>OZ241358.1:0-3927415 GCA_965200465.1 Candidatus Azophilus sp. | reverse complement strand
CCCCAGCGAACCAAGCCGGATCAGACGGCCGAGCCTTCGGGCCGCTCTCGCCGCCGGCGATCACCCAATGCACGGTCTTTTGCGCCAGCCAGTCGTCCAAGTGAATCTCGCCGAGCAGGGGTTCGCAAGAAAGGAACCGTACCTGCGCCGGATTCATCGCCAAGTGCGGCAGGCGCTTATCCACCCACTTCTGGTTCTCAACCGTGGTGCCCAGCCAGACGTTGGCCGGCCAGTCGTCGCCCCAAGGCGCGAGGCGTTGCACCAGATGGGGGCGCTTCGTCAGCAGCAGCCAATCGAGCCACGGCGTCTCCTCAATGAGCCGCCACAACCGCTCTCGCCAAGCCGACAGCCCTCGCTTCCACTCGAAAACGTCCGCCATGGACGCGCAGAACACGCGGGCTCGCCGGCCGCTTTGCTCCGCCGCCACGTTCCAGCGGCACGGCTGCCGCCAATAGGCGTCGCTCAGGAAGCGCCGGGGGCGGCCGGCACTCCAGATGTCCAGCCCCACCCGCTTGGCCCAAGCCTCGGCGTAGCAGTGGTCGCAGGCCGGCGACACCTTGGTGCATCCCCACCAGGGGTTGAAGGTGTGGTCGGTCCACTCGATTTTCGAGTCACGAGCCATAACAGCCCCTCGAGCCAAATATTTGTTTATACATACAGTATTTCTCTGTATGGCGCAACACCGGGGCAAGCCCTTGGTGAACCACCCCAGTGCAAGGGTCGATCTCGCAGGCCAATTTCAGCCATTTCCTGCATATTTCCCCTTGCGGACCCCCTACTTTGCCCGCATGGACCACGACGCGGCCCACAAGTACATCTACAGCCTGCCCGAAGTCACGGCCGACCTGCTGCGCCTGATCATACCCGGCTGGGTGGACGAACTGGACCTGTCCACCTTGGAGGACCGCTCCTCGGAGCATCTGGACGCAGCCCACCGCAAGCGCTTGGGCGACATGGCTTGGCGGGTGGGCTTCCGCCGCGGCCGGCGGCGCGGCGGCGGCTCTCCCCACGTCTTAGTTTTGGTGGAGTTCCAATCCGAGGTGGACGGGCGCATGGCCAAGCGCATGCGGGAGTACGCGGAGATGCTGCGCGACCGGGCGGCCCGCGCCGGCCCGGCCAAGCAGGCGGACGGGCTGCCCTGGGTGCTGCCCATCGTGGTGTACAACGGCAGCGAGCCTTGGACCGCCGTCGGCCGGGCAACCGACTTGGCGACCCTGCCTTCGGCTGCGGCGGCGCAGGACTTGGCGCTCTTTCAGCCGCAGGCGTACCATTTGTTGGCGGCGGGCGGTGCCTTGACTTCGGGGGCGCGTCCGGCGCAGGATTGGCCCTTGGAGAACCGGGTGTCGGCGACAGTGCGGCTGCAGGCGGCCGGGACGCCGCAGGAGTTGCCGCCGCGGCTGCTGGAGGAGGCGGCCCGCTTCCCCGCACCGGCGAACGAGGCGTTCCGGCGAGCCCTGCATTCCTGGGCGCGGGCGCTGTGGGAGCATAAGACCGGCGGTTCGGGCTTCCCGGCCTTTGAGGAACTTGAGCAAACGCAAGGAGCGGCTATGGCGACGGTGGCGGAGGCGGCCTGGGACAGATGGGACGCCAAGGTGCGGGCGGAAGCCTTTGCACAGGGCGTCGAGCAAGGCATTGAAAAGGGCATTGAAAGGGGCGTCGAGCAAGGCATTGAAAGGGGCATCGAGCGCGGCACCCGGCGGGGCGGCGCACGGCTCATCAGCCGGCTGGCGGCGCTGAAGTTCGGCACCGGAACGGCGGAGCGCTTGGCCGGGCTGCTGGAGGACCTGACGGAGCAGGAGGACTTGGACAAGGTGGGCGGCTGGATACTGGAGTGCGGCAGCGCCGACGAACTGCTGTCCCGCGTGTCCGGCCTGCTGGCGCGCAGACAGGGGTGAAGCCCAACCGAGCTTTCGTTGCGCAAGGGCCATTGAGGCTTGAATGCAGGACAAATAACCTCGTGCAGCCTGAAGCCGACCATTGCCAACCGCCGCCAAGGAAGCACGATGACCACATCGAAAACCCATAGCGTCCTTTCAGTCAAGGATTTCGGCGCCATCGCCGAGGCCACCGTTGAGTTGCGCCCGCTCACGGTCTTTGTCGGTCCGAGCAACACGGGCAAATCCTACCTTGCAATCCTGATCTACGCGCTGCATCAGTTCTTTGGCAGCGGGCGGGGCGGCCGGATGTGGGTGAAAATGCCCCTCTATCGTTCCCCTCAGGGCCTATCTGCCAAAGCGTCTCGGAAGGCGTTGGAGGCCGCCCTGCCATGGGCTGAACAGGAATATGAAGCCATGCGCACGGCTCGCGCCAAGACCGAGGCAAGCATCGAGTTTCCGGAAGAGCTCGCTAAATTGGTTCGTTCCATACTGCGAGACGTTAGCGAATCTGGTCCTTTATTCGACGCTGAGATCACAAGATGCTTTGGCGTCCAAAAGGCATCCTCATTGATTCGGTCAAGGGGTAAAGCTGCGAAAATTGTCATTCGTCGGGACCACATAGGCGATATGATGTATGACCAACCACTCGAATACGAATTTACCGTAGAACGAGATGGGTGCCGATTAGCGGCTAAGATAAATGACGATATTCCTCTGCGATTTGAAGGCAACCATCGCCGTCACTATGAGTACCTGCTTCATACAATTATGGGGTTGCGGGTTAATGATAGCTGCGTCCATGGAAATATTCTGATCGCTGAAGTGGCCGACTTGGCCTTGCCATATCTGGTCGGGCCGATAAGCCGTCCAATACATTACCTTCCAGCAAATCGCACGGGCATAATGCATGCACACCGCGTAGTGGTCAGTTCCCTGCTCGGCAGAGCATCGCGGGCGGGCCTTACGGCTGAATCGCCGTTGCCAACGTTGTCGGGAGTGCTCACCGATTTTCTGGACCACATCGTTGAATTGGGCGAATCCCGGCTGCGGGAAGGTCCCAACACCAAGTTGGCGCAACGTCTTGAGACTGAAATTCTCCATGGCGCCGTTCAAATTCAATCGTCGGTGGTTGGCTATCCATCGTTCAATTATCGGCCCAGCGCATGGAAGCGCGGAATGCTGCCGCTTATGACCACCTCGTCAATGGTTTCGGAGCTGGCCCCAGTCGTTCTGTACTTGCGGTATTTTGTAAGGAAGGGCGACATCCTCATCATCGAAGAGCCGGAATCCCACCTCCATCCGGCGATTCAGGTGTCCTTTACCCGTCTGCTTGCGACTATGGTGAAGTCGGGAATACGAGTGATCATCACGACCCACAGCGAATGGGTGCTTGAAACACTGGCCAATCTGGTCAGGTTGTCCGATGTGAAAAAGAGCAACAGGAAACGCATACTGGATGAGGATCTTGCACTGACCTCCAACCAAGTTGGAGCATGGCTTTTCAGCCCCAGGAAACGTCCCCAGGGGTCTGTCGTGAAGGAAATTCCACTTGATACAGAAAGCGGTACGTTCCCTGCTGAATTTGCGGAAGTCACGGAGGGTATTTACAACGAATGGGCCAGCATTGTCAATTCTGTTGAAGGTGCGAAGCGCTAGTGAGCACCCCATTTGAGCAGGTCGACATCGATTGCAGATGTCTCGTGAAGCATTGCGAAAGGCGGGGCTGCGCCGTCGGGCTTGAGGGTGCGCCAAAACCATTCCACTTAATCGACATGGATCATAAACAATCGCCAGCTCGAGGGAGCCGTTGCGATTATTTGTTCATTGGCGAAGGCAGCAAGGGCATTGATCTCTATGTGGTTCCGTTGGAGCTAAAACGTTCGGGCGCCAAACCGGCTACGGTAGTTCGAGAGCTCCGGGGCGGTTCCAAGGTGACCGAAAGGGTCACGCCAAAAGTGCGCTCTCGATTCATTCCCGTCGTGGCGCACGGCGGCGGATCTCACCGATTGCTAATCCAACGGCTAGCGAAACGAAGGGTGAAGTTTCGAGGCAAGAATTATGCAGTCACAGTCATGCGGTGTGGCGGCGCGCTGGCCAAAGCTCTGCGCCAGACCACCGCAAGCGTCTAGGCGACATGGCTTGGGGGGAGGGTTGCGAGCATGGCTCACCGGAGCGGATGGCCCGCTTCCCCGGGCGCGACAACGAGGCGTTCCGGCGAGCCCTGCATTCCTGGGCGCGGGCGCTGTGGGAGCACAAGACCGGCGGTTCGGGCTTTCCGGCCTTTGAGGAACTTGAGCAAACAAAAGGAGCGGCTATGGCGACGGTGGCGGAGGCGGCTTGGGACAGATGGGACGCCAAGGTGCGGGCGGAAGCCTTTGCACAGGGCGTTGAGCGCGGCATTGAAAAGGGCATTGAAAGGGGCATCGAGCGCGGCACCCGGCGGGGCGGCGCACGGCTCATCGGCCGGCTGGCGGCGCTGAAGTTCGGCGCCGGAACGGCGGAGCGCTTGGCCGGGTTGCTGGAGGACCTGACGGAGCAGGAGGACTTGGACAAGGTGGGCGGCTGGATACTGGAGTGCGGCAGCGCCGACGAACTGCTGTCCCGCGTGTCCGGCCTGCTGGCGCACAGGCAGGGGTGAAGCCCAACCGAGCTTTCGTTGCGCAAGGGCCTCATCGGCTTAAACCCTCATAGCGCTTGTGGCGGGTCCGCAAGTTTGGTTGCCTAACTTTTCCTTTTTCAATTTCAATGTGCCGCTTCACTTTTTGGTGCAAGCCACCTTTTGGTGTCTCCAGTTCAAGATCAAATAGTCAGCACAAACACCGCCAAGCCAAAACTCTCCACAGCCCGTAGGGCATAGAAGTAATAGGGCCTGCCGAGGATGCCAAGCCCTTGCTCGGCCTCGAGCGTCTGCGGGGAGGTGGTGGGGGCAGGCCACTCTCCCCGGACCGCACTGGTCATCAGTTCACGCCAATCTCCCCCAACGTGGCCGGGCCTTTGGCGCAATCCTCGAATCAGCCTACTCATGGCTGCGGATTGTACACCCTAAGCGCAAGCACCCGTAGTTGGCGTACCGCTCGTCGCCATCCACCACAAATGGTGCCGCCAACCCAAGGCCAATGGTGCTGGAGGCCCCACTTTTGCAGCAGCCGGCCGCTGGCACCTTCGGGACGGAATTGGACGCTAAGGGACGCGGGAGCGCTTGGCGTCCGTCAAGAGCTGGTCATAAAGCCGAATGGTCGTTCACATAGTTCGACAATGCTTCTGGATATGTCGGTGCGTCAACAGGGAGACCAGAAGGGATGGCCAACCTAATTGTCTTGACCAAGCGCATTGCCTAGCGGCTTGAAATGGGGACTAGATGGTTGCATCGTTGCGCTTAGATGCATACCATGCCGTCATTTTTCATGGAAATTTGCCGTCATGGTGCTCACCTACCGTCGTCTAACCCAGCCGCCCGCGCAGAGTTTCTTTTTGTTTGGGATGCGTGGCGTGGGCAAAAGCACCTGGGCACGGGCGACCTTCCCGAACGCCCCCTTCCTCGATCTTCTTGACGAGCGGTTGTTTCAGGACCTGCTGGCCGACCCGTCGCTGTTTGCGCAGTCCATCGGCCATCTTGGGCCGGGGGATTGGGTGGTCGTGGATGAGGTTCAGCGCCTTCCGGCCCTGTTGAACGAGGTTCATCGGTGCATGGAGATGCAACGGCTGCGCTTCGCACTGCTCGGCTCCAGCGCACGCAAGCTGAAGGCGGCCGGTGTGAACCTGTTGGCGGGCCGGGCGCTCAAGAAGACCATGTTTCCGCTCGCCGCCGCCGAGCTTGGCGAGGAATTCCGCTTGGAAAAGGTGCTGCGCCACGGCTCCGTGCCCTTGGTGTGGACAAGCGAGACCCCCCGCGCCGTTTTGGAAGCCTATGCGCAGCTTTATTTGCGGGAGGAGATCCGCGCCGAAGCCTTGGTGCGCAACCTGCCCGGCTTTGTGCGTTTTTTGCCCGTCGCCGCCTTGTTCAACAGCCAAAGAGTCAATGTTACCGGGATTGCCCAAGCCGCCGGCGTGGCCCGCACTACGGTGCAGGGCTATTTGGACATCCTGGAGGACACCCTGTTGGCATTTCGATTGCCCGCCTTGGAAGCCAAGGTTCGTGTGCGCGAGCGCAAGCTGCCCAAGCTGTATTGGGTTGACCCCGGCGTGGTGCGCGCCGTCAAGCGGCAGTTCGGCGCAGTGGCCGCAGAGGAAAGAGGCCCGCTGTTCGAGAGCTGGGTCGCCACAACGTTGCGCACCCATGCGGAAGTGCAGGAGCTTTACGACGACCTGTTCCATTGGGCGCCGCACCAGTCCGCCATTGAAGTGGACTTTCTGCTACGGCGCGGCCGGGAACTGTTGGCCATTGAAGTGAAGGCGGCGGACAGATACCACACCGGGCTGTTGAAGGGCTTGCGCCAGCTAGAGGATTTACCTGGATTGGTGCGGCGGGCGCTGGTGTACACCGGCAGCCGTCCCTTCCGCTCCGCCGACGGCATCGACATTTGGCCAGCGCAACAGTTCGCCGCGACGGTCGCGGCCGGGGAGCTTTGGCCCTAACCGCTGGGCTTCGGATTTTGAAATCAAGCAGTCGGTTGGCTTGAGGAAGGCAGTCCCGTTCACTTTGAATGGCAGGTGGCAAGGCGCGCTACGGCTTAGTCGTCCAGCCTATCCCGCCAGTAGCCCGGCTGCCGCGCATGGTGTGCGAAGGCGACAACAACTAGGTCGTCCGCCCTAGGCTGCACCACCATGCTGAAAGGGAAACCGCGCACTAGTAGTTTCTTGAGACCGCGCCGACCGGGTTCACCAGCTAGCGCCGTCAAGGGGACAACTTCCGCTTGGAGGCGATCAAGAGCTTCCTCAATGGCCCGTTGGAACCTTTCGCCCAAGCCGGCCCGACGAGCGTTGTAGTAAGCCGCCGCTTCGGTTGCCTCCTCGGCAGCAGCTTCATGGATTCGAACTCTACGGGTCAAGACGCTGGCGGAGACGGCTCGCGATGCGGTCGCTGAGTTCTCCGCGACTCAATAGGACTGCGGCGCCGCCTTCAACTTCATGCAGGCGACGAAGCACCTCAGCATCCCACCGCTCTCCGGCGTCGGAGTCTGCGGCCCCATCAAGACTGGCGATCAATTCGCAGGCCAGTTCGGCGCGTTGCGTCTCCGGCAAGTGCATTGCGCTTGTTTGCACAGCGTCAAAGTTGATGAGGTCTGTCATGCCCAGTCCAAATGGGTGAATTTGACCCGATAGTCAGCGGAGACCGTCTTCTTGTCAACCTGAGGCCGCCCATTTTTCATCGGCGTTCTCCACCGAGCATCAAGCTTTGCGCTGACTCCGATGTTGTGCGGACAGCCGCCCATGCCGGCCTTTGATTAGCATTGCTGAGCCCGACCACGCAGTTTTGCGCTATCTACAAAGGGTGAAAGGGGTGGATGTCGAGGGCGTTCGGCACCATATCGCTGAGTCCCTAAACAGGTCTTGGACCGACGACTTGATTGTCTTCGCGGGCAACGCACCCTTCAAGGTCAAAGCCCCTGACCTGACCTGCTGCATCAGAAGGGGCTTCGTGACCACCTGCTATCCGAAGTCCAGCGGCTAGGGCAAAGCTCCCCACCAGCGACCGTCGCGGCGAACTGCTGCGCTGGCCAAATGTCGATGCGGGCACCGTCCGTTCGCTGGTGCTGCTCCACCCTGAACTTTGCCTTGGGCGGCCGGTAAAATTGCGGCCTTGCTGTTGTTTGGTCGAGCACGCCGATGCGGAGAGCGGATTTCGCCTATGCGCTGCCGGAGCGCCTCATTGCCCAAGCGCCCCTGCCGGAGCGGGAGCAAGCGAGGTTGCTGCATCTGCAGGCCGACGGGGTGGCGCATCGGCGCATGGCCGATTGGCCGGAATTGTTGGCGCCGGATGACTTGGTGGTGGTCAACAACACTCGGGTGCTGAACGCCCGGCTGTGCGGGGTCAAGGACAGCGGCGGTGCGGTGGAGCTGTTGTTGGAGCGCATTGAAAACGAATGCACGGCGCTCTGCCAAGCCCGCAGCAGCAAGCCGATGAAGGCCGGTCGGTTTGTGCGGGTCGGCGGCGAACGGCTGCAGGTGCTCGGCCGCCAAGGGGCCTTCCATCGGCTGCGCTTCCCGGCGCCGGTGGCGGAGTTTCTGGAGCGGTTCGGGGAGACGCCTTTGCCGCCCTACATAGATCGCGCTGCCGAAACCGCCGACCGAGAGCGCTACCAAACGGTTTTCGCCAAGGCCCCGGGGGCCGTGGCGGCGCCCACCGCCGGCCTGCATCTGTCGAAGACCCTGCTGCGGCGCATCCAAGCCCGCTGCGCCGGCCTGGTTGAAATCACCCTGCACATCGGCGCCGGCACCTTTCAGCCGGTGTACACCGAGGATGTGTCGGCGCACCGCCTGCACTCGGAGCGCTATGCATTGACGGCGGACGCCGCGGTTCGCATTCAGGCGGGCCGGGAAGGCCCCGGCCGGGTGGTGGCCGTGGGCACCACGGTGGTGCGCGCCTTGGAGACCGTAGCGCAGAAGCACGGCCGCCTGTGCGCGGATGCCGGGGAAACACGGCTGTTCATCAGGCCCGGTTTCCGCTTTCGGGTGGTCGATGCCATGCTCACCAATTTCCATTTGCCGGAGTCCACGCTGTTGATGCTGGTTTGCGCCTTCGCTGGGCATCGCCGGGTGATGGACGCCTATCGCTGCGCCGTGCAGGCCGGCTACCGCTTCTTCAGCTACGGGGACGCCATGTTCACGCAGCGGTTCTCCCATGAGTGATTTGCGCCTCGTCCGCCTTGGCCGTCACCGGCCGGACGAAGCCTTCTCCATGCAGCGATGCTCCATTGGCGGCGGCGAATGAACGGCGCCAAGGCGAGCGGCGGGCGTATCATGCCTAGGAGGCGGCGCGCCGGTGTTTGAGGTGCTGGCCCACTGCGGCGCCGCTAGGCGCGGGCGGCTGACCACCGCCAGCGGGGTGGTGGAGACGCCGGTGTTCATGCCCTGCGGCACTTACGGCACGGTCAAGGCGATGACGCCGCAAGGCCTGCGGGAGGCCGGCGCCCAAGTGCTCTTGGGCAACGCCTTCCATCTGATGCTGCGCCCCGGCGACGAGCGCATCCGGGCGGCCGGCGGCCTGCACAGGTTCATGAACTGGCCCGGCTCCATTCTCACCGACAGCGGCGGCTTCCAAATATGGAGCCTTGGCGAACTGCGCAAAATCACCGAGGAGGGCGCCGTCTTCCGCTCCCCCATCAACGGCGACCGAGTGTGCCTGACGCCGGAGCGCTCCATTGAGGTGCAGCGCAATCTGGGCAGCGATCTGGTCATGGCGCTCGACGAATGCACGGGCTATCCGGCGTCCGCGGCGCAAGCGCGGGCTTCCATGGAACTCTCCCTGAACTGGGCGGAGCGCAGCCGCAAGGCCTGGGCTCACGGCGAGACCGGGAGGCGCAAGCTGTTCGGCATCGTCCAAGGCGGCATGCACGACGATTTGCGCATCGAGAGCCTTGAACGTTTGGCGGACATGGGCCTTGACGGCTACGCCCTCGGCGGCCTTTCCGTGGGCGAGCCCAAGGAGGAGATGGATTCGGTGCTGCGTACCATAGTTCCCCGAATGCCAAGCGAACGGCCCCGCTACCTGATGGGCGTGGGCACGCCGGCGGATCTGCTGCGCGGCGTCGCCTTGGGCCTGGACCTGTTCGACTGCGTCATGCCCACCCGCCACGCCCGCAACGGCTGGCTGTTCACCAGCCGCGGAGTGGTGAAGATCCGCAACGCCAAGCATCGGCGCACCGATGCGCCCTTGGATGCGGACTGCTCCTGCTACGCCTGCACCGGCTTCAGCCGCGCCTACCTGCACCACCTGGACCGCTGCGGCGAAATTCTGGGCGCCATGCTGATGACCACCCACAACCTGCACTACTACCACAACCTGACGGCGCAATTGCGCAAGGCGATTGAAATGGGTACATTGCCGGGCCTTGTCGAAACCTTGGCGGAAGGCTGGAGCCGAAACGATGAACCTGATTGAAATGGCCCATGCGGCGGAGGCGGGCGCTGGCGGCGGCGGCAGCGGCCTCATCAACTTCATCTTTTTGGGCGGCTTCGTCCTGATCTTCTACTTCTTGCTGATCCGCCCGCAGAGCAAGCGGCGCAAGGAGCACCAAGCCTTGGTGTCCGGTTTGGCGAAGGGCAACGAGGTGGTCACCGCCGGCGGCGTCGTCGGCCAAATCACCAAGGTCGAGGACGACTTCATCAAGATCAGGGTGGCGCCCAAAATCGAGATGCGGGTGCAGAAGAGCGCCGTCAGCGCCACCTTGCCCAACGGCACCCTAAAGTCCCTGGATGAGTCCGGCGGTTAGGGTTCGTCGCCGGCCCGTGGGTGCGCAGCGGGCCAACGCGGCCGGGGGCGCCGCCGCCTTCGCTGACGGCTGGCCGCCATGATCGGTGCAAGCCTGCTGGGCCTGCCGCAGAGCAAGCAGCGGGCACCCAACACCTCCTCCTTGGGCCGCTATCTGTTCGTGCTGACGGTCGTGGCGCTCGGCGCTCTGTACGCCGCGCCCAACCTGTTTCAGCCGGACCCGGCCCTGCAAATCAAGCCGGAGGACCCCGACCAAGCGTTGGACGCAGGGTTGCTCGACCAAGCCCGCAACGCCCTCGAGGACGCCGGCATTGCAGTGCGGGCGGCGGAAACGGCCGCTGGTTCGGCGTTCCTGCGCTTGCACCTCGACGAAGACCAACTGCGGGGTCGGGAGGTGGTGGTGCGGGCGCTGCAAGGCTTGCAGGAACACTACATCGTCGCCTTGACGAGGCTGCCGACCACGCCTGTTTGGCTGCAGGATCTCGGCGCCAAGCCAATGTCCCTGGGCTTGGACCTTTCCGGCGGCGTCCACCTGCTGTTGCAGGTCGATATGGACAAGTTCATCGGCGACCGCATGCAGGCCATGCAGGAGACGGCCCGGGACGCCCTGGTCGATGCCCGCATCCGCTATGTGGGCCGCAATTGGGTGGAGGGCACCGCGTTGCGCATTCCCTTCCGCAACGCCGCCGCCCGAGACGAGGCTTCGGCCTTGCTGGCCGAGCAGTTCCAAGGCTTTGAACCGTCCAGCATTGACGATCAGGAGCAGCCGGTCCTGAAGTTCGCCATGCTTGAGGAGCACTTGCGGCAAATGGAGGACGCCGCCATCTCGCAGAACCTGCAAAGCCTGCGCAACCGGGTGAACGAGCTGGGCGTCTCCGAACCCTTGGTGCAGCGCCTAGGAAGGGAGCGCATCGTGCTGGACCTGCCCGGCATTCAGGACAGCGCCGAGGCCAAGCGCATCATCAACAAGTTCGCCAACCTGGAGTTCCGCTTGGTGGCCATGCCGGGCGACCGCAGTTCGCTCACCGAGGTTTACGACTACGAGGGCGGCCCCGTCACGCTGCTGCGCAAGAACATCGTCACCGGCGATCAGGTGACCTCCGCCAAGCAGGACTATGACCCGGAAACCGCCCAGCCCCAAGTGAGCATCGGCTTGGACAGCGACGGCGGGCGGCGCATGAACGAGGCCACTAGGGACAACGTGGGGCGCTCCATGGCGATCATCTTCATCGAGCAGAAGCCGCGCGCGCGAACGGTGCTGGTGGAGGGGCGGGAAACGGTGGAGCGCTACACCGAGGAGGAGCGGCGGCTGATCAGCGTGGCCACCATTCAGTCCGCGCTGGGCTACAACTTCCGCATCACCGGGCTGGAGCTTGGCGAAGCGCGGGATCTGGCCCTGTTGCTGCGCGCCGGCGCCTTGGCCGCTCCCATGTACATCGTTGAGGAGCGCACCGTGGGCGCCAGCCTAGGGGAGGACAACATAGAACGCGGGCGGCTTTCGGTGATCGCCGGCTTCATCTTGGTGATGCTGTTCATGGTGTTCCACTACCGCGGCTTCGGCTTGGCCGCCGACTTGGCGCTGACCGCCAACCTCATGCTGCTGATGGCGGTGATGTCGGTTCTCGGCGCCACCCTTACCCTGCCGGGCATCGCCGGCATCGTGCTCACGGTGGGCATGGCGGTGGACGCCAACGTGCTGATCTTCTCCCGCATCCGCGAGGAACTGAAGGAAAGGCCGCCGCAGCAGGCCATCCAAGCGGGCTTTGACCGCGCCCTGCTGACCATTCTGGACGCCAACATCACCACCTTCTTCGTGGCCGTCATTCTCTTCTCCATCGGCAGCGGCCCAGTGAAGGGCTTTGCCGTCACCCTGGCGGTGGGCATCGTCACCTCCGTGTTCACTGCGGTCATGTGTACCCGCTCCTTGGTCAACCTGATGTACGGCGGGCGCAAGCTGGAGGCGTTAAGGATATGAATCTGCCGATCCTCGACTTCATGGCCAAGCGCAAGATCGCCGGCGTCGCCTCCGTTGCGCTTGTGGTGATTTCGGCCGGCTCCCTCGCCCTCAACGGGCTCAACTTCGGCTTGGACTTCACCGGCGGCACCTTGGTTGAAGTGGGCTTTCCCGAACCCGTGGACCCGGAGCGGGTGCGCGGCCAGCTGGAGGAGGCCGGCTTCGTCGATGGCGTGGTGCAGCACTTCGGCTCCGACCGGGAGGTGCTGGTGCGCATGCCGCCGCAAGCGACCGGCGACCCGGCTTCTCTGGGAGACCGCATCCTGTCCACCATTCGAGCCGAGGCGCCGGATGCGATCATGCGCCAGTCCAATTTCGTCGGGCCGGTGGTGGGGGAGGAATTGGCGGAGAGCGCCGGGCTGGCCATCCTCACCGCCCTGGCGGTGGTCATGCTGTACATCCTGTTCCGGTTCACCAAGCAGTTCTCGGTGGGCGCGGTGGGCGCCCTGGCCCATGACGTCATCTTGGTGCTGGGCGTCTTTTCGGTTTTTCAATGGACCTTTGACTTGGCGGTGGTGGCGGCCGTCCTGGCCGTGGTCGGCTACTCCCTGAACGACACCATCGTCGTCTCGGACCGCATCCGGGAGAACTTCCGCACCGTCCGCCGAGGAACGCCCATAGACATCATCAACAAATCCCTGAATCAGATCCTGGGCCGCACCCTGGTGACCTCGCTGACCACCCTGCTGGTGCTGCTGGCTCTGCTGATCGCCGGCGGCGAGGGCATCCGCGGCTTTGCCGCCGCCCTCACCATGGGCGTGGTGATCGGCACCTACTCATCCATCTACATCGCCGCCAACATTCTGGTGCTGATGAACATCTCCCGGGAGGACCTGCTGCCGCCGGAGAAGGAGAACGCCAAGGAGTCCTATCCTTGAAGGCTTTGCGGGGCGCCGAAGCGCGCTTGTCGCGCCCGGAGTTCCAATGCGCCAGGAAGCCCCGTTGACGCGCCAAGCGCCGTCGCGCTATCCTGCCCGGCAAGCAGCGCCAAGGGACAAGCCATGACCATCGACACCCTAGCCGCCGCCCAAGCCTTAGAAAGGGCGGGCATGGCGAACGGCCAAGCGGCGGCAGTCGCCAACGTCGTTCGCGATGCGACAGTCGACCTCGCCACAAAGGCGGACCTGGACGCCTTGGAGGGCCGGCTGAATGAAAGGCTCACCGCCCAACATCGTGTGCTGGACGAACGGCTCACCGCCCACCAACAGATGCTGGACGAACGGCTAGCCGCCCAGGAAGCTAGGCTGCTGACGGCGATGGCCGACCAAAAAGCCGAAATCATGGATGCCCTGCGGCAGCAAGCCATGACATTCCTCAAAACCACCCTTGCCGCCGTTGGCGCAACCGCAGGCGTGGTCGGCAGCGTTGCCGCCATCGTCATTAAGCTGTTGGGCTAGGAATTGCAATTCAGGGGAAATCCCGCACTAAGGGCGGGTCGGCTTGGTTGGATGATGGGATGACGGGGGAGCGACCGGCCAAGGCCGCTGCCCGCTGAAACGCCGCTCCCGTCGCTTATAGGCGGCCGCGGAAAATTTTTTTGCCTTCCCTCTTGACATGCATGGGGAAAGGCGTGAAATATAAATGGTAATCGTTATCATTTTCTTTTAATAATGAATGCCAACACCGGTTTTCCGCTCCGTCAGGTTCGGCACAGGCCGCGTTCTCATCCTCTGCGCGGTCTGCCCCTCTCCAGACGCGCCGTTCCTGGCGGAGCGGACCTTTCATCCCCGTCCCACAAGGAGTCCATTCCCATGCATGCAACAGACCCGCTGGCCGTCAAGGTCTCCACTGCCTCTCCCGCAAAGCGGCTTCAGCTCCCTGCCGCCGGTCGGCAAACGGGCGCTGCCGCCGCAGCCCCCGCACCCGGCGTTCCCTGGGCGGGGGCCGCCATTCCGCTCTTGGCGGCATTCGCGTCATGCGTCGCCTTCGCCGGCGTCGCCCAAGAGGATGGGGCCTTGGTGGAGGAGACCATCACCGTTATTGCCACCCGCACGGAGCGACGCTTGGACGAGGTGACCGCCACCGTCTCGGTGAAAACCGCCGAGCAAATCGAGGCGGAACTCGCACGGGACATCGCCGACTTGGTGCGCTTTGAACCGGGCGTCACGGTGGCCGGCACCGGCAGCCGCTTCGGTCTTGCCGGGTTCAGCATCCGCGGCATCGGCGGCAACCGGGTGCTGACGCTGATCGACGGCGTGCGGGTGCCGGATGAATTCTCCTTCGGCCCCTTTCTGAGCGCCCGCCGGGATTTTGTCGATATCGACGCCCTGGACCAAGTGGAGATCGCCCGCGGGCCGATCTCGGCGCTGTACGGCAGCGACGCCTTGGGCGGCGCGGTGGCGTTCACCACCAAAGACCCGCATGACCTGCTCCATGGCGGCGAGCGGTTTTCCGCCTCGGTCAAGACGGGCTACTCCAGCGCGGACCACAGCACAGTCGGCACCCTTGGCACTGCCGCCGCCAACGGCCCCTTGGCGGGCATGGTGCTTTACACGCGCAGATCGGGCCACGAAACGGACAACCAGGGGGAGTTGGACGGCACGGGCGCCGGCCGGGAACGTCCCGACCCGCAATCCACGGACCTCGACAACCTGACCGCCAAAGTCCTGTGGACGCCTTCCCAAGCCCATGAAATCGCCTTGGGCGCGGACCACTACGGCAACGACGCCAGCACCCGCATCCTTTCCGACTACGGCAGCGTCAGCCGCGGCTTTAGAGTGGAGCGGCGCGATGCGGACGACTCCCGCCGCCGCGCCCGCTGGTGGCTGCGCTACCGTCACCGCGGCGGCCTGCCCTGGGCCGATTCCCTGCAGGCCACCCTGTACCGCCAAACCTCGAAAACCAAGCAACTGACGGACGAGCAGCGGACCACGCCCCGCGACACCCGGCAGGCCCGCTGGAGGGATTCCCGCTACCGCCAGCGCATCAACGGCCTGACCGTTCAGCTGGGCAAGACTTTCGCCACCGGCCGCATCAACCATCAGTTGATCTACGGCGTTGACTACAACGTCACGCGCAACGCCTCAGTGCGGGACGGCGCCACCTTCGACGCCTCCGGGCGGCCGGTGCGGGAGTTCTTCCCTTTCCCCACCCGGGATTTCCCGCGCACCAAGGTCAGCCAGCTGGCGGTCTTTCTGCAGGATGAAATCACCCTGCTCGACGGCGCCCTGAGGCTGTCGCCCGGCATCCGCTTCGACGGCTTCAAGGCCGACGCCCGCGCCGATGAAATCTATTTGGGCGGCAACCCCGGCGCATCCGACCCGGAGGACTACCAAGATGCGGACCTGACGATGAAGCTGGGCGCCCTGTACCGCCTGACCGATGCGCTGTCGGCCTACGCCAGCTACAGCCAAGGCTTCCGAGCGCCGCCCTACGACGACGTCAACGTCGGCTTCACCAACTTCATCGGCGGCTACAAGACCATCGCCAGCCCCGATCTTGCGTCCGAACG
This sequence comes from Candidatus Azophilus sp., assembly GCA_965200465.1. Lineage (GTDB taxonomy): Bacteria > Pseudomonadota > Gammaproteobacteria > Pseudomonadales > Azotimanducaceae > Azophilus. The sequence goes on along the minus strand of OZ241358.1, from coordinate 3,911,702 downwards.
CAGCCGCGGCACGGAACTGGGCCTGCGCTTTGGCAACGGCGTCCGCAACGGGCGCTTGGCGTTGTTCCGCAACGACTACGAGAACTTCATCGAACCCCTCGCCATTGCCCCGCAATTCCTCGCCAGCGGCGGCATCGATCCGGCGGATGGCCTGCGCACCTTCCAGTCCGTCAACCGCAACAGCGTCAGAATCCAAGGCGTGGAGTTTGGCGGCTCGCTGCTGCTGGGCGCCGGCCTGTCGGCGCGCATGGCCCTAGCCTATGCCGAAGGCGAGAACCGCCAGAGCGACGCTCCCTTGAACGGCATTGAGCCGTTGAGCGCCGTCCTGGGCCTGGGCTATGAGGCCGCGGACGGACGCTGGGGTGCGCAATTGCTTTGGACTTTGGCGCGAGGCAAGTCGGCCGGGGACATCGACCCCGCCGACCCGCGCCCGGAGACGACCGGCTACGGCATCCTCGACCTGCTGGCCCATCTCAACCTGGGCCGGCGGCTGCGCATCAACGCCGGGCTGTTCAACATCACCGATCAGACCTACCTGCGCTGGGCGGACACCGCCGGCATCGGCGCCGATGCGCTGGGGCGCTTCACCCAGCCCGGGTTCAACGCCGGCCTCTCGTTGCGCTTGGAGCTCTAGGGCGTGAGGTCGCTGCTCTGCGCCGCCGCGGCCCTGCTGGCCGGCAGTTGGCTTCTGCCGGCCGCCGCCTGCGAAACCGCCGAGGACAGTTCCCGGATCGCCGTCGCCGGCGGCTCCTTGACCGAGATCATTTACTTTCTCGGCGCCGAGGAACGCATCAAAGCGGTGGACAGCACTTCGAACTTTCCGGAACCGGAGCGGTTCCCCTCCATCGGCTATGTGCGGGCGCTCGACGCGGAGGGGCTGCTGTCCATGCGTCCAACTCTGGTGCTTGGCGAAGACGACATGGGGCCGCCGGAAGCGGTGGCCGCCGTGCGGCGCTTGGGCGTTCCAGTGGTGCGGGTGCCGGAGGTCCACAGCGCCTTCGGCATCCTGGCCAAGGTGCGCTGCGTGGCGGCGGTGCTGAACCTGCGCACAGAGGCCGAGGGCTTGCTCGAGGCGAAGCTGTCGCCGATGGTGGAGGCCCTTGCCCGTCTGCGCAGCGATGGCGCCGACCAGCCCAAGGCCGCCTTCCTGCTGGGCATTCGCGACGGGGCGCCGGTGGGCGCCGGGCGCGGCACCTCGGCCCACGGCTTGCTGCGCATGGCCTTTGCGCAGAACGTTCTGGACGGCTTCGAGGGTTGGAAGCCAGTGTCCATGGAAGCGATGGCCGGCGCTGCGCCGGACTACATCGTCATCGCCGAGCGCGGCGGCGCTGGCGGCGGCGCCGATCAGGTGTTGGCCCATCCGGCCTTGCCGACCACCCCCGCCGGCCGAGCGCCGGGCCGCCGGCTGATCGTCATGGACGGCATGGCGATGCTGGGCTTCGGGCCGCGCACCTTGCAGGCCGCTTTGCGGCTCGCCTCCCTGCTGCGAACCGAAGCGCCGGCCGCCGCCGCTGCGGTTCGCAGGGTGGAATCCCGTGAATAGCGCTGCGGCCCTGGCGTTGCCGGCCGTAGGTCGGCCCCTGCCCAATCGCGCTCCAGCGCTGGCGCTGTTGGCGGCGGCGCTCCTGGGCGCCCTGGCCTTGGCCTTGGCGATCGGCGCCATGCCGATGTCGTTCGCGGACATCCTTGGCGAAGAGACGGCCCTGCAGCGCTTGGTGTTCATTGAGATACGGGCGCCGCGGGTGGCCTTGGCCGGCCTCGTCGGCGCGGTGTTGGCAGTGTCCGGCGCCGCCCTGCAGGGGCTGTTTCGCAATCCGCTGGCGGACCCCGGCTTGATTGGCGTCTCCAGCGGCGCCGCCCTGGGCGCCGTGGCCGTGATCGTGCTGGGTTCGGGCCGGCTGGCCGGCCCGTTGACGGCCTACGCCCTGCCCCTTGCGGCGATGCTTGGCGCCGTGCTGGTGACGCTGTTTCTGTGGGCCTTCGCGGCCCGCTACGGGCGATTCAGCATCGTCACCATCCTGTTGGTGGGCATCGCCGTGAACGCCTTGGCGGCGGTGGGCCTAGGCGCCTTCCAATACTTGAGCGACGAGGGCCAACTGCGCACCCTCACCTTTTGGATGCTGGGCAGCTTTGGCCGCGCCAACTGGCCGACGGTCCTGCCGGCGGCCTTGGCCATGGCGGCCGCCGCGGCACCCCTGTTCTTCGCCACCCGGGCGCTGGACCTCATGCAGCTCGGCGAGTCTGAAGCCTTCCACCTGGGCGTGGCGGTGCAGCGCCTGAAGCGGCGCGTCATTCTGTGCGCCGCCGCCGCCGTGGGCGCCGGCGTGGCTCTCTCCGGCATCATCGGCTTCGTCGGTTTGGTGGTGCCGCACTTGGTGCGCCTGCTGCTTGGCGCCAGCCATCGCTGGGTGCTGCCCGGCGCGGCGCTCTTGGGCGCGGCCTTGACGGTTCTGGCCGACCTGTTGGCGCGCACCGTCGCCGCGCCGGCGGAGGTTCCGGTCAGCTTGGTCACCAGCGCCCTCGGAGCGCCCTTCTTTCTGTGGCTGATCGCACGGGTGCGGCCCTAGATGACCCTGTGCGCGGAAAACGTCAGCCTGCGCTTCGGCCCATGCCCGGCGGTGACCGCGGTGTCCCTGGAGGTTGCGCCCGGCACGGCGACCGCGTTGGTCGGCCCCAACGGCGCCGGCAAGTCCAGCCTGCTGCGCGTCCTAAGCGGCGAGCTTGCGCCAAGCGCTGGCCAAGTCACCTTGGACGGCCAGCCGCTGTCGTTGCTTCAGGTGTCCGAACTGGCGCGGCTGCGCAGCCACATGGGCCAGTCGGCCATCATGGCGTTCGATTTTCTCGTTGAGGAGGTGTTGGCGATGGGCTGGCTGGGCCGGGCGGCGGATTTCCAGGCGGCGTTGCGCGATGCGGTCGCCTGTTGCGGTCTCGGCCCGCTGCTTGGCCGCCGCTTCAATGGGCTTTCGGGAGGCGAGCGGCAACTTGTGCAGTTTGCTCGCGCCCTGCTGCAAATCTGGCGGCGACGCTCCCCCGATGCGGCGCCCGAAGCCCGTTACCTTCTGCTGGACGAGCCCACCGCCAGTCTCGATCTCAGACACGAACTGCTGGCGCTGCGCTTGGCCCGGCGCGTCCGTGAAGATAATGTCGGCGTCTTGATGGTGCTGCACGATCTCAACTTGGCGGCCCGTTTCGCCGACCGCGTGGCGCTTCTGGCCAATGGGGCGCTGGTCTCGGCCGGGGCGCCGGAAAAGGTTCTCACGGGCGAGGCGTTGAGCGGCCTGTATGGAACGCGGGTGTGCGTTGAACGGCACCGCCGCCTTGACCGGCTGGTTGTTCACACTTAAGCCAATGATGGAGGCAAACATGTTCATAGCGATGAATCGATTCAAGATTGCGCCCGGCTTCGAGGCCGGTTTCGAGAAGGTTTGGCGGGAGCGGGAGTCCCATCTTGATGAGGTGCCCGGCTTTCGCTCCTTCGCCCTGCTGAAAGGGCCGCAAAGCGAGGGCCACAGCCTGTACGCTTCGCACAGCGTTTGGGAATCCCGGGCCGCCTTCGAGGCTTGGACGGAGTCCGAGAACTTCAGGAAGGCGCACGCCCAGCGCAGCGCCCCCAAGGGAACCTATCTGGGCCACCCGCAACTGGAGTTGTTCGAGGCCGTCCTGTAGCACGGGCCGGCGCTTAAGCCCACGCGGAGCTCAGCCCGGCGGTTCGGCGCTTTCCTGGGCCTGCCGCAGCCTGGCCACCAGAAGCTTGAAGCACTTGGGGTTCGCCGCCACCACGTCGCCGCTTTCCAAATAGCGGTCGCCGCCCTCCATGTCGGCCACGAAGCCGCCGGCTTCCTTGACGATCAGCGCTCCGGCGGCTATGTCCCAAGGAGACAGGCCCATTTCCCAGAAGCCGTCCAGGCGGCCGGCGGCGGTGTAGGCCAAGTCCAAGGCGGCGGAACCTTGGCGGCGCACGCTGCGGCACTCGACGGCGAAATCTCCCATCAGGCGGTTGTAGAGGGCAACCCGGTCCTTGGCCCCGGCCGGCAGGCCGGTGGCGATGACCGTTTCGCCGAGGCGCTGAGCTTGGCTTACGCGGATGCGCTTGCCGTTGAGTTGGGCGCCGCTGCCGCGGCTGGCCACCCATTCCTCGTTGCGCACCGGGTCCAGGATAATGCCGTGCTCCAAATGCCGCCCGCGGCGCACGGCTATGGAGACGGCGAAGTGCGGGATGCCCTGCAGGTAGTTCAGGGTGCCGTCCAGAGGATCGATGATCCAAGTGAATTCGGCGTCCTTGTTGACGCCGGCGCCGCTGCCTTCTTCGGCTAGGATGGCGTGCTCCGGATAGGTCTTGAGCAGCGCATCGACGATCACCCGCTCCGCCTCCCGGTCGATGTTGGAGACGAAGTCGTTGGGCGCCTTCTCCTCCACCTTCAGTTGGTCGAGTCGGTCCATGCCCCGCAGCAGCACCTGCCCAGCGCGACGAGCGGCCCGCAACGCAATGTTGGCCATTCCCTGCATGGCCCGGTAGCCTAACGCATCATGAGCTTGGACAACGTAAGAATCGTTCTGGTGGCGCCCAGCCATCCGGGCAACGTCGGCGCCGCCGCCAGAGCCATGAAGACCATGGGCCTAAAGCAGTTGGCGTTGGTCAGCCCCAAGCGCTATCCGGACCCCCAAGCCGAGTGGCGGGCGGCTGCGGCGACGGATGTGCTGGACGCCTGCCAAGTTTGCGACAGCTTGGACGAGGCCATTGCCGGCTGCCATTGGGTGGCCGGGGCCAGCGCTCGGTCAAGGCGCATACCCTGGCCCGTGGAAGACGCCCGCACCGCCGCGGGGCATTTGCTGCGGCAGGCGTCGGCCGGCCCGGTGGCGGTGCTGTTCGGGCGCGAGGCGGATGGCCTCAGCAACGAGGAGTTGCAAAGGTGCAATGTCCACCTGCGCATTCCGGCGTCGCCGTCCTATCCGTCCCTCAACCTAGCCATGGCCGTGCAGGTGGTGGCCTACGAACTGCACCTGCAAAGCGGTCCGGCGCCCAATGAGCTCGTTTGGGACCGGCCGCCGGCCACCGCCGCGCAAGTGGAGGCCATGCTGGAGCACTGGCGCCAAGTCTTGGTTGCCTCGGGCTTTCTGAACCCGGACAGTCCCGGCCAGACCATGACCCGCCTGCGCCGCCTCATCGTTCGCGTCTCCTTGGACCAAACCGAAGTTCACATGCTGCGCGGCATCGCCCACCACCTGCAAAGTCTGCAAAAATTAGGGGACGATGGGAGAGCGTAGCCGGCAGATGGCGCTGGCCGCGCCCGTGCCGGGAAGGAAAGTGCGGCCATGCCGCAATTTCGCTGAACTGTGGTAGGGTGCGGCCAAGGCGCGGATGTCCCAAACCGTTGCCCCGGCGCACCAAAAAAGGAACTGACAGACGCCGGAATGCCGCAGGCCCAAGCCGCAGTTTTGGTGTGCAGGCAAGCGGGACCTCAAAGAACTGGAGCTGCGGCTAAAGCATGATTTGACGGTGCGTCCAAGCGCCATGATGGTGGTTGCCATCGGCGTGGTCAGCGGCTTGGAGAAGTTGCTTTGGACGCATTGGGGCGCAAGGCGCTTGGGGTCCGGCGCCGTTCGGCGGAGCGACGGCAAGGCTGCATGGCGATGATGCGTAGGCAGGTGTATCTGGATTATTCGGCGACGGCGCCGGTGGACCCTCGGGTGGCCGAGAAGATGGGCGCCTGCCTCACCATGGAGGGCAACTTCGGCAACCCCGCCTCGCGCAGCCACTGCTACGGTTGGCAGGCCGAGGAGGCGGTGGAGGAGGCCCGCGCCCAGGTCGCCGACCTGCTCAATGCGGACCCGCGGGAGATCGTCTGGACTTCGGGCGCCACCGAATCGATCAACTTGGCCCTCAAGGGCTTGGCCGAGGGCGCCGCCCGGCGCCACATCGTCACCAGCGCCATTGAACACAAGGCGGTGTTGGACACCTGCGCCTGGCTGGCGGGAAGAGGCTTCGAGGTGGCGTACTTAAAGCCGCCGCCCGACGGCGTCATCAGGCCGGAGCAAGTGGCGGAGGCTTTGCGGGAAGACACCTTGGCGGTCTCCCTGATGCATGTGAACAACGAGATTGGCGTCGTCAACGACGTCGCCGCCATCGGCGCAATCTGCCGCGCCGCCAAGGTGCATCTGCATGTGGACGCCGCCCAGAGCGGCGGCAAGCTGCCGCTGGACACCCAAGCCATGCCGATTGACCTCATCAGCCTGTCCGGCCACAAGATGTACGGCCCCAAAGGGGTGGGAGCCCTCTATGTCCGCCGTGACCCAACCCTGCGCATCCGTTCCCAAATTCACGGCGGCGGCCATGAGCGCGGCATGCGCTCGGGCACCTTGCCGACGCATCAGCTCGTGGGGATGGGCGAGGCCTGCGCCATCCTCAAGCGCGAAATGGAAGCGGAAAACGCCCGCATACTCGCCTTGCGCCGGCGCCTGTGGTCGCATCTCAAGCAGGTGCCCGGCACCAAGTTGAACGGCGACGAGGAGCGGCGGCTGCCGGGCAACCTGAATGTGGGCTTTGCCGGGGTGGACGGTGAGACGCTGTTGCTCGCACTCGACGATGTGGCGGTTTCCAGCGGCTCCGCCTGCACTTCCGCCAGCGTGGAGCCTTCCTATGTGCTCAAGGCGTTGGGCGTTGCGGACGACTTGGCCCACGCCAGCCTGCGCTTCACCGTCGGACGCTTCACCACCGAAGAGGATGTGGACTACGCGGCCCAGCGGGTGGCGGAGGTGGTTGGGCGGCTGCGCCCCGAAGACGCCTCCGCCGGGCTACGGAATTGACTCCCTTGGCCAAGGAGCGCCAAAACCCAGTCCCCGAGCCGCGCCAAACTCCCGCAGCAACTCAAACCGCCGCGAAAAGGCGCCAAGCGCCAAACGCTGAAGCCTTATTAGGGGACTAGGGTTTCTACTGGAAGTGCGCTTCCACACAAAGCCCGGCAGGCAAGTGGCCCTGCACAGCGGGCCTTTCAGCCGCCGAGCAGTTCAATCCAATGCAGCACCGGGCGGTCGGCGACGGCGGCCAAGTGCATTTGGCAGCCGACGTTGGCGGTGGCGATGAGGTCCGGTTGATCGGCGGTCAGGCTGGCCAGCTTGTTGCGCCGCAGCCGCTCCGCCATCTCCGGCTGCAGCAGCGAGTAGGTTCCGGCGGAACCGCAGCACAGATGCGCATCCCGCACGGGTGCCAACTCGTAGCCGGCGGCGGCCAACAATCCCTCCACCAAGCCGCTGATCCGCTGGCCGTGCTGCAGGGTGCAGGGAGGATGCCAAGCCACCTTTTGCGGCGGACGCGGCCGAGTTTCGGAAGGCTCATCCCGCTCGGCGGCGGCGTCTTGCTGGGCAGCGCTCGGCGGCTTCTTGCGCAACGAGGCGAACCCTGATGCGCCGTCGCCGACAAGCTCCGCCGCCACTTCCGCCAAATCCCGCGTCATCGCCGCCAACCGCGAGGCCTTGGCCGCATATTTCGGATCATCGGCCAGCAGGCGACCGTAGTCCTTCACCGTCACGCCGCAGCCGCTGGCTGTGGAGACCACCCACTCAACCCGGTCGAGCAATGGCCCCAAAGCGTCCAGATTGCGCCGCATCGCTTGGCGCGCCCGCGATGCTTGGCCTAGGTGCAGGTTGAGGCCGCCGCAGCAACCCTCCCCTGCGGCGCAAACCGTCTCCACGCCTTGGCTGTTGAAAAAGCGAACGGCCGCGGCGTTGACCTCCGGGGTGGCTTGGCGCTGCACGCAGCCTTGCAGCAGCAGCACTCTGCACTCCAATCGTTCGGCGTTTTCGCCATCGGGCGGAGGCCGCTTGGCGGGCCTCTTGGGGGCCGCGGAGGGTTTGGGCAAGGCCGCCGCCAGGCGGTTCGGCAAGGCCCAGCGCAGGCAACGGCCCAAGGCCGCCCAACGGGGAAACCAGCGGATGCTGGGCACCACCCGGCCCAACCAGCCGCGCAGCAATCTCCGCCACAGCCCGCGCTTGGCTCGCTCATGCGCAACGTCCCGGCCTATTTCCAGCAGTTCACCGTAGGCCACTCCGGCCGGGCAGGTGGTTTCGCAGGCGCGGCAGGTCAGGCAGCGGTCCAAGTGGGTCTGCGCCACGGCGGCGCGGCTGGGATTCGGGTCCTCCAGCAGGGACTTGATAAGGTAGATGCGCCCCCGAGGGCCGTCCAGTTCGTCGCCCAAGACCTGGTAGGTTGGACAGGTGGCGTTGCACAGGCCGCAATGCACGCACCGGCGCAGAATCTCGTTGGCGCGGCGGAGCGGCGGCCTAGCCAAGTCCTCTTTGGTGAACTTGGTCTCCATAATCACTCCGCGCCAGCGCTCCGAGCGCCGCCCTCACGCAAGGGCTTGCCGGCGGGCGCCGCAAGAGTGCGCAGCACTAGGCTGCACCCTGTCCCAGCGGCGCATCCTCCCGCTCTTGGCCGAACGCTTGCGGCAAATGCGGATTCAACACTCCCTTGGGGTCGAACGCCTGCTTGAGGCGGGCCGTCATGGGACTATGGACGTGCAGTGCGCCGCCGGCCGGGGAGGCGACGCCGCCGACTTCCGCGGCGTAGGCCTGAACCGCCTGCGGCGGCAGGTCCGTGCGCCACCAACGGCGGCCCCCGGCCCAGTCCATCAGGCAAGGGCCGCTGGGCGGCTTGGCCGCCGGCGGGCAGTCGATTCGCCAGAGCCTGGACGCATCCTCGCCGCACTGCCGAAAAAAGGGCAGCGCCTGGTCCCGCAGCTTGCTCCAAAAAACCACATCGGAGGACACTTCGCCGCCGATACGCTGCGCCGCCGCCGCCACCGCTTGCTCCGGCCCAGACAACCGAACGTGCAAAACGCCTTCTTGGTGGCAAGCGCCGGAAATCGGCGAAAAGGTGCGCACCCAGGCGCGCATCCAGCCGAGCGCCTCGCCGGCGCCGCACTCCAAACGGCAGTTTTTCTCCACAGGGGGGCGCGGCGCAAGACGCACGCTGACGTTGAGCAAAATCCCCAAGGTGCCCCAAGCGCCCGCCTGCAGGCGGGACAGGTCGTAGCCCGCCACGTTCTTCATCACCTGGCCGCCGAAGCGCAGGCGCCGGCCCAAGCCGTTGACCATTTCGACGCCGAGCACGGCGTCCCGCAGGGAACCGCGCCAAGGGCGGCCCGGGCCGGACCAGCCGGCGGCGACGGCGCCGCCGAGAGTGCCGCCGCCATCGATCATGGGCGGCTCAAAGGGCAAGTGCTGGCGATGCCGCCCCAACAGCGCATCGATCTCCCGAAGCGCCGTGCCGCTTCGAGCGGTCAACACCAACTCCTCCGGGCGATAGTCGATGACGCCGGCATGGGCAACCACGGAGAGCGTTTGCGCCCCGTCCGGAGCTTCCACCCCACCAGCTGGCCCGGACCTTGAAGAACCCGAAGCGGAGTGTGCCGCCGGCGTCTTCCCCAGCTTGCTGCCGGACCCCACCACCAACAGCTTGCGCCCTTCATCGCCGGCGCAGCGCACCGCGTCCACCAACCCGTCCGAGGCGTCATCCGGCACTGCGCAACGCTCCTAGCCCGCGCCTTGCGCCAAGGGGCGCGGCAAGCGCAGTTCGTGTCCGCGGGGGGTCTTGAATTCCCCGTTCAACTCTTTGCAGGTCAATGCATTCGTCCTTTCGGAAAGCGGTGGGGGAGCCCCGTTCGGGAGCTGTCTTCAGAATCGCTCCATCTTCGGGAAGGGCAGCGCACCGCGGTGGACGTGCATGCCGCCGATTTCGGAGCAGCGGCTTAAGGTGGGGATGGCCTTGCCGGGGTTGAGCAGGCGCTTGGGGTCGAACGCCTCCTTCACCCGCTCGAACTGCGCCAACTCATCCGGCCCGAACTGCACGCACATCTGGTTCAGCTTCTCCGCGCCCACGCCGTGCTCGCCAGTCACCGTGCCGCCGGCCTCGACGCACAGCTTCAGGATTTCGCCGCCCAAGGCTTCCGCCGCCTGCAACTGCCCTTCTTGGTTGGCGTCGTAGAGAATCAGCGGATGCAGGTTGCCGTCCCCCGCATGGAAGACATTGCCCACCCTTAAGCCAAAGCGTTGGGCAAGCTCGGAGATGCCGCCGAGCACGGCAACCAGCGCCGCCCGGGGAATGGTGCCGTCCATGCAGTAGTAGTCCGGCGAGATGCGCCCCACGGCGGGAAAGGCGGCCTTGCGGCCCCGCCATAGGCGCTCCTGCTGCTCCGCCGTTTCCGCCTGCTGCACCTCGTAGGCGCCGGCCTCGTCGAACAGGCGCAGCGCATAGCGCCGTTGGGCGGCGACTTCGTCGCCCTCGCCGTCCAGTTCGCACAACAGGATGGCGGCGGCGTCCCGCGGATAGCCAGCGCCGACAAAATCCTCCGCCGCCTGAATGGTCAGGGCATCCATCATCTCAAGCCCAGCGGGAATGACGCCTGCACCGATCATCCGCGCCACCAACCCCGCGGCCGCCTCCAAGCTGTGGAAGGCGGCCAGCAGCACCACCTTCTCCGGCGGTTGCGGCAGCAGGCGCACGGTCACTTCGGTGACCACGCCCAGCATGCCTTCGCTGCCGCAGAGCAAGGCCAGAAGATCGTAGCCGGGATAGTCGAAGCCCTTGCCGCCAAGCTCCAAGGCGCGGCCCTCGATGGTCTCCACCTTGAGGCCCAGGACATTGTGCACCGTCAGCCCGTACTTCAGGCAATGCACGCCGCCGGAGTTCTCCGCCACGTTGCCGCCGATGCTGCACGCCAACTGCGATGAGGGATCCGGCGCGTAGTAAAGGCCGTGCTCCGCCACCGCCTCGCTGATGGCTAGGTTGCGCACCCCCGGCTGCACGCGGGCGACGCAGTTCTCCACATCGACTTCGAGAATGCGGTTGAGCTTGGACAGCCCCAGCACCAAGCCGCCGCGCACCGGCCGCGCCCCGCCGGAAAGCCCGGTGCCGGCGCCCCGGGGCACCAGGGGCAGCAGATGTTGGCGGCAAATGCGCAGCACGGCGCGCACTTCGTCCGCCGTGGCCGGAAGCGCCACCGCCCAAGGCATCTCCCGCAGCGCCGTCAGACCGTCCGCCTCATAGGGGCGCATGGCCGCCGGCTCGGTAATCAAGGCGCCGACGCGCAGGGCGCCGCGCAACTGTTCAAGAACCTCGGCTTCGTGCATGGGTGCAGTATGACACCAACGCCTCAAAAATTTCACCAAGCGACGCACGGTCCCCAATCCCCGGATAAGGTAAGCGGGGAGTGGGGACTAAACGACCGGGCCGGCTTTTGCAACGGCGCCAAACCGCCTGCTTGTCCAATGGAGCCCGACGAATGCGCGAGCCGGTGACGATGATTTTCTCAATTGCGTCATTGACGGCTTAAGCGGAGCCAGGCAAGGACAGCGGTGGGAAAGCCCAGTTGAGAGAGTTGCGCTGTTCCAGAACTCGCATTCCACAAGGGCTTGTGGGCATCGCGAAATTTTTTTACCCCGCTTTTCAGCAAAGGAATGCGGGTTTGCGGGGTGTCGGGATGCAGTGGGAAACGGACGGAAAAGCGGCACTTTTCGCCCAGTGACACGACAGCGCAACTCTCCAGTTGGAACGCCTTGCCGATGTTGGGGCCGCCGGCATACACTGCCGGCATGAGGGCAACGGAAAAAAGGTTGCTCACTCCGGGTACGGGCGCCGCTCCGCCAGCCCTTGCCGGCCGCGAGCAGGAACAGGCGGTGTTGTCGCTGTGTCTTGCGGACTTGGCTGGCGGCGGGTCCCCGCCGCACGACTTGGTGTTGGTCGGGCCGCACGGCACAGGCAAGACGGCGCTGCTGAACTGGTTCGAGCACACCTGCCGCAAGAGCGCAACCAAGGTGGATGTGGCGGCGATTGCCGCTGCCGACATCTCGGATCGCTCGGCGCTGCTGGCTGAATTGGCGCCGCCAACTGGCATTGCCAAGCTGCTCCCCCGCAAGGTCGGCGTTGCGGCGCTGGCCTCGGCGGAATGGGCGGCGGTCGGAACGCCGCAGAGCTTGTCGCGGCGGTTGATCGCAAGATGCCGCCGCCGCCCTTTCGCGGTGCTGCTCGACGAAGCGCATGTTCTGGACCTTGAAGTGGGTCAACTCCTGCTGAACGCCAGCCAGCAGGTGCGCGCCAAGGCGCCGTTCCTGCTGGCGCTGGCCGGCACGCCGGGGCTGCCGACGCATCTTGGCAAAATGAACGCATCCTTTTGGGACCGCTTGGGCAACGGCTTGCTCGGCATCGGCCGCTTGAACAGCGCCGCGGCCGCAGAGGCGATAGTGGAGCCACTCGCCGTGCATGGCGTCAGCATAGACGCGGATGCCCTCGACTCGGCGGTCGAGCACAGCCAGCGCTACGCCTACTTCATCCAGCTTTGGGGCGAGGCCCTCTGGAACCAGCGCCAAGCCACGGGGGAGACGCGGCTGACCGCCGCACATGCCGCCGCGGCCCTCCCCGCCGTCGCCAAGCGGGTGGCGGAATACCATCAACGCCGGTTTCGGGAACTGGAGGCGGACGGGTTGCTGCCGGCGGCGGCGGCGCTGGCGCCGGTGTTCCGAGCCGGCATGGACGCCACCGCCAGCGACCAGGACATCGACGCCGCTTTCGCCGCCATCGGCATGGACGCATCCGCCCGGCTGGCGGCCCGCGAGGAGTTGAACCGGCTAGGCTACATCTGGTGCCCGCCGGGGCAATTGCCGCCGATTGTCTGGAGCGCCGGCATCCCCTCTCTGATGCAGCACGTTCTGGACCAGGCCAGCCCTTCGGGGCGCGGCCCGAAGCGCGGGAAAAGCGACGCCCCTGCGGACTAGAACCCAACCCCTATCCAGGCACGAAGGGAGTTGACCAACAGGCACCGGCCCCGCATAGGCGCACTAGGAAATGTTCGGGTCATATGCAAAGGAACTCGGATCGGCACCTTCGTTGCCGAGAGGGCCCCTTTTTACACCATTGGCTTCGGTCTGTGCGAAATCCACCAGGTACACCCTAGGCTTGCGCCAAGGCCGCTTGCCCAACGGCTTCGGTTCCGTGTGGGGCGTCATTTCCGTACCCCCCCCCCCCCCCCCCGATCTGTTCGCTTTTGCTCATTGGTCCGCACTCCTAGTTGAAGGGTGCGCCTTGGCTGGAGTGACGTCGAAACGCCTACGCACAGGCAAACAAGCCGTGCTTGGTGGTCAAGCCAAGGGCGCAAGGCGCCATTCTAGCCTATCGCGGGCGCGAACAGCGAGGGCATAATGGAGATTGAAGTAATAAGCAAGGGAATCCGTATTGACGCCTACCGGCCTAAGCCCCTACCATGCGGGCCGTCAATGGCGGGGGCGGTTGACGCGGCGGCGTTCAGCAGTTTTTGCCTTGGGGAGGAAAGCGCATGGGTTCGACCATTGCGGAGAAAATTCTGGCTCGGGTGTCCGGCCGGGCGTCCGTCAAGGCGGGGGACGACATTCAGGCGAAGCCGGATTTCGTGATCGCCTACGACTTTCCGGGCTACACCAACCTCATCTTCAAGCAGATGCAGGAGGACTTCGGCATCGACAAGGTGGCGGAGCCGGAGCGCTTTGCGCTGTTCATCGACCACATGGTGCCGGCGGTCAGCCCCGAAGAGGAGGACCTGCACCAGAACACCCGGGACTGGGGCAGGAAGAACGGCGTTCCGGTCTATGAGCGCTTGGGCATCGGCCACCATGTGGCTTCGGAGTTGGGCTACGCCACGCCGGGCGCCTTCGTGGTGCATTTTGACGGCCATGTTTCGCAGATGGGCACCTTTGGCGCACTGGCCATCGGCATCCGCAAGCAACTGCTGGAGGCGTTCGTGCAGGAGCGCATTCAGATGCAGGTGCCGGCCACCACTAGGGTCAATCTGCGCGGTGCGCTAAGCGCCGGGGTAATGGCCCGGGATGTCTTCCACCACATCGTGCGCGAGCTCGGCCCCGCCGCCTGCCGCTTTCAGGTGCTGGAAATCGGCGGCGAGGGCCTGCAGGGCATCTCCATAGACGGGCGCCAGACCATCAATTGCCTGGCCATGTTCACCGGCGCCGTCACCGCCATCATGAATCCCGACGACCAGACCTTGCCGGTCGCCAAGGAGAGGGCGCGGCTGGACTTGGAGCCGGTTTATTCGGACGCGGACGCCAGCTACGCGGCGGTGCATGAAATCGACGTTGCCGCCCTGGCGCCGGTGGTGGTGGCGCCGCCAAGCCCCCGGAACACCCAGAACCTCGCCGACCATGCCGGCAAGGAGGTGCAGGTGGGCTACCTCGGCTCCTGCGCGTCGGGCCGCTTGGAGGACCTGGAAATCGCCGCCAAGGTGCTGCGCGGGCGTCGGGTCAAGCCGGGCTTTCAACTGCATGTGGTGCCCACCAGCCAAGGCATCATGGAGGAGGCGTCCAAGCGCGGCTACCTTACGGACCTCATCGCCGCCGGCGCCTATGTGGCCTCGCCCTCCTGCGACTACTGCTACGGACGCGCCGGGGTGATGACCGCCGGGCAACGCGCCGTCTCCACCGGCACTCTGAACGTGCGCGGGCGCATGGGCAGCCCGGATTCGGAGATCTACATCGTCAACGCCGCGGCGGTGGCGGCGGCCGCCGTAACCGGCGAAATCACCGATCCCAGGCCCTACTTGCAGGCGTAGCGGACGCCATGACCCCAAGCCGGAGCAACGAGGCGAACCGCCGCCCCGAAGTGCTTTCCACAAGCGGCCCGCACAGGACTCCCCAATCCCCTCTTAGGGAATCGTTGCAGTGCGTTGCAAGACGCCCCGTGCAGGGCTTTGAGATGACCCCAAGCAGTCCGTAACGTGGCCTTGGCGAACCTGAACGGCCGCGTGGCCTGGATTTTCGATGCAGTCGATTTCGACGTCGATCAGATCGTCGGCGTCAAGAACATCAAGATTCAGGATCCGGACCAGCTGGCCGCCCTGGCCATGAACGCCTACGACCCGGACTTTCAGTCCAAGGTGCGGCCCGGCGACCTGCTGGTGGGCAACCACAACTTCGGCTACGGGCACCCGCACTATCCGCCCATGATCGCCATGCGCCGCCTAGGGGTGGCCGGGGTGGTGGCGGAGAGCTTTGCGCCGGGCTACTGGCGCGGTGAAATCGCCATGGGGTTTCCGCAGGCGGCCTGTCCGGGAATTCTTGCGGCGGTGCGCCGCTGGGACCGGCTTGAAGTCGATTGGTCGGCCGGCCTCGTGCGCAATCTGACCCAAGGCGCCCAGCTGCCGATGGCGCCGTTGGCGGCGGCGGACCGAGAGATGCTGGCGGCCGGCGGCTTGATCGGCTATCTCCATGCGCGGGCGGCCGGCGGTGGATAGGTTGCCGTGCGGAACGCACCAAAGAAATGCGAACCAACAGGATGGGCAGGGTTCCCTCAAGGTCGTGAATGCCCCTTTGATGGTGGGATGAAGAGCAAAAATGAACCTGGAACGTTCATGAAAAGTGGGAGCATCCGTCTTCCAAAGTCGTGGAATGAGTGCTTGGGTGGGGAAAATGACCCTGACGGGATGGGGCCTTAGGCGGTGGGAAACTCGGTGCGGAACGGGGGCTGGGCAAGGAGCAAGGCCATGACGACGAAGGAGCAAAAAAGCCGGCTGGCGGCCAGCGCCAAGGCCGGGCGGACGGTGTGGGCGGCCGGCGCCTACGATGCGCTTTCCGCCAAGCTCATTGAGGAGGCCGGCTTCGCCGCCGCCATGACCACCGGCTTCGGCATCTCCGCATCCCATTTGGGCCAGCCGGACATGGAGCTTTACACCATGTCGGAAAACCTGGACGTAGTGGGCAAGATCGTCGATGCCGCCTCCATCCCCATCATTGCGGACACGGACACCGGCTACGGCAACGCCATCAACGTCATGCGCACGGTGCGGGAATTTGAGCGGGCCGGAGTGGCCGGGATGATCTTTGAGGACCAGGAGTCCCCCAAGCGCTGCCCGGCGGCGGCCAATCAGGTGGAGATTCTGCCCTTGGAGGTGGGCGCGGCGAAAATCAGCGCCGCCGTTCACGCCAGGGCCAGCGAGGACACCCTCATCATCGCCCGCACGGACGCCCTGAATGAAGCGGACGCCATCGAACGCGGGCGGGTCTATGCGCAGGCCGGGGCGGACTTGGTGCAGCCCATCTCCAAGTGCTTTGGGGACTTCGACGGCTTGGCCCGGTTCCGCGAGGCGGTGGGCGTTCCCCTGTCCCTGCAGTTGCTCGGCTGGCTGGAAAGCGAGCTGTCCCGGGAGCAAGTGGAGCAGTTGGCTGGCCTGGCGGTGTTTCCCCTAGTGGCCCTGATGACCGCCACCGCCGCCTTGCGGGCCAACCTTGGGGCGCTGGCGAGCGGCCATAGTTCGGCGCAACTGCCCAACGCCGTGACTAGCATGGCGGACTTCAAGGCGCTCATCGGGTTCGAGGCCTTGGAGGCCATGCAAAAACGGTTCCTGTTGGGGGAAGGAAGCGGCTGACCGGCTCCACCTCTCACCTGACGGCGGAACGCCGCCTAGCCAAACGCAGCCCCCGACGCTTCGCCCAAGGTTCGCCAAAGCCGGGCCACCAAGTTGTGGAACGCCTTTAGGCTTTGCAGCGCCTCGACGTTGCGCGGGCGGGGCAGGTCCACCCCTAGGTCGGCGACGACGCGGCCCGGCCTTGGGGACAGCACCAGCACCCGGTCGGACAGCGCCACCGCCTCGGCGAGGTCATGGGTCACCAGCACCACCGTGCTGGCCGCAACCTGCGCCCAAAGATCGATCAGTTGGCCTTGCAGGGCTATCTTGGTCATGGCGTCCAAGGCGCCGAAGGGTTCGTCCAGCATGACGAAGCGGCTGCGCAGGGCAAAGGTGCGGGCCAAGGCCACCCGTTGCCGCATGCCTTGGGAAAGTTCGGCGGGCAGGGCGTCTTGGAAGCCCTCCAAACCCACCGAGCGCAGGAGCTCATGCACCCGCGCCGTGCGTTCCCCGGCGTCGTCAAGGCGCGTGGCCAAGGCGAAATCGACGTTGCCGGCGGCGCTCCGCCAAGGCAGCAGGGCGTCCCGGGCGAACATGCGCACCGTGTCGCGGCGACCGGCCGCCGGGGGCCGGCCGGCCAGCAGCACCCGGCCGGTTTGCCGCTCCTGCAGGCCGCTTAGGATGTCCAGCAAAGTGGTCTTGCCGCAGCCGCTAGCGCCGACCAGGGAGACGAACTGCCCGGCGGGTATGTCCAAATCGATGTTGTCCAAGGCGGCGATGCGCTCCTCGCCGCGCCGGTATTCGTGGCTTAAGTCCTTGATTTGGATGCCGTCGGCGCTCGCCGCCGGGGAGCGCGGCGGCGCCTCGTCCGGCTTGGTTGCTACCGGCATATTTCGGTGCAGGTCGGCGCCTTGGCGTAAACCAAGTCCGCAAAGGCGATGCGCCTGCTCGTCAGCTTGAAGCGCAGCGCGTAGTCGTTCCAAAGGTCAATGGCCTGGGGGCTGATCTCATAGCCCCAGAAGCGGCGGTAGTTGCGCACCATCCTGTCCATGACCTTGGCGTTTTCCTGGGCGGAGAGCGCGGCCACCGGCGCGTGACGTTGGGTGAGGGCCAGCATTTCCGCATGGTTGGCCGGTTCGCGCAGCCAGTCGATGGCGTTGCGCATGGCGGCGATGAAGGCGTCGGCCTGGGCCGGGTTGCGCTTGAGGAAGGCGTTGCTGGTGACCCAGCCGCTGTACAGCCCTTGGTGGCGCAACTGCGCCGGGCCGGCGTCGGCCAGCACCAGCGCCGGGCGGGCCAAGCCCAGGGACTCCAGCAGTTCCGGCACCGGCGCAAAGGTCATTTGCGCATCCACCGCCCCGGCCCGCCAGGCGGCAAGGGTGGTGGCGGCGCTGCCGGTGGCCACGAAGTCCACGTCCTCGGCGGACAGGCCGACCTCCTCCAGCATCAGCAGCGCGGCCAGGTGGAGGGTGGCGCCGATGGCGTTGACCCCGAGGCGCCGCCCGGCGAGGCGGCGAACCAACTCCGTGCGGCTTAGGTCGTCCGCCAAGGACGACAGATGGTTGCCCACCACCAGAGTGACGTAGTTGCTGCCCTCGTTGCCCATCAGGTACTTGAGCTCAATGCCCTTGTCCAGGTTCGCCAGCACCAGGTCCGGGGCGCTCTCCACCACGTCCATGCTGCCGCCGACCAGGGCGGCGATGGCGGCCGACGAGGAGTTGGCCGGCAGCAGCTCCGCCTGCAGGCCTTGCCGGCGGAAGAAGCCCTTGTCGTTGGCCACATGCACCGGCATGGAGCTGTAGGCGCCCGTGAACACCTGCACCCGCAGCGGTTGCCCGCGGCGCTCCTGATCTTGGCCGCAGCCAGCGGACAACAGCCCAACCGCCAGCGATGCGCAGACCAGCTTGGCCGCGGCGCAGGGCAACCAAGCGAGCACACTGAACTTGGCTGCGCCGCCAGGGTCATTCCAAAGTCCGCCGAGGGCTTGCATTCCTCCCACCCAAGTGTTCTTTTTACATCTTTGTAATGCGGAAATTCCCACCATCCTTGAATTTGTTCGGTTCATTCTAGATGTTCATCCCACCAGCAAAGGGAATGCACGACTTTGAGATGGCCTTGGCTGCGCCATGCTTAGGGTTGCGTCCGCTTCCCACCGCTTCCCGCGTCCGCCGTCCCGCCTCTGTTGTCCGGTTTGGGCCTAGGGCAGCTAGGCAAGCGAAGCGGGCCTTGTTGGGTGAACGCCCTCTTGGCGCTCCTTGGCCGCCCTTGGCCAGGAAACGACTTGCTTTCACAGCGCCACCGGCTGGCGCCACTTGCAGATGGCTCTCTCGATCTTCGACATGGTGGCGGTCAGGGCGGTGGTGACGGCGACCAAGGCGATCAGGGTGGCGAACAGGCCGTTGGGGTTGAAGGTGTTGGAGTAGTAGCTCACCAGGGTGCCCAAACCCTTGCCGCCAGCGATCAACTCGGCGGTGATGACGCCAAGCACCGTGTAGATCATGCCCAGCCGCAGCCCGGCGAATATGGACGGCAGGGCGCTGGGAATGACGATCTGCAAAAACGCCTTCCAGCTTGGAACGCCCAGGCTGCGGGCCAGCAGCAGATGGTCCGGGTCGGTGGCCTTGGCCCCGGCCAGGGTGTAGGAGAGCAGCACGAAGTACATGATGGAGACGCCGGACGCCACCTTCTGCTCCAAGCCGATGCCGAACCACAGGATGAACAGCGGAATCAGCGCCACCCTCGGCAGCGCGTTCAGGGCGTCGATGATGGGTGCGGCCAAGCGCTCCAGGGCGGGCGCCACCGCCATCAGCAGAGCGGTCAGCAGCGCCAGCAAGGCGCCGAGCGCAAAGGCGACCAAGACCGCTTGCAGGGTGATGAGCGCCGCCGCCGGAAAGGTGCCGTCGGCAACGCCGGCCGCGAAGGCGGCGAGAAAGCGGGAGGGCCGCCCGATCAAGCCTTCGGGCAAGGCGCCGCTGTGCGCCGTGGCTTCCCAAACCAAGCCCCAGAGGGCCAGGAGCAGCAGGCGGCCGGCGGCGATGCCGATGCGTTGCCGCATGAACGGTCGCCTTTACAGCACCGCCACGGGGCTGACCAATGAGCCGGTGGCCCGCTCCAAGTGCAGAGGCGCCACGATGAACAGGAAGCTGTTGCGGCCTTGCTCCGCGCAGGCCTCGGCAAGCGCCTCCAAGTCCATGTTGTGCAGCAGATGGATGCCGTAGTAGGTCAGGCACAGGGTGTGAACCGGGGAGCGGACGATGTGCCCGTAGGGTGACGGGAACACTTCGCCGGGGCAGTCCGTCGCCAACAGGCTGATGTCCCGCTTGGCCAGCACCTCCACGCACTCCGGATGCAGGCCCTGCCAAATGCCGTGGCGGTTGCCGCCGGCCTTGGGAGGAACGCCCTCCGCCAGGGTGCCGCCCACCCGGATCACCGCCGCGTCGCCGGGCTGCAACTGCTCCGCCGCCGCTGCGACTTCCTCCGGCGCCGCCCATTCGCCGGGCTGCAGGCAGCACAGGCCGCGGGCGCGGGGAACGTCGATGAGGACGCCCCGGGTGACAATGCCGCGGGCGGCGCTGATCGGCGCCGTCTTCACGCCTTCCTCCAACGTCGCCATTTCGTTGAAGGGCTTGCCGTTGAAGCCCTTGCCCTTGTGGCCGACGTGCGCCAGCGCGTCCAGATGGGTGTTGACCATGCCGTGGGTGCGGTAGGACACCCTTTCGCTGGCGTTCAGGGACTCCTGCCGGTCGGGCTCCAAGTCCCAGGTTCCGGCGGCCAGCATCTCCTGCTCAAAGCAGACGTCGCCGCGGATGGGCTCCCTGTCCGTAACCGGGCGGCTGCACGGGATGACCCGCCCCTCCGACACGGCGCCGACGCCGCGCAGGGTGACCTCCGCGTTCAGCAGGTTAAGGGTGCCCAGGTCGTTGGGCCAGCGGCGCCAATTGCCGGTGTGCCCGGGCCAGTTTTCCGCATCCACCGCCGCATCGTTCATTGTCCCTCTCCACGCCCGTTTGGGAACCGCGCATTATGCACACTAGGACGGCATTGTACTCCGTCGCCCCGGCGCCCCGTCACCGCCGATCGTCGCCTTGGTTTGGGCTCATTCCGCCGCAGGCTTCGCGCATCGGCCTTGCCGCATCGCCACAGGAGGAGCGCTCAGGCCCATTCCCGCTCCAGTTGCTCCAGCAGCGCCAAGACGTCCGCCGCCGCCGGCGGCGGCGGCAATCGCTCCACAATGCGCAGATAGGCCCGCTCCTGGGCGAGGCGTCGGCCGTTGGGCGGCAACTTGCGGCACCAACCAGCGACGATCCCGTAGGCTTCCCGCCAATCCCGCTGCCATGCGGAGCGGCCGGGGCCGAAGTCGAACGGCCCGTTGGCAGTGCGTTCCTGGGCCAGACGTCGGCGCAGGGCGGCGGTGGCTTCGACGTCCAGCACACCGTCGGCGGCCAGCGCCACGCCGTATTCGGAGCGGCCCCTAGCCGGAGAGATCAGTTCGTCCAGAATGTCCCGCCGCACCAACTCCGCATCCCGCGCCAAGGGGCTGCCGTAGCCGCCGCCGCCGCCGCCGGCCACCACCATCAGGTCGCCGAGGTGCGGCTGCTGCACCGCTCTTTTGCCAACTTCGACCAGGGCGCCGTCGGCCTGCTCCATCCGGCTGAAGCTGGGTTCCGCCGCCCGTCCGCCGGCGACGCCCCAGGCGGCGAACTTGTGGCGGTCCTTGCCGCGGGTGACCACCCTGGCGCGATGGTCGGTCAACTCGAAGGCGTACTCCACGCCGAAGCCGCCGCGCTGCTCCCCGGCGCCCTCGGAATCCGGCCGCAAGGCGAAGCGGCGCACCCTTACCGGCGCCTCCGCCTCCAGCACTTCCACCGGAATGTTGCGCAGCGCCGCGGTGGGAAAGTCGGTGGCGGAGATGCCGTCCAAGCCGCCGCCGCCGCCGGAGCCGCCGACCACCGCATTGGCGGCCACCACCCGGGTTTTGCCGGCTAGGTCCGCGGTGGCGATGGAGATCACCGCCAACTGGCCGGCGCCGCCGGCCGGAACCCGCCCCGGCATGGCCGCGGCCAAGGCGCCCAAGGCCATGTCATGCACCCGCATGGAGGTGACCACCCGCATGCCGCAGGCGGCGGGAAAGGAGGCGTTGACGAAGGAGTGCTCCGGCAGCTTCAGGTCGATGCAGCGCAGTATGCCGGCGTTGAACACCTGCCCCTCGGTTTGCGTGACCACGAAGTTGATCAGCGCCAAGGACAGCATGGGATGATGCCTTTGCCCGCCGGCCGGCAGGTTGATGGCGGACCCCACCTGCGCATCCGAACCGGAGAAGTCCAGCTCCACCGTGCCGTCGCCGCGGGCGGTGAGGCGCAGTTGCGCCCGCACCGGCACGGCGTTGACGTAGTTGTCCTCCAAGTATTCATCGAATTCGTAGGAACCCGCCGGCAACTGCTTAAGGACGTTGCGGGTCACCGCCTCCGCCCGCTCCAAGGTGCGGTGCATGGCGCTTTGCACGGTCCCGCGGTCGTAGCGGGCGATGAGCTGCGCCAGCCGCGTTTCCGCCCGGTTCAGGCTGGAAACGGCGGCGTTCAGGTCCCCCCAATTCATCTCCGGGCTGCGGCAGTTGTTGGAGATCAGATCGACCAGCTCCTGGTTGAGCGCGCCTTGCCGGTGGAGCTTGGTGGGCGGAATGCGCAGGCCCTCCTGAAAGACCTCGTAGTTGACGCCGTCGATGCTGCCGGGCACATTGCCTCCCACATCGCTGCAATGCACGAAAGCCCAGGCGAAGCAAATCAGTTCGCCTTCGCTGAACAGGGGTTTGAGGAAGAAGACGTCATTCAGGTGGGTGACCATGCCGGCGGTGGCGTAGGGATCGTTGGTGACGGCGACGTCTCCAGGCGCCCAGTCGGCGAAGGCGGCGATGCCCGGCGCCATGTTCACGCCGAGCAACGCCGTGACCCCGGTGGCGTCGACCACGGCGAACTGCTCGCCTTCCGGGGTCACCAGGGCGGCGCCGAAGTCCAGGGTTTCCTTGACGAAGGTGGTGTGCGCGGAGCGCTGGATGATCCAGCCCATTTCGTTGACGATGGCCCGAAACAGGTTGGCGAAGATCTCCGTGTTGACCGCATCCGGCGCGGCGCCGGCCCTGCCTTCCGTCATGGGGCGGCGCTCCGGTTGAGGAGCAACGCGCCCCCGTCCGCCGGGGACAGGGTCCAGCCGTCCGGCACCAAGGTGGTGGTGTCCATTTGCTCGATGATGGCCGGGCCGACGATGGGGCGGCCGGCGGCGGCCGCGGACCTATGCAGAACCAAGGCTTCCACCGCCTCCCCGCGCAGGCGAATGCGGCGCGCATTGGTTGGTTCGTCCTTTTGCGACGCTGCAACCGAAGCCAGCTTGGGCTTGGGTGGATAGCCGGTCAGATGGGCGCGGAGCTCCTGCAGCCAAACCGGCGCACCCTCGTTGCGGTGGCCGAACATCTTGGCGTGGGCCGCATGGAAGGCGTCGCCCACCGCCTGCACCTCGCCCTTGCGCAGCCATTCCTCCTGAAGGGCCGTCGGCACGTCGTAGCCTTGGCCCTCGTAGCGCATTTCCGCACTGTACGCAACGGTGGCGTGGCTGATCTCCAAGTCGGCGGATTCGCGCTCCAGCCAAGCCGCCGCCTGCTTGGAGAGGGCGGCGAACAGGCCGCGCAGCGCCTCGGCGTCCAAGCGCCCTAGGTCTTGGTAAACCGGATGCACGAAGTCCCCCTGCAGGTTGGCGCCGGCGGCGCCCCAGGCGCTCAAGGCACCGGGGGCGGGGGGGATCAGCACCCTGTCCATGTAAACCGCCTCCGCCACCAGCGCCGCCAGCAAGGGCCCGGCGCCGCCGTAGGCGACCATGCGGAACTGCGAAAGATCGACGTCGCGCCGCGCCAGCACACCGGTGGCCTCCGCGGCCAGCATGGCCGTGGCGATCTGAATGGCGCCGTCCGCCACCTGCTCGGCGGCAAGGCCAGTTTGTTGGCCCAGCGCCGCCAAGGCCCGCCGAGCGGGCCCCGGATGCAGCTTCAGCCGGCCGCCCAAGGGCCGTTCCGGGTTCAGCAGCCCGGACAGCAAAAAGGCGTCCGTCATGGCCGGAGGGCCGTCTCCGGCAGCGCGGTAGCAGGCCGGGCCGGGCACGGCGCCGGTGCTCTTGGGGCCTACTTTTAGAGTGCCGGCTTGGTCGATCCAGATGATGGAGCCGCCGCCGGCCCCGATGGCGGAAACCGCCACCGCCGGCATTAGGATGGGAAAGCCGCAGACCTTTTCGTCGGCGCTCAGCACCGGCTGGCCGCGCCGCACCACGCCGAGGTCGGCGCTGGTGCCGCCGACGTCCAGGGTCATCAGGTCCGCGGCGTCCCAACCGGCCTCCAAGGCCGCCGCCGCGGCGCCGGCCACCCCCGCCGCCGGGCCGGAAAGCAGCGCCGTCACCGGCCGTTCCGCCATCGTGGCGAGCAGTTCCATCCCGCCGTTGGACCGGGCGCCGCGGGCCGGGGTCCGCACACCGCGCTCGGCCATGCCTTGGGTCAGCAGCTTGACTTGGCGCTCCACCGCCGGACGGATGTAGGCGTTGATGACGGCGAGGGTGGTGCGCTCGAACTCCCGGGCCTGCGGCCAAACTTCGCTGGAAAGCTCGACGCCGAGATCCGGGAGCCGTTTCTTGATGAGGTCTCGCGCCCGCCGTTCGTGGGCAGCGTTCCTGTAGCTGTGCAGAAAGCAGATCACCAAGGCTTGGCAGCCGAGCTCATGCAGCTTGGCGGCGGCGGCCAAGGCCGATTGCTCGTCCAGCGCCTCCACCACCCGACCGTCGGCGTCCATCCGCTCCGCCACTTCCGCGACCAACTGCCTTGGAATCAGCGGTGGAACGCGCCTCGAGTCGTAGCGGGCCGGTTCCGGGACGGTGAGGCGGGCGATTTCCAGCACGTCCCGAAAGCCCGCCGTGACCAACAGGCCAAGCCGCGCCCCGGAGCGTTCGATCAGGCAGTTGAGCGCCACCGTGTTGCTGTGGGTGTGGCTTAGGGTGCGCCAATCCTCGTCGGTGCAACCAGCCAGCCGGCGCAGCTCGCGAACCCCCTGCAAGGTGCTGAAGCCCGGCCGCTCCGGAGTGCTGGCAACCTTCAAGCAGAGCAGCGCCCCGCCGTCAATGCACAGCGCCAAGTCCGTAAAGGTGCCGCCGACGTCGATGCCCAGGCAGGGCCGTGCGGAAGCGGCTTGGCCGCCCGCCGCCGAAGGGTCCGCCGCCGCGCAAGCGGCGTCAGATGCGTCCATGCCGGAAGGCTGCCCAAGAGCGACGGGGGGATTGCCCAATCCAATGGCAAGGCGTCATGCGGCAATGGGTTTGCTGAAACACTAGGTACGGGGCCGTTGCGCCTGAAAAGCCATCATCATATAGTAGCCGCTTAGTAGCCGCTCGAAGGGCGACTTCGCGCCTTTGGCGCCGCCGGGGGCGGCTTGCTAGTGGGAGAAGACTAAGGAGGGAACATGAAGACTGCCGCTTTTCGCACCTATGGGGCCTTGTTGGCCCTGATCACGCCGTTCATCGCCGCCAACGCCCAGGAGGGCGAGGGCGCCATTGAGGAGATACTGGTGACCGCCCAGAAGCGGGCGCAGAACATCCAGGACGTCCACATCTCCATGAACGCCTTTGACGCGGACGACATCAAGGACCTCGGCTGGTCGGACATCACGCAGGTGGCCAGCCAGTCGCCCAATCTGGACATCAAGTACACCTGGGGCAACTCCATGCCGGTCTATACGATCCGCGGCGTCGGCATGCAGAGCTTCCAAGCCAGCGACACGCCCAGCGTCGGCCTGTTCATCGACGAGGTGTTCCAAACCTCCATCGCCGTCATGGGCGCCCAGCTATTCGACATCGAGCGGGTGGAGGTCATCAAGGGGCCGCAGGGCGACCTGTTCGGGCGCAACACCAACGGCGGCGCGGTCAGCTACTTCACCCGCAAGCCCGGCGGCGAGGCGAACGGCTTCCTCCGCGCGGACTACGGCAAGTGGGGCCGCTCCGAAGTGGAGGCGGCCTTCGGCGGCCCGTTTGGGGAAAACCTGTCCGGCCGGGTCAGCCTGCTGTCCATCCAGCAGAGCGACGGCTGGGTCCACAACCGCACCACCGGCAACGACGTGGGCGAGGTCGATATCCTGGCGGGGCGGGCGCAGTTGCTCTGGGAGCCCAGCGACGATCTCAGCGTCAATTTCAAGCTGTTCGCCAGCCGTGACCGCTCCCAACCCGTGTACTTCCAGCACATCGGCTATCGGGACAAGGGCAATCCGTTCGGCGGGGTGTGCCAAGCCTTCCTGGAGAACCGGCTGGACCCAGAAACCTGCGTGGACTACGGCGGCTACAGCGACACCGACGGCGACCCCTTCGCCGGGGACTACACCGACGATCCCAACACCTACATCAACGAGGACGAGACGCTGAAGAACGACAACATCGGCGCCGCCCTCACCCTGAACAAGGACTTCGGCAACCTAAGCCTGCTTTCCGTGACCAGCTATCAGGAGTACGACCGTTGGCAGCCCAAGGAGTCCGACGGCACCCCGGCCCTCTATGTGGACTTCCTGTTCACCAGCGAGATCTGGGCCTTCTCCCAGGAGTTTCGCCTAACCTCCAACTTCGACGGGCCGTTCAACTGGATCGCTGGGGCCAACTACTCCAGGGACGAGGTGGCGGAACTGCCGGGCCGCATCGGTTACCTGGACGACTTCCCGCCGTCTCCCGGCCGCGCCGAACTCACCTATGAGCAGGACCGCAAGAATCTCGCCGCCTACGGCCAATTCACTTGGGACTTGGCGGAGCAATGGCGCTTAAGCGTCGGCGGCCGAGTGGTTCGGGACGACGTGACCTTCAAGCAGAGCGTCGTCTTTGACCTGCCGTCCTTCGGGTTGACCCTGCGCAACATGCTGCCGCGCACCATAGAGGACGTGAACGGCAACATCGTCGAACTGGACGGCAAAACCAAGGACACCGCCTTCACTTGGCGCGTCGCCTTGGACTTCATTCCCAACGACGACGTGCTGGTGTACGCCAGCGCCGCCACCGGCATCAAGCCCGGCGGCTTCAACGGCGGCTTCAACCTGAACCCCAGCCAGTATCGACCCTTCGACAAGGAGGAGGTCACCAGCATCGAGTTGGGCCTGAAAACCACCTTCGCCGGCGGCCGGGCCAACTTCAACGCCGCCGCCTTCAGCTACGACTACGAGGGCCTGCAGGCGGTGACCGTGTTCCGCGACGAACAGCGCAACATCACCACCACCGGGCTGGACAACTTGGCCGCGGCGGACGTCAAGGGCCTGGAGGCGGAACTGCGCTGGCGGCCCGTGGACAACCTGGACCTCAAGCTCGGCTTTGCCCTTCTGGACACCAAGAACAACGATCCTCGGGCCAACTTTGACGGCCCCTTGGGGGATTCGCCGCGCAAGCTGGCCAACTCCCCGGAGCAGAGCGTCAACGCCTCCGCCAGCTACGAGGTTCCCCTCGGCAACGGCGGCCGGGTGCGGCTGTTCGGGGACTACTACTACCAAGGCGATCACTTCAAGGAGATCGTCAACATCAACCCTCTGGAAATCAGCCAGAACCAGCTGAACGCCCGCATCACCTACATCTCCCCCGACGGCAATTGGGACATCGGCGTCTGGGGCAAAAACCTCACCGACGAGCTTTGGGTGACGGACACCCTGGACGACCCCGGCCGCTTGGGTGCGGAAGGAGCGCTGGGCCTCGGTTGGGGCGTTTGGGTGTATGGGCCGCCGCGCAGCTGGGGAGTGAGCTTCAACTACCGGTGGGCGCAGTAGCGGTCGTACTGCTTGGGCATTCCAGCCGTCGAATATGGCGAGGGCCGCCTGCTGCCCCCAGCGTCCTGATATTCGTGCTGAAGCCCAGTTGGCGCTGTCTCGGGAGTCACGTCTAGGATTGGTTTGCGCCGGCGAGCATGGTTGGGCTACGGGAAAGGGGCGTTTCCTTGGTGGACATGCGCCTAGTTTCGGCATGGTGAGCAAGCCGCCATCGGCACCGGCGCGGGGCGCCGCGTGAAAAATCGCGGCAGCCTGACCGTGGGCATTGACGTCGGCGGCACCTTCACGGACGTCTTCATCAGGGACGGCGAACGGTCCGGTTGGGCGGTGCGCAAGGTGCCCTCCACGCCGCCGGCCTTCGCGGAGGGCTTTCTGCATGGGTTGAGCAGCGCCTTGCAGCAGGTCGGCGGCCAGCCGGCCGAAGTGGCGCGGGTGATCCACGGCACCACGGTGGCGACCAACTGCATCCTTACCCAGAGCGGGGCGCGGCTGGGGTTCCTGCTCACCGAAGGCTTCCGCGACATTCTCTACGTCGGCGTCGGCTGGCGTCCGCGCATGTACGATCTGGACATGGATCCGGTGGAGCCGCTGTTTCTGGCCCCCCGCCGCCGCAGCTTGGAGGTGCGTGAGCGCATCGACGCCAAGGGCGCGGTGGTCACCCCTTTGGACGAGGCCCAACTATTGGAGACAGCGGCGGAGCTGGTGGAGGGGCAGGGCGCGGAGGTGCTGGTGGTCTGCTACCTGCACGCCTACGCCAACCCCAGCCATGAGCGCCGCAGCCGGGAACTGCTGGCGGAGCGCTATCCGGCTTTGCCGGTCACCCTGTCCAGCGACGTGCTGCCGCGCCGCCGCGAGTACCGGCGGCTGGTGGTGAGCGGCTTTGACGGCTACGTCAAGCCGGTGGTCAACAACTACTTGGGCGGCTTGGTGAAGCGGCTGCGGGCGGCGGGGGTGCAGGCGCCGCTGCACGTCATGCAGTCCCACGGCGGCGTGTGCGGCGTGGCCAACGTCATCGAGCGGCCGGTGGGCACGGTGCTTTCCGGCTTGGCGGCGGGGGTGATCGGCGCCGCCAACGTCGGCGCCGGCGCCGGCTGCCCGAATCTCATCAGCCTGGACATGGGCGGCACCAGCACCGACGTGGCGCTGATTCGGGACGGTCGCCCCTTGGTCACCAACGACGGCGGCTTTGAGGACTATCCTCTGAACATTCCCATGGTCGATGTGCGCACCATCGGCGCCGGGGGCAGCAGCATCGCCCAGGTCGATGCCGGCGGCGGCCTGCGGGTGGGGCCGGACAGCGCCGGCGCCGACCCGGGACCGGCCTGCTACGGGCGCGGCGGCGACCTGCCGACGGTCACCGACGCCAGTTTCCTGTTGGGCTACCTGAACCCGGACAGCTTCGCCGGCGGCATCGACATCGACATCAGCAAGGCGGAGGCGGCGGTCCGCCGGCACTTGGCGGAACCCTTGGGCCTCGGCCTGCTGGAGGCGGCCTTGGGCGTTCACGCCATCGTCAACGCCAACATGGCGGACGCCCTGCGCCTGGTCTCCATCCGCCGCGGCCATGATCCCAGGGACTTCGTGCTGCTGCCCTTCGGCGGCGCCGGCCCGCTGAACGCCGGCAGGGTGGCGGAGGCCTGCGGCATGAAGCGCATCCTGGTGCCGCCCACGCCGGGGGTGCTTTCCGCTTTGGGCCTGATGCTGGCGCCCAGCCGCCACGAGGCGATGGCCAGCTACGACGTTCCGGCGGCCGGCGCTGGCGTTGCGGACATGGCGAAGATATTCGCCGGCTTGGACCGGGAATGCCGCCGCCGAATGCAGGTGGACGGGATCGACCCGGCCGCGTCAAGCACCGAATACTTCGCCGAGATGCGCTATGTGGGCCAGTCCCATGAGCTTGAAGTCCCCCTCGGCGATGTGGTTCACGAGGGGTTGGTCGCCGCTGCGGAAGCGGCCTTCCACAAGCTGCACGGGCAGACCTACAACCACAGCGACGCCGACGCGCCCACCGAGTTTGTCGCCCTGCGGGCCGTGCATCAGTGCCCGCCGCCGGAGCGCCGCTTGCTGGCGCCGCGGCAAGCCGCCCCCGACGCGCCATCGCCGGAACCGTCCTGCAGGCCGGTCTGCCTGACCGCCGAGGCGGGACATCGGGACGTTCCGGTTTACCAACGGGAGGCCCTGCCGGTGGGTTTTGAGTTTTCCGGCCCGGCCATCGTCGAGCAGGCCGACACCACCACCCTGATTCATCCCGGCCACAGCGCCCGAGTCGATGGCTTCGCCAACATTCTGGTGGAGGTCGCCGCGCAGGCAGGCTGAAATGCTCCTTAGCCGATTGCACCCGCTTGGCGGCATGCCGTAAGCTCGCATCAACCATGGAGAGCGTGGGAGCAGTCATGGGCATTGACAGCTTTGAGTTTTAGGCGAGTTTGGCGGGTGCCGCCATAGTGGTGGTTGTGCCCATCATTGGCGCCCTATGGAAGTTCTCGGTGGGAATAAAGCAGGACATTGCCATCGTCCATCGGGACACGGATGACCTAAGCAAGCGCATGGCTCGGCTTGAAGTGCTGCCCGAGCGCATAGCCCGGCTTGCAGGAATGTTCGAGTTGTTGTTCATGGAGCGAAAGACGGCGCCGCCACCTGCCAAAGGCGGCCAAACCGATTAGGGAGCGGCCTCTTTCTTCGGTTTGGCGTTGTCGCCGGACCGCCAAGGCGAAGCCCTTGGTCAGCTTTCTAGGCCGAAGGCGGCTCTTGGTGCAATATGTGAGGGTAAGGAGTCGCCATGTCCACTGAATCGCTTTACCAACTGATGAGTACGCAGAGGGCCATTCGCCGCCTGCGGCCCGACCCCATTCCAGACGCTGTGCTGCAGCGCATCATGCAGGCCGCCGCCTGGGCGCCCAGCGGCGGCAACCAACAGCCTTGGCGCATGGTGATGGTGCATGATCGGGCGCTGAAGACGCGCCTCGGCGAACTCTACGCGGTCCGTTGGCATGGCTTCACCAGCGGCTATCTGGCCCGCTTCAAGGACGCCCCGGAGGAGCGCCGCCGCCGCGAGAAGCGCACCGTCGCCGCCGGGGACCATTTGGCGGAGCACATGGGAGACTGCCCGGTGGTGGCGGTGGTCTGCTTCAACCCCAAGTTCATGGCGGTCACCGATGCGAACCTAGGCCGGGTGTCCGTGGTCGGCGGCGGCTCCGTCTATCCGGCGGTGCAGAACCTGATGCTGGCCTGCCAGGCGGAGGGGGTGGGCTGCGTGCTGACCACCCTGCTGTGCATGGACGAACCGGCGGTGCGGGAACTGCTGCGCATAGACCCGGACTGGTTCACCGCCGCCGCCATTCCCATGGGCTATCCGGTGGGCGGCGGCTACGGCCCCATCGCCCGCCGGCCGGTGGAGCAGCTTTTCCACAAGGACTTTTGGGGCGCCTCCTGATGGACTTTGCGTCCTACCAACGCATACAGGCCAGCCGCCGCGGGCGCCTGCTGGTGCTGGCCCTCAACAACGGCAAGGTCAACGCGGTGGATGGGCGGATGCACCAGGAGTTGGCCCGCGTCTTTCTGGACGCCCAGGACGATCCCGACAGCGATTTGATCATCCTCACCGGCGCCGGCAGGGCCTTTTGCGCAGGTGGGGACACGGCTTGGTTCCGCAGCCAAATCGAGGATCCGCGCAGCTTCCGCGCCATCGCCCCGGAGGCCAAGCGCATCGTCACGTCCTTGCTGGAGTTGGAAAAACCCTTGCTCTGCCGGCTGAACGGCGCCGCCGCCGGGCTGGGCGCCACCCTGGCGCTGATGAGCGACCTCATCATCGCCGCCGACAGCGCCGTCATAGGGGATCCACACATCAAGGTGGGCTTGGTGGCCGGGGACGGCGGCGCCATCATCTGGCCGCAGTTGATCGGCTTTGCGCGGGCCAAGGAACTGCTGCTGACCGGCGACCTGCTGCCGGCCGCGGAGGCCGCCCGCATGGGCCTCATCAACTACGCGGTGCCGGCCGCCGAACTGGACGCCAAAGTGGATGAGTTGGCCGGCAAGATTCTCGGCAATCCGCGCTGGGCGGTGCGCTGGACCAAGACGGTGGCCAACATGCCGCTGCGCGAACTGGCCACCCGGCTCTTGGACCCGGCCATCGCCTACGAAATCCTCAGCAACCTGACGGCGGACCGGCGCGAGGCGGTCAGCGCCTTCGTGGAGAAGCGCCCGCCGAACTATTCCGGGGAGTAGCGCCTTGAGCTTGCAGACCTTTGCCGACGAAGCCGAGCACATCGCCGAAATCCGGCGGCAGATGCAGCGCTTCGTCGCCGCCGAAGCGCCTAGGGAGAAACGCGCCCAGTGGGACCGCGAGCACCGCTTCCCAAGGGACGCCTACCGGCGCTTGGCGGACCTGGGCGTCATGGGGCTGACCATCGACGAAGCCTACGGCGGCGCCGGGCAGGACATCGTGGCTGCCGTGGCGGTCATTGAGGAGCTGTGCCGGGCCGGCGTGTTCCTGGCCGGCCCCTACATCCACACCGCCTTCTACGGCGGCATGAACATCTCGGAAAACGGCTCCGAAGAGCAAAAGCGCACCCTGCTGCCGAAGCTGGCGCGGGGCGAGCTCACCTTCGCCTACGGCCTCTCCGAACCCAATGTGGGCGGCGACCTGGCCAGCGTGGAGACCCGCGCCGAACAGCGCGACGGCACCATCCTGCTGAACGGCGCCAAGCGCTGGTGTACCGGCGCCGACTTCGCCGACTACATCTACTGCCTAGTGCGCTCCGGCCCGCCGGAGGAGCGCTACCGCAACCTCTCCTTCCTGCTGGTGCGCACCGACGCGCCGGGCCTTTCCATGCAGCCCATCGAGCACGTCAACCTGCGCTACACCCTGTCTTCGGACGTCTATTTCGACAACGTGGAGTTGCCCATGACGGCGGTGGTGGGCGGCCCGAAGATGTGGAACCAAGGCTGGCGGCAGCTGGCCGGACGCGCCCTGGACGTGGAGAAGATCGAGATAGCCGCCGCCAACTTCGGCATCGCCCAAGCGGCCTTGGAGGAGGCCTGGGCCTACGCCGAGGAGCGAGTGCAGTTCGGCAAGCCGATCAGCGGCCACCAAGCCATTCGCCACAAGCTGGTCACCGCCCGCACCAAGCTGCGGGCTTGCCGGCACATGCTCTACCACGCCGCCTGGCTGGCCAACGAGGGCCGCCCCTGCACGGCGGAGACCAGCATGGCGAAGCTGTTCTGCGCGGACACCGGGGTGGAGATCGCCTTGGCCTGCCAGCAGGTGATGGGCGCCTACGCCCTGTCCGACGGCTATGACATGGAGCGCCATGTGCGGGACCTCCTGGGGATGCCCATCGTCGGCGGCTCCTCGGACATGCAGCGCAACAACTTGGCGTCGCTTTGGCGCTTGGGGCGAGACCGTGGAAATCCACGCCGGGACGGGGCACAATCCCACCCCTCCTGATTTTGCGTTTGGAGAGACCATGCAGCAAGCAAACGCCCAGCACTTCGACGTGGTGATCGTCGGCGCCGGGGTTTCCGGCATCGGCGCCGCCTGCCATCTGCGGCGCAAGTGCCCCGGCAAGAGCTTCACCATACTGGAAAGCCGCAACGCCGTCGGCGGCACTTGGGACCTGTTCCGCTACCCCGGCATCCGCTCCGACAGCGACATGCACACCTTCGGCTACAACTTCAAGCCGTGGCGCAACCCCAAGTCCATAGCGGATGGCCCGTCCATACGCGCCTACGTTCGGGAGGCGGCGCAGGAGAACGGGGTGCTGCCCAAGATTCAGTTTCGGCACCGCTTGGTTGCCGCTTCCTGGTCCACCGACCAAGCGCTTTGGTCCCTGGAGGTGGAGAACGGCGAATCCGCGGAGCGGACGGCCTGCACCTGCCGCTTCCTGTTCATGTGCAGCGGCTACTACGACTATGAGAAGGGCTATCTGCCGGAGTTTCCCGGCATCGAGCAGTTTCAGGGGCCGGTGATCCACCCGCAGCAGTGGCCGGAGGAGCTGGACTACGCCGGCAAGCGCGTCGCCGTCATCGGCAGCGGCGCCACAGCCATGACCTTGGTGCCGGCCATGGCCGAAACGGCGGCCAAGGTCACCATGATTCAGCGCTCCCCCACCTATGTGATCTCCCGTCCATCCAAGGACGCCGTCGCCAACTGGCTGCGGCGCTGGCTGCCGGAAAGGCTCGCCTACGCCATCACGCGCTGGAAGAACGTGCATTACCAGCAGTACGTCTATCATCGCACTCGGGTGACGCCGGAAGTGGTCAAGGCCAAGCTGCTGGGCTTGGTGCGCAAGCACTTGGGGGCCGAATGCACGGACAAGCACTTCACCCCCAGCTACTACCCTTGGGACCAGCGCCTTTGCCTCATCCCGGATGCGGACCTTTTCAAGGCCATCAAGCGGGGCGCGGCGAAGGTGGTCACCGACGGCGTCGAAGGCGTCACTGCGCACGGCGTCAAGCTGAAGTCCGGGGGGGAAGTGGGGGCGGACATCCTAGTGACCGCCACCGGCCTGAACCTAGCCGTGCTGGGCGGCGTGGCGTTCAACGTGGACGGCAGGGCCGTCCACTTCCCGGACACCGTCAACTACAAGGGCATGATGTTCTCCGACGTGCCCAACATGGCCAACGTCTTCGGCTATGTGAACGCCTCCTGGACCCTGCGGGCGGACATCACCTGCGAATACGTCTGCCGCCTGCTCAACCACATGGACAAGCTGGGCATGCGGCAATGCACCGCCCGCCTGCGCGAGGAGGACAAAAGCATGCAATTGCGCTCCTGGATACTGGACTTCAGTTCAGGCTACTTCGCCCGCGCCATGCACCTGTTCCCCAAGCAGGGCGACCGCGACCCCTGGCGCAACACCCAGAACTACCCCTTGGACCGCAAGATGGCCCGCCGCGGGCCGCTGGAGGACGGGGCGCTGAGGTTCAGCAATCCAGCGCCGGCGCAAGCGGAAGCCGCTGTGGGCCCGCAGCTCGGGGAGCCAATCCGCAACGCCGCCTGAGCATGAGGAGGCCAAGCTGCCATGAAAATCATTCAGTGGGGGCTCTATGTGGTGGGGATTGCCTTGCTCGCCGCCTCCACGCTGTTCTCCCTTTCCCACTCCGTGCAGGATGCGCTGCTGAAGCGCATGGTCGGCGCCGCCTTCTCTGGGGCGCCGGAGGAACCCCTTGACGGCCTGCGGGTGTTCATGTGCGGCACCGCCTCGCCGCTGCCGGCGCCGGGTCGGGCGCAAGCCTGCGTCGCGGTCACGGCCGGGGAGCACCTTTACATAGTCGATGCCGGCGCTCGCTCGCCCAACACCTTCAACTTGGCCGGGATGCCCCTGACCAATCTGCGCGGCATCCTCCTCACCCACTTCCACTCCGACCACATCGCCGCCGTTGGGGACTTCAACCTGCTTTCCTGGGTGGCGGGCCGCCCGCAGCCCTTGGAGATCATCGGCCCTGCCGGCGTTGACGAAGTGGCGGCCGGCTTCAACCAAGCCTACGCCTTGGACAGCGCCTACCGCACCGCCCACCACGGCGAGAACCTGCTGCCTGCGCATCTTTCCCCACTGCACCCCCGCGCCGTTGAACCCGGCGTCGTCCTGGAGCGGGACGGCTTGGTGGTGACCGCCTTCGCCGTAAACCATGAGCCCGTCAGCCCGGCCTTCGGCTACAGGTTCGACTATCGAGGCCGCAGCCTAGTGGTCAGCGGCGACACGGTGGCCAACGACGCCTTGCGGCAAGCCGCCGAGGGCGTGGATCTGCTGCTGCACGACGTCATCTCCCTGCCCATCGTGCGGGCGTTGGAGGAAGGCGCAAGGGCGGCCGGGCTGCACCGCCAAGCCACCATCTTTGCGGACATCCAGACCTACCACGCTTCAGCCAAGGACGTTTACGCCCTAGCGGAGCAAGCCAACGTCGGCAAGCTGGCCCTCTACCACTTCGTCCCCGCGCCCCGCAACGCCCTGTTCCGCCGCATCTTCCGCCGCGGCGCTCCCTCTGACGTCGTTTTCACCGAAGACGCCATGCGGTTCGACCTGCCCGCCGGCAGCAAGAAAATCAAGGTTTACTAGAGGGCCATGCGCCTGCGGAAACAAGCGGTTGTGCAGGTGCGCAGCAGCGCAAACGGAAGCGCTGCTTCCGCCCACTGATAGGCCGGGCGAAGAGGTTTGCGATGGGAATGCAGAAGAAAGGCGCTGATTGGCCGCCGGGGATCGTCGCCACATTCGCAAAGACGTTCGCGGTGACTTTCTTCGGCATTTTGTTCGTGGTCGTGCTGGTGATTGTCGGGGCGATGGCGGCCCATGCCGAGGAGGGGCGGTTCTATCTGGGGCTTGGCGCGGCGGCGGACGCACAGAAGTTCACCTACGGCAAGACGGTTTACACCCCGGAGGGCCTAACCCGCAACGAAGCCACCAGCGCGGAGGGCGACGCGGACCAGACGTTGCCTACCCTTGGGGCCTTCGGCGGCTACCGTTGGTCCCTGCCGGGGAGCGCCGGCCTGCACCTCAGCGCCGAGGTCGATGTGGCCTTCCACCCGAAAAAGCTCAAAGGGCGCCTTGAGGGCACCGGATACAGCTGGACGGACACCTGGCCGGAGGACTGGTGGCTGAAGCGCAACTACAGCTACGGCTTCACCCTGAAGTTCGGCGGCCCGTTGGGGAATTCGGATTTTGGCCTGTACGCCTTGGCGGGGCTGCGCGGCGTCAAGACGGAGTTCTCCATCACCGAAACCGGCTGTCCGGGGCCGGATTTGCAGTGCCCGCCCACGCCCTTGGCCAACTTCACCGAAAAAGTCGATAGAAGCTTCAGCGCCTGGACCCTAGGCGCCGGCTTGGAGCGGCGGCTTGGGGAGAAGTTTGCGGCGCAGTTGGAGGTGCGCCGCACAGACTACAAGCGCAAAAGCTGGGACCGGCTTTTCGATGAGGGCGCAGTCATCATCCCCTCCACCCTGAACGGCCGCGAAACCACCGCCGCACTGCGACTGGTGCGGCATTTCTAGCGGTTGGATTGGGATAGGCTATTTGATCCTATGTCAGAGGAACGACGAAGCCAAATAATTGGGCGGGTCGGCCAAGCGGGTGGCCGCCTTAGAGTTCGGAGTGCGCTCAATCCTGTGTTGTAGCTTTGCGGCATCGTCACAGTGCCTTGTTTAGTGCTAACCACTTACATTGAAGAGCCGTCATGGCTTATCGTGATATTTGTCGTGATAGCTTCCGCACCCATTGCGCTTACTGCCCTCGGCTTTTGTGTGTTGCTGTTTTTCGACCGAGACAAGCTGCAATCTGAGGAATTTCAGATAATGAAGCGAACCTTGGAGATGATCGAGGAAAAGGGCAACGGCCGTACGCTGCAACAGAGGCTTATGGAAGTTATCGCTAATCCAGAGAAATTGACAGACGGAGGGAAGGACGGGGAGGCATCATGACGCGGCATGCTTATGTATTCATCTACGATGACCGGGTGGGCACTCGTGAGGAAGTCAAAGACTACATTGACAGGTTGCCTGAAGTGATCAACTGGCGATTTGATCTACCCAACTCCTTCTACATTGTTTCCCAGTGTAGTGCGGATGAGCTAGCGGAAAAGATACAGGAATTCACGGACGGCAATGGGCGATTTCTCGTCTTGGAAGTGACTGAGAACAAGCAAGGATGGCTGCCGAGGAGAACATGGAATATGATCAACAAGAAGATGCGCCCTGATGAACAATAATTGCTGACATCAAGGCTAAGCTTCGCCGCGCCTGCGTACAGTTGGCTCTGAGGGTCACTTCTCGCTCATTTGCTTCTGCGAACGCATATGTCGAAATTCTGGTGTTCCACAAGTTCTTTGCTTGGAGATATGTTCCTTAGCTTATCCCTACAATCTCTCATTATCGATTGACTCAACCTCTTTAACCTCATGTCTCGCCTAAAAATGTCGTATAAACAGTTCAAATATAGTAGCTCCACCGCCGCGCCCTCAATCCACCCTATTTCTCCTTTATATCCACTTATTGCGGAAAGACCAGTATTCTTAAGGAACTGACGAACCCTATCGTCATCCTCGGCCAAAGTAGAACAAGCGCCGAAGTGAATAATGCAGTCATCAAGACGGTACTCCTGAGCATTGGTTATGTCCTCGAACCGAATTGAGGTCATGTGCGGCTCTTGGTCGTCGTTAAGAGAAATCCCCTCTGGGTAGCCGTGGTACCAGAGGTATAGAATTGGATAGTTGAAATCCTGCCGATCGGCCCACTTTTTGAAATGATGGAAGAATTCCGATCTCGTTACGGCTATGCGGTGGATGAACTTGAACCCATGAGCTTGTGACAGCATTTCCAACATGGGCCGGGCCGATATTTCACCCTCAGAACGCTCTGGCACTCCTTCGATGCAGTAAATTCCCGGTTTTTGCTCTGGCATGGCAAATATCCCTCTTTGCAGAGTTAAGCTGTTTTCTCAGAAATCCCCGCCGCCGATAGTTTCTTCCGCACAGCGGCTAGGCGGCGGTCTTCGCTGGCGCGGGTGCGTTCAGCGGCGCCTCCTGCATGTCGCAGGTTGAACTCGCGCTCGCCGGGAAGCATTCCGTCCAAGGTTTCCGTAATGCTGTTGCCGACGGCGATAAACCCAGCCCTCTGAATGTTGTCGGCAAAGCGGCGGATGATTCCGTGCAGCCGATTCGCCTGCATGTTTGCCGCAGCCGTCGGGCGACAAGCGGCCAGCGCCCATTCCAAGCATTGCTGTCCGAAGCCGTCTTTCGCTTGCCCCAAGTGGCGACATTTGGCGTATGCGGTTTCGTCCGGATCAAGCACGAAGGGAGTTTGTACGTTTTGCAGCAAGGGATGCCCCTCCGCCTTGCGGTCTGCAAGCCAAGCGTTGAGTACGCCCTGGCGGATGGTTTTCAGGTTGTCGCTGGAAACGATGTGCGCCCCCGCCAAAGCGGCTTCCGCCACAACTAGCGCGTCTTTGTGCCGATTTTTGTTGTCGGTCAGGGCTTCTGAGTCCAGCAGCTCCAACTGAAGGAGATTGCTAGCTTCCGGGCTGGGCACATACTCCCAAGCCCGGTCATTGCGCTGCCGTTCCTCCTCCAGCCATTGCCTCATGGCGGCGACATTCGCGGCACCCATATCAACAATCATTTTGCGGCTGTCAACGCCTTCCGCAATTGCTCCGCGCCTTAGCAAGGAATGCACGGAGCGTTTCGCGGCACGGTGGCATGTTGCCACGCAGGCTCCCCATACTTCCCGCCAAACCTGTTCGGTGGCCCAAATGTGGCCCCCGGTCATTTCCTGCATGGCGCACAGGAAACGGCGGGCGTCAACCGCCAGCATCAGGTTGGCGTCTAGCGCGATGCGGCTTGTGTCCACAGGGCGTCCAACCTTGCGCTTCTGGAGCGCGTCTCTTCCTCCACCCGTTCAGCGGCGTTGCGGAAGCCCGCTGCTTTTAGGCGCTGAGTGAACTCCCAGTCCGATGCGCAGGCAGTTGCCATGCACTCGTCGTGCAGCTCGTCGAAATACTGATCGTATTCCGGCCCCAGCCCCAAGGCCTTCCGCAGTATGCGGGGGCCTTCCATAGCCTGCCGCAGCCGTTCCTCACTAGCTTGGGTGCGGGTAGCAGCGCCTTGCATGCAAATCTCCCAACGCACGAAGTTCAACCACCCGCGATGATAGCATCCCTAGAGTGCATGCGCCGGAGTGCTCACTACCTCCCCTTAATCCCCGCTGGGGGAAAACACCCCACAGGTGGGCCGATGAGCAGACTGCCGCCCCGCTCGCTGAAAGTCGAACAGGCATTCACGGATGTCCGCCCAACCGGCTTTGGGGGATGTCCGCCTCCCAAAGGCTTTTGAAGCCTCCGTTGCCGTCCACGGAAAACTGCCCGGTTCTGCTTTGCTTGGTTGCCTCACATGACGCATCACCGCTTTGGAAAGCTCCCATCCTAACCAACCGCCTATTCCCTATTAGGGGATTACCTCCCTAATCCCCGCTTTAGGAGTCGTCGGGGTGCGCTGGTCCCGGAGTGGGCCAGCTTAGGGATCGGTGCTGAAAAGCCTTTTTAGCCAGTTGGCGAAGCCCTCGGCGGGAGGGCCTAGGTGAAGTGAGCCGATGCCAATGGCGGTGCCCATCCGTTGCGGTTCCTTCCGCGTTGCCAACCAAGCATAGAGTTTGGCGCGTGTGGTCTTTTGTTCGCTGAATTCGCGCTCATTTGGTGGAATGCCGTCTATGTATTGAACCGCCCTTGGCCAGACGGGGTGGTCTTGCGGGACAAGTTTGACAACAAAGTCCTCGAGTGCGCCGGAATTGTGGTTGTCTGGCATCAGCCACACGCCGACCCGTGGTTTGCCTTGGATTATCGCACCTTCTCGGTCAGGCGCATCTGGAGGTTGTACGCCGGCGTCGCTCAGTCTGTTGGCGATGGCCTGCCATCTAGCTTGGATGTCCTCATTGGCGTCCGCCAGGATGCCCACGGCCTGCCTGCCGGAAACTTTGATCTCCCCTGGGATGCCTTTCAGGAGATTGTCAATTCCGTCCTTGACACGGAATTCGAACGTCAGCTTCAGCCCCAAACTTTGGCGGAGGTGACGGACAACGTGCTTGTCGTCCACCCCCTCTACAAGCAGCACTTTCGGTGCCGACTCTTGCATCACCACACGGCTACCTCACTTCAATGTCTTGTTCGGCGGCCGTTTCCAACTCCTCCTTTGAATATTCGACCGTGCGAATCTCCCCGTTTTCCCGTTCCAGCCGGACGAGATTGCCTTCCGCTTGCGGACGTTGCAAGGCGGCCCGAGCAAAGCCGTTGATGCAGTCCTT
Source organism: Candidatus Azophilus sp. (assembly GCA_965200465.1). Lineage (GTDB taxonomy): Bacteria > Pseudomonadota > Gammaproteobacteria > Pseudomonadales > Azotimanducaceae > Azophilus. The sequence continues at coordinate 3,871,731 of OZ241358.1, read as the reverse complement.
GCTGTGAGTGGTTGCCAGAACCTGGGTGTTGTGCGTGCCAGCGGAGCGTAGCACCATGCTCCAGAAATCCGCCTGCAGGGAATGATGGATGCCGTTCTCCGCTTCGTCCAAGAGCAGGATGCCATCGCGGCAGTTGGCCAGCGCCAACGCAACTCCGAACATGCGCGTGGCGCCGTCCCCAAGGCTCTTTAACGGCACAGGGCGGTCTTGATTGGAGAGCTTTACCACCACGCGCCTACCGGCACGATAAGTGTGCTGATCACCGACAGGAGTTGCGCGTTCCACCCTATCGCCGAAAATAAGCCTTAACGCATCCAAGGCGAAGGGTTCGTCGTCCGTCAGCGCTACGGTATCCCAAAATCGGGCAAGGTCTCTATTGCTCAGCAGTCCCGGTCCGAGTGATTCGCAACGAATTGGAGGAACAGTTCGGTCTTCGGCTGCCAATCGTCTCATCCGCCGGTTGCGGATATATGCACTTTGCCTATCGACCGGATCAAAAGCCATTGGCAAAATTTTCTCGGTGCCGCCGAATGTGACCTTAAGAACTTGGACATCTACATCCGCTGAAAACATACGCTCAAACAACGACCTTTGATTGCCAGGCAGATCTTCCAGAGAAGATGGACAAATTTCCAAATTTGCGTCGCCTGAGGCTGGCCCAATGCCAATGGCTTGCGTTCGGTTGCCCCTGCCATGAAACAAGGCGTCAGTTGATGGAGCGTCTATTAGATCACCGTCCTCATCATGCCCGGTTGTGAATTCCTCCCGACGGACCAGCAATTCCCGCAAGGCGTCGGACTGCCCCCGTGCGGCGTAAATGCGCACGGCGTCCAGCACCGTTGTTTTTCCGGCGCCATTCCTGCCGGCGAGCAGCGTCACCCGGCCGAGCCTCGGAATGGTCAGTTGCTCCACGCCTCGGAAACCGGCTATGGACAAGCTGGGCAGGTGCGGGTGTTGGGAAGTGATCGAATCTGACATGCGTTTCCCCCGGTCCTTTTTGGGCGAGACATCCTCATTGCTCGCTGTCCCGTGGTTTGCACGGCTTACCGCCATGCAGACGCTTAGTCTAGACGATGCGGTCTCTTTCGACAACGCCCATTTGTTGATGGGCATTCCGAAGGCGCAACCCGCTCGCTGCTCCAATGCCCATCGCATTGCCTATTTGGCGGGTGCGAAGGCCAGCAGGAGGTTGCCGGGCATGCGGTCGCCGAACAGGTAGCCGGAGTTGACCAGGACATGGCCTTCGGCGATGACCGGGCCGTCGGATTCTATGGCGCCGCCGTGGGCCTGTGCGCCGGAGACGGTTGGGAACGGGCGGTTGGTGTTGAAGTCCCACAGGATGCGGCCGTCGGCGGCGGCGTAGGCGCGCAGGTGGCCGTCGAAGGCGCCGGCGAACACCACGCCGGGGATGGCGGTGACGGCGGCGGAAAAGCCGGGGTCGCAGGCGGGGCGGTCTTGGGGGGCGCAGACGTCGGGGGCCGGGGTGTGCCAGAGAGTCTCGCCAGTGGCGGGGTCCAGGGCGAACAGGCCGGGCTTGGGTTCGCCCTGCTCCTCGCCGGTGAACTCGGTGTCCGCTATGGGCGCGTAGATGCGGCCTTCCCCGGCCGCCATGCCCCAGTGGACGCCGCCGGCGAAGCCGCCGCGCCCCAAACGCACCTCCCAGAGCAGCTTGCCGCCGTCGTCCGGGTCCAAGGCGAACACCTGGCCGGATTTTTGCCCCGCCACCAAGATTTCCCGCCCGCCGTCCAAACGCACCAGCATGGGCGGTGCGCCGATGTCCAGGTCCGGGCCGTTCTCTTCTGGACAGTTCTCGCCGCCGCCGATGAAGCAGGCCATGTTCCAAGCGTCCCCGGCCAATGACTGGCGCCACCAAGCCAGGGCGCCGGTTTGCAGGTCAAAGGCCAGCACTGCGTCGCTGGTGGCCACCGCCGGCGAAGTGTAGGACTCGCCGGTGCCGGAATAGAGGCGTTGGCGCTTGGCGTCCAGCGTGGGGCTGTTCCATATCGGCGCTCCGGCGGGCGCGAAGCGCGGCAGGCCGCTGGAGTTCTCGCCCACTTGCGCCGGTGCTTCCGGTATCGAATAACCCGTCCACAGAATGCGGCCGTCCTCGGCGTCCAAGGCGACGACGCCGCCGCGGAAGGTGCAGCAGGAATAGGCCGGGTCGGCGGCGCTGGCCCACTCCTTGGAGGACAGCGGCGCATAGATGCGGCCTTCGTGGTAGCGGGGCGAGCCGGTCAGGGTGACGTCCGGGTGGTCATGCACCAGGGTGCGCCAGAGGAGGGCGCCGTCCTGCGCCCGCACCGCGTACAGGTAGCCGCGAATGTCGCCGAAGAAAAGCCTTTGGCCGGAGGCGTCGGGGCTGACTGAGGAGCGCACTTCGGTGTCCGCCTTGAAGGTCCAGTGGGCGCAGCCGCTGGCTAAGTCCAGCGCATAGACCGTGCCGTCCTGGCTGCCGACGTAGGCCAGGCCGCCATGCACACTCGGCTGGCTGCGGGCGCGGGTGGCGCCGGGATAGGCGAACGCCCACTTTACGGCCAGTTTCGGCACGTCCGCCGCCGACAGCTTGGCGATTTCCGCCGGCACGAAGCGAGTGTTCTCCAAGTTCAGACCCCAACCTTCAAGGCGCGGCTTAGCCGCTGTGCGGGGCGGCATGGGCGTTGCGCACAGCTTCGCCGGCACCGCCGCTTTGACGGCGCCGCCCAGATGGTCCGCCAACGCCCGCCGCTGCGCCTCGCTCAAATCCTTGACGTGCTCCCGCATGGTCCCCTCGGTGAGGGAGGCGTGGATGGCGTCGCTGCCGATCAACTGAAAAGTGATGAAATGCGGCGCCCGCGGCACGTTGCCCTCATGGCAATGGCTGCACCGCGCATCGAACAGGGCTTGCGGATCATTCACCGGCGCTGGGGACGCAAAAGCGGGGCTTGCCAGCCAAAACATCAGGACGACAATCATTCTCAGCCCACCAACCCAAGGGAGATTTGGCCTCCCTTCGCCATGCTCGATTGAAGTACACGATTTCAGAACAGTCTTGGAAGGAGCCGCGCTTGGCATTTCGAAAGCGCTCCGCAAACCGGCCGGCCATGCGTTCCAAGTAAGGAGCCCAGTACGGCGATGGGGCCGCCTTGGCGTGGTTTTTCGTGCTGGGAGGCGCTGCGCGCTCAAGGCGTCACGCCGGGTTCGTTGTAGTTCCAGATGTGCTTCAGCACCCGCCAGGCGCCGTCCTCCTGACGGCGCAGCACGTCTAGGAACTTGCGGCGGCTGCTGACTGGTTCGCCGCCGCCGGCCGGGAAGCGGTGGATGACGTAGTCGTAGCGGGCGTAGGCGATGTTGCCGGCCACCACCACCTCGCCCGGGTCCACCACCTCGACTTCATAGCGGTCCTGCTTGAACACGGGCTGCAGGAATTGGCCGTAGTTGTCCCGCCCGCGGATGGGTGGGGCGTCCGTGGGCAGCAGCTCCACATCCGCATCCAGCACGGCTAGGTAGCCCTTGATGCTGCCTTGCTCCACCGCCGCGTTCCAGTCGGCCTGCAGTTGCCGAATGGCGGCGACGTCCGCCGCCGCGCCCCCTTCCTGCGCCGCCGCCAAAGCGGCAGCCAGCGCCAAGCCGGCGCCCATAAACCAGAATTTCATTGCTTCCCCCCTCATGGCTCCCCCCTCATTGCTCCCCCCTGATGGTTTCTTGCCCCAACGCCACCTATCACCATATTGGGGACTTATGTAGCAAAACACGCAAGCCCACGCGAACGGTTGGTGGCGGGCGGAGTCACCCCCGTTGGTGGCGGCCAGCGTCCGGCCATCCGTCCACACTGCAGCTCTCACGGCTCGTTGCCACTATATGGGCGTCAAGACAAGGGCTGCGTATTTTGCTATATGAGTCCCCCATATTTCATTTGGCAATTTTTGCTTGAATTCTTATGTTGATGCTCGGAGCAATCGAGAGTTTGCCAACGTATCTTGGCGGTTCATGATGCTCCCAAGGCGCATCGCCATGCTCCTTCATCCAAATTCCGATTGCAGATTTCCTAAACTCAGGGCATTGCTCCCAGAAGGAAGGTGACGCCAGAACGTCGCACCGCTTGGGTCCGGGATCGCCCGGAGGAAATTCCATAACCACAGGTTCCTTTTCAAGCCGGCGGCGGAGGGGTTCAAATAAGCGCCTACGGTCTTCCAGCAGAATCCTCAAACCCCGGCAACCACCTTTCCAACCGGTCAGTTGGAGTGTTTCAACCCCGCTCTTCATAAACAAACTTGGGTTTGCTCAAAGCTATGACCGCGCCCGCCATTGCAGCACCGCCAAGGCGATGGCGGCGGCGAACCCAAGCAGCGCCCAGACCGCCAGGTTGACGCCCAGCACGGCGTCGACTGCCGTGCAGTCGCCGGCGCCGAAGAACATGGAGGACAGCGCCTCGCCGTACATGCCGTTCTCCAGCAGTTGCGACACGGGCGCGGCGCAGCCGGGCGCTTGGCCGTCTGGCAGGCTTTGCAGCCAAAGCTGGCGCAGGGAGAAGCCGCCGCCGGCCAGCGCAGCGATGATGGTGAGCAGCGGATAGATGCCCCAACGCGGGTTGTGCAGCAGCCCGGCGTAGGCGGCGAACGCCGCCATGTAGAACCACAGCCGCTGCATCAGGCAAAGCGGGCAGGGCGCCATGCCGGCGCCGTGCTCCAAAACTTCCGCGCCGAACAGGATGCCGCCGGCCAGCAGCACGATGGCGAGGGCGTAGTCCGCGCTGTTGAGGCTCAGTCTCACGGGTGTTTCCCGTCCTCGGGACGCACCCCTCGGCAGAGGGCATCGCTGACACTGCAAAGGATCCGGACGGACGGACGGAACAAGGGGTTTGCCGCCGTTCCGTCCCTGCTCCCAGGTTTGGGGCAAGGTCTCATCGGTTGGACTCATCGCCCATGCTGACGACGATCTTGCCGATGGCGCGGCGTCCGGAGAGGTCGTTCAGGGCGTCCGCGTAGCGCTCCAAGGGATAGCTGCGCCCGATCAAGGGCTTGAGCTTGCCGGCCTCGAACATGTCCAGCAGTTCGCGGAAGTTGGCGGCGCTCTCTTCGGGGGCGCGGGCGCTCCAAGCGCCATAGAAGACGCCGACCACCTGGCAGCTCTTCAGCAGAATCAGGTTGATGGGCGCCTTGGGAATCTCCCCGGCGGTGAAGCCGATGACCAAAATGCGCCCGTACCAGTTGATGCAGCGCAGCACTTGGTCGAACAGGACGCCGCCCACCGGGTCGTAGATGACGTCCGCGCCCTTGCCGTCGGTCAGGGCCTTCACCCGGTCCTTCAATTGGCCGTCGCTGTAGTCGATCAGCTCGTCCGCGCCGGCTTCGGCGGCCGCCTTCAGCTTCTCTTGGGTGCTGGCGGCGGCGATGACCCGGGCGCCCAGCGCCTTGCCGAGCTGCACGGCGGCGATGCCGACGCCGCCAGCGGCGCCGAGCACCAGCAGGTTCTCCCCGGGACGCAGATTCGCCCGGTCCTTCAAAGCGTAGTAGGAGGTGCCGTAGGTGGTGGTGACGCCGGCGGCCTCGGCGAAGCTCATGGAGGCTGGTTTGCGCATGAGCCTAGCCGCTGGGGCGACCGTCCGTTCGGCAAGGCCGCCGAACCAGGTGGCGCCGAACACTTGGTCGCCGGGGGCGAACCCAGTGACCTTGGCGCCCGCCGAGAGAACGGTTCCGGCGATCTCGCCGCCGGGGGAAAAGGGGAAGGCCGGCTGGCTTTGGTACTTGCCGGCGATCATCAGCACGTCCGGGAAGTTCAGCGCCGCCGCCCGGACGTCGATCAACACCTCCTCGTCCCCCGCAACCGGCTCCGGGACATCCTCCAGCACCAGGCTTTCCGGCGGCCCGAAGGCCTTGCACAACACCGCTTTCAAAATCGCTCCTCCACAATCCGCTTAAGGTTCAAGGCTGCCGGGCCTCATTGCGCTGGCCCCGCCTTGCTCACTGCCTCCTTAACCTGTTCCCGGCCATGCGCCACCAACAAGGGGAAGTAGCCTTGGAAATCCGCCCGCAGGCTGGGCAATGCGCCGCCCACGAAGTCTAGCAGGCTGGCGTCCAAATGTTGACGGGCCAACCGGCGGGTGACGCTCTTAAGCCCCCGCTCCATGACCTCGTAGTTCCGGTAGCCGGACATTAGGTCCCGTTCGATCAACCAGCTCAGGCAGCGCCGCCCATCCCCGTGCAGCCGATGCGCTTCGGCGGCGGCCAGGGCGTAGCAACGGGCGCTGAAGACGGGCAGTTCCGCTGGATGGTGGTTCGCCCAGTCCAAGGCCAAGCAGTGGTCGGCGATGACATCCACAAAGATGGGCGCGAACCGTCGCAATTCAGGCGGGAAGCGGGCGTAGCTGCGCCGCAGTTCGGGCGCGGCGTTGCTGTAGGCGTCAATGCGCCGGTGCAGACGCACCCCTAGCTGCAAGGCGTTGGGCCAAGCGCTGGGCACGGGGCCTTTGATGAAGTCGCCCAGCAGGCCGCCGGCGATCAGGCCGTCCGCCAGCCCAAGGACTGCACCGCCCCCGTTGGCGAACCGGCCGACGGATGGGCGCGACGGCGCCTGCTCGAGGCGTGGTTCCGCAGCGTCAACGATCCTGTTGATTGACCGGCTGAGGTCTTCCTCCTGAGCGGATTGATTGGCTTGTTTGGCCGGCGCCTTCATTGGCGGGTTGGGGAGGTCCGCCTTGAACGGTTGCCCGGCAGCTTGTTCGGTCCAGCGGGCGACGGCGCTTTTCGGCGCCGCCTTGTCGGCGATCAGGCAGTGGGCCAGGAAGTTCATTCCGGGAGGGCCAAGTAACTTGTTAGGAATTCATTGAAGCTCAGCTTGTCGTCCGCCTCTATCCGTGCCTGGGCTGCGCAGGACTGTGCGGCCCGCTGCCGATGCTCGGCCAGCTGTTCGGCGGAAAGCGGCCGCTCCGCCAGCCAGCGGCGGTGGCGCTCGGATTGGTTCAACGCAAAGCGGAAGAAGGTCAGCTTGCTTTCGGCCAAAGCCGCGAGCAAGGCGGCGGAAGGAGTGCGGCTGGGGTCGCGCAGGCGGGCCTGCATTGCATGGAGAACGCGGCTGTGCTGTTTGGTGGCCTGGGCCGCGTCCAGCAGTTCCGCCACTCCTGCGCACTGGTCGAGGACGGCGTTCCCCAAGGCGTCCCGGTCGCCGCCGCTGAGGCTCAATCCCGGCTCGCGCCCCCGCTCGACGACGGCCGCTTGGTCCGCTTGGATAGCGGCGGACTCTTCCGGGCTGTCCGGTGGGCTGGGGGCCAGCAGGCAGTAAAGCAGAAAGCAGTCCAGAAAGCGCATTTGCGCAGCGTCCATGCCCACCGGCAGGAATGGGTTGAGGTCCAGGCAGCGCACCTCGACGTACTCCACCCCGCGCCGCCGCAGCGCCGTCAGCGGGCGCTCGCCCGGCTGGATGCGGCGCTTGGGGCGTATGGCACCGTAGAACTCGTTCTCGATCTGCAGCAGGGCGGCGTTCAGCTGCCGGTGTTCGCCATCCACCTTGACGCCGATGGCCTCGTAGGGCGGGTAGGGCTTGGTCAGCGCCTCGCGCATGGTGGCGGCGTAGGAGTCCAAGCTGTTGTAGGAGATGTGCAGGCTGCTTTGCGCGTCGCTTTGGTAGCCGAGGCGGCCCATGCGCAGGGAGGTGGCGTGGGGCAGGTGCAGGGTGCCGGCGTCGAACGCCTTGAGGCCGTGGCCGCCGTCCCCGGCCAAGGCCCGGCAGATGGCCGGGGAGGCCGCGAACAGATAGATCAGCAGCCAACTGTGGCGGCGGAAGTTGCGGATCAGGGCGAAGTAGCGGTCGGTGATGAAGCCTTGGTCCGCCCGGCGGCCCAGCAGTTCGGCGTAGCGCGGCCAAAAGGCGGCCGGCACGGAGAAGTTGTAGTGGATGCCGGAAATGGCCTGCATCAAGCGCCCGTAGCGGTGACCGAGGCCGCGGCGATAGACGGTCTTGGCCATGCCGATGTTGGACTTCCCGTAGCGGCCGATGGGAATGTCGCTGTTCGGCAGCAGCAGGCAGGGCATGGAGGCGGCCCACAGAATTTCGTCTCCCAAGCCCTGCTGGACGAAGCGGTGGATGTCCTCCAGTTCGCGGATGCAGCCTTCCGGGGTGTCGTGGGGGGCGGTGATCAACTCCAGCTGGGATTCCGAGAAGTCCGTGGTGATTTGCGGGTGGGTCAGGGCGGCGCCTAGGCTTGGCGGATGCGGGCGCAGGGACAGGCGCCCGTCCGGGCTGGCCCGCAGGCTCTCCTTCTCAACGCCCCGGCGAATGCCCTGCAGCGCCCGGCGGTCGGTCCGCAAACCGGCCAACACCTTGGCGGGAAGGGCCAGACTAGGGCGCCCAGCATTCATGCAAAGCTGGCGACGTCGCAAACCGAGCGGGGCGGCGCACTGCGCTAATCTGCGGCCTCAACCATCCAAGGCCCCGCCTCCACGATGGCCCGGTCCACTTGGAACTTCTTGAAGTTGTCGTTGAACTTGGCGATGAGGCTCTTGGCCGCCGCGTCATAGGCGGCCTTGTCCGCCCAGGCGTTGCGGGGGTTCAGAAGCGCTGCGTCAATGCCCGGCGCGGACTGCGGAATTCTTAGGTTCAAGTTGGGCAGAAGCTCCGTCTCCACGCCGGCTAGGGCGCCGCTCTGCACCGCCTTGATGATGGCGCGGGTGTCCGGTATGGAGAAGCGCCTGCCCACGCCGTAGCCGCCGCCGGTCCAGCCGGTGTTGACCAAATAGACCTGGGCTCCGAACTCCTCCACCCGGCGAATCAGCAGCTCCGCGTAAATGCCGGCGGGGCGCGGAAAGAAGGCCGCTCCGAAGCAGGTTGAGAAGGTGGCCTGGTAGGGCTCTGCGGAGTCCATCACCGTGGAGCCGACCGCCGCCGTGTAGCCGGACAGGAAGTGGTAGGCCGCCGCCTCCTTGGAAAGCATGGACACCGGCGGCAAAACGCCGCTTAGGTCGCAGGTGAGAAAGATGACGCTGGCCGGCTCCCCGGCGCGGTTTTCCGGCACCTTGAGTTCGATGTTGGCGCGCGGATAGCAGGCCCTGGTGTTCTCCGTGAGGGTGGAGTCGGAGTAGTCGGGCCGCCTGTTCGGGTCGATGACCACGTTCTCGACAATGGCGCCGAAACTGATGGCGTCGTAAATGACCGGCTCGTTCTCCCGGCTTAAGTTGATGCACTTGGCGTAGCAGCCGCCCTCGAAGTTGAAGACGGTGCCCTTGCCCCAGCCATGTTCGTCGTCACCGATCAGAAAGCGCTCCGGGTCGGCGGAGAGCGTGGTCTTGCCGGTGCCGGACAGCCCGAAAAACAGCGAGACGTCGCCGTCGGCGCCCATGTTGGCGGAGCAGTGCATGGGCAGCACGTCCTTTTCCGGCAGCAGGAAGTTCATCACGCTGAACATGGACTTCTTCATTTCCCCGGCGTAGCGCATGCCGGCCAGCAGCACCCGGCGGGCGGCGAAGTTGATCATCACCGTGCCGTCGCTGCGGGTGCCGTCCCGGGTTGGGTCGCAAACAAAGCCGGGCGCGTTGACAACCTGCCAGATTTCCTTGTTGTGCGGGTTGAAGTGCTCCGGCGAGATGAACAAGGCTTTGCCGAACAGCGCATGCCAAGCGTATTCGGTGGTGGCTTCAATGGCGATGTAGTGCTCCGGGTCCGAACCCACATGCAGGTGGGAGACAAAGCGTTCGCGGTCCCCCAAGTAAACCTGCACTCGGTTCCAGAGCGCATCGAACGCCTCGGGCGCGATGGGCTGGTTGACGTCTCCCCAGTCGATGGCGTTGGAGGTGGAGGGTTCGTCAACGATGAAGCGGTCCTTCGGAGAGCGGCCGGTGCGCTTGCCGGTCTCAACGACGATGGCGCCGTTGCTGGCGAAGCAGCCTTCGCCGCGCATGACGATGAGTTCGGCCAGCGCCGCCGCTGACAGGTTGGTTTTTGTGGTGGTGTCGGTATCGACAGTCATGGCCGCCTCTGATTGCGCCGGGATGCTGAACAGTATGCCAGAGCGCCCGCCGCATCAACCCGTCAATCCATGATCTCGGTGAAGTCGTCGAAGGCGGGAAATTTTAAGCTGCTCCGCGCCGGTCGCGTGGAGTCCGGCTGCCTTACCGTCAGCAGGTGGGCGACGCCGAAGGCGGACGCCGCCTCCAGCACGGCTTGGCTGTCGTCGATGAACAGGGTTTGCGCGGGGTTGAAGGGTTCGGCTTCGGCCAGCCGCTCCCAAAAGGGCGCGGACTCCTTCACGCAGCCGAAGTCATGGCTGGACAGGGCGCGTTCGACCTCGGCGCACAGGCCGGAGTGGCGGTCCTTGACCGCCAGGCTGGCGCGATGGGCGTTGGTCGCCAGCAGCACCCGCACGTCCTTGCCGCGCAGCCAGCGCAGAAAAGCCCGGGCGCCGGGACGGTAGATGATGAGGTGGGCCATCTCATGGTGCAGGGCGATGATGTCGAGTGCGGTGCGGCGGGTCCAAAAGTCGATGCAGTAGAAGTCCAGGTCCCGGATGTCGCCCTGCAAGTGCCCGTACAGACGCCGCCGGGCCTCATCGGCGCTGATTCCCTGCGCTTGGCCATAGCGCGACGGCACTAGGTCGTTCCACAACTGGTTGTCGTATTTGAGGTCCAAGAGGCAGCCGTCCATGTCCAGCATGACGGTGCGAATTTGGGTCCAGTCCGGCATTGGGGGCGGATCAGCCATCGGTCGTCTTGGCCGCGGGAAAGTTGGCGAGTGGGCGGCTGATTGTAGCCGGATTCCCGCTCCCCGCCACGGGGCGCATTCCCGGGTGCTGCGCCCGCTGCGCAAGGGCCTTCCACAGGCCTCGGGAAAAACCGCATGGCGGGTTGGCAACCCCAATCCTCGGATAAGGATCGCCCGGCCCGCCTGCGGGCGGGGCGCCCGCGCTCTTAAGAATCGGACCGCCGCAAGTCCCGCAGCCATGCAATTGCCGGAAAAGACCTTGCACGGCGCGCCTTGCAACGCGCTGCAACGACTCCTTAAGCGGGGATGGAGGGGTTGGCAATTCGCTGCCTGAGCACACCGGCCGCATTGCCTATAATGGGTTGCTCCGGTCGGCGCCGGGCCGCCTTCCCGGCGTTCTTGGCCGCCGTTGGGGATCTTGCCGCCGCCGTTCGCCCCAGCTTTGAGGAGCCTGAATTGAGCTATCCCTTCCCCGCCTTGATGGAGATCGCCGAGGCCGCCGGCGCGGCGATCATGCAGGTTTACCGTTCGGATTTCGACGTGCGGCGCAAAGCCGACGCCTCGCCCCTGACGCAAGCGGACCTGGCCGCCCATGAAGTCATCAGCTCCGGCTTGGAGCGGCTTAGCCCCCGTCTTCCCATCCTGTCGGAGGAGTCCTCGCCGCCCCCCTATGGCGAACGGCGCCGCTGGCGGCGCTATTGGTTGGTGGACCCCCTTGACGGCACCAAGGAGTTCATCAACCGCAACGGCGAATTCACGGTCAACTTCGCCTTGATCGAGGACGGCCGGGCGCGTCTTGGCGTGGTCGGCGCACCCGTTTTGAAGCAGGTCTTCATAGGCGACGCCGCTGATCGGCGGGCGGAGAAGCACGCCGGCGGCGCAGTGACGCCCCTTGCCGGCCGGTCGATGCAGGGGCGACGCAGCCTGACGCTGGTGGCCAGCCGCAGCCACGGCAACGAGCGCTTGCAGCCTTACTTGGAGGCGCTGGACAGGGAATTCGCCGCAGTCGCGCGCCTTGCAATGGGCAGTTCGCTGAAACTATGCCTGTTGGCGGAGGGCAAGGCGGACCTGTACCCGCGCTTGGGGCCGACATCGGAGTGGGACATCGCCGCCGCCGATGCGGTGCTGGCCGCCGCCGGCGGCGCCCTGTACCAATTGAACGGCGCCCCCTTGGCCTACAACAAGCGGGACTTGCTGAACCCAGACTTCGTCGCCGTGGCCGACGCCGCCTTTCCTTGGGCGGAAAAACTGCCTAAATTACAATGAGTTAAAGAAAACCAAGGGAAGAGAAACAGGGTTTGCGAAGAGGCCGCCAAGCAGCCGGAAGGTTGGCCTCAACTGGCCGGCGCCCCATGCTTACCCTTCGCCCTGCCGAGGAGAATGACACTGTCTTATGCATGCAGCGCCGACCAGTGAGGCCGCCAAGAATACCGAAAAAATCGGCGGGGAAAGCCAGCGCCAACCTGCCGAAGGGGTCGCCGGAAAAAATCGCCAACAGCATCAATAGGTTGGGGTTTCACGCTCCATACTATTTCCACTTTCGCCCATTTTTCTCCTTTCTTCGGCAAGAAGCGCCCTCGCGGCCGGCTGCAATGGCGTCGCCAAATTTGCGCGACAGCACACCCGCAATTAGGTAAGTTTGCGGCATGGGTTCCAGCGCCTCGCCTCTAGGGATTGGAAATCCCGCAACGGGCGGGGCTCCCCGGCTGAGCGCCGCCGTCAAGCTCAACTTTGGCGTGGGCCAAGTGGCGGAGGGCGTCAAGACGTGCAGCTTCAGCACCTTCCTGCTGTTCTACTACAACCAAGTGCTGGGGCTGTCCGGGGACTTGGCGGGCCTCGCCATCGCCTTGGCGTTGATCTTCGACGCGGTGACGGACCCCATCGCCGGCAGCGTGTCCGACCGCTGGCGCAGCCCCCAAGGGCGTCGCCATCCGTTCATGTACGCCTCCGCCCTGCCCCTTGGCGTGAGCTTCCTCCTGCTGTTCGCGCCCTGGGTGCGGGTCGATGAAGTGGGGCAGGGCGGCCTGTTCGCCTGGATGCTGCTGGCCACCATCCTCACCCGGGCGTCGATGACGCTCTACCATGTGCCGCACATGGCCCTAGGTGCGGAGCTGTCCGAGGACTATGACGAACGCACCCTGCTGGTGGCCATCCGCCACTTCTTCGGCGCACTGGGCTACATCCTGGTTTATGCGCTGGGCTTTGGCGTCTTCTTCGCGTCCTCACCCGAGTTTCCCAACGGGCAGACCAACCCGGCGGCCTACCCGCCCTACGCCCTAACCCTTGGCTTGGTCATGGTGGCCAGCATTCTGCTGACCGCCTTCGGCACCCGCAGCCGCATACCCCACCTGCCGCAAGCCCAAGCCAATGAGCAGCGGGTGCGCCCATTGGACGTGCTGCGAGAAGCCTGGCTGGCCATGCGCAACCCTTCGTTCCGCTGGATGACGCTCGGCTTCATCGTCATCATCGTCGCCTTCGGCGTGGCCACGGCCACCGGGCTGCACATGCACACCTTCTTCTGGGGCCTGAACCGCTTCCAGATTCTCGTCGTTCTTGTGGCCGGGCCGGTTGGCAGCATGCTGGGCTACGCCGTCGCCCGCCCGTTCTTCGCCTGGTTGGACAAGCGGAACGCCATGATCGTCGGCGGCTTCTGCTGGATGATCATTTACGCCTTGCCGGTGTTGCTGCATTTGGCCGGATGGTCGCCGCCTTCGGGCTCCTGGGCGTTGGCGAACCTCCTGACGCTCCTCACCGTCTTCGCCGGCGCCGCTATCGCCCAGCTCATCGTCGGCATCGGCACCGCCATGGCCGACATCGCCGACGAAAACGAGTTGCAGACCGGGCGGCGGCAGGAGGGCGTGTTCTTCGGCGCCTCCGCCTTCGCCGTCAAGTGCTCCGCCGCCTTGGGCTCCTTCCTCGCCGGCCTGGTGCTGACGCTGATCGATTGGCCCACCGGCGCCGCCGTGCGCACCGCCGCCGACATCCCGGCGGACACCCTGCTGCTGCTCGCCGTCCTGACCGGCCCGGTCACCGCGCTGGCCGCGCTGCCCGGCTTGGCCCTGCTGCGCGGCTACCGCCTCAACCGCAGCAAGCTGGCGGACATTCAGGCGGAGTTGAGAGCTGCGGCAACAACCTAACCCAATTAGCGGAGTCCTGCGGAATGCGGGTTGGACGAATGGGCCGAGGAGCGAGGTTTCGGCTTGGTTAGACGTTGAAGCGGAAATGCATTAGGTCGCCGTCCTGCACGATGTAGTCCTTGCCTTCCAAGCGCCATTTGCCGGTGTTCTTGGCGCCTTGCTCGCCGCCGCATTGCACGAAGTCTTGGTAGGCGATCACTTCGGCGCGAATGAAGCCCTTCTCGAAGTCCGTGTGGATGGCGGCGGCGGCTTGCGGGGCCTTGGCGCCGATGGGGATGGTCCAGGCGCGGGCCTCCTTGGGGCCGGCGGTGAAGTAGTGGTGCAGGCCCAGCAGGCGATAGCCGGCGCGAATCACCCGGTTAAGGCCGGGTTCGACGATGCCTAGGGCCTCCAGGAACTCGGCCCGCTCCGCCTCGTCGAGTTCGGCGACCTCCGCTTCAATGCGGTTGCATATCGGCACCACGGGGGCGCCTTGTGCAGCGGCAACGGCGTTGACCTCATCCAGCATGGGGTTGCCTGCAAAGCCTTCCTCCGCCACGTTGGCGATGTAGAGCACCGGCTTGGCGGTGAGCAGGCGCAGTTCCCCTAGCCGCGCCTTGGCCCCCTCATCCAAGTTTAGGGAACGCACCGGGGCGCCGGTCTCCAAGGCGGCCCGCGCTTGGGCCAGCGCCTCCATAAAGGCCGCCGCCTCCTTGTCTCCGGCGTTGGCGACGCGCCGCCGCCGCGCCGCCGCCCGCTCCACCGTCTCCAAGTCCGCCAGCGCCAGCTCCATGTTGATGACTTCGATGTCGTCCGCTGGGGAGACGGCGCCGGAGACGTGGACGATGTTGTCGTCCGCAAAGCAGCGCACCACATGGGCGATGGCGTCGGTTTCCCGAATGTGGGCCAGGAATTGGTTGCCCAGCCCCTCCCCCTCCGCCGCGCCGGCCACTAGGCCGGCGATGTCAACGAACTCCATCGCAGTGGGCACCACCTTCCGCGGCTTGACGATGGCGGCGATTTCCCCCAATCGGGGGTCCGGCACCGGCACCACGCCGGTGTTGGGGTCCAGGGTGCAGAAGGGGAAGTTCTCCGCCTCCACGCCGGCCCGGGTGAGAGCGTTGAACAGGGTGGACTTGCCTACGTTGGGCAGGCCGACGATGCCGCAGTTGAAGCCCAATTCAGCCGTCCATCCCGGCGAATGCGCACCAACGCAACCAGCTCTCCGCCGCAGCCCGAAACCTCTTCCTGCCGACTCCCTCAGACCAAGCGCCCATTTAGGCCGCCTCCCTCTGCCGTCGCCATCCTCGCCTCCTTCCACTTTCCCCAAATTTTCCCAAACCAGCGGGTCTTCACCTCGGTCTTCCCGTCAAACTGCAAGGGCTGTCCGCCCAACTGCGGTTGAGGGCCGCGCCACCCATCAAAGCCGGGTTCATTCGCTGGGGCGCTCCGGGGCGCCGGCTGGTTGGTGCAGCCTGTTCATTGCCGCACTCAATTCGCCGCGCACTATGGATGCGAGCAGTTCATCATCCAAATTAAAGGCCGCCATCGCCAAGTCGCGCTCATTTGGCGGCATGGGCATCTCGGTGAGGTAGCGCACCATCTGCGCCTTGTCGCCGGGATGCCCCACGCCGATGCGCAGGCGGTGGAAGTCCCGGGCGCCGAGATGCTCGATCAGGCTCTGCACACCCTTGTGGCCGTTGGCGCCGCCGCCGGCCTTCAGGCGAACCACGCCCGGCGCGAAGGCCACTTCGTCGTAGGCCGCCAGAATTTGCTCCGGCTCGATGCGGTGGTAGCGGGCGTAAGGCCCCACCACCCGCCCGCTTTGGTTCATGTACAGGCCCGGCAGCAGCAGGCGCAGACCGACGCCAGCCACCGGGCCTCGGCCGGCTTCCGCCTTGAACTTCGCGCTCGGCGACAGCCGCACGGCGAAGCGCTCCGCTAAATGGCGCACGAACGCAGCGCCGATGTTGTGCCTAGTGGCGGCGTAGGCTGGGCCGGGATTGCCTAGGCCGACCACCAAGCGAAGAGCCGCTCCCATGCCTCACCAACGCCAATGTGGAGGGACAAGCCCATTGCGACGCAACTGAACCGGCAGCGGGCGGCTTGCTTGGCCCAGGGGCATGGGGCCGCCGAGCAGTGGCTTGCGAACGCCGTGCGCCTCCCTTGGCTACTCCTCGGGTTGTTCGCCTTCCTCTTCGGCTTCTTCATCGTCCTTGGCTTGGCCGCCCCGGGGCGCTTGGACGCTCACCACCGGAATGTCGTGGTCCTCCCCGTGGGCCAGCGCCACCAAGGTGACGCCTTGCGGCAGCGTCAAGTCGCTTAGATGCAGGGAGTGGCCCAGCTCCAAGGCGGCCAAATCCACCTGAATGAACTCCGGCAGGTGTTTGGGCAAGCAACTGATTTCCACGTCAACCAAGTTGTGGGCGATGCTGCCGCCGCCCCGACGAACGCCCACGCATTTGTCCTCATTGACGAAGTGCAGGGGCACATGGGTGTTGATGGGCTTGTCTGCGCTGATGCGCAGAAAGTCTATGTGCAGCACCTTGTCGCTTACCGGATGCAGCTGCAGGTCGCGCACCACCGCCTGTTGCGCTCGGCCGTCCACAACGATGTTGACGACCTGCGAATAGAACGCCTCCTGCTGCACGGCCTTGGTGACCTCGTTCATGTTCAGGACGATCGGCTGGGGCGCCGCCTGGGCGCCGTAGATGATGCCCGGCAATTGGTCGTTCGAGCGGCGCAAGCGGCGGCTGGCGCCGGTGCCCAGCTCCTTGCGGAGCTCGGCGTTGAGTTCGATGGGTTGCAGCATGGCTTACTCCAAAGGCGTTGACTGGCCCTCAAGGGCGCCTAGCGGAACATGGCGCTTAGGGATTCCTCGTGGCTGACCCGCCGAATGGCCTCGGCAAGCAGCCGGTCGAGGCTGAGTTGGCGGATCTTGCCGCTGGCCTCCGCTTCGGCGGAAAGGGGAATGGTGTCCGTCACGACCATCTCGTCAATGGCGGAGGCGTTGATGCGGTCAACCGCCGGGCCGGAAAGCACCGCGTGGGTGATGTAGGCCACCACCCTGAGGGCGCCTTCCTCCTTCAAAGCCGTGGCGCCGGTGCATAGGGTGCCGGCGGTATCCACGATGTCATCGACCAGGATGCAGGTCTTGCCCTTGACGTCGCCGATGACGTTCATCACGCGGGTTTCGTTGGCTTGCGGCCGGCGTTTGTCGATGATGGCCAAATCCAGATCTTGAAGCTGCTTGGCAATGGCCCTGGCGCGAACCACCCCGCCGACGTCCGGGGAAACCACGATGGGGTTCTCGTAGTCTTGGGCGGCGATGTGATCGACTAGCACCGGCGAGCCATAGACGTTGTCCACCGGCATGTCGAAGAAACCCTGAATTTGGTCTGCATGCAGGTCCACGGTGAGCAGGCGGTTGACGCCGACGCTGCCGAGCATGTCCGCCACCACCTTGGCGCTGATGGGCACCCGAGCCGAACGGGGCCGCCGGTCCTGGCGGGCATACCCGTAGTAGGGAATGACGGCGGTGACCCGGTGGGCGGAGGCGCGGCGGATGGTGTCCGCCATGATGATGAGCTCCATGATGTTGTCGTTGGTGGGAGCGCAGGTGGATTGCAGTATGAACGCATCGCAGCCGCGCACGTTTTCATGCACCGCCACGCTGACTTCCCCGTCGCTGAAGCGGCCGACATCCGCCTTGCCCAGTTCAATGCGCAACTGCGAAACCACCCGCTGCGCCAAGGCCGGGTTGGAGCCGCCGGAAAAAATCATCAAATTCGCCAAGGCGCTACTCCCAGCGGCCCCGCTTTAAGGGCAACGGCATAGAGCTTGCACGGAATCAGCGATGTCAATCGCATCAGTGAACTCGCTTTGTGGCTGGGGTGGCAGGATTCGAACCTGCGAATGCCGGGATCAAAACCCGGTGCCTTACCGCTTGGCGACACCCCAATTGCAACCCTCCAAATTGCCCCGCAACGGGGCTTTGCGCCGGCCCATTCCGCAAGGCCCAAGGGCGGATTCAGCCAGCCCGCCAGTGGATGGCGGGCGCTATTGTGCTGTCGCCGCCCATTGCTGTCAAACATTGGGAAATCAAGGTGCGGCGGCTGGGGATTGGATGAGCCGCTCCGCTATCACCAGATTGACCCGGCTGCCGGGCTTCCGTGCGGTGACGCGACCGGGCATTGGGCCGGCCGGAAAGGGCTGGAAGCGGCCGTAGCGCACTTGCCAACCGGACTGCTCGAAGCCCGTTAAGCGGTTTTGCGAGTCGATCGTGCGGTTGCGCACCGGGGCGCTCGGCGCTGGGCGACCGTTGACCCAGTCCAAAAACAAGTCCGGAGGGAAGCTCCAGCCAAGGCGTTCAACCATCAACGCCTGGGGCCGCCCAGCGGCGAGCACGCCGCCTTGGCCGTCAATGACCTCAAGCTGCCGCCCCACTCCCCGCAGACGGGTGCGGCCTTGGCCCAACGGTCCCCAAAGCTCGATGTCAAACCGATTTCCCCGCTGCGCCCAGACGAAATTAGCGGAGAAGGCCCGGTCTTCATAGACCACGCCGAGCTTGCCCTTGATCCAGAAATCCGCAGACCGCGGCGCCGGCGGCGCACCGGCGCAGCCCCACAGCAGGCAGCACAGCAAGCACAGCGCTTGCGCAAGCGGGAGGTTGGGCCGAAGCATGGGATGACACTCTGCTACAATGCCGCCGGCGAGAAAGTCGTTTCGGACAAGCCCCACCAGCATGGCGATTCTGGCCTACGGGATCAACTATCGAACCGCGCCAATCGAGCTTCGGGAGCGCATGGCGTTCCCGGAGGCCATGCTTGGCGCGGCGCTCACGGACGTCACCAAGGCGGTGCCGGAGGTGAGCGAAGCGGTCATTCTATCAACATGCAACCGCACCGAAGTCTATTGCGCCGCGGCCTCGGCCAACGAACTGGGGGTCATCGAATGGCTTTCCCAGCACCGAGCGGTGCCCGTGGCCGAAATACAAAACGCCGCCTACACCCACTGGGACCAGGACGCGGCGCGCCACCTCATCCGGGTGGCCGCCGGGTTGGACTCTCAAGTGCTGGGCGAACCGCAGATCATGGGGCAGGTTAAGTCGGCCTGCGAACTGGCGCGCAATCAAGGGGCCATGGGGCCGGAGTTGAACCTGCTTTCGCAAGTGGCGCTGAACGCCGCCAAGCGGGTGCGCACGGACACCAACATCGGTCGCAACCCAGTGTCCGTAGCCTATGCGGCGGTGGCCATGGCAAGGCGGCTGTTTTCCGGCTTGGAGCGCAAAAAAGCGCTGCTGCTTGGCGCTGGGGACACCATTGAGCGCGTGGCCGAGCATCTGACGGACCAAGGCGTAGGCGGCATGACCATCGCCAACCGAACCCTCGTCAACGCCGAGCTCTTGGCGGCGAGGTTCGCGGCCGAACCCCGGCAACTGACCGACGTGGCCGGCGAACTGCCCCATCACGACCTCGTGATCTCATCCACCGGCAGCGCCCTGCCCATAGTCGGCAAGGGGGCCGTTGAAGCGGCCGTCAAGCAGCGGCGGCACAAACCCATCTTCATGGTTGATCTCGCCATTCCCCGGGACATCGAACCCGAAGTCGGCGGCTTGCCGGACGTTTACCTCTACAGCATCGACGACTTAAGCGCCATCGTTGAGGAAAACCGCAATCAGCGCATCAGCGCGGCCAATTCCGCGCAGGCGCTCATCGACGAGGGCGCTTGGCGCTTCGTCAAGGAGCGCCGCACCCATCAGGCCCGCGCCATGCTGCGCCAATTTCGGGAAAACGCGGAGGACTTGCAGATTGCGGAGCTGGACAAGGCCCTGCGCGAACTGCGCAAGGGCGAGAAGCCGGAAGTGGTGATCGCCCAGTTGAGCCAGAACCTCACCAAGAAGCTGATTCACGACCCCACCGTCGCCATCCGGTCGGCCAGCGCGGAAAACCGCATGGACGTCCTTGAAACCCTGAAGTCCGTTTACCGTCTCGACTGAGGCGCACCCCCAAGATGGCCCTTTCCAACTCCATGACGGCGAAGCTGAAGGATCTAGCGGCCCGCTTTGAGGAGGTTTCCGCCTTGCTGGCCAACGGCGAGGTGGTCGCCGACCGGCGGCAGTTTGCGAGCCTGTCCCGGGAATTCGCCGAACTGCAGCCGGTGACGCGCAAATTCCAGCAGTTCCAGCAGCTCGAAAGGGAGTGGCGGGAGTCCACCGCCTTGGCCGAGCAGGGGGATGACGAGGAGTTGCGCGAACTTGCCGAAGAGGAGGCGCACAGCCTAGCGCGGCGGATGGCGGAGGAGGAGGCCGCCCTGCGCGCCTCGCTGCTGCCCAAGGACGCCGAGGACAGCGCCAACGCATTCTTAGAGATTCGCGCCGGCACCGGCGGCGACGAGGCGGCCCTGTTCGCCGGCGACCTGTTCCGCATGTACGAAAAGTACGCCGAAGGCCAAGGCTGGCGCCTGGAGATCTTGAGCCGCCGCGCCGGCGAGCACGGCGGGTACAAGGAGATCATCACCGGCGTGGAGGGCAAGGAGGTTTACGGCAAACTGAAGTTTGAATCCGGCGTGCATCGCGTGCAGCGGGTGCCGCAAACCGAATCCCAAGGCCGCATCCACACCTCCGCCTGCACCGTGGCGGTGCTTCCCGAAACCGCGCCAATCGACCATGTTGAAATCAACCGGAACGAGCTGCGCATAGACACCTTTCGCGCCTCCGGCGCCGGCGGGCAGCACGTGAACAAGACGGACTCCGCCGTGCGCCTGACCCATCTGCCCAGCGGCATCGTCGTGGAGTGCCAGGACGAGCGCTCCCAGCACAAGAACAAGGCCCGCGCCCTGGCCCTGCTGCAGGCCCGCCTGCTGGACAGCTCAAGGCGGCGGCAGCAAAGCGAACGGGCGGAGTCCCGCCGCAACCTAGTGGGGTCCGGAGACCGCTCCGAGCGCATCCGCACCTACAACTTCCCCCAAGGCCGGGTGACCGACCATCGCATCAACCTGACCCTGCATCAACTGGACCAAGTGCTGGAGGGCGCTTTGGAGGGCATCCTGGAGGCGCTTGGCCAGGAGCATCAAGCCGACCAATTGGCGAGCTTGGGTGAGCCCTAGCCGGCCTTTGCCCACCTCCTTGGCCTGCTGGTCCGCCGCCAATGGGGACATCCCAAGGCTTGACCGAGAGGTTCTGGCGGCCCATGCGCTCCAAGTCAGCCGCGCCAAGGTTGTAGCCCGGCCGGAAACAACGCTTAGCGCGGCGCAGGGGCGAACCCTCAACCGCCTAGCTGCGCGGCGGCGAAGGCAGGAACCCTTGGCGCACATCCTGGGCGAAAAGGAGTTCTTTGGGCTTAGCTTCAAGGTTGACCGCCGGGTGCTGGCGCCACGCCCGGAAACCGAGCTTCTTGTGGAGACCCTGCTCCGCAAAGCGAAGCCGGGCGAGCGCGTCCTGGACCTCGGCACCGGCAGCGGCTGCATCGCCATCGCCGTCAAGACGGAGCGGCCGGATCTGCAGGTGACCGCCAGCGACCTTTCCGCTGACGCCTTAGCCATCGCCGCCGACAACGCCCAACGGCACAAGGCGAAAGTCCGCTTCGTGCAGAGCGACTGGTTCAGCGCCCTTGCCGACGAGTTCGACGCCATACTCACCAACCCCCCATACGTTGCCGACGGGGACGCAGCACTTGGCGAACTGCGGTTCGAACCCAAAATGGCGCTGGCCGGCGGTGCTACGGGCCTTGACGCCTTAGAGGCGGTCATCGGCCAAGCCGGTGCGCATCTGCGGCCCGGCGCATGGCTGAGCCTGGAGCATGGCCACGACCAAGCGGCGGCGGTGGCGGCGCTGCTGGAGAGGCACGGCTTTGAGCGCATCGCCAATCAGCGCGACCTGGCGGCGCACCCTAGGCTAACCACCGCCCACAAGCCCTTAGGGGCTATCTGTCAGGATCAAACGTCATGCGCACGGTGACGTCCGCCAAAGGCGTCGGCTTGCCGGCCAGCATTGGGGGAGCGAATTTGTAGCGGCTAATGGTCTGCAAGGCGGCTCTGGCGAAGTATTTGCGGGGATGCATGTCAATCACCTCAGGCTCCGCCACTCCGCCTTGCTCGTCGATCGTGAACTTAAGCCTAACCCATCCCTTCATGCCCAAATTCGCAAGCCGCTTGGGATACTTGGGCGGCGGCGCAAACAGCACCTCGGGAATTTCCCGGGCCGGAACAACATCCTCATAAGGAGACGCGGCGGTTTGGCCCTGCGTTGCATCCTTCTTGAAGGCTTTATGAACGACCGCTCCGCTACCGTCCCAAATAGTGAACGCCATGCGCTCCTCCTCCACCTGCGCAGCCGAGGCGCCGGCGCACAGCAGGAGCAAAGCCGCCAACAGGGCCTTCATTGGGCTGGACATGACGGAAAAGGAAAGACGGCCGCCGTCAACGGGGGGGGGGGGGGGGGGTCCATAAACAGCGGCAACTCCCCGGATTCCCAAGGAAGAAATGGCAAAGCCAACATCATGAAAAGACACCCACTTAAGCTTATTGTTACGACTTTACTACAATACTTTTTCGCCGCAGTCAACTTTTTAATTGCCGTCCCCAATTCCCGCTTAAGGAATCATTGCAGCGCGTTGCAAGGCGCACCGTGCAAGGGTTTTTCCGGCACTTGCATGGTTGCGGTGCTTGCGAAGGTCCGATTCTTAAGAGCGCGGGCGGTCCGGCCCGCATGCGGGGCGGGCGATCCTTATCCGGGGATTGGGGAATTTCCGTCAACAGAGGCATTTCAGCCGATGGCCGAGGTTTCGAGCAGAATGTCCTGAACCTCGCCCGGCCGCTTGGCCACGCCCCAAGCCCAGCGCCCGAAGCCGCCGTGGGCGTTGACCGCCTCCACCCACTCCTGCAGGAACCGCCGTTTGGTCTGCTCCTGCTCCCGCTCCCAGCCTTTCACCTCCAACACCAGCATGTTCCCGCTCTTGAGGCGGATAAGGAAATCCGGCCGGTACTTATGCACAACGCCGCCATGCACATAGAACAGTTCGAAGCCCAAGTGGTCATTCTTCACCCAAGCGTCCACCAATTCGCTGCGCTCCAAAGCATAGGCTTCGGACGCCTCCCAAGCGCTGTCGTAAACGCAGAAGTTGATGTGGCTGCGCTGGGTGCGTTCGCAGGGCTTGGCGGTGTGCCAAGTGGCCATGTCCCCAGTGGCGCGGATGGGATGGTCGCGGTCGAACACTGGCGTGAGTCTTGCCACGTTCTCGAAGCGGATGGCCTGCCAGATGTGCTGCACCAGCTTGGTCATGTTCAGCGTCAGCAGCAGCCGGCGCTTCAAGCCGTCCTGGGCGAACAGCCTTGGTTCGATGGCAATCCGCTCGGAGCGGATGAACTGCTCGGTCAGCCGCACCAGTTGGGCAAGCAAAACCTCGCGGCTGCCTTGCCAATCCGCCTGCATCCCGTCGTACAGGTCCCGCGCCGCCTCAAAGATGATGCGTTGGGTGCGGAACTCCCGCGCCAAGCTCTCCAGTTCGATGGCGGTCAAGCGGGTGACGTCCGGCTTGCCTTCGACGATGGGCGCAAGCTCCGCGAGCTTGGCCGTTTGGCTGGCGTCCAGCGTCAAGATCTCCACCTTGCTCCAATCCAAGGTCAGGCGCGGGCGGAACAGCCGGTCGATGCGCACGATGTTGGGCCAGCGGATGGCGAATTGGGCCTTGTCCGGGTCCGGCTCGATGGCGGTTTTGGGTTGCGGCGGCGGCGGCACCGTGTCATCCATGGATTCGTGGGGCAGGAAGGTGAAGGGCACGCCGAAGACGTTGACGTGCTCCGCCTCGAACAGGCCACTTGCCGGGTTGACCTCGTAGGCGGTGCGGCGCAGGCCGCGGCCCACCACCTGTTCGCAGAGCAACTGGCTGGCGAAGGCGCGCAGGCCCATGATGTGGGTGACGGTCTTGGCGTCCCAGCCCTCGGAGAGCATGCCCACGGAGATGACGTTCTGAATGCGCTCGCCGGGCTGTCCCATGCGGCCCACGGTATCGACCTGCCGGCGCAGCCGTTCGGCGGCTCGCTGCTTGGCGTCGCCCCTAGGCGCTTGGCCGTCATCCCCGCCTTGGCCGTTGGCTGCGGTTAGCGATTCTTCCGCGGCCTCGGCGGCGGCGAGCGCCTTGGAGTCGATGTGCAGAGTGCGCTGCGGGTCGCAAAGCTCCTGGATGCGGATTTTGCCGCTGTCGAATGCCTGCTTGACGCGAGCGGCGGTCTCCGTGCGGTTGGCCACGGTGATCATGACCGGCCGGGTGAGGGCGCCCTGGGCTTGCCAAGCCTTGGCGGTCTCCCGCCAATCGTGGCCCAGCAGGTGGTAGCCGTTCAGCACCAGGTCGGGCAGCGGTGCAGTGGCTTGGGCGCGGCGGTTCAGGTCGTCCTTCACCTCGGCGTCGTTGTAGATGTGGTACAGGCGCGATCGGTAAGTGCCGGCGTCCGGCAGGGCGTCGTCCCGCACCACCACTCTGGGCGTCTTGACCAAGCCCGCTTCAATGGCGTCGTTCAGGCCGAAGTCGCTGACGATCCAGCCGAACAGCGCCTCCTCCGAACTGGTTCCGCCGGAAGGGGCGAAAGGGGTGGCGGAGAAATCGCAGCAGCGCAGGATGCCCCGCGCCCGGTGGATGCGGTCCAAGCCGCCCACCCACTTGGTGGCCTCGTCGATTGCGGCTTTGCCAATGCCCTTGATGCGGGCCCGCCCGGCCACGCGCCAAGCATGATGGGCCTCGTCATTGATGACCAGAAGGTCCCGGGCCGCCGCCATGTCGCCCAGCACTTCCCGCACATAGGCTTCGTCGCTCTTGGCACCGCGCTTGTCCACGCTGCGTCGCCGATTGATGCGTTCCTCCGTCTCCCAATTGAGCGCATGCCAATTGCGCACCGCCACCCGGCCCTGCCGAAGCTTGTCCAGCAGGGCGGGAGGCAGAATGCGGAACGCCTCGTAGTAGTTTTCGGGATGGGCCGGCTTAAGCACCGCCAAGCGGTTCTTGACGGTGAGGCCCGGCGCGATGACCAGCACGTTCCTGGAGAAGCGGCGATCTTGCGGATGCGCCACCTTGTTGAGCACCTGCCAAGCGATGAGCATGGCCATCACCACCGTCTTGCCGGAACCCGTGGCCATCTTGGCGCACAGGCGCTGAAAGCCGCCACCGTCGGAGGGGATGTGCAGGCCCACTCTTTCCGCCGCCGGTGCCTCCAGCAGCCAAATCAGCGTCTCCGCCGCCTCCACTTGGCAGAAGAAGAAGCGCCGGGCCGCGAATTCCTCCGGATCCATCCAATGCCGAAGCAAACGGCGCGTGACGCCGGAAACGCCCGGATGGCCGGCCTCCCGCCACGCCTTGACGCGAGGGCGGATGCGGTTGACCAAGGGAATTTCCACAAAGACGCCGGGGTCGTCAAAGGACCTGGAATCCTTCGAGGCGACGACGTAGCCGGCGGGACGACGGCCCGGCACCAAGTCAAACAGGCGGGTGCTGCGGTCGTAACGCCAATGCTGCGCCGGTTCCTCGTAGGGGGAGTTGACAATCAGGCGGTCGATGCTGGACTGGGGCATCCGTCGGGCTCCGGGGGAACCAGTGGTTCGAGCTGTTTGATCAACGGAGGCAGGTCGTCCTGCACGATCTGCCATACGATGTCGAGTTGGATCGCGAAATAGGCATGCACGAGTCGGTTGCGCAGTCCGATGATCTCCGTCCAGGGGATTTCCGGATGTCTGGCCTTCGTCTCCTGGCTGATTCGTGACGCTGCCTCTCCGATGGTTTCGACAGCTTTCAGAATGGCCAATTGATGCAGGTGATCGTCTTCGAATTCGGGGAACGTCAGCGGCGCGGCGAATCCTACCGCACGACGGGCCGCCAACAGCATATCGAGCAACCAAGCATCGTCACGCCGCATAAATCGTCTCCGCTGACTCGAGAATCGCGGCACGACGGATGTAATTCCGGCTTTGTTCGATGCCGCAACGGCTGATCAGATCCACCTTCCTGCCAAAGAGAGCGGCAAACTCCTGTTCCATGCGGGCAATGCCAAAAAGGCCCGGGGTCCGGCCCGGCTCGAACTTCACCAGAAGGTCGATGTCGCTCTCGGGTCCGAAGTCCGCACGGAGCGCCGAGCCGAAGACGTCGAGCCGTGCGATGCCGTTGGCTCGGCAGAACGACGCAAGCTGACCTTTGGGAACGGAAACCTTCGGATTCATTACTCTCTCCTTGATGTCGGGGCTTGGATAAAATCGAAATTCGCACCTACAAGGCGCGGTTTGCATCGACGTCTATTCCAGCGCCTTGCAATTCCTTGACAAGCTTGATCTTCCAGCCTCCGGCGTCATCCAGTGGAATGTAGACAACTCCATCATAGTCCGATGGAATCTCCACGTCTCCTTTCGTCAGAGCGCAGACCCGATTTCGGCCAAGGCGTCCGATAAAATACCCGAACTCGAAAACAACATTCTGTCTGGCGCGGGGTTTCAGATTCCCTGCATCCTCCTGAAATGCACCCACATCGTCCGGTGTCAGGAGAGCTACGGCGAATCCGACTTGAGCATGTTGCTCGAACTTCTCGATTATTGTCCGACCTTGATTTGGCTGCTCATGTAGTATGACCGGTTTGATGTCCAAGCGTTCAAGGAATCTGGCGATTGTTTCTTTGGTTTCGTTGTCTCTTCCGTGAACGATGAATATCTCATTCGTATTCGTCGATCCATCGTCTTGAGAGATGGGAGTTATTGATGCTTGGTTTTCATCCTCCCAGTATTCCTCTATTTCCTCGATCATCGATTCAAGCCTTGCTTTCGCTGTTCCCAATCCTCTAACATAAGCCCGCTGAAATTCATGATCAGTATTACTTCCGGTGAATACTACTGTTGGTGAATAGCTGATTTTGGAAAAATCTTTCATTTTCCGGGATTCATTCAAGAATGTATTTTCTATGGCGACCCTGGTATTTCTGCGCCATTTCTCAAATTTATCAGAACCCTGTCCCAGCTTCATCAGAGCAGGTATTTCATTCAGGACTTTCTGAAGGCGCTCTATGGCCTTCGTTTTGCTTGGCTTTTCCATCACTTCAGCTTCACGATCTTAAGGCTCTCGATTCCCCGGTCATCCACGATCTTGACGGCGGCGCGGCCGTGTTCGCCAAGCTCGAAGGGGAGGGAGACCGTGCCGCGGTAGGCTTCGATCAGGGCTTGGTCGATCTCGGCTTTCAGGTTTTTGGCGAGCTTGACCCAGCCCTCCTTGGCGTTGGCCATGGGGAAGAACACTTGGCGGGGAAACAGACTGCGGCCGTCGTAGTCCGGGTCCAGCATCCAGAGGGCGATGCGGTCTTCGCCGCCGGACTCCAAGTCGCCGGTTTTGGTGTTGTAGTAGTCGAAGCCCTTGACGGAGATGCGCATCTTGTCGGCGTCCTCGCCCTCGGCGATGCGCTCCACCTCGATGTCCGGCTGGCCGATCAGCCAGAAGCTCTCGTTGCTGGTGCGGTTGCGCTTGAGGTCCTCGGTGAGCAGGTCGGCGTTCATCTGCGCCTTCAGCAGTTGGATGCCGGGCCAGTTGGTTTCGTCAATGTCCTTGGCGGCCTCCGGGTCGAACTGAAAGGCGGCGAAGACGATGATTTTGGGGCGGGGAACGAGCGTTTGCGCCTCCTCAATCGCCAACTCCACTTGGCGCTGCTCCAGAGGGGAGTGGTCCGGGCCAAAGGAGACGAGGATGCGCTCCGCGTTGAAGGCGGTTCCCTCGTCCCGCACCTGTATTGCGCCGGCGACGTCCGGGCGGGTTTCGCCCTCCGCATGCAGCCAGCGGGCACCTGGCAGCGGCTCCAAGCGGGCAAAGGAGATATGCTGACCCGCCTTGCCGCGAATGCCGGCCTTCAGCAACTCGTTGCGCCAATCGTCCTGCCGCAGGGTCTCGCCGGAGCGGGCAATGGACTGGTCGGCAGGCAGCGCCTCATCTGGATGGGCGCCCGCAACCTCATCCTCAACATCGTCGATGGGCTTGACCATAGGTGCGGGCACCGCTTCCACGGTGAAGGGGCCGGTGACGCGGGCCTTGCCGCGATCGACGTGCGGCTGGTCATACAGCGTTTCTTGTGGAGCATGGCGAGCAATGGAGGCGTCTATATGCGCCCGGGTCATGCCTTCCTCGATTTCGGGGTTGTTGGCGATGGAGCCGAGCGTGACGTGCGGGACGGTCTTGTATTTGAAGCCGCTGCCCACGCCTTCGTCGGGATGGGCGAGTTCATAGTAGTCGAAGTTGGCGGTCATCAGGCGTTGCTTGGCGAGCGTTACGGCGACGCGCGAAGTATCGCAGGTAATCCAGCGGCGGCCCCACTGCTCGGAGACATAGGCAGTGGTGCCGCTACCGCAGGTCGGGTCAAACACAAGATCACCGGGGTCGGTGGTCATCAGGAGGCAACGTTCCATGATTCTCGTTGCAGTTTGGACTGCATAGGTTTTCCCACTCGCTCCCTGTGTATCTGTCCACTGATTGGTAATCTCCATGACAGGATAATCGTTCGCGTAGAAGACATATCCCGGAACGGTCTTCAACCAGCGAACACGTCCAGCCGCGAGGAGTTTTTTCATTCCTTCGGGCGTGGTTTTCCAACTTGTTGTCGGGTTAGGATAAGCGCGACGGCCCTCCAACTCAAATTCAAAATGACAGGATTCAGTGTATCCGGTCGCCATCAGATCAATAAGCCTGAAGTAACGTGCTTCCTCCTGGAGATCGTCAGGAACTCTGCCAGCCTTGACCACGCTGCCGTCAGGAAGAAGAGCGGACGAAAACATCGTGTCCTCACCATAGTTCCGAGGCCCGAACAGCCGACGAAACTTGACCTTTTTTTGTCCTTTGCATACCAGATTAAGTAATCAGCTATGTTTGGAATGTGGGCGGCGTTGAGCGGAATTTTAGTCCTGAATGAAATCAAAGACATGAAGTTCGTCGCACCGAAGATTTCATCCATTATGTTTCGAGCCAAGTGGACATTTTCATCACTGATCTGCACAAAGACACTTCCGCTATCGTCAAGCAACTCTCGGACCAACAGCAAGCGGTCGCGCAGATAGGTGAGCCAGGAATGGATGCCCAATTCCCAAGTGTCCCGGAACGCACGGATGGTCTCCGGTTCTTGGGTCAGATCCTCATCGCGGCCGTCCTTTACATCGCGTTTGTTGACAAACGGCTGGAAGTTGGAGCCGTAGCGGATGCCGTAGGGCGGGTCGATGTACGCCATCTGCACTTGGCCGCCCAAGCCCTCTTTCTCCAGCAGGCTGTTCATCACCAGCAGGCTGTCGCCGGCGATCAGGCGGTTGCTCCAGTTGTGCCGGTGGCGGTAGAAGTCGATGGCTTGGCGGATGGGCGGATTTTCCTCCGGCGCATCGAACAGGGATTGCTGAGATTCGGCCCCGTTGCGCTTGCGCACCGCCTCGACGATGGTGCGCGGGTCGATGCGCTCGTGAACATGCAGCGACACCGTCGGCACCTCGAACGCCGTGTGCTCCGCCTTGCCCGCCCAACCAAGCTGCGGGTCGATGTGCGGATCGTGGGCGTACGCCTTGCGCCCGGCGTCCCGGTCCGTCTGCGGCGTCACCAAGCCCACCGGCGGGTTGTTGACCCGCTCCTTGCCCTTGTGCGCGTAGTTTTCGATGTCCCGCTTGCGCGGCGTCCGCGCCTTGGCCATCCCTAGCCCTCAAGCACCATCCACCTTGAAAGACCGCGGCGCCGCCCAAGCCGGCGCACCCGATGAGGGGGCATGATACACGCCAGCGTCGGCGGCGGCACTCGCGGCCCCCATTCCCCGGATAAGGATCGCCCGGCCCGCCGCCGGCGGCCCTTGGGAGCGCGTGCCCCTTAAGGTCCGCATGCGGGCGGGGCGCTCCCTCAAAAAGTCCGAAAGGTGGTGATCCCGTACAGCGGCTAGCATGGCGAACCGGAACCCTGTACCATCTCGCTTGCGCCTTTGGCGGGGCACGGCTTCCATCCTAGGCGCCCATGCGTCCATGCCCGCCAATGGCGCACCCGCAACCAAGAGGGCAAACCAATGAGCAAAAGCGAACAGACCGGGGGGGGGGGGGGGGGTACGGAAATGACGCCCCGCAAGGAACCGAAGCCGAAGCAAAAGCGGCCTTGGATCAAGCCTCGCTTGGCGTTCATCGAAATGGACTTCACCCGGACCGGGGGCAGCGCATTTCCGCACTCGCCGTTTGAGGGGACGTACCCTGACGCGGGCGAGCCAGCACGCTACAGAGTGCCGACTTCCTAATTGACTAGGGGAACAATCAATGACAAGCCGCTAAGGAACCGAAGCCGTAGTGCGCCCATGCGGGGCCGGTGCCTGCCGGGACGCTCGCGTTCTTAAGAATCAGGCCTTCGTAAGTCCCGCAGCCATGCGATTGCCGGAAAAAACCTTGCACGGTGCCCTTGCAACACGCTGCAACGATTCCTTAAGCGGGGATTGGGGGGGCCTAGAGCGGCCGCCGAGGCTTGGAGGAAGGGCAATGTAGTACCCTTCCGGCATGGACCCTCCCCCACTCCTGCCGCGTCCGCAGCGGGCGACCTTTGCCGGCGGCCAGCTCTCCTTGGGACGTTTGCAATGCGTCGGCGCCGCAGGCCCGGTGAGCACCGCCTTGGACCGCGTCAATCACTGGCTTGAAGGTTTCCTGCGCCGAGACGCCCCACCCCTACCTGTGCGCTTCGATGTCACTAATGACGAAACAAGCCCGCCCTCCCTTGGCGACGACGAAAGCTATCGACTGCGCATCGCCGCGGACGGAGTGCGCATCA
Source organism: Candidatus Azophilus sp. (assembly GCA_965200465.1). Taxonomy (GTDB): domain Bacteria; phylum Pseudomonadota; class Gammaproteobacteria; order Pseudomonadales; family Azotimanducaceae; genus Azophilus. Next base: position 3,841,169 of record OZ241358.1, on the reverse strand, counting down.
GCGCCGCCCACCGGACCGGCGCCCAGTACGCCCTGGCCACTCTAGCGCAGCTAGCCGCCCCGACCGGGCATTTGCCGATTGGCGAGATCGAGGATGCGCCGGCCTTCCCCTGGCGCGGGCTGATGCTGGACCCGGCGCGGCGCTTCATCTCCTTGGAGACCCTGCTCAAAACCCTGGACGGCATGGCCTTCCACAAGTTGAACGTGCTGCACCTGCACCTCACCGACGACCAAGGCTTCCGTTTTCAGAGCGCCGCCTATCCGCGGTTGGCCAGCGCCCAAAGCTACCGCCGGGAGGAACTGCGCCAGCTAGTGGCGGCGGCCTGCGAACGCGGCATCCGAATGGTGCCGGAACTGGACATGCCCGGCCATGTGACCAGCTGGCTTTGCGCCCATCCCGAGTGGGGGCCGCTCCGTGCGCCGGTGGCGTCCAGCAACAAGTTCGGGCCGCATCCGTCGGTGCTGAACCCGGCCGACGAGGCGGTTTACGCCGCCATCAACCGCCTGCTTGGCGAACTGGCGGAGGTGTTTCCAGACGAGTTCGTGCATGTCGGAGGCGATGAGGTGGACCCGACCTGGTGGCGGGAGAGCGAGGAAGTCGCCAGCTACATGGCCGACCGCGGCCTTAAGGACGCCAACGCCCTGCAAGCCCACTTCATCGCTCGAGTGGCGGAGCTTGCCGCCCGCCGGGGCAAGCGGGTGATCGGCTGGGATGAGGTGCTGGACGGCGGCGCTCTCGGCATGGGGGCGCCGCCGGCTGCGCAGTCAAGCAAGCTGTGGGTGCAGGCTTGGCGCGGCGCAACGGCGCACGGTCGGGCCTTGGCCGCCGGGCATCCGTGCATCCTCTCGTCCGGCTACTACCTGGACCTGTTCTATCCGGCGGACCTGCATCACGCCTACGCGCCGGACGCCGCCGAAGCGGAGCTGCTCGCCCAGGAGGACGCCTTGCTGGACGATCCCCGCTTGCGCCATGTCGCCGCCGGCCTGAAGTGGACCCAAGGCTGGCGCAAACCCGCCCAAGGCTCGGGCGCAGGCGCCCTGCTGGGGGGCGAAGCCTGCCTGTGGTCGGAATTGGTGAGCGATGAGCTGCTGCCGGTGCGCCTCTGGTCAAGGATGCCGGCGCTGGCCGACAGGTTCTGGCGCAACCAACCCGCGCCACAGGACCTAGGCGCCTGTTTGCAGGCGTCCCTGGAACGGCTGGCGTTGGCCGGCGTCGTTGATGTGCTCGGCGACAGCCGCCGACTGTTGCTGAAATTCGGCGTCAGCGAGGGGCAGCTTCCCGCAGTGGAGTTGCTGGAGCCGGTCAAGTGGTACGCCCGGCTGCTGGGCGAAGCGGCCTTGGCGGCCCGCATCCAGGGCACGGCGATGCCCCAAGCGAGGCCCTATCAAGCCGATACGCCGCTCAACCGTCCCGTTGATGCGCTGCCGCCGGAGAGCTTCGCCGCCGCCCGCTTCAAGGGCTTGCTGGCTCAGGGCGGCGCTCCCTTGACCGACGAGTGCCAACGGCTGCTGGCCATCTGCGGGCAGGCGGGCTTTGCGCGGGAATTAACCGCCCCAATCCAATCCCTCGCGCTGATCTTGCAAACGGTGATCGACCATGCGCAGGGGCGCATCAACGCCGACGCCGCCCGGCGGCGGGTGATCCGGGGCGGCGAACCTCAGGGTGAATACCTTGCCGCCATCGCGCCCATGGTCGAAGAATGGTTGCGGCGCAGATGAACCCAGAGGCGGCCCTGCGACGCGGCTGGGGGCTCCATGCGGCGGTCGTTCCGTTAGGCGAAGGACACATCAACGACACCTACCTAGCCCGCCTCCCCAATGCGGCTGCGCCGGCGGGCGCCGACGCTTCCGACTGGGGAAACCTGCAAAAAACCGGACCGTTCACTCCCCGCTCCCCGCTTGCGGCCAAAGCATCCAACGGGGGTGCTGGACAGTGGGTGTTGCAGCGCATCAATCAAACGGTTTTCCGCGACCCGCAGCTTCTAATGCAGCATGTCGCCGCGGCGTCCGCCCATCTCAACCGCAAGCGGCCCGGCTGGACGCCGGCCCTGACGCCCACCGCCGACGGGCAGTGGTGGGCGGAGCTTGACGGCGAGGTTTGGCGGCTTTGGTCCTACATCGCCGGACGCAGCCTGTCCCGCTTGGACAGCGACGCCCAGGCGGAGGCGGCCGGCCGAGCCTTTGGCCGCACCCGCCGTTGGCTGCAGGACATCGACGGAATGGACCGGCGCGAGGTCATCCCCGGCTTCCTGCAACTGCGGCGCTACCTAGCCGCCTACGACGACGGGCCAAGGGCCGAACCTCAGTTGGCGGCCTTCATTGACGCCCGGCGCAGCCTGTCCGGCCGCTTCCGCCAACCGAACGGCTACATTCACGGGGACTGCAAGGTCGATAACCTAGTTTTTGACGACGGGGACAAGGTGGTGGCGGTGCTGGACCTCGACACCCTCATGTGGGGGCACTGGGCTTGGGAGTTCGGCGACTTGGCGCGCGCCACGTTGGACGGGGCGGCGCACCCCTCCCGCTTCAGGGCCGTGGCCAAGGGCTATCTGGCGGAGGCTGGCGTGGCGGCCACCGCCGAGGACCTGGTGCTGGCGCCCCGCTACGTCACTTTCATGCTGGGCGTGCGCTTTCTCACCGACCACTTGGCGGGAGACCGCTACTTCAAGGTCGCCGCCCCCGGCGAAAACCTTCGGCGGGCGCAGGCGCAATTCCGCCTGCTGGAAGCCTTGGAGGCCCAAGAGCCCATCCTTAACGACTGCGCCGCCGGCGTGCTGGGGGCAAGCGCCTAGCGCGGTTTCGCGCTCCCAACAGGAAGGGTCGCCAACCACCCGGACCTTTTGCTAGGCTGCCGCACGGCCAAGCAAGTCAGGCGAAGCCGATGGTCATCAACATGGCTTGCACGACAATGACCACCGTAACCACCAACGTAAGGCCGAAAACCGTCCACATCAGTATGTGCCGCCAAGCACCGCCGGGCTTGCCCCTGCTGACTTCCTTCCCGGTTCTCTCTTCGGCCTTGCTCATGAGCGGCATTTTAACGCCAGCCGAATGGAAAGCGACTTAGGCAAGCGGCAAGAAGGAGGACGCCATTTTGCGCAAAACTGGCCGCAGGGGCCGCAAGAGGCCGTTCCGCACAGGCGCGGCCAAGGTCGCTCTGGCTTTTCTGGCCCTGCTGCAAGGCTGCGTTGCCGGCGGCAACCAGCCCATGCAACTCGTCCATGACGTCGGCCCGGACTATCCCGAGGCGGCCAGGGCCGCCGGCGCCGAAGGTTGGGTGAAGGTTCGCTACGACGTCGCCGCCAACGGGCTGGTTGAGAACCTAGCCGTGGTCGAATCCAACCCACCGGGGCTGTTCGACGCCGCCGCCTTGGCCGCGGTGGCGCAATGGCGCTATCGGCCGGTCGTGGTGGACGGAGCGCCTAGGCGGATGCGCGGAGTGGTCAGCACCCTGCGCTTTCAACTGGACGGCGGCGAGCGCTACGACCCCTATTGAACAACCCTACCACTGGTTCCAATGGGTGATCTTCGCCACCGGCGGCCGGCTGGCCCGCTTGAAGTCCGTGCCTAGGGTATAGGCCACCGGCAGCAGGGCCACCTGCATGACGTCGGCTGGAACGCCAAGCAGGGCGGCGGCCTCCTGCTCGTGCAGCAGATGCAGCGTGGTGAGGGTGGAGCCGAGGCCGCGGGCGCGCAGCGCCAACTGAAAGCTCCAGACCGCCGGGAATATGGAGCCGAACAGGCTGCCGACCTCCACCATGGAGGCCCCCTCTCCAGGCCGGCCGGCGATGCACGGGATGACATGCACCGGCACTTCATGCAGGTGCTCCATCAAGTAGAGGGCGGAATCAAACACCCGCTTGGTCTGCCCCTCCGCGGCTTGCCCGGCGGCGGTGGAAAGATACTCCTCCGCACCCTGGCGGTAGAGCTCCGCCAAGGCTTGGCGCTTGCCGGCCTCATCGACCACCAGCCAACGCCAAGTTTGCGCGTTGGAGCCGGTCGGGGCCTGCACGGCAAGCTCCAGGCATTCGTCGATCACCTCCCGCGGCACGGCCCGCTGCAAGTTCAGCCGCTTGCGCACGGCGCGGGTGGTGGCGAGCAGTTCATCAGCCATGGCGACATCGAATTTCATCTTTCCTCCTGCCGAGAGTTAACCAAGAGTTAAACGGGTCTTCCCGCCCGCCGAGCGCATCGTTCAACAAGCAGCCGCGCCAAGCTAAGGGGCCGCCGGCGTTCCTGCGGACGGGCGGGGTTGGCGGCAGCGCCGCGCCGCAGGCAGTGTATCCTATTGGGTTCGGATTGTTGGACGGAATCAGGAAAGGATTCGATGATCGGCATTGCAGCTCGTTCCGGCATGGCGGCGGCGTCTTGGTTGTTTGCTCTCGCCGCCGGCGGCAACGTCCAGGCCGACGCCGCGGCGCAGATTGACACGGCCGCCGCGGCGGTGGAGGAGCAGGTCATCGCTTGGCGGCGGCACATCCACGAGCATCCCGAACTTTCCAACCGCGAACATCAAACCGCCGCATTGGTCGCCGCGCACTTGGAGGGCCTCGGCTTGGAGGTCACCCGCGGGGTGGCCCACACCGGAGTGGTCGGCTTGCTGCGGGGCGCCAAGGACGCGCCGGTGGTGGCGTTGCGGGCGGACATGGACGCCCTGCCGGTGGTGGAGCAAACCGGCCTGCCCTACGCCTCCAAGGCCAGGAGCACCTACGAGGGCCAAGAGGTCGGGGTGATGCACGCCTGCGGCCATGACAGCCATGTGGCCATCCTGATGGGCGCGGCGACGGTGCTGAGCGGCATGCGCGAGCAGTTGCCGGGCACCGTGAAGTTCATCTTCCAGCCCGCCGAAGAAGGCCCCCCCAAGGGGGAGGAAGGCGGGGCCAGCATGATGGTGCGTGAAGGCGTGCTCAAAAGCCCCGCAGTGGACGCCATCTTCGGCCTGCACATCTCCCAGTCCGGGCCGGCCGGCTCCGCCCACTATCGGCCCAAGGGCGCCATGGCCAGCGCCCAGCGGCTAGACATCAAGGTGTTCGGCCGGCAGACCCATGGCGCCCGGCCTTGGGCGGGCGTGGACCCCATCGCCGCCGGCGCCTCCATCGTCACGGCGCTGCAAACCATCGTCAGCCGCCAGGTTGACATCACCCGAGCGCCGGCGGTGGTCACCATCGCCACCTTCCACGGCGGGGTGCGCAACAACATCATTCCGGACAGCGTCCATCTGAGCGGCACCATTCGCACCTACGACCAGGAAATGCGGGCGCAGATTCACGAAAGAATCCGCACCATCGCCGCCAACACCGCCGCCGGCATGGGCGCCGAAGTGGAGGTGCAGATAGACGAAGGGGTGCCGGTGACCTACAACGACCCGGAGCTGACGGCGGCCATGGCGCCCACCTTGGAGCGGATTTACGGAGCGGACAACGTCGCCATCGCAGACCGAATCACGGGCGCGGAGGACTTCTCCTTCTACCAGCAGGAGGTTCCCGGCTTCTTCTTCTTCATAGGCGGTCGCCCAGCGGACATCCCCGCCGAGGAGGCCATTCCCAACCACTCCCCGTTCTTCTTCATTGACGAAACCGCCCTGCTGCCGGGCGTGCGGGTCATGGCCAGCCTAGCCTACGACTATTTGACCAACCGCCCCTAGGGCGCAGCAGCGCTTCTAGGCGCTTGGTCAGCGCCAGCCAAGTTTCCATGCAGCCAGCTCTCTTTAGGCCAATCCCATATCCCGCGCCAGCGACCAAAATGTGGCCCAATCAGCTTCCATGGACAGTTCGCTGCGCCACAGGTTCCACCCCCGTTTGGATGCGGCGGGAACATGGTTCGTCAACTTCTCAAGCATTGCCTTGAGGCTGTCCAATTGCGGCTCGCTCCATAGCCATTCCGCCACAGTGGGCGCATACAGGCACTTAAGATAGCCGGTTCGGTAGGCGCTCATAACGAAGTCCCACGCCAAGTCGGCGATGGCCCGATCATGATGAGCGCACCAAACAGGGGCATCGCGCCGAGCGGCGGGATGCGGCAGTGCCGCCAAGCTCTCCCGCGCATCATACAAGCGCATGTCGCCAAGAATTTGCACAGTGGAAAACAGCCCCCGGTCTGCGGACATGGTCGCGCAGTTGACCCAAGGTCGGGTCACTTCATACGGCCCCCACCAGCCGGAACGATGCCAATCCCCGCTGGAAGGCCATTCCGGGTCGGTCAGGTTGAGCGCCGCCCAACCCGTAAGGTAGTCCTGCCTGCTGCTGGTCCGAATAATCCTGGGTATGTTGGTTTTTCCCGTCTTGGCGTAGAAGTACGGCATGTCTTGAGGCGGAACGTCATGGCTTGGCCTAGGCTTGGACAGGTCGAAGTCCGCGCATTCCGGGGAGCGCCACTGCGCATTGCGGTCGTTGGGGTCCAGCATCTCTGGGGTTGTGGTTTTCATCGTAGCTCAGCGCATTTGGGCCGGTTGGCATTTGGTCGTTTAGCATAATGTCCCCCATTCCAAGCACGTTCAACTAGGCGGCAAGGCTCTCTGCTTGTCAAAACAGACGTTGTGCGCGAATGGCGGGAGTTCCTTGGCGCACTGCGCACTGGCCTAGAAGTCATGCCTGCTGGAATCGGAACCAAGTACAGGGCGTTGGTGACGGGGAGAGGGGGCGGTCAGCGGCGGCCTTGGTCTCAGCAGAGCAGCATGGCGGCAATTCGGCGGGCGGTGTCGGTGAAGTGCTGGACTTCTTCAGGCAGGAGGGGGCGGTCAAGGATGCTGCGCTCGCGGTAGGAGAGCCACTTCTTCAGGACTTGGTAGCCGCCGAGCTTGTAGTTCCATATCTCAGCGGGGACATTGCCCCAAAAGGCGCGGTCGTTGAGGTGGATGTCGAAGGTGGTCGCGCCGAGGGTCGGGAGGGCGCCGCTCAGGGCGGCGCGTTCTTCCCGCGTAATGGTGCGCTCGACCATGCGGCCTGAGCCGGGCATGACTGCGGCGCCCGTTCCGTAGTGTCCCCAGCCGGCGGTCAGGGCGAAGTCGTCTCCGGCCATGTTGTGCCCATCCGTGGTGGCGGGGACGGCGATGGCGGCCAGCTCTGGGCGCAGTGTGCCCGTGGTGACTCCAGGGACCGGCATGTCGGCGTCCAGCAGGGCGGCGAGTTGGCGGCCCCGGACGGCTGACCGGGCTAGGGCGTCAGCCGCGTGGCTGTCCGGAGATGCTAGACCTTGTTCGGATGCGGGCGGGGGCAAAGCTGGCGATGCCCCTGCGGTCCCGGGAGCGGGCCAGCCGGGAAGCGGGATGCGCGGCCATTCCATGCGTAGCCCCCCGGCGTTGGCCTCGCGGTAGGCGGGGTCGTGCAATGTGACGAGGACATGGTGGAACAGCTCTTCAACGCCAAGACCGAGGCGTTCTAAGTAGCGCCGGGCGGCACCTGAGAGATTGGGGCGGCGGTTCGCACCTGCCTCGTCTTCGCAGAGCCAGACGGGAAAGAAATGCATGCCCCAATACCCGTATTTCCAGTTCCCAAGATTTCGAATCATGGTTCCATGCGAGAAATCCATTTGCGTTTCGTTCTTGTTGGCGCCGACCCATAGATTCCCCTTGAACACATGTGGCCGGTAGTCGGCGCGCTTCTCGTCGAGCAGCTTGGTATCCGCTTCCCAGTAGAGCCATCGATCGTCGAACGGCCGATAGGTGTGACGAATAAAACCGTCCTCGTTCGGCCCACCGCGGGCAAGCAACGCCTCGCGCACCGCACGGGCGTCGAACCGCGCTGTCGTCTTCATTGCCGCGGGGTAGCGTCGGGCGATCTCCTCATGGCTCAGGGCGGGGTCAAAGTAGTCCGCAATGTGCGCCTTCAGCCGGTCGCGGTCAGTATCGACGACAAACCCGTCGCGGCTGGTCTTGACTCCTGGGAATGACGCCGGGAACAGTTCGGGCAGGGACGGCCAGTCGAACCAGTCCTCGCTGACCACCATCGGCTTGAACGGCAAACCAAGGCGAAGCGAGGGTTCCAGTGTCGAATAACCGGAATTAATGTCGGGTGCGTCAAGACTCTCCAACATCGCTTGTCGCCTTTCAGTGGCGCGCGCCTGATGGAAGTCGCGGTACAGAATGCGTCCGCTCGCTGACGTGCCGGTTCCCGATCTCGACAGCAATGCGATGCTGGTGCCAACCTTGATGCCCGGCGATTTTCCTTGCAGGGCAAACACCGTCTCGCTGGTCCGCCCGTCGGGTGAGTACTCCGAGACGATGCGGTCGCCATGCAGATTGTCGATGCGCACCGAATCGAAGGCATTCAGATACCGTTCCCGCATTCCCGTGAACGATAGGCCGTCCAGCCAGGAGTAGTTGGAGATGAAGCAGACCACTCCCCGTCCGGTCTTCTCCGCAATGCGCCGTTCCGCCATGCGGAAGAAGCGCACGTAGAGGTCGTTCAATCCCTGTCCCTCGGGCCGCCGCACCCGCTTGGTTCTTCGGTAGGACTCCGACAGCTCCCGCTCCTCGTCCACCGCCATGCCGGCAAACCCGTTGTAGGGCGGGTTGCCTAGGATCACCAAGATGGGCGTGTCCTGTTTCACCCGCTCCGCCCGGTCGCGTTCCTCCTCCAACTCCAAGAAGGGCAAAGGCTTCGTCGTCCTCGGCTCCCAGCCGGTCAGCGCGTTGGTGAGGAACACGCCGGGGCGCTCCTCCCCATCGTCCGCCAAGGGCGCGTCCAAGTCCTGCAGGGTCAGTCCCACTTGCAGATGGGACACCACGAAGGGGGCAGGCATGATCTCGAAGCCGAACACCCGCTCGGTGGCGGCTTGCTTGACTCGCGCCCCGGCCAAGGCGCCCAACCCCTGCCCCTCCAGGTTGGCGGAGATGCGGCGCAGCACTTCCGCCAGGTAGGCGCCGGTGCCGCAGCAGGGATCCAGCACATAGACGTTCTCCGCCGCCAGCCCCTCGGCAACGCCCAAGTCGTCCTTCAAGGCCCAGTCCACCCGGGCCACCATGTAGCGCACCACTTCCGAAGGCGTGTACCAGACGCCCAACTGCTTGCGTAGATCAGGGTCGAAGGCTTCAAGGAAGGGCTCGTAGAAATAGGGCACGGCCTCGCCTTCGTTGAAGCGGGCGAAGAAGGACTCGTGGTCCACCCGGTCCAGGGCTGCTGCGGTCCAGTCCAGCACTTCCACCAGACCCAACCGTTGCAGGCGGCCGGGTTGCGACAGTTGCTGGAACAACGCCGCCAACACCGGCGCACGCAGATGCCAGACCGCTGTGCGCCAGTCGAAGCGCACAATGCCAGCGCCGCCGGAAAGCTGCGGCCTGCCGTCATCGACATCAGTTCCCGCGCCCGCCCGCGCCCACAGCACCCAAGCGGAAAAGACGCCGTAGAACAACGTCTGCACCAAGGTCGAGCGAAAGAAACGGGCGCCTTTTTCTCCCTCGAAGCGCACCCCAAGGGCCTCTTCCAGCGCCTTGCGCACCGCCTCCAACGACGGCGCGTCGCCCGCGGCCTCAACCCGCGCAAGGCCGTCCCGGGCATAGGAGGCCAGCAGCCAGGCCAGGTCCTTCGGCTCGGCCAGCGCCGCCCGGTGCGACAGCGCCCGGCACAGGTACTCGCCCAAGCCCGCGCCGACTTTGCCGGCAAAGACGCGCGGCTTCTCCAGCTTGCGGTGGAAGTCGTCCGCGCTGTCCGCTAGCCGGAAGGTTTCGAGCTTCGCAACCCGCCCCGCAGCGTCCTCTCCCATCAGCACGAAGTCGCGGCTGTTGGTCACCAGCACCAGCCGGTAGCGGGCGCAATAGCGGCTGACCTGCTCGCCCGCCGCGGTGAGCCATGCGTCGTCGTCCGCTGCCTTCACTTCCACCACGCCGCGTTCCGGCGTCTGGCCCGTGCGCGGTTGGCCCTTCTGAACCTGCTTCGCTGCGTAGAGGCCGAAGTCGGGATGGCCGGCGCCTTGGTCGGCCAGTTCACCGACGCAGAACACCTTGGGCTTCAACGCTGCGCCAACGGCGTTCAGCAGTTGCGCCAACGGCCCGTAGCTGGAGCGCTCGCCTGTGGTCCCGCCTGTGGCCCGCACCCGCCGCAAGTCCGCAAAGTAGGCTGCAACCGCCGCTGTCAGCTTGTTGTTCGTCATGGTGGGAGGCACCCTCTACAGCCCCCAGCATTCCAGGTCGTTGGCGAAGATCAGGGGGCCGCCGTAGGCGGCTTCGATGGCTTCGCGGCTTTGGCTCTCCCGCCCCCGGGTGCGGTTCATGCGGTGGCCCAGAATGACCATGCGCACACCGGCCGCGGCGGCGATGCGGCCGATTTGGCTGGGGATGAGGTGCCGCTCCCTAGCCGCGCCGCGCATGTGCTCCGGCAAGGCGTGGGAGACGACTAGGGCGTCGGCACCGGCGGCGAAGCCGGCCAAGACGTTCTTGCGGTTGGAGAGGTCGCCAGCGAAGACCACCGCGTAGCCGCCTGCCTCCGCCCGCCAAGCAAGGGCCGGAAGGCCGCCGTGATGCACCGGCATTGCCGCCAAGCGCAGGTTCGGGGCGCCGAACTTGGCCCAGCGGCGGCGCCCGGCGGCCGGCGCCTCCACAGCGCTGACGTGGTAGCCGCCCTGAGACGGCGCCGCGGGGGAATGCGGCGAACCCGCGTCCGGCCCGGCCCGGCGCGGCCTTGGCGGCCGCTTGCTGGAGCGCGGCGTCAGCAAATCCGCCAAATGCGGATAGGCGCCATTGGCGCCGATCAGGCGTTCAAGGAAAGCCGCCATGCCTGGAAGCTCGCCCTGCCCATCCGGGCCTAGCAGGGGCAAACGACGATCCCGGCCCTGCGACCGGGAACCGTCCAAAAAGGCCGGCAAGTCCGCCGCATGATGTGCGCTCAACTGCGTGAACGCCACGGCGTCAAGGTCCGCGAACGCCGCTCCCGCTTCGTCGAAGCGCACCGAGGCGCCCGGCGCGGCGTCAACCAAAAGACGCGCCTGGTTGTCCACCCACAGCAGGTAGCTGGGGCCGGCGCCGCCGTCGTCAAGCTCCGGGCCGCCGGCACCGAGAATCTGCACCCAAACGCCCTCCTCGCCGCAAAACGGCGCCTCGCCGGCCGCCGCCTGTGTCGCCAAGGCAAGGCAGCAGACAACGAGCAATGAACGCCAAGCCGGCAGGGGAACCTGCGTCCAAGCGCTGCGTCCGCGGCCAAGCACGGCTTCGCCGGTCGCCCTTGGCAATGGATTCGCCCGCGCCCGCACTGGCAAGGACAACTGCAAATCCGCCTAGTCCGCCGGCAGGCCGTCGATGGCGGCGAGCAAGCTGGCCGCTTCGGCCTCGTCCGGCATGCGCCAGTCCCCGCGCGGGGACAGGCTGACGCTGCCCACCTTGGGGCCCGGCGGCAGCGTCGTGCGCTTGAACTGCTGGGCGAAGAACCGCTCAAAGAAGACCTTCAACCAAGACTTCACATCCTGAGGTTGATGGCGGTCGGCGAACGCCAGCTTGGCCAAGGCGAAGATCTTCTGCGCGGAGAAGCCGTTGCGAACATAGTGGTGGAGAAAGAAGTCATGCAGTTCGTAAGGGCCGATGATGGCCTCCGTCCGCTGGCTGATGCCGCCCCCCTGCGCTGTTTGCAACTCCGGCGATATGGGCGTCTCCAAGACTCGTTGCAAGGCGGCCGCCAAGCCCGCCTCCGCCCGATGCTGGGCGCACCAGCGCACCAAATAGGCCACCAGCGTCTTCGGCACGCTGGCGTTGACGTTGTAGCCGGACATCTGATCGGCGTTGAAGGTGCACCAGCCCAAGGCCAGCTCGGAAAGGTCGCCCGTGCCGACCAGGATGCCGCCGACCATGTTGGCCGCGTTGAACAGCAACTGGGTGCGCTGGCGGGCTTGGGCGTTCTCGAAGACCACGTCGTTCTGCGTTTGATGCTGCAAATCCTCAAGATGCCGGGCCACCGCCGGGGAGATGGAAATCTCGCGCAGGCTGATGGCCGTGGCGGCGGCAAGGGCGGTGACTGTGGTTTGCGTATGCTCGGACGTGCCCGGTCCGGGCAAGGAAAACCCATGCAGGTTGGCCGCCGGCAAATGCAGCCGCTCCAAGGCGTCCAAGCAAACCAGCAGCGCCAAAGTGGAGTCCAGCCCGCCGGACAGGCCCAGCACCAGCCGTTCGACGCCGGCCGCCTGCATTCGGCGGGCTAGGCCGACGCTCTGGATGGCCAGAATTTCCTGGGCGCGGGCGCTGAAAACTGCTTCGTCGCTTGGCACGAAGGGGTGCGGGTCGATGCGGCGGCGCAGTTCGGCAAGGCGCGGCGGCGCGGCGGCGAGGCGGCGCAGATGATGCTCCCCAAGCCGGGCCGAGGCGCCAAAGCTCTGGTTGCGCAAACGGTCGTGGCGCAGCTTGTCCAAGTCGAACTCCGCCAACAGTTCGGCGGCGGCGCTTGCAAAGCGTTCGCTTTCCGCCAGCAGCACACCGTTCTCCGCCGCCAGCAGATGGCCGCCGAAGACCAAGTCCTTGGTTGATTCAGCCGCGCCGGCGCCGGCGTAGAGATAGCCGCACAGCCAAGCGCCGCTGGCCATGCGCACCAGGTCCCGCCGGTAGTCCGCCTTGGCGACCAGTTCGTTGCTTGCGGACAGGTTCAGCACCAGCTCCGCCCCCGCCAAGCTGTGGGCGGCGCCCGGCGGCTGCGGCGCCCAGAGGTCTTCGCAAAGCTCCACGGCGATGCGGTGTTGCCCGATCTGGAAAAGCTGGTTTGGGCAAACGCGGAAGTCGCCGAGGTTCGACTCCACTGGCAAATTCAGCCCGGCACCGGAGGCAAACCAGCGGCGCTCGTAGAACTCCCCGTGGTTGGGGATGCAGGACTTGGGCACCAAGCCGGCCACGCGCCCGCCGCTCACCACCGCCGCGCAGTTGAACAGGCGGCTGTCCGGGCTTGCCCAAGGAAGCCCGACAACGGCGACCACGGGGCTTGCACGTTCGGCGATCAGCTCCAAGGCCCGCCAGGCCTCCTGCAGCAGGCCGGCGTTGCAGAAGAGGTCTTCCGCGGTGTAGCCCGTCAAGCTCAGTTCGGGAAACAGGGCCAGCGCGGCACCGGAGCCCTCCAAGCGCTCCAAGTGGCCAAGAATCTGCTGGGCGTTCGCCAAAGGGTCGGCAATCCGCACCCTAGGCGCCACCGCCGCCGCCCGCAGATAGCCGAAAGCCGAAAAGTCCAGCGCCTTCGCCGCCATGCCTTAGCCCATTCGCCCGCCAAAGGCGCATTCTAACGCCTACGCCCCGTCGAACCAGCGCCAAGGCGCAGCCCAACTTTGCGCCGCCGCGGGATTCCAAAGCGCTGCGCAGTTTGAGAGGATATGCAGCCGCAAGGCCGACTGGCCTTAAGCCAATAAGCCAATGGGGGAGATCAATGAGAATTGGGGAAAGTCAATGAAACTCGGACTGTCGCTCGGCTATTCAGGCGCCCAGCTGGCGCTGCCCATCAAGAAGGTGCAGTTGGCGGAGCGCCTAGGCTACGACTCGGTGTGGACGGCGGAAGCCTACGGCTCCGACGCCATCACGCCCTTGGCGTTCATTGCCGCCCACACCGAGCGCATTCGCCTCGGCACGGCGGTCATTCAACTGGCGGGGCGCACCCCGGCCAACGCCGCCATGGCCATCGCCACTCTGGACCAACTGGCCGGCGGCGGGCGCGCCATCTGCGGCATCGGCGTTTCCGGCCCGCAGATCGTCGAAGGCTGGTACGGCCAGCCTTGGGGGCGGCCCTACTACCGCATCAAGGACTACGTCTCCATCATGAAGAAGGTCTGGGCGCGGGAGGCACCGTTGACCCACGAAGGCAAGGAGTTCAGCCTGCCCTACAGGGGCGAAGGCGCCCTGGGCGTGGGCAAGCCGCTGAAGTCCATACTGCACATGAACCCGGACATACCCATTTGGCTGGGCACCGGCATGGAATCGACCGTGCGGCTGACCGCCGAGATCGCGGACGGCTGGCTGCCCTTGGGCTTCGTGCCTGAATCCGCGCATCTGTACCAGGGCTGGATAGACGAAGGGCTGGCCAGAGGCGGCAAGTCCCGCGCCGGCTTCGAGGCGCAGGCCGGCGCCTTCGTCACCGTCACGGAGGACTCCCAAGCCGCGGTGCAGGCCGCCTTGGACCGCATGAAGCCCAACATCGCGCTCTATGTCGGCGGCATGGGCCACAGGAACAAGAACTTCCACAAGGAGATGATGATCCGCCGCGGCTTCGGCGAGGCCGCGCAGAGAATTCAGGAACTCTACTTGGCCAAGCGCAAGGACGAGGCCGTGGCGGCGGTGCCGGACGAATTTGTCGATCAAGGCGCCTTGGTCGGCCCCAAGGTGCGCATCCGCCGCCGCTTCCGCGACTGGGAGGACACCGGGCTTACCGGCTTGACCATCAGCGGCGATGAGCAGGCCATCCGCTTCGCCGCCGAATGCGCCCGGCTGAACGCGCCGCCCGACCGTTAGCCCCGCGCTTCATCAACAGGGCCAATGGATGCGCTTGGCGGCCGCAGTTCGCCTCAAGGCCTTGAGCACAGGGGAGTTTCGGGCGCGTCTTGCGGAAAATCGGGTTTAGGCTATGTTCAAGGGTGCGGGCTAAGGCCGTTCGGTTGCACATCGGCGGGCTTTGCCGATGCAGCGGAACGTTTGAATTGAGGAGCGGAACATGTATCCAGGCAAGTGGGGCGTTGAAATTCCGGACAAGCCGGCCGCCGTTCACGCGGTGACGGGAGAGGCCCTGACCTACGGCGAACTGAACGAACGCTCCAATCGCTTGGCGCAACTGCTGTGGGCGCGGGGGCTGCGTCGGGGCGACCACATCGCCATCTTCATGGAGAACAGCCTGCACTACTTCGAGGTGACCTGGGCGGCCCTGCGCTCCGGCCTGTACCTGACCACGGTGAACCGCTACCTGACCGCCGAGGAGGCCGCCTACATCATCGACAACAGCGAGTCCTTGGCGCTCATCACCTCAAGCCACCTCCGCGAAGCGGCCCGGGACCTGCCCGCCCATGCCCCCAACTGCCGCATCTGGCTGATGGCCGGAGACGCCGAAGAAGGCTTTGAAGCCTACGAGGAGGCCCTTGCCGGCCACTCCCCGGAAAATCTCGCCGACGAGCCGGCCGGTTCCTTCATGCTCTACAGCTCCGGCACCACCGGCCGCCCCAAGGGCATCTACCGGCCCCTGCCGGAGAACAAGATCTACGAAAACGCCGGTCCGGTGGGCGGCCTGCAGCAGGGTTTGTGGGGCTTTGACGAGAACACCGTCTATCTCTCCCCGGCCCCCCTGTACCACTCCGCGCCCATCGCCTTCTGCACCGCCGCCCAAGCCTTGGGCGGCACCGTGGTGATGATGCCCCGCTTCGACGAGGTGGGAGCGCTCAAGGCCATTGCAGAGCACCGGGTCACCCACAGCCAGTGGGTGCCGACCATGTTCACGCGCATGTTGAAGCTGCCGGAGGAGCAGCGCCAAGCCTACGACCTGTCCTCCCATCGGGTGGCCATTCACGCCGCCGCCCCCTGCCCCTTGGGCATCAAGCAGCAGATGTTCGACTGGTGGGGACCGATCATCTACGAATACTACGCCGCCACGGAACTCAACGGCTTCACCCACGCCGCGCCGGAGGACTGGCTGGCCCATCCCGGCACCGTGGGCCGCTCGATCCTCGGCGTCATCCACATCTGCGACGAAAGCGGCGCCGAACTGCCCGCCGGCCAGCCCGGCATCGTCTATTTTGAAACGCCGGAAATGCCTTTCGAGTACCTGAAGGACCCGGGCAAGACCAAGGACGCCCAGCACCCGCAGCACGCCAACTGGTCCGCCCTCGGCGACGTGGGCTACGTTGATGACGAGGGCTACCTATACCTGACCGACCGCGCCACTTTCATGATCATCAGCGGCGGCGTCAACATCTATCCCCAGGAGATCGAGGACGCCCTGATCATGCACCCCAAGGTGGCGGACGTGGCCGTGGTGGGCGTTCCCAACGAAGAGATGGGCGAGGAGGTGAAGGCGGTGGTGCAGCCCGTCCCCGACACGCCCGCCGATGACGAGTTGGCCGAAGAGTTGCTGGCCTACGCCCGCGAACGCCTAGCGCACTACAAATGCCCGCGCAGCATCGACTTCATGGAGCAACTTCCCCGCCTGCCCACCGGCAAGCTCTACAAGCGCCTGCTCAAGGACCGCTACTGGGGCAGGGAGGGCTCGCGGATTGTTTGAGAGGCGAACATGGACATATTGATTCGCAACGGGGACTTGGCGGACGGCAGCGGCGCTCCCGTTCGCCGGGCGGACGTCGCCGTTCGGGACGGGCGCATCGCGGAGGTCGCTCCCGCCGGGGCGCTGCCGGCGGCCAACGCGGCTGAGGTTATCGAGGCGGATGGACTGCTGGTCACGCCCGGCTTCATAGACCCGCACACTCACTACGACGGGCAGGCCACCTGGGATGATCGCTTGGCCCCTTCGGCGGACCACGGCGTCTCCACCGTGGTGATGGGCAACTGCGGCGTCGGCTTCGCGCCGGTGCGCCCGCAGCACAAGGAGGTCTTGATCGATCTCATGGAGGGAGTGGAGGACATTCCCGGCGCGGCGCTGCACGACGGCATTCAATGGGCTTGGGAGAGCTTTCCCGAATACTTGGATGCACTGGCCGCCAAGCCGCGGGCGGTGGAGGTGGCGGCGCAGCTTCCGCACGGGGCGCTGCGCACCTACGCCATCGGCGAGGACGGGGACGTCAACGGCCCGGCGACCGATGCGCAGATAAAGACCATGGCCCGGTTGGCGGAGGAGGCGGCGCAGGCCGGCGCCATCGCCTTCTCCAGCAACCGCATCACCCTGCATACGTCGGTGTCCGGCGAAGTCGTGCCGGGCACCTTCGCCGAATCCCGCGAGGTGGGCGCCATCATGCGGGCGGCGCACAGGAACGGCCGCAGCCTCTTTCAGGTGGTGCCGGCCGGCTTGATGGGCGAAGACCCGGACGGCTTCCGCCGCGAAATCGCCTTCTACCGCACCCTTTCCCTGGAGACGGGCTGCACCGTGCTGTTCACCATCGCCCAAAACAACGTGCAGCCGCACCTTTGGCGTGAACTCCTTGACTTAGCGGACGCCGCCAACGCACAGGGAGCGCGGCTGGTGCCGATGACCATCAACCGGCCCGGCGGCCTGCTGCTGAGCTGGGAGACCTTCCATCCCTTCGTGGACCGGCCGAGCTATGTCGAAGTGGCTGCGCTGCCGTTGGCCGAGCGCTTGGCGGCGTTGCGCGATCCGGCCCGCCGCAAGCGCATTCTCAAGGAGCCGGTGCAAACACCGATGCTGGAGCACGCCGCCAGCATCATTCTAAGCAGCCTTGGCAGCACCTTCCCTTCCAACACCGAGTGCTTGGCGGAGCCGGACCCCGCCAACAGCTTGGCCCGACGCATGGAACGCACCGGCGCCGCGCCGTTGGAGGGCCTTTACGATGCGCTCTGCGAAGCCGCCGAACAGCCGGGTGGCCCCGGTTTCCTCAACGTCTTCATGGGCAACTACGCCGAGGGCAGCTTGGACGCCGTACATGAAATGCTTTCCCACCCCGGCACCTTGGTCGGCGGCGGCGACGGCGGCGCCCATGTAACCGTCATTTGCGACGCCAGCTACCCCACCTACATGCTGCAGCACTGGGTTCGGGAGCGGACCCGGGGGCCGCGCATTGCGGTGGAGAAGGCGGTTCGCATGCTCACCCAGGACCCGGCCGAACTGCACGGCATGAAGGATCGGGGCTTGGTCGCCAGGGGCCGGCGGGCGGATCTGAACCTAATTGACCTCAACCGCATCCGGCTTGGCCCTCTGCGTGTGGAGCACGACCTGCCAAGCGGCGCACCGCGGCTGCTGCAAGGCGCCAGCGGCTATGCGGCCACGCTGGTGGGCGGCCAAGTCACCAGCCGCAACGGCATCGACACCGGCGCCCGCCCGGGCGGGTTGTATCGTGGGTGAAAGGCATTCAGGCGCATTGCACATCCTCACCAATAGATGGAGGGCGCAACGGAAAGCTTTACGAGAACCGTTCCAAATTGATCAAGAATCAGTTTGGAACGTTTCGTGGATTAGTTCTCTGTACGTTTGAACAAGGCTATCAGCGCCAACCTTGCCCAACAGCAACCATATGAGAATTTCATCGACTACTTCAAGAGCATCCGCACTGAGCTTGAACTGGGAAACTCTGAATGAGTTGTGATGATTCCCTATCGGGCGTAGTTGGTCGAATCTGGCGATTGATTCCTCAGCACCGGAAACCGGCAATTTATCCCATAGAAACTGAGGATACTAACAATGGCGCACTCGCTCCAGCAATTGCGGATTGTAGCCCGCACGGCGGCCACTGTCTTTGCTTGCTCCATAGTAGGGCACCACAAGAATCATAGACGCAGTTTTATTCTTAGCCATGCCGCGTGTTAGATCTTGCTCCACTTTTGGTCCGCCGGTCGCGATCACCAGACAAGGCCTTGCCTTTGCACGGTAGGCAGCCCATAACTCGCCGGGATGAAGTGGCATCGCGGAAACGGGTAGTTTCGTCTGCTCTAATCTCTGATCGATTCTAAGTGGCGCTGCTTGAACCACAGCACGATCATGTTGGTCCGGATCCTTGCGGCCAATCGGCTTAAAGGTGTAAGGAGTCTGATCAACATGGGGAATGAAGGCAAATATTAGTGCCCCTCGACATACGTCTTTTCCATCGTGAGCCACCCACCAATCGGTGGATATGATAGCTTGTAAGCAATCCTCGGGATATTCAATCCTCATCACTGCCCCGCCTAGCCTCGGATTTCCAGACCTCAGGGGTGAACTTCACGATTTGCTCCCCCTTCAAAAACTCTGGCCCAGCAAGACTATCGAGCCAAGCTACTCCATCCGAAAAAACATCGTCATACCGAGGGCTTGGCTTGGTACCCATTATTATTGTTTCACTACGCTTGGCCCGACGCTCCGCGTGACGAGCTCTCAGATCACCCATGCGCTCTTGAAACCGCTTCCTTTTTTTGTTGGAAAGGGATTCCATCCTTAAGGGCATCTTCAAGATAGTCGTTTCCGCAGGTTCTTTACAAGCGAGCGCAAAGTCCAGACATTCCCCGGGGGCCGCGTGCAGCATGGGTTTCGTGCGGTAAACATAGTCCAACAGTTCCGGCGTGTCTTTGCCAAACTTGCGTATATCTCGTCTCAAATTTTGCGTGACAACGGGTGGCAGCTTTCTCTCTATTTCACGCAGCAGCAGATCGTCACGCATGCTCCATCTAACCCAATCCCGCCTTTCGCCGTAGTCGCTTTCAAATGACTTTTTTCCCGCACCAACACCCTCTAACGCCGGCTCAATCCGTTCATGCACTTTTTGCGACCATGGGCCAAACTTGTGGAACCGCCAAGTAATTTTGGTAAGGGTTGTTCCAACGTTTTTCTCCGCATGAAAAAGATCGGCCAAATAGACATATTTCAGCAAGTGGATCGGACCTAAGCCGCGGTCAAACGGGTCGTCATTTCCCCCAGCGGTGAGCAGTGCGTATTGAAGCACTAGATCAACACGGGACAGGTCAAGCATCACGATGGCATTCCAAATATGACAGTTGGTCTTGAATGCGGAACCAAAAAGTCGGCGAACGCCCCAGATTCACAGGGCGGTTGTGCGGATCACTCGGCCGGGCCGGGCGCCGGTGTCCTGGTCGTTTTCGCGGGTTTTGACTCCGGCCACGAAGGTGGCTAGGTAGCCTTGGGCGGACTGCAGGATGCGGCTGCCGCCGGCCGGCAGGTCCTCATGCACCTCCAAGCGGCCTAGCTGCAGGCGCTGCAGGTCGAACAGGTTGAGGTCCGCCCGCTTGCCCACCTGAATGCTGCCCCGGTCATGCAGGCCGAACAGTTCGGCGTTGCGCTGCGTCTGCTTGTGGACGATCAGCTCGATCGGCAGCTTCGGCCCGCGGCGGCGGTCCCGCACCCAGTGGGTGAGTTGATAGGTTGGGGCCACGGCGTCGAAGATCAGGTTGACGTGGGCGCCGGCGTCGGAAAGGCCGATGGTGGTGTGGGGATGCTGGAGCATTTCCTCGATCACGCTGAAGGTGCCGTCTGCGAAGTTGGCCCCCAGCAGGATGGCGAAGCGGTTCCCGTCGCCGCCGGTAAGGTAGTCGTACATGCATTCGGCGATGTCTTGGCCGGCCGCGGCGGCCAAGGCACCCATGTTACCGGTAGGTTCCGGTTCGTAGTTGATCGGCATCTCAATGGGGAACATGGCCGGCGCGGCCATGGCCAAGAGGCCGTAAACGTTGGCCATGACGCCGAGTTGCTCCGGCGGCACGTCCCGATCCTTGAGGATGGCCGCCTTCACCTCCGGCCTGCGCATCTGCGCCAACCGCTCCGCGAAGGGCAAGGCGGCCAGCTTCAGGTAGGTCTCCCGGCGTTGAAACATGTGGTAGGAGCGCAGGCTGGTGACGAAGCCGATGGGCCGGCTGGCCACCTGCGGGCGGATGGCCAGGCCGGTGGCGTTGGCCTGTTCCACGATTCTTCAGGCAGTTGCGCCATTGCTCCGGCCGGTTGCCGTTCTGCACCAGGGTGAAGGTGCATTTGCGGCCGCTGGCCCGCGCCACTTCCGCGAACAGCTCCACTTCCTGTTCGGTGGTCCACTTTTCCGGGCCGGCGATGTCCCCGACCACGCCGGCCGGCACCGCCTGAAACACGCCGAGGCCCACAGCCTGCATGGCCCGGCCGATGGCCAGCAGTTCCGCCTTCTCCGCGAAGGTGCCGGGAATCGGCTCCCCGGAGACCGAGCGGTGGCCCACGGTTCTGGAGGTGGAGAAGCCCAAGGCCCCGGCCTTGAGCCCCTCCTGCACGATGCGGCCCATGGCGGCCAGGTCCGCCTGCGTGGCGTCCTCATGGCGCAGGGCGCGCTCCCCCATCACGTAGTTGCGCACTGCGGAGTGCGGAACCTGGGTGCCCACGTCCATGCTGAAGGCGCGGCCGGCCAGATAGTCGATGTACTCCGGGAAGGTCTCCCAGTTGCCCCATTCGATGCCCTCGTGCAGGGCGGTGCCGGGAATGTCCTCCACCCCCTCCATGAGTTCCACCAAGCGCCCCTCCCCGCCCGGAGGACAGGGCGCGAAGCCGACCCCGCAGTTGCCCATGACGATGCTGGTGACGCCGTGGCTGAAGGAGGGGTTCAGCGCATCGTCCCAGCTAACCTGACCGTCATAATGGGTGTGGACGTCCACCCAGCCGGGAGTGGCGTAGGCGCCGTCGGCGTCGATGGTCTCCTTGGCGCGGCCAGCGACCTTGCCGACCGCGGCGATCTTGCCTTCGGCAATGGCGATGCTCCCCTTGCGGGGGGCGGCGCCGGTGCCATCCACGATGCTGGCGTTCTTGATGTGGCAGTCGTGCATGTCCCCTGCTCCTGCGGCTGGTTGCCGCGCCGATTGTATGTCCATCGGCGGCCGGCAATGAAGCCCTCCCGCCGCTTTTTCCAAGCGAATTGAAGATGCGCGGCAAGTTGCGAACAATCCGCCAGCCGCCCCACAGCAGCCCCCGATGGCTTCACTTCATCCGGCAGCGGGGCGGCAGTGGCTTAGGCCGCCGACCTAAGGCGGCTTGGGCGCATTGCGGCTCTAATGCACGGTTTTCTGGCTTTGTTGGCGCAGCGCCTCCGCATAGAGCGCGTCGAAATTGACCGGCGCCAAGTGCAGCGCCGGAAAACCGCCCTTTATGGTTAGGCTGTCCACCACTTCGCGGGCGTAGGGGTACAAAGTGGCCGGGCAGACGGTGCCCAGCACCCGCTGCAGCAGTTCCCCCTCAACGCCCTCGATGTTGAACAGGCCGGCCTGCTGCACCTCCACGATGAAGACGGTCTTGACGTCGGGCAGCTTGGCGTTCAGGCCCACGGTCAGCACCACCTCAAAACGCTGCTCATCGACTCGGTTGGACTTGGTGGCGATGTCCGCCTGGATCTCCGGCGCCCAGTCCTCGGTGAAGACCTGCGGGCTTTTGGGGGACTCCCAAGAGGCGTCCTTTAGGTAGATGCGCTCCAGCCGCACTTGGGCCGTGACTTGGTCGTTCATGACTTCACCACCGGCAGGCTTTGGTTGCGCCATTCAGCCAAGCCGCCGGTCAGCCGAACCACGTTTTGGAACCCGTTCTTGCGCAGCAGCGTCCCCGCGGTGCCGGAGTGCTGGCCCATTTTGCAGGCGATCACTATGGCCCGCTCCTTGTGCTTTTTGAGTTCGTCAAGGCGCCCGTTCAGGGAGGAGAAGGGGATGTTCACAGCGTGAACGATGTGGCCGGCCTCGTATTCCTTCCGGTCCCGCACGTCGAGGACCAAGGCGTTTTCCCTGTTGACCAGATCCACCAACTGCTGTGCGGAGACGGACCGCCCGCCGCGCCGCATCTCGTTGCGGATGAACAACGCCAGCAGCAGCAGGAAGGCGCCGCAGAGATAGGGGTGGTTGCCGATGAATGTGAAGACCTGCTCCATGGCCGCTCCAACGTGCAGGGCAACGATTATACAGGTTCATTGCCCAGCCGATGGGTGCTTGCCGCTCCTCCCCAATCCTCGCTTAAGGAATCGTTGCAGCGGGTTGCAAGGCGCACCGTGCAAGGTTTTTTCCGGCAATTGCATGGCTGCGGGACTTGCGAAGGCCCGATGCCCAGGAGCGCGGGTCCCGCCCGCAGGCGGACCGGACGATCCTTAAGCGGGGATTGGGGGGTGCTCCATCGAACCCCGGATGGAGCCTTTGCATCTCCGTGGGGCTGCGCGGGGCGCGTTCAGTCTTGCTGCGCGGCGTTGAGCGCATCGTAACTAAACAGGCTGTCCATTAGGCGCCTACCGCCGTGCTTGGCGACGCAGTTGCGCAGCCAGGCTCCTGGACCGGAAAGGTGGAACAGCTTGGCGTTGCGCCGTGCATGGGCCTGGATGAGCGCCGTGCGGCCGCGGCGCAGCTCTTCGTAGCGCCGGATGCCCGCCGCCGGGGCCGCGCCGGACGCCAAGCAGGCGGCCAACACCGCCGCGTCCTCAATGGCGGCGACCGCTCCCTGGGCCATGAACGGCAGCATCGGATGGCAGGCGTCGCCCAGCAGGGTGACCGCGCCCTTGCTCCAGCGCGGCAAGGGCGGCCGATCGTGGAGCGCCCATTTGTGCAAGCTGCCCCGGTCCATGCGGTCGATGAGGGCCTGAATTCCCCCATGCCAACCGGCGAAGTCCGCCTGCAGTTCCGCATGTTCGCCGGGCTCGGTCCAGGATTCCACTTCCCAGCCGGCCTTCTCCACCACGGCAACGCAGTTCACCAAGGCGCCGCCGCGGACGAAATAATGCACGAAGTGCGCGCCCGGCCCCCACCAAGCGGCACCCACAGGCCGCACCAAGCCCTTGGGCAGGCGCTCCGCCGGCACTAGGGCGCGCCAAGCAACATTGCCGGTGAACCTCGGCGCCTGCGGCCCGAACAGCGCCCGGCGCACCTCGGAGTGGATGCCGTCGGCGCCGACCAAAAGACCGCCCCGATGCACGGCTGCGCCACCGTCGCCGGCCACCGCAACGCACAGGCCGTCATCGTTCTGTTCAAACTCGCCCACCCTAGCGCCGGCGTGTAGTTCAATGCGCGCTTCGCGCCGGGCCGCCTCCACCAACAGGCGCAACAGGTCGCCGCGATGGATGTGGTAGTAGGGAAAGCCGTAAGCGGCGGCCGCGGCCTCTCCCAAGACGGAACTGCTGATGAGCTTGCCGGAGCGCCAGCTTCTGAACTCCAGGCCGGCGGGCAGAAACGCCAAGGCGCCAAGCTGCGGCGCCAAGCCCAGATGATGCAGCACCCGGCTGCCGTTGGGGCTGAGCTGCAGTCCGGCGCCGACCTCGCCAAATTCCGGCGCCTGCTCGAAAACCGCCGCCTCAAAGCCGACGCGGGCC
The DNA here is from genome assembly GCA_965200465.1 of Candidatus Azophilus sp. Taxonomy (GTDB): domain Bacteria; phylum Pseudomonadota; class Gammaproteobacteria; order Pseudomonadales; family Azotimanducaceae; genus Azophilus. The sequence goes on along the minus strand of OZ241358.1, from coordinate 3,817,341 downwards.
AAGCAAAGCGCCGCCGTCAGCCCGCCGATGCCGCCTCCGGCGATGAGCGCCCTGCCCTTGAAGCCTTCCCTTTCAGCCATTCAAGCCTCCGCATCAACACCGGATCATGCCTTGCGCGGCGCCCATCCCAAAATCGCATTTGGGAGCGGCATTCGGGCTCAAGCGTTGGATTGCAAAGAGCGCCGCCAGCTCAGGAAGCCCAACACGCAGATGACCAAATAGGCGGCGAACAGGGCGGAGTAAAAATACAGTCCGCGGTCCAGGTACAGGAAGATGGAAACGGCATCTATGACGAACCAGTAAATCCAGTTCTCCAGTATCTTGCGGGCCACCATGAAAGTGGTCAGGACGCTGGCCCAGGTGGTGAAGGAGTCCAGATAGGGCCAGGCGGCCTCCGTGCTGGCGGCCAGAACGCGCCCGGAAACCAGCGCCGCCGCCAATACGCCGCCGATGGCCAAGGCATGGGCGCCGGCGCTCCAACGGCGCACCGGCGCCTTGCCGCCCGGGCCGCCTCGCCGCCACTGCCGCCAGCCATACGCCGCCATGCCCATGTAGTAGAGGTTCAAGGCGGACTCCATCAGCAGGGCCACGTTCCAGAAGACGTACACGGAAAGCGCCGTGCTTAGGAAAGCCGCCGGCCAGCAGAGTATCTTCTCCCGGGCCGCCAGCAGCAGATAGACGACGCCCAGGGCCACGGCGCCCGCTTCCGCCAAGCCAGGCAGCATTTCATTCACAGCCGTTGACCCTGCGCTGTGCGCCCAGCGCGGCGAGAGAGCCGCCAATGGGCGGCATGCAGTCTCCCCGCAACGGATGCATGCTGATTTCAGCCAAAAGGTTCATGCTTCGCTCCTGGGTAACCGTGCAAGCCCGCCACGCTGGTTTAAGGGGGCAGGCGCCAGTGTGGCGGAAAAAACCTCAGCAGAGAAGGCGTCCACAAAACGGGCTGCGCCGGTCCGACGTGGCGGCATGCACCACGCGCAACGGCAGCATGTGCTCGAAGAGGAGACCCGTCTTCGTGTTCGCTCCGCCCACACCTCCTTCAGTCCGAAAAGGCGATCACCTTCTGGGCACTGGCGGAATCACCGTTCCGGGCTGGTTCCGCATGGCCGCCGAAGTCGTCGTTGTGGCGGGAGGCGAAGGTTTTCCCAAGCACCACGCTGAGCAGGTTGGACGCCCGCGCCCCGACGATGATGAGCGCTTCGCCGGCGTGGCGGAAGGGGCAATCGCGGCTCAAGACGGAGCGCTTGGCGCGGGTGGCAAGGGATTCCGGGCAGAACAGGGGCACCAGCTCACCTTCGCCGCAGCTTGTGCAGGCGGCGCTGTTGGCACCGTGCCCGGCATGGAGGTGGCCGCAGTGGCCGCACCAGAACCGTTGTCGGCGACGGGCGCTGAGGTGCATCAAAGGGGTTGACACGGCTAAAAACACAACGATAGTGTTGTGTTTATGATTCCCGAACTTGACCCTAGGACGGGCTACCTGCCGCCCGGCATCCACAACGCTGGTTGGAGCGAGATGGCTAGTCGGTTCGGAGGAACCAGCCATCGATCCCGGTTGATCGCGGGTCTTCCGGCCGCCTGCAGGAACCTTGCGGGCGCGGGATGCCGCCTTGTTCTGCTCAACGGGAGCTTCGTCTCCGCCAAGCCTCTTCCCAACGACTACGACGGCGCATGGGAGACAGTCGGGGTTGAGCCGGATCGACTTGATCCGGTCCTTCTGGATTTCTCAGACGGCCGTGCAGCGATGAAGTCCAAGTATCTTGGGGAGCTGTTTCCGGCGACCTCTTCCGCCGAACCGGGCGTCCTGTTCCATGATTTCTTTCAGTCCGACCGCAACAGAACGCCAAAGGGCATCGTGCGAATTGATCTGGGGACTTTGCCATGATTACGAACGAGCGGCAGTACAGAATTACGAAGCGTAAGGAGCGCGACTTTCGTGAAGCCATCGAGCGGTTTGATGCATTCGGGAGCGAGCCCAGTGACGTCCACCCGCGCATTCGCCAAGCAGAGCGGGAGGCCATGGAGAGCCAGCTTGACGATTTGCGGGCGGAACTTGCCGAGTACGAGGGCCTGAAGGCCGCTGATCTGTCCGTAATCTCGACAGCCTCCTTTGACGAGTTGGCGGACGGCTTGATCAAGGCTCGAATCGCAGTGGGCCTCAGCCAGCGGGTTCTGGCACAGCGCCTAGGCGTCAAGGAACAGCAGATCCAGCGGTACGAGGCTGAACGCTACGCCTCCGCCAGCTATCAACGCTTGTGCCAAGTGTCCCGAGCCCTTGGGGTGCGAATTCGCAATGACATCCACCTTCCGCCTCGACCATCTGCATGAGCCAACCAATTGGGACTTGAGAACAACATGGCCGAGATAACACCCGTGGCTAGTGGGGCTGAACCGCCCCGGAGCAACGGCCAACGGGTTGGACGCCGTGCAACCGCAAATCAGGACCTGCGTTGCGGGGATGCGGTGCCAGTTCAGCCGCTCCTACAGGATTGGGCGGACTACCTCGGGCGAGCGCCCCGGGCGGCGATGTCATCTGCTCTTGACGACATGGCGTAATAGACGTATGTTTTCTGTCGCTTGTACGTCTCGGAGGCTTTAAGGTGCAAACCAAGCTCACACTCAGACTGGACGATCAGCTCGTCAGGGCCGCGAAGCAGCATGCGCGGCAAGCTGGATGCTCCGTCTCGCAGATGGTCTCGGACTACTTCGCCGCCATTGCTTCCGCCGAACCTCGGCCATCGCCGTTGGCACCCAAGGTGTTGCAGTTGATGGGCGCCCTCGAGGGTACTGGCGTTGACGAAACGGACTACCGCACCCATTTGGAGAGGAAGTACCTTTGAGGGTGATGTTCGACGCCAATGTCGTTCTTGACGTTCTCTTGCGGCGGCGACCGTTCGACGAGCCAGCGGGCCAATTGCTCTCGCGGGCGGAACGCGGTGACGTTCAGGGCTATATCTGCGCCAACGTAGTCACCACGATCTTCTATCTCGCACGCAAGGCGGTTGGGCTGGACGAAGCCCGTCGGCAGGTGCGCACCATCCTGTCGATTCTCGACGTGGCACCAGTAACCGGCGCCGTGCTCCGGGAGGCCGCCGAAAGCAACATGAGTGACTTTGAGGATGCTGTCGTCGCGGCATCGGCCCGTCGTATGCAAGCCAGCGCGATCGTCACGCGCAATGAGCGGGATTTCGCCAAAGCGTCAATCTCGGCCTACTCGCCAGCGTCCTTGTTGGTGCTTCTCGATGCGTCGGCGAAGCAATGTGGCCAGAAGTGAGGGGCGGCAGGGAAGCCCGACGACCAGTGTGAGCGGGGAGTCAAGGAGGGGTCGAGGGTCGATATTCTGGCTCTACCGTCAGCGTCTGGTGGAGCCTCGCGACGGAGGAGTGACTGTACTCCTTCGCGACGCCCACGCACCGAACTCCGACGCACAACCGGAGATCGACTGGGCCGGCGGCGAGATCGTGGCGGTGGTGGTGCTTCTCGACCGTGCGGCCGCCATCGGCAGCCGATGGGCGCTCTACCTCCAAGGCATCGTCGGCAAGCAAACGAGCGCGGCTCCGCCGCTCGCGTGTTCCCGGTTGCGCTCGAAGCCGGCATGTTGAGGGCATTAAAAGGCCCCCTTGATGTGCAAGCTCTGCGTTGGGACCGTTGGCCCAAAGGCTGTCAATCGAGTTCTAACTTATTGATTTTTAAGACTTCAATGGATCTCGAAGGTTTTTTCGTCCTCAAGGGGGGGTTGAAAATGGCCGGCGAAGGCCCATATTGGCTTCGTATCCAGTTTATGCTGAGACGCCACGGCGTTGACGCTACAGAGATCCGGAACCGCACCAGCGGTGGTGTTTGGACGACTCAACGGAGTACGCGAAGTGAACGACAAACCAGACGAGCCAACTGAGATCGAGACGCACGACAAGCTCACGACGATCATTGTCAACGGTCGTGAGCGCCAAGTTCGGGATGAGGAGGTTTCCTTCGACAAATTGGTCGACCTTGCGTTTGAGGACCCGCAGCGGGGGCCACAAATCATCTTCACGATCACCTTCCGAAACGCCGGAGGGCGGTTTCAAAAGGGTGAGCTAGTAGAAGGCGAGAAGCTCAAGGTCCGCGAGGGCACGATCGTAAATGTCACCCGAACTGATCAGTCGTAGCCCAGACCTCGGTGAACTCGTTGACGATGGCTATGAGGTCGAAATAGTCAGCGGGCACATAGTGCTCCACCGCGTACCGTACGTCAACGCTAACCGCAAGGTCGGGTTCGGCCAATTGATCGCTCCTATCGAGCTTGTCGAAAATCGGCTGGCACCACCGCAGGATCACACCGTCTACTTTGCGGGTGATTATCCCTGCAAGACCAACGGTGACCCTATCGAGGCCATCCGCAACGACAGTTCGCACATTGAGCTCGCGGCGGGGCTTCATGCCGATCATCGGTTTTCCGCCAGGCCTCAGCCGGATGGAAAGTACCGCGATTTCCATCACAAAATGACCACATACGCCAACATCCTCGGAAGTCATGCGAAGCGGATAGATGCGAGCGTGACCGCACAGCCTAGTCGATTGGTTTTTTCACAAGACACAAAAGACCCTTTCTACTTCATGGAAAGTGCGTCAAGTCGGGCGGGCATAACGAGCATTAGCGAGACTTTGTCAAACGACCGCATTGGAATAATCGGCCTAGGTGGAACTGGGTCATACATCTTGGATTATGTCAGCAAGACGAGAGTCAAGGAGATACATATCTTCGACGGTGACGAGTTCTGCCAACACAATGCATTTCGTTCGCCTGGCGCGACTGTGCCATTTGACATAGAAGGGAAGCACAATAAGGCGAACTATTTTGCGACAAAGTACGGGGAAATGCGCTCTGGGATCGTCGCCCACCCGTACCACATCGGGGAAGAGCATTACAGCGAGATTATGGATTTGGACTTTGTTTTCGTTGCCATAGACAAGAACGCCACCAAGAAACAGCTATTCTCCTGCTTGCAGAAGAGTAGCACACCGTTTGTCGACGTGGGCATGGGCTTGGAAAGAGTGGACAACGCGATCCTAGGTGTCCTACGAACGACCATTGGCACATCAGATGGGAGTTGCTCCGCACATGTGGATAGGATCGCGGCGGCGAGCGACTCAAACGACGTGAGAGAGTACGAGCGCAATATTCAGATCGTCGAGCTGAATGCGCTCAATGCGGCGCTAGCAGTCATTCGATGGAAGAAATATCGGGGCCTCTACCTTGATCTTGAGGAGGAAGCACAGAGCACATACACACTGGACGGAAATGTCTTGACTAACAGCCACAGTGGGCGATGACGTGAAGCTTAAGCACGAATTTGTCGACTATATTCCTGACAATCTTGTGAACGGCAGGCTGTATGTATCAATTCGATTCGGCACGGCAGCCCATTTGTGTGCATGCGGTTGCGGAGAGGAAGTTATCACTCCGCTGGGGCCGTCAGAGTGGAAGATGGTCTATGATGGTGTGTCTGTTTCGCTAAAGCCGTCGGTGGGGAATTGGGGGTTCCATTGCCGCTCTCATTATTGGATAGATCGAGGCGAAATTCGATGGGCGCGTTCATTTAACGATCTTAAGATTGAGCAGGTACGTAAGGCGAATAGGGCGCGACGCAGCAGGTATTTTGGCCGCGATAGACACTCAGAAAATATAGGTGTTGATGCGACTGAGGGGATACTGGTGTTCAGGAGACTTTATCGGCGGGCCATGAAGTTGCTATCAAGTTCAGGGCAGAGAGAAAATGACGACTGAGAAACTTGAAGAAGAAGTGGGTCGAGTCCGGTCAGCCATTGAACGGCATCGCGAGTACTTGGATGAGGATGAACGGCGGACTCGTATTATCCTAATTGATCCAATCTTGCTGCAGTTGGGTTGGAACGTCATGGACCCCGATCGTGTTCGCCTGGAAGTCAAGGCCAATGGCAGCCGGATTGACTATGTGCTTAGCAAAAAAGAGAGCAAGGACTACGCTGTGGTAGAGGCTAAGAATTCGGGAGCTGGCCTCGCTGCGGGCAGGAAGCAGGCAACTGGATACGCCGTTGAGATTGGAGCGCGGTATGTTCTTTTGACCAATGGACTGAGGTGGGAGGCATGGGAGGTGAAGCCTGGCAGCCCTAGGAAGGACAGCGTAATCGCCGAAATCAATGTTACAACGGGAGATGTGGGGACAATCGCGGAGTCGCTGCAACGACTGAGCTACGATGTCTTGGGCGCATGACGTAATGGGTTCGGACTTGTATTGGCGCATGACGGGGAATCGGTTATCGTTCGCCCCGATCCGCCGTCAGGTTCGGAAGAGAACCGCTTGTTCGCCGACACACTACCCAACGTGCGGGTTTGCACCCTGATCGGGTAGTGAGCGGGCAGCTTGTGGGAGAGCTAATGATGAGATCGCCAGACCGGCCGCCCCAAGAATCATCGGCATCTCGATTTTAGAGAGACCAGATATGCAGTTCTTCAGCTTCACCGATGGACACCTAAAAGATACCACGGCCGGCTTCGCCATCCACTTGCTGGCTTCTGGCGCGAATCTCGTCTTGAAAGACAGCGGCTTCACCCGCCTGATCTTCGACCTCGTTTTGCGTTACCGGCCCTGCAAAGAGAAGGTGCCGCCCGTGGCTAACTACTTGGCTTGAACAGTTCATACGACCATGAAGACAGGGGGCATTTGGGCGCTGGACGAAGAGCTGCAAAGCTTCGCCCGGCTCGTCCTCGTGGTGCTGGATGGAAGCGCGATGTCTTGCGAGGGCCGTCGTGCCATGCCTTCCGACACTGTAGGCAAGAGTAAGTGGTGCGTTGGCCTGACGGCCATGCGCGAACAAACGGATGCCCGTATAGTGCTAGGCGGGAAGTTGGAAGGATACTAAGGTGGCAATGCCTGCGTCGCCGAGGAAACTCTGCTCGCTATTGAGGCGAAGCAGCCTGTCTTCCTTGTCGGGGGATTCGGCGGCTACGCAAGGGACATTGCGGAGACGCTCGGGATCGCGGATCGCTGGGCCGGATCGCGAGGCACATGGAAGGGCAGCGAGTTGTTTGATCGCTACACTGAGGACGACCTAGGCAACGGCCTTACGTCCGTAGAGAATCGCCGACTTGCAACAACACAGCACATTGACCAAGCCGTCATCCTAGTAATGACAGGGTTGCACAGACTGCGCCACAGGTTGCCGCTGTCATGAATCAAGTCGATCTCGTCGCAAAAGTTGTTGACAAGCTACCGAGCTTTGCTTGGTTTCTCGGCGCAGGTGCCTCGCGTAGCGCAGGCCTTCCTACGGCAGCCGACATCATCTGGGACCTCAAGCGCCGACAATACTGCCGTGAAGAAAATCAGGAAATCACCAGACAAGACATCCAGAACAACGCCATAAAGGAGCGCCTTCAGTCATACTTCGACTCCCACGGCTATCCGCCTAGCGGGTCTGACCAAGAGTATACGGGCTATTTCGAGCGGATTTTCGGTGCGAACAAGGAACGACAGCGGGAGTATATTCGTGGCATGTTGGCAGAGGATCGCGTCTCTCTGTCCGTAGGCAACAGAGTGCTGGGCGCACTAATGGCAGCCGGTTTGGCCCGCATCGCATTTACCACCAACTTCGACACCATTCTTGAGAAGGCTGTTGCCGAGATGGGGCGAACACTCTCCTCGTTTCATCTTGAGGGAGCACACGCGGCTAACACAGCGCTCAACAACGAGGACTTTCCGCTCTATTGCAAGCTACACGGTGATTTTCGATACGACAGTCTCAAGAATCTGTCCTCTGACTTGAGGCACCAGAGTGAGGAACTCTCAAAATGCTTTCTTGGCTCTGGCACTCGTTTTGGGCTAGTGGTTGTCGGCTACAGCGGGCGAGACGAAAGTGTGATGCAGCTATTCCACGAAGTCTTGAAGACCTCCAACCCTTTTCCACATGGCTTCTACTGGACGGTTATGAAGGGTTCGAAGACACCACCATCTGTTCGCCGGCTACTGGACCATGCGACAGAAAGAGGAGTCGAGGCATACGCGATCGAAACCCAAACATTCGATGCCTTCATGCTTCATCTCTGGCGAAACGTTGAGCCCAAGTCCAAGGAGCTCGACGCCAAAGTGCGCAAACTGGCACCCTCGACAGTGGACATCCCAATGCCCTCGCGGGGGCGGCGAAAGCCATTGCTTCGGTTGACTGCGCTGCCCATTCTATCCCAACCCGAACGCTGTCTCTCCCTGTCGTTCCGATGCCAGAAAAAGTCGGAAGACCTCCGCCAAGCTATGGCGAACTCGAACGGGGCACTGATCTTGACGAACCCAGCTTCTGTCTGGGGCTGGGGCCTTCGAGCCGACGCTCGACGGATATTTGGAAGCGACCTCGTGTCGCTGACGGAAGTACGACTGCCTACGACGCTCCGTCGCAACTCCCACATCAAGGGGCTCTTTGAACACGCCATATCAAAGTCGCTCGCTCGGGATCGTCCTCTGCTTGTGCGCACTCGTAGACACGGTGCGTACGTCATCGCCGACAACCGTCCTCCTGCCCAAACAGGTCTCGCACTAATAGCCGATGTGGTTGGCACCACAAGCGGTTTGGTTCCCGGATTAGCTACGGCGCCCACTTTGCAGTTCCCGAACTCGGAACCGGTACGGTGGGCGGAGGCGCTTCGGGTGAAAGTGAACGAACGCAACGGTCAACTGTGGCTCTTGATCCATCCCGATCTTTGGATCTGGCCGCCAAGGGCTCGGCCGGACGCTCGAGAGTTCATGGCGCGACGGAGGCGCGACCGATTCAACCGGAAGTTCAACACACTCCTTGACGCATGGCTGAAGCTGATCCTCGGCCCACACCAACCCGCGGCCGACGTCCAAGTGTCACCCTTTAGCGCTGGCGACGAGATCGAGAACCCGCGATTCGTGCTCAGCAGTCGAACAGCCTTTGCCCGTATCCTCAGCTAGGCCATGACTAACCGATCGGAACTCTCTGGCTACACCGTCCTCGGTGAGCCCGAGCTCCTATTTCACGGGGACCGTACGGACAAACACCCTCTCCGTGGCCTAATCCAGTTTGGTCCTTATGGACAGCGCCTTGGTTACCCACCGATCGTGCGGTTGGCGTTGCTTGCTCCTTCCAGAGATATTGTTCGGCTAACCGATCTGGTTAATGAACTAAATCATCGGGCGACTCCGCGCGATGCCAAGAACTACTATCCGGTGTACCCAGGCTATCGCGATCTCTTTCGTGTCCCGATTGCTTCCCAAGACCAGCGGCTCGTTAGACTGCTCCCCGACGCCCTTGACCGTTACGCTGACGTCCAAGACAAGATCAGCCTGGCCAAGGGTCTGCTGCAATCCCTTGGGCAGCTGGAGGAACTGCGGACTTCGTTTGACGTAGCACTCGTCTATCTTCCCGAACGGTGGTCCGAGTGTTTCGAGGGTGAGAACTTTGATTTTCACGACTATTTGAAGGCGTACTGCGCACCGTCGAACATCCCCGTCCAGATCATCCGACAGTCGAGCTTTGAGCGGACCTGTCGTGCAAACGTCATGTGGGGCCTTAGCGTCGCCATCTATGCCAAGGCGGGCGGCATACCGTGGAAGGTTACCGGACTCAATCAAAAGGAGGTTTTCATCGGTGTTAGCTACGCTATGAAGGCGGACTCACAAGGGACGGAGTATACGACCTGCTGTAGTCAGGTCTTCGATCCTGATGGCACGGGGTTTCGATTCGTCGCATACGACGCCAAGGAGTTCACACGGGACCGTCAGGACAATCCTTATCTTTCCTATTACGAGATGCAATCGGTGCTGTCGCGAAGCCTAGAGGTGTATCAGAGCGGGCACTCGGGCGATGTCCCAGACAAGGTTACAATCCATAAGAATACGGAGTTCAAGGAAGAGGAGGTGCTTGGGGCCATTGATAGTTTCCGCGAGACGACAGAGGTCGAACTCGTACAGATCGTCCAGGGCGCGAGCTGGAAGGCATTAAGGTTCACTGGCGATACGCCGCCCGCCGCGCACGGCTATCCAGTGTATCGGGGAACCCATTTGCCTCTCGAAGGGAACGAAGCGCTGCTTTGGACGCAGGGTAGTGTTCTTGGTGTGCATATGGAGAATAGTCGGTTCAATGTCTACAAGGAAGGCGCTCTTGCCCCGACGCCCTCGCCCATCCTCGTACGTCGCTTCACAGGATCCGGTGGATGGCACGAAACCTGTCAAGGTGTTTTGGCACTGACAAAAATGGACTGGAACAACAACACACTCTACAAGAATCTGCCAGTTACCCTAACGTATTCGAGCAGGTTTGCACAAATTGTCAAGCAGAATCCGAATATTGTCGACGACGTCTACGATTTTCGTTGCTTCATGTAGCGGTGTCTGCCTTGTCCTACGGTTACCCGTCTGTAAGGCCTTCAAGGAAGTTAGCCACGATCTTGCTAATTCTTTGTTTCAGTTGATACCAGTCGTACATGGAAACTTCATACTCCCTGTCTTGGGCCGGGCTATCGTATCGTAATCTCCTGCTGGATATCTTCCAAGATCCTTTGTCGTCACCGACAAACCAACCCTTGAATGTTACCCTGTCAGACTCTTGCTCCCTGCTGTTGGAGACCTCCATAAATAGGTGACCATCTACTTCCAAATTAACCAACTCACTAGGCATTTCTTCGAGTATTTTTTCTGAATGCCAACCATTCCAACTCTTACCATCGCTGGTCTTACCTTTCACATGTAAAAAACATCCGCAGCTAATCATTGTGGATGGCAATTTGGTTTCGAGGTCAGATAGGTATTCCAGCAATGGTCTCACGACCTCCTGTTTCAGGCGCTTGGTGTTGAATGTGACCATTGGTTCTAGTGAAGACTGGTTTTGAAGCCGGGCTATGGCCCTCTGAACCCGAACCTCATCCGAAACAGCCACTTCGCTAGATTTCGCTCTTGAGTGCCTTGGCGGTGACTGAGAGGTTTGCGATGTGTTCTCTCGTGCGGATGCAGCCGGTTTCGCGGGGGCGGCCTCTTTCGCTCGGCCCAAGTTCTGTAGCCATCCTCCAATTATGTAGCGATACTTCCAGAGAACAAAAGCAATAGTAAGGAGCACGACGATACCGAGAAAGATATACAATCTTTCTTCAATCAAGATGGCCATAAATATCCTGAATAATTCTGGAATTGCGTTCATGTTTACTTTCCTTGGCTGTGATTCATGCTACACCGGTCTACCTTCGGCCCGTGCGTCGGTGACGTGGCGAGTAATGGTGCCTTCGCGCAAGTCGCGGACGTCTTCCCAGCCGAGGGCGATGCCTTCCTTGGCACCTTCTGGCGTCGTCAGCGTGTAGCTGGTGGCATCCCTCTTTACCGCCTTGCGGGGCAGACTCACGCCCGGCAGGCCCTTGGAGGGGGTGAAGACGATGCGGCCGTTGGCGTCGTAGTAGGTCTCGACCTCGTACTGGCGCATGACGGGGAACTGGACGCGGTAAATGGTCTGGAGTTCGTCCAGGGTGAGGCCGAGGGTTTTGGCGGCCAGGACGTCAATTTCGAGCAGGGCTTGGCGACGGGCGTAGTCGGTACGCAGCGCGTGGTCTCGGTGCCAGGTTGGGGTCAGCGCGGGCCAGTTGTTGGGGAGGCGCGGGTCTTGGCGCGTCCAGGCGGCTTGGCGGAAGGCGTTGATGGCAAGCATGGACTGGGCATCCGTGGCCGCTGGGATTTGCGCTGTGCAGACATCATACCAGAGATCGGCGTAGTGCGTGGTTAGGCAGCACAGGTGTAAGGCTCTGATTCTTAAGGCTTCACGGATGGGCAGAACCACAGGGCGCACCAGTAGTCCATCACCAACTTCAGGCGGCGATAGGGGCCAACCGTGCGGGTGCCTTCGCTGAACACGCCTTGGCGCGCGGATGCACCTGCCGCCGCGCGCCCACTAGTGAGTTGCCGCACATCAGTTGATAGCCGAACCACGGCACGTGGCCGTGCTGGGGGATGCCGTTCAGCCACAGGGAGACTTCCGCTAGTTCCAGCGCCACGGGGTTCAAGTCCACGCCGAACAGGTTGCGGTCGGCGAGCAAATCGGCTTGCGCGTTGAAGCCCTCGCGCACCAAGGCGGTCGGCAAGGGGGTGCCGGGCGGCTGTGGATGCGCCCGTTGGAGACTTCGCCCAAGCGGCGGATCGCCCCCGTTGCCAATAAGCTCACTCTCAAGGGCTGGCTGGCGCAAGAGCAGGAAGAGCATTGCCATCGCTCTTCGTTGGCTCTATGTTGTTTGCCTAGACAGTTTTCGTTCTCGAGGGGCGCTTCCGTGGCCGCCAACATCTTTGCAAATTCGCCGATGCCTGCCATGAACGTGGCTTGCGTGCCCCAGCGTAGCCCGTCGCGCCATTCCGGCGGCAAGACGTGGCTGATCCCCACCCGGCGACGCAGGGTTATCCAGAGGGGCCGCTGCTGTGGACGAGCCTGAACGCGGAGGAGCTGACCATGGTGAGCGGTCGGAGGGTGGCACCGATGCTGCGGAGGGTTGGCCCAACAACCATCCAACTGCCAACCGGAGTTGCTGGATGACCCCGCCAAGTTTCCCCGCAGAAGCCGACCAAGCGGTTCTCGACCTGCTGCCGACGCAGGCGGACAAGCGCGTGACGGACGGCCAGTTGCACCAGCCCAGCCACCGAATAGACGCACAATTCCCCGAACAGTTCGTTGATCGCCTGTCGCGGCAGGAAGTGTTCAACAAGCACTTGTTCAGGCCGAACACCTACCTTCACAAGTGGTGGGCGCGCCGCTGCGGCTCCACGTTCCGCACCATCCTCAAGCAGTTCGCGCCCTCCGCTGAGCGGGCCGACTACTACACCGTCGGCGGTTTGGAGGGATTGACGGTTCTTGACCCGATGATGGGCGGAGGCACCACATTGCACGAGGCCATACGGCTTGGCGCGAACGTGGTTGGGGCCGACATCGACCCGATCCCGGTTCTCCAAGCTCGCTCTTCGCTTTCCCGCATTCCGCTTCCGGCCCTATGCACCGCGTTCGACCGTTTCCTTGGCGATCTCCATGCGGACCTGCACCCCTACTTCCAAACCCACTGCCCCACTTGCGCGGCGGAGACCGACGTGCGCTACTACCTGTACGGCCTGCACAAGTGGTGCGCGTGCGGTACGGTAATCCAAGTTGAGCAATACGACTTGCGCCAAGATGGCAAGACCACCATCCGCTTCGACCCGCGCAGCGGCGAGATTCTCAGCGATTCTCAGCCTAGCCAGCTCGCGCCCGCCACTCGATGCTTGCCAAAGCTGATCAAGAAGGGCGACAAGAAGTGCCTCATCTGCGATCAAGTCTATCAAGACTTCCGCGACAAACCGTTTTACGCCCGGTACGCCCTTGTGGCAGTCGTTGGCAAGTGCGAGCGACACGGCCTCTTTTACAAGATGCCAAGCGCACACGATTTCAACCTCGTTGCCGCGGCGGATCGAATACGAAGCGACCTCGACTTCGGTCCTATGGAGGATTTTCTCGTTCGAGATGGGCCCAAGTCCGCAGATCTAATCCGTCACAATATTCCATCCTACCTGGATGTCTTCTCGTCCCGGCAGCTTCTCTATCTGCACGCGGCGATAGGACATCTGCAACGCCACGCGGATCTCGAGCGCCTGAACTTGGCCATGCTCGTTTCCACGTCTCTGGAGTTCAACTCCATGCTGTGCGGCTACAAGGGCTGGTACAAGAACCGGCCTGGCGCCATACGGCACACGTTTGCGCTGCACGCCTACTCGTTCCAGTACACCGCACTGGAGAACAACCCCGTCAATCCGGTCAAGTCGTCGGGCAATCTTCGCCAACTCTTCCACGATCGCATTGAGCGCGGCCGCAAGTGGGCTGCGGCGCCCATCGAACGCAAGCTCGGCGCCAACGGAAAGCAGCAGCGGGTTTCGATGCAGGGCGAGACCGATGCTGGCAACGAGGTGTCCGCACAGTCCGGGCTAAGGCCGGAAGGCGGCAGCTTCTGGGTGATGCAACGAGACTCCCGAAGCCTCCCGCTCGCCGATGGCTCGGTTGATGTCGTAGTCACCGACCCGCCTTACTACAACAGCGTACAGTACGCGGACTTGGCGTCCTTCTTTCGCGTTTGGCTCGCTCGCTTGGTGCCGGATGCGGCGACGTGGCACTACGACCACAACCATGTAGCCGTAGCCACGGCAACGGCACGCCACGCCGACAACTTTCTGTCCGTCCTAGGCGGCATCTTTCACGAGTGTCGCCGCGTCTTGAAGAAAGCTACGGGACGCATGGTCTTCACGTTCCACCACTGGGACCACAACGCGTGGGCCGATCTCACCATAGCGCTGCACGATGCCGGCTTTAGGCTGATGAATGTGTACGTGGTGTACTCCGAACATCCCATCTCCGTACACATACGCGACCTCAAGTCCATTCAGCACGACTGCATTCTGATCCTAGCCGGCAACAGCGATGCTGTCGGGCGCACTTGGGTCTTGCCCGAGGCCGTCGAATTCACCGAAAGCGAATCGTTTTGCAGATGCTGCGGAGAGACGCTTGGCTGGCTTCTCGAAAGGCGGCTGCCGGCTGCGGAGGTCCGCCACCAGTGGAAACGCCTGCTAGGAAGCAGAGGATGACGGAGTCGGACGGCAATCGTCCCGCGGAGATCTTTGGCTTTCCGTTGGCCAACCAGTCCGTGGAGGCCCAACAGGTCCGCCAACGGCACCAGTGCCCGTTTCGGAACGTGCCTTGCGACAAGAAGAGCCGTCTCCTCAATGTGCCTTTCGGGGTTTGCTCGGTACAAGTTCGCGCCGGGATGCAGGTGATTTGCCCGCACCGTTTCGACGAGGGAGGAAGTCTTGCCGGCGGGCCGCGGATCTTGGAGGACGTTGCGACGCACTATTTCGGAGACACCAACAACATCGTTGTATTCGCGGAGACGCGGTTGCCGAATGTTGGGAACATCGACTTTGTGATCGTCAAGCACAGGGCGATGAGGCCAGAGATCGACGACTTTGTCGCTGTTGAAATTCAAGCGGACTCCACTACCAGAACAGGCGAGCTGGTGCGCGCCTTTCGGGAATTCACAAGCGGCATCCACATGGCGGATAGGAACTACCGGTTTGGCGCCAATACCTATGACTCCATCAAGCGCGCCGTTACGCAGCTCATGAACAAGGGCATGGTCTATGAGAAATGGCGTACGAAGTGCTATTGGATGATCCAAGAGTACATCTACGCCAACTTGGCCTCTCGGTTTGGACTTGCCGAGGGACGCTATCGTGCGGAAGACAGCACGCGCTTCGCGCTGTATTCGTTGCTGCCCCGTGGAGAACGCCTTGCGCTGGAAGCGACTCGGGTGCTTTCGACTAGCGTCAACGACCTGTATCAGGCAATGCGGAACAACCCGGGAATACCCACGAAAGACGCCTTTGTGCAAGCGTTGAATCACAAGCTCCAACTACGCCTCGCTGCCGTGAGGCCATCGCCCCGGAACCAGCGGTAGGCATCTGGTCCCGAGCGGCACGACCCGATAGGCGCGGGTCTCGGCGGAAGGCTTCTATGGCGGTCATTGGGCTGGCGTCCATGGCCGTTGGCAGTTGCGCTGTGCAGGCATTATGCCAGAGAGCGGCCATTCGCATCGAACCGCTCGCCGACGGCCGCATGGATTGGTTTGGGAGGCGGGAGCCCGTACCAGTAACTAAGCGCCGACCCGGAGCTTAATTATCCTTGCAGATCTTCCACGCAAAGGATAAATTGCAAGGAAATGATTCCCAGACTTGCCATCAACGACATCACGAAGGCGCTGAACCGCCAAGCCGCCGTGGCGCTTCTCGGCCCTAGACAGGCCGGCAAGACAACCTTGGCGCTGGAGATCGCCCAGCAGCGCGATGCCGTCTATTTGGACCTTGAAGATCGCGACGACCGACGGCGCCTTGCTGAGCCGGGCATGTTCCTGGACGGCTTGGAGGACCGCTTGGTCATCTTGGATGAAATCCATCGCACCCCGGAATTGTTTCAGACGCTGCGGGGCGTTATCGACCGCGGGCGGCGCCGGGGCAAGGGACTGGGTCGATTTTTGGTTTTGGGGTCCGCATCCGTTGACCTGCTGCGTCAAACCGGGGAATCCCTTGCCGGGCGCATCGCCTATCTCGACCTAGGGCCGTTCTCCGTACTGGAGTTGGACAACAATCGGGATGTTCGGGAACGGCTTTGGCTGCGGGGCGGCTTTCCGGACAGCTATTTGGCGGCAACTGAAGGCGACAGCCTAGCGTGGCGCAAGGACTTTGGCGCGGAAATCGATTTGGTGATTGAACACCCCAGCGAAGAAACTTGGGCGATTGAGATCAAACGCTCACTGGCCGCCAAGGTCAGCCGCGGCTTCCACAACGCCCTTGAGGACATTCGCCCAACGCGCGCCATCGTCGTCCACGCCGGCGAGGACCGTTTTCCCGTGGCGCGGAATGTGGAGGGCATTGGCGTGCATGAATTGGCTGCCGAATTGGGGGGGCTCCGAAACCCCAAGTAGTGGTGCGCCGAAAACCAACTCCGACGGCCTTGCAGAACATCCCGCCGCAAATGTTTAGAGCCAGAATTATCGTCGAAAAATCAATGGGTTGCGTGAAACTACAAAATCGCCTTGGGCGATCCTGTTCACAGGCTTGATGGATGGATGCAACAGGGGTATTGTCCGCCTGCGTTGACATGGAGAGGACTACAAAGATGAAGGCGAAAATCCTACGCGCATTGCAGACATTGCTTCTATTTTTGCCGCTGTGCCTATGTATTCTGCACCCTATCGACGGATTCGCCGAGGAAGCGGAAGGTCCTGGCGCCATGCAGGACGACCCCATGCAGGAAGACATAGCGACGGGCGCTGGCGCCGAAGGCGCCGCAGTGGAGGGCTTGACCGCGCCGGCAAGCGAAGAAGATGCGCCGCTCGAGGAGGTGGTGGTAACCGGCTCCCGCATCAAGCGCAACGAGTTCACCGGCATCTCGCCGGTGCAGATCATCCAAGGCCAGCGCTCCCGCGAACTGGGCTTGATCAACACAGCCGGCCTGCTGCAGGGCGCCACCGCCGCCAGCGGTGTGCAAATCGACAACACCTTCAACGCCTTCGTGCTGGACAACGGCCCGGGCGCCGCCAACATCAATCTGCGCGGGCTGGACCCAACCCGCACCCTGCTGCTGGTCAACAGCCGGCGCATGGCGCCGGCCGGCGTGGGCGGAGCGCCCACGTCGCCGGACTTGAACAGCATTCCCTCCATCATGATCAGACAGGTGGAGCTGTTGACGGACGGCGCTTCGTCCATCTACGGCTCGGACGCCGTGGCGGGCGTGGTCAACGTGCTCATGCGCCAGCAGTTCGAAGGCTTTGAGTTCGAAGTGGACTACGTGCAGCCCGAAGCCGCCGCCGCCGAGGAGGCCATTCTGTCCGCGGCTTGGGGGCGCAACTTCGACCGCGGCGTCTTCGGCGTGGGCGCGGAGTACTACGATCAGTCCAGCATGCAGTGGCGGGACCGAGGCCACACCGGCGAGTGCAACCGCTATCTGCAAATCGACGAACGCGGCGCAATCCGCAGCGACGACCTGAGCCTAGCCCCCGGCACCACCATCAACGGCTGCAAGCTGGACACCATCAACCGCGTGGTTCTGTGGGCCGCCCCCTTCGGCAACATCTGGTACACCCCGGGTACGACCAACATCGGCATACCCAATTTTTCGGACACCGTCGTGCGCCCCAGCCTCGCCGCCCTCAACCCCACCATCAACCCGGTGGACGTCAATGGGGATGGCCAGCCGGATTTCGGCATCATCGACCCGGACGGCAACGGCCAAACGGAAGTGGACCTGAAGAGCAGCCTGTACAACTTCAACGGCTCGGCCCGGGACCGCGCCGGGGACTACACTTCCGAACTGGAGCGCTTCAACCTGTACTCCTTCGGCAACTACGAACTGCAGGACGCCAACAACACTTCCGTGTTTTTTGAACTGCTCTACAACCGGCGGGAGTCGAGCATCTTCTCCCCCGGCGCGACGATATTTCCCGACGTTCCGGCCGACAACCCCTACAACCCCTGCAATCAGCAGGCCCCCGGCGGCGTGAACTGCTGGGGCTTCTTCGTGGACCCGGAGTTCGGCCCCTTCAATTTAGGCGGCATCGAGGCGACGCCCGTCATCATGGTGCGCGGCGACCGGGACAGCGTTGACGTGCAGCAGAACCAAGTGCGGGCGGTGGCCGGCGTCGAAGGCGACCTGCCTTGGGGCGCCACATGGAGTTACGAGGCTTTCGGCAGCTTCACCTGGTCCAACGGCAAGTCCAACCGGGAAGGCATCCTGGACCGGGAACTAAACCTGTCCCAGCAAACGGCGGTTTTGGACCCGAACACCGGCAACATCGTCTGCGGGGAGGACGGCGACGGCGACGGCGTTCCCGACGGCCAAGGCTGCGTGCCGGTGAACCTGTTTGCGGATTCGCTGTACCAACCCGGCGGCGGGGACTTCGCCACCCAAGCGGAGCGGGACTACCTGTTCGGCACCCGCAAGTTCAACACCGTTTTCAAGCAGACCGTGCTCGGCGCCATCGTGCAAGGCGACCTCGCACGGCTGCCCTGGAACAACATCGAGGTTCCCTTGGTGGTGGGCTTGGAGTACCGCAAGGACGTGGTGGACTCGCAGCCCAACGACGTGGCCCGGGACGGGCTGCTGTTCGGCTTCTTCTCCGACCGCGGGGCCAAGGGCTCCCGCAACTTGAAGGAGGCTTACCTGGAGACGGAGTTCCGCCTGCTCGACGGCAAGCCCTTAGCGGACGAGCTGCTGCTCAACCTGTCTGGCCGTTGGACGGATGAAAGCACTTACGGCTCCAATTTCACCTACAGCGTGAAGCTGCGCTACAGCCCGGTGGAGGCTTGGGACATCCGCGTCAGCACGGGCACCTCCTTCCGGGCGCCAAACGCCAGGGAGCAGTTCCTGCTCGGCCAGTCCGGGTTCCTCACCTTGGCCGACCCCTGCGTCGTGCCGGTGGAGGCCAGGGTTCCCACCGTGGACCCCAACACGCCGCCGGGCTACGACTCCGCCCAGGACGACCGCACGGAGCAGGTGCTGGCGAATTGCCGAGCCGCCGGCGTGGACCCCACCATGCTGGGCTTGCGGAACAACGCCCAGGAGTTCTACTCCGTGGAGATATTCGACGCCGGCGGCGAAACCGTGCAATCCACCGTGGAGCCAGAGGAGTCCAAGGCGGTGACCGCCGGCATGGTGTTCCGCCAGCCTTGGTTCGAAGGCTTTGACCTGAACGTCTCCGGCACCTATTGGCGCATTGAGGTGAAGGACAGCATCGCCCAGCTCAACCCCGCCTTCTTCGTTCAGGACTGCTACGTGGACCAAGGCGCCGCCGCCAGCGCCTACTGCCGGTTCATCACCAGGGACGGCGACGGCTTTCTGGACCTCATAGACTCCAGCTACTTCAACGTCCACAAGGAGGTGGCCGCCGGCTGGGACTGGAACCTGTTGTTTGCAACGGAGGTGATCGTCAACGACAGGAACCTAGGGCTGTCGGTGGACGCCCGGGCCACCAGAACCAACCAACTGCTGTTCGTGCTTGACGACACCCGGGAGGACTCCGCCGGCCGCACCTTCGTGCCGGAATGGACGGGAAACCTGACCTTCGAAGCCCAATACGACGACTTCACGTTCAGTTGGCGGGCCACCTACACCGACGGCGGCAAGGAGGAGCCCGAGGCTTTCGACAGCAACGACACCTGCACCGGCTTGGGCGTGGGCTGCCGACCCCTCCACTTCATCAAGGACTCCTGGGTGCATACGGCATCCTTGACTTGGCGCCCGGGCGACTGGCGGGTCACCCTGGGCGTCCGCAACATCTTCGACGGGAAGCCGCGGCTGCTCGACAACGACGCTCCCGGCACCCAGGTGAACAACTTGCCCCTAGGGGTTTACGGCCTGAACCACCACATTGGCCGCTCCTTCTTCGCCGGCGTCAGCCGCACCCTCGGCTTGTTGCGCGGCCGGGCGCGGGGCTACTAGGCATGGGCCTCGGGGCGGCTCGACGGAACCAACCAAAGACAGGGGGATTGGAGGACGCCGTGACAGGAAACATCCATCGCCAACTCAAGGCCGCCTACTTGCTGGCGGGTTCGATGCTGTGCTGGCCAAGTGCGGGCCATGCGCAAGCCGAAGAGCTGAGCCTGTATGAGAAGTTCGCCATGAACCCGCAGATGACCCAAGTGGGCGTCTCGCCGGATGGCAAGTCCTTGGCCGCCATACAGCGGTTCACCAAGGACGGCGAACCGTTCCTGATGATCTACGACAGCGCGGACCCGGGCGCCAAGCCGGTCAAGCTGTCCGCGGACCCCATGGAAATAATGTCTTTCTTCTGGGCCAACAACGAGCGTCTGGTGGTCTCCTTCCGGCAGGAGGTGGACATGCTGCAGGACTTGGGCATTGACACCCGCCAAGTCTTTCGGCGCGCCTCCATAGACAAAGCCGGCAAGGAGTGGGTGCCGCTGCCGCGCCGCCGGGTGGACCGCCGCAGAGAGGCCGCGAAGTGGGCGGAGAATTTGCAGTTGAGCGGCCTGCTGTCGGAAATGAAATGGGACGCAGATCATCTGTTGCTTTGGCAGGACGACAACCAAGACGGCGTTGCCGACGTATTCAAGGTGAACGTCGCCACCGGCAAGGCGCAGATGGTCTTTCGCGGCCGGCGGCAACTGGCGTTGACCGCCGTGGACGGGAAAGGAGCGCCGCGGCTGGCCCAATACTTCGACAATGACCGGGACGCCGTTGTTTACATGGCCCGCCTGAAGGACAGCAAGAAATGGCTGGAAATCGGCGAGACCGTGGCCAGCCCGGAAACGGTGAGCAAATACTACGACGCCCTCGGCTTCTTCAACCAGGAGGATCCGAACGAGATCTGGGTGGTCTCCAACCATGACGCGGACACCGCCGGCCTGTTCGCCTTCGACCTAGCCACCCGCAAATTCACCGAGCTGCTGTTCCGGCACCCCAGCTACGACGCAACGGGCGTGCGCACCAAGTACGTTGCAGGCGAGGGCGAAGTGCCCGTGGCGTTCGACCACAACGGCCAAGGCTTGGAGCAGTACTACTTCGACCCGCAGGAAAAGGCGCTGATGGGCTCCATCAACGCTTTCCTACCGCACACCCACAACCAGATCGTCTCCCGCTCCAGGGACGACGACCTAATCGTCATCGCCGCCGATGGGCCGCGGCACCCCCGCGCCTGGTACTTGCTGCGGGACAAATCCGAGATCGACGAACTAGGCAAGTCCATGCCGGCGCTCGGTCCGGAAATGCTCTCGCCCGTGGAGTGGGTCCGCTACAAGGCCAGGGACGACTTGGAGATTCCCGCCCTGGTGACCGTGCCCAAGGGGGAAGGCCCCTTCCCGGCGGTGGTTCTTCCCCACGGCGGCCCGGCGGCGCGGGACTACTGGGGTTTCGGCCTGTGGCCGCAGCTGTTGGCCAACCGAGGCTATGTGGTGATTCAGCCGCAGTTCCGCATCTCCACCGGGTTTGGCCGCAAGCACTTTGAGGCCGGCTTCTCCCAATGGGGCCTCGCCATGCAGGATGACTTGGAGGACGCCGCCCAATACTTGGTGAAGCGCGGCCTTGCGGACCCGGAGCGGCTGGCCATTTTCGGCTGGAGCTACGGCGGCTACGCCGCCTTCGTCGGCGCCGCGCGGGACCCGAACCCATACAAATGCGCCATTTCCGGCGCCGGCGTCGCCGACCTGCCGTTTTTCCGGGCTTGGTTGGCGGACATCGGGGACTTCATGGAGAAAGCCTACCGAACCACGGTGGAAGGCCTAAACGCCTTGGACATGGCCAAGAGCGTGGACGTGCCCCTCTTGGTGGTGCATGGCGACTTGGACGAGCGCGTTCCCATCGCCGAAAGCAGGAAGTTCGTCGCCCGCCTCAAAAAGCACGGCAAGCAGCACGAGTTCATTGAACTGGAAGGCGCCAACCACTTCTACGGCACCATCTACTACCGCCACTGGATGCGGATGTTCCCAGCCATGATCGACTGGCTGGACAACACCTGCGGGCTGAAGGGCTAAGGCCTAGGCGTCACCATCGTGGGCGTCACCCACGACCCCCGTGTTCGGTCTCGCGCTGACCGCAGCATGGAGCTGTGAATCCGTTGCCAAACTAAGATCCCGCCCCCAATCCCGGAACTTGGAATGCCGGACGCAAACTCGCATTTTGGCTGCAAAGGGTACAGAATTGCCGTTTTGCACTGGCGCGACTGGGGAAAACATGAACTTCGAGTTCTCTGAGGAGCAGAACCTGCTGCGGGAGCAGGCCCGCGGCTTTTTGGGCGAACACTGCCCCATGACCAAGGTGCGGGCGGTGCTGGACGGGGACCAGCCCACGGACTTGGCGCTGTGGCGGAAGATCGCGGAGCTGGGCTGGCCGGCCACGGTCATTCCGGAGGAGTTCGGCGGCCTGGGGCTGTCCTATCTGGAGCTTGCGGTCATCGCGGAAGAGCTGGGCCGGGCGGTGGCGCCCACGCCGTTCTCCTCCTCCGTCTATCTGGCCACGGAGGCCCTGCTGCTGGCCGGCAGCCCCGCGCAGAAGGAGCGTTGGCTGCCGAAGCTGGCCAGCGGCGAAGCCATAGGCGCCTTCGCCATGGCGGAGGCGCCGGGCCGCACCACGGCGGCGAACCTTGCCGCAACCGTCCAAAACGGCACCCTTAAAGGCACGAAAGTGGCGGTTGCCGACGGCGACGTGGCGGACGTCGCCGTCGTCGTCACCAAGGCCGAAGGCGGCGACGGAGCCAGCCTGCAGCTCGTGGAGCTTGGCGGCGATGGCCTGTCCATCAGGCCGCAACGCACCCTGGACTTCTCGCGCAGCCACGCCCGCCTGGAGTTCTCCGGCGCCCCGGCACAGCCCCTTGGACCGCCCGGTCAAGGCTGGGCGCTGGTCAACAAGCTTTTCGACCGGGCCGCCGTGCTCTTCGCCTGGGAGCAGGTCGGCGGCGCCGAGGCGGCCTTGGAGATGGCCAAGGAATACGCCCTGGGCCGCTACGCCTTCGGGCGGCCCATCGCCTCCTACCAAGCCATCAAGCACAAGCTGGCCCACGCCTACGTCAACAACACCCTGGCCCGGTCCAACGGCTACTACGGCGCTTGGGCGCTCAGCACGGACGCCGCCGAACTGCCGCTGGCGGCGGCCACCGCCCGGGTGTCCGCCACCCAAGCCTATTACTACGCCTCCAAGGAGAACATCCAAACCCACGGCGGCATGGGCTACACCTGGGAGTTCGACTGCCAGTTCCACTATCGGCGGGCCAAGCTGCTTTCCGTGAACATCGGCAGCGAGGGCCAATGGCAGGACAAGCTAGTGCAGGCGCTTGAGCAAAGCAACGCCGCCTGAACCGCCTTGCGGCAAGAGCGCCCACGGATGAAATTAGCGAGCATTAGCTGACCCAAGGAATTGCAGGAGACAAAAGGATGGACTTCAACGACACCCCGGCCGAGGCCGCCTTCCGCGAAGAGGCGCGGGCTTGGCTGCAGGACAACGTGCCCAGCGCAGCGGAGTTGCAGGGCTTGGACCCCATCGGCCAAGCCAAGCTGTGGCAGAAGCGCAAGTACGACGCCGGCTGGGCCTGCATCCGCTGGCCGAAGGAGTACGGCGGGCGCGGCGCCACCGCCGTCGAGCAGGTCATCTGGAACCAGGAGGAGGCCAAGCACCCGAACCTGCCCGGCGCCCTGTTCAGCATCGGCCAAGGCATGGCGGCGCCCACCCTGATGGCTTGGGCCAAGGAGGAGCACAAGAGGCGCTACCTGCCCAAGCTGGCCAGCGGCGAGGAAATCTGGTGCCAACTGTTCAGTGAACCCGCCGGCGGCTCCGACTTGGCGGCGCTGCGCACCCGGGCGGAGAAGGACGGCGGCGACTGGGTGCTGAACGGCCAGAAGATCTGGACCTCCGGCGCCCATTATTCGGACTACGGCATCATCGTGGTGCGCACGGACCCGACGGTGCCCAAGCACAAGGGCCTTTCCTACTTCTTTTTGAACATGAAGTCCCCCGGCGTTGAGACCAAGCCGATCAAGCAGCTCTCCGGGGACGCCAACTTCAACGAGGTCTATTTCACCGATGTGCGCATCCCGGACGACCAGCGCCTTGGCGCAGTGGGGCAAGGCTGGCAGGTCTCCCTCACCACCCTGATGAACGAGCGGGCGGCCATTGGCGGCGGCAGCGCCGGCGGGGACTTCAAGGCGCTGCTGAGGCTGGCGCAGACGGTCACCATCGACGACAAGCCGGCCATCGAGAATCCGGCGGTGCGGGCGAAGCTGGCCAACTGGCACTGCAAGCGGGCCGGGCTGAAGTACACCGGCTACCGCTCCTTAAGCGCCCTGTCCAGAGGCGAGACGCCAGGGCCGGAGAACTCCATCGGCAAGCTGGTGGCCGCGCCCATGACGCAGGACATCGCCTCCTTCGCCATGGACTTGATCGAGACGTCCGGCGCCGTCTGGGACGAGGACTACTCCCCCGACGCCGGCCTGTTCCAAGCCATGTTCATGGCCATCCCCGGCTTCCGCATCGCCGGCGGCACCGACGAGATCATGGCCAACATCATCGCCGAAAGAGTGCTGGGGCTGCCCCAGGAGCCGCGCCTAGACAAGGGCATACCCTTCAACGAAATGCCCACCGGCGCCGGCTGAAGGGGGGCGCACCAGCTAAGGGGCGGCACCAGCCAAAAGGCGGCGGCCCATTGGATCACCTACGCTAGCAGCCCCACCAGCATGGCGCCAAGGCCATCCCGACCGCAGATTGGAATGAAGTTCGCATGGAGTTAATGGGACGGCAATGAGTTGAAGTAGCGTCGACAGCTTGGAAGCCCGAGCGTCTCGCCCGTCAGTGATCCCGCACAAAATGGCCAAGCCCCGTCACCCATGCAGGGCGACGGACTCCAGGACGCGCATCGCATACGCCAAGCCAATTCCAACCAAGAAGGCTAGGGTGAGCTTGCCTCGGTCATGGCTGTGGAAATGAATTTCCGGCAGCAGGTCGCTGAGCGAAATGCACAGGAAGGCGCCGGCCGAGAAAGCCAGGGCGCGGCCCACCACTGCGTCCTGGTCGGCGCCCAACAGCCCCACGCCCCAAAACGCCAGCAAGGCCGCCGCCGGGCAGACCAAGGCGAACGCCATGTTGACCAGCCGACGGGTTCCGCCTTCTACCCCAGCCGCCTGCATGACGACGGCGATCGACAGGGCGTCCAAGGGCTTGTGCAGGAAAATCGCCAAGAACACGCCGCCGCCAATCAGCCCGGCGCCGCCGGCTTGGACACTGGCGCCGAGCGCAACGCCCTCAACCACGGAGTGCAGCGCCATCCCCAAGGTGATGCTCAACCAACTTAAGGAATGGGCGCCGGCGCCGTGCGCGTCGCTGCTGAAGTCGTGTTGATGGAAGGGCAGAACCCGCAGCAGCAACACCATGAAGACCATGCCCAGCGTCGTCCACCAAACGGCGGTTGCCACTGCATCCGGCCCGGCCAGCCGCGCCAAGCCGTGGGGCAGGAGGTGGTGCAGCGCAACCCCGAGCACCGAGCCGGCCACTAGGCTCATCGCCATTTGCGTGTGGGTGTGCGACATGCGCTTGGCGGGCAGCAGCCAGCCGCCGAACAGCGAGGCGGCGGCAATGGCGGCGGCGTATGCGGCCAGCAAAAGCAGCGGAGCGTCCATGCCGGCCATTCTAAGCGATGCTGCGTAGGCGGCGGGCTGCCCCCCGCGGAGCCACCTTCACTTAACAGGCGGCGCTGAGGTCGGCACCGGCGCAGGGATCGGATGTCGAACCCCAATCCCCAGATAAAGATTGCCCGGCCCGCCGCCAGTGGCCTCTGGGGACGCGGGCCTCCTGCATGCAGGCGGGGCGAACTCACTCAAAGCCAGTAAACATGCGGGCTGTAGCCGTTTTCGCCGATTTTGGGTTACTTTGTGGGTACTTTCTGAAAAAGTTTGCGGATTCGCTAACCTTCGCTGTGGGGGATCAGTGACCTTCTGGACGTTTGGGGGTCAGGCGGCCATTGCCGCCATCGTAGCGAATTCGGCTGGGGTTTTCATGCCGAGGGAGCGGTGCCTGCGCCGGTTGTTGCAGTAGTCGAGGCAGCGGCCCAAGGCGGCGTTCATCGCGGCGCAGGCGAGGTCGTCCCGGCACTGGCTCCAGCACTCGATGCGCACCGTGCGGTTGGCGCGCTCGACGATGCCGTTGAGCTCCGGCGAGCGCGGCGGCAGCACCAGCAGCTCCAAGCCGCGCTCCTTGCAGCCGTCCTCGAACTCCGCCATGAACTCCGAGCCGCCGTCCACCTGCACGGCCCGGATGTCGAGCCGCTCCGCGGCCTCGCCGAGGAACGCCTTGGCGGTGTGCGCCGTGGCGCTCGAACACACCTTGGCGCGCTGCCGCCGGGTGACGGGGCGGACGGCCCGGAACTCCTTGAACGTCTTGCCGTCGATGTGCGTCGTCATGTGGTCGAACTGCACGCCGGCGTGCTTGTCGCGCGGCTTCCACCGGCGCGCATGCGCACCGGTGAAGTCGCGCCGCCGCTTCGCGGCGACCCGCCCTTCGCAGAACGAGCACGGCTTCGCCCGCCCCGCCTGTACCGCCCACCGCAGAATGCGTCCCACCGTCGCCTCGCTCGGCGCGCGCTCCGGGCGCCGCTCCGCCAGTTCCAGCGCGACCCGCGCCTTCCCCGCCCACGGCATCTCCCGACGCACATCGAGAACCCGCTTCGCGTCCGCCATCGTCCACTGCCGCCCGGGGTGGCTCTTCGGGCGGCTGCTGCGCGGAACCAGCCCCTTCACGCCCTCCTCCCGCAGCCGCCGCTTGCGCTCGCAGCACGTGCTCCGGCCCACCTCCAGCGCCGACTGCGCCTCCGCCAGCGTGAACCGCTCCCGCATCCGATCGATGGCCTCCAGCTGCTTCAGCCGCCGCAGCGCCTCCGGACCGTCCGTCTCGTCCACCCGCACCCGCCGGTGGAAAGCCGCGTCCTGTGCGAACATCCGCATGTTCGGTCTCCCATGTCGTCAACAACACATAGGCTACCGAACCGTCGCGCCCGGGGAAGCCCCGGGCGCGACTCCGTCCAGAAGGTGCTGATCCCGTACATTGCCTTGACACGCGCCGAAGCCCGCAGATAAGGTTCGCCTTGCGCACCTTGGCGGCTTCCATCCTGGGCGCCCATGCGTCCATGCCCGCCAATGGCGCACCCGCAACTAAGAGGGCAGACCAATGGGCAAAAGCGAACAGACCGGGGGGGGGGGGGGGTACGGAACCGAAGCCGAAGCAAAAGCGGCCTTGGATCAAGCCTAGGTTGCTGCTGGTGGAATTCGCCGCGACTATCGCCGCGACTAGGGCTCTCCCACCCAGAGGTGGAGTCAGCGTGTATTCCGAAGGCCCCGTTTTTGGGGGAGCATACGACCCGAACATATCCTAGTGCGCCCTAGCCTTAGCCTTCGGGGTTCGCCCATGCGGGGCCGGTGCCTGTTGGTTCTCCCTAGTGCCTTGATAAGGCACTGGCCCCGCTCCAAGCGCTTGCAGACTGCCTTGGCGGTTCGCCATGCCTTTTGTGCCGAGCCCTAGTGGGAGGGCTGCGCCAATTTCTGCAAGGCGCTGAAGAAGCGCTCCCGCAAGTCGTCGCAGGCGGCGGTCTTGGGGCCGAGGCGGCACCAGTCCTGCGCCATCGCCAACGGCGCCTTGGGCTTAATGCCTTGGCCCATTCGGTCCTGCAGCAGGGCCGTTTGCACCTGCAGGCGCTCCCCGGCTTCGGTTGCCGGGGATTCGACGCCGGCTTGGACCTCCACCCTCAGGACGAGCCCGCGCAACGCCGCAACCAAATCGCCGCCGTCATTTCCCCGGTCCGCGAACGCGGGGTCGGGCGGGGCGACTGCACGGCCTTCGGCCTCGGCTTGGCTGACTTCGACGTCCCAGGACTGCAATTGCGCAAGCTCCCCGCGAAGCGCCTCCCATTCGGCGGCCAAGAGGCTTTGGTCATAGGCTTTGGCCAACTCGCCAAAGCGCTTGGCGAAGGGTTTGCGCAGGCGCTCCGGCAAGTTCAAGGCATCCAATTCCCGGCGCAGGCGGGGCACGAGGGAACGTTTTGGCGCATCCGCAAGGGAGGCTTCCAGCGCTTCCTCCAATTTCCCGCAAATGCCTTCAGCAGCGGCGACGGCGTCTTCGATGCGCTGGTCCGCTTGGCGCCGGTCCGCCTCCCGCACGGCAAAGATCTGATCGCACTGTTGGCGGAATTGCCGCCACAGTTTCTGATCGACGTTGCGCGGCGTAATGCCCACCGACCGCCAACGCTGCTGCAGGCGCTTGGCTTCCGCCACCTTTTCGGCGCTGTCGCCTTCGCTGGCGGCAAGCGCCTCCGCCGCCGCCAGGATGTCCCGTTTCAACGCTAGGTTTGCCTCCCGAGCCTTCTTCACTTGGTCGTGAATCCGCCCTTGCAGTTGCTCAAAACGGGCATCGAGCTGCTTGCTTTTTTTCCGGTCAACCGGATGCAGGGAGCGCCATTCCCCGCGCGCCGCGCGCAGGATTCGCTCCGTCGCCTTCATGTCCGCCTTGCCCCAATTCACGCTATCGACATAGGCTTCAAGCTGGGTGCAGATGCGCTGACGCCCCTCCAAGTTCTTCCGGCGGACTTCGGCCTGCTCCGCAAAGTAGGCGCGGCATGGTGCAAACGCCTGTTCCGCGGCTTGGTTGAACTTTGTGCGCAGAGCCCGCTCCTTGCCGTTGGCGGGAGGCCCCAAGGCGTTCCAATCGCTGCGCAGCGACCTGATGCGGTCGGCTTGCTCCTGCGGGGCGGCGGGCGCGTCCGCCAACGCATTCATGGCCTGCACGAGTTGCTCGCGCTTGGTGGTGGTGGCGAAGACTTGCCAACCGCGCAGCTCGCCGACCCGGGCGGACAATTGGGACAGCGCCTTCCGATGCGGTGCGCAAAGGGCTTCGGGCAGCGATTTCTCCAGCCCGTGCGCCCTGTCCAAAGCGGCGGCGGCCGCCTGCAGGCTGCCCTCCGCAACGCCGGCCTCGGCCTCAGCGATGGCGCTTTGCAGTTGTTCGGCAAGCTGTTCCTGATGCTTGTGCATCGCCAGTTCGAAACGTTCAAAGGCGGTGATGGAATCGATCGCCTGCTGCACGGGCGTTGACTTCTGCGCCCACTCGGGCCAATTCAGGCCGGCGAGCTGACGCTGCAGACTCCCCTTCGTTCGGGCCGCCGCCCGCTGCTGCCGCCAAAGGCTTTGCAAGGCGTCCGGCGCCTTGGGCCAATCACTTGGCGGCAGTGGCGGCATGGCGGCGATGTTCAAGTCAAGCCAGCGCTTGTGGGCGTCGGCCAACTCTTGGTACTGATGGCTCACCCGCTCAAAGACGGCGTGTTGGGCGGCGTCGGGCTGCGCTTGGTCGGCTTGGGTGAGCCACTCTCGGGTGAGGGCGTCCCGCTCGCGCTCCAGCTCGGCGAAGGGTGCGCCCGCCTGCATTTTTGCGGCCAGCTCCTCGAAGGCGGCCGCCAACTTCCTAAAGCCGGGCCTAAGCGCCGCCCCGTCGGAGCTGGGTTGCCGCTCGTAGTGCGCCGCCGCCAACCACAGGGTCAGATCCGGCGCTTCCGACCCGTACTTGCGCAAGGTCTCCGCCTTGGCCTCAATGCCGTCGCAGCAGCCTTTAAGCTCCTTTTTCAGATGAATGATGCGGGCGGAAGGCGCGGCCCCTCCGGATTTTCCCAGGGCGACGGCAACCTCCTCGGCGCGGGCGCACAGGTCGGCAACCGCCTTGCGCAGCCCGCGCAACTCATCAAGCTCCGCCCGGGCGACCTGGTTGGAATGTTTGTCGCGGTTTCTGGAGTGCTTCTCCAAGGCGGCGAGCCCGGCTTCGCCGCAACGCCGGATGAGCTCCAGCATTTGCGGACGCCACGCCGGGGGGCAACGGAGATAGAGTTCCGCCTGTTCTTCGGGGCCGGCGGCCTCGCTGGCCAGTTGCACGGCGTCGGCGGCTTTCTTGAGGGTGCGCAGACGCGCTTGGCGCACCGCCGGATGGTTCGCCTCCCGCCCGCCCACCATGGCCAGCCGCACCGCAGCGGCGTCCGCCGTTGCCGGGGCGTCAAGCAGGGCGCGGAGCAGCTTTTGGTCGTCCAGAAGGGCGATGGCGGCCATGCGCACCTGGTCATCGGAGTCCTTGCGGGCGCAGTCCGCGAGCTGCTCCTGCATGGAGGCCGCCTGCTCGGGGGTCAGCGACCTGATGGCGTTAAGCCGGGCCTCCGCCTTGGGGGATGCAAGCGGGTCGCGGACCGAAAACAAGCGTGAGAGGAACCGTAGGGACATGATCTCGATCTCTGCACACCGTTTTCCACAACGCCGTTGCTGGACGGGCCAAGTTTGCCACAGAACGGCCCCGCTCTACAGCTTGGCGTGGGCGCCGTCGCACAACGGGGCGCCGCCGGAGCGCTTGCAGCCGCAAAAGAACAGGGTTTTGTCTTGGTCCGCCGTCCAAGGCAGGGGAGCGATGCCGGTGTCCTTGTGCGAGCCGTCGCAAAACGGCTGGCTGTCGCTGCGCCCGCAGGCGCACCAGAAATATCTCTCCCCTTTGGTGACGTCCACTCGATAAGGGGCCTTTTGCGCAATGACGGCTGTGCTCATGGTCTGCTCCTGTTGGCCTGTGGTTGGCGGCGCCTGGCGCCCGTGCCGTTTTTGCGGCCTGCTCCTGCTAGGAAAACGTGCGCTCCCCCCACCAAGGGAAGAAGTCGGGCATGTCTTGGCTGACCTTGGACTTGAACTTGGCGGGGCGCTTCTCCAGGAACGCCTCCACGCCCTCCTTGACGTCCGTCCCCTTGCCTAGGTTGTAAATGCCGCGGGAGTCGATCTTGTGCGCTTCCATGGGATGGTCGGCACCGAGCATTCGCCACATCATGTGGCGAATGAGGGTGACGGCCACGGGGGCGCAGTTGTCGCCTATGTCCTCGGCGATGCGCCGCGCTTCGGGCAGCAGTTCGTCCTTGGCGTGCAGGCTGCGCACCAAGCCGCCGCGCAGGGCCTCGTCGGCCGGGAACACCCGGCCGCTGTAGCACCATTCCAAGGCTTGGCTGATGCCGACGATGCGCGGCAGGAAGTAGCTGGAGCAGGCTTCGGGAACTATGCCCCTGCGGGCGAAGACGAACCCGAACTTGGCGTTCTCCGCGGCGATGCGCAGGTCCATCGCCAAGGTCATGGTGACGCCCACTCCCACCGCCGGGCCGTTGACCGCGGCGATGATCGGCTTGCGGCACTCAAAAATGCGCAGGGTGAGCACTCCGCCGCCGTCCGGGCGCAGGCCACTGGGCCTGTCCGGCCGGGCGTCCGCATCGAAGGTGTCGCCGCCGGAGGAAAGGTCCGCCCCGGCGCAGAAGGCCCTGCCCGCGCCAGTGACGACGACCGTGCGAACTTCATCGTTGGCGTCCGCCTCATCCAAGGCTTCGATCATCTGCCGCTGCATGACCTGAGTGAAGGCGTTGAGCTTCTCCGGGCGGTTTAGGGTGATGGTTAGGATGCCGTCCTCCACTTGGGTCAGTATCTGGCGTTCGCTCATGGGTGGGCCTCTTGTTGGTGGAAAAGCGTTATGGTGCATGAATGCAGCGAACATTTCGAGGGGCGGCGCCGTTGCTGACGGCCGCCGAAGCGGAAAGGCAAATGCCGCGGCTGCGCCAAGCCTTGCAGGCCGCGCCGGACGGCCAAGGCGGGCGCCTTGCCGATGATGCGGGCTGCCAGCGCCGGGCTGCGGCGCTGGAGGTGCGGCTGGCCGGCTTGCAGGCGCTGCAGGCGAGATGCGCCGCCGAGCGGTCGGCCGGCCAGGACCCCGGCGCCAAGGCCCTGATGCTGGAATTGCGCAGCGCCGAACTCTGCTTGGCCATCATGGAGATGACGGCCGAGGCGGCCGGCTACTACGCCTTGGCGTCTTCGGACAGTGTGTTGCTGCACAACGAAGGTCCCATCGGTCCCCGCTACGCCTTGCCCGCTCTACAGGGTATGCTTGCAGCCCAAGCCGAATTCGGCCCCGGGGGGGCTTTTGACGCCCATCGGCGGCTGGTCGCCGAATTGCTTGGGCTTTGGCCGGGGACTTAGGAAACACAGAGGGAGCATGGATGGACTTTTCATTGTCGGAGGAGCAAACGCTGCTGCAGGAGAGCATTGCCCGCTACATGCAGAACGACTACCCGTTCACCGAACGGCAGAAGGTGGTGCAGTCCGCAGAGCCTTTCAGCGCCCGTCATTGGCGGAGCTTTGCCGACCTTGGCTGGCTGGGCGTGGCCTTCCCGGAGGCGGATGGCGGCTTCGGCGGCGGCGCCGTGGAGAGCATGGTCATGTGGGAGCAGTTCGGCAAGGGGCTGGTCATCGAACCGCTGCTGGCCACGGTGGTGCTGGCCGGGGGCGCCCTCAAGCTGGGCGGCGACAAGGCGCAGAAGGAAGCCGTTCTTGCCGGCATCATCGGCGGCGAGGTGCAGGCCGCCTTGGCCTTCGCCGAACCTCAGGGCCGCTACAACTTGGCGGACCTGACCACCAAGGCGGCGCCTAGCAACGGCGGCTATCGGCTGAACGGCTACAAGGCGGTGGTGCTGAACGGCCCGGCGGCGGACTGGTTGGTGGTGTCCGCCCGCACTGGCGGCGAACAGCGGGACGCTGCGGGCGCATCCCTGTTTCTGGTGCCGGCCGCAACGCCCGGCCTAAGCCGGCGGGACTATCCCACCGTCGATGGCTTCAGCGCCTCGGAAATAACCCTCACCGACGTGGAGGTTGGCGCGGACGCCCTGCTCGGCCAGGAGGGCGGCGGCCTGCCGCTGCTCGAACAGGTGATCGACGAAGGCATTCTGGCGGTGGGCGCCGAGGCGGTGGGCTGCATGGAGGTGCTTTACAAGGACACCGTGGAGTACTGCAAGACCCGCAAGCAGTTCGGCCAACCCATCGGCAAGTTCCAGGTGCTGCAGCACCGCATGGTCGATATGTTCATGGAACACGAGCAGGCCAAGTCCTTGATGTACATGGCCGCCATGCGCATGGACGAAGGCTACGGGCCGGCGGCGCAGAAGGCGGCCTCCGCCTTCAAGGTGCAAGTGGGCAAGTCCGGCCGCTTCGTCGGCCAGAGCGCGGTGCAGCTGCACGGCGGCATGGGCATGACCGACGAGCTGAACATCGGCCACTACTTCAAGCGGCTGACCATGATCGACACCCTGTTCGGCAACGTGGACCACCACCTGAAGCGCTTCGGCTCCCTTTAGCGGCAAGCCCCATGCGCATGTCCGAGGGCGCTCCCGCAAGCGTCCCAATGCTTGCCTTGGCCCTGCGCAGCAAGTGCGCCAAGACCCTAATCCCCGCTTAAGGAATCGTTGAAGCCTGTTGGAAGGCGCACTCCCTTGACATGCGAACTCCCAAACAGCGGGCTGCCTTCCTAGGCATGGCAGCCTGACGGGAAAAAAGTCCGGAGGGTCAGTGATCCCGCACAGTTCGCCTGCTTAGCCACTCCTCAGCCTGCCGTGACACTCCAATTCCATCGCCACAAACGGGGCGTGTCGTCGGAGATAGGACAGGGAGATGTCTCCATCCCAATAGTGCTGCGCGTATGCGGCCCGCGCATCACAGCAGGTGTCGTCGCTCAAGCCCAAAGTGGCAATGGTCTCGACGACTCGGGCATGCACGTCGGCAGGCAGGCCGTGGCCGGGCACCACCTGAAACTCAACGAGTTCCAGCGCAAACCATCCTTCGCCAATCTCGAATGGGTCCAAGACGTCGGCAACGCCTTTTCGGGCATTCATCAATAAGCATGCTAGGCGGTGGTTGCTCCACTCGTACACCCGATCCCACGCAGTGGACTTGGCGACCATGTGATCAACGCTTGGCGTCCCGACCGCCCTTGGAATGCGCAGGCTCAAGTAGGAGCAGGTGCGGTTGTAGCTGGCCAGCAAGTCATTAAGCGCACAACGCCAGTAGGGCTTGAACAGGCGAGGTGGAATGGCGTCTTCGGAACCTGCCGTGGCGGCCAGTTGGGCGATCGACGCCAAGCCCAGCTGCCTCACCTGCTTGTCGAATTGCGCCGGCTCCCCCGCGGGGGCCACTGGAATCACGGATCTCCTCCGCACTGCTCCAAGAACGCGTTCCAACGAACCCAGAACGGATCCAGCTCCGGCAGCGTTCGGCGCAGACCGTCGTCGACCTCCATCACGGCATCCAACCCGGGTTCGGGTTCGCGCAGCACTTCCCTGGCCCTCAAAACTGCTTCTTCCGCCTCCACGCTGCCTCGGTCGGTGGCCAAGTCGAAGGCTTCGCTGGTCAGCCAGTGGCCTGCGGTGCCCAGTGGTACATAGGGCCGTCGCTGCAACTGTACTCGCGGCGGGTCTCCGACAAGGTCGATGTCGAACCAAGCGTCCTTTTCTGCATCGAACCAAGGCTCGGCGGAGGCGAGCACCAAGGGCGAGTGCGTGGAGACGAGGTATTGGAAATCCACGCCGGCGAAGAT
Source organism: Candidatus Azophilus sp. (assembly GCA_965200465.1). Taxonomy (GTDB): domain Bacteria; phylum Pseudomonadota; class Gammaproteobacteria; order Pseudomonadales; family Azotimanducaceae; genus Azophilus. The sequence continues at coordinate 3,782,874 of OZ241358.1, read as the reverse complement.
CGCGCTGCCAGCTTCCTGCAGGGACTTCAGCATCGAGCGTTGCCAACGAGGATGCAGGTGGCTTTCCACCTCGTCGAAGAGCACTATCGCCCGCCGGGCGGAACGGCGGCCGGTTTGCTCCACGGCCAACTGATGTTCACTGCGCGCCCAAGTGAGCACATACGCGAGTGCCACGGCGCGGCGGACGCCTGCAGACGCATGAAGGACGGGAACGGCGCCAGCATGGTGTGTAACGATGGAGGGGATTTCGCGGGCATCGTGAAGAGAGAGCCGCACGAGCGGTCCTGGCGCGAACGTGTCGGCCGGGGTGGGCACCAGCGCCTGCAAGACGGTCGCCATCGCTTCGGCACGGTCGTCTTTCGCATTGATCCAGTGCGCCCAGTCGGACAGCAAGCCGTTGCACACCGGAACTGGGCGTGTAGCGATCTGGTTCCACAGGCCGTCCCACACTTCCGCCTCCGTGAACACATAGGCCGGTCGGTGTTCCGCAACGCCTGCGTCACTGGGCGGGTTCCAGTAGTTCCGCACGGGGTCCCAAACGGAAAACGACCCGTCGGCGTGTGCGTACACGACGAGCCCTGGAGCCCACGGCCGACCCGGGCTCCCCTTCCATGTGCTGTCGGCTTTGGAGTAAGTGGCTTCGTACTCCACATCGGTTGTAGTGGAACGAACCTGCAAGTGGATTTTCGCCGTTGCGTCGGGGTCTTGGGGCCGCGCGGGCAGACCGGAAATCATGCGCGGATTGACTTCCTGCGGCCAGCGGCGGGTCAACGCCCACCAAGCCACATCCAGCAGAAAGCTCTTGCCCAAGCCGTTGTCGCCGGTGAACAGGTTGAACCGTGGTGCCAGCTGCAGAGTCATTTCGGGCGCCGGCCCCACGTTTTCCAGCGTCAAGCGTTTAAGCACCTGTTCCCCCGAGGTCTTCCCGCAGCGGTGCATTCCACCCCTTGAGCGCATGCGCCCCGGAATCATCCACAGCCCAGACGTATTTTGACCATCCCCCTGCCAAGTGGGAGCTCACCATGCCGAGGCGGATGCCGTTTTCCAGCGAAAGCTGGGCTTCATCCCTCGAAACAACGTGCCTGCCGTCGCTGATTAACTTCAAGGGTCTTGGCGCCGTCGGCGGCTTGAAGTCGTAGTCAGCCGGTCGCGTCTTGTGGTGGGCACTCCCCTGATGGCGTACGGTCGAGGCCATCCCACCAAGTTCCCACTCGTTGAAGTAGCCACGCTTGGCGATCCGGTGTTTCGGGTTGTTCCCTTGGTACTTCACCTTGCTTGCACCCGGCAGCCTTCCAGAGATCGTAACACGCTGTCCCTTCGGGTGTCGATAACCTGTGCAGCATCCCTGATTCCCGGATAAGGGATCGTTGAAAGGTGCTGAGAGGCGCACCGTGCAAGGTTTTTTCCGGCAAAATGCCGGTTGAACAAAGAACACCCTGCAGGTGCGCCGATGAAGAGGTTACTTCCCCGCCCGCTGAAAGTCGAACTGGACTTCACGGACGCCCGTCCTTCGGCCCAAAGGCCAAAGGCACCCGCCCACCTCCCGCCTGCTTCACAGCGGCCAGGAAGCGCCAAAACGCAGTCCCCGACCCGCGCCAAACCCCTACAGCAGCTCAAACCGCCACGAAAAGGCGCCAAGTACCAACCGCTGAACCCTTATTAGGGGATTAGGGACCAAGAGGATGGACGACTTGGATTGCGCCCCAGTCTGTACAATAGCGCCGCTAACGGCCACTTGATTCTGACGGAGGTTGCGAAGCTATGGCGCGATGGGACCAGGGCGCATCCGGCGCAAGCATCCCGCAGTGGTTCTTTGCGGCGGTGGAGACGCCTAGTGAATCCGCCGCCGTGGAGGTGGAGGAATGCACAGTGGCTTGGCGTGCTTGGGGCGAACCGGGCAAGCAGGGCCTGCTGCTCATCCACGGCATGAACGCCCATTCCCATTGGTGGGACTTCATCGCTCCGGCCTTGGCGGAGGATCATCGCGTGGCGGCCATGGACCTCACCGGCATGGGCGATTCGGACTACCGCTACGAATACGACGCCGCCACCTACGCCAAGGAGATCGTTGCGGTTTGCGACGCCGCCGGCTTCGGTGCGGACGTCATCGTCGTCGGCCACAGCTTCGGCGGCAACATGGCGGTCAAGGCGGCCAACCTGTTCCCGGAGCGCTTCGGCGCCCTCATCCTAGCGGACTCCGGCCTGCGCCACCCGGACGAGCCGCCGCCGAATCTGCCGCCCATGGGCGGACGCGCCAAGGTTTATCCCGACCGGCAAACCGCGTTGGCCCGCTTCCGCCTGCAGCCGCCGCAACCCTGCGCCAACGCCTACCTCCTGGAGTACATCGCCCGGCACTCCCTAATGCCGGTGGACGGCGGCTGGACCTGGAAGTTCGACGAAGAGCTGCCCAACACCCTGCGGGATGCGGAACGCCAACCGGAGGACTACGCCAACCTGAGCCTGCCCGTGGGCCTGATCCACGGCGCCGAAAGCGCCCTGTTCTCCGCACGCACCCGCGCCTACATGCAGCAGCTAATTCCGGGAAAAGCGCCGGCGGTGGCCATCCCAAACGCCCAGCACCACCTGTTCCTGGACCAACCGCTGGCGTTCATCGCCACCGTGCAGGAAATGTGCCGGAACTTGGGTTGAATGTTTGCGTTAGTCCACACAGGACACCTACTGCTTCGCTTTATTGCTGGCCCTTATCTCGATGTGGTTTAACCCAATCCTTAACAAACTCGGGGCACGTGCTGATATCCATCTTGCTAAATACTTTGGACTATGTATGAACCTCATGTGTCCCCAACTGGTTCTCCTTCGGTTTCTTCATCTTCAAAAGAACAAACTTTGTTTTCCTCCCCAAAACGCGGTCAAACATATACTTCTGAACATCAGTTTGTTTTGGGGTGACGCTTTTTCCGCTTTGGCTCTTTACCGAATAACTGGGTACTCCTGACTCCCATTTTGCCTCCACACACACTGCCGCATCCCCGTCAAAATCAATAACAATGTCCGGTTTTGCGTTGAACGCCCATTTGAGCATGCAGACTTGTTCAAATAGACAATCATCATTAATGTTTTTCGTGTAGTGCTTGGCATTCCATCTACTGGGCATCTGGATATATTTCTTTGAAGTTGGCATCGCACCGAAGTAGCTGTTGAAATCGAAAACACTCTTTTCAAAAAGGTCTTCCCCATTGGGTAGGTTTAAGAAGCGGAGAATTAGCTTCTTGGCCTTTCTGTTGTTCTCCTCTAAATTGGTGCTATCGTTAGGGAACTTCTTTTTCCACAGATCTCTAAGGTAGGCGTACTCGAAATAGATGGATGCGTTCTCACAGCTATCAAGGTGTTCGCATTCATCAATTAGCTTTAGGAATTCTCTCAAATTGCCCGGAAGAAGCAGCGTATGGTAAAAAATAGCGGCGACGTTCCGTTCCTCCCGGCAGAATTTGTAATACTCTTCTTCACATTTCAACAGTTCTTGAAGACTTGGCGCAATCACATTCTCCCATCTTTCCGAACCAGGCCCGATTACTCCGTCACATCCAGGCCACCTTCCTGCAACATCTCCACGATCGCAGCCCGCCGCTCGCTCGAAGTCATTCCCACTTCAATGCAGAACAGTTGGATTAGCCGCTCCGCGTCCGCGACGGACAGCTTTGTTGCCGGGGACGCATCAATGGCTTCGTAGGCTCCATCAGGTGACAGCAAGCGCATGTCGAGCGACAAATTGGTTCTTTGCCGCCCTTCCTTTATGTGCCAATACTCAAGGACGCCCAAGTCGGCGTAGGTGCGCATCTTGTCGGCGCTGTGGCTGGTCACTTCGACTTCCACCACCAACGTGGGCGGAGTGGTCCGCTCGAATGCGTCTGCCTGCTGCTCGCCTGCCCTCTTGGCCTCCATGTAGTTCTCCGCCGCCTCTCCCACATAGAAGCAAGCGTCCGGCACCGGGCCTGCGCGGGCATCCGCGTCCGCAGCCATGTTCAAAGTGGGGGATCCGCACAGCACGCAGCGGCGCCCCGCCGCCTCCACCGCGCCCTCCACAACCTGCCTTGCCGCCACCGCGGCAAGCTCATGCACTCTAGTGGGCGCCATGAAGGCGATGACGCCCCGCGCCACGTCCACCAGCGATTGCCGCCATTTGCTGAAGCGCCCGTCAGCCGGCAACATGGCGAGCCATTGACGAACGGCCTCCGGCGGTCCCCGCATGATCAATTCGGCCGACCCTAGGTCGCCGGTTAGAAAAGCCACGCCATTGGCGGTGCTCATTTTTTTCCTCTTGAGTTAGGCCCTAGGTCGTTGTCCATCTTAGCGGCCTAGATTCAAGTCACAAGTGCATATTCTCCCCGTGAGGGGTGGGTGGGCTGGCACAATGCAAGTCTTGTCCCTCAGCCCTTCACAGCAAAAGGAGAATGGCCATGCCATACAGCCAGCTCACCCGCGGGCAAAGATGCCGCGTCGAGGCCCTCAAGGCAAGCGGATTCACGCAGGCGCAGATTGCCGAGCGCGTGGGCGTTCACCAGTCCACCATCAGCAGGGAGCCGGGCCGAAACGGGCCGGAGTCCCGCTCCTGCGGCCACCGCGCCGATCTTGCGGCGGCGAAGGAGCTGCTGCGCCGTCGTCGGCCTCCGCCGCGCATCAAGGACTCCGTCTGGAATGAAGTGGAGCGCCTGCTCATTGAGAGGGACTGGTCGCCGCAGCGGACCAGCCGCCTGCTGGTCGAGCAGGGCGTTCGGGTCAGCCATGAGTCGATTTGCGGACGCCCGCTTCAGGACAAGCGCAACGGCGGCGGGCTTTTCAGGCATCCGCCCTGCGCAGGGAGGCGCCGCAAGCGCATGGGAGCGGCGGCGCGGCGCGGGCGTATTCCCAACCGCCAGCCAATCCAAGTGCGCCCGAAGGCGGCTGACGATCGCTCGCGTGAGGGAGATTGGGAGTGCGACACGGTGGTCGGCGCGAAGCGCAAGGGCGTGCTCGCCACGGCCGCCGAGCGCCGCTCGCGCTTCTTCGCGGCCGCTTATGCGGGGCGCAGGACCAAGGACGCGGTGAGAGGCGCGTTGCGGCGCTGCCTTGCGCCGCACAAGTCGTTTTGCCGGAGCCTCACTTTCGACAACGGGCTGGAGTTCGCCGGCCACCTAGAGGTGGGTTCGGCGCTGGGCGCAGAGACGTTCTTCGCGGACCCCTATTCGTCTTGGCGGCGCGGCACGAACGAGCGGCTGAACGGTCGGCTCCGGCGGTGCTTCCCGAAAGGCATGCCGCTGACCAGCGTGACGGACGGGGAGATTCAAGCAGCCTTGGACAAGATCAACTCCAAGCCGATGAAGGTGCTCGGCTGGAGAACGCCTCATGAGGCTTGCTACGGCATGTCTCAAACACTAACCCGAATATGCACTTGAGACTTGAAAGTAGGTGCAATATCTTGCCGCTAATGGAAATATTAACCTTCCCTACATCTATCGGACTCATCATCCATCCAGTTGGACATACAGCAAATGTAGGCTTCGTATATGTACCTGCTGATCCGGCCTAGTGAATCATCCAAGCATGATTTTCGGTGATCGGAATACCTTGTGAGTAGATTTGTAAGCACCGAGAGAGTTGTGCTGTTCTAAACCCCGCATCCTATAAGGGCTTGCGGGTGCCCTGAAGCCCCAGTATTTTTTACCCCACTTGTCAACGAAGGGATGCGGCCTGCGAGCGCACGGCGTTTGTGGTTTGGCGGGTTTCCACCCCAACGGGCGTTAAGGGTTCGGAAATGGTGCCGCCAAGGGCATCATGGGTGCTTCAAGCAAAAAACACTTGGAGGCTGCATGGCACCGCCACAGCAAAAGGGGCGCATGGTGCGCCCCTTCGGAATCATCTTGCCGACTACTACTGGGCCAGATAATCGGCCCAAGCCTGCATAAGCGCCCGGCGTTGCTCCAATAGGTCGGTTCGCTTGCCTTCACTCATGGGCCTGTTTTCGTTGCAAGCCAATCAACACGTCCACCTTTCCGTTGAGGTCGCCCAACTTCTCGGAAATCTCTCGGAACAACTCGTCATGGTGCTTCAACCCTTGGCGAAACTCATCATGCTCTTTGGTGCCAACTTCAATCAGCCGAATCACTTCTTCCCGCAACACATCGTTCTGTCGGGACACATCTTCCCGCAACGCCTTGTTAAGGTACGTCGTGGTTCCTAAAACCATAGCCGCAAAGGCCACCATTACCGCGGAAAAAGCACCTATAAGCTCTACAAAGTCAACACTGACCATTCTCGCATCCCCTTAACTCAAGTAGGGAGAAGCTCCCTCCGTTGGTTGAATTGTAACCGGGCAGAAGCCTGCCCAGCTTGCTTAACCCGCCCTGTCGCCAAGGCTGGCAAACCGATGCTAGCACGGTTTTTGGGCGATTGTGCGCACAAGGCAATGGCCTTTGCCTAGCTTGCAAGATCAAGGGCCTTGGTCGGCTTCCTAATGCACTTCAAGGCGAAGGCGGCCCCAGGGCCTTTGCGCTGCTGACCCGCCGCGTAGGCCGCGCAGGTGTTGTGGAAGCGCAGCACCACTCCGCAGCCTTTCCCGCACTCCCGCAGCGCCCGGTCATCGGCCGCCAGTGCATCAGGGTAGCCAACCGCCCACCCCCACTGATTGCCCTGATTCTCATCTATGGCCAAGGAGCCGAAGCGGTCCTTGGCGTCGGCGGCGCCTACGGCCAGCGGCAGGAGGCAGGCGAGTGCCAGTACCGGACGCCGCAGGCTAAGCGACTTGGCCGAGAAAACTCCAATTCCAATGGCTTCAATCACTTTGCAGGACCTCCTCAACCCGATGTGTTGCACCAGGCATAGCTAGCAAATCCCCAATCCCTTAATAAGGATTCAGCGATTGATGCTAGGCGTTTTTTCGTGGTGGTTTGAGTCGTTGCGGGGGGTTGGCGCGGCTGAGGGACTGCGATTTGGCGCTCCCTAGCCGCCGCGGAGCGGGTGGGAGGCCGACGGACGAGGTGTTTTTGGCCTTTTGGCCGAAGGGCGGCCCGCCTTGGTCAGTTCGGGCGTGTTGCGGGGGATTGGGGAGCAGTCAAGGCAGTCCTCTACGGGCCAAGGTCGTGGGCGCGAAATGGGGTCTTGTGCTCGGACCGTCCGGCGCTATGATTGGCGGCATGGTCGGCGGCATAGCGGGAAGCAAATCGGCAAAGCTGCATTCGTGCGTCAGCGATCGTATGTGCAGCCTTCTCATGGAGGGGCGTTTGACGCTCGCTGGCTACTGCCGGAGACCCGAATGGAGCTGGTGGGTGACATCCAGCTACGAGTTTCGTGACTGAAATAGTTTGACTATGGGGCGAAGGCGCGAAAACCTGACGAAGCCTTTACTACGCACATGACAAGCAATGGAGGAAGATACGATGTCGAACTTGATCGAGAAATTGAAAGAGGTCGATCTAGGAAATGGCTGTTTATCTGTCGAAGAGGGAAAATACCTCGAACGGTACGTCGTACCCGATATACCAAAAGCAGAAGATTGCAGCGCTGTCAAAATTGTCTTTCTGGTTGAGTCTCCGCACACAGAGGAGGTCAGGGAAAGATATCCCTTAGCCGGAAGCAGTGGTCGCAATGTAACCAAGGATCTGATTTTTGACCATGATCTAGGAGAGGGGTTAGCTGATGAATATCGGAACGCTCCTATTGGCAGTCTTGCCAAAGCAAAAATCTCTTGGCTCTCGATTATGAACGTGTGCCTTTTACCACTACAGAAGAGCGCCTATAACAATACTGAAGGAAAGTCCGACAAAATGCAGACACTGTGGTGTGCTCTCAAGGAGATAAAGGGAGAGATGGAGCAGTCTAAAGACAGAGATCCAGATCTTTGCCCTATAAGCAGTAACGTATATGATATTATCTTAAAAGACCTCGCTTGCCGTATTGAGCAGATAATTGGCTACACAAAATGTCGGCCAAATTTTGTTCCCTTTGGCAATATCGCCCGACGATCTTTGTGTAGAGTAAAAGGGATCGGACAGAAACATAGTCTGCAAGAATTGTCCGTCTTTAACTGCCGCCATGTGTCGCATCCGTCTAAATGGCTGCAGATCCAGCGCTCGAAGCGTAAAGAAGATTTGAAAAGGTTGGATGCCGCCTTGAATGCCGCGGCAGCATACATTAAGACAAACAATAGCTGATTTATCCAAGTGCAGCACTGCGGAACTGTGCCGTGGATGGACGCCTAGGTGCGCCTTGCATTGGTCCGGGGGCGCCATAATTGATGGGATTTCCGGCGACACGGCGGGTAGCAAGATCGGCGAGGCTGTGTATGAAGGCGGCAATGCTATCGCCAAGACGGCTGCGAAGGTCGTGAAAGGAGCGGTGGAGGCCGTCAAAAGCATGGCCATTGGGCTATAACTGACAGGGGATTAACGACAGTGAGCAATGGAATTATCAAATTGTGCAGCAGAATAGTCTTTGATAAAGGCACTGACACTAATGAAAGTGTATGCGGAATCTTGAATAATGCGGAAGAATTAAGAGTCAAGATAGTCGTCGTTGAAAATGCTGGCGAACCGTTTGGGGGCAATATCAACGCTTCGTCCTTTGACCATGGGTGCTTCGACTGCGTTAAAGATCAAAAGGGAATCTACATTTTTCAGAAGAAGAATACGGGAGAAGTGCTTTATGCCGGCCGAAGCGGTTTCGATGGCAGTCAACACCTTGAGAAGAGGGTCAAACAGCACTATCAGAAGGGTAGCGGTGCAAATTTCCGCATTAACTGGGCTAAATGCAATTGCTGGTGCAAAAAAAACTGCTCAGGCGAAAGTAATGGCTGTTTCCGCCGTTACTTGGATCTAATTAGACAATCCAGAGTCATTTTCTTCTGCATTTTCAACAACAATGATGCTGCTTCTAAACAAGCATGTGTGTTGGAAAGTTGGCTTGGTTTACAATCGAGGTACAGTCGTCACTAAACAAGACGCCTTAAGTAATGCCGCATAATTGTCGAAGAGTGGCATTGGGACGTTTTCATGCTTCGAAACGCGACGAGACCGCGTCGACTAGTGTTTGCAGGCCGTTGGAGTAGAGGTTGCGGGTGGCGAATCGCCGCACGATCTTCCAGGCTCTTTCGATTGGTGCGAGGTGGGGGCTGTAGGGCGGGAGGAACAGCAGTTCGAGGACTTCGGCGCGTTGCTGGAGGAAGGGCTTCAGCATCTTGGCGTGGTGGTGGCGGGCGTTGTCGACGACGATGACGGTCTTGCGTCCCGGGGAGCGGCGACGGAGCATGGGACGAAGGAACTTCTCGAACTCGGCGGTGTTGAACACCAGCGAGAGGGAGTGGGCGAACTCGCCGGTGCGTAGGGCCACCGCGCCGAAGCAGGCGATCGACTGGCGGGCGGGGTGTGTGCCGGAGCACGGGATCCTTGTCCTCAGGCGGGACCCACATGCGGCAGCGGCTATCGTGGCGCTGGAAGTGACCGACCAGGCCGAAGTTGTCCGGGCGGTCGCGCAGGTCCGCCTCCAGCGCTGCCAGCACGGCCGCTCCCAGCTTCAACGGATGCCCGCCGTGGACGCCGTCGCGCAGCCCGCACCAGTTCGGCAACTGTCCCAAAGCCAACGCCGCGAACTGCGCCCTGCGGGTCATGCTGTGTAGCTGGCACCTCTTGCGGTGGCGCTTGGCCAGCACCTCGAACTCATGTCTCGGCACAACCTTGAGCAACTGCGAGAGGATTGTGCTACGGTGCGTCATGAGCTTAGATCTCCTTTGTTCATGCGGATTGTAGCCAATCGCATGATGCCAAGGGGGCGTCCAAGCTCTCAAACAAAGCGAAGTTTGTGGGACAACAATGAATGCCGGTGGACGGCGGCTGGACCTGGAAGTTCGACGAAGAGCTGCCCAACACCCTGCGGGATGCGGAACGCCAACCGGAGGACTACGCCAACCTGAGCCTGCCCGTGGGCCTGATCCACGGCGCCGAAAGCGCCCTGTTCTCCGCACGCACCCGCGCCTACATGCAGCAGCTAATTCCGGGAAAAGCGCCGGCGGTGGCCATCCCAAACGCCCAGCACCACCTGTTCCTGGACCAGCCCTTGGCGTTCATCGCCGCCGTGCAGGAAATGTGCCGGAGCTTGGGTTGAATATTGCAGTGAATCAGCAGTCGGAGCAATAAGTCGGTGCATCCCCGATTGCATCAACTGCATGTCGTCAAGGGACTTGTCTCAGGAAGGTGCCGGTTCGGGTGCCGTCGAGTGGTAATTGCTACAATCTCTTCCAATTATCATTGATCCACTGATGTACCGAAGGAACAGGTGCGGATTCGTTATGCCAATCTTTTGGATGGGCAATAAAACAAAAGAACAGATTCCCTGTGCAGGGCTTGGCAATATCGGAGCACATCTTAAGAATGCCGCTTTCCCATTTGGGGTCCGTCAACTTATGGGAGGCCACAAACAACTTATTTTTGCTTGACCCCATAACAAGCTTGCTCATGTCTATGACGATTTCTCGAGAATTGCCTTGCTCGAATTCGGATTCAATTAGCCAATAGGATTCGGCAATAAAAGGGAGCTGCACTTTTTTTGGATAAGAATTCACAGTGGAAGTTTTGCAAACAGCCAAATCAAACAACATCTCCTGCAAATGAAAGTCATCCTCGTTCTTCTGGTTCCCTCTCCAAAAAACACGGTCTTGGGGGGGGGGGGGGGGTCGTATCGACTTTGAAATCCTTGTCCTAATGAATTCATCCACTTCTTTGATTTCTGACGATTGATCCACCCCTCTGAGCTCTCACAAAGGTCAATGTCTTGAGACGATTCCAAGGCGTCCTCCCAAGCCTCTTGGATCAAGCCATTGAGATTCTCTGCATTGACTGCCATACCAACTTCCCCTTGAAAAAGCTCAACCCCTTTTGGTGCATTATAGTGGTTAGCGAAGGCTATCCTATGGCGTTGCTGTCGCCTAGATGCGCCTACGGGCGAATCCGGGCGCAAGGCTAGCCTGTTAGGTCAAGCACAACCTGCTCTAGGTCGCCCTAGGCGGCCTGCTTATCCGTTCGCCCGGTGAACCCCTCAAACAACCTTTCAAGGCGGGCCATGCGTTCGCGCAACTCGCCAATATCCCTGTGCAAGCCGCCAATATCCCGTTGGATACCCCGCAGAGCGGCGAAAATGGCGACCAAGACGGAGATAACTATGGCTGTTAAGGCACCTGCGCCTGCTATGGCGCCTATAACAAGCTGTTCGTTCATGCCTTTCTCCGTTTGTAGCGGCGTCGGCTACGGAAAATGAATGCTATCAGCATAAGGCGGTCCGTCAACGGGCTGTATGGGCGCAACCAGCCAAGGCCGCCTTGTGGCTTGGGGTGCGCCCAAGGGCTTAATCTTGAAACCATGCGGGCACCACGGACTGGGCGTGCTGCAAGTCGGCATGGTCGTCTATTTCGCACCAGTCGCAATCGCCGGTGGTGGCTACGCCCACCTGGCCTTCAACCGCCAAGGCGTCTATGGCGGAGAGATACCAGCGCCTTAGGGTGGATTCCTCCGCCATCATGGCCTCCAGGCGGCTGCGGAACAGGGCGGGGCCGGCGCCTTGGAAGCGGATCATGCCGATGGATTCGCCATCCACTTCCGCCGAGGGCAGTTGCTTGTCCACCCGCTTGAGTTGGCCGTTGGCGACGCTGACCTTCATGTCGTCGTCGTCGTAGCTGTCCTTGCGGTTGGTGACCAAGGTGATGGGATGGCGGTCGTCGCTGGCCAGCAGGCGGGCGAAGACCTCCGGTTCAAAGAGGGTGTCGCCGTTGACGAGCACGAAGGGGTCGGTCATTTCGTGGCGGACGATCCAGCAGGTGCCCAAGTTGTCGCAGTGGGCGTAGAAGGGGTTGTGGGAGGTGCGCGCCGGGAGGTCGGCGCAACGGCGGACGACGTCCTCGACCATTTCCGCCTGAAAGCCGGTGGCGACCACCGCTTCGCCGGCGCCGGCCTTCGCCAAGGCTTGCAACTGCCAGCCCAACACGCTGCGTTCGCCCAGCGCTAGGGTGCATTTGGGCCGGTCCGCGGTCAGCGGCAGCAGGCGCTTGCCTTGGCCGGCGCTGAGAACGATCACCTTCATTGATTGCTTCAGCGGCTGCGCAAGCGGTTGCGGAAGTCCTCTTCGCCGGTGCTGGCGAGCGCCAACTCCAAGACCTCGTCCATCGACAATTCGGCAAAGCCCGCAACATCGGCGGGAAACCCTTCCGCAACCTCAATGCCCCGAGACCTCAGGATGCGCCGCGCTGCCTGCGCCTGCGCTTGGGCCAAGGCGGCGCGTCCCTCCGCTAGGCCCTGGGCATGTCCCTGGGCATGTCCTTCATCGTGGCTTTCGCGCCGCAGGGAGTGCATGAGCGGGAAGTCGTCAGGCCCGGTGCCCTCCCGGGCGCCCATCTCACGCCCCAAGCGCTCCAGTATCGCTTGCGTCCGGTGCGACGGGAATGCGTCCTCGTTCATGGCTCGGTGAATGTCCGCCGCCGTCCAGCTTGGAAAGGCTTGGCTGGCCGGGGCGGTTGCATACCGCCCCTGCCGGAGCAGATAGATCGTCAGCCCCGGCTTTAATGCGCTCGGCCGGCTCGGGGCGCTGACGTCCGGGGTCTCCACCCACAACTCCGGGACGCCCAGGGATTCGTACAGGCGCAGCTTGCCGCGGCGCACGTCCGTGGTGTGGTCAACTTCAAGCACCACATCCGGGTAGCTTTGCCCGGTCATCAGCAGGACGTTGTCGCCGGGCCTTACCCTGAGGCGGGACGCATCCAGGAACACCACCTGGTCGGCGTGCGGAATGCGCTCCTTGCGGTCTTGTCCACCCCGCGCCAAGCCTCGAGAGCCGTCCGCCACGATGGACCTGCCGCGCACCGCGCCGATCAGGGTTGCCATCTGCGTCAACCGCTGCGAAGGCACCTCGTGCCATCGATGGGAGCCGTCGCGCAGCACCCAGGCGGTCTTGGCCGCGGCGTCCCAAAGCTCCAGCCGGCGGGTATAGGACACATATTCCGCACGGGTCATGGGGATGGGTTTGCAGCCGGGCAGGTCGATCGGCGACGGTGAATCGACGGGTTGCTTCGCGGCGAGTTCGGGCCTTGCCGGCTCCCCGTCCGGCCCATCGAAAAGCTGCTGGCGGTCCTCGGTTTCAGCCATGGGGTTGCTCCTTGGAACTTGGCGCCTAAGGGGTTGGCGGCGGCATTGTGGAGTTGTGCGGGCAAAGATAGCCGGGACGGGGCGGGATTGTCCAGTTTGCGCAGAGGGGGCGGGACTTGTCCCCCAATCCCCGCTTAAGGAATTGTTGAAGCGCGTTGCAAGGGGTGCCGTGCAAGGGTTTTTTCCAGCAATTGCATGGTTGCGGGACTTACGAAGGCCTGATGCCTGGGAGCGCGGGCGGCGGGCCGAGCGATCCTTGTCCGGGGATTGGGGCGTCGCCGATTGCGAAATTGGCCTTGTGTCCGCGCCGCCGCCCGCTTACAATTCGCCGCCTTGCTGCGGGGTCGTTAGCTCAGTTGGTAGAGCACCGGGCTTTTAACCCGTTGGTCCTGGGTTCGAGCCCCAGACGACCCACCAACCTTCCCGCCCCGCTTTAGGGTGCTGGGGCCTCACGCAACTCCGTCGCATAGCTTCGCGCAAGGTTGGCGGCGGAGCTGTTGGGATGCTCCTTCTGCACCCGCTCAAGATGCGCCAAGGCTTGCTGAACGTCATCCAAGCGCTGGTAAACAACTCCCAGCTTGTAAAGGGCGTCGGGCGTCTTCGAGTGGTCCGGGTACAGGTTGACCACTTGGGCGAAGTGCTGCCGTGCATCCTCAACTTGGCCTTCGGCCAAGAAGATCTCCCCAAGCCAGTAGTAGCCGTTGGCCGCATATTGTCCGTTCGGATAATTGGCGATCATTTGCTTGAAGGCGGTGATGGCCTCCGCAAACGCACGGCCTTTCATGAGGTTGAACGCTTTGGCGTAGTCTTGGCGCTCCCGTTCCGGCCCGCCCTCCAAAACAGCCGAGGGGGCCGCTTGCACACTCGGCGCAGTTGGCGTGGAACTGCCTGCGGATGCGGCGCCGGGCGGGGCTGGCGGTGCGCTTGCACCGCCGTTGCGCAAGGCTAGGATGCGTTGGTCGAGATCGACGTACTGCTCCTTCTGGTCCCGAGCCAAGCGCTCAATTTGAAAGCCCTGCTCCTCCACCATGCCGCGCAGATCTTGGATTTCCCCTTGCAGCACCTGAATTCGGTGGAAGATGGCCCCCAAACCGACTTCGCCCGCTTGCCCTGCGGGCGCCGAAGGAGGCGTTTGTGCCGAGCCGGGCGGCGGCATGGGGCGCTCGGCAACGGCGGGAGCAGCGACCGGGTCCGGCCCTTCCGCCACGGATTCCTCCACCGGCACGGCGGCGACGCCCACGGGAGCCAACAGCAACAACGGCAAGCCGAGAAGCCACCGCCGCCCACGCAGAACAAGGCCCGGGGCGGACCGGACGAACCGCAGGGCGGGCGGTTGCGCCCCTTCCTTGCGCATCAACGCCTTGCCGGAGTGGAACAACCTGAAGGCTCCAGCAAGTGCATCACCGCTGCTAGCGATAGATCAGCACCGCCCGGCGGTTGCGCGACCAAGCGGCTTCCGTATGGCCGGGATCGTCGGGCCGCTCCTCGCCGTAGCTCACCGACTCCACCCTTGAGGCAGGTACGCCGGAGGCGGTGAGAAAGCTCTTCACCGCATCCGCCCGGCGCTCGCCAAGGGCAAGGTTGTACTCCCGAGTGCCCCGTTCGTCGCAATGGCCCTCCACCATCACTTGGCGCTGCGGATTGTCCCGCAAAACCCGTGCGTGGACCTCCAAGGCGGCCAAGTCGGCAGGGCGAATGACGGCTTCATCGAAGTCAAAATAGAAAGTCCGCTCCAGCAAACGAGTGGTGCCGGGGTAGTAGGGTTCAAGATTGGGGTTGAACGCCGGGGGCGCCGCTGGGGGCGCCGTGGTCGGCGCGGGTTCCAGTGCCGGCGGAGTGGGTTCCGGCACCGGCGGCGCACTCTGGCACCCGGCCAAAAGAACGCCCGCCAACATCAGGGCCAAGTAACCGATTCGCTGCTGAAGCATGGGGTTTCCTCCATCCATCCGTGTTCTCATCTGACATCGGCAATAATGCACCAAGGAGCGCAACATGCCAAACCAAGCCGCATCTGCATCAATTGGGCTTTGTCCTTAAGCCGCGCAGCCCAAGGCATTCTAAACGAATAAAGGCCAGTTGGACACACCACATTCCGTCCCGCCTCAGCGGGACAGGGTGCGGGCCTTGGCGGCCTCCCGGTATTTGCGCCATCGATCGCCAGCGTAGAACTGGCGGAAGAAGTTCCGGAATTCGACTATGGGGCCGTCGTCCCGGCACAGCGGCGGCTTCTCGACGTAGCGCTGCCGGTCCCAAATGGCCTTGTCCTGGTCCAGTTGCTTGCAGATGTCCCTAATCACCGCCTTGGCTACGCCGCTGTCGCGATCGCTGCGCAATTGGGTGAAGGCGAAGCGCAGATGGGTGACGTCCCGCGCCACCGGCGTTACGCCGGACACCAGCAGGGTTTCGCAAATGCCGCTGAAGCGCGTCCAAGGCTGGCCGGCGCCGTCCACGCCGTAGGCGATGGCGCCGTCCACCAAGCCGCGCGGAGTTTGCATCTTGGCGCGCACTTCGGCGGTGCGCCTATGGCCGTCAAAGGTGATGTCGTAGTTGGGGTTGTTCATCACGCCGTGGACGTACCTAAAGTGAGCGCTGTCCGCGCCGTTTTCGGCCAGGGCCTGCATGGGGCCATAGACGATCCATTCGTGCCTTTCGTACTCGGTCCAGTCCGGATGCCCCACCTCCTTGAAGGTTTGCAGGTCGTGCAGCGGCGCCAAGTTTTCCGGATGGTGCCAAGCCCAGACGAAGCCGTTGACTTCAGCAATGGGGTAGCTGCGCCCGCAGTCGGGCTTCTGCAGCTTGGGCAACAGGGACTCGGAGTAGGGAATGTTCACTAGGCGGCCCTCCCCATCCCAGCGCCAAGCGTGGAACGGGCATTGCAGGTGCGGGCCATCGACCTTGCCGCCGTAGCCCATGTGGGCGCCCAGATGCGGGCAATAGGCGTCCAGCAAGCGGGCGGCGCCGTCCTGCCCGCGCCAGAGCACCAGTTCGCGCTCGAAGTAGTGCAGCGGCTTGACCTCGCCTACGGCCAGTTCGTCGCTGTAGCACAGGGCGAACCAGCCGAAGGGCATGGGCAGGTCGATGCCGCGCTCAGTGGCGGAGCGGCGGTTCTCCAGCGGTCCGACCCGCCAGCGGGCAAGTTCGTCGCCCTTGAGGCTTTTGAGTTGTTCGCGCACCAACGCCGGTGACGTGCGGGCGTCCTGAATGTCAACGGCTTCGCTCATGGAGGGCTCCTGACTGCTTTTCATTGGCCTATGGAGTTTCCGCGGGCCAAGCGCGATGGTCAATAGCCCTGGGGCGCGGAAACTGCGCCAATCAAGATTCGACGCAGTCTTTGCGGCCCTCGGCGGCGGCGCACTCAGCCGCCCGGCGGCGCTTGGGGCAGCTTGAACAGGCGGCGGGCGTTGTCGCTTAGGAACTTGCGCCAAACGGATTCGTCCTTGAACGGCACTTGCGGCATTTCCCGGAAGATGCGCTCCAGGGACAGGCCCATGGGGTAGTAGCCGGCGTACAGAATCCTGTCCGCGCCTCTGGTGTTGGCGTAGTCGATGATGGACTGCGGGTAGTGCTTGGGCGCGAAGGCGGAGGTGGAGTAGTAAAGGTTCGGCCACTTCAGCATGAGCTTGACGGCTAGGCCATCCCAAGGCTCCCCGCCGTGGCGCATGATGAACTTGAGCTCCGGGAAGTGGTAGCACACCTCGTCGATCAGCTCCACCCGTTGCGGCGCCAAGGGCACCCGCGGGCCGGGCACGCCGACGTTGACGAGCACCGGAATGTCCAGCTCGCAGCAAGCGCCGTAAACGAGCCACATGCGGCGGTCGTTGATCGGCACCTGCGGGTTGCAGCCGCAGGGGAAGACGCTGACCGAGGAAATGCCGGCATCCGCATGGCCCCGCTTGATGGCGTACACCGCATCCATGCCCCGGTTCGGGTCAACGGGCAGGTCGAAAATGAACCTTTGCGGATAGTCCCGCTTGGCGGCAGCAGCGGCAGCGGACCCCTCCAGGCAGCCCACCAAGGCGACGTCGATGTTGTGCTTGTCCATCTCCCCGACCAGAAAGGCCACGTAGTCGTCGGTTTTCTCCAATTGCGGCACGTCGCGGAACATGTACTGGGCCGGCATCTTGAATTGGGCGATGCTTTCCCTATCCTTAAGCAGCGGCAGAAAGGCGGCGTACCATTCCTCGTTGGTTTCGCTGACGGGGATGCCCATCATCAGATCGACTATCTTGATGTCCGCAGGCATGCTCACGGATCCGCCTCCAAATTTGCGCGGCGCGGGCGCCGGCGGCGTTGCGGGGCCTCTGTGGGAACTACTCTTTTTCGTTCAGACAGTTAGACTAACCACAAAACTTGTGTTAGGGAAATCTAGATGGGGCGTTTTTCGGGGCGAGTTGGGCTGATCACCGGCGGCAGCGAAGGCATAGGCTTCGCCGTTGCTGAGCGTTTGGTCGCGGAAGGGGCGGCCGTGATGATCTGCGGGCGGCGCCCAGCGGCGCTGGCGGACGCCGTGCGGCGCTTGGGCGAGGCCGCCAGCTATCGAGTGCTCAACGTCCGGGACAGCAAGGGGCTGGCGGCGCTCGTTGCGGACGTGGTCGCGGAGCGCGGGCGGCTGGACCTGCTGGTGAACAACGCCATGCATGTCGGCTGGAGCGCAATCAAGGACACCACGCTCAGTGACTTTCGGCAGAACTTCGAGATCAATCTGGACGCCGCCTTCGTCGCCACGCGGGAAGCCATGGGCGTCATGGCGAAGCAGAACGGCGGGGCCATCGTCAACATCGCCTCCATCAACGGCTTGTTGGCCATAGACAACATGGCGGCCTATTCCGCATCGAAGGCGGCTTTGCTCCACTTCTCCAAATGCGCCGCCATGGAGGGAGCGGCGCAGAACGTGCGCGTCAACGCCGTAGCCCCGGGAGTGGTGGCGACGCCGAGCACGACGAAGGCGCTGGGCGAAGTTCCCGGCTATGTCGAGGCGGTTGCCGGCGGCGTGCCGATGAACCGTTTGGGCGAACCTCGGGAGGTCGCCGCGGCGGTGGCCTTCCTGCTGTCCGACGAGGCCAGCTACATCACCGGCGCTTGCCTGTCGGTGGATGGCGGCAAGGCGGCGCAGTTGGTGGTTCCCCCGCCGCCGAACGGCTAGGCGGCGAACCTTTGGGCAAACTGCAAGGAGGGAGCAAGCGCACATGTCGGCCAATGCAGGCGCTGTGCCGCCTCCATTCGACTCAGCAGCCGGCGAGGGGCGCCGGCTGCAGGATTTGCAAGGCCGTGTGGCGGTGGTCACCGGCGCCGGCCAAGGCATGGGCCGCGCCATCGCTTGCAGGTTGGCGTCCTGGGGCGCTCGGGTGGCGGTCTTGGACCGCAACGCCGCGGCGGTTGAGGAAACCGTGGCGCAGCTGGGCGGCCGCGGCGGGCACACGGCCCTGACCTGCGACGTCAGCGACAGCGGCGCGGTGCAGGCGGCCTTTGAGCGCATTGCAGCCGATTTGGGCGCCGTATCCGTTCTGGTCAACAACGCCGGCATCGGCCGAGCGGCCAACGACGGCAGCGAGCGCATGTACGAGCTGATGGCCAAGCGCAACGAGGAGCTGGCCGGCGGCGGCCCGGCGAAAACCCATGTTGACCAGGTTCCCTTCATGGAGGACGAGGGCTGGCGGGGCGTCTTGGCAGTCAATCTGGACGGCGCCTTCTTCTGCGCCCGGGCCGCTGTTCGCTCCATGATCAAAGCCGGGCGGGGCGGCGCCATCGTGAACATTTCCTCCACTTCGGCGCAATCCGGCGAAGGCGCCGTCCATTACGTCGCCAGCAAGGCGGCCCTCATCGGCCTCACCCGGGCCTTGGCCCGGGAACTCGGCTCGCACGGCATCCGCGTGAACGCCGTCGCTCCGGGCCCCACCAACACGCCCATCATGCAGGGCATTCCCGAACAATGGGTGCGCGACATGGAGAACGCCATTCCCTTGGGGCGCATGGCGGAGCCCGAGGAGGTGGCCGAGGCGGTGTGCTGGCTGGCCAGTGATGCGGCCGCCATGTGTACCGGCGCAGTGTTGGTGGCCAACGGCGGCAGCTACTTCTTCTAGCGGGCACCCGGGTCGCTTGTGCGGGCGTCAGGTTGTCGGCGACCCGGCAAATTGGCCCGGCTGGGCTTGGGCGGCTAGCCCGGGACGCCGGCGATGCGTCCGCCGTCCACCACCATGCAATGGCCATGCACAGGTCTTGATGATCACCCGGTTGCCGGCGTCGCGTTGCGCTGCAGCGGAACCAAGACGCCGAGTTGCATGGCTGGATTCCGTCAGTCGGCGGCTTCAGGCCGCTTCCAGTGAACCGGACTTGCCGCTGTTTGCGGAGCATCGGCGGGCACCGTTTCGTCATTGGGGACGATCAGCGAAGGCACCAGGAAATCCTGCAGCATTGCACGCAGTTGGGCTTCGTCGCTGGCGACAAAAAAATCCACAATCTGCAAGGACATGCCGACGAAGCTGCACCACTCCACATACTTCTCCAAGGTGACGCCCGGGCGCAGCCGGCCCTGGCGTTGCGCCCGCTCGAAGGTGGGGCGGATGCAGGCCAGGGTGGCGCGGGTGCAGGCGGTCAGGGCCACGTTCAGGCGTTCGTAGAGTTGGGCGCTGTTGTCTGCGAACAGCAGCTTCAGGGCGGGGCGGCGGCGCAATTGGCGGATGAACCAAAGCATGTCCTCCACGATCTGCGCCGCCAAGCTGGGGTGTTCATGGCGTTGCGCGGCGAAGTCCGCCATCACTGCGTCAAAATCCCGGATCACCGCTTGGTTCAGCACTTCATCGGCGTCCCTGAAGTAGCGGTAAAAGGTTGTGCGGCCCAAGCCGGAACGGTCGATGACGGCGCTGGTGGTGGTGCCTTCGACCCCCTGCGCCTCATAAAGGGCCACCGCCGCGTCAAGAATGGCGTGGCGGGTGTCCTCGGTGCGGGCTTGTTGGCGGCTGGGCAGGGTGGAAACGTTCATGGGCGGAACAAAATACCGAAAAAATTCCATTTTGCTATTGATTTGGAACAAAAAGGTGTATTCTGTTCCGCGATTGACGGAGCAAATTGGCATTGAGGGCCGCAGACGGCCCTTGATTCCGCCGTGGCCTTCGGCTTGTTGCCCCTCGAACGGGCCGGCCGAAACGCCGCAACAAAAGGACATGGCCAACCGCGTCAGGGACGCAGGTTGGCTGAACGAAGGACGCAAGCCCAAAGGAGAGCGACATGAGCGACGCCGCACCCCAAGGCACCCCCGGGGACCATCTCAATTGGCCCATGCTGAAGATCGACTACCACACGGACCCGGACAAACTGGCGGCGCTGCTGCCCCCGGGCCTAGCCCCCGCAAGCCAGCCGGAAGTGCGGCTGACCATCTACAGCTTTCCGGTCAACAACGAACCCGAACTGGGCTTGGTGATGAACGTGGCGGCGGCCTACGAAGGCGTGGAGGGGGAGTACTCCCTGGGCTACGCCATCGACCAGGAGCAGGCGGTGTTCATCAGCCGCGAGCACTGGGGGCAGCCGAAGTATCTGGCCAGCGTTCGCTACTTTCGCCTGCACAGCAAGGTGGAGGCCTGCGTGGAGCACAAGGGCTGCACCTTTTTCGAGTACCAAGGCACGGTGCGCCAGGACGACGAGCCGGGAGAGGTCACCGAGGTCAACGAATGGTGGGTCAAGGCGTCCCGCTCCCTGACCATGCAGCCGAACCAATACGACTACCCGCCCCAGGTGGTGAAGGTCTATGCCAAGTACCGCACCGCCTTCCAGCAATCCTTGGACGGCGAGCTGATCCTGCGGGACAGCGCTTGGGACCCCGTTGCCCAGCATCTGCCCGTGGTTGGCGCCCCCAACGCCCGCCTCTGGTGGCCGGAGTTCCTAGCCCGGGAAATCACGCTGGCCGGCCCCTTGGACCCGGAGGGTTTTTGGCCCTTCGCGGACACCATCGGCGGCACCCGCTTCCCCGGCCAGCTAGGCGGTCCGCCGGTTAGCTAGCAAACGGCTGCACAAACTAAGGAGCAACCGCAAAATGCAGGACTTCAAGGACAAGTTGGCCGTCATCACCGGCGGCGCTAGCGGCGTCGGCCGCTCGCTGGCCCACGCTTTGGCGGATGTTGGCGGACGGGTGCTCATTGCGGACGTTGACGAGACCGGCTTGGCCGCCGTGCAGGCGGAGCTGCGGCAAAAGGACGCGGACGCCCATGCCAAGACTTGCGACGTCACCGATCAGGCCAGCCTCAATGCGCTGGCGGACTGCGCCTTCAACGAACTCGGCGGCGCCCACTTGGTGTTCGCCAACGCCGGCATCGCCGCCGGGGAGGCGGGGCCGATGTGGGGCTATGCGGAGAACGACTGGAAATGGTGCTTCGAGGTGAACTTCTGGGGCGTGGTGCGCACCATCAACGCCTTCATGCCCAAGCTCACGGAACAGGGCGAGGAGGCGCACTTCGTCATCACCGGCTCCGGCAACGGCGCCTTCATCGTCTATCCGGACCAGCCCGTTTATTCCGCCACCAAGGCGGCGGTGCAGGCGATCACCGAGGCCCTGCACTACCAAAGCCTGAACCAGCAAAGCCCGGTGCGGGTGCATGCCCTCTTTCCCGGGCCTTACGTGGTCGAGACCGGCATTTTCGATTCCGACCGGGTGCGGCCCGAACGTTTCGAGAAGCCGACGGGCGCGCCGGACACCGGCATCCGCACGGCGGACGACCTGCGCAAGATGATGGAGGCTTTCGGCATGGAGCTGAAGACCACCCATCCGGACGAGGTGGCCCGCACCGCCCTGCAAGGCGTGCGCGAAGGCAAGTTTTGGATTCTGCCGCTGAACCCCGGCTCGGAGGCTCAGATCAAGCAGCGCATGGACTCCATTCTAAACCGCAGCAATCCACCCATCCCGACCTTGGGATAAGGAGCAAGACGATGGAACAGAACGCGAGTTTGCCCATTCCTTACGGCTGGTACGCCCTGGCCTACAGTTCGGACCTAGCCCCCGGCGACGTGCAGCCGCATTACTTCTTCGACGAGCACATGGTGCTGTTCCGCACCGAAGAGGGCGAGCCGCGAGTGCTGGAGGCGTTCTGCCCCCACCTGGGCGCCCACTTGGGGCACGGCGGCGAGGTGCATGGGGAGGCCGTCGCCTGCCCCTTCCACGGCTGGCAGTTCAACGGCGAAGGCGAGTGCGTCAGCGTACCCTACGCCAAGGAAATGCCGAAGCGGGTGCGCAACGGGCGGTGTCTGTACAGCTATCCGGTGCGGGAGCGCAACCGGATGATCTGGGCTTGGCACCACCCCCGCCGGCTGCCGCCGCTCTTTGAACTCGATGAAGCGCCGGAGCTTTCCGACTCCAATTGGAGCGAGTTCAAGTGCTTCGATTGGGAGATCAACGCGCCCATTCAGGAGACCGGCGAGAACGCCGTGGACATCGCCCACTTCATTTACGTGCACAGGTCCATCAAGATGCCCACGGCCAAGATCACCTTGGAGGGCCACCGACGCTCCACCAACATGACCGCCACCGGCCCCAAGGTGGACGAAAAAGGCAATGTCGATTTCAACGAGTTGGAGGAGATCCACCTGCTCAGCAAGAACTGCGGCCCCGGCATGAGCACCCAGGTGTTCAGCAAGGCGTTCAAGACGTTTCTGATGGGCACGGTGACGCCCATCACCGCCAACAAGCTGAAGCTGCGCTTCGCGTTCGCCAAGCCCTTGGACATCTCCGAGAAGTTCGACGTGCTGGCCGAAGGGACCATCGCCGAGATCGTCCGCCAAGTGGGCCAGGACATACCCATCTGGCAGAACAAGAAGTATCAGGAGTCGCCGATCCTGTGCGACGGCGACGGCCCCATCGCCAAGTACCGCCGGTGGTTCAGCCAGTTCTACGACGATC
The DNA here is from genome assembly GCA_965200465.1 of Candidatus Azophilus sp. Lineage (GTDB taxonomy): Bacteria > Pseudomonadota > Gammaproteobacteria > Pseudomonadales > Azotimanducaceae > Azophilus. The sequence continues at coordinate 3,759,873 of OZ241358.1, read as the reverse complement.
CGGCGGCGGACCAAGCGCCGGTGCGGGCGGTTTCCTAAGGGCCGGCGGCGCAGCGCCGGCAAAGGCCATCGACAATTTGCAAAGGTGAGAATCATGGACCGTTTCCTCGTCATTTCCTCAGACTGCCACGCCGGGCTGCCTCCTGAGCAGTACCGCGAGTACCTGGACCCGCAGCATCGGGAAACCTTCGACATGGCGCTGCCCATCCAAAAGACCATGACCGACAAGTTCGAGAAGATCTTTCTGGTGAAGGAGGCCAACGAGCAGTGGCGCGCCGGGCATGAGGCCCATCTTTCCGGCGCTTGGGACTACGAGCAGCGCCTGGAGGTGCTGGACGGCGACGGCTTGGCCGGGGAGATCATCTTCCCGGACGGCATCACCGAGCAGAACGCGCCGCCCTTCGGCGCCGGGCTGGCCTTGCCCACCAAGAACATCGTGCCGGACCTGCAGTGGGCCGGCGCCCGGGCGCACAACCGCTGGCTGTCGGAGCTGTGCGCCCGCAATCCGGTGCGCCACTTCGGGGTGGCCGTCTGCCCCCTGCTGTGGAATGTTGAGCGGGCGGTGGAGGAGGCCAAGTTCGCCGCCGAAAACGGCTTGGGCGGCATGCTGATTCCGGTGATCATGCACGGCTTTGACCACTACCACCATCCCCGCTATAACCCGTTCTGGGAGGCCTGCGAAGACCTCGGCCTCATCGTCTGCTTCCACTCCGGCCCCGGCCCGTTCGACGACTTCTTCGGCGCAGACTTCCCGGACAACGACCAAAGCCAGTACCCCGGCGCGGTCGGCTGCTACATCTCCGAGGTGTTCTTCTGGACCTACCGGCCGCTGATCTTCATGCTCTGGGGCGGGGTGTTCGAGCGCTATCCCAAGCTCAAGGCCAGCGTCACCGAAACCGGCCAAGGCTGGCTGCTGCCGCCCCTGTTCCGCATGCTGGACCATCACTACTACGACACCTACTTCAGCGCCAAGCTGGGGGACTACCGCAGCCAGCTGTCCATGTCGCCGACGGACTACTTCCGCCGCAACTGCGCCATCGGCGCCTCCTGCATGCCAAGGTCGGACGCGGAAATGCGCCACCAACTGGGCATGGACCAGATCATGTGGGGCACCGACTATCCCCACCCGGAGGGCACCTGGCCGCACACGGAGCCGGCCATGATTGAAACCTTCAAGGGCCTGCCGGACAACGACGTCGCCGCCATGCTGGGCGGCAACGCCTTGGCCTTCTACGGCATGGACGAAGCGGGGTTGGCGAAGGTGGCCGAACGAGTGGGGCCGAAGCGGGAGGCTTTCGCCGCCTAGAGACTGGCCGCGGACGGCTTCTCGGCGCCGACGGTTGCCGGGCGGCAATGGCAAGGAGGCATCGGCTTTGACGTCGTCGGATTAGGGCAAACATTGATGGATAAGGCTCCGTCCGCTTGGGAAACGGATGTGTTGGTGGTCGGTTCCGGGGCCGGCGCCCTCACCGCAGCGCTGACCGCTGCGGAGTTGGGCCTGCAAGTCCTAGTCGTCGAGAAGGGCCACCTGTGGGGCGGCACCTCCGCCACCTCCGGCGGCACCCTGTGGATACCTTGCAGCCGGCACATGCGCGCGGCTGGCATTGCAGACAGCCCGGAGGAAGCCTTCGCCTACGTCAAAGCCTTGGTGGGGGACGAAACGCCGGACGCCAAGATTCGCGCCTACATAGACAATGCCAGCCGAATGCTGGATTTTTTGGAGCGCAACGGCGGGCCGAAGTTCCGTTGCGTCAACTATGCGGACTACCACATGGAACTGCCGGGCGCCCAGCAGAACCGCTCCCATGAGACCGTCCCCATCACCGCCGGCCAGCTCGGGCCGGACTACGACAGCCTGCAGCCCATGCACCAAGCCGGCCAAGCCTTTGGGCGGGTCAACTGGACCATCTCCGAGGCGCGGCCCATCATCACCAGGGGGCCGGGTTGGTGGCGCAGTGTGCTCAGGGTGATGCTCGGCTATTGGCTGGATTTGCCGCAACGCTTCCGCACCACTCGGGACCGTCGCCTGACCGGCGGCAACACCCTGCTCGGCCAGTTGCGCCGGGGGCTGAACGCCCGCAACGTGCCTCTCAAGTTGGGCGTGGCCTGCAAGGACCTGATTCGGGAGGAAGGCAGGGTGGTCGGCGCGTTGGTTGACGCCAACGGCGAACAGCGCAGCATCCGCGCCCGGCGCGGCGTCATCCTCGCCGCCGGCGGCTTTGAACGCAACAACGAGATGCGCAACGCCCATTTTGCGACGGCCTCCTCCCCGGATTGGTCCGGCTCGCAGCGCAACAACACCGGGGACGCCATCCAAGCCGCCCAAAGGGCCGGCGCGGCCTTGGACCTAATGGACGCCGCTTGGTGGGCGCCGGCCTTCCGCCTCAGCGACGAGGAGCGGGCCAGGCCCATGTTCGTGGAGCGCGCCCTGCCCGGCTGCCTGATCGTCAACCAACTGGGCAAGCGCTACATGAACGAGTCCGCCTCCTACCACATGGCCGGCGGGGAGATGATGCGGCTGAACTCCCCGGAATGCCCCACCGTCCCATCGTGGTTCATCTTCGATGCGGAGTACCGCAGCAAGTACGCGCTGGGGCCCATGCTGCCGGGGCCGCCGTCTTGGGACGGCAGGGTGAAGGCCAGCTTCAGGGAAGTGCTGCGCAAGGCCGACGGGGTGGCGGAGCTGGCGGCGGCGATCGAGGTGGCGCCGGAGGTGCTGGAGGCCACCTTCGCCCGCTTCAACGAACAGGCCGACAAGGGCGAGGACCCGGACTTCAACCGCGGCCTCAACGGCTACGACCGCTACTACGGAGACCCGCGCAACAGCCCCAATCCCTGCCTCAAGGCCCTGCGCAAAGCGCCGTTCTACGCCCTCAGGATCTTTCCGGGAGACATCGGCACCAAGGGCGGCGTCGTCACCGATGAGCACGGCCGCGCCCTGAACGAAGAAGGCCGGCCCATCGCCGGCCTTTACGCCATCGGCAACACCAGCGCCTCGGTGATGGGCCGCTCCTACCCCGGCGCGGGCGCCACCTTGGGCCCAGCCATGACCTTCGGCTACCTGGCCGCGCATCATGCGGCGCAAATGGAGCCCGCAAGCTGATGCCGGAGGCGCCCATGCCCAACCCCTTTTTGTTAACGGACCGCGTCGCCATCGTCACGGGCGCCGCCCGGGGCATCGGCAAAGCCGTTGTGGAGGCGTTTGTGGAGGCGGACGCCGCCCATGTGGTGGCGACCGACATCCTGCAGGAGGAGCTCAACGAGCTCGCCGAAGCGCATGCTCGGGTCACCGCCGCGACCCTTGACGTCACCGACCAAGACGGATGGCGCAAGCTGGCCGCCGACACCGTCGCCGCGCAAGGCGGCTTGGACATTCTCATCAACAACGCCGGCATCCTGGTTTTCAACCTGCTTGAGGACACCTCCTTCGACGATTTTCGACGCCTGATGGACGTCAACGTCAACGGCGTTTTCCTCGGCATCCAGGCGGCGGCGGCACACATGAAGAAGAGCGGCGGCGTCATCATCAACACCTCCTCGACCTCCGGCGTGGCGCCGAACAACGCCACCGGCGCCTACGGCGCCAGCAAGTTCGCCGTGCGTGGGCTGACCCGCAGCGCCGCCTTGGAGCTTGGGCCGCACGGCATCCGGGTGAACAGCGTACATCCGGGCGGCGTCAACACGCCGATGACCAACCCCTTCGGCCAACCCCAGGAAGTCATCGACAAAAACTACGGCTTCGTGCCCTTGCAGCGCGGCTGCCGCCCGGAGGAAATCGCCAGAGGCGTCCTGTTCCTGGCGTCGGACGCCGGCAGCTACTGCAACGGCGCCGAACTGGTCATGGACGGCGGCATGACCGCCGGACAGTACCTGCCGGGAATGCCGGGTTCCCTGATATAGATTGCACAGGGGCGAGAATTTTTTCTTGACGCTTCGCGGCCGCCTTTGATACTGTCCCTCAATACAGTAAAAATGTCGCCAAGCCCTAGTTGGGTTCTCTTGGCTGCAATGCGGCGCAGTCGCCATCATTGGCCGAAAGGCTGGGGGAAGAAATGAGCCAAGCCACGCCAGCGGCTAACGCAACCGGTACTGGAAGGCGTGTTGCGCAGGGCCGGCTAGCCAAGCGTCGGCGGCTGATCGCCTTTGGTTGGTACGGGGGCAAGTACAGCCATCTGCCGTTCATCCTGCCTCATATCCCCAAGGACAGCCGGCACTTTTGCGATGTATTCGGCGGTTCGGCAGCGGTCATTCTGAACCTGCCCCCGGCACCGGCGGAGACCTACAACGACCTTGACTCCGAACTCGTCAACTTTTTCAGAATGCTGCGGGAGCGGGGCGACGATCTGATCCGCGCAATCAGCCTGACGCCGTTCTCCAGAGAGGAGTTGGCTGCGGCTTGCCGGCGCGAGCCCGGATTGTCGAAGCTGGAGCGGGCTAGGCGCTTCTATGTCCGCGCCCGGCAGACCCGCACAGGTCTTGCGCAAACCAGCAGCGAGGGCCGTTGGGCGCATTGTGTTTTGACTTCCCGGGCCGGCATGTCTGGCGCTGTCTCCCGCTGGCTAGGGTCGGTGGAGGGGCTGCCGGAGATTGCACAGAGGTTTCAGCGAGTGCAGATCGAGAATGCGCCCGCACGGGAGGTTATCCAACGTTATGACACCAGCGACACCGTCTTCTATTTGGACCCTCCTTATGTCCATGCGGCCCGGGGTGATTCGGCGGCCTACGCACACGAAATGAGCGACAACGATCATGTGGAGCTTGCCCGAACACTGCACCGCATCCGCGGCCGGGCGGTGCTGTCGGGCTATCGCACCCCCCTCTACGACCAATTGTACAAGGACTGGCGCAGGGTCGACGCCCCGGAACGTACTTGCCATTCCGTGCGCCAACCGCGGCAAGAATCCCTTTGGATGAACTTTCCACCCCTATCCAAGTGAACAAGCGCGACATCAGAACTTGGTTGGAAGGCAAATGGCGCGATGCGCTCTCGCAAGGCGTCAATACGGGGGATTCAGAAGTGGACCGCTTTATCAACTCGTCGGTGGTCAGCATACGATACGCTTGCTTTACCCAGTTGCTCGGCAAGATTGAAGATCAGGCCCGCGACCTTCTATGTTTGCAGAAGGGAAGAGGCGAAGGCTCCGGCGCTTGGGATCCAAGGAGCTTTTGCACCAAGGTGGTTGTGCCTTGGACAGCGGAAAACCATGATGCCCTAGGGAATTCAGCGGATCCCTATGTAAACAACCCGCTACGCCGCCCTCGGCTGGATTCCGACGCCCACAAGCTAAAACATCGCGGCGAATGGGAGGCGCTAACCAGCTTTTTACGGCACCTTCAAAACCAAAGCAGTCCTGATGAGATCGAAAAGGCTTTTATGAGATGTCTTGCGAGCCTAGCTAGGCGTCTGCGCCAGCACCAATTTGATTATCCGGTTCCCCACAGGGTCAGCTTGGAACAGCTAGGCAAACTGCTCAATGAGTATTTGGGGAAGCCCAGTGGCGGATTGCGCCCGCAGGTGCTTGCCACCGCTTTCTTCCGGTACATAGGCGCAGTTTTTGGGATTTTTTCCAAGATTGAAGGCCAAGGCGTCAATGAATCGGACGCCGCCAGCGGCGCGTCTGGCGATATCGTTTGCTACGGTTTTGAAGAACGGGATCCGCTGCTGTCCGTAGAGGTCAAGGACCATGATTTGCGGCTGACGGAGCTGCATGCCTCCGTAATCAAGGCAAGGCAATCCAATTTGCGAAACCTGCTGTTCGCGGCACCCGGCCTCCATGCGGCGGAAAGCGGCAACATCCAAGCTCGCATCGAATCGGAATGGGCTCAAGGCATGAACGTACATCATGTGAAAATTGAATCCCTTGTCCACCATGCCTTCATGCTGCTTGACGAGCAACGCCGTCCGCAATTCTTGAAGGAAGTGGGCCAAGAACTTGACTCCCGCTCCGCTCCATACGAACACCGAGAGGATTGGCGATGCCTGCTTGACAAAATTTGACGGAAAGCAAGCGCTTTCACCAACTCTCCGCCCGCTTAAGGTTGCGGTGGAGGTGGGGTTGGCATGATCGCAACTTCAAGCTCCGAGGCAGCTGCATTGGGCGCAAGCTCCACGGCCTTCTTCAAGTGTTCGATGGCCTGCTCTTCATGGGCGGGGTCGAAGGCGGACACCGCAAAATAGAAGTTCGCCAGTGCCGCCTGCAGGCGCCAGTCGTTCGATGCGCCGCCCAACGCCGCTGCGGTCTCGGCCTCCTGGAGCGCCAATGTCCGCATCGCCGCGCCGTCCTCCTCCGTTTGCAAAACCGGCCACAGGCCTGAGGCGTTGTTGAAAAGCGCCCGCCGCGGACCATTGGCCAATGGCTCGAACTCCTCTATGGCCTTCTTCAGCAAGCCAACGGCTTGACTGGCGGAGTTCACGGTTGACGCCTTCCAGAAGGCATGGGCACCAGCGTGAATCGAGTGGTTCAGGCTAAGGCCAATTGTGGATGCAGCAAGCGCCGCCGCCGCCAGCGCCGGCTTGGGCCAAGGTCGGTTGCTTAGCCCAAGGCGGCGGACGCCGTTCAGAACCCACCCCCGCAGCCGGCCCAAACCACCGCCGGCCGCGGCCGTTTCGGCCTCCAAACGAGCGACCAAGGCGAGCAGCAACATGCATTGCAGGGTGCCGACGGACGAGCCCACCGCGGTCTGGCTCTGGGCGAAGTGCGCCATCAGGGCCGCCCCCACAAAAAGAACTGGGATGCGCTCTCGGGCGCCTAGGGCGCCGGCGCTGCGCACCAAGGCGCAGAAGGCGAACAGCCAAATGCCAAGATGCAGCAGGGCGCTCGGCAAGCCTTGGGTTGCCGCCAATTCCAGAAATTGGTTGTGCGCATGGTCGTGGACCGGCAGCTCGAGCGTTGAGCTCTCTATGTGGCGGCCGAAAACCACCTCGTAGTTGCCCGGCCCCCAGCCGGCCAACGGCCGCTCCGCAACCCCCTTGACGCCGGCGGCCCAGACGATCCGGCGCATATTCAGGGTGCGCTGATGAATGGAATTCACCAAGCTGTCCAAAAAGGGATTGGAGAACTGCGCATCGGCAGCAAAAACGCCGGGCCGCAGGATCAGGATCACCACTAGGGTGACTCCCACTCCGGCTAGAAAGCTGATCAGGGTGGCGGCCAGCCGCACCGATCGCGCTTGGCTGAAGAACGCGCCCATCAAAAGCAGGAAGCCGAAGCCGGCCAGCAGCCCCAGCAAGCCGCCGCGCACGCCGGTGAGGCTGAAGGCCCAAAGGCCGCATGCCGCCGCCGCCGCCCAGAACAGGCGCCGGCTCCAAACTGCAAGCCGCTGGGCCGCGGATGCCGGCGGTTCGGCGTTGCGGGCGAAGGAGTGAACCAAAAAACCCAAGGCGATCAGGACATTCAGGATGGCGTAGGTGCTGAGGAACGACTCGTTGCCCAGGGTTGCAGTCACCCTCGTTTGGTGCCAATCGCGCCAACCCAGCCAAGGCGCGTCCAGTAGATGGAAGCCTTGCGCAATGGCCAACAGCGCCATCACCAGGCTGGCGGCCAGATTCAAGTTGAGCAGAATCCGCCAATGCCGCATCGTGCGCAGCACCGAAGCTAGGATGACCGCGAACGCAAGCCAGTGGGCGGAATCCACGACGCCCTGCATGCGTTCATAGCTGGACCAGAGGCTGCGCCGCGGGTTGACGCCTAGAAAGGCACCGAGCAGCGCCGCGCCCAAGGCGACGGCCAGCAGGAGCAGCAGCCAGGAGCGCGGCGGGCGGTAGGCGGGGCGCAGAAGCGCCAGCGCGACCCAGAGCGCAAAGACGATCTCGATGATCGTCCTGGAGTAAAGCGCCTTGCCGACCACGAACGGAAAGACCGTCTCCCGGGCGACCACAAAGGGCGTGAGCAGGAGCAGCGCCAAGCCCGCCCAGACGCCGCCCAGCAGCGCCTCCTCCAGCGTGGGGGGACGAATCGTCAAACCAATTCGACCCATGCGGCCTTTGTTCACAAAACTGCTGACTGGTTCAAGCAAAGGCGGACGGCTGGCCTCAGCCAGCGGGGATGAGGCGATGCCGCGGCGTTTCGCCTTCGCCGCTCATGGCGCCTTCGGCTTCCGACCCAGGAATCACCCGCTCGCCGCTCGCCCAAGCGCCCAAGTCGATGAGCTTGCAGCGCTCCGAGCAAAACGGGCGAAAGGGGTTCTTAGGCGTCCACTTGGCGCCCTTGCCGCAGGTGGGGCAGTTGACGATGTGGGTGGGCTTGCTGGTTGCAACAGGCATCCGCTCCTCCTCGCGCAAATTACGGAAATGTTAACGAATCAGCACAGCCCTGTTCCAGTGCTCCGGCCTCCCCTCGCTCCGCCGAACCGCAACCGTTTCCCACGCAGCCCATGCCGACGGCGGCCGGCGAGCCGCTGGCCGCATGTCCGGACTAGAACTTGAACTCAATGCCGGCCTGGTAGTGCCGGGGCAGTTCCGGCAGGACGATGGCGGAGCCGAACAGGTTGGGAAAGTTGGCGCGGAAGTAGCGCTCGTCCGTCAGGTTCTTGCCGGTGAGGGTGAGGGACCAGTTTCCCGCATCGTATTTCAGGCCGGCATTGACCAAGGTGTAGGCCGGCAGCTTGACCGTTTGCGAGAAGCCGGAATAAACGCCGTCCACGTCGGTCAGGCTGCCGAAGAACTGCAAACCGTTCTGGAAGTCGTAGATGCCGCTCAAGCTGATGATGTTCTCCGGCACTCCGGCCCGGCGGGCCTTGGGGTTGCCGGTCAAGGTTACGAAGCCGCCGGCGGCGCCGCCGTAGAACAGGGTAGGATCCGTCCCCGGCAAATCCGCAGCGCCTAGGAAACTGAACCGTCCGCCGTCGTTCAGGGTGCTGAGGTTGGTGACTTCTATGTTGGTGTAGGCGGCGGTCAGCGTCAGGCGGGACGTGGCCAGCCAGCGCAGCTCGAACTCGAAGCCCTGGGTTTCCGAAGCTTGGTTGGTGACGGTGGATTGGGCGCTGAAGTCGATGCGCTCCTGTTCGTAGTAGATGGCTTGGAAGAACAGCCGGCCATCCAGCAAGGAGCCTTTGAGGCCCGCTTCGAGCAGTTCGGAACTGGCCACGGCGTTGCCGTTCATGATGTTGTCCGCGGTGATGTCCGCGCCCTGGCCGACCACCACCGTGGTTTGCTTCGCCACCGTGACGTAGGGCGCAAGGCCCAGCGGCGCGGCGTAGGAAAGGCTGGCCGTCCAGGAGAACGCGCCCTCGCTGGCGCGGGCGTCAAGTTCGGCGCCGAACTGGATCTTCTCCGCCGGCTGCCGGCTGTGCATGTCGATGGCGTCGTAGCGGGCGCCAAGCAGCAGGCCCAAGCCGTTGGCGAAGTTTAGGTCGGTCAGCAGCGCCAGCCCGTAGATGCTGTAGTCGCCCCGGTAGTATTCCGCGTAGTCCCTGCCGATGCGGGTGGCGAGCAGGCGGCGGTCCAGCGCGGTGGAAGGCTGGGTCAGGTCCCGTCGGTCAAAGTACTCGTTGTTGTAGTCGTCGCCGTGCTCAAAGCTGGTGTGGCGGATGGAAGGCGAGAGCAGCGCGTCCAGCTTCAGCCCGCCGAACTCATCGGAGAACTTGACGATCAGCTGGTTCTCCACCACCCAGGAGTCCGCAAACTGGGAGAAGCCGTAGGTGTTCTCGTTGAGGTTGTCGTAAAACTCGTAGTAGAGCTTGTTGGTGAGGCGCCATCGCTCGTTGAGGTCCCAGATGAAGTCGAAGTAGAGGATCAAATCCTCGTTCTCCAGCGTGTCGTCCGGCGCCACCAGGACTTGGTCCCCGTCCAGGCGGGCCACGCCGACGGTGGTGGGGTCCAGGGCGAAGTCCGCGCCGAAGGAAGGCGGCTCGGCAAGGCCGGCCGGGTCAAGGATGAAGGCGAACAGGCCGGCGCCTGCGTTGGCGGCGCCGTACTCTTGGTGGGAAATGACGCCGTCGCCGTCCCGGTCCAGGGGCTTGGCCTGGCCGGTGACGTAGAGGCCGTCGTCGATCAACGCCTGGGTCAGCCGGTTCCAGCCCGCCACCTGGTTGCTCTTGTAGTCCTGGTGCATGCCGCCCAGCACTAGGTGCATCCGCTCCGTTAAGTCCGCGTTGAACGTCGCCTGAAGAATGCGGTTGTCCGTGCCGGTGTTGCGGTAGTAGCTGCCGGAGTCCTCCACTTCGCCGAACAGGTAGTAGCCGAAGCGGCGGTTGCCGAGCCGCCCGGGGCCGCCCACTTCGGCGGTCAGGATGGACTTGCTCCAACTGCCGCTGGTGAAGGAGACCGCGCCGGTCGGCTTGGGCAGATACTGCCCGGCGTCGGCCCGGGCGGACTTGGGAATGAAGTTCATGTAGCCACCGATCTTGCTGGGGCCGTAGATCACCGAGGCCGGCCCGCGCACGATGTCCACCCGGTCCGCGGCGCCTATGGGCGTGGCGTAGTTGCCGGGGTTGTCCAACCGCCGAATGCCGTTGAAGTAGTTCTCGCCGGAGGTGCCGCGCAAGTCCAGCGAGCCGGACACGCCGAAGAAGGACTGCGTGAAGCTGCCCGGCGACAGCGCCACGAAGTCGTCGATGTCCGTTATGCCGTACTGCTTGATGGTCTCGATGGTCAGGCTGGTGGCGGAGCGCGGGGTTCGCAGCAGCGTCTTGTCGAAGCCGAATGCGGCGTCCACCGGCGCCCGCAGCATCATGCCGATCTCATCCAGGATCTGGCCGGTGACGACGAGGGTTTCAATGGCGGCGTCGTCCGCGCCGGGAGCATCGGCCGGCTCTTGAGCGCACCAAGCCGAACCGCTCAGCGCCAAGGCCAATGCGCCGCCCAGCCAACGTCCATTCCTGCGGTGCGCGTTGCAACCCGCCTTCATCACTTTTCCTTAATGACGCCGCTTTTTGCCGCCGCCGCAGGCCCCATCCACGGCCCCGACCGCAGCCATGTCCAGATTAGCGGAAACGGCGCCAAGTTTACACGCCCTAGGGAGCGGTGCGGCCTGTCCGTTGCAGTAGTCCGGGTAGGCTTGCAGGGCCTTATTCATGGCCTTGCAGTTCAGTTCTCCGTCGTAGAAGCGGTTTTGCGCCACTCCCTGAGCGCCGGCACCCTAGTGGTGATGTTCCTGGCCGCGGCCAGCCTAGCCCTGGGACTTAAGCCCTGCCGGGAGAGCTTGGCCCGCTCCCTGGCGTGGCGGCGCCCCCGGACGCTTCCGGAACGGCTTCATCCCAAGCATGAGGCGGCGCCGGCGGGCGTTTGGCGTTCTAGGGCTCATCGCCGTCCCCGGCCGGCGGCTGCTGTTGCAGCAGCACGGAGCGCCAGCCGCCCCAGCGGCTGGCGACGGCGCCAACCCCGTCACCGTGAAGCGCCGCTCCATGCGCCGACCGTTGCGGCCCGTCGCCACCACGGTAACCGTGGCCGCGCTGGTGGCGTTCGCCCTAACCGTCAGCAGGCCGCCGTCCACCTGCGCCGACGCCACCGTCGGGTCGCTCGACCGCACCGCATAGGCGGCCTCGCCGATGAAGTAGGCGAACACACTCGGCAAGTCCAAAACGGCGGCTTCGCCCAGTGCTAGGCCTTGGTTTGGGAAGCCGTACACCAGCATTGGAGCGCCCGTGACAATCTGCAGCCCCGAGGCTTGGGGATGAGTGTCAACCAACTTTCCGAGCCAGCCCGCCGCCTCCCACTCCCTGTAGCCTCCTCCGTCCGCGTCCGGATGATGGTGTTCGAAGGCGGAGGCCGCCGCCTCCATGCCGACGGTGACCGGTCCTTCGCCGCTGGGAGTGACCAAGATCGGCGCGCCAAGGATTTCGCTCTTGCGAATTATCGTTCCACTGTCCGACAAAGTCCCGCCTGAAGCGGACAGACTGACTGATCTGGTTCAGCAGGGCGATCTGCGGAAACGCCCAAAACATAGCGCGCACCGTCAACGAAAACGGCCGCACGCTTAAGGGCTTGCGTAGGCTTCCAATTGCTTGTCGAAAGCCAATATGCACACCTGCAACTGCCGTTTCTGCAGCCATTGCGCCAAATCGATAATGGAGATGTCCGCCAACGAATAGCCAGTGGATGACTCTTCAGCAAAGCGATCCGCGAGCTTAATGAGGTCCTGCGCTCTCAAGAGAATGTTGTTTTGCAGAGCGCGAAAGACCGTCCAAGGAACTTCATCGCACAAGGATTTGCTGACATCTTCCCGGAAGCGCCTGATTAGCTGACGGCGATGGTGTCCGTTGCGGACATGCACAATGTGGTTGGCCACCTCGAACAAGACCGGGACGGTCACATGCATCCTGCCTTGCGCGGCGACGGCCGCCGGCTCGCGGACGCTTTCGAACCTCAGCGGGTTGGAGTCCCCCGGAACCTTGTACAGCTCCAGCAACCATGAGGTGTCGAGGATTGTCGCATCACTCACGACAAAGACTCGACCCATTTGCGCATGGCTTCCTTTCTGTCTTCGCTGTAGCTAGGCGCCAGACGCTTCTCCAAGGCACCGCTGGCCACAAAGTCCCCCAAGCCGCCAGTCAAACCGATTGTTTCCCACGAGTCCACATCCACCAGGCGCGTGACTCTTGAGGCGTTGCGCGAGTCATCTCGATGACAGATCCAGACACTTCCCATTTGCGTCTCTGTCAGCGCATTCATGAAGGCTGGATTGTGCGTCGTAAGGACTAGGTTCAGCTTGCGCTGCTCAGCAGCATGCGCCAAATGCTGGACAAGAAGTTCGGCGCGAGATGGATGCAGTCCAGCATCGAACTCCTCGATCACTATCCGCGACCCCTGCGGGACCGTCTCCAGCGCCGTTAGGACGGCCAGCATTCGCAGCGTTCCGTCGGATAGCAGGCGGGCGTCTATCAGACGACCGCCGTTAAAGCCGGAACCCGGTTCAGCCAGGAACCCCGCCATGACGTCGCCGAGGTCTGTTTCAACGAAGCCGACGCTTTCGAACGGCTCTTCGGGAATCTGCCGGATCGTGTCCGTGACCCTGCCCAGCGCCGCCTTCTGCTCTTTATTGCCCTTGGACAATGCGAACAGCACCGCGGAGAGATTGCCGCCATTGCGCAACAGCCGAGGTTCGGGATTGATGCGCTCGTAATTGCGCATGAACCTCGGCATTGGGTCAAATATGTACGATCCTTGCAGGTATTCCGTTACCCCAGCGACTGCTCTTTTGGCACCTGACAACCTACTGCTGGTGGCCTTGGAGTTGGCAACTACCTCGCTGTACCGGGAGAGAACTGAAGAAAATGCGGAGAGCTGGCAATGTGGATTGGGGCCACGGGAAAAGTTGTCGTAGCTGATGTCCAGAATTTCGCCCTGTTTTCTGCGTGCTTCAAAGAACACTCGGTTCCCCACCCACAAACGCTCGGCTGCAAGATGCACACCGCCGGCCGTTCCGCCTCCTATTTCAATAAAGTAGTCAACGGGGGGCTTCTTGCCATCGAACTTTATGGTCCTCTCAAAACGCAGCTGGAAGCTGGAAGTGCCAAATCGTCCGCACGACGCCAGCCCGCCGCGCACCTCCAGCGCTCCGCCGCGGCCGACATCGGTGATGTCGTTGACGGGTACGCCGCGAGCGAGCGCGGCCATGAGTTCAACGCCCTCAATCAGATTGGTCTTCCCGGACCCGTTCCTACCAAGCAGAATGGTGAGCGGCGCAAACAGGTTGAGTGCGGCGCGGTCGAAATTCTTGAAATCCCTCAAGTGGTGCATGGCTTGCTCCGGCGCAGCCGAGGGTGCTGCCTATTTGGCAGGGGAGACTTGCCGGCCGGCATGGCAGTCGCCTCACTCATGGCCGGACGTCCTCCGTGGTTGTGGCCGCAAAGCCCACAGGCAACAGTTCTGGCCCACTGGAGCGGCAGTATAGCCCGTGTTTGGCGGGATGGAGAGTTCTGAACTGGACCGAGGGATTTGCGCTGTGGGGTTTTTTCGCGCTTTTTGGCGGGGCGGGCGCTCCGCCTCGCGAGCCTGCCTAATCCCCTAATAAGGATTTGCCGATCACTGCTACAATCGGAGCCGTGCGTTTTTTCCCCACTTTCCCAATGGTCGCCGCTGAGCGGCGGCGGCGCTTGAACGGAACGCGCCCCCCGGCAGCGGAACTGCGTTGCGCCGCCGCCGATGCGGTCATGTGGGGCCGCCCCAGTCCAAAGTGAACCGGCGCCTGCTAGAACAAAAGTTCCATCTGCGCGCCCAAGGCACGACAGTGCAGCGGGAAGTGGCCGCCGGCTGCACCACGTTTCTGGCGATGGCCTACATCACCGTGGTGAACCCGGCGATTCTCTCCGAAGCGGGCATGGACTTCGGCGCAGTGTTCGTCGCCACCTGCTTGGCGGCGGCCTTCGGCTCCCTGATGATGGGCTGGTTCGCCAACTATCCCATCGCCTTGGCACCGGGCATGAGCCAAAACGCCTTCTTCACCTACGGCGTGGTGCTCGGCAGCGGCCATCCTTGGCAGACCGCGTTGGGCGCGGTGTTCGTTTCCGGGGTGATCTTCGTCGCCTTAAGCGTGCTGCCCATCCGCGAACAGCTCATCAACTCGATTCCACGCAGCCTGAAATGCGGCATCTCCGCCGGCATCGGGCTGTTTCTAGCCTTCATCGCCCTGCGCAAGGCCGGCGTCACCATCGACGACCCGGCCACCCTGGTGTCCTTTGGGGACCTGGCCTCCTTCTCCCCCGCCGCAACCCTGCTCGGCTTCGTGTTGATCGTCACCCTAGCCAGCCGCGGCCACAACGGGGCGGTCATCATCGCCATGCTGCTTCTTTCCGTGCTCGGCTGGCTCACCGGCCAAACGGAATTCCACGGCCTAGCCTCCGCTCCGCCGTCACTGGGGCCGGTGTTCGGCCAGCTTGACATCCTGAGCGCTCTGGACCTTTCCCTGCTGAGCGTGGTGCTGACGCTGCTGCTGGTGGACGTTTTCGACACCGCCGGCACCTTGGTCGGCGTGGCCACCCGCGGCAATCTGACGGATGCGGAAGGCCGGATTCCGCGCCTGCGCAGCGCCCTGTTGGCGGACTCCGGCGCCACCGTGCTGGGCGCGGCGGTGGGCACCTCATCCACCACCAGCTACATCGAGAGCGCCGCCGGAGTGGAGAGCGGCGGCAGAACCGGCCTGACCGCCTTGGTGGTGGCCGCGCTGTTCCTGCTCTGCCTGGTGCTGGCGCCCTTGGCGCAGAGCATTCCGGCCTACGCTTCGGCGGCGGCGCTGCTGTTCGTGGCGGTGGCGATGGCTCGCTCCCTCACCGACATGGACTGGCGCGACCTGACCGAGTCCGCCCCGGCGGCGCTGACCGCCATCGCCATGCCGCTGAGCCACTCGGTCGCCGACGGCCTAGGCGTCGGCTTCATCGCCTACGCCGCCGTCAAGCTGCTGACCGGGCGGCGGCGCGAGTGCCCGGCGGCGGTTTACCTAGTGGCGGCGGTGTTCATCGCCAAGTTTGCGTGGCTTTAGCCCACCCGCGCCAACTCAGGCGGCGCTGACCGGCCTTGGCTAGCCGGCGGGCTTCCTGAACAGCAATGTCATGCGGTTGGACTCCCCGATGGCCTCGTACTTGGCCCGCAGTTCGGGGGCATCGTCGCTGCCCTGCAGAGTGGGCGGCAAGCGCCAGACGACCTCGTCCTCCGCCGGCATGTCCTTGGGGTTGCGGTTTATGTCCGACTCGCCGACCAACTCAAAGCCAATCGCCTGGAAATTGGCGACCACAGCGTCCCTGTCCAGATAGCCGCGGGTGCCGTCCGCCCAAGGGTCGGAGCGGTCCTCCGACGTCAAGCGATCCTGCACCATCTTAACGGCACCGGGCTTCAGCACCGACCAAGTATCCTCCCTCAGCGACGCCAAGCGGCCCTTCGGCACACTGTGCTGCACCACTCCGACAACGCCGCCGGGCCTCAGCACCGACCAAGCGTCCGCCAACGCCGCCGAACGGAAGCCGCCCTTGCCCTCAAAGGCGTTCAGGTTGTGCAGCGCCCTGATGAACAGCACGGCGTCCGCGCTGCCGTTTAGATCATCGGGGATGTCGCCGATGCGCATCGCCAGCACCTTGGCCCCGTCGTCGCCCCGCCACTGCGCCGCCGTTGCCGGCCAGTCCTGTGGCCAACTGCGCCGCTCGGCCATGAACTCATCCGTTGCAAAGGGGAAGTTGGGCCACATGTCCAAGGGGTAGTCGGCCCCCATCAAGACGCCCTGCGAACCCAAGTAGGGAATGAGAATGGCGCTGTACCAGCCGCCGCCGGGCAGCACCTCCACCACCCTCATGCCCGGCTCGATGCCGAAGAACGCCAAGGTCTCGAACGGATGCCGCCACTGGTAGCGGGCCCGGCTTTCCTCCGGCTGGGCGTCCAGCACCTGCTGCAGGCGCTGCGCGTCTGCGTCCGACAGGCCCCGCCCCTCCGGGTCGTTTGGGGAATCCTGCGCATGGGCGGCGCTGAATGCGAGCACCGCAGCCCCTAGGGTGTGAACTAGACGTTGCAGCATGAGCGCTCTCCTGGTTGGGTGCTTCAATCAAATCTCGAACGGCGGCAGTTTCTTCCGCGCCAGCCGGTTGCGCAGGCGGATGTATTGCGGCAGGCCGTTGCGGTAGGGGGGCGGATCTTCGCCCTCGATCAGGGGGGCTAGGTAGCGGCGGGCCTTGGCGGTGATGCCGAAGCCGTCGGCGCTGATGTAGCTCTTCGGCATCTTGCGCTCCACATTGGCCACCCGGGATAGCTTGGCTTCGCCGATGCTCCAGCGGTAGGGGGCGTCGCTTAAGCGCTTGATGGTGGGCATCAGGGCGTTCTTGCCGGCCAGGGCGAACTCCACCGCCGCCTTGCCCAGGGCGTAGGCTTGCTCCACATCCACCGCGGAGGCGATGTGGCGGGCGGAGCGCTGCAGGTAGTCCGCCAGCGCCCAATGGTGCTTGTGGCCGAGCTGGCCGCGGACCAGGCCGGCAATGGCCGGGGCAACGCCGCCCAACTGCGCATGGCCGAAGGCGTCCTTGCCGCCGGCCTCGGCAATCAACTTGCCGTTCTCGTAGCGGGCGCCTTCGGAGGCCACCACCACGCAGTAGCCGCAGCGGCGCACCGTTTTGTCCACCTTCGCCAGAAAGCGCCCTTGGTGGAAGGGCGCCTCCGGCAGCAGCAGGATGTGCGGCGGGTCCCCCGGGCTCTCCTGGGCCAGCGCCGCCGCCGCCGCTATCCAACCGGAGTGCCGGCCCATAACCTCCAGAATGAAGACCTTGGTGGAAGTCTCCGCCATGGAGGCCACGTCCAAGGCGGCTTCCCGGGTGGAGGTGGCCACATACTTCGCCACGGAGCCGAAGCCGGGGCAGCAATCCGTGCAGGGCAGGTCGTTATCGACGGTTTTGGGAATGCCGATGGCGGTGATGGGATAGTTGAGACGGGCGCCCAGCAGGGAGACCTTGTGCGCCGTGTCCTGCGAATCCCCGCCGCCGTTGTAGAAGAAGTAGCGAATGCCGTGGGCGGCGAAGACCTCGAGCAGGCGGCGGTATTCCCGCTCCTGCTCGTCGATGGAGCGCAGCTTGTAGCGGCAGGAGCCGAAGGCCCCGCCGGGCGTGTGGCGCAAGGCGGCGATGGCGGCGTCGCTCTCAAGGCTGGTGTCGATCAGCTCCTCCTTCAGGGCGCCGAGAATGCCGTTGCGCCCGGCGAACACCTTGCCGATTCGCTCAGGGCGCCGTCGAGCCGCCTCCACCAAGCCGCAGGCGGTGGCGTTGATGACCGCGGTGACGCCGCCCGACTGAGCGTAGAAGGCGTTGCCTGGAGCTCCTGAACCCGCTCCGCCGTCAAGCTGCTTGCCCATGAATGAAACGCTGTCCCCCGCCGCTCCGCCCAAGCGGACGATCAATTTTGATGAAGAGGCCGCACATTTTAGTGCCATTGGCCCGCCAAGAAACTATCATGGCCGCATGGCCGTTGTATTGCTGTTCTTCTGGCACGTCTGCCTGTTGCGCCTAAGCCCGGAAATCGCACCCAAGCATCCCTTGATTGCGTTGATGGTGCTGGCGGCCAACTTGGCTGTCAGCATCTTCGCCTCCGCCGTGGTTACGGGCGGCCCGTTGCTGCAACTGGCAACCGGCATTTTGGTCTCCACGGCCACCTTGGCCGCCTTGGTGCGCCTTGCCTGCCTGCTGCGCAGCCTAAGCGCAAGGTTCATGCAGACCATCGTCACCATTCTGGGCTGCGACCTAGTGCTCACCGCCATCTTCTCCTTGGTCGTGCCCATATCCGGGCTGCTGCATGAGAGCGGCGTCGCCGCGGCCTATCTTGGGTTTTCCATCTGGTCCGTAACCGTGATGGGCTTCATACTTGCCAAGGCGCTGAACCTGCACATGGCCCTTGGCGTCGGCTTCGCCCTCACCATCATGCTCCTCAGCGCCGGTGCCGCCACCCTGGCGAGCGGCGGATGAGGCTGCACTTTCTCGGCATCGGCGGCGCCCTGATGGGCAGCTTGGCGCAACTGGCCAAGCAGCAAGGGCATGAGGTGACGGGTTCGGACCAGGGCGTCCATCCGCCCATGAGCGATCTTTTGGCCGTCGCCGGCATCGATGTGCATGAGGGGTTCAACCCCGACCAGCTTAGACCGGAGCCGGACTTGGTGGTCATGGGCAACGCCGGCCTGCCCAGAGGCGCGGATTCGGTGGAGCACATCCTCAACCGCGGCCTGCGCTACGCATCGGGCGCCGAATGGCTCGGCGCCAACGTGCTGCAGGGCCGCTGGGTGCTGGCGGTGTCCGGCACCCACGGCAAAACCACCACGGCCGCCATGCTCGCTTGGATACTGGAGCGGGCCGGGCTGAACCCCGGCTACCTGATAGGCGGCGCCCCGATGAACTTTGAGCGCTCCGCCCGCTTGGGCGATGCACCCTACTTCGTGGTGGAGGCCGACGAATACGACTGCTCCTACTTCGACCGCCGCTCCAAGTTTGTCCACTACCGTCCGCGAACGCTCGTCATCAACAACTTGGAGTACGACCATGCGGACATCTTCGAGGACTTGGCCGCCATCAAGGCGCAATTCCGTCTGCTGCTGCGCACGGTGCCGGGGCAAGGGCTGATCGTGGCGCCCAGCGATGACGATCAGGTCAACGACCTGCTGCTCAAGGACTGCTGGACGCCGGTGGCCCGCTTCGGCGGCAAGGCGCCTGAACGGAGGGCACCGACCGACAGCGGGGACCGCTGGTCGGCGCGAAACCTCAGCAGCGATTTGACGGCGTTTGAGGTTTGCCTTAACGACCAGCCCCTAGGCCAGGTGGCTTGGCCGTTGACCGGCGCCCACAACGTCAACAACGCCTTGGCCGCAGTTGCCGCCGCCCGGCATGTGGGCGTGCCGCCGGAAGCGGCCGTTGCCGCCTTGGGCGATTTCGCCGGGGTCAAGCGGCGTCTTGAGGTCATTGCGCGCATCGGCCGGACGACCCTGTACGATGACTTCGCCCACCATCCAACAGCCATTCGGGCCACCCTGCAAGGCTTGCGCAACAAAGTGGGCAACGAGGAAATCGTCGCCATCATCGAACCGCGCACCCACACCATGTCCTTGGGCGCCCTGCGCCGCGAACTGGTCACCTGCTGCGCTCCAGCCGACCAAGCGGTTTGGTTCCGCGGCGCCAACATCCAATGGGATATCGGCGGCCTGGTCGCCGAATGCGTAACGCCGGCCCGGCAATTCTCGGATATGGAGCAGCTGATCGATTGGGTGAAGGCGCTGCCCGAACGCCGCCGGCATCTGGTCATCATGTCCAACGGCCGTTTCGACAACATCTTTGAGAAGCTCCCCGCAGCGTTGCAGGACCGTTAAACTCCGGCGCCTTGGCAAGGAGGAGAAAATCATGAATGCCTTGAAGCGATGGATGGCTCCACTGTTCGCCCTGCCCTTGGCCGCCTTGGCGGAGGAGGCTTGGCATCCCTCCAAGTACGGCGCCGAGGACACCTTGGGCGCCCTCAACAACCTTGCGCCGGAAAAGGTGGTCGCCGCCGCCCGGCTGGTGCGCACCGGCAAGGTCTATCGCCTGGGCGTTGCAACCGGGGCGGACTCGCCCGCCTATCCGCCGCGCCGCTACGCCATGACCATTCTGCAGCTTGGCGACGGCACCGGCACGCCCATGGGCGCCAACCGGGCCACCGGCAATGACGACCTGATGAATCTATGGATGGGCATCGGCAGCCAGATAGACGGCCTTGGGCACATGGGCATCGACCACGTTTACTACAACGGCAACCGCGCCCAGGATTTCGTCAAGCCCACGGGCCTGACCAAGTTCGGCATCGATGGCCTGCCGCCCATGGTCAGCCGCGGCCTAATGCTCGACATGGCCAAACTGGCCGGCCAAGACCAGCTGCCGGCAGGCGCAGCCTTCAACCGGGCCGAAATCATGGCGGCGCAGCAAGCGCAGAACGTTGCCATCGAGAAGGGCGACGTGGTGCTTTTCCACACCGGCTGGCTCAACATGGCCGAACAGGACCCGGAGCGCTTCATGGCCGGCGCGCCGGGCTTGGGCTTGGACGGCGCCCGCTACTTGGCGGAGCTTGGCGTGGTGGCGGTGGGCGCCGACACCTGGGCCTTGGAGGTGCTGCCGCCGGAAGACCCGCAGTCGGCGTTTCCGGTGCATCCTGAACTGCTGGCCAAGAACGGCATTTACATCCTGGAGAACATGGACACCCGAGCCTTGGCTGTCGATGGTGCGTCGGAATTCCTGTTCGTGCTGGGCGTGCCCAGATTCGTGGGCGCCGTGCAGGCGGTCATCAATCCGGTCGCCATCCGCTGAGGGTGCGGCCGCCTTGACCAAACGCGGCGGGTTCGTCGCCCTAAGCATTGCGGTCTCCTTCTTCGGACTGCTGGCGCTTATCGGTTGGCTGGCGGCCCAACAAGCGGTCAGGCCGCAAATGGCGGTGCTCATGGGCGTCGCCCTGTTGGGCCTCTACGTGGGCTTCGGCATCCTCATCGCCGCCTACAGGTTCATCAACAAGCTGGATTGAACCGCGCCGGTCGGCGCCGCAGCCGTTTCATGAAGCGGTGGGCCGCCTCAATGCGCACACCCTTGGGTCCGTAGAGGGCGGACTCCAGGCGCCGCATCCTCGGGCGCCAGCCGCCGAAGTATTTGGCGTGGCGACGCACGGCGTCCCAGTCCATGCGGACGTCGGGGAAGGTCTCTGCACCGAGCACTGGGCGTCGGTCTGGGTCCGGGTCCGCTGATGAAGACCAGCGCCAGCTGTTCAAGTTGCCTTCGTGACTGCTGATCACCGCCGTCCCGGCGGCGCTGGCGTCGAAGAACGCTTCGGCGTTCATGGGGATGCGCCCCACCCGGGCGTCTCGGGCCGCCTCCAGCAGCAGGCGGCGATAGACCAAAACGTTCCTCGCCGACGGCCGCGCTTGGGAATCGAAATAGCTCTCCGCGTGGATGTGCCGCATGCCGAGCACACTGAAGTCGAAGCCGGGCTGCCGGCAGAGCAGGGAAAATCCGCAGGAGGGCACCTTGGCGCGTTCGCGCCAAACGGAGGCCCAGCCCAAGGATGCACTGGGCGTGAACGCCATGCGCCACCGCAGGGCGCGCTTGGTCCCCATGATCTTGAAGGGCGGCAGGCCGCCTTTGCCGTCCAGTTCGAAGATGTGGGACTGCACGGTCTCCACGAAGCGCCGCGGCAGCGCATCGTCGTCATCATTCAGCGTGGTGAGCACGAAGTCCGGCCGGTCCCTGAGGCGCCGCAGCCAGCCCAGCCTTTCCAGCCGGGCCGGGGCGCCGGCATGGTGCTCGTGCAGCCGGACCCTGCTCAGGCCGCGGGTCAAATCCCGCAGGCGCCTTTTGGTGCGCCCGTCCAAGTTCACGTCCACCAGCAGCACCCAAGTGAAGTTCTGATTGGTCTGCGCCTGCAGGGCCGGCAGGCAGACCGCCTCCAGCAGCCTCAGGCGAAGGTTGAGGTTGCGGGCCTTGAGCGGGTTGACGGCGCCGAACCAAGGGCCATCGACATGCTCCATCCACCTGCGGTCGCGCAGGCAGAATCTGGTGATGATGAAGTGGGCTAGGCGCATCTTCCCCAAGCGGGAACAAAAGACATTATAATAATGGATGCGTACGGCCTTAGTGCTTGTTCAAGCCAAAGAGCGCCGCCCAACGGCTTGGCGGCCATGCGGCGCACGTCGTTGCAACGCCGGCGCTTTCGGTGGAAGCCGTTGACATTCCTCATCCGCAACAAGAGGCCGCTGTTTCCGCATGCACCGCCCGCTGCGCCGCTACTTGGCATATGGATTGCAGATCAACTCCCAGATCGCGCTGCCGTTTGCCGCACCGGCCGAACCTCCCGCCGGCGCGCCGGACGTGACTGTTCGGGTCGGCGTGGCGCCGGCGGCCCTCGCCAATCCCACTGCAAGCGGACGCAACATTTGGCAGGCCCAACCGGGCGCCTTCCTGTTGAGCATTGACGGCGTGGGCCGCTTCTTGGTTGCGGACGGACGGGAGATTCTGGTGGAGCCCCGGGGCGGCAGCGATTGGGAGCTGGGCCTGTTCCTCGCCGGTTCAACGTTCGCCGCGCTATTGCAGCAGCGTGCGGTGGTCACTTTGCACGCCGGCGCCGTGGCAACCGAGGCCGGCGCCGTGCTGTTCGCCGGCCGCGCCGGCATTGGCAAGTCCTCCCTGCTTGCAGCGCTAGTCGGACGCGGCTACGCCATGCTTAGCGATGGCTTCACCGGCGTCGTGCCGGGGGACGGTCAGTTCAGGGCGCTGTCGGGCTTTCCCACCCTGCGGCTTTGGGCGGATGCGCTGGACGAATTGGGTTGGCGGCCGCAAGCGCAAGCCAAAGTGCGCGAAGGCTTGGAGAAGTATCTGCTGCCGGCGGCTAGGTTCCGCGCCGAGCCGCTAGCCATCCGCGCTGTTTATCTGCTGACGGAGCACAACGACTCCACGGTCGCAATTGATCCCTTGCCGTGCGGAGCGGCCTTTCGGTGGCTTTACAAGTACACCTACCGCAGCCGCTTCCTCCAAGGGAACGGGCAGGGGCTTGCGCATTTTCACGCCGTCACGGCCATGGCGCGGCATTTGCCCGTGCTGCGAGTGAGGCGGCCCTCGCATCCGTTCCTGCTCGATGCGTTGGCGGACTGCGTCGAGGAAGACCTGCGCAAGCCGGCAACCTCCCCTCGGGCGACAGCCGCAGCGCCGAGAGCGCCCTCTTCGGCTGCTGCGGCTGCTTGAGGCCGGGGACGCGGCTATGGCGTCCATCGTCTGGCTCGCCTCCTATCCCAAGTCCGGCAACACCTGGCTGCGGGCGGTCTTGACCAATTACCTGCAAAGAAGCGAACAGCCAGCCTCGATCAACGGCTTGCTGGGCAGCTCCATCGCCAGCGGCCGCGAACTGTTCAACGAACTGCTTGGGCTGGATTCAGGGGACATGACTTGGGATGAAGTCATGCGTTACCGGCCGCAGTTTCACGAAGCCCTGGCTCATGAGTTGTCGCCTCCGGCCTTCATCAAGGTCCACGAAGCCTTTCTTCGCCTGCCCTGCGGCGCGGCGCTCTTCCCCAAGGCGGCGACGGCCGGCGTGATCTATCTGGTGCGCAGTCCGCTGGATGTGGCGGTTTCCTATGGGCACCATCGCCAATGCTCCATCGACTCCACCATAGAGTGGATGAACAACCCGACGGCTATGGAGAATTGGGCCGATGGGGGCATAAGCATTCATTTTCCAGAATTGCTGCTCACTTGGAGCGGCCATGTGTCGAGTTGGCTGGACCAGCAAGAATTGCCGCTGCAGGTCCTGTGCTACGAGGACATGCTGAAGGCCCCGATGGCCGCATTCGACGCCGTGCTGCGCTTCGCCGGCCTGGACATGGACGAGGCGCGCCTTGCGCAGGCCATCGACTGCGCGGCGTTTTCCCGCCTGCGCGCCCAGGAGGAGCAGTTCGGATTCGCCGAACGGCAGCCGACGGCGCCTTCCTTCTTCCGCACTGGGGTGGCCGGATCTTGGCGGAGCGCCCTCTCCGCACGGCAGGTGCGGGCATTGGCGGACGCCCACGGGCCGGTGATGGAACGACTCGGCTATTTGCAGGAAGCCGAAGCGTTTCTCGCGGGGGCCGGTTGAGGGGGGGGCGGTTGAGGGGGGGGAGGTTGAGCGGGGGGATGGTTGAGGCAGGAACACTTGCAGCGCAACTCCTTGGCGCACTCCCGTTCGACTTTTAGACGGCGGCGCGATACCCTCTGCGCATCCTGGCCCGCACGAGGCGTTCCGCCGTCAACCGACATGTTGCCGAAGAGCTCCCTTGCGGCGGCCCAGCACAATCCTCCATTGGGTTTTGGAACACATGCGGGAAGGCGGCATTAGAACACTGGGAGCGCACAGCGCAACGATTCGGGTCAGGCGGGGAGGGGGCCTGCTCGATCAAGCCGAGGCGGTTCTGCGGCGGTCGCTTGCAGCCAATCCGCACAACGCCAAGGTGCTGCTCCGGCTCGGCGACGTTCTCCGCGGGAAGGGGAGCTTCCCGGCGGCGCTTGACGCCTATCGGCGTCTATGCACACTGCAACCCGACAACGCCAAGGCACTCTGGCCGAGCGCCATTCTGAGCGGCGACCGTCTGCCGAGCGCGGCGCCGGCCGGCCGACGGGCCGCGCCCTTCGTGCGGTTGATGGATTTTCTGCCGCAGCCAGAGCAAGAACGCCTGTTCAAGCTGACGCTTGCCGGCAGCCAACGGTTCTTCCGAGCGGGGGTTGGTGACTTTGGGCATGTGAACCTGGAAACGCGAACCGCCTGGCATGCGCACACCCAAACTGTGCGGGAAGTGAGGCCATTGGTCGTCCCCAGGCTGCGCCGCATTTTGCCTTGCGTTTTGGCGCGGTTGGGCATGGAGAGTCTTGAACGACACCGTATCGAACTGCATGTAACGGTGCATCTTGCGGGCGGATACTATAGGCCGCATAGCGACAATTCATCCCACTTCCATCACCCTCGAAAGATCACCTACGTCTATTATTTTCACCGCGAACCCAAACGTTTCTCCGGCGGCGACCTGCTTCTCTACGATACGGACTTGGAAACGGGGTCCTTCGACTGCAATTTCTTCTCCCGGATCAAGCCGCACCACAACAGCTTGGTTATGTTCCCCAGCAGCTACGTTCACGAAATCACTCCCGTGGAAGGCGACTCGCAAGATTTTGCGGACGGGCGCTTCACCGTCAATGGTTGGGTTCGGTCCCGCGGCGAAAGCGGGGCTGGCGGTGCGACCGCCTGAATTTCTCCGCCGGGGCAAGGGTGCGGGGTGAACGCAGCCGGGCGGCTGGGCGCCGGCCAGAGGTTCCGCCGCGGGACAAGCGACATGCAGACCGTGACAGGCACCGCGGAAGCAGAGCGCGGCTTCATCCTGCAGGCGAGCTACCGAATCGTCAGAAGCCGGGCCGCTCCCTCCTCGGCTGAAGCTCCTCATCCGAGTGCGAGCCCCTCCGGCTCCGCGGCTGAAGGCGCCGCTCCCCCCGCCCGGCCCGTGGTGCATCTGCACGGGGTGCTGGAGAGGGGCGGGACTTTTTTGGTTCGGGACTACCGGCAGCGGCCGCGCTTCTTCATTCGTCAAAGGGATTGGCGCCGCGCTCGTCGGCTTGGCGCTGTCTGCGCGGCGCAGCCTGACCGCCTCACCTTTGCCGGCGAAAGCGTCGCGCGGGTGGAGCTGGGCGTTCCGCAAGACGCCCCGCCGCTGCGTGCAAGGCTGCACCGCGCCGGCATCGACACTTTTGAAGCCGACGTGCGCTTTGCGGCCCGCTATTTGATCGACCGGAGCATTCGCGGCGGCTGCGAGATTCGCGGCGAGTGGACGCCGGGCGCCAACATTTCCCGCATCTACGAGAACCCGGAACTCAAGCCGGCCGATGTGGTCGTAAAGCCCTCCGTGCTGTCCTTCGACATCGAAACGGATCCCCAAGCCAAGCGCTTGCTCGCCATCGCCCTCTACGGCTGCGGCCTTGACGAGGTTTTCATCGTCGATGCCGCCGGCCGCGACATGCCGGAGCGCGCAACGGGCTTGGCAGACGAGCGGGCCGTGCTGGACGCCTTCTGCAGCCGAGTGATGGAGGCCGACCCCGATGTGCTGACCGGCTGGAACGTCATCGACTTCGACCTCAGCGTGTTGGCCCGCATCGCCGCTCGCGTGCGGCATCCGTTCGAGTTCGGGCGGGATCTGGGCAAGCTGCGCCTGCGCGAGGCGCGGGGCTATTTCGGCAGCGGCCAAGCCAGTGTGCCGGGGCGCTTGGTGCTCGACGGCATCGACTTGGTGCGCGGCGCCTTCATGCGTCTGAACGACCATTCACTGGACGCCGTGGCCAACGAAGTGCTTGGCGAAGGCAAGGAGGCCTTGGCGGAGCATCCCTCCGGCAACCGCGCCGCCGACATTGAGGCCCGCTATTGGGACGACCTGCCCGCCTTCGCCGCCTACGCCCGCACGGACGCCCGGCTGGCCTTGCAAATCGTGGAAAGGCTTGATTTGGTCAACCTTGCCGTGGCCCGCAGCCGGCTGACCGGCATGACGCCGGACCGCGTGTCCGCCAGCATCGCCTCCTTCGACTTTCTGTACTTGTCGGCGCTGCGGCGGCGGGGCTTGGTGGCGCCGACGGTGCGCTCCGAAGAGGCTGGTTCCTCCGCTCGCCATCAAGCCGGCGGCCATGTGCTGGAGCCGGTCACCGGCCTGCACGAAAACGTTTGGGTGTTCGACTTCAAGAGCCTGTATCCCAGCCTGATGCGCACCTTCAACATCGACCCGTTGGGCTTCGTGGCGAACGGCGGCAACGCCGACGCGGTGATTCGGGTGTCCAAGGACGCCGCCTTCCGCCGCGGCGAAGCGATACTGCCGGCCATGCTGGACCAGCTTTTTCCGCAAAGGGAGGCGGCCAAGGCCGCTGGCGACCGAGTGGCCTCCCAAGCCATCAAAATCCTGATGAACTCCTTCTACGGGGTGCTCGGCACGCCCGCCTGCCGCTTTCACAACGTCGCCATCGCCAACGCCATCACCGGCTTGGGCCGCCGCTTTCTGCAATGGTCCAAGGCTTGGTTCGAGGAGCGCGGCTTTGAGGTGCTCTACGGGGACACGGACAGTCTTTTCGTGCGTTCAGGCCTGCACGGCGCCGCCGCAGCCAAGCGCCGGGGGCCGCAGTTGGCCAAACAGCTCAATGCTGCGCTTGATGCCTACATCCAAGCCACTTGGCGGGCGCAAAGCCGCTTGGAGATGGAGTTTGAAAAGCTCTATGTAAAGCTCTTTCTGCCGCCCGTGCGGCGGGGCGGCGGCGGCGCCAGGAAGCGTTACGCCGGCCTTGTTGACGGGCAACGCGAGCCGGAGTTCATCGGCATGGAGGTGGTGCGGCGCGACTGGACGCAACTGGCCAAGGACGTGCAGCGGGAGCTGTTCGCCCGTCTATTCGCCGGCGAGCCGGTGGAAGGCTACTTGCAGGAGGTGGCGGCGGCGCTGCGCCAAGGCGATTTGGACTCCTCCCTTGTCTATCGCAAGGGCCTGCGCAAAAGCCTTGCCGCCTACACCGCCGGCACCCCGCCCCATGTGGCGGCGGCGCGCAAGTCCGCCGAACCCGGGCGGGTGGTCGCCTATTTGGTCACCACCGCCGGCCCGGAGCCGCTGGACGCCTTGGAGCACCAACCGGACCGGGAGCACTACCTGCAAAAGCAGGTTCGCCCAGTGGCGGAACCCATCCTCGCCGCCCTAGGCTTGGATTTCGACCGCGCCGTGGGGGACGACCAGCAAATGGATCTGTTTTGAATGCTTGACCCGTCCGCTTCGAGCGCCAACAATGGTTGCCGTTTCCAACGCCAAGGTGGGCGATCATTTGCACTGGCTAAGCCTCTCGTTGCGCAGTGCGGAGGAGCAAGACGAATGCAAAACGCGGTTCGGCTGTGGTTGGCGGCCTTGGCGATGCTGACGGCGCCGGCGATGCAGGCCGCTTGCGTTGAGGTCATCGCCCACCGGGGCGCTTCCGGCTATCTGCCGGAGCATACGCTGCCGGCCTATGCCCTGGCGTACGGGCAAGGAGCGCATTGGATTGAGCCGGACGTGGTGCTGACGGCGGATGGCGTACCCATCGCCCTGCACGATCTGACGCTGAACCGAACCACCGACGTCGCCGAACTGTTTCCCGACCGAAGGCGGGACGACGGCCTCCACTACGCCGCCGACTTCACCTACGCTGAAATTCAGCGGCTGCTGGTGGCCGAATCCATCCCCAGGCGGTTCCCGCACAGAACTTTCCGGGTGCCGCGCTTGGCGGACGTGCTGGCCCTGGTCGAAGGCTTGAACCGCACGACCGGGCGGCGAGTGGGCGTCTATCCCGAATTGAAGGACCCGGCGCTCCAGCCGAGGCTGGCCGATGCTCTGCTGCAAACTCTCGCCGGCTATGATTTGCCGGTGCTGATCCAGTCGTTTGACGCTGGAGCGCTGGCGGCCTTGGAGACCGAGCATCCCAAGGTGCAGCTCATCGGCGGGGATGAGGCCGTTGCCGAACCGTCGCTGGACGCCATCGCCGCTTACGCCCTGGGCATAGGCGCCCCCAAGGCGCTGCTGCTGAACGCCCCCGAAATCGTCGAGCAAGCCCATGACCGCAACCTCAGGGTGCATGTTTACACACTGCGGGCGGATTGGCTGGGTGAGGGTTTCAAGTCCTTCGCGGACGAGTTGGCGGCGCTGGTGGAAGTGGGGGTGGATGCTCTGTTCACCGACCATCCGGACCAAGCCTTGGCCTTGCTCGCCGCCGGCCAAGAGTCCTGCCCAGCCGTTGGCGACGAGTGAACGCGCCCTGCCGCACCCCTCCCTGCGGCGGCTTCTCGAGGCGGTGGTAACATCGCCTCTCCAATAAGGAGGGCAGCGTGCGGAACATAGCGGGCAGGACGGCGTTCGTTACCGGCGGCGCCAGCGGCTTGGGGCTGGCGATGGCGCAGTCCTTTTGCGCCGCCGGCATGAAGGTGGCCATTGCGGACGTCGAGGAGGGCGCACTGGCGAAAGCCTTGGACGCCCTTCGCCCGGGCAATGCGAACGTCATCGCCGTGCAGGTGGACGTCACTGACCGAGCAGCCTTGGCAAGGGCCGCGGACCGTGCGGAGCAGGCTTTCGGCAAGGTGCATGTGGTGTGCAACAACGCCGGCGTCGCCGTTGCCGGGACGGTCGAGCACATGTCCTACGCGGATTGGGACTGGGTGCTCGGCGTTAACCTGCAAGGGGTCGTCAATGGCGTACAGACCTTCTTGGAGCGAATGAAGTCGCACGGCGAAGGCGGCCACTTCGTGAACACCGCATCCGTGGCGGGGCTTATGCCGTTTCCCGGCCTAAGTGTTTACAACACCACCAAATACGCCGTTCTCGGCCTGTCGGAGGCGATGCGCGGGGACCTTGCCGACCAAGGCATTGGCGTTTCCGTGCTCTGCCCCGGCGTGGTCAACACCAACATCTTCAACTCCAGCCGCAACCGCCCGGCGGCGCTGCAGCCGCAGGAGGGGACGGGGCAGCTGTCCGTCGATTTGGCTGTGCAATTGCGGGACGGCGAACAGGCGGCGCGAATGCAGGCGTTGTTGAGCAACGCCCTTGAACCAAGCGTCGTCGGCGACATGGTGCTGCACGCCATTCAGGAGAACGAGCCCTACATCTTCACCCACCCGGAGTTTGCGGACATGGCGAAGGCTCGCCACCAAGAGATGTTGGACGCCTTCGAGCGGTGGCGCAGCTATCGGCAGACGCATCAGGTCTGAAGCCGGCCTTCTCAAAACAGTTCCTGCGGCATGTCCATCAAGGCGCTGGAGCCGGCCTTGATGGAGCGGGCCAAGGCTTCCGTCTTGGGCAGCAGCTTTTGGAAGAAGAACCTTGCCGTGCGGCGCTTGGCTTGGCCGAAGGCGTTGTTAGGCGCCGCGCCGGCCATGCGCGCCCATAGCCAAGCGTAGATGGTCATCCCGGCCAACTCCAGGTAGTCGGTGGAGGCCGCGCCGGGCAGGTTCGGGTCTTCCGGCGCTTTGGCCAGCAACCAGTCGGTGACGCCGACCAACCTTTCAAGGGCGGCTCGAAGCGGCGCCTCATGTTCGCCCGGCACGGGGTGCGCGGCCATTTCCGCCGCGAACCGCCGCAGGGCGTCGCCGCCGTCGCGCAGCACCTTGCGGCCGATGAGGTCCAACGCCTGCACTCCATTGGCGCCTTCGTAGATCGGCGCGATGCGCACGTCGCGCACGATCTGCTCCATGCCCCATTCCTTGACGTAGCCGTGGCCGCCGAACACCTGCTGCGCCAGCACCGCGCATTCAAACCCTCTGTCGCTCAAAAACGCCTTGGCGACGGGGGTCAGCAGGTCCGCCAGCGTTTGGTTGTTTGCATCCTTCGAGTGCTTGGCGCGGTCCAGGCTGCGGCCAACCAGCATGGCGAAGGCGCGCCCGCCCTCCGTGTAGGCGCGGATGGTGAGCAGCATGCGCCGCACGTCAGGATGCACCAACAGCGGGTCCGCCTCCCCATCGGGACGTTGCGGGCCAGTTGGGGCGCGGCCCTGCAGCCGCTCCTTGGCGTATGCCGCGGCCTGTTGGTAGGCCAGTTCGCCGGCGCCCAGCCCCTGCAGCCCCACGGCCAGCCGCTCGTGGTTCATCATGGTGAACATGCAGGCGAGGCCGGTGTTTTCCTCCCCCACCCGATAGGCGACCGCCTCTTCGTAGTTCATCAGGTTGGTGGCGCTGCCGACCACGCCCATCTTGTGCTCCAAGGCGCCGCTGGCGACGCCGTTGCGCATCCCCGGAAGGCCGTTTGCGTCGGGGATGAACTTGGGCACGATGAACAGGCTGATTCCGCCGGTGCCCTTGGGGGCGCCGGGGCAGCGGGCGATCACCAAGTGGACGATGTTCCGCGACAGATCGTGCTCGCCGCTGGTGATGAACATCTTGGCGCCGGAAATGCGGTAGGTTCCGTCGCCGGCCGGCGTTGCCCGAGTGCGCAGCAGGCCGAGGTCGGTGCCGGCCTGGGGTTCGGTCAAGTCCATGGCGGCGGACCATTCGCCGCTGTAGAGCTTCGGCAAGTAGAGCTTCTTCTGCGCTTCGCTGCCGTGTGCCTCTATGCAGACGGCGGCGCCCACGGAGAGGGTGCCGTAAAGATACAAACCGGTGTTCGCGCCCCAGAACATTTCCTCAACTAGGCAGCCGAGGAGCTTCGGCATGCCTTGGCCGCCGTAGGCCGGATTGCCGGACAGGCCGAACCAGCCGCCCTCGGCCAATTGACGGTAGGCGGGCTTGAACGCCGCCGGCGCCTCGACTTCCCCATTCGTCCAGCGGCAGCCGGCGTCGTCCCCCGCCTGATTTACGGGCGCCATCACCCCGCTGGCCAGCTTGCCGGCTTCTCCCAAGACAGCCCGCGCCAGATCTGCGTCCAAGTCCGCAAAGGCCGGTGCGTCGGCCCACTCCCGGTCGATGCGGAACAGGTCGAACAGCAGGAATTCCATGTCCTGTAGGGGGGCTTGGTACTTCAGCATGGCCGTCAGCCTCTCCATCTCCTGCCGTCGTTCAGTTTAACGGCATCCATTGTCCTACGCGAATTGCGGCAATCGCCGCTGGCGGCGAAGACCCAAGGCCGGGAAAACTCAGCGCCGATGAATTGGCTCGATCTTCTGCTGCCGCGAATTTGCCGGCTTTGCGATGCGCCGGTAAACGGCGGCATGGACCTCTGCCGGCCCTGTTGGCGCAGCCTGCCTTGGAACCGGCGAGCCTGCCGGTGCTGCGGCCTGCCGTTGCCCAGCACCGCCGACCTGTGCGCGGGGTGCATCAACAAGCCGCCGCCGTTTCAAGGCGTCGTTGCGCCCCTGCTCTTTGCGGGGCCCGTGCCAAGGCTGGTTCACGCCATTAAATTCGGCAAGGGCTACGGCGAGGCGAAACTCTTGAGCCAGCTGTTGGGGGACGCCGTTGCAGCGCTCGGCGAACCCCTGCCGGACCTGTTGGCGCCCGTGCCTTTGACCACTGGGCGGCTAGGCCGGCGGGGCCACAATCAAGCCCTGCTGTTGGCGGCCCCTTTGGCGCGGCGCTTCGGCATTCCGCTGTGGCGGACGGGAGTGCGCCGGAGCGGGCGCGGCCGGCCCCAACGCGGCCAATCCCGCGCCGCCCGTGCCGCCAGCGTCCGCGGCGCCTTCCATGCGCGGCGGCCCTTTGCCGGCAAGGTCGCCTTAGTGGATGACGTGATGACCACGGGCGCCACGGCCTCCGAACTCACCCGCACCCTGCTGGACGCCGGCGCGGAGCAGGTGGTGGTCTGGGCGGCGGCCCGCGTGGCATAGCCAAAAGCCCAAGGGCCGCCGGCATTTGCCACTGCACGGAGATTGGCACCGTTACCAGTGCCGTGCGCAGCCGCCGGGACCGTGCCCGGAAGACAACCCGAACGCCGAGAAAAACGCCCAGCTATCGACTACTGGCGGGGCGGCGCACTACTCTATGGGGATGGAATTGCTTTGGCGACCCGCAAAACCAAGACGGCTGCGGATGGGCCTTGGGGCGTTTGCCTGGTTGACGGCCTCCGTAGGCTTGTCCGGCTTGGCGCTTCCTGTTTCGGCCTCGGCTCTCCAAGCCGGCGCCCAGGCCATCCACGGAAATTCCAGCCTGAGAATCGCCGTAGCCGCCAATTTCAGGGCGCCTTTCGAGATGTTGGGCGCACAGTTCGCGCAGGCCAACGGCGTCGAAATCGCCCCGGTGTTTGGCGCCTCCGGCCTGTTGGCGACGCAGATTCGGCAAGGAGCGCCGTTCGACGCCTTCTTCTCCGCGGACATGGCAAGGCCCCAAGCACTGGTTGACGACGGGTTGGCGCATGGCCCGGTGCGGCTGTACGCACGCGGACGGGTGGCGCTGTGGGCGCCTCGGCGCATCGCTGGCCTTGCAGGCCTTGGCTTCGAACGCATCGGCCTGCCCAACCCCAAACTGGCGCCCTATGGGCAAGCGGCGGTGGAGTGCCTGCAAACGCTGCAACTTTGGGAGCGCCATCGGGACGGCTTGGTGTTTGGCTCCAATGTGGCCCAGGTGACCCATTTCCTCGTTTCCGGCGCCTTGCCCGCCGGCTTCGTCGCCTTGGGCCAACTCATGGCGCAAGAGGCGCCGGCGGAGCAATACTGGGTTTGCCCGCAGCAAGCACACAAGCCCATCGACCAAGGAGCGGTGCTGATGCGCGGCGCCGCCGGCCAAGCGGCGGCCTCCTTTTTGGACTTTATGACGGAGGCAAGCGTCCGCAGCCGACTGCCCGCTCTCGGCTACGCCGCCGCGCCGGACTTGGGCCAAGCCGCCGATGGATGACGGCGTTCCAACCGCTTTGACGTTGACGGCGGCGCTGGCGGCGGCCACCACCTTGGCGCTGCTGCTGATCGCGCCGCCCTTGGCTTGGTGGCTTGCCCGCAGCCGCCGCGCCTTCGCCTCCTTGGTGGAGGCCTTGGTGGCCCTGCCCCTGGTGCTGCCGCCAACGGTGCTCGGCTTCTACTTCCTGCTGGCCATGGCCGAGGACGCCTGGCTCGGCGGGGCTTGGCGGGGATTGACCGGACAGCCGCTGGCCTTCACGTTCAGCGGCTTGGTGATCGCCTCCATCATCTATTCGCTTCCCTTCGTCAGCCAACCGCTGACCGCCAGCTTCCGCAACACGCCGCCGGAGCTTCTCGACGCCGCCTCCGTCATGGGCGTCGGCCCGGCGGCCCGCTTTCTCCGCCTCATGCTGCCGCTGCACTGGCGGGCGCTGCTGGCGGCGGGGGTGCTGGGCTTCGCCCATACGGTGGGCGAATTCGGCATTGTGCTGATGATCGGCGGCAGCATTCCCGGGGAGACCCGGGTGCTGTCCATTCTGCTGTTCGATCAGGTGGAGTCCTTGGACTACGGCAGCGCCCATTTCACCGCCGGCGTTCTGCTTGCCTTCTCCCTGGCGGCTTTGACCCTAACCTACGGCGTTTTGCGGCGGCGATGAGCTTGCGGCTAAAAGGCCGGCTGCAAAGTGCGAGCGGCTTCCGCCTGCAGGTGGACTTGGAGTTGCCGAGCGTGGGCGTCACCGCCCTCATCGGCGCCTCAGGCGCTGGCAAGTCCACCTTGCTGCGCGTCATCGCCGGGTTGGAAAGGCCCGAAGGCTTCGCTGTGTCCTTCAACGGCCAGCGTTGGGACGCCCTGCCTCCCCACCGCCGCCCGGTCAGCATGACCTTGCAGCAGCCGGCCCTGTTTCCACACCTGACGGTGGCCGGCAACCTGAAGGCGGTTCCCGGCGCCGGGCGGATCGACGAAGCGGCGGCGAGATTCGGCCTGCAGGAGCTCTTGGGAAGGAAGCCGGCAACCCTTTCCGGCGGCCAGCGGCAACGGGCCGCCCTGGCTAGGGCCTATCTGAGACCCGCCGCCCTGTGGCTGTTGGACGAACCGCTTTCCGCCCTGGACCCCTTGGCCCGCTCCGAACTAGCGCCCATGCTCAGGCGGCTGTGCCGCGCACTGAACCGCCCGGTGATCTACGTCACCCACGCCTTGGCGGAGGTTCTGCAAATCGCCGACCACCTAGTGATCATGGAGGCCGGTGAGGTCATAGGCGCCGGTGCGCCGGAGGCGGTGGCGGCGGCGCTGGACCATCCCCTTTCGCCGCTGATCGACACTGGCGGAATACTCGAAGCGGCCTTTGAGTCTTATGACTCGGAAACCGGCCTAAGCGCCCTGCGCATAGGTCCGCAAAGGCTTTGGGTGGGTGGAGACCTGCGCGGCGCCCCTTCCCCCTTGCGGGTGCATATCCCCGCCCGAGACCTGTCCTTGGCCTTGGACCGGCCCACCCGCACCAGCATCCTCAACGTTCTGGACGTCACCCTCACCGGCCTTGCGCCGGCCGCCGACGGCGCCCTCTTCGCGGAACTGGACTGTGCGGGCCAACGCCTGTGCGCCCGCATCACCCGCCTCTCCCAGGAAAACCTCGGACTCAAACCGGGCATGACCCTGTTCGCCTTGGTGAAGTCCGTAGCCCTGGATGCGCACAGCGCCTGAATGGCCGGGGCGGCTAGCGCAAGTTGTGCCGCACCACCAGGGTGGCGCTGAACAGGGTGGCGGCGGCGATGAGCATTAGGGGCCACATGTGCGGCCAAAGTTGAGTGAAGGACTGCGCCCGAAAGAAACTGCCCTGCACCGCCTGCAGATAGTGTTTGAAGGGGTTGAGCGCGGTGGCCGGTTGCAGCCATTCGGGCATGTTCTCCACCGGCGTCAGGAAGCCGCCGGTCAGAACTATGGGGGTGGCGCCGAAGAAGGTGCCGAGAATGGCCTGCTGCTGGGTTTGGCAGAGCGACGAGATCACCAAGCCGAAGCCGACTATGGACAGCAAGAACAACAGGGTGGCGCACAGGAAGGCCAGCAGGTTGCCGGTGAAGGGCACGCCAAACCCCGCCACCGCCAGCAGGCCGACCAAGGCGGAGGCTGCGCCCCCGGCCATCATCCCGGGTACGCTCTTGGCGATGATGATTGCAAAGGAGTTCAGCGGCGCCACAAGCAACTGGTCGAAGGTGCCCATTTCACGCTCTCGGGCAATGGACAGCGACGTCACCACAAGGGTCAGCATCAAGCTGATGGCGGCGCAGACATTCACCACCATGAACCAGCGGTAGTGCAGGTTGGGGTTGAACCAGTGCCGCAGGCGCACCTGCGGCGCTTGGCCGCCCTCTGGGTCGGCAGCCCGCAGGGCAACGTTCAGGTCTTCGCCGATCGCCGCAAAGTAGTTGGCCGCCACCTGCCCGGCGTTGGCACGGCGCCCATCGACCAACAACTGCACCCGCCCCTCCTTGGCGGCGGTAAGCCGGCGCGAGAAGTCGGCGGCGATGTGGACGCCGACCAGGGCGCGGCGCTGCACGAGCAAGTCGTTCAACTCCCGCAAGCTGTGCGCCGGGATGATCTCATCGGTGAAGCTGGCGCCGTCAATGCGGGCGATGAGTTCGTGGGACCAGCGTCCCTCGTCCTGGTCCAGCACGGCGACGTCCACGTTGCGGACGTCCAGGCTCGCCGCCAAGGAGAACAGCACCACCTGAAGCATCGGAGCGCCCAACACCAAGCGGCGGGTGGCGGGGTCCCGCCAATAGGACCGCACCTCCTTGCGGATGACGGCCTGCAAACGGCGCCACATCAGTCCAGGCTCTTGCGCACCCGGCGCAGGGTCAGGGCGAAGATCGCCAGCCCCAAGGCCAGCAGCGCCGCCATGTCGCGCAGCATCTGCGGCCAAAGATCCCCGGCCAGAAATATCGATTGCAGGGAAGGAACGTAGTGGCGGGCCGGCACTAGGTGGGTGACGGCCTGCAGCCAAGCCGGCATGGCGTCTATCTCAAACAGGTAGCCGGACAGAATCAACGCCGGCATGAAGCCGGCGAACAGGGCCACCTGCGCCGCCGTGAACTGGCTTTTGGCCAAAGTGGAGATCAGCAGGCCCTGACCCAAGGCGGGCAGCAGAAAGACGGCGCTCACCGTCATGAGCGCCGCCAAGGAGCCGCGCATGGGCACCCCGTAGAACGCCACCGCCATGAAGGTGCAGCTGAGGATGCCCAGCATTCCCAACAGAAAGTAGGGCGCCAGCTTGCTGAGCAGCAGTTCCACCATGCTCGCCGGAGTGGACATCAGCCCCTCCATGGTGCCGCGCTCCCACTCCCTGGAGATGACCAAGGCGGTCAGCAGGGTGCCGATCATCGTCATGATGATGGCGATGCCGCCGGGGATCAGCACTTGGCGGCTGTTCAACTCCGGGTTGTACCAAAAACGCTGCTGCACGATGATGCGCCCCGCGGCGGCGGACCTGTCGGCCAGCCAATTGCCAAGCACGCCCTGGGCGTAGCCGCTGATGAACTTGGCGGTGTTGGGTTCGGTGGCGTCGGTGATCACTTGAATCTGCGGGGCGCCGCCGGCGGCCAAGTCTCGGTCGAAGTTGGCGGGAATGACGACGTAGCCTCTTATTTCGCCGCTGGCCATCAGTGCGTCAAGTTGCCGGCGGTGCCGCGCCGGCCTAGCCTCAAAGTAGGGCGTGGCGGCGTAGGCGGCGGCCAGCTCGTAGGCGGCTTGCCCGCCCCCTTCGAGCCCCACCCCGAAACGCACCCTGTCGATGTCCAGGGAAATGGCGTTGGCGAACAGCCACAGCAGCATGGTCGGCAACACGAACGCGATCATCAGCGAGGATGGGTCGCGCAGCACTTGCAGGCCCTCCTTCACCATCAACGC
Organism: Candidatus Azophilus sp.; assembly: GCA_965200465.1. GTDB lineage: Bacteria > Pseudomonadota > Gammaproteobacteria > Pseudomonadales > Azotimanducaceae > Azophilus. Next base: position 3,722,763 of record OZ241358.1, on the reverse strand, counting down.
GCCCAGCCTGCCGAAGCGCCGGGATCGCTCGCCTTGCAGGTGGTCTCCGCCGGCGCTGGTTGAACGCTCAGCGTCGGCTGGGTGGCTGTCCGCTTTGGGCCTCAAACCAGCCGGCCGCCGCCAGGCGAGCCATTTCGACGACCGCGGCGTGAATGCGGTCACGCGGCTTCCTCCGGCCTTGCTGCGCGCTGCGCCAGCACCAGTTCAACGAAGGCGTCCTCCATGCTGGGTTCGGGCCGGTCGGGACGAGCCACGCTGGCCTTGAGCGCATCGGGAGTGTCCAAGGCTATCAATTGGGCGCGGTTGACCAAGGCCACCCGGTCGCAACACTCGGCCTCGTCCATGAAGTGGGTGGTCACCAGAACGGTCACGCCCCTGCCGACCAAACCGGTGATGTGGGTCCAGAACTCCCGTCGGGTGATGGGATCCACCCCGGAAGTGGGTTCGTCCAGAAACAGAACCCTAGGGCGGTGCATCAGGGCGCAGGCCAGCGCCAGCCGTTGCTTGTGCCCCAAGGGCAGTTGCTCCGGGGACTCATCCAGAAACTCCTGCAGGTGGAAAACCTCGATCATCTCCGCCATTCGCCGCCGGCGCCGCTTGCCCTTGAGCCCATAGACGCCGGAGAACAACTCCAGATTTTGGCGCACCGATATGGAGCCGTACAGGGAGAACTTCTGCGCCATGTACCCTAGGTGCAGCTTGGCTTGGCTGCCGGAGCCGCGCAGGGCGACGCCGGCCACCTCCGCTTGGCCGGCAGTGGGCTTCAGCAGGCCGCAGAGCATTTTGAAGGTGGTCGATTTGCCGGCGCCGTTGGGACCGAGCAGGCCGAAGATTTCCCCTTGGCGCACGGCGAAGCTGATGCGGTCGGTGGCGGTGAAGTTGCCAAAGCGCTTGGTGAGTTGACGGCACTGCACCATGACTCCCTTGGCGGCGGCCGTCGGCGCCACTTTTTCGGCAATGGCGGAACGTCCGGACGGGCCGCCGCCCAGCAAGTCGATGAAGGCGTCCTCAAAGCGGGGCGGCGTCGGCGCAATGCTCCCTTGGGCGGCCTGCAGCAGCGGTTCAAGGGTTTCCGGCCGCGCCTTGGCCGCCAACACCAAGCGCACCGACCCGCCTTGGATGACGCCGTCGCGCACCGCCGGCGAATCCAGGGCTTGGGTCAGAAATGCGCGGCGGTCGCCGGCAAGGTTGGAGACCAAGTAGCTGCGGCCGCGCAGGCGTTCGGTCAGTTCCCCCGGGGCGCCGCGGTAGGCCAGTTCGCCGTCCTTCAGCAGCAGCACCTCATCGCAGCGCTCCGCTTCATCCAAATAGGCGGTGGCCCAGACCACCGCCATGCCCTCCCCAGCCATTTCCCGCACCATCGCCCAGAGTTCCCGCCGGCTTACCGGGTCCACGCCAACGCTGGGTTCATCCAACAGCAGCACCTTGGGACGGGCCATCAGGGCGCAGGCCAAGCCCAGCTTCTGCTTCATGCCGCCGGACAGCCGCCCGGCCAAGCGCTTGACGAAGGGCGCCAAGCCGGTGAAGCGCAGCAGGACGGGAAAGACGGCCTTCGCTTCCTCCTTGCCCAGGCCGCGCAGACTGGCGTAGAGGCGCAGGTTCTCATCGACGGAGAGGTCTTGGTAGAGGCCGAAGCGCTGCGGCATGTAGCCGGTGATGCGGTGAACCGCAGCCGCCTCCCGCACTGGGTCGTGGCCAGCCACTTGCAGGGCGCCGCTGCTGGGCGCCATCAGCCCGGCCAGCATCCGCATGAGGGTGGTCTTGCCGGCACCGTCCGGACCCACTAGCCCCGTCAAGCGCCCGCCCTGGACTTGGGCGCTCAAGTCCTTGAGCGCTACGACGTCGCCAAACCGCTTGCACAGGTCCCGGGTGACGACTTGCGGGACCATGGCAGCCAAATGGGGAGAGCTTCAGGGTGGGGGCAACGCCGCCGGGCCGCAGCCGGCGCTTGTCACCCCATCTCCGCCGGCAGGGCACTGGGCGGCGGAACCTCCACCGTGACCGGCATGCCTTGGCGCAGGCTGGGGTCCGGGTCTGTGACCACGATGCGCAGCCGATACACCAAGTCCGTGCGCAGTTCCGGCGTCTCCACGGTTTTGGGAGTGAACTCCGCGCGCGGCGAAACGAAGCCCACCTGCCCGGAGAACGTTCGGCTGGTGGAGTCCGTGCCAATGCGCACTGCGGCACCAGGGACCACCCAGCCCAAGTGGGCTTCGCTGACGTAGGCGCGGACGTACAGGGTCTCCGTCAAGGACAGGGCGTAAACCGGGGCGCCCACCTTCAATATGGCGCCGGGCTCCTGTGCGCGGGTGAGGATGACGCCGGGGCTGGGGGCCCGCAGTTGCGTATCCCGCACCTGGGTTTCGGCTTGGTCGCGCCGAGCTTGGGCGGCCGCCAAGGCGGCGCGGGCGGTGGCGATGTCCTCCTGCCGAAAGCCCTCCAAGGCCAAGGCCAACGCCTCCCGGCTGGCCCGCCAGCGGGCGGCGCTTTGGTCGCGGCGGGCGATGGCGGCGTCCAGGGCGTGGCGGCTGTTCAGGCCGTCGTCGAACAGTTCCCGCTGCCGGGCCAACTCGAGTTCCGCGTTCTCCAGCAGGGCTTCGGCCTCGGCCAACCCGGCTTGGGCTTGCCGCATTTCTTGGGGGCGGACGCCGCTTTCCAACCGCTCCAACTGCGCCTGCGCCTCCTGCACCCCGGCTGCAGCGACCGCCAATGCCTCCAGCAGCGGCTGCGCATCCAGTTCCGCCAAGAGGTCGCCGGCGGCCACCGCGTCGCCCTCCTCCAAGTGCATCGCCTGCAAACGGCCGGCCACTCGAAAGCCTAGCTGCACCTCGCGGATATCGACATTGCCGTACAGGGTCAGCCCGGCGTTGGCGGAGGACGCGAACTGCGGGGACAGCCAAGCGTAGCCGCCGGCGGCAGCGGCGCCAACCAAGATGATGGCGACAATGACTTTCTTCTTCATAAGGCCGTTTCAGCAGGGTTTGCCAAGGTTATCACGGCGGCCGAACCGGCGGGGCGGCGCACCCTGCTTGCCCCCAATCCCCGGATAAAGCTCGCCCGGCCCGCCGCCAGCGGCGCTTGGGAGCGCGGGTGCGCAATGCGCCCCTCTTTTTTGCCTGCAAGCCCCACGGCTTCGCTAGCGGCTTTTCCGGCTTGAACCTAGGGCTGCTCTACTGCCAAGCCGTGAAAACCGCCCCACGGCGCACACAGGCGCATTTACGCGACAGCATGGCCCTAGCCTTCGGTTCAAGCGCCGTACAAGCCACCCCCGGCGCTTGTGGGCGCATCTAGGGCCAACCCTGCACTGCGAAGCCGGAAATCCGCAAGATTATTGCGCCAAATCCGGCAACTGCAACGGATTTGCCGTGCGCCAAGCGTGATTTGCGCGGATTTCTTTTTTCCCATTTATTGCTTGACTTGGGCAAAAGCCGCATAGTCAAATTGCCGCATTCGCCAATTTGGAGCGTGAGAACTCAATGAACATTCAATCAAACGCCGCCGGCATAGCTACTGTGGCGGCGACCATTTTAGGCTTGTTCATGTTCCTTTGGAGCATCAAAAGCGACATTGCGGACAACCGACTAGCCAATGCTGACGCCATGCTCCAGTTGAGCGAAAGCCTCCGGGGAGACATTGCCCAATTGAGCGAACGCATTGCCAAGGTTGAAATCATTGGCGATTGGTTAATGCAAAACCGAACAACCGAAGGCAAACAACCTTCACTCAACGAAAACCCGAACAAACCCGAATCATGCGAACCCGATTCCGGTTCGGGAAAGAAAGGTTGATGGGCCGCCTTATGTTCCAAAAGACGAACGGGATGTTAGGCACCCTTCGCCTTGTTGAGCTTCCTTCGGTTCAAGCCGCAAGCCGCCGTGGAAGCCCGCGGCGCACAACCCCAGCCATCGCCGCCACAAGCGCCCAGATTCGCGCCTAGGCGCAGCAAAGCCTTGGTTGCGCAAGCAATCTTGTCTCAAGTAGTTGGCAGGATAATCGAAGCCGAAGCCTGCAACCACAAGCCGACCAGCCCTAGCATTCGCCTTGAAGCGCCACACAAGCCGACCACGGCGCTTGACCTTGCCGGCCATCGGCCATGCCATGCCTACCAGCAAAACCGCCCCACGGCGCTTGTGTGGCCATCTAGGGCCATGCTCGCACTGCGAAGCCGGATTGCCAGCCTTTTCGCCTCTAGGCTTGACCAGTGCGCAAGCCGCAAGGTTTACTTGCCCGCCTTCGCCAATTCCGAAGGGGAAACCATGAGAAGCCTTTTGACTATCATGCTGCTGGCCGCCGCCGTGCTGCCGGCCCTAAGCCATGCGCAAACCGTCAACATTTGCGACCGGACGCCGCAAGTGCGCGACGAAATCATGCGGGCGATTGGTGCGAATGACTGCGCCACAGTGACGGTTAGGCAGTTGGCTGCCGTTGATGTGCTTTGTTTCGGACAATACGACAACACCGCCGACATCCCTTGCCATTTATCCTATGACCGGGACCCGCTTGTTGCGCTAAAACCCGGCGACTTCGCCGGCCTGACCGGCCTGCAATACCTGTACTTGTGGGACAACCAGTTGGCGAGCTTGCCGGCAGACGTGTTCAACGGCTTAGCCGGTTTGGTAATCCTTGGCCTTGGCGACAACCAGTTGGCGAACTTGCCGCAAGGCGTGTTCAACGGCCTTACCAGCTTGCAGGGGTTGGGTTTGGACCGAAATCGGCTGGCGAGCCTGCCGGCAGGCGCGTTCGCCGGCCTGACCAGCTTGCTCTCTTTGGCCTTGGAGCGCAACCAGTTGGCAAGCCTGCCGGCGGGCGTGTTCAACGGCTTGACCCGCTTGCTATATCTGAACATGTTCAACAACCGATTGACCGCCTTGCCCGCCGGCGTGTTCGACAGTCTGACCAGCCTGGATTCGCTTATCTTGGGCGCCAACCAGTTGACCGCATTGCCCGCTGGCGTGTTCGACAACCTCGCTAACCTGTGGCATTTGGGGCTAGGCCAAAACCAGTTGGCATCCTTGCCTGCTGGCGTGTTCGACAGTCTGATCAGACTGCGATACCTTGACTTGGGGCGCAACCAGCTAACTTCGTTGCCTGCTGGCGTGTTCGACAGTATGACGCTCCTGCGACGGCTTTACTTGAATAACAACCGATTGACGAAATTGTCTGTGGGCGTGTTCGACAACCTTGCCAGTTTGCTAAGCCTAACCTTGCACAACAACCACTTTGTGGGATTGACGGAGAATGACCCCTTGTTTGCACGGTTGCCCGATGAGACTGTCTTGCAATTGGACGGCCAAACCGAAACTCCGGGGACGCCGACAACAACCGCAACGCGCCTTGCCGCCGCCGTTCCTTTGTTGGTTTCCGCCTCCGATTCAATGCGCCAAGGCTTCGTTCGCATCGTCAACGAATCCAACCAATCCGGCAGCGTTCGCATTCTCGCGTTTGACGATGCGGGAACCGCCGCCAACCCGATTGAAATTCGGTTGAACGCGAACCATGAGTTTCACTTCAACGCCGGCGACCTTGAGAACGGAAACGCCAACAAGGGCATCGAATCCGGCATAGGAAACCCAAGCCGAGGCGATTGGAGATTGGACGTTGAAACCGCCTTGGGCGTTCGGGTGCTTTCCTTCATTCGCACAAACGACGGGTTCCTAACGGCCATGCACGACGTGCTGCAAAGGGACGCTCAAGGCAGGCTTGCGGCTTTGACCTTCAACCCTGCAAGGAACACAAGCAGGGTTAGCAAGCTGCGCCTTGTGAATATTGGTGCGAACGCCGAGAGCGTGAGAATTGACGGCGTTGACGGCCAAGGCAACAACGCTGGGCCGGTTTCCTTGACACTGGCCGCTGGCGAAGCCCGCACCCTGTCGGCGCAAGACCTTGAGAACGGCGCACAGGGCTTGACCGGAATGCTTGACGCTGGCAATGGCAAATGGCGCTTGTTCATAACCGCCGAGCAATCGGTTGTAGGCATGAGCTTGTTGGATAGTGCTTCCGGCCATCTTTCCAACATATCCACAATGGGAAATGCCATTGAAGGCCGGTAGCCGACCGGCCCTAGCCTTCGGTTCGCAGCAACCAAGGCGCTTGACCTTGCTTTGCGCCATACGCTCGCCGCTAGCCTGCAACCGCAAGCCGACCACAACAACTAGGGGGACAATCCGCATGAAAGCGCTTGCCTTCGCGTTGACCTTGCTTTGGGCTTCCACGGCGGCGGCGCAATGGAGAATTCACAACCATACGGATTCTTTCTCTGGTGAATTCACGCGCTTTGCCGCGAGTGCGCCAACCGAAACACAAGGTGGGGCTTGGTACACCACGGAAGGTGGATTCACGGTTTCTTGCAGAAAACGGGAAGCATCCGTTCGCCTATGGTTTGACAGCATCGTTTTTCCGCATGGAAGGACTCTTCAATTCAAGACCAATGCAGACGGAGCCATACGGTCTTGGTATGGTGGCTATGGCAATGACGCCATTCGTTTGTACGGAAGATACGCGAAAAAATTTGCGAAGAATGTGCTGGCAAAGGCAAGCAGTCTGAAAGTTCTGACTTGGAATTCAGATTGGCAGCGCATTGTGTTGGATATCAACATGGAAGGTGCGGAACGGGCCATTGAGCGGGCTTTCATAGGATGCTAGAGATGCGAGCATGAAAGCACTGGCTGCTCTTTGCCTAACGGCCCTGTCGTCGTTTTGCACGGCTGAATCGCAAAGGGAAACTCTAAACAACTTGGCAAGGAGCAAGGTTGTGGTTTTGGATCTTTGGTGCCGTCAAGAAGGGTTAACACATGTTGACTGGCGCGAGTGCGGAGCCCTCCTTTCAGAAAATGATCCAGGCACTTATCATTTTTGGTGCGATGAAGCTGTGTGGCTTCTGGAAGGCGAGCGATCAAAGGACATGCTGCGCTTGAGGCGCATCGCCGACGAATTTTGCCTTGGCCACAACGACTATTTCAATTGGCGGTGGCCGGCATGATCAGAACGCGCAAGGGGTGTCTTGGAATGCGCCGTGGAAGCTCACGGCGCATAACCCTAGCCTTCCTACTGCCAAGCCGCAGCAAAGCCTTGGTTGCGCAAGCAATCTTGTCTCAAGTAGTTGGCAGGATAATCGAAGCTGCCTTCTAGCGCCTTGATTTCGCCAAGCAAGCCGCCAGCCTGCAAGCCCTACCTAGGGCCGCCGTCGCCTCGGCTTCGCGCCACAGGCCGCAGCGTGGCGCATCTTGGGGCTTTCTTGTGTCCAGTTGCCGGCAGGACAATCCGAACCGACTGGAAGCGCATCGGCTTCGACACAAGCCGACCAGCCCCAGCCTTCGCCTTCAAGCGGGTTTGCGCCAGCGCTTGCCTACTGGATAATGCGAACCGAAATACCTTGCAAGTCTCACGCAACGAAGACAGGCAATGAAAGGACAAGGGCTAGCGCACTGCCAAGGGCAAGGCTTCGGCCAGCATCAAGGCAAACCGATGGTTGCCCATGCACTCGCAACCGAGACCGGCGTAGGCATCGGTTTGTCCGCCTTCGGCGACCAGGCCGGCGCCAAGGCGACCATCATGCCGGCAGGCCGGGAGGCGAAGCGGTTCAAGCCGCCAGCCTGCAACCGCAAGCCGCCGTGGAAGCCCACGGCGCATAACCCTAGGCCATCTGTCGCCAAACCGCCAAAAGCGCCCCAGTGCGCACACAGGCGCATCTAGGCAGCATGGCCCTAGCCTTCGCCAAGCCGACCGGCCCCAGCCTGCAACCAAGGCGATTGACCTTGACTTGCGCCGGAACCGCTGTGTTACCATCTTTTTGCCGGCCTTGGCGACAAGGCTAGGCCGCCGTTAATCAACGGAGACATCCAAGGGAGAAACGACATGATTCAGATTGATGCTTACGAGTTTTTTGCCGGCTTTGTCGCGTTCGCAGGCTTGATGTTTTACTTGTTCATAGATTTCAAGCGTGACATACGCAAGCTGATTGAGGTTGGCACAAAAGAGCATGAAGAGTTTCGCGCCGCATTGCTTCGGAATGACGAAAGGTTTCTTGAGATATACCAACAGATAGGGATACTCAAAGGAAAGCGAGCAACAAGCGCCCCGGCTTCGCCGCAAGCTCAAAGCCCACAACCGCAAGCCGACCAGCCCTAGCCTTCGGTTCAAGCGGTTTTGCGCCGGCGCTTGCCTACTGGACAATGCGAACCGAACCCGAAGCCTTGCGTCAACGGAGACCGGCAATGAAAGGAAAATGGCTAGCGCACTGCCAAGGTCAAGGCTTCGGCCAGCGTCAAGGCTAACCGATGGTTGCCCATGTATTCGCAACCAAGGCCGGCGTAGGCATCGGTTTGTCCGCCTTCGGCGAACAGGCCGGCGCCAAGGCGACCATCATGCTGACAGGCCGGGAGGCGAAGCGGTTCAATGCCATCCTTGACCAAGCCGTGCTGGAGGCAGGCTTGGCGCAAGGCGACTAGGGCTTCAATCCGCAAAGGTACTGTGGCGAAGGCCATCCGTACCGTTTAGCGCAGCAGCCCACGCTCTCTCTCTGACTGACTTTTGCCCACGGCATTACAATTCGGCGGATTGTTCAACAGTTTTGATATCATTGAAGTTTGGAATTGTAACGGGCCGCTACTGTTCCGAGTTGTCACGCTTGGTTGTTACAACCCGTGCTGCACTGTTGGCGCATGGCTAGGCAAGCGGCTGAGAGCGTGAATTCGGTTTCATGGGCCGGCCATTGGCGGGAACCGAAGCCGAAGGCATGGCGAACCGCCAAGACAGTCTGCAAGCGCTTGGCGCGGGGCCAGTGCCTTTCGTGAAGGGAGAACCAACAACCAACACAGGCACCGGCCCCGCATGGGCGAACCCCGAAGGCTAAGGCTAGGGCGCACTAGGAGTGCATTCGGTAGCGAGTGCCGGTGATCATGCCGCCTTCGGCCATCGCTGATTCTTCGGTTTGGGCGTATTCCGAACCAGGGCCGCCGTTCAATGTGAAATCCATTTCAACCAGCATCAAGCGAGGCTTGCGCCAAGGCCGCTTTTGCTTCGGCTTCGGTTCCTTGCGGGGCGAGGACCCCCCCCCCCCCCCCCGGTCTGTTCGCTTTTGCCCATTGGTCTACCCTCTTAGTTGCGGGTGCGCCATTGGCGGGCATGGACGCATAGGTGCCCAGGATGGAAGCCGCCAAGGTGCGCAAGGCGAACCTTATCTGCGGGCTTCGGCGCGTGTCAAGGCAATAGTTGCGTATAGGCAATTTTTATTGGGGTAGCGGGCGACAAAAGTACCAAAAAGGTAACATATTTTCAGCGAAAAGCGCTACAACCCGCGTCTTTACTGGCATTGACAGAGTTCGCCCCGCCCGCATGCGGGCCGGAGGCCCGCGTTCCCAGGCAGCGGACCTTCGCAAGTCCCGCAACCATGCAATCGCCGGAAAAAATCTTGCACGGTGCATCTTGCAACGCGCTGCAACGATTCCTCAAGCGGGGATTGGGGCCGGCTCGCTGGTTGCGGGCCGCGCCGGCCGCAATGCATTCGACCGAGCAACAGGGTTCATTCGAGCGCTTGGCAATGGCCCTGCTTGATTGCGCACGGCCTCAGCCCGCTTCGGGAAAGCGCCGCTTGTTGCGAATCAGGTTGGCGTACTGCTGAAACATGTAGGGCCGTTGCGGTTCCGGGCATGCCGAGATCTGTTGGTTGAAGGCGGCCTCGACCTCGGCGTTTGCCGGCGCACCAGCGGGCATTTCGGGCGAGCCTAGGCGCCGAGCCGCCGCCACATGGGTGGGGAAGACCTTGAGTCCGGCGACGATTTTCCGGTCGATGGCCTCGGCTAGGGCCTCCGCGGATGCAAAAGGGCCGGCTAGGGGTGCGCCGAAGTGCAGGTGGACGCGGCCCTTGAAGCCGAGCATCCCCTCGACGATGCTGATCAGGTCCTCATCCTCCGGCTTGTCGTACTTGCCCTCAGCCTCGCGGATGAACAGTTCCCGGGCTTTGCGCGGGGCGCAGGGATCCAGCTCGTAGGTGATGGCCACGGGCGCAACCTTGATGCGGGAGCACAGGTCGCCCAAGTCCGCAACCTCGTCGCGCCACGCCAAGGCCAGCATCTTGATGAGCGCCGGGTCGGTGTGGTCCAGGCCGTCTTTGGAGCGGCCTTCGCGCTGCGCGATCCAAACCGATTCGGACGCCTCCAAGGAAGTGCGTATGAAGGCGGAGGTGCGTTGCAGAGACTGATAGACCGCCTTGGCGCCGGCGAGGCTGCGCTCGATCACGAAGCTTTTGTTCAGCCGCATCAGGTCCGCCGCCCATTCCTTGCCGAGCAGGTTGTCGCCCACGGCGATGCGCGAGGTGGCGTGGCCGGCGCGATGCATGGCGAAGTTGACCAAGCCCGTGTCCATGATGATGTCTCGATGGGTGGAGATGAACAAATAGGGCTGGCCTGCAACCAAGCGTTGCAAGCCGCTGACGCGGAAATCCAGGATGGTCTTCTCAACCAAGCTTTCCATGTGGCCGGCCAAGTGCTTCTGCACCTCATCCACGGTTTGCAGCCGGCGGGCCTGGCGGCGCACGACGACGCCGGCCAGCAGGCGCCCCAGCGGGGGCAGGGCGCGGGCGGCCCGCGGAAACAGAAAGGGAGCGATGGCTTGGCGCAGGTCGGCGTCCCGCGCCAACCGCGCAAGAACCGCCGGCACTTCCTCGTCGTTGTAGGGGCGAATGCCGTCAAACTCCTCCATGACGGGCATGTTACCGATAATCCGCGGCGTTGGCATGAGCGACGCTCGGGGAGCCAACCCAGGCATTGCCGCGGGCTTGACGTTGTCCCGTTCGTCAGCGCTCTCCCCAATCCCCGCTTAGGGAATCGTTCAGCGCGTTGCAAGGCGCCCCACACCCTCTCCGCAAGGGCTGGGCGCGTTAGAATGCAGGCCGGAATGCGCATGGGCTTGGTCGGGAGGCTTAAGACATGAAGATCGCCTTGGTTCTGCTCGCCGCAATCTTGAGCGTCTTTCTCAGCGAGGCGGGGCTCTTTGTCTGGCTCAGGCTGAGCAGCGGCTGGATGGACGTCACCGGCAGCCTTTGGCTGCGCGGCGTGATGCCGGTGGCGTGCGTCGTGGTGGCGTTGCAGACCGCGGCGCTGCGGCGGGTCTATCGCGGCGCCCCGTTGCGCTTCGGGCTAATCTACGGCGGCGCCTTCGCCTTGCTGCACGGCTTGGCGCTGAATGCGTTTGGCAACCCCGCCGCCGATTTGGCTCGCTACCTGCTGACGGATCTAGGGTCCGCCGCCCTCGTCATTGGCGGCGGCTGGCTGCTGTTTTGGCGCCGCGCCGAGTGATTCGGGCAGCCTTGGTCGGCGGTTCAACATCGCCAGCTTTCGTGCGGCAGCGGCGCACGGTTCAGTTCATCCCGGTGCAGCCGCCACTGCGGCATGAACCGATCCATCAACGCCCGGAAGCGGCGGTTGTGGCGCCGCTCCAGCAGATGCACCAGTTCATGCACCAGAACGTAGTGCAGGCATGAAGGGGGCTTCTTGGCCAGCTCCAAATTCAGCCAGATGCGCTTGGCGTTGATGTTGCAGGAGCCCCAGCGGGTCTTCATCCGCTTGATGCGCACTTCGTTGACGGTGACGCCGACTATGGGTTCCCACTGGGCGACCAGCGCCGGCAACTGGGCGCGAAGCTGCTGACGATACCAGCCGTGCAGGACGGCCTCCCGCTTGCTGCGGCTCGAACCGGGGCGAACGCGCAGCTCCATCGTCCGGTTGTTGCGCAGCCGCACGCTCGGCGGCCCGCTCCCTTCGATGACGTCCAGCCGGTAGCGCCGTCCTGCAAAGTAGTGGCTTTCGCCGGTCGCAAACTCCCGTTGCGACTGCCGGCTTTGCCGTTGCAAGGCCGCCCGATGCCGGCGAATCCAGTCCAGCCGGGTGACGACCGCCAAATGCACTGCGGCATCGTCGAAGTGGCGCGGCGCGGACACCCGCACCCGGCCATCCGGCGGATAGACGCCCAAATGCAGGTGCTTGATGTTCTTGCGCAGCACCTCCACGGCGATGCCGCCCACTTCCAGGCAACGCCGCTCAATAACGGCTTTGCTGGGCTTTGACGATCGCAAAAATCTCATCGGTCAACTTCTCGTCCGCAATCACTTCCTTGATGGCGTATGGCGAAATCGTTGTTGCCGGGGTTCTTCCAGTCGATTAGCCGGATGGTGGCGGTCTGCTCGCCTACATCGGGCCGGACCTTCACGCCGTAGCGGAGCAAGCCATAGACCTCGCGGTTGGCGTTATAGAGCGTCCTGCTGCCGCCGAGCGCACCGCGGAGGAACGCAACCGCGCGCCGCTGCGTATGGGCTTCCCGCTCGCCAACTTCGCTCACTTGCGCACCTCCCAACGCCCTTCCTTGGCCGGCCCGAAGCAGCAGCGAAATCTATCCAAGGTTGCGGTCCCCCATTCGCCTCTATTCGGGCAGCCGGTACTTCTGCAGTCGGCTGCCCGGTTTTCCCGGCACGGTGAACTCGATCATCCCGGCTTTCACCAGCATCCGGATCACTTTGTTGAGTTGGCCCGAAACCGTCCTGTGTCCGAGGTGCTCAGCCAATTCCGCCTTCGACATCGGCCGCTAGCCAAGAGACGGAGCACTCGCTCTTGCAGCAATTTCGGCGGCGACTCTGGCCGTTCGGGCGGCGACTCTGGCCGTTCGGGCGGCGACTCTGGCCGTTCGGGCGGCGACTCTGGCCGTTCGGGCGGCGACTCTGGCCGTTCGGGCGGCGACTCTGGCCGTTCGGGCGGCGACTCTGGCCGCAACGTAGGCGTCGGGCCGCCTTGGCTGGCCTGCCCTGCGGTCCGTGTAGCTTGCGGTAACCGGCGGATCGTGGTAACGAACCCGTCCGTGACCGAGAACTCCGGCTCCGGCAGACCAGCCGCGGCGCACCGGCGGATCATATCGAGCGTTCCAGTGCCCATGCGCTCGATATACTCCACAAGATACAAGGGTTCAGCCAGCAGGGGGTTGCCCGGTATCGACCGATGCGCCACGCGCAGCATGTCGAACGTCAGCGGCGGCGGCAACCTGCCCGGATTCCGCACCTCGAGCCGGTCCGCGAACAGCATGATCTGCACGCTGCCGTTGTCCGTGTAGTTGCGGTGCGCCACCGCGTTAACGATGGCTTCGGTGACGACCTCGGGCGGAATCTCATACGTTCGGGGCGCCCGGACTCCTTCCGCCCGTGTGCCGATTGCGCGATCGATCTTGCCAAGCACGAAATCCACTGCCTGATCGACCAATTGGAACGCCGTGCCCTTGTAGATTTGGTACGATGGAATCGGCTTCGCCACCTCCACGCCGTGGAAATGGGCGCACTTGATTTCGGAAGCGATCAGGAACCGTTGCGGCGCCTTCCCGAACAAAAGCACCGCGGCGTTGGTTGGGCGCCCTTTGTTTAGCAAGTTCAGATGCGTCAGGAGTTCCTGCGGCGGCACGTCTTCGGTTAGCGGAAACTGTCTTGCCCGGCGAGCGGTGCGAACGAATCCCGCCATCCGCTCGAAGTCAAGATCGTCCAGCGCCGCGTCTGCGCAGGGCGCCGCGTCAAATGGCCCCTGGCGAATCAGTTCCTTGACCTCCAAATACTTCACCAGCGCCGCGTAGAGCCCAGCCTTCAACTCCTCCAGCGAGTGAAATCTCCTGCGCACCAGACTGGGCTGGGACTTGCCAATCAACGCTTGCATCTTCGGGTGGCGGGCGCTGTCCTCCAGGTTGTTCAAGAAAATCAGGCGATGCACGCCCCTTTCGGTGGCGCGGTCGAACTCCCGCTCGGTAGGGGAGTAGCCTTCGGCATCCTCGGCTCCGTAATCGCCTCCGAACAGCCCCACATAAAGATCGCACCGCTCCACTTCGTCCAGATAAAGCTCATTGGGCCGTCGGTCCGACGCGGGAAAATCCTCAAACAGAAAGGCATCGAAAAAGCGCCTTAGCAGCGGATCCTCACGCAGGTAGTCCCGCAGCGCCTTGCGCTCCTGGGCGAACTCGCTTTGCACACTGCTAATGAAGATGCGGATGGGAACCATGATGCTTACCGCTTTTCGCCAATGCCAAACAGCGCTCGGCAGTCGGCTATGGCCCCGGCTAGTTTAGCATCCGAAAAGGCAGGCCTAGCCAGCTTGGCCCGCCACTCCGGCCCTCCGCGAAGGAACGCCTTCACACTGCTTACGGATACGGCCTTTCCAGCACTGCGCAATTCCTCGGCCGCCATATCAACAGTGGTTAAACGTTCCAAGTGCCCGCGGCCTTATCCATCGGTTGCGATCTCTCGAGGCCCGTCAAGCTCTCTCTGGATGCGCTTCAGTTGGGCTGCGAGTTCCTGTTTCGATGGCAGATGCATCTGGCCCAAGTCCTGATGGGTCAATTCCCCGCGTTTAAGGTCAATCAGAACATAGCAGCGCAGTAGCCGGTTGTAGAAAACGAGATCCACGCGGAAATGGCTGTTGTCGAAAGTAAACCGCTTCTGCCTCGCCTCGAACAGAAACCCCTTGCCCAGTTCGAGCAGGAATTGCTGAAGCCGATCGATGATCGCCGTTTCCAATTCGCTCTCGGAATAGACGGGCTTTTCCTCCAAGTCCAGAAACTCCAGCACCAGCGGATCCTTGATGAGGTCAGATGCCTTCTCGACCACCTGCCCCTTGGCCGCAAGCCTGCGAATTTCGGCCTTGTCGCGGCTGAGTGCCAGCCGTTCGTACAGGGAACTGTCTATCTGCCGCTTCAACTCGCGCACACTCCACTGATTCTGGTCGGCTTCGATCTCGTAGAAGCGGCGTACATCGGCGTTGTCAATGGTCAGGAGGGTAACGTAGTGGGACCAGCCGAGGGAGAACCGTTCACCCATAGCCGCGGAAAGGACAGACGCGATACCCGGGGAAGTCAGAAGAGATTCAACAGACGCTGTCTGTCGATTCCCGGGCGGCAGTTTCACGATGGATTCAACAGACAGCGTCTGTTGAATCTCCGGGTAGGCGCGATAGAACTCCCGGAATTTCCGCAAATTTGTGGGAGAGCAGCCTTTCAGTCCGCTGGCCTTGAGTTCGTCGGACAGACGCACAATCAGTTTTTTGCCGTAGAGCTTGCTACGATCTATCCCACCTTCCTCGTACTCGACGATGTACCAGCCGAACAGCCAGTTGCGCACCACCAAGTAGGCATCCGCTGTGCGAGCGGCGGAGCGTTGCGTCTCCTCGTGGGTCCGCCGGCACAGATCGACGAGATTCCCGAAGTCGAATGCTTGACTCACAGCGAAATCCCCATTCGCTTCAAGTGCCCCTCGACCTTCGCGCCAAAAGCCGCCGCCTCCCGCTCCAACGCCGGCAGCGGCTCAGCGTAGCGCTCGTCCAGTTCCTTTATCCGCCCGGCCAGCCCCAGCGTGAGCCGTTGCACTTCGCCGTCAACGGCCTCCCGGATGCTGGCGAACCACTTGCTTTCGACCGACAAGGTCTTGAGCTCCGCCGGCGTGTAGAACTGCCCCTTGCTCTTGCCGGACTCGGTGGCGAAGTGCCGCATCAGGTATTCGTAGGCGTCCCCTAACAGGTCGTCTCCCTCGGCGTGGTTGGCGCGGAAGTCCAGCCCCTTGAATATGGCCACCAGCTTGGCAAGCCTGTCCTGCATCTCCTTGCCGGCGCCGAGCTTGCTTTCGTCGTTGAAGTCGGCTTGGTCGATCACTCCCTTGAGGTCGTTGGCCTCCACCAGCCGTCCGATGATCTTGTTGATTCCGGCGCCTATCTCCTTGTAGCCCTTGCAGCGCACCATGTCGGCGAAGCCGCCGCCTTCCGGCACGTCGATCAGCGCGTTCGGGTTGCCGGCGCGCTTGTCGGAGACGTACTTCATGAACAGCAGTGTCAGGACGTAGTCCTTGTACTGGGAGGCGTCCATGCCGGCGCGCAGTTCGTCGCAGCTTCGCCACAGGGAGGCGTAGAGTTGGGATTTCCTCAAGGCCATTGGTTCGTTCTCGTTGCGCCGCGTTGGGGTGCGCCTTGGCGATGCGCCATTTGCTTTGCCGGGCTAGTTGTTTTTGCAATATTGTGAGGCGATCATGGGGTTCGATGTTCAAGTTCCCGCTGCCGGCAGCCGATAGGCGGCGGCCGCGGCGTCGTGGAACAGCCAGGACTTGTCCGTCTCCGATGCGTCGGCCACCAGCTTCTTGAAGGCGTTCCACAGCACCGCGTAGGAGCAACTGGCCTTATCGACCGGAAAGTTGCTCTCGAACATGCAGCGCTGCGGGCCGAAGCAGTCTATGGCGTGGCGGTAGTAGCGGCCCGCGGCGGCGACGATTTCATCTGAGCTGGCCGGCTGCTCCCGCTTGTGGAAGCCGAAGCCGTTGATCGGCATCTGCACGCCGCCGATCTTGGCGTAAACGTTTTCGCACTTGGCCAGCGCCGCTACGTCCTGCTTCCACTGCCGATAAATCTCCTCCCGCCTGCCGACGTAGGGGCCTATGCCCAAGGGGCCGCCAAAGTGGTCGAAGATGATGGTGGTGTCCGGGAAGGCGCGGGCGAGATCGGTCAACTCCGGTATTTGCGGGTGGTAGAGCCAAGCGTCGAAGGACAGCCCGCGCTTGCCCAGTTCCGCGAAGCCCTTGCGGAAGGCCGCGTCCGCCAATAGGTGCTGGGTCGGGTTGGTGTGGGAGTTGCGCACGGCGGCGTCGGCATCCCAGCCGGAGGCGTGGCGAATGCCGCGAAACCTGGAGCTGGCGGCGATGTGGGCGTCCAGCACCAGGCCGACCTCGGCGCCCAAGGTGAGGTCCGCGAAGCTGACGATGCCGGCGCAGGCGCGCACCCCCCCATAGCTGCCGCTGGCGAACATGGCCGCCACGCCGTTGACGAACTCCGTCTCCCCCAAGGGCTTCAGCGCCTCCGGCCCGTCGGCGCGGTACATGGCGGCGCACTCGACAAACACCGTGCTGACCACGTTGTGGCCGCTGCCGATGTCGGCGAGCAGTTCGTCAAGCAGGTAGCGGCTGCCCTTCAGCCCGGGGATGTTGAGATGGTCCCAGAGGTGATGGTGCGGGTCGCAGATGGGGCGCTCCGGTTCGATGATTTCCTCCTGAACCTGGTTCAGCCAATTTTCTCGATTCATGTGCGGATCCTTTTTCGCCAATGGTGCAAATCTAGCATCCCGTTCGGTTGATTCGCATCTTTCATCAGTGCGTTCCCAAGGGGCCGCGGCCAAGCGCCGCCAATACGAAATGGCCCGCTCCCTCGCCAAGGGCTGGAACGCCGCCGCGGGCCCTGCGGAACGCACCCGCACAGGAGCGGGAGAAAACCATTCCTAGGCACTGCAAGTTAACCGAACAGGACAGCAGGTTAACAGACTGGCCCTGTTCACGCCCTACACCACCGCCTTGCCTCTAATCCCCGCTTAACAACCTGTCGGACTTGGGCTTTTCGTAATATGCAACTCATTGAATTATAAGCATTTTCTTATTTTCACGAAAAACATGAACTCCTTATGAATCAAGCGCTTAGCGGTAAAGTCCAACAGGCTGTTAAGGAATCGTTGCAGCGCGTTGCAAGGGGTGCCGGGCAAGGTTTTTCCGGCGATTGCATGGTTGCGGGACTTACGAGGTCTGCTGCCTGGGAGCGCGGACGCCCCATCCGCCTGCGGGCCGGAGGTCCGCGTTTCCAGGGGGGCGCTGGCGGCGGGCCGGGCGATCCTTATCCGGGGATTGGGGGATCCCTTGCAACCCCTTGAGCACTAGGCAATGGACCTATAGCCTCGGCAGTGAACGCCAACAACAGCCAAAGGAGGGACTCATGGACGTACGCGCCGCCGTGGCATTCGAGGCCGGCAAGCCGCTGGCGATCGAAACAGTGCAATTGGAGGGGCCGAAAGCCGGCGAGGTGCTGGTGGAGGTCAAGGCCAGCGGCCTTTGCCATACGGACGCCTACACCCTGTCCGGGGCGGACCCGGAGGGCCTGTTCCCCGCCATCATGGGGCATGAGGGCGCCGGGGTGGTGGTCGAAGTGGGCGCAGGAGTGGCGTCCGTGGCGCCCGGCGATCACGTCATCCCGCTCTACACGCCGGAGTGCCGCCAGTGCAAGTTCTGCCTGTCCGGCAAAACCAACCTCTGCGGCGCCATTCGGGAGACCCAAGGCCGGGGGGTCATGCCGGACGGCAGCAGCCGCTTCTCCCTTGGCGGCGAGACGCTGTTCCACTACATGGGCACCTCCACCTTCGCCAACCACACGGTGCTGCCGGAAATCGCCGTGGCCAAGATCCGCAAGGACGCCCCCTTCGACAAGGTGTGCTACATCGGCTGCGGGGTCACCACCGGCCTTGGCGCGGTGATGAACACGGCCAAGGTGCAGCCGGGCGGCAACGTCGCCGTGTTCGGCTTGGGCGGCATCGGCCTGAACGTGGTGCAGGGCGCTCGCATCGCCGGGGCGGACCGCATCATCGGGGTGGATCTGAACCCCAGCAAGCGGGCGCTGGCCGAGAAGTTCGGCATGACGGACTTCATCAACCCCAAGCAGGACGGAGACCCAGTGGCCGCCATCATCGACCTCACCGACGGCGGCGTCGATTACTCCTTCGAGTGCATCGGCAATGTGGAGGTGATGCGCCAAGCCCTGGAGTGCTGCCACAAAGGCTGGGGGGAGAGCGTCATCATCGGCGTGGCCGGCGCCGGGCAGGAGATCTCCACCCGGCCCTTCCAATTGGTCACCGGGCGGGTCTGGCGGGGCACCGCCTTCGGCGGCGCCAAGGGGCGCACCGACGTGCCGCGCATCGTCGATTGGTACATGGACGGCAAGATCAACATCGACGACCTCATCACCCACCAAATGCCCCTTGAAGACATCAACCAAGGCTTCGACTTGATGCACAAGGGCGAGAGCATTCGCGCCGTGGTGGTGTATTGACCGGGGGCAGGCGGCAAGAGGCCGCAATCCCCGGATAAGGATCGCCCGGCCCGCGGCCAGCGACCCCTTAGGGCCACAGGCATCCGGCCCGCAGGCTGGCGGGGCTTGGGGTTTCCCACAACAATGTAGGCAAAAACCTACGGACTTCGGTGGAGTGGGGGCCTATAGTGGCTCACATGGACACGACGACCATCAACATTCTCATCGCTCTCGCCGCCGTCGCCCTAACGTTGGCTGGGTTGATTATCGGCGCTTTCGCGTCCCTGCGAAGCGAATTTCGAACCGAACTCCGGGCAATCAACGCCCGCTTGCTGGCGCTCGAACAGGGCCAAGCTCGCCTTTTGGGCTTTCGGGAAGGCTTCGCCGAAGCGGTGGGCTTGGGAAGCGCTAGGCCAACGGTTGCCGCCGAACCGCCCGGGGAGCAAGGCTAAGCCGGCCAATCTACAAGTCCGAGCGCTGCAAATAGCGCCATTCGTCCTCAAAGCGGGTAACGCCGACTCCGCAGTGACGCAGCAGCAGGCGCTCCAGGGACAGCCAAGGATCGCCAAAAACCACGCCCTTCACCTGCTGGTCGATCAGGGCCAGCTCCGCCAGCACGGTCTCAACGCCGCCGGCCCTTCTCTGGAAGCGGGCCGCCAATGACCGGCGGTGGCTGGGCATCCAAGCGCCGGATTCGACGCGCCGCAGTTGGCTGGCGAAGGCGCTCAGGACGGCCATGACCGCAACCCCCTCCTCACGCAGCGTGCGCAACACGCGGCGCACCCGCTTGGCGTCTCCGGCGAAGGCGGCGTCGATCAACTCAAAGGCGTCGTAGTGGGAAACATCCTCCACCGCGGCGGCGACGGCGGCGGCGTCAATGGGCTGCGGCAGGTCGAGCAGCTTGATTTTCCCGATTTCCTGAACCGCCGCCAGCAGGTTGCCCTCCACCCGCTCGCGCAGGTAGGCGAAGGCTTCCCGGTCAAGCTGCAAGCCGGCGCTGCGCAGCCTAGCCGCCAACCACTGCGGCAGCTCGCGGACGCCCACGGGCCAAACCAGCACCGCGGCGCCGGCCTTGTCGATGGCCTTGAACCAAGCGCTGGAGCGTTGCCGGCCGTCCAAGCGGCCCGTGCGAATCAGCAAAAGCACATCCTCCGGCGGTTTCGCAGCGTAGGCCCGCAAGGCTTCGGACGCCTTTCGGTCGAACTTGTTGGCCGGCGGGCGCAAATCGATGATCCGGCGTTCGGCGAACAGGGACTGGCTGGCGGCCTCCCCGGCCAGCTCGCCCCAATTGAAGCCGGGCTCCACATGCATCACCCGGCGCTCGGAGTAGCCTTGGCGGCGGGCGGCGCTCAGGATGGCGTCGCAGGCTTCCTCGACCAGCAAGGTCTCGTCGCCGGCCACTAGGTAGATGGGCGCCAAGCTCCCAGCCAGCTTGGCCGCTAGGTTTTCAGGCTTAAGCTGCATCCGCGGCAAGCCGGGCAGCCACCGCCGCGTTCAGGCTGCGCAGGACATGCTGCAGCAAGTCGGCCCGCAGCTCGTCCTCGATCAGCGCCTGTTCCTCGCTGCTGCCGGTCAGGCTGGTGCGGTCGATGCTGAACACTCGGGAGGCTTCCGCCCAGCGCGGCGCAACCAATTCCGCCTTGCCGGCGTGGATGGCGTACTGAACGCCGGCCACCAGCTCGTACTCCGCCGCCCTGGTGCCGGCGACCACTGAGGCGATGCGGCGGGTGCGCCGCTCGTTGAGGAGGCGGATGACTATGTCGGCGTCGGCGGTCTTAGCGCTGACCGTCGCCCCCGCTTGGCTCAATGCACGGCGCAAGGGCGCCGCCAATGCGCTCGCCGCGTCGGCGCGGACGTGAATGGACAAATCCATGCCGGCCCAGTCCCAAGTGCGCAGCTGGAAGCCGCAGCCCGCCGCCAAGCAGGCGGCTAGGGCCAAGATCGACAAGGCTCTCACGCAGCCACCAGATTGAGCAGTTTCCTAGGGACGTAGATCACCTTGCGGATGCGCTTGCCGGCCAAATGGCGGGCCACGTTGCTTTGCCGCTCGGCGGCCGCACGCACGCCGTCCTCTTCGGTTTCGGCGGGCACTTGCACTTGGCCGCGCACCTTGCCGTTCACCTGCACGGCGATGTTCACGGTTGCATCCACCAGCTTGGCGGGGTCGAAGCTCGGCCAGCCGGCGGCAGCGAACAGGCTTTCCTGAAAGCCCAAACGCTCGTGCAGTTCCTCGGCGACGTGCGGCGCGAACGGCGCCACCATCACCACCAAGGGCTGAAGTTCCGCAATCCGCGGCCGCCGGCCGTCGGCGCGAACCAGGTTCATGTACTCCATCATGGCGGCGATGGCGGTGTTAAATTGAAGATCCGCCACCTGCTCGGTGACCTGCTTGATGGTGCGGTGCAAGGCCCGCTCCACCTCCGGCGCCGGGGGCGCATCCGCGTCCTCGGCCGCAACCGCTTCGGCAACGCTCTGCCACAGCCGATTGAGGAACCCGTATGGCCCCTGAATGCCGGCGCCCCGGTAGTCCCCGCCCTGTTCGTAGGCGCCTAGAAACATGAGGTAGAGGCGCATGGCGTCCGCCCCGTACTCATCAATGATGGCGTCCGGCACGATGACGTTGCCCTTGCTCTTGGACATCTTGCGCCCCTCCCGAATGAGCAGGCCGTGGGCGCGGAAGCGGCGGAAGGGTTCGTCAAAGCCGATCAGGCCCAAGTCGTGCAGGGCCATGGTTAGGAAGCGGGCGTACATCAGGTGCAGCACGGCGTGCTCGTTGCCGCCGATGTAGGAGTCCACCGGCAGCCACTTGGCGGTGAGCTGCGGGTTCATGGCCGCGTCGTCCCGACCGGCGGAGGGGTAGCGCAGAAAGTACCAGCCGCTGCACAGGAAGTTGTCCGTGACGTCCGTTTCCCGCTGCGCCTCCTTGCCGCAGGCTGGGCAGGGGGCGCGGCGCCAAGCCTCGGCCCGGGCCAACGGGCTTTGGCCGCTGTCGTCCGGGCGGAAGTCATCCAAATAGGGCAGCGCAACGGGCAGGTCCCGCTCCGGCACCGGCACCGGGCCGCAGTCCCCGCAGTGGATGATGGGAATGGGCGGCCCCCAATAGCGCTGGCGGGAGACGCACCAATCGCGCAGGCGGTAGTTGGTTTGGGGCGTGGCGCTGCCGTCCGCCGCCAGTTGCCGAACGATGGCCTGTTTGGCTTGCTCCACCGGCAACCTGTCGAACGGGCCGGAATTCACCAGAACGCCGTCACCGGCGTAGGCCTCCGCCAACGGGGTGGCGGCGTCTTCGCCGGGGCCGGCGATGACCCGCAGCACCGGCAAGTCAAAGGCGTTGGCGAACTCGAAGTCCCGCTGGTCGTGGCCCGGCACGGCCATGATGGCGCCGGTGCCATAGCCCATCAGCACATAGTCCGCAATCCACACCGGGATGCGGGCGCCGTTGGCCGGGTTGATCGCATGGCCGCCGGTGAAGACGCCGGTTTTCTCCTTGTCCACCTTCTGCCGCTCCACCAGATCCCGGGCGGCGACGGCGGCGCGGTAGGACGCCACGGCTTGGCGTTGGGCCGGAGCGGTGAGCGCATCGACCAAGGGATGCTCCGGCGCCAGCACCATGTAGGTGGCGCCGAACAGGGTGTCCGGCCTAGTGGTGAACACGCGGACGGCGGCGCTCGCCCCGCCGTCGGCGATGGGAAAGCGCACCTCCGCGCCTTCGCTGCGCCCAATCCAGTTGGCCTGCGCCTTCTTGGTGGCTTCCGACCAGTCGATCTCCTGCAGGTTGTTCAGCAGTTTTTCGGCGTACTTCGTGATCTTGAAGAACCACTGCGGCAGTTGCCGCGTCTCCACGGCGGACTCGCAACGCTCGCACAGGCCGCTCAAGACCTGCTCGTTAGCCAGCACCGTCTTGCAGGAGGGGCACCAGTTCACCGGCGCCTCGCGCCGCTCCACCAAGCCACCTCGATGGAGCTGCAGGAACACCCACTGCGTCCAGCGGTAGTAGCTGACGTGGGTGGTATCGACCGCGTGGCTCCAGTCGAACATGCCGCCGAAGCGCTTGAGCATGCGGGTGAAGTTCTCGATGTTCCTAGGGATCAGGTCGTTGGGGTTGCCGCCCACCTTGAGCGCATGGTTCTCCGAGTGGATGCCGAAGGCGTCAAAGCCGATGGGCTCGAACACATCCTTGCCGCGCAGCCGCCAGTAGCGCCCGTTCACGTCGGCGCCGGTGTAGGCGTAGATGTTGCCGATGTGCAGCCCCTCGGCGGACGGATAGGGGAACATCATCAGGTTGTAGTAGGGGTCCCTGGCGTTCTGCAAGTCCGCATCGGTCATGCGGTTGACGCCGTCCCTCTCCCAACGCTCGCGCCACTTGCGCTCCACAGCTTCGGGGTTGTAGCGATTTGCTTGGTTGGTCATGGCGGCGCAGGCTGGCGAAAACGCAACGATATCACCTTGCATGAGAGGCCGGATAGCGGCGCTTCCAGGCGGCGGGCAGTAGGGTGGCGGCGCACAGGGCGATGAGCCAAGCGTCCCCAAAGCGGCTGTAAGGGGTGCGGCCGGCCATCGCTTGGAAGCGGCCGGCCAGAACCCCCCGCTCAAATTGCGGCAGGCGGGCCTGGATGCGGCCTCGGTGATCCACGATGGCGGTGACGCCGCTGTTGGCGGCGCGCAGCAGCCAGCGGCCGTTCTCCAAGGCGCGGGCCTGGGCTATCTGCAGGTGCTGCAAGGGGCCGATGCTGCGCCCGAACCAAGTGTCGTTGGTGATGGTGATGAGCAGGTCGGCGTTCGCCGCGGCGCCGCGCATGAGGTTTGGATAGGCAACTTCATAGCAGATGGCCAGGGCGGCGGCGTCCGCTCCGACTTGCAGCGGGGGTTGACGCCAAGGCCCTGGGGCGCTGCGGGACATGGGCAGGTCGAAGAATTCGATCAGGCCGCGCAGCAGCCCCTCCAAGGGCACGTATTCGCCGAAAGGCACCAAGCGGCGCTTTATGTAGCGCCCCTCGCCGGCGCCGAGCGCCAAGGCCGCATTCTGAAAGCGGTAGGCGCTTGCATGCGGGGAATGCCTCCCGGCGCTCTCCGATTGGGCCTCCAAACGGGGAAGGCCCAGCACCAAGGCGGCGCCGGATTGCTCGCCACGCCGCGCCAAGCGCTCCAGCAGACCCTCAGCCTCATGCTCAAACAGAGTGATGGCGGCCTCCGGCCAGATGATCAAGGAGCCTTCAGCCGGGGAGCGCGAGGGGGAACCCCTCGCATGAAAGGACCCCTCAGCCGGGGTGCGCGAGGGGACATCCCCCGCATGAGCAGGTCCGCCCCAGTAGGGTTCGCTCAAATCCAGGTAACGCTGAATGATGGGTTCCCGACTCTCCGGCAGCCATTTCACCGCTTGATCGACATTGCCCTGCACCAAGGCGGCGGAGCGCTCCCCCACCGGCCTGACCCATTGCACGGCGGACAAGGCCGCGCCAAGCAGCCAAGGCGCCGCGCCGATGGCCAAGGCCGCCGCCCGGAGGGTGCGGCTGGCCCCTGGCAGCAAGGCCAGCAGCAGAAAGGCGGCGGTGGCCGCCACCCCCAAGCTGGCCAAGCTGACGCCGCCCACCGGCAGCAGGTTGGCCAGCGGCGTTTGCAAATGGCCGTAGCCGAGGTAGAGCCAAGGGAAGCCGCTGAGAAACCAAGTGAGCAGCCATTCAAACAACACCCAGACGGCGGCGAACAGCCAAGCGTTGAACAACGCCGTCCGCCAGCTCTTGGGCGCCGTCCGCATTGCCTTCCTTGGCGCGTCCAGCGAGGCGGTTGCACCGCCTTGCCCAGGTTCCCCCAACAGGTTCAGGGGCACCCTCAGCAGGCCGTAAACCCAGCCTTGCAGCAGCGTGAAAAGCGCCAAGCCGCAGACGAACAGCAGCACCAGCAAGCCGGCCAGCCAAGGCGGGGCGCCGCCGTAGAGGTGAATGCTGACATAGACCCAGCTTACCCCAGCGCCGTATTTGCCAACGCCATAGGCAAAACCCAGCCCCGCCGCCCCCGCCGCCGAACGGTCCAGCAGCCAAAACCACCCGCCTACGGAGACAACCCCCAACGGCCACCAACCAAAGGGCGCCAAGCTAAGCGGCAGCAAAGCCCCCAAAACCGCCGCAAGGGCAAGCCCCTTCAGCCGGGGCACCTGCACAAATGCCCCCTCCCACTAAGTCAAAGCGTCGCCGGACACCCGCAAAAGCCGCAGGCGGCGGGACTCGGCGGCAAGGACTTCAAAGTTCAGGGCGCCGATGGCGATGGTTTCGCCGCGGCTTGGCATGCGGCCAAAGGCGTTCAGCACCACGCCGCCGATGGTGTCAAAGCCGTTCTCCGCCAAGTTGACGCCAAAGTAGGCGTTGAAGTCCTCAATGGGGGTGGTCGCCTTGACGTTGCAGGCGCCGTCGTCAAGGCGGCTGATGAGGCTGTCCTCGTCAATGTCGTGCTCATCCTCGATTTCACCGACGATCTGCTCAAGCACATCCTCAATGGTGGCCACGCCGCTGACGTGTCCGTATTCGTCCACCACCACCGCCATGTGGTTGCGCGCCTCCCGGAACTCACGCAGCAGCACGTTCAGCCGCTTGCTTTCCGGAATGACGTGGGCCGGGCGAATGCAGTCCTTGAGGTCGAAGTCCGCCCTGCCGGGCTGCCCCTTGGCGTTGTGCAGCATCGGCAGCAGGTCTTTGGCGTGCAGGATGCCCTTGATGTCGTCCAGGTCATCGGCAAACACTGGAAAGCGGGAGTGCCGGGACTCGATGATCACCTGCAGCAGCTCGTCAAAGGGCTTACCGGCCTGCAGGCACACCAATTGAGAGCGCGGCACCATGATGTCCCGTGCCTGCATGTCGGCGATCTGCAGGGCGCCGAGGCTGATGTTGAGCGCCTCGTCGTCCATCAGGTTGCGTTGCGCTGCGGTGTGCAGCATCTCCTTCAACTCGGCCCGATCCTCCGGCTGGCCGCTGAACAGATCGACCAGCCACTCGCGCAGGCTGGTGCGCGGTTCGGCGGCGGGTTGTTGGGCGGCGCTCACGGCGGCCAAGGGGCGGCCACCCCCAGTTTGCTGAGGATGACGGCCTCCAAATGCTCCATCTCCTGCGCCTCCCGGCGCCTCTGATGGTCATGGCCGCGCAGATGCAGGACGCCATGCACCACCATGTGCGCATAGTGGCCGGCCAAGTTCTTGGCCTGCCGGCGAGCCTCCGCCTCCACAACCGGGGCGCAGACCACCACGTCGCCCAGGGGCGCGGTCCCGCCCGACATGCCAGCGGCGGGGAAATCCCCAGCGGGAAAGCTCAACACGTTGGTCGGCGCCGGCACCCCCCGGTACTTGCGGTTCAGGGCCTTGGACTCCGCGTCATCGACCACGCGCACGCAAACCTCGCCGACGGCGCCCTCCAAGGCGCATTCCGCCCAGCGCCGAAAGTCCGCCGCCGGCGGCAGGGCGTCGCTGCCGGAAGCCAACTGCACTTCAACCGGCATTGCGGTCCTCCCGCCCCTCCCGCTGGCCCTGGGCGGCGTAGGCATCAACGATTTTCTTGACCAACGGATGGCGCACCACGTCCTTGGCGCCGAAGTGGGTGAAGGTGACGCCCTCCACCTTGCGCAGCACGTTGCGGGCGTTGACCAACCCGGACTGATGCCCCGGCGGCAGGTCGATTTGGGTGATGTCGCCGGTTATGACCGCGGTGGAACCGAAGCCGATGCGGGTGAGAAACATCTTCATCTGCGCGACGGTGGTGTTCTGGCCCTCGTCCAAGATGATGAAGGCGTTGTTCAGGGTGCGCCCGCGCATGTAGGCCAGGGGCGCCACCTCAATGTTGTTGCGCTCTATGGCCCTGTTGACCCGCTCCACGCCCATCAACTCGAACAGGGCGTCGTAAAGGGGGCGCAGGTAAGGGTCGATCTTCTGGGCGAGGTCCCCGGGCAGAAAGCCCAGTTTCTCCCCGGCTTCAACGGCTGGGCGCACCAGCAGCACCCTTTCCACCCGCCCGCTCTCCAATGCCTCCACCGCACAGGCAACCGCCAGATAGGTCTTGCCGGTGCCGGCGGGGCCGATGCCGAAGTTCAGGTCATGGCTGCGCACCGCCCGCACATAGCTGGTCTGGTTGCCGCCCCGGGGCTTCACCGCCTTGCGGCGGGTGCGGACGAACTCCGCTCCGCCGTCCTGCTGGGCTGGCGCCGGGCTCGCAATCAGCGCCTCCACCCCGGATTCCTGCAGGTGCAGATGCACCAAATCCGGCTCTATGGCCCGGCGCTCCAACGTTTCGCCGTACAGCTGCGTCAGCACTGCGCTGGCGGCCTGCACGCGCCGCTCCGGGCCGCGCACCTGAAACAGGCTGCCGCGGCTGCGGATCTGTACGCCCAAGCGCTTCTCAAGGTGCTTTAGGTTCTGGTTGAACGGGCCGCACAGCGCCGCCACGCGGCGGGAATCCTCCGGTTCGAGGTTTACGTTGGTGGTGAGTTGCACCACATTGCATTCCCAAGCCGGAGCCTGGGATGGGTCATCGTTCAAGGGTTGTGGTTAAGCCTCCCGAACTTGTTGGGGGCCCTAGCATAGCCGCGCTTCAGGGCTTGTCAAACACAGGCGGGTTCGAGAGAGTTGCGCCGTAAGGCTTTTGGGGCGTCCTTGCCGCGCACGGCGTGGCGCTCCCCTCAAAATGTCCGCAAGGTGGCGATCCCATTCAGGTAATTGACCAGCCAAACGCCGCCGCGCTACTCTGCCTGCCGGCGAATGCCCAAGGAAGCAGCCATGCCCATTCATCCTGTGGACGAGCAGGCCACGAAAGACGACATCAAGAGGATTTGGGCCGAAGCTCCAGGCAGCCAGGAGATGCCTTGCAGCCATTCCCGCCTTGTCGTTGGCGCCTAGTCCGCCGTACCGCAAAAGTCCCGAGCCGCAAAAACTCACTTACATTTACATATATGGGACAGCACACTGGAAACGTGGACGCATGACTTCCGGGCGCGCTCCGGGCAAGGTGGTTCTTTGGGGGGAGTACGCGGTTCTAGCCGGCGCTCCGGCCGCTGTTCTCGCCGTCAACCGCCAAGTGGTCTGCGAGGTACGGAGCAGTTCGACGCATCGTTTTGCCGCCCGCGGCTTCAAGGCGCCGGCCGTGCAGTTCGAGCGCCCGCCCACGCATCCTCCGAAGGACCGGCCAGCCGCCTTGCTGGCTTGGCATGTGCTTGGCGCAGTCGGCTGGGAGCGCGTTGGCCCCGCTGCCTTTCTTTGTGACAGCAGCGCCTTTTACCACCAAGGCAGGAAGATCGGCCTCGGCTCCAGCGCCGCCCTTTGCGTGGCCATGGAGGGCCTGTGCGCCCATTTGGCGGGGGAGGCGCCGGACTTTCGGCGGGCGCGGGAGGCGCATCGGCGTTTCCAGGGCGGCCAGGGCAGCGGCATAGACGTGGCGGCGGCGTTTTTCGGCGGCGCCTTGCGCTGCCAAGACGGGTGCGCCCTGCCGTTGCAGCCGGCTTTGCCGGCTTGGCGCATTCTCTGGACGGGGGAGGGTGCCAGCACCCCTCGGCAGCTTGGCCGCTTCACCACCTATCTGGACCGCGTCGGCCTAGGCGCCTTGGATGATCTCGGCAGTCGTTCCGAGCGGCTGTGCGACGCGCCGTCCGTCGATGCGCTAAGGGAATATGCTAGTGCCTTGAAGCGCCTTGACGAAGCGGCGGATTTGGGCATATTCACAGCCGCCCACAGCCGGGCGGAACAGTGCGCCAATCGCTATAATTTGGCCTACAAGCCCTGTGGCGCCGGCGGCGGGGACGTCGGCGCCGTGTTTGCCGAATCGCCGCATCGCCTGCAGGAGTTTGAAGAGGCCGCCGCCGCGGCCGGGCTGACCATTCTGAACTTGGAGATTGCCGAGCATGGCGTTGAAGTCTGCTTCTGAACGCAGCTCGCGGATAGCGAAGTTTTTCCGCATGAGCGTTGCGCAGCGCATTGAGGCCTTGCGCCAACGCGGGCTCCTAGGCGGCAACGATGTGCGGCTGCTGGCCAACGGCGGACACGGGCTGACCGTGCCGGTGGCGGACAAGATGATCGAGAACGTGGTCGGCGTTTTCGGGCTGCCGCTGGGGCTGGGCTTGAACTTCCTCATCAACGGGCGGGATTACGTGGTGCCGCTGGTGGTGGAGGAGCCTTCCATCGTCGCCGGCCTGTCCGGTGCGGCCCGCATCGCCCGTCTCGGCGGCGGCTTCGCCGCGCAAAGCACGGACCCGGTGCTCATCGGCCAGGTGCAGGTGGTGGGAGCCTCTGACCCGGAGCAGGCGCGTTTGCGGTTGCTGGCGGAAAAGGAGGCCATTCTGTCCCTGGCCAACAGCCTGCATCCCAAGATGGCGGCCCGCGGCGGCGGCGCCCGCGATGTGGAGGCGTTCGTGCATTGGGGGCCGACCGGCGGCGTAGGCATGGTGGTGCTGCACCTGCTGGTGGACACCCGCGACGCCATGGGCGCCAACCTAGTCAACACCATGTGCGAGGGCGTGGCCTCCTTGGTGGAGACCATCACCGGTGGCAAAGTCTTCCTGCGCATTCTCTCCAACCTGACGGACCGGGCCATCGCCAAGGCCAGCGTCCGCATTCCCGTGAAGAACCTGGAGGGCAAGAACTATCGCGGCGAGGAGGTGCGGGACGGCATCGTGCTGGCCAGCGACCTAGCCTTGGTGGACCCCTACCGCGCCACCACCCACAACAAGGGCATCATGAACGGCGTCGATGCAGTGGCCATCGCCACCGGCAACGATTGGCGGGCCATCGAGTCCGCCGCCCACGCCTACGCCGCCCGCAAGGGCCGGTACGCGGCCCTGACCCAATGGCGCAGCGACGAAGCGGGGGACTTGGTCGGCGAAATCGAAATTCCCATGAAGGTGGGCATCAAGGGCGGCTCCCTTGAAACCAATCCGAGCGTGCGCATCAACCATCGCATTCTCGGGGTGGAGAGGGCCACCGAGCTTGCCGAGGTGATGGCGGCGGTGGGCTTGGCGCAGAACTTCGCCGCTCTAAGGGCGCTCTCCACCGACGGCATTCAGCAAAACCACATGACCTTGCACGCCCGCAGCGTCGCCAGTTCCGCCGGTGCGCCGGAGGCGATCTTCGACCAAGTGGTGGATGCACTGATCGAGAGCGGCGAAATCAAGGTCTGGAAGGCCCAGGCGATCATTCGCAACCTGTCGCGCAATGTCGCCAGCCCGGAAGGGGCGCCGCGCAGCTCCGCCTGCGGCAAGCTGATTCTGCTCGGCGAGCACGCCGTGGTCTATGGCCGCCCCGCCATTGCGCTGCCCGTGCATCTGGCCGTGGAGGCCCATGTTCATGAAGGCGGCGACGGGGTGCGGCTCATCATTCCCCGTTGGGGCCTTGAACAGCGCGTTCGGCCCGACCAGGCGCCGGGCGTCAGCGGCATCATGACCACCATCCTGGAGGCGCTTGGCCTAGCCGGGCGCTCCATGCTGATCGAAGTGATGCCGCATCTGCCCAGGGCCATGGGCCTTGGCGCCTCGGCCGCCTTGGCGGTGGCGGTGATCCGGGCCATCAGCGACGCCTTCAAACTGCGCTTGGCCGATGAATTCATCAACCAATTGGCGTTCGAATGCGAAAAAGCCGCCCACGGCACCCCTTCCGGCATCGACAACACGGTGGCCACCTATGGCGCTTCGCTCAAGTACCGGAACGCCGGCCAACCTCTGTTTCAGGAACTGCGGATTGCCGAGCCGCTGCCCTTGGTGGTGGGGATGACGGGCAAGGAAAGCCTGACCGCGCAAACCGTGGCCAATGTGCGCACCGCTTGGCAAAGCCAGCGGGAGCGCTACGAAGGCATCTTTGACCAGATTGGGGAACTGACCGAGGCCGGCGCGGAAGCCATCGCCAGCGCCAACTTCGCCGAATTGGGCCAGCTCATGAACCTATGCCACGGATACCTGAACGCCTTGCAGCTGTCCACCCCGGAATTGGAGGCGTTGATCCACATCGCCCGGGACCACGGCGCCCTAGGCGCCAAGCTGACCGGCGGCGGCGGCGGCGGCTCCATGATCGCGCTGTGCCCGGAAAGTCAGGAGGAAGTGGCCCAGGCCATGCAGGCCGCCGGATTCAAAACCTTGCAAGTGACGGTGCGCGAATGAACGAAATGAACTCTCTGGCCACACGCTACCGGTACACGCCCGGGGCGGCGATCAAGGACTACCCCACCCGAGTGAACCTGTTCGGGAAGCCCAAGGAGGTGCTGCGCGAACGGGTGCGCGCCCTTGGCGAGCTGCAGCAGAAACTCTACGCCGAGCATCGGCTTTCGGTCCTGCTGGTGTTCCAAGGCATGGACGCCGCCGGCAAGGACAGCACCATCAAGCACGTCACCAGCGGCGTCAACTCGCAAGGGTTTCAGGTTTACAACTTCCGTCAGCCCACCTACAAGGACATTGAGCACAACTACCTATGGCGCTATTGGCGGGCGGTGCCGGAGCGGGGGCGCATCGGCATCTTCAACCGCTCCCACTACGAGGAGGTGCTGGTGGTGCGGGTGCGCCCGGAAATCCTTAAAGCCCGCCGCTTGATCCAGACGAACTTCAACGAGCGCTTCTGGCGCAACCGCTTTCAGGAAATCCGCTCCTTGGAGCGGCATCTTGGCGAAAACGGCACCAAGGTGGTGAAGTTCTTCCTCAACCTTTCCAAGGATGAGCAGAAAAAGCGCCTGCAAAGGCGGCTTGAGGACCCGGAGAAATACTGGAAGTTCGACCCCAGCGACATTGAGGAGCGCACACTCTGGGATTCCTACCTGCATGCCTACCAAGACGCCATTACCGCCACCCACACCGAGAAAGCCCCTTGGTATTTGGTGCCGGCCGACGACAAGGGCACCATGCGGGCCTTGGTCGCCACCATCATCACCGCCGAACTGGCGGCCCTGGACCCCAAGTTTCCCGAACCCACCGCCGAACAACTGGCGAAGATCAACTGGGCGCGGGAGCAGTTGGCGGCGGAGGCGGATGCTTGACTGTTCCCATGCTTAGGCAAATGCAAGGTATTGATATAATATTTCAGAGTGGTTTTAATGGAGCCTCGCCAAGGTAGGCGTCGGCAAGGCGGCCCTGGCGACACATGGGCGAGCTAAGGAGGCTGCAAATGGCTTTGACTGAAGACTCCCCGAAGATCATCGACCAGGTGGTTGACGAGGGCGAATCCCAAGCGTTCATTCCCTACGCGGACTTAGGGGAGAACTTCGAGAAGGCGCCCATCTACCTGCGCGCCGACCTGTTCTACTACTCCTCGCGGATGGGCTTCATGCCCAACTGCAACAAGGTCTATATGCATGTGCCTTGGATAGCCGAGCACCTGTTCCACCTCAACAACGCCATCATGCGCGATGAGCGCAACGCCTTGAACGAGCACCTGAAGTACCGCATCGCCTTGGCGGTTTCGCGCACCAACGAATGCCCGTACTGCGTCTCCCACCACACCGGCACGCTGAAGCGCCGCTGGCAGTACGGCGACGGCGAGGTGCAGGACCTGCTGCACCTGGACCAGCCGGCGGACGAACGGGAGGCCGTGGCGATGGAGTTCGCCACCCAGGCGTCTCTGGATTCCGGCGGCGTCACCGACGAGCTGCGCACCAAGCTGGCCGCCAACTTCACCCCCCAGGAGGTCATGGAGATCGTCACCCTGATAGGCTTCTGGAAGATGTACAACCTGATGCACGCCGCCATGGCCCTGCCGATCGAGGATCCGGTGGCCGGCTTGGAGGAGTGGATGCACGTGCAGCCCTCCGGTGCCGACCGCGGCCCCATCGACGTCAAGGCGGACGTGGAGATCTACTCCAAGCAGCTGTGCCCGTCCTGCCGCCGCGCCAAGCGCCTGCTGGCGGCGCGAGGCGCAGCCTACCGGGAATACGACATCGACGGGGACGCCGCCAAGCTGGAGGAAATGCTGGAGCGCACCGGCGGCAAGCCGACGGTGCCGCAGATCTTCATCAACGGCGAACTGATCGGCGGCATGGATCATTTGGCGGTGCTGGATCGGCAAGGCGACTTGTCGGCCAAGCTGCTGCGCAGCCCCGGCGGATGAGGCTTCGCCGGCCAAGGGTTTGCCGGCGTTTTTTGTTGAGGAGAGCACACTCGCATGAGCGGCCCCGCCGCCAAGACCAACACACCGGTGGCCGCCGAGGGCGTCTTGGACGGGCGGGCCTTGCGCAACGCCTTGGGGCAGTTCCCCACCGGCGTCTGCGTGGTCACCGCGCAAGCCCCGGACGGCGAGGACTTGGGCATGACCATGAGTTCCTTCAACTCCCTGTCGCTTGACCCGCCCCTGGTTTTGTTCAGCGTTGACCGGCGTGCCTCGAGCCTGGCGCAGTGGCAGGCTGTGCAGGGCTGCGCCGTCAACATCCTGGCGGAGAGCCAAAAGGGCCTGTCGGGCCGCTTCGCCCGGCCGCGAAGCAACAAATGGGCCGGCATCGACTTCGACCGCGGCTACGCAGGAGCGCCGCTGCTGCGGGGGGTGGTGGCGCGCTTCGAGTGCCGTCCCTCCGCTCGTCACGACGGCGGCGACCATGTGCTGTTCATCGTCGAGATCGTCCGCTTGCGCATCTTCACTGACCGAGCGCCGCTGCTCTTCTGCCAAGGCAACTACGGGGCGCTGAAGCCCACCGATGAGCCGGCGCCTCTTTGGCCCTTGGACATCCACTATTGACCAGTGCGCACTCGATTGCCGATGCGCCGCCCAACAAGGAGAACGAGCAATGATCAAGACTGGCGAACAGCACACCGCATCCCTGCGGGACGGGCGGCGCATTTACGTCAACGGCGCGGTGGTGGAGGACCCGACCACCCATCCGGCTTACCGCAACGCGGTGGCTTCCGTGGCCAAGCTGTACGACTTCCAAAGCCGCCCGGACAACTTGGAGCTGATGACCTACGCCACGCCCACCGGCGGGCGGGCCAACCGCATCTGGCAGCTTCCCGAGAGCTACGCGGACTTGGTGGAGCGGCGCAAGGCTTTGGAGGCTTGGACGGAGCTGCACGGCGGCTTCCTCGGCCGGGCGCCGGACCATGTGGCCTCCTGCATCGCCGGCATGTACATGGGCCTGGAGGTTTTCGAGGCGTACGACAAGGAGCGGGCCGGCGCCCTTGCCGACTACTACGCCCACGCCCGGGACAACGAGCTTTACTTAACCTACGTCATCGTCAACCCGCAAGCGGACCGCTCCAAGGCCGCCCATGAGCAGGAGGATGAATTCCTCACCGCCGGGGTGGTCGATGAGGATGCCGAGGGCCTGACCGTCCGCGGCGCAAAGATGCTGGCCACCGGCGGCATCATGGCCAACGAAGTGCTGGTCTCCTGCATTCAGCCGCTGCAGCCGGGCGATGAAAAGTACGCCCTTTCCTTCACCCTGCCGATGAACGCCAAGGGCTTGAAAATCCTTTCGCGCAAGTCCTATGAGGAGCATGCGCCCAGCCTGTTCGACAACCCCTTGGCGAACCGCTTCGACGAGAACGACGCGGTGCTCTACTTCGACGACGTGAAGGTGCCTTGGGAGCGGGTGTTCGTCAACCAAAACACCGACATGTGCATGCAGCAGTTCCATGCCACTCCGGCCCATGTCTATCAGAACTACCAAGCGCAAATCCGCCTGATGGTGAAAATGCGCTTTCTGCTGGGCGTCGCCAAGCGCATCACGGACACCAACGGCATCACCGGCTTTCCGCAGGTGCGGGAAATCCTGGGCAACCTCGCCGCCGAGGCGATCATCGTTGATGCCCTGGTCCACGCAATGGAGATCAAGGGCCAGCAGCGCGGCCCTTACTTCATCCCGGACCGGCACAGCCTGTACGCCGCGCAGGTGCTCACCCAGCAGCTCTATCCGCAGGTGATGACCACCCTGCGCGAACTGGCCGGCGGCGGCATGACCATGCTGCCCTCCTCAGTGGCGGACTTCGCCAACCCGGAAATGCGCGAGATCATTAACAAAACCCAAAAGTCGCCGGCCAGCGGCTCCGAAAGCCGGGTCAAGTTCTTCAAACTGGCCTGGGACGCGGTGGGATCCGAATTCGCCTCCCGCCACACCCAGTATGAGATGTTCTACGCCGGGGCCACCTTCGTCACCAAGGGGCACAGCTTCCGCACCTTCGACTGGGACCGCTGCACCGGCATGGTCGATCAAATGCTGGACAGCTACTCCTTGGAGGACGAACTAAACCGCCTGCAGCAGGCTTGAATGGGGAATTGGGTAGCAAAATCAGCAATCCTCATCATTCCTTCACTTTCTCGGCGCAAGCCGCAAGGTTTACTTGTCGCCTTCGCCAAGACCGAAGAGTAAACCATGAGAAGCCTTTTGACCATCATGCTGCTGGCCGTCGCCATGCTGCCGGCCGCCGCCGTGCTGCCGGCCCTAAGCCATGCGCAAACCGTCAACCTTTGCGATAGGACGCCGCTAGTGCGCGAAGAAATCTTGCGGCATTTAGGGCATACAGAAAGGTTTGCAGAATATTCGGTTTGCAGCACAGCAAGCGCGGTGCAGATGCGGAGAATTATTACAGTATCACTTAGACACGGTTGGCTGGGAGAGCGGACAAAGGTAACGGAATTGAAGGCGGGCGACTTCGCCAACCTGACCAGCCTGCACAGTCTGGACTTGGGCGACAACGAATTGACGGCCTTGCCGGAAGGCTTGTTCGACGGCCTGCCCAACCTGTACGGTTTGGACTTGGGCCAAAACAGATTGACGGCCTTGCCGGAAGACTTGTTCGACGGCCTGACCAGCCTGCAAACTCTGGGGTTGGGCGACAACCGATTGACGGCGTTGCCGGAAGACCTGTTCGACGGCCTGACCAGCCTGCGAACTCTGGGATTGGGCTTAAACCGATTGACGGCGTTGCCGGAAGACCTGTTCGACGGCCTGACCAGCCTGCAAACTCTGTACTTGTACAACAACCGATTGACGGCGTTGCCGGAAGACTTGTTCGACGGCCTGACCAGCCTGCAACACCTTGCCTTGGGGAGCAACCAGTTGTGTTCGCTGCCCACGGGCATTTTTGGCGGCCTGACCAGCCTGCAACACCTTGACTTGCGAAAAAACCACCTTGTTCGCCTTATGGAGGGGTTTGGATGGCCAAACACCTACCCGACGATTGCCGAGGTTAAGAACCATCCTTTGTTTGCCGAGCTTACTAGCTTGACCGAAGGAAATTTTGTGGCAAGCGACCAAACCGAACCGACGGGCGGTTGCGCTTCGGATGGCGACGATGGCGGCGATGGCGACGGTTCGGATGGCGACGATGGCGACAATGGCGATGGCGACGGTTCGGATGGCGATGGCGACGGTTCGGATGGCGAAGATGGTTCGGATGGCGGGGCAACTTCGCCAACGCATCCGCACCCCTACGCGGCCACTGACCACACCCACGATGATTTGCCGACAACCAGAGTCAATGACAATCGCTACGCCAGAACGTTCCACTACCACGATAAGCGCTACGCATTGCTCTCCCACACTCACGCCCCAAAACCAAAGAGAAGCGCAGCCCGCTTGCTTCTTGCTTGCGGCGAGCGTTGCGAAGCAATGGCCGACCAGCCCAACATTGCTGACCTTATCGAAGACGCCTTTTGGTTGGAGCAAGCGCAATGCTCAACGCCCAGGACGCGCAACATAGCCGCAAACTCTTGCCCAAACAGTGCCGTGGGGCGCAGAGGCTTGACCTACTGCGGCGGAGGGGAGGGCAATCTCAACAGTCTAATGACCAACCCGCCAAGCGGAGTTGGCGGCAAGGAAATCACCATATCCGAAGGCGTCAAGGCGTCCGTTGCGGCAACCTTGGCGTTGCAGATTGCGGAGATGGGCATGACTTGCGAACAAGCCGCCATGGTGCTTTACAGAGGGCAGTTTCACTTGGATACGTGCCAAGCGCGGGCGGATTACGGCAGGATGGCGCAAGCCATAGCCAAGGCGACGGGATGGGACGGCTTGGGCGTCACGCTGCCGACGCTGGCAACGATAGCAAGGAGTCGAAAATGCGGGGGGGCCTTGACGGCGGCGCAATAGCCGGCTTGCCTTCGCCACAAGCGCCGTGAGCTTCCATGGCGCACAACCCTAGCCAATCTACCGGTGCATCGCGCCCCGCGGATGGGCACGGTGCGTGCCATCTACCGGCAGGCAAGTCGGTTCATTCCCGCAGAAGAACTCAGGCCGCGCTTTTTCGGTTGAACCGGACGCCATCTGGCAATCCTGTTCGGCCCTGCTCACTGGCGCGGAGGCCGGTAGTCTCGGTGGTCAAGGCAGGCGTCGTAGATGGACTGCTCGATGCGAAACCAGTCCGTCTTGTCGATGCCTCGCCGGCTACTGGCTTGCGGGTTCGACGGGAAGGCAGATCTCTTCGGTTCGATACCGAATGGGGCGGGAGAACACTTGGATCCCGGCTCTTCGCATGGCGCGCAACCGGCGTTGCCAATAGCCGTGCCACATCGGGCTCTGATCTGCCGCTGGAGTTCCCGTGTAGAAGCGCGCGCCGCAGCTTGTCCAGCCACTGGCGGCGCAGACCGCCTCGCTCAACTTGATGGGGTCATAGTTGGGATGATGGTGGCCGAATGCGGATTTGGCGTGCCGATAGAGATTCTGACCGTCAATGAACGACAGGGCACGCTTCACACGCGGTCCTGGGCGCATGGTTCGCACTACCGTCGGGGGATGAAATAACCCCGCCGGGGGCCTTGCGGCAAGTCCGGCGGGGCAGAAGTGGCGATAGTGTCCTGCCCGATTCCCCCCTTGTCAACCTTTTTTCCCACTTTTTTCCATTTTTTCGCCCACACGGGCCAAGCGCCAGTGTGACGCCCATCCCCAAGCTGTGCCGGTGCAGCAGGCGGAAGGACGAAAGGTCGGGCTACCGGCGGTCGCCCGTGCCGCTTTTTTTGGGGATCAGGGACCCTCTGGGCCGAGGCGAAGTCCCGGCAGAAGTTGGTGCAGAAGGTCAGAGACCTAGTTCCCGATCTGTATGATGCCAACCGGCACTTGGTACGCCGAGACCATGCGCGAGGGGAAAACGACCGAGAAATACACCATTGGCGAACTTCACCGCCAAACCGCCGCTAAATCAGACCTTCCCCAACGCCGTCAGCCCATTCAGTAGATAATCGCACGCCTGATCGGATGCGTGGAGTGGAAGGTCGTCTCAAACAGCTTCAACAATTCAAGTGTGAATTGGTGGCCTTCGTTCTTTATCTCGCGGAACAACTGAGCGTCACGTTTGTCCCTTTCCAGAGATTCCAAGCGGTGACGCTTCGCATCATCGCTGATACAGTCAAGAAAGACATCGTAACAACGTAGCATCCGCATTGTCGTTGCTTTACCGCAAATATGAACAACTCGTTCCAGAGGGCACAGATCAAACAGCTCTTCAAGGCGCTCCACCTTCCTTTCTCTAGACATGTCCGCTGTCAACGCCACGCTAAATAGACCGCTCGCGTAGAGGAGCTTGCGAGAGAACACCAGCTTGACGTTTCGGATTGCCCATGGCTTCTCTTTTTCTGTCGTCTTGTACTCGTAATCCACGCAAATCGTCCGCCAATATCGGATGATGTCGTTTAACAGGAACAAGGTGACTTGATGATCGGGCATGTCCGCTCTTATGTACCTACGCAGTATTTCACGTCGAAAGCCGCGAAAGCCCTCCTCATTAAATAGCCAATCGCCTTCAAGAAGCAGCAACATGCGCTGAGTTATTTTGTCATTGCTGTCCTTCGCCCCACCGATGTTCTGTATTATCGACTGTCGCGTAACCTTTTTGGCGAATGATCCGCTTTGGGATGGAGCCTTGAGGTCAAGTCGATCCACGGCTTTCTTGATGGCCTCAATGGAATCTTTGCATTCATCTTCCTCTTCGGTAACGAGAAAGTAGTCCACGTCTGACGATCCTGCTGCCTCTCTTCGAGCATATGACCCACAGACAAGCACCACATCGTTGCTATTGGCAGGAAATATCGCTTTTATCTCCTTCCGCAACGCACAGCATTTTTCATCTGAGTGCTTGCGACATCGCTTAATGTACTTGTGAACTTCGGTGCTCATCGCCATAGGAAATCTCCTCATTTTGCTTCGTGTGAGCATCCTCGTTCAACAACGAATTACTCCTTTGAATTTCGTCAGTTCTTGTAGGAGATTTCACATGTTGGTAACGATCATCATCCTTCCGGGAGAAAAAGTCTCCGGATTCATCCACAAAGTATTTCCGTGCAACGTAGAAGTCCGGAGTTCCGAGGCGAAGGGCAACTTCCCTCTCCATTGATGTGCTGGTGAGGGTCTCCTTCAATCCTGGAAGCCTATTGAACATTAGCCGGTCGTCGCCGAAGTAGTCGGCTTTGCTTACTCTATGGATATGACGCCGGAGTTCTTCTTGCGATGCGAAGTCAGCCAAGATGCCTTTCCACGAGTGAATAACGCGGCAATATACCTCGTGCTTACGACGCCAGAAGGCATCCACTATCTGTTGATCGTCATTGCTCGTCCTTGCAGCGGCGGCGATGACAACGTCCCGTGGGCTAGGCGCTGCGTGGGTCAGATACTGATATGACCGCGATATGCCTTCGATCGTGTCGAACGTGATTGGGCCCGAGAAAAACCGATCAAAATCAGGCGTCTGGCCTGCAACCAAGGCGGCAACGCACTCAACATCCACATGGTGGGACCGGAGGGCGCTGAGAACTTCCCGACCGAGAGGGATGCGGCCGCAGATGATGTCCTGAGTGGCGCTATGGTGATCGATATCGAACTTCTCCGCCAAGACCGCCTCCATCGAGTGCGAGAAGGGGGGGTGGCCTATGTCGTGGAGAAGCGCGGCCGCGCAGATCATCCGACGCTCCCTTGGGGACAGGTCCCGGCATTTG
This sequence comes from Candidatus Azophilus sp., assembly GCA_965200465.1. GTDB lineage: Bacteria > Pseudomonadota > Gammaproteobacteria > Pseudomonadales > Azotimanducaceae > Azophilus. The sequence continues at coordinate 3,683,073 of OZ241358.1, read as the reverse complement.
CAATAGATGAGGGCTAGCTTCAAGACACCGAGACTGTGCTGTTCGCGCGTATACCTTGTGGCTAAACGCCTACCGTTCGGCGATCGCACAAGACTGTAATTGATTGCTCCTAGGAAGGAGACACCCTTCAAGCGTCTGAATGCCGCTGTCTCGGCCAAAGAGGCCAGAAGCGCACTGTCTTCGCTCGCCGTCGATTGGCCGAGCGGGCGTTGGAAGTCATAGCTGTCGCCAGGATCGAAGAGGTTTCCTTGGCCGACCCTGTTTGCCTGCACCACATTCATGGCGACAACTTACCACAAGAAGCGAAGTAGCACGCAAGCCCCGTTCACATGGTCGCCCTGCCTCCACCTTCGCCCCGCCGTCTCCGACGGCCGCGCTGGAACCCGGTGCCTTCCAGCGCCATGTACAGAATATACCCTTACTTTCAAAGAGTTGCGGGCCGCAGCCCGTCCGAACGCCGGACCGGTGGTCGCGGCTTCCCGACCAACCACCGAGATCGCCGCCGACGGCAGCTCCATCCGCCTTGCCTATGCATCCTCGCCCACCGCCCGGATCGCCTGTTCCACGCGCTTCGCCCCGAAATTCATCCTGCCCATCCACATTCAGCAGCCGGTCCGCGTAGCAGTGCGCCGACTCCAGCTCGCTCGCCTGCTCGAACCGACCCGCCAGCAGCACCGTCGGGGTTTCATTCGCTACTTCTTCCACTCCCCCGCCAGCCTCCTCATGCCCTCGCGTTCGAGGCCCAGAATCTCGGCGGCTCTGCCGAGGGAGATGCTTCCGCGCTCCAGCGCTTGGCGCACAAGGCGGTGCAGCCGATCTTCCATGAAGTCGTGCCGCGAGAGGCCCGCTGGCTCCCCGGCGCGTCCCCAACTCCACGCGAACTCGCTCTTGCCCAAGGCTTGCGGTTCGTCGGCCTTGCGCAGCGTCTTGCCGAAGTAGGCTCGATGCTGGCTCTGGAAGGCCTGCCACACCCGCGGCGCCTGCTCCCGACCCGACTGCACCAGCCGGTAGAGCACGGTCTTGTAGCTCACTCGGAAGATGCGCTCCCAAGTGTTCACCACGACGGCTGGGCCACCGTCCCGCTGACCGACGCTCAGGCCGAAGAGGGAGTCCCGCGTGGTCTCCAAGAGCAGGAGCTTCACGCCGCCGCGGTCCAGCAGCCCGCAAATGTCCCGCACTGCCGCCTCCGGTGCCAAGCCCACCGCTTCGCGGACAGCCTGCGCCACAGCGTCTGGCCCGGCACCGTCGCTCGACGGCCGCGCCTTGCCGAGGCGGAAGTCCGCCCGCTCGCCAAGCTCCTCCTCCAACCACGCATAGGCTTCGAGCCACTTGGACACCTCGGCGAGGATATGTTCGCGGGAGCGCACCTTCGCCTTGGCGCGGGCATCTCTCCGCTGGCGCTGTCGAGTGTCAGTGTTCACTGACCTACGATCTGTCGCACACCCTAAAACCAGTGCTGAGTTGCGGAAGTCGGGCGAAGTGGGCTATCGTCCTGCCTCCGGCGAGCGGCTGGCGGAGGCAGGCCCATCCCGTGCTCAAGATTGGCCTACGCAAAGCCGACATCATGGTGCCATCGGAGAGGAACGGGACCAACGAGTTGTGCGCCGCACACACGGCGGCGTTCGCGGTCGCCCGCCCATAGAGCGGCCACGAGGAGGACGACACATGAAGCAGGCGACGTTTCGGGAGTTGGCGGAAGCCGCAAAGCCCCACAACCCCGAGGGACAAACGACCGTCAAAGTGCTCCCTGCAGCGGATGTGCTCGATACTCTCGCATGCGTATCCGACGTGAAGGCGACCATTCTCGATCCTTGGTACAACAAGGGCATCGGCGGTGTGCGGGACGACTACAACGACTGGCTGGCGACCGTCATTCGGTCCGCCTGCCGCATTTCCGAGCATGTGTTCGTTTGGGGTTTCCCCGAGATACTGGCACACCAAGCCACAGCGCTCCCCAATGGCATCAGGTTGGTGTCTTGGCTCACTTGGTACTACAAGAATTGTCCGTCTGTGATTCGCGGTTGGCGATCAGCCCAAAACGCCTGCTTGCATCTTGCGGCCGATGGAGCGGCCACCTATCCCGAGCACTTTCTAAATGCTGATCAAATGGCGCGCTGGAAAGCGGGTAAGATGCGCTTCGTTCCCGGCCCGCCCTCGGTGCTTGAAGCCCCCCTGAATGTCGGCTTTGTGGGCCGAAGCGAACAGACCGGACACCCGGCACAGAAGCCGTTGTCCGTTATCGAACCGCTGCTTTTGATGGCAACACGACCGAACGACACCGTGCTTGACCCGATGTGCGGTTCGGGAACGACGGGCGAGGCGTGCCTGCGTCTTCATCGTCATGCGATCCTGTGCGATAGCTCCCCTGAATACTTGGTCGTTACACGCGAACGAGTTGCAGCGCATCGGTGCGAAGAAAATGGCCGAGGATAGAGACGCGACTGTCAAAGGTCCATATGCGCAACGGTCGGTTCGCGCCAGAATCGAGGCGTTTTTCCTCGACAATTTGGGAAAGGTCGCCACGCGCGAACAGCTAATCGAAGTGGCGACGGATCCTGAAACCGGAAAATCGCCGGAAAACTGGCATCAACGACTCTCAGAATTAAGAATAGACAAAGGCTACACCATCTTGTCATGGCGAAATCGGGGCGACCTAAAAGTCAGCGAATACATGATGCCCAATGCCGAACGTCGCAGCACAGCCGCTAAGCGAACACGGCCGACCGCAGAGACGTGGCGGGCCGTCCTTGAACAGGCAAATCATGAATGTGCATGGAATGAAGGTGGCGTTGTTTGCGGACAGAAACACGGCGACATCGACCCGGTAGGGGGTGGGACGGTCAAATTAACACCAGATCACAAGACCCCCCATTCATTGCATGCCGATGCCGACCCATTGGACCCGTCAAAGTGGCAGCCATTGTGCGGACGGCATCAAGTGATGAAGAAGAATTACTGGGACGACGAAACCGGCTGGCTCAACGTACCCGCAATCGTACAGGCAGCCTCAGAAGCTCAGAAACGTGAAGTGTTCAACTTCCTGAAACGGTACTTCCGCGAAAAGGGCACATGAACTGGAACGAATGGCGGTCCAGATCGGATTCGCAATGGTCGGTGGGCGTGTGATGACCACCACGATCACCGTGCGCGGCTTGAGTTCGCAAGACAAGTCTTGGTGCAAAAGGAGGCGCGAACGCGGGGCATCTCGATGGAAGCGTTGGTGTGCCAGTTCATCCGTGCTCGCCCTACGGCTACCGGCCGTTGGGACCTCGAGAGTAAGGACGGGGTGTAAGGAAACTGGCCGTTTTCATTGCGTAGCCTCCAAAGCATCCCCGCATTTTCGATTCCTAGTTATCGTTGCCAGCGTCGGCAGCGTGACGCCCAAGCCGTCCCATCCCGTCGCCTCGGCTATGGCTTGCGCCATCCTGCCGTAATCCGCCCGCGCTCGGCATGTATCCAAGTGAAACTGCCCTCTGTAAAGCACCACGGCGGCTTCTTCGCAAGTCAAGCCCAACTCCGCAATCTGCAACGCCAAGGTTTGCGCAACGGACGCCTTGACGCCTTCGGATATGGTGATTTGCTTCCCGCCAACTCCGCTTGGCGGGTTGGTCATTAGGCCGTTGAGATTGCCTTCCCCGCCTCCGCAGTAGGTCAAGCCTCTGCGCCCCACGACACTGTTTGGGCAAGAGTTTGCGGCTATGTTGCGCGTCCTTGGCGTTGAGCATTGCGCTTGCTCCAACCAAAAGGCGTCTTCGATAAGATCAGCAATGTTGGGCTGGTCGGCCATTGCCTCGCAACGCTCGCCGCAAGCAAGGCGCAGCCTTGCAGCCGTTCTTTTCGGGTGCGTATGAGACAAGGCGGCGTAGTCGGCGTCGTGGTGGTGCCGCCTAATGGCGTAGCGAACGTCGTTGTCTTTGTTGTGGGTGTGGAATTCCGTAAAATCGTGGGTGTGGCCAACGGGCGCGTAAGGATGCGTATGCGTTGGCGCAGTTGCCCCGCCATCCGAACCGCCGTTGTCGCTAGGCGTTTCCGGCGTGGTCGGCGGCGGCGTGGTTGGCGTTCCGGGCGCTTCGGTTTGGCCATCCAAGTACACTCTTACGCCACTAGGAAGGCGTGAAAAAAGCCTATTGGAATCCGTCAATCCCACAAGGTGATTGCTTCTCAAGTCCAGCCGTTGCAGGCTGGTCAGACTGTCGAACAAACCATCCGGCAACGCCGTCAACTGGTTGCTGTGCAAGTAAAGTTCTAGCAGGCTGGTCAGACTGTCGAACACGCCGGAAGGCAAGGAAGTCAGCTGGTTGCTGTGCAAGCGCAGAGCTACCAAGCTGGTCAGTCTGTCGAACGCGCCGGCAGGCAAGGAAGCCAACTGGTTGCCCTGCAAGTAAAGGTATTGCAGGCTAGTCAGTCTGTCGAACGCGCCGGCAGGCAAAGCCGTCAACTGGTTGCCGCCCAAGTCAAGGTATTGCAGTCTGGTTAGCTTGTCGAACACGCCGGCGGGCAAGGCGGCCAATCGGCTGGTGCTCAAGTCAAGCCGTTGCAGGCTGGTCAGCTTGTCGAACACGCCGGCGGGCAAGGAAGCCAATCGGCTGGTGCTCAAGTCAAGCCGTTGCAGGCTGGTCAGCTTGTCGAACACGCCGGCGGGCAAGGAAGCCAATCGGCTGGTGCTCAAGTCAAGCCATTGCAGTCTGGTCAGCTTGTCGAACACGCCGGCGGGCAAGGCGGCCAATCGGGTGTTGCGCACGTCAAGCCGTTGCAGTCTGGTCAGCTTGTCGAACACGCCGGCGGGCAAGGCGGTCAACTGGTTGTCGATCAAGCCAAGCGTTTGCAGGCTGGTCAGTCTGTCGAACACGCCGGCGGGCAAGGAAGCCAACTGGTTGCCCGCCAAGACCAGGTATTGCAGCCCGGGCAGGCCGTCGAAGTCGCCCGCCTTCAATCCCGTTAACCCAGGCAAAGGCAACCGAGTCAAGCCGGATAGACTTTGGGAATCCACGGCGGCGCAGTCGTTGGCTCCAAGCGCTTGCAAGATTTGGTCGCGCACTTGCGGCGTCCTGTCGCAAATGTTGACGGTTTGCGCATGGCCCAAGGCGGGCAGCATGGCGACGGCCAGCAGCATGAAGGTTCGCAGTCTTGGCAGGCAACGACCGCCGCCGTTGCGAGTGGCAAAGTCACGCATTGAGTGTTCCCCGTCGGTTTCCCTTCCCGGCATGAAGCCGGGCCGTTAAGCAACACACAAGCGATTGTGGCTCCTGCCTATTCGCCTTGCCGGGGTAGCTACTCCCCGGCAATTGGTTGGCTATTGTATTCGGCAAGCAACCCGACACGGGCGCTTGCGTGTTGCTTTGGTGGCGAGATTAGGCGAAGCGCTTGGGGCTTGTCAACCCCTAAATCATCCTGCCGGCTAGTGGCGACACAGAGGCGGCCCTAGATGGCGCAGAAATCTGCCGTGGCGCTTCGCTGGCGGCTTGGGCAGTAGAGTAGCCTAGGGTCAAGTCTTGGGTCGCGTGGTTTGCGCCGCGCACCTTGCGGACGGCTTCGGCAATAGCTTTGTGGGGCAGGGCGTCAAGGTGCTGCGTGTTCGCCTTGACCTTGGGCAGCAACCGCACCACCTTCTCAACGGGGTTGTCGGCGTGGCACTCCATAGACTGTGCATGGTCAAGCACAAGGTTGATGCGTTCCTTCAACCTAACGGCGGTTCGGTTTTTGGTCTCCCATATCGGCGACAGGCAAGCATGGACATGATGCACCTTGACTTCATGCATGGGAACATCCGCCATCGGCTTGCAGTAGTCGCGCATGGCCTGCCGTCATTCACGCTCGGCTTTGGTTGTGTTCTTGTAGCCACCCTTGGCACAGTGCAGGTACTTGGTCGGCGGCTTCGGCGAAGGTCGGCACCGGGGGACGGTTCCACACTTCAAGTGGGTTCTGGCCAGTTTTGAGCATGGCCATGTTGAGTTGGGCCTGCTCCCGCGCATCGGCTATGGAAACATGGTTGACGCCGCCAAGGCCGATGTTGTGGTGCTTGCGGTTCCAGTAGAGGCGTTGCCGTCAGTTCTTGGTTCTGGTTGGCGTAACGACAAGGTGCAGGCCCGTTGCGGCCCCTGCCGCCATCGCCGTAAGCGCCGGGCTTGTCACCGAAGCGCTGCTCGATGCGGGCCGGTTTGCGTCCGCCTTCGAGATTCTGGAAGACAGGCAAGCCGTGGCGGACATGTTGGCGTCGCTGTGTCAAGGATTTTCGACGCCACGGGCAGCGGGCGCAGCCAGTGGCGCTGGGATGAAAGATCAACGACCGGTGTACGCCTGCAGCAGTTTAACGGCAATCTGCCCCTCTACCGCCTGAATCAAGGAGTGCCTCACAACGACCGGTGCGCCGCCTGCAGCAGCTTGAAGCCGCGCAGGTCGCCCATCAGGTTGCCCTCCATGCGGTTCATCACATAGGAAACGCACATCCGGGCGTCTTGATCGACCACTGCGGTGGAGCCGCCCCAGCCGCCCCAATAGGCGATGTGCTCGTTCGGCCCCATGGGCAGCAGGTCCGTGGTGATGCCGTAACCCATGCCGAACTTGATGGGCACGCCAAGCACCAAGTCCTTGCCGAAGGTTTGCTCGTCAAAGATGGCCCGGCAGCCGGCCTCGGACATCAGCCGCTTGCCGTTGGCGCTGCCGAGGTTGGCCGCCAAGGTCTGCACCGCCACCACGGAGCGGGCGTTGCCGTGGCCGTTGGCGGCGGGAATTTCCGCCGCCCGCCAGGCTCGGCTGGCGCTGGCCTTGGCGGACAGGGAGGGGTTGGCGAAGGTGCGGGCGGCTATGGAGCCGGGCGCCGTTTGGCCGGCCGGCGCCGCCTTGGGCGGAATCAACTGGCCGATGCGGCGGTCGTGCTCCGGGCCGATGCCGATGTGGAAATCCGCGCCCAACGGCTCCGCCAACTCCCAGCGGAAGAAGGCGCCGAGGGTTTGGCCGGTGATGCGCCGCACCACTTCGCCGACTAGATGCCCTTGGGTCAGGGCGTGGTAGCCGCTGCGGGTGCCGGGTTCCCACCAAGGGGCTTGGCGGGCTAGGGCGGTGGTCATTCTTTCCCAGTCGTAAACGTCCTCTTCAGTCATGGGTTCGTCCATGCCGGAAAGGCCCGCCGAGTGGCTGAGGAAATGCCGCACCTGCACTCCCTCCTTGCCGTTTTGGGCGAACTCCGGCCAGTAGGTCTTGACGGGCGCATAGAGGTCCAGTTCCCCCCGGTCCGCCAGCAGCAGGAGGGTGAGCGCCGCCATGGTCTTGGTGGTGGAATAGACGTTGACGATGGTGTCCCGCTCCCAGGGCAGGGCGCCGTTTCGGTCCCGGTGACCGGCCCAGAGATCGACCGTCAGCTCGCCCTCGACGCTGACCGCCACGGACGCGCCGACATCGCCGCGCTGCTCAAAATTCTCCTGGAACGCGGCCTTGACGGCGGCGAACTCCGATTTGCAGGCGCCATGAATCTTCAACGGCCCATCTCCACCACAACCGCATTCCCAGCAACTTACCCTACAATCGCCCGCCCGTCAGCCCGTTGCAGCGCACCGCCCCTGCAAAAGCCCTAGCTTCACCCGCAGCAAATCCGTCTTGCCCATTGAACTCCGCCAACCAAACCGAGCGCCGGCGAAGCCGGGCAGTTCATCCGTTCTTGAAGCGGCGGGAGCATCTCGAAGCCGCGGAGAGGAGGGGATGCGGGTTTGCGGGGCGTTGGGATGCGCATCGGCCGTGTTTCCACCCCACGCCCAAACATGCGTTTGGCCGAAAAAATGCAACTCTCTCGATGGGGCAATGGTGGGATAGGGAAATCGAAATGACTTGGTTTGTTCATGGACGGTGGGCGCCACAACCATTTTTTAGTGCGCAAGGAACGCTTGGGTGGTAATCCCGCACAGCGTTGCGAGGCTCTTTTGGCGTGGCTTACAATGGCGGCATGGCCATCATGGAATCTTCGCAGCCCGGCCCGTCGCAACGGGCGCAGACGGGGCGAAAGGCGGAACCGGCGGCGTTGGATTTGCCGCGGCTGGACTTCGTCGGCTGCGAGGCCGTCCCCATGTCCCGGGAGCAGTACCGCCGCTTTGAAGGGCGGCTGGAGGTCTGGGACGCCGAACTCAAAACCGCCTGGATGGTGCGCGAAGGCCCCGCTCCGGCCCACGAGAGCCCCTCCCAGCGCTTGGCCGGTTTGGCCGAGCGGATCGCCGCGGTGCGCGGCCTGCCCATCATGTGCTACGGCGCCATGGCGCTCATGGTCGCCGATGCGCACGGCGAACCCCGTCGGGTGATGCAGGCGGACCAGACCCTGTACTTGGACATGTTCCGCGCCAACCTGATCGGCGCCCGGGCTCTGTTGGTGGGAGAGCACAACTTTCCCGACGTGACGCTGGAGGTGGACAACACCACGGACGTGCGCCGCGGCAAGCTCCTGCTGTACGAAGCCTGGGGCTTCCCGGAACTCTGGGTGGAGGTGCCCGACGCACGCGCCCCCAGCCGCCCGGCGGGCCGTGCATCGGGGCTGACCATCCACCTGCTTGAGGACGGCGCCTACCAAGCCTCCCCGGAGAGCCGCGCCTTTCCGGGCTGGCGGGCCGAGGACATCCACAGCGCGTTCAATGAGGCCGTTCCTTCACCGCGCACCCATGCGATCCTGGAGCGCCTAGGCAGGGCGTTGGGAGCCCGTGGCGGCACTGGCCCGGATGATGACCCGTTGCTCCGCTCCCTACGGCGGGAGAGCGAGCAACAGGGCAGGGAAAAAGGCTTTGAGGAAGGCCGGGCGCAAGGCTTTGGGGAAGGCCGGGCGCAAGGCATTCAGCAAGGCCGGGCAATGCTGCTGCGCCAAGCAACGCTGCGGTTCGGCGCGGCAACCGCAGAGGCGCTGGCCGGCCTGCTCAAGGGCGTGGGCAGCCCGGAGCGTCTTGCCGAGATCGGCGAACGGGTCATCGACTGCGGAACCGGCGACGACTTGCTCGACTGCGCGGAGCGCATCGTCTCCTAGCCCGTCCATCGAGTGTGGCATTCGCCCTGCGGTGCGCACGGCTGGAGAAGGCGCTGACTTGGAGACCTCCTGATAATGTGCGGGATCGCTGACCTTCCGGACTTTTGTTTGTCAGACGGCCATGCCCAGCATTATTTGTTCCCAACAATCCCGTTCAAGGACCTTGCCCCCATCCCCGGATAAGGATCGCCCGGCCCGCATACAGGCGAGACGCTCGCGCTCCCAAGCTGTCGACGCTACTTCAACTCATTGCCGTCCCATTAACTCCATGCGAACTTCATTCCAATCTGCGGTCGGGATGGCCTTGGCTGCTTGATTCAGGGCCTTGGAACCCAGTTGCGCGTCGCCCGCCTTGAAGCTCATTGGGGTTCGGCGCCCGGCGCGCTCGCGCCCGTCAGCCAGAGCAGCCGCCAGCCGCGCGAGAACGGGCGCGACTCCGGCAGAACCTCCACCACGAAGGACGCCTCCGCGGCCAGCCCGTCCGCGTCCGTGGCCGTCACGGTGACCGTCACGAACCCCTCCCGGCCCTCGCCGTTCGGCAGCACCCTCAGAACGCCCCCCTCCACCCGCGCCGACGCCAGGGACGCATCGCTCGACTCCGCCGCCCAGGTCAGTTCCTCCCCGCCGTCCGCCTCGAAGAACTCCGCAAGGTCAAGGGACGCCGCCCCGCCGAGGGACTCGGCCTCCAGGCCCGGAACCGCCCGAACCAGGCGCGGAGGACGTTTGAACAGCAGCAGGCCCGGCCCCGCCGCCGTCTGGACGCCTTGGAAGCAGGGATGTCGGCCGTCCTGCACGTCCCCGCACAGGCCCGCCGGAGCCTCGGGGGCGCCGGCCGGCGACAGCCGCGCCGCCCCGCCCGCCGTCAGCGCAACCATGATGGGGGCGCCGGAGACCTCCCCGGCCCCGATGCGGGCCGTTTCCGTCGAAAGCTCCGCGCTCCCCCGCACGGCCAGGCCCGCGGACAGGGCGAACGGGGCGCCCTCCCGCACCCGCGCCGCCACCGTGGCCGGGCCGGGCGCCCAGGGCTCGGCGTCCGTGCGGGCCAGATTCATCGTCAACGTGAACGGTGCGCCGGGGTTGTCCAGAAGGCTCAACTCGTCCAGCCCCGCAAGCCCCTTGAAGAAGCCCGCCGGCAGCGACTCGACGCGGTTCCCGGACAGGTCCAGGCGCGACAGCGAAGGGGCGCCGGACAGCAGTTCGGACGGCAGGACGGACAGCCGGTTCCCGGACAGGTCCAGCGACGACAGGCGGCCCAAGCCCTCGAACAGCCCCGCCGGAAGCGCCGCCAGGCGGTTGCCGTCCAGGCGCAGGCGCTCCAGCGACCCCAGGCCCGCGAACAGGCCCTCCGGCAGTTCCGCCAAGCGGTTGCCGTGCAGGTGCAGCACCCGCAGCCCGGACAGGCCCAGAAGGTCCCGCTCACGCAGCGAGCCGATCCCCCGCCCGCGCAGGTCCAAGTAGCCCCGCCCGGCCAGGTCCGGCGGCGTCGGCGCCCAGCACTCCCGCGAACCCCGCAGGGCGTCCCGAACCTCGGCGCTGCGGTCGCACACGCCCTCCTGCACCACCGCCCGCATTGAGGCGACTCCCGGAGCCCAGTCCGCACCCGAAGCCGGCGGCAGCAGCTCCACCCGCAGGAACTCCCGCGCCGGCTCGATCTCCCCGTCGTCGGACACCGCAACCTCAATGAGCGCCTCCGTCTCCCCGCCCGCAACCGCGCCCGACCCCGACAGCGCCGCCAAGTCCCCGGCGTCCGCGTCCGCCGTCAGGGGATCCCCGTCCGCAACCGCCCGCCAGGCGAACGCCGCAGCCGCCGCGGACGGACGGCTCAGGCGAATCCGCAGCCGCAGCATCCCGCCCTCCGGCGCCGACGCCTCCGCCTCCGCGAACGACAGAACGCGCCCCACCGACGCCGAGAAGCTGGTCCGGGCGCTCAAGCCCCCCTCGTCCTCGGCCGTCACCGTCACCGTCGCCAGCCCCGGCGCCAGGCCCTCCACCAGAACCACGCCCCCCACCGCCCGCGCCGAGGCCGCGGACGGGTTCGAGGACTCCGCGGAATGGCGCAGGCGCCCCGGCGCCTCGTCCCCGAACACCCCGACCAGCGAAACACGCGCCAACTCCCCGGGGTCCATGTCCAGATCGTCGATCCCGCGCCGGACGTAGGGCGCACGGTTGACCGGCGTGACCGGCGGCCCGGGATCGACCGTCGCGGGCCGCACGGCGAACTGCCGCGTCGGGTCGAGCCCGCCCCACTTCAGCGACGGGTACTGGTCCGAGGCGCCGAAGTCCCAGGCGTCGTCGGCCGCGTCGATGCGGCCGTCGCCGTCGGTGTCGTAGTCGTCCCAATATGCGTAGATGTCCGTCGCCCCGGTGCCGTAGCCGGTCGGCGTCTGCAGGCCGTTGGTGGTCTGGGCGCTGCCCCCGCGGCTGGAACTCTGGCCCGTGGTCTCGCTGTCCCAGTAGGACGCCGTGGCGACATTGCTGCCAAAGCCGACCAAGCCGCCGATCCGCGGGCTCGTTTGGCTGCTGGACACAGCGCCTGTCGCGTAGGAGTTCCTGATCGGGCCGTTGGTGTTGGTGCCCCCGGTCAGACCGCCGACCTGGGAATTGGTGCCCGTGCTGCCGGTGGCCGAGACCGTCCCTGAAGCATAGCTGGCGACGATGGGCGCCAGGTTCAATCCGACTAGGCCGCCGGCTACGACGTACCCACTCGACGAGTTGGACGAAACGGCAGCCGTCGAATAGCAGGCCTTTATGTCGGCGCCCGTGGCGCTCTGCCCCACGAGACCGCCCGCCGTGCCATACCCGGTGGTGCCGGTAAAGGTGGCGGAAACAGTGCCGCCGCGGACGGAGACGGCCTCGACTGTTCCCCCGCTCCATCCGGCCAAGGCGCCCGCGAAGTTGCCCCCCGAAGCGTCGGTGGACGACACATTGAAGTCGATCAGACCCAAGTTCGACACGACGCCGCCCGTTCCCAGGTTCGCGAACAGCCCGCGGCGGCCGCTGCCGCTCGTGGTCAGGTTGGAGATGGTGCGGTTGTTGCCGTTGAAGTCGCCGGTCCAGCTACCGCCGATGGGCGTCCAGTTGGGGTAGGTGTCGCTGGAGTCAACGTTGCCGTCGCCGTTGGTGTCGAAGTCCAGGTCCGCGGTCAGCTCATAGCCCGTGCAGCCGTCCGGCGTCTGGTTGGCGTCGCCGCCGTCGGGGCAGCCCATGCCGGCGGCGGCGCCGGGGAAGGCGGCGGCGTAGGCCGCGGCGTTGCCGGAAGACGCAGTGCCGTCGCCGTTGAGGTCCCAGCGCACGGCGTTCAGCTTGGCCAGGCTGTCGATCTCGATGAGCTGGTCGTCGTCGGCGTCGTAGTCCGTGCCGGTCCGCTCGTCGTCGGCGACCGTCACGCGCACGGTGCGGTTCGCGACGGCGCTCGACGCGTAGCCGCCGCCAGTGGCGACGTTGGTCACCAGCGCCAGTTCGTCCACGGCGTCCGTGTTGTCGTCCACCGGCGTCACCGTGACGGTCTGCGGGCTGTTCCAGGTCGTGGTGCTGAACGTGAGCGTGCGCGTCTGCGGCGTGGAGTCGCTGTCCACCGTCACCGCGGCGTTGTCGCTGGCGACGGCGCGACCGAGACGTCGCCGGTGGGCGGGCTCTCCAGGACGACGGTGTAGCTGCCGGCGCCGCCGCCTTCGGCGAGGGCGACGGTCTTGGTGGAGACGTTGACCCAGCGCGCCGGGCCGATCGCCTGCGTGCTCGTGGTGAGCGCCGCGTTGTGGCTGGTGCCGGCGGCGGCGACGGTGACGGCGATGGTGGCGGCGGCGTTGAAGTCCGAGCCGTCGTAGTGCAGGCGCAGGGTGGCGACGGTTCTGCCGTTGTTGAACGCGACGCTGTAAACGGTGAGGCCGGGGACGGCGGTGGTGAGGGTGAAGTGGGAGGCGTCGGCCGCGGCTTCGTAGGTGGCGCTGGTGAGGGTGACGGAGACCGTCGCCCCACGCAGGTTGCCTTGGTTCAGCGTGGCGGGGCTGGATGCGGAGATGGCCGCGGACTGCGCGAAGGCGTACCCGCCGGCGAGCAGCGCCGCCAGCGCCAAAAGCGCCTGAGCGCACCGTGCAAGGCAGGAGCGGGATTCGAGGAGGCGCCGTTGCCGCCGCGGGACCCCGGCGTCGCCACGCCGGCGCGGTGTGCGGTATGCACGATGCACGGCTGCCCTACTTAAACGCGAGTTCGGGGGGGGGGGGGGGGGGTCCAAACAGCGGCGCTGTGCGCACAGGGGGCGGCCCGCTGCGCACCAAGCCGGCGCACCGCCGCAACCATGCATCGAGCGTCTTGTGCGTCACTGAAAAACGCTCCTGCAGCCCACTGAGGCTGCGCAAAGTGCCACGGCGAACCAACGCTGTCAACAAGAAAAATGGGGAAGGCGAAGGATCAAGCCCTGCGGTTGCCTCTGGCGTGCGGTCTCGCCGACCTTCCGGACCTTTGTCCGTCAGGCGGCCTGGTCCATAAGGTGGGTGCTGCGGGCCAAGCCGAGCAGGGCCGGCGACGCCGCAAGCGTCAGCCCGTGCCCATGCGCCCGCCCCACGCGCCCCGGGCGACCGGGGCGCTCCCCGCAAAATGTCCGAAAGGTGGTGATCCCATTCACCATTTCGCCAAACCGCCGGCCCTTTTGTACAATGCCGCCAAAGAACGGCTTCCACCACCCTAGGCGAGGGGAGTGGCTCTCATGCTCAAAGACATTGCGCCGGCCGTCGAACGGCATTACCGCCGTTATGCATCCGCGGTCAGGCATCTGGACGGCTTGGTTTCGTTGCTGCTGCGGCTGATCTTGGCGCCGGTGCTCATCAACGCCGGCTGGGTGAAGATCACCGGGCGCAATTGGTTCGCATCCCAGCTGGACAGCTTTCCCTTTCCCTTCAACGTGCTGCCGCCGGACTTCTCCTGGTGGCTGGCCGCCGGCGCCGAATTCGGCGGCGGCATTGCGCTGCTGTTCGGCCTCGGCACCCGCATCGTCTGCATCCCCTTGGCGGTGACCATGTTCGTCGCCGCCTACGCGGTGCATTTGGACAACGGCTGGGCGGCCATCGCCCCCTCCAACCCGCCGGCGGCTTGCCGGGAGGGGGCCGCGGCCGGCGCCATCGAAAGGGCGATCAGATGCCGCCAAGTCAATGCGCGTACTTTGCTGGCGGTCAAACGCTTGGCGGAGGCCAAGGCCATTCTGCGCGAGCATGGGGACTACCGCGACCTCAGCCGCGGCGGCGCCTTCGTCAAGCTGAACAACGGCATCGAGTTCGCCGCCATCTACATGGCCATGCTGCTCGCGCTCATGATCATCGGCGGCGGCCGCTACTTCAGTTTGGACTACTACCTGAAATTCGCGCTGCGGCGCCAAGCGCCTTGAGGCCCGCCAGCCGACCAAGCGCCGCTGGCCTTGCCGTGCTGTGCGGGCTGGCCCTGCTCAGCCTGACGGGCTGCGCCACGCGGGAGGAGGCCGCGGCGCCTGCGCCGACAACACCACTGAAGAGCCCCAACGACGACTGGGCGTACCGCTATTTGACGCTCGACAACGGCTTGAAGCTGTTGCTCGCCAGCGACCCCAACGCCGACAAGGCGGCGGCCTCCTTGGTGGTCTTCCGCGGTTCGTTCCACGAACCCCCCGAACGGCCGGGGCTGGCGCACTTTCTGGAGCACATGCTTTTCATCGGCACCGAAAAGTACCCAGAGGTCGATGGCTACCAAGCCTTCATTTCCGCCAACGGCGGCAGTGCCAACGCCTACACCGCCGGCGACCACACCAACTACTTCTTCGACATCGACCCGGCCCATTTCCAAGCCGCCATGGACCGCTTCGCCCAGTTCTTCATCTCTCCCAAGCTGGACCCGGACTATGTGGAGCGGGAGAAAAACGCCGTCCACTCCGAATATCAACTGCAAATGAAGGATGACGGCTGGCGCGCCTTCGCCGCCAACAAGATGGCGCTTAACCGGGAGCATCCGGCGGCGCGCTTCAACATCGGCAGCTTGGAAACCTTGGGCGAGGGCGTCCATGCAGCGCTGCGGGCCTTCTTCCGGCGGCACTACTCGGCCAACCAAATGGCCTTGGCGGCGCTCAGCAACCAAGGCTTGGACGAGCTGCAGGCTTGGCTGGCGCCCATGCTCGGCGCCATTCCCAACCGCCGCTTGGATGCCGCGTCCATCGCCATGCCGCTGTTCCCAGCCGACGGCCTGCCGGCCACCCTGCGCATCCGCCCGGAAAAGGAAATCCGCTCCATCAGCTACCGCTTTCCGGTGCCTTCCACCCGCTCCCACTACCGAGCCAAGCCAACGGCCTACATCACCAACCTGCTCGGCCATGAAGGGGAAGGCAGCCTGCATTCGGTCCTGAAGCGCAAGGGCTGGATCGAATCCCTGGACGCCTCCAAGGAAGCCATCGACGACGCCAGCGACTTCATTGCCGTGGCCATCCGGCTAACCGAGGCGGGCGCCAGCCAAACCGACGCCGTCACAGGAGCCCTGTTCGCCTTCATCGACCTGCTGCGCTCCGCCCCGCCGGAGCGGTGGCGCTACGCGGAGCAGGCGCAGGTGGCCGACTTGGACTTCCGCTTCAAGGAGCCCTCCACGGCGATGAGCTTCGTTTACCGGAAAGCGCCGGACCTGGAGTGGACACCGCCTCTGGAGCTGCTGCGCCGGCCCTATCTGATGGAGGATTTCGACCCGGTGCTGATCGTCGATTACCTCTCCCGCCTGCATCCGGGCAACGTGCTTGTGGAGGTCGTCGGGCCGGAGGTGGAGACCGATCAGGTGGAGCCTTGGTTCCAAGTGCGCTACGCCTTGACGCGGGGCCCCATAGCCATGCGCAAGGCGGACGTCGAGCTGCGGCTGCCGGAGGCGAACCCCTTCCTGCCGCAAGACCTCGCAACGCTGGTCGACGACGGCCAGCCTCCCCGCAAGGCGCTGGTGACGGAGAACGCCGAAATCTGGGTGGACGCCGACCTGGAATTCGGCGCTCCGAGAGCCAACCTGCGCCTGCTGCTGACCGTTCCCGGCGGCTTCCAATCCCTGGACGACATCGCCGCGGCGACCCTCTATGAGGGCTTGGCCTTGGAGGCGCTCAACGAATACGCCTATCCCGCCCAGCTAGCCGGCCTTTCCCACGACCTCAACGTGGCGCCGGAAGGCTATGCAATCGACATCGGCGGCTATTCGGACCGGCAGCACCTGCTGCTGGACGCGGTGCTCGACGCGCTTGGCAACGCGACGCTGGACCCTGACAGGTTTGCACGCCGGCAAGCCGAACTGGTGAGAACCTGGCGCAACATGACCGTTGAACGACCCTACCGGCAAACCTTGGCGGCGGTGGCGCAAACGGTGCTGAGCGGCGTCTGGCCGCCATCGGCCCTGGCCGACGCCGCCGAGCGCCTCACCCCGGAAGCTCTTGCCCAATGGCGCAGCCGCCGCCTCGCTCAATACGGCTTGCTGGGGCTGCTGCACGGCAATCTGGACGCCGGCGCAGCGCCAAGAGCGGTCGCCTTGGTGGACGAGCATCTGAACCTAGCCCGCATCGCCCCACGCCGAACTTCCGCGACGCCGGTGGAGGGCAATTTGCTGCTGCCTCTGACGATAGACCATGAGGACGCTTCCCTGGCGCTCTACGTTCAGGACGAGGCGCCGGGGGTCGCCGCACGGGCGCAAAGCAGCTTGGCCGTGCAACTGCTGCGCCAAGGCTTCTTCACCGAACTGCGCACGGAAAGGCAGCTGGGCTACGTCGTGGCCACCGTCAGGATGGACTACGAAGGGCTTGGCGGCATCGTCTTCGTGGTGCAAAGCCCAGTGGCCTCCCCGGCGCAGCTCGAGCAAGCCGTCCTCACCTATTTGGACGCCCAAGCCGAGGAGTTGGCGGCCATGCCCGAAGCGGCCTTCGCCGGCCACAAGGCCAGCCTCATCAGCAACCTGACCGAGCGGGACAAGAATCTCTTCGCCCGCACCAACCGCCTGTGGCAGGACTTGAACCGGGGCTTCACCAACTTCGACCGCAACCAGCAGCTTGCCAACCAGGTGTCCGCCCTGGAGCAAGCCGCCATGATCGAGTTCGTGCGCCGGTTGGCGGCCAAGGCCCGCAACCAGCGGCTGGCGGTTTACAACCTAGGCAAGTTCGCCGCAGGCCCAAAGAGCGGCCAACTGCTCCAAGACCCCAGCTTCTTCAAGCCCAAGCCGCCCGCCACAGCCGGCTAGCCGCGCCCAATGGCCGGCCAAGCGCTGCCGGCGGCCTCAAACGCCCAGTTCGCGGCGAAAGGGCGGCAGGGAGTCCAGCAGGGCTTGGCCGTAGCGGTGGGTGAGCACCCGCTTGTCGAGCAGGGTGATGCGGCCGCGGTCCTTTTCGTTGCGAATCAACCGGCCGCAGGCCTGCACCAGCTTCATGGCGGCGTCCGGCACGCTGATCTCCATGAACGGGTTGCGGCCCTGGGCTTCGGCCAGTTCGGCGATGGCCGCATCCACCGGATCGTCCGGCACGGCGAAGGGCAGCTTGACGATGACCACATGGCGGCAGTAGTCGCCCGGCAGGTCCACTCCTTCGGCGAAGGAGGCAAGGCCCAGCAAATAGCTGGGCTTGCCGGCGTCCACCCGCTCATGGTGGGTTCGCAGCATGGCCTGCTTGGAGCGCTCGCCCTGCACCTGCATGGCGGCCGCCGCCGGCGCATCCGCCAAGGCTTCGACCAAGCCGCGCAATTGCCGCCAGGAAGTGCAGAGCACTAGAGCGCTGGACTCCTTGGCCAGCAGCGCCGGCAGCATTTCGGCCGCTTCGGCGGTGTGGGCGGCGAAGTCCTTGGGGCTGGAGCGCATGCTGGGGACCGCCAGCACGGCGATGTTGGGGTAGTCGAAGGGGCTGGAAATCCGCACCCCCTGGGCCTCCTGCAGCCCAGCCCGCTCAAAGAAGCGGTCGAAGCGGCCCAAGGCGGCCAAGGTGGCGGAGGTGGCGACCCCGGCGTAGCTGCGCGACCACAGCCACTCATGCAGCAGCGGCCCCGGTTCGATGGGGGCGCTGACCGCCTCCAGGTCCTGCTCCGTGCGCTGCACCCAACGGGCGCGGTGGGCGCCGGCCTCGGCTTCGCCGGCGGCGTTGGCGTAGTCCTCCAACAAGGCTTGCGCAGCTAGGGCGCGGGCCTCCAGCTGGCCCACCGCCGGCAGCCAATCCTCCGCCGTCAAAGTGTCCTCCAGGCTCAAGTCCCCATCCAAGGCGCTGCGCAGAAACTCCTGGGCGGCGGCCAGGGCGGCGCAGATCTTCGCCAAGGGCGCCGCGGCGGCCGCGGCGGCGCGGGCGGCCGGATCCTCGATGCGCCCGAAGCTGAACCGGCAAATCTCCGTGCCGGGGTCCTTGTCCACGAAGGGCAAGGCGCCTAGGGTTGCATGCAGCCCCTCCATGCCGACCTTGAAGGCTTCGCACTCCGCCGCCAAGCCCTTGGCCAACCGCTCCAGTTCCCGCGGGCGGCCCAGCCGCTGCGTCAAGCCGCCCAATCCGGCGTTGACCTGATCCGCCCAGTTCAGGGCGCCGCGCAGCCGCACCCTGGCGGCGAAGTGGTCCTGGGTCTTGTCCGGCAGATGGTGCGCCTCATCAACGATGACGATGGACGCCTCCGGCGGCGGCAGCACGGCGCCGCCGCCCAAGGCGTAGTCCACCAACAGCAGATCCTGGTTGGCGACTATGACGTCCGCCTCGCGCACCTTGGCCCGGGCCTTGAAGAACGGGCAGACGGCGTAGAAGCTGCACTTCCTGTTGGCGCAACCGCGGTGGTCGGTGGTGATGCCTGACCAAAGCGAAGGCTCCAGTTCCCCGTTCCAACTGTCCCTTTCGCCGTTCCAAGCGCCTTGCGCAAAGGCTTGCTGCAGCCGTCCGAGAACGGCGCCTTGGTCGGCTGCGGCCGCGGCGTCGAACAGGGCCAAGCCCTCCTGGGCTTCCGGTTTAAGGGCTTGGTCCAGCCGTTTGGGACAAAGATAGCGCCCCCGGCCCTTGGCCAAGGCGAAGCTGAAGTCCAACCCAGCGCTGCGCCTAAGGTCGGGCAGGTCGCGCAGGACGATCTGCTCCTGCAAGGCCACGGTGGCGCTGGCGATGACCACGGACTTCTCCAATGTCTTGGCCACCGGAATGGCCGCCAAGCAGTAGGCTGCGGTCTTGCCGGTGCCGGTGCCGGCCTCCACGGCGAGGGTGCGCGGCGGCTGTTCGGCGGCGCAGATTTGGGCGACGCGGGCGATCATCTCCCGCTGGCCACGCCGCGCCTTGAAGCCCCGGGCTTGCAGCCAAGCGCTGTAGGCGGTCTGGATTTCCGACTTCAATTGCGCGGTCAGGGCGTTCATGGCGCAAATGCTACGCGCCCGCCAAGACGCTGTCCCCCGCCCACGCGCGGCGGCGCCGTTCCCGAAGACCGGCCCTAATCAGAACCAACGCCAGCGCTTCTTCAGGCGGCCCTCGCAACGGCGCAACTGTTGGGCGTAGCGGGCGGTGCGGTCCGCCACCTTTCTGGCGTAGCCCTGCACGGCTTGGTTGCGCCGCCAAGCGCCCTTGGCGTAGCCGGTCGGCCCTGAGTAATAGGCTAGATAGAGGCGGTAGGCGTCGGTTTTGGCGATGCCCAGCTTGCGGTGGGAGCGGTCGTTGTACCAGCCGATGAAATCCAGCGCATCGCCGATGTCGTCCCGTTCGACGAAGCGGGCGCCGGTGGCCCTGCGGTAGTCCGCCCAAGCGTCGTTGGTGGCTTGGGCGTAGCCGTAGGCGCTGGACGGCCGGCGCCCCGGCAAAATGCCCAGCAAGCGCTTGCGGGCCGGCCTGGCGTCGGAACGGAAGCTCGACTCGCGAAAAATGAACGCCATGCCCACGGGCGGCGGCAGGCCCCATTTTCGCTCCGCCCTTCGGGCCGCCTTGTACCAAGCGGACTTCTCCTCAAAAACGAAGCAAAGGTTGTCCGGCCGCTGCGGCGGCGCAACGGCGCAGCCGGCCAGCAATAAGGCCAACAGCGCCGCCAGCGCCCCGCGCCAGCTGATGGCGGGGCGTTTCCCAAACAAGACGCGGCGCGTCCAGGGGGCATGGCCGAAACGCCGGCCCGTTCGATTGACGGTAAGGGGCGGGAGAAGATCAAAGCGCATTGTTCATCCTCAGCACATCCAGAAAGGCCGTTTCGTCCATCACCGGAACGCCCAGCGCCTCGGCCTGCGCCAGCTTGCCGCCGGCGCCCGGCCCGGCCACCACCTGGGCGGTGTTCTTGGAAACGGCGCCGACCACCTTGGCGCCCAAGCCAATCAACTTCTGCTTGGCTTGCGAACGGGGCATTTCCTCCAGGGTCCCGGTCAGCACCCAAGTCTGCCCGGCCAGGGGCATGGCGGCCACCCGGGCCTCCACCGCCGGCCAATGGACGCCTTCGGCGACCAGTTCTTCGACCAAGGCGCGATTGTCCTCATTGCCGAAGTAGGCGGCGATCTTGGCGGCCACGATGGGGCCGACATCCGGCACCACCTCCAGTTCCTCCGCCGAGGCGCAGCGCAACGGCCCCAAGTCGCCAAAGTGGGCGGCGAGGTTCTGCGCC
Source organism: Candidatus Azophilus sp. (assembly GCA_965200465.1). Taxonomy (GTDB): domain Bacteria; phylum Pseudomonadota; class Gammaproteobacteria; order Pseudomonadales; family Azotimanducaceae; genus Azophilus. The sequence goes on along the minus strand of OZ241358.1, from coordinate 3,662,532 downwards.
GTGGCCTCCCCCACTTCGCGGATGCCCAGGGCGTAAATGAACCTCGCCAAGGTGGTGGACTTGCTCGCCGAAAGCGCCTGCAGCAGATTCTCCGCCGACTTCCGGCCCATGCGCGGCAGAGCGGCCAGCGCCTCGGCGTCCAGCCGGTAGAGGTCCGCCGGAGTTTTCACCATGCCGGTCTCCACTAGCTGCTCGACCAGCTTGGAGCCCAAGCCCTCGATGTCCATGGCCAACCGCGAGGCGTAGTGCTGCAGGGCCTCCTTGCGCTGCGCCGGGCAGTGGGTGGCGGGTGCGCTGCAGCGGGCCACCGCCTCCCCTTCAGGACGCACCACCGGGCAGCCGCAAGCCGGGCAATGGGTGGGCAAGTCGATGCCGCCGGCGGCCGGCGCTTTGCTCCGGCCGGCCGCTAGCGCACCTTGCTTGACGACGGATACGATCTGCGGAATCACGTCTCCCGCACGGCGCACCATCACCCGGTCGCCCAAGCGCAGGCCGAGGCGGCGGATTTCATCCATGTTGTGCAGAGTGGCGTTGCTCACCGTAACCCCGCCCACGAACACCGGCGCCAGCTTGGCCACGGGCGTAATCGCCCCGGTCCGCCCAACCTGGAACTCCACGCCCTGCACCTCGGTGGTGGCCTCCTGAGCCGGATACTTGTAGGCCACCGCCCAACGGGGCTTGCGGGTCACCGCACCCAAGCGCCGCTGTTGGTCCAAGGAATTGACCTTGACCACTACGCCGTCAATGTCATAGGCCAGCTCGTCGCGCCGCCGCGCCATCGCCTCAATGTAGCTCCGGCAGGCCGCCAAGTCGTTGGCCAGCTTCGCCTCCGGATTGGTGCGCAAGCCCCAAGCGGCCAAGCGCTCCAGCGTCTCCGCATGGGTTTGCGGGCGCCAGTCGCCGCGAATCCAGCCGAGGCTGTAGCAGTACATCCTAAGGGGCCGCACCGCAGTCACCCTGGGGTCCAGCTGGCGGAGGCTGCCGGCGGCGCCGTTCCTTGGGTTGACCAGCGTGCGTTCGCCTTGCTCCCGCGCCCGTTCGTTGAACGCCTCAAAGTCGTCCTTCGAGATGTAGATTTCACCGCGAACCTCGAATCGGGGCGGAATGTCCTCACCGAACAGGCGCAAGGGCACACTGCGAATGGTGCGCACATTGGCGGTGATGTCTTCGCCGGTTTGCCCGTCGCCGCGGGTGGCCGCCAACGCCAACAAGCCGTTGTCGTAGATGAGGGCCACGGCGACGCCGTCGATCTTCGGCTCGCAGCAGTACGCCATCGGCTGGCCGTCCAAACGCGCTTGGCAGCGGTTCGCCCAGTCCTGCAGCTCCGCGGCGCTGGCGGTCTTGTCCAAGGACAGCATGGCCGCCTCATGGGTGACCGCCGGGAACTCCGCCAAGGGCGCACCGCCCACCCGCTGGGAAGGCGAATCGCCGGTGATGAGGTGCGGATGTTCGCGTTCAAGGGCGACCAACTCGGCAAAGAGGCGGTCGTACTCATCATCCCCGATCTCCGGCGCATCGAGCACATGGTAGAGATGGTCGTGCCGGCGGACCAGCCGACGCAACTCGTCGAGCTTGGCCTGGACTTCATCGGCCACGGCTTGGCCTGGCGCCGCCCCGGCAGGCGGGCGGCTTCAGGGCCGATGGACGGGCGGCCGTCGTCAGCATTCCCGCACCAGCATTCAGGCGATCAACCCGCCTGCGGGGGTTGCCGCTTCGCAAAGCTCGCCACCCGCCCGCGGTACTGCTCCAAGGTCAAGTCCGTGAACGGCCGGCGGTCGCCATCCTGCAGCGCGCCGCCAAGGGCGTCGGCTATCGATTGAGTGGTGCGGATGAGGTCGTCCAAGGCGTCGAAGTCCTGCTCGGCCCCGGTCAGCTTCAGGAAAGCCGTCACGCCTGGAGACGAGCAATCGCCCCCCAAGTCGAAATAGCCGGGCTCCACGGCATTGGCTACGCTGAACACCGCCTTTTGCGACTGCGGCTTTAAGCGATGAAAGATCTTCATGCCCCCGTACTTGAGGCCCACGGCGCGCAGGGCTGCGAGCAGCGCGTCACCGGCGAAGCGTTGGCCTTCAGGCGCCAACACATGCACGACGATCAGCGCCTGTTCCTCCAGTGCGCCGTCGTCGTCCTCTTCTTCCGGCGCCTCCTTGCCCACCGCCGCCAGGGGCGCCTCCCGCCGCTTGGCTGCAGGCGCGGGCGCCGGCGGCTCGGGCCGCTGGCGCTCCGGTTCGCTGGCTTGCACCTCTCCCTGCAAGGAATCCTCCTCCTGCGGCTTAAGCTCAGGCTCCATTGGCCGCGGCGCCGCCGGGGGTTCGTCGGGCTCCGCTTGGTCAGCGGCTTCGCCTCCTTCGGCTGCCGCCTCGCCGGCTTGCACTATGCGGGCGCCGCCGGCGGGAAAATCGGAACGAAGCCAGTCCTCCCCGTCGTCGGCGGGAACCAAATCCGGTTCTATGCGCATCTTCAAGCCGTTGCGATGCTTGGACCAAGCGGACCAAAGCCCCTGCCCAATGACCAGGACGACAAGAACGGCACCGCCCAGGATGATGAGCTCCCTGAGGTCCAATTCGATTCCCATAGGCATCCCTAGCCCGCCGCCATCGCCGCGGCGCTCTCCACATCCACCGAAACCAAGCGGGAAACGCCGGGCTCATTCATGGTGACGCCCAGGAGATGGCCGGCCATCTCCATGGTGAGCTTGTTGTGCGTCACCACGACAAACTGGACGTCCTGGGACATTTCCTCGATCAACCCAGCAAAGCGGGTCACGTTGGCGTCGTCAAGCGGTGCGTCCACCTCGTCAAGCAGGCAAACGGGGCTGGGGTTGAGTTGGAAGATGGCGAAGATGAGCGCAATCGCCGTCATGGCCTTCTCGCCGCCGGAAAGCAGGTTGACGCTGGTGTTGCGTTTTCCGGGCGGCCGCGCCATCAAGGAAACGCCGGTGCTCAGCAGGTCATTGCCGGTCATCTCCAGATAGGCGCGACCGCCTCCGAAGACCTTGGGGAACAACTCCCCAAGCTGCGCGTTGACCGTGTCGAAAGTCTCCTTGAAGCGATCTCGGGTTTCACGATCGATGCGGTGAATGGCCTGCATTAAGGTCTCCAACGCCTTGGTGAGGTCCTCGTGCTGCGCATCCAAATAAGCCTTGCGCTCGGACTGCGCGTTGAGTTCGTCGATGGCCGCTAGGTTAATGGGGCCGAGGCGTCCCAGCCGCCGTTCAAGGCGCATCAGTTTATCCGTCCAATCCTCGTCGGCAGCCTCTTCGGGCAGGGCGGCGAGCAGGGCGTCCAACTCATGGCCGGTGGCCTTGATCTGTTCGAGCAGATGATTCCTCCGCACCCGCAAGCCCTCGCGTTCAACCCGCAGCGACTCGGCCGCATCGCGGGCCTGCTCGACCTGCTCCTGCGCCTCGACTCTGGCGGCTTCAAGTTCCCGAACGGCGGCGTCGAGGTCGCCGCTGCGCCGCCGCAACTCGCCCAACTCGGCTTCCACGGCAACCTTGCGCTCCAAGCCGGACGCCAGTTCGCCCTCCAATTGGGGCAGGGGACCTTCGTTGGCCGCTTGGCTTTCCTCGAGCCGACGGCGGCTCTGCGCCAATTCCGCCGCTTGGGCGAGCAGCCGTTGCCGCGCCGTTTCAGCGGCTTCCAAGCCGGAGGTGAGCGCTTGCTGTTCGGTGCGCAGAACATGGAAGCGGTCGTGCAGCGCCCGGGACTCCAAACGCGCCTGCTTCAAACCCTCCGTCAACCGCTCCCGCTCGGCGGTGAGCGCCAGCCTCCGTTCGCCCTCCCCAGCGGCGGCTTCCTGCAAAGTGCGCAAGGACGCTTGGACTTGCGCCAGTCGATCCCGCTCCTGGCGCAGTTGCCGCAAAACCTCTTCACGCTCCTGGCGCAGCCGCACCCCTTGAGCCAGGGCCTCCTCCCGCCTCGCTTGGCGAATGCCCTGATCGGCCTTCAATTCGCCGACCCGCCCTTCGGCCTCGCCGCAGCGCCGTCGCAGTTCCTCGCGCTCGTCTTCAATGGCGCGAATGCGCGCCCGCGCCTCCGTCACCAGCCGTTGCCGCGCCTGCAGTTGACGCTCCGCCTGCAAGGCCCGCTTTTCCAGAACCTCCAGGTCCTGAGCGCGCCCTAGGATGCCGGCTTCCGCGTCGGACTTCGGCAGGCGGCGCAGCCAATCCTGGCCAAGCCAAAGGCCGCTGCGCGTGACGATGCTCTCGCCGGGCTTGAGCCCCGTCCTTTGCGCCCAAGCCGAGGCGTCCGATTCGGCGACAAAAACGCCGTGCAGGAGCGACCCGAGCTTGCTTTCGGGTGACTTAACCAAGGTTGCGAGAGCCGGCAGCTGTCCCGCAGCCTCGGCGTCAAGCCGCCCTTCGAACAAGGCCAAATGGCCGTCGGCAAAGGCGTCAATCCGGTCCGCGTAGTCTGCAAGGTCATCGACCCACACCGCTTGCACGAAGTCGCCGAGCACCATCTCCACGGCCTGTTCCCAGCCCGGCGCAACGCTCAAGGACTCCCCAAGACGCTCCGCCTCCTCAAGGCCCTGGCCCTTGAGCCAAGCCTGCACGTTGGCGTCCGAACGCCCCGTGGCCAATTGCTGAGCGGCCTGTAAATGAGCCGTCTCCTGGCGCAACCGCTGCACCTCAATGCGGGCCTCGTCCAACTCGGCCTCCTTGGCCACCAACTCCTGCTGCGCCATGCCCAGCCGGTCGAGGCAAAGGGCCAGCGCATCATTCAGTTCCCCGCTTTGCCGCTCGAGCGCTTCGATCTCCTCAGCCAAGCCTGGTGCCTCTCCACTGTCCGTCTCCGCCAATGTGGATTCCTTTTCCAACTGACGCAAACGCTCCTGCAATTGCTTGATGCTCTCCTGCTGATGGTTCAGGCGGGAGGCCTGAATGCCGTTGTCCCGCTGCCGGTCGGACGCTTGACGACTGAACGCCTCCCATGCGGCCTCCCAGCTTGCATAGCTCCGCTCCAAGTCGCTCAGGCGCTCGGCGGCGGCCTTGTCCTCCACCGTCGCCGCCTCCACGGCCGGCTTCAGCTCTTGCGCCTTGAGTTCAATGCCGGCAATTCTTCCTTGGTCCAAATCCAGCTGATGGTCGGTTTCCTGCGTTCTTTGGGCCACTGCGTCGAGTTCGGCGCGCAATTCCTGCAAGCGATCTTTGTGAAACTGAATGGCCTCCTCGTTGCGGGTGATGTCCGCACTCACCCGATAGTAGCGCTTCTGGGCCTCGTTAAGTGCGTCCCCAACCTCGGTTCGGGACGCTCTGCGCTGCTCGACGTCGGCCTCGATCCGCCGCAGTTCGGCTTGCGACTTCTCCAAGCCCGTCCGCCGGCCAAGCAAGGCCGCGTCGAGTTCCTCCAATTCCCTCGACAAGCGGCGGCTGCGCATGGCGTTGAGTTCGGCGCTGACTTGCTTCTCCTCCGCCTTCAGCGTTCGATAGCGCTCAGCAGCCTTCGCCTGGCGCCGCAAACGCTCCAACTGCTGCCCCAATTCATCTCGTATGTCCTGCAGCCGAGCCAAGTTTTCCTCGGTGTGCTTGATGCGGTTCTCCGTCTCCCGCCGCCGCTCCTTGTACTTGGAAATGCCGGCCGCTTCCTCGAGATGCACCCGCAGCTCCTCCGGGCGGGATTCAACTAGGCTGCTAATCATGCCCTGTTCGATGATGGCGTAGCTGCGCGGCCCCATGCCGGTGCCAAAAAACAGGTCGGCGACGTCCCGCCGCCGGCACTGGGCGCCGTTGAGAAAATAGATGGAGCGGTGATCGCGGCTGACCTCTCGACGGACGGCGATTTCGCCGTAGGAGGCGTATTCCCCGCCAAGGCGTCCGTCAGAGTTGTCGAACAGCAGTTCGACCGCGGCCAAGCCGGCCATCTTGCGGTTGGATGCGCCGTTGAAGATGACGTCGGTGAGCGCCTCGGCCCTAAGCTGCCGGGCGGAGCTTTCGCCCAAAACCCAGCGCACGGCGTCAACGATGTTCGACTTGCCGCAACCGTTGGGACCAACAACGGCGCAGCGATTGCCAGGGAAACTGACGACTGTCGGATCGACAAAAGACTTGAAACCCGCCAGCTTGATCTGCTTTAGGCGCATTCTGTTCCGCAAGCCCAATAGCGCAAGGCGACCTTAGACAAGCCCTAAACAAGCCCTAGCTGCTCATTGGACTCGTAGTGTAACCCAGCCGCAAAGAGGATTGCTAGTGGCATGTTGCGCCGGATTTCAGGGCTTCGGGGGGCTGAGTTCCGCCCGCAAGGCGATGGGTGCGGCGGCCTCAGCCCAGGCAAGGGGCGGGGAGCGCCACTCCCAATCCCCGGGGTGCGCCGCGGCGGTGCCGGCCAGGCTGATCCTCGCCACCACCTCCACGGCTTCGGCGGCGGACAATGGCCTCGCTGGGTTCATGCTTACGGCGTCGTCCAAGCGGATGGTGCGCGGCAGAACGGCGGCGGGACGCCGCACCGCGGCGTAGGGCATGCCGCCGCCCGGCGGGCGGGCGATGAGGAATAGCACGGCGGCCTCCGGTGGCGGCTGCGCCGCCTGCACGGAGACGTCAATCGCCGGCTTCCCCTCCCCAAACTGCGTCCGCGCCTGCTCGAAGGCCGCCTGCAGGACTTTGCGGCGCAAAGATTCAAGCGGATTGGCCAGCGCTCGATTGAACATCGCCGCCGCCCGCGGAAAGTCCCCCCGCCGATAGGCGTCGAGGGCCAGGATTTCAAGCGCGGTTGCCTGGTTCGGCGCCCGCGCCAAAACGCCCTCCGCCAGCCTTAGGCCAACTGCGTCCAAACGCCCGCCGGCCGCCAAGTAGCGCGCTTGCAGCCAAAGGAGGTCGAGGCCGGCGTCCTCGCCGGCCAAGCCGTGGGCGCGGGCAAAGGCGGCTTCCGCGGCGGCGTAGTCGGCGGCGGCCATATGGACCTGCCCCAGTAGAAGCCAACTGCCGACCTCGTCGGGCCGGGCCACAACCCGCTCGCCCAGCAGGGTGCGCCAGCGGTCCAACTCGATGCGGTCCTTGGCCGGATCCAGTTCCACAACCTTGGGCGCTTGCGCAAGCACTGCGGCGTTCGGCTCGCCCAGATGCCAATAAAGGCCGACGGCGGCCAAGGGAACCACCAAACCGACGACAAGCCCAGCCCAGCCTCCAGCGCGAAGCGGAGCTCCAGCCGCCGCAGCCGGCCGCTCCGCACAACGCTCCCTGACCGGCGGGGCGGCCTGTCCTTGCTCGGCTGCCGCAAGTCGTTCCCGCTCCGGCGGTTCCCCGGCGGAGGGCCATTCGGCAAGCAGCACCTGGCCTAATTCCGCCTCCATTTCCTCGCGCTCGCCTTCTTCAAGCAGTTCCCTGCGGGTTTCGTCATCGAGTTCCGCCAGCCTTTGGCGATAGAGCAGGCGCACCGCAGCTGCATGGCCGGCGCCGCCGCGAGGCGGTTTGCGCAACAAGGGCAGGACGACAAAGGCGGCGCCCAGGACCAAGAGCGCCGCGGCCGGCAGCCAGAACATCAGGTTGCGTCCAAAATGCGCCGCAGCCGCGCCCGGTCCGCATCGCTCAGCCGCGCTTGTTGCTGGCGCCGCAGGCGTCTGGCGAGCAACCCCAAGCCGATGGCGGCAAAGACGATGGGGCCGGCCCACAGAAACAGGGTGGCGGGCTTCATGGGCGGGTCGTAGAGGATGAAATCTCCATAGCGCACTTGCAGATATTTGCGCACCTGTTGATCTGCGAACCCCTCCCGCACGATCAAGCGATGCACCGCCGCCCGCAAGTCCTGGGCGATGGGCGCATCGCTTCCGGCTAGGTTGGTGTTCAGGCACTTCGGGCAACGAAGCTCCGCAATCAAGGCATGGTAGCGGGCCTCGGTTGCGGCGTCTGGAAAGACGTAAACATCCACTGGGCTGGCCCCCAAGGAGAAACCGGCGCCAAGCAGCAGAAACAGCTTCCTGAACAGGCCAAACCGCTGGGCAACCGAGCCGACAAGCCCGGAGCGCTTGGCTGCCCTGCACCGTCCAGCCCGCTCGGAACGGCGCTCCGCCGGCCAAATGGGCGGCTTGCCAACTGAGCGAACGCCGGCGATGCCCCCCGCGAGAGAAACGTTCATGCTTCGGGACCGCTTGGCAAGTCCGCCAAGGGCGGCGATGCATCCACTTCGTTCACCCACGCCTTCTCGTCAATGCGCATTCCCATCGCCGCCAAGCGCGGCGCCAGTTCACGCCGCCATACGGACCCATTGACGGCACCCACCCACTTAAAAACCACCTCCCCGGCCGCGTTCAGCAAGAAGGTTTCCGGGGCGCCGTACACACCGAGTTCGACGCCTAGGGCGCCGTCCTGATCGATCAGGTTGAATTCGTAGGGGTCGCCGTAGTCACGCAGCCAACGCCGGGCCTTGGCTGGGTCGTCCTTGTAGTTGACGCCGACGATGCGCACCGGCGCACTGGCCCGAATGCGCAGCAGTTCCGCATGCTCCGCCTTGCAGGTGGGGCACCAAGTGGCCCAGACGTTGACCAGCACTGGGCTGCCGAGCAGGTCCGCCCGGCGCACCAGCTCGCCGCCGCCCCCATCCAGCCGAGGTGCGGCGAAGTCCGGAAAGGGCTTGCCAACCAAGGCGGAAGGCAGCCGATGCGGATCCTCAAGCTGAAAGCCGACGTAGCCTATAAGGAGGATGGCGGCAAACACGGCCAAGGGCGCAAACGAAGCTGGCCGCGTCATGCCGGCGCCGTCTCCACAGCAGCCGGGCCTTCCAGCCCAGACTGGCCTAAGTCCATGCGTTGCGCCAAGCGCCGGTAGCGCTGGTCCGCAACGGCCAACACACCGCCCAAGGCCATCAGCAGTGCGCCGAACCAAATCCAGCGCACGAAGGGCTTGACGTGGATGCGCACCGCCCAATCGCCGTTGTCCAGAGGTTCGCCCAAGGATATGTAGATGTCCTTGAAGAAGCCGGGGTCGATGGCCGCCTCGGTCATCACCGAGCCGCCGGCGAAGTAATGGCGCTTCTCCGGCCCCAACAGCAGGCGCCGCCGGCCGTCGAGCACCTCGAACAGGCCGCGCTGCGCCCGGTAGTTCGGGCCGGAAGCCTCCACTACGCCTTGAAAGCGGAAGGAGGCGCCAGCTTGAACGAGCTCTTCGCCCGGGGACATGCGCACGTCCTTTTCGATGGAAAGCTCATGGGTCAGCGCCACGCCCAAAAGGCTGACGGCGAAGCCCAAATGAGCCAAGGACATGCCCCAATAAGCCAAGGGCGCAGCCGCCCCGCCGAGCCGACGACGCAGGAGGTCCGCACCTTGGGCGCAAATGATCCAAAGCCCCAAAAGCAGTGCGCCGGCACCGCCCCAAGAGAGCGCACCGCCGAGCAGCAGCCCCGCCAAAAGGGCCAGCCCAAGGCTGGCCGCCAAGCAAACCAGCAGGCGGCGGCGCAGCCGCCCTAGGTTGGAGCGCTTCCAGGCGACAAAGGGGCCGACGCCCAAGGCCGCCGCCGCCGCCAGCATCAGGGGCACGAAGAAGCGGTTGAACCAAGGCGGGCCGATGCTGATCTTGTCGCCGCCGGTGGCCGCCTCATAGGCGATGGGATAGAGGGTGCCCAGCAGCACCACCGCCATGGCCACCACCAACAGCAGGTTGTTCAGCAACAGAAACGCCTCACGGCTGAACAGACCGAAGCGCACCGGCGACCAGGCGCCGCCGCGCGCACCGAACAGCGCCAGGGCGCCGCCCACCACCAAGGCCAGAAAGGCCAGGATGAAAAGCCCCCGGGTCGGGTCCACCGCAAAGGCGTGAACGGAGGTGAGCACTCCGGAGCGAACGATGAAGGCGCCAAGCAGGCTCAAGGAAAAGGCGGTCAGGGCCAACAGCAGGGCCCAACTCTTGAAGGCGCCCCGCTTTTCGCTGACCGCCAAGGAGTGCAGCAGCGCGGTGGCCGCCAGCCAAGGCATGAAGGAGGCGTTCTCCACCGGGTCCCAAAACCACCAGCCGCCCCAACCCAGTTCATAGTAGGCCCACCAACTGCCCAAGGCTATGCCCAGGGTGAGGAACGCCCAAGCCACATTGGTCCAAGGCCGCGACCAACGCGCCCAAGCGCTGTCCAGCCGCCCGGAAAGCAGCGCCGCCACGGCGAAGGCGAAGGGCACGGCAAGGCCCACATAGCCGGCGTAGAGCATCGGCGGATGGACGATCAGGCCAAAGTCCTGCAGCAGCGGATTGAGGTCCGAGCCATCCGCCGGCGGCAAGGGCAGCAGCCGCTCGAAGGGATTGCTGGTCAGCAGCAGAAAGCTGAGGAAGCCGCCGTTCAGAAGGCACATGACGCCCAGCGACCTAGCGAGGAAGTCCAGCGGCAACCGCCTTCGGCGGGCCGCCACCGCCGCCATCCACAGGGTCATGATGAGTGCCCAAAGCAGCAGGGAGCCTTCGTGGGCGCCCCAGACGGCGCTGACCTTGTAGCGCCAAGGCAGTAGGCTGTTGGAGTTCTGCGCCGCATAGGCAACGGAAAAGTCATCGGCCAAGAAGGCGTAAACCAACGCCGCAAACCCCAGCCCGACAAACAGCAACTGCCCCCAAACCGCTGCCGCCGCCGCCTGCATCCAAGCCGCCCTGCCAAGGCCCGCCCCAGCCAACCCCAGCGCCGCCCCCGCCCAGCTCAGAGCCAGCGCCAAAACCACCGCCAAATGGCCGAGTTCAGGGATCACCGCCAATTCCCGGCACCCTAGTTGCCTAGCCCTTTTGGTTTGGAGCAGTCAAGGACAGCAGTTCCGGCGGCATGTAGTTTTCGTCGTGCTTGGCCAGCACCTCCTCCGCTTGGAAAACGCCGTCGGCGGCGAGTTGACCGCGCACTAATATGCCCTGTCCCTCTCTAAACAGATCCGGCAGGATGCCGTCGTAGAGAACCCGGAAGTCGGCGCCTTGGCGGTCGGTCAGGGTGAAGGCCACCTGCAGGGAGTCCGGCGCCCGCGCCACGCTGCCCTCCAGCACCATGCCGCCGGCGCGAATGCCGACGCCAACCGGCGCCTCGCCATTGACCACCTTGTTCGGCGGATAAAAGAGATTCAGGCTCTCATTGGCGGCCGACAGCATCAGCGCCACCGCCGCGCCGCTGCCGGCCAGCACGAACGCCACCCCCAACAGGCGGTTACGGCGCCGGGGAGGCATCGTCCTCAGCCGCTTGCGAGCCAAGCAGCCGCAAAGTGCAGCGCCGGTCCGCCCTGAGCTTGTGCATGTTGACGACAAGCAGGAGCAAGGCGGCGGCATAGGCCAGCCAAACATAGAGGCCATGTCCGCCCATGGCGGCGAACGCCTGCCAATCCTCGAACATCATGGGGCCGCCCCGGGCCGGTTGGCGCCGACCAGTCCGCGCACCCATTGGGTGGACCTTTCCTCCCGCAGAATGGCGTTGCGCAACTTGGCGACCAAGTTGGCCGCCAGCAGGCAATAGGCCCCCGCCACATTAACCAGCAAAGGCGCCCACATTTCCGGCGGCATGGCCGGCGCTTCCGTCAGCTTGAAGGTGGCGCCTTGGTGCAGGGTGGTCCACCAATGCACCGAATACTTGATGATGGGAATGTTGACGACGCCGACGACAGCCAGCAGGGCGCAGGCGCGGCCGGCGGCGGCCGGGTCCGGAATGGCGCGGCGCAGCGCATGCAGGCCGAAATAGAGAAACAGCAGCACCAAGGTGGACGTGGTGCGCCCGTCGAACACCCACCAAGCGCCCCAAGTGGGCTTGCCCCAAACCGCACCGGTGAACAGCGCCAGCGCCGTGGCCCCCATGCCGAAACCGACCATGGTCTGCAGCACCAATCCAGCCAGTTTCATCCGCCAAACGAGCAGCAGCGCCCCGGCCGCTCCCAGCAGCAAGTAAACGGATTGGGCCAGCATGGCCGCCGGCACATGCACGTAGATGATGCGGAAGCTGTTTCCCTGTTGGTAGTCGGGCGGCGCAAAGGCCAGCCCCCAGACCGTGCCGATGGCCAGCAGCAGCAGCGCCGGCGCCAAGAAAACAGGGCACCAAGGTCCGCTGATGCGATAGAACCATTTGGGTGACCCCAGCCGGTGCCAGAATTTCCTGGGACTCATTGCCCGTTCGCCCCGCCGTGCGGACGCCGATCGTTGCGCCGCTCCCGCCCTTGGCCCGCAGTCCTGCATCGAACGGCGACCGCGGTCCGGTTCGGCGTCATGATTGCTCCACGGCGACCCGCAGGGCCGCACCGATGGCGAAGGGCGCAAAGGTGACCGCCAGCATGCTGATGGCCGCCAGCCAGTAAACCTGAGCCGCAGCGCCAAGCCCGGCGGCCTCGTCCAAGACGGCGCTGACGCCAAACACCAGCACCGGCAACTGCAGCGGCAACACCAGCAAAGGCAGCAATCCGCCGCCGTTGCGCAACCCCAAGGTCAAGGCCGCGCCGACCGCGCCGATTAGGCTTAGCGCCGGCGTTCCCAGCAGCAGGCAAAGCATCAATTTCGGCGTCACCCATAGAGGCAAGTTCAACATCAGCGCCGCTGCGGGAGCAAGCGCCGTCATGGCCAAGCCGGAAGCGCACCAATGCACGGCCACCTTGCCCAGCACGGCCGCAAACTGCGGATGCGCCAACAGCACGAACTGCTCGAGCGAACCGTCTTCATAGTCCCGCCGAAACAGCGCCTCCAAGGATAGCAGGTTGGCCAAAAGCACCAACGCCCAAATGACGCCCGGCGCCATCTCCGCCAAGCGCTCGGGCGCACCGCCAAACCCTATGCCGAACAGAGCCACCGTCACGAACAGGAAGACGAGGGGATTGACGGCCTCATCCGCCGCCCGCAGCAGGCACAGCCAATCACGACGAAACTGAGCAGCGAACACCAACAAGGTTCCCTTAAGCCCTTGGGTCAGGTCAGAGCCCGAGCCGCAAACGCCTAGCCGACCGCGCCAGCGCCTGATGGGTGGCGCAAAGCACGGCACCGCCGCGGGCGCAATGCGCAGCCGCCAAGCGTCGAACCAGGGCGCGGCCGGCGTCGTCCAAGGCGGTGAGGGGCTCATCGAGCAGCCACAGGGGTTGCCCGCCCAGCAACAGGCGGGCCAAGGCAACGCGCCGCCGCTGGCCCTCGGACAGCCGACCGCAGGGCTGCTGCAGCACATCGCCAAGGCCCACTTGCGCCAAGGCGTCGGCGGCCGAACCGGCCCTCCGACGTTGGTAAAAACGCAGGTTGTCAAGCGGCGACAGCAAGGCGGTCACGGCGTTCTTGTGGCCTAGGTAGGAGCAAGGCGCTGCTTCGACGACGCCTAGATAGTTCAGGAAAAGCCCGGCCACGGTGCGCAGCAGCGTCGATTTGCCGCTGCCGTTGGCGCCGCGCACCTCAACGCATTCGCCCGCATCCAAGGCAAGGCTGACCCCGTCAAACAGCCGCCTTCCGCCGCGGACGCAGACAACCTCCTTAAGGGCGAGCAGCGGACGGTTCAAGGGAGCAACGCCGAGTGATCATGCATCCCGCCGCGAATGCAGCTGCGCCTCCAAGGCGGCAATGCGCGCCTCGGCGGCGCGGCGGGCGGCGGACTCCTCCTCCAAGTTGGCCTCCAGAGCTTTTGCGCTGGCTTCCGCGGCCAACCGGCGAGTTTGCTCCTTCAGGCGCTCATCGCGCTCCTCGGGGTACGACAGCAACCGCTCGCCGGTCTCCACTTCGTAGAACTGCAAATTCCATTCATGCAGCCGCAATTCCAAGCCGAGAACTTGGCTCAGCAAACGGCCCGACCCATCCGGCAGCACCGGTTCATATGCCCCGCCCGCCAAACGAAACCCCGCCAACGGCGGCGCCAACCGGCGTCGGCCGCGTTTGGCGGGTGCGCCCCGGGAGTCGAACACCCAATACTCCCGAACCCCCAAATGCAAATAGGTGTCCTTCTTGATGCCTAGGTCATCCCGCCATGAACGCGGCGACATCGCCTCCAGAACAAAATCCGGCACTGGAGACCTCCAGAGCTTGTAGGCGCCCTCCGGAACCTCCCCGCCCGCGTCCAACACCACGAACAGATCAGGCACGATGCAGGCGCGGGGGTTGCCCTCCTCGTAGTAGATGGCCCCGTTTCCCCCCACAAAAGCCCGCTCCCCGCACCGAGCCTTCACCACCGGATGCGCATAGTGCAGCGCTTCCGAGTGGGGGAACCCCTCCACCGGCGCACTATCCTCTTCGGGGTAGCCGTCCCGATCGCAGGAGAAAGGCGGCACCACCTGGTATTGATACAGTTTCGGGACCGCCGCCAAGTGCCGCTGCGGTGCCTTCGGAGCGGTTGCCCCAGCCGATTCGGAAGTGGGTTTGGCGAGCATTTTTCAACCCTATCATAATCGCGAGCCCCAAGGTCAAGGGCCACGAGTTTCCACATAAAATCAAGCGGCCGGCAGTGTACATAGCCGCAATCTGCGTAGGAAATCGCCGCTTCCGGCCAGAGGCTCCAAGCCACTCCGCAGACCGGTTCCCTTGCCTTATGGCCTCCGTTGCAGGGGCCTTCGGGCGCACGCCCTAAAGCCTGAGGTTCAGCCCCACATATCCTTGCATGGGCATGGCGGGAAAGTAGCGGTAGTTGCCGAAAGCGAAGTCGGCGCGGTCGGCGTAGCGCTTGTTCAGCACATTGATGACGCGGGCGAAGAGATCGACGCGCTCGTTAAGCCTTAGGCCGGCCCGCCAATTCACCACCACATGCCCGCCGTACTTGGCGGTGTTGGCGGCGTTTAGGTAGTGCTTGCCGACCTGGTTGACCTCGAACTCCGAGTGCCAAGACTCCGAGGGCTGGAAGCGCCAGCGGGCGCTGGTCAGCCAGCGGGGCGCCGAGTCCATCATGTTGCCGTCCTCAATCACTTCACCGCGGCCGACAGCGCGGGAGAAGTCGTATTTGTGGATGGCGTAGGTGGTCGCCAAACTAAAGGCGTGGGCGCCCAGCCGCCAATCCGCCGCAAATTCAACGCCGAGGGACCTGGTCTTGCCGTCGCTGACGTTGAAGCCGTTGGCGTCCCGAAAGATGAAGTTGCGGGTGTGCTCGCTGAACGCCGCAACGGACCAAGCACCGCCCTTAAGGCCGACTTCGACCGACAGCAGCCGTTCGCTGTGCAAATCCGCCGCCGTCTGGCCGCGCTGCAGGCGGTAGAGCTCCGTGGCCTGGGGCGGGCGAAAGCCCGTGCTCAACATCAGGTAGCCGGAGCGGGCTTTGTCGAAGTCCCGAACTAGGCCGATGCGGCCAGCCACTTCGGTGAAGTCGTCCTTCCGAGACGCCGGCCGGGTGTAGAGGCAACCGCCGAAGCCGCAGGCTGAGCCGTCGTCCCGGGTGTTGCCGTCCAAGTGACGGTTCCGGTAGTCGTAGCCCAAGCGCTCCACCCTTAGGCTGTGCAGCAGGCGCATGCCGGCCGCCAAGGGCCATTGCAGGTCGTAAAAGCCGGCCGCCATGATCGAATCGACGCCGTAGTCGTAGTGACGGCCGATTGGCCGGGTCGCCATCAAAAAGGCGGAACCGACGGTTGCACGGCGCTGCAATTCAAGGAGGCTGCCCCGCATGAGCTCGACTTGGCCGCCGACGCGCCCCGCCGCGCCGCCACGCTCAAACCCACTGCTGACAAACAGCCCGCCGCTGGTCTGCGCGTTGGTCTCCGTGGGTTGCCCAGGCAGGAAGTGCTGCAAAAAAACCATGCGCGAGCGGCGCAGATAGGCGGACAAACGCCAGTCGTTGCGACGCCAGTGGCTCGCCGCCCGCAGCGACCAAGCGTCTCGATAGGCCTCCGGGTTCGGATTGGAGCGCCGCAGGTCAGGCTCTTCGTAAGCCTTGAAGCCGCCAACGTAGCCGCCGGTTTCCTGGTTCAGGTTGCTGGCTCCAAGGGTGTTGCGCACCTGCCAGCCGCCAGCGGCAAACTCATGCGCCACGCTCAGCTTCTGTTGACCGTAGCCGGTGTCGTCGCGGTAGCCGCCGGCCCGGCTGCCGTGCAGGCTGACGCCCAAGTAGTGGCCGCCCAAGTTGACGCCGAAGGCACCGCGGGCCTGATAGTAGCCGTAGGCGCCGCCCTCCAAGCCAAACTGAACGCCCTGCGGACTGGCGGTAACCACATTCACCGCCCCATGCAGGGCGTTGCCGCCCAGCAGGGCGCCGGAGGGTCCCCGCCAAACTTCAATCGCGGCCGCCTGCTCCCCATTGACCTCAAAGAGATTGTTGACGTTGCAAAAGCCGGCCGGACGAATGGGCAAACCGTCCTCAAGATACAGAAACTCGCCGCAGGCGCCGGCGCCGGTGTGTACCGCCGAGCGGATGGCGGTAAGGTGTTCTTGGCCGGAGCCGCGCACCACCCAAACGCCGGGAATGCGCACCAAGGCTTCGTGGAGATGATTGGGCCGAATCTCCGCTAACGCTTCGCCATCCACGACGGCCACGCTGCCGGCGCTGCCTAGGCGCTCTTCAATGGAGCCAATGACGACGACTTCCTCGATGACTTCCTCGGAGGCCGCCACCGCCATCGTCAACAACCATGCGGCCGCCACCGCGGCCACGCGCCCGAACCACTGGCGGGGAGCGCCGCGGGCCGTAAAAAATTCGCTCAAGGGCGCCACTGGGAGCCGAACTCCGCTGGCGGCAGCCTAAGGTGGAACCAAACCTCGCCGGAGGCCCCGGGGGCCAAGGACCTTTCATAGATCCAGCGAACGGCCCGCACCTCCGCCCCCGTCGCCGGCTGTTCGCCGCCGCCCTCGTTCGGGGTTGGCGCATCAAAAGGGGCGAAGGCCGCTTCGCCATTGGCAGAGAAGAGAATGCGCACTCCCTCCCCTCCCGCCGAACCCGGCACGTACTCGGTTGACTCCGGCATCGGGTTGGTGATGACGATGGCGTCTTCCTCCACCGGAACCACGCCCGTGTTGGTGAAGGTGATCGTGTAGCGAAGTTCGTCTCCCGGCGCAACGCCGTTCGGGTCGGCCAGCCGCTGCTCAAGTTGGCCATCCTCCCCTAGGAAGGTTTGCACCAAGCTGACGGCGGTGGCGAGCTGCACCTCCCCCAACGCCGGCCCGGCGGCGCAGGCGGCTGCGCAAAGCACCGCAGCCACCCCCAAGCGCACAGGCCCAGCGCCGCCGCAATCATTCGATTCTGGGGCTGGATGCGTCGCCATCGCCCTAATCCACGCTGCGCAAAACCAACATGGGCGGCGACGACACGATGCGCCAAGTGCCGGCCAACCCCACGCCGAGCACCAATAGGGCGCCCACCGCTGGGCCGAGCAGCCACAAGGCCGGATGCAGGCTGGCCGGCAGTTCAAACACTTGAACTTGCAGCAGCGCCACGGTGACTTCCGCGCCAACCGCGGCCGTCAGCCCGGAAAACGCCCCCAACAGGGCGAATTCAAACGCCAAGCTGCCGGCGATGAGCGACTTGGCGCCGCCCAGAGTGCGCACCAGGGCGTGCTCGCCCAAGCGGGCGTCCCGGCTGGCCTGAATGCTGGCGATCAGCACTAGGCAACCGGAGACCAGCACCAGCGCCAGCACCAGTTCCACCGCTTGGGTCACCCGGTCCACAATGCTCTTGATTTGCTCGACGATGGCGTCAACCTCGATCACCGTGATGGTTGGGAACTCGGAAAGGAGCCGATTCAAAAACGCCTTCTCGCCAGTCGGCAGAAAGAAGCTGGTCATGTAGGTGGCCGGAAAGTCCTCAAGCGCCGCGGGAGAGAGAATGACTAAGAAGTTGGGCTGCATGCTCTCCCATTCTATCGCCCTCAGGCTGGCCACCTCCACCTCTAGGCGCCGGCCGCCGATGTCAAACTCCAAACGATCGCCAAGGCCCAGGCCAAGCTCCTCCGCATAGACGTCCTCCAAGGAAACCAGCGCCCGCTCATCGTCGCCGGACCACCAGGATCCGGCAACCACCACGTTTTCGTCGGGCAGGACAGCGGTCCAAGTCAGGTTGCGCTCCTCCGACAGCTCCTCAATAGGGCCGCCCGTTGATTTGCGCTCCAAGCCGGCTTGCCAAACCTTGGCGCCCACCCCGTTCACGGCCGCCACGCGGCCCCGGACCATGGGATAGAGCGGCCCCTGGCGGCTCGTGTTGGCACCCAAAAGCGCCTCCACCGGCGCCAACTGCTCCGGCGCGACGTTCATCAGGAAGTGGTTGGGCACATCGTCCGGCAATGCCGAACGCCACTCGTCGATCAGGGCGGTGCGCAGCAACGCCAGCACTAGGAGCAGCATGATGGCCAAGCCGAACACGAGAATCTGCGCGGTGCTGTCCCGGCGGCGGCGCTGCAAGCCGGACAACGCCAAGCGGAGGCGGCTGCCGGCCTGCATGCCCAGGGCGCGCCCGCCGCGCAGCAACAGCCAAGACAACCCCCCAAAAGCCAGCAGCACCGCTCCGGCGCCCAACAGGGTCCAAAGCGTCAAGGCAAGGCTTTCGCTGTACCAGATCAGCAACAGCAGGCTGCCGGCGGCGGCGGCCCCCCAAGTCAGCCACTCCGAGGCCGGGGCGGCGCCAAGATTGCGCCGCATCACGCGCATCGGCGAAATGTCCTTGAGGTGCAGGAGCGGCGGCATGGCGAAGGCCAGGGCGCAGATCATGCCGGTGGCGGCGCCAAGCAGAAAGGGCCGCGGCCCCGGCGGCGGCAGGCTCACGGGGATGAAGGCGTCCAACGTCGCCACGATGACCAAATGCAGAGCGCCGCCCAACGACAGGCCGAGCGCAACGCTTAACGAACCCACGATGAGCAGAATGCCCATGAAGCCGCTCAAAACGCTTGCCGGACCGGCGCCAAGAGTTTTCAGAATGCCCACATGGTCATAGTGGCGGCGGGCGTAGCGATGCGCCGAAAGGGCAACGGCGACCCCGGCTAGGAGCACCGCCAGCAGACCGCCCAGCAACAAAAAGCTCTCGGCCCGGTCCAAGGCGGCGCCGATGCGCGGGCTGCTTTCCCGAACGCCCACCCATTGGAAGCCTTCGTCCAAACGCAGCGCCTCCCTATATGCGTCCAGGGCTTGGTCCTCTCCGCGCAGCAACAGCCGATAATCGATGCGGCTGCCGGGCTGCACGACTTCGGTGGCCGGCACGTCGGCAAGGTTCATCAGCAGCCTTGGGCCGAGATCGAAGAAGCTGCCGCCGCGGTCCGGCTCCTTCAACAGCACTCGGCTGACCTTGAGCGGCGCCACCCCCACCTCCACCATATCGCCCAGACGAACGTCCAGGGCGGGAAACAGCCGCGAATCCATCCAAACCTCGCCCGGCTTCGGGGTTCCAGCGGCGGCGGACCCGGATCCGAAGGGCTCGCTGCCCGTGACCAAGGCGCCGCGCAGCGGATAGCCCTCGCTCACCGCCTTGACGCTGATGAGTTGATGACGCTCGTTGGCCGCAAACACCATGGAGGGAAAGACCAGGGTGTCCGCCGTCTCCAGCCCTCGGGCTCGGGCGGCGCGCCGGAAGTCATCCGGGATCGGGTGGGTGGCCCCGATGTAGCGGTCCGCGGCCAGGAAATTGACCGACTCCGCCAACAACGCCCGATGCAGCCGGTCCACGAACAGGCTGATGGCGGTCACCGTGCTGATCGCCACCAAAAGGGCGACCAGCAACAGCGCCAACTCCCCGGAGCGCCAATCCCGCCAAGCCAAGCGCACCGCCAAACGCAGGTTCATGCAACCAGCCTCCCGGCCTCCATTTCCACCATTCGGCGGCAGCGGGCGGCCAAACGGTCATCGTGGGTCACCAGCACCAAGGTGGTGGCGAAAGCGGCGTTCAAGTCGAACAACAGCTCGATGACGCGCCCGCCGGTGCGGGTGTCCAGATTTCCGGTGGGCTCGTCCGCGAACAGGATCGTCGGGCGGGAGGCGAATGCCCGGGCGATGGCCACCCGCTGCTGCTCTCCTCCCGACAACTGCCGCGGATAATGGCCGGCGCGCTCGCCCAAGCCCACTTGCCGCAGCAGCTCCAAGGCCGCGCTGGTGGCGTCGGCGTCGCCCCGCAGCTCGGCCGGCAGCATGACGTTCTCCAACGCGGTTAGGCTGGCGAGCAACTGAAAGGTCTGAAACACGAAGCCCACATGCCGGCCGCGAATCTGCGCCCGCTGCTCCTCGTCCATGGCGGTGATTTCATGGCCGGCCAAGTGGACGCTGCCGGCGGTGGGCAAGTCCAGCCCGGCCAGGATGCCAAGCAAGGTGGTTTTGCCCGAACCCGAAGCGCCGGTAACGGCCACGCTCTCCCCGGCATTGATTTCAAGCTCAATGCCATCCAAGATGAGCAGCCGACCGTCCACATTCGGAACGCTTTTCTCAATGCCTGCCGCTCGAACAACGCTGGGGTTCATGGAACGATGCAAATCCTGGTGGGGGCAAACCATGCGCCAAGCCACTCTGGCGCTTGCCTTGACGACCGTTGCGGCAGCGCCGACGAACGCCGCAGCGCCTCCAACGATCTTGATATTAGGCGACAGTATCAGTGCCGCCTACGGGATTCAACTGGAAAAGGGTTGGGCGGCGCTGCTGCAGGAGCGGCTGCGGGCTCAGGGCTGGCCGCACCAAGTGGTGAACGCCAGCATCAGCGGCGAGACCACCGGCGGCGGGCTGGTGCGCCTGCCGGCGGAGCTGAAGGCCCACGACCCGGACTTGGTGGTCATTGAACTCGGCGGCAACGACGGGCTGCGCGGCTATCCAGTGGCGGACATCAAGCGCAACCTAGGGCGGATGATCGAGGCCGCCGACCCAATCGAGCGCCAAGTGCTGCTGGTCGCCATGCAGATACCGCCCAACTACGGCCGGCGCTACGCCAAGGCGTTTCAGGCCCTGTTCGCCGAGGTCGCCGCCGCCCATGACGTGCATCTAGCCGAATCGTTCATCGACCAAGTGGCCCTGCAGCCGGCACTCATGCAGAACGACGGCATCCATCCCAACGTCGCCGGCCAGCCGCTGCTGCTCAACGCGCTGTGGCCGGCCATTGAGAAGCTGCTGGCGACGGCAGCCGGACAATGACCATGCTTGACGGCTTCAGGGCACCCCTGGCCGGTCGCGCAGATAGACCCAATTCCGGTCGCCCGATTCGCCGGCGGAGAACCGATAGCCGCTCCAGTCAAAGGCTTTCAGCGCCTTGAGGGTGGAGACCCGATTCTTGATGAGGTAGGCGGCCATCAGGCCCCTGGCCCGCTTGGCGAAGAAGGAGATGAACTTGTAGCGGCCGTTCTTCAAGTCCTTGAAGGTGGGGGTGATGATGCGGGCGTCGATGCCGGCGGCGTCCACCGCGTTGAAGTATTCATTGGAGGCGATGTTGATCAGGGTGGGCTGCCCTTGGGCGGCGATGGCCTCGTTCAGCGCATCGGTCAGTCGGCCGCGCCAGAAGTCATAGAGGTCGGCGCCGCGCTGGTTGGCCAGTTTGACGCCCATCTCCAGCCGATGGGGTTGGATGAGGTCCAAGGGCTTAAGAAGGCCGTGCAGGCCGGAGAGGATGCGCAGGTGCTTTTGCGCCCAAGTGAGGTCCCTTTCCGTGAACGCGGCGGACTTGAGGCCCAAATAGACGTCGCCGTTGAAGGCGAACATGGCCTGCTTGGCGTTCCTGCGGCTGAACGGCGTCCGCCAAGCCGCGTAGCGGTCGTAGTTGAGGTCCGCCAAGTCGCTGCTGATGCCCATCAGCGCCGCCAAGTCCTGGGGCGCCTTGGCGCGCAGCGTCCGCACCAGTTCGGCGGACTCGGCCATGAACTGCGGCTCGGTGGCCTTGCGCGTCGGTGCGCGGCTGTCGAAGTCCAAGGATTTGGCTGGTGAAATGACGGCCAGCATGGGGTCTCCTAAGCGTGGATGGCGCAGTGATTCTAACGGATTTCCAAGGGCCGCCGCCGACGGCTTGCCAGGCGCTTAGGCGACCTCTTTACGATTGACCTTGCCCAGCCAACTCCCGCTCAAGGGCGGCGGCGAGGGCGAACAGCGCTTCGTCCCCTCCCGGACGGCCGAGGACGTTCAAGCCAACCGGCGGCTCATCGCCCAAGTGGATGGGAATGGAAATGGCGCAGGCGTCAAGGAAGTTGGCCACTGAAGGGTTGCGCAACGCCAAGAGGTTCAGGCGGGCGTACTCGCCGTCGTCCGCCAGCGCGGACAGCTTGGGGGCGATCATGGGCGCTGTGGGGTAGATGAGCGCCGCCAAGCCAGCCATGACGTCCTGGGCTTCCCGGATCATGGCTTGGCGGGCGCGGCGCAGGTCGATGTAGTCCGCCGCCGACTGCTCCGCGCCCTTGAGGATGCGCGCGCTCACCCGGGGGTCGTACCGTTCGGCTTGATCCTGCAGGTGGCGGCGGTGCCAAGCGAACGCCTCCGCTGCGGCGAAGCCGCCCTTGGCGTTGATGCTGGGCAGTTCATCAAGGGCTTTGAAGCTCAGGTCAACGACCTTGGCGCCCAAGGCCCGCAAGCGGCGCAAGGCCCGCTCAAAGGCGGCGGCGACTGGGGCGTCGAGATCGTTGAGAACGAAATGCTGGGGAACGCCAAGCGCGAGGCCGCGAAGCCCAAGCGCAGGCAGCGGCGGCCGGTCGGCGCCGGCGCCGCTCATGATGCGGTCCAGGATGGCGCAGCAAGGCGTCGAAGCCGCCAAGGAGCCGACGGAATCCAAGCTGTCCGACAACGGCAGCACCCCGTCCCTGGGAATGCGGGACGCCGTGGGCTTGTGGCCAACCAAGCCGCACATCGCCGCCGGGATGCGGCAGGAGCCGCCGGTGTCGGTGCCGATGGCGGCCGCCGCCATGCCGTCCGTCACCGACACCGCGGCGCCGGAGGAGGAGCCGCCGGGGATGCGCCCGGCCTTGCGCTCGTAGGGGTTCAGCGGCGTTCCGTAGTGCGGGTTCAAGCCCAAGCCGGAATAGGCGAACTCCGTCATGTTGGTGCGGCCAATCAAGACGAAGCCCGCTTCGCGCAGCCGCCTGACGGCGGTGGCGTCCGCCGCCGCCGGCGGATTGCCGTCCAGCAGCTTCGAGCCGGCCCGCGTCACTTGCCCTTTGACGTCAAACAGGTCCTTGACGGAAATGGGAATGCCGCAGAAAGGGGAGGGCGCCTGGCCGGAGCGCCTTAGCCGGTCCGCCTGCTCGGCGGCCCGCCGCGCTCCCTCCCCATCGACGCAAACGAAGGTCCGCTCGCCTTCGCCGTGCGGGTCGGCAATGGCCGCCAGCGCAGCCTCCACAAGCTCGACGCTGCGCGTCTCCCCGGCTTCCAGTTGCCCAGCAAGCGTCAGCAGACTGTGCATGGGTTTCAAGGTCATCTCAAAGCCGTGCGCCCTTTGACGGTGGGTGGAGAGCCAAGCGGTTGGCGCTTGTGAATTTGGGGATGGTTCCCGGTGTACGCCCGCGGCCATGCATCGGCGCCGTGCAGGAAGAGCATCGGCTTTTCGCGGCTGGATGAGCGGCGAAGCGATGCATGGAAGCCGTGCAACGGAACATACAGGCGGGCGTCACACCGGGTCGTAATAGTGGATTTCCAGCAGCACGCAGCCGTTTTCGGACTTGAACGGGCCGTGCTCGGCGCCCGGCGGGCGGCAGGCGTAGGTGTTCGGCTGGAAGGACTCGCCGCCCTCGCCGTTTGCGTCGTTGCCCACCGTAAGATCGCCGCTGAGCAGGTAAACCTCCTCCCAGTATTCATGGACGAAGGGGACGGTGGTGAAGACGCCGGGGTGGAAGCGCAGCAGCCTGGTGCGCGAGCCGCGCCGGCCGGGCTCGTCCAGGGCCCCGGACAGGATTTTTTGCTCGATGCCTTGGGGGTAGCCGGGGGGCACCTCCCAACCGCTGTGCATGTCCAATGCGTGAAATTCGTCATGCGCCTTGTTGATCGCCATGCTTCGTCTCCTAAAGCCTAAAAGCCTTGCTTAAACCCTGTTGCTCAATTGGTCCTGCAAATGCGCTCCCGCACGCGCTGCCGGGTTCGCGTCACAGGCCGCGGCGGGGTTCACCCCGCCACCGCTCGAGAAGGTCCGTTTCAATGCCGAACAGGTCGAGCACCCGGCCGATGGAGTGATCGACCAGCTCGGCAATGGTCTTGGGCCGCACATAGAAGGCCGGCACCGGCGGAAAGATCAGGCCGCCCATTTCCGTGACCCCGGCCATGGCGCGGATGTGGCCGAGATGCAGGGGCGTCTCCCGCAGCATCAGCACCACCCGCCGCCGCTCCTTGAGGGCCACGTCGGCGGCCCTGGAAATCAAATTGCCGGTGACGCCGGAGGCGATTTCGCTCATCGTCTTCACCGAGCAGGGCGCCACCACCATGCCCCGGGTCTGAAAGGAGCCGCTGGCGATGCTGGCGCCGACGTCGCCTATGGGGTGGGTCTCGTCGGCCAGCGCCTGCACTTGGGATAGGGTCATGTCCGTCTCATAGCGGAGCGCGAGCGCACCGGCCTTGCTGACGATCAAGTGGGTGCGAACGCCGGCTGAGCGCAGCACTTCGAGCAGGCGAATGCCGTAGATGGCGCCGGAGGCGCCGGTCATGGCCACCACCAGGCCTTGGCGGCCGTTTGCCGCATTGTCCCTCAAGGCCGCGTCCTTCGGCGTTTCGCATGCGGTCTCCAAGGTTCCATCCCCTGGCCGGCGCGGTTTTGCAGCTGATCGCCCATGCGGCCTCTCCTAGGTCTCCTTGGCGTAACTTAGCTCCTCCGCCGCTTGGCGGAAGGGGGTGAACCCCCTGGTGGCGGCGAAGGCGGCAACCGGCGCCGACACCGCGCTGACGATGGCCAGCGAATAGCCCACGGCGCCCTCGTCGGCGAACACAAAGTCCGTCACCATCCCCACGATCAAGGGGCCAAGACCGTAGGACAGCAGGTTGAGGAACAGCATGTAGATGGCCGAAACTTGGCCGCGCATTTCGTTGGGCGTGACCATCTGCAAGGCCTGGGCCGCCGACCCCAAGGGAAAGCTGGCGAAGAACATCATGGGGCAGAACAGCGCCAGCGACAGAACTAGGCTGTCAACCACGGTGGCCGTTGCCGCGAAGGGCAGCAGGGCCAAGCCGGCGATCATGCCGACGCGCATGGGGCCTTCGGCCTGGCCCCTCTTGACCAGCAAGTCGGAAAGAAAGCCGCCGCCGATCACCCCGGCACTGCTGAACACCAACATCACCAAGCCGAGCGTTAAGCCCGTCTGCGCCATCGTCAGGCCGAAATGCCTAGTGAAGTAGGCCGGCCCCCAGACCACGACGTTCTGAAAGGTCACCACCAGCACCCCGAAGCCGATGAAGTGGGGCAGGAACAGGCGACGATGCCGCCAAACGTAGGCGACCACGGCGCGGAAGGGCAAGGCCGCGCCAGCCTCGGCCACCCGGCCCTTGCGGCTGGGCTCCCGCACCGAGAACATCCACAGCGCCACCAGCAGGCCGGGCGCCCCGACGGCGATGAACACCAACCGCCAGCCCTGAACGTCCGGCAGGAGGGGCACGGAGAAATCGGGATTGTCGGCCACAAAGGCCGTCACGGCGGCGATGACGGCGCCGCCTAGAATGAAGGCCAGCGCAGCGCCCAGGAAGGCGCCGGACTGATAGACGGCCAGCGCCCGCCCCAAACGGTCCTTGGGAAAATAGTCGGCAATCATCGAGTAGGCCGCCGGGGTCAAGGCCGCTTCGCCAACGCCGACGCCCACCCGCGCCAGGAACAACTGCCAGAAGCCCGCCGCCCAGCCGCAAAGCGCGGTCATGAAGCTCCAAACCGCCACGCCCAGCGCTATCAGGCCGCGCCGGCTCACGCGGTCGGCAATTCTGCCGATGGGCACGCCGAGAACGCAGTAGAACAGCGTGAAGGCGATGCCGCCCAGCACCCCGAATTGGGTGTCGCTGATGCCCAGGGACGCCTTGATCGGCCCCACCAGCAGGCCGATGATGGTGCGGTCGATGAACGAGAAGACGTAGGCGACCAAGAGCACGCTGACCGCATACCAGCCCAGCGCCGGCCTTGGCCAATCATCGGCTCCGTTGTTGCTGGCGCTTGAACTTGCGGAACTCATGTCCTGTTTCCCAAGGCGGTTCATTCCATGGCTTCGCCAGCGGGGACAAGCTGGCCGAAGAACCAGCCCGGATGTTGCACCAAGAGCCGCAACGATCGCGCTGGATTTTGGCCCTTGGCGCAGGTGCGCGACCGCAGGCGACGCCTTCGGCTGGGGCGCATGAAGGGCCCCCCTCGCATGAAAACCAAACTGGCCATGACCATGGGCTTTCGAAAGTGCGGCGAAACTTTGCCGGTCATAGGTAGTCCTTGAGCTGGACCTCGCCCCAATGCTTGGGCCAGGTGCGGGTGAAGTCCTTCGGGTCGTGCCGGGACTTGCGGGTGGCGTCTATGCCCAGCTTGCCGACGTTGCGGAAGATGCCCTGCCCCGGCACCGGCGCGGCGGCCGGATCGTAGGGAGAGCCCCGGGTGTTGCCCACCACGAACAGATCCCGAGCCGGGTCCACCCGGGTGGCAATGGCGTGATAGACGTCCTCGGCGCTGTTGACGTCGGTGTCCTCGCTGACCGCCACCACGATCTTGGTGTTCAGCCAGGGCGCCCCCATGGCCGCCATCAGCGCATCGTTGACGCCGCCGGCGATGGGCGGCTCTCCCACCTGAATCACGCAGGACAGCGCGGCGCCCCAGTGCGGAAAGCGCACGTCGAACACCGGCAGGCCGATCTCCGTGATGCGGTTGTACAGCATGGCCTCATGACACAGCCGGGGCAGCACCTGATGGTCGGTGAAGGGACAGGTTTGGTGGTTGCGGTAGATGGGCCGATCCTTGCGCATGGTCACCGCCTGCACCTGCACCTCCGGCAGGCGCTGGGTCTTCGGCAGGTAGTAGCCGCTAGGCGAGACCACCACGCCGTAGTCGTGGAGCTTTTCGATGTTGACCAGGCCCTCAACGACGATCTCCGCATGGGCCGGCACGGTCAGGTCGATCTCTTCGCAGGGCGCCATCTCCACGTCCTGGGCCATCAACGTGCCGACCATCTCCAGTTCGCCCCACATGTCCATGTGCAGCCCCGAGTAGTTGGCCATGATCTCGTAGGCGGGATGCAGGCCGAACACCAAGGCGATGGGCATTTCCTTGAGGCCCAAGGCGCGGTGCTTGTTCATGACGATGTGGGTGTGGGGGGTGGCGAAGCTCATCAGGCCGCTGCGCGGCTGCAACGGCGAGGTGCCGGCGTGGGAGGAGTTGTAGAAGCCCGTCTCCGGGTCGCGCACGATGTTCATGGCGGTGATGTAGGGGTCGTCCTCCCCAGCCGAGTGAACGGGCGCCGGCAGTTGCGTCCAATCGACTTCATGGCCCTTGCAAACCACCTCCTTGACCGGGCCGGTGGCCACGTTGACGAAGCCTCGGGGCGGCTGCCGCAGGCGGTAGGCCAGGGTGCGCAGGTAGTCCTTCTCATCGACGCCCAAGGCGCGGCATTGCGACCAGCGGTGCTTGACCAGGATGTCGCACAGGCGAAAATCAGGGAACTCCTGAATGCGCTCGAAAACGATGGGGCCTTCGCTTTGGGCGGACAGGGCGCCGATGTGGTCGATGCTGACGGGCTTGCTGACGTGGGTGACGAGGTCGTCGTTGTCCGCGAGGAAGCCGCGCAGGTCGTGGCTGGCTGGCCCCGCTTGGGGCGGCGCGGCCTGACTGACCGGAAACTTGGCCATGCTTGGTCCTTCCCTTAAAGGCTTCTCCGCCGCCCGCCCTTTTGGCTTTGCCGTTCCGGCGAATCACCAAGGGCCTCTGCCCGAAGGCCGGCAAACGGCGCCGGCCGAATCCAGCGCCATTCCGGGGCGCTTAGTTGAGCATCTAGTCTAACATTTCAGTAATGTATCACTGCGCTCTAAAGTGTCAACCCCGCGGGCGGGCGCCAAGCATCTGCGCAACGAGCGCTTAAGCCCCGTGCGGGCGGGCGTTCCTAGCGGATGCGCATGGGCCGACGATGGAGCGATTGGGCTGCGCCTGTTGGGGACATTTCCGGGCGCCTCGGTGCGCAGGCGGCAAGGCGCCGTGGCCGCAATTCGCCGCGCCCCTATGAGGATGCGCCCTCGGGCCGAACGTGGATGATGCCCTGTTCGCTAGCCGCCTGCAGAAACTCCAGCGTGTCCTGCTTGCAGGTGGTTGCGTCCACATCGAACTCCTCGGCGAGCGCAACGCAAATGTTCTCGGCTGTTTGCTCCTTTTCGATCAGGCTCCAAATCTGCGCCGCCACCGGGTCGAGTTCGTAATACTGCCCCTCGTCCACGTCCATCATCACGATCGTGTCGTCCAAGTCCGTAAAGACGATGGTGTCGTTGCGCGACACGACGGAGGAAAGGCTTGGGGCGCCAGCTTGGGTTTTGCTCATTCGTTCGGTCTCCCGCTGGAAACAAGGTGCGCAGGAAGTATAACCAATCGAAGCGGTTTGTGATCAGCCTCAAGAGGCGAGTGTGGCGCAAGGCTGCGAACCGCTTCCTCGGCGGATCTGCTGCTCGAAATGGTCGATGGTCTTGGCTAGGCCCACTTCCAAGGGCGTGTTGGGCGCCCAATGCAGGAGCTCCTGCGCACGGCGGAGGCTAGGCCGCCGATGGCGGGGATCCTCATCCCGCTTGGGGGCGTGGACGATCTTCGACTTGGAGCCTGTCAATCGCACCACGGTTTCGGCCAGTTCGCGCATGGACACCTCCTGCTCATGGTGCGCCGCATTGTAAGCGCAGCAGGGGGGTTGCCCCAAGCTTCCGCGCCATTCGGCCAACGCAGTTCGGGGCGTTCGGATAGCGACGCAGTCGGCACCTTTGTGGTAAGTTGCGCAACGCCGCACCTGCACCAACGCCGCTGTTTACTGCAATGGATTTTTCGGCTTGACGGACGCCCCTCCCAGCCAAGGCTTGCTTGCAAGCCTGCTTCACGCATTGCTCCGAGCCCCGGAAACGGGCGTTGCGGTCGCCGGCCGGCGCGGCGGACTGGCTGGCGGGTGCTAGTCGTAGTCGCCCATGCCGGACAGTGAGCAAAAAGCCCCATCTGAAGCGCAATTCGATGCGCCGCCAACCGAAGCACTCTCCCCGATGGCCGCCTTCCGCGGCAGCCGCCAGCTCGCAAAATCGCTAATAGCCTACGCGCCGCGCCGCATGGCGTTGGCGTTCCTGCTGCTGCTGACCGCGGGAGTGACCGAGGCGTTCGGCATCCTGATGCTCATTCCCCTGCTGCATGTGGTGGGCTTGGCGGAGCAGCAGGCTGACGGCAATCCGGTGGCCGAAGCCGTCGCTTGGGCGGCTAGCGCCGTTGGCGTTGAACTGAGCCTGGGCACCGTGCTGCTGGCGTTTCTGGCGCTAGCCGCCATCCGCGCCGCAACTTCCTGGCAACGCGACATGCTGCTCGCCAAGGTTCGGCTCGGCTTCATCGACCGTTTCCGCGAACGGCTTTACGCAGCCATGGCGCAAGCCAAATGGGAGCACCTGCAAAGCCGCCGCCAGTCCGACGTTCTGCACACGGTGACAACGAGCGTCAACCGCATGGGCGGTGCGGCCTTCATCTTGCCGCAAATGGCCGTCAGCGGCCTGCTGGCGTTGATGCAATTGGCGGTCGCGGCGTCCATTTCGCCAACGGTTACCGGCCTTGCGCTCGCAACCGGCGCAGCCATGTTCGCCGCCACCCATCCGCTGACGCTGCGCACCCGCAAATTAGGCGAGCGACTGATCCGAGCCAACCGCCGCATGTTCGCCTCCTCGACGGACTTTCTGGCCGGATTGAAGCTGGCCAAGAGCCATGGCCTCGTGCAGCCTCAGGTCGAGCACTTCGGGCGGACGCTCTCGGCGGCGCGCAAACGCCAACTGGAGCACACCTGGGCGACTTCGGCGACTAGGGCGGCGCTGAATCTGGCCACTGCCGTCATTCTCGCCGCGTTGGTCTGGTTCGCGGCGTCCCGTGCGGCGACGCCAATGGCGGAGTTGGCCATCCTGGCGCTGATCTTCGCTCGCATAACGCCAATGCTTTCCCAGCTTCAAAACAGCGCTCAGCAGCTGGCCAACAGCCTTCCCGCCTACGAGCAAGCGCAGTCGATGCGCGAGGAGTTTCGGCAAGCGGCGGAACCGCAGCGGGCGCATCCCCAACCGCCGGCGCCGCGCATCAGGCTGAAGGCGCAGTTGGCGGTGCGCCATGTTTCATTCTCCTATGGGAAAGGCGCCTGGGCGCTCGATGACGTCAGTTTGGACATCCCCGCCGGCAAGATGACGATCATCGCCGGACCTTCAGGCGCCGGCAAAAGCACCTTGGCGGACATTCTGCTTGGACTGTTGGCGCCCTCGGCGGGAAAACCAGCGCAAGCCGAAGAACAAACCCGCCCGGGCCAAGTCTTGATCGACGGCGCACCGCTTGCCGAGCGAAACCTGCCCGCTTGGCGGCGATCGGTGGCCTACGCGCCGCAAGACCCATTCCTGTTTCATGACAGCATCCGCGCCAACCTGCTCTGGGCGCGGCCGCAGGCGTCGGAAACCGAACTTTGGGATGCCCTGCGCCTTGCCGCCGCCGACGAATTCGCGGCGCTCTTGCCGCAAGGCCTGGACACCTTGGTGGGAGACCGCGGCAGCCGGCTTTCCGGCGGCGAGCGGCAGCGCATCGCGCTGGCCCGGGCGCTGCTTAGAAAGCCCACTCTGCTGCTGCTCGACGAAGCCACCGGGCAACTCGACGCGGCAACCGAACGGCAAGTCGTCACCGCTTTGCGGTCGTTGCTGGAGCGCTCCACGGTGGTGGCCATCGCCCACCGCCGCGGTTTGATGGAGGTTGCCGACCGCATCCTGTTGATCGAAGCAGGCCGCGTCGCCGAGGTTGGAACTTGGCGCGAACTGGCGCCGCGGCTTGGGACCTGCTCTGTTGATGGCCAAGGCCGGCCATTGTAGAGTGCCGCTAAGGAGAAGCGCCGGCTGGCCGCATTCAGGCCCGCCTGAACGACGCTGTGGGCGGAACGACTGGGAACGATGCCTAAGGCAAGGGGGGCGGACGCCGCGGTGAGCAAAGCAAAACATCGGGAACCTGCGGCGGAGAGTGTGCGCAAATCCCTCACCGAGCGGGCCTACGCCGCGGTCAAGCAGAAGATCATCACCCTGGAGTTCGGCCCCGGCGCCTATCTGAACGTCGTCGCCATTTCCGAACTGCTTGGCATAGGCCGCACGCCGGTGCATCAGGCGGTTCGCCGCTTGGCCCACGAGGGCATGATCGAAATCATGCCGCGCAAGGGCATGATCGTGAAGCCGGTGAGCCTCCACGACGTGATGCAGATCGCGGAGGTGCGGCTGGTGAACGAGCCCTACTGCGTACGCCTCGCCGCACAGAACGCCAAGCGGAAGGATGTCGCCGCGCTGGAGCGCATTCTTATCAGAGCCGGGCAGGCGGTGCAGGCCGGGGACACCGAAGCCATGATGCTCGCCGACCGGGACTTTCACTGCGCCATTTCGGGCATCGCCGGCAACCAGGTGCTGGCCGACATACTAAGGAACCTGCACGAACGCTCCTTGCGCTTTTGGTTCATTTCGCTGCATCAAACGACGCATCAGAAGGAAGTGGATAAAGAGCATTCGGACATTTTGGCGGCCATCCGCAACCACGACCCCGGCGGTGCGGAGCAGGCGATGCGCCGGCACATTGAATCCTTCCGCCAGACCATCGCGCGCAACGTTTGATCGCTGGCGGAGGCAACGCAAGCCTCCATTGCCGATTGCCGGGCGCTCTTGGATCGTTTGCCAAAGCCCGGCCGCCGTTTTATGTTGTTGCTCCACGAAGTTCGGGCTGGCGCCGCCGCCCACGCAGGCTCCAAGGAGGTTTAAGCAGGCATGTCCGTCGCTGCGAGCATTGAGCGCAAGCTGGTCCAAGGGTTGGATTTGATGCATCTTGAGGTCGTCAACGAGAGCGGCAACCACAATGTTCCACCGGGCGCCGAGTCGCACTTCAGGGTGGTGGTCGTGGCCGACGAGTTTAACGGCCGCCGCCTGCTGGAGCGGCACAGGCGCATCCATGCCTTGCTTGAGGAGGAATTGGCCGGGGAGGTTCACGCCCTGGCCGTTCACGCCTACACCGCTCAGGAGTGGCGGCGGCGCTTTGGCGGAGCGCCGCGGTCGCCGCCGTGCTTGGGCGGGGAAAAGCGCCAACCGACGCTTGGCGCCGGTGTTGCGGCCTCCCAAACCGAGAGGGCTGAATCCTGAGCATGGATCCTTCGGGCCTTGTCCCAAGCTGCGCGGAAGAGGCAACGGCGGTCGCCGCCTTCTACCGCTTCGCGTACCTGGACGATCTTGACGCGCTTCGCGGCAGCCTTTACGCCAGCGCCGCCCGCCTAGGGATCAAGGGCACCGTTTTGCTGGCGGCGGAGGGCATCAACGGCGGGCTCTGCGGCGGCCGGCCGCAATTGCAGGCCTGGCTGGACCAGCTCCGCTTGGACGAGCGCTTTCGCGGCCTGCCGGTTTCCTATTCCTGCGCGGCGCCCGGCAACCCGGTCTTCGACCGGCTGAAGGTGCGGGTGAAGCCGGAGGTCGTCAGCTTCGGCCAGCCTGGCTGCCGTCCGGCCGAGCGGGCCGGAACGCCGGTCGAGGGCGCGGATTGGAACGCCCTGCTGGACGATCCCGAAGTCACGGTGGTCGATGTGCGCAATCGGTACGAGACCGCCATCGGCGCCTTCCCCGGCAGCTTGAACCCGGGCACGGACGCCTTCCGGGAATTTCCCCGCTTTGCCAAGCGGGCTTTGCACCCCGCAAGGCATCCTCAGGTGGCCCTGTACTGCACTGGGGGCATTCGTTGCGAAAAGGCGTCCGCGTATTTGCTGAACCAGGGGTTTGAGGCCGTTTATCAACTTAGCGGCGGCATTCTTGGCTATCTGGCGAATGCGCCGGAGGCCGAGAACCACTGGCAAGGCGAATGCTTTGTTTTCGACCAGCGGGGGTCCGTGGACCGGCAACTCCGCCAAGGGCGCCTCAGCCCCGCTCCAATGCTGCGGCCCTAAGCGCCCGCCGCCTCGTCCGGGCAGCCGCCGTCCGCGCCGCGTTGCAATCCTAGGCTCCGCCCTTGGCGCTCAGCGGCGGATTGCGCACCAGCCTAGCTGCGCGGATGGTGCGCTTGGTGCAGCGCCTTGAGCCGCGCTTGCGCCACATGGGTGTAGATCTGGGTGGTGGAGAGGTCGCTGTGGCCCAGCATCATCTGCACCGCCCGCAAGTCGGCGCCGTGGTTCAATAGGTGGGTGGCGAAGGCGTGGCGCAGGCCGTGCGGAGACAGGCCGGTGTTGATTCCGGCAATGAGGGCGTAGCGTTTCACGGCGTGCCAGAAGGTTTGACGGGTCATCTGCCGGCCGCGTTGGCTGGGGAACAGCACTCGGGTGCGGTCCCCATGCAGCGCCGCCCGGCCTTCGCCGACAAACCGCACCACCCAGGACAACGCTTCTTGGCCCACCGGCACCAACCGCTCCTTGCCGCCCTTGCCGACCACGCGAACCACGCCTTGGCGAAGGTTGAGCGAAGCGATGTTGAGGCCCACCAATTCGGAAACGCGCAGGCCCGTGGCGTAGAGAACCTCCAGCATGGCCCGGTCCCGCAGGCCCACCGCAGTGCTGACGTCAGGGGCGCTCAGCAAATCCCCAACTTGCGCTTCGGAAAGGGAGTCCGGCAGCGGCCGACCGAGCTTGGGATGTTCAAGATGAGCGGCGGGGTCCGCCGAGACGCGACCCTTTTCCAAGCAGTGGCGGTAGAACCCCTTGACGCAGGACAGCCAGCGGGCGGAACTGGCGATTCGATAGCCCTGCTCATAGCGCTGCGCCAGCACCTGCATGAGATCCGCCTGGGAGGCGTCAACCAAACTCTTGCCAAGAGCCGCCTGCAATGCGCATAGGTCGCGGCGGTAGGCGGCGAGGGTGTTTTCGCTCAGCCCCTTCTCCAGCCAAGTCTCCTCAAGATACTGCTCTATGGCTGGGTCCATGGGTTTGGCTGCAAGCCAACATGCGCAGGGTGGTTCAGGTGGAGGCGGAGTCGCGCACCGCAGCGCCCACTTTCTCCTTGATGCGGGCGGCGCGGCCGGACCGCTCCCGCAAATAGTAGAGCTTGGCCTTGCGAACATCCCCGCGCCGCTTGACGGCGATGGAGGCAATCAACGGGCTGTGGGTTTGGAACGTGCGCTCCACACCCACCCCGTGCGACACCTTGCGCAGCGTGAATGCGGAATTCAGGCCGCGGTTGCGCTTGCCGATCACCACGCCCTCAAATGCCTGCAGGCGCTCCCGATTGCCCTCCCGCACCTTGACCTGCACGGCCAAGGTGTCTCCGGGAGAAAAGTCCGGCAGCTCGGTTTTCAACTGCT
This sequence comes from Candidatus Azophilus sp., assembly GCA_965200465.1. GTDB lineage: Bacteria > Pseudomonadota > Gammaproteobacteria > Pseudomonadales > Azotimanducaceae > Azophilus. Next base: position 3,628,363 of record OZ241358.1, on the reverse strand, counting down.
CGTTTTCGACCCCTTCCAACACTGGGTTTCTACGCATCGCCTGCTCCTTTAAGTTAATGCTGGCCGGCGGCGCCTTGCGCCTCCGCCGCCAAGGCGCCCCGCAGCAGTTCGAGGTCTTCGTCCCCAAGCCGCCGCCCACTAAGCAAGTCCGGACGCTCCCGCCAAGTGCGCAAAAGCGCCTGCCGACGCCGCCACTTGGCCACGGCGCCATGATCCCCGCATGTAAGCACTGCGGGAACCGAGGCGGAGCGAACGCTCTCCGGGCGCGTATAGTGCGGGCATTCGAGCAAACCATCAAGATGGGATTCGCTCAATATGGAGTCCTGATTGTTGAGCACTCCGGGCAGCAGGCGGCAAACCGCCTCCACCACCACCATTGCCGGCAGTTCCCCGCCGCTTAGCACATAGTCCCCAATGGACAGCTCCTCGTCCACCGCCAAGTCGATGACGCGCTGATCGATTCCTTCGTAGCGCCCCGCCAAGAGCACCAAGCTGGGCAGTTCCGCAAGGCTTTGCACCTTGGGCTGGTCGAGACGGCGCCCTTGGGGCGAAAGATAGACCACCAAGGGCGGGGACGGCGCCGCGCGGCGCGCCTTCGCCACGGCCTGCAGCAGCGGCTCCGCCAGCATGACCATGCCCGGCCCGCCGCCGTAGGGGCGGTCATCCACCGTGCCGCGGCGGTCCCCGGCGTGATCGCGTGGGTTGAAGACCGCCAAGGTCAGGTCGCCGCGTTTGAGGGCGCGGCCCAGCACGCCGGCGGACGCCATCGAAGCCAGCAGTTCGGGAAAGATGGAAATGACGCCGACCCACATCTTCTAATCCAGCTCCTCCCAATGCACGTCGATGCAGCCTTCCCCAAGCCGCACAGCCGTCACATGGGCATGAACGAAGGGAATCAATGTCTCCCCGTCATCGCCCTGAAGCACCATGACGTCCTGAGCGCCGTTGGACATCATCCGCCGCACCGCGCCAAGTTCCTCGCCATGCTGGTTGAACGCCCGAAGACCGATCAGATCGCGCCAATAAAACTCGCCCTCATCCAGCGGCGGCAGGCGATCCGCGGTGATGCCGATTTCGGCCCCCGCAAGCCCTAGGGCGGCGTTGCGGTCCCGGATGCGGCCAAAGAAGGCCACAAAGCCTTGGCCGTGGGCCTTGGCCCGCTCCCGATCGTGCAGGCGCCAAGGGTCCCAGACGCCGGTTTCCCGCTTCCGGCGCAAGTGCCAAGGCCGATAGCCCAACAACCCCGTGGGCGGCTGCGTGAAGGAAACGACATGCACCCAGCCGCGAACGCCGTAAGGGCCGCCCACCTGCCCCACCACCACCATGTCAGCGGACATGAGCTAGCTCACGCAGGCGGCGGCCCGCGGCGCCGCAAGCCTAGGCCTCGGCGGCGGGCGCTTCGGCAGCAGGCGCATCCTCCACCGGCGGGGACTCCTTCGCCTGCAAGCGCGCCCGCTTGATGAGGCTTTGCACCCGCTCCGATGGTTGGGCACCCAGGGACAGCCAGTGATCGACCCGCGCCAGATCGACCCGCAAACCCTCCTCCTGGCCGCGGGCCAGCGGATTGAAGAACCCAACCCGCTCGATGAAGCGTCCGTCCCGCTTGGCGGCGCGGTCCGCCACCGTGATGTGGTAGAAGGGATTCTTCCTGGCGCCGTGCCGCGCCAAGCGAATGGTCACCATGGATTGCACACCCGAAACAACAGGCGGCGCATTCTAGTGGAGACCGCCCCCCATTGAAACCCGTTTTGCGGCGCGGCCGCAAAATTTCCCGCCGCCACCCTGTCATCCAAGGGCAATGCGGCGCGAGCACGGCGTCCCCACAACCGCACGGCGACGCGGCTGGAACAGTTGGCCCGGCCTTTGGGCCGCGCCCTAGCGCCTGAAGCCGGGGCGGCGGCCGGCGGCGCCGGCAAGCCCCTGCAGGCCGCGCATCATGTTCTTGCCGCCGAACTTCTTCATCGTCTTCTGCATCTGCCGATGCTGCTTGAGCACCCGATTGACGTCGGTTACTTCGGTGCCGCTGCCGCACGCGATTCTGCGCTTGCGGGATGGATTGATGAGGTCGGGGAAGCGTCGTTCGTCCGGCGTCATCGAGTCTATGATGACCGCCGCCTGCCGAAACTGGCCGTCGTCCAACCGCGAGCGGGCCGCGGCCGGCACTTGGCCCATGCCCGGCATCTTGTCCAGCATGGCCGTGACGCCGCCCATGCTAGCCATGCTTTGCAGTTGGTCCCGATAGTCCGCCAAATCGAACTTCTGCCGCCGGCTGACCTTTCTGACCAGCCGCTCCGCCTTGCGCTTATCGACCTTGCGCTCGGCTTCCTCGATGAGGGAGAGCACATCGCCCATGCCGAGAATGCGCGACGCCAGCCGGTCCGGATGGAAGGACTCCAAGGCGTCCATCTTTTCGCCCATGCCGAGGAACTTGATGGGCTTGCCGGTGATCGAGCGCACCGACAGGGCCGCTCCGCCGCGGGCGTCCCCATCCGCCTTGGTGAGCACCACGCCAGTGAGGTCCAGCACCTCGTTGAACGCCTTGGCGGTGGCCGCCGCGTCCTGCCCGGTCATGGCATCGACCACGAACAGCGTCTCGATGGGCTGCAGGCCGCTCTGCAGGGCTTGGATTTCCTGCATCATGGCGTCGTCGATGGCCAAGCGCCCGGCGGTATCGACGATCAAGACATCGGCCAGCTTGCGCTTGGCCTCCGCCACCGCCCGTTCGGCAATGACGGCCGGCGCCTCCTGCACGCTGGCGCCGATGAATTGAGCGCCCACCTCCCCGGCTAGAACCTGCAATTGCTCAATGGCGGCCGGCCGATAAACGTCCACGCTGACCAAGGCCGCCCGTCTTTTCAGGCGTTGCTTAACAAACAGCGCCAACTTGGCCGCCGTGGTGGTCTTGCCGGAACCTTGCAGCCCGGCCATCAAGACGATGGCCGGCGGCGCGGTGGCTAGGTTCAGGGCGTCATTGGCCTGGCCCATCACCTGCACAAGCTCTTCGTGAACGATCTTGATGAAGGCCTGCCTAGGGTCAAGCGCCTCCGCCACCGCCCGACCGACGGCGCGCTGCTTAACGCTCTCCGTGAAGGAGCGCACCACGGGCAAGGCCACGTCCGCATCGAGCAAGGCGCCGCGCACCTCCCGCATGGCGTCGCTGACGTTGCCTTCAGTAAGGCGAGCCTTGCCGGCCAAGCCCCTGAAGGCGTTGTTCAAGCGATCGGACAGCTTTTCAAACACGATGGCCGTTGGGCTGATGAAGAGAGGGGATTATAAGGGGCGGAACCTGTTTTTGGGTGCAGCGCCACCCCAATCCCCGCTTACGGAATTGCTGAAGCGCGTTGCAAGGCGCACCGAGCAGGGGTTTTCCGGCAATTGCATGGTTGCGGCGCTCACGAAGGTCTGCTGCCTGGAGGCCCGCGGCCCCAGGCGGTCGCTGCAGCGGGCCCGGCGATCCTTAAGCGGGGATTAGGTGAACCAGATCGGTCCGTTGACATCCCTGCGGCGAGTGCGTATATCAAGGACATGACTTACTGCGTGGCAATCGCCGTGGCCGCCGGCTCGGTGTTCGTGTCGGACTCGCGCACCCACGCGGGCGTCGATCAGATCAGCACCTACAGCAAGATGCATCGGTTTCACGTCGGCGACGGCCGTTACTTCGTGATGCTGAGCGCCGGCAACCTAGCCACCGCGCAAAGCGTCGTCACCCGCATGGAGCGGGACATGGAGGCGCCGGGGCGCCAAGGCCTGATGTCGGCGGACAGCCTGGACCAAGCCGCCGAATACATCGGCCGGCTGTCCGTGGAGGAGCAGCAAAAGCACCGCCAAGCCCATGCGGACAAGAGCTTTCTGCCGGAAGCGTCCTTTATTCTGGGCGGGGAGATCAGCGGTGCGGCGCCGGGCATTCTGCACATCTACGCGGAGGGCAACTTCGTGCGCGCCAGCCAAGCCATGCCCTATTTGCAGATTGGCGAGATCAAGTACGGCCGCCCCCTGCTGGACCGCATTATCGGTTGGGAAACCCCCTTGGACGCAGCGCTGAAGTGCGCCCTGGTGTCCATGGACTCCACCCTGCGCAACAACGCCACCGTCGGCCCGCCCATCGAGTGCCTCGTCCTGCCGGCCGGCGTCCGCTCCCAAGGCCTGTATCGGTTGATGCAGGAGGACGACGAACATCTCGTCGAACTGCGGCGGGCTTGGTCGGACAATTTGCGCATCGCCTTCGACACGCTGCCCAGCATCCCCGGCTTGGCCGGGCTGGTCGGCCCTGCGGCCGGCGTCACCCGCCTTGAAATCCCCTCAGCGTAGCGTTGCGGCGGCGGCTTGCCCGTGTTCGGGCGGGGCAAAGCCGAAATCAAGCCCCGGCATTAGCCGAGCGGTTTCCAACTCTAGGGCTGCAGGATTGCTGGAACTAGGCAAAATAGGCGCTGGGAGCATGGAGGACCCGGCAAATTGACGCAACTGGACTTCTACGTCCTGCAGGATGTGGAGCGCACCGCCATGCTGCGGTTCGCCTGTCGCTTGGCCGTCAAGGCGGCCCGCAGTGGGCGGCCGATATACGTCCACGCCGCCAATGCCGAGCAGGCGCGGGAGTTTGACGAGCTGCTTTGGTGCCATCCGCCGCAGCGCATGATCCCGCATGGGGTCGTCGGCTCGCCGGAGGCGGTCGGCGCTCCGGTGCTGATCGGCAACGGCGCGGAGTTGCCGGAGGACGTTGCGGTTGATGGTCTGTTGATCAATCTTAGCGACGAACCGCCGCCCTTTGTTGACCGTTTTGCGCGGGCGGCGGAGATAGTCGTGGAGGAAACCAGGGCCTCCGGGCGCACCCGCTACCGCCACTACCGGGAGCGAGGGCATCCCCTTAAGCACCATGAAATTGGCGACTGGGAAGAAGGCTAAGGGGGTTTGACGTGGAGACGAGCTTCGATCCCCACGCCATAGAGCGCTCGTTGTATCGGGAGTGGGAGGCCGCCAACTACTTCGCCCCCCGCGACGGAGACGGCTACTGCATTCAGATCCCGCCGCCCAACGTCACCGGCAGCCTGCACATGGGGCACGCCTTCCAACACACCCTGATGGACGCGCTGATCCGCTTTCAGCGCATGCGCGGCCGGGGAGCGCTGTGGCAGATGGGCACCGACCACGCCGGCATCTCCACGCAAATGCTGGTGGAGCGGCAACTGAACGCCGAAGGCAAGACCCGCGCCGAACTGGGCCGGGAGAAGTTCATCGAGCGGGTGTGGCAATGGAAGCGGGAGTCCGGCGGCAACATCTCCCAACAACTGCGGCGCATGGGCTCCTCCCTGGATTGGACCCGTGAGCGCTTCACCCTTGACGAGGGATACGCCCGCGCCGTCGTCGAAGCCTTCGTGCGCCTGCACGAGGACGGCCTGATCTACCGCGGCCAACGCCTCGTGAACTGGGACCCGACGCTCGGCACCGCCATTTCCGACTTGGAGGTCATTAACGCCGAGGAGGAAGGCAGCCTGTGGCGCCTGCGCTATCCCCTGTGCGACGGCGTCAAGACCCCGGCCGGCGAGGATCATCTAGTGGTGGCCACCACCCGCCCGGAGACCATGCTGGGCGACACCGCCGTGGCGGTGCATCCCGAGGACGAGCGCTACCAAGCCCTCATCGGCAAGCGGGTGCGGCTGCCCTTGGTGGGCCGGGAACTGCCCATCATTGCGGACCGCTATGTGGACCCGGCCTTCGGCTCCGGCTGCGTCAAGATCACTCCGGCCCACGACTTCAACGACAACGCCGTGGCCGCCCGCCACGGCCTGCCCCTGATCAACGTGCTGACCAAAGCCGCCGCCGTCAACGACAACGCTCCCGCCGCCTACCAAGGCCTGGACCGCTTCGCCGCCCGGCAACGCATTGTTGACGACCTGCAAGCCTTGGGCCTGCTGGACGAAGTGCAGCTGCACAAGCTGATGGCGCCGCGGGGGGACCGCTCCGGCGCCGTCATCGAACCGCGGCTGACCCATCAGTGGTTCGTCAAGATCGCGCCCTTGGCGGCGCCGGCCGTCCAAGCCGTGCGGGACGGGCGCATCGAATTCGTCCCCAAGGGCTACGAGAACACCTACTTCGCCTGGATGCGCAACATTCAGGACTGGTGCATTAGCCGCCAGCAGTGGTGGGGGCATCGGATTCCGGCTTGGTACGGGCCGGACGGCGCCATCTACGTCGGCCGGGACGAGGCGGACGCCCGCCGCCGGGAGGGGCTGGGCGCAGACCTCCCCTTGCGCCAGGAGGAGGATGTGCTGGAGACTTGGTTCTCCTCCTCCCTCTGGACCTTCGCCACCCTGGGCTGGCCGGAACGGACCGCCGACCTCAAGCGCTTCCACCCCACCGACGTCCTGGTCACCGGCCACGACATCATCTTCTTTTGGGTGGCGCGGATGATCATGATGGCGCTGCGGCTCACTGGCGAAATTCCCTTCCGGCAGGTCTATATCCACGGCCTAGTGCGCGACGCCGCCGGCCGGAAGATGTCCAAGACCAAGGGCAACGGCCTGGACCCCCTCGATCTCATTGACGGCATCGACCTAGAAGGCCTGCTGGCCAAGCGCACCGCCAACCTCACCCAGCCGCACCTAGCCCCGGCCATCGCCAAGGCCACCAAGCGGGAGTTCCCCAACGGCATCCCCTCCTACGGCACGGACGCCCTGCGCTTCACCTTCTGCGCCCTGGCGTCCACCGGCCGAGACGTGCGCTTTGACCTAAGCCGCACCGAGGGCTACCGCAACTTCTGCAACAAGCTGTGGAACGCGGCCCGCTTCGTGCTGATGAACGTGAGCGAGGCGACCAGCAAGCGGCGCCGATCCGAAAGCAGGGTGCGAATGGGCTGCCAGGACCGGCAAATCACAGCGACCCAGGATGCCAACAAACAGCCTGAATCCGGGAGTGCGACGCAGCTGGTCGTCCAAGACCCGGACGCCGCAGCTAGTGACGGCGACTATGGGCGACCTCAAGCTGGGGACGCGGCCCAGATAGATGTCAAGGATTTGCAGGCCGCGGCCCGTCAGCCCCTCGGCTTGGCGGACCGCTGGATACTCTCCCGCGCCCGGCAAATGGTCGCCGCCGCCAACGAAGCCTTGGAGACCTACCGCTTCGATCTGTGCGCCAACCAGATCTACGACTTCGCTTGGCACGAATACTGCGACTGGTATCTGGAGCTGGCCAAGCCAGTTCTTTGGGACGACAGCACCCCTCCCGCGCAACGCCGTGCGGTGCAGCACACCCTGTTGCGGGTGCTGGATGTCCTGCTGCGCACCACCCACCCCGTGATGCCCTTCATCACCGAGGCCGTATGGTGCGAGGCGGCGCCCCTGCTTGGCGCCCAAGGGCCGAGCATCATGCTGCAACCCTATCCGCTGGTGGAGGAGCTGCCCGCCGACCCGGAGGCGGACGCCGCCATCGGCTGGCTGAAGAGCGTGGTGACGGCCCTGCGCAACATCCGCGGCGAGGCGGGCATCAAGCCCGGCCAAGAGGTTCAGGTGCTGCTGCAAGGCGGCAATGTGCGGGACCGCGAGTTGGCCGCCCACACGGACGCCTTGGTGCGCCGTCTGGCTAAGGTGGAGGCCATCCAATGGCTGTCCGCAGAAACGCAACCCCCGCCTAGCGCCCTGAGTTTAGTGGGCGACCTGAAAGTCCTGGTGCCCCTAGCCGGACTGATCGACCTGAAGGCGGAACGGGTGCGCCTGGACAAGGCGTTGCAGCGCAAACGAACCGAACTGGAACGCCTGCGCAGGAAACTGAACAACCAAAAATTCATCGACAACGCCCCGTCGGAATTGGTGCAAAGAGAGCGGAGCAAGGCGGCGGAAGCCCAATCCCGCTTAGATGCCCTCGCGGCCCAAATGGAGTCCTTGGGTTGATGCGCTGAACACAGCGAACCGGAACCGCCTCATGCAGGGCGTTCAGTGGGCGCGACCTTGCCGCCGAAGACGGCCCCATTGGGGAGGATGCAGGACAATGAGTTGACGCCTTATGCACCACTACGTTATCTTGCCCGGAAAGCAACTTATTGTGGAACCCCATGCCTTTCGCCATTGACACGCATGCGGCCGTTCGCGAGCTTGAGAACGGCGGCTTTGAACCCAACCAAGCGGAAGCCTTGGTGTCGATCATCAATGGCGCGGCGGACGCGCAAGTTACGAAAGCCGACTTCAAGGCCCTTGAGGATCGATCCAAGGCCGACTTCAAGGCCCTTCGGGCCGACTTCAAGGCCCTTGAGGACCAATCCAAGGCCGACTTCAAGGATCTTCGGGCCGACTTCAAGGCCCTTGAGGACCAATCCAAGGCCGACTTCAAGGAGCTTCGGGCCGACTTCAAGGCCCTTGAGGACCAATCCAAGGCCGACTTCAAGGCCCTTCGGGCCGACTTCAAGGCCGACTTCAAGGCCCTTGAGGACCAATCCGAGGCCGACTTCAAGGCCCTTCGGGCCGACTTCAAGGCCGACTTCAAGGCCCTTGAGGACCAATCCGAGGCCGACTTCAAGGCCCTTCGGGCCGACTTCAAGGCCCTTGAGAACCAATCCGAGGCCGACTTCAAGGAGCTTCGGGCCGATTTTGAGGATAAGTTCGCCACAAAGGCGGACCTATTGGCCACAACGGCAGGCCTAAAGACCGAAATCGCAGTTGCCGTAAACAAGATACTGCTTGGCGTACTCGCCATAGCCGGCCTGCTGTTCGCCGCCCTCAAGCTGTGGCCCTAGGGCCGGCCCCGGGCCAAACAGTGCAGCGCGGCTGAACCGCTCTCTTCCCGCGAATAAAGAGGGCGCCTGGCGGGCCATCAGTTCCATCCCTGAAGCGGGAAGGCAGGCGCCAAATGCAGGTGCTCGCAGATGCTCGCTCCTGTTGCCGTCAGTTGTCGTTTGCAATAGTCTGGCCGCGCCTAGGCGATGGTTTCCCGGTCCATGCGGGGCCGGATGGGTTTGCCCCGAAAAGGTCATGCGATGAAAAGGCGATGGAGTTTTGGCTTATGGGCGTTGTGCGGATGCGTTGGGGCTTGTGGGCAAACGGAGACCACCATGCCGGCTGAGGCCCAGCCGGTCGAAGCAGTTGCGCAAGACTCGGGCGCAGCCAGTCTGCGGCGGTTGGAGCAGACTAGGGACCTCGGCCCCATCGCCCATCTGCCGGTTTGGGAAGGCTTCACGCCGGAGGCGATTGAACCCGGCGTTCGCCATCTGTTGGCCGAGGTGGCGCAGGCCTTTGCCGCCTTGGAGGCGGCGCCGCAACCCACCTGGGCTGGGCTGATGGCGCCGCTTGAGCGCATGGAGCAGCGCCTCGACCATGTGCTGGGCGCCGTCAGCCACCTGCTCAGCGTGAAGTACTCCGACGAGTTGAAGGCCGCCCAGGATGCGGTTCGCCCGGAGTACGTGAAGCTGCTCAACCGCATGAGCCAGAGCCGAGCGGTCTATGCAGCCATGTCGTCGCTACGGGACGGGGACGCCTTTGCCGGGCTTAGCACGGCCCGGCAGCGCATCCTTAAGGAGTCCATAAGCGCCATGCAGCGCGCCGGAGTGCATTTGGACGATGCGGCCAAGGCCCGTTATCGGCAAATCCAGCAACGGCTGGCGCAGCTCAGCGACGACTTCAGCGCCAATCTGGTCAAGCAGGAGCAGGCGTCCCGCATCAGGGTGCAGGATCCCCAGCGAGTGGCCGGCGTGCCGGCGCCCGTGCTGGAGCTAGCCGCCAAGACCGCCCGCGAAGACGGCGCACAGGACGCCGACGCCCGCGCCGGCCCTTGGCATTTTGTGGTGAACGGCCCGAACTACGTCGCCATCATCCAAAACGCCAAGGAGCGAAGCCTGCGCGAGGAAATCTACCGCGCCTACCGCGCCCGCGGAACCGCCGCGGAATTCGACAACCGCCCCATAGTCAATGAGATCCTCAAGCTTCGCCAGGAACTGGCCACCCTGCTCGGCTTCGCCCACTACGCGGCTTTTAGCGTTGACGACAAGATGGCGCCCAGCGTGCAGGCGGTGTGGGACCTGTTCGACCAGCTGGAGTCCGCTGCGCGCCCGGCGGCCGAGCGGGAGTACGCGGAACTGCGCCGCTTCATGGGCGACCAAGGCGCGGCGGAGGCGGATGATCCCCAAGCCTGGGACATTGCCTTCTGGACGGAGCGCCTGCAGGAAACCCGCTACGGCTACGACGAGGAGCGCCTGCGCAACTACTTCCAGATGCCTAAGGTGTTCGACGGCCTGTTCGCCTTGGTGGAGCGGCTGTACGGCCTGCGGGTGCGCCGCGCCGCAGCCGACGCGGTGCCGGTGTGGGATGAAAGCGTGCGGTTCTTTGAAGTGCTGAATGGGCAGGGCGACGACGCCGAAATCATCGCCGGCCTGTATGTGGACCCCTACGCCCGCCCCGGCGAAAAACGCGGCGGCGCCTGGATGAACACCGTGGTGGACCGCAGCCGTCTGCTGGCTGGCGGCGGACGTTCGTCATCCCTGCCGGTGGCGCTGTTCGTGATGAACGCCCGCCCCCCCGCCGAGGGCGCGGTGGCGTTGATGTCCTTGGACGAGGTGCGCACCCTGTTCCATGAGTTCGGCCACGCCATGCAGCACATGTTCACCGACATTGAGGACAGCGGCGCCTCCGGCCTCAATTTGGTGGAGTGGGACGCGGTGGAGCTCGCCAGCCAGTTCAACGAGTACTGGATGGACCACAGGCCGTTCCTGCGCGGCCTGACCGCCCACAAGGACAGCGGCGAGGCGCTGGACGAGGAAACCTTGGAGCGCATCATCGCCAGCCGCAACTTCATGGCCGGCAACGCCACCCTGCGCCAGCTTCAATTCGGCAAGACGGATATGTGGCTGCACTGGCGATACGGACTGCCCGGCGCGGAGGAAGCGGCGACGCCATACGAGATCGAGGAGCGCATCGCCCAAGCCACGGTGGTGGCGCCCCGCCTGGCCGGGGAGACCATGCTGCCGAGCTTCGGCCATCTGTTCAGCGGCGGCTACGCGGCCGGCTACTACTCCTACAAATGGGCGGAGGTGCTCGCCGCCGACGCCTTCGCCGCCTTCAAGGAAGTGGGCCTGGACAATGACGCCGCGGTGCGGCAAGTGGCCAAACGGTTTCGGGACACCGTGCTCGGCTTGGGCGGCAGCCTTCCCGCCGGGGAGGTTTACCGCCAGTTCCGCGGCCGGGACGCCAACCCGGAGGCGCTGTTAGTCGAACAAGGCTTGCTCTTCAAGGGCGGCTAGGCGGCGCTGACCGGGCTTGCACCTGGAGGGAGGCAATGAAGATAGGAGCGGTTTTTCCGCATCTGGAAATCGGCGAGGACCCGGCGGTGCTGCGGGATTGGGCGCAGACCGCGGAGGGCCTCGGCTACTCCCACATCCTGGCCTACGACCATGTTCTAGGAGCGGTTCATGAAGGCCGGCAACCGAAGCTGTTGGGGCCCTACACCGAACGGGACGCCTTTCACGAACCCTTCGTACTGTTCGGCTACTTCGCCGCCTGCACGGCCCGCATCGAATTGGTCACCGGCGTCATCGTCCTGCCGCAGCGCCAAACCGCCTTGGTGGCGAAGCAGGCCGCGCAACTGGATTTGCTCTGCGGGGGCCGTCTGCGCCTCGGCGTCGGCACCGGCTGGAACCATGTCGAGTTCGACAGCCTCAACGAGGACTTCCGCAACCGCGGCCGCCGCCAAGAGGAGCAGGTGGCGCTGCTGCGCAAGCTCTGGGCCGAGGACGTGCTGGACTACCGCGGCGAATTCCACCGCATTGACCGCGCCGGCATCAACCCCTTGCCCAAGCGCCGCATCCCCATTTGGTTCGGCGGCTTTTCGCCGGTGGCCTTCAAACGAGCGGCGCGGCTGGGCGACGGCTTCATATTCGGCAGCGGCCAACGACAGAACCTGGAGGCGTTGGCGGAGGTGCGGGCGGCGCTTCGCCAAGCCAACCGGGAGCCTGCGAGCTTTGGCGTGGAGGCGTTGTTGAACTATCAAGCCGGTGCGCAACGCTGGCGGGAGCAGGTGCAGGCTTGGCTGGACGCCGGGGCCGACTATGTGGCCATGCGGGCCATGGCGCCGCCCGGCCATGCGGGCAGGCTGGAGTCGCCCCAGGCGCACATCGACGCGCTTCAGGAATACTGGCGGGCGGTTGGAGACTTGGCGGACGCGGCCTGAAGCCGCCGGCCAACGGTTGCGCACCCTCGGCGAAGGGTGCGGCGCTAGTAGGAGCGCGGCAGCCCCAGCACATGCTCCGTGACGTAGTTTAGGATCATTTCCTGGGAGATGGGGGCGATGCGCATCAGCCGCGCCTCCCGCCAGTAGCGCTCCACATGGTACTCCTTGGCGTAGCCGAAGCCGCCGTGGGTCTGCACGGCTTGGTCGGCGGCCTGGAAGGCGGCGTCCGCCGCCAGCCACTTGGCCATGTTGGCCTCCGCGCCGCAGGGCCGGCCCTGGTCCAGCAGCCAGCTAGCCTTGCGGATCATCAGCTCCGCGGCGTCCAGCCGAATCCTCGCCTCGCCGAGGGGAAAGGAGACGCCTTGGTTCCGGCCGATGGGCCGGTTGAACACCACCCGCTCGTTGGCGTAGCCCACCGCCCGCCTAAGCGCCGCCCGGCCGATGCCAAGGGCCTCCGCAGCCACCAGAATGCGCTCGGCGTTCAGGCCGTCCAACAGATAACGGAAACCCTTGCCCTCCTCGCCCACCCGGTCGGCCGCCGCCACCGGCAGGTCGTCATAGACCACTTCGCAGGAAGCCACGGCGTTGCGGCCGAGCTTGGGAATGGGGGAGATGCTCACTTCGGGCCGCTTGAGTTCGGCAAGCAGCAGCGTCAGCCCGCCGGTCTTGCCGCCGGCCTCCTCTTGGGAGGCGGTGCGGGTGAGCAGCAGCACCCGCTCGGCGTCGAGCGCCTTGGTGGTCCACACCTTGCGACCGCGGACGATGTAGTGGTCCCCCTCGCGCCGGGCGAAGGTCTTGATGGCTGCGGTGTTGGTGCCGGCGTCCGGCTCGGTGACGCCGAAGGCCACATGCAGGCCGCCGTTCACCACCCTCGGCAGGTACGCCTGCTTCATCGCCTCGCTGCCGTACTTCACCACTGGATGCATGCCGAAGATGGACAGGTGCAGGCTGCTGCAGCCGTTCATGGCGGCGCCGGAGGCCGCCACCTCCTCGAGCACGATGCTGGCCTCGGTGATGCCTTGGCCGCTGCCGCCGTACTTCTCCGGGATGGCGATGCCGACGAAGCCGGCCTCCGCCATGGCGCCGTAGAACTCCCAGGGGAATTCATGCGCCTCGTCCTTGGCGCTCCAATATTCGTCCGGGTGGCGCGCGCAAATCCGGCGCACGGAATCCCGAATCAGTTGATGCTCCTCCGTGTCAGCAAACTCCACGATGCGCCTCCGTTGTGTTGCGCACCGAAGTTTAGCCCACTTGCGGCGGCGGGGCGGGACAGCCTTACCGCCGCCAGGCTCATTCCACTTGGCAAATCCTCGCCGGGCCGCTAGCTTGTTCGGCTGGGGCGAGGGGACTTCCGCAAACAAAGGAGGCGCAAGCAAAATGGTGCAGCTTGGAACCGAGCGGATGCTGGCCCGTAGCGAGGCGGGGATAGGCTGGATGGTCTTCAACCATCCGGCTAGGCACAATGCGCTGTCCTTGGAGATGTGGCGAGGCATCGCCGACATTCTCGAAGCCTTCGCCGCGGACGACGAGGTGCGCGTGGTCGTCATGCGCGGCGCCGGCGGCAAGGCGTTCGTCTCCGGGGCGGACATCTCCGAGTTCGAGGCCAACCGCAGCAACGCCACGCAGAAGAATCAGTACGATCGGGTGGCCGGACGCGCCAACCAAGCCTTGGCCAATTTTGCCAAGCCCTTGATCGCCCTCATCGAAGGCTATTGCATCGGCGGCGGGCTGGCCACCGCCTTGGCTGCGGACGTTCGCTTCGCCACGCCGGACTCGAAGTTCGGCATCCCCGCCGCCCGCTTGGGGCTGGGCTACGCCTACGACAGCTTGGCGAAGCTGGCCCGCATCGCCGGGCCTTCGCGGGCTAGGGACGTTCTGCTCTCCGCCCGCATCATGGCGGCGGATGAAGCCAAGGACATGGGGTTGGTCAACTTCATTGAGGAGCGCGGGGACATTGCAGCCAAGACCCTAGCCTACGCCAAAGCCGTGGCCGGCAACGCGCCGCTTTCGGTAAGGTCCTCCAAGGCCGCTCTGAACGCTTGGGAGCAAGGCGCCTCGGCCGCCCAATTGGAGGCGGTGGAGGCACTGGTCAACGCCTGCTTCGACAGCGAGGACTACCGCGAGGGGCGGCAAGCCTTCATGGCCAAGCGCAAAGCCCAATTCCGCGGCAGATGACGGCTGCGCCCCAACTAGGTCGCCAAGCATCGCCCATGCCCACCCCAACAGGCTGCGGGACAACTCCTCATTCCTCGGCGTCCTCGTAAACTGGGCCAGTCGTGCATCCATGCTCCAACTCCACGACCTAGACTTGGGCGGAAACGCTCCCTTCTCCCACCGCTTTCCCGCCGGCGGCATCACCGTGGTGGTGGGGCCGAACAATTCCGGCAAGACGCAACTGGCGCGGCGCATTGCCGGCTTGCAGCGCTCGCCGCCGGGAACCGTGTTCATTGACGGCGTCGACGTCAGCGCCCTGGGCGCCCGCAAGCGTCGGGTGGGCTTGGTCTATCAGGCGTTCGTCAACTACCCAAACTGGAGCCTGTTCCGCAACATCGCTTCGCCGCTGGTCGCTGCCGGAGCGGCGCACAAGCGGATTGAGGAACAAGTGCATGAGCTGGCCGAACGGCTGCGCATCGGCGATTTGCTTGAACGAATGCCCCATGAGCTGTCCGGCGGGCAGCAGCAGCGCGTGGCCATCGCCCGCGCCTTGGCGCAAGGCGGCCAAGTCTTGGTGATGGATGAGCCGCTCGTAAACCTGGACTACAAGCTGCGGGAGGAACTGGAGCTGCAATTGCGGGACTTGGTGCAGGCCAAGGGCGTGGCGGTGGTGTACCTCACTTCCGACCCAAAGGATGCGTTCAAGCTGGGTGACGAGCTGGTGTTGCTGCACGACCGGCAAAAGCTGCAGAGCGGTGCGCCGCTCGCGGTTTACCAAGCGCCGGCGTCGGCGCTGGCGGCGGATTTGATGAGCGAACCCCGCGCCAACCGCATCGATGGGCAAACCTTGGTGCGCCCGGAGCATCTGCGGCTGTCGCCCAAGGGGGAGGGCGACCTAGGGTTTCAGGCCGAGGTGCGCAGCCTGGAGACGAACGGTGCGGAGACTTTCCTGCATTGCTGCGTTCAAGGCCGTGACTGGGTGGCCCGGCTGCCGGGAATGCCGCAGCTCGAAGACGGCGGCAGGGTGTGCCTGTACGCGGCCTCCACGGACATCCTCAGATTCAAAGCCACCGGGCGCCCGGCAGAAACGGCTTAGACGCAACCGTTCCAAACAGCCGGCGGCAACGAATTCGGCAGACCGCCAATGCGCTGACGGGGCGCGCATTAGCCGCTCGGCCCGTGCTTTTTCCTTTGGGGCAACGGCTAGCTGGTTCGATTGCTGCGCTCCGCCAGCCGCGCCAACGCCCAGTCAATGTGCTCGCGCACCATTGTTGAGGATTCAGCATGGGCGCTGCGCAGCGCCTCAATGGCTTCCCGGCTGGGCGGTCCGTTGCCCAAGGCGACCGCCAGATTGCGCCGCCAGCGCTCATAGTCGATGCGCCGCAGCGCCATGCCGGCGCTGTTGCGCAGGAAGGCCGCCTCGTCCCAAAGGAAAAGCCTCAGCAGCGAGGCGGCGTCCAAACCGTGGCGGGGGCGGAAGTCCGCCTCTTCGGTGGCGGGCGCATCCCGGTTCCAAGGACAGTAGAGCTGGCAGTCGTCACAGCCGAAGATGCGGTTGCCGACCAGCGGCCTCAGTTCCACGGGGATGGCGCCTTTGTGCTCGATGGTCAGGTAGGAAATGCAGCGCCGCGCATCGACTACTTTGTCGCCGACGATGGCCCCGGTGGGGCAGTGGTTGATGCAGGCTCGACAAGCGCCGCAGCGGTTGGGCTGCTTCGATGGCGTCGGCGGCAGCGGCAGGTTGGTGTAGATTTCGCCAAGAAAGAACCAACTGCCGGCGTCCGGGTGGATCAGCAGGCTGTGCTTGCCCATCCAGCCTAGGCCGGCCTGCTCCGCCAAGGCTTTCTCCAGCACGGGGGCGCTGTCCGTAAAGGCGCGGAAACGGGCGTTCACCGCTTGGGCGGCGGCGTTGATCCTTTCCGCCAGCCGGGCCAGCCGACGGCGCAGCACCCTGTGGTAGTCCCGGCCAAGGGCGTAGCGGGAGACGTAGGCTTGCTCCGGTTCGGCCAGCACCTGCAGGGGCTGGGCGCCCTCCGGCCAATAGTTCATGCGGGCGCAGATGACGGTGCAGGTTTCCGCCTCCAAGTGCGGCGGATGCAGCCGCTTGTGCAAGTTCCGCCCCATGTAGCCCATCTCGCCATGAAAGCCCTTCGCCAGCCAAGTACGCACATGGGGTTCATAATCGGCGAGGTCCACGCCGGTGATGGCGGTTTGCTGAAAGCCTAGGTCGGCGGCCCAGCGAGGGATGTCCTCCGCTAATTGCCGGCTTGAAACGGGGTCCAACACTGTTGCCAGCCCACTCGGGCCATCATCCAACTATTGCTACCACCCTAACGCGCATTCGCCGGCGCTTACGCTGATGCGCTCCATTGGCGAATCAGCAGGCTCGACGGCCCCGGCCCACTGTGCAGAGCTTTATCCCCGCCTTTCCGCCAGCAGGTCGAACACGCGGGACAGCAGTTCGTCGGCGCTGCCGCACTCCAGAATCCAGCCGCCCACCTTGTCCAAGTCCTCCTGCTCCGTCAGGCCCTCCAGCAGCCGCGACGGCCCCCCGCCCACTCGGGGGGTACGAGCCGCCCAAACGTTGGCAAAACAGAACCGAATCCAACCGCCCCGCCCTTAACAGGGAATATAGGGCCACCTCCTAACTAAGATATGGTGGGGATGTAGTTGCGATCGGGATCCTCGGTTACTCCCGTTTGGACACCGGATTGGACCCCCCGCAGCCCCTGCTAGGCGAAGTTCACCAAACGCAGCCTCGGCTTGCTCCAAGGCCGCTTGGCACCGCCCTTAGCCTCGGGGGGGGGGGGGGGGGGGTAAATTTGTTCACTGCTCATGCTCCTAGCTCCTTGTACATAACACCAACACCCATGGTGCGGGGAGGCGAACGCCCGCTACAATTGCGGCTTTTTACAGTGCAAATGTGGGCATTGTCAAACTTTTGTCCAGCATCGCCAGTTATGGCACTGAGTTCAGGCGGCCATTTGCAGGTTTTGCAGCTTCGCCAGATGCTCCATTGGGCTGCGGCAGTCGAGGGCCGAATGCGGGCGCTCGCGGTTGTGCCGCCGCTGGTGCTTCGCCAGCGGTTCGGAGACCTCCGCCACGGTGAGTCCGCCCGCCACCAAGCCCGGAACTCCAGCCGCAGCGTGTCGTTGCAGCGCTCCACCCGGCCGTTCCACTGCGGAAGGCGGGGCGGCCCGGCTACCGGCGGGATAGGCCGGATGACTAAGCCGTGGCGCACCTTGCCGTGCGCCATTGCGTCCATTTGCAGACAGAGTCTGCAATCGTTAGGCTGCCGCAGCCATGACCACCACCCTGCTCACCAACCTGCGCGTCTGGGACGGGAAGGACTGCTCCCCGGCGGATGCGTTGTGCTTTCGAGACGGGCGCATCACGGCGGTCGGGGATGGTGCTGAACTCGCTGCCGGGCGTCGGGGGCGCAGCATCGACTGCGGCGGGTTGACCGCCGTTCCGGGGTTGATTGACGCCCATGTGCATTTGGAGCTTAACCCAGACCACCGGCAAGCGCCGGAGAAACCGGCCGGCGAGGATCGATTGCCGCAGATGGCGGAGCGGGCGGAGGCGATGGTGCGGGCCGGCATCACCACCGGGCGGGACTTGGGCGGCGGCGCTTGGCGGGAACTGCAAATCAGGGACCGCATAAACGCCGGCGAACTGCTTGGGCCGCGGCTGCTGTGCGCCGGGCAGCCCATCACCAGCGTCGGCGGCCACTGCCACTTTTGGGGCGGCGAGGCGGCGGATGCGCGGCAGGCCGAAGCCGTGCTGCGGCGGCAGGTGGCGCGTAAGGTGGATCTCATCAAGGTGATGGCCACCGGCGGAGTTATGACGGCCGGCAGCAAGCCGCTCAACCCGCAGTTCGACCTGCCCACGCTCCACCGCATCGTCGAATTGGCCAATGACCTGGGCCTGTCAGTCGCCGCCCACTGCCACGGCACGGAGGGCATCCGCATCGCCGCCGAAGCGGGCGTACGCACCATTGAGCATTGCTCCTGGGTGGGGAAGGACGGCTGGGCTAGCGATTACCGCCCGGAAGTGGCGGCGACCATGGCGGCCAAAGGCGCTTGGGTTTCCCCCACCATCAGCCGCCGCTGGCGGCGCTTTCTGGATGACCCGGAAGCGAAGACCCTAGGCCGCATCCAAAGCGCGTTCCGGGACATGCTGGCCCGCAAGGTGCCGCTCATCGCCTCCACGGACGCCGGCATTCCCGGCGTCTATCACCATCAGCTACCGTTGGCGCTGCCAGTGTTTGCGCAGATCGCCGGCCTAACGCCAACCCAAACCCTGCGCTCCGCCACCAGCGCCGCGGCCGACGCCCTTGGCCTCGGCGGCGTGACGGGCCGCCTGCAACCCGGCCGTGCAGCCGACCTATTGCTGGTGCAGGGAGATCCCCTGGCGAGCCTAGGCACCCTAGCGGAACCAGCTGCAATATGGGCGCGTGGCGTTGCCGTGAAGTTGCCGGAATAGATCGCTTCCAAGCGTCGAACAAGCGTTTGGCCTCGGGGGACCTATACGCCCGGAAGAGTCTCATCGACATCATCAGGAACAGCGTTTTCTTCGCCAGCGAAAGCACCGTCGTATGCCCGTGTGACCGTCAGCGACTCGTCACCGACTCTAAACGTCACGATCCCGTCATCTTGAGCAAGCAATAAACTAGGCAGGGAGTTCGGCGTGTTGCTTAGCAACGCATCCAAGGGTCCACGGACATAGCGGTCAATGAACTGGCTCATCACTGGTCCAGCCTCGTCCTCGAGCATTCGCCAAGCAGCATCGCCCACATAGGTTCTGCCACCCGCATCTACAAAGGCTTTCAACAATTCTTGGAGCTTCGGGTTTTCTGTGGAATCGAGCACAACTAGTACAGGGACGTATTTTGACTTTGCGCAATCTCTTGGGAAAGAAAGCTCTTGCCCCCAACGTCCCTGTCCGGACGCTGCAATTGTTATGCGCAGCTTGAACTCGTATGCCGCGTTGCCCTTTATGCAGTCCACCTGCCGGCCCTTGGCAACATCCGATGCGCGGCGGACAGGGCTCCTCGCCGCACTTACGGCCACACCGCCAATTGCAGCAGCAAGAATGGGTTCAAAGAGATATCCCGTTTCCTGCGCAGCCCGATTGTCCGTGTCAAACAGCCACTTGCGCCAAAACAAGAGCGCGGCAAGAGCCGTGGGCGGTAGAATACCGTATTGGAGAAGCCCCCTAGGGCCTACTTGGTCCATGGTTGGGAAAGGTTGCCGCTGAAGTATGCGTTCAAACTTCAGGCGTGCCTTAAGAAGCGCTGCGAGGCAAGAAAAGTAGGTGTCCGAATCCGGCGTTGATGCAAACAGACTTCCCGCAAATTCATCAATATCAAAACCGCCCAAACGTAGCGACGACACCGGCGTAGTTTCAAAAAACGGAGGAATCGTTGCCGGCACATCGGAATATTGGTGCCGAACGTCCAGATCATGAATTACTCTTGCAAGCAAATAGGACACGGCAGCGTCGTCAATCGGCACCGCCATATTGCTGTTGCCTACGTTGTGGGCCTTTTCGATAAGCGACCTTTGTGACTGTGAAAGCGGCACGAAATCAAAGCCCTAAGCAATTTTGGAAAAAAGATGCAACTGAGAGGAGCCGGCCGGCATGTATCGATTTTCAACGATGGCGATGGTTTGCTTTAACGCGGGGCTCATCGCCGATGCGTTCGTAACAATAAAGGACTTCAAGCCCGGTTTGTCCGCCCTGGCAACGCCATTCAACATCGCCAGCTTCAGGTGAATGCCCAACACCCTTCCCAATTTAGGTGGAACTGCGTTGCCGATGAGCAATGCCCTCTCGTTAAGCGTACCTGCAAACCGGTATTCGTCGGGAAAGGTTTGCAGGCGAGCGCATTCTCGCAACGTCAAGGTCCGATCCTTTGTTGGATGCACAAATTCGGAGGCTGCGCCGCTGGTGATGGCCTTGGATTGCTGGTCACCAGCTAACCGCCGAAGACCGGCGGGCGCACCGCCGCGCCGTTCCGTCGGCGTACCGTCCATAACACGGCGGTAAGCACGGCGCCGGTAGGTTTCATGCCATAGGTGCTCCGGCAAATCCTTCATCGTCTGCCCAGGCTGTAAAGCTCGAATGCGGGCCAGATCGGTTCCATCGGGTGCATGAAAGTCGTGATCAGCAAGGTCACGTTTTCCCAATACCCTAGGCTTGGCGCTTGGCAACCCTTGAAGGGCTTCCGTTACGGTCGGGCAGCGCGGCAGGCCATGGCCGACAGCTTGGGCGCCGGGCATCCCCGTTGCGCAATGGGTAAGGGATGGGAATCCAAGATCCCAGCCCAGCCCCCCAACCGCAATCACCCGCTTGCGATGTTGTGGAACGCCGTAGTGGGCAGCGTTGATTTTCCGCAGATGAATGCAATAGCCGGCCTGCACCAGTGGATCGAGGAGGTCAACCACCCACTTTCCGGCATCCCCAGTCAAAAAACCTTCCACGTTCTCGAACAAAAAAGCTCTTGGCCGATGGCGGGCGACCAAATGGGCGAAGACGGCAACCAGCGAGTTGCGGGCATCACTAGGGGAACGCCGCCCGGCGGATGAAAACCCTTGGCACGGCGGCCCGCCAACGATGATGTCAGCGGGTGGCAGGTCGGTGTTCCGTACAAGAGTGGTTAAGGACGCCTTATGGTCGAAGTTGAGGTTGTAGCTCCACACTGCCGGGCGAAATTGGTCAGCGGCGAAGACCGTTCGGCAACCTGCAGCACGAAGGCCAGCACTAAGCCCTCCTGCACCGCAGAAGAGGTCCGCGACGGTGATTGTGGCGCTCAACCCAACTCCTCCAAAAATCTCTTTAGCCAACGCTGTATCATAGCTCATGTGTACCAGCGCTTGCCCAGTCAAGTGCGAGGTGGACGTCCAGCTAGCCAAGCAACGGCAGCGTCGTCCAAAACACGCAAGGTCAGAGCCGCCGCTTGAGCGATCGCTTCCTTCAGTGCATCGCCATAGGCCATGACGCCGACGAGTTTGGGGATTTCCGCAATTTGCTGTCCGGCAGGGGTGGGCTGTTTCGGCATCTTGGTTGCTCGCAGCGGAATCCACGGCGGCAGTCTCGCCCACAATTTGGCGAACGGCAAGGAGCATGGGGTTAAACTCGCGACGGACGCCCGGTGCTTAGGAAACCATGTCAAATCGCCGTCCGCCGCCGCACATCGCCTCTCCAAGGGTTTGGGGCGCTTGGTGTTTGGCGGGGCTTGGCTGGCTGGCCGCCCGGTTGCCTTTGGCGCTGCTGTTTCCACTGGGCAGGCAGCTTGGCCGCATCCTGTTTCTGTACAGGGGAAGGCGGCGGCGGATCACGGAAACCAATCTGCGGCTCTGCTTTCCTGATTTGGGGTTGGAAGGCACACGGGCGTTGGCGCGGCGGGTGTTTGAATCCGTGGCGCTCGGCGTTCTGGAGCTTTGCATCGTTTGGCTGCATCCAGGCCGGGACCTCCGCAAGCGTGTAGTGGTGGAGGGGGGAGACTTATTTGAAAACGCCATCTCCCAAGGGCGGGGGCTGTTGCTGCTCGGCGGCCACTTCGCCGCCTTGGACGTCTGCGCCCCCTCGCTGTGCGCCCTTGGGCCGGTGGACGCCCTGTACCGCAGAAACCGCAATCCGGTATGGGAGCGCCTGCAGGCGCAAGGGCGGCGGCGCTGTTTCAACGCTGTGCTGGAGCGCAAGGACGTGCGCGGCGCGTTGCGCTCCCTCAAGGCCGGGCGCGCCCTTTGGTATGCGCCGGACCAAGACTACGGCCCCAAGCACTCCGTATTCGCGCCCTTCTTCGGCGTTGACGCCGCCACCATCACCGCCCACGCCCGGTTGGCCGCCGTCAATCAGACGCCGGTGCTGCTGCTCAGCCAGCGCCGCAACTACGCGGCCCGAACCTGGACGCTGAAGTTTCAGCCGGCGCCGTCGGGCTTCCCTTCCGGCGATGAACGCAAGGACGCCGCCGCCATAAATCAAGCCATCGAAGCCGAGGTGCGCAAGTGCCCGGAGCAATATCTCTGGCTGCACCGACGCTTCAAAACCCGACCGCCCGGAGAGAGGGAACTCTATTGAAGACCCAGTCGCACTAGATGCTCCGGGCCAAGCCGAGCAGGGCCAGCGACTCCGCAAGCGTCAGCCCGTGCCCACGCGCCCGCTCCACCCGCTGCGGAAGCTCGAAGCGCTGAGCGGCTTCGGGATGCTCCGGTCCACCCGAACGGGCAACCGGGGCGCTCCCCTCAAAATGTCCGAAAGGCGGTGATGCTGAGAGAGTTGCGCTGTTTCAGAACCCGCATTACATAAGGATTTGCGGGCGTCGCGGAATGTTTTTCACCCCACTTTTCAGCGAAGGAATGCGGGTTTGCGTGGTGTCGGGATGCGCATTCGCCGTGTTTCCACCCCACGCCCGAATGGGCCTTTTTGACGCAAAAATGGGGGTGAATGAATGAAAAATGGACGGAAAGTCGGATGCAGTGGGAGACGGACGGCAAAAACGGCACTTTTCGCCCGGTGAAACGACAGCGCAACTCTCTCGGAATGCAGGGCTGTGCGGGATCACCGACCTTCCGGACCTTTGTCCGTCAGGCGACCATGCCCGGAAGGATAGCCTGTTCCGCGGGCGTTCGCATCCCCAGTGAGCGGTGCGTCCTGCGGTTGTTGTAGTATTCCAAGTAGGCTTGCAGGGTCTTGTTCATGGCCCTGCAGTTGAGGTCTCCGTTGTGGAAGCGCCAGGAGGAAGCCAACCCATGCTTGAACTGCATCACAACGCCGCATCAACCTGCTCGCAAAAGGTGCGGTTGGTGCTAGCGCACAAAAACCTGGAATTCCAGTCCCACGAAATCGACTTGCTCGGCGGCGGGCAGCACGACCCGGAATACGTCAAGCTCAACCCCAACCATGTGGTGCCCACCCTGGTGCGCGACAGCGAGGTGTTCATCGAATCGAGCTTGATCAACGAATACTTGGAGGACGCCTTTCCAGCAGTCCCCATGCTGCCGGCGGACGCCGCCGGGCGCCACGCCGTGCGCCTGTGGACCAAGCGGCTGGACGAGCAGGTGCATCCGGCCACCGGCGTGGTCACCTTCGCCATCGGCCCGCGCAAGATGCTGCTTCAGCAGCCGGAGCAGGTGCGCGAGGCGAACATCAACGCCATACCGGACCCCGCCAGGCGAGCGCTTAGGCGCAGTGTCTTGGAGCACGGGGTGCAGGCGCCGGAATTCGCCGGCGCCTTGGCGGCGATGATCGACCTGCTCGACCGGCTTGAAACCGCCTTGGCGCAAAGTCAATGGCTGGGCGGGCGAACTTTCAGCCTAGCGGACGCCGGAGTGCTGCCCTATGTGCTGCGGCTGGACGCCTTGGCCATGACACCGCTCATCGAAGCCCGGCCCAAGGCGGCCGATTGGTTCGCTGGGGTGCAGGACCTGCCAGCCTACCGCACCGCCGTGGCGGACTGGATTCCTGCGCCGCTGGCGGCCATGTTCCGCGCCAACGGCGAGGAGGTTTGGAAGGAAGTGGAGGCCCTTAGCGCCACATAAAGACGCCGCCGCACACCGTCAGCGCTTGGCCGGTGATGTAGGCGCTGGCGTCGGAGGCCAGAAACACCGCCAAGCCCTTGAGGTCCTCCGGTTCGCCCAAGCGGCGCAGCGGGGTTTGCTCGTGTACCCGCTTGACGGCTTCCTCGCTGTCCCATAGGGCGCGGGCGAAATCCGTCTTGATGAGGCCGGGGCAGATGGCGTTCACCCGCACTCCCTTGGGCCCCAACTCCAGGGCCAGATTGCGCACCAAGGCGATGTCCGCCAGCTTGGATATGTTGTAGGCGCCCAGCACCTCGGAGCCGGCGAAGGCGCCGGTGCTGGACGTCACCATGATGGCGCCGCCGCCCTTGGCGATCATGTCCGGCGCCACCATTCGGCACAGCCAGTGGTTGGACTTGACGTTGGTGGACATGATCTTGTCGAAGGCGGAATCCGGAATGTCCGCCAAGGAACCGTAGAAGGGGTTGACCCCGGCGTTGCAGACCAGCACGTCAATGCGGCCCAAGCGCTCATGTGTGGCCTGCACAAGCTGCTCAAGCTGCTCCTTGTAGCCGATGTTGCAGGCTAGGGCGATGGCTTGGCCGCCGCTTCCCTTGGCCTTGGCGTTGATCGCCGCCGCCGCCTCCTCGCATTGGGCCAGCTTGCGGCTGGATATGACCACCTTGGCCCCGTGCTCCGCCAGCCCCTCGGCCATGGCGCGGCCGATGCCCTTGGAGGCGCCGGTCAGCAGCGCCACCTTGCCGGTCAGGTCAAAGAGGTTGGTTGTGGTCGCCATGGGCTTGCTCCGCTTCCTTGTGCGCCATCCATAGTCAGGCCGACTTCGCGCGGGCGACTATTTTGCCTATCGTGAGGCCCTGCACCAAGATGGAGAACAGGATGATGACGTAGGTGATGGTCAGGATGAAGTCCCGCTCCGCGCCCTCGGGCAGGGACAGCGCCAAGGCCAGGGAGATGCCGCCGCGCAGCCCGCCCCAAGTCAGTATTTTGATGGTGTGGGGGCTGAATTCCTGCCAATGCCCTAGCAGCCACACCGGCAGGCTCACGCCGATGCAGCGAACGCCCAACACCAGCGGTATGGCGCACAGCCCGGCGGCGACGGCCGGGGCATGGAACGGAATGCGCAGAAATTCCAAGCCGATCAGTACGAACAGAATGGAGTTGAGGCTCTTGTCCAGCAGCGCCCAAAAGGCGCCTAGGCGCCGCCGCGTGAACCGGCGGATGGCGAACGACCGGCCGCCGTGACCGATGATCAAGCCGGCGATGACCACGGCGATGGGGGAGGAGGCCTCAATGGCGGTGGCCAGGTGGTAGCCGCCCATAACCAAGGCCAAGGTGACCAGAATTTCCACTTGGTAGTCGTTGATTTCGCTCAGCAGGCGGCAGCCGACGTAGCCCATGCCGACGCCGAGCAGGGCGCCGCCCACCACTTCCCTAACGAACAGCAGCGACGCCGATGCAAAGCCGACGTCCGCCTGCGCAAAGGCCAAGGAGGAGACGAAGATGAACGCCACGACGCCAACCCCGTCATTAAAAAGGGATTCACTGGCGATCTGGGTCTCGAGGGGTTTTGGCGCACCGACGTTGCGCATGATGGCCAACACCGATATGGGGTCCGTCGGCGAGATCAGGGCGCCAAACAGAAAGCAAAGAACCAAGGGCAGCTCGATGCCGAAGAAACCCAAGCAAAGCCACAGCGCCAAGCCAATCAGGACGGTGGAGGCCAACACGCCGAAGGTCGCCAGAAACCCCACGGTCCACTTGCTTTTCGACAGTTCCGACAAGTCGATGTGGAAGGCACCGGCAAACAGCAGGATGGACAGCACTCCCTCCATCAGCAATTCGTTGAAGTCTATTTGCCGGAGCACCTCTTCGGCGTATGCGTAGGTGTTGAACCCTAGGTGGTGGCTGAACAACCAACCCAGGGAAAAGACGGAACTGAGCAGCATGACGCCGCTGGCGGCCGGCAGCCCCACCCAGCGATGGTTCACGTACAGCAGCACCGCCGTGAAAACGAGCAGGATGGTGACGACTTGGATGAAGGTCATGGGCGCGGCTCAGGCCGCCGCCAACGCCAACCAGAAAATCCACAGGCTCATGGCCAAGCCCGTGAGGAAGGCCAACAGCCGCAACCCCGCTTGCCCAGCAATGTAGAAGGCCCCGTGCAGAATCCGCGCCGCCGCCCAGAGCGGCGCCGCCAGCGCCCAATCCCCGGTTGGCTCCACGCCGGCCGCCAAGGCGGCCCCGTTGGCGGCGGCGAACACCAGCAGGGCCTCCCAGGCGTTCATCTGCGCTCCCCAGGCGCGAGCCCCGGCGCCGCTGAGCCCCTGCGCCTGCACCCGGGGTTCGGCAAGGCCGACGTCGCCAAACTGCTGCTTGCGGTAGCGGGCGGTCACTGCGGCCCACAGATACGGCAGCAGAACGCCAATCAACAGGCAGACAACCTGAATGGCCATGTCGGCATCTCCATCGCGGCGCTAGGGAACCTCACCCGCCGGCAGCCGCAAATTGCCGCACTCCGCATGGACCGCCGACCGTGAGTTCGCGGAACCCTTTATATCCGTTCGTGGATGCACAGGAAAACATTCCTCCGAAATTTCAACTTGAAAACTGAAATAATCCCGCATTTTTTCACTTTTCAACTCAATATTTCCTGAAATTCCCCAGCTAACCTATAATCGCCGAATTGCGGTGGGAGAGAGACCGAATGTTTAAGCGGCTACTCAACAAACCCTTGGCGTCACGCAGAGGCTTTTCCTGTTCGGTCCTAGGGGAACGGGCAAGACCACTTGGTTGAAGCACCATCTCCCCGACGCATTGTTCATCAACTTGCTGCAATCCGAATTCTACAATCGCCTGTCCGCAAACCCTGGTCACCTCAGGCAGCTTATTCCTCCTGGTTATCAAGACTGGGTGGTGATTGACGAAGTTCAACGCATTCCCGCCTTGCTCAATGAGGTCCACGACCTGATCGAAGCCGACAGGCTGAATTTCGCTCTGACCGGGTCCAGCGCCAGAACGCTAAGGCGAAGAGGAGTCAACCTGTTGGCCGGCCGCGCCCTGACCTATCACATGCATCCCTTGACCGTGGGGGAGCAGGAAGACGCCTTTAGCCTGCACGATTCGTTGCGCTTTGGCCATCTTCCAGCCCGGTTCAGTGAAGCCAACCCCCGGAAATATCTGCAGGACTACGTGCAGACCTACTTGCGGGAGGAAGTCATGCAAGAGGGCCTGACTCGCAACATCGGCCATTTTTCCCGTTTTCTGGAAATTGCGAGTTTTTCCCAGGGAAGCGCAGTCAACATCAGCGCCGTTGCGCGGGAGGCCCAAATTGAAAGGCCGGTTGCGGAAAACTACTTCTCCATCTTGGAGGATTTGCTCATCGCCGTGCGGCTGCCGGTGTTCTCGCGCAAGGCGAAACGCAAGCTCATAGCCCAGAAGAAGTTCTACTTTTTCGACGCGGGCGTGTTTCGAGCCATCCGACCGGCGGGGCCTCTAGATTCCGAAGCGGAGCTGGACGGCCCATCCCTGGAGACTCTGGTGCTGCAGGAGCTGCGGGCGGTAAACGAGTACCATGATTACGGCTACCAGTTCTTTTTCTGGAGGACCCGAAACAACCTGCAAGTTGACTTCGTGCTCTACGGACCGCTCGGCCTGCTGGCAATGGAAGTAAAACGGGCAACGCAAGTGCAGCCAAAGCACACAAGGGCGCTGCGGGAATTCAAGAAGGACTACCCCGCCGCGCAGCTCTTCATCCTCTATGGCGGCGCCACGCCCCTTTACATGGACGGCGTCAAGGTTTTGCCGATTGCGGGCGCATTGAGAAATCTCAGCCGAATGCTAGGCTGCTGAAGGGGGAAAGCGTCCCTGCGTGAACCAAGGAGCCTAGGGCCTGCGCCTAGGTTGGCGGGCTGTTTGCGGGGGCCATTAGGTAGCACAGGCAGTCTTGGCGGACCATGTCGACGTCGGACGTGAACATGGCGGGAATCAGGGTCCTGGTCGCCAAAATTCTCCCAGCGCGGACTTCCAGGAAACGGTCCGTCACGTCTTGACTGTTGTTGTCGCGCACCCGCAAACGAGCGCCGTTGCGGGCAACGCCGAAGGCTGTGCCGGCCGGCAAGGGGCGAAAGTTGCTTGCCTCAAGGCCGCCGTCAAGCACCAAGTCCAAGTCCTCCGTGGATTCTCCGGCGAAGCCGAAGGCTGCATTCGGCGGCGGATGCACCCGGGCCAGGGTTCGGTGGAGGCGCAAATTCCCGGCGCCTTGGGGCAGTTCATCAAGGGCGAGCAAGGCGGCGAGGAAGCCCGCGGCTCGGTGCGTTGCTTGCGGGTCTCCCACCTGGCCCAATTCCAGGGCGACGCAGGGCGCCCGCCCGGCGAAGGCGCGGGTCAGCACCGAAGCGGGTTCCTCCAAGTAAACGCCTATGTCCGCAAACAGGCGGGCTAGGCCAAGGCTGGCTTGGCTTAGGTCCGTGAGGATGGCGTAGTGGGGCGTCTTGCCGGTGTTGTTGTGCAAATCCACCACCGCCCGCAGCGGTTGAGCGCCGATGCAGCCGAGCAGTTCGGCGGCAACTCCGCCTGCCGGGCGCCAGATGCGGTTGAAGTCCGCCTGCTTCGGCAGTTTGCGCAAGCCAACGGCGGCGGCTTGCACATTGCCGATGAAAACCAAGAGGTCGCGCCGCACAACGGGATGGGCGCGGAGAAGCCGCCGCAGCCCGTCCCAGCCGCTGGTTTCGTTGCCATGCAGCAGCACGCTGACGAAGATGGGTGCGCAAACCGATGCACTGAGGGCGCTTTCCCGGCGGCTTAAGGCGCGTGGGACCCTGCGCTTGATGCGCAGCAAGGTCGGTCCGCCAAGCAAATCCGCCAACTGATGCGCCTCGGCGTCCAGCAAGCCGGGCGGCAACCCTTCAACTTGGCGCAGTTCCTGCATGGCGGCAGCGTCACAAAGGCCAGGCATGCACGGGGTCGCCCTGCTCCTGACGCTCCAAGTAGGCCATCACCAAGCCGTTGCCGTCCGTTCCGTGTCGCCGCCGCCAGCGGCTTTGCCACTCGGCGCCGTTCAGGCCGGACTCCACCCGAGCTTCGACCAGATCCAAGTATTCGGAAACCTCCTCCGCCGGAATGCCGTAGCTTTGCAGGCCGCGCCGAGCCAGGGGCAGCAGCTCTTCAAGCAGCAATGGCTGAGCGCCGACGGCCCCCTGCCGCCAAGCCAAGTCAGCCTGCAGGCCGTGGCGGGCCGCTTGGTAGAAGTTGCGGCGCACGGCGGCAAAGCTCAGCTGCGCCTCCGGGCCTTCGCTTTCCAGCCTAAAGCCCGCCACCAAGCCAAAGAAAAGCGCCGCGTTGGCCACGCAATCGCGAATGGTCGGCCCCGCCGGCACCACCCGATGCTCAATGCGCAAATGCACTTGGCCGTCATGGTCAAAGCCGACCAGCGGTCGGTTCCAGCGCCAGATGGTGCCGTTGTGAAAACGCGCTTGGGCGAATTCGCCCGGCACCGCATCGTTCACGTTGGGTATCAGAATGGGGTGGTCGCGTTGGTTCTCCAAAAAGAGATCCAACAGGGACGCCTCCGCAAAGCCGGCGCCGAACCCCACTCTGGACGGGTAATGCGGGCCTATGTCGATCGCCTGCTCGAACAGGGGAATGCGCGTCTCCGCCCAGAGCGCACGGCCAAACAGGAAGGGCGAATTGGCGCAGGCCGCCACCATAGGCGCGGAGGCGACCAAGGCGGCGTTGAAGTCCCGCACCGCGTTGTCGGGCTTGCACTGCAGGTGGATCTGAAAGGAGGTGGCCGCCGCCTCCAGCATCACGTCGGAGTGCTGCATGGTCAATTCCTCCTCCCCCTGAATGCGCACGTCAAGCGGCTTGCCGTCGCGCAGCGCCATCACCCGGTCATTCAGCGCCTGGTAGCGCACCATCTTCGACATGTGCGCCGAATTCAGCATGGACTCCTTGATGGTGGGGAGAATGCCGATGGTCGCCAGATGGCAACCTAGGTCGTCGGCGGCGCTCCGGCAAGCCCGCCAAGTGGCGGCAAGCTCATCGTGCAGGCGGGAGAAGGCGCGGCCCGACAGCGCCGTGGGGCTGCCGTTCAACTCCACGTTGTAGCTGGCCAGCTCGAAGGTGACCAAGGGGTTTTGCAGCCGCTCAAGAAACCGGTCGTTCTGCGGCAGAGGGTCGCCCTTGCGGTCCACCAGCCAAGCCTCCAGCTCGAAGCCGGCCATGTCGCCCCGTTGGCTGAAGCGGCGGGAGGCGAACTGCTCGGCGAGCATCTTGGTTTCTTCGTCCAAGCGAAAGCGGAAGACGCTGAAGTCCTCGGCGCTGAAGTGACGGCGGGAGATTTCGTCGCCCATCGTTCTAGTCCGGCAGGCCAAGCACCCGTTTGGCGATGATGTTGCGCTGAATCTCGTTGCTGCCGCTGTAGATGGAGAAGGCTCGGTAAAACAGCCATTGGCGGGTGGCTTCGCGCTCCGCAGCGCTGAACCCTTGGGAATCCGCGCCGAGGCCGCGAACGCCGAGCATCTTGGTGAGGAGGTCGTCGTGGCGCTGCTTAAGCTCGCTTTCGCAGATCTTGAAGATGGAGCTTACCGGGCCGGGAGCGCCGCCGTCGGACTCCTCCACCACCCGACGCTGGCAGAGGCGGAAGGCGCGGCTGTTCATCTCGTGGGCCAGAACCTGGGCGCGGAACACGGGGTCCGCGATCTTGCCGCCATCCTCCCCCAGCGCCGCCTTGGCCTTGGCCGGCAGGTCCGCTTCGCCTTCGCCGGCGCCGCCCCGCACCAAGGACTGCATGCCGGAGCGCTCATGCTGCAGCAGGCGCTTGCCCACGCTCCAACCGCGGTTGAGTTCGCCCACCAAGTCCTCCTTGCTGGCGATGGCGTTATCGAAAAAAGTCTCGTTGAAGGGGGACTCGCCGGAAAGCAGGCGAATGGGCTTCACCCGCACCCCGGGCTGGTCCATGGGCAGCAGCAGGAAGCTGATGCCCTCATGCTTGGGCGCATCCGGGTCGGTGCGCACCAAGATGAACATCCAGTCCGCAAACTGGGCGCCGGAAGTCCAGGTTTTCTGGCCGTTGATGACGAAGTGGTCGCCCTTGTCCTCCGCCCGGGTGCTCAGGCTGGCCAAGTCGCTGCCGGCGCCGGGTTCGCTGTAGCCTTGGCACCATTCCACCTCCGCTCCGGCAATGCGCGGCAGGTGGGTTTGCTTCTGCAGGTCGGTGCCGAACTCCAGCAGGGTGGGGCCGAGCATGCTGGTGCCGAAGCCGGAAAGCGGCGGACGGGCGCCGATGCGGCGCATCTCCTCAAGCAAGACCATGTATTCATCCTTGCCGAGGCCGGCGCCGCCGTACTTCTTCGGCCAGTCCGGCACGGTCCAGCCCTTCTCGACCATCAAGCCCAGCCAGGCCAAGGTGTCCCGGTCCTGGATCTCGATCTTGGTGCTGCCGTTCGGGATTGGGCCGGGGCCGCGGGCGCCGGCGGGGCAGTTGGCCTTCAGCCAAGCCCGCGTCTGCGCCCTGAAATCCTCAAGCCGCTGCGTCTCCATCTGCTATTCCCCAGTTTCAGCGTCGCCCGTCTCGGGTTTATTTACACGATTGCACAGCCAATAGAAAGCGCCGCCCGCCACAATCAGCAACAGGCTCATCCAGGCTTCCTCCGGCCGCTCCCGCAAAATGTAGAACAGAGTCCAGCCGGTGATGGCCAAGTAGATGAGCGGCGGCAGCGGATAGGCGGTGATTCGGTAGGGCCGGGGCAACTCCGGGCGGCGGCGGCGCAGCACGAAAACGCCAGCGACGGTGAGGAAGGTGCAAAGGCCCAAGCTGAAGCCGGCGAACACCAGAATGAACTCGAACGAGGCTGTCCAAATGAAGATCAGCGCCATCAGCGACTGGGCGCCGATGGCCGTGGTGGGGAGGCCGTGGCGGTTGGTGCGGGCGAGCAGGCGAAACGCCGGGAAGTCTTGGCCGATGGTTTGCATGACCCTGGGGCCGGCCAAGATCATGGCGCTGACCGTGGAGATCAGCAGGCCGGCCAACACCACTCCCATCATGGAGGCGCCGCCGCTGCCGAAGGCGTGTTCCGCCACGATGTAGCCGATTTCCAATTGCCCCCGCATGGCGCTCACCGGCGCGGCGTAAAGAAAGGTGAAGTTCAGCAGAAGGTACAGAACGGCGACTAGGCCGGCGCCCAAGGCGAGGGCCTTCGGCAGGTTGCGTTGCGGCGCCTCCACCTCGCCGGTTAAGTAGGTGGCGGCGTTCCAACCGGTGTAGGCGTAGTTGACGTAGATCAGCGCCACGGCGAAGGCGCTGCTGGTCAGCAACGCCGCATCCCCAGCGGTCGGCGCGAAGGACAGCGGCTGGCCCTGCTCCACCGTCCACCAAACCGCGCCGCAAAAACCGCCGATGAGCAGGAGCTTCAGTCCCGTCAGCCAGCGCTGGGCGCCGCCGCTGCTGCGTCTGGTACACATGTGGACGCCGGTCAGCAAGACGACCAAGACCGTGGCGCTTAGGGTGGCGGGCAGCAAGGGAGCGGCAGCGCCCAAGTAGGCGCCGAAGGTGATGGCCGCCAAGGCGGTGGGCGCGGCGAAGCCGATGGTGGCGGACACCCAGCCGGACACAAAGCCCACCGCCGGATGGTAGATCTGCGAAAGAAAGTGGTACTCCCCGCCGGAGCGGGGCAGCGCCGCGCCAAGTTCGGCGTAGCAAAAGGCCCCGCAAAGGGCCGCCGCTCCACCAACCGCCCACAGCATCAGCAGCGCAAAGCCGGACTGGATGTCCAGCAATTGGAAGCCTAGGCTGGTGAACACCCCGGTTCCAATCATGTTCGCCACAACCACGGCGCTGGCGGTGACGGCGCTGAACTTGGCGGTGATGGCTAGGATTCCAACCGGGTTAAGTGATTCCCCATGTTCGCACCATAAACCCCCAGCCTGGATATTGCACCAAGCCGCTTTCCTGCGGCCCCCTCCCCAATCTCCGCTTAAGGAATCGTTGCAGCGCGTTGCGAGGCGCACCGTGCAAGGGTTTTGCAGCGATTGATGGTTGCAGGACTTGCAACGTCCTGCTGCCTGGGAGCGCGGGCAGTGGGCCAGGCGATCCTTATCCGGGGATTGGGGTTCGGCCCCCAGCGCGGCGGCGGTCGCCATGTGCGGCTACAATGGGATGGCCTCGCGGAGGGATGAATGGCTCGCATCGCTGTAGTCGGCCTTGGCAATTTCGGCACCGCCCTGGCGCGGAACTGGACGGTTCACGGCAAAACCGTAGTCGGCTGGACGGTTGAGCCGGAGGTCCTGGCGAGCGTCACCCGCCGCCGCCTTAACGAAAAGTACCTGCCCGGCGTCGAGTTGCCGGATTTCACGGCGACCCTAAGCCTGCAGGAGGCGATCGACGGTGCGGACGTCATCGCGCTGCCCCTGCCCTCCCATGTGGTCTTGGACGTCGTTGAGGAATTAGCGCCCCTTTTGCGGCCGGACACTGTGCTGGTTGACCTCGTTAAGGGCTTGGCGCCTGGGGAAACCTTGGTCTCGGAGGCCATGGGCGCGAAGCTGAACGCCGCCGGCAGCCGCAACCCCTTGGCGGTGATGACCGGCCCAACCATCGCTCGGGAACTGGCGGCGGGCGTCATGACCACAGCCTTGGTTGCCGCCGAGGACCAAGCCGTGGCGCAACGTCTCGCGGAAGAGCTCTCCACTCCCACCTTTGCGGTGCGCCATGCGGGAGACCCCTTGGGCGTGGAGCTCTGGGGCGCATTCAAGAACGTCATCGCCTTGGCCTGCGGCCTGTCCGACGGCCTCCAGCAACCCGGCGGCCTTGGCGGAGACAACCTTAAGGCGGCGCTGTTCACCGCCGGCTTCGGCGAAGCCTGCCGGGTGCTGGCGGCCCTCGGCGCCCAGCCGGAAACCGCGTTCAGCCCCGCCGGCGTTGGCGACCTGTTCGTCACCGCCACCTCACCCCACGGGCGCAACCGCCGCACCGGGGAACTGCTTGGCCGCGGACAAAGCCTTGAAGCCGCCTTGGGCAGCACCGTGATGGTGTCGGAGGGGGTGCGCGCCACCCGCATGTTCGCCGCCCGCACCGCAGCGGAGGGCATATCCGCCCCCTTCGTCGAACTGGTGCTCGCCCTTCTTGACGGCCAGCTGGACGCCGAAACCTGCATTCGCCGCCTGCTGCGGATTGGAGTTTGAGGATTGTCGCCGCCGGCGCTTGCAACTTGAGCGGAAATTCCCAATTATAGGGGGCAGGACAACCCTCAAGGAGGTTCACAAATGGCTTATACGGACGTGATCGCTTCCCGCGCCGCCGGCGCAGTGCAGATCGACAAGGTTCTGCGCAACACCTACATGCTGCTGGGCATGACCTTGGCGTTCAGCGCCCTCATGGCCGGAGTTTCCATGGCGCTGGGCGCACCCTATCTGGGCCCCATCGTCACCCTGGTCGGGTTTTTCGGCTTGGTCTTCGCGGTGCACAAGACGGCGGAGAGCAGCTTGGGGCTGCTGTTCACCTTCCTGTTGACCGGCTTCATGGGCTTCACCCTCGGCCCCATTCTCAACGCCTACCTCAGCCTCGCCAACGGCCCCGGCTTGGTGGTTTCGGCGCTCGGCACCACGGCGGCGGCCTTTGTTGGGCTCTCCGCCTTCGCCGTCGTCACCCGCAAGGACTTCAGCTTCCTCTCCGGCTTTCTGGTGGTGGGCTTTTTCGTGCTGATGGGCGCCGTGGTGCTGGGGCTGTTCTTTGATCTTTCGGCCTTCTCGGTGGCCATTTCCTGCGGCTTCGTGCTGTTCGCCAGCGCCGCCATCCTGTGGCAGACCAGTGCCATCATCCACGGCGGGGAGACCAACTATGTCCGCGCCACGGTGTCGCTGTTCGTGTCGTTCTACAACCTCTTCATATCGCTGCTGCACATCTTTGGGGTGATGAGCGACGAATGACGCTGCCAAGGGTCTTGACGTCCCGCAACGGGTGGGGCCGCCGCCCGGAGGGCTTTGCTACGCCCTGCGGTAGAAAGCCTCCCGCTCGCGGGACGCCTTGACCACCGGAATTTCATCGTCGGCCAGCCCCGCCATCCACTGCTTGCGCGCCAAGGCGCGTTCGATGTGGGGCGCCAACTGCTCGGCCTTGCGGGCATCGCGCACCGCTTGCTCAGCCGCGAACTCCGGCAGCACCTCCCGCCCGAACAGCTCCAGGCTTGCGCAGATGTGGTCATGACGGTTCTTGCCGCCCTGCTGCAGGAAAATGATCTGATCGATGCCGACTTCCTGAAAGTCTCGGATGTGCTCCGCAAACTGCGCCGGCGCGCCAATGCCCGGAGAGCCGATGGTGGGCAGGTCCCGGTCGCGCAGGGATTCGTACTCCCGCCATAGCTGGGAGCGGCCGGGCTTGGTGTCGTTGGCCACCAAGGCGTTGATGGCGTAGCGGAAGAAGGCGAAGCCATCGACGCCGCGGCGCCGGGCCTCCTCCGGGTCTTGGTGCAGGGAGAAGCCGGCCACCACGGCGAGGTTGGCGTTGACCTGATGGCCCACGGGGACGCATTGGTCGGACTTGATGATCGAATAGTAGGCGTCCGCCCAAGTTCGCGCCTCATCCGGGTCCACGAAGGTGAAGGCCAGGGCGCCGAGGCCGTTTCTAGCGGCGGTCTCTATGGTTTTGCGGCTGGTGCAGGCCATCCACATCGGCGGGTGCGGCTTTTGCAGAGGCTTCGGCAGGACGTTGCGGCAGGGCATGGAGAAGCCTTCCCCCTCGTAGCCGGGGTAGGGTTCCAGCACCATCATGTTGGCGATTTGCTCAGCCGCCTCCAAGGAAAGCGCCTGCTTGCGCTTGGCCGGGACGCCGTAGCCGTGCAGCTCCAGCCGGGTGGCGCCTTCGCCTATGCCAAAATCGACCCGGCCGTTGGACACCAAATCCAGCATGGCCACGGATTCGGCGGTGCGCGCCGGATGGTTGTAGTTGGGTATCACTTGGCGAATGCCGAAGCCGACGCGAATGCGCTCCGTCTTGGCGGCCAGCGCCGTGAGGAACACGTCCGATGCGGAGCAGTGGGAGTATTCATCCAGAAAGTGGTGCTCCACCGCCCAAGCATGGTCGATGCCCAGCCGGTCGGCAAGCTGAACCTGTTCGATGGCCTCGTGGATTAGCCGGTGCTCGGCGTTGTCATCCCAAGGCTTGGGCAGCTGCAGTTCGTAAAAAACGCCGAAACGCATCTAAGCCTTCCCTTGCAGTAGTCAGAGTTTTGTTCGCAACGGCAATCTTATCCTAGGCGAGGGGTCTGAATGCACGTCGCCCGCGTGAACTAGCGGAGCGGCTTCCCCCCTGCGTGGCAGCTTATCGACCTAGCGCGGGGCCGGGCTGACGGACGCATTCAGTTGCGCCGCCGACTGATGGGCCGACCGGCTTGTTTGCCGGTTGGCGTACTCATGCAGCGCCGGCGGCAGCTCCATCTTGTAGGCGGTGGCCCAGACCAGACAGCTCGTGAGCATGATGTCCGCACCTGTAAAGCGTTCGCCCACCAAGTGGGCATGGCCCTGCAGCCGCCTTGCGGCGAAGGTGAGCTGCTTGTTGAAGCCATCCAAGGCGGCCTTCACGGCGGCGGGGGCTTCGCCGTAGAGGGCGAACAGATCCCGGTGCTTGCGCAGAACGTACAGAGTGTGGGCGTCCAACTCCATTTGCACGTAGGCCAGCCACTCGTTGTACTGCGCCCGCTCCCTTGAGCCGGGCTTGGGGGTTAGGCCCGAACCCCGCCCGTAGGCGTCCGCCAAGTAGGTGACGATGGCGGCGCTCTCGGTCAGCACGAAGCCGTCATCGACCAGCACCGGAATCTTGCCCTTGACGTTGAGGGCGGCGAACTCCGGGGTCTGCGTTTCCCCAGTGCGCGGCCCGACCAGCTTGGATTGGTAGTTCAAGCCCAGTTCGTGGGCCATCCAATGGGCGCGGAGGGTTCGCGCTGTGCCTCCGCCCCAAAGCGTGATCACAGCGACATCTCCAACTCGGTGGCCTCATAGAAATGAGCGCTCGCCGGCCGCGAAACATGCGCCTGCATGGCGGCCAGAAACGTCGCCATGTGCGGGGTCTTGAAATGGGCCTCCAGGGCATCCTTGGTGGTCCAGCGCTCGACGACGCGGATGGCGCCGGGGTCGGCCAGTTCAACGCTGAAGCTGTAGTCCTCGCAGCCTTCCTCCTTGAGGGTGGCGTCTTGCATGGTGAGAATGGCGTCCTTCAGGGCCGCCACGGCTTCGGCGGTGGCTTGAATGCGGGCGTTGACGACGATCACGGTTTCCTCCATTGTGGGTGGTTGGCGCAGTTTAACCCCCATGTTGCGCCAAAGGCCGCGATGAGCGCACCGGATTCTAGTTGGCGCCGTTTTGGCTTGGGGCAAGCGGCTCAGCGCAATGTGCGGGTGGCCCCGACTGGCCGGATGCCGTTCGTTTGCACCGGATTTCATGTTACTGTTTATAAGCACATATTTCATTGGGCGTGAATTCACCATGCGCGTAAAGGCACACAAGGGCCGAGGGGCCACGCGGAACCCCGGGGGCCGTTACCTGCCAACTGCCTTGGAGGCGGTTGACGACGGTTGGGATTTGGATGAGGCGCCCGAACCAGCGCCGGAGACGGAGTTCCACGCGGACCGCACCCTGAGCATCATCACCCGCAACAAATCCCCGGACGTACCCTTTGACCGCTCCATAAATGCCTACAGGGGTTGTGAGCACGGCTGCGTCTATTGCTTCGCCCGGCCCACCCACGCCTATTTGGACCTGTCCCCGGGCTTGGATTTCGAGACCAAGATTTTCTACAAGACCAACGTGCGGGAACTGCTCTTGCAGGAAATCGGCGCCCGTTCCTACAAGTGCCGGCCCATCGCCTTGGGCACCAACACGGACCCTTACCAGCCGGTGGAGAAGCGCCTGCGCATCACCCGCACCATACTGGAGGTGGCGGTGGAGTGCGGCCATCCCATCAGCATAGTCACCAAGGGGCAGTTGGTGCTGCGGGATTTGGACCTGCTGGAGAAGTTGGCGGAGCGCGGCCTAGTCTCCGTGGCCTTGAGCGTCACCACCCTGTCGAACGCCCTCAAGGTCAAGCTGGAGCCGCGCACCTCCAGCCCGGCGGCGCGGCTGCGGGCCATCGCCGGCTTGCACCAGCGGGGCGTTCCAACGGCAGTGATGGTGGCGCCGGTGATCCCCTTCATCAACGACCATGAGATCGAAGCCATCGTCAGCCAGGCCGCGGCGGCCGGAGCGCAAGCCGCCGGCTATGTGCTCATTCGTTTGCCGTTGGAGGTCAAGGACCTGTTCGAGGCTTGGCTTGCGGAGCATTACCCCTTAAAGGCCAAGCGGGTGATGGCGGCCATTTATGACGCCAGGGACGGCAAGGCTTATGATGCTGCTTGGGGCAAGCGCATGCGGGGCGAGGGGCCGTTCGCGGACTTGGTGGGCAGCCGCATGGCGGCGGCGCGGCGGCGCAGCGGCTTGAGCAAAAAGCGCCTGCCGCCGCTACGGACGGACCTCTTCACCCCTCCCGGCAGGGGCGGGCAGACGTCGCTTTGGTGAGCCCTGCTTGCGGGGAGTGAACTCAAACGACCAAATCCGCCCTGCCTTGGAATATTGGCCGGTTGCGACTGAATGCATGTCATAGTCAGGCAGGGAACGCATTGCGACGCAGCGCTCGCCGATGCGGTGCCCATGTTCGTGGAAATTGAAATCCAGGTTGTCAAAGGAATTCTTTTGGCGGTGTTCGGGCAGGTCAGCGCGGTCAACGGGACGGACATGCAGGAAAAACCTCGGCTCAGTGGCCGCATCTTCGCAATCGTCCTTCAGGTAGATTAGCCGGTCGTAGTCGTCGTACACGTCAAAGCCGGACTGAACGACCAGATGGGCATTGGCGATCGTCCGGTCAAGTCGCCACTCCATAACCCGGTCAACTGCGGCAATGCTGACGAACAAGCCGCCGACCAAGCAACCGGCTAGCATGGAGAAGCCTTTGCGGTTCAATTGCACGGCGGCGACGGCTAGGCAACTCCAACAGGCCGCAAGCAGCAGGAACACGAACCTGTCGTTTCGGAACCCAATGTCGGTCGGGAGAAAGAGCTGCGTCAAAGCCATGAGCGCCAGCGCGACCAGCCACAGAATATTGTTGGCTAGCCTCCGCCGGCCGCGCCGCGCCTGCCAGACGGCGCCGCCCACCCCGCATGCCAGGGCCATTGCGGAAAAGGCGTTCAGGAGCCAGTGAACCTCTTGGCTGAACGGCGTCAACAGGGGCAACCCCCGGAAATTTCTGGCTATTGGCAGTTTTTGCCAACCCCTCGTTCCGCAGCCCTCGCAAACCTGTACTAAAGCAGCCTCGCCGTGCTGCAAAGGATCCCAAGTTTCCACAAAGGCTTGGTCCAGCCTGTGCGACAAGGATGCAAGAAAGTTGTTGACTATATAAATGCCAGAGCCGTGTTGCTGCTGAAACACCGCATACTTGGCGGCCTGCCCCAGAACCAAGCAGGCAACGAACCCAGCGACGTAAAGCAGGACGCAATGGAAAGCCCGCCGCGTTTCCCCGCCCGCCTTGGTCCGCTCATGCCCCAACCAAGCCACCAGCCCAATCAAGGCAATGGCCAAGCTGTTGTGCCCATCGGACAGCCACAGAAAGGAGGACACCATTCCGGTGATGAAGCAGAACCGCGGCGCTAGCTGCGCCGCCTTGGGCTGCCTCAGCATCAGCGCCAGAATTCCCGCGGCGAAAACCGCCCACAGAGTGGGCAGGCCGTTGGCAATGTCTGCAAAGTAGGGGATGCCGGAGAGCGTCATGCCGAAGACAATTGTCGGGCTGGCCACCAGCAGCGCTCGCCACCCCAACAGCGCTGTTGCGACGGCCAACAGCAGCCAAGCCCCATAGGTGGCAAGCAGGATTGACCGATGCAGTTCCCAAACGGAGAGGTGGCGCAGCGCAACGGCAAGCAACGCCTTGCTTCCCCACCAGTATCGGGTCTTCATGACATTGGGCTTGAACTCACGGCCGTCCACCGCGGCTTGCAGCAGCGTCTGACAATATTCCCAATTGGCGTCGGCATCCCGGTGGAAGGATTTTGGCAACACGGCGTCCACCAAAGGCTGTCGTTGCTGTCCTGTGCCCCCCCCCCCCCCTGCCAAGACGCCTACGGAGAGTTCGCAGAATTCGTTGATGAACAGCGGCCTTTTCCCTTGAAAATACCGTTGTGCGCCCTCCTCCCGCGCCACGTCAACAGAGGCTTCGGCGAACCGTTGCTGCGCCAGTTCGTAGGGAAGCTGATTGCCAAGGTGATGCAGCCAAATGAACAGTGCAGCGCCGCCCGTTGCGACGATCGCGTAAACCGCCAGCCGCCGCACAACTGAAAACAGGGGGAGGCGGTCCGGGAAGGAAAGGCCGGCGAAGTTCTGCACAGGGAGGCTCAAGGGGGCGGGGAGTTGGGCGGATGCTCCTCCCCCGTTCTGCGCAGGACTGAGACGAACAGCGAAAGCATCACCTTGAACATGTACCACAGCGGCGCCAAGCCCCGATGCAACTGCCCGCCGGTGCTGTTGTCATACATGTAAACCGGCGTCTCGCACAGACGAAAGCCGTTGCGGATGAGGGTGAGCAGCACGTCCGCGTCCGGAAAGTCGTGGGGGTAGCTGTCCTTGCTCATGAACCTTAGGCATCTTCGGTTCATGCCGATGTAGCCGGACGTCGGGTCCGTTATGGACGTGCGGGCCAGAATGCGCAGCAGCAGGCGGAACAGGCGAATGCCGAGGTTGCGGGCCGGAGTGCCCCGGAACAGTTCTCCGGCCGGCGGAAAGGGCTGTGGGTCAACCGGCAGGAAGCGGGAGCCGATCACGACATCGCAACTCTGGAGTTGCCGCAGAATCAGCGGCAGAAAGCGGGGGTCGTGCTGCCCGTCCCCGTCCAGCTGCATCAGCTGTTCGTAGCCGTTGGCGATCGCGTACTTGTAGCCGGTCTGCAGGGCGGCGCCGTAGCCTAGGTTTTCGGCCAAGTGGATCGTCGCCACGCCATGCCGGCTCAGGATGTCCGGGGAGGCGTCCGTGGAGGCGTCGTCTATGGCGATCAGCTGATAGCCCTCCCGCTGCACGACTTCAAGCAGCGGCCCCAGCATGCGCTCCAGGTTCCGTGCTTCGTTGCGCACTGGAAAGATGACCAGCGTGGCGGAGGAACTCATGATCGGCCGATTATAAGGGCGCCGCCTACCCAGGCCG
This sequence comes from Candidatus Azophilus sp., assembly GCA_965200465.1. Classification (GTDB taxonomy): domain Bacteria; phylum Pseudomonadota; class Gammaproteobacteria; order Pseudomonadales; family Azotimanducaceae; genus Azophilus. Next base: position 3,587,318 of record OZ241358.1, on the reverse strand, counting down.
GGGCGCCTTCGCCCATTGCTCCCCGCCGCCGGCAACGGCTTTGGCTACGGCGGCGACCAACCAGAACAGCCCGACCGAAATCCAAATGGCGCCGCGGATGGACAGAGCGGCCAAGGCGGCGTTGGCGGCGGGTGCGCCCAGCCAAGCGAGGATGCCGGCAAAGCCGACCTCCATCAAGCCGAGGCCGCCGATGGATTGCACCGGAAGCGCCGTGGCCAAGCTGCCGCCGGCCGCGGCGAGCAGAAGTTCGGCCAAGGAGACGTCCAAGCCAACCGCTTGGCCTATGAGCCAAAAGCCGATGAAGACCGTCATCCACAACAGCGCCGTGGGCAACAGGCACAGCAGCAGGATGCGCCGATGGCGGGCACTTTCCAGCCAGCGGCGCCCTTGCCGCAGGTGCCGCAGCAGGCGCCGACGCCAACCTCGGGGGCGGCCGAGCAGGACGACCAACCAGGCCGCAACACGCAACCAAAGGTGCAGGCCCAAGGCGCCGACGAACGCCAGAAGGCAAACGCCGGCGGCCAACGCGGCTAGCGGCCAGGCGCCGTTCCCGCTCAAGCCAAAAACCACCAGCATGGACAACAGCAAGCAGGCGGCGATAACCGCCACGTCCAGCAGGCGCTGCACTAGGGCGCAGGCCACCGCGGTGGCGGTGCTCCATCCGTAGGCGCGGCGCATGACGACCACCCAGGCCACCTCCCCTAGACGCGCCGGCAGCGCCAACAACCAAACGGCGTGCCAAGCGGTAACGTCCACGGCGGCGACCAATCCGCCGCGGCGTTCGGCGATCAGATGGGTGCGCAGGGCGGCAACCAGTTGTTCCCCGAACAGCAGCGCCAACCCCGCTCCCGCCAAGGGCCAGGAAATTCGCTCCGCCGCCGCCAAGGCGGTGGCGTCCAATTGGGCGGCGACCAATCCGAAGAGCAGTATGCTGACGACCCCGGCGACGGTCCAAGTCAAGCGGTTGGCGCGGGGGCGTGGCGGCGCCATAAGGCTGGTTACTCGGCCTTCGCGGAGGCGGCCAGTCGCCAAGGCGGTGTGCCGCCCCAGGCGAAGGGCTCGATGCCGCCGGGGCGCAGTTGCCAAATGCTGGCCTTGGCTTGGCCGTCCTGCAGTTCCAGGAAGCCGATGGTGCCGAACTGAGTGTCGTAGTTATGCGGATAGGTGGCGGAGCCGGGGTTGACGCAGAGTACGCCGTCCACGGTTTCGATGCGCTCCACATGGGTGTCCCCGGAAACGATCACGTCCGGTTTGCGTTGCGGGAAGTAGCGTTCGATCCAGCGGGCCAAGGTGAAGTTGGGCGGGCGCTCCGGCACCGGGACGTAGTGGGTCAGCCCCACCCACAGGCCCTCGAGGGGCAGCAGCCAGGCAGTCTTGACGCGCGCATCCTGGGGCTGCACCGGGCGCCCGCCGCCGCCGTCCTCGCCGTTGCCTCGAGCGGCGTAAACAGGGGCGACGCGCTGCAGTTCGTCGAGCACCCAAAATTCATGGATGTCGCCGCCGTGGAAGATGGCGTCCACCCCGGCGAAGGCGTCAAACACCTCCGGCCACAGGGCCTTGGCCGCCTCCGGCAGGTGGGTGTCTGAAATCAGGCCGATCTTAATTAGCGTGGCGCTCCCCGAAAATGCGTCTTGCGGGAAGCTACACGACGGCGCCGGTTTGTGAAAGCCCGAAAGCTCGGGCCGCCCACGCATTTTAGGGCAACGAGCCTTGGTGCTTCGTCAGCTTTGTGCATCTTTACCTATTGCGCCTTGGGTCTCCATCTTGCTTTGCAGCACATAACCCAGACAGTGAACCCAAACATTGAATTTGGCTTTGTGGGTTCTTCCAGTTTTGCAGACGGTTTGCTCCTGAACCACCACCTTGCGAAGAACTGGCCAACAACCGTGCCTAGGATGCCGGCCGTGACCGTTAGTGGGATGGGTAGGGAAAGAGCGAGCGCAACGGCAACGCACAACGCCGCGCCTGTAAAGGCATCGCGCCCAGCGTATAGGTCTTTGCGGCGCAAGGGGCTGTTGTTTGACATGGAATCAAGTGGGGCCCCTCCGAGGGGCCCCTTGTCCTGATTCAACGGATATCAGGGTATGTACGCACAACCTGAGCCGTGGCTGCCCGGGCCGTAAGCGGCCGCCAACCCGTAGCTGGCGGCGACTAGGCTGGCGGAGCTTATCGCCCATCCAGCAACGCCGCCTCCGCCCATCGCCTTCGCAGCGACCGCCAAACCGAAGCCGATGAGCGGCAAGAAGCCGCCGCTGACCTCGTCCTTTTCCTGCAAGGTTAGTTCACGCATTTCACGTGTCTCCAAAAATGAATGGACGGCTACGGTTGCATGCGGGTTGGAGGGATTCAACGCCAAAGCGAAGACTTCATCAATATCTTCATATTGCGATGTCACGAATGGATCGCTTTTGGGCGTTGGAGGGCAAGGCGTGGGACTTCTCCGCATTTTGCCGGGCGCATGGCGGACGGCAAATGGGGGGGAACTGCGCTGGACATCGAGATCGATTCGATGCCGTCCGGCGGCTATACTCGCCGCCATGAGCATAGCCCCAACGCAACCGACCTCATTGGCCGCCTCAGCTTTTGAGCGCGATGGCTTCTTCATCGTTCGGGGCTTGGCGGGCGGCGAGCTCATCCAGGAAGTGCGCCAATCCGTCCTGGCCGCGCTGGCTCCCCTGATGGGGCCGGCTGAATTCGAGGCGGAAGTCGGCTACCCCGGTGCGCCGGCGGCCATTGACGCGGACGGAGGCCGCACTCCCAGACGCCTGCTGCACGCCGTTTCACGCTTTCCCCGGCTTGCGGACTGGGCGCGCAGTCCAGAGCTTAAGGAGGAGCTTGCGGCCTGCCTGGAGGGCGCGGCGGTTCTCTCCCAGTGCCACCACAACTGCGTGATGACCAAGCATCCCGGCTACAGCAGCGCCACCCTGTGGCATCAGGACATGCGCTATTGGTCGTTTGACCGCCCGGAGCTGGTTTCGGCGTGGCTGGCGTTGGGGGAGGAAACCGGGCGCAACGGCGCATTGAAAGTTATTCCCGGCAGCCATCGCCTCAACCTGGACCGGGGCCGTTTTGACCGCGCCCTGTTTCTGCGCACCGACCTGCCGGACAACAAGGCCTTGATCAGGGGCGCCCAAGAGGTGGCGCTGCAGCCGGGAGACGTGCTGTTCTTCCATTGCCGAACGCTGCATGCGGCCGGGGTCAACCGCACCGGCCGCGTGAAGCTGTCCTGCGTGTTCACCTATCACGCGGCGAACAATCGGCCCATACCCGGCACCCGTTCCGACCAATATCCGGGGTTGCCGCTGGCGTGACCCGACGCAATCCACCCGGCTCCGGGAAGGCGGACGCAGCACCGGCTTCGGACAGCAGCTTTCGGGAGGCGGTGGGGCCGGTCATCCCCCTCAAGCATTCCCGTAGGCGGACGTTCCCCCGTGCCCAGATGGCGCCGGAGCAGGTGCGGGCGCGGCGGGAAGGGGCGGCCGGCGACGCAGTTGCTCGGCCAATGCGCAATATGCTGACTTTCAGGGACGGCCCCGCCGCAGCGCCAAGGGACCATGCGCATTCGTTGCAGCGCTTTGGCGTGGTGGAGCACGGCCGCCCCAAGGCGCCGGACTCCATCGAGCAGGTCGGCCCGGAGGGAGTTCTTTCCTGGATGCGGGACGGCGTGCGGCGCCGAGACTTGCAGCGGTTGAGGAAGGGAGGCTACAAAATAGCCGGCCGGCTCGATTTGCATGGACGAACCGCAGCCCAAGCCCAGGGCGACGTGCTTCGTTTCTTGGCGGAGGCCGCCGCCGAAAGCCGGCGCTGCCTGTTGATCGTGCATGGCAAGTCGGCGTCTTCGGCGGCGCCGGCCCGCCTTAAGAACTGCCTCAACGGCTGGCTGCGGGAGCATCCCCTTGTCAACGCCTTTCATAGCGCCAACCCCAAGGACGGCGGCACCGGGGCTCTTTACGTGCTGATTGGCAAGCGCCGGGCCAAAACCGCCGACAAGGTTTAGGGGGGCCGGCGACGGCGCTGGAAAGCCGAGCCCGCCCGCTGGGTTATACTTTTTCGTTTTTTCGGCCTCCAAGCCCCCAATGAGCGAATTGAGCTACCCCTACGCCGACCACCCAGCCCCCGGCGGCGCCAAACAGCTGGCCGACGGCCTGTACTGGCTCACCATGCCGATGCCCGGCGCTCTTTCGCACATCAACCTCTACCTGCTGGAGGACAGTGACGGCTGGTGGGTGGTGGACACCGGCCTCAGCATTCCCGAAACCGCGCAGTGGTGGCGGCAACTGTTCGCCAAGGAGCTGGGCGGGCGCCCGGTCAAGGGCGTCATCTGCACCCACATGCACCCGGACCATGTGGGTCAGTCGAAGATGATCACCGACGAGCACCGCTGCCCCCTCTACATGACGCGGGCGGAGTACTACCAGGCCCGCGCCTTCTCCAACAGCAACGGCCGCCACCACAGTTCATGGCTGGGCAAGGAGTTCTACGTGCGCGCCGGAATGCCCCGCTCCTATGTGGACGAGCTTGCCGACGCCTGGGGGCGGCGCCGCAACCAGGGGATGTCCATGCCGGAAATGCCGTCCGGCTACCACCGCTTGAAGCATGGGGATGTCCTGACCATCGGCGCCCATGACTGGCGGGTGTTGGTGGGTTCGGGGCACTCGCCGGAGCACGCCTGCCTGTACTGCGCCGCGCTGAAGGTCTTGATTTCCGGGGATCAGATTTTGCCGGTGATCACCTCCAACGTCAGCGTCATGCCCGTGGAGCCGGACGCCAATCCGCTCAAGGCGTGGATGGAGTCCCACGACCGGTTTCTGGGCACGCCGGACGACACCCTGGTGCTGCCGGCCCACAACCTGCCCTTCTACGGCGTCCGCAAGCGGCTGCGTGACCTCATCGGCCACCATGAGGACCGCATGCTGGCCATTGAGGAGCATTGCGTGACGCCGGCCACCGCCCGGGACCTCTTGCCCGTGCTGTTCGCTCGGGAATTGGACCCCCGCCAAATGATGATGGCCTTGGGCGAAGCCATCGCCCACCTGCATCTGCTCATGCACCGCAACCGCATCGAGCGCAGCCTGCATGCGGACGGCCGCTACCGCTTCACCTCGATAGATCCCGACCTTCCCCGCCGCGCCCATCCCAATGCCCATGACGCCCCGGACGAAGGCCCCATGATGGTTTAGCCGGGATGTTGCCTGAAACTTTCGGGAAACCCTCCGGGCGCGAACCGCGCTGGCCGCGCCCTGGCCGGTGAGCCGGTTGCCATGCGCAGGAAAGCCGAACTCCAGGCCAAGGTCGCCCGCCTCGCCGTCAACGCCCTGGAGTGGGGGCGGCATCGGGTGCCTAGGGGAATGCGCACGGTCATCGGCGCCTTGCTGATGGTCGGCGGCGTCTTTGGCTTTTTGCCGGTTCTCGGTTTCTGGATGTTTCCCCTTGGCCTAGCCTTTGTGGCGTTGGACTTCCCACCGGCGCAGCGGCGGCTGGACCGCTGGCTGAGTCGGCAGCGCATGGCCGCTGGCGACTAGAATGCGGACGAGGCCCTGCTCCAGGTTGCGCTTTAATCTTGCCTGTTGGCGGCGTTCGTGCAAAGGTCGCCTTTGTTTGCGGCGGTGGGAGTAGCATTGCGGTTATGGGGCTTCGGGACGTTGCATCGACATTGGCGCAGGCGCCAACCCTGCTGAAGTTGAAAAAAGGCATGCAGCCGCGCCCCTACTCGGAGCGGGACTGCTTCGCCCGTTGCGTGGAGCGCAACGCCGAGCGCTTCGGCGAGCATACGGCGATCATCTTCGAGGGCCGCTCCCTCACTTGGGCGGAGTTCAACCAACAGGCCAACCGCTACGCCAATTGCCTAGCCGCCGCGGGTGTGCAAAAGGGCGACGTGGTCAGCCTGCTGATGGAGAACCGCATTGAGTTCCTCGCCCTGACGGTGGCCCTGAACAAGCTCGGCACCACCACTGGCTACATCAACACCAATCTGCGCGGCCGGCCCCTGACGCACTGCATCACCGTCACCGAATCCAAAAAGTGCATCTTTGGCGAGGAGCTGACTGCCGCGTTGGCGGAAGTGAAGGCGGAACTGCCGCTGGCCGAGGGGGAGGACTATCTGTTCGTGGCGGACGGCGGCGCCGCGCCAGCCCCCAACTGGGCCGCCGACCTGAACCAAGGCAGCGCCGGGGCCAGTTCGTCCAACCTGCCCGTCACCAAGGACCACACCCTTGGCGACATCGCCATGTATCTGTTCACGTCCGGCACCACCGGCCTGCCGAAGGCGGCGGTGATCTCCAACCGGCGCTATCTGGGCAGCGCCAGGCTGGCCCACTTGGCTGGGTTGAGGTGTACGGAGAAGGACCGGCTGCACATCTGCCTGCCGCTATACCACGGCACCGGCTTGCTGGTGGGCTGCGGCGCGTCCTTCGCCTCCGGCGCCGGCATGTTCGTTCGGCGCAAGTTCTCCGCCAGCAACTTCCTCGCCGAAGTGCGCGAGCACAAGACCACCTGCCTCATCTACATCGGCGAACTGTGCCGCTACCTGCTGAACACCGAAGCCGCTCCCGACGACCATCTCAATCCGCTGCGCACCATGATGGGCAACGGCCTGCGCCCGGACGTTTGGATGCCGTTCAAGCGGCGCTTCGGCGTCAAGCGCATCTCCGAGTTCTACGGCGCCAGCGAAGGCAACGTCGCCTTCGCCAATCTGCTCAACAAGGACAGGACCATAGGCATGACCGCGTCCAAAATCGCCTTGGTGCGCTACGACGTGGGCGCCGATGAGATTCTCCGGGACGAGGGCGGCAACTGCGTTCCGGTGGAGCGGGGCGAACCCGGCCTGCTGCTCGCCGAGATCAACGAGGCCGCCGCCTTTGAGGGCTACACAGACGCAGCGGCCACCGAGAAGAAGACACTGCGCAACGCCTTTGCCGATGGGGACGCTTGGTTCAACACCGGCGACCTGCTGCGCGAGGTGGACGCCGGCTACACCTTGGGCTACCCCCACTACCAGTTCGTTGATCGGGTGGGGGACACCTTCCGCTGGAAATCCGAAAACGTCTCCACCAACGAAGTGGGGGAGATTCTCAATGGGTTCCCGGAAATCCAGTTCACCAACGTCTATGGCGTGCGGGTGCCGAATGCCGACGGGCGGGCCGGCATGGCCGCCTTAACTCTTGAGCCCGACGTTGACGCCCTGGACTTGGCGGCTTTCTCCCGCTTCGTCCAGCGGGAGCTGCCGGCCTACGCCAGGCCCGTGTTTCTGCGGGTGCAGGCGGACATCAACGTGACCGGCACCTTCAAGATGCTCAAGGGCAACCTGAAGGAGGATGGCTATGACCTGCAGCGCATCGCCGAGCCGGTCTATGTGCTGAAGCCGGGCACACAAGCCTATGAGCCGCTCGATGCGGAGTTCGCCGGCAAAATTGACGCGGGCGAGGCGGGCTACTGAGCGGTGTGCGGCCCTAGCTGTTTATTGCGGCGGCCATCTCCGCATAGCGGTCCAGCAGCGGCAGCACTTCGCCCGCCGCCGCCGCCGGCAGGCCGAACACCACCCGGTTGAAGCCCATGGCGATGAGCGCCTCCATGGCGCTTCGGTTGGGGGTGGCGGCGAAAACGGTGAAGTCCGGTTCGCCTTGGCGGCCGGCTTCGGCCCAAGCGGCGCGGGTTTGGCGGATGCCGTCGGCGTAGTCGATGGGGCTGACGGCGGCCCTTTCCGGGTTTTGGTAGATCGGCATCCAGCCGTCGGCGTATTCGGCGATGCGCCGCCAAGTCCAGCGGGAGGCGGCGCCCAGCAGCACCTTGGGGCCGCCGCGCCGCACTGGCTTCGGGTAGGCCCAAATGGGGTCGAAATCGACGAACTCGCCGTGAAACTCCGCCTCGTCGTCCGTCCAAATGCGGCGCATGGCGAGCAGCCGCTCGCGCAGCACCTTCCAGCGGTCAGCGAACTCGACTCCGTGGTTGCGCATTTCCTCGGCGTTCCAGCCGGCGCCGACGCCCAGCAGCACCCGTCCTGCGGAAAGATGGTCCAAGGAGGCCACCTGCTTGGCCATCAGGATGGGGTCCCGTTCCGTAACGAGGGCAACGCCGGTGCCTAGGCGCAGCGTCTTGGTCACCGCCGCCGCCATCGCCAAGGCGATGAACGAGTCATGGGCGTGCCAATACTCCTTCGGCAAGTCCCCGCCGCCCGGCCAAGGCGTTTGCCGGCTGGCCGGAATGTGGGTGTGCTCCGGCAGGAACAGGGACTCAAAGCCCCTAGCCTCGGCCTCCTGCGCGAGCAGCGCCGGGGCGATGGCGTAGTCCGTTTGGAACATGGTGAGGCCAAATGCGGTCATGAGCGTTGCCCTTAACTTTGCTGCGCAAAGACTACGCCATCTGCGCCCCTTTGGCATGTTCCGGCCGGCAACGGGTTTGACATCGCAGCGCCAGGGGCTAAACTAGCCGGCCTTGCAAATGCTGGGTGTTTAGCTCAGTTGGGAGAGCGACGGCCTTACAAGCCGTAGGTCGCAGGTTCGAGCCCTGCAACACCCACCACCTTGCGTTTGCGGGCATGCGGAGCGGTAGTTCAGCTGGTTAGAATATCGGCCTGTCACGCCGGAGGTCGCGGGTTCGAATCCCGTCCGCTCCGCCACACCTAGCCCCAAGCCTCGATCTCCCGCCGAATGATGCGAATCACCTCATCGGGAATCTGCATGGGGATGAAGTGGGTGACGTCCGGTCGATGAATCTCCCGGCCTTGGCGGAACCTGCCCACCAAGCCCGGCCAAGTGGGGGAGGAGGCGAAGTCCATCAGGCCGCGCTCGCCCTGCGGCTCCTTGGCGCGGAAGATCAGAACCGGCACGTCAATGGCGGCGACGCTGTCGAAGACGGCGGCGTTGCTTCTGGTGGACGTGTATATGGACGCCTCTATTTCCGGCGGGCAGGCCAGTTGCAGGCCGCCGCCGGGTGAGGCGACTAGGCCGTGTTCGCAGTAGTCCCTGAACGTCCGCCGGTCAAAGACCGGGAAGGCGCTCTTGTTGGCTAGGCGCTCCATCATTTCCTCTACGGAGGCGAACTTGTTGCGGCGGCGGGCGACGGGGTGCGCATCGCCGTCAAGGTCGGGCGGCGTGGCGTAGGCTTCCGGTTCAACGATGGTGGGGTCCAGCAGCACCATGCGGGCGAAGGCGCCGGTGGCGGCGGCGGCCTCGACCATGGCGTGGGCGCCCATGGAGTGGCCAACGCCGATCAGGTTGTTTAGCTTGAGGGCGCGGATGATCCCGGCAGTGTCCTGGCTGAGCACCCGCCAGTGGTCGATTTTCAGCTTCTCGCTGCGTCCATGTCCTCGCAGCTCCAAGGCGATGCTGTGGTGGTCTTGGAATGGTTCGACAATCCGGTCCCAAATCCGCCCGTGGAAGCCGGTGGCGTGGATGAACAGCAGCGTCGGCTTGGCCGCATCCGGCTGGTTGCGCTCAAAGTAGGCCAGTTCCGCGCCGTTGACGCGGATTTTGTGAAGTTGGGGTTCGGGCATGGGTTGAGACTTCCTAGGGGTGTGCATGTTAGCAGATGTGCCATCATGGTCGGCGTCGGGGAAGGAACCCTTCGGCTCGCGGATGCAAGAGGATGTTGATGGGACAAGAAGTCTGTTTGATTACGGGCGTCGGCCCTGGCACCGGCAGGGCTTTGGCGGAGCGCTTCGCCGTGGGCTACCAAGTGGCCATGCTGGCCCGCAGCGCCCAGCGGCTTGAGGCGATTGAAGGCGCAGTGCCCCACACCAAGGGCTATCCCTGCGATGTGACCGACCCGGAACAGTTGAAGGCCGCCTTAGCGGCGGTCAAGGCGGAGCTTGGCGCACCCTCGGTGGTTATCCACAACGCGGTGGGCGGCGTGTTCGGCGACTTTCTGAGCATTGACCCGGAGGCGCTGAACCGCAATTTCCAGATCAACGCAATGGCCCTGCTGCGCTTGGCCCAAGCCACGGCCCCAGCCATGGTCGAAGCCGGACAGGGCGCCATCCTCTGCACCGGCAACACCGCCGCCTACCGTGGCGTTGCGAACTTCGCCGGCTTCGCACCCACCAAGGCGGCGCAACGCATCCTCTGCGAATCCATGGCCCGCCACTTGGGGCCGAAGGGCGTCCATGTGGCCTTCATCGCCATCGACGCCGTCATCGACGTGCCCTGGACCCGCAAGCGCTACGCCGACAAGCCCGACGACTTCTTCTGCCGACCCAAGGACATCGCCGCCGAATGCTGGCACGTCGCCCACCAACCCCGCTCCGCCTGGAGCTTCAACGTCCTGGTCCGCCCCTTCGCGGAGCCCTGGTCGGTTTCCTAGTTCGGGTGGGCTGGGAAGGGCAAGGCTACCTTGATGCGGAAGTTTTTGCTCAGGAAATTCTCAGTCATGAATAGATGCGCCGAATACCCTGATTCGAACCGTCGCAGGGCCCTGGGGCAGTATTTCACTCACCCAAAAGTTGCCAATTTCATGGTGCGATGGGTACTTGGTTCCGGACAAAACGCCGTCTTCGACCCAGCGTTTGGACTCGGAGCTTTTTGGGAGGCTTTGCCTAACAGGGCCAAGATTGGATTTTCCGCTTCCGAAATTGATCCCGACATTATCCAAGTTTGGAAGGGGAGGACAGGCGAAAGTGCGTCATTTATAGCCGCGGAGGACTACTTGCTTTCTTGGGGCAAAACGCACTCCAATATTGTCTGCAACCCTCCCTACATGCGCTTTCAGAAATTTATGAATCGCAAGGTCGTGTTCGGCGACTTCGAGAGGAAGATCGGCATTAGGCTTTCTGGATACACCAATACCGCGTCTGCTTTTTTAGTCAAGTCGATCTCCGAGCTTAGTCCCTCGGGTCGGTTAGCGTACATTATGCCTTTGGAATTCCTAAACACGGGGTACGGTGCGATAGTTAAGCAGCAGCTTATTGAGTCCAGGCACTTGTTTGCAATTCTACGTCTAGACTGTGAAAAAGATGTATTTCCTGACGTGACCACATCGATAGGCATCGTTCTGTTTGACAAAGCAGTCAACCATGCCTCAGCAAAATTCTATTCGTTGAAGTCAGTCGACGATTTGGCGGCCTTGCAACGAATTGACACTGTATCAGAGGTGTCCTTTGGCAGCTTGGACCCGAGCCGTAAGTGGCTTCCTTTGTTTCACAAGAATGCATTTGCAGTGGATTCCGGCAAAAGCACCGTTTTCAGTTCATTCGGAAAGTTTAGCCGCGGCATTGCGACCGGCGCCAATCAATTTTTTGTTTTGCGTCCGTCTTCCGTAAGGAGATTCGCCATTGAGGAGGGCCGCGAGTGCGTTCCCTGCATTACGAAAAGTTCCCAAGTCTGCAAACCTGTGTTTGATGCGTCAGATTACCGCGAATTGTATGATTCAGATGGGCCAATTTTACTCTTTTCCCCAAAGGAAAATCGGTCAGCCGGAGCAAACGAGTACATCAAATACGGAGAATCGGCCGGTTTCAACGCACGGTTTCTGACAAAAAATCGCACCCCTTGGTACAAAACGGAGAGCCGACGCCCAGCCCCACTGCTGTTAGGAGTGTTTTCAAGGGGAGGGTACAAGGTTATTTTGAACCGAAGCAAGGCGCTGAACCTAACTTGCTTTCATGGTTTCCAGCCTAATTTGTTCGGGCAGCAATACCTAGAGCATCTATTTCTCTATCTTTGGTCGAATGTCGGCAGGGACATCGTTTCTCTTTCGATGCGCAAGTACGGGGATTCTCTGGACAAGTTCGAGCCGAACGACTTGAACGTCGCCTTGGCACCTTCTACGGACTTTCTTGCCGCAATGCCAAAGGGGAAGGTGCCAGAGGCAGTGCGAAAGGTCGGGGAAGCAGGGCAAGCGCCGGATTGGGTGGAGAATTTCTTTGCGCCGCTGAAAATTGCTCCAAAAACGGAGGCAAGCTAACCGACTTCATTGCCGCCCAAAGAGTCCTCATGTCGCAGGCATTTTCATGGCTGACGCTCGGCGCAAACGTAGTCAAAGGCCATTGCGGCGGTATGGGCGCAGACTGCTTTTACGGTGTTCCAGTCATGCCATTGAGGCGCAAGGTTTTTATATTCCCGCAGTTCCGTTTCCTCAAGGTCGTAGGGCAGTGGGTTGGCGAGCTGAGCCTGCAGTTGCTGCAGGTTGGATTCCCCGTTCGCTTGCGGGTACAGCCGATCAAAATCGCTGAGTGCCCGCGACGCCGACTCGGCGCCCATGCGGTCCGCTAACGCCGCAAAGTCAAGGTAGTCCCGCGTGGTGTTGCGCCTGAGAATCAGCACTCCTTTGATGCGCAGGATCTCCGCCTCCGTGGGGACGGTTACGGCCGTCCCTTGGACGCTTAGAGTGGTCGTTTCCAAGGGTGCCTCGCGGATGAGCTGACGCACCCCGGTTTCAATTCCATCAAGACTGCCGAGGATCAAAACCGGCTGCGCCACCCGCGCAGTCCTCCAGCCTGCCACTGACTCCAGTTGCGCCAAAAATTGGTCAAAGCGACGGCGCAGATCGGTCAAAACGTGGTCGGCGTCTTGGGACAGTCGATGCTGCGCATGGATGGCGGCGGCGGTGCCGCCATCCAGCACGGCGTCTGGCAGGATTTGCTGCAGGCGCACCGCCGCTGAAAGGACAGCCTCCCACTCAGCCAAGGGTGCCCTTTTCCCGGACATAGTTCAGCCAGAAATGGTGGCGCTGGGCATAGGGATCGACCGTGCGGTGCCGGCAGACGCGCTCGATCTTGTCAAACAACAACGGGTCGGCAAGGGCCGCGGCGCGGAGGTCCGCCCAGTCCCGCCACTTGCCTCGGGAAATGATGTCGTCAATGGCGGCGAGAGTGAAGCGCTGATGGTTGAGGTGGCGGTGCCGCATGGGATCTCGTCGCGCCGATGGCTTAGGATGCAGGGCCGCAAGTGTGTTCCGGGGTTGGCGCACCTGTCAAGGCAGGCGGATGGCGGCGACGGGCCGCGTCAATGGGCGGCGCCATGACCACTCATCACGGAAATGGGAACGTTGGGATGAGGATGGGCTAGGGCCGGGGCCTCCCTTCAATGTGCGCAATTTTCGACTGCCATTGACGCCTGAGCCAAAGTGTTCAGAAGGTTAGTGATCTCGCACACACAGCCGCTCCATCTACACCGAGCCGCCGTACTTGCGCAGTTCGGCGCGGCCCACCACTAGGTGATGCACTTCGTCGGGGCCGTCCGCTAGGCGCAGGGTGCGCTGGCCGGTGTACATGCCGGCCAAGGGCGTCCATTGGGAGACGCCGGCGGCGCCGTGGATTTGGATGGCTTGGTCGATGATTTGGCAGACCCGCTCCGGCACCATCGCCTTGACCATGTGGACCCAAACGCGGGCCTCCTGGTTGCCGAGCACATCCATGGCCTTGGCCGCCTGCAGCACCATCAGGCGCATGGCCTCTATTTCGATGCGGGCGCGGGAGATCACCTCGATGTTCTTGCCCAACTGGGCGATGGGCCGGCCGAACGCCTGGCGGCTTAGGCCCCGTCGCACCATCAGGTCCAGGGCCTTCTCCGCTTGGCCGATGGAGCGCATGCAGTGGTGGATGCGGCCCGGCCCCAAGCGCACCTGCGAAATCTCGAAGCCGCGGCCTTCGCCGAGCAGGATGTTCCCCTTGGGCACCCGCACGTTGTCGAACTTCAGGTGCATGTGGCCGTGGGGCGCGTCATCATGGCCGAAGACGTGCATGGGGCCGAGGATTTCGACCCCCGGCGTGTCCATGGGCACCAGAATTTGCGACTGCTGCTTGTGCGGCGGCGCATCCGGGCTGGTCTTGACCATGCAGATCATGATCTTGCAGCGCGGGTCTCCGGCGCCGGAGATGTAATACTTTTCCCCGTCGATGACCCACTCGTCCCCATCGAGCACCGCCCGGGTGCCGATGTTCTTGGCGTCGGAGGAGGCGAGGTTCGGCTCCGTCATGGCGTAGGCGGAGCGGATTTCGCCGTTCAGCAGCGGCTCCAGCCATCGCTTCTTCTGCTCCGGGGTGCCCACTCGCTCCAGCACCTCCATGTTGCCGGTGTCCGGGGCGCTGCAGTTCAGGGTCTCCGACGCCAGCGGGTTCTTGCCCAGTTCGGCGGCGATGTAGGCGTAGTCAAGGTTCTTCAGCCCCTCGCCGGTGTCCGCGTCCGGCAGGAAGAAGTTCCACAGGCCGGACTCCTTGGCCTTGTTCTTGGCGCCCTCCAAAAGCTCCAGTTGGCCGGGCGCCCAGCTCCAGCGGTCCTCCCGCCCTTCCCCCAAGGCGAAGAACTCCTCAGTGATGGGCTCCACGTTCTCGGCGATGTGCTTCTTCACGGCGGCCAGCAGCGGCTCCGCCTCGGCGGACAGGGTCAGGTCGTAGAGGTCGGCGCTAAGGCCGTTTTGTTCGGACATCGGTTTCCCCCCTTGAATGCTGAGTCGAAAGGCGGACTATATTACCCTCACCGTGGCAACTCCACCTAGCTGGAAGCTGCCGCCATGAACATACTGAGGCGAAGGACTGGCTGACGAAGACCTTGCGGAAGTCCGAGACCATCGGCGAAGGCGCGGGAATGATGAGCGCTCTGGGACGCCTGCATCCATCCACCACCGTCCCCTCCCGCAGCGACGGGCTGGCGTTGATCGCCGACATCAGACCCTCGCCTAGGTGGGCTAAGAACCGCCACATGCGCCGAACTGCCGCCTTGTTCGCTTCGAGACCAGCTCATGGCTCCCCAATCCCCGCTTAAGGAATCATTGAAGCGCGTTACAAGGTGCCCCGTGCAAGGTTTTTTCCGGCAATTGCACGGTTGCGGGACTTACGACAGCCTGATTCTTAAGAGCGAGTTCGCCCCGCCCGCCGGCGGGCCTTAAGGCCCTCGTTCCCAGAGGCCGTTGGCGGCGGGCCGGGCGATCCTTATCCGAAGATTTTCGCGACACCCGCAAGCCCTTATGCAATGCGGGTCCTGGAACAGCGCAACTCTTTCGGATTTGCTGTTAAGGATTTGGGGGTTGTTTGCTGGCGGCCTAGTCCAGCGGAGAGCTGTCCGTTTATCGGCGCACTTGCAGGGCGTTCTTCGCTTGGGCTTTGCGGTCCGTTGGGGTGGAAAGCAAGCCTGTGCGCCGACGCTTTAGGTTGCGCGTTCGGCGCACAGGCAGCGCCCTTGGGCGGTCAATGCACATCCACCGAGATGGTGCGGGGCAGAACCTCCTGCCGCTTGCGCACGCTTAAGCTGAGCGACCCGTCCTTGACGGTGGCGGCGATGCTGTTGTCATCCACGTCCTCCGGCAGGCGGAAGCTGCGGAAGAACTCGCCGTAGCGCCGCTCCACCCGATGCCGGCGGGCGTTGTCGTTGGCTTCGGACTTGCGCTCGCCGCTGACCGTCAGAACGCCGTCCTTCACCGTGACGTTGATGGCCTCACGCGGCACGGAAGGCAGGTCCAGCTCGATCAGATAGGCGTCATCCGTCTCCGCAATGTCCGCCGGGGGCGACCACTGCACCGGCCCGGCCGACTCGTCGCCGAAAACGCCGTAGCGCGGAAAGATGCGATCGAACTCCCGAAAGGGGCTCCAGCTGATCATGTTCATGGTTCGTCTCCTTTGCAGTTGAGATTGCGACAGGAGCAATGTGGGTACGGTTGGAAAAAACCAAAGACCTTGAAAACGAATAACCTCTCCCCATTGGGGCGGGATTTTTTTCCTGCAAGGCTTTTCTGCATGCCAATGGCTGCCAGACCAATCGGCCGTCAAGCTTCGCCCGCCACCGAAGGACAGCCTCATCCAGCTCGCCCCGAGATCTGGCACGGTCTCCACTTCCGCGTCCAGTGCTCATCAGTCTGCACATGTCCGGGGCGGACACTCTTGCAAACGCTGTCCTGGAACTCCGCCGCCGAAAACCCTTGCGCCAGCCGCATTACGACGCCTTCCCGCTGGCCCCCAAGGGCGGAGGGAGCGCCATGCGCCTGGGCAATGAAAGTTCTGAGGTACGCGACCGACTGAAAGCGCCCCCTAAAAAGAACCGGCACGACCGGTATATTCCGCTGCTGCGCGTACTCCTCAACCTCGGCGAACGCCGCGAACGCTCCGTCACCGCCTCGCAATGCAAACGCATGGAAAGTGGCTTGCTCCGCCACGGGGGCGTACTCGATGCTATGCACGCCGTAGATGTCTTCGCCGTAAAGCCAAACCTCGGGTTCCGTCACCTTCCAAGCGTGGTGCTTCTTCACCATCGCCATCCACTTCGCATCGGACGGCGCCGACACGCTGCGCGAATATACCTTCCCGGCGTGGAGCAGGGTGTTGCCGCCGTCCAACTTCTCAGTCACCACCACGTCTTCCCCAACGAACCGGCTTGGGTCCGCATGCACGTCGCCGCCGCGGCCAACGGTGGGAGACCAAGGCCAGTATGGTGTGCGCGGATACTTCATCACCAAAGGCGGGTTGTGCAGGCTAGCGGTCGCAGCCCACATCGGGTTGCCTCGCGGCGTGCTGCGGACAGAGTTGGTGGACTTCCACGGCCAAGCTGCTCATCAGCGTTGCATGTTCACCCCAATCGCTATCCGTTGCGTTTAGAACAACCGCTTCCCCAGCCACCGCAACCGCCACGAACTTCCGATCCGATGGATCGAAGGAGTTCGGCGGCAGCTCTTCGAACCCCCGACCTTCGTCCGCCAAAGGCGTCACGGAAACTCGAAGCACACGATCGCCCTGATACTGACAGTCGAACACATGCTTGAAGAACATGTCCCCTACGCCGGGCATTCCGGCGTAGCTCAGGTGTTTCGCATACTCCTGAACGATTTCTCCTCGGTCATCGACAGCGACCACTTGGCTCGCGACAACGGCCTTCAGCTTGTCAACGCAGGCCAACTGACATTGCATGTCCGCATGGGTTCGCCGGCCGTTGGCGGCTATTGCTACGTTCGTGTCCACAACAAAGGTCGTCATCGAGGTCGATCCATCCGCCTTCTCAATGAAGACTCGGCGATGGCGCTGATCTCAGCCATTTCGTCGCCAAAGAAGTTCTGCGGCCATTTCTCAATTTCGCCCCATTCATTCAGCAGCAGATCGGAGGCGTGCGCCTGGCCCTGCCGCGAAGAAACGAAATACAGTTTCACATCCGTAGAGAGTGCCTTCCCTTCGGCTACTCGGCGCTGCAAGCGGCGCATCAAGTGCTCGCTGTGGCTCTCCACGATAATCTGCACGTTGCGCACGGCGGCAACGTTCAGAATTACATCGGCCAAACCGCTTTGCACGGCGGGATGGAGGTGGATCTCCGGTTGCTCCATCAGCACCGTGGAGCCTTTCGGGACGTAGTAAAGCAACACCAACGCGGGAAGAACCTGGGAGACGCCAAATCCAACATCGGTGAGCGCCGTCGGCGCACTTGACGGGGAGGTCTTGACCATTGCCCGGTACAAGTTCGTTCCCTTGGCGATCTCTTCAAGGCGGAAGTCGTGAATCAGCCTCAGTTCCTTCAGCCAGTATGCGACGATCTCTTGAAATGGATATAGCCGCACTCCCCGTGCTGGGGGGCTCTTCCTCCTCTTCTCGTTGTTGCGAGTGGCGGCAAGCATGGCGTCCATCGTGCGTTCGCCACCTTGGCCAACATCAGTCGGACTGGCTTCCCCCCAGTGGTACTGCCGCCGCGGATACACGCGCAATGGACCGAGATAGTAAAACGAGTCCATCAGGTTCTCGTACTTCAACTCGAAATCACCGAGGAAATCCGAGTTCTGGTAGTAGCTCTTCACCTGACTTGGAAACAAATGCGTCTTGACCGGACGCGGAAGCGGCCAAGGACGGCCCTGTGTGCGCACGAACTCAAAGTCCGTTCCCTCGGCGACCAACTCGAATTCCTGTTCCGACTCCACGCTCGGTCGCAACCAAAATTTCGCCCCGTCGAATTGATAGGCCAATTTCTGAGGACGCAAAAGTTTGTTTTGCAGACCGACTGAGCATTGCATCTGAAGACGGTCGCCGTTGAATAGGCGTTGTTCAGGGCGCATCGGATCGTCGATTTGCAGAGTCTCGGGCAGCATCCAGTCCAGCTGCCAGCGTATTCGCTTACTCTCGTCATGATGGTGGACCACGTCGGCGAACGTCCCTAGATTCGCCAAGTCCTCCGGCCCGCCGAAATCGAGAACTACCCCCCGGTCAGTCGCGTTCCTCGTTTGCTTAAGCAGCAGCAGAAACTGAAGCAGGCTGCTCTTGCCCGCACTGTTGGGCCCGAAGAATCCGGTCACCCTGCCAAAGGTCAGATCGGCTTTCCGCCACGCCTTGAAATTCTCCAGCTCAAGTCGGTTCAGCATCTATTCAACCCCATAGCCAGCGCTATCCGGCGAGGATGCCAATTGCTCGCCATACCCCAAACCCGCCAGATGCCGGTGCATCGTCGCCTTGACCTCTGTGCGCTCCCGCTTCAGTTGCTTAAGCTTTCGCCAGAGCGGGCCGAAGATGTAGGTCTTGTAGTCGCTGCTGTCGATGGCACCGCGCAGGATGTTCGCTGCCGACCATAGGCGCTTTTTCAGTTCGGCGACGTCCAATGCCCTCGGCGATGGGATGCGCCGGCACCCCGCGGGCGAGGCCGAGGTTGCGTTGCGGCGGAGTTCTGCGGCGGCCGGCTGCGCGAGAATGGCTTGTTTGGAAGGCATGGGCGCATGTTAACGCAGTCTGAACGCATGGAATCGCAGGGACCAAGGCGCAAGGCGAATCAGGCGTTTTTGACGATGTGGTAGGCCCGCTGCACAACGGTCTTGAAGCCTTGCGCCTTGAAGTGGGGGGGCAGATCGGTGACGGCTTCGTTGCCTAGTTCGTGAATGGCGCAACGGGCGCTGTAGAGGGCCTCCACTTCCTCAGCGGAGACGGAGAACGGCGGCCCCGGCGCCTTGGCTTGATCGTACTCCAGCGTCAACAGCAGGGTTTGGGCGCCTTCCGGCAGAATGCGCTGCATGTGGTCGGCATAAACGGCCCGCTGGTCCGGCGGCAGGGCGATCAAGGCGCCGCGGTCGAAGGCGCCTGGGGCGCCCTCCAAATGGGGGGCGCTGATCTGCAAGTAGTCGCCGCAGTAGATGTGGATGCCGCCGCCGCTGAAGCGGGGCAGGTTGTTCGGCGTGTTCACCGTCTTGAAGGAGGCGCCGCGCTCGGTGAAGAAGCTGCGCACCGCATCCTCCACCAACTCCACGCCGATGACCCGATGCCCGGCTTGGCGCAGCCACGCCATGTCCAAGGACTTGCCGCACAAGGGCACGAACACCGGGCAGTTGGGCGGCAGGTCCAGCGCCGGCCAATGCTCCACCAGCGAAGCGTTTACGGTTTCCTGATGCCAGCCGACCCGCCCGCTGCTCCACCGCTCCCGCCAGAACTTCCCGTCCATGTCAGCCGCCTTGCGAGACCCCCGCCACGCCAACGGCGGCACCGGCGTTGCGCGGGTCCGACATGCCGTGGAACCCATCCGCGCCGCGCAGGACGGAGTTGGCGTCGCCGATGCCGCGGCCGAAAGTGTAGGGAACCAAGTTGTCGTGGCCCATCGCCCGCAACTTGGCCAAGGTGTCCGGGGAGAAGCCTGGCGTTTCGTAAACCACTTGGTCCGGCAGCCATTGATGGTGGAAGCGCGGCTGGCCCACCGCGTCGGAAAGGCTCATTCCATGGTCGATCAGGTTAACGATGACCTGCAGGGTGGTGGTGATGATGGTGCTGCCGCCGGGGGAGCCGGTGGCCAACAGCACCTCCCCGTCCTTGACCACCAGGGTCGGCGACATGGAGCTGAGCATGCGCTTGCCCGGCGCGATGGCGTTGGCGTCCCCGCCCACTAGGCCGAAGGCGTTGGGCACGCCGGGCTTGGCGGAGAAGTCGTCCATTTCGTTGTTCAGCAGGATGCCGGTTCCCTGGGCGACGATTTTCGAGCCGTAGGAGAGGTTCAGCGTGGTGGTGAAGGCCACCGCATTGCCGGCGCCGTCCATCACGGAGACATGGGTGGTGTCCGGGCTTTCCGGCGGCGGCATGACGCCGGCGCCGATGCTCGCCGAGCGGCTTGCCCGCTTCGGGTCGAAGTCCGCAAAGCGCTCGCGGGCGTATGCCTTGTCGATCAGGCGGGCGATGGGAACCGGAAAGAAGTCCGAGTCTCCCAAGTGCTCCGCCCGGTCCGCGTAGGCGCGGCGCTCCGCTTCAATGATGTGGTGCATGGCGGCGGCGCTGCCGAAGCCCATGCCGCCGAGGTCGTAGGCTTCAAGCATGTTGAGCATCTGCACCAAAAGAACGCCTCCCGACGAGGGCGGCGGCATGGAGATGATTGCATGGCCGCGGTAGGCGCCGCGGATGGGTTCGCGCCAAATGCTACGGTAGTTGGCCAAGTCCTCGTGGGTGATGAGGCCGCCGCCCCGAACCATTTCCGCCACCAGCAGTTCGGCGGTTTCGCCCGCGTAGAAACCGGCCCGCCCGCGGCGTTGAATGCGCTCCAAGCTGGCTGCCAGATCGGGCTGTCGGAACCACTCGCCGGGCGCATAGGCGGTGCCGTCCTCCTTGAAGAAAGAGCGGACGCTGCCGGCATGCGGCGCGAATTGCGGCTGCCGTTCGGCCAGTGACTTGGCCATGTCCCTAGGCATCGGGAAGCCGTTGCGGGCCAAGTCCAAGGCCGGCTGCAGCAACTGCGCACGCTGCATCGTGCCGTATTTCTCAAGCACGGCGAGCAGGCCGTCCACCGAACCGGGCACGCCCACCGCCAAGTGGGAAGCGGTGGAAAGCCCCTCGACCACCTCACCGCTGTCGTCTTGGTACATTTCCCGATGGGCGGCGGCCGGCGCGGTTTCCCGATGGTCGTTGACGGCCACCGTCCCATCGGCCATGCGAATGACCATAAAGCCGCCGCCGCCGAGATTGCCGGCCGCAGGATAGGCCACCGCCAAGGCAAACCCCGTGGCCACCGCGGCGTCCACGGCGTTGCCGCCCCGGCGCAGAACGTCCGCGCCAATCTCCGAGGCGATGGCTGATCTGGACGCCACCACGCCCTGGGCGCCAAACACCGCCTCCGGGCTAACGCCTTGAGCCAAAGCCGGCCAAGCCAGCAAGACGCTTCCCAGCAAGGGCCTTAGCCGCGCTCTGCACCGGCTGAATCCAACGCGGCGCGGCTTGCAGCCTAGGCGAGGCCGCCAAAGGGCGGACTTGAGCCGCCCAGCCAAGGCCATCCGCCGGCGGCCGAAAGACGCTCCGGTTGCGTCCCCGCGGGCGCCGGCTTCCCTTTTCCGCCCACCCGCTGGTCCAGGCAGCGACGGATTGTTGAATTTGTGCAAAGGGTTGTGCATTTGCGCTTCCTTAAAGAATCACCAAACTGCTTGCTCCTGGAGGAAAAAACACCCGGCCTCTCAATGCGGCGCACACGGAATTCGGCGGCCGGCGGAGAGGCGAACCCGCTTGGCGGAAAACTCCGAAGCAATCACTGCGGCTCTTGGCGAACCGTGCGGGCTAGACTAACAGATTGCGTTGGTTTGCGCCTCGCAGCCAATCTTCATAAGGTTTCCAGCATCGACCCACCAACACTGGATGAAGCAGACGTGACGCCATTGAAAGGAGAGCCTTCAGCCGGGGTGCGCGAGGGGGAACCCCTCGCATGAAAGAGCCCTCAGCCGGGGAGCGCGAGGGGGACACCCCTCGCATGAAAGAGCCCTCAGCCGGGGAGCGCGAGGGGGACACCCCTCGCATGAAAGAGCCCTCAGCCGGGGAGCGCGAGGGGCAGCCCCTCGCATGAAAGAACCCTCAGCCAGGGTGCGCGAGGGGGAACCCTTCGCATGAAAGAGCCCTCAGCCGGGGAGCGCGAGGGGGCAGCCCCTCCCATGAACAAGCTCCGGCGCATCGCTCTGCACCGCCAGGGCCTGTTGCGGCAGGCCCCGTTCGGTCAGGGCAAGGCGGCCGTGCTCCGGGTCATCGAACACCTCGGCTACGTGCAGATCGACACCATCTCCGTGGTCGAACGCGCCCACCATCATGTGCTGCGCAGCCGGGTGCCGAACTATAAGCCTAGTTTCCTCGACCAGCTGCAGCGCGAAGGCAAGGTCTTTGAATACTGGTATCACGCCGCCGCGTACCTGCCGATGCGCGACTATCGGTTCGCGCTGCGGGACATGCAGGCGGTCAAAAGCGGCGAATCGAACTGGGTGCGCAGCCGGGATCGCAAACTCATGCAGCGAATCCGCGACCGGGTGCGCTTGGAGGGGCCGCTCAGGGCCCGGGACTTTGAGGACCCCCGCCTGTCCCGCGCCGGCTGGTGGGACTGGAAGCCAGCCAAGCGGGCGCTGGAGCAGCTCTTCATCGAAGGCGACCTGATGATCACCGGGCGTGACGGCTTCCAAAAGACCTACGACCTGCCGGAGCGGGCCTTGCCGGCGGACGTCTCCACAGCGGTGCCCAGCCTTGACGAGTTCGCCGCCTACCTAGTGGCCAACACCCTGCGCAGCCACGGCTTCGCCACCCGCAAGTCCTTCTCCCACCTGCGCCCCAGCGGAGACCTCAGGGACGCCGTGGCCAAGGCTCTCGAGGCCGGCGCCGCCGAGGGGCGGCTGCGCCGGTTCTCCACCCACAACGGCGACCTCTGGTGGGGCGATGCGGAACTGCTCGACCAGCGGGCGCCGCCCGCCGCGGCGGCCGTGCGCATACTTTCGCCATTCGACAACGCGGTCATCCTGCGCCACCGAGTGCAGTCATTGTTTGACTTCGACTATCGGGTGGAGTGCTACGTCAAGGCGGAGAACCGCCGCTACGGCTACTTCTGCCTGCCCATCCTCTACCGAGACCGAATGGTGGGCCGCATGGACTGCAAAGCCCATCGCGCCGCCGGCGAATTCAACATCAAGCAGTTGCACATCGAGCAGCTCGGATCTCGCAGCCAAGGTGCGCGAGGGGGCAGCCCCTCGCCGCCAATCGATGACCGCTTCCTCCACGCCTTCGCCCAGGCGGTGCGGAGCTTCGCCGCCTTCAACGGCTGCAGCCGCACCACCTTGAGCCAATGCCGGCCAAAACGGCTGCAAGCGGCGTTCGCCGCGGCCCTCGCCAGCTAGGGCTTGCCAACGCTGAATGCCCCCGCGTCAATAGCGGCGGCGGCCTAGCCGGGCGCCTTGCGCACGGGGCATATCGGCGGCGCTTGGCGCTCCAAGCCCAGCAGGCGAAAGTAGTTCCGGCCGAGGGCGATGTTGCGAAAGGCGTCGTCGTCAAGGTGGCGAAGGATGCGGCTGGTGGCCTCAAGCTCCTCCTGATAGACGGCCAAATCCTTGCCTGCCGAGGCCACGAAGTCCGTGCCCGGCAGAATGCGCTCTGAATGGGCGTTCATGAACGCCGCATAGCGCGCCCGCATGGATGGGTTGGAGAACAGATTGTCCTCCAGCACCCGCCAAGAGATGTCCAGCATTAGGTTGGGATGGCGGTTCAGCAAGGAGCGCAGCACGCCGATGTGCTCATCGGCATCGACCCTGACCAGTTCCCGAGACAGGCCCAAGTGCATCCAAACGATCTTGTTGTTCGGGTACAGGCGCAGCACTTCCTCCATCCACGGCAGGTACTTGGTCGGTTCTTCGTCGTTGCCCAAGTCCGCGTGAATGGCGATGGGAATGTTTCGCTCCCTCAGCACCGCCATGAAGGGCGCCCATTGGCGGATCACCGCCAACGGCACCGGGCGATGCCCGTTGTTGAACAGCGCCTGCTTCACCAAGTTGACCTCGCCCATCCACTTGAACAGCCCCGGAAACTCCTGATCGAGCAGCCGGATGCCGGCTAGCACTGCATCCGGCCGCGCCAAATCCGGGAAGGTCATGGCCAGCGTGAGATGCACCCCTTGCGGGCGGGTGGCGAGGTAGTTGACGGCGTTGATGAAGTCGTTCTTCAGGGTGGGGGCCACCGGCGTTCCGGGGCAATCCAAATAGTAGGTGCAGGAGGAGGTAACCGGCAGCATTTGGCCGATGCCCATCACGTTGGCGAACATAACGCCGCTCTTCTCCATATACTCGACGACTTCCGCAAAGGGAACGGCGGGGCCGCCGAACGGGCGGAAGTGCAGGTGGGCATCCACCAACGCGGTCTGCGGCTGCACGGCTCGGTCGTAGCAGAAGGCGCCGGAGCGGAGCGCCTCCGCCGCGGGCTTGGCGGCGCAGCCCGTCAAGCCCAGCGCCAAGGCAAGAAGGAGCGACGAGCACGGCGTTTTCCTGCAAATGGCGGCAGTCTCCCATGTTAAGCGTCCAAGGCGCATTCTTAACCCAACGTTGCGCAAATCACAACCCCTTTCAGCGCCCCAATCCCCGGATAAGGACCACCCAGACCGCTGCCGGCGGACCCCTAGGGCCGCCGGAACCATGTCGCAAGCCGTTCAGACGGGCGGAAGTCCATGCATACGCCGGACGGTTGAAAAATGGGGTGAAAATATTGGGAATTATGTAGCAAAATACGCAGCCCTTATCCTGATGCCCATATGATGACAACGAGCCGTGAGAGCTGCAATGTGGACGGATGGCCGGACGCTGACCGCCACTAATGGGGTGACTCCGCCCGCCGCCAATCGTTCGCGGGAGCTTGCGTATTTTGCTACATAATTCCCAAAATATTCTAGGGCACCCGCAAGCCCTTACGGGGCGCGGGTTTCAGAACAGTGCAACTCTCTCAGTTCGACGCGCAGGGAGTTGGGGAGGTCCTCGGTGAATAGAGGACATACATGCAAACAGGCTTTGGAGAAGTTAATCGGTGAGGCGTCAACGCAGCCGGGCCGGGTGGGGCACCTGGCCCCAGCGGACCGTGATTTCCACAGCCCTCCCAACCGCGTGAAAGCAACTGTAGATGGCCGTAGCCAGGGATGTCAAGGGCTTTTTTCCATTTTTCTCCACAGATGCCCCTGTGGAGCGCAACGACTAGCGCGGCCGCTTCGGGAGGGACGGGATGCGGAGCTTGGCGCCGCGCAGCAGCCGGCCGCGGACGCATCCCGGCAGGCAGTGGCCGCCGGCGGACGCGCTGCGGGTGTTCGCCATCCGCGGGGAGATGCGCTGGTGCGGCAAGGCGCGTCTGCGCCTGGAGCACAACCTGCGCCACCCGGACAATCCCCTGAGTTTGGCCGCCGTGGGCCGGATCGTGCAGTGGGGCCTCAAGGACGGACGCATCAAGCCCTGCTCGTTCCGGTGCGAAGGCCGCGCCAAGGCCGGGCGCAGGCGCAGCTTCGCGGGCGGCCACGCCGAGCGCTGGCGCGGGGAGGACAGGCACCGGGGCGTCCAAGTGGACCACATGACCCTGAGCATCGACGGCAAGGTCTTCAAGGAGTTCCGAGCGGTACGCCCCAAGACCCGCCGCCAGCACGCCCAGGTGTTCTCCCGCGCCACCTCCGGCGTCGCCAGGGCGTTCCTCGCCGAGGCGCTTAAGCACCTCGGCGAGGAACCCATCCAAGTCGATGGCGGCTTAAGAGTTCATGGGCGAGTTCGAGGCCGAATGCGCCAGGCGAAGCCTGCCCCTCAAGGTCCTGCCGCCCCGACGACCGCAGTTGAACGGCATCGTCGAGCGGGCCAACCGAACCGCCCGAGCCGAGTGCTGGCGCCTCCACGACGGCGAACTCAACTGCAGGGCCATGAACAAGACCCTGCAAACCTACCTGGAATACTACAACAACCGCAGGCCGCGCCGCTCACTGGGGATGCGAACACCCGCGGAACAGGCTATCCTTCTGGGCATGGTCGCCTGACGGACAAAGATCCGGAAGGTCAATGATCCCGCACAACAGACCAGTTCGTCGCGCAGGGAGTTGGGGGGTCTCGGTGATTTGAGGCTAGCCAAGGCTGGCTTGGGGGCTAGGAGTGCTGCGCGAGAGAGCGGGATAAACAGGCAGGACAGTGGCATTCTTCTCCCGTGAGCCGGCGGTGTACCAATCCATGCACCACTCCACCCTCTTTATCGAACCGCCCAACAATCTGGTCAAAATAGCGTGTGTCACCGTATTCATAGCGCCTCCAAACGGCCCAGGCCAACAGGTCCGCGATCTGAATCAAGCGTGAAGCCCCAGAATCCACAAATAGTGGAACTTCTGCAAGATTGCGAAGTGCTCCCCATCTTGTGCCACCTTCTCGAAAGTTCCTCGCGAGCCCTTGCAGCGTTTCCTCATAGTGGGATTCATCCATTACGACTAACCCCCGCTGCTGGTCGCCGTTCCTCCACAGCCTAGTAAGGAACAGATTGAAACGGTTACAAATTTCTTCAAAAGCGTATTCGACCGGATCATTGGGCGATTCGGCCCGTTTGTCCACGACAACGGCAAAAGCCCTAACGCTCCAGTGGGCATCCTTAAGCAGGTCCAAACCGCGTTCAATGATATCAAGGCGTATTTGCCGCGACCTCCCCTTCCATGGCAGCTTGCTGCCATTGGCCATTACACTGCCGTGGAGCTCCACATCATGCGCGTCACCCAAGTCTAGGGAGCCAACAAATGCATCGGTTTTGGAAATCAGGTGGTAGATCTGGCGCTCGAACACTGCTACGCCAGCAAGGACGAAATGGCGCTCGTTTGGGTTTTTCACCGATCCGGAGCCGTCCAAATAGAGGATATACATGTAAATGGGCTTTGGCAGAAGTTTATCGGCAAGGCATCAATGCAGCCGGGCCGGGTGGGGCACCTGGCCCCAGCGGACCGTGATTTCCACAGCCCTCCCAACCACGTGAAAGCAACTTTAGATGGCCGCAGTTAGGAATGTCAAGGTTTTTTTCTTTTTTTTTCTTGACAGAGGCCCTTGTGGAGCGCAGCGGCGGCCTGTCATCCCGAAGCTGGTGCTCAGGCGCGTTTCGTTCAGGCTAGTTCGCCGCGGAGGGAGTTGGGGAGGGCCTTGGTGATGTACACTTCGGCGAATTGGCCGATTAGGGCTGGGTGGTCGGAGGCGGGGAAGTTGACGATGCGGTTGTTTTCGGTGCGGCCTTGCAGTTCCTTGGGGTTTTTGCGGGAGGGGCCGGTGACCAGCACTGGGTGGCGCTCGCCAACCATGGCGGCGGCGATGGCGGCTGCTTGGCGGCGCAGTTGCTCCTGCAGGATGGCTAGGCGGCGCTGCTTGACGGCTTGGGGGGTTGCGTCCGGCAGGCTGGCCGCCGGGGTGCCGGGCCGCTTGCTGTAAATGAAGGAGAAGGAGGCGTCGAAGCCGACCTCCTCAACCAAGGCCAAGGTGGCCTCAAAGTCCGCGTCCGTTTCGCCGGGGAAGCCGACAATGAAGTCCGAAGACAGGCTGACGCCGGGCCGCACCTCGCGCAGGCGGCGGATCTTGGCCTTGTACTCCAAGGCGGTGTGGCCGCGCTTCATGGCCGCCAAAATGCGGTCGGAGCCGGACTGCACCGGCAAGTGCAGGTGGCTCACTAGCTGCGGCACTGCCGCGTAAGCGCGAATGAGGTTGTCGTTGAACTCCACCGGGTGCGAAGTGGTGTAGCGGATGCGGTCTATGCCCTGCACCGCCGCCACGTAATGAACCAATTCGGCCAAGTCCGCCCGGTCGCCTTCAATGGCGCCGCGGTAGGCGTTGACGTTCTGGCCTAGCAGGTTCACCTCCCGCACACCTTGCTCGGCCAGCTGGACGACCTCCCGCAGCACATCGGCCACTGGGCGGCTGACCTCTGCGCCCCGGGTGTAGGGCACCACGCAGAAGGCGCAGTACTTGCTGCAGCCCTCCATCACGGAGACGAAGGCGGTCGGCCCCTTGGCTTGGGGCTTTGGCAGCCGGTCGAACTTCTCGATCTCCGGAAAGCTGACGTCGACGACCGGGCCGGATTGGCGCACCTTGGCCTTGGCGTCATCCACCATCCCCGGCAGCCGGTGCAGCGTCTGCGGACCGAACACGATGTCCACAAAGGGCGCCCGCTTGGCGATGGCGGCACCCTCCTGGCTGGCCACGCAGCCGCCAACGCCGATCAGCAAATGGGGGTTGCGGGCTTTCAGCGCCTTCCAGCGCCCGAGTTGACCGAACACCTTCTGCTGGGCTTTCTCACGAATGGAGCAGGTGTTGAGCAGGAGCAGGTCGGCCTCCTCCTCGGCGGCGGCCGGCAGGTAGCCGCGGCGCTCCCGCAGCAAATCCAGCATCCGCGTGGAGTCGTATTCATTCATCTGGCAGCCTTGGGTCTTGATGAAGACCCTAGGCGCAGTGGAGGCGGGGGATGGGGCCATTTTTTCCAGACAAAAAGAAGCCCCCGGACGCCTTTGCGGGACCGGGGGCTTTAAGGACTTCGATCAACCAATCAGCTTGCGCTGCGGTTGGTCACAGCCTAGACCAGAGATGTTTCGCCCCGACTACTTGTCGAGGATTCCGTCACCTCCGATAACAACGGAGTTGTTGACCTGAATGCCTCCGCTGCGAACCATGTGCTGCACTTCAAGGGTGCCGCTGGACAGGAGGTCGCACCGGCCGCGTCCACCATCCCAACCGCCGCCCAAGGCTTGGGCGATATCGGTTTGGGTAAAGATCCTGGTGGCACCGGCATTAACGGAGCCAGCGTCGCCGAAGTAGTTATTCCCACCTTGGTCAGTGCAGTCCATGAAAACAGGGCACATTGTGGCGCGCGCAGCAGGCGCACTGCAAGTCACTCGGAGGAAGGTGTTTTCGGTCGCTTCGGCCCTAACTATCCCATAGGCGTAGGCTTTGACGGCGATGTTCTGGTAGTTGAGCTCGCCCAGGGAAGTGCCGACCGGCCCGTCGGCGGCCCCGTTGAGGTTGAAGTCCAAGGACAGCGCCGCATTGAACCGCGAGGGCGTCAGGTCGGCGGTGCCGCCGGGAACGTAGATCACCGGCGTCGCGGCGAGCCCCTCAATCGGCACGCTCAGCGTCGCCCTCTCCCTGGCCCCGTCCACCGTGAACTGCTTGGCGCCCTCCGCGCGCTGGTTCGCGCCCAGCACCATCATGTCGCCCGCCTGGAACGGCCCCGACACGACCACGTCCGCCGTGCCGCCCAAGGAGGTGTCCAAGTTGCCGCCGACAACCGCCAGGGCCTGCGTCCTCAAAGTCCGCGGGATGGCGGCGCCGCTCGCCAGCACGATGGACAGCGTACCAACCCTCAGGCCCTGCACCTTGCGGGCGGCCGCCCCCGCCATCGTGACCTCCACGCCGTCGGAGATGACCTTGCGGTCCTCAATGTCCACCACGGCCCTGTTGTTCGCGGTGCTGCCCGCCGGCCCCAGCGACGCCGTCAGCGCCGGAGCGAGCCGGATGGCGATGGAGTCGTCGGACCCACCCGCTTGGGGCTGAGCCCCGATGCTCGGAAGGCCGGAGACCGGGTCCTGGTAGCCGGACGCGCCGCTTATGCTCGCCGGGAAGGGGTTGGCGACGGAGCGGGTGGGCTCAATGGACGACTTTATCGTCACGCCGCGAACTTGGGCGTTGACCGCCGCAGTCGGGTTCAGAACCACCGGGGTCACCTGCAGCGACGGCGGCCGGAACCACAGAAGATTCCGCGTCGCGTCGTGGACGTCATCGACCTCCGTCTCGATCTTCACCGAGAAGGTGACGGTCGTGTCGCCCGTGTTGCCGCCTCCCTTGAGAGCCCTTGACACGTCGCCGCTCTCGTTGGTGCCCTCATAGTACTTCAGGTCGTTGGCGGTGACCGGCGCCGCAAAGGTCGCACCCTCCAGGGTGAAGGTGATGTCGGCCTCGTTGTTGACGGCCAGCGCGGCGTTGGCGTCGTTGGTGGCCTCGGACGCGATGACCAACTCAATGCCCACCTCGCTGGTGTCCCGAACCATCACCACCTGCTGCCCCTGCGGAGTCCCGAAGTACTCCAACGCCACAACCATGCTCGGAACGTTGTTCTGCTTTATGGTCACCGACTGGCCCAAGGCGCCCGCCGAAAGCAGAATGCCCGCCGTCAGCAGCAGGGCCGAACGCATTGCCTGCTCAATCATGTCAAATTCTCCATCTCTGGTTGCCTCCGTAATGGAGGTTGGGCGAATAATAGCCACAAAAAACAATACTGCAAGGGTTTTTTCAAAAAATTTTCTCCCCGCAATATAGAGCCTATGCACAAGGAGCCGGAACTGCAATGGCACGGACCCTAGCTGCCAACCCTGCGGACGCCCAAGCACCCGAAAGCGGGCATTGGGCTGAGCGTATAACCCAAAAAACGGGAAAGCAAGCGAAAAAAGCGAAAAAATCCAGATTTTCCACAAAAAAACCAATAAAAGTTGCAAGCCCCGGCGGTTGAACCTATGGTGCGGGGGCAAATCGGCATTGCCCTTGAGTTGAACCCGCCGGAACCCCCATGAG
This sequence comes from Candidatus Azophilus sp., assembly GCA_965200465.1. Taxonomy (GTDB): domain Bacteria; phylum Pseudomonadota; class Gammaproteobacteria; order Pseudomonadales; family Azotimanducaceae; genus Azophilus. The sequence continues at coordinate 3,557,135 of OZ241358.1, read as the reverse complement.
CGAAGATCAATCCCACATCTATAAGGTGCTGTTCCACAACATGGACCAAATCTATGAGGTTTACGCCCACAACATCTACAGCAGCGAGCTGCACGGCTTCATCGAGGTGGAGGACTACATCTTCGGCAAGCGCTCCAAGGTGGTCATCGACCCGGGGGAGGACAAGCTGCGCACCGAGTTCGAGGGGGTGCAGCGCAGCTTCATCCCCATGCACACGGTGGTCCGCATAGACGAGGTGGAAAAGGAGGGCGTGGCCAAGGTGACCGAATCCGCCACCGGCAACGTGACGCCCTTTCCCATGCCAATGCCCGGAGGCAAGGGCAGAAAACCCTGACCAAGCCCACCCCGCCATTGCGCCTGCCCCAAAAAACGCCGGTGACGGCGCCCACCCTTGCAACCCAAATGCGGGCGGGCGCGGTCGTCGCCGAACCGCTTCCCGCGCTTCCAGGCAGCAGGCATTCGTAAGCCCCGCACTGGGCATTCGCCGGAAAAACCCTTGCACGGTGCGCCTTGCAACGCGCTTCAACGATTCCTTAAGCAGGGATTGGGAGGCCAAAATGCGGGCGGCGCCGCCAGTGGCGAAGCGCCGGCCCCTCGGCAACGCCCACTTATATATAGGTGGGCGTATAGTAAGTGGGCGCATAAGCGGCGTCAGAGCAAATCATTTGCCTTGGCCGCCGCCCAACTGCCCAGCGGCGCCCACTCCTAGCCGTTGGCGACGCCCCGGCTGCGGCGCCCGCCTAGGCGCAGGTACACTAGGAGAACAGCTTGAGGGCGGCGAACAGCAGGCCGGCGGCTTCAAGGTCACGGGCTAGGGCGAGCGTACCGAACGGCTTGGTCGTCATGATTGGTTGCCACACTGTGAAGGGCCTTAGCATGGCATGGAGGCGCCGGGGAATGCAAGGGGCGGCAAGGCTTATAGCGAGCCAGACCGCCCCGCCTTGTCCCCCGCGGGGGACAAGGCGGAACCCCAAACAACCCCCCCTCGTCAGTCAGGGGGGCCAGTGCCATAAGTAAGTGAGTCTAGACAAACCCGAGGGACGCACCATTGGCAGGACCCTCATGCTGCCTCACGAAACAGGGCCACTTCGAACGGGGCGTTCAGCGGGAGCTTTCGGGAACGCTTCCCGCATGGCCGTGACCCGGGACAGAAGTTCATCCTCCGCGGCGCATTCCATGATCCAGTCGCCCACCCGCTCCAGGTCCTCCCCCGCCGGCAGGCCCTCCAGCAGAACCGCCAGGCGCTTCGCCGCCCCAGCGCCGAACTTCAGCGCGGCCAGACGGGCGAGTAGCCGAACGCCCTGCTCCACGCGACCACGCTCAAGGCCCCGCTCAAGACCCCGCTCACGCACCTCCGCCTCCCACTGATCCCAACTGGCCTCCAGCAATGTCGTCATCTTGGTTCCTCCTGCTCCTTCAAGCTCATCAAAGGACGGAAAGCCGGCGCCCCTGCCCGTCCTGTCCGCCCACAGCGCCCTCGCCCAAGCGTGCAGCGCCTGCCGGAACGACTCGTTCGCCGGGCCGGGGAAGCGGGCCGCCTCCGCCAGCAGCCGCGGCAGCAGCGCCTTCGGCGGGCCGCTGCGCTGCAGCCGAACCGTCGCCGCCACACGATTGCCCAAGGGCCAATCCTGCGCCGGACACCCAGCGCCCGTCAAGGCCCCGCCGGCGGACAGCAGCGCGTACTTCTGCGGCTGCACAGCCGCAGCCTGCCCTGGGGCCGGTTCTCCTTCCGCCACCTGAAGGCCGAGCTTCGGTTCGGCTACCGGCAAGTGCAGTTGGGCGGCGATCAGCAGGCATTCGTGGCCGCTCCGGAGAAGGCCCTGCTGGACTGGGTGCATCTGCAGCCCGGCGGCGACGGCTTGGCCTATCTGCGCGAATTGCGCCTGAACTTCGAGGCGCTGCGCCTGGATGCCTTGGACGCAGCGGCGGCAAGATGCGGCGCACCCAAGCTCCTGCGGGCCGCCCGGCGCGTTCGCCAACTGGCCGAGGCGGAACCGGAATGGAGAACGCTGTGAAGGCACACCTGCAATCGCTGGTTCGGGAATGCAGCCCCCTGCAGGGACGCAACCTTGTTCGGGAATACCTGCAAGCCCGCATTCTGGGCGCCCTGCAACGGGCCGGCGCGGATGTGGGGCCATTTCTGGAGCGTCAGCCCATGCCCGCGCTCCCAAGGGACAAGACGTCACACCTCCGCCGGGTTGCGCCACCCGATGTCGGACTTGGCAATCAAGTGGACATACGGCCAGCCAAATTTGAGGTCAAGCCGCTTGCGCTTCAATGTAGGCCCTTATGCGGTCGGCTTTCGCCGGCAGCTGGGCACGGCGCTCGGAACGGCCCTTCAGCGCTTTCACCGAGTGTTCTCATCGCCAACAGCTTGTCCCTCAGCTCGACTGCCAGGACATCCAAAACTTGGCCGAGGTCGATGCCGTGGTCGTAAGCGCATGTCTTGATGAGCGATTCCACCTCATCGGGCGGCTCGTACTCGTGCCGGACGTAGTCGAAGCACTTCTCCTGAATCTCGTAGGGTTTTTTTTCCTTGGTCTGCGCTTGCAGAAGTGGCGCTATATCCTGCGCCAACGCGGCAGCGCCGAGGCGTTCGGAAATGGATCTGCCCAAATCCGTCAACTGGAGCGGGCTGCCTCCGGCCAGCGTATGGGACGGCAACCGCCGGAGCATCTCCTTGATGTCGTTGCGGACTTCCTTCATGAACTCCTTGAATGAAGCCCGGTCCGAATCCACTTTCCCCTTCCACTGCCCCAACACGAAGATTGCCCCAATCAGCGGCAACAAAAAAGCAACCCAAACGGTCAATGGGATGTTGGTGAAAAATTCCTTCACAATTCAACTCCATCCTGCCGATGCCATGCTTAATGTTCTCTTGGCAGTGGTGGGGGGCGGTGGGGCGCACCGCAACCCCGCAGCCGTACCGCCTGCAGCCGCTTGAGCCGTTGATTCCGTGGATCGACCTCAATTCCAGCGGACTCCAACGCCGTGCCCTCCAGCAAGGGTTCGGTGCCTTGGAATACATTCCCCACAGCTACTGCGGCTCCGCTGATCATGTCGCCCATCAAGACTTTCCATCACTCCGCTGGAAATGCCCTTAATGAACTAGATTACCAAGAGTAATCCTCCATGCCCTGCAAAAAAAGCAACTTTTTGCCAACCGAGGAGCTTACGCTGTGGGTTTTTCGCGTTTTTGGCTGGCAGGCGCAGGGATCCTAGGTTTTTTGGGGCGCGATTCAGCCTCAAATGACGCCGCATCGCTGCTTTGGGCGGTTTTTGGAGCGTTTCCGGGCGGGGTCGGGGCCTGCATTCAGCGTTCCCCGGCGCTAGGCCGAGTGCCGGCAAACCCCAATCCTTCTCTGTGATGCCCGTTGGCGCCTGCTCACGCCGCCGCCTTCATCCCCTTCCGCCTGCTCCGCTTGGGCCTAGGCACCCGCTGCCCCGGCCAAAGCAGGTTCTCATACTCAAGGGGCTTGTTGGCGAGTCCAAGCGCATGGCGGGCGTCTTGCCGTCCCTCTCGCTGACGTGGACCTAGTTGTTGACTGCCCGGAAGACGGTCAGGCACTTCCGCACCATGGCCGGGTTGTATGGCGCGTAGCCGTGCCAGACGGCGTTGTGGCCGCTTGAGGTGCCGACCGGGCGCTCGAAGGCGTTGAACAGGCGGCGGGTCATCTGGAAGACGTTGTCAACGCGGGCCAGCCCGGCGCGAAGGTGCATGTCGGCCTTGCGGCCTTCGTCAATGGACTCATGGGGCGTGAGCCAGCACACGGCCTTGCGCGGCTCGTCCTGGTGGGATCGGGGTGCTCCACCCACAGATCGCGCCGCTGGCCGTACGCTTGGCCGTTCGGGATTTGCGCCTTCATCATGCGTCGAGACCTCCCGCCTGTCCCTGCGGACGGTTGGTGGCGGCGTAGGGCACGAAACAAGCTGCCTAGCGCACACCGAGCGGGCGTTCAGGAGGTGCCTGGATTCTGCGGACCGGGATCAAAACGCCTCTTTTGCGCCACATCCCCGGCTTTATGTGGCACGATACGTTCTTTACGCGCCAAATAAAGAAGGCAGATGCCCAAGCAGGTTGCAGAAGCGGAGTTCGAGGCCATTGTCAATGCCGTGCGCCGGCTGGTGGACAGCGGGTCGGTCCGTCGCATTGAGGAAGCGCTTGGGGAAACTATGCCTCGGCGCACCTTGCAGCGCCGCCTTGCCGCGCTGGTGGCGCAAGGGCGCTTGGTGCGGGAGGGACGCGGGCCAGGCACCCTATATCGCCTTCCTGTCGCGCAACCGGCGCATCCTGTTCAAGCTGCGGAGTCCGAGGATCGACGCCACTTGCAAGTCAGCAGCTATTTCCACTTTGATGACGAACTCTATCTCATTCCAGTATCCAAGGAGGGGGCGGAAGTTAGGCGGTTGGTTCGCGCCCCCATTCAGCGGCGCTCGCCCGTGGGCTACAACCGGGCGTTCTTGGATGATTATGAACCCGGCGTCACTTGGTACTTGCCTGCTGAGATTCGCCATAGCCTTGCGGAGCTGGGCGCCTCGCCGGACCGGAAGGGCATGGCCGGAACCTACGCCCGCAAAATCCACCAGCGCTTGCTGATCGATCTGTCCTGGAACTCCAGCCGTCTTGAGGGCAACACTTACTCCCTGCTGGAAACGTCGCGGTTGCTGGAGCTTGGCGAATCCGCCGCCGGCAAGGATGCCTTGGAGGCGCAGATGATCCTCAACCACAAGGCGGCAATCGATCTGCTGGTGGACAAGGCCGAGCATGTGGGGTTCAACCGTTACACCATCCTGAACCTGCACGCCCTGCTGGCCGAAAACCTGCTGCCCGATCCCAGTGCTGGGGGCCGCCTGCGTTCAGCAGGAGTGCAAATTGGCGGGTCGCCCTATCATCCATTGGAAATTCCGCAACTCATCCACGAATGCTTCGGGCAAGTGCTGAACAAAGCTGCGGCCATCCCGGACCCTTTTGAGCAGGCGTTCTTCGCGCTGGCGCATCTCCCCTACCTGCAGCCGTTCCTGGACGTCAACAAGCGGGTGTCGCGCTTGGCCGCCAACCTGCCGCTCATCCGCAACAATCTGTGCCCGTTGTCCTTTGTCGATGTGCCAACCCAAGCCTATGTGGAGGGCTTGCTCGGCATCTATGAACTTAACCGAGTGGAGCTTCTGCGCGATGTTTTCCGCTGGGCCTACGAACGCTCCTGCGCCCGCTACTCCGCAGTCCGGCAATCCCTCGGCGAACCAGACCCATTCCGCCAGCGGCATCGCGCCCTCATCGCCCAAACCATCCGCGAGGCCGTCCAAGCCCGAATGGACAAGTCGGCGGCGGCGGCGCACATCCGCCAACGGGCGGCGGAAGCCTTGCCGGAGGCGGAGAGGGAAAGATTCATCGAAATCGTTGAAACGGACTTGCTCAACCTGCACGAAGGCAATATTGCAAAGGCGCAGGTGTCGCCCAGGGAGTTCGAGGCTTGGCAGAAGGAATGGCGGTGATATCGGATAGTCTTATTTTTTCCTATATTCACGGTAACCTATCAGTTTTTCAGCATGTGAGTACGCTTCTTCTATGTCATCCACGTCCTCTGATTCTGGATCGACCGACTGAGCAACTCCCAGTTCAATCTTCATCAACTTCATTATTTCAACAAATTTCTTTCCACTCCGATCCTCCAGCCTGCCATCAGACTCAGATGCAGATTCCTGCAATTCAAAAACAAACAAGCAGAGTTGTTCGCCCAAGTTCTTATGGCCTTCCTTGGGAATTTTGCTAGTTAGCAGAGAGATGGTTAGTGCGCGTTCCTCCAATTCGGCCAACTCCTCCGCGTCAAGATTTCCGTCTATGGCGCATTTTACATAGTGCTGAATAAAGTCCCTGAAAAGCTCCAGTTTCTTTTCAAAAATTTTCGTCTTATTTGTAGCTGCTGTCTCCTGCGCATGCTCGAAAGTGCCTTGCTGCCGAATCAACAACATCGTGATCATCACGGTTATTATCGAACCAAGAAACGCCGCTAGAAGCTCGGTCACCAAGCTGTTTGGGCTGGTGTCAAAGAACGACTTGAAAAATAGAAATACACCAATGCCCAACAGGATGATTAGCAAGGCCAGAACCATTTCATTTCTGTACCTACGGATGGGCTTGTTCGTTGGTTTGGCGGCGTTGGCGTTCATGATCGCACTCCTAGATGTATTGGGCTTATCTAAATAGCGGTTCGGGAGCCGCCGACGGGACATTCATTCCGAAATCTCCTTTGTTGACAGCTGCAGCGGCGGCTTGGCGCCCACCTTTGCTATGTGCGAAAGCAGGCTGGGGATGCCGGGGTGGAATTCGTCCGTCAATGGGTCTCTGCGGAGGAAGCCCGTGTGCTCAGCCCGCTGGATGACGGCGCCCACATGGTCGGCGTTGAACTTGGCCTCTCCCATCTCATCGGCCAAGGCGTTCTCCACTATGGCCTCCAAGCCGCCCAGGTGCAGGCGCTGGCCGTCCGCCGCAAGAATGGCGGCGGCGATGTCCGCGTAGGTGCGCAGAGGCTTGCGCAGCGGCGACCCTTCGGCGCTCTGAAGTTCGTTGCGTCTGGCGGCGTAGAGTTCCGCCCGCTCCAAATCCATGGCCGGCTGGGCGGCGTCCACATGGGCTTGGGTGACTTTGCGCCCGCCCGATGGCCATTCCTTGAGCAGTGCGTTGCAGGCGGAGTGCCCCCAGGCTTGCAGGAAGTGCGGATAGCCCTGGGCGTCGCGCACCACAGCGTCCAAGGCCCTCGAGTCGATGTCGGCACCCATCTGCAAAAGAGGCTGGCGCAAGGCTTGGGCCGATTCGTCTTTGTTCAGAAGGCGCAGGCCCATCCTCATGCCGGGTGCGAGCCGATCCCAAAACGTGGACTTAGCACCCTGAAGATGGTGCGGCAGGTCCGGTGTTCCGGCAAGCAGCAAACCCAATGGGGCGCCGCGCTTCTGGATGCTTTGCACGGCGTTGAGCAGCGCGTAGGCCACGTCCAAATCGAGCGTGTGCGCCTCGTCCACAATGAGCAGCAGGGGCGCTTCGCGGCACTGACGCTCCCATTCAACCTCCCATTCGCGCACGCTCGGCGCACCTTGCAAGGCGGTGCGCTCGCGCCCCGTCGTTTTGCCCCAACCCCCGGAAAGGGGGGTGCGCAAGCCAACCTTCGTTTCTTTCCCGCCACGCTCCGTCGTCCGCACCTGCGCCATGGCTTCCCTGCCGATCGTGGCGGCGGTTAGTTCGCCCATCGACCCCAATCCCGACGCCGGCGCATCCAACGTGCGCACACCGTGACGTTCGGCCAAGAGGCGCAACGCCTCACAGAGTGCTGCCTTGCCCCAGCCCCTAGGCGAAACCAAGGCGGCGTTGCTGGACGGTTCCTCTTGATTGCGCAGGGGCAGCAGGATGTTCGCCTCCACCGCCTGCAATTCTCCGTCGCGCCCAGCCAAAAAGGGCGGCAGAGCGCCGGGACGGGGCTTGAAGGGATTTTTGGGTGGACGTTCCCGAGCCATGGCTGACGCTTGACCCTGCCGCTTGCTCGCTTTGAGCATAGCACGGGCGGCAATGGCAACCGGAAGTTGCGGCGCCGCTAACCGTTTTGCTGCAGCAACAGCCACCACCAAGGCTGGCGGAGTGGCGGGGCGTCCGGCTCATCGAACAGCACCAGCACGCCTCTCGCCTGCAGCGCCGGTATGTGGGCTTCGATTGCCGCGTCGTCCAAGGGATTGCCGCGCAGGTCGAGATGCCGCAACTGGTTCAAGGCCAGCAGCGGCGAAATGTCCGTTACGGCGTTGCCGGCAAGCCCCAAAATCCAGAGGTTGCGCAAGCCCGCCAAGGCGGTGACGTCCGCCACTCGGTTGTCGGCCAAGTTCAGCACGAAGAGATTCCCTAAGCCGGCCAAGGGCGCCGCGTCGGCGACCAAATTGCCGGTGAGATCCAGCGAAAGCAGGTCCGTCAACCCAGCCAGCGGAGCCAAGTTTTCGACTTCGTTGCCCACTAAGGACAGGATCAGCAGCCTGGTCAAGCCGGCTAGGGGCGCAAGGTCGGCAACGGCGTTGCCGAACAGCTCCAAGTACTCCAGCTTGGTCAGGTTGGCCAAGGGCGAGAGGTCGGCAAGGCCGTTGCCGGCCAAGGACAGTTCGCCTAGGTTGGCCAAGCCGGCTAGGGGCGCAAGGTCCTGAACCCCCGCGTTCAGCTCCAGCCGCCAAAGGTTCACTAGGCCCTGGAAGTCATCAGGGCGCAGCGCGTCAATGCCCCGGTCAAGCAAGGACAACATGACGGCCTGCTGCAAATCCCACACCGTGATGGCCGCACAGTCCGTTTTGGACAGCGCTGCGGCAATGGCGTCCTGCACCTGCGGCGTGCGTTGGCACACCGGCGTCGGGGTCAGCGCCCCCTCCTGGCGCACTGCGATGGTCTCGCCGCCAATGGACGCCACCCCCAGCCTCGCCAAGCCGCCGTTGGGCGGCGCTTGGTAGGTCACCTCGCCGCCGCCGGTGTTCGCTCCGCCAGCCGCCACGCGGAGGAAGCCGCTCTGATGATGCGCCGACCAAGGGCAGCCATCGTCGGTGTCCACGCGAATGGTCACCTCGCCGCCGCCGGCAGGCAGGGTGGCTTCTTCGGGCGAAAGAGCGTAGGCGCAACGGTCCTCGGCGGCGCGGAAGCCGGCCACCACATGGCGGGCTTCGTTGAGGCTCCGCACCGCATGGGCCGGACCGTCCCAGCCAATGACGGGGCGGTCCAGCGGCGCGCCGAGCGGGTCTCCGTCCGCGGGCGGATGCTTCTGCAGCGGGTTGGAGAAGCGCGGCAACTGCACGGGTTCAAGGCCGGCGTCCTCGCATTGGTCGGGGTAGGCCATGATGGTGTGCCAACAGGGGCTGGCGCCGGTGAAGGCCCATTGGTTGACGTAGCCGAAGCTGTATGGGAAAAGCGCCGCCTTCACGCCCGCCGGAATGTCGGTGGGCACGACGTAGCGATCATGCTGCAGGCCCATGTTGTGGCCAAGCTCATGGGCTAGGATGACGTCCGGCGCACGAACATCGACCATGCTGAAGGCCAAGGGGGCGAAGGCCGGCGTCAAGTCCGCCATCAGCGTGGCGACGCCGCCCACCTCAAACTTGACGATTAGGCTGACGAGGTCGGCGGCGTAGCTGTCGCGGAGCTCTTGAAGTTCGTCCAAGAAGCCGTCATCCGCCGCCGGCAGGCGGCTAATGTCGTCCACCGTGGAATCCTCGTAGTCTATTTCGGCCGCGCCCACCAGCCGCAGGCGCTGCGCAACGCCGCCGATGGCGTAGGCGTCATTGGCGACGGCGGCCAAGAGGTCCGCCTTCGCCCGCATGGGCCGCAGCCCGCCGGCCAGTCGGCGCGCCGTCGCCGTCCAAAGAACCAGCAAGTCGATTTCCGCAACGCCTTCCTGGGTTTCGGCGGCGAGCTTGGCGTCCGCGGCTTGGCCGCCAAGAGAGGGAATCCAAGGCTCGGCCAAGGGCAGCCTGGAGGACGGGTCCACCCGTTCAATGCTGTGCAGGCCGGCCCCCCGAGTGCGGATTTTGTAGCTGGCCCGAGGCGTCCAAACCGCGCCGGCCAGAACCTCTCCGTTGACCACCAGCACGACGCGGCCGCCCGGCGGGTCGGCAACGCGCCCGGCCAGCGAATAGCCGGACTGGGTGGGCGCCGTGCGCTCAACAACCACTTGCAGGACGGCGTCATCAAGCAAATTGAGCAGCAACGCCGCCTCACCGCGCCGTTCGACCAACCGCCGCGCTTGGTCGAGTTGCGCCCCGTCCACCCGCACCAAGCGCCGCGGCGCAGGCATTGGCGGGGCGCTCGTCGCCGGCGGCGCATTGCGGCTGTTGGCGCCGATGGCGGGCGAGAACAGGCCGGGCGCCGCCTCGTTGCCTAGGCCGTTGCCGGCCCACAACAGGCCAGCCAGCAACAGCGGCCAAGCCATGCGCATCGCCAACCTCCTGCGGCGGCCGACTTCCTGCAATGCTCTCATGCCGCCAAGGGTAGCCCAGATGCAATCCGCAAGCGCCATTTTCCCCTGCTGAAACACGGACTAAATGCGCATCCCAACGTCCCGCAAACCCGCATTCTTTCGCTGAAAAGTGGGGTAAAAAAACATTTCGCGACACCCGCAAGACCTTATGCCATGCGGGCCCTGGAACAGCGCAACTCTCTCGTGCCTTGCAACGGCGGAGCGCCGCCATGCTTGCAGGCCGGATGTTTTAGCTTCAATATCGCTTCCTCGCCAACAGCGGCAGGCGGAAGACGGGCCATGGCTGAAGCGCAAGCGCAAACAAAGTCCAGCATCGAAGAAGGGTTGCGGAACCCTCCAAACGGGTCGGCGGCGCCGGCCACTGCGGCGGCGGTGGTCAAGCAATACGAGGCTTACCTGTTTCCCCAAGTCAAGAGCCTGCACAGGGAGCCGGTGGTGGTCACGGACGGCCAAGGCTGCCGGGTGCGGGACTTGGAGGGCAAAAGCTATCTGGACTTCTTCGGCGGCATTCTCACCATCTCCGTGGGCCACGCCAACGAGGAGGTCAACCGGGCCGTCATCGCCCAGGTGCGGCGCTTAAGCCACATATCCACCCTGTACCCAACCCTGCCGATGGGGGAGTTGGCGGAGCGGCTGGCGCGGATTGCGCCGGGCGCCCTGCAGAAGTGCTTCTTCACCGCCTCCGGCAGCGAGGCCGACGAGGCGGCGGTGATGATGGCGCAGAGCTACACCGGGAACACGGAAGTAATCGCCCTGCGGCACGGCTATTCGGGCCGCACGCAGATGGCGCAGGGGCTTACCGGCAACGCCGGCTGGCGGGCTTCGGCGCACTTGGCGGTGGGCGTGCGCCACGCCCCGTCCCCCTACTGCTACCGCTGCCCAATGAAACTCACCTATCCCAAATGCGGGGTGGCCTGCGCCAAGGACCTGGAGGAGCTGATCGCAACCGCCACTTCCGGCCAGGTCGCCGGCCTGCTGGCGGAGCCCATTCAGGGCGTCGGCGGGTTCATCACGCCGCCGCAGGAGTACTTCGCCATCGTCGCCGAGATCGTGCGCAAGCACGGCGGGGTGTTCATCGCCGACGAAGTGCAGACGGGCTTCGGCCGCACCGGCCGCATGTGGGGCATCGAGCACTACGGGGTGGAGCCGGACATGATGACGATGGCCAAGGGCATCGCCAACGGCCTGCCCCTGGGTGCCCTGATCGCCACCGCGCCGATTGCGGACGCCCTGCACAAGTCAACCATATCCACGTTTGGCGGCAATCCGGTCAGCTGCGCCGCCGCCAACGCCGTGGTGGAGTTGGTGCAGCGGGACCATCTGGCGGACAACGCGGCGCGGCAGGGCGCCCTCCTGCGTGAGGGCTTGGAGCGCCTGCAGCGCAAGCATCCGCGGCCGGTGGGGGACGTGCGCGGCATGGGCCTGATGCAGGCTGTCGAATTGGTGGTGGATGCAGGCAACGGCGAACGCTCCCCGGCGCCGGACTTCACCTTGGCGCTGCTGGACGCAGCCCGTGAGCGCGGGCTGCTGATGGGGCGCGGCGGCACCTACGGCAACGTCGTCCGCATCGCGCCGCCGCTCACCGTGAGCGCCGCGGAGGTCGAACAGGCGCTCGCCCTCATCGACGAGTCCCTGGCGGCGGCGCAAAAGGCGCTTGCTGCATAGGGACGAACCGGCGGCGAATTGGGAGGCGGCGGTTAGTCGTCGGCCATTGACGAAAATTGAACCTTTGGAATGGTCGATGTTTGTGCATGTCGTGAAGGCGGAACAGGTGAAGGACTGCAAGGTCCGTCCAGCGTTCAACGACGGCGTGGATGGCATGGTGGATTTGTCTGCTGAACTCCACGGAGAAGCGTTCCGGCCCTTGCGGGACTTGCAGCGCTTCCGGCCTTTCGCGCTGCAGGGGCAGGCGCTTGCATGGCGCAACGGCGCTGACTTTGCGCCGGAATTCCCGCACGGGAAGGTTGCCGGGTGATGGCGGTTGAGTCGCCATCCGCCGAGGCTCCCGGCAGCGTCCTGACGGCGGCGTCCCAAACGACGGACTTGGGCCGCTTGCGGGCGCATCGGGCGGAGGGCGCCAAGGCCGGCCTGAACCGGCTGCGCAATGCGGCGGCGCAGCGCAACATGAAAGCGCTCGCCGATGCGCTGGAAACCGAGGAAGGCCGCGCCTTCTTCTCCTTCCTGTTCGGCAACAGCCCGCACCTGACGGGCCTGCTGCTGCGGGATCTGGAGTGTGCCGCCGCCTTGGTGACGCAGCAACCGGACGCCTTCGCCGAGCAGGTGCGCAGCGAACTGGCCGCCGCGGACCCAACCATGCCCCGCGACGAACTCATGCGCTTGCTGCGGGTGCAGCGCAATCGGGTGGCGGTCATCGCCGCGGTCTATGACTGCTTCGGCATCTGGGATGTGATGCGCTGCGCCGAACTGCTCGCCGACATGGCGGACCATGCGCTGCGCTTGGCCGTTTCTCACCTGCTGGCGCAAAGCGTCGCCCGAGGGGACCTGGAGCAACCGGATGGCGACCGCTGGGGCTATTTTGTGCTGGCCATGGGCAAGCACGGCTCCCGGGAGCTGAACTACTCCTCGGACATCGATCTCATCGCCCTCTACGACCCGGAGCGGGTTCGCTACCAAGGCGGGAAAAACCTGCGTGAGCACTGCACCCGGCTGACCCGCGATCTCGTGGCCATTCTGGAGACGCGGGACGCTGGCGGCTACGTCTTCCGCATGGACTTGCGGCTGCGCCCGGACGCCGCCTCCACGCCGGTGGCCATCACCACCAGCTTCGCCGCCGACTACTACCACAGCAAGGGCCGCACTTGGGAGCGCGCCGCGATGATCAAGGCGCGCCCCGTGGCCGGTGACCTAGAGGCCGGGGAGCAATTTCTGGAGCGCCTCGCGCCCTTCATCTGGGAGGAGGGCCTGGACTTCAGATCGGTGGAGGAGATTCGCGCCATCAGCGAGCAGATCCACGACTTCCACGGCCACGGCGCCGTCAAGCTGGCCGGGCAGAACGTCAAGCTGGGCCGGGGCGGCATCCGCGAAATCGAGTTCTTCGTCCACATGCACCAATTGGCCTACGGCGGGCGCAACCGCCGCCTGCGCGGGCGCCAAGTGCTGCCGATGCTGGAATTGCTTGTGGATGAGCACTACCTGATGCCCCGGGAGGCCAGCGTTCTAAGGGACGCCTACCTGCTGCTGCGCCGGGTGGAGCATCGCCTGCAGATGGTGAACGACAACCAAACCCAAACCCTGCCGGAGACGGACGCCGGCTTGGAGCACATCGCCGCCTTCCTGCACTTGAGTTCCCGCGAGGAGCTCGGCGCCTTGCTGGGGCCTGTGTCGGTGGATGTCCATGCGCTGTACCGCGCCCGCTTCAACGTGCCGGAGCGCGAGCAGGACATCGCCGAGGCCATTCTGACCGGGCCGGAAGGCAGCCCCGACGCTCTTGAGCGGCTGCAGGCCGCCGGATTCCAGCAAGCGCAAACGGCCTTTGACACCTGCCGCGGCTGGGCCGAGGGCCGCTATCCCTCAACCGCCTCGGAGCGGGGCAGGGAGGCGGTGCGGGCGTTGCTGCACGACATCGTGGAAGCCCTGGGCAAGACGCCGGACCCGGATCGGGCGCTGCAGCGCTTTGACGGCTTCATGGCGGCGCTGCGGCAGGACACCGCCCTGTGGTCGATGCTGCGGGCCAACGCCTGGCTGCTGGATCTGATCGCCGTGGTGATGGGCGGCGCCCCGCGCATCGCGGATCGGCTGGCCGGCAAGCCGGACTTGCTGCAGGCGGTGCTGGACCCCGCCTTCTTCCTGCCCATACCGGAGCGGGACGCCTTGCTTGAGGAGGTTGAGGAACGGCTTGGCGGCGAGAGCAACTTTCGGCGCTGCGTCGATCGCGTGGCCGCTTGGGCGGACGACCGCCGCTTTCAGGTGGGCGTGCAGACCCTGCAGAACCTCATCACCCTCGATGAAGCCTCCGCCTCCCGCGCCCACATTGCGGAGGTGGCCATAGAGGTCTTGTTGCGGACGGCGCTGGCTGACTTGGCCGAACGCCACGGAGCACCGAGCGGCGGCTGCGCGGTGGTGGCGTTGGACGACTTGGGCACTGGCGACATGGTTTACGCCTCGCCGCTGAACTTGGTTCTGGCCACCGTCCTGCAGGACGGGCGGCGGTTGACCGGCGGCCCCGTTCCGATCACGGAGGAACGTTTCCACGCCCGCGCCGCCAAGCGCTTGGCCGCCGCCCTGCGCCGCCGCACCAGCGCCGGCAACCACCTGCACGATGCGGTGTCCTTGGCGGTGCTGCCGCACGACGGACCGCTGCACAGCGGAGCTTGGCCGATGCCGGGCGCCGAAGACTGGCCGCAAACCCACCGCTTGCTGGCCTTGGCCCGCGCTAGGGTTCTGTGCGGGGACCCGGCCGCCGTGCAGCAGCTATGCTCCGCAATCCGCCAGAGCTTGGCCGCGCTCCCGGACGCTGGCCTTCTGCGCCGGGACTTGGCCGCCCTGCGCCGCCGGCTGGTTGCCGATCAACCCGCCGCAGACCCGTTCGACTTCCAGCATGTGCGCGGCGGGCTGGTGGATTTGGAACTGCTCGCCCGCCATCTGCAGCTGCTGGGAGGCGGCGGGCGGGAAACCTCCCCCGGCAACGCCGCCGCCTGCTTCAACGCCTTTGCCGAAGCCGGCGGCATGACGCCGGACGAGGCCCAATTCCTCGCCGCCGCGGCGCAATTGCAGCGCTCCGTGCAGGCCTTCCTGCGCCTCACTTGGAGCGGGCCGGCATCGGTCCGTGACGCGCCGCAAACCCTGCACGGCCGCCTAGCCAACACCTTCGAATGCGCCAACTTTGACGAGCTTGACGCCAAGCTCCGGCAAACTCAGCAGCAAACGGCGGCAATTTTCCAACGGCGCATCGGCTGAGTTTGCATCCAATGGATGCGGGTTCAAGGCCCCCAATCCCCGCTTAAGGAATCGTTGCAGCGCGTTGCAAGGGGCGCCGCGCAAGGGTTTTCCGGCAATTGCATGGTTGCGGCGCTTTCCGGCGGTCTGCTGTCTGGGAGCGCGGGCCTCCGGCCCGCCTGCGGGCCGGGCGATCCTTATCCGGGGATTAGGGGTTCAAGGCGGTTTGGGGCGCTTTTGTGAGTTGCTGCCGTTACACTCGTTGAGTTGCGTCAACTGCTGCAGCCGTAAAGACAAACTCTTGGGAATTCCGCTGCCCTCAACACTGCAATCCGTTCCCTTCCCGGCGCTCGCCGCTGCGGTGTGCTTGGCCGCGGCCATTTTTGGCGTGGCGGTGCTCGATGACTACGGCGTCGCCTGGGATGAGCGGGAACAGCGCCAACTCGCCATCCTCAACGCCGATTACGTCTTGGGCGACTCGGACGCCCTGCCTAAAAACCATAACCGCTACTACGGCATAGCTGTCGAGATGCCGCTGCTGCTGGCCGAGCGGGCCTTGGGCCTCCGCGACAGCCGCGACATCCACCTCATGCGCCACCTGCTGACGCACCTGTTTTTCATCCTCGGCGCATTCTTCTGCGGCTTGTTGGCCTACCGCATGTTCGGCAGCCGAGGGCTGGCCATGCTGGCGATGCTCATGTTTTTGCTGCATCCCCGTCTGTATGCGCACTCGTTTTTCAACAGCAAGGACATTCCGTTCGCGGTGATGTTCATGATCGCGCTGCATCTCACGCATCGGGCGTTTTGCAGGGAGACGATTGGAGCCTTTGCGCTCTGTGGATTGGCCGTGGGTTTGGCATGCAACCTGCGCGTCTTCGGCCTGCTGCTGCCGCCAGTCGTGCTGGCGATGCGCGCGTTGGACCTTGCTGGTGACGAGGCCGAGCGACGGCGCATTCTGGCGTCCGCTGGAGCGTTCGTAGCGGCGGCGTTGGCCACGATGTACGTCCTGCATCCATATTACTGGGCGAACCCGCTGCGATTCGTGGAGGGTTTGCAGGTGCTTTCCCAGCATCCCTCATTGATGTCCAATTTGTTTCAAGGAGAAGAGTTCCGGGCGGACGAAGTGCCGCCGCACTTCATACCCACTTGGTTCGCCATAACAGCGCCGCCAGTGACGCTGCTCTTGGCCGGCGTCGGCGCGGCGGTGAGCTGCGCAACGAGCCTTGCGCATCCAAGGCGGACGCTCCGCAACGGGGAGATGCGCTTCCGCCTTCTGCTGCTCGGCTGCGCCACGCTGCCTGTCGCAGTCGTCATCGCACTGCAGGCCCGCATCTACGACGATTGGCGGCACCTGTACTTTCTCTGGGCGCCGGTCAGCCTGCTGGCGGCGGCCGGGCTGCGTTGGCTGGTCGTCTTTGGCGAGCCAAGCGCCCTTAAGGCGCGCTTGGTGCTGGGGGGAGTTGGCGCGGGGCTGGTTTGCGTCCTGGCGTCAATGGCGTCGCTGCACCCCCATCAGCAGGTCTATTTCAACTGGCTGGCGGACCGGCGGGCGTCACCCGGCTTGGCCCATCGGTTCGAAATGGACTATCAATCCGTGGGGATTCGGCAGGGATTGGAGTTCCTCCTGGAGCGCTATCCCGGTGCCGGGCTGCATGTTTGGAGCTATGGCGGCCTATCTCGAAACCTGGAGATTCTCCGGGAACCCGATCGTCAGCGCATCCTGGTGTCGCCGTGGCGGACAGCGGATTTTCTAATCGAGGACAACAGGCGGTTGCGAGGAGGAGATTTGCCTTTTGAGCCAGTCGTTTACGAGCGGTCAACCTATGGCAGCGCCTATCTTCAGGTGGTGGCGCCCAAGTCGGTCTGGGGTGCTCCGTGGTCTGATGGCGACGGCTACCGGAAGGCGCACCTTTCGCTGCTTTCAGGAGCGGTGGCCAAGTCGCATTTCCACATGCGTCCAGTCAACGGCGCACTTTACTACATCAGGGAGGACTGCAGCCCGGTGGACACCGAGACGCGGTTCTTTCTGCATGTCTTCCCACTACACGCCAAGGACCTGCCGGCGCATCGGCGCACACACGGCTTCGACAACCGCGACTTTGACTTCGACAGGCGCGGCGGGTTCTTTGAGGGCTGGTGCATCACTTGGGAACCGCTGCCGGATTACCCCATCGCTCGCGTCAGAACTGGCCAGTTCGTGCGCGGTGGGCCGGTCATCTGGAAGGCGGACTTCCCCCTAATCGACGCGACGACGAAAAATTAAGGTTCGCGGCCTCAAGCAGCCGCTTGTTGCGGCATAATGCGGGCGGTTACAATTCCTGATACCGTAGTCAACGATCGAGGCGAATAGATGGAGGTAGCAACAAGCCGCCGGAGCAACTGGACTGTGGCGGTCATCAACGGGCGGGTTGACTCCGTGTCCGCGCCGGATTTTCAGAGCAGCTTGGCGGCGGCGGTGGATGCCGGCGGCAGCCGCCTAATCCTGGACTGCACCGACCTCTCCTACATCAGCAGCGCCGGCCTGCGCGCCTTGCTCGTCACCGTCAAGAAGGTTGACGCCTTGGGTGGCGGAGTCTGCATGTGCGAACTGTCCGGGCCGATTCGGGAGGTGCTGGAGGTCAGCGGCTTCGTGCGCTTCCTGAAGGTTTTCGATACGGTGGCCGAGGCGGAGGCGAGCTTCTCCACTGCATCGCCGGCCGAATGAAGCACCTGACTGCGGCGGAGCTTGAAGCCGGGCTGGCGCATGTCAGGGCGTCGCCGGCGGACGGCGGCGCCTTGGAGATGATCGTCCGCCGGCCGCAGACCAACGCCCGGGAAGTGCTTGAGGAAGGGACTCTGAGCTTGGCCGAGGGCCTAGTGGGCGACAACTGGCGGTGCAGGGGCGGTCCATCGCCGGCGGACGGCGGCGCCGACCCGGAAATGCAGCTCAACATCATGAACGCCCGGGTGGCGGCGCTGGTGGCCGGCAACCGGGAGCGCTGGCCCCTGGCGGGAGATCAACTCTACTTGGACTTGGACTTGAGCAGCGCCAACCTGCCGCCGGGAAGCCGGTTGCGGCTTGGCGAAGCCCTGATCGAAGTGACCCCGCCGCCGCACACCGGCTGCCGCAAGTTCGTGTCCAGGTTCGGCATGGACGCCAT
Organism: Candidatus Azophilus sp.; assembly: GCA_965200465.1. Lineage (GTDB taxonomy): Bacteria > Pseudomonadota > Gammaproteobacteria > Pseudomonadales > Azotimanducaceae > Azophilus. Next base: position 3,539,110 of record OZ241358.1, on the reverse strand, counting down.
GAGGTTCGTCAACTCCCGCCTTGGCCGCAAGCTGAACCTGCGCGGCGTCAACGCCAAGGTTGTTGAACCAGGCATCGTGCGGGTGGGGGAGCTCGCCAAGAAAGCGCCTTAAGACTGGTCAACTTCCATGTAATTATCTGATTTTTATACGGTTTTACAATTATGGGTTGAATGTGGGAGTCGTTGCAGCGCGTTGCAAGGCGCGCCGTGCAAGGTTTTTTCCGGCGCTTGCATGGTTGCGGCGCTTGCGAAGGTTTGATTCTTAAGAGCGAGTTCGCCCCGCCCGCCTAGGGGCCTTAAGGCTCGCGTTGGGGAGCGCCGGCAGCGGTCCGGGCGATCCTTATCCGGGGATTGGGGTTGCCCATCAGGGATTTAGCGCGGAAATTGAATAGGCGCTATGCTGGCGCCACCACACACGGAGGCCCCGCCATTACATCGCCCGCCATCTTTTTGGTGGTGCCCGCCTACAATCCCGGCCGGGGCGTCATCGAGATTGTCAGGAAAGCCCTGCCCCATGTTGCGCAAGTCGTCATCGTTGACGACGGTTGCGACACAGCGGAAAAGGCTTACCTGCAGCAATGCCTAACGAATGCACGGGTTACGCTCCTTGCCCACGAATCCAACAAAGGCAAGGGCGTTGCGCTGCACGCCGGCGTCAGCCACTGTCTTGCCGGAATGAATGAGGGCGACTTCATTCTAACCATGGACAGCGACGGCCAGCACGACCCGGACGACATCCCCAAGTTCAGGCGTCTATTGGACGGCAACAAGGAAGTCCACTTCGCCTTAGGGGAGAGAATCAGCAGCCCCAAGACGCCCATTAAAAGCAAAATCGGCAATGGCTTGGCGCGCTGGCTGTTCCGGGTTCAGTTCGGCGGCAACGTACAGGACACCCAAACGGGATTCAGGCTGCTGTCCGCCGCCTTCGCCAAGTCCTTTGCGGCCCGCGTCAAACCGGGCCGGTACGAAACCGAAATGGACATGCTGATCCTGGCCTCCCACACCTTGCCGGCCATCCACTCCGTGAAGGTGCGCACCATCTATCTGGACAACAACAAAAACACGAAATACAGGGCCATCGCGGACTCCTACAACATCTCCAAGCTGTTCATCAAGTACGGCGCCGTCTCCATTGCGTCGTTTTGCATCGACTATCTGGCCTTCATCGCCTTGACCTATGTTCTGGAAATACCCTACCTAGCCTCCAACGCGCTGGCCCGCTTCGTCAGCACCGTTTTCAATTTCTCCGGCCACAGGCTGTACTCATTCAAGTCGCAGGCCCGCTTAACCATGCAAGCGGCGCGCTACGCACTAGCCGTCGCCACCGCGTTGGCTTTGGCGACCGCACTGCTTTACTTGTGCGTTGACGGCCTAGGCGCCCCCAAGTATCTCGCCAAGCCCGCGGTCGATGCGGCGGTCTTCGTCATGAACTTCCTCGTTCTAAGCCGCTTGGTTTTTTCGGAAAGGCGCTCGCGCCAAAAGCTGCGGCCTCACTCAGCTTGAGTTCCGCCCGCAGCCGCGGCAGCACCTGCTTGGCGATGTACTCAATGCGGCGGCTGCCGCCGTCCACCGGCTCGCCGGGGAACTGCGCCCAGAAATGCACGTCGATGATCTCCGGATAGTCGGAGAGCATTTGCGCAAGATTCGCCACCGCGCCTTCGGCGTCGCAAAGCTCGTACAAGCCGCCGGCGATGGCGCTGGCCGCGTCCGGGAACAGGGGCGTTGCCTCCGGCGGGCCGAAGGCGCCCCAGGAAATGTACTGGTTGGCCTGGTGCAGGACATGCTCGCCGATGCGCACCGCCTCCGCCTCCGGGTCCGCGGCGATGATGGACCAGTTGCCGGCGCAGACGGCACCCGCGGAGCGGGGCTTGCCTTGCTCCTCCAAGGCTTGGACGTAAAGGTCGTGGCCGATGCCGCCGGTGGAAAGGAAGCCGTCCCCAAGGCGGGCCGCCCGGGCGACGGCCGGCGGCGCCATGCCGCCCATGTACAGCTTTGGCGGCTGTTCCGGGGCCGGGGACACCCGCAGACCGTCGATGCGGTGGCGGCGGCCTTCAATGCACACCGGCGCTCCGCTCCAGGCTTGGCGGATGATGTCGATGCCCTCCTCCATCAGGCTGGGCCGGTGCTTCAGTTGGCGACCAAAGTAGTCGAACTCCAACTGCCGGTAGCCCAAGCCCACGCCGAGGTCGAAGCGCCCGCCGGTCAGGATGGAGAGGGTTGCCGCGTCCTCCGCCAACCGCACCGGGTCCGCCAGCGGCAGCAGCATCAGGTTGGTGCCGACGCGCATCCGCTTGGTGCGTTCGCCGATGGCTGCGGCCACCACCAAGGGCGAGGGGGTGTAGCCGTCCTCGCAGAAGTGGTGCTCGGTCAGCCACACCGAATCGAAGCCAAGGGACTCCGCCCAAGCGATCTGCTCCAAACAGGCCCGATACAGGTCCTGAAAGCCGACCACGCTCGGCGGCGGATTGCGAAAGTCGTACCAAAGGCCGAAGTTGACGCGGCGGGCGTTCATGAGCCAATTCCTCCAAGAAAGTCCAGCAAGGCGGAGTGGTAGCGCTCCGCATCCTCCAAAAAGACCGCATGCCCGCAGCCGTCAAACTCCAGCAATTCGGCGTTGCGCAAACGCTGCGCGGCGTCGCGGCCAATGCCGGGCGGCACCACGCCATCCTCCGCGCCCACCACAACCAACGCCGGACAGGACAGGCGGGCCAAATCCTCGCGTTGGTCCAATTGGGCCAGGTCCGCCAAGGAGGCATCCGCTCCGGGGCTGGCCTGCAGGGCGATGCGCCAGCACCAATCCTTCACGGCCTCTCCCGGATCCCGCGCAAATACGCCGTTGAAGTAAAGCGTCCGCAGGAAATTCACCCGGTCGGTGCGCAGGGCGGCGACCGTGGCGGCCACGTCCTCCGCTTGGCCGCCGTGGGGGAAGCCCTCCGCTTGGGTGTATCTCGGCGTCGCCGCTCCGGTCAGCACCAAGCCGCCCAAGTTCTCCTCCAAGCGGGCGGCCGCGTCGACCGCCACGGCGCCGCCCAAGGACCAACCGTTCAGCACCGGGCGATCAAGCCGCAAATGCCCGCAGAGCTGGGCAAGGTCGGCGCCTAGGACGTCAACGCAGACCTCGGCAAAGTCCTTGTCCGAAGCGCCGCAGCACCGATGGTCGTAAACCACCACGCTGTGGCCGGCGTCAAGCAGGCGGGCGGTGGTGTTATCCCACACGCGGCAACCCATGCCCCAGCCGTGCGACAGCACCACCGTGGTTCCGCCCCCGACATGGTGCTCAAAGTAGATTCGCCGATTGCCGGCAACCTTCAAGTGCGCCATTGGTCCTCCCTAATTTTCCGACCGCGGGACCGCCGAAAAAACGCGCGCCCCGCCAACCTTTAAGGCCTCCGCCTCCGCCAACGCTCGGCGCAAAGGCTTCAAGCTCAGCGCCAAGCAGATGGCGGCGACGCTGTAGTTAATCACCGCTAAACTGGCCAAGGACAGGTCAATGGCCTCCTCCCGCCCAAACACAAAGTCGTTCATCAGGCCGATGATGAGCGGCGCGAAAAGATAGGAAAGAAAGGATACGCAAATCAAGTAGAGGGCGATGAGTTGCCCGCGCATCTGGTTGGGGGCGATGGCCTGCAGGGCGGCGTTGCTCAGGCCCGGCGGCATGGCCATGGTGAAGGTGATGGGCACCAGCATCGCCGCCGCCAGCAGGCCGCTGTCGAGCAGCGGCAGCACCACCGCCACCGGGCCGAGCACCAAGGTGCCCCAAAGCGTCACCCGCATCGGCGCGTCCCCGCCGCCCCGGCCGATCAGCCGACCGGCGTGGAAACCCGCCCACACGCTGCCGATGACGCCGACGATCAAGGCGATGAAGCCGTACAGCAGGCCGATCTCCGTCTTCGTCCAGGCATGCTTGCGCACAAAAAACTCCACCACCCAGGTGAGGAAGGCGAAGCCCTGAATGGACAGGCACAAATAGGCGATGAAGTGGTATGTGAGGTACTTGCCGCGGGACTTGACGAACGCCCAGACCTCCCGCAGGGGAAAGCCCGCCGTCGCGTCCTCAAGCGCCCCGCGCCTCTTGGGCTCGACGATGGAGAACATCAGCGCCGCCAGCAGAACGCCCGGCAGCCCCACCAGCACCAGCACCATCTGCCAGGAGTAAAGTTCGCCGAACAGCGGCAGGTGGAAGTTGGGCCGCGCCTCCAGCCAGTCAATGAGCGGCCCGCCGACGATGTTGGCGAGGCCCGTGCCGATGAAGGGCGCGGCACCGACGATGCCGTAGGCTAAGGGCAGTCGGTCGTCGTCGAAATAGTCCGCCAGCAGGGAGGTGGAGGCCGGCCCCAAGCTCGCCTCGCCAATGCCCACGCCCATCCGCGCCAGGAACAGATTGCGGAAGTTGTCCGCCTTGCCGGCCAAGGCGGTGGCCAAGCTCCAGGCGAAGATGCCGGCGGCGATCAGGTTGCGCCGGTTGGCGCGGTCCGCCAGCCGCGCCAACGGCCAGGTCGCCAAGGTGTAAACCAGCGAGAACGCCAAGCCGATGATGAGCGATATCTCGGTGTCGCTTAAGCCCCCCAAGTCCCGCTTGATGGGGCCGATCATGACGTTGAGGATTTGCCGGTCGATGAACGACAGGGTGGCCGCCAAGGTCAGCAGGAACACCACATACCATTGGGTGCGGATGGAGTAAGGGGAGCTCATTTGAGCGGGCAGATTAACCGTTGCCGGGAAAAACCTCCACCCAAGCCACCCCCAATCCCCGCTTAAGGAGTCGTTGCAGCGCGTTGCAAGGCGCACCGGGCAAGGTTTTTCCGGCGACTGCATGGTTGCGGGACTTACGAAGGCCCGATGCTCGGGAGCGCGAACGCCCCGTCCGCCAGCGGGCCTTAAGGCCCGCGTTCCCAGGGATTGCGGGCAACGGGCTAGGCGATCCTTATCCGGGGATTACGGCAAGCCGCCACGCACCTGCGCGGCATTTAGGGACATTCCCAATATAATTCGGAGGCGCTGCTCGAGTGGATGCGGGCGCAGGGCTACGAGTGGACCACCTTGTCGAACTGCCATGAACGGCTAACTCCGAGCGGGCGCCGCCGGCCCGGCCGGTTCGGCCAAGACGAGCAATCCATCCGCAGCGAAGGGCCTGCCTAAATAGCCTAGGAGCCGCTCCGCCGCAAAAACGACCCCAGCGCCGGCCACATCCCAAAAGGGCCGATTTTTTTTGTCAGCGATGACGGGTATGTAGGTGGCGGTTGCAACGACGCGCCAGCCATGCCGGCGAGCCAGTTCGGTCAGCGTTCGCCAAGTGAACGCCACCACATGGTCGGGATGGTTAAGCTCGACCCCTCGCAGGATGGCGGCGGTTGCGCTGATGAGCCCGTGGGCATTGGGCGTGGCGATGATCAACCGCCCGTTCGGCCGGCACAGGCTTTGCAATCCGTCCAAGAAAGGGCCGGGTTGGTCGATGTGCTCGATCACGTCGCCCGCCACCACCCTGTCAGCCGGCTCAAGGCCGAGAGCGGCAACCGCATCGGGGTCACGGCAATCGACCGCATGGGCTTCGTAGCCAGCGCCAACGGCGTCCGCCACCCCGGCCGCATCAATGTCGATTCCCACAATAGACGAAGCGACCGCGGCTAGCTTGCTGTGAAGCCATTGCTCCTCCCGCTTGTGCAGGCCGGCGAACCCGCAGTCGGTGAACCCGACATGAATGACCCGCCGGCCCCGACATTGCTCCACCAGCCATTCGGTCTTGTTGACTATCCGGGCTTTGGGCAGCAAATGCAGCAGGTCGCCGACAACATACCCGTGCGCAGCGGCATCCGCAGCAATTGCGGGTTCGCCGGAAGGCCCCTCCGGCTTCTTCATGGCGTCATTGCTTCAAGGAACATGCGCACTGTGAAGGACGGCAGCGCTGGCAAGGGCTTAATCGGCGAAGAGCTTGAAGCCCACCGAAACGGCCCAGAAGCTCAGGTTCTTGGCTTTGACGTCGTAAACGATGGAAGCGCCGCCCGGACCGACCGTGGATTCATGGTTGCGCAGCGGTCGCCAAGGATTGCCGCCTTCCTCGAAATCGCCAAAGGCGCCGCCATAGCGGAGCTTGACCGTCAACGCTCGCCCTTCGCTCAAGGCGTAGTCAAACCCGGCGAGCAACTGAAAGCCAAGCAAACTGTCGGACAGGCGTTCGTCCGCGGCGGAGAGGCGCCCGGCGGCATTGGGGTTGCGGCCCAAATTCAGCAGGGCATTGCGGTCGCTGGTGCGCACCGACCGGCCTGAGTAGTCCATTTTCGTCCGCACCGCACCCAGCCCAAGGCCCACATAGGGCGCGATCCTCGACTCGCCCAACTGGCCGAAGCCGTAGTGCAGGTTGGCGAAGAAGTTGTGGCTGCGCAGATCGTCGATTTCCTCGCTGCGCTCTACGAACTCCTGCTGCTTGGCGTCCCCCGGGACCACCAGCGGCAACTGCTCGCCGCCGTGTCGCCGATGGAAGTATTCGGCTTCGATGCGAAATCTTCCAAGGACGTAGCCGGCGTTGACGCCGGCCAACAACCCCGCGTCCAGGTCGAAGGTGCTGGGGCTGGCCGGCAGCGCTCTCGGGGCGCATTGCTCCAGCGGCAAAGGCACCGCCACGCCATCGTTTAGGGTGGCGCCGTCCAGCCATTGATCGCAGTTGGTCGGCACGCCGATGTTGGTGCGGGTGGACCTGAGGTCCTGGGGCATGGCGGCGCCGACTTCCGCGCCCAAATAGAAGCCGCTGCGGGCTTCGGCCGCCGCCGCGAACGCCAGCAGCAAAGCAATGAGGCCAAACCGCATGGTGTGCATGGATTTTCCCAGAAAGCGAAGGTGCTTCAGAGGCCCCATTATAGGCCACAGCGAATGCCGATTGCATGGTTGTGCGCAGCCATTCAGCCTGCGGGCGGAGGCAACCCCGGCGGCGGCAGCAGCGGCGTTTGGGACGCCAAGTGCTCCGCCAGCCGGTGGGCCAGCGCCAGGATGGTCAGGGTGGGGTTGGCCCAGCCGCCGGTGGGGAAGACGGAGCTGCCGAGGACGTAGAGGTTGCGGTAGCCATGCACCGCCAGGTTGCGGTCCACCACGCCCTCCTCCGGGCGCCGGCTCATGCGGGTGGCGCCCATGTGGTGGTAGCCGCCGATGGGGTGGTTGCCCACCGTCGGGTCAACCGGCCAGTTGTCCGTGCTGTCGTAGAGCCAGGGTTCGGGCCGCAATGCGCCTAGTTGCAAACGAACGAGTTCGTCGTGCAACGTTGCGGCCAGTTCGCGCAATGTGTGCTTGTCCTGTTCGCTCAAGCGCCAGTCCAAATTCGCCTTGGGGCAGCCCAGTTGATCGCATTGGTCAGAAAGCAGGATGCGGCTGTCCGGGTTGGGCGCCTGCTCGGCCCGCACCATCACGCTTAGTTGCACGTTGGGCAGTTGCGCCCAAAGTTTCGTCGTGAACCGGCGGGTGTGTTTGTTGTGCATCTGCCGCAAGCCCCGGTAGGCATGCCAAAGCAGCCGGTTGCGGCGCTCCGGCGCCAACTGCGTCTTGAGCGCGTTGTAGGCGCGGCGGCCGGCCGGCACGCCGGCGGCGGGGTCGCGGCGCAGGGCGAAGGTGAGCGCGGTGTTCAGCATGCGCCGCTGCCGCTGCCGGGAGGACGCCGCCAGCAGCACTGGCGCAGTTGGCGGGCCGTTGCCGGGAAAGCGCATGCGGAAAGCGCTCCACAGGCGCTGGGGTTGGGCCGTGTCGATGCGCCCCAGCCGCCCGTGCGGGTGCTCCATGAAGAAGCGCCCAACCTGCCCGTGGCGGTTGCCGACGCCTTGCGGCTCCACCTTGCGGGACGCCAACAGCAGACGGGCGTTTTCGATGCCGCCGCAGGCGAGCACGTAAGCCTTGGCCGCAACTTGGCCTTGGCGGCCGTGGCGATTGCGGACTTCAACTTGGTCCAGGCCGCTGCCGCCGGCGTTCGCCAGCAATTGGGCGGCGGTGGCGTGGATGACCACCCGCACGTCCCGCCCATGCAGAACGTCCCTTGCCCGCCGGCCGCTGAAGCGCTCCTGCAAGGTGTCAAAGCGCCAGCGGCCGATGGCGAAGCGATGCGCATCCAAGCCAAGGCTCTGCGGGCCGTCCGGCCAAGACGGCGGGTCCTTCGCCAAGGGGCCTATCTGCAGGTCCCGCTCGGCGCGTTCGTAGCCCTCCGTCAAGTCTGCCTGGCTGATCGGCCAGCCGCTGTGGCGCACCCAGTCGCGCGGCTCGAAGTCGATTGCGTCCAAGCGCGCGCAGCGCCCGCCCCAGATGTTGGTGGTGCCGCCGAAGAACCGTAGGCGGCTGTCCTGCAAGTCGTAGTAGGGCATGCCGACGTTGTCGCCAACGCCTAGGGAGGCCGTGGCTGCGTCATGGTCCAGGCCGCCGCTTTCCAGCAGCAGGATGCGCAGCCGGCGCTCCGCCAGCCGCCGCGCCAAGGTGATTCCGGCCGGGCCGCCGCCGATGATGCAGACATCCGCCGCAAAGCGCTCCGGCGCCGCGGGATCTGCAAAGTCGATCAACACGTTCAGCCGCCGGCGGAGCGCAACCGCCGGTTCCAGCGCTCCAGGTTCGCCAAGGGCTTTTTGACGTAGCTGCTCGCTCGGAGCAGGGCCAAAGCCACTCGGCGGCAACGCTCGCCTAGCGCATCCAGAGGGCGGTCCACGTCAATGAACAGCACCACCCGAGCGGCGTCGCCGTCGTTGCGCACTTCGTGCTCAAAGGTGTCGTCAAACAGCAGGCAGCGGCCGTTCTCCCAGTTGCGGACCTGATCATCTACGCGGATCCAGCATTGCTCATGCGGGGTTGGAATCAGCAGCCCCAGATGGCAGCGCACCACCGCCTTGGTCGGCCCACGGTGCGGGGGAATGTGGTAGCTGGGCGCCAGAATGGAGAACCAGGCGTTTTGCAGGCCCGGCACCCGCTCCAGGGCCTTGGCCGTTTGCGGGCAGCGGCGGCAGTTGTCCTCAATGCGTTGGCCGAATACGCTGAAGACGAAGGTTCGCCAATTGTTTCCCTTGGAGATGCGGGCTTGGTCCGGAGACATCTCATGGAAGCTGGGGATGTCCTCGGGCCGCTGCATCACCAGGTTCAGCTCCGCCCGAATGGCGTCCGCATCGGCCTCCAGCGCGGCCACCCAGGGAAAGGCGGAGCGCTCCAAAAAGGGCGTGGTGGCGACCTTGGAGCGGCGGGCCAGGAAGGCGTCCAAGGTTCGCATCACCAGCTTGCCGAAGGTGCGTTTCCCGCCTTTGCGCCCCTCGGGCGCTTGCCGTTTTAGGGCCGCTTGCATGTCGAGGCGGCCCTCCGTCCGGCCCAATTGGGAAGCCGCCGGCAACCTAAAGGGGCAGCCATTGGAGCGGGTCGCTCAAGCTCAGGCGCATGGCGCCGCGGTTGTCGAACAGTTCGCCGTCCAGCGCGTAGGGGCCGTCGAACTCCATTTGCAGGCCGGCTACGTCGCCGCTCCGGTAGCCGGGCAAGTCGCCGAGGGCCGGGTCGCCGCGCAGCAGCTTGAAGCCGTGCCGCAGCAACCCCTGAGCTTCGGCGAACACCCAGGTGCTGTGCATGGCGGCACCGCTTCTCCCGGCGCTCCCAAGGGCTGCCGGCTTGCCGTCGGCGCCTTGCTCGGACGGCCCTGCTTGGTGGGGATTGGTGGCGTGGCGCGGCATCGGCGATTGCCAAAAAGGCCGGCTGCCGAACAGCAAGCGGTTCAGGGTTGTGGCCATCATGGCGAACACCGGCCGTTGCCGGCCGTCAATCCGAACCTGCTGATGCCGCCGCGGTCCTTGGAATTCCCGCAACAGGGCCCAAGCGGTGTTCATGCTTGCCTGCAGGCGGTTGCCGGGACGCTTTTCGCTCCAGCGCCCGATGCCGGAGCACACCGCGCCGATGCCGAAGAACCAACCATAGCGACGACCCCGGTCGCTTGCCGGAGAGCTGGTTCGGTTAGGCGGAGGATCCGCCTGCAAACCGCTCGCGCCCTCTTGGCGCCGCGCTGGGCCTTGGGCGGTTGCGGTTGCCGTGCATTCGGCCGGCTGAAGGTTGCCGGCTTGGCCGTCGTTGGTTGGGATGGGCGGCGACGGTTGCACGCACACCAGCGATCGGCGTTGCGCAAGGGGCTGCGGAGCGCCTTCCAAAATGCTGTTCAGCCTTGCCGCGCATTGGCGGAAGCTGCGGTGTTGGTTGATGTCCGCGGCGGCCATGTTGGTGCTTCCGCCGGGCAGCACGGCGACCTTGGGCAAGGCGGCGGCCGGCGACTTGACGAGCAGTTCCGTCATCACCCGCTGCAGGGTGCCGTCGCCGCCTTCAACGATGAGCAGGTCGTACTCGGCGACGTCGGGCAAGTCCCGCTCGCCCAACGCCACGGTCGCGCCGTTGAACTTGAGCCTTGGCCCGCCGAGGCCGGCTCGGGGGTTGGTTAGGAGCAGGGCCGGCACTGCAGGATTCGCTCCGCCGCGGCCAAGTCGGCTTGGCTGTCCACGTCAACGGCGGCCAGGGGATCCTCCAAACTGGCCCAGCCGACGGCGCAGCCGGCCCTTTGCGAGAGGCTGCGAAAGGCGCCGTCAACAGGCAACGCCCCCAAGGCGTAGCGGACCAGCACACTCCAGCCCAAATGCTCGGCAATGCGCCAAGGCCGTTTTCGATGCCCTTGCAGCCGCCTCCAAAAAGCGATGGCCGCAAGGGCCTTGGCGTTCGCCAGCAAGTAGAGGTTCGCGCCGCAATAGGTGCCGTCGGAGAAGCGCAGGCGGGTGCGGCGCATGTTCGGAAAGCGCGCCTGCACCAGGGGGTGGGGCACCAAGGCGACCATCAGATCGAATTCCCGGCCGGCCGCGGCGGCGCAGAATTCGTCGATCATTGCTGCGCTCAGCAGGGCGTGGTCGCCGGTGGTCAGCAGCATGGGCCAACTCGCCAGCCGTTCGGCGGCGGCCAAGGCGCTCTCCGCCGGCCCGGCCGCCGGCGCCATCCACTGGAAATCCCCCGCCGCCGAGATGTCCGCCAGCAAGGAGCTGCGCTCTCCGCCATCGGCGGCCGGGCCGGCCAGCAAGCCGCCTTCAATGCTCGCTGAACCCGCCAAGGCACGCACCACCCTCAACAGGGAAGGCACGCCGGCCACGGACGTCAGGGCGGTGGGCGCCGCCGACCCGCGCTCACCCTTGCCGGCCCCGTCGCGCTCTCCGGCCAAGACAATGGCCTGCACGGCGACGCCTAGCGCAACCCTTGGCCGCGCCGCTTCGACGGGCCTTCAAGGCTGGGCCTAGCCGTGCCGAAACCTTGCCGCCGAACCGAAGCGCAGTTGCAAAGACGCCGTTTTTTTTGTTTCAACATATTGAAAATAAACATCTTTTTGTGAAGGCCAAGAAACTTGCTAGGCCGTGGAGGCAAGCTGCTTTGCATATATAAGGTAGCGCTTGCTGACGCTGCCGCCAATCCGCTCGACGATGCTGCGCATGCCTTGGTTGTCCTCCAGTATCCAAGACAGCTCGGTGCTGGTGATGCCGTGCCGCAAGGCCGCCTTCCCGCATTGGTGGATGAGGCTCATGGCGACGCCGGCGCCCAGCGGCCCGTCCTGCAGGCGGCGGCGCACGCCCATCAGCGGCACTCGCCCGCTGGAGACGCCCTGCACCTTCAACCGCCAAAGCAGCTTCAGCCAGCCGAGGGGCAGCAGGCGTCCGTTCAGGTCCCGGATGGCTTCGTTGATGTTGGGGATCATGACGATGAAGCCCACGGCTTCGCCATCCAGTTCCGCCATCCAAACCAGGTCCGGCGGCGTCACCAGCAGCAGCATTTCGCCGAGCGCCTTGAATTCGGCCTGCGTGAACGGCACGAAGCCCCAGTTGGCGGCCCAGGCGTCGTTGAAGATGTCCAGAATCAGGGCCAGTTCGTCGGCCTTGCGGCGGCGCTCCAAGGGCCGCAGGGACAACCGCCGGGACAGCCGTTGGCGCAGTCGGGCAACCGCTTGGGGTTCGTCGTAGGCGGTGGGGCAGGCGTAGGCTAGGGTGCATTGGCGGGGCTGGTAGCCTAGGGCTTTGATGCGGGGATGGTAATAGGGCCGGGCATGCCCCATCAGGAAGAAGGGCGGCCGGTCGTACCCCTCGGCCAGCATCCCCACTTCCTGATTGATGTTGAGGTTCAAGGGGCCGACGATGCGCCGCATGCCTTGGCCGCGCAGCCAGCCTTCCGCAGCTTCCAGCAGGGCGGCGAAGATCTGCGGGTCGTCCTCGCTCTCCAGCAATCCGAAGAAGCCCGCATGGTCGCCGTGCCGTTCTTGGTGCAGGGCATCGACTTGCGCGGATATGCGGCCCAGCGTCCGTCCATTCCGCCGCGCCAGCCAAGCCCGCCACTGCAAATGCTGAAAAACCGGCTGGCGCGGCGACAGCGCCATGCGCCGCTCCAGCAACAGGGGCGGCCGCCAAGCGTGGTCTTCCTTGTAGATGGACCAGGGCGTTTGGATGAACGCCTTGAGCAGCCCTTTGTTGGTGACCGGGACAACTTCCACCATGGATGATGCGGCGTCTAGCTCTTATGGCTCGGGACTGTCTTGGATGCGGCATTCCACTCGGCTTGCGGCGCAAGTAGATTGACGGCTTCTATCAGCCCCTCGTTCAGCGCGCCGGAGCGAAAGCCGCCCAAATCCAACGCGACGAAGCGGTAGCCGCAAGCCTGCACCTCGGCTTGCAGGGCCTCCCGCAGGTCCAGCGCCCGAGGCAACTCATCGGCGGCGATCTCCAACCGCGCCACCTCCTCGTGATGACGCACCCGGAACTGCACGAAGCCCAGACGCGCCAGGCACTCCTCGGCCCGCTCCACCTGCGCCAGCCGTTGGACGTCTATGCGGGCGCCGTAGGGGAAGCGGCTGGACAGGCAGGCGGCCTGGGGCTTGTCGGCGTTGTCCAGCCCTAGATGCGCGGCCAGGGCGCGCACGTCCGCCTTGTGTAGGCCGGCATCGACCAAGGGCGCCCGCACCGCGAAGTCCTGAGCCGCTTGCAGGCCCGGCCTGTGGTCGCCGAGATCGTCGATGTTGGTGCCGTTGAGAATCTGGGCGAAGCCCTCCTCCTGGGCGATGGCCGCCAGCGCCGAATAGAGGGAGGTCTTGCAGTGAAAGCAGCGGTTGACGGGGTTGGCGCGGTATTCGGCCTTGCTGAGTTCGTCGGTGACGATGACTCGGTGGCGCATTCCCCACTTGGCCGCCAATTCCTTGGCTAAGGTTAGGTCGCTGCGCTTCAGGCTGGGGCTGGCGGAGGTGACCGCCAAGGTTCTTTTGCCCAAGGCTTGATGGGCGAGATAGGCGACCAAGGAACTGTCCACCCCGCCGGAGTAGGCGACGACGGCGCTCCCCAGTTCGCCGAGCTGGCTGGCCAGCGCCCCGTACTTGGCCTCAAGACCCGCTTCCAATCCGCCCACCACGTTCATAACCTGTTGATCTTGTGGGCAAGATAGCCGGCGCCGTAGCCGTTGTCGATGTTCACCACGGCCAGGCCGGCGGCGCAACTGGACAGCATGCCGAGCAGGGCGGCGACGCCGCCGAACGAGGCGCCGTAGCCGACGCTGGTGGGCACGGCGATGACCGGCGCTTCCACCAAGCCGCCGACCACGCTGGGCAAGGCGCCCTCCATGCCGGCGACCACGACCACCACCCGGGCTTGGCGGATTTCCTCCATGCGGCGGAGCAGCCGGTGCAGGCCGGCCACGCCCACGTCCCGCACCCGCAGCACCGGGTTGCCGTGGAACTCCGCCGTAACCGCCGCTTCCTCGGCCACCGGCATGTCCGAAGTGCCGGCGCTGACCACCGCTATGGTCGTGGCCGCCTTGGGCGGTTCGCGGACCGTGACGCTGATGGCGGACGCCGCTTGGTGACGGCGGGCGCTAGGGGCTTGCTTTAGCACCTGCTCATAAGCCTCCGGGGCGGCTCTGGTGACCAAGGCGTTTTGCCCTTGGGCGCACAGCGCCGCCACCAAGTCGGCAATCTGCTGCGGGGTCTTGCCGGCGCCGTAGATCACTTCGGCGGCACCGGTGCGCGCCAAGCGGTCGCTGTCCAGAACGGAGTGGCCTAGGTCCTGCAGGAAGGCGCCGCGAATCCGCTCCACGGCCTCCACCGTTTCCATTCGGCCCTGCTTGAAGGCTTGCAGGACGTCGTCTAAGGAAGCCACTGCTGCAACCCCCTTGGACGGCTTGGCGTTGCTGCGAGTTGCCCGCCAATCAGGCCAACATGCGGTGGGTGGGAGCACATAGGTCGGCGATGGGCAGGCCGTAGGTGCAGGCGTCGCGGCAGGGCGCTCCGTCGCAGCCCAAGCAGGCGGCGGCGCTGCCGTCCAAGCCGGCGTATTCGCTGCGGGCGAACGCCAAATCCTGATAGTCCACCGCGTACATGCGGGTGCGCAGCACATCGGCTATGGGCACCTCGAAGGGGCAGGCACCGGCGCAGTCATTGCAGCCTTGGCGGCATTGGCTGTTGCCGTTCAGGGCGGCGTAGGTGGAGAGCAGCGCCTTGTCCCCGGCGGCCAAGGAGCGCCCCGCGGAGGCACCCAGAAACTCGTCTATCTTGGCTTCGCTGGTCATGGAGATGACCAGGGCGTCAACGTATTCCTGGGACAGGCTCCAGCGAAAGGCGGCCTGGGCGAAGGAGGCGCCGCCGCGCTCGTAGGGGCGCATGTCGTTCAGGCGGGCGCCCATCAGGCACTTCATGGCGATGACGCCGACGCCAAGCTCCTTGGCCCGCCGCAGCGCCCGGGGCAGTTCCGGGTGCCGGGCCACGAAGTCGAAGCCGCGGATGAAGCGTTCGTGGAATTCCGGGTCCTGGCCGAAGTTGAGGGACACCAGCACCACGTCCACCATGTCCTTGGCGAAGGCGTGGTCCAGGCACTCCACCAAGCGCCCGGCGTGGCCGGACATGCCGGTGAAGAGAATCTTGCCCTGCTCCTTGGCCCTTGCGCAGAACTCGTGCCATTCCGGGTTGTCCAGCCGTGCGGTGTCGTTGACGGCGTGGTTGAAGTAGATTTCCACATGGTCGGTTTGCAGGCGGCGCAGGCTGGCCTCCAGGTTCGCCATGAGCTCCCACTTGCGGGCCACTGGCCCGGCAAGGGTCTTGGAGGCGATGACGACCTGCTCCCGCCGGCCCTTGAGGGCGTTGCCCAGCACCCTTTCGGACTGCCCGCCAGTGTAGCTTTCGGCGGTGTCGAAGTAGTTGACGCCCTTGTCCAGGGCGTGGTGGACCAGCCTCTCCTCCCCCTCCCGCAAGCGGCTGGAACCGAAGGAGATGTCCGCCATCTCAAGGCCGGTCCGCCCTAGGGTGACGTAGCGCCGCACCCGATTGCCGGCGTCGCGCCCGCTGCGCTCATCAACGCTTGCCCGCAAAGTCGGCGCCGCCGCCGCCAGGGCCGCCGCACCCAAAAACCGCCTGCGTGAACCCATGCCTGCATCCTCCGGCTATGGCGATTGCGGGATGATACCGCATCGCGGCCAGCAGCACGGCGCCGCTTGCAAACGGTACGAAGTGCAGATGGCGCTTCATGTAGTGGTGGATCGGCAGGGATGCGTACATGCCGCCGCTGGTCATGTGGACATCGACCTTTTGTGCGTAATGAAGGGGCTTGCGCAAGGACCAAAAAGCTGCACTTTCGGCGGGCATCCATGCTATGCTTCCCTGTCCCGTAGCGTCATTATGCACGACAGGAGTCAGGAGCATGAGCGGCAAACAAATTGGGAATTATGTAGCAAAATACGCAGCCCTTATCCTGATGCCCATATGATGACAACGAGCCGTGAGAGCTGCAATGTGGACGGATGGCCGGACGTTGACCGCCACTAATGGGGTGACTCCGCCCGCCGCCAATCGTTCGCGGGAGCTTGCGTATTTTGCTACATAATTCCCTTTCACAGTGACCAAAGCCGATGGTACGAGGCCCAGTGTAAGCGCCTACATTGAGGGGTCTCCTTTTGCTCCGGGACATGCAGCGTTCTCGTACGACCCGAACATTTCGTAGTGCGCCTAGGGCCGCCTAGGGGACGGCAAGTCCAGAAATTGGACCGCATGCACAACCTCAAAAATCGGAAACCGCCCCTTGGACCGCCGCAGGTCCAAGCGCTCCGAAAGGCGCTCCATGTCGATGTAGCGTGCGCGGGACGGCGAGGCGGCGGCGAGTTCCCCGCGGATTTGCAGCAACGCCTCACAGAGGGAATCATCGAGCAGGTCGCGGGGGGCGAGGGTGCCGGTGCCTTTGGTTTGGCTCCAGCACACTTGCGGCGGCAGGACGGGCGCGCCGAAGCGGGGGCGAGGCTGCCGCGGGCTCAGTGCATGGCGCATCAGCCATCGGCTCGCCTCCGGGCGCTTGAACTGCTCCGGCGGCAGGCCTAGGGCGAACTCCAGCAGGCGACGGTCCAGCAGGGGGTAGCGGTACTCCAAGCCGCGGCGGGCGCCGCTCGCCGCCCAGCTCTCCATGCGCATGGCCAAGCCGCCCATGCGCAACTTCAGCAACTGATCGCGCCGTGCGCCAACTGGACTGGCTGTTGGCTTAGCCAAGGGCCGCACCGTCCGAGCGAACGCCGGGTTGATGACGGCGCCCCTGAACATCACCGGCTTTCCCCGCAGGCGCTTGCGCAGCCGGCGCACGGCCACACGCAGGCCATGGCCGTGCGGCGAATGCAGAGTCAGAAGCCTGCCGGCCGACCGAATGGGGCTTGCTCCGACCGACCGTATGTTGGCGGCGAATTCGCGCCAGCGCCCGCTGAGCAGCAAGGCGGCGTTGCGCCCTTGGCCGAAATGGGAGACGCCTTCGTCGCCCCCCCAACCCGAAAGCAGCACCCGCACCCCGTGCGCGGCGGCTTGGCGCTGCACCGGGATCTCACAGTGGGAATGCAACGGACCCGGAAAGGCGACATCCTCCCGCAGCAGGGCTAGTGTTTGGGCCGCGTCCAGGGACTCGTGGAACACCTGCAGGCCCTCCTGCCGTGCGACGGCGGCGATGTTGGCGCGTTCCTCCTCCTGAAGGCTTCTCGCCTCCAGCGGCGCCTTCTCCAAGTGCGGCAGCGTGTTCCAACTGAAGGCGAGCGGGGGTGGGCGCCCTTGGCGCCGCAGTTCCCGAGCTGCCAGGACGGTGACGCTTGACGAATCCAAGCCGCCGCTTAAGTGGGTTCCCATCGGGTCGGGGCCGTGCAGGCGGTCCCTCACCGCTTGGCGGTAGAGGTGCAAAAACTGCGCCGCATGGTCGTCGTCCGAAGCCGGGGGCAGACGCGGCAGCTCCTCGGGCCGCCACCAACGCCGCAGCCGCAGGGCGTTGCCCCTGACCACCATGCTGTGGCCCGGCGGCAGCTTGCGCACCGCTTGGAAGAAAGTGCGGGCGGTCGTTATTGCGTGTCCCGTAAGATGGCTCCTCACCATGATTTCGTCGAGTTCGCCGGAGACGCCCGGCGCGGCCAAAACGCCCTCCACGGCGCTGGCGAAGGCGAAGCCCCCCGGCGTTTGCGCGTAGTAAAACGGCTGGACGCCTATGTGGTCCCTGGCGCAGAACAGCTGGCGTTTCCCGCCATCCCAGACGGCGAAGGCGTAGTCCCCAAGCAGGCGGCCGGGGCACTCCCGCCCCCAACGCCGGTAGGCCGCCAGGATGAGCTCCGGGTCCGCATGGGCCGCGCGGCCGGCGGGCGGCAGGCCAAGCGCGTCGCAGAGCGCGTCCCGGTCGTCCAGCCGGGCGGCCGCCACGATGGCGAGACCGCCGTTGTCCTGGGAGGGGCTTGCCGCGGCCGGAGTTGCGCCGCCATCCCAACGGCGCACCCCGAAGGCCCAGCCGGCGCCCGACCAAGAGGCGCTTTCGGCGCCGTAGCCCGCCATGGCCGCAAGCATGGCGTCCAATGCGCCGGCCGCACCCCCGTCGCCGCCGACCAAGCCGCACATGCCCGACACCGTAGTTCTCCCCTGTGTTCGCCTAGGCGCCAAGCCGCCCCCGCACATCCCGCTCAAGGCAGTCGAGCGCCGCATGCAGCAGGGCGCCGTGGGCCAGCTCCGCCTGGCCGTAGCTGTCCGTCGGCACATGGAACGAGAGCGTCGTCGGCAACCCGCACAGGCGGTTGCGCGCGGAGAAGGCGGAAAAGGCCGCCACCTCCAACCCCATTGCCAAGGCGGCCTCCGCCGCCCTGACGACGCTGTCCGACATGCCGGAGCTGGACACCGCCACCAGCAGGTCCCCCTTCTCCGCCAGGACGGCCAGCGGCCGTTTGAACGCCTCCTGGTAGCCGTAGTCGTTGGCCATGCAGGTGAGCAGGGCGGGGTCGTTGAACGTCAGGGACTTGAGGCCGCACTTGTTGAGCAGGTCCTGCGACAGATGGGAGGCCATGGCCGCGCTGCCGCCGTTCCCCGCCCAAAACACGGCGCCGCCGCCGGCCCGCCGCCGCGCCCAGAGGCCGACCAGCGCCTCCAGGCCGGCCGCCGCGGGGACGGGGACGCCCAGATGCCTGCAGCTGGTGCGCTCCAGGGACTCGCCCAGGCGGCGCAGCCACACAAGCGGGCGAGCGGGCGCCGGTTCGGAAGCAAAAGGGGTCATCCAACGTCTCCAGTGCGAACTGCGCGGCCGGCCGCGGCCTTGGCGACGGCCAGGCCAAGGATTGCACGGGAGGGCCGGGTGGCGCAAGGCCTGTCGGCGCCGCTCCGGAACAGGCGGTCGAGCGGCGCGGAAGGTCATTCCGGGCTTTTGCGTCCGCCTCCCAACTTGGCGTTGCGGACGGGCGTTGGCCGCGCGACGGCCCGGGAGCTCGACGGCGCTCCCGAAAAAAGCGTTGACAATTGTTGCAGTTGCGTTGTAGAAAGCCACAACCGCGGCGGGCGTCCGCTTCCCCGCACCATGGGCGCCAGCACCGCGCATCAAGGAGTCAGGAGCATGAGCAGTGAGCAAATTAACCCCCCCCCCCCCCCCCCCCCGAGGCTGAGGGCGGCGCCAGGAGGCCTTGGATGAAGCCAAGGCTGCGCTTGGTGGAATTCGCGGCGACCGAAGGACCTCCCACGGCGTCGGTCAACACCTACACGGAACTTCCGGGCGGTAGTCGCTATGACCCGAACGTTTCGTAGCGTGAGTGTGCTTGCCCCAATCCCCCAACAAGGGTTCAGCGGTCGGAGCTTGGCGCCTTTTCGCGGCGCTCGCCTTTAGCGAATGACGCCGTAAACCCGCTGCGGGCTGATGCGGAGGATGACCCGCTGCTCCTCGTCCAGCCAGCCTTGCAGATCCTCCGGCTCGTCGTAGCCGGTGCCCTCAATGTTGCGGAAGACAAGCCTTGTGGAGCGCACCAGATCCTCGTGCTCCACCTTGCATCGGCCCTCAACGGCGACGTAGTTGAAGGGTTCCTGATTGCTCAGAACGCACAGATTGACCCGCCCGTCCCGCCGTGCGGAAACGCACTTGAAGGTGGGCTTTCTGGTGCTGACAACCAATTCGTCGCCATCCACGGCGTAGGCGACCACGGAGCTCACCGGGCCGCCACCCGCCCGCAGCGTGCTCAGCACCGCCCAGCGATGGCTTAGTACGAAGTCGTTCCATTCGGGGTTGCTTGAGATCATCGGGCCAGTGCTCCATGGACAGTCACGGGGCGGCGCACAGCGTCAGCCAGTGGGCGAAGGCCGAATCCCGCCCGGCGGCGATGCGGGCGAACCGCTCGGCGAGCAGGCGCGTGATTGGCCCCGCCTGGCCGTCGCCAATGCGGGTGTCGTCAATCTGCCGCACCGGAAAGACGGCTCTGGACGTGGAGGCTAGAAACACCTCGTCGGCGGCAAGCAGGTCGGCAACGCTCAGGTCCCGCTTGGCGCAGGGAACGCCTAGGGCGTCGCTCAGTTCGATGATGCTGGCGCGGGTGACGCCGAGCAGCACGTTTTCATCCCCCGGCGTCGCCAAGGCGCCGTCGATGACGGCGAACAGGTTGGAGGTGGTGGACTCCGCCACGGTGCCGGATTCGTTGAGCAGCAGGATTTCATCGAACCCCTCCCGCCGCGCCCGCCACTTGGCGAAGGCCGGGCCGGTGTAGTTGGCGGCCACCTTGGCCTGGGGCGGCACGATGTCCTTGCGCCGGTTGCTGATGCGGCGTTCAATCTTAAGCTTCAGCAGGTCGGGAGCATGGGGCCTGCCCGGATTGCGGGCGATGATGTCCGCCTGGTTGTCATAGGCGGCGATGAACACCGACACCCGCCCGTCCTGGGGCACCAACTCCACCTCTATGGAGGCGATCAGGGCGCTGATCTTGAGTGAGGTGGCGCCGGGGTTGCGCTGCACGGCGGCGATGCAGGCGCACTCCAATTCCTTCTTGCCGTAGCCGATGGGAATGCCCATGATGCGGCAGGTCTCCAGCAGCCTGGCGGCATGCTCCGGCAACCGCATGATGGCCGGCCCCTTGGGCGTGGCGTGGACGCTTAGGTAGTCGAAGGCGAGGGTGCCCCTTTGCAGGCTTTGCGCAAGCACATGCACGGTGGCGTCCGCCCAAGGGAGGAATTCGCCGTCGCGCCAAATCAAGCGGTCCTTTGTTTCCATTGGTTCCCAACCAAGCGCCGCCTAGCCTAAGTGCGACATGCGGGCTAAGACTACCACGAAGGCGCAGCCAACCGCCTTGGCGCACGGGTGCGGCGACCGCCGGCGCATGGTGCGTATATAGTGCTTTTTTCGCCTGCGTCCTCGGCCTTGGGAAAGCCGCCGGCCTGAAGACGCCCTTCCTAGGAACGCAGGCGGCGAATTGGCGGGCGCCGGAGCGCAGAATGAAGAAATGGCTCAAGCAGCCGCTGCTGCACTTCATGGCCTTCGGGGCGGCCATTTTTCTGCTGTCCGAATGGCTCGGCGCCGATGGCGCGGCCACCGACATGCGCCGCATCCTCATTGACGCTCAAGCCCTGCGCGAGTTCGTTCAATACCGCTCCCGCAGCTATGAGGGCGCGGACGCCGACCGAATCCTCAAGCGCTTGCCGCCGGAGGAACTCCGGGACGTCATCAACGAGTTGATTCGGGAGGAGGCCCTCCACCGGGAGGCCAAGGCCCTGAACCTAGGCGCGAATGACTACGTCATCCGCCGCCGCCTCGTGCAGAAAATGGAGTTCATCGCTGAAGGGAGCGCCGCCGCCATCGAACTTCAGGACGGCGCCGCCGAGCGCCACTACGAGCAAAACCCGGACGACTACTACATTGAACCCGCGATCACCTTCACCCATGTTTACTTTGACCGGCAACGACGGGGCGCCGAGGCCGCCCGCGCCCTGGCGGCGGCCAAGCGGGACGAACTGAACCAACAGGAGGCGCCCTTGGCGGCGGCCACCAGCCACGGCGACCGCTTTCTTTACCACGTCAACTACGTGGAGCGGACGCCGGAGTTCGTCGCCAGCCACTTCGGCGCGGAGATGGCGGCGCAACTGTTCGCGCAACCGGCGGGCACGCAACGCTGGCGCGGGCCGTTCGAGTCCAAGCACGGCTTCCATGTGGCGCTGGTCACCACCAACAGCCCCGGCCGCCTGCCTGAGTTTGCCGAAGTGGCGGAGCGGGCCGCCAAGGACGCTCGGCGGCGCTTGGTGCGGGAACACAGGGACGCAGCTGTCCAAGCCATAGTCAACCGCTACGCCGTGCAGGTGGAGCCGAGGCTAGCCAAGAGGGCAGCGGCGATGGGGGCTGGGGAAGCTGATCTATAATCGACGCCATCGGGAGACACCGCCATGAGCACCACCACCACCTTCGACGCTCTCACCGCCGCCCGCGACCTTAAAGCGGCCGGCTTCGAGCCAGACCAAGCCGAAGCACTCGCCGCACAACTGCGCACCGCGGCCGGCGCCGACCATGACGAACTCGCCAAGAAAGCTGATCTTGCCAAGCTTCGCGCCGACATCCACCGCGCTTTGTGGATTCTAGGCGCCGGGGTCGTCGCCATCGCCGCCAGCCTGAAACTGCTTTGATCCGCACCGCGCCAGTGCCTCCAGTGCGCCGCCGAATTGGTTAAAACGGCCGCTTTGGCCGGCCAGCGACCTCCGCTTCACACCCAAACAGGATTGGCCGGATGAAAACCACTCGATTGGCTTGGGGCCTTGCTCTTTTGCTGATTTTCGGCGCCCCCACTTGGGCGCACGACCGCGTCAAGACGCCGCCGCAGCACGAGGCCCGGCTCATTCGCTTTCCCGATGTGGAGGGCCACCAAACCTTGGTGGTGGATCTGCACACCCACAGCGTTTTCTCCGACGGCCATGTGTGGCCCAGCATTCGGGTGGCGGAGGCCCTGCGCGACGGGCTCGACGCGCTGGCCATCACCGAACACCTGGAGTGGCAGCCGCATCGGGCGGACCTGCCGCATCCGGACCGCAACCGCGCCTATGAGCAGGCCTTGGCGGCCCTGCCGAAGGGCTCCGACCTGATCCTGATTGCAGGTTCGGAGATCACTCGGGAGGCGCCCGCCGATCACATCAACGCCGTGTTCATCAAGGACGCCAACGCCTTGCTGCGAGTCGAGGCGAACCCGCCCAAGGTTCAAGCCGCCACCCCCGAAGAGGAAAAACGGCTTAGGGCCGTGCCGAAGCAACTGCTCGAGGAGGGCGTTCTGGACTACTACGCGGCCGCCAATCAATGGCCGGCGGAGGAAGCCGTGCGGGTTGCCAACCTTCAGGGCGCCTTCGTGTTCTGGAACCACCCCTTCTACACCCGCGCCCACCGCAGCGCCCTGGCCCTCATGACGGAGTTCCACCAAGCTCTGATCCAAGCCGGGCAACTGCACGGCATCGAAATCGCCAACGGCGCCTTCTACTCCGAAGAGGCCCACGCCCTGGCCTTGGAGCATGGGTTGACCATGCTCGGCGTCTCCGACATACACAACCTGATCGACTGGGACTATCCGCCCCGCTTCGGCGCCCACCGGCCGGTCACCTTGGCGTTCGCCAAGGAGCGCTCCGCCGAGGGCCTTCGGGAAGCGCTGTTCGCCGGGCGCACGGTGGTCTGGTTCAAGAACCTGCTCCTGGGGCGGGAGGCGCAATTGCGGCCCCTGCTGCAGGCGGCGCTGAACGTCACCGAGGCCGCCTATCGGAAGAACTTGGACGTGCTGGACCTGACCATCACGAACGCCTCCGATGCGGACATCCAATTGCGCAATCTAAGCCCCTACACCTTCATGCACGACGGCGACGACCTGACGGTTCCCCAACACGGCAAGCTGAAGCTGTCGGTGCGCACGGTGCAGCGGCTGGCGCAGGTTGAACTGGAGTTTGAGGTGGGCAACGCCCTAGTGGCGCCGAAGCAGCGCTTGCGCCTGTCCCATAGCCTGCAACTCGGCGAGTAACGGGCCGCCGGTCAGGACGCTTGCGCCTGTTCCGCGTCAAACCATTCCCGCAGCCGGAACTTCTGCACCTTGGTCGATGACATTGGCCATTCGCTGACGAAGCGGACGTGCCTAGGCGCCTTGAAACTGGCGATGCGGCCCCGGCAGTAGTCAAGAATGTCCCGCTCCGAGGCCTGGGCGCCGGGCTGCAACTCAATGAAGGCGGCGGCCGCCTCCAGCAGCCGCGCATCCGGCACGCCGATCACCACCGCCAGCTTGACGGCCGGATGGGTCGCCAGGAACGACTCGATTTCCACGGCGGCCACGTTCTCCCCGCCGACCTTGAGCATGTCCTTAAGGCGGCCGTGGTAACGGATGCGGTTGTTTTCGTCCAAAGAGCACAGGTCGCCGGTGCGAAACCAGCCATCGACAAAGCTCTCCGCGTTCTTCTCCGGAGACCTGTGGTAGCCGTTGAAAACGTTGTAGCCGCGCACCCAGATTTCGCCGCGCTCGCCCATCGGCAGGGCCTGCAAACTGTCCGCATCGACTATCTTCACCTCCACCCCGTCAAACGGGGCGCCGCAGGTGGTCAGCCGGGTCTCCAGATCCTCATCGGGGTGGTTGAAGGCGATGACGCCGCAAGTCTCCGTCAGGCCGTAGGCGCCGGTCTGCACCGCCTGGGGAAACGCCTCCTGAAAGCGGCGCAGCATCTCCAAGGGCGCCACGTTGTTGATGCGGCGCAGGCGGCTTAAGTCCGTCCCGGCGAAACGCGGATGGGCGATGAGGTCATTGGTGACCGTGGGGAAGGAGGGGAAGGCGATGCTGGCCCGCTCCCGCTCCAGCATCTCCAAGGCGGCGCCGGCCTCCACCCGGTTCATGGACAGCATCGCGGCGCCGGCGTCAAAGCAGGCCAACAGGGGCAGGATGGAGGCCATGTGAAACATGGGCAGGGGCGCCCAGAATCGGTCCTCCGGGCCGAGGAAGTAGCGCTGCCGGTTCATGGCGGCGCCGTTGCGCACCAGAGCGCCGTGGGCCAAGGGGCAACCCTTGGGGTTGGCGGTGGTGCCGGAGGTGTACATCATGATGCCGGGATGCGCGGCCCGCACGGTCCGCTGCCGGGCCAGCAGCGCCTTCCACTCTCCGCTTGCGGCGGCGACGAATTCGCCATAGGGGACGAACCCGGCCGGGGTGTCCCGGCTTACTGAGGTGGCGAACCTGAGCTTGGGCGCCCGTCGCAGCGCCAAGGCGCGGGGGTCGGGAGCATCCGCCAAGTCCGGGAAGGCGCTTTGCAGCAAGGCGGCGAAATCCACATACTCGGAAGCGAGGCTGGAGGTGACCAAGCCGGCCAAGTCCGCATTCTCCACCACATAGGCCAACTCCTCGGCCTTGTAGCGGGCGTTGACCGGCACGGCGACGGCCCCCGCCAAGGCGGCGCCGAACAGCAGTTCGACGTATTCGGGACAGTTCGGCATGAGGATGCCGACTTGATCGCCGGGCGCAATGCCGAAGGCCATCAGGCTGCGCGCCCGCCCGCAGGCGCGTTCGGCCAGCTGCGCATAGGTTTGGCGGCTGTCTGGAAAGACTAGGGCATCCCGCTCCGGCCAGCGTTCGGCGGCGCTTGTCAGCAGGCCGCCCAAGGTGTCCGGCGCGGAGGCTTCAGTGATAGACGGCATCCTCGTCCTGCCGATGCACCTTCAGGTCCGCCCCCTGCTCCTTGCAAACGGACACCAGGGCTTCGTGAATGCAGGCGGCGCAGCAGCCGCCTTCAACCAAGTCCTCAAGCAGGTAGCCCAAGACGTCGTAGATGGAGTAGCCGCCCTCGCTCATCTCCTCAAAGCGCCACAGCACATCCTTGATGGTCTGCACCGCGGCGTCGCAACGAGCGTCATCGCGCAACTGCGCCGCTTCCTGACTCTGCTCCATGAACTGGCTCCCGAATTGAAGGGTTTGGAATTGTAACCTCAGGCGCGAATGGGGTCCCGTCCGTCCCAGTTCTCGGCGGCGGCGGCGATGGCGGCGAAGCGCTCGACGATGCCTTCGCTGCGGGTGACCACCTCCAGCATGCAGCCCATCAGAGGACGGGTGTCGTAGTAGGCGAACTGAATGTCCCCCGCCCGGCCCTTGTTCACCGCCTCATAGCCAAGGCCGGCGAAGTAGGCGGTGTCCGCCTCGATGTCGTGGGTCCAGACGCACAGGTGGTGGAAGCCCATGGTGCCCGGCGGCACGCTGTCCCTATAGGCGCAGCGCTCCACCGTGGGCTGGATCAACTCGATCTGCACCGGCCCCGCCTGGGCGATGGCGACGAACATGGAGAGCTTCGCCGGTTCGCCCCGATAGGTCATGTCGGTGAACTGGTCGGCGTACTCCGCCAGGAAGAAAGGCCCCACGCCCATCTCCCTGACCCACTTCATGCAGGCCGCCTCCACGTCGTCCACCACCCAAGCATTCTGAAACACGGTTCGATCCGTGGGCTTGCCCATGCTGCCTCCCTGTGATTCGCCGCAATTGATTGAGCCAGTCGCCATAAGCTACCCAACCTTAAGGGCGAATGGCAATCCCGGTTGCAGAGGTTGCCCGCGCCAAGTCGAGGCGCTACAGTCAACCCACCTCCGCCATTGAGTGAAGAGCCATGCAGAACTGGCTAAAGGCGTCCGTCGGCTTGGTTTTGGCCGTCGTTGCCGTCATCGCCGCCGTTCTTATTGGGGCGCGGTTCGCCGACGGGCCGCTGGGAATGGTCGCCGGCGGGCCGTTCACCAGCGGGGCGCCCCATCAAGGACCGATGCCGGACTGGTCGTTCGTCAAGGACATCGAGACGATTGAGATGCAGTCCTTAAGCCCGGTTCGCTCGCGCACCACCTGGGTGCTCCATCACGACGGACGCATCTTCATTCCCTGCGGCTACATGAACAGTTTTTGGGGGCGCGTCTGGAAGCGGTGGCCCATTGAGGCCGAGCGCGACGGCCGCGTCATCACCCGCATTGACGGCAAGCTGTACGAGCAAAACTTGGTGCGCATCGAGCAGGGCGGGATTCTTGCAGCCGTTTTGGCCAAACTGTCGCGCAAGTACCTTGGCCAGCCCATACCGCCGGCGGCGGTGGCTTCAGGCGCCCTGTGGATTTTTGAGTTGACGCCGAGGGCTTGAACCAGATCACGGCGTTGATTTTTGGCGCATGGGCAGTTAGGTTAGCGAACCTTTCGCAACGCTTGCGGGGGACCCCAAGAACAATGAAACAGGCGCCCAATCAGTGAAGAAGTGGCAGTGCATCGTTTGCGGCTGGATCTATGATGAAGCCGAGGGCTGCGAAGAGGAGGGCATTCCGCCGGGCACCAAGTGGGAGGACGTGCCGGAGGATTTCGTATGCCCGGAATGCGGCGTCAGCAAAGAGGACTTTGAAATGCTCGAGGTCGGCTGAGCCAAGCCGGTCAGACAGAGGCCAATGCCGCCAAGTTCGCCTCGTCCTCCGCCCAAGCCAGCCGCAGGGCGTCCGCCTCCTCCGGCGCTTCCGCCAGCAGCCGGTCGCCCTCCCGCACAACTTCCGGCATCAGGTGCAGGTGACGATTCAAGTCGGCAACCCGGAACCGGGCTTCGCCGGTTTGGCGGACGCCGGAAATCTCCCCCGGACCGCGCAGGGCCAGATCCTGTTCGGCGATGTGGAAGCCGTCCTGGCTTTCCCGTATCACCTTCAAACGGGTGCGGCTGGCCTCGCTCAAGCCGTCTCCGTAGAGCAGCAGGCAATAGCTTTTGTGCGTTCCGCGGCCGATGCGTCCGCGCAGTTGATGCAATTGGGCAAGTCCCAAGCGCTCCGGGTTTTCGATGACCATCAGTCTGGCGTTGGCCACATCCACGCCCACCTCGACAACCGTCGTAGCCACCAGCAGTTGATGCTCTCCCGCCTTGAAGGCGGCCATGACCGCGGCCTTTTCATCGCTCTTCATGCGCCCGTGAATTAGGCCGATGCGCTTGCCGGGCAACTGCGCCCGCAGCATCTCCCAAGCGGCTTCAGCGGACTGCGCGGAGCTCTCGTCGGACTCCTCGATCAGGGTGCAGACCCAGTAGGCTTGCTGGCCGGCGTCCAAGACCCCGGCGATGCGGGCCAACACCTCCTCCCGGCGGCTCGCTGCAACCAAGCGGGTGACTATGGGTTGGCGCCCGGGCGGCAGCTCGTCGATCACGGAAACGTCCATGTCGGCGTACAGCGCCATCGTCAACGTGCGCGGAATGGGCGTCGCCGTCATGATGAGTTGGTGCGGAGCATGGCCCTTGGCCCGCAGCGCCATGCGTTGGTGGACGCCGAACCGATGCTGCTCATCGACGATGGCGAGCGCGAGGTTGCGGAACGAGATGGTGGCCTGAATCAACGCATGGGTGCCCACTGCAACCAAGGCGTCGCCGCCGGCCAAGGACTCCAGAATGCGCCGCCGCACCTTGGCTTTCTGGCCGCCGGTGAGCAAGGCCACGCGAATGCCCAAGGGCTCCAGCCAGCTTGAGAAGCTTAGGTAGTGCTGCTCCGCCAGCACTTCGGTGGGCGCCATGAGCGCCGTCTGGGCGCCGTGCTCGGCGGCGCGCACGGCGGCGAAGGCGGCCGCCACCGTCTTGCCGCTGCCCACGTCGCCCTGCAGCAGGCGCAGCATGGGGCGGCGCTGCTCCAAGTCGAGCAGCAGTTCCCGAACCACGCGCCGCTGGGCGCCGGTAAGCTCAAACCCCAAGTTGCGGAGCAGGGTGCGGCCAAGCTGCTGCGCCCTGGGCAGGGGCGCGGCCTCCTGGCGCCGCCGCCGGCTCTGCCGAAACCGCATCACCAAGTAGTAGGCGGTCAATTCGGCCCGGGCCACCTCCTCCTGGGCCTTGGCTATGTCCTCCTTGGCGGCGTCGGCGGGTGGAAAGTGCAGAAACAGCAGAGCGTTCAGCGGCAAGGCGCAGTCCGCCGGCCATGCAGTCTCCCCCAGCTGACGGATCAACTTGCGCAGCCGCCTTTGGCTTAAGCCCTTGGTGGTTGGATAAATCGGCGCCAAGCCGCCGTCCGGTTCGCCCGGCGGCTGCGGGTGGTCGCGGTATTCGGGATGGGCCATCTCCAAGCCCGCCGGCCCGCTGCGAACCTCCCCGAAGCAGCGCACGAATCGACCCACCTTCAGCGCCTCGACTTGCCTTGCGGCGAAGTGGAAGAAGCGCAATCTCAGCAAGCCGCCGCCATCGTCGTTCAGGGTGACTACCCAACTGCGCCGCCGCCCATAGGTGATGCGGCTGTCCACCACTTGGCCCTGCACCAAGCATTCCTGGCCGGGCAGCAGCGCCCGCAAGGGAACGAGGCGCGTACGGTCCTGATAGCGGTACGGCAGATGCAGCAGCAGGTCCTTCACCTTGTGGACGTTGAGGCGAACCAGAGCGGCGGCCAAGGCCGGCCCCACGCCCTTTAAGGTGGTGACTGGAGCATCGCCGGGAGCAGGGAGCTTGGCGTCCGTCGGCGAAGCGCCGAGCGGCTTGTCGTCGGAGGAGGGGTTCCCGGGCTTCAATTCAGCGGGCGGCACGGCCTGCTAGAGGCCGCCCCGCGCCATGCTCAGCACACTGGGAATGACGCGCAGGCGCCGCATCACCCGGGCAAGGTGGCGGCGGTCGTTGACGCCCACCACAACGGAGACTGAACTGATGTGGGCGTTGCGCTCCGCCACGTTGATTTCCTCCACGCCGGCGTCGGCGGCGGCCACCGAGGCGGCCAGGTCGGCGATGATGCCCTTGCGGCGACTGACGTCGATGCGCAGCGGCGTGAGGAATTCGCTGTCGGCTGTTGGCGTCCAACGCGCCGGGATGATCTGCTCCGGGTTCTGCCGCCGCACCTTGGTCAGGTTCTTGCAAGTTTCCGTATGCACCACAAAGCCTGTGCCGGGGGTCATGCGGCCGACGATGGCGTCCCCCGGCACCGGGCCGCAGCAACGGCTGCAGGTGACGACCAGCCCATCCCCCGAAAGCACCGCCACGGGACCGTCATGTTCAATGGGCACCGCTTGGAAATCCGGGTTGTCGGCGGCAAGCAGGCGCTGCGCCACGGCGTAGGGGAGTATTTCGCCCATGCCGATGCCGGCCAGCACGTCGTCGAGCTTGCGCACCCCGAACTCCTTGAAAACCCGCCGCAGCCGCCGGAAGTCCAGGTTGTTGATGCTGGTGCCGGCGTTGGCCAGGGAGCGATTCAGGAGCCTGCGCCCCAAAGCGACGGACTCGATGCGTTGACGGCTCTTCAGGGCGTGTCGGATGCCGCTGCGGGCCTTGCTGGACACGGCGAAGGAAAGCCAGTCCGGGCTGGGGCCGGCGCCCTTGCCGGTGATGATCTCGACGCTTTGGCCGCTTTCGAGCTGCTGTGAAAGAGGCGCCAAAACCCGGTCTATGCGGCAAGCCACGCATTGGTTGCCGATGTCCGTATGCACGGCGTAGGCGAAGTCCACCGGGCAGGAGCCCTTGGGCAACTCCAGAATGTCGCCCTTGGGCGTAAAGACATAGACGTCATCAGGGAACAGGTCGCTCTTGAAGTGCTCGATGAACTCCAGCGGATTGCCGGAACGCTGCTGCAAATCCACCACGTCCTTGACCCAGCGACGGGTGCGCAGGCTGCCTCTGGTCTTTTCCTCCTGCTCCTTGTACAGCCAATGGCCGGCGATGCCGTGGTCCGCCACCTCCGCCATGTGCTTGGTGCGGATCTGCACCTCGATGGGCACTCCGTGCATGCCGAACAGGGTGGTGTGCAGGGATTGGTAGCCGTTGATCTTGGGGATGGCGATGTAGTCCTTGAAGCGTCCGGCGACCGGCTTGTACAGGTTGTGGACCACCCCCAAAGCCCGGTAGCAGGCGTCCTCCCCGTCCACAACGATGCGGAAGCCGAACACGTCCATGATTTCCTTGAACGGCTTGTGCTGGGCTTTCATCTTTTGGTAGATCGAGTACAGGTGCTTCTCCCGGCTCTTCACTTCGGCGTTGATGCCCTCCCCCGCAAGGGCTTCCTGGACGGATTTGTGGATTTCGTCCATCAGCGCCCGGCGGTTGCCTCGGGCCGCCTTGACGGCGTTGTGGATGCTCTCCGCCCGCAGCGGATACAGCGCGGTGAAGCCCAGGTCCTCAAGCTCCACGTTGATGTTGTGCATGCCCAAGCGGTAGGCGATGGGCGCGTAGTAGTCCAGGGTTTCCCGGGAGATGCGCCGCCGCTGCTCCCGGCTGAGCACGCCGATGGTGCGCATGTTGTGCAGGCGGTCGGCGATCTTCACCATGATGACGCGAATGTCCTTCGCCATCGCCAGCACCATTTTCTGGAAGTTGACCGCCTGCGCTTCGGCGTGGCTGCTGAAAATGGTCGCCAGCTTGGACACGCCGTCCACCAACTCCGCCACCTGCCTGCCGAAGCGGGCGCCTAGGGTGGCCTTGGCGGTGGCCGTGTCTTCAATGACGTCGTGCAGCAGGGCGGCCATGAGCGTTTCATGGTCCATGCGCATTTGCGCAAGGATCGCCGCCACCGCCAGCGGGTGGGTGATGTATTCGTGCCCGGTCTGCCGCCACTGGCCGGTATGGGCGCTCTCGGCGTACCGATGGGCGCGGCGCACTGCTTCAACTTGCTCGGATGTCAGGTATTCCTGCAGCCGTTCGCCGAGCGAACGCATGGTCCAAGGAGCGGCAATGTCGTCCCGCCTGGCCCTTGCGGCTAGGAGCGCAACAAGATGGGACTCAGAAGTCGATGATTTCGCCGCTTTCGTCATCTCCGCGGCCGAAAGCAAATTCCAACTCCGCTTCCTCCCGAG
This sequence comes from Candidatus Azophilus sp., assembly GCA_965200465.1. Lineage (GTDB taxonomy): Bacteria > Pseudomonadota > Gammaproteobacteria > Pseudomonadales > Azotimanducaceae > Azophilus. Next base: position 3,508,093 of record OZ241358.1, on the reverse strand, counting down.
AGGATTGCTGCGCATCGATTATCTCGTGGGAGATGAGCCCCTCCGCGATCTCGCGGAGCGCCAGCACGGTGGGCTTGTCGTTTTCCGGCGGCACCAAGGGCTCCGCCCCGAACTCCCGCATTTGCCGGGCGCGGCGGCTGGCGAGCATGACCAACTCGAAGCGGTTGGTCACGTTGTCCAAGCAATCTTCAACGGTGACACGAGCCATAGCGATGTTCCAAGGGTTGCAAACTTGCGAGTTTAGCCTTGGCGTCGGTCTAGGACAAGAGCGCGGCGAGCAAACGACTTTCCCGCCGCGCCCGCACCGCAATCCGCAAGCGCTCGGCGCGCATGATGGCCTGCAAGTCGGCCAAGGCGCTGCTGAATTCGTCATTGACCACCAGATAGTCGAAGTCCTTGAAGTGCGCCACTTCGCGCTTGGCTTCCTCCAAGCGCTCGGCTATGGCTTCGGCGCTGTCTTCGCCGCGGGCGACAAGCCTGTCCTGCAGCGCCGCCTTGGAGGGCGGAAGCACGAAGACGCTGATGACGTCCGCCGCCTTGCTGCGCACCTGCGCGGCGCCTTGCCAGTCGATCTCCAGCACTACGTCCTTGCCGGCGGTGCGCAACGTCTCCACGCCTTGCGCCGAGGTGCCGTAGCAGTGGCCGAACACCTGCGCGTGCTCCAGGAATTCGCCGCCGTCGATCATGCCGGCGAAGCGCTCGGCACTGACGAAGTGGTAGTTGACGCCGTTGGCCTCCGTGCTGCGGCGGGGCCGGGTGGTGTGCGAAACCGATACGGCGATGTTGGCGTCCGCTTTGATGAGGGCCTTCACCAAGCTGGTCTTGCCGGCGCCGGAAGGGGCGCTGATGCAGACCAGCAGCCCCAAGGGAGCGTCCTGCGTTGTTGTCGCTTCGTTCATCGTTTGCCCGGCGCACAGCCAAGGGGCGCAACCCCAGCCAAGTTCAGGGGCCTGTTGGCGCCATGCCCGGCTGGGCGCCTACTCAATGTTCTGCGCTTGCTCGCGGACCTGCTCAATGGCCACCTTCAGATCGACCGTGATCCTGGAGGTCTGCGGCAGCAAGGACTTGGCCGCCAAGGTGTTGGCCTCGCGCTGCATCTCCTGAATGACGAAGTCGAGCCGGCGACCGTGGGGGCCGGGGCCTGCAAGGTGCGAGCGAGCGTCCTGCAAATGGATGCCAAGCCGGTCAAGCTCCTCGGCCACATCGGCCTTTTGCGCCAGCAGCGCCACCTCCTGCGCCAATCTGCCGGCGTCAACGTCCAAGTCCAGCCCCGCCAAGCGCCTTTGCAGCCTAGTGCGCACTGTGCTTGGGAGGTCGGCGGTCAAGGCCTTGGAGTCATTGAGAATGCCGTCGATTTCGGCAAGGCGCTCCAGGATGCCCAGCTTCAGCTTCTCCCCTTCCGCGGCGCGGGCTTCCCCCAAGGCCGTCAAGGTTTTGTCGAAAAGCTCGGTCGCCGCGGCGACGAGCGGTTCATCGGCGGCGCTCTTCAACATGCCCGGCCAGCGCAGCAGGTCGATGGGGTTGGCGGCATGGGCCTCCGGCGCATCCCGCCGCACCTGCTCCAAGGCCGCCAGCAATTGCAGCAGCAGCGGTCGATTCAGTTCCAATGACTGGGGCGCGCCAATTTGCTCCATGCTCAAAGCACACAGCAGCTTGCCCCGCCTGACCCGCTCGCCGACCTTTTCCCGCAATGGATGCTCCAACGCGCGCAATTCTTCGGGCAGGCGGAACTGCACCTCCAGAAAGCGTTGGTTCAGGGAGCGCATCTCCCAGGCCAGCGCAAAGCCGTTCGCCGCTTCCTCACGGCGGGCGAAGGCGGTCATGCTGTGCATCATGGCTTGTGCGCCCCACAGTCCCCAAACGGCTTCGCGCCGAATTCTAGTACACTTCTCCCCGGGCTTGGCGGCGCTGCGTCCTCTCGCAGCTTGCAGCCGCTTTGCCCGACGAGCGGTCCGTTAGGCCCCATTGCCATTGCCGGAGAAGCCAGTGACCAGCCAGCGGCCAAGCGGCCGAGCCCCAGACGAGATGCGCCCGGTGCGCATCACCCACAACTACACGCGGCACGCCGAGGGTTCCGTGCTGGTGGAGTTTGGCGACACCAAGGTGATCTGCACGGCCAGCGTGGAAGCCCAGGTGCCGCGCTTTTTGCGTGGGCGCGGCGCCGGCTGGGTGACCGCGGAGTACGGCATGCTGCCGGGCGCCACCCACAGCCGCGGCGACCGGGAGGCCGTGCGCGGCCGGCAAAGCGGACGCACCGTGGAAATTCAGCGGCTGATCGGTCGGGCGTTGCGCTCCTGCGTCAACATGAAGCGCTTGGGCGAGCGCACCCTGCGCATGGACTGCGACGTCATCCAGGCGGACGGCGGCACCAGAACGGCGGCCATTACCGGCGGCGCCGTGGCGCTGCGGGACGCACTCGCCAAAATCAACGCGCTGAACGCCTTCAAGGAGTTCGCCGCTTCGGTGTCCGTGGGCATTTGGAAGGGCCAGCCGGTGCTGGACTTGGACTATGCGGAGGACTCGGCGGCGGACACCGACATGAACGTGGTGATGCTGGCCTCCGGCGGCTTGCTGGAGGTGCAGGGCACGGCGGAGAAGGCCCCCTTCAGCGAGGCCGAGTTCAGCCGGATGCTCGCCTTGGCGCAATCGGCGGCGCCGGCCCTGTTCGCCGCCCAGAGCGGGCAGGCGTGAGCGCCGCATCACAAGCGCCTTGCGCCGTCGTGTGCCGGCAACCCGTTCGCCGCGCAGACCGGAACGGGGGTACATGCGAACAGGCGCCGTGGAGATCCAAGCCATGAACCCACCTGTGGACAAGCAGGCGTTCATCGCTTCGATGATCCGCCAGGAAGTGCTTCGCTTCGGGGACTTCAAGCTGAAGTCCGGCCGCCGCAGCCCCTACTTCTTCAACCTCGGCAACGTCAGCGGCGGCGCCGAACTGGCCGAGTTGGGCCGCTTCTACGCGGACGCCATTGAAGCCTCCGGCCTGGCCTTTGACGTGCTGTTCGGCCCCGCCTACAAGGGCATTCCCATCGCCGTGGCCACCGCCATCGCCTTCGCCGAACGGGGCCGCAGCGTCGGCGCGGCCTACAACCGCAAGGAGGCCAAGGCCCACGGCGAAGGCGGCGTGCTGGTGGGAGCGCCCCTGCGCGGGCGCGTGTTCATGATCGACGACGTGGTGACCGAAGGCGCAGCCAAGCACGAGGCCGCCGCCCTAATCAAGGACGCCGGCGCCGCCTTGGTGGGCGTCGCCATCGCCTTGGACCGCCAAGAGGTTTTGGCCGAAGGCGAAACCGCCGCCGCCCGCCTCGCCGCCGGCCTGGGCGTGCCGGTCATCAGCATCGCCAACCTAGCCGACCTGATCGCCCACCTTGAGCAAGCGAACGCCGAGGCGCCGGAGGGAGCTGGCGGGAACCAGCTTGCAGCCATGATCCAGCACCAACGAGCGTTTTGCGCACCGGGCTGAAGTTGCACTAGGTGAAGTGGTGAATTTGATGCGTTGAAGCACGGTGAGCGATAGTGCTCTTGACGGCGTTGAACCGTCAGAAAAACTGGGCCGCGGCTCACCGGACCCCTAGGGGGACTGCAGCTCCGCACGGAACCGTTGTGCCGCCCGGTCAGCGCCGATGCGCCGGAATTCTTCGGGGTCCTTCATGCGCACCGGCAAGCCGCTTTGCGCCTTGCCGGCGGCGGACAGGCGGGAGAGCCAGAAGGCCAGGGCGGCGTAGGCCATGAAGCCGGGGAAGGCGTCAAGCTCGGCGGCGGTCAATGGGCGGATTTGATGGTAGGCGGCGAGCAAGGCGTTGGCTTGGCTGGCGTTGAGGCGCCCGTCGGGGTGGCTGCACCAGTCGTTGGCGGCCACCGCGACGTCGTAGATGCGGTAGCCGACCGCGGCGTGGTGGAAGTCCAGCAGGCCGGTCAGCCGGTCGCCCTCAAACAGCACGTTGTCGCGGAACAGGTCGCCGTGAATGACGCCGCCGGGCAGACGGTCGGCCGCCGCTTGGCGCAGCGCCGCCGTCGCATTGCCGAGCAGGGCGTCGAGCAGAAGAACATCATCATTCGTCGGCGACGTGGCTGGATGCTGACCGGGCGAGGGGCGATCGTTCCCTTTGGTGGGGCCGCTTGTCGTGCGGCGCAAATGGGGGCGGACACTCTCCGCCTGTTGGCGCAACCAAGCCTCGTCCCGGGGATAGGGGGGGATGATGAAAGCCGGCCTTTGCGTAGCCAAGTGCAGCTGGGCGACGGCAGCGCCGAGCGCCTTGACTTGAGCGGCAGTCGGCGCCGCTGCATGCTCGCCGGGCAGCCTTGGGGTCAGCAGCACCGCCTTGCCGTGCAAGGTTTCGTGGGCGCCGCCGGCGGCGTTGCGCACCACGGGCGCCACCGGCAGCCCCGCGGCCTGGCACAGGTCCAGCAGGGGCGCAAGAACGGCGCCGGCGTAGGAAGCCTGCTCCAGCACCGTCAGCACCCATTCCCGAAGCGCACCATCCAGGCGGGTGCGCAGGAAGTAGTTGCTGTTCTCGATGCCGTGCGCCGCCGGCCAGTGGTCGATCAGTTCGCCGACCTCGTAACGGCTCAGCAAGCGCTGAACGTCCGTCTTGCCCAAGCGCGTAATTGCGTTCATCCAAGCGCCTTCCGCCAACCGTCAATTACGACGGGACTGGTGTTTGGACAGCTCGCCAAGCCTGACGCCAACGCCAGTTCAGAACTCGACGATCACCCAGGTCGGCAGCAGCATGTCCGCCGCCTCCAGGTCGCCGAAGCCAGTGGTTTGGTCCCGGGGGTACAGGTAGTAGGGCTTGCCCCATTTGGGCACTATCTTGACCATGCGCAACAGGCCGTTTTGCCGGTATTCGTAGATGGTGCGCTCCTCCCCGGCGATGATGGTCACGTCCGGCCCGGCCAACTCTTCGGCCGCGGCGGCGTTGGCGCCGGCCGCCGCAAGGCCGAGCAGCCACCCGCCCAAGGCAATTGCCAATCGTGGCGTAAGCGGCCAGACTGTTCCTTTCCGAAAACGCATGGGAGCAATGGTGGCAGACGCAGCGGCAAACGACAAACCCACGGTTTTGGTGGACGGCTCCTCCTACCTGTTCCGCGCCTTCCATGCGCTGCCGCCGTTGACCACCAGGGACGGCTTCCCCACCGGCGCCGTCAAGGGCGTGGTGGCGATGGTGCGGCGGCTGGTGAAGGACTATCCGGGCAGCCCCTTGGCCATCGTCTTTGACCCCAAGGGCAAGACCTTCCGCGACGATCTGTACCCGGACTACAAGTCCAACCGCCCGCCCACGCCGCCGGAGCTGCGCCAGCAGATTCCGCCCATCCAAGAGATCATCAAAGCCATGGGCCTGCCCCTGTTGGTCGTGCCGGGCTTTGAGGCGGACGACGTGATCGGCACCGTGGCGGTGCAGGCCGCCGAGAGCGGGCACAGGGTCATCATCTCCACCGGGGACAAGGACTTGGCCCAGTTGGTGGGGGAGCGCATCACCCTCATCAACACCATGAGCGACACCCGGATGGACCGGGCCGGGGTAGTGGAGAAGTTCGGCGTGCCGCCGGAACTGATCGTCGATTACCTAGCCTTGATGGGCGATGCAGTGGACAACATCCCCGGCGTACCCAAGGTGGGGCCGAAGACCGCCGCCAAGTGGCTCAATCAATACGGCTCCTTGGACGCGGTGATGGCGGCGGCGGACGAGGTCAGGGGCAAGGTCGGGGAGAACCTGCGCGCCAGCCTGGAGCATTTGCCCCTGTCCCGCACCCTGGCCACCATCAGGTGCGATTTGCAGCTTGGCTTGGAGCTTGCGGCCCTAGTCCCGGCGCCGGAGGACAAGGAGGCGCTGCAAAGCCTGTTCGAGCGCTATCAGTTCAACAGTTGGTTGAAGGAGCTGCGGGCCGCGCCGCCGCCCCCCGTAGGCGAAAGAACCTATGAATGCGTGACCACGGAAGCCGCCTTGGATGCATGGATCGCCCGCCTTGAGGCGGCGGACTGTTTCGCGTTCGACACGGAGACCACCAGCCTTAACTACATGCAGGCGGATTTGGTGGGCTTCTCCTTCGCAGTGAAGCCGGGCGAGGCCGCCTATGTTCCGGTGGGGCACAGCTATCCGGGCGCCCCGGCGCAACTGCCCTTGGACTTGGTGCTCGGCAAACTCGGGCCGCTGCTGGCGGACTCCAGCAAACCCAAGGTCGGCCACCATCTGAAGTACGACATCAACGTGATGGCCCGCGTTGGCGCACCCCTGGCCGGCGTCGCCTATGACACCATGCTGGAGTCCTATGTGCTGGACAGCACCGCCGGCCGCCACAACATGGATGAGTTGGCCGGCAAGTATCTGGACGTCAAGACCACCCACTACAAGGACGTGGCCGGCAAGGGGGCCAAGCAGGTCGGCTTCGACTTGGTGGAGGTGGCCGCCGCCACCGACTACGCCGCCGAAGACGCGGACGTGACCCTGCGGCTGCATCAGGCCCTTTGGCCGCAGCTTGCGGCGGAGCCCCGCTTGGTCGGCGTTTACCAAGACATCGAAAGGCCGTTGATTCAGGTGCTCTCGCGCATGGAGCGCAGCGGCGCCCTGCTGGACGGCGGCTTGCTGTTGGAGCACAGCGCCCAGTTGGCGGGGCGCATTCTGGCCCTGCAGGCGCAGGCGTGGGAGTTGGCCGGCGGCGAATTCAACTTGGACAGCCCCAAGCAGTTGCAGGAAATCTTCTATGAGCGCCTGGGCCTGCCGCAACTGCGCAAGACCCCCAAGGGCCAGCCGTCAACGGCGGAGCCGGTGCTGCGGGAACTGGCCGACCGGGGCTACCACCAATTGCCGGCGGTGATCCTGGACTACCGCGCCCTAACCAAGCTGAAAACCACCTATACGGACAAGCTGCCCCTGCAAATCGACCAGAGCACCGGGCGCATCCACACCTCCTACCACCAAGCCAACGCCGCCACCGGGCGGTTGGCGTCCTCGGACCCGAACCTGCAGAACATCCCCATCCGCACCCCGGAGGGGCGCCGGGTGCGGGAGGCGTTCTGCGCTCCGCCCGGGCGGCGCATCATGGCGGCGGACTACAGCCAGATAGAACTGCGCATCATGGCCCATCTTTCCGGGGACAAGGGGTTGCTGGCGGCTTTTGCGGAAAATCTGGACGTCCATCAAGCCACGGCGGCGGAGGTGTTCGGCCTGCCGCTGGAGCAGGTGACCGACGAGCAGCGCCGCAACGCCAAGGCGGTGAACTTCGGCCTGATGTACGGCATGTCCGCCTTCGGCCTGAGCCGCCAGTTGGGCAACGACCCGAAGAGCGCCCAAGCCGTCATCGACCAATACTTCGCCAAGTATCCGAGGGTGGACCAGTACATGCAGGACACCCGCAAGCTGGCCCACGAACAGGGCTATGTGGAAACCCACTTTGGCCGCCGCCTCTACCTGCGCGAGATCAACGCCCGCCAAAAGCACCGCCAGCGGGCCGCCGAGCGCACCGCCATCAACGCCCCCCTGCAGGGCACCGCCGCGGACATCATCAAGCGGGCCATGCTCAGCGTCGATGCATGGCTTGCCACCGGCGCCGTCGACGCCCTGATGATCATGCAGGTTCACGACGAACTGGTCTTCGAGGTGGCCGAGGGCGCCGTTGATGAACTGATCGCCGGCGTGCGCCAACGCATGTCCGCCGCCGCCGACCTTTCCGTTCCCCTGCTGGTCGATTGCGGCGTCGGCGCCAACTGGGACGAGGCGCACTAGCACGATGAGGCGCCGCCGCCCTTGCCCGCCATGCGAAAACCCAGGGGCGCCTACTGCCTTGACAGGCGGCGCACCGGCGCTGCGGCGGCCTCCGTGGAGCGGAATGGGTTGATGTCCAGCCCGCCGCGCCGCAGGAAGTGGCCGGAGACGGTGAGCTGCTGCGCACGGCAGCGCCGTTGAATGTCCAGGAAAATCCGTTCGATGACTTCTTCGTGGAAGGCGGCGTGGCAACGGTAGGACACCAAGTACGCCAGCAGCGACTCCGCAGCGATGGCCGGCCCCTGGTAAGCCACCACCAACGAGGCCCAATCCGGCTGCCCGGTCACCGGGCAAAGGCTGCGGAACAGGTGCGTATGCCAAGTTTCCGCGACATCCACTGCCGCTTGCGCGCCTGACTTTGCATTCGCCCTCCCTGCTGCTCCCTCGCTCCCCTGCGCATCGGAACCTCCCCCAGCATCGGAATTCCTTCCCCCCTGCATCCCTCCTGCTTCCCGGCAGCGCAGCAGCAAGGGGTTTCTCTCGTGTTCCGCAGCCCTCAGTTCAAGCCCGTCAAGGCTTTCGCCAAGCGGACTGTTGGGGAAAGAGCCAAGGTCCTCAAGGTCCAGCAACTCGACGCCAACCGCACCGCCCAGCAGGGGGCCAAGGTCCGCCAGCAGGGTCTTGCGCACTTCCTCCCGGTCGGCGAAACGGTCCTGGGCCAAGCCGTTCAGGTAAAGCTTCAAGGACTTGCTTTCCACGATGTTCGGCGACGTGCAGGGAATCCGCAGACGCAGCCCGGACACCTGGGGCTTACCGCCGGCGTCCAGCCAAGACAGTTCGTAGCCGGTCCAAAGGTCCTCCCCGTGGAACGGCAGGTCTCCGTCAAGGCCCAGGCGCCGCCGCCCTTCGGCACGGGGAATGGGGCAAAGCAACGACGGCATCCGTGTGCCGGGCAACGGCGCCGAACGGCCCAAGAGCAAGCTTCTCGGCAAGGGAGCATCCTTTCCTTGACGGCGATAGGCTACAGTAAGCCGTTCCAACCACCTAGGCTAGAGGCGCCCTTGCTCGACAAAGTTCACGCCGCCGCCGCCCTTTTCGCCGCCCTCGCCTGGGGACCTTGGCTGTTGGCGCTGCTGCTCGGCGGCGGGCTGTTCTTTCTGGTCTTCTCCCGCGCCGCGCCCTTTCGCCACCTCGGCCACGGTTGGCGGCTGCTGCGCGGCCGTCACGACGAGGAAGGGCCGGGGCAACTCAGCCACTTCCAAGCCTTGGCGTCGGCCTTGGCCGGCACCATCGGCACCAGCAACATCGGCGGCGTCGCCCTAGCCATCACCATCGGCGGCCCGGGGGCCATATTCTGGATGTGGGTGACCGCGGTGATCGGCATCGCCACCAAGTTCTTCACCTGCTCCTTGGCGGTGATGCACCGGGGGCGGGACAGCGCCGGGGAACTGCGGGGAGGGCCGATGTACGTCATTCAGGAGGGCCTGCACAAGCGCTGGCGCTTCCTCGCCTATCTGTTCGCCGGCGCCGGCCTGATCGGCTGCCTGCCGGCCTTCCAAGCCAATCAGTTGACGCAGATCCTGCGCGACGTGGTGTTCATCGACAACGGCTGGCTGGAGGCCGGCAAGGACCAATGGCGGTTCAACCTGATCGTTGGCGTCCTGCTCGGCTTGGGCGCCGGCGTCGTGATTCTCGGTGGGCTGACGCGCATCGCCCGGGTCGCCGCCGGCTTGGTGCCCTGCATGACGGTTCTGTACATAGGCGGCGCCTTGATCGCCTTGGCGCTCAACATCGACAAGCTGCCGGCGGTGGCGGCCCTGATTGTGCGAGACGCCTTCACCGGCGAGGCCGCCGCCGGCGGCGCCCTGCTGACGATGATCCTCTACGGCGTGCGGCGCGGCGCCTTCTCCAACGAGGCCGGCATGGGCACCGAAGCCATGGCCCACGGGGCCGCCCGCACCCAAGAGCCGATCCGCGAAGGCTTGGTGGCCATGCTGGGACCCATCATAGACACCTTGCTGGTCTGCTCGGCCACCGCTTTCGTCATCCTCGCCGCCGGCGTTTGGCGGCCGGGCGGCGACCTCAGCGGGGTCACCCTCACCGCGGACTCCTTCGGCGCCCTGCTGGGGCCGGCCGGCTCGGTCATGGTGGTGCTGTCGGTGCTGTGCTTCGGGGTGACGACCATCTTCACTTACTCCTTCTACGGCACCCAATGCGCCGGCTTTCTGTTCGGCGCCCATCGGCGGCGGCACTATCTGTGGCTTTACCTGGGGTTCATCGTGGTCGCTGCGGTCATCACGCCGGTGACGGCCATCAACATCATCGACGGCGCCTTCGCCCTGATGGCCATTCCCACCATGGTGTCCGCCCTGCTGCTGGCGCCCAAGGTGAAGGCGGCGGCGAACGACTATTTCGCCGCCCTGCGCAACGGCGGGCGATAGCCCTTGGCGGTTCAGGGGCGGCGACGGCGAGGCTTGCCCTCAGCGGTCCGCCGCCAAGCGCCGTTGCTTGCAGGCCGCCACCGCCTTGTCCGCCAGCCGCACCGGCTCCGGCACACGAAAACCGCCGCCGCACTGCAGCGCCAAGCCCACCGCGCCGTCGATGTCGCAAAGATGTCCGGGGCTGACGAAAATCGGCTTAACGCCCGTGCGGGTGCGCAGCACGGCGCCCACCCGTTCGCCTTCCAAGGTCAGGGGGGCGGATGCGCCCCGCTGCCGGCCGGGTTCGGCGCCCTGCCCCACTAGGCGCGACTTGGCGCAGCCGATGGCCGGCGCGTTCAGCAGCACGCCAAGATGGCAGGCTAGGCCGAAGCGCCGGGGATGGGCGAGGCCCTGGCCGTCGCAGAGCAAGGCATCGACCGGCGCGCGCACCCGGCGCAGCACGGCGAGCAGCGCCGGCGCCTCGCGGAAGGACAGCAGCCCCGGCACATAGGGAAAGGCCAGCGGGCGGGCGTGGGTGCGCACCTCCAGCACCTTGCGGCGCTTGAGATCCCAAACCACGGCGGCGGCGAACACTTGGTTGGCGCTGAACGCGCAGTCCAGCCCCACCACGGTGGCGACGGGCGGCAGCGGCCGAAGCCGCACCAATCCGCGCAGGCGCTCCTGGATGGCCCGCGCCTGCCTCGGCGTCACTCGCCATCCATGCACGAGGAAGCCGAAGATTCGTACTACGCCGCCTGCGCCGCGCCCGAAGCCTCTTCATGCGCCCGCCGCATGCGCTCCAGCTCCTCCCAACCCAGATAGTTGGTGAAGCCGTCGTCATCAAAGAACAGCACCGGGCCGTCGCAAATAAACAGGTACTCGGTGTCCTCCAAGGCGGTGGTGGCGCCATGCACCATGCCGTTCGGCTCATACACGAAGTCCCCCGCCTGCAAAACGCCGTCCCGCACTTGCAGCTTGCCCTTGAGGACAAAGGTGTAGGCGGCGCTTAGATGCTTGTGCTGCCCGGCAACGTAGCCCTTGTCCCATTTGAACAGCACGGCCCAGCGCCCGGACTCCGAACCCGTCCAAAGTATCTTCATGGCCGCGCCCGGATCGTACTGCATCCACTCCATTTTCGATGCGGCAGACAGGCCGTCCATGAGTTCGCTGTTCACTGGCGATATGTCCTGAGGCAACGCCATTGGCTTTCTCCCAAGTCAGTTTGGTCATGGCTGCGCAACGCCAACCCGACGAGTGAACGGCATCGCCGACGACTCGCCGCCCCGTTTCCTTGACGCAGCCGGACGGGTTCGCGTTCGCTTGCTCCGAAGATTACTGTACCCTCACGGCAAGCGTTGCGCCATGCTTGAGGGACCCCAATCCTTGGATAAGGATCGCTCGGCTAGCCCTTGGCGGCCACCTCGCGCAAGGCTTGGTCGAAGTCGCCAATCAGGTCGTCGAGGTCCTCGATGCCCGCGGAAATGCGGATCAGCGAATCGTCAATGCCCATGCTCGCCCGCCGTTCGGGCCCCATCTCGTAGTAGATGGTGTGGGCCACCGGAATGGCCAGGGTGCGGTTGTCCCCCAGGTTGCTGGACTTGACGATGATCTTCAGGGCGTTCATGAACGTCCAGATGTCGAGGCGCTGGTCCAGTTCAAAGCTGAACAGGGCGCCGGGATGCCGGAACAGCGCCGTCGCCCGCTCAAATTGCGGATGCTGCGGCAAGCCGGGGTGGAACACCTTGCCCACTTCCGGGCGCTGGTCCAGGAATTGGGCTAGGGCCGCGGCGTTGGCGCATTGCCGCTCCATCCGCAGCGCCAAGGTCTCCGCGCCGATGGCGATCTGGTGGGCGGCCTCCGGGGCCAGCGCGGCGCCGAAGTCCCGCAGCCCCTTCTTCTTGATTTGAGTCAGCGCCCAAAGCTTGGGGTCAGCGCCCTTGTAGGCGTCGTGGATGTTGGGGAAGCCTTGCCAATCGTAGGCGCCCATCTCCGTGACGGCGCCGCCCAAGGCGGTGCCATGCCCGGCGACGTACTTGGTCAGGCTGTTGACCACCAGGCTCGCCGCCACTGCCTTGGGGCGGAACAGGTAGGGCGAGGTCATGGTGTTATCGACCACATAGACCAGCCCCCGGCGGCGGCAAAGCTCCCCGATTTCCGCCAGCGCCGCCACCTGGGTGCAGGGGTTGGCGATGGTTTCAACGAACACCAGCTTGGTGTTGTCCTGCACCGCCGCCGCCACCTGCTGCGCGTCCGTGGCGTCCACAAAGGTTACGTCCAAGCCTTGGGCGGCGAAACTCATGAACAGGCTGTTGGTGTTGCCGAACAGGAAGGCGCTGGAGACGAAGTGGTCCCCGCGGCGCAGCAGGGCGAACAGCAGGGTGCCTATGGCGGCCATGCCGGTGCCGAAGCAGACGCTGGCCAGCCCCCCCTCCATGCCGGAGATCTGGGCTTGCAGCGCCTCCACGGTGGGGTTCACCTGGCGCCCGTAGGTGAAGCCGGCCAGCTTGCCCTGAAAGACCGCGGCCAAGTCCTTGGCGTCTTCGTAGCCATAGGCCACGGTGGCATGCACCGGCTTGTGCAGGGAGCCGTGCTCAACGGCGCCCAGGCGGTCGCTATGGACGATCTTGGTGGTGAATCCCCGCATTTCAGCGCTCCCCGGCCGGCATCAAGGGCCGACCGGCAAACGGGCTTGCTTGACTAGGTCGGCAAAGGTGTTTTCCCGCAGCAGCCGGCCGAGGTCGTCGCCGGGCAGGGGCGGGGAAAACAGGATTCCCTGCGCCTCTTGGTAGCCTTGTGCGCACAGCAGGCGCAACTGGGTGCGGTTGGCCACGCCTTGGGCCAGCAACTGCATGTCCAAGGCGCGGGCCAAGGCGGCGATGGCCTTGACGATGCCGGGGCCGCCGCCGTCGGCGCGGATGTCATGGATGATGCTCTTGTCCACGTTCAGCCGGTCGATGGGGGAGTGCTGCAGATAGCTTAGGGAGGCGTAGCCGGCGCCGAAGCCATCGACCGCGGCGTACACGCCCCGCTCCTTGAGGGCAAAGAGCTTGGGCCGCACCAGCTCCGGGTTCTGCACCAGCCGATATTCGTCGATTTCCAAGCGCACCGCCTCCGGCGGCAGGCCGGCCTTGCCCAAACGAGCCAAAAAGCCTTCCACGAAGTCCTCTTGGTCCAGCTGGGCGGCGGAGGCGTTGACGGACACCTGCACATCCGCGGCGCCGCCGTGCCGCCAATGGGCCGCTTCGCCGAACGCCTGCTGCTGCACCAAGGCGTCCATGTCGGCGATGACGCCCAGCTCTTCGGCGGCCGGCAGGAAGTCATCCGGCTCCAGCAGTCCGCGCTGCGGATGGCGCCAGCGCACCAGCGCCTCGACGCTGCGCACCCGCCCGGAGGCGAGGCACAGCTGCGGTTGGTAATGGACGATGAACTCCCGGCGGCTCAAGCCTTGGCGCAGCGCCCGGGCGGTGGCCAGCCGCCGAGTGGCGCCGCGGTTCATGTCCTCCGCATAAACCGCGAAGCCGCTGCCGCCTTGGTCCTTGGCGTGGTACATGGCGATGTCGGCGTTTTCAATCAGCGCTTCGCCTTGGCGCCCGGCGTCGGGATAGAGGGCGATGCCGATGCTGGCCCCTAGCCGCAGTTGCCGTCCGTCAATGAGGAAGGGCGTCTCAAGGCGCTGCAAAATCTTCTCCGCCACCCGCTCCACGGCGGGGCGGCTGCGCACGTCCGGCAGCAACAGGGTGAACTCATCGCCGCCGAAGCGGGCCAAGGTGTCCCCTTGCCGCAGGCAACCCTGCACCCGCTGCGCGGTGGCCCGCAGGAGCCGGTCGCCAACGCTGTGGCCTAGATGGTCGTTGACGCGCTTGAAGCGGTTCAGGTCCAGAAACAACACCGCCAACTTGCGGCGGCTGCGCTTCGCTTGGGCGATGGCCAAGTTAAGGCGGTCGCTCAGCAGGGCGCGGTTGGGCAATTTGGTCAAGGCGTCATGGAAGGCTTGGAAATTGGCGGCCCTTGTGGATTCCTTGCGGTGGCGAATGTCCCGGGCGACGCCGCAGGCGCCAAGGTAGTTCCGCGGGGTGCGTTCGTTGGGGTCGGAGTAGATGCCTTGGCCCTGCACCTCCACCCACAGGCCCCCGGACTCCCCGGTGCGCCTGCCGCTGCGCCCCCGCCGGGCCTTGAGCTTAAGCTCCACATGGCGGTCCGTGCGGGCGCCGCTGCGCCGCTCTTGGAGGGCATGGCGGGCGCGGTCAAGATAGCCCTCCTCCACCAACACTTCGTAGTGCCGGCCGAGCAGTTCGTCCTGGCGGTAGCCCAGCAGGGTTTCAAAGCGCTGGTTGACGTAGCGGATGCGCCCCTCCCGGTCCACCAAGTAGATGAGATCCGGCGCATTGTCCAGAACGAACCCGTGCAGCCCGCCGCCGCCCTCAAGCATGGCCGCGAAGTCCTCCGCACTAAGCCGCCGCCCCTGCCGCAGGGCGCTCAAGGCCTGCGCCGCCGCCGGCGCTGCGCCTACTTTCTCCCGCCCCGCCTTAGATGCCACTGTTCAACCATCCGCATGGATTTTCCAATGCGGGGAAGCGTACCATAGTGGCCCGCCGACTCCGTTGACGCCCTCCCGCCATGAGCCGGACGCCAAGGCCGCGGGATGCAGCTCACCTGTGCGCCTTGGGGGAGGACGCCAAAGCCCGGAACAGGGTTGGCCACGTCGCCTTCAAGACGCCTGCCTTTCACGCAACTAGAGCATCGGCGAGTTGCAGCCTCCAGGGGGTAACTTGCTGAGCCGCCCGAAATTCAGAGGACATCATGAGCGCCCATCGGATTGCCGCACCCGGTCCAACAACTCGTCCCCCGTCGCGCAATCGACGATGAATTCGCCCACCTCGGCGAAGCGCTCCGCGTCGCGCACGTCCGCGAGCAGCTTGGACAGGGTTTTGGCGGTGGCGGCGTCAAAGCGCCGAGCAGTCTGTCGCTGCAACAGGATGCGATCGGCCGCCCAGCCTTCCTCCCGCCCCTCTTTCCGCCCCTCTTGACGAAATTCCTCCTCCCACTCATCAAACCTCATTGCCAAACTCATTGGCTCCTCCATCAATTTCAGCGCTAGGCGGGTATCCGCGTCCGCGCCGTCAAACCTATTTGCGACCATCTTGCCAAGCATGTCCTTAAGGTCCCGCCTCAAGGCCGCATCGGCTGGCCTGCGCAGCAAATTGAACAACGTCGCCACCCGGTCGGGAAGGTCCGACGCCTTGACGCAGCGCTGCAGGGCGATCAGCGCCAAGGCCCTGTTGCCGCGAAGGCCATGCTGGGAATCCTGCTCCCCAACGGACTCCCCGTCAAGCACTAGGTAGCGCAACTCTGGCTGCAACGGCGTCCGCGCCTCCAGCCCGCATTCCGTAAGTTCCCCTAGACTCAGGGGCACCGTCCAACGTTGGCGGCCGGTGTAAACCACCACGCACAATACCTCCGGCAGCCTTCGGCTTGGCCCCAATGGCTCGCGCCGGAGCAAGTCCTGCCGGGCCAGGGCGGCGTAAGCGTCCAAACGCAAAGCCATGTGCCGGTCCACGGAAGATTGAAACTCAAGCATCAGAAGCAGCTGGGCCTTTGGCAAGCGGCCTGCCGACGGCCGGAAGCTGAGGCTCAGCGGCATGTCGGCAAGGCGCCTTCGGGAGCCCTTGCCAACGTTGGCCGAAGGCAAGCGACGCAAGGTGCGCAGGTCCAAGTCCTTGGTGAGTCCGCTGGGCAGCAGGCGGATAAGGTCGCGCACCATGCTTGTGTGGGCAAAGGCGGTGCTGTCGATTGGGTCGTCCATGCGGGCAGACTGCACCGTTTGGCCGGGGGGTGCATAGCGACATCGGCCTGAATCTCCGTGCGACCCTACCGCCGCGTGGTCGGGAGAAATGTTCTGCCGGCTTTGGGGACATTGCCCCTAGGACAGGGCTCACACTCGCAAACTAGCGTATTATGCGCGGTTAGTCATTGAGGGGATACCTATAATGGGTGGAGGTCGGTCAAGGAATAGGGTGCCGAGTGGCGTCCATGTTGCCCAAATCACCATTGACGAGGAAGAGAACAGCGCTTTGCCGACTGTCTGCAACCCCAAAGTTGCCGCTTTGCGTAAAGCACGGGTGCAAGCTAAGGGGAATGGGTGTGTGACGTCTGATGATCCGCTTCACAACATTGCGCTCCAAGCCAAAGGCACTTGGTGGGGCAGGACAAGAGGTGGCGGAGACGACCGCCTGTGGCGGATAGTAAAAAGGGGGAGCCAACTCCGATGAGCTTAACCATGGGTGCCGCCTTGAGCGCTGAAACTGCAGAACAGCCGGCCGCCGAAGAATACGGTGTCAAACTTGGCGCTGGCGGACGGCGCAGAGCGCTACAGATAGGCGAGCATGAGAAACAACTGACTGCAGGTTGCTTGTTCAGCGGCATGGGAGGATTTGCCTCCGGCCTACAACGGGCCGGGTTTAGTATCCGCTGGGCAAGTGACAATGATGAACATGCCAGCGCTACATTCCGTCACCGTTTTCCGGAAGTGCGGTTTATTGAAAAGAGCGTTTGCGAGTTAGGTGTTTTGAAGGACCAGTTAGGTGGCGTGGACGTTTTGGCGGGCGGTTTTCCTTGCCAGAGCTTTTCTCAAGCCGGGGAACGAAACGGATTCGATGATCCGCGTGGTGTGCTGTTTCTCGAAATCCCTCGTCTGTTGAAGGAAATGGAACCGCACGATCGGCCGCGGCTCCTGATGCTAGAAAACGTACCTCACCTCCTCTATGGGGATGGGGGTGAACGGTTTGACCAGATCCAACGTGCGCTTAGACGTGCGGGGTACTGGTTTAGGCAAAGCGCCTGCTTGGTGGCCAATGTTAGGGACTACACGAAGTTGCCCCAAGACCGAGAGCGCCTATTCATGGTGGCGGCGTCGAAAGAGCACTTCTCCTACAATCCATTTTCACCAACCGCGGTTAAGCAAACTCGACCAAGGGAACTCCTTCCGCTCAACGCGTTCATCGACCGCTCGGCACCTGCCGTGAAAGATGCGTATCTCCATAAAGAGAATCGCTACTACAAGATGATCAACGGAAAAATGGAATCCGGGGAATCTATGGAGAATCTCTACCAGTTGAGGCGGTCTTATGTGCGCGAAAAGAAGCAGGGACTATGCCCAACCCTAACCGCCAATATGGGAATAGGCGGCCACAACGTTCCCTTTGTGCGCGACAACTGGGGCATTCGCAGGCTGAGCGTTTCTGAAGTGGCCGGCCTGCAGGGGTTTGAGGCAGACGACCCTCTGTTCCCCGCTGCTGTTCCAGAGAAAGATAGATATCGGCTTGTCGGCAACGCTGCTTGCGTTCACTTGACGGCTTTGGTGGGATCGGTTTGTGTGCAAATTCTGAGGGGGCGAGCTGATGGATGAGAGCGTGGGTTGGATCTTCCCGCCTACTAATGGCGGCAAGGAAGACGGCTGGAATGAACCGGGGATCGCTCACTTCACGGGCACCCCGCTGTCCAGTGTTGCGCGGGAAACAATCCAAAATTCGCTCGACGGAAGAAAATCGGACGGATGCCCTGTTGAGGTCGTATTTGAGCTTCTCCAGGTGAAGCCTTCTGACATCGGGAGCAATGAGCTTCGGAACGCCATTGCAGCCTGTAAAAAAATCAGCGGACAAATTGGAGGACAGGAAGGCATGGGAGGCGTTGGTTGAGGCAGCCATTCGTGAAGTGAAAAACCACTTTTTCGCAGTGGGAAATAGAGCGTTGATACGGGATAATGGCATTTCGCGCTTATGGTGGCTGGGAAAGATAGCAACGGATGTCGCTCCGGAAACTCCCGGTGAATTCCTGAAAATTCTACTGCATCGTCAAGACGTGCGCTCGGCGCTCATAGAACGCCCATCGGTATCTATGAACAGGCGTGTGCTCCGGGTGATTTACAAGGAGATGCTGCGACATTGGACCAATGGCGGGCAGTTGTTTGAGCGGGAACCGTTTCGCGGTTGGATGCGCACTTTGAATCGGCGAGGGGGCGTTATCCTGCTAGACGCTCTGCCGGATGAGGCTCTTGCGGATTTGGTTAGGGAGGAAGCAGAGCGCTCTATTGAAGAATGCAATCGGTAGATGTCGCGGCAACTAAATAGGTGGACTTGAGCGGCGGAATAGGAGGTTAGGCCCTACGCGCTTGTCCACCCAAGCCGATGGTTCTGAATTTGGTGGAACACCACGAAAGGGCTGACTTTGTAATCCTGCGCCAATTGGTCAATTTCGCTTGGCGACACCTGCTCGCCGATGTGTTTGGCGATGTCCGATGCGGGCGCAAGAAGTTCGGCGGCAAAGGCGCGGGAGGCGCGTTGCTCAGCAGTATGCGTGTCGGTTACCAGCCGGCGGCTCCCCCGGTTATTGCCGAAATGTCTTAGGAAGACGGCCCTAGCCAATCTGAACCTGTTGGTGGTGGCGTCCCCGTTGTGGGCGACGACCACCGAACCGCCTTCGTCGCTACGCTCCAGCACAGCCTCCATGCGCGCTTGTGGCCTAACGTCCAAGGTTTGCGAAGGAAATTGCGCCCAGCCAAGGCGGCGCAAAACATCATCCATATCTTCCACGGGCCGCCGTTCATCAGACCCGGAGAGATGCCGTTGAGCCGCTTGCGCACAAGCATATCCGATTTCATGGGCGATTTTTGCCTCTGTTGCCCTTTCCAGCTGAACTTCTGGAACCTTTGGTGCTCCCGCATTCTTTGCTGCGGAGTGCGCTTTATGCAACCATTCTAGGTCGTTCTGCAGGTTCAAGGAATCGCTGGCGTCAAGCATGTCGTTCCTCACTGAGGCGTCGAGGCTGGAAATTAGTTCCGGCAGCACTTCGGCCAGTCCATCTGTGAGTTCGTCGGCGTTGTAGGGATCCAACCCAAGGCGAGCCGACCACTCGCAGAGTTCCCTTTCGTCTTGTGCGGATGCTAGAACGGCAGCCCACTCCTTCTGAAGGGCCTTGGCGTCCTGATCCTCAAACCCCACTAGCCGCTCCAAGACGTCCCTGACCAGCTCGGACAGCCCTTGTTCGGCCTCCGCTGGATCCATCTGCACCTCGCCCGATCCGGTAAAGCGCAAGTAAGGGTGGATGGCGTTTTCGTAGTCCGGCCGCCAACGCGCAATAACCGCTTGATCATCCCGAAACATCATCAGGTCCGGCAGTGCCCCACCCTCTCTTGCGGCCAACAGGCTGTGCCGTTGAACCCAGGGCCGGTCGGTTGGCTTTCTTGCGAGGTCTCGGGCGGCGTAAGGCGCTGGAAACCGATAGGACTCGTTCAGGAGAAACCACCAGTTCTCCACTATCCATTGGCACAGCGGCAGCAAGGTGCCGTAAACGCCACCGCGCAGGCTGTTGGAGCGGCTGTCAATTGCGTTGGTTACAAGTTGGCTACCCGCTTCAATGACCAAGCGCCCCCAAGTGCGGGCCAGCACTCCGGACTTCACTCCCGGCGCTTCCTGCCATTCGATGCGGAACCGCAGCACTAGGCCCTCTCCCAATCCAACCGATTTTCAGGGTCTTTGGGGTATTCAGTTTCTTCTATTTCGTAGCCCTTGTAGGTGCCGGCCGGTCCGTTGACGTGTCGCGCCTCGTAAAGCCGCCCGTCGATCCAGCCCCAAGCATATTTTGGAAAATCTTGCTCGAAGACAGCGCTCACGCAGCGTCGGTTGATGGCCTCTCGAAGGGCGGTCTGAATGGCGTCACCGGGGATTTTCGGGTCGCAAGGCGTCGCATCCGAGCGTAGCGCTGGGGATCCAGCGGAGCTGGGATACGCCTTGTGCTCGGCGCGGCCGACATAACGGGCTCTTAAGGCAACAGCCTCAGGCCTCTGTTGGGACGGCCAAGCGCCAATGGCTCGCTGTTTGGTCCGGTGGTGCCTCACGCCAACCTCAGTGTGGACTCCAGCCTCCTTGTGCGGGAGTTTAACCCTTGCCTAGGCGATGTGGAAACCGTCGGCATTTTACCCGCCGGAGCTTGGCCGGCTAATCACGCAGCCATGACCTGACCTGCGAACGATGCCTTCAAGCCCTGGTTGGCCATTGGCGTTTCACAATGCGCATGGACCAGTCTGTCGCCGCCATTGACCTCAATACCCGGTCAGCTCCATGTAGCCGCGGCCGAGGTCCCGTCCGTTGGCGTCGCTTACCCTGACCAGCCCCTCCCAGTAGGTGAACAGGGTGTCCATGCGTTGGTCGTTCAGGCTTGCGGTGATGATGAACTGTTGCTCGCCCAGCTGCAGTCGCCAAGTCGTCGGCCACTGGACGCCTTGGTCGTCGCGCCAGTGGCGGATGGGGGTTAGGTTGAAGTCCGCCGGGGTCAGGGTGCGTTTGCGGCCGGTCGGGTCAATCCAGGCGCCGTGGTCGTAGGGGTCGCGCGTTCCGTCCCGGCGGCGCAGTTGGAAGGCCATGATGTCGTCTCCGCGCTCCAGCATCAGGGCGAACCAAGCCCAACCGACTTGGCCGGGGCTTAGGGCGCTGGTGCTCCATTCCCGGTCCAGCCAGCCAAGGCCGCCGACTTGGTGGCGCTGGCCGTTGATTTGCACCGTGCCGCTGGTGCGCAGGCGCGGCAGCGAGTAGTAATGGGAAGCCTGCCCCGGCCCCTTCGCCGACAGGCCCGCCTCCCCTTGCAGGACCGGCGGCTTGGACGGACGCATTGCCAAGGCGACGGCCATGCCCTCCCCCGCTGCGTTGAGGGTCCAAGGGCCGTCCGCCGCCATCAGCAGCCGCCAATCCTCCAGCCAAGCCACCACCCGCCTTTCCTCGCGCCGCACCCCGGCCAGCGACGGATGGCCGCGGGCCAGCCGTTCCGTTTCCCGATGCAGCGCGGACGCCACGTCGGTCACCGCAAAATGGGCCAGATAGGCTTGGCCGTTGCGCCAAGGGTCGGCGGCGGCGCCGGCGGCAAACAGCGCTCGGCGGAACAGGGTGAACTGAACGCCGAACTCCTCTCCGGCGGCGTTTTTCAAGGCGTAGGTCAGATACCACCACTCGCTGCGGTAGGCGGGATGGGCGGCATGGTCAGCCGGGAATTGAAACCTGCGGGGCGCATCCGCCTCGGCAAAGCCTTGGCCCCCGTCGCTGAGCATGTTCGCCGCCCGCAAGCTCGGCATGGACGCCGCGTCGACGCTTTGCCGCCGGTCCGCTCCGCAGCCCACGACCAGGGCTGCGACGATTAGCCCCAACAAGCAGCGATTCGTGAATTGCCGCATGACAATACCGACTAAGCCGCCGGCCCCTTCTCGCCTGGGGTTGGCATGAGGCTGGCGGCGACCGCGGCGGCGAGGCCCAGCAACGTCGGCCATGCCCAAGCCTCCAGGGATGCCGCCAGCTCGATGCTCCAGCCGAAGGCGCGGGGATTGATCGCTTGGCACAGCGTGAAGCCGATGAACCAGCCCAGCGGCAGCGCTAGGACGATGGCGCTGCCGCCTAGGACGCCGCCGCGAATCAGCGCCATCCGGCGTTGTTCGGCCGGGTTCAGGCCCAGGGCGCAAAGCAGGCTGGCGCTGGCCCTTTGACCTAGGCGCAGGGCCGTCATGGCGTTGTAGAGGCCAACCACGGCGATGATCAGGGCCAGCAGGGTCAGGGAGCGGGTGATGGCGAAGGTGCGGTCGAATATTTCCAAGGCGGTCTTGCGCATGGCGGCCCGCTGCAGAACCTCGGCGCCCGGCGCCCAATCCTGAAGCCGGCGGTCAAGAGCCGCGGCGTCGATGCCGGACAGGCTAATGCGGTCGAAGCCAAGTGCTCCGAAGCGCCGGGCCGCCGCTTGGGCGTTCATCAGCAGCCTCGGCGTCGCCTCCCCGAAGCCGGAAAACTCATGGACGATGCGCAGGGGCGCCCCGCTCCCAATGGCGTCCCCCACTGCCAAACCCAACTTGGCCAAAAGGCTTTCGCTGGCGAAGGCTTCGTCTTCGGCCAAGGCGCGAGGATAACCGTAGCGGGCCGATTCCACCGCCGAGAAGTCCGTGTAGCCCACCTCCACAGCCTGCCCTTGCAGCCGGGTCGAAATGCGTCCGTAAGCCTGCACCAGCGCGTCGGGATGGGCGGTGCGCAAGGCCGCCGCCAGCCGTTCGCCTTCTTGGTTTGGCAACTGCAGAAAGAAGTCATGCCCAAGGCGTTGCGCCAGCATTTTGGCGAAGTCCCGCTCGAAGCTGTCCACCATCAGGGCAACGCCAATGCTGGCGCCGACCGCCAGAATCAACGCCCCCAGCGCGGCGCTTAAGTCCTCTTCAAACCAAGTGGCCTCACGCAGCGCCAGCCGCGTCAACAGATTGGGGCTGGCCCTGCGCAGCCAACGGCGCAGCAGGCGCAGCAAGGGCGCGGCCAGAAACGCGGCGATCAAGCCCGCCGCCAGGATGGCGGCAAAACCGCCGTATAGGCCGGTTTCGTCAAAACCAATGCCAACGGCGGCCAACGCAGCGCCAAGGCCGATGCCCCGCCAAGGCGGCGCAACGCAGCGCCGGGCGAGCGACGAAGCCCGGTTCGTCTGCGCCGCCTTCCCGCGTTTGGCGAACGCCAGCCAAGCCCCAGCCGAGGCTACGCCAATGCCGGAGACCAAGCCCTTGGCCACGACGATGGCGGACATCCCAACCGCCGGCAGGGCGTCGAAGCCGGCGGTGGAGACGCGCACCAGCAGCGCCGCCAGCCCATAGCCGCCGAAGATTCCAACCAAGGTGGCCAGGGCGCCGAGCGCGGCTGTGGCAAGGACGAAGCCGCCGGCCAACTCAGCGGCGCTGAAGCCTATGGCCTGCAGGCGCAGCATCAGCGTCTCCTGCCGCCGCAGCCAAAGAACGCAGACCTGGTAAATCAAAAACCAAGCCACCAGCAGCGCCAGCATCCCCAAGGCGCCGAGGTTGAACAGGATGGCTTTGGCGAACTGCTGCTCCGGCAGGATGGCGGCAACGGGCTGCAAGCGCCAACCTGGGAGGGTGCCGGAGGCGGTGGCGGGAAGCCGCTCGACGGCGGCCGGCAAGCCGGCGGAAAGGCCCGGCAACAAGCGCTCCAGCCAAGTGCGCAGGCCCGCCCAAGGGTCCTGCAGGCGCAGGGCGACGAAGCTTAAGGCGTCCGGGGAAAGCCGCAGCAGCGCCGCCGCATTGCCGATGTCCGCAAACAGGCCGTTGCTGAGGCCGGCGTCCAGCACCCGGGCGACGGTCCAACGCTCCCCGCGCAACTCCAAGACTTCATTGACGCCTAAGCCGAGGCTGGAGTCGGCCATAACCGCCCGGCGCATTGCGGCGACCTCCGGCGGCGCCGCTCCACCCAGCCAGTCAGCGCCCACCACTTGCAAGCGGCGGCCTTCGGCGGCCAACCGGCCCTCCACCATCGGCGTCATGAAATCGACTTCCCGCAGCCAATCGGGCGCCGCTTCCTCCTGTGCGGGCGGTCCTTGCAGCGCCGGCTGCCGGCCGGCGGCCGGCAACTCCTCCCCATCCGGCCAGCCGAGGATGTGGGAGCGCTGCTGCTGCCGCCAGCGCCGCCGCAACTCGAAGTAGTCCTGCATGCCGCCGCCGGGCAGCTCCGCTATGTGGGTGACGCCGCGCAGATGCGGCGGGCGGGCGGCCTGCAAACTGTCGCTGACCGCTAGGCTGACCAGATGCACCGCCACCGTGGAGGCCACCCCAAGGGCGATGCCCAGCAAGGCGGTCAGGGTGGTCCATGGCGTTGCCGCCATGAACCTAAGGCAACTGCGCAGCGGCAACTTCA
Organism: Candidatus Azophilus sp.; assembly: GCA_965200465.1. Taxonomy (GTDB): domain Bacteria; phylum Pseudomonadota; class Gammaproteobacteria; order Pseudomonadales; family Azotimanducaceae; genus Azophilus. The sequence goes on along the minus strand of OZ241358.1, from coordinate 3,484,261 downwards.
ACCGCGCAACTCTATTTGCCGCTGGGCGCGGGCCGCCAAGGCGCGGTTGTGGGTGGCCATCACCAAAACGCAGCCGAGTCTGGCGACCTCGGAGAACAGCAGTTCGGCCACTTGCTCGCTGTTGGCGGCGTCAAGATTGCCGGTGGGTTCGTCGGCCAACACGATGGCGGGTTCATGAACCATCGCCCGGGCGATGGCCACCCGCTGCTGTTCGCCGCCGGAAAGCGCGTCGGGAAAGGCGTCCAAGCGCTCGCCAATCCCCAGCCCCGCTAGCAGGCTGCGGGCTTTCGGCAGGCGATGGTCCAGTTTGTTGAGATGCAGCGGCAGCGCCACGTTCTCCAGCACGGTGAGAGTTGGCACTAGGTTGAAGAATTGAAAGACGTAGCCGATCAGCCGGCGGCGCAGCGCGGTTCGCGCCGCCTCGCCAAGTTCGTGCAGTGCGAAGGCTTGCCCCTCGTGGCGCAGAATGAGCGAGCCGCCGTCCACCGCGGCGATGCCGGCGATCAGGTTCAGGAGCGTTGACTTGCCGGCGCCGCTCGGCCCGCAAAGCGCCACGACCTCTCCTGGCCCCACATCGAGATCAAAGCGCCTAATGACGGATTGGCGGCGATTGCCGTCACTGTAGCCCTTGCTGACGTTTTTTAGGGAGATGACGCCGCAACTCATGGGTTGCCGACCTCACCGACGCCGTCACACAACCAGTGCGGCTTGGGGGTCCAGACCGCGTTCCGCCAGGAACGCCGGGTTGAACAGGCTGGACTGATACTTTTGCCCGGAGTCCGTAAGCACCGTGACGATGGTGTGCCCCGGCCCCAGCTCCTTGGCCACCCGCACCGCGGCGCACAGGTTGATGCCGGTGCTGGAGCCGAAAAACCAGCCTTGGCGGCGCAGCAGGGCGTAAACCATTGCCACCATTTCCTGATCGGCGACCTGCACCGCATCGTCGATCTCGGCGCCCGCCAAGTTGTCCGTCACCCGGCTGTTGCCTATGCCTTCGGTGATGGACGGCCCCGGCGTCATGGTCGCCTCCCCGCTCTTGACCCAGTTGTGCAGGGCGCTGCCATGTGGGTCGGCGAGCACTATCTGGATGCCCGAATCGCGCTCCTTTAAGTAGCGGGACACCCCCGCCAGGGTGCCGCCGGTGCCCACCGAGCAGGTGAAGGCGTGCAAGGCGCCGTTGGTCTGCGCCCAGATCTCCGGGCCGGTGGATTCGTAGTGCGCCAGCCGGTTGGCCAGGTTGTCGAACTGATTGGCCCAAACGGCGTTCGGCAGTTCGGCGGCATGACGGCCGGCCTGCTTTTGATAGTTCATTGCATCGCGGTAAGGCACCGTTGGCACCACCCGCACTTCGGCGCCCAAGGTCTGCAGAATATCGACCTTCTCTTGAGACTGATTGTCCGGCATGTAGATGACGCAGGGGTAGCCGCGCTCGTTGCACACATGGGCGAGGCCGATGCCGGTGTTGCCGGCGGTGCCCTCCACCACGGTGCCGCCCGGCGTCAAGGCGCCGCTTTTCTCGTGTTCGCGCACCATCCACAGGGCCGCCCGGTCCTTGACGGAGCCGCCGGGGTTGAGGAATTCCGCCTTGCCCAAAATCTCGCAGCCGGTGGCTTCGCTCAGCATGGGAATGCGGATCAGCGGCGTGTTGCCGACGCTGCCGGCGAATCCGTTTCGGGTCTCCATAGGGTCCATTCCGCGGCGGGTCGGCGAAGTTTAACCCGGTTTGGACGAACGCTCCCAACGCCGCCGCCATCTACGAACGGCCGGCGGACCTCAAGGACGCCGATGCGCCCAGCATGGCGGACGCCGTTGAGCGTTTGCTTGCCACTCGAGTGCGCTCAAAAACGCACTCAGCAACCAATAAGGGGGGCGCCGAAGAGCCCCCCGTAACCCTTGAGGTTAGGCGCGGGTTCCCGTCAAACTGGCGTTGCCGAAGGCGCCGAGCTTGACGTTGCCGCTGATTTCGTCGCCATTGACAGTGGCGGAGAACTCCAGGGTCATGGCCATGGGGGTGGTGATGTCCGCCTTCCAGGCCAGTGAGTTGCCGTCCACCGTGCCGTCCTTGATTTCGATCTCGCCCTGGCTGCCGCTTAGCTTGCCGGTCAGCACGTTGCCGTCCGTCTTCAGCAGCAACTTGCCCTGCTGCGGCCCCATGGGCGTTTGCATGGTGGTGTTCCAAGTGCCGTCTGCGCTCATCGAGTCTCTCCTCTTGCGGATGCGAATGCCGGGCAAGTATGTCACAGGAAATTGCTGAAAGCGATTCCGTGCGCAGCATCCACGCCCAAGGGCGCGGAGCATGGGGAGACGGGGGCTGCATGTCCCGACGCCTTGGGGATCATTGGGGTTCGGCGCCCGGCGGGAGTTCGCCGGAGGCGGCGGACGCTTGAACAGCACATGGGCGACGAAGGCGCGACGGTGTTGAACGCCGGCTTGATCGAACTGAACGATGGTGTCTTCTGCCATGTCTATCGCCGCAAGCACTCTCAGCTTGTCGTACCGGCCGTCAAGCGCGTAGTCCGCCTGCTGCCGCGCCTTCTGCAAGGCCACGAACATGTCGGCAAAGCTGCGCACTTCCGGCGGAAACGCGGTCAACGCCCCTCGGTCCTCACATGCGTTCCGTGCCTTGCCGTGCTCCAGCGCACGGTACGTCTGGCGCCATGCCGGCTTGCGTGTGCAGCCGATGATCAGATTGGCCGTGCAACCCGCCAGGCAGTGGAACATCGCGTAGTAGGCGGTGCTCACGGCGCGACGCAGCCTCGCCTGCGTCGGGCGCCTGGGCCGGACTCCGTCATGTCGCGGGCGGCTTCCATCAACTCAAGCGGCTTCACATGCCGAGTTTAGCCGAGGCGGTTGGCCGCTCAGCGGAAAAGTCCGGAAGGGTCGCCCGGCCCGCCGCCGGCGACCCCATGCAACGCGCTGCAACGATTCCTTAAGCGGGAATTGGGGCAGGTTCTTAACACCCCGGCGCACTTTTGGGTTGAATGCAGGATGCGGAACGGCAGCCAGCCTGAATGCTGCGCCTAGGCGCGGTCTCCGGCCGGCTGCCCGGCGTAGTCCTCCATGCTGAGGTTCATGCGGTAGTGGAAACGGCCCGGATGGTACTGGCAATGCAGCAGGTCCACCGCCTCGCCGCGCTCGTCAAAGGAGTGCCGCTCCAAGGTCAGCACCGGGTCCCCCGGCATGAGCTGCAATTGCTCCGCCACTGGCGGCGTGACCGCCGCCGCGCTTAGGTGCTGCTTGATGTGGCTGATGCTGTGGCCGTTCTCCGCCATGATGCTGAAGCGCTGGCGCCGCTCGATGTTCTTGGCGGTGAAGCCCTTGGCGATGCCCCGGGTCCAGCTTTCGTAGTAGGCGAAGGGCGTCCCGTCCTCGCTGAACCGCACCCGGGTGACGTAGTGCGCCGCTTCGTCCGGACTCATGCCCAGCTCCTCGGCGATGTCCGCCGGCGGCCGGCGCTGCTCAATGCGCAGAACCTTCACTCGAGTGGTCCTGGACATGCTGGCCAGCCTCTCCAACATGCCAACCAAGGGCGCCTCCATGTCCGAGTTCGAGGCTTGGAAGACCACATGGCTGCCCTTGCCCCGCCGCCGCTGAATGAGCCGGTCGGCGGCCAGCAGGTCCATGACCCGCTTGGCGGTGACCCGGGAGATGCCGAAGCCTTCGGCCAACTGCGCCTCCGTGGGCAGCTTGGCGCCGTAGGGCAGGGCGCCGGACAGAATCCGCCGCTTCAGCAGCTGGTGCAACTGATGATAGAGGGGAATCGGCCCGTCCGTTTGCAGGGAGCCGAGCTCCAAGGGGGTGAACAGCTGCTCGATTTCACGCATGATCCGCTCTTATGAAGTCAATCCACAGTGCAGCCGAGGCTGGAACCGGCGACCGGCCGATCGCTTGGCGGCGCCGGATTCACCTGCCGCCCCCGTGCCGAGGCGGGCAAACCAGCGGCGGGCCGCAACGAGCGCAAGTATAGCCGCTCCGTTGCTATTGATATATCAATGTGCTTTTATCCTCGAATCGGAGGAAATTCAGCAAACCGGCCGCGGCCCCATGCCCCTTATGCAGACATCGGATTTGACCCCGCGCCAGTATTGGGCGCAGGTGAAGTCCAACCCCAACCGCGCCAAGTTCGGCTTCGGCGACAAGGCGGCCTTGGTCAACATCGACCTGCAGCGGGCCTACACGGACATCGACCGCTTTCCCACCGCCTACCAGACGGATCCGCGCCAAATTGAACATGTCAACCGGCTGTGCGCCTTGGCCCGCGCCAAGAACATGCCGGTGATCTGGACCTTCGTGGCCTACATGGACAACGCCGACGACGCCGGGGTTTGGGGCACCCGCACCAACACCGAAAACGCCCTGCAGAACATCAAGGAGAACAGCGAACGCGCCCAGCTGGACCCCAGGCTGGAGGTGGACCGCAGCCGGGACGCCCTGGTCAACAAGCGCATGGCCAGCGTCTTTCACGACAGCCCGATCCCCTCCCTGCTGGTTTGGCACCAGGTGGATACGGTGATCCTCACCGGCGGCAGCACTTCCGGCTGCGTGCGCGCCTCGGCGGTGGACAGCCTGTCGCACGGCTACCGCACCATCGTTCCCGAAGAGTGCGTGGCGGACAAGCACGAGATTCCCCACTTCGCCAACCTCTGCGACCTGATGCTGAAGTACGCGGACGTGGAGCCCTTCGCCGCAGTTGCCGCATGGTTGGAGAGCCATCCCGGCTGCCGGCCCATTCGGGAAGCTCGGCGAGTGGGTTTCTAAGCCGCCGCCAAGATGCGCGAAGACCTCGGCCTCTACGACTATCGGCCCTGGGACCAACGCCTGCCCATCCGTTGGCCGAACGGCGCCAAGCTGGCCTTTTGGGTGGCGCCCAACATTGAATTCTACGAACTGGATCCGGCGCCCAACCCGCACCGCAAGGCTTGGCCGCGGCCGGTGCCGGACGTCCAAGGCTACGGCACCCGGGACTACGGCAACCGGGTGGGGCACATGCGCATGATGGAGCTTCTCGACAAATACGGCGTGCGCGGCTCCGTCAGCCTTTCGACGGCCCTGTGCGAGCACCATCCGGAAATCATCGAACTGTGCAAGGCGCGGGACTGGGAGTTCTTCAGCCACGGCATCTACAACACTCGCTACGCCTACGGCATGGACGAGGCCCAGGAAAGGGCCATGATCGAGGACTCCATGCACACCATCGCCGAACACACCGGGCAGCAGTGTGCCGGCTACCTTGCGCCGGCGCTGACCCATACGGAACGCACCCTGGACCTGTTCAGCGAGGCCGGCGGCATCTACACCTGCGATCTGTTCCACGACGACCAGCCAACGCCCGTGCGGGTGCGCTCCGGCAAGCCCTTTGTTTCGGTGCCCTACTCCCTGGAGCTCAACGACACCATCGCCTATGTGGTCAACCGCATCGAGCCCCGGCGCTACGGGGACATGATCAAGCAGGCGTTCGACCGCCTTTACCAAGAAGGGGAGCAGGGCGGCACGGTGATGTGCGTGCCCCTGCACGCCTACCAGGTGGGGCACCCGCACCGCATCCGCGCCTTTGCGGAGGCGCTGGCCCATGTGGTCGGCCATGCCGACGTCTGGGTGACCACGGGGCGGGAGATCGCCGAGCACTACTTGACGCACTACTACGATCAGGCCGTTGCCGCTGGGGCGGGGGATCCCGAGCCATGAGCGCATCGGCGAACTGTCAATGCCCTTGCTCTGTGGTTGAGACGTGAACGATGTCGCGGTCCCTTAGCACAGGGTGCGCAGCCAACGGACCGCCCCTATGGGCGGACGGCGAATGGCGTTAGATCCGCGCTACTTGCAGTATCCCTTGCGCCGCTACGGGATGGACCACGACCGCTACGACTGGTCCATGCTGGCGCAGCGGCCGGCCGTGGCTTGGCCAAGCGGTGCCAAGGTGGCCCTTTGGGTGAACGTCGCCGTGCAGTTCTTTCCCTTGAACCAAAGCGGCAAGCCCTTCCCGCCCCCCAGCGGCATGACCACCGCCTACCCTGACCTGCGCCACTTCACGCTGCGGGACTACGGCAACCGGGTGGGCGTCTTCCGCTGCCTGGACGCCCTGGACCGCTGCGGCGTCACGCCCACCTTCTCGGTGAACGCGGCGATTGCGCAGCGCTATCCGGCGCTGCTGGAGCGGCTGGTCGAGCGCGGCAATGAAATTCTGGCCAGCTCCTGGCACATGGACAGCATGCACCACGGCGGCCTGCCGGCGGAGCAGGAGGCGGCGTTAATCGAACGCTCCCTGCGCACTCTGCGCACCGCCACGGGACAATCCGTGGAGGGCTGGCTAAGCCCGGCCCGCTCGCAAAGCCGCAACACCCCGGACCTGCTGGCCGCCCAAGGCGTCCGCTACATGGGCGACTGGCTGAACGACGACCTGCCCTATGAGTTCCGCACCCAACAGGGTGCATTGGTCGCTCTGCCGCTGTCCTTGGAATTGGAGGATCGATTCGTCATTCAGGACAACCTGCATTCGGAGTGGGAGTACGCGCAACAGGTGGAGGACGCCTGCGACCAGCTGCTTGACGAGGCGGAAAGCACCGGCCACGGGCGGCTGCTGACGCTGTCGCTCCATCCCTGGCTGCTGGGGCAGCCGCATCGAATAGGCGCCTTGGAGCGGGTTCTGAAGCATCTGTCCGGGCGCACGGGCGTTTGGTCCGCATGCGCCTCGGACATAGTGGCGGCTTGGCTCCGGCAACAGCCTTAAGTGCTGGTTCGCCGGCGCGGGCAAGGGGTGCGCGGATGCCAGGCTAGCGCAGCCACTCCCAGCTTGCCCGCAGGTAGTAGAAGCCGCCGTTGAAGCCGAATGGCGACTGCTCCGAATAGATCAGCCCCGTCACTTCGCCAGTGGGGATCTTTTGCGGGTAGGCGTCAAAGGCGTTCTGCGCGCCAAGTAGCAGCGTCAGGGATTCACCGAACCGCCTGGAGCCCTCAAAGTCGAACAGCACCCGAGAGTTCGGGAAGTAGGCGATGGTCCCGTCATTGACCGGGGCATCGTAATACTCGCCGTAATAGCGCGCCCGGGCCATTAAGCGCCAAGGACCCGTCAGGTGGTTCCAGGTCAGGGTGAACTTGGAGTCTGGACGGCTGCGCTCGATTTGCAACTGGGTCTTCTCATCCGTGAATTCGGGGTTGAACTTGGTGAGGTCCAAATCTGAGATGTTGCCCGCCAAGGTCAGATCCGAGGAACCGCCGGCAAACTCAAACGGCAAGGTGGCCACCACATCGAAGCCGGCAGCCTTGACCGTCTGCTGATTGGAGAAAAAGCGCACCGAGGTGAAGCTGGTGGCATCGGACACGCCGGCGGCCAGAAGGGCCGCCTTGTCCGCATCGGTCAGCCTGAACTGTTTGGTAAAGGCGATGCGGTCCTTCACCTTGATGTTGTAGTAGTCCACGGTCACGTCGATCGGGCCAAGGCTGAGCAGAACGCCGGCGGTGACGTTCAGGGACTCCTCCGGCTTGAGCGCCTCCGCACCTAGCTGCTGGGCGATGGGATTGGTGGGCGGCAGGGTGGCCGTGTCCGCCAACTGGCCGTCCAGGAACTCCGTGGTGACATTGCGCAGGTTCGCCTGCCCGGCGGTCGGCACCCGGAAGCCGCTGCTGACTGAGCCGCGCAGGGCAAAGTTGTCCGCCAACTGCAGCCTTGCGGAAACCTTGAAGTCCAAGGTGTCGCCGAATTTCGGGTAGTCCTCATAGCGGAGGGCGCCGCCGAGCAGGAACTGCTCCGTCACGTTGGCCTCCACGTCCACATAGGCGCCGTAGGCGCGCACGGTGTTGGAGCCGGCGTCTCCCGGCTGGAAGCCCGGAAAGCCGTTGGAGCCGATGCCGAAGCCTTGGGCGGCCAAATTCCGGTCGATGAAATAGGAGTTGGGCTCGCCGTTCTCAATCTTGAAGGTCTCGTCCCGATACTCTAAGCCGAAGGCGAAGTTGACCTCCGAATACAGGCCCAAATCGACCGGCTTGGACAGATCCAGGTTGACCACCCGGTCCGTCTCCGTGTAGGCGCCGGCCTCGTAGTAGGTGGGAATGTCGTTGCCCATGGTCAGCAACTGCGGGTTGATGGTGTTGTAGATGTAGAAGGAGGCGTTGCTGCGCCCGGCCACGGCGCTCAGATCATAGCGCCAACCGTTGGACAGATCCCCGCGAATGCCGCCGGCAATGCTCATGTCCTTGACGAAGCCGCCGAATTGCGGCGTGAAGCCGCCGGGGAATTTCTCGATCAACGAGTAGCAGTTCGGGTCCGCTGCAACAGCGGCCAATGCCGCCGGGTCCGCCACATTGTTGACGACCCGCACCGCCGGGCAATCGCTGGCCATGCCGGCGGCGATCTGGTCGGCTGTGAGATTGAAATCCGCCACCTTGACGGTGGGGGTGCCGTCCTCAAGCGCCGGCCCGCGGAACACGCCGCCTCTGGTGTGCGGGTTGCGGTAGAAGAAGCCGCCCTCCACCTGCCGCTTGGCCCAATTGCCGAAGGCGTAGGCCTCGCTGCCGTTGCCCAGCTCCAAGCCTAGGTTGCCGAACAGCTTGTAGTCGTCCGAGATTTCCGGCGCACCCCAGATCTGCGCGGCCGGCTGACGCACGGCGGCATTGCCGGCGGCGATCAAGGCCGCCGCGTCACCGCGCTGAACGCTGCGATTGGTGGGGTCTGATTGCTTGAACTCGAAGCTGAAGTTGGCGTAGCCGGCGTCCGTCAGGGGCAAACCCAAGTTGCTGGAAATGGTTAGGGCGTCCCCATCACCTTCGTAGTGGCTGCCCCACTTCAGGTCCACTTCCAGCCCGTCCGTGTCGTCCCGCAGCACGAAGTTCATGATGCCGGCGATGGCGTCCGATCCATATTGGGCGGAGGCGCCGTCCCGCAGCACCTCCAGACGGCCCACTGCGATGGCGGGAATCGCCGACAGATCCGGCCCTTGGGAACCGGCCGAGACGCCGGAGCCCAGCAAGGCGATGACCGCCGCCCGGTGGCGGCGCTTGCCGTTGACCAACACCAGGGTGGCATCCGGCGGCAGGCCCCGCAGGTTGGCCGGGCGAATGAAGGTGGCGGCGTCGCTGATGGCCTCTTGGGAGACGTTGTAGGACGGCACCAAGGCGGCAATAAGGCTGTCCATGTCCGTGCTGCCGTGGGCCTGGAAGTCCCCGCCGGCGATCACATCGACCGGCACCGGCATGTCGGATGCGGAACGCTCCAACCAGGCCCGGGAGCCGACCACCACAAGCTCCTCGATTTCCGCCTCCGGCCCCGCTTGCGCAGTTTGCGCCAAGACCGGCGAAGCGCCGACCGTCAGCGCCAAAAAACCCAGCGGCACTGTAAACGCCGCCTTCCAATGCTGTGATCCGATCATTCCAGCTCTCCTGAATTCGACCGATGGTTCATCAAGACAAAGCCACTTTTGCATTTGCCCGAGGCAGGCTCGGGGCACCGCCTAAGCGCGGACGCCGGATCCTAGCACCAAAAGGCGTTGGCTAAAACTAAGGCCGGGCGAGCACCGCCTCCACCTCCACGAACATGCCCGGCCGCACCAAACCGGCCACCTGCACGGCGGAGCGGGCCGGCAGGTTGGGCTGCGCCTCGGTGCCGAAGTGCATTCTGTAGGCGCGCATGAAGCCGTCGAAATCCAAGCGCCCATCGAGTTCCGGCACGCCAACCAAGAACACCGTCATCTTCACCACGTCCCCGAAGGAAAGGCCCAGCTTCTCCAAGGACGTCTTCATGCGCGCGAAAACAGACCGCGCTTGGGTTTCCGTATCCCCCCAGTATTCCTGGCTGAGTGGGTCGGCCTCCGGGTTGGCCGGCGCCGGCACCGTGCCGCTGTGGAACACCAGGGTGGCGCCCGCCGGCACCTGCACCGCTTGGGCGATGGGAAAGGTGGAGTTGTTGGGCAGCGGGTAGCGGGTGATGTCCGCCACGGCGCTCGCGCCGGCAAGCAGCCCGGCTAGGGCGAGGAGATGTTTGCGCATTTGGCTGGCTCCTGTTGTTTGTTTGGTTGGGGTTAAGGCTTGGCGTTCAGTGAATTGATGTAGGCCACCACGTCACGAACGTCCGCATCGCTTTGCAGGACGGCCGTGGAAGCCCGCATTTGGGCGCCCCAGAGATCGCCGGGGACGCCGCCCCGGGCGCTGGAGCGGTAGTTGTGCAGTTGCCGCACCAAGTACCAGTCGCTTTGCCCGGCCAGCGGCGGGCTGCTTAGGGACTCGTTGCCTTGGCCGCGTTCGCCGTGGCAGGCGATGCAGGTGCGGTAGAGGCTCTCGCCGCGCACGGCGTCTCCCTGCACGGTGGGCGGCGGCGCGTATGCGGGGACGCTGTCCACATAGGCCGATGCCGCCTGAACGCCGACGGCGTCCAAGACCGCGGCCATGGGCTGCATCTCCCGCCCGTGCAGGTCCGGGCTGCCGGCGGGGGCGCGCAGGCCGCTCTTGTAGCCCTCCAGCTGCCGCTGCACGTACCAAGACGGCAACACCGAAAGGTTGGGCGCATCGAGCAGCGCGTTGCCCCGAAGCTCCACGCCGTGGCAAACCGCGCAGTAACCCAGTTCAGGGGGCGCGGCCACCGGCCCCCCTTCCGCCTGGGCGGCGGGCATCCAAGCCGCGGCGACGGAGAGCGCGTAAATGAGGCGCCGCCAAAGGCTGGTCGGCAGCGGGAAGCACCTAGCGAAGCCGGCTGCAAAACACAGCCGACTCGCTTCAAAGGCTGCGCCAAACCGCGTTGATGCCCCCAAGCTCGAACTGCACTGGCTGCGCCTTTGCCCCCTGGCCCGCCGGGCGTTCCCCAATGCGCATCGCGGCGCGGGACCAGTGGGAGCGCGCAGCCCACGCCGTTGCCTGAGGCGGGGAGGCAAGCCGGCTGCTTTGGGCGAGGCGGCAAGTCTCCGCTCCTTGCCGTGCGCCATGAACGTTGGCGTAGGGCTACGCATCGCCGTTCGCCTCCGCCTTGGCGCGTTCGTTAATGTGCGCCAGCGCGAAGTGGGCGGAGCTAAGCGCCCCTTCCTGCCAGCCGGGGTGGTAGCTGATTTGATCGCCCATCAGGTAGTGCCTGCCCGCCGGGCTTTGCAGGGTCTTGAACCAGCGCTTGCGATCCTCATCGGTGCCGAAGTTGCCGCAGCCCATCATGTGGTTCATGCGGTTCCAAGGCACGCTCACGCCGTTTTCGACGTAGCTCGCATACTTCGGATGGATGGCGGCGCCCTGCTCAATGGCCCTTTGCAGGCGCTCGGCCGGCGTCAGCCTGGCGAACGCTTGGGTGGTCTCGGCCTCAAAGGTGTAGGCGCCGACCACAATGCCCTTGGCGCCGTTGTGGCCGTGGCTGGGATACCAAATTTGCTCTATTTCCTGCCCGGTCCAGGAGATGCCGCCGTAGATGCCCTCCTCCTCCCAAAACCGCTTGGACATCTGGAAGGCGATCTTCATCAGCTTGTCCCAATAAACGAGGCCCAAGGCTGCAAAGTACGGCGCGGGAAAATTGTTGTGGATGCCGGCCAGCAGGTGCGCCGGAATGTTGTTCAGGCAGTAGTCGGCGCGGACCGCCTTGTTTTCGCCCCGCTGGCTGTAGATGACGGAAACCCCGTCTTCGGCCAAGTTGATGGCCTGCACCGGCGCTCGGGTGAGGATGGGGCTTTTGAGCTGCGCGGCGAAGCCCTTGATGAGGTTGTCGCTGCCGCCCACCACCTGCATCATGGGCGCGGCTTGGTCCGACAATTCCCCCCAGTGCATGGCCTCGCGCCAAAACTTGGCGTTCAGGATTTGCCTGAAGTCCAAGGGCGCCTTCAGCGTGGGCGCCTCCAGCCAGCCGCCGGAGGCATGGCCGGCGCGGGCGCTGCCCCGATAGCGGCCCTTGGCGTCCAGGTCGCCGTAGATGCGCAGAAACTCGAACAGGCGCTCCGCGTCCGCGGCGCTAAAGGGCTCATCGAATTGCGCCCGATTGGGGGACTTGGCGATGAGCTCCGTCATGAAGCCCCGAGCGTCCGCCATCAGCTCCCGCATCCGCACCGGCTTGCCGCCGAAGGCGTTGGGGTCCTGCACCCAGGCGTGGTAGTTCTCGTTGACGAACACCTCCAGCGGCACGCCCAAGGCCTTGCAGTAGTGATGCACCAGCCGGTGATGGGCGGGGATGCGCGCCGGGCCGGCGTTGAAGTACAGGCCGGGATGGTCGTCAAACCGGCAGGTTTGCGGATTGCCCATCTCATCCACCAAGTCCCCGCCGCGCAGGGTGAGCACCCGCCCGCCGATGCGGTGGGACGCTTCGATGAGGGTGCAGTCATACCCAGCCCGCTCCAACTCATAGGCGCAGGCCAAGCCGGAAAGGCCGGCCCCCAAAATCACCACCGAACGCCGCTGCCCATCCCTAAGCCGCTGCAAACCGGCCAGAGGCGCGGCCAAGCTCCTGGCCGGCACCAAGCCAAGGCCGATGGCGGCCTGATAGACGGCGGCGGAACCGCCGACGGCGCCCACCCTAGCGAGGAACCGACGGCGTGAAACAGGGTTGTGCATGGCTGTCCTGCTAAGTCAGCGCGGCCAAGGCCGCAACGACCTTAAAGGCCAATTGTACGCCGGCAAACCCCAATGGGCGAACCAACCTCCGATGTGTAAGAACCCCAGTCCCCGCTTAAGGTGGCAGCGGACTCTGGGCGATCCCTATCCGGGGATTGGAGGTGTAAGATGCGGCCAACTGGGTTTGTTCATCAAGGAAGTGCAGCATGGTCAATCACAGGCATCGCGCCGCCCGGTTGTCAGGCAAAGGCATCCGCCGACCGCGACCGCAGTTTGGCCGCCGGGCGGCGGGCTGGACCTGGGCCGCCGCGGCGCTGGCGGCGGCTTTGCCGCTGGCGGCGCTGGCGGAGAAGCAACTGCTGTGGGGGGACACCCACTTGCACACCTCCTACTCCTTCGACGCCTTCCTCAACAACAATCTCTCCGCGGACCCGGACACCGCCTACCGCTTCGCCAAGGGGGCGCCGGTGATCCATCCGTACCATCGGGCGCGGATGCAGCTCAGTGCGCCGCTGGACTTTCTGGTCGTCTCCGACCATGCGGAGTACACCGGCGTCCTGCGCGACATCTACCGCAACGGCTTGCAGGACGACGACGCCGGCCTCCTGGACAGCATCTACTATTGGTACACCACCCGCACCATCCGCAACGCCGTTGACGAACGCGCCGGGCCGCCGCTGTTTCGGGACGTGCTGCCCGAATCCGCAGACCCGCGCACGGCGGCCGCTAGCTGGAGTTCGGACACCACCAGCAGGTTCCCCTCCCCAACGGAGGTGGTGCGCACCGCTTGGAGCGAGATCATCGCCGCCGCTGAGGCCCACTACGAGCCGGGCCGCTTCACCACGCTGCTCGGCTGGGAGTGGAGTTCCGTGCCGGGCGGCGCCAACCTGCATCGAGTGGTGGTGACGGACGCCAACGCCGTCCAAGCCCGCTCCTTCATGCCGTTCTCCTCCATCGACAGCCCCTATCCCGAAGACCTATGGCGCTGGCTGGAGCAAACCAGCGCCAGCACGGGCGCCCGCTTTCTGGCCATCCCGCACAACTCCAACATCTCCAAGGGCCTGATGTTCGCGGACACCACTCTGCGCGGCGACCCAGTGGACGCCGACCATGCGCAGCAACGCATGCGCTGGGAGAAGATAGTGGAGGCCACCCAGATCAAGGGGGACTCCGAAGTACACCCTTGGTTGGCGCCCAACGACGAGTTCGCGGACTTCGAACTCTATCCCTTCTACATTCAGAAGGAGCCGGAGGAGTATGTGCCGCGCCCCGGCGACTATGTGCGTTCGGCGCTGAAGACCGGCTTGAAGTTGGGCCGGGCACTGGGCGTGAATCCGTTTCAATTCGGCCTGATCGGCTCCACCGACACCCACACCGGGCTGGCGACGGCGGAGGAAAACAACTTCGCCGGCAAGATGGCGACGGACTCCACGCCCGAAACGAAGATCAATGACATCATCTCCGGCGGCAACCGGGGCTGGACCATGTCCGCCTCCGGCTTGGCGGCGGTTTGGGCGGAGGAAAACAGCCGAGAGTCCATCCTAAGCGCGATGCAGCGCCGCGAGACCTACGCCACCACCGGCCCGCGCATTCGGGTGCGCTTTTCCGGCGGCTGGGCGCCAGCCGAGGGCGGCCCGGAAACGGCTGCGGCCGGCACCGACGAAAGCTCCGCTGCAGCTGTCATGGGCGGCGAACTGCCGCCCGCCGCGGCCGGCGCCGCGCCCGTATTCCAAGTGTCGGCCCAGAAGGATCCCATCGGGGCCAACTTGGACCGAGTGCAGATCATCAAGGGCTGGGTGGACGCCGGCGGCGAGGCGCGGGAGCAGGTGTTCGACGCAGCCTGGGCCGGCGAACGGCAGCCGAACGCCCAAGGCGTACTGCCGCCGGTGGGCAACACCGTGGACTTAAGCACCGGCCGCTACAGCAACAGCATAGGCGCGACGGAGCTAACCGCCGCTTGGCGCGACCCGGCGTTCGACCCCGCCCAACCGGCCTTCTACTATGTGCGGGTGCTGGAGATACCCACGCCGCGCCACGCCCACTTCGACGCCTTGGCGTTGGGCATGGAGCGCCCGGACTACGGCGCGGCAACCATTCAGGAACGCGCCTACACCTCGCCCATTTGGTACAGCCCGGACAGCCCGGACCAAGCGGCGGCGCAGTAGGCGGCCTAGCCGCGCAGTTGCAGCAGGCTTGGGCCGCCGCTTAATGGGGTTCGGACGGCGGCGGCTTGGGCTGCGGCAGTTCACGGCTGGTGTCCGGCCCCAGCACGAACAGGGCGGCTAGGGCGAGCAACGTCCAGACGAATAGCGACAGGGCCAGTTTCATGGTCTGTTCTCCGATGTTCTTGGTTTGTTGGTTGGCGGTCAGTCTATCCAAGTGAGGCGAGGTTCCGCTTGGTTGCCCAGGGCGGCGGCGCGGTCCTCTTGGGCGCGGTGGCGCACATAGGCTTGAATTTTAGCCACGTCGTCCTGCTCCAAGGAATCCGCAAAGGAGGCCATGCCCTTGCTTGCGTACAACCCCTCAAGCACCACTTCGCTGAAGATGGCGTGGCGTTCCTCGGTGAGCAGGCGCAAATCCGTGATGATGCCGCTGGAGCGAGCGAGCAGGCCGTGGCACATGCTGCAATAGTCGTTGTAGAGGCGCTCGCCTTGCGCCAATTCCTGCACGGACGCTTCCGGCGCGGTCTGCTCCGGGATGCTGCGATCCACCAAGGTGGGCGGCGGCAAGGTTGCCTCCCCGCCCAGCTTGAAGGCCAGCAATCGTCCGCGGTTGCCGTACTTTAGGGAAGCCGGGGGCGCCGGCCCGGTTTCGCCGCCATGCAGGGTGGCGCCGCCGCTGCCGGTCAGGATGGCGACATACTGCACGCCGTCGATGGCGTAGGTGACGGGCGGGGCCAGCATGGAGGATTGGGCGTTGAACTGCCAAAGCACTTCGCCGCTGTCTTTGTCGTAGGCATTGAACATGCCTAAGGCGTTTCCTTGGAACACCAGCCCGCCGGCGGTGGCGACCACCCCGCCGTTCCAATGGTGGGGGTGCTGAACCACCCATTTCTCCTCCCCGGTCAGGAAGTCGAACGCCTTTAGATGGCCGACCGTGGCCGGCTGGGTGTCCGCATTGACGAGCAGGGTTTGGCTGAGCTCGTCAAAGTTCAGGCCTAGGTTCCAGCCGCTGGGCTTTTTCGTGAGGTCCCCGGTGTCCAGCCATTCCTGGGCCATGGAAAAGAAGAACGGCACATCGTGGGAGGGCAGGTAGGCCAAGCCCGCCTCCACATCCACGGCCATGGCCTGCCAGTTGTGGGCGCCGAAGGGGCCGGGCAGCACCCACTGGGGGTTTTCGAGATAGTTGTTCGCCGGGTTCTCCACCGGGCGGCCGGTCTCCATATCGACATGGGTTGCCCAAGTGACGGCGGCGAAGGGATGGGCGCGCAGCAGTTCCCCGTCCTCCCGGTCCAGCACATAGAAAAAGCCGTTCTTCGGCGCCTGCAGCAGCACCTTGCGCCGCCGCCCGTCCACCTCCATTTCCGCCAGCGCCATGTCTTGCGTGGCCGTGTAGTCCCAGTTGTCGCCGGGGGTGGTTTGGTAGAACCAGTTCATTGCGCCGGTGTCCGCATCCACGGCCACGATGGAGGAGAGGAACAGGTTGTCGCCGCCGCCAGGGGAGCGGATCACCCGGGTCCAAGGCGAGCCGTTGCCGACGCCCAGATAGACTTGGTTGAAGTCCGGGTCATAGACGATGGCGTTCCACACCGTGCCGCCGCCGCCGAACTTCCACCATTCGCCGCCCTTCCAAGTCTCAACGGCGGTTTCCAGTTCAGGATGCTCAAAGGGCTGGGAAGGGTCTCCCGGCACGGTGAAGAAGCGCCAAACCTGCTCCCCGGTGGCGGCGTCATAGGCGGTGACGTAGCCGCGCACGCCGTATTCGGCGCCGCCGTTGCCGATGAACACCTTGCCCTTGGCCGCTCTAGGGGCGCCGGTGATGGTGTAGCGAAGGCTGCGGTCGGTGATGGTGTCCACCTCCCAAACCGGTGCGCCGGCGGCGGCGTCCAAGGCGATGAGCCGGCCGTCCAAGCTGGCCACGTAAACCCGGCCTTGGTAAACGGCGACCCCGCGGTTGACCACGTCGCAGCAGGCCCAGCGCCCCCACTCCTTGGGAACCTGCGGGTCATAGGCCCAGAGGTCCTCGCCGGTGGCGGCGTCCACCGCATGAACCCGGCTCCAAGTGCTGGTGAAGTACATCACGCCATCAACGACTATGGGCGTGGCCTCCAAGGCGCGGTTGGTGCCCAGGTCCCGCTGCCAAGCGAGGCCTAAGCCGGCGACGTTGCCTCGGTTGACGCTGGTGAGCGGGGAGAAGCGCTGTTCCTCATAGGTGCGCCCGTGGGCCAGCCAAGATTCCGGTTCGCTGTCCGCGTTGTTGATGCGCTCATCGTCGATCATCCCGGCCTTGGGGGCGGGCGCTTGGCCCGCCGGCGCCGCGGCTTCCTGCGCCGGGACCGTTGGGTCCTCCCGCATCCATACGGCCACTAGCGCCAGTGCCGCCGCCGCCACGATCAACCAAACCAAATTGCGCATGGTGTCTCCCTGCTCAGGATGCGCATGATACCAACATGGGAGCAGCTTGGTTCAGCACGGCACCGAATTCGCCTGCACGATGCGTGCGGTCTGCCCGTCGCCCCGCCGCAGCAGGCGGATGGCTTCCTGCAAGCTGCTCATGACCGGCAAGTGCGCCACAGACGGGGGGAAGCGGGGGGAACGGCCAAGACTGCGGCGGAACCCAAGGGGAGCGGCAGCGGGCTTGTGGTAGCTAGGGGGAGACTCGAACTCCCGACCTCAGGATTATGAATCCTGCGCTCTAACCAGCTGAGCTACCTAGCCACATGAGGCCCGCCGCGGGCAGGGCGGGCAATTGTCCGGGCGGCAGCGGCGGTTGTCAATGCGCTGAAGGGGATCACCTAGGGCGATTTTATAGTTCCCCCCAACTTATTGATTTGTATGCAGTAAGTATGTCTTTGGGCATTTGCTTGCGGAACGTGCTGCAATGCCGTCCGAGTTGGTTTTCGAGGGTCTTTGCCATATCGGAGCGTTCGGCGGGGATTGCCTTGCGCGAGCTTCGGGTGCGCCCGCTGCGGCGCTGGTCGGCGTCGCGCCAAGGGCCGGGCGGGGCGCTGGCGCTGGACGGCACCCCCGACGAACGAACTGGCCACCCTGCCGGGGTGCCGCCAAGCCTTTTCCTCGGCTGGCCCATGCCGCCCAAGTTCGTGTTGGCGATTCCGTTTGGCAATGGACGAAATTTCGGCTTGCATCCGTTATATTTCAAGCTGGCTGTGGGAACCAAGACGCACAAGGTCCAAGGATTGCTTGTCGGGCTTGCGGTAGATCAGAACGACATCGGGGTAGAGATGGCAATCTCGGCAATCGCTCCATTGACCGTGAAGCGGATGGTCTTGATAACGTTCAGGCAGGGAGGAATCCGTAGCGAGCAGGGCTATTGCGTCCTTTCAGTGCGGCTTCAATTCGCTGGCCGCGGCGGCCCTTCCTTGCCCGTTTGAAGTCGCGCTTAAAGGCACTGGTCCATCTAATCCTGCGCATTTAGCCTGTTGACAAGGTCCTCCACGCTGCTGGCACTGCTGAGGTCGCCTCGGCGGGCGGCTTCAATGGCCTCAATGGTCTCCGCGTTCGGGGCCAGTGGATGGAACGGCAACTGACCGTCGGCAACGATGCGCACCATCATCAGGCGAAATGCATCGGAGACGGTGAGGCCGACGGTGCCAAGGATTGCGGAGGCCCGCTCCTTGATAGTTTCGTCAATTTGCGCACGGACGGTGGTTGTCATGAGACCCTAGGTGCATTGGGATAAGAGCCATGGAACCTAACCTAATTCAAGGCGTGTGTCCATAGCCTAAAGGGGATCACCGCCTTTCGGACTTTTTGAGGGGAGCGCTTCGAGCTTCCGCAGTGGGTGGAGCAGGTGCGGGGACATGGGCTGACGCTTGCGGCGTCGCTGGCCCTGCTCGTTCTGGTGCGAGGGCCGCGCCAAGGCCAAGCGGAAGTACGCTTCGCGGGCGGCCACGCCGAGCGCTGGCGCGGGGAGGCCAGACGCCGAAGCGGGCCAACGCCGATCTTCACAATGTGGTATGGTCGAGAAGCTCGGCAAAGAGGCGAAGCGACTTGTCACCACAGGTCAGTCCGTCATCAAGATGCGGCTCGCCGAGCGCCTGGATAGGCCGCCTGCGGACCGGGCAGCCAACCCGCTGCATTGAGCGATGATTTCGCCACCGACGAGGCGATGTTCGAGCCACCCACCCATCACCAAGGCACCGGCGAATCCCCCTTGCTCCACTCCAAAACGCCCCGGAAGTCAAAACAATCATCGGGGATGTTACCCAGAATAGCTCTGTATCTTTTCCGCACCGCTTCTTTGTCCGAAGCCGATTCAGCCAAGTTGACCACTAGAATATTGTCCATGGGAAAGTCATCAAGTGCTTCTTGAAAGATAGTTTGAGCAGCAACGTCAGTTGTTGGAAAGGAGTAGCCGAGGAACGCCACATGCCGCGCCTTGGCTAATAGTTCAAACGCATGGCGCCAAACCAACCGTAGGACTGGCTGCTCAACTAGGCCCGATTTGGACAGAACAGGCGGGATCATCAAGGGTTCGGGTTCAAGATGAGAACGTATAAGCGAGTCATCATCAGTGTGGCCAACCCCCCACTTTGCATGATGGGTTATCGCATCCATAACGTACGGTTCAACGGATCCGGCTTTCGGCATCCAATTCACTGATCCGTGGAGTTTAAGGAGCAGGGTTGTCGGAGGTTCGCCCTCGTCGGCGTAGTGAGGGCCATGGACGTTTTTGGAAGGAAGGCAGAGAAATCCGTAACCGTTCGATGGATCCCATTTGACCCCTTCATCTTCAAATAAGGCTTTATCGAGAACATCGTCGTAGTTGAAGGTGATGAAATGGACCTTCTTTTTATTGCAATTTCTTACAAACTCCTTCAGTTCTTCCTCATGAAAACTCTCTGATTTCAAGGCAGACTCAATCCTGCGTCGAAAGCCCTTACGCAATTCAGAGAGCAGGAGCCTGAACTCGTCCACTGCTCCCCGCCCGAAGTCATAGGGCATCAAGCTGTCCAGGCGTGTCATCAGGCGTTCGATGTCAATTAGGTCGTTGTGATTGCGTTTCCGTTCCTGCTCAAGCAGCCGGCTTGCATGGGGAAGACCTATAATCTTCTCCGCCATGTCATCGTTGCCGAAGTCGTCCACCATCAAGGGTGATTCTGGAACGAATGCGCGAGTGAACCCTGCCCCTAGGACAAAAACGGCATCAGCACTCGAGTCAGACGCCGTGTCTGGCTGAGCCAGCCCCATCCCTGCATTAACTGGCGGCGGATTGCTCATGGGATTGGGCGCCGTCGCGCATCCAGATTAAGGCTTGTTCCATGGTGGTCTTTTCCCCCACGGGTTCGACTTGACCGTCCGGCCACCTCACGCGATGTTCCGTCTGGCGACGCTCCAAGTCATTCGTCACTCCACGATGGACGACCTTCTCGCCAACCTTGAGGACGTATTTGTAGGTGTTTTTTGAATTGTCCATGAGTTTCTCCATTGCAAAGCCCGCGGTTACGGGATTGCTTTCGGTGGCATTGCCTTGCAGGTTGCCGTCCACTTTCTCGAAATGTGTTCAGGTTTTGGGCCAGCAGGCACACCTGCTCCGTATGCACAGAGTCAATATGGGGTCATGCTAAGCCCATCGCTCACAGCGGTCAACAGCGCGTACATCTCGTCGCCTAATAAAGCTATCTTCCGGAAAATGGCCTCCAATGCGATCCCAGTGGTAGCATGGGCGCCAAACTAGGGACGGAGACCGCCATCTCATGCAAAGCGCAGCAGCGCAGGGGTCAGCGGACGCTGTGTTCGAGCGGATGCGCCTCTACGCAAACGCCTTGGAGAGGACCTCGCCGCCAGTGTTCGTGGGCCGCAAGGGCGAACTGGACACCCTGCGGACCGCGGTTGAACTGGTTGCGGGCGACAATCCCCGCGGCATGACGCACATCGTCCAAGGCGTCCCCGGCGCCGGGAAGAGCTCCCTGTGCGAGGAGTTTCTGGGCGCCGTGCAGGGAACGGACGTTGCCGGCAAGGTGGTGCTGTGCGCCAAGATGGACCCCAGCGTCCTGGACGCTCCTCCCCTGCGGCTGGCAGCCGCCGTAACGGAGGAGTTGCGGCGCACCCACGCGCAGTTGGCGGGCATGCGGGGCCTTGTCGCCGCCGGCCGCCGACATGCCGGGTTGGTCTTTGACGTCGCAGGCCAGTTGGTCTTCAAGACTGGCGAACACCGGCTCAACGCCCAAGCTCACGGGCTTACGGATGAGTCGCCCCTGACCACATGCATCAACGCCCACGCCGACCACATGTGGCCGGACAACGCAGCCATCGTTCTGGCCTTTGACGAAATGCAGGAATGCCCGGTAACGGACAGAACCAAGGCCGCCTTGCGCATCCTGAACGAGCGCCTGCACAACGCCCGCATCCTGGTCACCTGCTTCGGCCTGCACAACACCGAAACCTTCATGAGCGAAGACTTGCGGCTGTCGCGCATCCCGGCCGACGCCGTCATGGACATCGGACCGCTGAACCCCGGCGAAGGGCGGAAGGTGCTGGCGGAAACCCTTGACTACTTCGGCGTCTCGGCGGACAACAGCGATTGGCTGCACCACCTGCGGACAGCGGATTTCGACCCCTGTTCATGGGCCGCATGGCGCGGGGTTTTGGTTGACGTCCTGGATGGGCAGTCCCGGGATTTTCCCCAACACCTAACCGCCGCCTTGCGCGCCTTCTGCCTAGTGCTGTGTGCGCATCGGCAAATGATGCCCGCAGGCGACACCTTGCGGGACGCCATCGCCGACCTGCACAACGGCAATAAGGGGGACTACTACCGAAAGCGCCTCGGCAGCATCCTTAGACTACATGGAACGGTCTTGGGCGGCTTGGCCCAAGCGGCTTGCAAAGCTCCCCTGCCGCTGCCGGAGGTCGCCGCGGCCTTTCAGTTGGGCGACGACTTCGGGCGTCCAGTGGAAGACGGCCGGGCGGCGGAATTGGCGGCTCTAGCGGCCCAGCGGGGCGTGCTCACACTGACCGATGTGGATGGCGACCTGTGCTACGGGCCGCCGCCCATCCCCTCCATGACCCAACACCTTGCAGACCGCTACGCCCGGAAGCTGGACCAAGGCGTCCCTGTTGCTCTAGCCTTGGCGCACCAACTGGAACGAAGGGCCGCTCCCGCCCGCCAGCTGGTCGCACTAGGGCACTCTTAAGGACGACCTAGCCGCCCGCCTAAGCGGCGGAGCGTTTGGGGTTCGGTCGTCTTCGGGCACTGGGCATGGTGCTGCGGCCCGGCGATAACATGCCCCCTTGGCGAGCGCATCGGCGGTGCGGTGCATGGCGGAGGCTAGGAACGCCGCTTGGGGGAGGATGGAAAGATGCGCAATTCCCCACTTAAAGGCGCATAATTCGCAAAACCATCCCCTTAACGGCGGATTTTTCGCAAATGAGCGCCTTATCACCGGAAAATTTCCACAGCGCCAGCCAAATGGTTGACGCCATGCCGGAGGCGTTTGTGTCCAGTTCCGCGGTCAGCCGCGAAGTGTCGCGTCGGCTCAAGGCCGGCCAGCTGCGCAAGCTGGGGTCAAGACTGTACACCACCAACTTCAAAGACGCGCCGGCGGTCATCGTGCGGCGCAATCTTTGGGACATCGTGGCCGGCTATTTCCCGGGCGCCCTAGTTGCCGACCGCACGGCGTTGGAGAACGCTCCCGCGGCAGACGGCTCGGTCTGCCTGGTCACCGCAAGCGGCGGTGCCTTGGCCTTGCCCGGCGTTACGCTCCGGCCGCGCCGGGGCCAAGGCCCTCAAGAGTCTGACCGCCCATTCCTGAACGCCCTGTTTCTGAGTTCCACGGCCCGGGCATGGTTGGACAACTTGCGGCCCTCCCGCGCCCGCAGCGGCCGGCTGCCGCGCACTTTATCCCCACGCGAACTGGAGGATCGACTGGACAACCTGATGCGGCGGACGGGCGCTGACGCCGTCGATCGCTTGCGCGACGAGGCACGGGCCTTGGCGCCGATGATCGACAGAACGGCGGAAGCGGAACGGCTTGACGCCTTGGTCAGCGGCATCCTTGGCGCCCACGACAGCCAAGCTGTGCCCTTGGCCTCGCCGACCGCCCAAGCGCGCCGCCGCGGCCGCCCCTATGACCCGGACAGGCTTCGACTGTTTCAGGCCTTGCACCGAGCGCTCCGCGAAACGCCGCCTTCGTTCAGGCCGGCCAGCAAGCGCAGGCCGCAAGCGGCGGCTACGCTGGCGTTCTATGACGCCTACTTCTCCAACTTCATAGAGGGCACGGAATTCGCCGTGGGCGAAGCCGCGGACATCGTGTTCCAAGGCAACATACCCGCCGAGCGCCCCACAGACGCTCATGACATCACGGGCGTGTGGCGCATCGTCTCCAACGACGAAGAAATGCGCCGCACGCCGCAAAGCGCCGATGAGTTCCTGGAACTGCTGCGGCAACGCCACGCCGCCATGATGGCCAACCGCGCTGAGGTGCGGCCGGGGGAATTCAAGCGCGTTCCCAACCAAGCGGGAGCGACCCTGTTCGTTCTCCCCGACGACGTTCTTGGCACCTTGGAGCGCGGCTTCGCCCTTTGCCAAAGTTTGGAGACGCCCTTGCAGCGAGCGGTGTTCATGCACTTCCTAGTGGCGGAGGTGCATCCGTTTGCGGACGGCAACGGGCGCATCGCCCGCATCATGATGAACGCGGAACTTGCCGCCGAAGGCGAGGAGCGCATCCTCATCCCCACCGTCTATCACGGCAACTACGTCGCGGCGCAGCGGGCGTTGACCCACAACAGCGTTCCTGAGCCGCTAATCCGCACACTGGACTATGCGCAACGTTGGACGGCGGCGGTGGATTGGCATACTGTGGAGACCACGGCCCGGGAATTGGAAGCCTGCAACGCCTTTTTGGATTCCCACAGCGCCGAACGGGAGGGGCGGCGGTTGCGGATGCCGGGAAGAGACTGACGCAACGCCGTCAAAAGCGCTAAAGGGCGCACTGAAATCCCCAATGGGACGCCACGGGCTTGCGCCGTTGGCAACGTCTCCGTGGCCGCAAGCCGCAAGCCACAGCAAAGGATAAGGAGAACGAGCATGAAGGACCCAACGGGCCTCGCAACGGCGGATACAGGTTTTCGTTTTCGCAGCCAGCGGCGAACAGATGGCCATGACGTCGAGCCTTGTGGTCATCCTCGGACGGAAAATATCCCTGATAGCTGATCGTTGACGATTTGGCTCAGAAATCCGCTTGCTGCTTCTGGGCGGCCTTGGAGAACCGCGGCACAACCATCTCTGTCGGAACATCTTCAAGATGATGTGGGCTCTACTAGCACTTGGGCAAGTCACAAAATGTTTAGATGCAAATTACCACAAACCGCCACTACGCCCACGCTTGTCCTCGGACTTGCGTGAAGAATCTACAGCGAGCCGCTTGAGCGTAGTGCCTCGTTCAAACGCACTAGGGTCACCATCAAGGATGGCTGCTTTGGAGAGTCGAGCTTCCGCCGACATAACTTCAATGGTTCCCAACCCCGTCTCGTCAGCGCCGAGCACCTCTCCGGTATCGGGGTCCGTGAACACTTCACCGACCGAAAAGGCCGCCAACTGGTCGCCTGGCTTGAAGAACACGTTGCCATAATTCAGCACAAGCGTACCGTCCGATTGCACGGCGATGACCTTGACGGGCGTTCTTGCTGTCACCACCGCTTCGGCGATGTTGGCGGCTACTACGCGTTGCACATCGGCGAATGGATCCGCGCTTGCGTCCGACGAGGAAATACCGCCCACCGAGAACGACGAACCCGCTGCCACAGTGCCCGCGACCTCATCGGCTATCACAATGCGGCCGGTTGCGACATCAGTCACCTTGAGATCAACGCCCATCGTCACTGCGGTCTTTGACGTGTCCAAACCGCCGCCGGCTGCTTGTTGGCCACGACGCCCCAACAGACTTCCCACACCGGAGCTTGTGGAGACGGAGACGCCAGACTCTTGGGCACCAAATCGCGTAATGGTCCCATAGATCAAGTAGTCCACGCCCGTAAGGCCACCAACGCCTCCACCCGAGTCCGTAATGCCGGCACCGGCCAAAGCCTGCTCCTCTAGGACCCCTTGAAGACGACCTCGCTCCATGACATCCATCTTGCCCGTTTTTGTGATCGAGGTCTCGAGCATCACCCGAAATCCCTCGGAGAGGTCACGATTGCAGTTATGTACTGACCGGTCCCAGCCCTTGCAGGAAATGTTCTGCGCGGCCGTGTCGATACCGCCGATTGCGACCACAGGTTTCGCCGCTTGTCCCCCGGCGGCAACTGAGACGAGCAAGATGCACACGGCCAAGGCCGCTCTTAATTTTTTCATGCCGAGTTCCTCCGCAGACTGCAATGGAAGTGTAGACACCGTAACACTGCAGAGTGGCCGAGGGCAAGCTCAAGCTCCGGCCACTCTGACTATCCCCCACGCCGTGGTCGCCCGCCATGAGCGGGTGAGTACCAGCCTTGCGGCGACGCAGGGAAAGGCGCGGCTGCACTAGCTGCCGGCCTACAGGACGAGCTCGGCAGGTCTTTGCTGGCCTAGAACGCGAACTGCGCCATCGCCTCGGCGATTCTGCTTTCATCCGGCACGCCTTCGTGGCGGCGTTTGGCATGTCTCCGCCACGAGCTAGAAATGCCTAGGTGCGCCAGCGAAGGCTCCAGGGCAGCACTCCGCTCTCCTCACGCTGCCCGCACGTTCAACAACGCTGTGCCTTCAAGCCGGGCGAATTGCTGATCGAAGGTGTAGAGGGGGGATGCTCCCGAACGCTCTGCGGCGGACGCAATCATCAGGTCCGCAAAGCCCGCCTCGCCCCGGCGGTACCGGCTAGCCGCACGAGCAACGTCGTTCGCCGCCTCGACCTCGAGCCCCTCCGTGGCGATCAACCCTTCCAACACGGCAGCAATCCGCTCGCGGGGCAGGCGATAGGTCCTCTCCAGCACCCAGACAAGCTCAAGCATCACCTCGCGGCAGATGAATGCGGTCCGTTCAGCAGCAAGCCCTTCAAGGAGTGTCCGGGCAGCCAGCGCCTGCTCTGCGTCGTCGTCCACCAGATAGCGAACGAGAACGTTGGTGTCCAGCGCGATCATTCCGCGACAGCCTCTCCTGCCGCGTCCGTCTTAGTTTCCAACACCCCTCGGCTAGCCGAATGCGTCCGCGATGCGCCGAAGGAGGCGCTTGGTCTGTTGGCCGCCACCGCCGCTGCATGCTCTTCACACGCTCCCGCCGCGGCGCTGCGTTCCATGTCTTCCAGCGACACGGGCGGGCCGTCGTGCTTCAGTGCGCCGAACAGTCGGGCGATGGGCCGCACAGGTAGAAGCCGGACTTCGTTGTCCTGCACGACGTAGCACACCCGATCCCCGGCAGCCACTCCCAGCGCTAGGCGAACATGCTTGGGCAGCGTCGTTTGACCCTTTGCGGTGATGGTGGACGAGATCATGACAAGCCTTCGTTTACCCTTTCGTTGTGACACTTTGCCTTACCAACTAGGGATTGGCAAGGGGTTGAACGGCGTCACCGCCTTGCGGACTTGGCGCTTCGAGTTCCCTGCTGCGGACCGCTGCGGGACGGCTTCTACCCTTGGGCCAGCAGGGACCTTAAGTCAATGATGGCGGCGTTGGCGCGGGAGATGTGGGAGGCCATCACAAGGGAGTGATTGGCCAGCAGACCCAAGCCGCTGCCGTTCAGCACCACGGGGCTCCATAGGGTGTCTTGGGTTGGCTCCAGTTCGCGGATGATTTGCTGCACGCTGACCCGGGCGTTCCTGTTGTCCAGCACGTCGCCGAAGTCCTGCTCCACGGCGCGCAGCAGGTGCAGCAGCGCCCAGGTTTGGCCTCTGGCCTCATAGAAAACGTCGTCGATTTGCAGCCAAGGGGTCTGGAAGTCTTGGTTGCGGGGCGCATCAGTGGCTTGGGAGGCGGCGGCGTCCCCGGCTAGGTCAACGTTCAACTGACGCTTGCCGATGCTGGCGGAAAGCCGTTGGGAGAGGCTGCCGAGGCGCGTCTCCACCCCCTGCAGCCACTTCTGCAGGTTGTCGGCGCGGGCGTAGAACTGCGCGTTCGGGCGGGAGGGGTCCGCCAGCCGCAGCAGGTAGGCGTTGAGGTGGCGAACACCCCGCCGGTACTCGCCCTCGCTGTCCGGGAAGATCCAACTGGAGTTGTCGAAGAAGAACTGGCCTTCGGCGCTTTGCAGATCCGGGTCTTCGGTGGACTGGCTTTGCGAGCGGGCGAAATCGATGCGGTAGGCGCGGGAGGCGTCCCGAACCTGGGTCAGCACGCCGAACTCCCAATTGGGGATGTTGTCCATCCACAAGCCCGGCGGCGCGATGTCGTTGGAGAGGTAGCCGCCGCGCTTGTCCAGCAGGGTCTCCGCCAAGCGCACCAAGGCGGCGGTGGTGACGTAGCCGATGACCGGCTCGCGCTGCGCCGCTTGGGCATGGCCGGCGGCGTTGGCCCGCACGTCGAACAGCTCCGGCTCCTCATTCCACCACCAGCCCAGGAACAGGCAGGCCAACAGATAGGCGGCGAGCAACCCACCCACCAACCGGCCAACGGCCCTGCCCCCGCCAAAACCGAAGGCGCCGCCAAGCCGCCGCAGCCAACCGCCCGCCGGCGCCTTGCGCCGGAATTTCCAGTTCATGGCCACTGTGGTTCGCCTCCGCAAAGACTGTTGAAATAGGCGTTCAATCGGCAAAACATATCAGCTCCACGGCGGGCGGCGAGGCCATCCTTAGATTGGCCCGCACCCGAGCGTCGCCAGCGCCGCGGTTCAACTGTTGATAAACCCAGCGGCCCTCGGCATCGGAGCGGGCGTTGATGGTCACTCGGCAGCCCGGCTGGCCGGCGCGGCCGCCTAATTGCCGCAGCCTTTGCGCCGCCGCCATCGTGCGCCGCTGCAATTGGGCGCCGTCCAGCCGCACCCTCTCCCGCCGGGCGCTCTCCAACAGCGCCACCTGCTGCTCGGTCGGCTCGATGGCCGGATGCCTTGAGTCCACCTGCCGCGCCCGCTCCAGCATCGACCGCGCCTGAGGATAGCGCTGCACCTCCGCCGCCCGCAAAGCCAACTGCACATAGCGCTCGACGATCTTCTCCAAGCCGCGCTCCGCCGCCTCATTGCCGGGCGCCAAGGCCAGAACTTCCTGATAGAGGGCGTAGGCGCTGCCCGCCGGCGGCGTTGTCAGGCGGTCCTCCGCAATGGCCTGCTCCGCCGCCGCCAGCAGCCCATCGAGAACGGCGCCCTCCACCTGCGGCGCCGCTTGGCCGCGGTCCTCCACCGGCAACAACTCCGGCGCCCGGCCGGTTTGGCAGGCGCTCAGCAGGGCGGCGAGGCTCAGCGCCCCGGCGCAGCCCAAACCGTAGGCAAACGCATTGCCAAAACGCTTGGATGGGTTCACGATCAGACCTTGAAGCAGAGGCCGCTTTTCTATGCAGCACCTATCTTGCCAGAAACAGCTTGCGCATGGTTCCCAATCAAGCGGCCCGTCCTCATGCGGGCGCAACTTGCAGCGCCGTCGTTGGGCGTTTTGGGGAAGGCTGGGAATTCCGTTCGGGCTGTTGGCTGGCGGCTTGGCGGCTTCGCTGGCGGCGTCCGAGCCTAATTGGCCCGGCGATGCGCCGGAGTTCCTGCCCGTCAATGAAGCCTTCGTTCTGAGCACGGAAGTCGGCGACGACGGTGCCTTGCTGGCCTATTGGGACATGCCCGATGGCTACTACCTGTACCGCCACCGTTTTGACTTCACCCTGCGGGAGGCCGACGCCGCCGTCCTGGGACCGCCGGAAATACCGCCCGGCAAGGCCAAGGTGGACGAATTCTTCGGCGCGGTGGAGGTCTATTACCGCCGGGTGGCGATCCGCGTGCCGGTGGTGCGCGCCGAGGGCTTGTTTGAGGTCGGCATCTCCTACCAAGGTTGCGCCGAGGCCGGGCTTTGCTACCCGCCGGAAACCCGTTGGGTGATCCTGAACGCGGTCGGTTCAGCCACCGAAGCAGCCGCGCCGGCCGCCGTTGGCGACGAAGCCGCGTCCGCCAACGGCGTTGCGGAGGAGGGTTCACCCAAGCCGGCCGCCCGGCCGCCGCCCACCACCGAGGAGCGGCGGCTGGCCTCCCTGTTGGCGGAACGGGGATGGCTGCTGGCCGCCGCCCTGTTCTTCCTCGGCGGCATCGGCCTTGCCTTCACGCCCTGCGTGCTGCCCATGGTGCCCATCCTCTCCAGCATCATTATTTCTTCCAAGGGCGACGCATCGCGCTCCGCCGATGAAGATGAAGGCTTGACGCGCTGGCGGGCCTTTGGGCTTTCCCTCGCCTATGTTTTGGGGATGGCCGTCACCTATGCGGCCATCGGCACCCTGATGGGGCTGTTTGGGGCCAGCCTCAATTTGCAGGCGGCGCTGCAGTCGCCGCCGGTGCTCATCGCCTTCGCCGCCGTCTTCGCCTTGCTGTCCCTGTCCATGTTCGGCTTCTACGAACTGCGGCTGCCGCAGCGCTGGCAGAACGGGCTGGACGCCCTGGGCCGCGGCTTGGGCGGCGGCAGGCATCTAAGCGTGGCGGTGATGGGAGCGCTTTCCGCCTTGGTGGTGTCGCCCTGCGTTTCCGCGCCCCTGGCCGGCGCCCTGATCTACATCAGCACCACCAATGACGCCGTGCTCGGCGGCGCAGCCTTGCTGGCCTTGGGGCTGGGCATGGGGGTGCCATTGCTCATCATCGGCGTCAGCGGCGGCCATCTGCTGCCCAAGGCCGGTGCTTGGATGAACGCCGTCAAGGCGGTCTTTGGCGTCCTGTTGCTGGCCGTCGCCATCTGGCTGCTGGAGCGGGTGCTGCCGCCGCCGCTCACCTTGGCGCTTTGGGCGGCGCTCTTGATCGGCTGTGCGGCCTTTCTAGGCGGGTTGGACGCCGCGCCCAAGCAGGGTTGGGGCCGGCTTTGGAAGGCGTTGGGCTTCGCCAGCGCCGTCTATGGAGCGCTGCTGCTGGTGGGCGCCGCCGGCGGCGCCGGGGATCCCCTGCGGCCGTTGCGGAGCTTCGGCGCCGCCGAAGGGCAGGGGGCGGAGACCGGCTTGCAGTGGCGGGCGGTGCGCAACTTGGATGAGGTGCAGGCGGAAATCGCCACCGCCAACGACGCCGGCCGCATGGCGCTCTTGGACCTTTACGCGGACTGGTGCATCTCCTGCAAGATCATGGAGCGCTCGGTCTTTCCCCGTCTGAAGGTGGCCGAACGCCTCGGCCAATTTCACCTGCTGCGCGCCGACGTCACCGCCAACAGCGCCGCAGACAAGGCGCTGCTTGACGCCTTCAACCTGTTCGGGCCGCCGGGCTTGGTGTTCTTTGGCCGCGACGGGGCGGAACTGACCGACCTGCGGGTGCAGGGCGAAATCGACGCCGACGCCCTGGCGCAGCATCTGCAAGCGGTGCTTGCCAGCCAGCCAAGCGGAACCGCCTCGGCAACCTACGACGAGGGAGAAAAATCGGTTAACTTCGCCAAAATAGAAGCGATTTAGCAGATAACTGGACAAATTCACTTCATTGGCCGAAAATGCCGCCACACCTTTCAATCCAAAGTTTGCCATGGCCAAGTTCCTCGTTCTGCACGGCCCCAACCTGAACCTGCTCGGCAGCCGCGAGCCGGAGCTCTACGGCCATGACACCCTGGACGACATCAACGCCGCCCTCACCGCCCTCGCCACCTCCCAAGGGCATGTCGTTGAGTGCCGGCAATCCAACGCCGAGCATGAACTGATCGACTGCGTTCAGGCGGCAAGGGACCAAGTCGCCGCCATCATCATCAATCCCGGCGCCTTCACCCACAGCAGCATTGCCCTGCGGGACGCCTTGCTCAGCGTGGAAATTCCCTTCATCGAAGTGCATTTGTCCAACGTGCATGGGCGGGAGGAGTTTCGGCGCCGCTCCTACCTTTCGGACGTCGCTAGGGGCGTCATCACCGGCCTCGGCGCCCAAGGCTATCAGTTCGCCTTGGAAGCGGCGATGGCCGGCGCTGAAGGCTGACCTTCCGGTTGCAGCGGGGCGCAGCGGTGGATTTACGCAAGGTCAAGAAGCTCATCGAGCTGGTCGAGGAGTCCGGCATCGCCGAACTGGAGGTCAAGAGCGGCGAGGAAGCCATCCGCATCGTGCGCCCCAGCGAGCCGTCCATGCCCGCCGCGGCGCATCTGAGGGACGCATCCACAACGGCGGCACCGGCCACGACGGCCGCAGCCGCCGACATAAAGCCCCGGCCGGCCCGCATCACCCTGACGGCGCCCATGGCCGGCACCGTTTACGCCGCTCCCTCCCCAGGCGCTGCGCCCTTCGTGCATTTGGGTGCGGAGGTGGCGGTGGGCGACATCCTGTGCATCATCGAAAGCATGAAGATGATGAACGAAATCCCTGCGCAAGCCGCCGGTCGGGTGGTGGAAATCCTGATGCGGGACGGCGAGCCCGTCGCCGAAGGCCAGCCCCTTTGCCGCATTGAGCCATCAACGACGGCATGAGCAAGTCGGAACGCACCGCACCAACTGTTCCCGGCAAAAACAGGCCGGCCAAGCCCGGAGGCACCCTGTTGGACAGCTTGGACAAGGCCGGGCTGGCCAAGCCGGAACGCGCTCTGCTAAGCGTTTCCGACAAGACCGGGCTGGCCGAGTTCGCCGCCGTCCTGCACGAGTTGGGCGTTGAGCTTCTCTCCACCGGCGGCACCGCCAAGGCCATCGCCGCGGCCGGCCTGCCCGTCAGGCAGGTGGCCGAACACACTGGATTCCCGGAGATCATGGATGGACGGGTGAAGACCCTGCATCCGAGGATTCACGGCGGCATCCTCGGCCGCCGCGCCATCGACGACGAGGCGATGGCCATGCACGGCATCGCGCCCATCGATCTGGTCGTCGTCAACCTCTATCCCTTCGCCGCCGCCGTCGCCGAACCCCAAGCCGCCGAGGCGCTGGCCATGGCAAACATCGATGTCGGCGGCCCAGCCATGATTCGCGCCGCCGCCAAGAACCATGCGGAGGTGTTGGTGGTGGTTGACCCCGCGGACTATGGGGCGGTGGCGCAATGCCTGCGGGCCGGCGCCATCGGTTCCGAACAGCGGCGGCGTTTCGCGGCCAAGGCGTTTCGCCACACCGCCGACTACGACCGCGCCATCGCCGACTACTTTGGCCGGAACGAGTTGACCGAAGGGGCCTTCCCGGAAGACCTTGGCTTGCGCTATCGCAAGCTCAAGGACTTGCGGTACGGGGAGAATCCCCATCAGGCCGCGGCCTTCTACGTTAAGGGCGGGGTTAAGGGAGGGCCGCCGGCGGGGACCATTGCAGGGGCCGCCCAGCTGCAAGGCAAGGCGCTGTCCTACAACAACATCGCCGATGCGGACGCCGCCTTGGAATGCGTCAAGACCTTCGCCGCTCCGGCCTGCGTGATCGTGAAGCACGCCAACCCCTGCGGCGTCGCCTTGGGCGCGGACCTTGGGCAAGCCTATGCAAGAGCCTTCGCCGCCGACCCCACTTCCGCCTTCGGCGGCGTGATCGCCTTCAACCGAACCCTCAACGGCACCGTGCTGGAGGCGGTGCTGGCGCGGCAATTCGCCGAAGTGGTCATCGCTCCGGCGGTTGCCGAGGATGCGTTGCAGGCCGCCAAGTCCAAGGCCAACCTGCGGCTGCTGAACTGCGGCCCTTTCGAGGGCGGGCGGCGGCGGATTGAACTGAAGACCGCGGGCGGCGGCCTGCTGGCGCAAACCGCCGACGTTCAGGAAGTCGATGCGGGCGCTCTCAGGACAGTCACCGCCCGGCCGCCCACGGAAGCGGAGCGCCGCGACCTGCTGTTCGCTTGGAAGGTTGCTTGGTTCGCCAAGTCGAACGCCATTGTTTACGCCAAGGGGGGATGTACCGTCGGCGTCGGCGCCGGGCAGATGAGCCGAGTGGTCAGCGCCCGCATCGCCGCCCTCAAGGCTGCGGACGAGGGTTTGGAGGTGGCCGGTTCGGTCATGGCGTCAGACGCATTTTTCCCGTTCCGGGACGGCGTCGACGCCGCCGCGGAGGCCGGGGTGACGGCGGTGATCCAGCCCGGAGGCGCCCTGCGCGACAACGAGGTCATCGCCGCCGCCAACGAGCACGAAATGGCGATGCTGTTTACCGGCGTCCGCCACTTCCGCCACTAAGCAATGAAAATTGCAGTCCAGGCTGGTGGCGCCCTCCAGCGTTTCGGTGCAGGCAAGCCCTGGGCGCCGCTTTCATGCGCGCTTGGCGGGGAGTGGTGCGGATGAAGGTTTTGGTGACTGGCGGCGGCGGGCGGGAGCACGCCTTGGCATGGCGGCTCAGCCTGGGCGCTTCGGTATCCGACGTTTACGTTGCGCCGGGCAACGCCGGCACCGCATTGGAGCCGAACGTCCACAACGTCAACATCGCCGTTGACGACTTCGCCGGGCTTGCCGAGTTCGTGCGCAGCGAGCAGGTTGACTTCACCGTCGTTGGCCCGGAAGCGCCTTTGGTCGGGGGCATCGTTGACTACTTCAACGAGCAAGGGCTGCGTTGTTTCGGACCAAGCCAAGCCGCCGCTCGGCTGGAAGGCTCCAAGGCGTTCGCCAAGAGCTTCCTGCAGCGCCACGGCATACCCACTGCGGCATCCGAGACCTTCACCGACTTGGCGGCCGCCAAAGCCCATGTTCGCGCCCAAGGGGCGCCCATCGTCATCAAGGCGGACGGCCTCGCCGCCGGCAAGGGTGTAGTGGTCGCCCAGAGTCTGGCCGAAGCCGAAGCCGCCTTGGCGGGCATGCTGCGCGGCGAAGCCTTTGGCGAAGCCGGCCGCCGAGTGGTGGTGGAGGAGTTCCTGGAGGGGGAGGAGGCCAGCTTCATCGCTCTGTGCGACGGCCGCCTAGCGCTGCCGCTGGCCAGCTCCCAAGACCACAAGGCCGCCTACGATGACGACCAAGGCCCCAACACCGGCGGGATGGGCGCCTACTCCCCAGCGCCGGTGGTGAGCGCTGCCATGCACCAGCGGATCATGGAGCGGATCGTGCAACCCACATTGGCCGGCATGGCCGCTGCGGGGGCGCCCTACCAAGGGTTTCTCTACGTCGGCTTGATGATCACGCCAAGCGGCGCAGCCAAGGTGATCGAATTCAACTGCCGCCTTGGCGACCCGGAGGCGCAGCCGATCATGATGCGCCTGCGCTCGGACTTGGCGGCGGTTTGCGCGGCGGCCTTGAATGAAGGGCTGGGGGGCGCATCCC
Organism: Candidatus Azophilus sp.; assembly: GCA_965200465.1. Taxonomy (GTDB): domain Bacteria; phylum Pseudomonadota; class Gammaproteobacteria; order Pseudomonadales; family Azotimanducaceae; genus Azophilus. Next base: position 3,450,414 of record OZ241358.1, on the reverse strand, counting down.
TAAGCTGGGATGAACGGGCCGCACTCGGCGTGGTCATGGCGGCGGAGGGCTATCCCGGCCCCTACGCCAAGGGCGAGGCCGTCGCCGGCCTTGACGCCGTTGGCGACGAACAGTGCAAGGTGTTTCACGCCGGCACCCGCATGGACGGGGAGTTGCTGGTCACCAACGGCGGGCGCGTGCTTTGCGTTGTGGGCCTTGGCGACAGGGTGGCCGACGCGCAAGCCAAAGCCTACGCCGCGGTTGCCGGCATTGGCTGGCGCGGTGTCCGTTATCGCTCCGACATAGGGCGCCGAGCCGTTGCGCGGGAGAGGCGCTTCTAGCCTACAGCAGCTTGCGTTATGTCGCCTTCCCCGCGGTCTGGGGAAGGGTCATGATGCGCCCATGCTGACCGACCTTCTGCAACGTTTCGACGCCTTTGCCGGCTTGAGCGCCGCCGAACTGGCGGACGCCGCGCGGCATGCGCAAACCATTGACGTGCCCGCCAAGCGCTGGCTGTGGCGTCAAGGACGACGGCTGGGCGGCGCCTACTACTTGGCGGCCGGGCGAGTGCGCACCTTTGCGCCCGGCCGGGAGATCGGCCACAGCTCCGCGGCAGCAAAGGCATCCCTCTATCCGGGGCATGAGGCGGCGCGCACGCTGAGCGCCGTGCGTCTGCTGCATGTCGATGCCGCGTCCATCGCCGCCTTGCTGGGCCGCACGGACCCCAGCGCTGAGGAAGAGGGGCTGGAGCCTTGGGAGCGGCGCTTTCTGGGTTCGCCCCTGATGCGCCGCCTTGACGCCTCGGTTTGGCAGCAGCTCTTCAGCGAGCTTGACGAACGGCCTTTCGCAACTGGCGACGAACTGGTCAGCAAGGGCGCTCCAGCAAGGGATTTCTTCGTCCTGAAGTCCGGCTGCGCCGCCGTGCGCAACGAAGGCGAAACCCTGGCCCAGCTCGGCCCGGGGGATTTCTTTGGCGAAGACGCCCTTATTCTGGGTGCGCAGCGCAACGCCACGGTGGTCGCCGTCGAAGCCGGGTCCGTGCTGCGCCTGCCCAAGGAGCGCTTTGTCGCCCTGCTTGTCAACCGGGTGGTGCGCTTCGTGCGGAGCGCGGACGCCGGCGTTGACATCGACTTAGGCGCAGCCGATGCCATGGTCGGGCTGCGCCGCCGGCTCCAGGGCCTTGACCCCAAGGAGCGCTACCGGGTCGTCGGCGGGCGACCCGAGGAGCGGGCGCTGGCCGCCTTCATCCTAGCCCAGAAGGGCTTTGACGCTTGGGCGATCGATGGACCTGCGCTCTGACACCCCGTTGCCATCGCCGCGCCTTTCCCCTAAAGTGCGCATGAAGGTTCAATCCAGTTTGCTGGGGGATGACGACGTGGCCCAAGACTGCATCTTCTGCAAGATCGCCCGCAAGGAAATCCCGGCTGACATCCTGTTTGAGGACAACGACCTGATCGCCTTCAACGACATCAACCCCCAAGCGCCCACCCATCTGTTGGTGGTGCCCAAGACGCACATCCCCACGGTGAACGACCTCACCGAAGACCAAGCCTCCCTAGTCGGCGCCTTGACGCTCCGCGCCCAAGCCCTGGCCGTGGAGCGCGGCATCGACCACGCCGGCTACCGCTTGGTAATGAACTGCAATGCGCAAGGCGGCCAGACGGTCTTCCACATTCACCTGCACCTGCTCGGCGGGCGGCAACTGCGCCGCATGGGCTAGGCTGCGGATTGGCCCGTGAAGGCAAATGATTGACGGCCTCGTCCTCGGCTTCGACCGAGCGCTGCGCACCCTCACCGGCGGCCTCGGCGCCAAGCGCCCCAGCCCCGCCGAAGGGTTGCCGGAGGCGCCCTTGGACGATGACGCCCGTCGCCACGCCGCCGGCCTGATGCGGGTGAACCACGCCGGCGAGGCCTGCGCCCAAGCGTTGTATGATGGCCAAGCCCTCACCGCCCGAAGCTCGGACCTGCGCCAAAAGCTGCAGGCGGCGGCAGCCGAGGAATCCGACCACTTGGCTTGGTGCGAAGAGCGCTTGCAGCAACTGAACGCCCGCCCCAGCCGCCTGAACCCTGTGTTCTACGCCGCCTCCTACGCCATGGGCGCCTTGGCCGGGCTGGCCGGAGACAAACTGAGCCTAGGCTTCGTGGAAGCCACCGAAGATCAGGTCTGCGAACATTTGCACCGCCATCTAAACGCCTTGCCGGGCGACGACCAGCGCAGCCGCGCCATCGTCGCCCAAATGCGCGATGAGGAGGCCCGCCACGGCAAGCAAGCCTTAGCCTCCGGCGGCGTTGAATTTCCCAAGGCGGCCAAGCAGGCCATGACGCTGCTGTCTCGGCTAATGACCGAAACAGCATATCGGCTCTAAGGCGTCCCGGTCGCTTGGCGCATGCTCGAAACCGCTTTGTCCTAATGGAACAACTTGCAGCAAATGACCCCCCCCCCCCCCCGAGACAGCCTTGATCGCAAGCTCGCCGTCCTCGGCTGCTTCTGCATCTTTCTGGCGTTTTCGTTCTTCAGCTATGGCTCCCTTTTCAACTTGCCCATTCCTACTGGGGGAGAGGACACCTCATTAGAAGTCCTTACCGCGGTTTTCCTTTTCCTGGCGAGCCTGCTGCTGTTCGCCGCGGCCAAGATGGAGGAGGCGCGCATTCGCCGGCGCATCTATCTTCTAGGCGGCTTGGCGATGGCGTTCTTCTGCGGCGAGGAGCTTAATTGGGGGCAGCATGTCTTCGGCTTCACCAGGCCGGACTTCCTAGCTGACTGGGGAGCCAATAAAAACTTCAGCATTCATAATCAAGTACATTTTGTCAGAAATTATTATAACTTTGCCCTAGCCGCGGCGCCGTTGCTGCTAAGCATTGTGAGCTGCGCCGCCTATTTCAGCCGGATGGACAAGATCTTCGGAATTCCCCTTCCGTCGGCACCGCTGATGTTGGGCTTTTTGTTAGTCATCTTCCCTGAATACACGATTCCTGAGACACGGCTATGGTCGATCTTCTCGGCCCCCTGGGTCCTGCTGCTGGCATTTTTTCTTTTTGCGCTGTTCTCGAAACAAGTTCGGCTTTGCATTTTCACCGCCGCCTTGCTGACGATGCCGGCGGCCGTTCTAAACGCGAGCCACCTTTGCAACTGCAACGCTAGGCATCACCAGGAATGGCTTGAATTTCTGCTCGCCTTGGCCTGCTTGTTGTACGCCGCCGAACTGTGGCAGGCGCAGCGTGGCTTCGTGCAGGCCCGCCGCCGCTTGCCGGCCAACTTGAAGGCTTTCGTTCGGCGCCTCCCGCCGCCTTGGTTGATGGCAAGCGCCCTGATGGCCGCCGGGTCATCCGGGCTGGCGGTGTCTGCGCACTTGGCATCCAAGACAGCCGCGGACGCATTTGCCGAGGCCTTGCCGCAAATTGCGGCCGTCGAGCCCAGCATCCGTTCCGAATTCGATGTCCGTCTCATAGGGAACAGTTTGCTCTACTTCAAGGAGCCATGCACCAATAGCGACCTACTCAATACAATGTTCTTCGTCCATGTCCATCTCCCCGACCCGCGTGACCTTCCCGGACACAGAATATCCCACGGCTTCGACAATTTGGATTTCAATTTCCATCTGCATAACGGCATGATGTTCGACGGGAAGTGCCTAGTGAAGAGGCGTCTCGGGTTGCGGAACAACCGCGCCGGCGCCCGCATCATAACAGGGCAGTATCTCCCTCAACAAGATGGGCGCAGGCTCTGGGAAGCGGAGTTCTCTCTTAGCCAGTGACCCGAATCTCCCCAAACTAGCCTCCAAAAAGTTCGCCAAGGGCGGCACCGGGATCATCGGCCCGCATTAGGGCTTCGCCGACTAGGAAAGCGCCAACGCCTTGAGTGCGCATTCGCCGGACTTGGGCGGATTCGTGGAAGCCGCTTTCGGTGACGACCAGCACCTCCTCCGGGATTTGCTCCAGCAGGTCCAAGGTGGTCTCGATGCGGGTCTCGAAGGTTTTGAGGTTGCGGTTGTTGATGCCGATGACTTCAGGATTTAGGGACAGGGCGGTTTGCAGTTCGTTGGCGTCATGCACCTCGATCAGCACGTCTAGGCCGCAGCCCCGAGCTTGCCCGTGCAGCACCGCCAACTCGTCAGCGCTGAGCGCACTGGCGATGAGCAGGACGCAGTCCGCACCCAGAGCGCGGGACTCCGGCAGTTGGTAGGCATCGACGATGAACTCCTTGCGCAGCACCGGCAGGGAGGCCGCGGCGCGAGCTTGGCGCAGATGCTCGTCCGCGCCTTGGAAGTACCTTGCGTCGGTTAGCACGGACAGGCAGGCGGCGCCGGCTTTTTGATAGCAGCGGGCGATGGCCGGAGGGTCATAGTCCGCACGGATCAAGCCTTTGCTGGGGGACGCCCTCTTCAGTTCGGCGATGACCGCCGGCGCCCCCGCGGCAATCTTGCGCCGCAAGGCCGCCACAAAGCCTCGGGGCGGCGCTTGACGGGCCGCCGCCGCTTGCAAGGCCGCCAAGGAGCGTTGCCCCTTGCGCTGCGCGACCTCCCGTCGCTTGTGCTCCAGAATGGCCTCAAGTTGGCTCATGCCACGTTCCTGTTGCCGAAGCTAAGCTTTCCAGCCCAAACCCTGTTGTTCAGCCACACGGGAGGTCCGCTTTTGGGGGACTTGCACCCGCTGTCCACCGCCAACGCCAATGCAAGCCGGCTCAAGCCGTTTGGCCCATCATGCGCGTCACCCTGACCAGTTCATCCATGCGCTCCTTGGCCAGCCCGGCGGCGATGGCGTCTTGGGCCATCTCCACTCCGGCGGCGAAGTCAAGGGCCACCCCCGCAGCGTAGATGGCGGCGCCGGCGTTCAGGGCGGCGATGTCGGCGGCGGCGGAATCCGGCTGCGTCAGGGCTTGGCGCACCAAGGCCAGGCTGGCCGCCACTGAATCCGCCCGTAGTTGGGCGGCATCCTGTTGGTGGAGGCCGAAGTCCGCCGGCTCGATCCCGTATTGATCGATCCGCCCGTCCTTGAGTTCGCAGACTTGCGTGGGGCCGTTGGTGACGCATTCGTCCAAGCCGCGGCCATGCACGATCAAGACATGCTCGCCGCCCAGCAGTTGCGCCACTTCCGCCAAGGGCCGCAGCCAAGCGGGGCTGAACACGCCGATTAGCTGCCGCTTGGCGCCGGCCGGGTTGGTGAGCGGCCCCAACAGGTTCATCATCGTGCGCAGGCCGAGTTCGTGCCGCACCGGAGCGGCGTGGCGCATGGCGCCGTGGTGGCTTGGGGCGAACATGAAGCCGACGCCGACCTCGCGGATGCATTGGGCGATCTGCTCCGGGGAAAGGGCCAAATTGACGCCGGCCGCCTCCAGCACATCGGCGCTGCCGCTGGGGCCGGTGCCGCTGCGGTTGCCGTGCTTGGCCACCCGCGCCCCGGCGGCGGCGGCGATGAAGGCCGCCGCCGTGGAGATGTTGAACAGCTTGGCGCCGCTGCCGCCGGTGCCGCAGGTGTCGATCAGCCGCTCCGCCGGCGCCTCCACCCGAGTGGAAAGCTCGCGCATGGTCTGGGCGGCGCCGGCGATCTCCTGGGGCGTCTCCCCCTTCATGCGCAGGGCCGTCAGCAGGGCGCCGATTTGCGCCGGCGTCGCCGCGCCGGACATCACTTGGCGAAACACCGCACTGGCCTCCGCTTGGCTTAAGGACTTCCCAGCAACCAGCTGGGCCAGCGCCGCCTTGGTTTCCATGTTTGCCTCCATGCAGCGGCATGGCCGCCCCATGCACCCGATTCAACTTTCCTGCAAGCGGCGCCGAGCGCCGGCCGGCAATCCCCGTTTTCAGCGTTCCGAGCCGGTGCGCCCCTCTTGGACCGCGCCCCGACGGTCGGCTAAGCCGAGGGCCTCCATGTTCAGGAAGTTGCGCAACAGGTCCCGCCCGGCGTCCGTGAAGATGGACTCCGGGTGGAACTGCACACCGGCGATGGGGTGCCGGCGATGGCGGCAGCCCATCACTTCGTCCACCTCTCCGTCGCGCTGCGTCCAAGCGGTCATGTCCAAACAATCCGGCAGGCTGCTCCGCTCCACCACCAAGGAATGATAGCGCGTCGCCTGGAAAGGATTTGGCAGACCGACGAACAACCCACTGCCTTGGTGGTGGACTTTGGAGGTTTTGCCGTGCATCACTGCCGCGGCCCGCACCACCTCCCCGCCGAACGCCTGGCCGATGCACTGATGCCCCAAGCAGATGCCGAGCAGGGGAATGCGCGGACCGAAGGTGCGCACCGCCGCCACGCAAATGCCGGCTTCGTTCGGGGTGCAAGGCCCTGGGGAGAGGACGATGCGGCTGGGGCGCAGCGCCTCAATGTCCCGCAAGCTGATCGCGTCGTTGCGATGCACCACCGCCTCGGCCCCCAATTCGCCGAAATACTGCACCAAGTTGTAGGTGAAGGAGTCGTAGTTGTCGATCAGCAGCAGCATGGCGGCGGCCCCTAAACCTGGCCCAGCGCCTGCAGGCCGCCGGCGGCCATGGCGGCGGCGCGGAAGATGGCGCGGCCCTTGTTCATGCTCTCCTTCCACTCCAGTTCCGGCGATGAGTCCGCGACGATGCCGCCGCCCGCCTCGATGTGCAGCTTGCCTTCCTTGACCACCGCAGTGCGGATGGCGATGGCGGTGTCCATGTTGCCGTTCCAGCCAAGGTAGCCGACCGCGCCGCCGTAAACGCCGCGCTTGACCGGCTCCAGCTCGTCGATGATCTGCATGGCGCGGATCTTCGGCGCCCCGGACAGGGTGCCCACCGGCAGAGTGGAGCGCAGCAGGTCCATGGCCGTGCAACCGGCCTTAAGCCGCCCGATGACGTTGCTCGACAGGTGCATGACGTGGGAGTAGCGCTCCACCGTGAACTGCTCCGTCACCCGCACGGAGCCGATTTCCGCCACCCGGCCCACGTCGTTGCGGCCCAAGTCGATGAGCATGAGGTGCTCGGCGATCTCCTTGGGGTCGTTGCGCAGCTCCCGCTCCATCGCCAAGTCCTCCTCCGGCGTGCGTCCGCGCCGCCGGGTGCCGGCCAAGGGCCGGTTGATGATGAGGCCGTTGTCCAGTCGCGCCATGATTTCCGGCGAGGAGCTGACGATCTGAAAGCCGTCCAAATCCATGAAGTACATGTAGGGAGAGGGGTTGAGATGGCGCAGGGCGCGGTAGAGGTTGATGGGGTCCGCGGCGAAGGGGATGGACATGCGCTGGGCGAGCACCACCTGCATCACGTCCCCGGCGCGGGTGTATTCGCGTATCCGCTGCACCGCCGCCTTGAAGGGCGCCTCGCCGAACTCCGAAACGAAATCGCTCTCCGCCACGGGCTGACGGACGCCGCCGTCAATGACCGGCGGCACCGCTTCGCGCAGCTTGCCGGCTAGGGCTTCGAGCTTTGCCAACGCCCGTTGGCGGGCGCCCGCCTCGTTCGGGTCCACCAAGCTGACGAGCTGCATGCTGGCCTGCAGGTTGTCGAAGATGACGATGTCCTCGGAGACCATCAGCAGGAGGTCCGGCGTGCCTATGGGGTCCGGCGGAGCGCCGCCCTTCAGCTTGCTCTCCACATAACGCACGCAGTCGTAGCCGAAGTAGCCGACCAGGCCGCCGTAAAACCGGGGCAGCCCCGGCGCCGGCGCCACCCGATAGCGGGCTTGGAACGCCTCCACGAAAGCCAACGGGTCTTCGACCTCCGCCTCCTCCACCAGCCGCCCATCGGTGGTCACCTCGATGCGGTGGCCAAAAGCCTTGAGCACCGTGCGGCAGGGCAGGCCGATGATGGAGTAGCGCCCCCAGGTCTCCCCCCCTTGGGCGGATTCCAGCAGGTAGGACCAAGGCTGGCGGGCGAGCTTCAGATAGGTGGAAAGCGGCGTGTCCAGATCGGCGAGGATCTGCAGCGTCACCGGCACCCGGTTGTAGCCTGCGGCGGCCAAGGCGGAAAGTTGATCGACGGTCATGGAAGGGTCTCTCACGGTTGGGGATGGCCCGGCGCAGCGCCAAGCGCTAAGGCGCTGCAAATTCAGCTTCGCCAACGGAACTTAGCGCCAACCCCCCGTTTTCATCGCAAAAGACGCTTGCCCCTGTCTGCACAACGGCGTGGTAGGTTAAACGAGCGGTTGGCGGGATTCAATGCTGGACGCAGCGGTGGCGGACGTTCACGCGGCTATTTCATCTCCCCACAGCCGCTCCAGAAACCGCCGCCAAGGCAGCACCCAGATGCCGTCGCTGGTGTGCTTGGCGGCGTCCCCGTTGCAGACCACGAAGGCTTGGCGCGGACGATGCTCCTCCACGTAGGCGCGGATTCCCTTGAACTCCCTTGGGTGCGGGTCGGCGCCGCCCTTAACCTCGATGGCCACGCTCCCCTCCCGGCCAAGGATGAAATCGCACTCCAAGCCGGACTTGGTGCGCCAATAGCGCACCGGAACGTCCCTTTCCCTGTAAGCCCGCCAAGCCAGCAACTCCATCAACAGGAAATGCTCAAAGGCGCGTCCGAATTCAGGGCCGGCGGCGCCTTTTGCACCTCGTCGATCACAATGGGGTTGGCCCGCATCGCGGCGTCCAACGCCCGCACTCGGTCCGACAAGGCCCAGGGCGCCCGCGTCCATTCCAGCAGCAGCCGCGTCTCCAGCAAGTCAAAATGGGCGGAGTTTGGGAACAACTGGCGCAGCAATGTTGATTTGCCGGCCTTGCGGGGCCCCCAAAGGAAGGCGGATTGGCGTGGCGGCAAGTCGATGCGAAGGGTGCGGGCATATCGATCCATTTCGGCACTCATTGCAAATTAGCTTGACTAATTCGGAATATGCTCCGAAATGGCTCGATTTTCAAGGAAGCATCGCATCTGGCTCTAGATCAGCTCCCGAAAGGACTCGATGACGGCGTCCGCGCCTAGGTCGGCCGCCGCCAAGCCTTGCCGATAGCCGTAGGCCACGCAAACCACATCGCAGCCGGCGGCCCGGGCGCAGCCCACATCCGCTTGGGAGTCGCCGACGAAAAGCGCATCGGCCGGCGGCACCTCCAAGGCGGCGCAGGCGGCTAGGGCAGGGTCCGCCGCTGGCTTGGGATGGGCGGTGCTGTCGCCGCCCACCACAGCTTGGAAGTGGTGGGCGAAGCCGGTCTGTTCGAGCAGCGCTTTGCTGAGCTCCTCCCGTTTGTTGGTCACTACCGCCAGCTTGGCCCCTCGCCCCGCTAGGGCTTGCAGGGTTTTCTCGACCCTAGGGAAGGGAGCGCTGAAGTCGGCGATGTGGCGGCGGTAGTGGTGGAGAAAGCTGTCCAGCATGGCGTCAACGTCCGCCGCCGGCACCCTGCGGTGCGCCAGCGCCCGCAGCAGGCTGGACTTGGCGCCCTGGCCCACCCAATTGCGGGCCTGCGCCACCGTCACCGGCGCATGGCCGAACGCTGCCAGCGCATGATTGAGGGCGCGGGTCAAGTCCGGAGCCGTGTCGATCAGGGTGCCGTCCAAGTCGAACAGGTAACCAGCGTAAGCCGGAATGCGCCGTGGTTCGGCTTTTCCCGCCGGAGAGGCCGCCGGGAAGCCGTCACGGCGCCCAGCGGCTTGGACTAGGTTGCTGGGCACACTAACAACGGCTTTCTGGGTCTGTCGGACCCCCAAGCAACTGCGGGGGCATGAGGTTGCCGCTTTCCCGCATGGGGCCTGCGGCCCTTGGCGATGCGGCTTTCAAGGCGCCTCCGCCTTCTCCAGCGCCTGGCGCATGGCGCCTATGGCGGCGGCGTAGTCCTCGGCGCCGAAGACGGCGCTGCCGGCCACGAAAGTGTCCGCGCCGGCGGCGGCGGCTTGGCCGATGTTCTCCGCCCTGACGCCGCCGTCGATCTCCAAGCGCACCTCCCGGCCCGCTGCGTCAATGCGGCGGCGGGCCTCGGCCACCTTCGCCAAGCTGGACTCGATGAACGCCTGGCCGCCAAAGCCGGGGTTGACGGACATGATGAGCACCAGGTCCAGCAAGTCGATCGCTTCATCGAGAACATGCAGCGGCGTTGCCGGATTGAAGGCCAGCCCCGCCTTGGCGCCCCCTTCCCGAATGAGGCTTAGGGTGCGGTGCAGGTGCTCCGTGCCCGCCGGGTGAACGCTGATGAGGTCGGCCCCGGCTTGCAGGAAATCCCCAATCAGCCGGTCCACCGGCCGCACCATCAGGTGGACGTCGAAAAAGCAGTCAAAGCCGGCCCGCCGCAGGGACGCAAGCACCAACGGCCCAATGGTCAGGTTGGGGACGTAGTGGTTGTCCATCACGTCGAAGTGGATGACGTCCGCCCCGGCGGCCAGCACGGCGCCGACCTCCTCCCCGAGGCGGGAGAAGTCCGCGGACAGAATGGAGGGCGCAATCCAAGGCTGCATGGCGTTTCCGTCAAGCTAAGGAGCGGAGCTGATGGGCCTATTGTAGCGGCTTTCCGGCGGGCCAGCCTTTGACGGCTCAAATTGTGGTTGAGGCCCAATAAGGCGCTCGACTAACGGCTGTGCGGAGTCACTTATCTTCCGGGCTCCTTCCATCAGCGGCCAAGCCCACCGTCATGACCTGTCCGACCATGCTGCCAGATACTTATAGTCTGTGGACGAGTTCCACCCTATCCCTGATAGTTATTTGATGCATGATGACATCCTCAAGAAATTTGGAGAGCGTGTGCGAATGCTCCGCAATGCCCAAGGCTACTCTCAGGAGTCCTTTGCCGCCAAGTGCGAGCTGGATCGAACCTACCTCGGTGGAATCGAGCGGGGTGAGCGCAACCTAGCTTTACGCAATATCCAACGCATCGCCAACAGTTTAGGCATATCGATTTCCGAACTCACTAAAGGATTGTGAGGACCTCATGGTCAATCGGGAACATATAAAAGACGCTTACGATCAGGTCAAGAAAGCTTGTCGAAATGTCTTGAACTCCGCCGCCGCCAGCGACGCGATTGCCAACTTAGTGGGCACTTCGTTGAGATTCTTGACAGCGCAGTGTCATCAAATTGAATTGAATTCATCAGTTTATAGAAAGGACTACATCGCATTTACGAAAGACGACATCGTTTCCCGTCCGGTGAATTGCCGTTATTTTGTGGGTGATCCGCAAGCAGTCACGGACAATTGGCAAGCTTTATCTAGGGGAAGTTTAGACCATTCCGCCTTTGACTGGATGACCTATACAACGGCTTTGGCGCCTTGCTTGGCCATGGAACTCTTTGATCGAAACAACAAGAAAGGGCCTGCCACCTACTTCGAGTGTTTTGTTGGGCATCTGATTGCGAAATACTTGGGATCGGAGCCCACTAAAAAGGCAACCCTGCCCGTGGGGGGAGAATCCAGACGAATGACGATGGACTTTCTGTTCGAGACAGAAGGCGATGCGCCCAACATTCATCTTCCGGTCAAGATGTCCACTCGTGAACGTGTTGTTCAGGCATGGGCGCATCAGCGGCTACTGGACTCGGCATTCGGAGAACAACATTACAAAGGAATCATGGTCCTATTTTCAGAAACAAAGCTTGACTCCCGCAGCCATGAAGTAGTTGAAATATGCGTACCAGATCAATGGCTAATTTATCAAGAGCTTTTATCAAAAATGGACGGGATTTACTATTTCGATCTTCCGGTCCGCTACCGTGAATTGACCGAAGCCTTCCCTGCGACAATTAAAATAAAGCCCTTCTGGGATCTTGTCAACGAAATAGAGCAGGTTGTTGGCCAAGCGCCCTCGACTTAGCCTCATCTCCTTGAAATCCATTGACTTCAAGCCGACGGTCCAAGCCAGTCCACCTCTTCCTGCCGTTTTGCTTTAGGAAAACAAGGAAGTAGGAATGGTTTTTGCGGGCGTGGGCCTGTTTCAACAATCTGCTCACTCCAGGACGGCCAGTTCGCACAACCACAAATAAGTCCTCGGCAATGAAACCATAATTCGCCAACTCCACGATAAGTTCAACATGCGTTAATCTTTGCTGGTTGGCGCAAACTTCGTCCTGACACTTGACGATATAGACGCCTCCCTTCCGCAGCACCCGATGCGTCTCCCGTGCGGCGGAATAGTATAGATCAAGCACTGCCTCATGATATTTCTTATTGGAACTGGCCTTATTGTTTTTGTAGTAGCCTTCGTAATTCTGGTGGTTGACGTGGGCAGTACCTCCCGGCGTATGCATGTAAGGTGGATCAAAAACTACGCAATCAACAGATTCGCTGTCGTAGGGTAGGTTTCGACAGTCTGTTCCGGTGGAGAGGTCAGTTGCTAGCAAATGGAAAATATCTTTTGGAACTTTTCGCCAAAATACGCCCTTGCCATAGGTTACGTCAGCTACTGTGCTTCCCGGCGGCACATAAAGTGAAAGGACATGCGGGAAAACATCATCATTCGTGCCCATGTGCGCACTGAACACAAGGGCGTTGGTTGGTTTGCCATCGGGCGACTTGCGCTTTTTTCTTTGCGCCGTAATTGTGGTGGGCATCTTGGGATGGGACGCAGGCAACAATTAGGGGGCAACCATAGACCTACGCCCTTCAGGCGTCAACCCCATGCACAAGCCACGAAGGACTGAGCTGTGGTTTTTTCGCGCTTTTTTGTCTGGCAGACACCAATCAGCCTCGAACAGCGCCGCAGGGACGCAAGCACCAACGGCCCAATGGTCAGGTTGGGGACGTAGTGGTTGTCCATCACGTCGAAGTGGATGACGTCCGCCCCGGCGGCCAGCACGGCGCCGACCTCCTCCCCGAGGCGGGAGAAGTCCGCGGACAGAATGGAGGGCGCAATCCAAGGCTGCATGGCGTTTCCGTCAAGCTAAGGAGCGGAGCTGATGGGCCTATTGTAGCGGCTTTCCGGCGGGCCGGACCCTGACGGCTTAAACTGTGGTTGAGGCCCAATAAGGCGCTCGACTAACGGCCACTCCACCTGCCGGGAGTGGGGATTGCCGCCAGCGGTTGCGGGACAGCGGGGCGGCCCAGCCAAAAATTTGGCATCCGTGGGCAAAGCGGTCAAAATCGGCTTTTGCGCCGTTGCAGCGCCATCATGCAGGGAAAACGAGGAGCCGATGGATCAAGCCCACCCCAACGGCGGGGCAGCGGCGGGTTACCGGCCCATCATGGCCTGCCAAGACAACTTGGACTTCATGCGGGACCTACCCGACCGGCACATGAAACTGGTCGTCACCTCGCCACCCTACAACATTGGCAAGGACTACGAAGCCAAGACCTCGCTGGACGCCTACCTGGAGGCTCAGGAGCGCGTGGTCAGGGAGTGCGTTCGCCTGCTGCACCCGCAAGGGTCCATCTGCTGGCAGGTGGGGAACTTCGTGCACAAAGGGGAGATCACTCCGCTCGACGCCGTGCTCCATCCGGTGTTCCGGGCGCTGGGCCTGAAGCTGCGCAACCGCATCGTCTGGCACTTCGGCCACAGCCTGCACTGCACGAAGCGCCTTTCCGGGCGCTACGAGACCATCAACTGGTGGACCAAGGGGGACGACTACACTTGGCGCTTGGACGCCATCCGGGTGCCGTCCAAATATCCCGGCAAGCGCCACTTCAAGGGGCCCAACATCGGCAAGCTGTCCGGCAACCCAAAGGGCAAGAACCCCAGCGATGTTTGGTCCTTCCCCAACGTCAAGAACAACCACCCGGAGAAGACCGCGCATCCCTGCCAGTTTCCCGTGGAATTGGCGGAGCGGCTGGTCCTGTCCATGACGGATCCCCAAGACGCGGTGTTCGATCCCTACATGGGCGTCGGCTCATCCCTAGTGGCCGCGCTCATGCACGGCAGAAGGGCTTACGGCTGCGACATCGTTCCCGAATATGTGGAGCTCGCCCAGCAGCGGGTGCGCGAACTCCAAGCCGGGATTCTGCGCACCCGGCCGATGGGCAAGCCAGTCTATGACCCCGCCAAGCCCAACGGCGGGCACTGATGCGCATTGCCGCCCGCTACTCCCACCTCAACGGCGAGGAGTACTTGCTCGTCCACCGCAAGCAGCTATGGGAGGAGGTTCAGGAGGTCATAGCGTCGGTGGACGCCTCCGCCTGCAGAACCAAGGTTTCGGCGGAAAAGACCATGCCGGGCAAGCTTCTGTTCGCACCCAAGGCATTGAACCTAGCATTCAAGAAAGGCTTGGAGGCGCGGGGCTGTGGGCATTGAGGTATTGCCCATGAAGGCGCTGGAGCGGGAGATGTCCTCCGGCGTTCCCTATTACGAGCGGGACTTGCTGAATGTGATGCGCCAAGGTCGGGGGGTTCCGGCTGTGCTGCTGGTGCTTGTGGGCATCGCGCCCTGACCGGGGCGTTCGGTTTTTCGCTTAGAGCGTTTTCCGGCGCAGTTCCGCGAGCTGCTCCGGGGTGCCGATGTCGGTCCAGAGGCCGCGCCAGAGTTGGGCGCTGACGGCGCCGGCGGCAACGGCCTGGAAGTACAGCCTGCTTAGGGAGAAGGGTTCCGCCCTGCAGCCGTTGAAGAGGGCGGGGTGCAGGAGGGCCAAGCCGCAGAAGACGTAGGCGTCGCCGCGCCCGATGACCCTGCCGCTTAGGGCCTTGGCATCGGCTTCGTGCTCAGAGCCTTCGGCATCAGGCCGGGCTGTCTGGGCGCCGCTGCCTTTCCCGGCGCTTTGCCGGCAGCGCTCCGGCGCCCAGTTGAAGTCTCCGGCTTGGCGAAATGCCGGGGTCGGCGTCAGCAGCAGGTGGGCAAGGCATCCGGCCGGCAGCGTCTTGGCGAACTGGCGGAACGGAAAGTCGGTGTAGATGTCGCCGTTCAGCAACCAGAAGGGTTCGTCGCCCAGCCAGGGCAGCGCCTTGACTACGCCGCCGCCTGTTTCCAGCAGCACCGGCTCCCGGCTGTAGGCCACGGCCAAGCCGTGCCGTGCGCCGTCGCCAACATAGGTTGCGATTTGCTCGCCGAGATGGTGCAGGTTGATGATGACTTCCCTAACCCCGGCGCTGGCCAGCCAACGCAGTTGATGGCTGATGAGCGGGGCGCCGCCCACCTTCATCATGGGTTTTGGCCGACGGTCGGTGAGCGGCTGCAGGCGGGCGCCGCGCCCCGCCGCCAGAATCATGGCCTTCATGGCGCCGTCCCCGCAGTCTGGGCCGTTGCGCAAGAGGCGGCGCCCTTGCCCCAGCCGCGGTCGTTCAAGGCGATGTTCCCCGTGCGCCAAGATCATTCCAAAATCCGCCGAGGGCCTGTATTTCTCTCATCCAAGTGTTCCTTCCACGCCTTTGGAATACGAACATTCCCACCATCCGTGAATTTTCTCGGTTCATTTTTGCTATTCATCCCACCATTAAAAGGTACGCACGACTTTGAGCTGACCCTGCCCCCATGCGCACATTGCTAGGATGTCAGGGACCCGCTCCACGGCCTTGTTTCTTCACTGTGTCGTCCCCGCTGTTCGCACTGTTTGAACGGCTTTGGCCGCATCCGCCGCCAAGCGCTGCAACCAAGGATGCAGCCCCTGAACTTCCGGGTAAAGCACCGCGATTTCCTGCATGGCGTCCAGCACTGGAGCGATGTAGCGCAGGTGGGTGGGTTTGCCGTCCCGCAGCCACAGGCGGGCGAAGATGCCCACCGCCTTGAACTGCCGCTGCAGGGCGGTGAGGTCCAGCGCTCGGATCAACGCCGCCTCGTCCCATCCGCAGCCGCTGTGGAAGCGCCCTGAACCTTGGCCGCCGCTGTGCGGCGCCACAGGACTTGTCCGCGTCTTCAATGGGGAACTCGACGCGCCCTCGGAAGGACTGCCGCCGCCTTTTGCCGCCGGCGGAAGCAACGCCGGGCTCGCCTCGTCCCAGCTGCCGTCATCGCCGTTTGGGAAGCGGGCCTGCTCTTGATGGCGCCGCAGCCAGCGCCGCCGTTCCGCGGCATCGAAATAGTGGTAGCAGTCCCATAGCAGGCAGGCCAGATCATAGGTGACGGGGCCGACCAGGGCATCCTGAAAATCGACGATGCCGAAGCGGCCCTCGGCGTCCAGCAACAGGTTGCGGCAGTGGTAGTCCCGGTGGATCAGGCATTGCGGTTGGGCCAGAACGTTGGCGATCAGCGCCTCAAAGACCGACGCCAGCGCCGCCGCCGGCGCCTGCTGCAGGAAGCGGCCAAGAAACCATTCGACAAAAATATGCAATTCGTCACGAAAGCGGCTTTCCTCGTAGGCCGGAACTCCATCAGGCGCAATGCCTTGCAGGCGCACGAGGTGCGTGACCGCAAGCTCCAAGGCAAGGTTGCGGTGCGGCCCGCGGTAGGCGTCCTCCAGGCTGCGGTTCCCCAAATCGGTCAAGACGAAGAACCCGGCGTTGCGGTCCATGGCGACGATTCCCGGCACCGGCAGGCCGGCGGCGCTGAAGAGCCGCTGCATGGCGACAAAGGCGTCGTTGCGCTCCAAGCTCGGTGGGGATTCCATAACCACGAAGGAGGAATCCGCATTCGCGTTGGCGGAGGGCCCATCGTCCGCTGTGGACACCGCCTTCCGCTTCCAAGCCGAGGCTTTTACTGCGAGGGAGAGCCTTCGGCGCTCATCGGCTGAGCGTTCCTCCGCCGGGGGTACACCCTCGCGCTCTCCGGCCACACAAACGCGGTAAAAGCGTCTGTGGCTGGCTTCCACCGGCAGGGGTTCATGGCGGAGCAAGGGCGCTCCGAACACTTCCTCCAGCCAACTGCGCAGTTCAGCCTGCATGGGCTGGCAACCATGCTCGGCAAGCCCTTGCTCCGCCAGCGGCACGATCAATGAACGCAACCACCACGGCCTCTTGCGGTCGTCGGGCCGGCCAAATAAAAAGCTGCTGCTTCGTTCCCAACGAACATGCGGAAAAAGCGGCGGCGCCCCGCCCAAGCGCCCGTCATGCTCCAAGGCACGCAGCCGCAATGGACGGAAGGGGACGGCCTGCGCAGGCAACCGCGCGGCCCTTGCGGCGGTGCGGTTGGCGGCGGGAAGCGGCTTGCCTGCATAGCCGAATGGTATCATTCGGCTGATGTGGAAACGGCCAAAATTCGCCGTTGCCGTGCTCCTTGGGGCTGGCGCAGGCCTTGCGTCCGCAGCCGCCGCACAGGGGCCGGGCGAAGCGCTGGCGGCGGATTTTTGGGTGGACCGCGCTCTGTTGACAGCCGCCGAGCGCCGCAGCCAACCGCCTTGGTGCGCCGGCGCCTATCGGTTGCCGACGCCGCAACCCCAAACCTCGCCCCCTGCGGATGGTCCGCCAATCGCCGCCGAAGCCGACGCAGCCAGCTACACGGAGGATGGCTGGATTGAGCTGCAGGGCGACGTGGTCATCCGCCAAGGAGAGCGCACCCTGTACACCAAGCGCGCCCAAGTCAACCAAAACACGCAAATCGCCACCTTTGACGAAGGGGCGCTGGCCTTGGACAGCGGCCTCGCCATGCGGGGCGCCGCCGCCGAAGTCAATTTGGACAGCGGCGCCGCCCGGATGGACCAAGCCGAGTTCCTCCTAGCGGAAGCCGACCTGCGCGGCGCCGCGAGGATCGTCGAACGAAACGCGGCGGGCGACATCCTCCTGACCCGCAGCGCCTTCACCCGCTGCGAACCCGGCAACCGCAACTGGACGGTCCAGGCCGGCAAGCTGCGCCTGCCCGAAGGGGAAGTGTTCGGCACCGCCCGCAACGCCGTTCTGAAGGTCAGGGGCGTTCCGGTGTTCTACTCCCCCTACATTCAGTTCCCCATTTCCGATGCGCGGAAGTCCGGGTTTCTTTTTCCCTTCATCGGTTTTTCCGGCGAAAAGGGCGCGGATTTGAGCCTGCCCTACTACTTCAATTTGGCGCCCAACTACGACGCCACCCTAACCCCTCGCTGGCTTGGCAAGCGCGGCGTTGCCGCGGAGGCGGAATTCCGCCGCCTGTCCCGCTGGGACCACACCCAAATCACCGCCGGCTACCTGCCCAACGACAAGCTTTACAACGGCGAGTTGGACCGGAAGGATTGGCGGGAACGCCGCGCCCTCGGCGCCGCGGAGGGCGAGTTCAACCCCGCCGACCGCTGGCTGATCGGCTTGCAGCATCAAGGCCGGCTAGGCCGCCTGCGCAGCCGCATCGACTACACGGAGGTCAGCGACCGGGACTACTTCCGCGTACTCGGCGGCGACGGTTTCGGCAACCGCCGCATCAACTTGGTGCGCCAAGGCGAACTCAGCTACCAACGCGGCGGGCTGCTGATGCGCCTGTGGGCGCAGGGCTTCCAAAGGCTGGACGAGATTCAACAAAGGGAATACAGCCGCGCACCGGCTCTGGACATCGCCTACAACAGCCAAGGCCGGGGGCCGCTGCGGCTTTCCTTGGAGGCGCGAGCGGCGTCCTTTGACCGAAATGCGCAGGGGCTGACCGGCATTCAGGCGCTAACCGGCGAACGCCTGCACCTAGCCTCCAAGGTGACGGCGCCTTGGCAATGGCCGTTTGGCTTCCTCACCGCCGCCCTGGGCTATCAATACGCAGCCTATCAGCTAGACTCCGATGCGGCACCGGAATTGGACGGCCGCCGGCAGCGTGGCATTCCCACCGGCACCCTAAGCGGCGGCCTCGTCTTCGAGCGCGGCCTCAAAGCCTTCGGCGCCGACTTGGTGCAGACCTTGGAGCCGCGGCTGCACTACCTGTACCAAGGCTATGAAGACCAGGACGACTTGCCGCTGTTTGACGCCAAGACACTGACCTTTGGCTATCAACAATTGTTTCGGGACAACCGCTTTGCGGGGCTTGACCGGATCGGGGACGCCAACCAGCTGGCTTTGGGCCTGACCACCCGTTTTCTGGACCGAGCCAGCGGACGCGAGCGCCTGCGCGCCAGCTTAGGCCAAATAGCCTACTTCAAGAAACGGCGAGTGACCTTGACCGGCCGCCCGGACCCGGATGCGGACGACGCAGTCTCCGCACTGGCTGGGGAATTGACCTCCCAGTTGGCGAAACACTGGCGGCTCTCCGCCACCCTGATTTGGCGCCCCAGCGACGGCCGGGTGCAGGAGGCCGCCGCCGGGCTGTCCTACCGGGCCGACGGGCGGCGCATCTTCAACATGGCCTACCGCAACCGCGGCCAGCCCGACATCAATCAAACGGACCTGTCCCTGTACTGGCCGATTGCGCGGAAGTATGCGGTCATTGGCCGCTGGAACTACGACTTGGCCGGCGGCCGCACCATTGAGGGTTTGGGCGGAATCGAGTACAACGACTGCTGTTGGCGGCTGCGCCTGTTGGTGCGCCACTACTTAAACCAGCCGGCGGCAAGGGCATTTGACGACCTGGACCAGGATTCCGGCGTGTTTTTGCAAATACTGTTCAAAGGGCTGGCCGGCCTTGGCGGCGGGGTGGAGTCCATGCTGGAGCGCAGCGTTTACGGCTATGGATCCGCCGCTTGGACCACGGAGGAAACCTATTGATGAAGCAAAGCAAGAGCGCTCGCAAAGCTGCCTCTGGAACCATCCTGCGCCGCTGGCTGGCGGCTTGGCTCACGGCGCTTGCCGGCGCTGCGGCGAACGCCGAGTACAAGGAGTTGGACGCCATAGTCGCCATTGTGGATGACGACGTGGTGCTGGCTTCGGAGTTGCTCAGCCGGCTTAAGGTCGTGCGCGAGCAGATCGACCGCGAAGGTGTGCAGATGCCTTCCGACGACGTCCTGGTCAGCCAGTTGATGGAGCGGCTGGTGCTGGAGAACATTCAGATCCAGCAGGCACGGCGCCGCGGCGTCGAGATTGACGACGAATCCCTGACCCGCGCCGTCGCCGGCTTCGCCAAGCAGAACGACATGACCCTGGAGCAGTTCCAGCAGGCGTTGGCGGAAGACGGCATGAGCTACCGCGCGTTTCGGGAGGACATCCGCCGGGAGATGCTGATTCAGCGCCTGCAGCGCAACATGGTGAACAGGCGCATCACCATCAGCGAGCAGGACGTGGACGACCTGCTCGACTCCCCCTACTACCAACAGTTGCTTTCCGACGAGTTTCGGGTGGGGCACATCCTGCTCGCCGTGGAGGACATGGGCAACTCCGCGGCGGTCGAGGCGGCGGCCGAGGAGGCCCGGCGGATCGTCAAGGACCTGCGGGCCGGGGCGGACTTCAAGGAGACCGCCATCGCCAAGTCCGCCGGCGCCCGCGCCTTGGAGGGCGGCGACCTTGGCTGGCGGCGGGCCGGGGAACTGCCCAGCCTGTTCGCCGACCGGATCATCGCCATGCAGATCGGGGAAACGGCGGCGCCGATCAAGAGCCCCAGCGGCTTTCACGTCGTGCAACTGCTCGACCAGCGGGGCGCCGGAGTGCAAAAGGAGGAGCAGGCCTTGGTGCGGCACGTCTTGGTGCAGCCCTCCGCCATCCGCTCCCCGGAGGAGACGGAGGCGTTGATACGGGAGCTCCACGCCCAGCTGTCCGCAGGCGCCGATTTCTGCGCCTTGACGGCCGAGCACTCCGAAGACCCAGGCAGCGCCCTCAACTGCGGCGACCTTGGCTGGACTTCCGGAGACCAGTTCGTGCCGCCCTTCGTGGAGGCCATGAACGCCACCGCCGCCGGGGAGCTTTCGCCGCCCTTCCAGTCCAACTACGGCTGGCACGTTCTCGAAGTGCAGGACCGCCGCACCCAAGACATGGGCGAGGAGGCCCGTCGCAACATGGCCTTGCAGATTCTCCACCAGCGGCGCTTCGATGAGGAGCTGCAAGCCTGGTTGAAGGAAATTCGCGACGAAGCCTTCGTTGAAGTCCGGTTGTAGTGGAGGCGCTTTGGTCGGCGCAGGCGTTTTGCCGGCGCTAGGGACGGGGCGGAGGCCCTAGGCCGTGCTGGCGGTTACGCCCGGGGAGCCGGCCGGCGTCGGCCCCGACCTCATCATCGCCTTGGCGCAGGCGGAGCGCTCTGCGGATTGGGCGGTGCTGGCGGACCCCGATCTGCTGCTGGCCCGCGCCCGCCTGTTGGGATTGCCGCTCAAGCTGAGCGCCGCGCCCAGCCGCCGCCCCGGAAGTCTGCATGTTGAGCCCGTCCCCTTGGCCGCCCCGGCGACGCCCGGCGAGCCGAGCGCGGCCAACGCCGGCGCCGTGATCGCCGCCTTGGAGCAGGCCGTGGACGGTTGTTTGGAGGGCCGTTTTCAGGCGCTGGTCACCGGCCCGGTGCAAAAGTCCGTCATCAACGAGGCCGGCATTTCCTTCTCCGGGCACACCGAGTTCATGGGCCAGCGCTGCGGCGCCGAGGAGGTTTTGATGATGCTCCTGTGCGCGGACCTGCGGGTGGGCTTGGCAACCACTCACCTGCCGCTGGCCGCAGTCCCCTCCGCAATCACCGGCGCCTTGGTCGAGGCGAAGCTGTCGCTCATGCTGCAAGGCTTGAGGGAGCGCTTTGCGATCGATGCGCCCCAAGTGCTGGTGACCGGCCTCAATCCGCACGCCGGTGAATCCGGCCATCTAGGCCGGGAGGAGCTCGACGTCATCGAACCCGTCTGCGCCCGCTTTCGAGCCGCTGGCGAGCGGGTGCTGGGGCCGGTGCCCGCCGACACCGCCTTCAGGCCGCAGCGCCTTGCCGGCATTGACGCGGTGCTGGCCATGTACCACGACCAAGGATTGCCGGCGCTCAAGGCCAAGGGCTTCGGCAACGCCGTCAACCTAACCCTGGGCCTGCCCTTCGTTCGCACCTCCGTTGACCACGGCACGGCGCTGGACTTGGCGGGGCGCGGCGGCGCCGACTGCGGCAGCTTGTTGGCCGCCTTGCGGCTGGCGGAGCGGCTGAGCCGGTGAGTTCGCGGTTCGCCAAGGCCGAGCTTGGGGCCGCCGCCGAGGCTCCGCCGCGCAAACGGTTCGGCCAGCACTTCCTGACGGACTGCGGGGTCCTGGCGCAACTGACGCATTGCCTGGCGCTGCGGCCGGATGACCAGGTTCTGGAAATAGGCCCTGGACGCGGCGCCTTGACCCGCAAGCTCCACGGCGCCGTAAAGCGCTATGCGGCCATCGAGATCGACCGCGGCTTGGCGGCGGCGCTGGGCGCCGAATTTCCTGCACTGGAGCTCATCAACGCCGACGTGCTCACCCATGACCTAAGCAAGCTGCAGGGCGCCGGTCCTTGGCGCATCGTCGGCAACCTGCCCTACAACATCAGTTCGCCCTTGCTGTTCAAACTGATGGGCATGACCGCCGCCGCAGAAGGCGTTCCCTTCGTGCAGGACATGCACTTCATGCTGCAAAGGGAAGTCGCCGCCCGCTTGGCGTCGAGCCCCGGCGGCAAGGCCTGGGGGCGGCTGGCGGTTGCGGTGCAGTCCCGCTGCGCCGTGGAGGCGCTGTTCGACGTGCCGCCGGAGAGCTTCACGCCGCCGCCCAAGGTGTTCTCCACGATGGTGCGCTTAAGGCCGCATCCGCAGCAGCGCCCAGCCCCGGCGCGGCTGGACGCGGTGCTGCGTCAAGCGTTCTCGGCCCGCCGCAAGCGCTTGGCCAACGCCCTCAAGGGCCTCGACATCGACTGGGACGCCATCGGCGTTGACGCCAACGCCAGGCCAGAGCAACTGGCCGTGGCCGATTTCCTGAAAATCGCCGAAGCGGCCAACTGAGGCGGCCGTGGCCACCTACGCAATCGGCGACATCCAGGGCTGCGACGCCGAGTTCGCCGCCTTGCTGGACGCGGTGGGCTTTGACGAGCGGCGGGACGCGCTTTGGCTGCTGGGGGACCTGATCAACCGCGGGCCGGACTCCCTAGCCGTCATGCGGCGGGTGATGGCCCTTGAAGACCGCGCCACCGTGGTTTTGGGCAACCACGACCTGCACTTCCTCGCCATTTGGTTCGGCGGCCATGCACCCAAGCCCGGCGACACCTTTGACGACCTGCTGGCCGCGCCGGAGGCCGACGCCATCGCCCACTGGCTGCGCCGGCAACCATTCCTGCATTGGGACCGCGCCCTGGGCGCCGCCATGGTTCACGCCGGCATTCCTCCCGGCTGGAGCCTGGCCAAGGCCGCCGCCGCCGCGGATGAACTGACCAAGATCCTGCAAGGGCCGGACTGCGCACACTACTTCCGCCATCTCTACGGCAATGCACCGGACCGCCTGACGGACGATCTCGCCGGCATGGCCCGCTGGCGCATTCTCACCAATTGCTTCACCCGCATGCGCTTGGTCGATGACCAAGGCCGCCTGAACTTCAGCCACAAGGGCAAGTTGGCCGACGCGCCGCCCGGCTGGCGGCCTTGGTTCGAGCAGGCCGTTGGCGGGCTCGGCGGCGAACGCCTGCTGTTCGGCCATTGGGCGGCCTTGGACGGGCACACCGGCATCGACAACCTGATCGCGTTGGACACCGGCTGCGTTTGGGGGCGGCGGCTAACCGCCCTGCACCTTGAGACCGGCGCGAAGATCAGCGTGCCGGCGCACCGCGGTGACGGCTGATGGAGGTCTATCTGGTCGGCGGCGCGGTGCGCGACGAGCTGCTCGGCAAGACCGTCAAAGAGCGGGACTGGGTTGTGGTGGGCGGCAGCGCCAAAGCCTTGGAGAAGCTGGGCTACCGGCGGGTGGGCCGCGATTTCCCCGTCTTCCTCCATCCCGAAACCCATGAGGAGCACGCCTTGGCCCGAACGGAGCGCAAAACCGCGCCTGGGCACGGCGGATTCGCCACCGATGCTGGACCGAACATCAGCTTGGAGCAGGACCTGGCCCGCCGCGACCTGACCATCAACGCGATGGCCAAGGACCGGCGAGGGCGCCTGATTGACCCCTTCGGCGGCCAGGAGGACTTGCGCCGACGTTGCCTGCGCCATGTCGCCGACGCCTTCGCCGAAGATCCTTTGCGGGTGTTTCGGGTCGCCCGCTTTGCCGCCGCCTTGCCGGAGTTTGAGGTGCATCCCGACACCCAAGCGTTCATGGCCGGCATGGCGGAGTCGCTCAGCGAGCTGGCCGCGGAGCGGGTCTGGCGGGAGTTCAGCAAAGCCTTGGCGGCCGCGGCGCCGCAACGGTTCATAGAGGTGTTGAAGCAGTGCGGCTGCCTCTCCCCCTGGTTTCCCGAACTCGCCACGGAGACTTTGGACGCCTCGCTGGACGGTGCCTTGCCCCGCTACGGCGCCCTTGGCTGGTCCCTTTCCTCCGCCGCCGTTAAGTCCTTGAGCAAGCGGCTTCTGGCGCCGAAAGCCCATCTGAGGCTGGCGCTCGACGTCGCCGACCACGGGCGGGCCTTAAGCGCTTGGCGGGCGCTGGATGCGGCGGCACTGCACAAGATCTTGAGGGCGCTCAACGGCTATCGGGACCAGCGGCGACGCACCGGCGTCTTCGCCGTCGTCCAGGCCAAGTCCGCAGCGCCCATGCAGGAGCTGGACGCGGCGCTAACGCAAATCGAGCAGGCCATAGCCGCCGTGCGCCGGGATTTGCCGCGGCTTGCCGGCACCGAGCTAGGCCGCCGCCTGCAGGCGGAGCGGATCAAGCTCATCGCCCGGTTCCAGCGCCGCTGACCTTGGCCCGAATGTTGCGCCTTGAAGAAACGCCTTTTAATTAGCCGCCGGGCTGAGTTCCGTCAGCGGCCAACGCGCCTTGACGACTATGCTCCGCGACGCCGACTGGCCGGCCGCCAAGCGTTGATGACCAGCGTAGGCAACCATGGCCCCATTGTCCACGCACAAGGCCGGCGACGCATAGTGGACCCGGCCGCCAAGCCGCGCCTCGAGCCGTTGCCGCAGCCGTGCGTTGGCGCTGACGCCGCCGGCCACGACAAGATGGCCTAAGTGCTGCGCTGCAAGCGCGCGGCGGCACTTGATGAGCAGCGTGTCCACAGCGGCTTCCTCAAAGGCCCGGGCGATGTCCGCCCGGTCCTGTTCGCCAAGGGGGGCATGGGCGCGGATGGTGTTTAGGGTGAAGGTCTTGAGGCCGCTGAAACTGAAGTCCAAGCCCGGCCGATCCGTCATGGGGCGAGGAAAGCGGAAGCGGCCGGGGTCGCCGCCGACGGCGCAGGCCGCAATATGGGGGCCGCCCGGATAGCCAAGCCCAAGCATCTTGGCCGCCTTGTCGAACGCCTCGCCAACGGCGTCATCCAAGGATTCGCCAAGCATTTCGTACCGCCCGACGCCGTTCACCTTGACCAGTTGGGTGTGGCCGCCGGAGACGAGCAAAGCCACGAAGGGCAGGGGAGGCGCCTCGCCCTCCAGCAGCGGGGCCAATAGATGCGCCTCCATGTGATGCACCGCAACGGCGGGAACGCCCAAGCTCCACGCCAGGGTGCGCCCGAACGCCGCCCCAACCAACAAGGCCCCTTGCAGCCCGGGACCGGCGGTGTAGGCGACGCCGTCCAAGTCTTCCAAGGCCGCGCCGCCCTGCTCCAAGGCGCTGCGCACCAAGGGCGCGATCTTGCGCACATGGTCCCGGGAGGCCAGCTCCGGCACCACGCCGCCAAAAGGCGCATGCCGCTCCACTTGGCTGTGCAGCAGGTTGGCGAGCAAGCCCTCCCCCGAATCGTAGAGGGCTACGCCGGTTTCATCGCAGGAGGTTTCGATTCCAAGCACAAGCATGAGGGGCGCGAGCCAATTCCAGCCTTGCGGCGACCTTGGAATTTTGCGCCAAGGCCCTTTTACTTTACAATCGCCGCCCCCTTAACTAAGCAGGTTGGACCAAACATGCCGCATGTCCGGGTACGGGAGAACGAACCCTTCGACGTCGCCTTGCGGCGCTTCAAGCGCTCATGCGAGAAGGCGGGCATCCTCTCCGAGGTGCGCCGCCGCGAGTTCTACGAAAAGCCCACCTCGGTGCGCAAGCGCAAGGCCGCCGCCGCGGTAAAGCGCCACCACAAGAAGCTGCAGCGGGAGGCGCGCCGGTTTGAGAGAATCCACTAGCCCCGCCCAACCCCCGCATCGATGTCGGCCATGACCGATTTGCGCGGCCAAATTCAAGCCGCCACCCAACGCGCCATGAAGGCTAGGGACAAGGAGCGCGTACGCACCTTGCGGCTTGTCAACGCCGCAATCAAGCGCGTTGAAGTGGATGAGCGGCGGCAACTTAAGGACGAGGACGTCATCGCCGTGCTGGTGCGCATGCGCAAGCAGCGCAACGACTCCCTGAGCCAATTCCGAGCCGCCGGCCGGGACGACTTGGCCGACCGGGAGGCATTCGAAATCGAGGTCATTCAGGCCTTCATGCCGCAGCCCCTAAGCGACGCCGAACTGCAAGCCTGCGTGGATGCGGCCGTTGCCGCCACCGGCGCGGTCGGCGTCAAGGACATGGGCAAGGTCATGGGCAGGCTTAAGAAGGAGGTTGCCGGCCGCGCCGACATGGGCGCCGTCAGCGCCCTAGTCAAAGCACGGCTCGGCTGACCTTAGCTGCGCATGCCGAGCGGCGCATTGATTCCGGTCATTCTGGCCGGCGGCGAGGGCAGCCGCCTATGGCCGCTCTCCCGAGCGCTTTTCCCTAAGCAGTTTCAGCCGCTGTTCGGCGAGCATTCGCTGCTGCAGCGCACGTTGCTGCGGGCAAGCCGAGTGGCCCGGGAGCCGCCGATAATCGTTTGCAACGAGGCGCACCGCTTCACGGTGGCGGAGCAATGCAGCGCCTTGAACCTGCCTTGGCTGCGCATCGCCCTGGAGCCTGAAGGCCGCAACACGGCGCCCGCCATCGCCTTGGCGGCCCACATGGCGGAGGCCCGGTCCAGCGGGGCGCATCTGTTGGTGCTGCCCACCGACCATCTAATCGATGACGAAGACGCCTTCGCCGAGGCGGTTGAGGCCGCGGACGCCGCCGCCGGGGACGGCAAGCTGGTGACCTTCGGCGTACCGCCAACCTACGCCGAAACCGGCTACGGCTACATTGAGCTTGCCGCTGCCGGCCAAGGCCCGCAGCCGCTGCGGTCCTTTGTGGAGAAACCGGACCGGCACACCGCCGAGGCCTGCGTCGCCTCCGGCCGCCACCTCTGGAACAGCGGCATGTTCCTGCTGGAAGCGCGCATCTGCCTGGAGCAGGTGCGAACGCGAAACCCGGCCATGGCGCAGGCGGTGGCGGCGGCCGCGCAAGCGGGGCGTTCGGACCAAGACTTCTTTCGCCCCAGCCAAGCCTTCCTGGCCAGCCCGGCCGGCTCATTCGACAAGGTGGTGATGGAGCAGGCCGCCGATGCAGTGGTGGTGCCGGTGCGGTTCGGCTGGCGCGACCTAGGCTCCTGGCGCTCCGTGCAGGACGCCGGCCCGGCGGACCAGGACGGCAACTGCATAAGGGGTGACGTGATGGCCCGGGAGGTGGCCAACAGCCTCATCCACGCCCAGGGCCGCCTAGTTGGGGCCGTTGGGGTTCAAGATCTGGTCATCGTCGAAACCAGCGACGCGGTTCTGGTGGCGGGACGGGAGCGGGCGCAGCAGGTCGGCGCCTTGGCGGAGGAGCTCAAGCGCTTGGAGCGGCCGGAGTATCTGCTGCACCGGCAGGATTTCCGGCCTTGGGGCAGCTGGGAGAGCTTGGCCAATGGAGCGCGGTTCAACGTCAAGCGGCTAAGGCTGAAAACGGGCGCCAGCATCTCGCTGCAAAAGCATGAGCACCGCGCCGAGCATTGGGTGGTCGTGAGCGGCGTGGCGGAGGTCACCCGGGACGGCGAGACCTTCACCCTAACGGAGAACGGCAGCATTGAAATTCCGCAAGGCGCCGTGCATCGGCTGCGCAACGCCGGCGAGTCGCCGCTGGAGGTCATTGAAGTGCAGATCGGCGCCTATCTCGGCGAGGACGACATCGTGCGCTTTGAGGACGAATACGGCCGGCCGCACTGAGTCTTGATGGTAATCTAAGCCAAATGCCCGGCGTCATTCCCAAGTCGTTCATAGACGAGCTGCTCAGCCGAACCAACATCGTGGAGGTCGTGAACGGCCGGGTGCCCCTAAAGAAAGCCGGCAAGGACTTTCAGGGGCTTTGCCCTTTCCACGACGAGAAGACCCCCTCCTTCACCGTCAGTCCCGCCAAAAACATGTTCTACTGCTTCGGCTGCGGCGCCGGCGGCGACGTCATCAAGTTCGTGCAGCAGCTCGAGGGAGCGTCGTTCACCGAAGCAGTGGAGTCCTTGGCCGCCTCAGTGGGCATGGACGTGCCTCGCCAAGGGTCCAACTCCCCGGAGCGGGACCTGCGCCCGCTCCACGATGCCATGCAGGCCGCCGAAAGCTACTACCGAGCGCAACTCAAGGCAACCCCCGCCCCCATCGACTACCTTAAGGGCCGCGGCCTGACCGGCGCCGCCGCCCGGGAGTTCGGCCTTGGCTTCGCCCCGGACGCCTGGGACGCCCTGTGCCGGGAAATGACCGGCGGCGACCGCCCCATCGGCGCCAAGACGCTGCTTGAAGCCGGTTTGATCTCCCGCAACGAGCAAGGCCGCGAGTACGATCGGTTTCGGCGCCGCATCATGTTCCCGGTGCGCGACACCAAGGGCCGGGTGATCGCCTTCGGCGGCCGGCTGCTTGGCGAGGGCCGGGGACCCAAATACCTGAACTCCCCGGAAACGCCAATCTTCAGCAAAAGCCAGGAGCTTTACGGGCTGTTTGAAGCGCGCCGGTCAACCCGCAGCCTGCAAACCCTGATCCTAGTTGAAGGCTACCTGGACGTCATCGCCTTGGCCGAAGCCGGCATTCGCAACGTCGTGGCCACCTTGGGCACGGCTACCGGCGAAGCCCACTACCGCAAGCTCTACCGCTACGCGGATGAAGTGATTTGCTGTTTCGACGGCGACCAAGCGGGGCTGCGCGCCGCCTGGAAAGCCTTGGGGAGCGCCCTAGGCTGCCTAAGCGCCGGCAGGCTGCTGAAGTTCACGCTCTTGCCGGAGGGGGAAGATCCGGACACGCTGGTGCGGCGGGAAGGCGCCGAGGCGTTCCGCCGCCGCCTCGCCAAGGCCACGCCGGCCGTGGAGCATCTGTTCAATGGGCTAAGGCAAGGGCTGGACCTTGCCGCCAGGGACGACCGCGCCCGCTTTGTCGATCTGGCCATGCCCTACATTGAGCGCATTCCCGCGGACGGCACTTTGCGGCGGATGATGCTAAGCGAACTCAAGGCGCTTACCGGCGTTGACGGCGAACCCAGCCGCTCCGCTCCCGTCGCCAAGCCGCAGGGCCGGCCGCCCGGAAAGCCTGGCGGCGCACCGAGCCGGCGTCTGTGCGAGAAGCTCCTTGCGCTGCTGTTGAAGTCGCCTCAGCTAGCCGCCCAGCTGGCGCCCGAAACCGTTGATGCGTTGGCTGCAATGCAGGAGGACGAGTTGTTCGGGGAGGTGCTTCGCTACGCAGCCGGGAACGGCGGCATCGATTCCGCGCACCTGCTGGGCCGCTGGTCCGGCCAACGGGGGCACGCCGAACTGGTGGCTCTCCATCAACGCCCGACCATGCTGGACGCGGCCGGCGCGGCCCTGGAGTTCAGCGAGTGCGTTGAGCGGCTGCTGGCCTTGGCGCAGCGGCGCAAACGGGCCCGGCTGCTGCAGGAGATGCGCGACGACCCCGCCAAGGAAAAGGAGAAGCTGGCGGAATTCATGGAGCTTAGGGCGCAGTGCCGAGCTTGAAAAAGTCTTTGTGCAACGCCAAATAAAGGGCTATGATGGCGCGTTTGCTTGGGCTTTTTGAGCTCCTGCGCCGCCCGCGCAACCGTTGAGGCTTCATGAGCAATCAGATTCAGCAGCAGCCGTCCCGTCTTAAGGAGCTGATCGCCAAGGGCAAGGAGCAGGGCTACCTGACCTTCGCCGAAGTGAACGATCACCTGCCTGACGATCTTTCCGATTCGGAGCAGATCGAAGAAATCATCGCCAAGATCAACGACATGGGCATTGAGGTCCACGAAAAGGCCCCCGATGCCGACGATCTGCTTAGCGCCGAAGAGAACACGGTTGACGAACTGGCCGCGGAGGAGGCCGCCGCCGCTCTGGCCGCAGTGGAGACCGAAGCCGGCCGCACCACCGACCCGGTGCGCATGTACATGCGGGAGATGGGCAACGTTGACCTGTTGACCCGCGAGGGCGAAATCGCCATCGCCAAGCGCATCGAAGAGGGCATCCGCGATGTGCTGATGGCCTTGGCCGGCTATCCCAAGGTCGTCAAGCACATTCTTGACGCCTACGCCGCGATCAGCAAGGAGGGCCCACTGACCAGCCTGTTCGTCGGCTATTTGGACCCTGCGGACCATGTGCCGCGCCCGCCCCAGGTGACGGCGCCCAAGGCGGCGCCCGCCCCGGCCCCAGCCAAGGCCGCGGACGGCAAAGAGGGCGCCCAGGCCGCCAAGCCCGAAGCCGCCACCGCCGCCACCGCCGCCACCAACACCTCCAGCAATTCCAGCAATGAAAAAGGGCCCAATCCAGTGGAGGCGAAAAGGCGGTTCACCGCCCTGAAGCGTCAGTACAACAAAACGCAAAAGGCCATCGGCGAGCGCGGGCGGGCCAGCCGGGAATCCCGAGCGCAGATCGCCAATCTCGGCAAGAAATTCCAATCGCTGAAGCTCACGCCCAAGTACTACGACGAAATCGTCGGCTGGGCGCGGCAGGCGTCGGCTAAGGTGCGCCGCCAAGAACGCGCCCTTATGGCGCTCTGCATAAGCCAGGCCGGGGTGCCCCGTGACCAGTTCCGCAAGGTGTTCATCGGCAAGGAGGTCAGCGTCACCTGGGTGAACAGGCTCATAAAGGCAAACGGCCCCTACTCCGCGGCTTTGGCGGAGCGCAAGGATGAAATCATGCGCATCCAGAAGAAACTGCGGGCGATCTGCGCCGAAACCACCCTGTCGGTGCAGGAGATCAGGGACCTCAACCGCGCCATATCCC
This sequence comes from Candidatus Azophilus sp., assembly GCA_965200465.1. Classification (GTDB taxonomy): domain Bacteria; phylum Pseudomonadota; class Gammaproteobacteria; order Pseudomonadales; family Azotimanducaceae; genus Azophilus. The sequence continues at coordinate 3,419,831 of OZ241358.1, read as the reverse complement.
TAGGCGAAGCCAAGGCGCGGCGGGCCAAGAAGGACATGGTCGAGGCCAATCTGCGCTTGGTCATCTCGATCGCCAAAAAGTACACCAACCGCGGCCTGCAATTTCTGGACCTCATCCAGGAGGGCAACATCGGCCTGATGAAGGCCGTGGACAAATTCGAGTACCGGCGCGGCTACAAGTTCTCGACCTACGCCACCTGGTGGATACGCCAAGCGATCACCCGCTCCATCGCCGACCAAGCGCGCACCATCCGCATTCCGGTGCATATGATCGAAACCATCAACAAGCTCAACCGGGTCTCCCGGCAGCTGATTCAGGAGATGGGGCGGGAGCCGAAGCCCGAGGAGCTCGGCAACCGCATGGAGATGGGGGAGGACAAAGTGCGGCGGGTGCTCAAGATCGCCAAGGAGCCCATATCCATGGAAACCCCCGTCGGAGACGACGAAGACTCCCACATAGGGGACTTCGTGGAGGACTCCACCACCAGCCTGCCGGCGGACATCGCCACCGAGGATGGGCTGAAGGAGTTGATCGGCAACGCCCTCGGCGGCCTCACGGCGCGGGAGGCGAAGGTGTTGCGCATGCGTTTCGGCATCGGCATGAACACCGACCACACCTTGGAGGAAGTCGGCAAGCAGTTCGACGTAACGCGGGAGCGCATTCGCCAAATTGAGGCCAAGGCGCTGCGCAAGCTGCGCCACCCGAGCCGCTCGGAGCACCTGCGCGGATTCCTGGACGAGGCGGTCTCTTCCGGCAAGTCTTCAGCCACCTAGCCCCCAACGCCATCTTGGGCGGCCTCTTGGGTGCGCGGGGCTCCGGCCCGCGCCCTAGCCGCCGAGCCATCGTGTTATAGTTGCGCCCACGGGCCTATAGCTCAGTTGGTTAGAGCAGTGGACTCATCAGCAGGTGCCCCCGGTTCGATAAGGGCCGGGTGGAACGGGATGAATTCAGGGAACCCGCAGCGGGTGAAGCCGGCGGCAATCCTGAGCCAAGCCGGCGGTACACCGCCGGAAGGTGCAGAGACTACCTGAGGGCTGACCGGGCCGCGGCCGGCGCAAGCCGGTGGGCGCGGCGGTCAAAGCGCCCTTGATGACAGGCAAGAGCGTCCCGCGCCCTAACGTGCAGCCGAGGGCGGAGAGATAGTCCGCGCCCAGTGGAAACGCTGGGAGTTCGCGAATCCATTGGTCCCAGGTTCGAATCCTGGTGGGCCCACCAGTTTCGGCATCGACAGGACAGTTCGCAGGTTGGGTTGGTTCGCCATGAGCGCCTCCGTGTCCATCGGCTTCGTGACTTGGCGGACGCCGCGCACAACCCTGGTTCGATTTCTGGATAGCTTGGCGGCGGCCGTTGGCAGGCTTGTCGAGAGCGGCGCCGGGCAGGTGGCGGTTTACGCCCTTTGCAACGATGGCCCGGAGGGCGCCGCCGCGGTCAAGGAGGCTTTGGCGCCGCATCGCGCCGCTGGCGGTCAAGCGCTATGGGAATTCATCTGCGGCCAAGGCAATGTCGGCTACGGCGCCGCCCAAAACCTGGCCATTCGGCGCACTCGGGCGAACTTCCACTTCATCTCCAATCCAGACGTGGTGATGGCGCCGGACGCCCTGCTGCAAGGCTTGCAGTTCCTGCAAGCGCATCCATGCGCGATCGCCGTGGGCCCCCAGGGGCATGACGCCGCCGGCCAATACGCCAAGTTGGCCAAGCGCATGCCATCGGTGCTCACGCTGCTGCTGCGGGCCCTGTCCGCGGAAGTATCGTCGGGCTACTTCGGGCGGCGGCTGGGCGCCTATGTTTACAGCGACAGGCTCCCCGCCGTCCAGAGCGAACCCGTGGAGCTCCTCAGCGGCTGCTTCATGGCCTGCCGGACGTCCGCGCTGCGGGCCGTCGGCGGTTTCGACCCCCGCTACTTCCTTTACTTCGAGGACTTCGACCTCTGCCGGCGGTTGGCCGCCCACGGCGAAATCCGCGAACTGCCGACGATGCGAATTCGCCACTACGGCGGCCGCACCGCCCGCCGGGGCTTAAGGCGCAGCCTGCACTTCACGCTGTCCGGGTGCCGCTTTTTTTCGCGTTACGGCTGGCGCCTGCTGTGATGGGGCCGGCCGGCGGACGCGCCGCCTCCAGCACGCCGTGAGAATAGTCGTCACTGGCGGCGCCGGCTTCATCGGCTCGGCTCTGGTGCGCCATCTAGTTGCATGGCGCGGCGACGAGGTGCTGAACCTGGACAAGCTCACCTACGCCGGCAACCCAGCCAACTTGGCCGCCGTCGCCGGCTGCGCCAACCATCGCCTGGAGATCGTGGATGTCTGCGAGGCCGAACGCATTCGCTCCCTGATCTTCGACTTTGCGCCGGATGCGCTGTTCCACTTGGCGGCGGAATCCCATGTTGACCGCTCCATTGACGGGCCGGCGGCCTTCATCCGCACCAACATTCTCGGCACCCACGCGCTGTTGGAGGCGGCCAGGGAGTATTGCGCCGCCGGCAATGGCGACTTCCGCTTCATTCACGTCTCCACCGATGAGGTTTACGGCGCCCTGGGCGCCGAAGGCGCCTTCACCGAAGCCACCCCCTACCGCCCGAACTCTCCGTACTCCGCGTCCAAGGCGGCCTCCGACCATCTGGTGCGCGCCTGGTGGGGCACCTACGGCGTCCCGGCCATCATCACCAACTGCTCCAACAACTACGGCCCCTACCAATTTCCCGAAAAGCTCATCCCGGTGGTCATCCTGCGCGGCCTGCGCGGCCAGCCGGCGCCGCTCTACGGGGACGGACAACAGGTGCGGGATTGGCTGCATGTTGAAGATCACGTGCGCGGCTTGGTGGCGGTGCTGGAGCGGGGCGCCGTCGGCGCGACGTACAACATCGGCGGCAACTGCGAAAAGACCAATTTGGAGGTGGCCGAAACGGTGTTGAAGGCCTTGGCGGAACTGACCGGCGCCAACCCCGCGGACCGCAGCCAAGTCGAGTTCGTGCCCGACCGGCCTGGCCACGACCGCCGCTACGCCATCGACAGCAGCCGCATTCAGCGGGAGCTGGGCTGGCGGGCGAGGACGGATTTCGACGGCGGCGTTCGGCGGACGGTGGCGTGGTATCTGGACAACCGCCATTGGTGGGGTGCGGACCCTCAATGAAAGCCGAAGAGACCGCGCTCCCCGGCGTCTTGATCCTGCACCCCGACGTCCACCATGACGACCGGGGATTCTTCCTGGAGCGCTACCACAGAGGCCGCTACGCGGCCCTGCCGGGCCTTGACGTCGAATTCGTTCAAGACAACCACTCCCACTCCAAGCGCGGCGTGCTGAGGGGCCTGCACCTGCAGGAACGCCATCCGCAAGGCAAATTGGTGAGTGTGCTGTCCGGCCGCGTCTGGGACGTGGCGGCCGACGTGGACCCGCAATCCCCGTCCTTTCGACGCTGGGTGGGCGTGGAGCTCAGCGCCGCCAACCACAGGCAGCTCTACATCCCTCCGGGCTACGCGCACGGGTTCTGCGTTCTGTCGGAGGGCGCCGACCTAGTTTACAAATGCACGGACTTTTATCGCCCGGAGGACGAGCAGGGCCTGCTTTGGAACGACCCGCAGCTCGCCATCGATTGGCCCCTTAAGGCGCCCGCCCTATCCCCTCGGGACGCCGCCAATCCCAGCCTGCGGGACTACTTGAAGTCCTAGGGGGCCGGAATGTTCCGCAGAGTCCTCATCACCGGCGGAACCGGCCAAATCGGCTCCGCCCTGCAGGCCGCCGCGCCGCCGCAAGTGGCCTTGGCGGCGCCGTCGTCCCGGGACTTAAACATCTGCGACCCGGCCAGCATAGAGGCGGGCTTCGCCAAGTGGCGTCCGGACTTTTTGGTCAACGCGGCGGGCTACACCAAGGTTGACCAAGCCGAGGACGAGCCGCAGCTAGCCTTCGCCGCAAACGCCGCTGCGCCGCGCCGCCTAGCCGCAGCCTGCGCGGCGGCGAATTGCCCCATGCTGCATCTTTCCACCGACTATGTCTTTGACGGGGAAAAGGCGGCACCCTATGCGGAAACGGATGCCCCGGCGCCGCTCAGCATCTACGGCCTAAGCAAGCTGCAGGGCGAACGGGAAGTGGCGCAGGCGTTGCCGGCGCATCTGATTTTAAGGGTCTCCTGGGTGTTCAGCGCCGTCGGCGCCAACTTCGTCAAGACCATGCTGCGCTTGGCGGCGCGGCGGGAAATTCGCGTGGTCGCCGACCAGCGCGGAACGCCCAGCGCCGCGCCAAGCATAGCCGCCGCCATCTGGACCATCCTGCAGGGGCTGGCCAATGGCGCCGACTACGGCCTGTACCACCTAGCCTCCCGGCCGCCGACCACTTGGCACGGGTTCGCCGCCGCCATCTTCGCCGCCGCCGGCAAACGCCCCGGGGCAGGGCGGACGCCGCGGCTGCGGGCGGTGACAACGCAGGAGTACGCCGCCCGAGCCCCCCGGCCGCTCAACTCCGTGCTCGACGGCGCTCGCCTGCACGGGGCCTTTGGAATAACCGCGGCGGATTGGCGCCCCGAATTGGCCGGCATCGTGCGGCGGTTGGCGTAAACTGGCGTCATGCAACGGCTTGCAAACACAGGCATCCCAGCGGTTCTGGAGAATCTTTTCGCCAAGTTGGGGTTGTCCCGCCCCCAAGTCAGAAGGCCGGCGCTGCTGGCCGCCGGGCTTTGGCTCTTGGCGGCGGTGCTGGCGCTGGCTTTGCCCGTTGCCGCGCCGCCGCAGCTTTCCTCGACGTTGGCGGCGCCCGAGGCGGCAACCGACGTGGCTTCGCTGCAGGAGGACTTGGAGGACTTCATGCAAAGCTCGCGCTGGGGCATTTCCCTGCAGGAGGTGCAACGTCAAGCGAAAATTACCGCGGGTGGGCCTGCAGGCCTGAACCCGGAACTGCGGGAAATGGGATTCGTCGGCGTGCTGGCCGTGCCGGAGCGCACCTCCATTCTGTTGATCTTGGAGGACGGCGCAGTGCAGCGCTTGGACATCGGCGACCAACTGCCGGACGGCCGCAGCTTGACGGCGGTGAGCGACAATCGGCTGACGCTGACGGACGCCAGCCAGCAACAATACAGCCTGCTCTTATTCCCGGAAGTGGAAGCGGCGGCGGCGCCCAATGCGGCCGAAAACGCCAGCTAAACTGCAAAAACTTGCCATCCACCCAATGTTCGGCGCACTATTGCGCAACCTCGGCCACCTGACGGCAAACTCCTTGAGCATTTGCTTCCTACTGCATTTCCGCCGGCGCAGGCATCTTGGGCGGACATTTCGGCGGTTCGGCGCCCTTGCCCTATGCATCGGCTTGGCGTCCTGCACCAGCTTTGAGGTGGGGCCTCTCCCGGAGCCCATTCGTCCGCCGTCAACCGACCCTGATGCAGGCGCCGGCGAAGGCGCCGCGCAACAGGAGGCGCCGCCTAGCTCAAGGTACGAACCCACTCCAGGCGTTCGCATCACCAGGACCAGGGCCAGAGGCGCCGCCGACGAACTGGGAGCGGACCTTGCGGGCCCCCCCATTGAAGCCGCCTTCAACGGGGTGCCCATTGTCGCCTTCATCAACGAAGTCTTCGGCACGGAGCTGGGCATGTCCTTCGTCATCTCCCCCGGGCTGCAGCAGAAATCGGACCTGGTGACCCTGCGCCTCACCGAAGCGGTGACGCCGCGCCAATTCTTCGAAACCGCCCGCCAAGTCCTGCAGGAGTACGGCGTCACCATACGCGAGCGGGACGGGGTTCTCACCTTCGTCGCCACCCAGGACATCACCACCGGCGAGATTCCGCTGCTCATCAGCGGGCGCACCCTGCCGGAGGTGCCGGCCACCCACCGCACGGTGTTCCAGCTGGTGCCGTTGATGGCGGCCAGGCCCAACGAGGTGGTCAGCATGCTGCGGGAGGCATTTCCGCAAAGCGACCTGTCCGCAAGGGACGACGTGGAGCGCAACTCCGTGCTGCTCAAAGGCACTCCGGAGCGGGTGGGGCAAGCCCTTGAATTGATCGAAGTCCTAGACCAGCCGTTCCTGCGCGGCCAGCACGGCCTGATTGTCGAGCCCGAGTACCTAACGCCGGACGCGCTCGCCAAAGTCATTGAGGAAGTTCTTGTGGGCGAGGGCTACAACGCCGGCCGGCGCAACGGCAACGTCATCTTCCTGCCGTTCGACGAACTCGGCAAGTTGGTCATATTCGCCCAGGGCCAGAAATTGCTCGACCACGTCACCGACTGGATCTCGCGCTTCGACGTCGCCCATCAAGGCGAAGTCGAGCAGGGCTTTTTCACCTACGAAGTCAAGAACACGCAAATTTCCGACATCATCGACACCCTTTACCAACTGGTCGGCGGCAGCTTGGCCGATTCGGGTTCGGCCGGGGAGCGGGGTGGAATCTCCGGCGGTGAGGGGGGCGCTGGCCAGGGACGCACCGGCGGGGCCGTGCGGGACAGCCCCATAGTGGTGGACGAAAAGCGCAACCTGCTGATCTTCCGCGGCTCCGGCGAGCAGTGGGCCGAGATCCACAAGGTCGTCAAGCAGCTGGACAAGCCCGTTCCTTCGGTGCTGATCGAGGTGCTGATCGCCGAAATCACCTTAACGGAGGAGGAGGGCAGCGGCTTCGACTTCCTGCTGAAAAACAGCGGCATCGACATCGGCAACGTTGACTACACACTCGAGGGCGGCACCCGCGAGCTGGGCCTCAGCGACAAGGGGTTTTCCTTAAACCTGAACAATGCCGGCGCAGTGCGGGCGGCGCTTAACCTGTACTACGAAGACGACAAGGTGTCCATCCGCTCGCAGCCGAAGGTTCTGGTGAAGAGCGGCGAAGAGGCCAACATACAGGTGGGCAACGAGATCCCCGTCATCACCGAGATATCCCAAGGGTCCGTGCAGGTGGGCGGCTCCAGCAACGTGCTGCAGCAGGTCAGCTACCGCAGAACCGGCGTCACCCTGACGATTACCCCGGTGGTGCAGGCCAGCGGCTTGGTGGACGTCAGCATTCAACAGGAACTCAGCGAAGCCCGCCCCTCCGCCGCCACCAGCCTAGGCGGCTCGCCCACCATCCTCAACCGCAGCTTAAGCACCAGCCTAACGCTGCAGGACGGCGGCTCGCTGTTGATGGGCGGGCTGATAGCCGAAAACCGCAGCCTTGGGCAAACGGGCATCCCCGGCCTGGGCAAAGTGCCGCTGCTTGGGCGGCTGTTCCGCAGGGACACCTATCAGGGCGACCGCACCGAATTGATGGTGATGGTGACCCCTTATGTGATCCGGGATCACTCCGAAGGCTCCAGGCTCACCCAGGAAATCAAGAGCAAATTGGAGTTGCATCAGCGCCATATCGCTGAGTAAACTGCCCTTAGGTTGAAGTGAGCGAGTTCGCCATGTCCCCATGCTTTATCGTACCCCCCCCCCCCCCCCCGTGGCGGCGCCTGCGGGGTGGCCAGCTAAGGTCCGCTGTTGCCCAAGCAGGGCTCTGCTCTGCACATCGCCTCAATAGGCGCACCTTTCATCAGGGGCTGGGCGAAGGCGGAGGATGCTCTTGACTTACTCTAAAATATGTGTTGCACTCCAAGTTAAGCGTCTTAAAATGCCGCGTTCGGGGGGGCTTGACTGGTGCCAAGATTGTTGATTGGATGGACGGAATTGTTATTCTGATGGGAATTTCGCCCCAGCAAATGGAGAATTTGACATGATTGAGCAGGCAATGCGTTCGGCCCTGCTGCTGACGGCGGGCATTCTGCTTTCGGCGGGCGCCTTGGGCCAGTCGGTGACCATAAAGCAGAACAACGTTCCGAGCATGGTTGTGGCGTTGGAGTACTTCGGGACTCCGCAGGGGCAGCAGGTGGTGATGGTTCGGGACACCAGCGAGGTGGGCATTGAGTTGGTCATCGCGTCCGAGGCCACCAACGACGCCAACGCCGCGCTGGCCGTCAACAACGAGGCCGACATCACCTTCACCCTGGAGGGTGCGACCTTTGCGGCGCCGGTCACCGCCAACGACCTGAAGTACTATGAGGGCACCAACGAGAGCGGCGACGTGTCAAGGGCTCTCAAGGGAGGCGGCAACACGGGCGACACGACCGTCACCTTCTCGGTGAAGATCGAGACGGAGGTCGATGACGTCCACGACGCGACGCGGAATCTTCTGTGGTTCCGGCCGCCGTCGCTGCAGGTGACCCCGGTGGTTCTGAACCCGACTGCGGCGGTCAACGCCCAAGTTCGCGGCGTGACGATAAAGTCGTCCATTGAGCCCACCCGCTCCGTCGCCAACCCCTTCCCGGCGAGCATAAGCGGCGCGTCCGGCTACCAGGACCCGGTCTCCGGCCTTCCGAGCATCGGGGCTCAGCCCCAAGCGGGTGGGTCCGACGACTCCATCGCCATCCGGCTCGCTCCGGCGCTGACGGCGTCGCTGGGGCCGGCGGGCAGCACCGCGAACAACAGGGCCGTGGTGGACATTGAGGACCGCAAGGTCATCTCCGACGGCGTGGAGGTCACGATGGCGGGGGCGGCCGCCCGCAAGGTGCAGGGCCTGAGGGTTGGTACGCTGTCCATCGTGCTGGCGAGCGGCGCCGCCATCCCGCGGACTTTGAGGACGCAGGCCCTGGCGGTTGTCGGCGGCAACTTGGACACCTCCTTGGGCGGCACGGCGGACGTGGTCGTGTCGGGGCCGTTCCAGGCGGGCGACATGATGGTGCTGGGCGCGAACCAGCGCGCGGAGGGCGCCAAGCAGTTCACGGTGGACGGGGCCAGGGAGAGGGCGACGCTGAGCGTGCCGATTGAGGGGCTCGCCGCGACGCCGGTGATCTACGTTCCCGGCGGCACCGCCGACCTGACGCCCTCGCGGTTCAATGCGGCGCTGTCCTTGGACTTCAACCTCAACGGGGCCGCCGACGGGCCGGTCGGCACTTCCCTGGGCGAGCTCAACTACCAGAACATCGCCGTCAAAGCCTACGCCTATGGGGTAAGCCGAGCTGGTGATGCGGAAATTACTTCCTTCCTTAGGACAACATGCGCCAGCGTGACCCCTCCAGCTACGGTCTGCAGCGTTTTCATCAACTGCGCTGGCGAAGACGGCGCCCGCTACTTCGGCGAGTTGACAGCTAACGCCCCCCTGCGCAACGGCGCCACTGGGGTTTATACAAGCAACAACATCGCCAGTGCCTTGGGCGGCGGCTGGAGCGCGGGCGGGGGACGGTGCGACCTCCTGTCCAACGGCGACCTTGAGGTCCAGCACATGATCCGAACCAGCGGCAATGCGCTGCACAACAACTCCATTGTCATTGGCAGGACTCAATCAGACAATGTCGGCATTCTCAGAAGCCGCGGCCCTCATCCAGTAGGCTCCGTCACGCTCTCCCTTGGCCCCGCCGTCACTCCGGGCGAGGTGCGCTTGCTGAGCACGGGTCGTATTTACGGGCCTATCGACTTCATACGTGCGCTAGCCGCCCAGCTAAGGGGCAGCACGGGGCTTCAACCCGGCACCCGCTTTTACGCGCCGCCCGGCGCAATGAGCGGTGGCCGTCAACCCATGGATCATGAACCGGGTTGCGCCTTTCTTGAGCGGGATTTAACTGTAACGCCGGTAAACTGCTTCCACCTGGACGACGCAAATCCTGATGCGAGACTTGCTGATTCCAGAGTCCTTATGAGCGGTGACATCCTCTACCCGAACCGTGCGGTCTATAGGCCATCAGACTCAACCTTGCTCCAGCCGGCGGCGAGCGCCACAGCGACTGTTCTCTCTGGATGAGAATTCCCGCTGCATTTGGAGCTTTGATTTCTCCAGCTAAGGAGTAGGCCGAAAGCCGTTGCGCGGCGTTCGGAGCAAGCCTTAAGCCCCGGCCATCTTGGTGGCCGGGGCTTCGCTATTTCAGTGACCACAGCGCTGCCCGGCATCAATGTCTGGTTCCATAGGAACCTTGACCGGCTGACGGGCGGCCAAGTGAAGCACGCCCACTATTTCGACCATGTTCGGCGCCTGCCCGGATACGCTCCTCGGATCACCTTCACCGCCAAGGCGCCGGGGGCCAGCCCATCAACAGACCAAAACCGCCTTTGGCCGCCCGGAAACAGGTTCCGAGCTCCCCAGTGGGCCCCCCAAGGAGGCGATCTATTCTTTCTCGCCGGGCTGGATTGGCGCTTTTTGGCGCAATCCAGGCTGGAGTCCAGCCCCAACCCCAGAATCAATTTGGTGCAGCATGTGCGCCACGGGCACCCCGGCACGGAGCTCCACAGCTACCTAAAACATCGGGCGGTGCGCATTTGCGTCAGCCAAGAAGTGGCGGACGCCATCGGCGGCCTAGCCAACGGTCCCGTCTTCACCATTCCCAATGCCGTCGATGTGCGCTTGCAAGGCCCAGGCAGGCGCCTCCCGATTCCCGGATGGCGCAGCACCTTGAAGGCATGGGGCTTGGCGCAGCGGATGCTGCAAGGCCGCGTCCTCACCATCGTTGGCTATAAAAGGCCGGATCTGGCCCAAGCCTTGTCCCTAAGCCTAGACCGCGCCGGCCTGCGCCACCGCCTGCTGCTGGAATTCCAACCACGCCATCGATTTCTTGCCGCATTGAGCGCCGCCTCCATAGCCCTGTGCCTGCCTCATGAAAAAGAAGGCTTCTACCTGCCGGCCTTGGAGGCGATGGCTAGCGGCTGCATCGCCGTTACTCTGGACTGCATCGGCAACAGGGGCTTTTGCCGCCACAACCTCAACTGCATTGTTGCGGACCAAGCCACGGTGGAATCCTTGACCGCCGCCGCCAAAACAGCGCTGCACCTTCCCGCCGAAGCCCGCAAGGCCATGCTTCGCCAAGCCAAGCTAACGGCGCAACGCCACTCCCTAGCCGCCGAGCGGGCGCAGTTCCACACGCTGCTCAAGGAAATCGACCACCTTTGGTAGGCTGTTCAATGCGCATTTACTGGAATGGAGACGCGGCGGGGCGCCATGCCTGATTCGGCCATCCTCACCGGGGCGCCTCGCTCCGGCACCACCTTGGTTTGCTCCCTGCTCAACCGTTTGCCGGATGTGGTGGCCCTAAATGAGACCATGGACGTCAGCACCCTGTCGGCGATGGACGGCAATGCCGTCCGTGTTGCGGCGGTGGCGCAATATTTGGCGGATGTGCGCCAAGCCATTATGGAGCGGGGCGAAAAGCCCGAACGGCGGCTGCGCGGCGCTGGGGACAACATGTTCCTGCCGCCGACGGGCGGTCAACGCAGTTGGGCGGGCGCGGAAGTGGCGTCCATCCCCGTGGGCAAGCCCCTGCGCCCGGGCTTCACCCTTGCCCTCAAGCATCCCAACGCCTTCGCGGCCCTGCTGCCGGGCCTGCGCCGGCGCTTCGACTGCTGGGCCGTGGTGCGCAATCCCCTGGCGGTGCTGGCTTCCTGGCACAGCCTCGACCACCCCATTCGCCAAGGCCATGCCCCCATGGCGGAAGCCCTGGACCCCGCCTTGGCGCAGCGGCTAGCCGCCGTTGCTGACGCCCGTTCCCGCCGGTTGGCGCTGTTGGACTGGTATTTTCAGCGCTTCCTTGAAGTGTTGGGGCTGGAGAGAATACTGCTCTATGAAGAAATCATCGCCGGCAACGGCGCTTGCCTAGCGGGGCTGGCGCCGCAAGCCCGGCAACTGCCCAAGCTCTTGGATGCGCCCTTGGAGAACCGCAACGACACTGCCCCCCACGGCGGCGCAGCGCAAGCGCTGGAGGATGCCCAAACCCTGCTTGCCGACCCCAACCACGCCTGCTGGCGGCTTTACGAAAAGGCCGAAGTTGCGGCGCTGCTTGCCGCCCTGCGCAGCAGAAACGCTCCATCCACCGCACCGCCGCCGCATGAACCGCCGGCGCAGCGCGAACCCTCGGCCCCCCTTGAACGGCGGGGTTCGCCCCAAGCCGCCTCCCCCAGCAGGCCGCTTGCCTCCAGCGAACCCTCCGGCGCCTATCAGCCGAAGCTGAGCTTTGTCATCGTCGGCGCCCAAAAGTGCGGCACCACGGCCTTGGCCGAGTACCTTCGGCAGCATCCGCAAATCGGCCTGCCCTTGGAGGAGGGCCATGTGTTCGACGCCCCGGACTTTTCGCCGAACTGGTCGCCCCAAGAGATCGACGAACGCTACGCGCCGCGGTTCGAACATTGCCGGCAGGCCGAGATTCTTGGCGAATCCACGCCCAACTATCTATTTTTTCCCGAAGTGGCGGCGGCGCTTAGGCGATACAACCCAGATCTTAAGCTGATCGTGCTGCTGCGGGACCGAGTGGCAAGGGCCATCTCCCACTACTACATGCAAAAAAGCCGCGGCAAAGAGAACACACCCCTATGGCTAGCGTTGCTGGCGCAACCTTTCCGTGTCAGATGCTGCGCCGACGCCCGCTCCTGGCATTCCCCACAACGCATCAGTTCCTATCGAAGCCGAGGACTGTACAGCCGGCAGTTGAGCAACCTCCATCAGCACTTTCCCCGCCGGCAAGTGCAAATCATCCACAACAGCGAGCTGCTCGCCGACCACCAAGCCACGCTACGGCGGGTGTTCGCCTTCCTAGGCGTTGCCGAGGACGCCATGATGCAGCCGCTCATCGCCTTCCCCCGCCCGCATGGCGCCGGCGGCGCCTTGGTGGTGCGCAAGGACGGCACCGCAAAGCCCGCCCCCGCCTTGCCCAAGGATCCATCCAAGCGCCGCCATCGAGTGGTCTCCCGGCTGTTGCGCCTAAGCTATCTGCGCGAGGAAAAACGAGCGCAGGCCCTGCCGCTCCGTTAACCAGCCTAATCCGCATCCCGCCAGTCGGTCTGCTGGTCATAGCGATGCTGCGGGCTCGCCTTGGCCGTATAGTAGTAGAGGGCGATGGATTTTCTAGTGATGTGCTGCGGAGTGTTCAGCGGCGATGGATGGCCGTGAAACGAATGCTTGTCCGTGTTGAATATGACCATTCTGTTGAACAAGGGCGCAATGCGCTTTTTGCATTCCGTCGCTTCGGCGTCCCAAAACTCCAAATATCCTTGATATTCCGGCAGCCAGCTTTTGTTCAAGTACAAAAACACGTTTACGCGACGGAAAAGATCGAGTTGCGACAGTTCGTTGAAGTCCGTATGCACATCCAGCCGGCCGCCGCTAAGAATCTGGTGAATGCCGCCACCGTGAAAGTACGGGTCAGGCAGCAGCTTTTCAATTCCTGTTAGTTTGCCGAGGAAATTCAGGAATGGATACGCATTGAACGCACCAAGCATGTTCTGCAGCCAGGGCGACACGCCACCCAACCGCTTGGCGTGGCCAACGCCCTGCTTCTTCGGCTGATGCCGCCTATCCCGACTCCGCCAATCAAACCAAACGGGGGAGTCTTGTCCGGGAAACGCCTGCAACAGCATTTCAGCTATCTTGGCGTTCAGAAAGTCATCGATTACAACATGAGGGAAGGGCGCGGCGCGGCGATATTCGGGCCTTAGATCTTCCGCTAGGGACTGCAATGGCTCAACCCGAAACACAAAGGGCTCCCTTTGCCGGAACTTTAGCATTCAGGATTCTCTTAAGCGTGGCACCGAAAAAAGGTTTCATACGTTACCAGCAACCGTTGCGGCCAAGCAAGATGGGCTGGCGTCGCCGATGCCTCCAAGGCTAGGCCGGCCCTTGGTTCAGGGGCAATTCGGCCAGCAGATCCAAGTTGATAATTGGCTACACACAAGGCAACCTTCCGCAATGCTGACGCCAATGGGAACAGGCTGGCTGTGCGCCGGCTAGGCTTGAGGCGGGCCGCCTCCATGCCAAGGCTGTCCATCATCGTTTGCGCATACCAAATGCAGCGGGAGGCGCCCCGGACTCTGCTTTCCTTGCTGCCGCCCCTGCAAAAAGGCGTTGACGGCGTCAACTACGAAATCATCGTTGTGGACAACGGCTCGCCAAAAGCGCTTGCGCTCAGCAGCGCCCAACTCCGTGCGCCGCGCCCGGTGCGCCTTGTGCGGATACCGGCGAAGGAGGCCCATGCGTCGCCGGTCATCGCCATCAACGCCGCCGTGCGGGAACTGGCCGCCGGCGAATTTCTGATGATCTGCATCGACGGCGCGCGCATGGCAAGTTCGCATTTGGTGCGGCGAACGGTTGAAGTGCTGGCCCGCCATCCCGAGGCCCTCACCTTCGTCGGCAGCCGCCACCTCGGCCGCAAACCGCAAATGCAGTCCGTGCGGGAGGGATATGATCAGGCGGCGGAGGACAACCTGCTTGGCGCCACGCCTTGGCAAGAGGACTTGGATCGGCTCTTCCCCATCAGCGTGTGGGCGGGCGCCCACAAAGACGGCAACCCGCTGCTGCAAAACGAAAGCAACGCCTTCGCCATGTCCAGGGAAAGCTGGCAAACGGTGGGCGGCTACGACGAGGGGTTCATCCGGCCGGGCGGCGGCCTTTGCAACTTGGAGCTGTTCAGCCGCCACGTCCGCAAGCCCAAGGCGCTGAACGTCCTGCTGCTGGGTGAAGCCACTTTCCACCAAGTCCACGACGGCGCTGCAACCTCCCACGACGGCTACTTCGACGAGAGCTTGGCCGAACATGTGCGGGTGACGGGGCGGGACTACAGCTGGCCGACCTACCCATTTCTTGCCGACCTTGGCGAACGCCACGGACGCATGGAGGCGGTCGGCAGGTTCCTGTTTGGGGATGCGGCCCAGCGCGGGCGGATATCTAGGGAACCGCAATAGCCTGTTGGGATTTGGCCTAGCCATCCGCACGTCCAGTGAAATTGCAGTACCATTGGCGGCGGAGCAGAGGCTGATGGACATTTCATGCTGAGCGGCAGCATCGTTGCCTTGGTCACGCCCATGAAGCCCTCCGGCGAACTGGACTGGGAGGCGCTGGACCGGCTGGTGGGCTGGCACCTGGAAAGCGGCACCAACGGCATCGTGCCTATGGGCACCACCGGCGAATCGGCCACCCTCACCACGGAGGAGCACCTCCAGGTCATCGAGCGCGTCATCGGCGTGGTCGCCGGGCAGGTTCCGGTGGTCGCCGGCACCGGCAGCAACGCCACCGCCGAGGCGGTGCATCAAACCCAAGAGGCGCAGCGCTTGGGCGCGGCGGCCTGCCTAGTGGTCACCCCCTACTACAACAAGCCCACCCAAGAAGGCTTGGTGCGGCACTACCAAACCATCGCCGCGTCCTGCAGCGCACGGCTGGTGCTCTACAACGTGCCGCCTAGAACCGCCTGCGACCTGCAGCCGGAAACCGTGGCCCGCCTGGCGTCCATTCCCAACATCATCGGCATCAAGGAAGCCTGCGGGGACCCAACCCGCATTGCCGACCTGCGCCGCCTTTGCGGAGAGGACTTCATTCTGCTCTCCGGCGAGGATGCGCAAACCCTTGACATGATGCGCCTCGGCGCGGTCGGCGCGATCTCCGTCACCGCCAATGTGCTGCCGCGGCGCATGGCGGCCTTTTGCCGCGCCTGGCTTAAGGGAGACGCCGACTTGGCGGAGCGCCATGACACGGCGCTGCAGCCGCTGCATCGGGCGCTGTTCCTGGAAACCAGCCCGTCGCCCGTGAAGTGGGCGCTGCACGCCTTGGGCAGGATCGACATCGGCATTCGCCTGCCGCTGCTGCCCCTTTCGGAAAGCCGGCGCGGCGAGCTGATGGCCGCCGTCGCCGCGGCGGAGGATTGATCGTGGGCGGGAAGGCGCCGCTTCCGGCTGGGAAAACGCGGCGGCGGCCAAGATTCACCCTGGCCGCGGCGATAGTGCGCAAAGCCTGCGGAGCGGCCTTGCTGGCGCCGTTCCTGGTTGGCGGCTGCGGTTGGTTTGCGGACGACAAGGGCTTCTTCGTCAACCGCAGCGACGACTACATAGACGCCAAGCAGCGCCCGGCGCTGGTCATTCCGGAGGATCTGGGCGTGGTTCTTGAAGATCCCTTTCCGATCCCGCCGGTTCCTGTGCAGCAGAACGCCCGTTTCTTTCCCGGCCGACCGCCGCCGCCGGACGCCATCTACGCCAACGACAACCGGGACGCCATCCGCATTCAAAGGCTCGGAGGGCGCATCTGGCTGGTGGTGCCGGAGCCGCCCACCACCGTGTGGCCGAAGATCAAGCAGTTCCTCGCCGAGAACGGCGTCGGCATAGCCGCCGAGCAGCCCAGCCAGGGGCGCATTACTACGGACTGGCTGGCCATTGAGGACAAGCCGTATCGGGACGTGATGCGCACCCTGCTGCGGGAGCTCAAGGCATCCGCCAATGCGCCCGGCGGCAAGGACCGGGTGATCCTGCAAGTCGAACAGGGGCTGCGGGAGCTGACCTCCGAGGTTCATGCGCGCCATCAATCCGCAGCCGAGGCCGGCGGAGACGCTCCTGCGCCCGCCGCCGAAGGCGACGGATCCGCGACAGCGGCATCCGACCTAGCCGAACTGCCGCCGCGCCTGCTCAACGAACTCGGCGCCTACATCGCCGCCCGCGTTGCGGAGCAAACCGTTTCCATGGTGGCCCAGGAGATTGCCGGCCAAGCCAAGTCCGCACTGGGCAGGGACGCCACCGGAGCGCCCGTGCTGCGCCTTTTCCTGGATGAGGAGCGGGCTTGGGCGACCTTGGGCCAAGCCTTGGCCAACGCCGGCGCGGAGGTCCTCGAGCGCGACCGGCAGGGCGGCGCCTACCATGTGCGCATTCCCCAAACCGCCTTTCTCGGCGGTGAACGGGAGCGGGGCTTCTTCCGCAGAATGTTCTCGTTCGGCGGCGAAGGCGACGCCGCGGAAGTGATGCTCCGAGTCCGCCAGGAGGACGAGCGCATTTTCGGGCTAACCGTGCTGGCGATGAACGGCGAACCCGCACCCTTGGAATTCGCTCAGCAGGTGCTGGTGCTGGTGCGCGAATATTCCGCTTAGGCGGAGCAAACCCTTTGTTTGGCAATTGATTGGGCAGCATTGTGGAGCAGGTTTTCGAAGTCACCCCAGAGTCATTTCAGGCCGACGTGGTGGAGCGTTCCGCCAACACCCCCGTATTGCTCCTGTTCTGGACGGAGCAGGCCGCCCCCGCGGTGGAGGCCAAGCGGCAACTGGAGGGCTTGGTGGCCCAGTACGCCGGCAAGGCGGCCCTGGGTTTGGTGGATGTGGCCAAGGACCAGAGCTTGGCCCAGCATTTGCGCGTTCAGGCGCTGCCCAGCCTGCGCGTCATCGACAAGGGCCAGATAGCGCACCAATTGGAGGGGCCGCAGCCGGAGCAGGCGTTGCGGGCGCTGCTGGACCAACTCACCATGTCGGCGACGGACCTGATTAGGGCGCAGCTTGCCCAGCACCTTGAGCGGGGGGACTTGCGCGGCGCCCGGCGATTTTTGCAGCAGGCCCTTCGGGAGGAACCGAAAAATCCCCACTTCCGCGTGGAGCTGGCGGACGTTTTGGTGCGGTTGGGACAACTCGATGAAGCCCGCCGGATTCTTGCCAGTACGCCGGCGGACACCGCCGAGCGGGACCGGCCGCAAACCCGGCTGGAGTTGGCCGAAGAGGCCGCCGCGCTGCCGTCCCCCGACAAGCTGAACGCGCAGCTTCAGGAGGATCCGAAAAATCTCGAAGTGCGCTGTCAGTTGGCCGTGGCGGAGGCGGCGCAGGGCAACTTTGAAGCGGCGCTTAAACAGGCGTTGCAGGTGCTGCAGGCGGATCGCTCGTTCGGCGACGAACTCGGCCGCCGCACCCTGCTGCGCCTTTTCGCCGTGCTCGGCAAGGGCAGCGAGCTGGCTAGCCGCTACCGCCGCCTGATGTTCAATTTTCTGCACTAGGGCTGCCGCCCAAGCTGCGCCGCCAGACAGGACGAACCTTGCAAGACCAATCCCTCGCCACCAAGCTGGCGGACTACCAAAAGCGCGGCGTCTCCCGCATCAAGCTCGGCCTGACCGACATCGACGGCGTCATCAGGGGCAAGTACCTCAGCCTGGACAAGTTCAAGGCGCTGCTGGCCGATGGCGGCGGCTTCTGCGACTGCGTGTTCGGTTGGGATGCGGACGATCAGCTCTACGACGGCGACGGCTACACCGGCTGGCACAGCGGTTTTCCCGATGCGCGGTATCGATTGCTGACCAGCACCGAACGGTGGCTGGCCGACGAGAATTGCCCCTACTTCGTGGGCGAATTCGTCGGCGAGCACGACGCGCCGCACCCCCTGTGCCCTCGCACCCTGCTGCGGCAAACGCTGGCGCGGCTGGCGGAGCGCGGCTTAACCCTAAAGTCCGGCTTCGAATACGAATTCTTCGTTTTTGAGGAAACGCCGCACAGCGTTCGGGACAAGGGCTATCGCAACCTCAAGCCCCTGACGCCCGGCAACTTCGGCTACTCCCTGCTGCGCACCACCGCCCAAGCGGAGTTGTTCACCGGGCTGATGGACCATTGCCAAGCCTTGGGCTTGGGATTGGAGGGGCTGCATTGCGAAACCGGCCCCGGCGTCTGGGAAGCCGCCCTGGCGGCCTGCTCCGGCGTGGAGGCGGCGGACCGCGCCAACCTCTTCAAGACCTTCGCCAAGGCGTTTTTCCAAAAGCGCGGGCTCATGGCCACCTTCATGGCCAAGTGGTGCATGGACTATCCGGGGCAGAGCGGCCACTTCCATTTCAGCCTCACCGACGAGCACGGCGCCAACCGCTTTCAGGACGCCCAAGCCTCCCACGGCATGTCCCAATTGCAGCGGCAAGCCGTGGCCGGCCTGGAACGCTACACGGGAGACTACCTGGCGCTCCTGGCGCCGACGATCAACAGCTACGCACGACTGGTGAAGGGCTATTGGGCGCCCACCGCGGCCACTTGGGGGCTGGACAACCGCACCGCCGCCATCCGCGTGATCGGCGGCGGTTCGCCAAGCCAACGCATTGAATGCCGCGTTTGCGGCGCGGACGCCAATCCCTACTTAGCCGCCGCGGCGGTGGCAACGGCGGCGCTGCAGGGCATTGAAGAGGAGCTCGCGCCCAGCCCGCCCGTGGCCGGCAACGCCTATGAGGCCGAGGGCAACCTGCCGGAAACGCACCGCTTCCCCGGCCAACTGCGGGCGGCGGCGGAACGCTTGAGCGGCTCCGCCTCGGCGCGGCGCTTGTTCGGCGACGCCTTCGTCGAGCACTTCGTCAGGTCGCGGCTTTGGGAGTGCCGGGAATACGAACGCCATGTCAACAGTTGGCAGCTAGAGCGCTACTTTGAAATCATCTAGCGTCCATGTGCGGCTTCGCCTTGGCGAAGAACCCCGCACGGCGGCGATGGGGCGCAGCCGCTCATGAGGCTCGGCATCCTGCAGGCGGACACCGTTCTTGGCAAATTCCAGCCCAAGCACGGCGACTATCCGCAGATGTTCATGGACGTCTTCAACCAAGCGGCAGACGGGGCCGACTTGCAGTTTGAGGTCATCGACGCGCTGGCCGGCCGCTATCCCAAACCCTCCCGCTGCGACGCCTACGTCATCACCGGCAGCCGCCACAGCGTCTATGCAGATCAGCCGTGGATAGGCGGATTGGCCGGCTTCCTGCGCCAAGCGCTCGATGCGGGGCGGGTGGTGGTGGGCATTTGCTTCGGCCATCAACTCATGGCCCATTTCTTCGGCGGGCGGGTGGAGCGGGCAACGGGCTGGGCGGTGGGCGTCCACCGCAGCCGCGTCTTGGCGGACGAAGCCTGGCTTGAACCGCGGCGGGAGGCGTTCAATCTGCTCTCCAGCCACCAAGACCAGGTTACGGCGTTGCCGGAAGGCGCCCAGCTAATCGCCAGCAACGACTTCTGCCCGCTAGCCGGGTTCACCTGGGGCGGCAGGGTGTTGACTTTTCAGGGCCATCCCGAGTTTCCAAAAGCCTATTCCCGGGACCTAATGAACATGCGCCGGGAATTGCTCGGACCCGAAACCCATCGCAACGGCTTGGCGTCATTGGCGCAGGAAACCCATCAGCGGCTGGTGAGCCGCTGGATCCTGAACTTCTGCGGCGCTGCGCTGGGCTAAGCCCAAAGGCCGCCGCTATTTGGCGGCCATTTCGTCAAGGTCGTCCTTGTCCGGCATCACCACGAATTCGGGGTAGGCTTCAATGCCAAGCTCCGCCACGTCCTGGCCCATTTCCTCGACGGCGGTGCTCACCCGGGCGCCCAAGGTCTTGTCCAAAACGAACCACAAAAGCCCTGAAACCGTGAAGGCAAATGCGCCCACACTTAGGATGCCGACCACTTGCACAACCAGGTCCCCGCCGCCGGCTATGCAGACGGCCAGCGTGCCCCAAACCCCGGCGAACAGGTGGGCCGGCACGGCGCCGACCACATCGTCAACCTTGACGCTTTCCAGAAACTTGATGCCGAAGGTGCAGATGGCGCCGCCGACGGCGCCGATGACGATGGCCCAAACATGGTTCACGATGTCCGGCCCGGCGGTGATGGCCACCAGCCCGGCGATGGCGCCGTTCAGGGAAGCCAGCAGGTCCACCCGCCCCAAAACGGGCCTTGAGATGCTGACCGCCGCCAAAACCCCGGCCGCGGCGGCCAAGTTGGTGTTCACCAGCACATTGCTCATGGCCACCGCGTCTATGGCGCCGGCCAGCGCCAGTTGCGAACCGCCGTTGAAGCCGAACCAGCCCAGCCACAGAATGAAAACGCCTAGGGTGACGGCGGGAATGTTGGAGGGCGGCGTGGATTTAACGCTGCCGTCCCGCCTGAACTTGCCGAGCCTTGGCCCCACCACCAAGGCGCCGGCCAAGGCGGCCCAGCCGCCGGTGCCGTGGACAATGGTGGAGCCGGCGAAATCCTTGAAGCCCATTTGGCTAAGCCAGCCGCCGCCCCAAGTCCAAGCGCCGACTATGGGGTAGATGACCGACGTCAACACCGCCACAAAGGCGAAGAACGTCCAAAGCTTCACCCGCTCCGCCAAGGCGCCGGAGACGATGGAGGCGGCGGTGGCCACGAAGACCATCTGAAAGAACCAGTCCGACATTACGGAGTAGCCGTTGGCGATGACCGCTTCATTGGCCGCTTGCCTAGCCTCTTCGGAGGCGTCCTCGCCCAGCGACAGCAGCGCCAGCTCCTCCGCCGAGGAACCGTAGAAGAAGCTGAAGGTGCCGACCAGCGCCCCCACGTCCACATACATCAGGTTGTAGCCGACGACGAAGTAGCCCAAGCCGGCAATGGAGTAGAGGCCGATGTTCTTCAGGCAGATCACCGAGGCGTTCTTGGTGCGCACGGAGCCGGACTCCAGCATGGTGAAGCCGGCGCACATCCACATCACCAGGGCGCCCCAAATAAGGAAGGAGAAGGTGTTCAGAATGAACTGCGTCTCCCCGCTGACCTCCGCATAGGCCGCGCCGGCCAGCATCACCGCCCCCAAGCCCAGCAACGCCGCCGCCCAGCGAACGCCGGTGCGCCCCAAACCATTAAAACCCTGTCCGCTCATGGATAGACTCCTCCCACGCCGCGCCCTAGTGCGCTAAGCCAATCCCCGCACTTTATGCAAACCGCGGCCAATGTGCAAATGGGAAACAAAAGCTCAGCCGGGGAGCGCGGGCGTCCCCAATCCGGGGATAAGGATCAACCGGCCCGCCGCCAGCGGCCCCTTAGGAGCGCCTTGGGGTAAACTGCTGCGCTGTCCCAACCACTTTCCAGGAGAACCTCGGCGATGGCCATGCAGCGCACGCCCCTGTTGATGTCCAACATCCTCGACCGCGGCGCCAAGGTGGCGCCGGAAGAGGAGATCGTAACCGCCACGGAAAACGGCGTGCGCCGGCAAACCTACAGGGAGACCCGCAACCGCGCCCACCAACTAGCCCATGCCCTTAAAGACGCCGGCATCGGCATGGGGGACCGGGTATGCACCTTCATGTGGAACGGCGCCCGCCATCTGGAGGCGTACCACGCCTGCGCCGGCATGGGCGCGGTGCTGCACACGCTGAACATTCGCCTTGCCGCCAAGGACCTCGAGTACATCATCAACCATGCGGAGGACAAGCTCATCATCGCCGATGCCGACCTGCTGCCCCTGCTTGAACCCCTGCGGGCGGCCATTCCCAGTGTGCGGAAGGTGGTGGTGGCCGCCGAGGAGGGCTTTGCCGGCTGGTCCACGGGCCTGCCGGGCGCCATCGACTACGAAGCCTTCATCCACGGCCGGCCGACGCGGTACGCATGGCCGCAAATGGACGAGTGCTCCCCTCTCGGCCTCTGCTACACCAGCGGCACCACCGGCCACCCCAAGGGCGTGGAGTACGAACACCGCTCCCAATACCTGCACACGCTCACGCAGTGCATGACCGACTCCATGGCCCTCTCGGCGGCGGACACCATCCTCGGCATCGTGCCCATGTTCCACGCCATGGGCTGGGGCATTCCCTGGTCCGCCCTGATGCTCGGCTGCAAGCAGGTGCTGCCCCATAGGTTCATGGACCCGGCGCGGCTGTTGGAGCTGATGGTCTCCGAGGGCGTCACCCTGTCCGCCGGAGTGCCGACCATTTGGCAGGGCGTCAAGGCCATAGTGGAGGCCAATCCCGGCGCCCATGATCTCTCCAAGCTGTCGCGCCTGACTTGCGGCGGCTCGGCGCCGCCGCCATCGCTGATACGCTGGTACTCGGACGCCTTGGGCGTGGAAATGGTGCAGGGCTGGGGCATGACGGAGACCTCCCCCTTGGCGGCGCTGTCCCGCCGCGTCATGAAGCGCAGCCAGCTGCAGCTAAGCGAGGACGAGCAATTCGACAACGTCGCCAAGGCCGGCCAGATCATGCCGGGGCTGGAGTTGGACATCTTTGACGAAGACTTCAACCCCTTGCCCCACGACGGCGAAAGCGTCGGCGAAATTCTGGTGCGCGGCCCCTGGATCTGCTCCGAGTACTACCGCGACCCGCAGCCGGAGCGCTTCCATGACGGCTGGCTGATCACCGGGGACGTGGGCAAGATGGACCCGGAGGAGTACCTCATCATCTCCGACCGCTCCAAGGACTTGGTGAAAAGCGGCGGCGAATGGATATCCAGCGTGGATTTGGAGAACCACATCGTCGCCATGGACGGCGTCTCCCAAGCCTGCGTTGTGGCGCAGCCGCATCCGAAGTGGGACGAACGCCCAGTGGCGCTCATCGTGCCGGCGCCGGGCGAATCCGTCAACGCGCAGCGGGTTCTTGAGCACTGCGCCACGGCCTTCGCCCGCTGGCAACTGCCTGACGACATCATGGAAGTCGAGGACATTCCGCTGACCTCCACCGGCAAGATGGACAAAAAGGCCGTGCGGGCCAACCTAGCCGAACAGGGCTACCAGCTTCCAGAGCTGCGCGCCAAGGCCGGCTGACCGCCGCGTTGCCAAGAAGCCGCTGGTTGCCTCCATTGAGCCTCCAATCCCCGGATATGGATCGCCCTGCCCGCCGCCAGAGGCCCTCTGGCCCGCAGGCGGGCGGGGCGCCCGCGCTCCTAGGCAGCGGACCGGCGATATGTGCCGCAACCATGCAATTGCCGGAAAACCCCTGCACAGTGCGCCTTGCAACGCGCTGCAACGATTCCTTAAGCGGGGATTGGGGCCATTGAGCGGCTGACCGCGCAAAGACCGCCGATTTGATGCAATATGCGCCCTTAAGGACATCAGGATGCGCACCCGACTTTTACTCCATGCAGTCTTGCTCGGCGCCGTCGCCAGCGCCTTGGGCCAAGGCGGAGGCGGCCAAGTCTGGGTGGTCGCCTTGGACGGTCCGGTCGGCCCGGCAAGTGCGGATTTGGTCATCCGCGCCATTGAGGACGCCGCCGCGGCCGAGGCCGCGGCGCTGGTGATACGCATGGACACTCCCGGCGGCCTCGACAAATCCATGCGCAACCTAGTCAAGGCCATATTGGCCGCAAGGGTGCCGGTTGTCACCTACGTCTCCCCGGACGGCGCCCGGGCGGCCAGCGCCGGAACCTACATCGCCTACGCCAGCCATGTGGCGGCCATGGCCCCGGCCACCAACATCGGCTCGTCAACGCCCGTGAGCTTGACGCCGGGTGCGCCGCAGCCCAAGCCGCCGGCCCCCAAAGGCGAAGACTCCGGGGAGGAGCAAGCGGAGGCGCCGCCGGCCGCACCCGGCGACGCCATGACCAAAAAGATGGTGAACGACGCCGTGGCCTACCTGCAAAGCCTCGCCGAACTGCGCGGGCGCAACATCGAATGGGCGGAGAAAACCGTGCGCGACGGCGCCAACCTGCGGGCCAGCGCCGCCCTGGAGCGGAACGTGGTGGATCTGGTGGCGCAGGATCTTGAGGATCTGCTGAACCAACTGGACGGCCACGAAGTCACCCTAAACGACGCTCCGCACACCCTAGCCACCGCCGCCGCGGAACTGTTCTTCGTTGAAGCCGATTGGCGCCATGAGCTGCTGTCCATCATCACCGACCCATCCATCGCCTACGGCCTGCTGATCATCGGCGTGTACGGCTTGATTCTGGAGTTCTACAACCCCGGCATGCTGTTCCCGGCGGTCACCGGCGTCATTTGCCTGCTGCTCGGCGCCTACGGACTGCAGATGCTGCCCATCAACTACGCCGGCCTGGCCCTGATTCTGGTGGGCTTGGGCCTGTTGATCGCCGAAGCGGTCACGCCCACCTACGGCGTTCTCGGCGTGGGCGGCTTGGTCGCCTTCGTCACGGGTTCGATCATGTTGATGGACACGGACGTCCCCGGCTATCAGTTGCCCTTGCCGATCATCGGCGGCTTCGCCATCGCCGCCGGCGCCGTCGCCTTCCTGGTTGTGGGCAGCGCCATCCGGGCTCGGCGGCAAGCCGTGGCCACCGGGCCGGAAGGCATGATCGGCGCCGCCGCCTTGGTGCTGCAGGACTTCGAGGGCCAAGGGCAGGTGCGGGCCTTCGGCGAAGTCTGGCAGGCGCAGGCCGATGCGCCCTTGGCGAAGGGCGCCAAGGTGCGGGTCACCGCCGTGGAGGGACTTGTGCTTACCGTGCAACAGGAGGACTAGCCAATGGAGTTCGTCACCGCCGTCGTCACCATCGTCTCGCTGCTGGCCTTGCTGGCCGTCGCGTTCAGAATCCTGCGCGAGTACGAACGCGCCGTCGTGTTCATGTTGGGGCGGTTCTACAAGGTCAAGGGGCCGGGACTGGTCATCATCATTCCGGTCATTCAGCAGATGGTGCGGGTGGACTTAAGAACCGTGGTGCTGGACATACCCACCCAGGACCTGATCACCCGGGACAACGTATCGGTGAAGGTGAATGCGGTGCTGTACTTTCGGGTGGTGGACTCCAAGCCGGCCATCATCAACGTGGAGAACTTCATGGACGCCACGGGGCAACTGGCCCAGACCACCTTGCGTTCGGTGCTTGGGCAGCATGAGCTCGACGAGCTGCTCGCCGAACGGGAGCGCCTCAACCAAGACATTCAGACCATTCTTGACCAGCAGACCGATCAATGGGGCATCAAGGTGTCCAACGTGGAGATCAAGCACGTTGACATCGACGAAAGCATGATCCGCGCCATCGCCAGGCAGGCGGAGGCGGAGCGCGAGCGGCGCGCCAAGATCATCCATGCGGACGGGGAGCAGCAGGCGGCGCAGAAGTTGGTGGAGGCGGCCCGGGAGCTCAGCGCGGAAGGCGGCGCCATGCAGTTGCGCTATTTGCAAACGTTGACCGAGATCGCCGGCGAGAAAAGCTCCACCATCGTCTTCCCCTTGCCGGTGTCCTTGCTGGAGGGGCTGCAGAAGCTGTCGGAGGCCGTTGCGCCTGCCAAGAAGTAGCCGCCGGCGTCCGCGCCGCCCCCGCCGCGCCGGCAGGCCGTTCCGCGGCCAGCAGGTCCGCCGTGCGGCAGCCCTGTCGCCAACCCGCCCAACTTCCAGGTAATGCATTGAAGCACAAAGATGTTTCCGCCCAGAACGAGCGGCTTGGCGCATTGTCCAAGCTGGACCGGCTGCTGCGTCCCTCCGGGCGCGTCTTCTTCGGCTGGTGGATCGTCGCCGCCAGCGGCGGCTTGCAGTGGCTGGCCGCCGTTTTGTGGATGCAGTCCTACGGCGCCTATGTGGTGGTCCTGCAGGGGGACTTCGGCTGGAGCAAGACGCTCATGGCCGGCGCCTTCGCGTTGACCCGAATCGAGAGCGGCATTCTCGGCCCCTTGCAGGGTTGGCTGGTGGACCGCTTTGGCCCGCGCATCATTCTGCTGATTGGCGTGCTGTTGTTCGGCGTCGGCTTCATGCTGTTCAGCCAAGTGGATTCGCTGCTGGGCTTCTACCTCACCTTCGCCCTGATCGCCTTGGGCTCCAGCCTCGGCGGCTTCGCCACGCTCATGGTGTCGATCGTCAACTGGTTCGACCAACACCGAGCCAAGGCGGTCTCCATTTCGCAAATGGGCTATTCCTTGGGCGGCCTGTCGGTGCCGGCGGTCATCTTCTGCCTGGAGGCTTTCGGCTGGCGCACCACGGCGTTTCTCTCCGGCGTGCTGGTCATCGCCATCAGCTTGCCTCTGGCGTGGTTGGTGCGCCACCGTCCGGACGACTATGGCGAGGTGCCGGACGGCGTGCGCAGCTCGGACCGGGCCGCGGCGTCCATGCCGCCCTCCGCTCAGGACTTCACCGCCAGGGAGGCCATGCGCACCTGGACGTTTTGGCTCATTTCCTTCGGCCATGCGTTCGCCCTGCTAACCGTGTCCTCCATGCTGGTGCATCTGGCGCCGCATCTAACGGAGGGCCTTAACTACTCGCTGGCGGCGGCCGGCTTGGTGGTGGCGCTGATGACGGCCTGCCAATTGGCCGGGCAGGTGGCGGGCGGCTATCTGGGCGACCGCTTTGACAAGCGCATCATCTGCGTGTTCTGCATGGTGGCGCACAGCGCCGGCCTGCTGCTGGTGGCTTTCGCCACCGACCTGTGGATGGTCGTGCTGTTCGCCGCGCTGCACGGCGTCGCCTGGGGTGTGCGCGGCCCGCAGATGGTGGCCTTGCGGGCGGACTACTTCGGCGCTTCCTCGTTCGGCACCATCATGGGCTTTTCGTCCTTGGTGGTGATGCTGGGCATGTCCGGCGGCCCCATCGCCGCCGGCTACATGGCGGACCTCTCCGGCAACTACCAAAGCGGCTTCACCTTGCTGGCGCTGCTGGCGCTGGCGGGCTCCCTTTGCTTTCTGCTGGCTCGTCCGCCAAGGCGCCGCCAGATCGCCTCCAGCTAGCCTGCCGTCCCCAAGGTTGGAAAACGCCAACAAAGGATTGTGGCTAGGCGCAGCCTTTGGCAAGATCGCCCAGTCACGGCAACCACATTAAGCCGCTTCGGTGGACTCGAGGCCCGGAAGTTGCAGAGCCTTTTCAAGCACCTGTGCGGAGCGCTGGCCCTGTTGGCCCTCCTAGGCGGCGCTTTGACGGACGCAAAGGCGGCGCCGAACGAAAACGGCGGCGCGGATGCCGACACCGAGGAGGGCGTCCCCAAACCCGGCCGCGCCGACCGGCCAGCGGCGCTGCCGGCGGAGGTGGAGGCCATTCTGTCCGCGCCGGCGGCCTCCGACTATCCCGGCGAGGAACAGTGCATTTCCCGGCACCGCATTCGTGAGGTCAAGGTTGTCGATGACCGCCACGTCACGTTCAAGGTGGGGCGCGAGCAGCTGTACTTGGTTCAATTCAAGCATCGTTGCCCCGGCCTGCGCCGCAACGATCCGGTGGTTTACGAATCCCTGAACGGCATGTCCGTGTGCAGGCACGACATCATCCGCGGCCTGCTCCCATTCGGCTTCGGCGACAATCGCCTAGGGCCGCCCTGCCACATCCCCGGCTTCCAGCAAATCACGCCGGAGCAGCTCATCGCGCTACGGGAGGCGCTCAAGCAGCGCCAACGCCCATAGCGCCCGCAGCTGTGAAACGCACCAACGGAGCAAGCGGCCAGGCGCGGCCAGCGCATGGAAAATTGCGCCAATTCCTTAAGGTCACTATCCTACGCATTCCGCAGCGTTCGCCCATCGCCACTGTTTTGTTTTTGCGCTAACTTGCAGGAAACGGCGCCATCCTTGGTTCAATGAACAGCTACAGCACCCAAAAAGTCGCCGAGCTGGTGGGCATGAAGCCGGCTCAGGTGCGCCACTTCGTGCGGCGCAACGTCTTGAAGCCCGGCAGGGGGCCGAAGGGCGAATACCGCTTCGCCTTTCAAGACATGGTGCTGCTGCGCACGGCCAAGGACTTGATCGAGTCCGACATCAGCACCCGCGAACTCTTCCGGGCGCTGCGCAAGCTGAAGGCCAAGGCTGGGTCGCCTGCCCCGTTGTCCTCCGTGCGCATGGAGGCGCACAGAGGCGCAGTGGTCGTGCGCAACGAGAACATGCTGTGGAACGTTAAAACCGGGCAGGGCTGCTTGGAGTTCACGCCCGCCAGTCCGGCCCGCGGCGACGAGGGCGGCTTGGCGGCGCTGTGGAGCGGCGTTGATGAGGAATCACGCAACCTCGAAGAGCTGGACAGCGACGAATGGCGCCAACTCGGCGTGGACTTGGAGGACTGGGACGCCGGCAAGGCGTTTGAGGCTTACGAGCGCGCCCTGGAATTGGACCCCGGCAACGCCGACGCCCATGTCAACATCGGCCGGCTCTACCAACTCAAGGGCAACCTGAAGAACGCCAAACGCCATTACGAAATGGCGGTGGAGGCCGCTCCCCATCATCAACTCGCCCATTACAACCTAGGCACGCTGTTCGATGAGCTCAGCGAGGGCGAACTGGCCGCAACCTTCTACCGCAAGGCGCCCGACGTGCCGGACGCCCACTACAACCTGGCGCGCATATTCCGCCAAAGAGGCGACGAGCTGGCCTACCGGCGCCACCGCCAGCTCTATCAGCGCCTGCTGAAGCGGGAAAGCTCCTAGGCGCGGCGCCAGCGGCGTTGCCGGCGCCTAAACCACTTCGGAACCCTGGTTCCTCCAGTAGGGCGCCCGCAGTTCGCGCTTGAGAATCTTGCCGGAGCCGGTTTTCGGAATCTCATCCCTGAAGTCCACCGACCGAGGCGCCTTGTAGCCGGCCAGATGCTCCCGGACGAAGCCCTGCACCGCGGCGGCGTCCAAACCGACGCCGCCGGGCTGGGCCACCACCACTGCATGCACGCTTTCGCCCCACTCCTCGCTGGGAATGCCGAACACCGCCGCCTCCATCACCTGCGGATGCCGCTCCAAGGCGGCCTCCACCTCGGCGGGGTAGATGTTCATGCCGCCGGAAATGATCATGTCCTTCTTGCGGTCGCAGATGTAGTAGAAGCCTTCCTCATCGAAATAGGCGATGTCCCCCACGGTCTGCCAGCCGTCCCGCCGCTCCTCCATGAACTTGTCATGAGCCTTGTGGTAGGTGCTGAACACGCTGGCCGAGCGCACGAACAGCTCCCCCGGCTGATGGGGCTCATCGACCACGCCGCCGTCCTCCGCGTACAGCCGAATCTCCACCCCCGGCGCCGGGCGCCCGCAGGAGCCGGGTTTGCTGCGCTGAAACTCCGGGGCCATGATGGTGTTGACGCCCAGTTCGGTGGAGCCGTAAACCTCAAACAAGGAGCGTTCGGGAAAGCGCTCCAGATACGCCAGCTTCAAGGCGTAGGACCAGGGCGCGGCGTTGGCGATCATGATGCGCAAACTGTCCCGCCGGTATTTCGCCAGCACCTCGTCGGGGAGCTGGCAGATGCGGCGGATGGGCGTGGGCGCCGCGAAGCTGGCGGTGACGGCATACTTGTCCAACAGGCGCAGCCAGTCTTCGGCGTCAAAGGTGCGCTGCAGCACGGCGGTGTTGCCGAGCAATTGGCCCAAGGCCAAAAAACCTCCCGGGCCGGAGTGGTAAAGCGGCCCAGTGGTCAGGTAGATGTCGTCGGGACGCCACCTGTAAATCTCGATCATTTGCGCCATCTGCTCCGGGTTCGCCACGCTGTTGCGCACGGCGCCCTTGGGCTTGCCGGTGGTGCCGGAGGTGTAGATCATGGTGCCGGAAGCGGTTTCGCCGCCGGCGGCCTGCACCGGCCCCGCATCGGCGTCCGCCAGCAACGCCGCCGCGTCAAGCTGGCCCTCGCCAGGAGGGCCGTCGAACACCACCACCTGGGCGACCTGCGGAATGCGCCGGCGGATGCGTTCGAACAAGGGAGCATACTCGGCGTCCACAAAGGCGATCTTGGCGTCCGAGTTGTGCGTGACGTAGGCGGCTTCCTCATCGGTAAGTCGGTAGTTCAATGGCACGGACAGAGCGCCCGCCTTGCGCGCCGCATGGCCGCAGGCCACGGGCCATGCGGAATTGCGGCCGCACCAGAGCACCTTGTCCCCAAGGTTGACGCCATGCGCCAGGAAAACGTTGGCCAGCCGGTTGGCGTTGGCCTCCAGGTCGGCGTAGCTCCAGCTTGTGACTGCGCCATCCGGCCGGTCGTCAACCAGCGCCGGCTTGTCGCCCAATTGCGCGGCAAGCCCGGTCAATATGTCCGGCATTGAAAGCTCCCCTTAAGTGACTATGAATGCACTTCCACCAGCGGAATCAGGCGGCTTGCCTGCCGCCGCCGGCCCCAAAGCATCAATAGGGCGAAGCCACTGACCGCCAGCCCCGCGGCGCAAGCCAGCCAGCCAACGGAGGCGGCGGGGTTGGCGCTGAAGACGCCGACCTGATAGCACACCACGGCGGCGCTGTAGGCCATGACGACCGACCAGCCCGTGGAGAAAACCGCCCAGAAAGCCCCAACCTCCTTGTAGATCACTCCAATTGTGGCGACGCAGGGCATGTAGAGCAAGATGAACAGCAGGTAGCTGAAGGCGCCCACCTCGCCGTGAAAAAGCGCTTGCATGGCGGCGATGGTGTCCAACTCCACATCCTGCTCCGCCGCGGCCGCCGCCGCATCCTCCACGGCGCCGATGTCCAGCCCCAAGGGGTCCGCCAAGGCCGCGCCCAGTTCGCTCAAGTTTTGCGGCACGCTGGCCGCCGCCTGCCCAAGGACGCCCAGCAAGTCCTGGTCGGCTGTTGAAGCGGCCGGAGCGTACAGGGCGTCCAACGTGCCCACCACCACCTCCTTGGCGAAGATGCCGGTGAAGATGCCCACCGTGGCCGGCCAGTTGTCCTCGTCGATGCCCATGGGATGAAACACTGGAGTGATGGCCTTGCCGATCACCGAAAGCAAGGACTTCTCGCTGTTTTCGTTGCCGATGGAGCCGTCCGCGCCAATGGAGTTGACCAGGTTCAGCACCATCACCACCAGCACGATGGCCTTGCCGGCGCGCAGCACGAAGCCCTTGAGCCGCTGCCAAGTCTGGATGGCGATGCCCTTAAGCGTGGGTGCATGGTAGCTCGGCAGCTCCATGACGTAGGGGCTTGGCGGCGCCTGCAAAAGATGCTTTTTCACGGCCATCGCCGACAGCACGGCCAGCACGACCCCTATCAGGTACAGGCCGAAGACGACGTTCTGCCCGTTGCTCGGAAAGAAGGCGGCGGCGAACAGCGCATAGACGGTCAAGCGGGCGCCGCAGGACATGTAGGGCGCCATGATGGCGGTCAAAATGCGGTCCGGTTCGTTCTGCAGCGTCCGCGTCGCCATCACCGCCGGCACGTTGCAGCCGAACCCGACGATCAGCGGCACGAAGGACTTGCCGGGCAGCCCCAAGCCGCGCAGCAGCCGATCGACGATGAACGCCACCCGGGCCATGTAGCCGGAGTCCTCAAGCAGCGACAAGGCCAGGAACAGGCAGCCGATGACCGGAATGAAGGTGGCGACCAAGGCTACGCCGCCGCCCAAGCCGTCCGCCAGAAACAGGGTCGCCCAATCCGGCAGCCCTAGGGCGGTGAACAACAGGCGCGGCCCCTCCACAAACAGAACCGAACCCGTGAGATCAAAGAAATCAATGAAGGCCGAGCCCACATTGATGGCGAACATGAACATCAGGTACAGGACGCCGAGAAAGATCGGCAAGGCCAGATAGCGGTTGAGCACTAAGGCGTCAATGCGATCGGTGGCGGACTTGGCGCTTCGCCGAGCGGCGGCGTCGCCAAGGGCCGCGGCCGGTCGTTGCGAAACGCATTCCGCAAGCAATCGGTCGATGCGTCGAAAGCGGGTTGCGGCATCCGTCGGCGCCCGCCGCGGCGCATCGCCGCCGCCTTGGGCGGCAACTTCCTCAGCGGCCTCCCGCAGCGCCGCCAAGCCCTGTGCGCGGCTGGCGACAATGGGCGCCACCGGGCATCCCAAGCGGTGCGCCAAGGCGGCGGCGTCGATGCGCAGCCCGGCCCGCTCGGCGACGTCCATCATGTTCAGCGCCACCACCACCGGATAGCCGCGCTCCTGCAACTCCAAGGTCAGGTGCAGCCCCCGCCCAAGAGACGCGGCGTCAATGACGTTGACCAGCACGTCCGCTTGGCCCCCCGCCAGATATTCCTTGGCGATGCGCTCATCAATGGCGTCGTCGGGGTCGTCCAAGGCGTAGAGGCCGGGCAGGTCGTCCAACAGGGTCACTGCGCCCTTGGCGCCGCGATATTGGCCGGTCTTGCGCTCCACGGTAACGCCGGGCCAGTTGCCCACCCGCTGCCCGGCGCCGGCGAGGGCGTTGAACAGCGTCGTCTTGCCGCAATTGGGATTGCCAACCAAGGCAACGGTGGTCACGCTTCCTCCAGCAGCAAGCAGTCCGCCTCCGACGGGCGAAGCGCCAAGGAATAGCCGCGAAACCGGATCTCCAACGGGTCGCCAAGGGGCGCCCGGCGGCGCACCTGAAGCTCGGTGCCGGCCACCAACCCCAAGTTGAGCAGCCGCCGGCTGTAGGCGGATTCGTCGGCATAGCCGACAACCCGCACTCTATCGCCGGGCTGCAAGTCCCGGGGGCGCAGGAGCTTCGACATGGCGCCGGCGTCTAGCCGCCCGTCCGCCAACTGGCCGCCCCAAGCCTACTGCGCCGGCGGCTTCTTGCGAACGTACAGAACCAACTCATGGTCCACCAACTCAAAGCCGTGGGCGTCGGCGATTTCCTTTTGCAGGACTTCAATGCGTTCATTGACGAATTCGATCACCCGCCCGGTGTCCACGTCCACCATGTGGTCATGGTGCTCGTCCGCCGCCAATTCATAAACCGCGTGGCCGTCGTCAAAGTTGTGCCGCTCCACGATGCCGGCCGCTTCAAATTGGGTGAGCACCCGATACACCGTGGCCAAGCCCACGGATTCATCCTGCTCGATCAGACGCCGATAGACGTCCTCAGCGCTGACGTGATGGGGCTCCGTGCGCTCCAGCACCTCAAGCACCTTAAGGCGCGGCAAAGTCACCTTGAGGCCGGCTTTTTTTAGATTGGTTCCCGACATGATCCAGCGCCTCGCTCCCGGTGCGCCGAACGCCGATGCCTGTTTTCGGCCAGCTCTCCCGACGCCATGCTCAAGCTAGCCGATTTTGCGCTCCCCGTCCACCATTCCCATTGCCGAGAGAGTTGCGCTGCAAGGTTTTTGGAGCGTCGTTGGGGCCGCGGGCACTTAGCTGGACGATTCGTGGGCTTGGTGGATTGAATGTGGTTTTGGGTCGCGCGGGGCTGACTTGGCCCAAGCGTGCAGCGCTTGCCGAAACGCTCTGTCGCCGAAACCCGGTTGTCCAAGGGCCAATCCTCCGCCCGACGCGCCCCCGAAGTCAATGCCCCGCCCGCCGCTTGCTGCGGGTCGGCTTGGTTCGCAGCGACCGAGGTGCGCCAAGCACCAACCGCTGGAGAGCTTCGGCGGCCCGCCGTGCTTAGCGCCGCCGCTTGCGCAGTTCCTCCACGGTGCGCAGCTGGGCGGCGGCTTCGGCGAGTTGCGCCGTCACCAAGGAGAAGTCGAAGTCCGCGGCCTGCTCCGCCAAGGAGCGTTCCGCAGCCTGGCGGGCCTCGGCGGCGGCGGCCTCGTCAATGTCTTCGGCGCGGACTACGGTGTCCGCCAAGACGGTGACGATGCCGGGCTGCACTTCCAGAAAGCCGCCAGAGGCGTAGAACACTTCCTCTTCGCCGCTTTCCAGACGCAGTTGCACTGCGCCGGGGCGAACGCCGGTCAACAGCGGCGCATGGCCGGGCAGGATGCCCAGTTCGCCGATGGTGCCGCGCAGGCTGACCATGGCGACGGCGCCGGAGAAGATCTCCCGCTCCGCGCTGACGATGTCGCATTGCATGGTGGCGGCCATCGGCGCAACTCCTACAGGGTCTTCGCCTTGGCCACGGCGTCTTCAATGCCGCCCACCATGTAAAAGGCGTTCTCCGGCAAGTCGTCGTGTTCGCCGTCCAAGATGGCCTTGAAGCTGCGCACCGTATCCTCCCGGCGCACGAACTTGCCTTCCTGGCCGGTGAACTGCGACGCCACGAACATGGGCTGGGAGAAGAACTGCTGCATCTTGCGCGCCCTATAGACCAGTTGCTTGTCCTCCTCCGAAAGCTCGTCCATGCCCAGAATGGCGATGATGTCCCGCAGTTCGTGGTAGCGCTGCAGGGTCTGCTGCACGCCTTGGGCGACCTCGTAGTGCTCCTGCCCCACCACGTTCGGGTCCAGTTGGCGGCTGGTGGAGTCCAGCGGGTCCACCGCCGGGTAGATGCCGAGGTCCGTGATGGCCCGGGACAGGGTGACGGTGGAGTCCAGGTGGGCGAAGGTGGTGGCCGGGGAGGGGTCCGTCAGGTCGTCCGCCGGAACGTAAACCGCCTGCACCGAAGTGATGGAGCCGGTCTTGGTGGTGGTGATGCGCTCCTGCAGGACTCCCATTTCCTCCGCCAAGTTGGGTTGGTAGCCCACCGCCGAAGGCATGCGCCCCAACAGAGCGGACACCTCCGTGCCGGCTAGGGTGTAGCGGTAAATGTTGTCGATGAACAACAGCACGTCCCGCCCTTCGTCCCGAAACTCCTCCGCCAAGGTCAGGCCGGTCAAGCCCACGCGCAGCCGGTTGCCGGGCGGTTCGTTCATTTGTCCGAACACCAGGGAGATCTTGTCCAGGACGCCGGCCTCCTCCATTTCGTAGTAGAAATCGTTGCCCTCGCGGGTGCGCTCCCCCACGCCGGCGAACACGGAAAGCCCGGAGTGCTCGATGGCGATGTTGCGGATGAGCTCCAGCATGGTGACCGTCTTGCCCACCCCGGCGCCGCCGAACAACCCCACCTTGCCGCCCTTGGCGAAGGGGCACACCAAGTCGATGACCTTGACGCCGGTTTCCAGCAGTTCGTTGCCGCCGATTTGATCCTCGTAGGCGGGCGCCTTGCGGTGGATGGGCATCCTTTTCTGGGCGTCGATGGGGCCCTTCTCGTCGATCGGGCCGCCGAGCACGTCCATGATGCGGCCCAAGGTTTTTTCCCCGACGGGAACGGCAATGGGCTGCCCGGTGTTCGCCACCTCAAGCCCCCGGGACAGGCCGTCGCTGGAGCCCATGGCGATGGCCCGCACCACTCCGTCGCCCAACTGCTGCTGCACCTCCAAGGTGGTGCCTTGGTTGCTCACGGTCAAGGCGTCATAGACTTTCGGAACGTCCTCTCGAGCAAACTCGACGTCAATCACCGCTCCAATAATCTGCACGATTCGGCCGTTCGCCATGTTCTTAGCCCCTTGCTTAACTCAATGTCTTGTTGGCTTGCTGAGCCGCTACACCGCCGCGGCGCCGCCGACGATTTCGGCGATTTCCTGGGTGATGGCCGCTTGGCGCGCGTTGTTGTAGATCAACCTCAGTTCGTCGATCAGCTTCTCTGCGTTCTCCGTCGCATTCTTCATGGCGATCATCTTCGCCGCCTGCTCGCAGGCGGCGTTCTCCACCACCGCTTGGTAAACCTGGGATTCGACGTAGCGCATCACTAGGTCTTCTATCAACTGCCGGGCGTCCGGTTCATAGAGATAGTCCCAGCGGCGCTGGCGGCCTTCGTCCCCCTCTGGGGACAGCGGCAGCAACTGACGCAGCTTGGGGGATTGCACCATGGTGTTGACGAAGTCGTTGCTGGCGATGTAGAGCCGATCTATCCGGCCCTCCTCGTAGGCGTCGAACATGACCTTGACGCCGCCGATGAGGTCCGCCAGCACCGGCGTTTCCCCCACGTTGTGCATCACCGCAACCACGTTGCCGCCGACGGAGCGGAAGAAGGCCGCCGCCTTGTTGCCGACTAAGGCGAGGTCGCTCTCAATCCCGTTGCCTTGGCGGGCCGCCATGTCCCGCGCCAACTCCCGGAACAGGTTGACGTTGAGGCCCCCGCAAAGCCCTTTGTCCGTGGAGACGACCAGGTAGCCGATGCGCCGCACTTCCCGCTCCTCCATGTAGGCGTGGCGGTATTCGGGGTTGGCGTTGGCGAGATGGCCTATGACTTGGCGCATCTTCTCCGAATAGGGCTTGCTCTTGCGCATGTTGTCCTGCGTGCGGCGCATCTTGCTGGCCGCCACCATCTGCATGGCGGAGGTGATCTTCTGCGTGTTCTCCACGCTGCCGATCTTCTTGCGTATTTCCTTGCCAACCGCCATTGCCGGCCCCTACCAAGTTTGGGTGGACTTGAACTGTTCAATGGCGGCGCGCATGTGCTGCTCCACCTCGTCGTTGTAGGCCCCGGTCTCGTTGATGTTGGCCATCCAGTCGCCGTGCTCGGCGTTCATGTAAGCCAGCAGCGCCTGCTCGAAAGCGGAGACCTTCGCCACGGGAACGTCCTCCAGAAAGCCTTCGTTGGCGGCGAACAGCACCACGCCCATGTCCGCCACCGTCATCGGCGCATACTGCTTCTGCTTCATCAATTCGGTGACCCGCTGGCCGTGCTCAAGCTGGCGGCGGGTGGCTTCGTCCAAGTCCGACGCGAACTGGGAGAACGCCGCCAACTCCCGGTACTGGGCCAAGGCCAGCTTGATGCCGCCGGCGATCTTCTTCATGAACGGCACTTGCGCGGCGCCGCCAACGCGGGACACCGAAATGCCGGGGCTCATGGCCGGACGCAGGCCGGCGTTGAAGTTGTCCGTCTCCAAAAAGATCTGCCCGTCGGTGATGGAGATGACGTTGGTGGGCACAAAGGCGGAGACGTCCCCAGCCTGGGTTTCGATGATCGGCAGGGCGGTGAGGGAGCCGGTTTGCCCCTTAACGCGGCCGTCGGTGGCTTTCTCCACATAGTCCGCATTGACCCGGGCGGCCCGCTCCAAGAGGCGCGAATGCAGGTAGAACACGTCCCCCGGATACGCCTCCCGGCCCGGCGGCCGGCGCAGCAACAGGGAAATTTGCCGGTACGCCCAAGCCTGCTTGGTGAGGTCGTCGTAAATGACGAGGGCGTCCTCGCCTTCGTCCCTGAAGAACTCTCCCATCGAGCAGCCGGAATAGGGCGCGATGAACTGCATGGGGGCCGGGTCCGCGGCGCTGGCGGCGACGACGATGGTGTTGTCCATGACGCCGTGCTCCTCGAAGGTGCGCACGATGTTGGCGATGGTGGACATCTTCTGGCCAATGGCCACATAGACGCACTTAATGCCGCTGTGCTTTTGGTTGATGATGGCATCGACCGCGATGGCGGTTTTGCCGATTTGCCGGTCGCCGATGATGAGCTCCCGCTGGCCGCGGCCGATGGGCACCATGGCGTCAATGCACTTCAGGCCGATCTGCACCGGCTGGTCAACGGATTGGCGGGCGATCACCCCCGGCGCCACCTTTTCTATGGGCGCCGCCAAGGCCGCGTTGATCGGCCCCTTGCCGTCTATGGGGGCGCCCAAGGAGTCCACCACTCGGCCGAGCAGCTCCCGGCCCACCGGCACCTCCAGGATGCGCCCGGTGCAGCGGGCGGTCATGCCCTCGGAAAGGTTCAGGTAGTCCCCTAGAATGACGGCGCCCACGGAGTCCCGCTCTAGGTTCAGCGCCATGCCGTAGAGGCCGCCGGGAAACTCGAGCATCTCCCCGTACTGGGCGTCCGCCAAGCCGTGAATGCGCACGATGCCGTCCGAGACGCCCACGATGACGCCTTCGTTGCGCGCTTCGGCGCGAACGTCCAGGCCCTCGATGCGTTGCCGGATGAGGTCGCTGATTTCCGAGGGATTGAGTTGCTGCATGGTTTGGCTTTCCTGAATCTGTCTTTGCTTGCGCGGTTGGCTTGAATTGAGGCTTGTCCGCGGTCAGACCTGCGCCAACGCCTCCCCCAACCGCTCGAGACGGCCGCGCATGGAGCCGTCCATGACTTGGTCCCCAGCGCGAATGACCGCGCCGCCGATAAGGCCCGCCTCCACTTGGCTGGACAAATGCACTTCCTTGTCGAACCGGGACTTGAGGGCCGCCTTAAGCTCTTCCGCCTGGGCATCCGTCAAGGGCAGGGCGGAACGCACTTCGACCTCCAGCACCCGCTCCTCCAGCGCCTTGAGTTCGTCGAAATGACGCCGAATTTCCGCAAGCAGCGGCAAGCGGCCGTTTCTGGCCAAGGCTTGCAGAAACCGCTCGCCGGCGGCGTCCATGGCGTCCCCGCACAGCGCCGCCAGCCGCTCCGCCTTGCGCTCCGCCGTCAAGTCGGGAGACTCCACCAGGGTCCGCACTGCGGGTTCGGCCAAGGCCGCGCTGAGCAACTCCAGCAGATGCGACCAGCGGGGCAGGGCAGCGGCGGCTTTGGCGAAGGCGAAGACGGCGTTGCCGTAGGGCCGCGCCAGGGTTGCGTATTCGGCCATGGCCCCTAAAGCTCCGCCGCCAAGCGCTCCAGCATTCGATCATGCCGGCCTCGGTCCACGCGCTCCTGCAAAACCTTTTCCGCACCTTGAAGGGCCAAGTCCGCAACTTGGCGACGCAGACTCTCCTTCGCCCGGTTGATCTCCTGATCGATCTCCGCACGGGCGGCTTCGATCAACCGTTCGCCCTCCGTGTGCGCTTGGACCTTGGCGTCTTCGATCATTTGCTGGCTGCGCCGCCGCGCCTGCTCGATGATTTGCGCGGCTTCGGTGCGGGCTTTCGCCAACTCCGCCTCGGCGCCGCTCGCCGCCTCGCCGAGCTTCCTTTCGGCTTCCTCCGCCGTCGCCAAGCCCTCGGCGATGGAGCGCCGCCGCTCCTCCATGGCCGACTTCAGATGCGGCCAAACGTACTTCATGCAGAAGGCGACGAATATGAGGAATACCAGGCTTTGCCCAAAGAGCGTCAGTCCTATGTTCATGGCGGCCTTTATCCTTGCTGGGTCAAAAGAGCTTCGGTCAACTTGCGGGGCGGCCCGCGCCTTAGCCGAGGGCGAAGATCATGTAGAGGCCGATGCCGACGGCGATCATCGGCACTGCGTCCACCAGCCCAAGCACGATGAACAGCTGGGTGCGCAGCATCGGCAGCAACTCCGGTTGGCGAGCGATGCCCTCCAGGTACTTGCCGCCAAGCACGCCCACGCCGATCGCGGCGCCCACGGCGCCAAGGCCCAGCATGAGGCCCCCGGCGACATGAAGTAGGACGGCCAGTTCCAAGGCGATTATTTCTTGCATGATTGCTCCTGGTTATGCGGTTGGTTGGTGCGGATCAATGCTCGTCGGCTGCATGGGCCTGAGCCAAATAAACAACAGTCAAAACGGCGAAGACGAACGCCTGCAGAGTGATGACGATCAGGTGGAAAGCGGCCCAAATGAACTGAAAAACGCCGCCGGCCAAGGCGAAGACGAAGCCGGCGGAGAACATCAGGGCGATGAGCACGAAGATCATTTCCCCGGCGTAAAGATTGCCGAACAGGCGCAAGCCCAAGGACAGGGGCTTGGCCACCAGAGTGACGAACTCCAACACGAAGTTCACCGGCGCCAGCAGCTTGGAGGGAAAGGGGTGGAACGACAGTTCGGCCAGAAAGCCGCCTATGCCCTTGCACTTGAAGCTGTAGTAGAGGATCAGGACGAACACGGACAGCGCCATGGCCATGGTGATGTTGGGGTCGGTGCTGGGCACGATCTTCATGTAGTGGACGCCCAGCAGCTTGGCCAGTTCCGGCACCCAGTCCACCGGCACCAAGTCCATGAGGTTCATCAGAAACACCCAAACGAAGATGGTCAGGGCCAGCGGCGCGATGAGGGGGTTCTTGTGGCTGAAAATGCTGGCAACGGTTTCGTCGATGAAATCGACGATCATCTCGACGAAGTTCTGCAGGCCGCCGGGAACGCCGGCCGTGGCGTGGCGGGCGGCGTGGCGGAACAGCGCCAGGAAGACCAGGCCAAGGCCAATGGACCAAGCCATGGAATCCACATGAACGCTCCAGAAGCCCATCGCCTCGGCTTCCTCCGCCGAATGGGCAAGGCCCCAGTTCCCATCCGGGTGCCGGCCGTAGGTGAGATTGGTCAGGTGGTGCCTAATGTACTCGGCGCTTGTCTGCGCTTCTGCGGACGCCATCTTGTCAACCTAAAAGGTGTGTTCCCTCAAATGTTGCAATGCCTTAAGGCGCCAAGCGCCTTGCGCACCTACAACCTCTCATGCCCGATTCTCCGCCGCCCGCCAGCGGCCCCGCCTGGCCTCGGGCCCATGAGCGGGACGACGACATAGGCCAAATGCACTGCTCCCAGCGCTGACAAAAAGCCGAGCGGGGCTGGGCTCAACTCCGCAACGCAGAGCGCCGCCAATGCTATTGTCGCCGCGGACCTCGCCACGCCATACGCCACAAGACGCCGAGCGCCGCGCCGGGACCCGGCGGCGCCGGCGAAAAGCGCCGTGGGCAAGACGCAAACCGCCGCACCCAACAGCGCCGCCGCCGCCTGCTCAACGGCCAGCAGCGCCATCAGGCACACAACCACCCCGGCAATGACGACCTGCGCCACCACTATTGCGCAAACCAGACTGATGCCGCCCGCATTCGGCGCTGCCGCCGGGCGGAACCAAACGCAAGCCAAGTCAGGCGAGTCCCGTGAAGGCGGCGCGAATTATAAAGGCACTAAGCAGGGCATTCAACGATTTGATCCCTTTCATTTGCGGATGCGGCTGAGAATTCCATCGAGTTCATCGAGCGACGCGAAGCGAATAGTCACTTTGCCAGCGCCCTTGGCGCCCTGGCTGATGGACACCGGAGCGCCGATTCTTTCGGCCAGCTCCCGCTCCAAGGCCAAGGTGTCGGCCGGCGGCGCCTGCTCCGGCTTGGATGCGCCCGCGCCGGTCGCCAACAGCCGGCGCACCAAAGCCTCCGTTTGCCGCACTGTCAGCTTCTTCGCCGCCACTTGGCGGGCGGCGGCGCCCTGCTGCTCAGCAGGCAGAGACAGCAGCGCCCTGGCGTGGCCCATCTCCAAGGCGCCCTCCTCAAGCAACCGCTGAACGGCCGGGGCCAGGTTCAACAGCCGCAGGAGATTGGCGACGGCCTCCCGGGACTTGCCCACGGCTTCGGCAACGGCTTGCTGGGTCAAGCTGAACTCCTCGCGCAGGCGGCGTAGCGCCTCCGCTTCCTCCAAGGGCTTCAGGTCCTCCCGCTGTATGTTTTCGACCAAGGCGAGGGCTAGGGCCTGTTCGTCCGTGGCGTCCCTAACCAGGGCCGGCACGGCGTCCAGCCCGGCAAGGCCGGCGGCGCGCAGCCGCCGTTCGCCGGCGATGAGCTCGTAGTCGCCGTCCCGCCGCCGCCGAACCACTACGGGTTGAACCAGGCCTTGGGCTTTGACGGACCGAACGAGTTCGCCCAAGGCCGCTTCGTCAAAATGGCGGCGCGGCTGATAGGGGCTGCGGTGAATTTCCGTGACGGCGATGAACTGCGCCCCGGCGGCCGCCGGGTCAAGGGAGAGGCCGTCGCTCAAAAGAGCGTCCAGACCGCGGCCCAAGGACTTTCTGACCATGGACGGCAACTAGGCCGACTGCGGCCTTGCCCGCGCCAGTTCCGCCGCCAGCGCCATATAGGCGATGGCGCCGCGGGAATGGCGGTCATAGAGAATCGCCGGCAATCCGTGGCTGGGCGCTTCCGCCAAGCGGACATTGCGGGGAATGACGGTGCGGAAGACCTTGCCGCCGAAGTGCGCGATCAATTGCTTCGACACTTCCCGAGTGAGCGAGTTGCGCGGATCATACATGGTTCGCAGCAGCCCCTCCAAGGCGATGCGGGGATTGGCGCGGCGGCGGACCTGGTCCACCGTGTCCAGCAGGGCGGAGAGCCCCTCCAAGGCGTAGTACTCGCACTGCATGGGGACGAGCACGCTGTCGGCGGCGACCAGGGCGTTCAGGGTGAGAATGTTGAGCGCCGGCGGGCAATCCATGATGATGTATTCGTAAGCGTCCCAGGCTTGGGAGGCCGCCATGCGATCATGCAGGCGGGCTTCGCGCCGGCTGACGCCAAGCAGCTCGACCTCCGCCGCGGTGAGGTCTTGGTCGCAGGGCGCAACGTCAAAGGCGGCCGGAGTGGGCTTCAGGATGTCCCGCAAGTCCACTTCCTGCATGAGCCAGTCCCGCACCGACCGCTCCACGACGCGCAGGTCAACGCCCACCCCGGTGGTGGCGTTGCCTTGGGGGTCGAGGTCGATCATCAGCACCCTGTGGCCGGCAAGGCTTAGGGAGGCGCTAAGGTTAACGCTCGTCGTGGTCTTGCCGACGCCGCCCTTCTGATTGGCCACCGCTATGATTCGGGTCATCCTTCCTTACCACCAACAGGGCGCCGCACGGTGCGCATCCATCCCCTCCGGCAGCGCCGCCGGCCGACGGGCGGACGGCCGCGGACGGCCGGGAACCCTGCGCCGGCGAGCGCCGGTTCACCCAATGCCGGCCCTCCACTGAACCGCCGGGAAAGCCGTGCAACGCCCGGCCCTTCGCCTTTGCGCCGGCCGGCGGCGCCGAGCCAGCAAAGGCCAGCATGAAACCATTGGGCCGCAACATCTTGCTGGCGCTCCTCCACAACGCCGGAGGCGGCAGCAACGCTCTGGCGGTGACCATATCGCAGCAATTCGCCGGCATGTTTGCAAGATCGACGCAACGCACATCCACATTGGGCAAATCGAGCTCGCGCCGCACCCGGTTCAGGAAACGCGCCTTCTTGGCGCTGCGTTCAACCAGGGTGACGCCAACCTCCGGCAGCGCCACTGCCAAGGGCACCCCCGGCAATCCGGCCCCGGAGCCGAGATCAACCAGCCGCATCCCGGCAAGCTCCGACGCTCCCTGAATTTTGCGCACCACCTTGGCCGCCGCCAAGCTGTCCAGCAGGTGGCGGTGCGCAAAATGCGGCAAGTCGCCCTTGGACACCAATCCGGCAACCCCGCTCCAGCGCCGCACCAGAACCGAGAACGCCTCCAGCAACTGCACCTGGACCGGCGTCAGGGCAGCCTCGGAGGCGAGAACGGCGGCTAGGCTCCGCACCCGCCCGGCAATTTCACTCGTTTCCCGCGGCGACAGCGGCATCGCCGGCAAGCTGCTTCCTTGCATGCGTCAACAGCAGCGACAGGGCGGCTGGCGTCATGCCCGGAATCCGCGCCGCCCGGGCCAAGGAGGCCGGCTTCGCTTGGCCTAGCTTTTGCTGGAGCTCGCGGGACAGTCCCGGCAGGTCGTCG
Organism: Candidatus Azophilus sp.; assembly: GCA_965200465.1. Taxonomy (GTDB): domain Bacteria; phylum Pseudomonadota; class Gammaproteobacteria; order Pseudomonadales; family Azotimanducaceae; genus Azophilus. Next base: position 3,376,646 of record OZ241358.1, on the reverse strand, counting down.
TAGTTCAACCCTTGCGGCAAGGCCATGGCCTCATGCCGGCGAAGCTTGGCGATTTCCGCGTCCTGACGCCTGATGTAGCCTGCGTACTTCACCTCCGTCTCCACTTGGCGCAGCAACTCCGGCGCAAAGGCGGAGGAGACCAAGCCGGCGTTGACCAAATGGCCGATGCCGGCTTCGGGCCGCCTTAGGTATTCGACCAAACGAACGTCCTCGCCAATGGGCTTGCCGCTCTGCGCCGCAAGCGCTTGGGCCACGGCGCCGCCGGACTTAACGCTTGCCGACTCAAGCGACGCCAACAACCGCTTCCGCTCCGCCTGCTTGGCGGCAAACGCCCGCCAGCGCGCTGCGCCGACCAGCCCCAGGCTCCGGCCCCGTTCGGTAAGGCGGAGGTCTGCGTTGTCCTCCCGCAGCCGCAAGCGGAATTCGGCGCGGCTGGTGAACATGCGGTAGGGCTCGTTGGCGCCCTGAGTCACCAAGTCGTCGAGCATCACTCCCAAATAGGCTTCGTCACGGCGGGGAACCCAGGGCGCAAGGCCGCCGGCTTGGCGGGCGGCGTTCAGCCCAGCCAGCAGCCCTTGGGCGGCGGCCTCCTCATAACCCGTGGTGCCGTTGATCTGGCCGGCGAAGAAGAGGCCGGAAACCGCCTTGGTCTCCAACGAATGGTGGAGGTCCCTTGGGTCGAAGTAATCGTATTCAATGGCGTAGCCGGGGCGCGTGATGTGCGCCTTCTCAAAGCCCTCTATGGAGTGAACCAAGGCCAGTTGCGCATCGAAGGGAAGGCTGGTGGAAATGCCGTTGGGGTACAGCTCCCCGGAAGTCAGCCCTTCCGGCTCCACGAAAATCTGGTGCTTGGCGCGGTCCGCAAAGCGCACCACCTTGTCCTCGATGCTGGGGCAGTAGCGCGGCCCGGCGCCTTCAATGACACCGCTGTAGAGCGGGCTCTGATGCAGTGCCTGGCGAATGATGTCATGGGTGGCCGGGTTGGTTTCCGCGATGTGGCAGCAAACCTGGCGCGGATGCGCCTGCGGCAGAAAGGACAGCGACGGCGGCGGATCGTCCCCCGGCTGCTCCGCCAGCGCCGACAGCTCGACGCTGCGCCGGTCAAGGCGGGGCGGCGTGCCGGTTTTAAGGCGCCCCACCCGCAGCGGCAGCGCCCGCAGCCGTTCGGCAAGGGCGTTGGAAGGCGCTTCTCCCGCCCGCCCTCCGGGCTGATTGCGCAGCCCCATGTGAATGCGTCCACCCAGGAAGGTGCCGGTGGTCAGCACCACGCTGGCTGCTCGAAAGCGCAAGCCCATGTGGGTGACGACTCCAGCCGCGGCGGAGCCTTCAACTCTGAGGTCAACCACGGATTGCTGAAAGACCCTTAGATTGTCCTGCTCGCCGATTAGGGTGCGCATGGCGCTGCGGTAGAGGTCCCGGTCCGCCTGCGCCCGCGTCGCCCGCACCGCCGGCCCCTTGCTGACGTTCAGCACCCGAACCTGGATGCCGGCCAGGTCCGCGGCCCGGGCCATGGCGCCGTCCAAGGCGTCCAGCTCCCGCACCAAGTGGCTTTTGCCAATGCCGCCGATGGCGGGGTTGCAGGACATCTGGCCGATGGTCTCGATGCTCTGGGTCAGCAGCAGCGTGTTGGCGCCCGTGCGCGCCGCCGCCAAGGCGGCCTCGCAACCGGCGTGGCCGCCGCCGATGACGATCACATCATAGGTTTCAGGATGCTCCATTGGCGCCGGCCCAAGCTCGAACCCAGCTTTGGGAAAAGGGGGCGGCAGTATAACGGAAAGCCTCTATTTGCCGATGCAAAAGCTGCGGAAGATGTTGCCGAGCAATTCGTCCGCCGACACCTCGCCGGTGATTTCCCCAAGGGCTTGGTGGGCAAGGCGCAGATCTTCGGCGATGAGCTCCCCTGGCGCACCAGCGGCCAAGCGCTCCGCGGCGCTGCGCAACGCCGTTTGGGTGCGGTCTAGAGCCTCCAGGTGACGTTGCCGGGCGCTGAAGGCCGCACCCTCTCCGGTGAACCCGACTTGCTTCTTGAGCAAACCCACGAGGTCCGCAATGCCGGCGCCGGTGCGGCAGGAGATGCGCACCCTGGGCGGTGCTCCCGCAACCAAGCCCGGCGACGCCCCCGAGAGGTCGATCTTGTTTTCAACAAGGACGGTTCGCCCAGCCGTTGACTCAATGGGCGGGCCACTGACGGCGTCCTGGACTTCAAGAACGAGATCCGCCGCCGCCGCCTGCGAACGAGCCCGACGCACGCCCTCCGCCTCAATGGGGTCCTGGGCGTGACGGATGCCGGCGGTATCGACTAGGCGGATCGGCAGCCCGTCGAGCACCAAATCGACTTTGAGCAGGTCGCGGGTGGTTCCCGGCATGTCCGTGACGATGGCCGCCTCCTCCCCGCTCAGGCGGTTCAGCAGGCTGGACTTGCCCACATTCGGCTGGCCGATGATGGCGACGTTGACCCCTTGATTGAGCAGGACGCCTTGGCGACCGCCCTTCATCAACTCCGCCAGCGCACCGAGGAGGCCATCGATTCGCTTGCCGACCCGCCCCTCGCTTAGGAACTCCACCTCCTCGTCGGGAAAGTCGATTGCGGCCTCCACATGGACGCGCAGTTTCAGGACGTCTTCGTCAATGCGGCGGACGCTTTGCGAGAACTGGCCGGAAAGGGAGCGCAGCGCCCCCTTGGCGGCGGCGGCGGAGGCGGCGGCGATGAGGTCCGCAACGGCTTCGGCCTGGGCCAGGTCCAGCTTGCCGTTCAGGAACGCCCGTTCCGTGAACTCGCCGGGCAAGGCCAAGCGGGCGCCGCCGGTCAAGACTGCATCGAGCAGCATCTGCATGACCACCGGCCCGCCGTGCCCGTGCAGTTCGGCCACGTCCTCCCCGGTGAACGAACGAGGGCCGGGAAAGAACAGCGCCAGCCCCTCGTCAATGAGTTCGCCGTTGCCTTGGAAACGGCCATGCACCGCCCGGCGCGGCAGCAATTGCCGGGAGATCAGCCGCTGCGCAATTTGCAGCGCCAGCGGCCCGGAGACGCGCACGATGCCGATGCCGCCTTGTCCCGGGGGCGTCGCCAAGGCGGCAATGGTGTCCGTGGGGGCAATCAGGCCCGCGCCTCGGCCGCCAGTTCGGCCTTCCTCATGACATACCATTGTTGGGCTATGGAGAGCACGCTGTTGACCAGCCAGTAGAGCACCAAGCCGGCCGGAAAGAACAAAAACAGGACGGTGAACATGATCGGCATCATCTTCATGATGCGGGCTTGCATCGGGTCGCCAAGCGTTGGGCTTAGGAGTTGCTGCGCGTACATGGTGCCGCCCATCAACAACGGCAGGACGAAGTAGGGGTCCATCGCCGCTAAGTCGTCGATCCAGAGCATGAAGGGCGCTTGCCGCAGCTCGACGCTCTCAAACAGCACCCAATACAGGGCGATGAAGATCGGCATGGGCAGCAGCATGGGCAGGCAGCCGCCCAACGGGTTGACGCCCTCCTTCTTGTACAGCCCCATCATCTCCTGCGAGAGCTTCTGCCGGTCGTCCGCGTAGCGCTCCTGAAGCCGTTTCATCTGCGGCGCGACGCGGCGCATGTTGGCCATGGACTTGTAGCTGGCCGACGACAGCGGATACAGGACCAGCTTGACCAGAAAGGTCAGCATGATGATGGCCAAGCCCCAGTTTCCGAACAGGCCGTGCAGCCAGTCGAGCAGGGAGAACAGCGGCACCGCCAACCACCAGAGAAAGCCGTAATCAACGGTCAGGTTCAGATTCTCGGCAATCCGCTCAAGGCGCTTTTGATCCTTGGGCCCGGCATAGAAGCGGGACCGCCATGCATCGCTGCGGCCCGGCGCCACAACGCGCAGCGGGCCGGTGTAGCCGACGATGTAGGTTCCGTCGTTGCGCCGACGACCGTAGTAGCCGTTCAGCTCGTCCCCGTTGGCCACCCAAGCGCTCAGGAAATAATGCTGCAGAAAGGCCATCCAGCCGCCCTCCACCGCGACTCGGAAGTCTCCTTCATCGAGATCGTCAAAAGTGACCTTTTGGTAACGGGATTCCGCAGTCGTCAGGGCCGCGCCCAGATAGGGCTGCGGCCCAAGGCTGAAGCTCTCCTGTTCCGGGGGCGCCTTGGCGTCCCGCTTGATTTGGCCGAAAAAGCTGGCGCGGAAGGGTTCAGGCCTGTTGTTTTCGACCTCATAGGTTACGTCTATCAAGTAGTCGCCGCTGCGAAAGCCGAAGATCTTCCTGACCTTGACGCCTTGGTGCTCCGCCTCCAGCACCACCGAAACGGACTCTCCCTCCGCCGCTTGGTAGCGGCTCCGCGCCGCGGTGAACAGAGGGCGTTCGCTTCCCGAATCCAAGCCGTCCGGCCCAATCAACCCACTCTGCGCCATGTAGAGACGGCCGTTGCCGACATCGAGCAACTCGATGGGCACGTCCGGTTGCTCCAAGGCGAGAGGGTAGCGGGGCAGCAGCACCCGGCGAATGTCGCCGCCGCGCAGATCGATCCACACCTCTTGACTGGAGGTGCTGACGCGCACCAGCCGCGCCTCGGCGTCCTCCCCGCCCGCTTCAGGGAGGACTTCAGCCGCGGCGGCCGGGGCTGTGGCGCCGATGAAGGATGCGTCGGGAATGTCCGAAGACTCAGGCGGCGCGGACTCCGGCACCGAGGCTTCCCCCAGTTCGGGAGCGCTGGCCCGCTGGGCCGCCGGCCTCGACTGCAGGTAGTCCTCATTCCAAGCCAGGATCATCAGGTAGCCAGTGACCGCCAAGCCCACCAGCAAGGCGATGCGCTGCACCTCCGGCGAGATCAAGGGGATTCAGCCTTCGCCGGCCGCGGCAAGTCGATGCCGCCTGGATGAAAGGGATGGCACTTCAGCAAGCGGCGCAGGGCAAGCCAAGCACCCTTGCCGGGGCCGTGGAGTTCAAGAACCGCCAAGGCGTAATGGGAGCAACTCGGATGAAAACGGCATCGACAACCGACATAAGGGCTCAGCGTTAGCTGGTAGGCGCGTATTAGGCCCTTGGCGACAGCCAAGGCCAAGGCTCTGAGACGGTTCGGAACCTTCACCGGAAGCATTTTTTTCAATGGGACGCCTCGCTTCTCATCTGCTTGAACGCATCGTCCAGTTGACTCCTCAATTCACGGCTCGGCAATGGTCCCCGCACATGCAGCACAATGTCCAGCGGCGGCAGATGGCGGCAATGCAGCCGGAACGCCTCCCTAGCCACTCGCTTCAACCGATTGCGCTCATGCGCTTGGCGACCGGCGCGACGGCCGACAATCAACCCCAGCCGCGGCCCCAGCGCCGCATTGCGAGCGGCAAGAATGCGCAACGGACCGCGATGCAGGCGAATCTGCGGCGAGCGCAACACCCTGCTGAACTCGCCTGGGCGGTTCAGGCGGCGTCGCTTGGGGAAACCGCAGGCCCTGACTACGCCGATAGCCTTCTGCGGCCTTTGGCCCGCCGAGCCTTGATCACTCTGCGACCTGCCTTAGTGGACATGCGGGCGCGGAATCCGTGGGTGCGCTTGCGCTTAAGGTTGCTTGGCTGATAGGTTCTTTTCACCGTGCTGCCCAGTGCAATGGGAGCGCAATTTTATGAGCCGCATACTGCGCCTGTCAATTCCGGTTGCCGAGGCTGTCCAGCAATCGACAAACTCTTAAATGTAAATTGTTCTTGTTGTTGTAGAGGTGACTAAGCTGTGGATAGAGCGCCGCAGGCCGCTTGGCAAGCGCCTGTTGGCGTACACGCAACCCTTGGAGAACTTGCTTGCTTGGCTAGGGCAACCAAGCCTCCGCCTAGGCTCGCTGCAGGACAGCCCGCGGCTTTTCCAACAGCTGTCTAGATGTTTTCCAGCACCTGAACGCCAACATCGAGATCGCCTGCCCGGCGGACTTGGCAATGCGGTCACTAACTGTTTGGCGGCCTTGCAATTTTTGTTGGTTGGCGTTGGTTCGGCAGCGGCTAGGCCACAGGTTTTCCTACGGTTACCCGCACTGGAGGCGGAGTTAAGCGTTTTTATAACCAATTGATTTTTAATAAGTTATTTTTGCCGGACATTTTATTCAACTGAGCGGCCAAGCGACCGTTTCTTTGTCGCTAAGATACTGCCGATGCTGTTGAACCCCACCTGCCAGACCCAACGCCTGAACCGAGCGGAGTAACTTCATGCCACCGTTGCACACCTGCTTTCAGCAGTTGCAAAACCTTCTGCCCCCCGATGAGTACAACAGCAAAATCAAGCCGCTAAGATCGCAGCGAATGGGCGACCGGCTCGTGGTGTACGCCCCCAACCGCTATCAGTGCGATGAGTTTCGCCGGCGCTATCAGCCGCTCATTGAGGGCTTTTTGGCGAAGGGAAGCGACGGCCTCAAGTCCGTAGAGGCCAAGGTGGGCGAACCGGCGGCGCAATCGGCTCCTAAGGGGCCGAAGCGCAGCGACGGCGCCTCAAGGAAGCCTTGGCGGCGGAGCAAATTGAACCCCGACTTCACCTTTGGCGGCTTTGTTTCCGGCCCCTGCAACAGGGTCGCCTTGAGCGCGGCCTTGCAGGTGGCGGAAAAACCCGGCGGCAACAATGGCCTGCTGGTGTTGCACGGTTTCCCAGGCCTTGGCAAAACCCATCTCATGCACGCCATTGGCCATTGTATTCGTGACCGGGAGGACGGCCGGCTAAGGATTGTCTGCTGCCGCACCCAGAAATTCGTTAGTGGCGTGGTCGAGGCGTTCAAGCAGCGGGGCGGTGTCGTTGAGAAGCTCCTCCGGCACTACCAAAGCGCTGATGTGCTGCTCTTTGACGACATTCAGTTCATTCGCCGCAAACCTCAATGCCAAGAGGAATTTCTTAAGATATTCAATGCGTTGCATGATAGAGACCGACAAATTGTGTTGACCTGCAACCGCCATCCCAACCAGATTTCAGACTTGGAGGGCGGCCTGAAGGACCGCATCGCCGGCGGCCTTAGCGTTTCCGTTGAGCCGCCGGACCGGAAGACCTGCATCACCATACTGGAGCGCATGGCGGAACGGGAGCAGGTGGGCCTCGCGCCGGGAGTTGCGGAGCACCTCGCCGAGAATGCGAACTCCAGCGTGAGGGAATTGAACAGCGTTCTTCGTTGCGCCATTCAGAAGGCTAAGGCCATGCGCGTCGAAATCGTCACCATGAGGTTGGCTGCAGACGCCCTGTGCGAGTCACTTGGCCAGCTCAACCTGCACGTCAGCATTGAGGATGTTTTGTGTAAGGTGGCCAAGTATTATAAGGTTGATGAGTCGGACATCGTGTCCAAGCGAAGGCCCCAACATTTGGTCCGGGCTCGGCACATGGCAATATATCTGGCTAGGGAGCTCACTAACCGCTCCTATTCAGACATTGGCCAATTTTTCGGCAAAAGGCACCACACCACGGTGAAGAGCGCCTGCGAGAAGGTTGCGGAACTCAAGGAAGCGAACCCCGGGGTTGAAGCGGAGTACCGCGATTTGGTTAGGATCATCAAGGGATTACATCGCCAATGAAGTTCGAAATTGATCGAGAGGTTTTGCTGCGCCCGCTGCAACTCGTTGCTGGGGTGGTGGAGCGCCATCAAACCTTGCCCATACTTTCCAATATGCATCTTCAGGCCAATGGAGGCGCGCTTGCCCTCACCGCCACGGACTTGAATGAGGAGTTGGTGGCGCGGGTGGCGGATGTGGAAGTGGCCGGCGAGGGCGAGGCGACCGTGCCCGCCCAGAAGCTCTCCACCATCTGGCGGTCATTGCCGGAGGGAGCCCGCGTCAGCTTGGAGGTGGAGAATCAGTTCGCCGTCCTTAAGAGCGGCCGCAGCCGCTTTTCGCTGGCCACCCTGCCGGTGGACGACTTTCCCCGCATTGAGGAGGTGAAGGGTGAGGTGGAGTTCACCCTAAGCAGCGCCGAAGCCATGGACATGATCGACCGGGTCAGCTTCGCCATGGCGCAGCAGGATGTGCGCTATTTTCTCAACGGCATGCTGCTGGAGGTCACCGCCGAGCATGTGCGCACGGTTTCCACGGACGGCCATCGGCTTTGCCAGTTCACGCTGGGCAAGGGCGTGGCCGACATGGAGCGGGTTCAGGCCATCGTGCCCAGGAAGGTGGTCTTGGAGTTGCGCCGTCTGCTTGATGACGGGGAGGACGAACTGCATGTTTCCCTCAGCGACAAGGGCATTCGCGTAACCAAGGGCATGTTCAGCCTGACCAGCAAGTTGATTGACGGGAAGTTCCCGGACTACGAGAGGGTCATTCCGCAGGACCCCAAGCTGTCCATATCCGGGGATCGGGAGACCTTTAGCCGAGTGCTGCAAAGATCTCGGATATTGGCCAGTGATCGGGCGCCCTGCGTGAAGCTCACGGTTGAAGGCGAACAGATGACGGTGGTGGCCAGCAATGCGGAGGGTGAGGAGGCGAAGGACATCATTGCGGTGGACTATTCGGGCGAAACCGTGCAACTGGCCTTCAACCCGGACTACTTGCTTGACGTCACCCGGGTGTTGGGAACCGAAACCGTCCGCCTCGGCATGGCGGAAGCTGGCAGCAGCGCCTTGATTGAGGCCGTTGGCGACGAGAGCGCTCTTTACGTTGTGATGCCCATGAGGATTTGAGCAAGAGAAATTCAGGTGGTCATGCGCCGCTTGGAGATCAGCCACTTACGCAATCTGGTCTCGGTTCGCCTCAACCTCCATCCGCATTTCAACTATCTGATCGGCCCCAATGGGGCCGGCAAGACCTCCATTCTCGAAGCGGCTTACCTGCTGGCCCGCAGCCGCTCCTTTCGCGGCCAAGCCATTGCGCCGATCATTGCGCATGGCGAGGACGGCCTGCTAGTGCGGGCCATGATGGAGAATGGCCACACACTGGGCCTTGCCAAGACCCGCACGGGCGCCACCACCCTGCACATAGACGAGCAGCCGGTGCGCAAACTATCCGCCGGTGCGTCCTTGCTGCCGGTGCAGGCGCTTCTGCCGAATGTCAGTGACTTGGTGTTCGGTGCTCCCAGTGAAAGGAGAAGATATCTCGACTGGGGATTGTTTCATGTGAAACAGCCCTATCTCGGTGCGCTGCGGGACTTTCAGGCGGCGTACAAGCAACGCAACGCGGCCTTGAAGTCTTGGGGGGAGCAGAATGCGGAGCAGGTGCTTGACGTTTGGACGGACGCCTACGTCCGCCATGCAGCCGCGGTGGATGAATTTCGGTCTCAGTACTTGGCCGAACTCAGGCCCCATGTCGATGCCGCCTTGGCGCAGCTCGACGGCGATTTCGAGGTGCGCCTAGGTTATCGGAACGGCTGGGGTGAGCAGCCTCTGGAGAAATTGTTGGGCGAAACCCTGGCCAAGGATGTAAAATTGGGCATCACCCAAGTCGGCCCCCAACGGGCCGACCTGTCCTTGGAGGTCGTTGGTGGGCCTGCCCGGATGACGCTTTCTCGGGGGCAGGGAAAGCTGTTGGCCATGGCGCTGATCTTGGCTCAGGCGCGGCTGCTGCAGGCGCAGTCGGAGTGCAGGAGCCTGTTTCTTATTGATGAGGTGGGCGCGGAGCTGGACGGCGTTTATCTAGCCAAAATGCTGGCGCTGTTGAGCGCCGACATCTGCCAGGTGATCGCCACCTCCACCCGGCCGCCCAGCCAGGAGTTTGGAGCGGCCTTCGACGGGCGGGAACTAATGTTGTTCCATGTGGAACAGGGCAGCGTGGATGCTGGCGCGGCAACAAAGGAGTTCTAATGGCCGAAGAAACCTATGATTCCCGCAACATCAAGGTGTTGCGAGGGCTGGACGCGGTCCGCAAGCGGCCCGGCATGTACATAGGCGACACCGAGGACGGCACCGGCCTGCACCACATGGTTCAGGAATTGGTGGACAACGCCATAGACGAGGCGCTGGCCGGTCATTGCGACGACATTGAGGTCATCGTCCACCCAGGGGAGGCGGTCACGGTGCGGGACAACGGCCGCGGCATTCCGGTTGACATTCATCCGGAGGAAGGCGTTTCCGCCGCTGAGGTCATCATGACCACCCTGCATGCCGGCGGCAAATTCGACGACAACAGCTACAAGGTCTCCGGCGGGCTGCACGGCGTGGGCGTTTCGGTGGTGAACGCTCTGTCCCGGGAACTGCGCCTGACCATCCGACGCGACGGGTTTGTTTATGAGCAAGTGTATGAGGAGGGCGTGCCGAAGAATCCCCTGCGCCAAGTGGGGGAGACGGGCTCCACGGGAACGGAGTGCTACTTTGAGCCGTCCCCAGCCACCTTCTCGAACATCGAGTTTCACTACGAGGCGCTCGCCAAGCGCCTTCGGGAACTCGCTTTCCTGAATTCCGGCGTTCGCATCGGCTTGACCGACGAGCGCACCGGCAAGCAGGACCGCTTCGCCTACGATGGCGGTCTGCAGGCATTTGTGGAGTACCTGAACCAAAGCAAGACGCCGCTGAACGAGGTGGTTCACTTCCAGGCGGAGCGCGAGGACGGCATTGGCGTGGAGGTCGCCATGCAGTGGAACGACAGCTTTCAGGAACAGGTGCTGGCCTACACCAACAACATTCCGCAGAGCGATGGCGGCACCCATCTAGCCGGCTTTCGCGCCGCCCTGACCCGCACTCTCAACGCCTACATGGAGCGTGAAGGCTTGGCGAAGAAGGCCGGCGTTTCCACCACGGGCGACGATGCGCGGGAGGGGTTGACGGCCATCGTCTCGGTTAAGGCGCCGGATCCCAAGTTCTCCTCGCAAACCAAGGACAAGCTGGTGTCCAGCGAGGTGAAAGCCGCAGTTGAGCAGGAGCTAGGCCGCCATCTAACCATCTATTTGGATGAAACCCCGCAGTCGGCGAAGGCCGTGGTCGGCAAAATGATCGCCGCCGCCCAGGCTCGGGAAGCAGCCCGCAAGGCCCGGGAGATGACCCGCCGCAAGGGTGCCCTGGACATCGCCGGCCTGCCGGGCAAGTTGGCGGACTGCCAGGAGAAAGACCCAGCCGCCTCGGAAATCTACCTAGTGGAGGGGGACTCCGCCGGCGGCTCCGCCAAGCAGGGCCGGGACCGCCGCACCCAAGCCATATTGCCGCTGCGGGGCAAGATACTGAATGTTGAGAAGGCGCGCTTCGACAAGATGCTGTCCTCCCAGGAGGTGGGCACCTTGGTCACGGCGCTGGGCTGCGGCATCGGCAACGACGAGTTCGACCCGGACCGGCTGCGCTACCACCACATCATCATCATGACGGACGCCGACGTGGATGGGTCCCACATCCGCACATTGCTGCTGACCTTCTTTTTTCGCCAAATGCCGAACCTGCTCGAGCGGGGGCACATCTACATCGCCCAGCCGCCGCTGTACAAGATCAAAAAGGGCCGCCAGGAACGCTATGTGAAGGACGACGACGAACTGGCGGACCACTTCCTGCAAACAGCCTTGGAGGGCGCTAGGCTGCACCTGAACCCGCAAGCGCCGGCGATGCGTGAGGAAGCCTTGGCGGAACTGGCGATGCAGCATCAGGCGGTAATGGAAAGGCTGAACCGGCTGTCCCGGGTCTTGCCGGTTTTGGTGACCGCGCCGCTCATCGACCTTCCTGTGGTTGATGAAGACATGCTGAGCAGCCAAACGGTCATGGCGGAGTGGTGCGACGCCCTAAGCAAGGCGGTGCCGGATTGCGGAGTCACCCTGGAGTTTGACGTTGAGCACCAAGTTTATTGCCCCTTGGTGGACTATGTGGACCGCGGCATAAGCGAGCGCGTTCTGCTGCCGCGCTCGTTCTTCGCCGGGCCGGATTATCGGCAGGTCGCCAGCCTAGCCCGCTCCTTGGACGGGTTGCTGGAAAGCGGCGCCCGCATCGAGCGAGGCGAGCGGCGACGGCAGGTCTCGACCTTTGGCGAAGTTTTGCAGTGGCTTTCCGGAGAGGCCCGCCGCGGCGTTGACATTCAACGTTACAAGGGGCTGGGAGAAATGAATCCCGAGCAGCTCTGGCAGACCACCATGGACCCGGAGGTGCGTCGGATGCTGCGGGTGACGGTGGAGGACGCCATCGCCGCTGACCGAATGTTCGCCACCCTGATGGGAGACCAAGTGGAGCCACGCCGGGAGTTCATAGAGAACAACGCACTGTCCGTGGTCAACTTGGACGTGTAGAAAGACTGTGAATTTATATAGGTTGACATTGTGTTAGTGCCCGATAGATTCTGCTGAAGTGCTTTTTCGCTTTTCCCGGACAAACTAGGAGAATCTGTATATGCGGCAGCATCAGGAGAGAATCACTGTGACCATTGAGCGTGTGCAGGGTGTTTTTTTCGTTGATAGCGAGGACATGCCTGAACTGAATGTCTTTGTCGCTAAGGAGGAACGGTTGACCACGGCTATTCCCGAAGCCATAAAGTACCTGTACAAACATAACCACAATAAGGATGTGCGGGTGTTAATGGAGGTGCCCATATTTGGTGGGCAGGGGAGATCTCGAAAACCCCGTCGAATGGTCGAGATTGAATATCGGTCTGCTGCTTGACGATGGCTGAGCGCTTGCTTACACCAGAGGAATATTTCCCCGAGCTGGAAGCACTAGGTTTTCGCTTTGTTGAAGTGGTTGATATTGACGGAATTCCGCATTCGGCCTTTGAAGGGGCCAATGGCAAGCGTTTTTTATATCCTGGTGCTCGAGGCCATCCGGATGAAGTGCCGATGATACCCCAGAGAAAGCTGGAGGATCTTCTGGCTAGAGCGAAGGCCGCAATTGGGGGTTCTGTCGATTAGCCGTTTTCCCCGGCGGTGCTGTCCATTTCCGTCGCCAACTCTGTCATGAGGTTGCGGGCATGATGGTTGATCTGTTTGGACGTCCGTCCGGCGGTGTCAATTGGAAGCCCTATCCGCACCTTGATCGTACCCGGGGTTTTGCACAGTCGGTGCGCTGGCCAATGGGCGCCAGCGTTGTGGGCCACCACCACCACGGGTGCCTTGGCGGCCGCGGCCAAAGCGCCGCCGCCCGGTTGAAACGGGCCGACCTCTCCCGGAGGCATGCGCGTTCCCTCCGGGAACAGCACCACATGAAAGCCTTGCGCCAAGCGCCTGCCGCCCGTTTTTATGAGCTTCTGCAACGCGGCGCGGGGGCTGCCCCGGTCGATGGCGATGGGTTTGTTCAGCGCAAACGCCCAGCCGAAGAACGGAATCCACAGCAGTTCCCGCTTGATCAGGGTTGTTTGCGGGTGGAACAGGGACTGCAGGAAAAGGGTCTCCCAGGTGCTTTCGTGATGCGAGAAAACGACGCAGGGTTGTGGGGGAATGTTCTCCCGGCCCCGCACTTCCGCCCGGACGCCGCAGGTGAGGCGCAGCCAGAGCAGAACCGCCCTGGTCCATACGCCGATGACGAACTCGAACCGCAGAGCCGCCGGCAGTGCCCAGCCGACCACTACGGATAGGGTGCCCCAAATGATGGTCGCCAGCGCATATCCGGCGTAGAACAGGCAGGCGCGGAAGGCTCCGCCGACGGTGAACGGTTCCGATTGACGTTGTCGCCGTTGGTTTGCAGCGGCGTTCCTGTGGCTCATTGCGGGTTTGGGCAATTTCGGCGCTTGGCCCTAAACTAGGGCCTTGGATGCGAGTGCGGAACGCAAGGATACCCCTAAATCACATGCCAACGATGCAGCGATGCGGCTGGTGCGGCGAGGATGCGCACTACATCCGCTACCACGATGAGGAATGGGGTGTGCCGGAGCGCAGCGACCAAGCGCTGTTTGAGCGCTTGGTGCTCGAAGGCATGCAGGCCGGCCTGTCTTGGCTGACCGTGCTGAAGAAACGGGAGCACATGCGCGAGGCGTTCCTCGGCTTCGACTTCCGGGCGCTCGCCTCGGCTGCGCCGTCCATGGTTGAGCGCTGGCTGCAAAACCCCGGCCTCATCCGCAATCGCAGCAAGCTGAACTCGGTTTTGACCAACGCCAAGGCGACGGTGGCGTTGCCCAGCGGGCTGGCGGAACTGGCGTGGTCCTTTGTGGATGATGCGCCGCAACAGAATCGTTGGCGCCGTCTGCGGGACGTGCCCAGCGAGACCGCCGCGTCCCGGGCCCTGTCGCAAGTCTTGAAACGCCGCGGTTTTCGCTTTGTGGGGCCGGTCATCTGCTACGCCTTCATGCAAAGCGCCGGCTTGGTCAACGACCATCTACTGACTTGCCCCGCCCACAGCCGGTGTGCGGCCCTCGCTTGACGGGCTGGCTGTTCCGGGCCGCTGCCCGCCTGCTCTCTTGGCTGCCGTTGCCGACGGTGCGGCGCTTGGCGCACTGCTTAGGCGCCTGGGCGGCGGAATTGGGAGTCAGCCCCGCCCGCATTACGCGGATCAACCTGTCGAAATGCTTCCCCAACCTTGAAGAAACCGCGCTTGCGGCGTTGACGCGGGAAAGTCTGAGCCACACTTGCCAATTGGCGGCGGAGGCCGGCGCCTTGCGCCACTGGCGGGGTGAACGGCTGCAAGGCCTGGTGGTCAAGGAGACCGGACGGGAGTGGATACGCAACGCTCTTGACCGCGGCCGGCCGGTGCTGATGCTGGTGCCCCACTACGGCAATTGGGAGTTTTTGTGCTACCTGTTAGGGGAATTCGCACCCGTCGCCCTCTATGATCCGCCGCGCCAGCGGGCGTTGCGAGCGCCTTTGCTCAAAAGCCGCCAGCGGTTCGGAATGCGGCTGGCGCCGGCAACCCCAAGCGGCCTGCGGGCAATTCGCCGAGCGTTGAGCGACTGCGGCCTAGCCTGCATTCTGCCGGACCAGACGCCTAAGCCCGAAGCGGGCGTCTTCGCCCCCTTCTTCGGCCAACCGGCGCTGACCATGACCCTGCCCTTCCGTTTGGCGCAAAGCACTGGCTGCGCCTTGCTGATCGGCAGCGCCCGCCGTGTGCGCGGCGGTTTCGCCGCCCACTACGAGCCTCTTGCGGAGGCGGCGGATTTGGACGGGCCGGAAGCCTTCGCCCAGGCGCTCAATCGGGCAATGGAGGCCTTGGTGCGCACCCACCCGGCGCAATACCAATGGGAATACAAGCGCTTTAAGCGGCCGCCGCCCGGCAGCCCGAGCCCCTATCCCAAGCGGCGTTGACCATCCGGTCGGCTGCCGCAACGCCGCCTATCGCCGCCAATAGGAGCGGCTGAACAGCACCAGGAGGGTGAAGATCTCCAAGCGCCCCAAGAGCATGGCCAGCATCAGCAGCCAAGTCACGGAATCCGGCAGGTTGCGGTAGTTTTGCGCCACCTCGCCCAAACCCGGCCCTAGGTTGTTCAAGCAGGCGGCCACGGCGGAGAAAGCGCTGATGAAGTCCAGGCTGGAGAGGGCCATGACCAAGCAGGACAGCACCACGAAGATCAAGACATAGGCGATGCAGAAGGCCCAGATGGCGTCAGCCACCCGATTGGGCACTCGGTTGCCCCCCAGCTTTAACGGGAAGACCCCCAAGGGATGTATCAGGCGCTTGACCTCGCGGACGCATTGCCTATAGACCAACAGCACCCGCACCATCTTCACGCCGCCGGCGGTGGAGCCGGCGCAGCCGCCGGCGAAGGCGGCGAAGAGCAACAAGAAGGGCGCCGCCGAAGGCCACAAACTGAAGTCCGTGGTGGTGAATCCGGTGGTGGTGGCGATGGACACGGCTTGAAACAGGCCGTGGCGAATGGGCGCCGCCACGGCGTCCGGGTGCTGCGCCAGCAGGCCGGCGGTCATCAACGCCACGACGCCCAGTGCCAGCAGATACAGGCGCACTTCCGGGTCGCGTGCGTAGTGAACCAGGCTGCGGCTGCGCCAAGCCGTGAAGTGCAGGCCGAAGTTGATTCCGGCGAACACCATGAACAGCATCGCCACCCATTCGATGGCGACGCTGTCGAAATGGCCGATGCTGCCGTCGTGCGTGGAGAAGCCGCCGATGGCGACGGTGGAAAAACTGTGGCACACCGCATCGAACAGGCTCATGCCGGCCAGCCAATAGGCTAGGGCGCAGGCCAAGGTCAGGCCCAAATAGAGCAACCATAGAGCCTTGGCCGTTTCGGTGATGCGCGGCGTCAGCTTGTTGTCCTTAACCGGCCCGGGGGACTCCGTTCGGTAAAGCTGCATGCCGCCCACCCCCAACATGGGCAGAATGGCCACCGCCAGAACGATGATTCCCATGCCGCCGAACCACTGCAGGAACTGGCGGTAGAAGAGAATCGACCTTGGCGTGCCGTCCAAGCCGCTTAGGACGGTGGCGCCGGTGGTGGTCAAGCCGGACAGGGACTCGAACGCCGCCTGGCTGAAGCGCAGGGCGCCGCCGCCGTCCAAGTAGAAGGGAATCGCGCCGAACAGCCCTAGGCCGCTGTAGGCCAGCGCCGTGATGAGAAAGCCGTCGCCGTCCCTAGGCGTTGACCTGCCTTGGCCGGGAAGCCATAGCACCAAGCCGGCGGCGAAGGTGATGGCGAAGGCGGTGGCGAAGGTCGGAATGGTCTCCTCCCCGTAGAGCCAAGCGACCAAGGCCGGCGCCAGCATCGCCGGGCTGAACAGCACCAGCAGGACGCCGGTGGTGCGGAAAATGATCGGCAGATGCACGCCGGCGGCTAAAAGAAGGTTAGGCCGACGGCGAACAGCCGTTCGACCTGGGCGACGTGCTTCTTGTCGGTCAGAAACAGAATCAGGTGGTCGTCCTGCTGCACGGACAGGTTTTCGTACGCCACGATCACTTGATCGCCGCGCACGATGGCGCCGACGGTGACGCCCTCGGGCAGTTTCAGCGCCTTGACCGGGCGTCCGACGATCTTGGAGCTTTTCCGGTCGCCGCGGGCCACCGCCTCCATGGCCTCCGCGGCGCCGCGGCGAAGGCGATGCACCCGAGCGACGTCGCCGCGCCGCACATGGGAGAGCAAGCTGGAGGTGGTGGATTGCTGGGGAGAGATGGCGACGTCTATTTCACCCCCCTGAATCAGGTCAACATAGGCGGGCTTGTTGATCAGCGTCATCACCCGCCTTACGCCAAGGCGCTTCGCCATCAGCGACGACATGATGTTCACTTCGTCGTCGTTGGTGAGGGCGCAGAACACGTCGCAGTTGTCCACCGCGCTGCGCAGCTGATCCTGGCTGGTCGCGTTGCCTTGCAGCACCACGGCGCTTGCCAGGGAGGTGGCCAGTCTCTTGCTCCGCTGCGGGTCCAATTCGATGACCTTGACGTTGAAAAAGGGTTCGACGGCGGTCGCCAACCGTTCGCCGATGTTGCCGCCGCCGGCGATGGTGACGCGCTTGAAGGCGCGCTCGGTGTGGCGCAGTTCGGCCATGACCGAATTGATGTGCCCAGCGGCGGCGATGAAGAACACCTCATCGTCCGCCTGCATCTTCGTGGCGCCGGACAGCGGCACCGGCTCGCCGCCGCGGAAAATGGCCGCCACTCGGGTATTGACGTTTGGCAACTGCTCGCGCAGGCGGCGCAGTTCCTGGCCCACCAAGGGGCTGCCGGCGTAGGCGCGCACGGCCACGAGCTGGACCTTGCCGTCCGCAAAGTCCAGAACCAGCATGGCGCCCGGATGCTCGAGCAGCAGCCGCACATGATCCGTCACCACCTGCTCGGGGTTGATGAAGACGTCCACCGGCATGTGCTCGTCGGCGAACAGGGCCTTTTCGTTGATGTAGGCGGCGTTGCGCACGCGGGCAATCTTCGTGGGCGTGCGGAACATGGAGTAGGAGACTTGGCAGGCCACCATGTTGACCTCGTCGCTGCCCGTCACCGCGATGAGCATGTCGGCGTCCTCGACGCCGGCTTGGCGCAGCACGTTGGGATGGGATGCCCAGCCGGCGACGGTTTGAATGTCCAGCCGGGTGCGCAGGTCGTGCAGCCTCGCCTCGTCGCAATCAACCACCGTGATGTCGAACGGCTCGCTGGTTTCGTTGACTAGCTGCTCCGCCAAGGTGCCGCCCACCTGTCCGGCGCCCAATATGAGAATCTTCACGGCCGCTTCGCCAGCAGAGCGAGGTAGAAGCCGTCCGTGGCGGGGTCGGTGGGCAGCATTTGCCAGCCGTGCGGAGTGGCTTGCCCGGTTGGCAGCGCAATCGGGCAGGCTTGGGCGTCGGCGTTGGCCCGGATGAGGAAGTCCACCACCTGATCGTTCTCCTCGGCGAGCATTGAACAAGTGCAGTACAGCAGATTACCGCCAGGGCGCACCATGCGCCACAGATTCTTCAGCAGCCTTGTTTGCAGGGCGGCGGCCGCGGCCACCTGCGGCGGCGTTCTAGTGACCTTGATGTCGGGGTTGCGGCGCAGGGTTCCGGTGCCGGAGCAAGGCGCATCCACCAGCACGCAGTCGAAGAGGCGGTGGCTGCGCCAGAGCGTGGCGTCCGCCTCCATGGCGTGGAATTGCTCGTGGCCGAGCCGCCGGGCCGCCTCCTGCAGTGTGGCCAAGCGCCTTGGCGATGCGTCCAAGGCCGTTGCCTCAAGCTCCAGGCCGGACTCCAGCAGATGGAACAGTTTGCCGCCGGGCGCGGCGCAGGCGTCCAGCACCCTATGGCCTTTGCTTAGCCGTTGGCGCAGCAAGCCGCCCACCAGTTGGGCGCCCGCGTCCTGAACGGAGAACCAGCCGCGCTCAAAGCCCGGCAGGCCTTGCGCCGGCTGCGGCCGCTGCAGAATGATCGACTCCGGCAGCCAGGAAGGGGCGAACTGCACTCCGGCTTGGCGCAGCGCCTGCTGGAAGCGGTGCGGCGCAATCCGGCTCAGGTTGACGCGCAAGCCCATGGGCGCCCTTTGATTGTCGGCCGTCAGCAATTGGGTTGCTTGGCCCGGATGCTGGTCCCGAATCTTGCGGCGCAGCCAAGCAGGGTGCTCGTCGTGCTCCCTTGGTTGTTCCGGCAATTTGCGCAGCAGGCCGTTGACCAGCCCAGCGGCCCAGGGCTTGCGCAGGGAGTGCGTTGCGGCCACGGTTTCATTGATGGCGGCGTGCGCGGGGATGCGCATTCGCTGAAGTTGGTAGGCGCCCACCAGCAGCAGGCAATGCACATCCAACTCCTTGCGCCGCAAAGGACGGTCAAGCAAGGCGTCCACCGCCTCGGCCAAGGAAAAGTAATGGCGCAGGCATCCGTAGATCAGCTCCAGGCAGAGGGGCGTCTCCGTTCGGCTGAGCACAAAGTCCAAGCTGTCCCCGCGCTTCAGCACCCGGCAAAGGCGGCGGGCGGCCAAGGCCCGGTCGTTCGGGAGGGTTGGCTTCTCTGGACGGCCGTTCAAGCGGTCAAGGCTCCGCAAACAACGCACCTGTCTGGAACAAGGCGGCAAAGCCGTTTAGGGCCTCGGCTGGGCCGAGCACCGAACCTTTGCCGAGGTTGAGCCGCATGGACTTGAGCCGCAGCGCACCTTCGCCGCAGGCAACGAGAATCTCCTTGCGGTTCGCCTTGAGAATCTCCCCCGGGCGGCCCTTGGCTTCGGTTTGGACGGCTTGCGCATCAAGCAACTGCACCCTTGCGCCGCTGAGCAAGCTGTGAACCGGCATGCGGTGGGCGAGCGCCCGGATGGCGCGCCCTAGGCAAGGCGCCGGACGGCGCCAATCGGCCAAGGCGTCGCGACGGGTCAATTTGTGGGCGTAGGTCGCCTTGCCCGCTTGCGGCCGCGGCGTCGCATGCGGCAGGCGGGGCAGAACCTCGGCCAGCAACTTTGCGCCGAGCTCGGCGATTGCGTCGCCAAGCCCGGCACCGGTGGCCATGTCGTCTATGGGGATCTTGGCTTGGGCGAAGATGGGGCCGGTGTCCAACCCCTCGTCGATCCGCATGATGGAAACCCCGGTTTCGCGGTCTCCGGCCATTAGCGCTCGTTCGATGGGCGCCGCGCCGCGCCAGCGCGGCAGCAAGGAGGCGTGGACGTTGACGCAGCCGTAGCGGGGGGCGCCAAGAAAAGTCGGCGGCAGGATTAGGCGGTACGCCGCTACGACGACCGTGTCCAAGGCTAGGCCCGCCAAAGCCGTGGTCGCCTCCGTCTTGGTGGTGGGCGACACGACGGGAATGCCTTCGGCAAGGGCCAAGCGCTTAACGGCGCAAGCCTCGGTCTTGCGCCCGCGTCCCCGAGGTTGGTCCGCTCCCGTTAGAATGTACACTGGTCGCAGGTCTTGGCGCAACAGCCCAATGAGGGTGCGGGCGGCGAACTCCGGCGTTCCGGCGAACGCGAAACGAGGCGTCATGGGCGATGCGTCCATTTCAGCATTCAGCAGCGCTTGCCGCGCGCCGCCGCGAACGGCGCTGGCGGTTGGCCGGCCGCCATCCGTCGCCGCAAGGCGGCTTGAGCAAAGGCCCGAGGGCGCATTGGGCGCAGCATCCGGGTTAGGCGCCGTTGCGCTGTGGCTTCAAGAGCCTCTTCTGAATCCGCGTCCGCTTCAGGTTTGACAGGTAATCCACGAACAGCTTGCCCTCCAGATGGTCGCATTCGTGCTGTATGCAAACGGCAAGCAAGCCGTCGGCCTCCATGGAGAAGGACTTGCCTTGGCGGTCCAGCGCCTCAACGCGCACATGCGCCCGCCGCGTGACCGGTTCGTAGAAGCCGGGCACGGAGAGGCAGCCCTCATCGGTCTCCACCATTTCCCCGGACAGCGCCAACTGAGGGTTGATCAGCACCAAGGGATCGTCTTGGGTCTTTGAGACGTCGATCACGATGACCCGCTTGTGTACGTTCACTTGGCTGGCGGCGAGGCCGATGCCGGGCGCTTGGTACATGGTTTCGAACAGGTCGCCAACCAGCTTGTCGATGGCTGCGTCCACCGCCGCCACGGGCGCCGCCCGAGTGCGCAGCCTAGGGTCGGGAAATTTGAGTATGTTGAGAACGGCCATGGAATTGTCAGCCTCAATGGCGCAAGTATAGCGGCTTGGCGCTCGATTATGGCGGCGCATCGATGAATCCGGGCGCTGGGCATTGCATGGCAAGGTGCGCTCGATGGCGGCCCGAATCGATCTCTGCACCATTTTAGTGCGCAGTTGCAATCAAGACTATATATACTAACGTATCTACGAAATGGCCTCCCAGCTTGCATTGGGAAGCCCGAAATTGACGGAATCACCGTCCATGCGCCCAGATCTAGGTCCAATATGGCTCTTGCAGGCCCCAATTGGCGATGGCTTTGGCATGTAGATATTTTAGGATATACATATCAAAGGCGTCTTTGGTTTGGGGACGCTCCCGCAAAGGGCGCCGTAGGGTTTGGCTTACATGAGGGCTGGGCGAAAACGCCTAGTGAAGGCTGGGAGACGCCCTAAAATGCCGCCCCATGACGACTCTTCGCTCTGCTGGGCAAGCACCAAGGCCACTGATGGATGCGGTGTCGGACGCCGAAGCGCTCTTATACCTTAGCCAGCAAGCGCCTCGGCGGCGAGTGCGTCAGTGGCTGGCGGAGACCGGCAGCGCCCAGCAAGCGTTCGCCCGCTACGGAAGCGCCCCGGCTTGGCCCTTGGCGGAACTCGAAGCGCAAGGCTACAAGGTGGCCACGCAGCTGGATGCCTGCTATCCGCCGTTGCTTCGCCATATTCCCGACCCGCCCATTGCGCTTTACTACATTGGGGAGTTGACGCCGCCGCAAGGCCCCAGCGTTGCCGTGGTCGGCTCAAGGCGCGGCACTCGCCTCGGCTTGCGGCTGGCGGAGTCCTTTGGGCGCAAGCTGGCGGAGGCGGGAGGCTGCGTCATATCCGGGCTGGCTCGGGGGATCGACGGCGCCGCCCACCGGGGCGCATTGGCCAGCGGCGCCCCCGGCGCCTGGGCCGTGCTGGGCAGCGGGTTGGCGCAGCTCTACCCCCAAGAGCATCGGGCGCTTGCGGAGCGCATCGTCGCCGCCGGCGGCGCAGTCCTGAGCGAGTACATGCCCGACGTCCGGCCCTTGCCGCATCATTTCCCGGAACGCAACCGCATCATCAGCGGCTTGGCGCAAGGGGTTGTGGTCGTCGAAGCCTCCCGGCGCAGCGGCTCGCTGATCACGGCGCGCATGGCCGGCGAGCAGGGCCGTGAGCTGTTCGCGGTGCCCGGCGCGGTGGGCAGCCCGTTGAGCGCCGGCTGCCATTGGTTGATTCGCCAGGGCGCGGAATTGGTGGAAAGCGTTGAGGACGTGCTCGCCAGCATGGGCTATGCGGTCCAGCCCAAGGAGGCCCCGGAAGCGCCGCCGGAGCGCTTGGCGCCCGTGTTTGACGCGGTGTCGGCCGTTCCCGCGGCGGTGGATGAGATCGCCGTCTCCGCAGGCGTCCCGGCGGAGACGGCAACTGGCGATTTGGTGCAACTGGAGCTGCTTGGGTTTGTGGAGTTGACTCCCGACGGGTATATTCGCGCATATCGCTGAAATGGATCTTTGAGATGAGTTTCGTCGCCGTGCTGATGGGGTCGGAGTCGGACTGGCCCGTCATGCGGAAATGCACGGAAGTGCTGGACCGCCTAGGCGTGCGTTTTGAAGTGCGGGTGACTTCCGCGCATCGCACGCCGGCCGCCACCGCGGACTATGTGGCGGATGCTGCGGCGCGTGGCTGCGCCGTCTTCATCTGCGGCGCCGGCATGGCCGCCCACTTGGCCGGCGCAGTGGCCGCGCACACGGTGCGGCCCGTTATCGGGGTGCCCATCGACAGCGGGCCGCTGCAGGGCTTGGACGCACTGCTGGCCACGGTGCAGATGCCGGGCGGCATTCCGGTGGCCACCGTTGCCGTTGGCGGCGCCGGCGCAAGAAACGCCGCCTACTTGGCGGCGCAGATGCTTGCCCTTGGGGACTCAGACCTGAAGGCGGCCATTGAGGCCGACCGCGAAGCAAACCGCAAGAAGGTGCAGGCGCAAAATGAGCGGGTGCAGTCCGGCATGGAAGCGGCCGACTAGCGCCAACCACTCCCAAGCAGCAGGGTTTTCGACCATCCGCCGCTGCCCCGCAATCTCCAGACCCGAGGCCAATTCATCTTGCGCAGTAGCTTTCCCCTTGCAAACGCCGGCGTCGAAAAGCCGTCCGTGATGGAAAACCGACCCGACATGGACGGCTTCCAGGTGCGCCGAGCCGTGCGCCATCTGCGCCGCGGCGGAGTGGTGGCGCACGCCACGGAGGGCGTTTGGGGCCTTGCCTGCAACCCCTTCGACCGAAACGCCGTTGGCCGCATTTTGGCGCTCAAGGGGCGCAGCCCAAAGAAGGGCCTGATCGTCATCGGTGCCAGCGCCGACTGCTTTGCCCAGGAGTTGCAATTCCTGCCCGTTGCGGACCGACGCATGGTCGAAGCCTCTTGGCCTGGAGCGGTGTCCTGGATTCTTCCCAATCGCCGCTTTCCCGCGTGGATTGTCGGCTCAGGCGGCGGCGTTGCGGCGCGGGTGCCGGGCCATGCGCAAGCAAGGCGCCTCTGCGCCGGCTTTGGCGGCCCCTTGGTTTCCACCTCCGCCAATCCGAGCGGCCACCCGGCAACCGCCGATGTGCTGCGGGTGCGCCTTTGGTTTCAAGGCCGAATCGACTATCTGCTGCCCGGCCGCACCCAAGGGCGGCAAGGCCCCAGCCAGTTGCGCACCTTGGCGGGGGACGTTTTGCGTTGATGGACCGCTACGCCGTGGTCGGCAACCCCATTGCGCATTCGCTGTCGCCGGAAATTCACCGCGCCTTCGCCCGGCAAACAGGGGAGCGGCTGCGCTACGACAAGCTGTTCGCGCCCAAGGACAGCTTCGCCGCGACGGCGACGGGCTTCTTTAAGTCCGGCGGCAAGGGCCTCAACGTCACCCTGCCGTTCAAAGCGCAGGCGCACCGTTGGGTTAGCGTTGCAGACCCCGCCGCGGACCGTTGCGGCGCAGTCAACACCATCGGCTTGAACAACGGCGCAACGGTGGGCTTCAATACTGATGGCTTGGGCTTGCTGCGGGACCTGCAAGCGCAAAGCCAGGAGGTCGCCGGGCGCAAGCTCTTGGTGATCGGCGCCGGCGGTGCGGTTGCCGGCATTCTGGACGCCTTGGTTGGGGCCGGCGCGGACCGCATCCACATCGCCAACCGCACGGCGAGCAAGGCTAGGGCATTGGCGGCGCGGCATCAAGATCGGGTGGAGGCTTCATCGCTCGAGAACATCAAGGGGGGCTTTGACATCATCGTCAATGGCGCATCCGCCGGCTTGGAGGGCAAGGGCGGGCTTGTCGAACCAAGGCTGGCGCAAGGCGCGGCCTGCTATGACTTGCTGTACAGCCGGGATGGCCATACGCCTTTTTGCCGTTGGGCGCAGCAAGCCGGGGCGGCTTGGGTGTCGGATGGCCTCGGCATGTTGGTGGAGCAGGCCGCCGCGGCCTTTGCCATTTGGCGCGCCCGCCGCCCGGATGCCCGTGCGGTGCTGCGGGCCTTGAGGCCGAATCCGGCCGCTTAGCGGTTCTGCCGGCATGAAGCAGGCTCGGCGTCCGCGGCCTACCGTCGCAAAGGTTTTCCTGGCTGACGGCGCCCAATGATGGCCAATCAGGAAATCGTCAAACAGAACCGCACCCAGGTGATCATCATGATCGTGGCCTTGCCCCTAATGGTGTTGTTTGGCGCCTACAGCCTAATTTACCTAGCCCAGCAGGAAGGGCTGCGGGACACCACCAATTTGGGCGAGTTTGTTGAACCACCCGTGCTGGCTGGAGAACTGGGCCTGACCGACGCCGCCGGCCGGCCCGTTGACGGCAGCGCCTACTGGTGGGTTTGGGTGGTGGCGAGTGACTGCGCCGCTCCCTGTTGGCGGGCGTTGGATGGGCTCGCGCAAGTGCGCGAACTGCTTGCGGATAATGCCGCCAGGACCCGGTTGGCCTTGGTCATCACTGGGTCCGGGGCCTTGCCGACCAATGCAGTGGGCACTGCGCACCAGCGCTTCAGAAGCGCTGGCGAGGCGACGCTCACCGACGGCGTTTACCTTGTGGACCCGGCCGGCAACGTCATTCTGCGCTACGGGCTGACGGCAGGAGCGGCAGCGGTCGCGGAGGACTTGCAGAAGTTGTTGGGGGTGCGCCCTGACGGCTGAAGGCCAGCGGCGGCTGTGCGTGGAGACGCTGCAAATGGCGGCAACCGGTCGGTGCCGAGCGAATGGTTTTGGCCAGACGCGCCCGTTGCTTGGCTTGGGCGGGCTTGGCGGTTGGAAATTGGTCTTGAGGTCTTTGCGTAAATGAAGGCGCTGCGTCTTGGCTGAACCGGCTGCATTGAAGCCCATGCGCCGGCTGACCTTGGCCGGCGTCGGCTTGACGCTGCTGGTGGTCGTCCTCGGTGCCTTCACCCGTTTGACGGACGCCGGCTTGGGCTGCCCAGACTGGCCGGGCTGCTACGGCAACCTTGGCGCGCCGCAAACCCCGGCGGAGTTGCAGGCCGCCGAGGCCCTGTATCCCGACGCGCCAGTGGATGTGGGCAAGGCTTGGATCGAAATGGTGCATCGCTACTTCGCCACCGCCCTGGGGGCGCTGATCTTGGGGTTGGCGGTGGTGGCGGTTCGGGCCAAGGGCGCCGTCCCTAGGGCCTTGCCCCTGGCGTTGCTGGCCTTGGTGCTGCTGCAGGGAGCGTTCGGCGCTTGGACGGTCACGCTGAAGCTGTGGCCGCAGGTGGTCACGGCGCACCTGCTCGGCGGCTTCGCCACCTTGGCCCTGCTGTGGTGGCTGGCGCTGCGCCTGCAGGCCGTTCCGGTTTGCTTCGTCCCGGCGCGGCTGCGGCGACCGACCACAATCGCCTTGCTGGTGATGGCGGCGCAGGTGGCTTTGGGCGGCTGGGTCACGTCCAACTACGCTGCGCTGGCCTGTCCGGACTTCCCCACCTGCCACGGCGAATGGCTGCCGGTGATGGACTTTCGGCAGGGCATGAACGTTTTTCAGGCCGTTGGACCCAATTATTTGGGTGGAATGCTGGACAGCGAGGCCCGCATCGCCATACAGTTCGCACACCGTCTCGGCGCCTTGGCCGTGCTTGCGGCCGTGGGTGTTTTAGGATGGCGCTTGGCGACGGTGGGGAATCCCCTTGCGCCTTGGGTGCTGGGGCTGTTGGCCGTGCAGCTTGCCTTGGGCGTTCTCAACGTGCTTTTGGCGCTGCCGCTTTGGGTGGCGACGGCGCACAACGCCGGCGGCGCTCTGCTGTTGCTTGCTTTGGTTACGGTCATGCATTGCGCACATAGGGAAAAAACAGGTGAGTGAACTTTCGCAAGCCGCCCAGGCGACTTGGCGCGACTATTTGGAAATGTGCAAGCCGCGGGTGGTGGCGCTGATGCTGCTGTGCGCCTTGGTGGGCATGTTCTTGGCCACGCCGGGCATGGTGCCGGCGGACATTCTGCTGTTCGGCACCATGGGCATCGCCTTGGTGGCGGCCTCGGCGGCGGTGGTCAACCACATTGCGGACGCCGAGATCGACATGCGCATGGCCCGCACGGCCAACCGGCCGGTGGCGTCAGGGCGCATCGCGGCGGCGCCGGGGCTGGCCTTCTCCGCCGCCTTGGGCGTTGCCGGCATGGTGCTGCTGCTGGTCTTCGTCAACCCGCTTACGGCTTGGCTCAACCTAGCCTCCTGGGTGGGCTACGGCCTGATCTACACGCTTTTCCTGAAGCGGGCGACGCCGCAGAACATCGTCATCGGCGGGCTGTTCGGCGCCGCCCCGCCGCTGTTCGGCTGGGCGGCGGTCACCGGCACCGTGGAGCCGGGGGCATTGATCCTGGTGCTCATCATCTTCGCTTGGACGCCGCCGCATTTCTGGGCGCTGGCGCTGGAGCGCAAGGCGGAATACGCAGCGGTCAACATTCCCATGCTGCCGGTGACCCACGGGGACCGCCACACCCGCCGCCACATCTTCTTCTACACCCTCATCCTGATCGGCGCCAGCTTGCTGCCGGTGGTCATCGGCATGAGCGGCTGGGTCTATTTGGCCGGCGCCCTCACGCTTGGCGCCGGGTTTCTCTATTGGGCTTCGGTGTTGCTCGCCGCCCGGGACCCGAAGGCGCCCATGCGCACGTTCCGCTTCTCCATCCTTTACCTGATGGCGCTTTTTCTGGTTTTGCTGATCGATCACTACTGGCGCTTGGAGGTGTGAGGGGCCGCCCCAGCGTTTGCCCATGATTCGTCGCTGGCAGCTTTGCTTGGGGTTGCTTATGGTCGCGGCGCTTGCCGGCGGCCTGTTGCTGCATGCCGGCCAAAGCCGTCGGGACGCCGTGGCGGCCGTGCCGGCGGACGGCGTTGTGCTGCTGCCGGAACCAGCGGCGGTGGCGGCCTTTCAGCTTGAAACCCATAGGGGCGGTCAGTTTCGGGTGCGGGACTTGGCCGGCCATTGGACCTATTTGTTCTTCGGCTTCACCAACTGCCCGCACATCTGCCCAACCACGGTGGCCCTGATGGCCGAGGCGGAGGAGCAAATTCGGGCGCTGCCGAAGGGGGAAGCCTTCCGCGGCCTGTTCATCAGCGTTGACCCAGAGCGGGATGACGCCGCCAGCATAGCCGCCTTCCTAGGGCGTTTTTCCAGCCGTTTCCTGGGGTTGCGCGGCGCCCGTTCGGAAATACAAAAAATCGCCCGGGACGTTGATGTCGCCTTCGCCAAGATGCCGGATGGCCAAGGAGGGCTGACGGTGGAGCACTCCAGCCACATTGTGCTGATCGACCCCGAAGGCCGCTACCGGGGCTTCATCAAAAGGCCGCGCAAGGCCGAGGCGCTGGTGCGGGCGTTTCGCAGGCTCGTCGCCTAGCGGCGGCGGTGCGAACTGCGCTGCGCCAGCAAGGTTGCAAACGCCGTCATGTCCGCTACCCCGAAAGATGGCCCCGAGCCCGGCTTGGCGGAACGCTACGCCGTTGTTCGAGCCTGTTCCGAGGCCCTTTGCCAGCCGCTCTGCATAGAGGACTACGGCGTGCAGCCGATGGACGACGCCAGCCCTCCCAAGTGGCACTTGGCGCACACCACTTGGTTTTTCGAGACTTTCCTGCTGGTCGAGTTCCTGGATTCCCATCGTCCCGTGGACGAGCGCTACGAGATGCTGTTCAACTCCTACTACAACGGCGTTGGCGAACCCTTTCCGCGGCCCCGCCGAGGCCGTCTTTCGCGCCCCACCGTCAGCGAAGTAAAGGACTACCGCGCCACGGTGGACAGCGCCATGGCGGCCTTGCTGGAGCGGGACGATGCGGAAATTCGCCGCCGCATCGAGCTTGGCCTGCAGCATGAGCAACAGCATCAGGAGCTCATCCTGACGGACCTCAAGTGCAACTTGGGCCTCAACCCGTTGAAGCCCGCCTATCGGCATGGGCTGGACGCCACCGCCGCCACCGCCCGCCCCCTCGCCTTTACGGAGCATGAAGGCGGCGACGTGCGCATCGGCGCCACCGGCCACGCCTTTTGCTTCGACAACGAACTGCCCCGGCACCGGGCTTGGCTGGCGCCCTTCGCCCTTGCCGACCGGCTGGTCGCCAACGGGGAATACCTGGCGTTCATGAGGGATGGCGGCTACCGCAATCCGGCGTGGTGGCTGGCGGACGGTTGGGACGCAGCCTGCGCGAACCGCTGGTGCAAACCGCTGTATTGGCGCGAGCAGGACGGGCTTTGGTTCGAGTATCGGCTGGGCGGCGAGCAGCCGTTGGCGCTGTCTGATCCAGTGGTCCACGTCAACGGCTTCGAGGCCGACGCCTACGCCCGCTGGGCCGGCTGCCGCCTGCCGACCGAATTTGAATGGGAGGCGGCGGCGCAAGGGCTGGATCCAGGCGTCGGCAATTTCGCCGACGCCGGCCGCCTGCATCCCGGCGGTCTGTCTTCGGCCCAAGGGCAAATGTTCGGCGACCTGTGGGAGTGGACTTCCAGCGCCTACGGCCCCTACCCGGGCTACCGTCCGCTGGCCGGCACCCTCGGCGAGTACAACGGCAAGTTCATGAGCGGCCAGCTAGTGCTGCGCGGCGGCTCCTGCGCCACGCCCCAAGGGCATGTGCGGGCCAGCTACCGCAACTTCTTCCGGCCGGGGGACCGCTGGCAGTTCAGCGGCATTCGGCTGGCCAAGGATGCTGCTTGAATGGGGGCGGCGGGCGACTATCGGTTTTTTGATTTGGCCCATTCGCCGGCGGACATGCGCCAGGAGGTCATTGCCGGCCTAACCCACGAACCCAAGTTCATTTCCCCCAAATACTTCTATGACGAGCGGGGTTCCGCCCTGTTCGAGGCCATCACGCGGTTGCCGGAGTACTACCTTACCCGTGTGGAAATGAGCTTGTTTGACGTCTGCCTGCCGGAAGTGCGCCGCCTAATGGGGGAGGGCGGCTGCTTGGTCGAATATGGGTCCGGCTCCAGCAGGAAGAGCCGCCGGCTGCTGGACGCGCTGCGCCCCGCCATCTACCTGCCTCTGGACATTTCCAGACGGCACCTGGAGCGCACCGCCAGAAAGCTGCATGAAGACTATCCGCGGTTGTGCGTTTATCCGGTCTGCGTGGACATCACCGAACCCTTCACACTGCCGGCCGTTGTGGCGGGGCGGAAGAAATTGGGTTTCTTTCCCGGCTCCAGCATCGGCAACATGGAGCCGGAGAGCGCTCCGTCCTTTCTGCGCCGCGCGGCCAAGGCGCTGGGCGCCGGCGGGCGTTTTCTGATAGGCGCGGACCGCAAGAAAAACATAGACGTGCTTGAAGCCGCCTACAACGACAGCGCCGGCCTCACCGCCGAGTTCAACCTGAATGTGCTAAGCCATCTCAATGCAGAACTGTCGGCGGATTTCGACCTCGGCGCCTTTCGCCACCTGGCGGCGTACAACCGGGAGGCGGGGTGTGTGCAGATGCGCTTGGAGAGCTTGGCGGACCAAGCGCTGCGCATCGACGGCCATGAGATCGAACTGCGCCGGGGCGAAGCGATCCACACGGAGAACTCGTACAAGTACGACCATGCGCAGTTCGTCGCCTTGGCGGAGAAGGGCGGCTTTAGGGTGGAGTCCAGCTGGAGCGACGATGACGCCTACTTCACGATCTTCCTCCTGCGGGCGGCCTAGGCACATTGCCGCGGAGCTTCCCCCGTCTGGTCGGCAGGCGGCGCACCCAGCTAAGGCTTCTGCAAAATGGCGGCCTAAGCGAGCGCATTGAAGGCTGGGCCGCAAGCGGCGCCCGGCACGGCATTACAACTCGCGCACGGCTTGCAGGCAAAAGATGGCAGCACGGCGGTTCCGGCGCAAGTCAAGGTCAATCTCGCCATCGGCGCAAGCAAAGACGCCAAGGCCGCGCTTGCCCCTCACATTGTGGATATGTTGGTCAAGTGCCCCGTGGGGCTTTCCAACAGGCTCATGCCCACAACCGATTCACCGGCGCTTATGAACAACCGCCATTTGCCGGCGCCGTCGCCAAGGCTTCCAGTCAAGCCGGACGCGCCGTTCTCAAGGTCTTGCGCCGTCAAGGTGCGGGCTTCGCCGGCGGCCAGCGTCAAGGAAACCGGCCCGGCGCTTGCGCCTTGGTCGTCAACGCCGGAAATTGAAACGCTCTCGGCATTCGCCCCAGTGTTCACAAGCCGAAGGCTGCTGACTTGGCTGCGGTTCTGTCCGGGGTTGAAGGTCTGCGCCGCAAGCCTGCCTTCGCCGTCCCTTGGCAGCACGTCGTGCATGGCCGTTAGGAACCCGTCGCCTGTGCGAACGTAGGACAGCACCCGCGCATCCAAGGCGGATTCAACGGCCAGCCTCCAATCGCCTCGGCTTGGGCTTCCTATGCCGGATTCGATGCCCTTGTTGGCGTTTCCGTTCTCAAGGTCGCCGGCGTTGAAGTGAAAGGCTTGGTTCGCGCCCAACCGGATTTCAATCGGGCTGGCGGCGTTCCCCGCATCGTCAAACGCCGTTACGCGAACCGTCCCGTCCGCGCTTGATTCGTTGACGATGCGAACGAACCCTTGGCGCATGGAACCGGACGCCGACGCCAACAACGGAACGGTGGCGGCAAGGCGCTCGCCGCCTGTGGATATGTTGGTCAAGTGCCCGGTGGGGCTTTCCAACAAGCTCATGCCCAAAACCGATCCACCGGCGGTTATGAACAACCGCCATTTGCCGGCGCCGTCGCCAAGCCTTCCGGTCAAGCCGGACGCGCCGTTCTCAAGGTCTTGCGCCGTCAAGGTGCGGGCTTCGCCGGCGGCCAGCGTCAAGGAAACCGGCCCGGCGCTTGCGCCTTGGTCGTCAACGCCTTCTATGGAAACGCTCTCGGCGTTCGCCCCAGTGTTCACAAGCCGAAGGCTGCTGACTTGGTTGTGGTTCCGCCCCGGATTGAAGGTGTAAGCCGCAAGCCTGCCTTCGCCGGCCCCAGGCAGCACGTCGTGCATGGCCGTAAGGAACCCGTCGCCTGTGCGAACGAACGAAAGCACCCGCGCATCCAAGGCGGATTCAACGGCCAGCCTCCAATCGCCAAGGCCTGGGCTTCCCACGCCTTCGTTGACGCCCTTGCCGGCGTTCCCGTTCTCAAGGTCGCCGGCGTTGAAGTGAAACGCCCGCCTTGCGCCCAACCGGACTTCAATCGGGTTGGCGGCGTTCCCCGCGTCGTCATGGGCGGTAATGCGGACGCTGCCGGTTTGGTCGGATTCGTTGACGATGCGAACGAACCCTTGGCGCATGGAACCGGACGCCGACGCCAACAACGGAACGGCGGCTGCGCGTCTGTTTCCTGCATACGTGCGGGGTTCCTTTCTTGTAATTCTCGGCAGGGGATTGTCATTTGCAGTTGCGTTTCCAAGCCATTCGGCAAATTCACCGTCATAGCTTGAACCTATGGAGCGTGAATGACCTTGAAAGCATCTAATCCCACTATCAAACTCACCATCTTTTTTGACGCCTCTATATATACAGTCCAGCCATTCAGCCACATCTTCCGGATGCCTTTCAAACATAAAACGAAGAGCCGTGTACACATACTCATAATTCCGATGACCGCCTGACAGCAACTGTCCTAGATATAAACCACTCTTTCGAGTCTCATCTAGAGAATATCTATTATCGTTTTCTAAAGACAGATACTCTGCTATTCCTTCCAACCAGGGAGGGTCCGGCCCATAGCCATTGTATCTGAAGTCCAGATAGTGGACAAATTCATGCTTCGTAGTATTAGTAGCAGAGAATGGCTGATTGTCCGGGGCTCCGACAAAAGCTCTTGATATGATGTTTTTATCAACATTACCACCATTGTTAAAGTATATGCCGGATGTTCTCAATGTACCCACACCGAAACTATACGCGACTTTAAAGTAGTCAGGGCTTATAAATATAATAATTTCTATAGATTCACTAACATTCCCTGGCAGAGGTTTTCTCTTTGTATCCAGCACTTCGTGAAAAAGATTTTCTTGATCATTCAGTGTTTCACATATAAAACCCCCATACTCCGGGTCATTGTATTGGGAGCGGATCACATGTTTGCCGCAGACATACCTCAGGGGAAGAATTTTTTTCAAAAACTCTTCCATGAGTCCGGTTAGATGCGTGTAATTGCGTCTGTAGAGATAAACCACAATGCCGATAGAGACATAATACCTGTTAAAGTCTCTGCCCAGCTCTCCTCCGGGGGCGTCTTCAAAACCCTCCCAGTAATTGACCAGCCTCCTCAGATCTGTCTTCAAGGCAGACAAAAGCTCCGGACGCCCTTCTGACAATTCATACAAAATATATCTTAAAAGGTAGGCTGAATTTCTAAACTCTTCGTCCGCAGAAGATTCATGCATTCTGCGGGATGTTCCAAGGTCCACAAGAGCCTCCACCAAGCTTATCAGCTCTTCTTCAAAAGAACTGATATAATCGTCATCACGGTTTTCAAATTTTCTTTCTATATTTTCTTTTAAAAATTTCAGAATATCGGAGGCGAGGCCCCAACCTTCGTCAGATTGAAGTGATGCGCTTCCTAACAGCTCTGCAAAATCAAAGAAAAAGATCTCACCCCAGCCAATCAGTGAAACAAACTCAATAGCCGTCCGGCACGTAGAAACCTGCTCATCTCCTTGGCCGTCAAAACATTCTGCCCCAACAAAAGTTTCCACAGCAGATGCAACGGCAGACAAAAGCTCCGGACGCCCTTCTGACAATTCATAAATATATCTTAAGAGGTAGGTTAAATTGTTAAACTCTTCATCAGCAGAAGATCCACGCGTTCTAAGGTCTGCTCCAAGGTCCACAAGAGTCTGCGCTAAGCTTATCAATTCTGCTTCAAAGGAATGGATGTAATCGTCATCGCGGTTTCGAAACTTTCTTTCTATATTTTCTTGTAAAAATTTCAGAATATCAGAAACGAGGCCCCGCTCCTCGTCAGACTGAAGTGATGTGCTTCTCAACAGCTCTGCAAAGTCAAAGAAAAAAAATTCCCCCCAAGAACGAAGCAGCGACACAAGCTTGATAATTGTCCGGCACATAGAGGCATGCTCATCTCCTTCGTCATTAAAGTGTTCACTTCCAATAAAAGTTTCTAAAGCAGATCTGATTGTAGAAAGATATTGAACCGAACGCGTAAACCTGAGATGTTCAAGGTAATTCCAAAAAC
Source organism: Candidatus Azophilus sp. (assembly GCA_965200465.1). Classification (GTDB taxonomy): domain Bacteria; phylum Pseudomonadota; class Gammaproteobacteria; order Pseudomonadales; family Azotimanducaceae; genus Azophilus. The sequence goes on along the minus strand of OZ241358.1, from coordinate 3,343,295 downwards.
CTGCATAAAGAAAGACATACAGTTTGCCTACTAGGCTGTTGCGGCCTTCCCTGCTGTTATATTCCTCCGCTCTCTCAACAGCGGCGCCGCCTATGTAGATCATATTTTCTTGTGAAAAAACATCGTCTCTGGAAACAGGCATTTCCTCAAAAAACCAATCATCCATGCACTCAACAGACACCGAGCCAATCAACTCCAGCAGGGCTGCGCCTTCTGCTGAAGTAAACTCACTCAATCTGCATTCGGCTGTGGTAGTGGTCTTGACAACAGCCTTAACAGCGGCCCGGACCCGCACTGTCTTCGGCTTGGCGGGCGCTTCAATGGGAATGTCCAACAGCGGGTCAATTGGCGCGTCAACGTGAATTGACCCGCCAACAGGGGCGACGACCATAGCCAGCATCACGGCGGCCAGCAATAGGCGGGTCGGCAGCGTTCTCATGGTCCCCCTACGGAATTGGCGAAGGCGAGCATTTGGCCATGCGGCTTGCGCCCGAGGCAAGGCTATTTTGTCAACAAAATGTTGCATTGTTGCGGAACCCGTAACGCGCATGAATCTGCGGGTTTCCGTCTTCGCAGTGCGTACAAGGCGCTAGATGGCCGCACAAGCGCCGTGGGGCGGTTTTGCTGGCTAGGCATGGCATGGCCGGCAAGGTCAAGCGCCTTGGTCGGCTTGCGGGGCGCTTCAAGGCGAAGGCTGGGGCCGGTTGCCTTGTGGTTGCAGGCTTCGGCTTGGTTATCCTGCCAACTACTTGACACAAGAAATCCTTGCCGATGCGCTTCTAGTCGGGTTCGTGTGATTCTGGCTTGTTAGGGTTTCCGGCGATTGCGGTTTGTCTGCTTTCACTATCCAAGCGTTCCTTGAACCATTCGATGAAAACTTCAATCTTGGCTATGCGTTCGGTCAACTTGGCCATGTCTCGGTGAACTTCCGCAATGGCTTTGTGAACGCCCACAATGTCGCTTTTGATGCTCCAAAGGAAACCAAGCACTGCCGCCGCCGCAGCTAATCCGGCAATGTTCTCATAATCCATTGCATTCTCCCTTGTTCAATCGGATTCATTCAACAATGAATGTTGTGGTTTCGTTGCGCCTTGCAAAGATGCCGTTCAACAGTATGGCACGGCCCAAGGCGAACCGCTAGAAGGTTTCCAGAAAACCGAATCCTGTTGTTCATGCCATTTTCCTTGTTGGTTTTGGCGAACGCTGTATTTGACCATGCGGCTAGCCTCCAAGACAGGCCATTTTGTTACAAATTGTTGCAGTTGTTACGGAATCCGTAACGCGCATGAATCTGCGGGTTTCCGTCTTCGCAGTGCGTACAAGGCGCTAGATGGCCGCACAAGCGCCGTGGGGCGGTTTTGCTGGCTAGGCATGGCATGGCCGGCAAGGTCAAGCGCCTTGGTCGGCTTGCGGGGCGCTTCAAGGCGAATGCGGCAATGTTAACCATGCGGCCAGCCCCGAAAGGTGAAGGAATAAGGAATAATGGAGATTCCCCAAAGTTACTACAGCCAGCATCCTCGTGTGCTCGCCGCCATCCATGAACATCTCCGTGTTCGCGGTCGCCTCGTCGTGCCCGCGACCCTGCACAATAGGCTAGCAGTTGGGGTGAGGGCGTTCAAGGGAATCCCGGCCTGCCGCAGCTTGCGCTCTCAGCTAGCGAGTCAGCCACCGCCCGATGGGTTGGCCTATTTGCACCTTCTGACCCGCATTCATCGCATCGAGTTGGCAGCTATCCGGCGGCGTGCAGAGAATCACCGTGGAGCCGAGCAGAAAGCGGCCCAGTTCGTCGCCTTGGGCCAGCGGCGTCTCCGGCTGGACTGTTTCCGGGCTGCGGTAGGGGGAATGGGGGCTAGGCCAAGGCGTTGCGATGCGGCCGACGATCAGCGCTCCCACCAACACGACCAGCAGGTCGCCGAAGTTGGTGCGCAAGCGGCAGACTAAGCGCTCGTTGCGGCAGAACAGGCCGGCTACGGAACTCTCCGTGGCGGCGTTTACGGAGAACAGGGCGCCGGGGACGGCCTTCGCCGCCGTCAGGGTTCCAGCGCATGGCGCCTGTACGCGGTGGTAGTCCCGGGGGGCTAGGTAGATGGTCAGGAAGCTGCCGCCATCGAAGCCTTCCGCAAGTTCGTGGGCCAAACTCTCCAAGGAGTAGCGCCGGCCCTTCGCCTGCAGCATCCGGCCCGCCTCGATGCGCCCGCATTGGCTCACCGTTCCGTCCGCTGGGCAGGCGATGGCGGCGATCTCGTCCGGCAGGGGACGGGCGCCAGCCTTCAGTTCGCGGGTGAAGAAGTCGTTGAAGGAGCGGTAGTCTTCAATTTGGGGGCGGGCGGCATCTCTTAGGTCAACTTGGTAGGCGGCGGCAAAGGCGCGAATCAGGGGCGTTTTGATCCAAGGAGCGGTCGCTTCCCCCAACCGCCCGGCCAATCGGGTCAGTCCGTGTTGCGGCAGCAGGCGCTGGACGGCGGCGAACGCCTTTGCGAACCGCTCATCCATCGCTTGCAGCCGCGCCGGTCGAGTCATGGGCGGTCGGTCTGCCGTTGGCCGCTTCGGCTTTGCAGCCTTGGCAAGATGGGCAAGCCGCTCATCGGTTCGGTGCCTCCGCATCGCCCACGGCGACGGGCAGATCGTCCCGGTTGCCCCATTCCGACCAGGAGCCGTGGTAGGCGCGGATGCGGGGAAAGCCCAGCAGGCGGGCCACCATGTAGGAAAGCCCGGAGCGATGGTGGGTCTGGCAGTGGGTGATGATGGACTTGTCGGCGGTGATGCCGTGCCGCCGCAGTAGTTCCGGCAGTTTGGGCGCCAAGCGCAGATGGTCGTCTGGGTTCTGCAACCGCAGCCAGTCCAGATGCTTCGCCCCCGGCACATGCCCGGCGCGCTTGGCGGCGCGTCGCTCGCCGCGGAACTCCGCGGCGGAGCGCACGTCCCAAATGACTTGATCGGCGTCGTTGATGGCGCTTAGCACGTCCTCGGCTTCGGCAACGGGGGAAGGGTGCAGCGTTAAATCTACGGTTGTTCGAGCCGGGATGCGCCCAGCGCCCGTGGCCACCGGCTTGCCGGCGGCCAGCCAGGCGTGGAGGCCGCCGTTGAGGTAGCGCCAGCGTTGATGGCCGATGACGTCCAGGGTCCAAAGAAACCGCCCCGCCCAGCCGCCGCCTTCGTCGTCATAGGCCAGGATGTCGATGTCCGGGCGATAGCCTAAGCGGGAGAACAGCGCGTTCAAGCGGGTCCGGGACGGCAGGCGGCCGGTCGCTGGCGGTGCGCCGCAGACCAGTTCGGCCGGCGCCACATGAACGGAGCCGGCAATGTGCCCGGCGGCGAAGACCGCTGGTTCAGCCACATAGATCATCAGCGTGGCGCCGCCGGGTTCAAAGCCCTCGGCCTCCGCAAGGCCAACTTGATTGATGGAACGCCTCTTTCTTTTGCGGTTGGGCCAATGTTACACATAGCCGCGGCGCCATGGGCGCAAAACTCGAAGGCGCCGTACCCCCACATTTCCCCAATTCCCGGTAAGGATTGTCCGGCCCGTTGCCAGCGGCCTCTGGGAACGAGGGCCTTAAGGCCCGCCGGCGGGCGGGGCGTCCGCGCTCCTAGGCGGCAGGCCATCGCCAGTCCCGCGACCATGCAATCGCCGGGAAAACCCTTGCGCGGTGCGCCTTGCAATGCGCTGCAACGATTCCTTAAGCGGGGATTGGGGCAAAGCAGCCAACGAGGGCAGCAATCGCTGGGAGATGCGGTATTCTCGCCTTCAGCTTAGTTGCGGGCGCCGTTATGGATGCGCACTTGGTTTGGATGGATCTGGAGATGACCGGGCTTGACCCCGACCAGGACCTCATCTTGGAGATCGCCACCATCATCACCAACAATGCGCTCGCTGAAGTGGCGGTGGGGCCGGAACTGGCCATCGCTGCGCCGGAGGCGAAACTCACGGCCATGAACGAGTGGAACCAGACCCACCATCGGGACTCCGGCCTGCTGGAGCGGGTGCGCCGCAGCACCGTCACCGTCGCCGATGCGGAGCGGCTGACCTTGGCTTTCGTCAAGCGGCATGTGGAGGCGCAGGCCGCACCGCTGTGCGGCAACACCATTTGGCAGGATCGGCGCTTCCTCGCCCGCCACATGCCGGCCCTTGAGCAGCACTTCCACTACCGCAACGTGGATGTCAGCAGCATCAAGGAGTTGGCCGGGCGCTGGCGGCCCGAACTGGCCGAAGGGTTCAAGAAGAGGAACGAACACCGGGCGCTGGCGGACATCCGCGAATCCATAGCGGAATTGGCGTATTATCGGCGGCGGCGTTTCATTGGTTGAGGGCGGCGCCGCAGCCGGCGCCGAGGCCGTGCGATGAACAACAGCTCCGCGCAATGCGAGCATCCCGAAATCTGGCGTCCGCTGACCGGCATGCCTGAAGGCGCCGAGGACTGGCGTCTGCCCGGTTACGATGAGTTCGCGCAGGAATGGGCCTCCATCCGGGCGGCGCTGAAGGACCGCGACGAACCCCGCGCCTTTCTGGACAAGTGGCTGGAGGAGCGCGGGCGTTCGTTCGCCATTGAGACCGGCCAGATCGAGGGCCTCTACACGCTCAAGCACGGCGTCACCGAGCAGTTGGTCGCCGAGGGGCTTGCCGGCGCGGTGGGCGCCCACACGGTGGAGGGCCTGCGGGACCGCACCATTAAGGGCCTGCTGGCCGACCAGGAAACCGCCTACAACATGCTGTTCTCGGACATCGCCGGCGGCCGGCCGCTGACGCAGCACACCCTGAAGACCTGGCATCAGCTCATCACCCGCCACCAGGAAACCGTGGCCGGCGTCACCCCGGACGGGCGGCGCGTGCAGGTGCCGTTTCGCCTCAAGGGGCAGTGGAAGCAGTGGCCCAACAATCCGCGCCGGCCGGACGGCGTGGTGCATGAGTACTGCCCGCCGGAGCTGGTGCGGGACGAGATGGAGCGCTTCTTTGCGTTGCATCGGGACATCGAGCGGCGGGGCTATCCGGTGGAGGTTGAGGCCGCGTGGATGCACCATCGCTTCGTTCGCACCCACCCCTTCCAGGACGGCAACGGCCGGGTCTCCAGGATGCTGATGGCCTACGCCTACCTCCGGCGCGGCCTGCCGTCGCCGATTATCGTCACTGAATTTCGAAGCGGGTACATCGACGCCTTGGAAATCGCCAACACCGGCGACCTCAAGGCGTTCAGCGACTACTTGGGCCGCTTGGGGCTGGTGACCTTGGCCGATGCCGTAACCACGGGGCGCAAAGCCCTCGCCGGCAACCTCAACCGCCCCAACGGCAACGGCGGCCGTACGCTGGGGACGACCTACTTGCCGCCGGTGGATTCCTAATGCACCCATTGTCTTGACTTGGAAACGGGCATGGCGGCGTTCGCCGAGTTTTTTGCGGGAATCGGCTTGGTTCGGGAGGCCTTGGAGCCTTTGGGCTGGCGGTGCGCGTTCGCCAACGACATCGCGCCCGGCAAGGCGGAGATGTACCGCGCCCGCTTTGGCTTTCGGCACTTTGTGGTCGATGACGTCAACAATCTGACGATTGATCAGCTCCCTGCCGACATCGATTTGGTCACGGCCTCCTTCCCTTGCATCGATTTGTCCCTGGCCGGCAATCGGGCCGGCTTGGCCGGAGCGCATTCGGGAACGGTTTGGCCGTTCCTGGAACTGTTGGCGGCGCACTGCCGATGCGCCGCCGCGCCAGCCGCCGTGTTGCTGGAGAACGTGACCGGCTTCCTCTCCTCCCGCGGGGGAAGGGACTTGGCGGAGGTCTGCCGGTTTCTGGCGAAGCTCGGCTACGCCATCGACCTGGCGGTGGTCGATGCCCGCTGGTTCACGCCCCAGAGCCGCCCGCGCCTGTTCGCCATGGCTGTGCGCAGCGGCGATGCGGTCAACCAATGGCCGCTGCCGGGGCGTGCGCCGTCCCGGTTGCGTCCCCGCAGCGTACGCGGTTTCCAGCAGGCCAACCCCGATTTGCCATTCGTGGAGTTGCCGCTTCCCGAGCCGCCCAGGCAAGCGCCCGACAGGCTGTCCTCCATCTTGGAGAACTTGAGGGCGGACGATGAACGCTGGTGGCCGAATGAGCAAACGGCGATCTTGCTGCGCAACATGGCGCCGCCGCATCGACGGCGAGTGGAGCAGCTGCTTGCCGGTCAGCGGGATGGCGTGGCGACCCTGTATCGCCGCCGTCGGCGCAGCCGCACGGTGGGCGAGGTCCGCGATGACCAGATCGCCGGCTGCCTGCGCACGCCCCAAGGCGGCAGCAGCGTGCAGTTCCTTGTTGACTGCCGCAGCGGCCGGCCGCGCATCAGGCCGCTGACCGGGCGCGAATACGCCCGCCTGCAAGGGGCTGGGCAATTCCCCATTCACGTCGGCGACCGGCCGGCCCGCATGGGTTTCGGGGATGCGGTGTGCGTGCCGGCCGTCCGCTGGCTGGCGGACCACGCCTTCGGGCACATTCTTGGGACGTCCGCTTGGCGAGACCCGCAAATGACCCTGTTTGAGCAAGCGCCCGCCCATGCCGCCGGCGTCTCCCTATTCAGAAGGTGGGCAGCAGCGATTCCGCAAGAACGTCAGCGCCGGATGGGTAAGGAAGAACGCCTCTTTGCTGCTGCGCATAGTGGATGGTGAAGCAGTTTATGAATGGCCGGCGGGAGAGCTTGCCCAACCGTCCAACTCTGGGTGAATGGGAGCGGTTCGGAAGAGATGAAGCGGTTCTTTGGAACGCTTACTTGGGATGCTGCATTTGGAAATCGCCAACACCGGCGATCTCAAGGCGTTCAGCGACTACTTGGGCCGCTTGGGGCTGGCGACCTTGGCCGATGCCGTAACCACGGGGCGCACCTTGGCAGCCCATCATGAGAGTTGAAATCGCACCGAGAAACTAGGAAAATTAAAAATGTCGCTTTTAATTTTCAGGGTTTTAAGTTGGATCGGCCCACTTTTCTGGAGCGCATCGTCACCTTGTTCCGCACCCATCCGGCGGTGGGGATACTCGGCCCGCGCCAATGCGGAAAGACGACTTTGGCGCGGGACTACATCGCTTACCTGCCCCAACAGCAGGTGCATTATTTCGACCTTGAGGACCCGGAGCACCTCAATCGGCTAAGGGAACCGAAGCTGGCGTTGGCGTCATTGGAGGGCCTTATAGTCATTGACGAGGTGCAGCGCAGCCCGGAACTGTTTCCGCTGCTGCGGGTGCTGATCGACCAAAAACGCAAAAGTCAGCGGTATTTGATTCTTGGCAGTGCGTCCCGGGAGTTGATCCGCCAGTCCTCCGAGACCTTGGCTGGCAGGATCGCCTATTTGGACCTGCCCCCATTCACTGCATTTGAGGCCGAAGACACTTCCCGTCTCTGGCTGCGGGGCGGCTTCCCGCCTGCCTATCTTGCGCCCACCGATGGCGACAGCATGGTTTGGCGCAAGGCGTACGTCACCACTTTTCTGGAACGGGACGTGCCGGCGCTGGGCATCGACTTCGCCGCCAACGCCATGCGTCGGTTTTGGATCATGCTGGCGCACACCCACGGCCAAATCTTCAACGCATCCGACTTGGCCCGCTCCTTAGGCGTTTCCGCGCCCACGGTCAAGCGTTATTTGGACATACTCGGCGGCACCTTCATGGTGCGGCAGCTTCAGCCTTGGCATGCAAACATCCGCAAGCGCCAAGTCAAATCGCCGAAGGTCTATTTTCGGGATGCCGGCATTCTGCATGCGTTGCTGAATTTGCCGGACCAGCCAGCCCTGCACGGCCATCCGCAAGTGGGCGCATCCTGGGAGGGGTTTGCGTTGGAGCAGGTAGCGCAGATTTACGGCGCAGACGCCGAGGAATGCTACTTTTGGGGTGCGCACACTGGCCCGGAGTTGGACTTGTTGATGGTGCGCGGTTCCCGCAAGATGGCCTTCGAGTTCAAGTATTCATCCGCGCCCAAGCGGACCCGTTCGATGCGCTTGGCGCTTGACGCCCTGGAACTGGATCAAATCACCATTGTGCATCCTGGCGACGGCACCTATCCACTGACGGAGAATATCCGGGTAGCCAATCTCGACCACTTGGCGCGGGAGGCCCAGGGATGGCCGGACGAAGCCATCCGGTGAACTGCGCGGCCGATCACCAACCGCCACCGCCGATGCGCACCCCGCCAGTTGGAGATGTCTTTAAAAGAGAACGGCGGAATGGCCCATGTTCAGCCGCCAACTTGCCGCCAGCAGAAGCTATGCGGCTTTGACCGAGACGGTCGTTCCGTTGCAATTCACAATGGCGCGCAATGTGTCGATGACTTGGCAGGGACGGCTGACATCGACGGTGGCGATGTCCAAGCGGCGCTCGGTTCCGGCAATGGTCCACCTTCTGTTGACGCCCACTTGCTCCCCTAGTTCCTTTCGCCAAGGATAAAGCAGGACTAGGCGCTGCGCATTGTAGGCTTGGGCGTAGGCGAGCATTTGATAAACGTCGGATTGAGAGACGCCGAACTTTCTGTCGCCGGCGTTCGCTTCAAGGTGCTTCCACTTGGTGTCTAGGATGATCGGACGAATGTCTTCGCTGGACATGGATTCATCTTCGATGACGGCGTCGGGCCGCAGGCGGCACAATGGTTCGTTGTCCTCGTCGAGCAAAGCGCTGCGCCTGCTGTCTTGCAGGTGGACAGTTCTGGGCGCAAGAGCGTGTTTCAGACATTGGCCAATGAAGTTCTCGAACAACTCATTCATGGGAAAGAGCAGAGCGACTCCTAGGGAATTGCCAGTGGTTGTGGTTTGCCAATCCCCTTTTAGAAACAACAGGGCAAGCCTGTATAGGTTGTGGAATGCAAGATTTGTGCGGTCGAGATGCACCTGCTCGCGGAGGGGAGCGGACGTTTCACCCACGGACTCCAAGCGGGCGCTTATTTCGGCTAGGCGACGACGATTGGCGGCGGAACGGGCCACGCCGGTTAGCCGCGCAACCGCCGCCTTTAGAACGCGGTTAAGGGGCGTGTTTTCGGAGAACTCATCAAAGCGGCAGGCTTTGCCCTAAGCTGCTTGCTCGCTTTTTTACCGAGGGCACAAAGAAGGTCGGCTTGTTTGGCTTGCAAAGCTCTAACCTTGTGCCAGTCGTCATAGAAGTACTCGGCGATTAGCGGAATGATCTTGTGCCACTCTAAAGTCTAGCACGATACCTAAAACATTACTAATTCGATTAACCAAGGCGGGAGCGCTAATATTGTCAATCTGGGAAATCACGAATCGTTGATTTGGAACTTGCTCCACATCTATCCAATCACCGGAACTATGGAATTGGCGAAATTTGTCGCTGCTTTTCTTTATTCCGCTGAAACGTCCGTCATGCGTGAGGAACCTGTGGCCTCTCTCATCTCTCACAAATAGGCCAGACACACCTCTGCTTCCATATCGATCCCGAATCTTCGGCCTCACACTTGCCATGAATTTTGGGCCTTTATCATGCCAAAACTGGAAGATATATCTTTTGTAGAGATCTTTTGGAGCTTCTCGAATTTCTCCGCTTAGATTCAATTTTCGATGGTGCGGGAACTCCTTGGTTCCCTTGGCACCCTCGTGGAAAAGGGTCTGAAGGCGAGCAAATGCGTCTTTCACTCCTTTTTCATCAGTAATGGGCGTGTAGGTCATAGTGGGCACCTGATTTTGCTAACGTTCCAAAGGGGACCTAGATGCTGCGTCAGTTGGTTGGACCTTGAAGGCGCATCCCAAAATTCGCCTCGCTGTTGCAGGCTAGGGCGGCGTTGACGGCTACTTCTTCCGAAGCCTTGGCGAAGGCGGGCATGTTGGCGGGAAATTCTTTGGAAAATTCAATGCTCCGGGTTGTCAGAATTTGGCGAACGACCTTGGCCAAACCCTCGCTGCGGCCTTGGGCTTGCCCTTTCGCCCGGCCCTTGGCTTCGCCTTTCTCCAACGCCCGCCGCAGGTGTTCGCGCATCTGCGGGTCGTCCTTAGGGCCGGTGCCCTCCCGTGCGCCCAAGGCGGTGCCCACCCTCTCCAAGGCCGCAACGGTCCGCGCCGAAAGTTCGGCCTCGTTCAGGGCCGTGTGGATTTCGTTCGCCTTCCAGCCCGGAAGGGCGCGGCTTTCCGGCACAACCTTATAGACGCCGCCCTCCAGCAAGTGAATGCACAGCCCCGGCAGACGGCTGCGGGGACGGCTCGGCGCACGGCGCTCCGGCACCTCCACCCAAACCTCCGGGAAGCCCCAGGACTCGTACAGCTTCAGCTTGCCCCGGCGCACGTCGGTGCTGTGGTCCACCTCCAACACGACGTCGGGAAAGTCGTCCTCCCCCACCACCATGGCGGAGATTCCCGGCAGTCGCGCTTTGGCCGGGTGCAGGTAGAGCGCCTCGTCCGCCTGCATGATGCGCCGCGCCTGGCCTTGCCGGTCCCGCAGCAGCAGGTCCATGTGGCCGTAGCTCTCGAAGGGTGCCCCCCGCGCCAGGGCGATGCGCTCCGCCAGCCGGGTCAGGCGGCGGGACGGGCGCTCGTGGTAGGGGCTGGTGGGTTCGCAGATCCAGGCGGTGGCGGCGTCCGCGTCCCAGAACTCCAGCCTGCCCTCAAAGCTGGCGATGTCCTCCCGCGTCATGTAAACGGGCTTGCAGCCGGGGAACTCCAGGCCGCGCAGCCGCACCGCCGGCGCCTTCTTGGGTGGGGAGGCTGCGCCTTTGGGAGCGGCTTTTAAGGGCTTTGGCTTCATGCCGGCATTGTAGCCCAACGGTGAGTCACGGCCCCAGGGCGCCGATGGGGATGACGCCCACATCCCCGTCGCCGCCAACATATCCATATCCGCTTGGCAAAATCACAGCGAGGGCGGCGGGTCGGCCGCGTTCGGTTTCCGCCAGCTTCCTGGCTAGACGGCGCAGATTGGCCGCGCCTTCCTCCACCCAGCGCTCCCCTAGTTTGATCTCAAAAGCGGCCCAACGTCCATCGGCGGTTTCAACGACGGCATCGACTTCCAGCCCGCCCTTCTCTCGATAATGGAACACTTGGGCATCAATGGCTTGGGCGTAAATGCGCAGATCACGGATGACCATGGATTCGAACAGAAAACCGAAGTATTCGAGGTCGGACAGCAGCGCTTTGGGGGAGGTGCGCAGGGCGGCGACGGCAAGGGAAGGGTCGACGAAATGCCGCACTGGCGTTGAGCGCAGCGTGGTGCGTGAACGCAGGTGCGGCGACCATGCGGGTTGATTCTCCACCACCATCAGGCGTTCCAGTGCGTCTAGGTAGGCCGCCACCGTATCCGTCTTCATCGGGCGCCCGTTGTCGCCGACGTCCGCGGCCAGCTTCGCCAGCGTCACAGGAGTTGCCACGTTGCGGCCCAGAGACCGCAAGAGCCGGCCAATGCGCACCGGGTCTCGCTTCTTGCCGCTTACGCGGGGAATGTCGGTGCGGCGGATGTCCTCCAGATAGCCGCGGTTCAGGCGCAACGCGGATGCTGGCGAACTCCCAATGTTGGTCGGCCAGCCGCCGACGGCCACCAGTTCGGCAAGCTCCGCGATCGGCAGTTCGGCAACCGGCGCCCTTTGCTCTTCGCCAGCGAGAAGGCCGCGGAGCGACGCGCAGCCAGTGGAGCGTCCGGTTTCGTGCAGGGACATGGGCCGCATGCGCAGGCGCGTGAAGCGTCCTGCGCCGGTGTGGCGCATGCTGTCGTCGGCCGGCGTCGCCGAACCCGTGAGGATGAATTGGCCCCGCGCCGAGCGCTCATCGACCGCCCTGCGAACCTGATTCCAGATGGCGGGTTCCAATTGCCACTCGTCGATGAGCCTTGGCGCATCCCCGGTCAGCACGGCGGAAGGGTCGATGCCCATCATGCGGCGGGCGTTGTCGTCCACATCCAACAGCACTTGGCTGGCGGCGGCCTGCATCGCCGTGGCCGTCTTGCCGACCGCCCTCGCACCCTCAATGAGCACGGCGCCGGAGGCCTTGAGCAATTCGGCAAGTTCAGCATCGGCGAGGCGAGGAAGATAGGTCATGACGGTGCCAGTGGTTTGTTCGCAACAATAGCCCTTCCGCTGCGGCGAAACAAGCTCAACGGGCGATTTGGCGTTTGTTCAGGGGGTAATTTGGCTGCTTTTCAGGGGGCGGTTTGTCGGACGCTTGGCGGGTTGTTCAGCGATTTGCCGCTGCCGCGCCGCCGCCCCGTGTGCGCAATGCGCCTAAGCGAACGGCCGAATGGCCGCAGTGTTTCGGGCTTGCCCTCGGGCGGCGAGTTGAATTTGTCAAAAAACTTGATTGTGCCGGCCCGCGCTTTGGCGTAAGGTGTCGGCAACTTGGCTCTCCGCCTTGATGTTCAAGTGGGTGACCCCCGTGGTTTCTTGTTCTTTGTTCTTTGCGGTGTCCCAGGTGTGCGGTTGGCTTGGCGTGCTGTCCTTGGGGCGGCGCAGCGGGCCGGCCTTTGGTTAATTGGCTTTTAGGTTTGGAACAAGGAATGAAGATTTACGTGGGCAACCTCCCGTGGGGCATTGATGACCCGCAGCTTGAGGAACTGTTCGCCGAGCACGGCACGGTTCAGTCGGCTAACGTGGTGATGGATCGGGAGACCGGACGTTCCCGAGGGTTCGGGTTCGTGGAGATGGACGATGATGACGCCCGCTCCGCAATCACCGCGCTGAACGAAACGGAAGTGAAGGGGCGGCGCTTGCGGGTCAGCCAAGCGAAGGAACGCTCCCGGGATTCGCGGGACCGAGGCCGCTAGCAGTCGGCAACCCCGGTGCGCCGCTGGGCGCAGCTTAGCTTGGCGAATCGCAAGCCGGGGCGGTTCCCCCATCTTCCCTTAGTTCGCCCTGCCTGTGCGGGCCGGGCGGTGGTTTCCGTTCGCCTTGGCGGTGGCCCCTTCGCTTGCAGTGATGGATGGCGCTTGGCGCCATGCCCAAGGGTGTGCCCTTGAGCTTGGGGTGCGCAGCGCTTGGCGAAGGCCGCCGGCTGGCGCGGCGCTAATTCAGGTCCGTCACCGCCCCGCGGCTGGCGGAACTGACCTGCTTGGCGTACTTGGCCAGCAGCCCCTTGCTGGCGTAGGGCCTTGGCGGCCGCCAGTTCGCCCGCCTTTGGGCGAGTTCGACGTCGCTCAAGGCCACGTTAAGCTCCCGGCGTTCGGCGTCTATGGTGATTTGGTCGCCGTCCTCCAGCAGGGCTATGGGGCCGCCGTCGAAGGCTTCCGGCGTCACATGGCCGATCACGAACCCGTGCGAGGCGCCGGAAAAGCGCCCGTCGGTAATCAGGGCCACATGCTCGCCAAGCCCGCGGCCGATGATGGCGCTGGTTGGCGCAAGCATCTCCCTCATGCCGGGGCCGCCCCTAGGGCCTTCGTAGCGCACCACCACCACATCGCCCTTGCCGACGGCGCCGCCCAGAATGGCCTGCATGGCGGCCTCCTCCCCGTGAAAGCAGCGCGCCGTTCCGGTGAAGCGCAGGCCCTCATGCCCCGTGATCTTGGCCACTGCGCCCTCGGTGGCGAGGTTGCCGTAGAGCACCACTAGGTGGCTGTCCGGCTTAATCGGGTTGTCCAGCGGCCGGATGATCTCCTGTTCGGCCGGGTAGGGCGCCGCCGCCGCCAAGTTCTCCGCCAAGGTCTTGCCGGTGACCGTCAGGCATTCGCCGTGCAGCAAGCCGGCGTCCAGCAGCGTCTTCATCAAGGGTTGAATGCCGCCGATGGCGATGAGTTCGCTCATGCCGAAGCGCCCGGCTGGGCGTATGTCCGCCAGCACCGGCACCTTCTTGCCGACCCTTGTGAAGTCGTCGAGCTCAAGCGGCACTCCGGCGGCGCTGGCGATGGCCAGCAGGTGCAGGACCGCGTTGGTGGAGCCTTCCAGGGCGATGGTTACGGCGATTGCGTTTTCAAAGGCTTCCCGGCACAGGATGTCGCTGGGTTTGATGCCCCGCTCAAGCAAGTGCTGCACCGCCGCGCCGGCGGCGTAGCTGTCTTGGCGCTTGGCTTGGGAAACGGCCTCTTGGGCGGAGCTTCCCGGCAGGGACAGCCCCAGCGCCTCAACCGCCGAGGCCATGGTGTTGGCGGTGTACATGCCGCCGCAGGAGCCTGGGCCGGGGATTGCGGTGGCCTCCACTTCCTTGAGCTCCGCTTCGCCGATGGCGCCGGCGGTGTGCTGGCCCACGGCTTCGAAGACGGATTTGATGTCCCGCCGCTCGGCGCCTAGTTGAATGGTGCCGCCGTAAACGAACACGCTGGGCCGGTTGATGCGGGCCATGGCCATGGCGCAGCCGGGCATGTTCTTGTCGCAGCCGCCTATGGCGACGAAGCCGTCGAAGCCCTGGGCGCAAACCACCGCTTCAATGGAGTCCGCAATCACTTCTCGGGAAACCAGCGAGTAGCGCATTCCCGGCGTGCCCATGCTGATGCCGTCCGAAACCGTAATGGTGTTGAACTGCACACTCTTGGCCCCGGCCTCGTCAGCGCCCAAGGCGGCCGCCTCCGCCAACTCGTTGATGTGCATGTTGCAGGGCGTCACCATGCTCCAAGTGGAGGCAATGCCCACTTGCGGCCTTTGGAAATCCGCTTCGGTGAAGCCCACGGGATACAGCATCGCCCGGTTCGGTGCCTGGGTTAGGCCATCGACGATGACGGATGAATGTTGGCGTTGGTCGGTCATGTTGGCGGCTTCAAGCAGGTTGGCGGGTTGCGGAACTTCGGCGCAGCGCCTTGATCAACACCTTGGCGTTGCGCTGCGGATTGTACAGGGCTTGCTTGGCCGCCGGCAGGTCGGCTGCCGAGCCTTCCGCAAAGCCGTTCTCCAGAAACCAATCCTCGGTTTGGGTGGTGAGCGCGAAAATGCTCTCATAGCCCTCTTTCCCGGCGGCGTCCTCGGCGGCGGCCAGCAGCCGTGCGCCTGTGCCGACGCCGGCGTTGCGGTGCGCTGGATGTACCGCCACGCAGGCCAACTCCACGCTGTTTCCGGCGGGATGCAGGGCGCAACAGCCGACCACGAAGCCGTCCGCTTCGGCCACTAGAAATTTTCCAATCTCCCGCTCAAGCAGATCTCGGGAGCGCTTCACCAACAGGCCGGACTCCTCCAGCGGACGGATCATCGCCACGATGTCCGCCACGTCCCGTTGCTCCGCCCGGCGCACGAGGCGGCGGTCGTCCTCCGTGACCTGGGTGCCGACGCCGTCGGCGGTGAACAGCTCCGCCAGCAGGGCGCCGTCATCCTGGTGGCTGACCAATTGGCCACTGGCCACGCCGCCGCGCACCGCCCGCGCCAGCATCCTCAGATGCCGCTTGGTGGCGGGCGCCGGGGATGCAGCCGCCAGCGCGGCATCCAGCCCAGCCGGGGTGAGGTGGCTTAAGCGGTGCCCGTCGCCGTGCGCAAGGCAGGGGGCTTCGTCGAAGGCGATCAGCTTGGCGGCGTTGAGTTGAACGGCGACATGCTCCGCCACCTCGTCCGCCGCTAGGTTGAAGGCCTGGCCGGAGGGAGAGAAGCCCAAGGGCGGCAACAGCACGATGGCGGGGATGTCCAGCATCCTGTGAATGCGCTGTGCGCGAATGCGGCGCGGCTGGCCGGTCAACTGATAATCAACGCCGTCCAGTACGCCGATGGGCTTGGCGGTGACGAAGTTGCCGGAAACCACCTGAATCTCCGCGTTGTGCAGCGGGCTGCTGGGCACGCCGGTGGAGAACAGCGCCTCCAACTCCGAACGCAGTTGCCCGCACACCCCGGCGATTATGCGGATGGCGTCCGCGTCCGTCACGCGGCGCGATGCGCCTTGGTGGGTCTTAAGCCGGCTGCCCGGCAGGGCGGCGTTGATCTGCGGACGGGCGCCGTGAACCACCACTAGGCGCACCCCCAGCACATGCAGCAGCGCCAAGTCATGCGCGATGTTCATGAGGTTGCGGTGGGCCAACGCCTCCCCCGGCAGCAGCACCACGAAAGTCTGCCGACGGTGGGCGCTGATGTAGGGAGTGGTGGCGCGGAACCAGCGGGCGTAGTCCTGAGTGTTCATGTTGGCGGCGTTAAAGGCAATAGTGGGCGATGGCGCTTTCCAGTGCGCTCTGCGCCGGGATGATCTGGTCTTGGGCGAGAAATTCATCCGGCTGATGGGCTTGGTCTATGCTGCCGGGGCCGAAGATCACCGTCTCCATGCCTAAGCGTTGATAGAAGGGCGCCTCGGTGCCGAAACACACCGTTCCCGGTTGTTTGCCGGACTTCCCGCACAAGAGCTGCACCAAGGCGCCGTCCTTGGCGGTTTGGAAGGAAGGCACCGGCTTATGGATGGCCGTCAACGAAGCCGAAGTGCCGCTCGCCTCGGCAATGGCCTCCAAGCGTGGGCGCAGGGAGTCCATCAGGCCGCCCGCCTCCATGCCGGGCAGCAGGCGCAGGTCGATTTGCAGTTCCGCATGGCCGCAGATGCGGTTAGGGCTGTCGCCGGCCCGGAGACAGCCTAGGTTCAAGGTGGGAATGGCCACGTCGAACGCTGGGTTTTGGTGCCTAGCGGCCAGTTCCGCCCGAAAGCGGATCAGTTCGCCCATCACTTCATGCATGGCGTCCAAGGCGCTGCGGCCGATTTCCGGGTTGGAGGAATGCCCGGAAGCGCCCTGCAGCCGTATGGACATCATGGCTATGCCCTTGTGCGCGTAAACAGGACGCAGGCCGGTGGGCTCCCCGATGATGGCTGCTTCGGCCCGGGGCCGGCCGCAATCCAACAAAAAGCGTCCGCCGGCCATGGAAGACTCCTCGTCGCAAGTGGCCACCACCCTAAGCGGCGCCTGCAGCTTGGCCTTGGCGAATTTGGCGGCGGCGTTCAGGGCCACGGGGAAAAAGCCCTTCATGTCGCAGCTGCCCAAGCCGTAGAACCGACCCTCCCGCTCAGCCAGGGAGAAGGGGTCAAGGCTCCAGCCCTGCTCGTCGAAGGGCACGGTGTCCGTATGTCCGGCCAAGACAAGGCCGCCCTCGCCCGCCCCCAAGGTGGCGATCAGATTGCCCTTGCCGGGTGCATCCGGCAACGGCAATACTTCAACGACAAAGCCTAGTTCCTCCAGCCACCCGGCCAAGTGCTCCACCACCCGCAGGTTGCCTTGATCGAATTCCGGGCAGGGGCAACTGACCGACGGTTCGGCAATCAACGTCCCCAGCATCTCTTGGAAGGAAGGCAGCAACACGGCAGGACCCCCGCACGGAACGAGGGGGAATTGTCCCCTCTTTTCATGGCTTTGGCTAACAGTTTGCTGAAAAACCGAATGGCCTTGGGCCGCAGGGGTGTGAAACGGGCATTGCGGGGTGCCAAAGAGTTTTTCAGCGGACTGCTAATGCAACTTGGCGTTGAGCCGCTGAGCCAGTCCGGTGGGCGCCTTTTTGTGGCCTTGCAGGGAAGAGATGGGTCCGATCTGATGCATGGTTGAGCGACCATTTTTAACCCAGGCTCCACTGTGTGTGAGTAATCATTCCCGTGGTCACGTCCATTGTCAAACCGCCAGTTTCAAGGCGGCGGTGCCTTGGCCCTTCCTGAGCCGCCCGTAGGCCGTCTCGGGGCTGTCCCCGCCCAAGGCCGCCACGTTGAGAATTTGGTTTGCATTGAGGTCATGCAAGAACGCCTCAGTCGGCTCGGCGGCAGCCGCCAACCAGTCGAGCAGAACCGTCTTGTCCACTCCCCGGGGCGCACTCAGGATGAGGCCGCCCATCGGCTGGCGGGTCCGCAGCCGCTCAAGCCCCGGCAACAGTTCGGCTTGCTCCCCTTCTCGGCCGGCCAAATAGGGCGGCGTGATGCCCATGCCGGGCACAAAGGGATTGGCCGCCAGCGTTAGCAGCGCATTGCGGAGATCAGCGGGCTGGCTCGTGTGCCCAATGTAACCCGTGCGTTTTTGTTCGCCAAATACGACGGAGAAGAAGAAAATCCATCCTGTACATGTCCAATAACGCTCCAGCGCTTGGTCTCATTGTCTGTCTGCTGATAGTCCGGCTGAATTATGACGTTTCTCGACATTTCCCATGCATGTCTTTGATTACGCCATGCGGCAAGGCGTCATTGCCCACACTTTTTCATCACGCAGTCACGACGGCGGAGCTGGCGCAACGTATGAGATCGAGCAGGCCAAGGTGATATACCCACCTGAACGCGCGTTCCCTCTCGCTGAAGACACCGTAAGAATAAATTGCAGTCGTGCTAAAACAAGGTGGATTGTGCTTCATGTTGAGTTCGCCGTGCCTGCTTTGCCGCCAGCCGCTTGGCGATTGGATTATCCCATATTCCCAGACGACGTGCCAACGCCTCCAGATTGAGCTGATTGAGAAGTTTCGCGGTTATGGGGCGCTTGGAATCCCAGAACACCAGCGAGGACCAAAGCTCAAGGGCGGGCGGAGATGAGATCATGCTAAACAGCAGGTTGCACTCATCCTCGGTTGCGCAGGGAAAGAAATAGCAGGTGTCATCAAGCAATATGGGCCGGCCTTCCGTTGGGCCTACCTTGGTGAAACGAAGCTTTTTGTAGAGTCCTGCGATGGCGACCTTCCACGGCGCAAAGGAGTATGGTCCTATGCCGAAGATTGAAAACGGCGGCCTCTTCTTGTAGATCGAGCTGGCGCGCTGCTCAACGGCCTCTTGATGGGAAACCAGATATTGCCAAGCGTTGGGGGCCGTGTGACGAAGATCCAGTGGCGATTCCACCATGGTCCGATGCGGCACCAGCACATGCTTGCGAGGTGGACGGCCTTTGGCGACATCGGAGCTTTTCATGAGGGGAAACACCACCTCGGCCTCGATCGTCGCCCTCTCGCCCAAGCCGTTCACTAGCTGCCCGTTATCGGATGAAAATTCAAAAACGCGGCTGCAATCATGCTTTAGTCCGGAGCGCCAGCCCTCCAAACCCCTAGATTGAAGAAGCGCCAATCGTTCGTAGGTCGGCGCATGGGAGACCAACATGTCGTTCCTTAAGCCGAATCTCGATGACCGCTCGGTTGCATCAAGACTGTCATATACGTCGCATTCGCAGGGCCGCTTATTGGATGGCCCAACTCTGACGAACAGTAGACAAGCATCCACCGAAACGCCGAAATTTTTGCTTGAGTCTATTTCGTACAAGGAGGCGCTTTGTATCGAGTAGCCTTTCGTCCAAACATGTGCGAGCACTTTGCGCGCCACGCTGGTCTTGCAGAGAACGGCAACGGCTCCGCCTCTATCTTTTAGCCAGCTAATGTTCTCCCGAATCATCCATTCGGAAATGTCGAAATTGGCGCTGCCGGTGAGCGCATCTATGCCGCGCCACCCATCAAAGTTGGATTTCTTGGGCAAATTGGCCCCCCCCAGCGAACCGATAGCCGCGTTTGTTACCCACGGAGGATTGCCGAGAACAAGGATAGGGTCCGAAAATTCCGACAGCATGGCCTTCCAATTGTTTTGAAAGAAGTTTCCGGCCCCAACGCTTGCATGGGGAAAGGCGGAAACACGACGATGTGCGAACTCCACATGTAAAGGATTGCAATCGTACCCATGCACTGTTGCACTTGGGAATGCATCAAGCGCAGCGGTCAGAAAGGCACCTCTTCCGCAGGAAGGCTCGACCACGGACGAAGGTGAAAATCCACTGTAAGCAATCAACTTGCATACCGCATGGGCAAGATGTTGCGGCGTTTGAAAGTCGCCGAACTCAACCGTTTTTTTGTCGTCTTTGGCAGTCATTTTATGCGGACTACTCCAGAAACCGAATCGGCTTGTTCAATGACGCGACGATATTGTAGCCGCCATTGCAATGCGTTTGATATCGTCAGGTAACCGATGTCGGGCACCCGTTTTAGAAGATCATCCGCAATGGCGGATGCCTGAATCTCGTCAACCGGCAACATCCGTTCCATCATGAAGGCGATTAGATCGTCCTTGTTGCCTTCCCTTTTGATAATTTCAGAAATTCCGGAGGTCGTCTGAAAGTCGGCGGTCCTATTGGCTTTGACGAAGACCACATGCTGAATGTCAAGGTGACCGGTTGAGGTTGTTTCATCATCTTGCTTTTCGTAAACGAAGATTAGCAGGGAGTAGCCAAGCCCGTAAATTTTCTGCCTTGCCGATTTATAAGGACAAGATGACTGCGGCTGTCTAATGCTGGTGACCTTCGTGTCCACTCCGAGCTCCGGGAAGTCGATGCCTGCGGCAGACGAACCTTCTAAATAGTCATACCTGTCGCGCAGATGGGAGCGGAATTTTTGTTCGAAGTAAGTGCCCACTGCCTTCCCATCTGTTACGCCATATAGCTTCCGCTCGCCATGTTCGGATTCAATGTTGGCGAAGGTCTTGGCTTCGGCCTTGAGGAGCTCAACCGTTAGTTTGGTCATATCCATGCCTCCAGCAAGCGCTTGCCAAAGTCCACTGCCGCTGTGCGCCGCCGCCCGCGGTGCCATGCGGCCAGCAGTGTGTCCTCAGCCTGCAGCTTGCCGCGGCTGGCCGGGCGCTTCACTCTAGCCTAATTTGGCGTTGGTTTGCATAGGCGAAAACGCTAGCATGGCGGTTTTAGCCGACTTGTTGGGAATTCCACTTGGCCAAACCCTTTGATCTCCACGCCCTGCCTCCGGCCATTGCCGCCCGCGCCCAGCGGGTGGCGGCGCAAACTGGGTTGGAGCTGTCTCCGGAAGCCCGCTGGGTGGTGGGCTTGAGCGATTTTGCGGCCAAGGTGGTGGGCGGCCAGCGGGAGTGGTTTGTCGATGCCCTGGCGGCCGGGACCTTCGCCAAACCGCCGGACCGGGCCGGCTTGGAGGCCGAACTGGCCTCCGCGGCTGAGGCGCGGGACATGGACGGCCTCAAGCGCTCCTTGCGGCTGGTGCGCAGTCGGCGGCAGTTCTGGATCATCTGGCGGCATCTGTTGGGGTTGGCCTCCCTGGAGGAGACCGTCGGCGGCCTTTCCCTGACCGCGGACAAGCTCATCGACGCCGCCCTTGCCGTGGTGGAGCGCTGGGAGCTTGAGCGGCACGGCCGGCCCTTGGGCGAATCCAGCCAGGAGCCGCAGCGCCTGTTCGTGCTGGCGCTGGGCAAACTGGGCGGCCAGGAACTCAACCTGTCCTCGGATGTGGACCTGATCTTCGGCTACCCGGAGCCCGGGCAAACCACCGAGGGGCTTGCCAACCAGCGCTTCTTCATGCGCGTGGGCCAACGCTTGATCGAGGCGCTGCACAAGACCACCGAAGACGGCTTCGCCTGCCGTGTGGACCTGCGCTTGCGGCCCTATGGAGACAGCGGCGCACTGGTGATGCACAGCGACGCCATGGAGCAATACTACGAGGCCGAAGGCCGCAATTGGGAGCGCTTCGCCCTCCTCAAGGCGCGGGCCTGCGCCGGGGATTTGGCCGCTGGCGACGCCTTCCTGAAAACCATCCGGCCCTTCGTTTACCGCCGCTACCTGGACTTCGGCGCTATTGAAGCAATGCGCGAAATGAAGGCGCTGCGGGTGCATGACCGGCGCTATGCGGACGATCTCAAGTGGGGCGCGGGGGGCATTCGGGATGCGGAGTTCGCCGTCCAAGCGCAACAGCTGGTGCGCGGCGGGCGTGAGGCGGCCCTGCAGCAGACCTCCTTTCTAAAGGCGCTGGCGGAAATGCAACGCTTGGGTGTTTTTGCCGCCGAGGAGGAGGCGCAGTTGGGCGAAGCCTACCGCTTCCTGCGCCACTCGGAGCACAGCATTCAAGCGGAGGCGGACCGCCAAGGCCACCGGCTGCCGGCCACGGATATCAGCCGCCTGCGGCTGGCCCTGAGCTTGGGTTACGCCAACTATGACGCCTACTTGGAGGCGCTGGCCGGGCATCGGGCCAAGGTGGAGGCGCTGTTTGAGCAGGTGCTGCAGACGGGCGCCACGGAGTTCGACATCGATCTCTGGGCCTTGCGCGGAGACCCTTTAAGCTTGGCCCGCGCCGGTTTCGGCGACGGCGCCTCGGCGTCGGAGATGCTCCTGGAGCTGGCAACGGCGCAAGCTCGGCCCTCGGTGGGGGAGGAAAGCAGGCAGCGGCTCGATGAACTGATGCCGCCGCTGCTGCACCGGCTGAGCCTCTCCCCCGACGCGGCGGAAATTCTCCAGCGGTTGCTGCCGGTCCTGCGCACGGTGCTGCGCCGCTCCACTTACTTGGTGCTGCTGCGTGAACATCCCGAAGTGGTGGAGCGCCTGCTCGGTTTGGTGGGCGCCAGCCAGTGGGTGGCGGAGCGCATCAAGCAGCGCCCGATGCTGCTGAACCTGCTGCTTGAAGGCGCCTCCGTGCAGTTGGCCCTTGACCGGCAGGCCTTGTCTGCCGCCTTGGGCGAACGCCTCGCCGGCAGCCAAGGCGAAGAGGCGGTGCTGGAGGAACTGCGGGCGTTCAAGGAGCAGCACGTCTTTCGAGTGGCGGCGGCGGAGACTCTGGGCGTCCTGCCGCTGATGCACGTCAGCGACTATCTCACCCATTTGGCGGAGGCGGTGCTGGAGCACGCCCTGAAGTGGGCTTGGGATCAATGCGCGGCCCAGCGGAGCGGAGCGGCGAGCGGCGGCGGCCGCCCCTTCATCGTGGTGGGCTACGGCAAGCTGGGCGGCATGGAGCTTGGCCCCGGCTCGGATTTGGACCTTGTGTTCCTGCACGACCTGCCGCTTGCGGAATCCCGCTTTCTGCATCGGCTGGCGCAAAAGCTGCTGCACTGCCTGACCGCGTCCACCTATCTGGGGCCGCTCTATGAAATCGACATGCGCCTGCGCCCCTCCGGCAACGCCGGCACCCTGGTCTCCAGCCTGCAAGCCTTTGAGGACTATCAGCGCGACCGCGCTTGGGTGTGGGAGCATCAGGCGCTGGTGCGGGCGCGGGTGGTGGCGGGCGATGCGGAGTTGGCCCAACGCTTTGAGGAGGTGCGGGTCAAGCTGCTGCGGCAGCGACGCGACCTGGACGAACTGCGCGGCGAGATCATCAAGATGCGGCGGCGCATGGCGGACCATCAGGGCAAGGACGAGGACCTAAAGAGCGGTTTCGGCGGTATCGTCGATATCGAATTTATGGTGCAATACTTGGTTCTGGCCCACGCCCATCGGGAACCGACGCTGGCCGCCCACTCCGACAACGTGCGCATCTTGGAGGCGGCGGCGGAAACGGGCCTGCTGAGGCCGGGCGATGCGGAGAGCCTGACCCGGGCCTACTTGGCGTTGCGGGCGGAGCGGCACCGCAACGTGCTGGACCTAAGCGACGGAGGCGCCGCCGACGCCGCCATGGCGGTCCATCGCGGGGCGGTGGGCAGGGTGTGGGAGCAATTGTTCGGCGCCCCGCGGGTGGCGGGCGCCTAGGGCCGTCGGCGGCTTGGCAGCGGAAGGAGCATGAGCATCACGAACTTTGCGGACCTGGACGGCAGCATTTGGCAAAACGGTGCCTTGGTTCCCTGGCGGGACGCCAAGGTGCATGTGCTGACCCACACCCTGCACTACGGGGTGGGGGTGTTCGAGGGAGTGCGCGCCTACGGCACGCCCAAGGGGCCCTGCATCTTCCGCCTGCGGGAGCACACGGAGCGGCTGTTCAATTCGGCGCACATCCTCGGCATCAAGATGCCTTACGACCGGGAGCAGGTTTGCGCCGCCCAGCTGGAGACCTTCCGCGCCAACGGGCTGGCGGAGGGCTACATCCGGCCCATGGTCTATCTTGGCTGCGAGGGCATGGGCCTGCGCGCCAGCCATCTGTCCGTGAGCTTGGCCGTGGCCGCCTGGCCGTGGCCGGACTACATGGATGCGGACGCCCGGGAGGCGGGCATTCGGGTGCGCACCTCCTCCTACACCCGCCATCATGTGAACATCACCATGTGCAAGGCCAAGGCCAACGGCCACTACATCAACTCCATCCTAGCCCTGCACGAGGCGCTGGACGCCGGCTGCGACGAGGCGCTGCTGCTGGACAACGAAGGCTACGTTGCGGAGGGCTCCGGCGAAAACGTCTTCATCGTGCGGGACAGCGTTCTGCACACGCCGGAGTTGACCAGCTGCCTGGACGGCATCACCCGCAACACGGTGCTCCACCTAGCGGCGGAGGCGGGCCTGAAGGTGGTGGAGCGGCGCATCACCCGGGACGAGGTTTACATCTGCGACGAGGCCTTCTTCACCGGCACGGCGGCGGAGGTGCTGCCCATCCGCGAACTGGACGGGCGGCGAATCGGCGACGGCAGGCGCGGCCCGGTAACAGAGCAACTGCAAAGCGCCTACTTCGACCAGGTGCGCGGCCGCCGCAACGCCTTCCCCGAATGGCTCACGCCGGTGTAGGAGCGGCGCCGGACAAGGAACGTTCCCGAAGGGCTGAATACGCAAAGCACACAAACGCATTCGATGTCAGCGTGATCCCGAGAGCCTCCGATGGGTTCTGCGTGGCTGTGCTTTGTATGTTAGCCCCTTCCCGATGGACGGCTGGCGACTTGTTTGGGCAAAGGATCAACGCGCCTTGGGGCAAGCGGCTTGATGTGGGGCGTTCCCCGAACGTTAGGGAAGCCGGCCAAAACAAGGAATCCGCACCATGAAGGCTTTGATCGTCGGGCCGGCTTGGGTCGGCGACATGGTGATGGCCCATGCGCTGGTGCAGTCACTCGTGCGGCAAGGCATGGACGCCGAGGTGCATTTGCTCGCGCCGGCGGCCACCGCCCCCTTGGGCCTGCGGATGCCGGGCGTCGTCCAAGTGCATGAACTGCCCGTCGGGCACGGCGAGTTGGCGTTGCGGCGGCGTTGGCGCATGGGGCTGGCCTTGCGCTCCCATCGGTTCGACGCCGCCTATGTGCTGCCGAACAGCTTCAAGTCCGCCCTGGTGCCTTGGTGGGCGCGGATTCCACAGCGCACGGGCTGGCTGGGGGAGGCCCGCTACGGGCTGCTCAATGATCGGCGGCGCTTGGAGCCGGCGCTGCATCCAAGGATGGTGGAGCGGTTCGTCGCCCTGGCGCATCCGCCTGGCGCCCAGCTGCCGGAACCGCCGCCCCAGCCGGTGCTGCGGGTGGACGAAAGCCAACGCGCCGCGGCGGTCTCCCGCTTGGGCTTGAACACGGAAAGGCCCGTGGTCGCGCTCTGCCCCGGCGCGGAGTTCGGTCCGGCCAAGCGCTGGCCGCCGGAGCACTTCGCCGCACTGGCCGAAAGCCAAATTCAGGCCGGTCGCCAAGTCTGGGTGCTGGGCTCTCCCAATGACCGGCAACTAGGCGCCGCAATTGCCGGCCTTGCGCCCGGAGCGGCGGACCTCACTGGCCGCACCAGCCTGCTGGAGGCGGTGGATCTGCTGTCCTTGGCGAAGGCGGCGGTGACCAACGACTCCGGGCTGATGCATGTGGCCTGCGCCCTGTCCGTGAGGGTGGTGGCCCTGTACGGCGCCAGCTCCCCGGATTTCACCCCGCCCCTGCACCCCACCGCCAGGGTGCTGGCCAAAACCTTGCACTGCCGCCCCTGCTTGCAGCGCACCTGCCCGCTGGGGCACCTGAACTGCCTGCGCGAACTGAAGCCGGAGGAGGTGGCTGCCATCCTCAGCGACCCGGCCAATTCAACAAAAGCCATGTTGTCCAAGGAAGTGCCTTAAAGCAGGAATCCAGGCATTAGCCGCATCTACCCATTCCTCCCTTTTTACCTACTCTTTCTGGGTAGTTGTATTGGCTTAAACAGTTCAGTAGATAGAGTGCAAGCATTTGCGGAGGACAGGCGGTGGTTTGGAATGGGAAATACCGCCTTTGAACATAGGGAAGATGCTTCTGGATGCTCAAAATTTCACCGCAAGGGTTTACGGACAGGGAGGATGCAAAATGACGGCAGCGGATTTCCGAAGTAAGAAAGTGTCAGGTTTTAGACCAGTCGTTTTAGGGGGGCTTGGCTGGCTGATGGGAATGGGGACAGCCCGGGATTCTTTTGCGGAAGAAGGTGAGCCCTACGTCCTTATTGAAGAGGTTCTTGTGACCGCGCAAAAGCGTGAACAAAATGTGAACGACGTTGGTCTTTCCGTTGCGGTCTTGTCGGGGTCAGATATCGCTGAACTGGGCCTCGTCGAGCCGCTGGACCTTGCTGCGCAAGTGCCCAACCTGAACATCAACAACACCATCGGCAACAGCATTCCCAATGTGAGCATACGCGGGCTGGGCCTGAACGACTACGCCGTCAACAACAACCCCGCCGCCGGCGTCTATGTCGATGAGGTTTATCTTGTGTCTCCCGCCATGCTGTCCTTTCAGCTATTTGACTTGGAGCGGGTGGAGGTGCTGAAAGGTCCACAGGGCACGCTTTACGGGCGCAACACCACAGCCGGCGCGGTCAACTTTGTCAGCAGGAAGCCCAGCGAAGAGTTTGAGGGACGTCTGTCCGCCGCTTACGGCAATTTTGACATGGTGTCGGTGGAGGGTGCCGCCGGCGGTCAATTAGCGCCAGGGTTGAAGGCGCGGGTCGCTGTCAAGGGCATTTATCAAAATGAAGGCCATCAAACCAACCGGGCAACAAACCGGGACGTGGGGGCCATCGACCGCACCTCATGGCGGTTGCTGATCAGCATGCAACCAACCTCGGCGGTTGACTTTCTCCTGAATGTCCACGGTGGCAGGGATAAGTCCGACACTCAGTTGGTCAAGGTGAACAATATCTTCACGCCGGCCGATGATGAATTCTTTCCGGGGAATCCATTCAATTCTTCGGGCCGGCCCGACACCTTCTTGGACAACAAAAGCGACGGCGGCGTTCTGACGGTGAACTGGGATTTTTCGGAGCGGTTTACTTTGACCTCCGTGACTGGTTATGAGGAGTATTCCCGGCATCATGTGGAAGACCGGGACGGAACCGAGCTCGTGCAGTTGGACGGGCAGTTTCTGAACGATATCAAGCAGTTTTCCCAAGAAATTCGCGTCACCTACACCGGAGACCGCCTGGTGTTGATAACCGGAGCCTTCCACGGAAGCGATGAAATCGAAACCCGGGATCGCTTTGACACGGAGCAATTTTTCTCAGTGGGTATATTCCCGTTTCGCTCAGTGGGAAACGAATATGCGCAGGAGACGGATTCCTGGGCTTTCTTTGCTCACTCGGAATGGCTGTTAGCTCAAGATTGGCGGCTGACCGGCGGCCTGCGGTACACCGATGAACAGAAGGATTTCCACAATGCCTTCACTTTTATGTACATCGACGCGCCGCCAACGGCCGGCGGCACGGAACTGCAGGTCTTTCCGCTGGTGGCAAACGACTACGACGTCAGCGATGTGTCTTGGAAGATCGGCTTGGGCTATCTGGGCTTGAACGACACTATGTTATACGCTAACGTCAGCAAGGGGTTCAAATCGGGGAATTTCCAAGGCCAACTAACCTTCCTGCCGGAAACGCTGGAGAACTTTGAGGAGGAGAACGTCATTGCCTACGAAGCAGGGTTTAAGACTCGGCTGCTGAACGGCAGCATGCAGCTGGACGCCGCCGGTTTTTACTACGACTATGAGGACATCCAAATCTACGGGCCTATCTTCACAGAACCCATAGATCCTCTGTTCGGCATCGACAACGCTGGAAACGCCAAGGTGCTAGGCATGGAGGTGGCCCTGTTGTGGCGGGCCGCTGCCGGGTTGGACCTGCGGGCGGGGCTTGGCCTGTTGGACACAGAGGTAACGAACCCCACCCTGCCCACCATCGAAAAGGGGAGCAAGCTGCCGAACTCGCCGAAGGTGAACTTCAACTTTTCAACTAGGTTTCAGCGGCCAATCAGCCAAGAGCTGCGGCTAAGAATGATCGCCGACCTAAGCTACAAGGGGGATGTGATCTACGACATCGTCCGCCAACCAAGCGAAGCCATTGAAGAGGGTTACTGGCTGGTCAATTTCCGCATCGGCTTGATTTCATCCGATGACGCTTGGGGTGCCTACCTTTGGGCACGAAACCTCGCGGACGAAGAATACCGTACCCAAGTGTTGACATCCACGGTGGGCTTTGGAGAGTCTTGGGGCTTGCCTAGAACCTACGGCATCACCTTCGAATACAACTGGTGAGGAACCATGCGGGACTGGCTCACTATGGCGAAGTTGGCCCCTAACGTCGGCTCGGGTAATTTGCTTCCAAGACATGAGGTGCTGCAGGCGCTTGACGGAGCGGCGCCCAGTCGGTTGGTCTTGGTTTGCGCCCCGGCCGGGTATGGCAAGACCAGCGCCTTGGCGCAATTGTGGAAATCCTCAAAAATTCAATCGGCGCGATGTGCGTGGCTCACTCTAGAGCAATATGACGCAAAGCCCGGCCGTTTTCTGGCTTATGTTTCGGCTTCGTGCCGGGCGGCGCAGTTCAATGCCAACACACCGATACCGCAGTCCTTGCGTGAGGCATCGAGATTCGAGGCGGACAGCGATGTCGCAGCGCTCATGAACGCCTTGCAAGAATGCGAGGGCCGGCACACTCTAGTGCTCGACAACTTCCATGATGCGGACAACAGCGACACAGCCGCCATCGTTCGCAACATGTTGGCCAATCTGCCCCGCTCCTTTCAAGTCGTTATAGCATCCCGAAGATATCCCACCGGCATAGGCTTAGCCAATCTGTTAGCGCAGGACGACGCTGTGGTTCTAACAGAGGCAAATCTGCGGTTCACCAAGGACGAGGCCAAGGCGTATCTGCAACGTTCGTCGGGTGTTGAGGTGGCGGACCCAATTTGCGAGGCCATTGTCGAGAACAGTGAGGGTTGGCCAGTTGCCGTTCAGTTCTTTCGGCGGCGACTGAGCAAAGGCAAAGACGCTCAAGAAATCCTCCGTCAACTTAACGGTCGCAACGCCGCCATTGCCGACTATTTCACGGAGGTGGTGTTTAGCGAGCAACCCCCGGAGCGTCAGGACTTCCTATTGAGAACGGCCTTCCTTAGGCTCCTGAATGGAGATCTGGCTAACGACATCTGCGGCATCAAGTCGGGCTGGCATATCCTGGAACGTCTTGCGAGGGACAATTTGTTTGTCCGGCCAGTCGATGAAAGTCGTGAGTGGTATGCGCACCACCGACTGTTCCAGCAATATCTGGAGGCCAAGGCACGACGCCAGGAGAATATCGAACCTTCGCAGATTTACGCGGCGGCGGCCTCTTGGTGCCTAGACAACGGCCACAAGGCGGACGGGCTGAACTATGCCTCCCTCTCCCGCTCAGCCGAGGTCATAGCGACCACCTTGGAGGCTTTGGGCGGCTGGCAATATGTGGTCGGCCAAGGAAACGTCGCCAATGTCGGTGAAGCGGTCGCACTGGTGGACATAGGCACACTGCGGCGCTTTCCGCGGGTTTGGCTGGCGAAGATCTATTTGGATTTGAAGGCTGGTGAGCCGGAACGGGCCGAACGGGAGTTCAAGCGCTTCAGCCAAGCCATCAACAGCGGCCAGCCAACGCGGCCCTTGGCGGATGGCGAACTCCAGATCTTCAGGCGCATGATTTCGTTGTACTGCGACCACGATGTCGGTGCCGGCGCACAGGAGTCTAACGCAATAGATGCGCTGGAGGGCGCAGCGCAGTACGACCACGGATTCCTGCAGGCCGTGCGCAGCAATCTGCTCTGTGTGCTCTATGGCCAATGCGGCCAATTCGAACAGGCCTTCAGGGCCGGGGACAAGGCCATCGGACATTTCCGCCAACTTGGCTCCCTGTATGGGGAGATTTTCATGCTTTTCCATCAGGGCTATTTGCTCCACCTGCAGGGCCGTTTGCGGCAAGCATGGCTGGTGTTGATGGAAGGCTACGACTTGGCCACAAAGTCCTTCGGACAGGACAGCGGCCTCAATGCCATTGGCAGCACCTTTCTGGCGGGAGTGGCCTACGAACGCAACGACAATGTCCGAGCTTCCCAACTTCTCAAAGCCGCCCTGCCGCAAATTGAGCGCTTCGATGCTTGGCTGGAGGTTTACATCATCGCCTACGCCACGGCCGTAGCCCTCGCCTTCGCCGAAGAAGACGAAGAAAAGGCCAACGAAATGCTTGGACGGGCCATTTCGACTGCCGACGCACGGGGCTTGCCGCGGTTAGCACAGGCGATCTCCGCCTGTTTCAGGTGCCATCAACTGCAAAGGGCGATGGAGACGGGGCGCAGCGATGGCTTGGTCGAAAGCGAGCCGTCCGACAGCGACGCGCATCCGCTCACGCAGCACTTTTCCGTTTGCGCTAGCGGATGGCAGTTGATGTCGCAGCAGCAATTCGCTTGGGCGGCCAAACACTTTGCGGATCAGGCCGAGGCTTCCAAGGCCAGTGGACAGATGCGGGACTATGTTGCTCTGACGGTGTTGCAGAGCATAGCGGAGCTCAACGACGATAGGCAAAACGCCGCTTTATCCACCCTGCAAAGGGCCTTGGCGGTCGGTGCGGCCGATGGCATCAAACGCCCCTTCTTGGAGCAAGGCGCCGCTTGCGCCGCCTTGCTGAAGCAAATTGCCCAACAGTTACGGGGCCGGTCCAGCCACGGTGTGCTCAGCGTCTTTCTCAAGGAGCTTTTAACCGAGATCTACATCACCAAACCAGCCGCCCCCAAGGGCGACAACCTTCTCACTCCCCGGGAACGGGAGATTTTGCAGTCCTTGGTGCAAAACTGCTCGAACAAGGAAATCGCCAATCTGATGGGCATTTCCGTCAACACTGTCAAATTCCATCTTAAGAATATTTTCCTAAAGCTCGAAGCCTATTCCAGAAAGGATGTGGTGCGCAGCGTGGTTCGCAAGCAGCTCATTTAGCGAATGTTGCGGCCAAGGTGTCAAAGGAGCGATGCACGGCCATGCGTATAGGCGTGGACGTCGGCGGCACGAACACGGACGCGGTCATCATGGATGGGCGCGAGGTTCTTGCCACCCAAAAGGTGCCGACGACGCCAAACATCAGCGATGGGATCGTTCGGGCGATCAGCGCTGTCGTTGAAGCTTCCAAGGCTCAAACGATCGCGATTCGTAGCGTGATGATCGGCACAACCCAATTCACCAACGCCTTCGTAGAGCGCCGGGGGCTTTTGCCGGTTGCTGCGATCCGCATTGCCCTGCCATCGTCCAGGGGCGTGCCACCTCTCACGGATTGGCCGCAAGACTTGCAGGCGATGGTCGGCAAGGCACATTACATGGTGCGCGGCAGCTATTTCTTCAACGGCCGCGTTTGCGATGAGTTGGACGAGCTGGCCGTTGCGCGGGCCGCCCGGGATCTGCGCATTAAGGGATTGAAGGCGGTTGCCGTGACGGGAATATTCTCCCCCGTGAATGCGCAGATGGAGCTGCGGGCCGAGGAGATCATTCGCAACGAGGCGCCGGATGCGGTTGTCACTCTGTCCTGCAAGGTTGGGCGCATGGGAATTCTTGAGCGGGAAAACGCAGCAGTGGTTAACGCCAGCTTGGCGGAGCTTTCCAAGGCGATCGTCGGCTCTTTTCATTCGGCTCTGCAAAGGCTAAACATCAAGGTGCCCTTCTACATAAGCCAGAACGACGGCACCCTGATGAGCTCCGAGTTCGTGGAGCAATATCCAGTGCTGACCTTCGCCTCCGGCCCCACCAACAGCATGCGGGGCGCTGCCTACCTTTCCAACTTGGAAAATGCGCTCGTAGCGGACATCGGTGGAACCACTACAGATATCGGCCTGTTGCTGAACGGCTTTCCCCGAGAGTCCGCTTTGGCAAGAGGCATCGGCGGCGTACGCACAAACTTCAGAATGCCGGACATCCTATCCGTGGGGCTGGGCGGCGGATCCCTAGTCGCCCGCAGCGGCGACGGGCAGCGAATTGGCCCACAGTCCTTGGGCTATCGGGTTACGGAAGAGTCCCTCGCCTTCGGCGGCGACCGTCTGTGCGCCACGGACATCGCTGTGGCCGGCGGTTGGGCCGACATTGGCGACCGCTCCTTAGTCGCTCATTTGCCGAAAGCTTTGATCAAGGGTGCTGCCACGCGGATGCACACAATGCTGGCAAACGCCGTTGATCAGATAAAGATAAGCCAGAAGCCCATGCCCTTGGTGTTGGTGGGCGGCGGCGTAGTTCTGATTCACGAGGAAATTGACGGCGTGTCAGAGATGGTTATTCCTGAGCATGCCGCCGTTGCCAATGCGGTCGGTGCGTCGATCACGCAAATCAGCGGCGAAATCGACCGCATATTCGCCTATGAGGCGGATGGGCGCGAAGCCGCTTTGGAGCAGGCCAAAAAAGAGGCGGAAACTAGGGCCGTTGAAGCTGGTGCCGACCGCGGCAACCTCAGGCTCCTTGATCTGGAGGAGGTGCCTTTGGCGTACATGCCCGGCGGGGCGACGCGCATCCGCGTCAAGGTCACGGGCAATCCAATCGACGCTCCAATGGATGACGTGCGAACAGCGGCCACCGACTGATGAAATTGTCCCCAAAGGACTTGGAGCACATCGCCAAGGGCGCTGCGTTTCTCGGCACTGGCGGTGGGGGCGATCCCTACATCGGCCGGCTGCTGGCCATGAACGCCGTTGAGGAATTCGGGGCACCGGAAGTCATTGACGCGGACTCCTTGCACGACGAGGCCAGCGTCTTCACCATTGCGATGTTGGGCGTTCCCGCGGTGCTGGGCGAAAAGGCTGCCTGCGGCGACGACGTGGACCTCGCAATTCGGCGACTGGAGCAGCGGCTAGGCCGCAAGGCGGATGCGTTGGTCGGCATCGAGATCGGCGGCATCAACTCCCTCCTGCCCATCATGGCCGCAGCCAGGCTAAATCTGCCGTTGGTGGACGCGGACGGCATGGGCCGCGCCTTTCCAGAGATTCAGATGGTCACCTATAATGTGTACGGTGTGTCTTGCACACCTCTTGTCATCACCGACGACCATTTGACCTCCGTGATTGTCGATACCGGTGGCGCCAAGGCCGCCGAGGACCTCGTGCGGCGGACATCGGTGCATCTCGGCTGCAGCGTCATTCTTTCCAGCTACCCCATGACCGGCCGGGACGTCAAGCGCACTGCGGTAAAGGGCACCCTGACATTGGCGCTGGAAATCGGCCGGGTGATCACGCAAGCCGGCAGGACGGGGAGTCCGGTGGAGGCCGTCGTCAACCATCTGCGCACCACGCCGTACTACAACCACAGCAGGGTTTTGTTTGACGGCAGGGTGCTGGACATCCGCCGCGAGATCCGCTCCGGCTTCTCAGTGGGTTGCTGCACCCTTTCCGCCTTGGACGGGTCGGCTTCGCAAATGGAGGTCATCTTCCAAAACGAACATCTCCTCGCCAGGCAAGACGGCCAAGTCAAGGCCATCGTGCCAGACCTGATCTGCCTAGTTGATCGGGAGACGGCGGAGCCCATTCCCGTTGAGTTCCTGAAATACGGCCAGCGTCTGAAAGTCATTGGCACCAGCGCCGCACCCATCATGCGAACGCCTGAATCACTGGCCGTGTTCGGCCCCCAGGCGTTTGGCTTCGAGGACCCTTTTGTTCCCTTGGAAGAAATCAACGACTAGCATCGGAGGCAGCACCATGAGCACTGTCATTCAACTCATTACGCCCATCATCACAAGGGGTGTGCGCACCCTAGGAGATGTGGAGCTCTTGGAGCGCTCCGATCTCAAAATTCACCACAGCCTGCTGGACAGCGGCCCCTCGTCCATTGAGAGCGAATTCGATGAGGCGCTGAGCATCCCGGACACCATCCGCAAGGCCATCCTAGCAGAGCAGGCCGGTGCCAACGCCATCATCATAGACTGCATGGGCGATCCTGGACTGCATGCCTGTAGAGAGGTGGTGTCCATCCCAGTGTTGGGTGCGGGCCAAACGTCTTTGCACATGGCAAACATGCTGGGCCATCGGTTCAGCTTCATCACCGTCCTAGGGCGCATTCGTCCCATGATCGACAAGATCATTCACTCCTACGGGCTTGCCCAACAGTACGCCTCCTTTCAATCGATCGACGTCCCCGTCTTGGAACTCAGCCATGACTTGGACGCACTTAACGCCGCTCTTGCCGAAAAGGCCCGTCTCTCCATCGAGCAGGACGGCGCGGACGCCATCGTCCTGGGATGCACCGGCTTCCTAGGCTGCGCCGAAGCCATCCGCGCCGCCCTGCTGGCCACCGACTACGACGTGCCAGTGATCGACCCGATCCCCGCCACCATCCAAGTCGCCGACGCGATGGTCAAGTGCGGATTGAGCCACAGCAAAATCGAGTGTCCATATCCTTCCGCCAAGCCAGTTGCGGGCTTCAATCTGCCAAAATTTGGAAAAACCGCAGCAAGCCAAAAATGAGTGAGCCTGCTATAATGCACCGCAACTACAGCCACAGTGCGCTGGTCGTCTTTTTTTGAGATTCGTCCGCTTGAAATTTGCCCCTTGCGGCGCTTAACTTAGCCTATGCCTAAGCGTTCCCGCCTGCACATTCCCCATCCTCCGGCAAGGCCGGGTGACCAACCGGATTTTGGCTACGTCGCCATCTCCCCGGCGGGCGAAGTCGAGCGCCCCGAAGTCAACAGCAAGGTTCAGGAAATGGCCGACCTCGCCCAGCGGATGGTGCGGGTGCTCGACGAGCAGCACACCGCCGTGGGGCCTTGGCATCCGCACCTTGACGACCAGGAGCTGCATGTCGCCCTGCGCCACATGTCGGTCACCCGCGCCTTTGATGAGCGCATGCTGCGGATGCAGCGCCAAGGCCGGATCTCCTTCTACATGCAGTCCAAGGGGGAGGAGGCGGTTTCCGTAGCCGCCGCCATGGCGCTGCGGCCGGGGGACATGCTGTTTCCCTCCTACCGCAACCAAGGGCTGCACTTGGCGCGCGGGCGCAGCCCTGCGGAGTTGATGTGCCAATGCCTCTCCAACTCCAAGGACATGTGCAAGGGACGGCAGATGCCGGTGATGTACCACTGGGCGCGGGGCAACATCTTCTCCGTCTCGGGCAACTTGGCCACCCAGTTTCCCCAGGCCGTCGGCTGGGCCATGGCCTCCGCCATCCGCGGGGAGGACGCCGTTGCCGCCGCTTGGATGGGGGAGGGCTCCACCGCCGAGGCGGACTTTCATCATGCCCTGACCTTCGCCACCGTCTATCAGGCGCCGGTGGTGCTCAACGTGGTCAACAACCAGTGGGCCATATCCACCTTCCAAGGCTTCGCCGGAGGGGAGCGGCGCACCTTCGCCGCCCGGGGGCCGGGCTACGGCGTGGCCTCCCTGCGGGTGGACGGCAACGACTTTCTGGCGGTGTACGCGGCGACGCTTTGGGCGGCGGAGCGGGCCCGCCGGGGGCACGGCCCCACTTTGCTCGAACACGTCACCTATCGGGCCGGCGCCCACTCCACCAGCGACGATCCCTCCCGCTATCGGCCAAGGGACGAGTTCAAGTCCTGGCCGTTGGGGGACCCGGTGGAGCGCCTGAAGCAACACATGATCCAGCGCGGGGACTGGAGCGAGGCGAAGCATGCGGCCTTGGAGGCTGAAGCGCAGCAGTTGGTGGACGCCTGTTGGAAGGAGGCGCTGGCTTACGGCTCCATGACCGAGGCTCCCTTTCTGGACAAGTCGGAACTGTTTGAGGATGTCTTCAAGGACGTTCCTGAGCACCTGATTGCCCAGCGAGAGCAGTCGCGCAGCTTGGATGCAGGCTAGGATGGGCAAGCGCCGGCACCGCGGGAGTTTGCGGCGGCTTCGCGCAGACCGCCGGGGAGTGCGCCGCGGCGCGCCGCCTTGGCCCCAAGGAGGCGCCGCATGCCGCGCATGAACATGGTGCAAGCCTTGAACTCGGCCATGGACCTGATGCTGGCGCGGGATTCCAGCGTAGTGGTCCTCGGCGAGGACATCGGCTACTTCGGCGGCGTTTTCCGCTGCACGGAGGGCCTGCAGCGCAAACATGGCGAGCACCGCGTCATTGACGCTCCCATCGCCGAAGGCGGCATCATCGGCTGCGCCATCGGCATGGGGGTGCATGGACTGCGCCCGGTGGCTGAAATTCAGTTCGCCGACTACATCTATCCCGGCTATGACCAGATCGTCAGCGAACTGGCCCGCCTGCGCTACCGGACGGGCGGGGACTTCTTCGCCCCCGTCACCATCCGCGCCCCCTGCGGCGGCGGCATACGCGGCGGGCAAACCCACTCGCAAAGCCCGGAGGGCATCTTCACCCATGTCTGCGGCCTCAAGGTGGTCATGCCCTCCAACCCCTATGACGCCAAGGGCTTGCTCATCAGCGCCATTGAAGACGACGATCCGGTCATCTTCTTCGAGCCGAAGCGCATCTACAACGGCCCTTTCGACGGAGACCCGGAAAAGCCGGCGGTCGCTTGGAGCGCCCATCCCAAGGGCGAAGTGCCGGAGGACTACTACACCGTGCCCATCGGCCGGGCGGAGACCGTCAGGGAAGGCGGCGAAGTCACCATCCTCTGCTACGGCACCATGGTGCATGTGGCCGAGGCCACCGCCGCCCTGGCCGGCGTGGATGCCGAGATCGTGGATGTGCGCAGCATGATTCCGCTGGACGTGGAGGTTCTGAAGCGGTCGGTGAAAAAGACCGGGCGTTGCCTGATCGTGCATGAGGCCACTCGCTTTTCCGGCTTTGGCGCCGAGCTGTCCGCCACCGTTCAGGAAGCCTGCTTCCACTACTTGGAAGCGCCCATTCTGCGGGTCTGCGGCTGGGACACCCCCTACCCGCATGCCTTTGAGTGGCAGTACTTTCCCGGTCAGAAGCGGTTGGCGGCGGCTTTGGTCGAGGTGCTTTCGGCCTGAGAACTTGGATGGGAAACTACGTTTTCAAGCTCCCGGATCTGGGCGAAGGCACCGTGGAGGCCGAGGTCCTCGAATGGCTGGTGCAGCCCGGCGACGCCGTGCGCGAAGGGGACGCCATCGCCAACCTGATGACCGACAAGGCCAACGTGGAGGTGCCGGCGCCCGTTGACGGCGTGGTGCTGCGCACCGCTGGGCAGCCTGGCGACTTGCTCGCCGTCGGCGCCGAACTGGCCGTCTTTGCGACCGAGGCGCCGCCGGCCGCAACTCAGGAGTTGCCGTCGCCGTCAAATCAAGAGCAGGCGCCCATTCGGGAACCGAAGGAAAAAGCCGCGCCGGGGAAGCAGCCCAAGGTTCTCACCTCCCCCGCGATTCGCCGGCGGGCCGCGGAGGCCGGCGTAAACCTAGCTGAGGTCGCCGGCAGCGGTCCCCAGGGGCGCATTCTGCGCAGCGACTTCGATGCCCACCTCGCCGGCCGGCAAGCGCCGCCGGCCGCCAAAATCGGTCTCCCCGCGGAAACCGAAGAGATCAAGGTGATCGGAGTGCGGCGGGCCATCGCCAAGCGCATGGCGCAGAGCAAGCGGGAGATACCCCACTTCACCTATGTGGAGGAGGTGGACGTCACGGAGCTGGACGCCTTGCGCCGGCATTGGGGCGAGGCCTCGAACCGCGGGGACCGGCTCAGCCTGCT
Source organism: Candidatus Azophilus sp. (assembly GCA_965200465.1). Taxonomy (GTDB): domain Bacteria; phylum Pseudomonadota; class Gammaproteobacteria; order Pseudomonadales; family Azotimanducaceae; genus Azophilus. The sequence goes on along the minus strand of OZ241358.1, from coordinate 3,306,077 downwards.
GCCGTTCGTCTGCGCCGCCGTCATCCAAGCGGCGGCCGAGTTTCCCCAATGCAACGCCACCTATGACGCCGAGTCAGGCGTCATGCGCCGTCACCGCGGGGTGCATCTGGGCGTCGCCACCCAAACCGCGCAAGGCCTGAAGGTGCCCGTGGTGCGGAATGCGCACCAGCTGTCCTTCCGGGAACTGACCGCCGCCATTGCCGAAGCGGCCCAAGCGGCGCGGGACGGGCAATTGCCGCCGCAGCGCCTTACCGGCTCCAGCATTACGGTCAGTAGTTTGGGCAAGCTGGGCGGCGTTGTCTCAACGCCCATCATCAACCATCCCGAAGTGGCGGTCATCGGCGTCAACAAGGCGATGCAGCGGCCGGCGGTGGTTAACGGCCAAGTGGCGGTGCGGCTGCTGATGAACCTGTCCTCCTCCTTTGATCACCGTTTCATCGACGGCCAGGAGGCCGCCGCCATGATCCAAGCCGTCAAGGCGTCCTTGCAGCATCCGGCCACGCTGTTCGCCTAGCGGCTGGCGGTTCAATAGCCGGCGGCTTGGTAGGGGCCTTGGCCGCGCCTATACACCAACAGCACCCGCTCGTAGGACATCAGCGGCTCGCCGTTGGCGCCGCTGGCCGCGCTGGCGACTCGCAGGATGCCTTGGTCCGGCCTGGAGGCCGAATCGATCTTCTCCCGCACCGTCGTGCGGCAGCTAAGGGTTTCGCCGGGGTGCGCCAAGCGATGCAGCACTAGGTCGCGCCACTCCAGGTTGGCCACCACCCGGCCTAGGGTGCGGGTGGTGGCGGCGGTCACCGCACTGATGGCGTAAGCCTCCGTCAAAGGTGCGCTTGGGTCGGCGAAATGCTCACGGCTGTGGTTGGGGTCGTTGAACCTTGGGTTCCAATCCAGGGCATGCCGGGCGTGCATAAGGGCCTCCGCCGCGCCGACGAACTTGGCCGGCCGATGGTGGAAGCAGTCGCCCACCGCAAAGTCGTCAAAATACAGCCCGGTTTGCTCCACCAAGGCGCCGTCCTCCGCCTGCCGATAGGCGGCGAAGCGAGACTCATTGGCCGGCTGGGCGAACTCCGGGCGGCCGTATAGGGGGTGCCTGCCAGCCTTGAACACCCGCAGCCGATAAGCCAGCACCGCCAGCGGCGCCCCCCGTTCCGACAGGGTGCGGGTTTCCACGGAGACCAAGCCGCATTGGTCGTCGGCTTCCTCCACGGCCCGTATCTCGCTTTCGGCGTAGAGCGTTGCGCCGTCGAACACCGGCGCCCTCATTGAGATGTTGGAGAACTCGAGGATCCGATCCTTGCGGGCAAAGGTCTTCCAAGCCATGCCCAGGGTTTTCTGCAATGTCAGGGTGCTGACGCCCAGCCGTTGGCCGAACTCCGTGGCGGCGGCGTACTGGGCGTCGTAATGCACTTGGGCGGCGTTTTGGGTGTCTAGGCACTCATCGGTGTTTTCCTGGGCGCTGAGGCTCACGCCCGGCCGATGGCGGAAGACCTGTCCGGGCTGGAACTGTTCGAAGTCCAGCCCGAACGTCTCGACGTATTCCGCTGGGCCGAGCGCGGCGTAGGCGCTGAACACCGCCCCGCGGCCGCCGTCAGCCGCCAAACCGTTTCGTGAAGGTCAGGCCCCAAGTGCGCGGCTCGCCCATTTGGGAGATGCCGGCCCGCCCGGCGCGAATGCTCTGCACATGGGAGCGGTACAGCTCGTCCGTCAGGTTTTTGCCCCAGGCGGCCAATTCCCAGGAGTCCTCAGCGCCGGCATAGGAGATTCTGGCGCCGAGCAAGCCGTAGTCGTCCTCCCGCCCGGCGGCCTGCTCGTTGAGGTCGAAGTAGTGGTCCCCGGTGTGCCGGTAGTCCGCCCGCAGCGCGAGCGTTCCCGGACCCAATGCGAAGGCGTACTCCGCGGCTAGGTTCAGGGTGAATTCCGGCGCCTTCGGCAGGTCCGCGCCCAGCACCACATTGGACCCCTCGGCAACCTCGGTGATCTCGCTGTCCAAGGTGGAGAAGCCGCCGCTAAGGGTTAGGCCGGTGAAGGGCAGGGCCACCATCTCCAACTCCACGCCGTTCATTTCCGCCTCGGCGGCGTTGGCGATGGTGACGATGGCGCTGGTCACGTCGCCCGGGATGGTGAGCACCCGGTCGCGCAACTGCAGTTGCTTGAACTTGATGTCGTAGTAGCTGGCGTTGAGCTGCAGCCGTCCGTTGGCCAGCGTCGCCTTGAGGCCGAACTCCCAGTTTTGGGCGGATTCAGGCGCAAAGGAGAGCACCGCTTGGCGGCTGGTGGAGGCCAGGCCCACGAAGCCGCCGCTTTTGAAGCCTTCGGAATAGGTGGCAAAGGCCAGCACGTCCTCGCTGAGGTCGAAGCTGACCGTAGCCTTGGGCGTGAACTCGGACCAGCTTTCATCCGCTTGCGCAACGTACTCCTGCTGGGCGGGGTTCAGGGTGGTGGCGCGGCCCAATCGGGCGGCGATCTCGGCCTGCTCCGCCGCCGACAGCGTGTTGACCACCTCGAGGTCGAAGTCCTTCTTGTCCTTGGTCCAGCGTCCGCCGAGGGTTAGGTTGACCCGGTCCGCCAGCCTGTAGGTCGCCTCCCCGAACAGGGCTACGCTTGAGGCGTTGTTCAACTGGTCGAACAGCGGCCGGGAAAAGGCGGTGTTGGCTTGGCGCTCCCGAATTTGGTCGCGGTCGATTTTCTCGTCCAAATAGTAGAAGCCGGCAATCCAACTCAAGGGGCCGCCGCGGTCGCTGGACGACGCCATCCGGGCTTCAACGGAGAGGGCTTCGTAGTTCTCGTCGTTGATGGCGGTGGACTCGAAACCCCTGACCCCAGCGGCGTTGAAGCCGATGCCGGCGATGTCCCGCAATTCATCGAACTCGGCGCTGCGGTAAGCGGGAATCACCGTCAGGTCGCCGATGGCGGTGGACCAGTCGAGACGGCCCATGAACGCCACATGGCTGCGGTCGATCATGCCGAACTTGTTGTTGTCCGTGGTGAAGGGGTCGGCCGCCGGCACGAAGGGGCCGAAAGGCGCTAGGGCGGCGGCAAAGTCCGCGTCGCTGACGGCGCCTTGGCTGATCCTGCTGGCCACGCCTTCCACTTCGTCCTCGGCGACGTCCAGGCTGAGCAGCAGCGACAAGTCATCGGACGGGGTGAACAAAAGCTGGCCGCGAACGCCATAGCCTTTCGTGTCGTTGGACCTGTCCCGGTCAAAGCTGCGCATCCTGTAAAAGCCGTCCTGGGACTTGACGGACAGCGACAGCCGCCCGGCCAGAGTGTCGGCAAGGCCGCCGTTCAGCATGGCCTTGAACTCCGCCAGACTGCGGCGGCCATAGGTGGCCTGCACCTTGGCGTCAAATTCGGAGGAAGGCTTGGCGGTCACTAGGTTGACGGCGCCCCCAACCACGTTGCGCCCGAATAGGGTCCCCTGCGGCCCACGCAACACTTCCACTCGCTCCAAATCGAACAGGTCGAAGGTCGAGGCGCCGGTGCGCCCGATGTAAACCTCATCCACGAACACCACCACCGAGCGGTCGCTGCCGGATTCGCGGTCCGTGGAGCCGATGCCGCGAATGGTCAGTTCGGGCGCCGTGGGGCCCTGCTGGCCGATCAGGAAGTTCGGAGTGCGGATGGCGATGTCGTTCAGACCCTGCATCCGGGTGGCTTCGATGGCGTCGTTGGAAAAGGCGGACACCGCAATGGGCACGTCCTGCAGGCTCTGCGCCCTTTTGGTGGCCGTTACGATGATTTCCTCCAAGTACACCAGTTCCTCGGCGTTTCCGGCGGGCGCCAGCCAAGCGGCGCCGGACAGTGTGGAAAGCGCAGCAAACATCGAGATTGTGCGGTTCATGGATCTGCTCTCCTATTTGCCCTAGGTTATCCAGATGGACAGACATATCGTTGTCCGGACAACTAGAGGATGTCAAGCAATTTTTCGACCTTTCTCAGCGTTTGCCCAACCTGCTCGAAAAGCAGGGCCGAAGTTGCTTGGCGATGGTGGCCAATCCGCGCCAATCAGTCCCGTCCGCGGCGGATGTCCATGCTCAAAACGGCGTTTTTTCCGCCATGGCTGTTGCGGGCGTGCAGCAGGGCGTTTTGCGCATCGTCGAAGTAGGTGCGGCACACCAACAGGCCTGGGGAGCGCCGCGGCACGCCCAAGGCCGCGGCCGTCCGCTGGCTTAAGTTGACGGCCTCAATGGTCTGATGAATGCGGCCGGTGCTCACCCGGTAATGTTGCTCGATCAGTTCGCTGACCAAGGTGTGGCCCTGGCCGAGAAACTGGTCGATGCCGGCGAAGCGCTCCGGAATCAGCAATTCCGAACAAGCGAAGATCTGCTCGGAGCCAGCCGCTTGGCGGCGGCCCTCCACATGCAGATACGCCTCTCCAGGGCCGCAGCCTAGAATGGCGGCCACCAGCTCGTCGGCCGGCTTGCGCACAGACCCCAGCACCAGCAGCCGCAGCTCCCTGGCGGAACCCAGAAACTCGTCAACGGAGTCAAAGGCGAGCTGAAACTTACCGGCCTTCACCGTTTCATGCACCACCTGGGTGCCCACCCCGTGGCGAGTGGCCACCAAGCCTCGGCGCTTCAGTTCCCGAACTGCCGCCCGCGCCGTGTAGCGGCTGACGTCATAGCTGCTGCAAAGCTGCGCCTCGGTGGGCAGGTAGTCCCCGACGGCGTAGAAGCCGCCTTCGATCTTGTCGGTCAACCAGTCCGCAAGCACCACATAGCGGGCAAGGCCCCTCGGCCAAGTCAAGCGCTCCTCCGTCATTGAACGATGCTCGCCTCGCGCAGCCGACGGATGGCGGACTCGCTGTAGCCGAGCTGCGCGAGCAGTTCATCGGTGTGCTCGCCCATTTCCGGGGCTGCCCCAACGCGGGGTTCGGCGGCGGTGTGAACCGGCGGCTTCAGGGTCCGCACCCGGTTGCCGTTGCGGGTTTCATATTCGAGGATGCGTCCGGTGGTGCGGGGAAAGTCCTCCGCCAAGGCCTGCTCCACGTTCAGCACCGGCGCCGCCGGCAACTCCTTGCCGAACCGCGTGAGCCAAGTCGCGGTGGCATGGGCGCTGAGTGCGTCGTCGAGCGCCTCGGTCAATTCATCCCGATGCTTCAACCGGTCGGCGAAGGTGGCGAACCGCGGGTCATCCTGCAAATGGGGGCGGCCGATGGCGCGGCACAATGCCCGCCAGAACTTCTCCTTGTTGCACATAAGGTAAATCCAGCCGTCCGCAGTCTTGTATAGCTGGCACGGGTTCATTGAAAAGTGCGCCGAGCGGGGCACCCGGCCTTGGTGATGACCGGCGTTCAGGGACCACATGGCGATATAGTTCAGGTTGTGCAGCGCCACGTCATAGAGGCTGACGTCCAGGTCCCGCCCGCGGCCGCTGCTCCGGGCCTGCAGCACGCCGGCCAACAAGGCCATGGCCATGGTGACCCCGGCCTGCAGGTCAACCACCGAAAGGCCGAAACGGGCCGGGGGGCCGTCCGGCTCCCCGGTCAGCGAGAAATAGCCGGCTTGGGCTTGCATGACGTAGTCATAGCCCGGCCAGTCCGCTCGGGGGCCGTCGCGCCCATAGGCCGTCAAATGAACGCACACCACCCGCTCGTTGGCTTGGCGCAGGCTGGCGTAGTCAAGGCGCAAGCGTTGCGGCACGTCGCCCCGCAGGTTATGCACCACGCCGTCGCAGCCCGCCACCAACTTCAGCAGAATGTCGCGCCCTTGCTCCGTGCGGAGATCTAGGGCGATGCTGCGCTTGCTGTGGTTCAGGCCTTGGAAGAAAAGGCTGCCGCCGTCATCGCCGGGCAGGAAGAACGGTCCCACGTCGCGCGACACGTCGCCTTGGCCGGGCGTTTCCACCTTGATCACCTCAGCGCCGAGGGACGCCAATTGCAGCGTCCCGTAGGGTGCGGCGCCGTACTGCTCCACCGCCAAAACGCGCAGGCCTTGCAAGGGCAATGTCATGAAATTCCCGCCAAAGTTGTGCTTGCTTTAAGAGCGCGACGACCGGGCGAATTAGGTTCATGGCCGCGGTGCGCCTCTTTCCCGGCTTAAGGGCCTTGCTGCTCCTAATTTGTCCGGACATCCGTATAGATATAGACTAGCAGAGCGATGGTCAAGTCCCAAGCCTCCTTCCGGAGCGGCTGAAGAAGTGTTCAGCAAGGCGCCGGCCAAGTTTCACGCAACTTTCGTCGCGTTCGTCTTGGCGAGCGGCGGCATCGCCTTTGACCTGCACCGCCCAAGCTCCAGCAAACAGGCCCCAGTCACTTTGGTCGCCAGCTTGGACACGGCCCCAAGCCACTTCCGCAATGAGGTGGTGCGGCGTTTCGGGCAACGGCTGGCGGAGGCATCGGCAGGGGGATTGCTGCTGGAAATCTACGAGGCCGGCCAACTGATGAGCGACCGGGACGTGGGCAAAGCGCTGGCTTGGGGCTTGATCGACTTCGCCATGCCGGCGGACTCCAAGGTGGCCCGCTTCGAACCCAACGCCAGCTTGCTGTCCCTGCCGGCCTTCTACGGGCAGCCGCCGGACATCGCTTACGCCGTCACCGACGGCCCCCTTGGCCGCAACGTCCGTGCGGCCATTGAGGAGACGCTGAACGTCAGGGTGCTGGCGCCCTTGCTGGACCTGGGGTTCACCGCCACCTACGCCACCGAGAGGCATTTGCGCAGCACGGCGGACTACGCCGGCTTGAAGCTGCGCTATCCCGGCGGCGTCGGCCCCGCCCTGCTGTTTGCCGAACTTGGCGCCGTGCCGGTGGCGGTGCCCTTTCCCGATGTGCCCTTGGCGCTCTCCCAAGGCAGCTTGGACGCCGTTCAATCCACCCATGAGACGATGCGCAGCGCCCGCCTTTGGGACGCCGGCATCAAGCACTGCCTGGAGGACAACGCCAACCTGATTCAATATGTGCCCATGATCAGCAACGCCGCCCTGCAGCGGCTGACAGCTGACGAGCAGGCGTTGCTGTTCGCCACTTGGCGGCAATTGGCCGCGTCGTCCCGCGCCTTGGCGCAGCGCATCCAAGCCGAAGCCAAGGCGGACTTGGCGAACGCCGGCGTCCATTGTCGCGCCTTGCCGCACAGCGGGGACCCCGCCCTGCGCCAGCGGCTGGACGACGCCTCCCGAACGGTGGCCGCCAAGGTCGGCATGAACGCGGATTTGCTGGAAAGCACCTTGGCTGCGTTGGCGCAACGCCCGTGAGCGGCGAACGCAAACTGGTTGGCGCGCTCACCGGTGCGTCCCTGCTGTTGGCCTGCTACGCCGCCCTGTCCCGCCACCTGCTGCCAAGCATTGCCGCCGGCTGGGTGGACGAACTGGTCATTTACCTCAGCGTTTGGGCGATGTGGCTGTCCGGCGGCCTGCTGGTTTGCCAAGGCGCCCACGTCCACGCCGACATTCTGGAGCGCGTCCTGCCGCCGCGCCTCGCCGCCCTGCTGGCCCGCGCCGGCGCCGTCCTTGGCTTGGCCTTTTGCGCCCTAATGACTTACGCCGGCGCCTTGGTCGTGGCGCTGTCGGTGCAGCTTGGGGAGCGCAGCGATTCCGCGCTGGCGCTGCCCCTGCACTGGTACTACAGCGGCTTCCCGGTCGGCATGGCGCTGATGGCGTGGCGCTACTGGCGGTCGCTGTGGGACGCCGGCGGCAAATCCGATGCGGCGGCAAGCGGCAGCGGACCATGATCCTGCTGCCCATCGTCGGCCTATTGCTGTTGCTGCTCAGCGGCGCCGCGGTGTACCTGGCCTTGGGGGCGACCTCGGCGCTGGCTTTTTTGGCTAGCGGCCATGCCTTGCCTGGGCTGGCGCAACTGATTCTGGATCGGTTGAATTCCGGCACCTTGGTGGCCGTGCCGTTCTTCGTCATAGCCGCCACCTTCATGCAGAAAAGCGGCGCGGCCCACGCCTTGGTGGAGGCCGCCAATGCTTGGGTGGGACGCTTCCGGGGCGGCTTGGCCTTGGTCAGCGTGTTGGCGGCGACGCTTTTTTCGGCAATTTCCGGCTCCTCCACTGCCACCGCCTTGGCGTTGGGCGCGATCCTGATACCGGCCATGCGCAGCCGGCATTACCCGGAGCCCTTCGCCGCCGGCATCGTCGGCGCATCGGCCACTCTTGGCATTCTGATTCCGCCCTCGCTGGTGCTGATCGTCTATGGAGTGGTCGCGGATGAGTCCATTCCGCAATTGTTTCTCGCCGGGGTGGCGCCGGGCCTGTTGCTGGCCGGGCTGTTCATGGCTTGGGCGCTGCTGTGCAGCCGCCAAGGCCGCCTGCCGGCGCACGCCGCCCCTCCGGGCGCTTGGCTGCGCCTGCAGTTGCGCGGCCTGCCGGCGGCTTCGATTCCTCTGGTGGCCTTGGGCGGCATCTACTCGGGCGTCTTGACCATTACCGAAGCCGCCGCCGCCGCAGCGTTGGCGGCGGTGCTCCTAAGCCTGTTCGTGTACAACCAAGAGCGCATCGATGTGCTCGACACCCTTGCCGAAGCCATGCAGAAGTCCGCCGCCATCATGATGATCGTCGCCTTCGCCTTTCCCTTCGCCCATGTCATCGCAGTGTCAGGCGCTCCGGCGCAGTTCGCTGCTTGGGTCGGCGCTCTGGAGGTGGGGCCGAGCGCCTTCATGCTGCTGCTCAGCGCCGTCATGCTGGCGCTGGGCACCATTCTGGAGGCGGTGTCCGTTATCCTCATCACCTTGCCGGTGGTGCTGCCGGCGCTGCACGAACTGCGCATAGACCCCATCCACTACGCCGTGGTGGTGATAGTCAATCTAGGCATCGCCACCCTTACGCCGCCCATCGGCCTGTCCCTGTTTGTGCTGCGGTCGCTGTCCCCGGCTTCGTTTGCGGACCTGGTGCGCGGCTTGGCGCCGTTCTTGGCGCTGATGCTGTTTTTGTTGCTGCTGGTGATATTTTTCCCGCAATTGTCGCTATGGTTGCCGCAAGCCGTTTACGGTTAGGTGCAGATGAATCAGTCCAAGCAAAGTTGGCGGTGGGGAGCATTGCGTTCGCTGCTGTTCGTGCCCGGCAGCCGGGCCGACCGGTTTCGGAAGGCGCTTGATTCCGGCGCCGACGCCGTCTGCTTCGATTTGGAGGACGCCGTGCCCAGGGCGCAAAAGCAGGAAGCGCGGGCCATCATCGGCCGCTTGCCGATGCAGGGCGCCGCCCAAGTGGGGCGGTTTCTGCGCATAAACGGCTTGGCCACCGCCGATGGCCTGCGCGACCTGCTGGCGCTGGCGGAGGCCGGCCATGCGCCTGACGCATTGCTCGTGCCCAAGGCCGCGGCGCCTAGGGAAATGGACTTGATCGGTGCCTTGCTCGATCCCGCCCCGCCGTTGATCGCCATCTTGGAAACCGCCGCCGGAATCGAAGCCGCCGCCGCCATCGCCGCCCATCCGCAGGTGGCCGCGCTGCTGTTCGGTTCCGCGGACTACTGCGCGGACACCGGCGCGGCCATGCAGTGGGACGGCTTGGCCTATGCGCGCGGGCGCATCATCGCTGCGGCCGTCGCACACCGAGTGCTGGCCATTGACGGCGTATGGCCCGACGTCCAAGATGGCGAAGGCGCTTTGGCCGACACCCAGCGCATCAGAGGCTTGGGCTTTCGCGCCCGATGCGCCATTCATCCCCGCCAAGTGCCTTTCATTCACCAAGGCTTTGCGCCGCCGGCGGAGGAGCTGGCCAAGGCGCGCAAGATCGTCGCCGCCTTTGAGGCGGGCGGCGGCGCAGCCATCCTAGTCGAAGGCGTGATGATCGACCAGCCCCTGTATGAATCGGCCTTGACGACCATCCAACAAGCACAACCCTAGGGCACCGCGCTCTGCACACCAGTAAACGCCCGCTTCGCTTGGCGCACTCGGCCTCGAACTCGCCCATGAACTCTTAAGCCGCCGTTCACCGGCGCGGGAGAACACCCTAGCGTACTGCCGCCAGATTTTGGGGCACACCGCCCTAGCTAAATAATGCTAGACTGCGCTCCCGAATTGGACCAGCGGCAACTAGGGAGTGCGAAATGGCGACCGATGAACCAATCATCTACTGCATTGAGGGACATTGGGGCGGCGACGTGGAGCCATCGGTAGAGCCCATGTTGCAGATGCTGCAAGGGATGGGGCAGTGGAAGTACGTTAGACGCAATGCCGCAACGGCTGGGGAGATGTTCTACTGGCTTGAGCATGAGTGGAATTATTATCCAAAGGGGTCGATTCTCTACTTAGCAACGCATGGTAAAGAAGGAGAGATATGGCTGTCCAATGAGGAACAGCCATCGGCCTCAGTGCCAATTGAAAAACTCGCTATGGTGATGGAGGCAGAGGCAAAGGCAGCTTGCAAAGGTTGTTTGGTTCATTTTAGCGGCTGCAAAACGCTCATGGGCAATGCGGATCGAATTCGGAGATTCATTGATAAAAGCTCCGCTGCCGCCGTTTCGGGCTATAGTGCTGAGGTTGGCTGGGTGGACAGAACTTTGCCGCCAGCGGCGTTGCTTGAACTGATGCTGTTCAGTTCGATCTGGCAAGAGGGTATTAACTTGAATCACAGAAAATCTAGAGAACGATTGGTGAGTTTGAAAGAACACCTTCAAGGCAGTTTTCCAAAGTGTGAGTTCGATCTTCATTTGCGCTAGATTCAACTCACAAGTGCAACGCCTAGTGAGGCGCGCCATGCCCTAAAACTTGATATGAGGGAGCAGCAGTGCCCTACGAAAGGATCAGGAGACAAGTCGCGCCGTATTGCATGGCTGCTTGGCGACGGTACATCGTGGATGACCTTGAAAGCCATCTCCATTGCGGCCGCAGGAGCACGATCTTGTTGTGCGAGTCGCCGCACACGTCGGAAGTCATTGAGGGCTACCCCTTGGCGGGGACGGCCGGCGCCAGGGTAGCCAAGGCGTTTTTAGGCACAGACGGGCGGAGCATCGGAGAAATTCTGCATAGTTGGAGGCTGCTCCCATCGTGTAGCACACTTCGTCATGTAGGAGTCATGAACGTGTGTCGGTTGCCGATGCAAAAACGACCGTATTGCCAGTCATTGCAAAGCTCTCCTGTGTTCAAACATCTATCCACCATTAGAAATGACCCTGCGGTCAGCCGTCGTCGCAACCCGGATGCGAAAGAAATTGAAGAGGACATTAGGCAGGACCTGTGTCGGCGGATCAAGATCGTGAAGGAGTGCATTCCAGGGGTGAAGTTCGTTGTTTGCGGGGATGTCGCTAAGGCATTTGGGCAAAAAGCTGGGCTATGCAGTGACATCATGGCTTGCGTTCCACACCCCGCTCGCCATTCTGAGTGGGGCGAGATCGAAAAAGTGAAATGTATGGTTAAGGCATGCCGCCGGAGGGCATGTGACTGTGGCTGAGCCTAATGCGCTCCGCTCCGTGCATGTGGTGGAACCCATCGCCCGGAGATCTGATTGGCGGGCCGTAGGCCGCAACGCCGCCTGATTCTCCAAAAGCCTCAAGAGCCGCCGCGCCGCGCTCTCGAAAGTCCGAAAGTTGATAATCCCTTGCATTGGGCTGCTTGGTCGGCTTTTTTCCGTGATAATCCGCTTATGCAAGCGCTGTTGGTGAAAATGTCTTCGCTCGGCGACTTGGTGCATGCCTTGCCTGCCGTCACCGCCGCCGGGCAGCGGGGCGTGCGTTTTGACTGGGTGGTGGAGGAAGCCTACCAGCCCGTTGTGGAGAGGCATCCCGCCGTTGCTCGAGCCATTCCCATCGCTTGGCGGCGTTGGCGCAAGGCCCCGTGGGATTTCGGCGGGGAGATTAGGGCCTTCCGCAACGTCTTGCGGGCCAAGGAGTACGATCTCTTGCTGGACGCCCAAGGCTTGGTCAAGAGCGCGGTGGTGGCGCGGCTGGCGCGGGGGAGGGAGACCGTCGGGTTCGCCAGGCATGACGTGCGGGAACGCGCCGCCGCTTGGGTTTACGGACGGGAGGTTGAGGCGCCGAGGCATCAGCACGCCATCGACCGTCAAGGTCAGTTGTTCGCCGGCGCCTTTGGCTATGCTTGGGGTTCTGATGAAGCCAGCGACTTCGGCATCTTGGAAAACGATGGCCCTAGGGAGCTGTGCGTGTTTCTACACGGCAGCGCTTGGGCGTCGAAGCTTTGGCCGGCGCCGATGTGGACCGATCTCGCCCGACGGTCGGCGGCGGCGGGGCTTGAACCGCTGCTGCCTTGGGGGAACGAGGAGGAGCGGCGCCGCGCTCAGCGCATCGTTCAAGATGGCGGCGGGCGGGTTTTGGAGGCCCTGGACTTGTCGGAGTGGGTGGCGCTGCTGCAACGCGCCCGGTTGGTCATAGGCGTGGACTCCGGCCTAACCCACTTGGCGGCGGCGCTTGGCGCACCCACCTTGGCGCTGCATGGCAGCACCTCCGCCACGCTGACCGGCTGCCGGGGCCGGCGCAGCCGGGCGCTGGCCTCCGCCTTTGGCTGCGCTCCCTGCCAGTCGCGCACCTGCCGGTATCGCGGCCCGGGGCGAACTTGGCGCAATCAGCCGGTGGCGCCGCCCTGCTACGCTGAATTGGCGCCGGCGCGGGTTTGGGCGGCGGCCTTGGAGTTGATGGATGCGGCTGGCGTTCTGCATATTTAAGCACTTCCCCTTTGGCGGCCTGCAAAGGGACCTGCTGAAGATGGTGCGCGAGTGCCTCAAGCGCGGCCACGGCGTGCGCATCTACGCCATCCACTGGCTTGACGAAAGCGGCCCTCCGGCAGGCGTGGAGCTTTGCGCAGCGCCGGTTAGGGCGCTGTCCAACCATCGTCTTTATGAAAAGTTCGCGGCCTGGGTGCGGCGCGACCTTTGCCGGCGGCCAGTAGATCTAGTGGTGGGCATGAACAAGATGCCGGGGCTGGACGTTTACTATGCGGGCGACAGCTGCTACCAGGAAAAGGCCCTGACGCAGCGCACCTTCCTGCATCGGTTGCTGCCTCGGCATCGGTCTTTGCTCAAAGCGGAGCGGGTGGTGTTCGGGGTTGGGGCTGCAACGGAAATTTTGACCATCGCCGACAACCAAGCGGCGGTCTTCACCCGTTGCTACGGTACGCAACCCGGACGCTTCCACCCTCTCCCTCCCGGCATTGAGCGGGACCGAGCTGCACCTGCCGACAAAGCAGCGGTGCGTCAGCGCGTTCGGCGGCAACTTGGTCTAGGCGAGGAGGACCGGCTGCTGCTGTTTGTCGGTTCCGGCTTCCTCACGAAAGGGCTTGATCGTCTGCTCAAAGGTCTGCAAGCCCTGCCGAAGCACGTTTTAGCCGAAACTCGGCTGTATGTGCTTGGTGAGGACAAGGCCCGGCCGTTTGAACGCACGGCGATGCGCCTCGGCGTTGGCGAAAGGGTGCGTTTCCTGGGCGGGCGGGCGGACGTGCCGAACTTTCTTTTTGCCGCTGACGGCTTGGCGTTGCCTGCTTGTGATGAAAACACCGGCACGGTCATTCTGGAGGCGATGATTTCAGGAACCCCGGTGCTGGTGACGGAGAATTGCGGCTACGCCAGCCATGTTCGAGATGCGGACGCAGGGCTGGTCACTCCGTCCCCCTTCGAGCAGCAGGTCTTCAACGCTCAGCTTGCGGCGCTGCTTACGTCAAGCGAAAGGGAGCGGTGGAGCGCCAACGGCGCCGCCTTGGCCAAGGATGAAACCATCCATCAGATGGCGACTGCGGCGGTGGACTTGTTTGAGCGCTTTGCTGTGCAGAACCAAGCGAGCATCGGGCGGTGGTCCAGGAGTGGGCGAAACGGATGCTGAAGCGCTGCTGCCGCCGTAGGCGCAATTGCGCAGGAACGGAGGCCGATTTTCCCCGTCGCCGTCGCCGTTCCGCTTTGGACAGCCCTCCGCCATGTGGCATGCAGAAAAAATGGCCGATACTTACCTAAGCGCTGAGCTTGCCGAGCTTGTCGCCGAGGACGAACTCCTCGATTGGGCTTGGGCGGTTGCAGGGGATGTCCATCGCCAAGTCAAAGGTCGCAGTACGCTGCGCGTGTGCCTGGAAGGCCGGGGATATTTCCTGAAACGGCATCTCGGCGTCGGCTGGGGGGAAATTCTCAAGAACTGGATGGTCGGCAAAAAGGCGGTGTTGGGCGCTGAAAACGAATATCGGGCCTGCCTGCACCTAGCCCGGCACGATGTCCGCGCCCCGCGGGTGGCCGCCTTCGCCGCCGAGCGCGGCAACCCGGCCCGCCGCAGGTCATTCGTGCTGTGCGGGGAACTGGCCGGCTTCGACAGCTTGGAGAAGTTGACCGACGCTTGGGTCGCCGAACCGCCCAGCCCCTTGGCCAAGCGGCGGCTGGTCCTGGCCGTGGCCCGCTTGGTTCGCCGCCTGCATGAAATCGGCTTGGCGCATCGGGATCTCTACATTTGCCATCTGCTGATTGACCGGGAGAAATGGGCCGCTGGCGAGGCCGAATTGGCGGTGCTCGACCTGCATCGGGCGCTGGTGCAGGCGCCAATCTCTCCCTTCTGGCGCCGGCGGGATCTGGCGGCGCTGCTGTTCTCCACCCTGCACTTGCACCTGCCCCGGTTTTCCCAACTGCGCTTTGTGCGCATCTACACGGGGCGGCCGTTGCGGGAGGCTTTTCAGCAGGACGGCGACTTTTGGCGCGGCTTGGAGCGCAGGGCCAAGGCTTTGCGCAAGAAGGCCCTGCGACGGCCGACCGCCAATCAAAACAGGCCGCCCACTGGGAGCTTAAGTTCATGAATTCCAGCGGTGGCCGTTCGGCTACGGCCGGAACCAGCCCTGAAGCCCGTGCGCCTGCGCCCCCCTGCGTTGAACTACGGGAAATGGGCTATGGATTGCAGCCGCCCTTCACCCTTGTCTGCGCCGGCGCAGCGTTCCACATCGACCGCGTTTTCCGCTGGCTGCCCGGGCGGCGGCTGACCGCCGCCACCAGTTGGCGAGGCCGGGATGCGGTGCTCAAGTTGTTCCTGGGCCGAGGCAGCGAACGCTATTGCGCTAGGGAAAGGCTTGGTGTGCAAAGGCTGCTGGCCAGCGGCGCACCAACGCCGCGGCTGCTTGCGGAATTGTCGGCGCCGGAGGTCGATGGCCGGGCTTTGCTGTTTGAACGCCTGCCGGAGGCGCGGCCCATTGCCTTGGCTGGCAGTGCAGGGGCGGCGGCGGAAGCAGCCTTGGCGGTGCGCGTTTTGGCCCAACTGCATGAAGGTGGTCTTACCCATGAAGACGCACATCTCGACAATTTCGTCTTCAGCCGGGGCAAGGCATGCATCGTCGATGGTGACGGCGTTGCCCCTCTGCGCCGCGCCAACAAGCGAACCGGCCTTAAGGCGCTGGCCGCGTTCTTGGCGCAGTTCCCGCCGTCTGCGGACAGCTTGGTCGCGGACCTGTTGGCCTGCTACGAATGTGCGCGGGGTTGGAGTGACGACCCGTCCCGGCTGGCGCGGGTGCGGCGCTGGCGGGCGGCGGCGCGACGGCGTCGCATTGAGCGCTACCGCACCAAGACCGAACGCAACTGCACCGAATTCGCCGTCCGCAACGACGGCCCATGCCGCTGCCTGAGCAAGCGCGATTGGGCATGGGCGGAGCGAATTGCGCGGAGCGGCGACGGCCTGCGCCAAGCGCTGGAGAGCGTGCTGGCCGCGGCTGATATCATCAAGGACGGCAATTCAGCCACGGTTTTCCGCCTTGAACTGGCCGGCGAACCGATGGTGGTGAAGCGCTACAACAGCAAAGGCCCAATGCACCGCATCCGCCGCTGGTTCAAGCCTAGGCCGCGCATCGCTTGGCGTAACGGCCATGTTCTGGGCTTGTTGGGCATCCCCACCGCCGAACCCCTGGCGCTGATTGAACGACGCCGGGGGCCACTCACCGCGGACTGCCATCTAGTGATGCGCGACCTCGGTGCCCTGGACCTGGCCGAGGAAACCCGCACCTGCGGCTGGCGCCCCGGCCGTTTGCAGCAAATCGCCAACCTCTTCCAACAACTGGCCGCCGCCGGCCTGCGTCACGGCGACGCCAAGGCCACCAACTTCCTAGTCCACAACGACCAAGCCCATCTCATCGACCTTGATGGCTTAGCCTTTGCTGTGAACCAAGCTAAGGACATCCAACGCTTCCTGGACAATTTCGATGGAGCGTTGCGTGTGCAGGCCGAGGCGAAATTTGCAGAATCCGGGTTGATTTAACGGTGCTATTGAAAGTCATCGAGAAAGAACGGCGAGGCGGCGGCGCAGCACGGGCGCAATTTTTCTGGGCAACATGGGCATTCCATGCAAAACAGAAATCAATTTCTATTTTTCTGCATTCACGGCGCGAGCGCAACACCAAATTGGCTCTCTAATCCCCCGATAAGGGTTGATCGGGTGGAGTTTGGAGGTGTCGGAGGTGTCGTCAAAGTTTGGGCTGGCTTTCCGCCTCGTCTCCTTGGGCGTTCCGGCGGGCATGTACCTTTCCGCTAGGCGCAGTTTTGAGGAGGCGCCGAGGCACATGGCGCCGCTGGTCGCGGCAGCGCCGTGCCTCGGCACCGCATCCCTGCGCTGCCGGTTGCCGTCACCCAGCAAGCAGCGCCATTGCATCTCGCCACAGCTTGTCAAAGGAGGGTGCTGATCGTGCGGCATCTATATCGAAAACCGCAGTTAGCGCTGGCTGGTCGCTCGTTGGGCTGTAGGCGCGGCCTTTTGGCATGCGTCTGCTCAACCACTCTTTCGCGCCTCTGACCAATTCTGGTCGCCGCGGTGGTGCAATCGTTTCATCAATCCCCCGCTGACCAGAAATTGAATGTGCAGCAGCTAGAAACCACGCTTCGTATTCCCGCTTCGCCAGCACCACCCTTATGATTCGGTCCTGTCGCGCCGCTTCGGTGCGCCGCAGCATTTCCGCCGCTAGCTCTTTCGGGCAATCGTCGTCGGCGTCCAGCAGGATGAGAATACGGCCCTGTTCCCCCGATTGACGCGCGGCGAACTCGACGGCCCTCTCCAACAGATCGCCAGTCAGCATTCTTGTGCGCTGCACCCGAATGGGCGGAAGAGCTTGCACGGCAAAATTTGGCGAAACCTGTGCGGCAACCCGGCGAAGCAGAATCGGAACAGCCTCCACCTCGCCTTTCCCTTCAACGATGGATGCGACCGTAACCAAGGATCAACTCTCTATGTCAAACAGATCCAGCGAGGTTGGCTTATGGGAACCCGACTTTTCCGGGCTGAGTTGGTCCATCCGCAAAAACTCGCCGGCAGTGAACAGCCGCTCCCGGAGGGCCGAACGGGCAACCCCATTCAAGGAGCCTAGCAGGGTTGTTCCATGATCCGCGGTTACGGCAATGATCGACTCGGCCGGGACGCCTTCCAGCAGTTCGGCGCTGTGGCTGGTGACGAGCACCTGCACATGCAAAGTCGCTTCCCGAATTGCGTCCATCAGCACCTCGGCGGCGGCGGGGTGCAGGGCGGCCTCCGGTTCTTCAATCCCCACCAGTTGCCGTTCGGGTTCGCCTGCCGCCGCGCCTTGGAACAAAGCGAGCAGTATTCCCAAGGTTCGCAGGGTGCCATCCGACATGCTGCTGGCGGGCAAGCGGAATGGCTTTCGGCCATCGCCCACATCCTGCCAAAACTCAATGGTCTCATCAGTATCCTTGGGCCATCGGCCCGTTTTGGCGATGCCGGGGACGATGCTGCCGAGATATTGGTCAATGCGAGTCTTGAAGCTTGGGGAGCGCTTTTCCAGGCTGCCCAACACGCTTGCCAAGTTACTGCCGTCCCGATGCAGCGATCTGGCGCTTCCTGGAGGCTGAATGGGCCGGATGCGATCTGGAATCGGATTCGAGGACCTCATACCTGCCAGCGCGTCAAAAGCGGAACGAAATGCTTTCAGCCCGGAAACGGTCACCAAATACAGGCGATCCGCCTCCGCCTTGGGTGCGTCCGATACTGAAGCATCGACCACTTTCCCGCGCTCCACCCGAAAAAAATGTTTACGGCTATTTTTCCGTTGGACGAGGTGGCATTCCTCGCGGCGGACCTCGTATCCAAACTCCCCCTTGGCGCCGATGGTCAGCGCATACCAGCCCCGACAAGCCGGAAGTTCAAGATGCAGGCGCATGCCAAAGGGTTCGCTCCCCTTATGGGGTTTTCGCTGCACCAGATCGATGCCGCCGCGGATGCGCAGCGCATGGTCCAGATTGGAGCTGAGCGCGTCGGCGATGAACCGCAGCGCGTCAAGGAAGTTGCTTTTGCCGGAACCGTTTGGCCCCACCAAGAACGCAATTTGCGGCAGCGCAACGTCGCAAGTCGCTATGCTCTTGTAGTTCGACAGGCAAACCCGCGTCAGGAGACGCCGATCCGACGGAAACCTGCTTAGCGACCCAAGCTCTGGAAGCCCTTCCAAACAGGCTGCGATGTCGTCCAGCCGATTTGGCTGCATGGAAAGGAAGAGCATGGCCGATTTCTGGTCCTCGTGGGCCAAACCCAAGCAGTCGATGCTTGGCTGGAGCTGATGGAGTACATCCGCAACCGCTCGCACTCGCTGATCAGCGGGTTGGTCATGGCTTCAATGCTGATACACGGCAACGACATTCCCCGCCTTCAGGAGGCCAAGGATTTCTTGGGGCTTGACATGTTGAGGTCTGGCTTTGCTAGTGGCGACGCCTGCATCCGGGTCAAGGAAAAAGTCCCGGCCGGCATAGGTATCCGTATCCAATTCAGCGAAGTACTGCTGGCGCCTCCCCGTGCCCCATTGTTCCGTGTGCTGGGCGATTTGCTTCGGATACTGAACCCCAAGAATTTCGGCGTATTTTCCCCAGCGCTCTTCGGTCCAAGGCGGGTCAGGCCGAGTCATGGGTTCGACAACAAGACTCTTGATGCATCCGCTCTGTTGCAGTTTGGGGAGAACTGCGTGTTTCCATTTATCAAACTCGTTGTCGATGTGTTCGCGCTTCACTTTCGCCTTCATTCAGATGCGTGACCGCTAGGGAAAGCGAGCGTACTTGGAACCCTGGATGGCCGTCAAGCAGGAAACGCCGAAACGCCGCCCCAACGCCATGCCGAACCTCACCCATGGCCCAGAACGCCAACAACGACATTGAAATCCATCTAGGCCCTGCCCCTATCACCGCGACCCTGGGGCCTGAAGCTGTCTCCGCGGCGGCTGCCAGCCGCCATTATGGCGTTGCATCCTTATCCAACCGCGGAATTGGTGAGGCTGCCAAGACTTGCATCGGCGGGAAAGGCCCTTGCGCAGCTCGGCTCGACAAAGTGGTTGCGGCCGGGGTCAGTGGAATTGCGCCGGCGGCTTGGCGGCGCACCCGTTGGGCCGCCTGTTCCCAAGCGGCTAGCATGGCCGCTTTTGCGGGGGGATGCGCATGATCGTCCTCGGTCTTTCCGGCGCCTTGGGGCATGACCCCTCGGCGGCGCTGCTGGTGGATGGAGAGGCGGCGGCGGCGGCCGAGGAGGAGCGGTTCGTTCGGGACAAGCACGCCAAGGGGAGGATGCCGCTGGAGGCGGCTCGGCATTGCCTGGAGGCCGCCGGCGTTGCGCCCGCGGACGTTGACCTCGTTGCTTTCCCCTATGCGCCCATCGGCCTGGGGCGCCCGGACAGACGGCGCTGTGCGCAGCGGCACTGGTGCGCGCCGGAGCGGGCGTTGGACGCCCTGTTCAACGGCAACAGGCGGTTTCGGCGCAATCGCCGGCGGGTGCTGGAGGCGGGGCGGCAACTGGGCGTCGACTGGGCCAAGACCGAGTTCGCGCCCGTGGAGCACCGCCTGGCCCACGCCGCCAGCGCCTACCATTGCAGCGGATTTGCGGAGAAAACCGCCATTCTGGGAGTGGACGGCAAGGGCGAGTACGCCACCACCTTCTTCGGCTACGGCGAGCACGGCCGCATCCACAGCCTTGGGCAATTCCATGACCCGGACAGCCTGAGCGGCGTTTACGGCGCCATGACGGAGCATCTGGGGTTTGAGATGCTGGACGGGGAGTGCAAGGTCATGGGCATGGCCGCCCACGGCGACCCGAAGCGCCATGACTTCTCCCGCCTGATCAAGCCTTGCGGAAGCGGCTTCCGGGTCAACACCCGCTACGTGAGCACCGTCGGGCTGCGCCGCCACAAGGAGGACGGCCTGGGCCGCCACTTCAGCCCCAAGTTGATCGACTGGCTGGGGCCGAGGCGCCGGCGCGAGGACGCCGATGAACCCTATGTTCACTACGCCGCCGCCATGCAGCGGCTGTTCGAGGATTGGTGCCCGCAACTGCTTGAAGCCCATCTGGGGAGGGTTCTTGGGGAAACCGGCAAGCCGGCCTTCGCCGGCGGCGGCGCACTCAACGTCCGGCTCAACCAACGCATTTTGGCCCTCGACGCCGTTGACGAACTCTTCGTGCCGCCGGCCGCCGGGGACTCCGGCGCCTCCTTGGGCGCCGCCGCCTGGGTTGCCGCGGCGCGGGGCGAGCGCCTCGGCAAAACGACCCATGCGTTCCTTGGGCCGGGCTACGGCAACCGGGACCGCCTGGCCGCGTTGGACGCCGAGGCCGGCCGAGTCGCCCACCGCCTTCTTGACAATCCTCCTGGGGAGGCCGCCGAGATCATCGCCGCCGGGCACCCCTTGGCTTGGTTTCAGGGCCGCATGGAGTTCGGCCCCCGCGCCCTGGGCGCCCGCAGCATTCTCGGCTGCCCAAGCGCGCCGGGCATGGCCGACCGCATCAACGGGCAAATCAAGCTCCGCGAGCGCTGGCGCCCCTTTTGCCCAAGCCTTTTGGACCGAGTGGCCGGCGGGATCATCGGCAGCCAACACCCGGCGCCCTTCATGACCATCGCCTTCGACGTGGCGCCCCGCTGGAGAACGCGCATCCCGGAGGTGGTCCACAAGGACGGCACGGCCCGGGTGCAGGTCGTCGAGCGACAGGCCAACCCGCGCTGCTACGCCCTGCTGGAAGCCTTGGAGAGGCTCACCGGCAACGCCGTGGTGCTGAACACTTCGCTGAACCGCCGGGGCGAACCCATGGTCTGTTCGCCAAAGGACGCCTTGGACATGCTTCTCGGCTCCGGACTCCAATACTTGGTGATGGAGGACTATTTGGTCACCAAGTCAGCGGCCGGCCGCGGCGCGGATGAGGCGCTAGCGGACCAGCTGCAAAGCGCCAGTTAACAGCACTTCGAGCTTTGTGTTTGCTCCGGTTGGTTGGTTGTGCTAGCGTAGCAAAAAAGGGAGAGCTGCAATGAGATTTCGTGAGCCTCTGCCCCAAGACTGCCCCCCGGCAGGTGCGGCAGAGATACTTGCGCCGCGGGAGGTATTTCGGTTGGTGCGCGAAGACCCGCCCTCAAACGGAGACTTTGCCTCGCAGCGAGAACTGAGGCCGGAACGTCATTTCTCCGGCGTCACTGAATGCCAAGCCCGTGGAATATCGATTCATGCGGACCGTCTTGATTCCGAGAGGATATTGCAGGTCGGGGGCAAACTAAAGGGCCGCTTGATTTGCCGGATCCGACTGGGGGCCGGGGCGGGCTATATTCTTCAAACAGGACCTGGTTCCCACCACACTTGGTGGCCCTTTGCGGATTATGACATATTGTCACAGTGCGAGGTCGAAGCAGCATGACGGCAATTCAACATACCAACACACTCATCTACTACGATGAGCCAATAGTGTTTGAAGCCCGCGATGGAGAAGGCCAGCGTTATCTGGCTATGGCCGTTGAATCTCTTGAAGACGAGGCTCGCTACCTAATAGTGGCCGCCTCTTCCAAACAGCTAGGCCAACTTTCAACCGGTAGAATTGATATGAGATCTCTGCTGTTGAAGGCTGGGAAGAACGCTTGGTTTATTGCAACAACTACGACCGGCACTAGGGACCCCATGTGGATTGAACGCCAACGCACCCCATTGGAGAAAAGCGGGCTGCTGCCGGACGAAGGATTCTTTTTGGATGATTTAAGTGATGCGCCGTCATTAGAAGACACTTCACCAACGCCGATGCAGTCAGTTACCAAAGCTTTTGCATGCATACAGAAGTACGCCAAAGCCTATTCTCAACTTGAATGCATGCAACTAAATCTTCCCTTTTTTCAAAAAGGAGATCAGAAAACAGGCGTTGTGGGCGAGTTTTATGTATATCTTTTTTTACGGGACAAGCATCCAGCGTCCGACCTCTGCTACGGCAACACCAGCCAAAAAGGATGGGACATAGAAGTCTCTATGCACTCTCTCAAGGTGCAGGTGAAGACGGTCTCGCAGTTTTCTAAAGCAAGAGGCATGTCCCCAATTCACCCGGGTTGGGATGAGCTCCACATCCTTTACTTAGACAAGAAACTAAAGCCAATGGGCTTTTGGATTGTTACCGAAACATCAATTGCCGATGAGAAACCGCTGAAGAACCAAAGATGCCCAGACCCAAAATGTCCAGAACGATCCGGGTCTAACGGGATTCCTTTCGGTGAAAATCGGATTGAGGATTTGAGGCGGGCCTTGACAAGGCAAGGCATTCGGTTGTAGCGGGTTGAACTCGCCATTGGGCGCCAAGCGGCTCAGGCGCGGTCGAAGATCCTACTTTCAAGTCTCAAGTGCATAATGAGGCGTCCGCCAGCCAAGCACCTTCATCGGCTTGGAGTTGATCTTGTCCAAGGCGGACTGAATCTCCCCGTCCGTCACGCCGGTCAGCGCCGTCCCCTTCGGGAAGTGCCGCCGGAGCCGACCGTTCAGCCGCTCGTTCGTGCCGCGCCGCCAAGACGAGTGGGGGTCCGCGAGGAACGTCTCCGCGCCCAGCGCCGAACCCACCTCCGGGTGGCCGGCGAACTCCAGCCCGTTGTCGAAGGTGATGTTCCGGCAGCGCGACTTGTGCGGCGCAAGGCAGCGCCGCAACGCGCCTCTCACCGCGTCCTTGGTCCTGCGCCCCGCATAAGCGGCCGCGAAGAAGCGCGAGCGGCGCTCGGCGGCCGTGGCGAGCATGCCCTTGCGCTTCGCGCCGACCACCGTGTCGCACTCCCAATCTCCCTCACGCGAGCGATCGTCAGCCGCCTTCGGGCGCACCTGGATTGGCTGGCGGTTGGGAATCCGCCCGCGCCGCTCCCATGCGTTTGCGGCGCCTCCCTGCGCAGGGCGGATGCCTGAAAAGCCCGCCGCCGTTGCGCTTGTCTTGGAGCGGGAGTCCGCAAATCGACTCATGGCTGACCCGAACGCCCTGCTCGGCCAGCAGGCGGCGGCTGATCTGCTGCGGCGACCAGTCCCTATCAATGAGCAGGCGCTCCACCTCCGCCCATGCGGACTCCTTGATGCGCGGCGGAGGCCGGCGATGGCGCAGCAGCGCCTTCACCGCCGCAAGATCGGCGCGGTGGCCGCAGAAACGGGACTCCGGCCCGTTTCGGCCCAGCTCCCTGCTGATGGTGGACTGGCGGACGCCCACGCGATCGGCGATCCGCGCCTGCGTGAATCCGCTTGCCTTGAGGGCCTCGACGTGGCATCTTTGCCCGCGGGTGAGCTGGCTGTATGGCATGGCCATTCTCCTTTTGCTGTGAAGGGCTGAGGGACAAGACTTGCATTATGCCAGCCCACTCACCCTTCACGGGGAGAATATGCACCTGTGACTTGAATCTAGGTTGTTGGGGTCCGCTTTGGTGCGGTCAGTCAATTTGGTTTTAGTGGAAGAGCGAGCCAGCGAGACATGAATCAAGACTCGAGATTGGTTGGTGCGTCCTTTGCGGCGTGGTCATTGAGTTTTGCCGCTCTGCTTCCCCCTTGCGCCCTAACGCCAAGCGCCTATGCGCAGATTGGGGTGCTGGAGGAGGTGGTGGTAACGGCTCGCAAGCGCCCGGAGAGCATGCAGGACGCCCCCTTGGCGGTCACCGCCTTCACTGGAGACTCCTTGGAGGAGCGCGGCATGCTCGACTTGGTGAATGTCGGCGAAGCCGCTCCCAACGTGCGGATCATGACGGAGCCCGGCATTTCCGGCAGTTCCTCGGAGGCGCAGATCTACATCCGCGGCATCGGCCAAAACGACTTCGTGGTCAGCGGCGACCCCGGCGTCGGCATCTACGTCGATGGCGTTTACTACGCTCGGATGATGGGCGCCGCCCTGGACTTGGTGGACTTGCAGCAGGTGGAGATTCTGCGCGGCCCGCAAGGCACCCTGTTCGGCCGCAACACCATCGGCGGTGCGGTCAGCCTGACCTCCCGCCGCCCCAGCGACGACGAACTGTCCGGCAAGGTTTCCTTGGCGGTTGGCGAAGCAGGCTACCTCGCTGTCAACGGCCGCCTGAACCTGCCCCTAGCGGACGGGCTTGCGGCCCGCTTGTCCATGCTGCGGCGCAAGCGCGACGGCTATGTGGAGGCCCTGCAGTACGATGGCCTGGAACTCGGCGACGAAGACGCTATCGCCCTGCGCGGCCGCCTGCTTTGGGAGGTCAACGACTTCCTGGAGCTGGACTTCATCGCCGACTATGTTGAGGACAACACCAACGGCGGCGCCTCAGTGCCCACCGCATTCCTGGAGCCGCCGCCGCTGGACTCCTTTCCCGAAATCGCCAACATTCTCGCCGGCGGCAACTGCACAACGGCCGAGGGTCGCACCACCAACCCGAACTGCGCCGGTCCCGTGCAACTGCCGGACAAGCGCTTGGCCACCAACAACGCTTGGTTCGACCTTGACGGCAATCGGGTGGAGCCCTACAGCGACTTGAAGAACTACGGCTTCAACCTGACGCTCCGTTGGGGCGTCACCGACAATTTGGACTTCAAGTCCATCAGCGCCTACCGAAAGCTGGAGGCGGCCTCCATTCGCGCCACTGGCCATGTGCCCCTCATCACCTTCCAGAACACGACGGATGCCTACACTTCCGAGCAATGGTCCCAAGAACTGCAATTGACCGGTGCGGCCTTCGACAGCCGCCTGAACTGGGTCGGCGGCTTCTACTACTTCACTGAGGAAGGGTTTGAAAGCGACACGGTGGCCATCGCCCTGTCCGTGCCGCCTTTCCTAGGCCCTAGAATTCAAGCCCGCCCGATGGACGATTTCTTCGTCGAGAATGCAACCATCGCCTTCTTCGGGCAGAGCACCTACGACATCACCGACCGCCTGTTCCTGACCTTGGGCGCCAGATACACCAAGGAGGACAAAACCGGCGGCACCGACGCTTTCGTGTTCCACGGCTCACCTATCCAAGAGCGCCTGACCTTCAACGCTGAACCCTTGAAAGAGAACAAGTTCACCCCCCATGTCTCGATAAGCTACGACTACGGCGATTCCGGCATGGTCTATGCCAGCTATTCGCAGGGCTTCAAGACCGGCACCTTTTCGCCGCGAACCCCTGTGCCGGAAGTGTTGCTCAACGAGGACGGCACCGCCGGCGTCCTGCCCACCGCCGGCCGGGAGGAGGTTGACGCCTATGAGGTGGGCCTGAAGACGGAGCTGTTCGAAGGCCGGATGCGGGCAAACATCGCGGCGTTCAAGAGCGATTACACGGACATTCAGATCAGCGTCGTCGGCGCGGACGGCATTAACGCCATCATCGTCAACGGCGGCGACGCGGAGTTCAAGGGCCTGGAGGCGGAGTTCACCTATCTGGCCAACGAGAACCTGCTGCTGCGGGCCAATCTTGGCCTGCTGGACGCCAAGTACACCAAGGTGCCCCCACCCGAGTCGCAAAGCGGTCTGTTGGAAAGAACGGCGCTCTACAACACGCCCGACTACAGCATTTCGTTGGGCGTCGAATACTCCTTCGCCATCGGCAACGGCACGGTGGACACGGTGCTTGACTGGAACTTCGTTGATGACCACGCCCTGACCAACCAAAGCCAGCGCTTCCTGCCGGACGGCACGGTCATCGACGCACCGGGGGACTTCGAACCGGCTTACAACTCCGGCAACCTGTCGGTCCGCTACCAACCCAATGACGGGGACTGGGACCTCGTCTTGTTCGTGCGCAATCTGTCCAACGCCGACTACCGGGTGGCGGGTGCGGACGGCATCACCGACACCTCCGAGTTCAACGCCTGGGCCGTTTCCACGGCCACCTTCGTCCGGCCTCGGGAGGTTTCGGTGGCCTTCAGTTACAGCTTCTGACAGCTTTGACCGCGCAAGATGGAGCGAAGGCGCCAAAGCAGGATCCACTCGCTGCTGATCGGCTGCTGCCTTGCCGGCGGCCTCTCGGCGGCGGTCGCCGCCGAGGAGGATGGGCAAACCGCGGAGGCGGCGGTGCGCAAAGTGGTCGAACTTTACGCCCAAGGCACCTACGAGGGAGACGCCGCAAAACTCAACCAGTGCTTTCACCCCAAGGCGGTGATGAACGGCTACTTGAACGGCCAACTGCTGCTGGCGACGCCGGAGCCCTTCATTGAGGAAATGCGCAAGGCGCCTCTGCAGGACGCCGGGGCGCCCTACCGCTGGGAAGTCACGGATGTGCAGGTGACCGGCCAGGTGGCCAGCGCAACGCTCAAGGAATCCGGCTTCCCGGACGGCAGCGGCTTCACCAACTACTTTCACTTGCTCGACGACGGCGACGGCTGGCGGATCGTCAGCAAGCTGTTCACGCAAATTCCCGCGGACGACAAATCGCTGTTGCTGGAGGCAGCCGGGCTGCCCTACGCCAACGGCCGGACCCGGGCCTACTTCAGCGAGGGACACAAAGGTCGAGCCTTAGGCGCAAGGTCCTTGGTGGAGGAGGCGATGGGCTTCTACCAAGCGGCGCTCGGCATCGAAAGTCGCATGGCCATCGCCGTTTTAGCCGAAAACGACTGGCTGCGGTTCGCCCAAGGCATTCCGTACGGCCTGCCCTTCGTCGCCGGCGCCGACACGCCGGTGGCTTTCATCCCCGCCACTGGCGACGGCGTCCTCGCCAAGGGCGCGGGCGACCTGCGTCGGCAAGCGTCCGCAGCCACCTTGGAGCGCATCGCCAAAACCGGCTTAAGCTTTGCCGAGGGAGCGATGGCTTTCGTTGACGCCATCGTCCTGCACGAACTTGGCCATGTTCAAGCGAACGCCTACGGCATCCAACCTGCGAGCAAGTGGTTCGCCGAGTTCCTCGCCAGCTACTTCGCCTACGGCTTTCTGCGGGATGGGCATCCGGACTTGGCGGACCTCTTTGAACTTTACGCCTACCACCTGAACCGGGATGCGCCAGGGCCGGAGACCAGGACCTTGGCCCGTTTTGAAGCCGAGTACGAGCGCATGGACGCCTACGACTACGCTTGGTACCAAGGGATGTTCCTGGGGCTGGCCATGCGGCTCCATGAATCCTGGGGAACGAAGCTGCTGGCGGCGGTGCGGCGGCAATTCCCCGCATCAGGCGCAAGTGCGATGGCGGCGGGGGCAGCCAGCAATGCAGGCCAGTTTCACTTGGCGCAGGAACTCGAAGCCCTTGACGGCGTCAGCCCGGCTTTCCGTGCTTGGGCCGTTGAGCTTCAGTTGCTGGAGAAACCCTAGGGGCCTGTTGGCGCTATTTTGGGAGTGGGGCGAAAAGAGCAATTGGGGGCTGTGGCAAGTGTCCAGGTCGCGCCTTGAACTGCGCCACTTGCGCACCCTGAGGGCGATGCGGGACGCCGGCAGCCTGGTGGAGGCGGCGGAGCGGGTGTTCCTCACCCAATCGGCGCTCTCCCATCAGTTGCGGGTTATCGAAACCGCCATCGGCTGCCCGGTGTTCGTGCGCAAGACCCGGCCGCTGCGCTTCACCACCGCCGGAGTGCGCCTGCTGCAGCTGGCCGACGAGGTGCTGCCCTTGGTGCGCCGCGCCGAGGCGGACGTGGAGAAGCTGGCCGGCGGGCAGGCTGGGCGCATTCTCATCGCCATCGAATGCCACAGCTGCCTGGAGTGGCTGCTGCCGGCCATAGCCGCCTACCGGGAGGCTTGGCCGCAGGTGGAGATGGACGTCTCCTCCGGGTTCCACTTTGAGCCGCTGCCGGCGCTGTGCCGAGGGGATCTGGACCTGGTGATCACCGCCGACCCGATAGCAGGCATTGGCCTAAGCTACCTGCCGCTGTTCAGCTACGAATCGCAACTGGCCGTGGCCAAGGACCACCGTTTGGCCGGCCGCAACTGGGTGGCGCCGGAGGACTTGGCCGCCGAAACCCTCATCGCCTACCCGGTGGACCGCAACCGCCTTGTGGTGTTCACCGGCTTTTTGGACCCGGCCGGAGTAGCCCCCGCCTCCGTGCGCCATGTGGAGTTGACCGCCATGATGGTGCAGTTGGCCGCCAGCCATCGGGGGGTGGTTTGTCTGCCCAACTGGGCCCTGCATGAATACTTGGCGAAGGGCGCCGTGGCGGCGGTTTCCCTAAGCGAGGAGGGCGTCTGGTCAACGCTCTACGCGGCGGTGCGCGAGGACCAAAAGGATGCGCCCTTCATGCTCGGTTTCATCCGCACCATCATTGACGTCTGCTTCGCCCAGCTAGTCGGCATCGTCGCTGCGGAGGCCGGCTGAGGCCGCCCCCATTCAACGTTCCGGCTTCCCGCGTTCGACGTCCGGCGGCGAGCGGCGGGGCGGCATCAGCGCCGTGGCGATGACGCTGGGCACCAACAGGGCGCACAAGCTCATCCAAGCAAGGTCGTAGCTGCCGGAAACGTCGCGCAGGTGGCCGGCAATCCAGGGGCCGGCCGCCGCCAAGGTGGTGAATGGCCCCAACATTCCCATCACTTGGCCAAAGGCGCGGATGTCGAAGTTCTGGCTGACGATGGCGCCCATCAACGGCAGGAAGCCGCCGGCGACGAAGCCCAACAGGCCGCAGACCAAGACCAGCATGAAGTAATTCAGCTCCATCAGCATGAAGCCGAAGGCCGCGGCCAGGCCGCCCAAGGCTAGGCCCAGCAACACGCGCAGGTCCCAACGGTCGGCCATGGTGCCGAAAAAGATCTTCGCGCCGATCATCACCAAGGCCATCACGGACACCAGGAAGGCGGCGGCCTCTGCGTCAACTCCCAAATCGGCGGCGTAGGGCGCCAAGTTTTGCTGGGCGCCGCCGAAGGCGGCGGCCACCGGCGTGATGACCAGAACGGTCAGCCAAAATATGCGCTTAGCCAACACCTCGGGAACCGTCAAGCCCGATGAGGACGGCCCCGCATTCGCAGTGCGCTCGCCCGTTTGCCCAAACTCCGCGGCCTGACCTCTCCCATCGCCCACCACCCACCAGACCAAGGGCACGACGGCGACCAGCACCAAAACCGCCAGCAGGTCATTGGCGGTGCGCCAGCCGAACGCCGCGTTGAGGGCGGTGACCAACGGCGGCATGGCGAAGCCGCCGATGGACGTGCCTATGGTGACCACCCCGAGGGCCGCTCCACGCCGCCTGACGAACCATCTGGCGGCCAAGGTCTGCGCCGCCAAGGGGCCGGCCAGCACCAACCCCGCCATCACCAAGGTGCCGAAGATCAGGCGCAGATGCCAAAGCCCGTCCGCTCGCCCGGCCAGCGCCAGCCCAGCGGCTAGGCATAGGGTGCCGCTGATGATGAGGCCGCGGATGGAGGCTCGATCCATGGCCCGCCCGGCAAACGGCGAAAACAAGCCCATGCAGACCTGCATGGTCACCAAAACCGTCATCACGTCGCCGCGCCCAACCTCGAACTCCCTAGTCCAAGGCACCACCCAAAAGGTGAACGAATAGATGCCGAGGCCGAAGGTGACGGCCTGAAACAGCATGGCGACGGCCAGAACGCTCCAGCCGCGATACCAGAGCATCTCCTGCTCCCTACTTCAATGGGACTAGTGTGCTTTGGATTGCCGGTTGGGGGCAACCGCCTCTTGAAGCCCGCCCAAGGAGCGGAGTTGCGCGGTGCTGAACGCCCCGCCCGTGGTAGAATCGCCTTTTTCCAACGCCGCTTTTTTCATGTCCAACATTAGCCTCAACCCGGGGCGCGAAATCCTGCCCGTCAACATCGAGGACGAGCTTCGCCAATCCTACTTGGATTATGCGATGAGCGTCATCGTCGGGCGCGCCCTGCCGGATGTGCGGGACGGCCTGAAGCCCGTGCATCGCCGGGTGCTGTTCACCATGAACGAGCTGAACAACACCCACAACCGCCCCTACATGAAGTCCGCCCGCGTGGTTGGGGACGTCATGGGCAAGTACCACCCGCACGGGGACGTGGCCATCTACGACACCGTGGTGCGCATGGCCCAGGCCTTCGCCATGCGCTACCTGCTGGTGGATGGGCAGGGCAACTTCGGCTCCATCGACGGAGACCCGCCGGCCGCCATGCGCTACACCGAGGTGCGCATGGCTCGCCTCGCCTCCGAACTGCTGGCGGACTTGGACAAGGAGACCGTGCCCTTCGGCCCCAACTACGACGACACCCTAACCATGCCGGAGGTGCTGCCCACCAAGGCGCCCAACCTGCTCATCAACGGCAGTTCCGGCATCGCCGTGGGCATGGCCACCAACATTCCGCCGCACAACCTGCGCGAAGTGGTGGATGGCCTGCTGGCGCTGATGGACGACCCGCACATCGGCATCGACGACCTTATGGAGCGCATCCAAGGGCCGGACTTCCCCACCGCCGGCATCATCAACGGACGCGCCGGCATCGTCCAAGCCTACCGAACTGGGCGCGGGCGCATCTACGTCCGGGCCAGGGCGGAGGTGCAGCGCAACGACAAGACCGACCGCGAAACCATCGTCGTCACCGAAATTCCCTACCAGCTCAACAAGTCCCGGCTGATCGAGAAGATCGCCGAGCTGGTCAAGGAGAAGCGCATTGAAGGCATCACCGAACTGCGCGACGAGTCCGACAAGGACGGCCTGCGCATCGTCATCGAACTGCGCCGGGGCGAAGCCGGGGACGTGGTGCTGAACAACCTCTACGCGCAGACCCAGCTGCAGTCCGTATATGGCATCAACTGCGTCGCCTTGGTGAATGGCCAGCCGCGGCTGCTCAACCTAAAGCAAATGCTGGAGGCTTTCCTGCAGCACCGCCGGGAGGTGGTCACCCGGCGCTCCCTGCATCTGCTGCGCCGCGCCCGGCAGCGCGGTCACCTGCTGGAGGGGCAGGCGGTGGCGCTGGCCAACATCGATGCGGTCATCGACCTCATCCGCCGCTCGCAGTCCGCGGCCGAGGCGCGCACCGCCCTGATGGGGCGCGGCTGGCGCTCCAGCAACGTGGAGGCGCTGCTGCAGCGGGCCGGCGCCGAAGCCTGCCGCCCGGAGGGGCTTGACGAGGAATACGGCCTGCGCGACGGCGCCTACCACCTATCCCAAGACCAGGCGCAGGCCATTCTGGAACTCCGCCTGCACCGGCTGACCGCCTTGGAGCAGGACAAGCTGATCGAGGACTACCAAGGCGTGCTGGACGAAATCACCAAACTGCAGGAGATCCTTGGCGACGAAGAGCGCTTGGCCGGGGTGATCCGCGAAGAGCTGCAAGCCTTGGTGGACGCCTACGGCGACGACCGCCGCACCGAGATCACCGCCAGCCACGAGGATCTGTCCATTGAAGACCTCATCACGGTGGAGGACTTGGTGGTGACCATCTCCCACCAAGGCTACGCCAAGACCCAGCCGCTGGACGCCTACCAAGCGCAGCGGCGCGGCGGACGCGGCAAGTCGGCGGCCTCGGTGCGCGAGGAGGACTTCGTGGAGCACCTGCTGGTCGCCAACAGCCACGACACCCTGCTGTGCTTCTCCAACCTCGGCAAAGTCTATTGGCTGCGGGTGTTCCGCATCCCCCAAGGCAGCCGCAACGCCAAGGGCCGGCCGCTCATCAACCTGCTGCCCCTGAACCAGGACGAGCGCCTAACCTCGTTTTTGCCCGTGCAGGGTTTTGACGGCGACCGCTTCGTGTTCATGGCCACCGCCGACGGCACGGTCAAGAAGACGGAGCTCTCGCAGTTCTCCCGCCCCCGCCCAAGCGGCCTGATCGCCCTTGGCCTAACGGACGGCAACACCTTGGTTGGCGCCGCCATCACGGACGGCCGGCGGGACATACTGCTGACCGCCAGCTCCGGCAAGGCGGCCCGCTTCAAGGAGTCCGACGTGCGGGCCATGGGGCGCAGCGCCCGGGGTGTGCGCGGCATCCGCTTGCGTCCGGGCCAGCGGGTGATCTCCCTAGTCATACCGGAGGAGAACGGCCTGCTGCTAACCGCCAGCGCCCGGGGCTACGGCAAGCGCACCCGGCTCAGCGAATTCCCGGTCAAGGGCCGAGGCGCCCAAGGCGTCATCGCCATGAAGGAAAGCGAGCGCAACGGCGAACTGGTGGCGGCGGTGCAGGTGTTCGATGGCGACGAACTGATGCTCATCAGCGACCAAGGCACCCTGGTGCGCACCAGCGCCGACGAGGTGTCCATCATCAGCCGCAACGCCCAGGGGGTGCGGCTCATCAACCTGCGCGAAGGGGAGAGCCTAAACAGCGCCGCCCGCATCGCCGAAGACATGCTCAACGGCGATGCGCCGGTGGGGGGCTCTGATGACGCCGTCCCACCGTCCGCGTGACCGTCGATTGCTTTTTTCGGGAATCGCCGGGAGGGCTGAACGGATGCGCAATCCGCCAAGCCGAAGCCTAGGCGCCCGGCGGAAGGCCATGCCGGCCTGCCGGAGGGCGGCGGAGGCGCCGGCTTGAAGGAACGAGCGTTCAACTTCTCTCCCGGACCGGCGGCCCTGCCCGCACAAGTGCTGGCCGAGGCGCGGGACGAGCTGCTCGACTATCGGGGCAGCGGCATGTCCGTGATGGAGATGAGCCACCGCAGCCGGGAGTTCATGGACTTGGCCGAAGCCGCCGAAGCGGACCTGCGCACCCTGCTGAACATGCCGGAGGAACACCAGGCGCTGTTCCTGCAGGGCGGCGCCACCACTCAGTTTTCCGCGGTGCCCCTGAACCTGCTCGGCGGCAAGACCAAGGCGGACTACGTGCATACCGGCCACTGGTCCGCCAAGGCCATCAAGGAGGCGGGCAACTTCTGCGACCTGAACGTGGCGGCCAGCGGCGAGGCGTCCCGCTTCAACCACATACCCCAGCTAAGCGAATGGCGGGTGCGCGGGGACGCCGCCTACCTGCACATCTGCGGCAATGAGACCATCGGCGGCGTGCAGTTCCACGAGTATCCAGACCTAGGCGTCCCCTTGGTGGCGGACCTGTCGTCGGATTTTCTCTCCCGGCCCTTGGATGTGCGCCGCTTCGGCCTGATCTACGCCGGGGCGCAGAAGAACTTCGGCCCGGCCGGTCTGACCTTGGTGATCGTGCATAGGGAACTGCTGGGCCGAGCGGCGCGGACCACGCCCACTCCCCTAAACTACGCAGCGCAACTCGGCGCAGGCTCCATGTCCAACACGCCGCCCACCTTCGCTTGGTACATGGCCGGGCTGGTCTTCAAGTGGCTGCTCCGGCGGGGCGGGCTTGAGGCCATGGCGGCCTGCAATGAAGCAAAGGCCAAGAAGCTGTACGAGGCCATCGACAACAGCAACTTCTACCATTGTTCGGTGGCCCTTGCCGACCGCTCCCTGATGAACGTCCCCTTCACCCTGTCGGACCCCGCCTTGGACGGTGCCTTTCTGGAGGGCGCCAAGGCCCGCGGGCTGCTCAACCTGAAAGGGCACCGCAGCGTCGGCGGCATGCGGGCCAGCCTGTACAACGCCGTCCCCCAAGCAGCGGTGGACGCCTTGGTGGAATACATGGCCGAATTCGAGCGGGAGCGGGCCTAGCGAACTGTGCCCCGCAGCCATCAAGCCGCGGCGACGGACGCTTGGCAGTCTGCTGAAAAACCAAATGGCATTGGGCCGAAGAGGCGCGAAACAGATCTTTCTGGAGTCAAAATGGACTTTCTCTCCCCCGTTTTCTGGGTTTTATGCGTCTCCAGGAATAATTTCGCGCTGGATGCCGGAGTTTTTCAGCAGGCTGCCAAGCGCCCGTCCGGCTCGGCCCTTTCCAGCGCTGGGGGTTTGTTGACCTAGGGGGGGTTAAACTAGGCCCATGAGCAAGGACGACGCGGCACTTGCCCCCATCCGCAAGCGCATTGACGAGGTGGACGACGAGCTGCACCGGCTGCTGAACGAGCGGGCCGCCCTAGCCCAGGAAGTGGGCCGCATCAAGCAGGCGCAGCCCGGCGATGCGCCGCCAACCTACTACCGCCCGGAACGGGAGGCGCAGGTGCTGGCCGCCTTGCAGGAGCGCAACCAAGGCCCGCTGTCCGACGAAGCCGTGGGCCGCCTGTTCCGCGAGATCATCTCCTGCTGCCTTTCCCTGGAGCAGCCCTTGAGCATCGCCTACTTAGGGCCGGCCGGCACCTACACGGAAATGGCGGCGCTGGCGCAATTCGGCCACTTCGCCCAAACCCGGCCCCTGCCGGCCATAGACGAGGTGTTCCGGGAGGTGGAGAGCGGCGGCGCCCACTTCGGCGTGGTGCCGGTGGAGAACTCCAGCGAAGGCATGGTCAACCACACCCTGGACTGCTTCATGGAGTTTCCCCGGCAAGTCAAGATCTGCGCCGAGGTGGAGCTGCCCATCCATCACGCCTTCATCCTGCATCCGAGCAACCCCGGCGGCGGCGACGCGGTGGCGAAGATCCTCTCCCACGCCCAATCCCTGGCGCAATGCCGGCTGTGGCTGGACAGCCACTATCCGGGCGTCGAGCGCTTGGCGGTGGCCAGCAATGCGGAGGCGGCGCTGCAGGTGTCCCAAGACTCCAGCCTGGCGGCGGTGGCCGGAGAGACGGCGGCGGAGCGCTACGGCCTGCGGGTGGCCGCCAGCCGCATCGAGGACCAGCCGAACAACAAGACCCGCTTTCTGGTGCTGGGCCGCCAGGACGTCGGCCCTTGCGGGCAGGACAAGACCTCCATTCTGGTCTCCACCAGGAACGAGCCGGGGGCGCTGTTCCGGGTGCTGGAGCCCTTCCACCGCCACGACATCTCCCTAAGCCGCATCGAGACCCGCCCGGCCCGCTCCGGGGACTGGTCCTACGTCTTCTTCATCGACTTCGACGGCCACGGCCAAGACGCCGCAGTGCAGCAGACCCTAAAGGATGTGGCGGCGGTGTCCTTGGAGGTGCGCAGCCTAGGCTCCTATCCCCGCTCCGTGCTGTAAATCCGCCCCCTCCCTTGCCGCTGCGAAGCGCAGCTCTTTTTCGATGTTGAGGCCATGCGCAAAAATGGCAAAGACTCCCTGCGCCACAGCAACGGCGGCTGCACCAAGGACGGCCGGCACTTCTCGCCCGCCGAAACCTAACCCAGCCGCCGCTTGTTTCTATATGTTAAATTCCGTTTTCCAGATTGGGCCTCCGCCCCGTCCCATTTGGTATTGGCCCGTTGTAATCCGAGCAAGCCGGTACTTGGGAAGTGAGCGTATCGCAACGCAAACATTGCCTTCTTTGACGCCCCAATCCCGAAAATGAAAATCATAATTCACGAACCCGAATCCCGCACGCTTCCTCGCGGCAGGAATATTGCCTTTGTTATGCGGCACAAAATGCAGGAAAAAGCGTTCTTCAATGTCGCCTTCTTCACAAGGATGCTTAGCATATGTCAGCTTTTTGCCGTCATAATGCACGTCAAAGAATTGTTCGCGCACAGGCCGGCCTGCTTCCAACATTATCTTTTTTAAATAGTCCGCCATTTTGTACGGCACGGCGTGTATGGCCCAACGATAGTTGCCCAAATCCATCATGCCCCAATCAATGCGCACATGCGGACTTTCACCTTGCACCCACGCCGCAATCTTGGCGGGCAACCTTAGAATGTCGTAGTCAGACCGTGCGTTCAATGCAGTGTGTGCCTCCAATGAAACAAGGCCGGGACGCCCCATAATGTCCAAAATGTAGTAGGGCTGCGAGGAATTCTTGGGCGGCGCCCTATGTATGCTGTTCGCACCGTAGGGAGAATTGGGCCAATGCTTCTCATAGTTGAAACTCGAGTTAAGACTCGGCAGTTGCTCCCAAACCCAATCGCTGCGGCGGCCTTGCACATATTCTCCAGCGTTGAGAAGTTGGGCAACTTCGCCAATCAGCAAATCATCAACATTTCTGGCGCTGTGTTGAATGGCGACTTGATACAGAAAACTGTAGTAGTTGGCGGACACAAAAAGAGCAATGAAGGCCACCAAGGAAGCCGCAACTGAATTGGCAACGGCTTTGCGGGGGGCAGCCGCCTCAAGCAGGCACTTGGCGGCAAAGGCCAACAGCGTCGCAAGGCAGGGGATTAGGATGCTCCAATATCTGGACGTTATGCCATATTGCAGGCTTAGCACGAGAAACATGCTTATGAATTGGCCAAGCAACAGCAAAATGAAGGCGAGCTCGCCATTGAACCCGCGCCGTACAAATTTTGCGGCCGTCGCCACAACAAGCGCCGCCAGCAAAAAAGCAAAGGTTGCTGTTATGGCTATGGAAGTTTCATATTGAAACAGACCCTGGATAATATCCGTTGCATTGTCGGGAAATCTTTCGTTAATCGGTTTGGTGTGAGCGAAATATGCGCCGGACTTCTCGGCAAATGCCAGAGCATTGGCTATCTTGTAGATGGCAAAGGCAAGGGTTGTCGCCATCATAGCCCCCACCAGCAGTCTTTTCCCAGACGCACCTTTTGCAATCACCCAAGCCCAATAGAAAGCGAGCAGCCAAAGCGCCGGAGCAACGTTGATTTCCTTGGCAAACACTAGACCGAGGAAGCCTAGGAAAAACAACGCATGATGTCTTGCGCTGGGTTGCCCTTTACCCCCCCCGGTCAGCATAAGCGCCGCCGCATAGTTGCAAAGGCCGAGAAAAAAGACTGTATAGTGCTCCGGGGATTCAATCCGAACATTGCAAGGATTAGGGAACAGCAACCATAGATACGCCAACAATGCCAGCGGCGTCATTCGCAGGATAAGCTGGCCTCTTGTGGGGGGCGCAGTTTCGGCAACTTTGGAAAAGCGCTTGAAGGCGGCGAAAAAAAGACCAACCGCGCCGAAGTGGATTAGCCACCGGATTAGATGATGAGGCCATGCAACTTCGCCAAAGACCTTCCAAACAAGCCCGTTCCAAAACTGATAGAATGGTCGAAACCGAACTTCGGTTTCAGTGAGGACTGCGTTAAGAAAGCCCAGAAAATTGCTTGCGCCATCGAATTTTAAGCTTAGGTACGGCGACCTTTCCAATAGACCGATTGGCGTATCCAGTGAGTAATGCAGTGCGGGAGCAATGAGAAGTATAAGCGGAATGAAAATGGCCCCTAGCCACCAGAAGGCCGGGCCATGAGGTGTTCCGCGCCGTTCCGGTGCCGCTTGTGCCGCAGTTGACCGGAGCGGCGCCATCAGAGGTCAGGGAACCGCCTGCTACCGCGGCCTCCGCCGATTCTTCGGGGAAGGGGGGAGCTCACAAACACATGGGCACCATGCATGGGCCGCCGCAGTCATTTCCATCCGTCCGTGTGTGCTGGACCGCCGGCAGGCCAATGCCGACGAAAAGGCAAACCAGACCCCATGAGTTGGCGAACCATCCATTCACGATTCAACTCCATCTCGCCGATGCTGTGCTTGATGTTCTCTTGGCAGTGGCGAGGGAGATGGGGCGCACCGCAATTCCCGCAGCCGGACCGCCGGCAGCCGCTTGAGCTGTTGATTCTGTGGATCGACCTCAATTCCGGCGGACTCCAAAGCCGTGAGCTCCAGCAAGGGTTCGGCGCCTTCGTCGCCGAACACGATGACGCCCCCCGAAAGCGCACCCATGATCTCCAACTCGCCCACCGTGACGTCCATCTCCACTTCCCGGCCATCGGCGGTGGCGTACATCCGCCGACCCGTGGGCCTCAGCCCGATTGCCCCCAGGCTGCGTCGCGGCACCAGCGAGTCGATCGCGCCTGCGTCCACCAAGAACGCTCCGGTCCATTCCCGCACCCGGTGCGCAGGGTTGCGCACCCTGACGTCAACATAGGTCATGCCCATTCGTATGCTCTTTTCCACAAGGCGACCATAGCCTGCTGTCGGCTGTGCGGAACCACCGATTATGGTGCTGAAACTCAGGCGGCCATCTGCTTGTTTTGGAGCTTGGCAGGATGCTCAATTGAGGCGGCGAAGTCAAGGACGGAACCCTCCGCTCGGCGGCGGAGGCCCGCTCAAGCAAGAGGCGGCGCAGCGCTTTCGCGCCGAGCTGCGGAAGGCGCTTGCCGGCTTGCAGGCCGAGGCGAAGGCGTCTTTGCATTGACCTGCCCCAAGCAAATGCGTGTAATCCCTCCCCGCTGTCCAAGAGCCAACCCATAGACCACAAGCATGGCCCAAGCAACGTCCAAGGCTGGCCCCGTCAACGCCGGCATCGCCTCCTTGCAGCCCTACCGACCGGGGCGCGGCATCAACGAGGTGGCGCGGGAGCTGGGGTTGGCCGACGTGGTGAAGCTGGCCAGCAACGAAAACCCCCGGGGGCCGGCGGCG
This sequence comes from Candidatus Azophilus sp., assembly GCA_965200465.1. Classification (GTDB taxonomy): domain Bacteria; phylum Pseudomonadota; class Gammaproteobacteria; order Pseudomonadales; family Azotimanducaceae; genus Azophilus. Next base: position 3,267,884 of record OZ241358.1, on the reverse strand, counting down.
GCAGTGCGGGAGCGCATACGCGAGAGCATCGCCGAACTGTCGCGCTACCCCGACGGCGCCGGCCGCCACCTAAAGGCGGCCTTGGCGGCCGAGCACCGCATCGCGCCGGAGCGCATCACCCTAGGCAACGGCTCCAACGACGTGCTGGAGTTGGCCGCCAAGGTGGTGCTGGCGCCGGGCTGCGAGGCCGTCATGTCCGCCCACGGCTTCATCGTGTACTACTTGGCCAGCATCGGCTGCGGCGCCAAGCTGGCAACCGCCCCGGCGCTGAACTTCGGCTGCGACCTGCAGGCCATGCTGGAGTTGGTCACGAAGAGGACCCGCATCCTGTTCATCGCCAACCCCAACAACCCCACCGGCAGCTTCGTTGAGGGGGCGGATTTGCAGGCGTTTCTGGAGCGCCTGCCGGAGCGGGTTTGGGTGGTGCTCGACCAAGCCTACGAGGAGTACGTCACGGCGGCGGACCGCCCGGACGGACGGGCGTTGCTGGAGCGCCATCCCAACCTGATCATCACCCGCACCTTCTCCAAGATTCACGCCCTGGCCGGACTGCGCATAGGCTACGCCCTAAGCTCCCCGGAGATGGCCGATCTGATGAACCGGGCCAGACAGCCTTTCAACGTCAACAGCTTGGCCTTGGCCGCCGCCGAGGCCGCTTTGGCGCAGACGGCCTACGTCGCCGAAAGCGCGGCCTTGAATCGGTCCGGCATGGCGGCGTTGGCCGCCGGCTTGCAGCGGCTTGACCTGCAGGCGCTGCCCTCCCAGGGGAATTTTCTCTGCGTGGACCTGGGAAAGGACGCTGCGCCGGTTTGCGCCGCGTTGCTGCGCAAGGGCGTCATCGTGCGCACCTTGGCGGAGTACGGGCTGCCCAACCACTTTCGAGTGACCGTTGGGCTGCCGGAGGAAAACCAGCGCTTTCTCGACGCCCTTGCGCAAGTGCGATGCGGAGCGGTCCAATCGCCACGCTAGCCGTTGTCGGCACGGGCCTTATCGGCGGCTCCTTCGCCAAGGCCGCCCGCAGTCGTCGCCTTTTTGGCGAAGTCGTCGGTTTGGACAGGAACCCGGAGCAGGCCGCGGCGGCCTTGGAGTTGGGCCTGTTGGACCGGGTGGCGTCCGCAGTGCCGGCGGAGGCCGAGGCGGTTTTGCTGGCTACGCCGGCGGACCAAGTGGCCCCTTGGGTGTGCGGCCTAGCCGAGCACCGCGGCATCCTATTCGACGCCGGGGGCGTCAAGGCACCCATCATCGAGGCGGTGCGCAAGCGCCGCCGGCAATTGCCGCCCCGCTACGTGCCCTGCCATCCCATCGCCGGCTCCGAGCGCAGCGGCCCGGCCAAGGCGGACGGCGAACTCTTCGCCGGGGCCAACGTCATCCTGACGCCGGCGCCGGAGACCGACCCAGCCGCCATTGCCGCGGTCCAGGGTTGGTGGCGGGCGGTCGGCGCAATCCCGGAAACCATGCCGGCGGCGCAGCACGACGAAATCCTGGCGGTCACCAGCCACCTGCCGCATCTGCTCGCCTTCGCCTATCTGGAGCAAGTCGAACCCCACCACCTTACCCACGCCGGACCCGGCTTTCGGGACTTCACCCGCATCGGCGGCGGGGACGCGGAGCTTTGGGCCGCCGTGCTGCGCCTGAACCGGGAGCCCCTGCTGGCCGCGCTGCGCTCCGTCAGAAGGTCGATGCGGCGTTTGGAGGACGCCTTGGACGAGCAGGAGGCCGACTCCTTGGCGGCGCTGATCGCCGCCGCCGCCAACAAGCGCCGCCGCCTGAACCATGACTGAGCCGCGGCTGGCGGTACTGCGTCGCCGCAATTGCGCCGCGCCGCGCAAAGACAGCGCCGATGTCCGCCAATTCTGAAAGCGCCGCCGCACCCGTGATCTGCGTCGATGGCCCCGGCGGTTCCGGCAAAGGCGTGTTGGCCGCGGCCTTGGCGGCAAGGCTGGGCTGGCGGCACTTGGACAGCGGCGTTCTGTACCGCGCCGTCGCCGCGCTGGCCTTGGCCGCTGGAACTGACTTGGAGGACGAGGCCGCCTTGGTCCGCTTGGCCGAGGGCATGGACGCCGAAACCGAGGGCGGACGCCTCAGGCTGAACGGCGCCGACCGCACCAAGGACATTCGCCAAGAGCGGGTGGCCAAGGCCGCCTCCGCGGTGGCCCGGCACCCGCGGGTGCGGGCAGCCGTTTTGCAGCAGCAGCGCAACGCCAAGCGCCCGCCCGGCCTAGTGGCGGACGGGCGCGACATGGGCACCGTGGTCTTTCCGGAGGCGGAATTGAAGGTTTATTTGGACGCCAGCCCCGAAGAACGGGCGCACAGGCGACATAAACAGTTGAGAAACCAAGGATTGCATGTTAGTTTCGCCACCGTCCTCGCCGGCATACGGGAAAGAGACCGGCGGGACAGCAGGCGCGTCACCTCGCCCCTGCGGCCAGCGGAGGACGCTGTCGTGATTGACAGCACTGACATGAGCATCGATGCGGTGCTGCGCAGCGTCTTGTCGCTTGTCCGCCAACACCGAGGCGGCGCATGACGTCAACCAACCTCTAATCAGGAGTTGCCCTGGGCGGACCCTCCGCCTAAACGCGGCATTGCAACCAATCCCCATGAGCGAAAATTTTGCGGAACTGTTTGAAGAAAGCCTAACCACCATCGACATGGCGCCCGGCGCCATCGTCACCGGCACGGTGGTCGATATCGACAACGAAGCGGTCCTCGTCCACGCCGGCCTGAAGTCTGAAGGCGTCATTCCCAAGAGCCAGTTTCTCGACGAGGAAGGCGCTTTCACCCTGGCCTTGGGCGACCAAGTCAAGGTGGCGCTGGAGGTGGTGGACGATAGTTGGGGCGAAACCCGCCTGTCGCGGGAGAAGGCCAAACGGGCGGAGACTTGGCAGGCGCTGGAGCACGCCTTTGCCAACAGCGAAGTCGTCACCGGCGCCATCAACGGCAAGGTCAAGGGCGGCTTTACGGTGGACATCAGGGAGATTCGCGCCTTTCTGCCCGGCTCCCTGGTCGATATCCGGCCCCTGCGCGAGACCACCCATTTGGAGGGCAAGCCACTGGAGTTCCGGGTCATCAAACTGGACCAAAAGCGCAACAACGTGGTCGTCTCCCGGCGCGCCGTGCTGGAGCGGGAGAACAGCGAGGAGCGGGAGGCGCTGCTGGCCTCCCTGCAGGAGGGCAAGGACCTCAAGGGCATCGTCAAGAACCTGACCGACTACGGCGCCTTCGTCGATCTCGGCGGCATTGACGGCCTGCTGCACATCACCGACATGGCTTGGCGCCGAATTCGCCATCCGAGCGAAATGGTGGAAGTAGGCGACGAGGTGGATGTCCGCATCCTTAAGTTCGACCGGGAAAAAAGCCGCGTGAGCCTGGGCATGAAGCAGTTGGGGGACGACCCTTGGGTGGAGTTGACCCGTCGCTATCCGATAGGCTCCCGGGTCTTCGCCACCGTCACCAACCTCACCGACTACGGCTGTTTCGCGGAAATAGAAGAGGGCGTCGAGGGCCTTGTCCATGTTTCCGAAATGGATTGGGCCAACAAGAACATCCATCCGTCCAAGGTGGTGAACGTCGGCGACGAGGTGGAGGTCATGGTGCTCGACATCGACGAGGGACGCCGCCGCATTTCCTTGGGCATAAAGCAGTGCCGCACCAATCCCTGGGACGAGTTCGCCGCCAATCACGCCAAGGGAGACCGCATCCGCGGCAAGATCAAGTCCATCACCGATTTCGGCATCTTCGTGGGTTTGGACGGCTCCATCGACGGGCTGGTTTACCTGTCCGACATTGCCTGGAACGAACCCGGCGAGGAAGCGGTGCGCCGCTACAGCAAAGGCGAGGAGGTGGAGGTCGTCATTCTTTCCGTGGACCCCGAACGGGAGCGCATCGCACTCGGCATCAAGCAGCTTGACCAAGACCCGTTCTCCGACTTCGTAACCGCCAATGACCGGGGCGCTCTGGTCAAGGGCGTGGTCGAAAGCGTCGGGCCGAAGGAGGCGAGCATTCGGCTGGCGGAGGAAGTGGTGGGGGTGCTGAAGGCGTCGGAAATCAGCGTCGGCCGCATGGAGGACGCCCGCAAGGGCGTCACGGAAGGGCAGGAGCTGGAGCTCAAGATCATCAGCGTGGACCGCAAGAACCGGGTGATCGGCCTTTCCCTCAAGGCGAAGGCGCTGGACGAGGAGCGGGCCGCCGTGCGGGAGCATGCCGAACGAGAGCGCACGCAAAACGAGAGCGGCAAGACAGCCGGAACTTTGGGCGACTTGATTCAAGCGCAACTTCAAGGGAACAAAAAGAATGCGGACTCCTGATTCCGGCCGGCCCATCGAGTCCACGCCATGAACAAATCCGATCTCATCAAGATGATTGCCCAAAAGCATGAACAGTTGCCGCCCAAGGATGTTGAATGGGCGGTGAAGATGATGCTCGGGCACATGTCGCAAGCGCTCACCAACGGCACCCGCATTGAGATTCGCGGTTTTGGCAGTTTCTCCTTGCGCTATCGGGGGCCGCGAGTTGCGCGCAACCCCAAAAGCGGCGAGCCGGTGGACGTGGACAGCAAGTACATTCCGCATTTCAAGCCGGGGAAGAACCTGCGCGAAAGGGTGGACGCCGTTTATCAACAGGAGCTGGCCGCCGCCGCTTCCCCTGCGCCCGAACGAGGCTCCACTTAACAACGGGAGGCACCGCTTGCCGTGGCTCGAATCTGGCGACTGTTGGCGGGGCTCGCGGCCGTCGCGCTCTTTCTGTTCGCATTGATCGCGGTCAATCAGGAGGAGGTCTCCATCCGGTTTTTGGTTTGGCGCACCCCGGAGTGGAGCCTGTTTTGGTGGCTGTTGATCGCTTTTTTGGCCGGCGTCGCAGTTGGCGCCTTGGCGTCGCTGCCGTCCCGCATCAAGGGTGCGTTGCGGCGGCGCAAGGCGAACTAGCCCAATAGACGCCCTGCTGCGCCTGCAAAGTGTCAATTTCCCACACTGGTTGCAGCTTTTTCCTGCATTTTTCCGCAAATTCCTTCTCTAGGCTCCCGGTGGCGTAATCCACAAACAACCAAAGGGAGTTTTCATCATGCGCAAATTCTTTGCTTCAATGGCGTTCGCCCTGTCCCTCGCACTGGCGTTGGGAGCATGGCCGGCGGCCGATGGCCTCATGAAGGTGAACATCAACTCGGATGACGCCGCCGCCATCGCGGAGGTGCTTGACGGCGTGGGCTTGACGAAAGCGGCGGCAATCGTCGCCTATCGTGAGGCCAACGGCCCCTTTGCGGACGCCAGTGAGCTGATCAAGGTGAAGGGCATTGGCGAGCGCACGGTAAGCATCAACATGGAGCGCATCGAAGTCGAAAGCGCGCCTTAGAGGCCGCCGTGATGCCGCCGCCAACCACTGGAGGCGCCCCGCATCGCCGCCGCTCCGTTCACACTGGAGTGGATCCGCCTTGCGCTTGGCCGCCAATCCTTGGTGCAATATGCGGACCAAACCTGTATGAGGGGGCCGCATGAAGGAATGGTTGATTGGGCGCGGCCGCGCCAGGTCGTCGCCAAAGCCGCTGTCGTCGGGGGCGCCTCCGGCTGCATCGGCGCGGCCTTGATGGGCGGCCTCCAGCCGCTGCTCCCAATGGGCGCGGCCTTCGTCGCCTGCGTGGCGGCGGAAGCCGTTCTGGTGCAGGCGGCGCCCAAGCACGGCTGGCTGGCGCTGCCGAACCGCCGCAGTTCCCATGTGCGCCCCATCCCCACTCTGGGCGGCTTAGGCTTCGCCTTGCCCATCGTCGCCAGCCTTGGCTACGCCGCTTTGGGCGGGGCGGCGCTGGGCGGCTTGGCGCTCGCCGTCGCCGGCGTCGGCGTCATGGGGCTGGTGGACGACCTGCACGAACTCGGCCGCGCCTCACGCTTGGCTGGCCAGTTCGCCTTCGGCTGCGCGGCGCTTTGGCTGATGCCGCCGGATTGGCCGCTTTGGCTTCTGGGCGCCGCCTTGGTTCTGCTGGTCTGGCACGTCAACCTCTACAACTTCATGGACGGCATAGACGGGCTCGCCGGCGGCGCTTGCCTGTTCTTCTGCCTGGCCGTGCAGCTATTGGCCGGAGGCGCCCCCGGCTGGGTTGGCGATCTTCTCTGGACGACGGTCGGCGCGATACTGGGCTTCATGGCGTTCAATTGGCCGCCCGCCAGAATTATCATGGGCGATGTCGGCAGCACCCTGCTGGGGTTCCTGCTCGCGGTGTGCGTCATTCAATTGGTCGCCCAAGAAATTCTGCCCTTGGCTTCCTGCTTGATTCTGCTGACCGGGTTTTGGTTTGACGCCAGCTACACGCTTTGTGTCAGAATGGTTACTGGACAAGCGTTTTGGGAGGCGCACCGAACCCACCTTTACCAGAAGGTGGCGCAGAGAAAGGGGCACCTATGGACCACTTCGGCATTTCTAGCGTTCTGCGCGCTTTGGCTGTTGCCGCTGGCGCAGCTTGCGCAGGCGCTGCCGGCCTTCGGCGCACTGTGCCAACTGGCCGCGGCCTTGCCCTTGGCGGCGGCGGCGTTCCGGCTGCGGGCCGGTTTGCCGGAAGCGGAGGCCGCTGTTGATCGCTGAACGTTTGGTGCGGTTGGAGCGCCGCCCCAAGAGGGCGCTGTTGGTCTCCACCGACTGCTTGGCGGTGGTTGCCGCCCTATGGTTGGCCATGGCGTTGCGCTTGGGAGACTGGCAACCTGACATTTGGCGTTATTGGCCGGCCTTGGCGGCCTGCCTGCTGGCCGTTCCAGTATTCGCCAGCTTGGGCCTCTACGCCCAAGTCAACCGCTATCTGGGCCAGCAGGTGGCGCCCATCGCCGCCAAAGGCGCTGCCCTGGGGGCCTTGGCGGTGGCCGGCATCGCTTACTTCATTCCCCTCGTGGGCTTTCCCCGCTCGGTTCCCGTCATATTTTGGATGATTGCGGTTCTCTACGTAACGGGCGTCCGCTATGGTATTCACGCCGGCTTCGGCTGGTTCAAACTTGGCAAGGCCGTCCGCATTCCGGTCATCATCTACGGCGCTGGGCGCAAGGGCGTTGAACTTGCCCGCTCGCTTGTCGATGGCGGACGGTACGAACCAACGGCGTTCATAGACGACGATGAGCGGCTGCAGAAACGCATCATAGACGGCGCAAAGGTGCATCCCCCCGAAGACTTGGCCGCCCTGCTCGAACAAACGCAAACGCGGGAGGTGCTGGTGTCGGTCGGCTCGGACGATCCGCTCGATCGCCGCCGCATCCTCAGGTTCTTGGAACCCCATGCGGTGCGTGTGCGCTTGGTTCCAGACATTGACGAACTGCATTCTGAAGGCGGCCGTCCGGCCGACCTGCGGGACGTTCAGATTCGGGATTTGCTGGGCCGCACGGAGGTTGCGCCGCTGCCGCATCTGCTGAGGAAGTCCGTGGCCGGCCGCCAAGTCATGGTGACGGGCGCCGGCGGCTCCATCGGCTCCGAACTCTGCCGGCGGATCGTGCGCCAAGGGCCGCGGCAACTGGTGCTGCTGGACCACTCGGAGTACAGCCTGTTCAAGGTGCAGCGTGAGCTCAAGCAGATTTGCGCCGACGAGAACCTGGACGTCGCCGTTCAGGACGTGCTGGGTTCGGTGACCAACCGAACCTTCATCCGCCATAACTTGGCCAGCTACGGCATCGAGACGCTCTATCACGCCGCCGCCTACAAGCACATCAACCTGCTTGAGAACAATGTGGTGGAGGGCCTCAAGAACAACACCTTCGGCACCCTGCACACCGCCGAAGAAGCGATGCGGACCGGGGTCAAGGACTTCATCCTGATTTCCACGGACAAGGCGGTGCGCACGAGCAGCGTGCTCGGCGCCAGCAAACGGCTGGCCGAGATGGCGCTGCAAGCCTTGCAGCAAAGTTCCGAACGCACCTGCTTCTCCATCGTGCGCTTCGGCAACGTGCTCAACTCATCCGGCTCGGTCGTGCCCTTGTTCATGGAGCAGCTCAAGAGGGGCGGCCCCATCACCGTGACCCACCGGGAGGCGACGCGCTACTTCATGACCATTCGCGAAGCTGCCGAACTCGTCATGCAGGCGGCGAGCATGGCCCGAGGCGGCGACGTGTTCCTGCTGGAAATGGGGGCGCCCATCAAGATTCTTGATCTGGCCGTGCAAATGGCGCGGCTGCAGGGCTATTCGATCAAGTCCGAAGCCAACCCCGACGGAGACATCGAAATTCAGTTCACCGGCCTCAAACGGGGCGAGAAGCTGCATGAGGATTTGCTGGTGGGCAATGTTTCCGGCACCGACCACCGCAACATCATGCGGGCGGATGAGCAGTTTCCGCCTTGGCCGAAACTGCGCAAGGCGCTGGAGCCATTGGAGCGGGCCTGCGAAAGCTACGACCACCAAGTGATCCACAGCTTCGCCCAAGGCTTGGTCAGGGGTGCGGATCTGGAAGCCATACTTGGCGAGGTGTCGGTGCCGCGCTCCGCAACCACCCAAGCGTCGGTGGCCACCCTGCCGAGGCAGCGTCGCTGGCGGGATTAGCCGCTGGGCGCGGCCGACTGCCCCGCCGGTGCTGGCGACTGCATCTCCAGCCCCGGCCCCAAGTCCTCCAAACGGGCGAGCGCGGTTTCGGCCCTGTTCCTCCAAACGGGCTGCAACGCCCAGTTGCAGGCTTTGCGCAAGTGCGCCGCGGCCCGCTGGCCGTCACCGAGAATGCGGTGCGCTTCGCCAAGATAGAAGTTGGTTTGCACAACCGAAGGCATCTTTTCCCAGGCTAGGCGCAGATGGCGCAACGCCGCCTCCGCCCGTCCGGTGTGCAGGTAGGCCACGCCAAGGCCGTAGGCGGCGTCGTAGCGTTGCGAATTGCCCGCCCAGGCGCGCCGATACAACTCCGCCGCCTGCGCCCATTTGGCAAGGCAGGCCGGGCGGCTGGACAGGGCGCAGCCGCGAACTTTGAGGTTGGCCTGCGCAACGGCGGCGCCTGGGTGGTTGGGATCCAGCGCAAGAGCCTCCTGCGCGGTCGCCGCGGCCCGCCTTGGGTCGATCTTCGCCAGCGCTTCGGCCAGCGCCGTCAGTCGGTCGGCGTTGGCGGGAGCATCCAGGCTGGTGAGGGCGGCAACGGCCAACTTAGGGTTTAGGCCGGCAATGCTCATCGCCAGCTCCATGCGGCTTTCGGCGGCGCTCAGGCAGCGCCTTGTAAAGACGGGCGCTTCGGACTCCGGCAAATTGACCCTCTCGCCGGGGTGGGAGCGCCGGCTCCGATAGCTTTGCAGAAGTTCGCCAAGGGCCGTTGGCGACAGACCGAAGGCGGCGGCGAAGTCCCGCCGCGGGTCGGCCAGATAGGCGGCAAGAGGGCCTCTTAGATCCGCATAGCCCAAGCGGTGGCCCAGCCTGATGAAATGCACGAGCAGCCAAGACTTGCGGTAAAAGGCCATCAACTTGGGCAAGGGCCAATCCGTCAAGCTGGTGGCGCCGACCACTTCTTCATAGGTCGGCTCCTCTTCGCGGCCCATCTTGGAGGCGGCTCCTTGGCCCGCCGAGGGCGCCGCGCCAAGCCGCCCCAACACCGGCGCCGATCCCCGCAGCTGGGCCGTGCCCAGATAGCTGGCCAACCCCTCTTCGTACCAAGGCGGATAGTTCCAAGCCGCCTGATTGCGCAGCAGGTAGTGGGCGTACTCGTGCATTCCGGTGTCCGAGAACACGGGGTTTGGATCCGGGCCGATCAACAGTTGATAGAAGCGCAGCGAAGGCACGGTGACGCCGCTGTAGGCGCTGTTGCCTGAAAGCTCGGCGAAGTCTTCGGAGCGCCGCAGGACCAGCATCCGCAAGGGCAGCCCGCTGCGGCCTTGAGCGTCCGGAAAAAGCTGCAGAAACAACTGCCGAAACCGATCCAGCCTCTTGATTTTGGTGAGGGCGCGACGATGCGGCAGGTCCGTGACGAACCTGAAGTGCTCCGTTTGGTAGGCGCACCAAGTGCGCGCAAACGACGAGGGCAGATCCGCCGCGAACGCCAAGGCGTTCAGCCCCAGCAGCAGCGCCGCCGTCAGCGCCTGAACGGCCCGGAACCTACACCCCAATTCCCGGATGAAGATCGCCCGGGCCTCCGGCCCGCAGGCGGGCGGGGCGCCCGCGCTTCCAGGCGGCAGGCCTTCGCAAGCGCCGCAACCATGCAATTGCCGGAAAAAAACCTGCACGGTGCGCCTTGCAACCCGCTTCAACACTGCGCTCCCACTCATGAAATGCACTGCTTTTCGTTACGGTCCCCAATACCCGGATAAGAATCGCCCGGCCCGCTGTCAGAGGTCTCCTGGGAGCGCGGGCCTCCGACCCGCATGCGAGCGGGGCGCCCGCGTTCCCAGGCAGCAGGCCGTCGGTAAGTCCCGCAACCATGCAATCGCCGGAAAAAAACCTGCACGGTGCGCCTTGCAACCCGCTTCAACACTGCGCTCCCACTCATGCAATGCACTGCTTTTCGTTACGGCTCAATGCGGCGCAGCCAGCCGCCGCATCGGTTAATCTACGCCCTTGGCAAGCGGCAACGCCAGCGAACGGAACAACCGTTCCGATCCCTAGCCCGGATACTGCACCAAGGGCTAAAGGACAAGCGAGGGCGCGACCAGCGCAGCCGGCACCCCGATGGTTTCGGAAACCTGCATGCAACTGATTGAAATTAAAGAATGTTTCTGGATGGTGCAAGCCTCTTGGCGCAAGCTCCGAGCGAGGGTTGCATTCGCGGTGATCAAGCGCGGCGCAAAGAGGCGCAAGCCTCGCTCGGCCACGGCAATGCTCGCGCTCGCGTTGGCCTTGGGCGGGTGCGGAGGCGTCCCTCTCTCTCCGCAAGCGCCGGCTGCGTTCGACTTGAACGGCCATTGGGCGCTGAACGAACCGTTGAGCGACCCGCCGCCGAACCGTCGGCGGCTGCAGGCGCGGGCGGACCGAGGGCTGTTGAATGCGGAACGGCCCGGCCGCCGCTCAAACGCCGGCATGCTGGCGTTTGTGGTTGAGGACTTTCCGGTGCTCTCCTCCAGCTCCATGGTCATAGAGCAGGATCAACACTCCATGGGCATTCGCTATGCAAACGGCGCCTATAGAGACGTCTCTTGGGGAGTGCGCAAAAGGGGCCTGTGGCAAGTGTCCGCCGGCTGGCTGGAGGGCGAACTTGTGATCTCCTCCAAGGCGCCCGACGCCACCGCCCGCGAATCCATGCGCCTCAGCGAAAACGGCCGGCAAATGACGGTCAGCGTGGAGGTCAAATCCGGCGGCGACAACCTAAACACCCTAAGGACTTTTGACCGTGTGTCCCCAAGGTAGCCCGCCACCAGCGGCGTCAACGCCAGCGAGCAATCCTCTTGAGAATTTATGTGGGAGAGTTGCGCTGTTCCAGAACCCGCATTCCACAAGGGCTTGCTTACGTCGCGGAATGTTTTTCACCCCACCCCACGCCCAAATGGGCCTTTTTGACGCAACAGCGGGGATGAATGAATGAAAAATGGATGGAAAGTCGGATGAAGTGGGAGACGGACGACAAAAACGGCACTTTCCGCCCAGTGAAGCGGCAGCGCAACTCTCTCATTTATGTGCATCTGGAGTGTGCTGCAGTTCAGATGCGTTTGAGGCTTTTGTCCGTCAGGCGGCACTGTCCAGCAGGACAGCCCGTTCCGCGGGTGTTCGCTTCCCCAAGGAGCGGTGCGGCCGGGAGGAGGTCACTCCGCCAGCACGTCGATGCGCGGGGCCAGGCAGTAGCCGCCGTGCCGGCGCCCGTCGTCCACCCACAGCACCGCCCGGCGCCCGGACGCGAACGCCAACTGCGCCGCGTCGTAAAGACGCCGCGCCGCCGCCTTGGAGACGTGCTCCCCGGAGCAGCCGAACGTCACCCAGCGCCCCGGACAGTCCAGGCCCGTCGCCTCCGCAACGGACTCCCCCAGCTGCGCCATGCAGCCCCCGTAGCGCCCGTCCTCCGCCGCCAGCGTGCGCACCACCGCCGCCGACATGCGCATCTCCGCCGCCTGCGCCCCGGGCGCCAGGCACCCCAGCGCCGCGCACAGCAGGCCCGCCGCGCGCAGCTTGGCGCCGGCCGTCGTTTTGTCTCCGCTCATCGCTCGTCTCCTTCGTTCGTTGCTTGGTTCAGGATCATTCCAAAGTCCGTCAAGGGCCTGCGCTTCCCCCGCCAAAGCGCTTCCTTCACGCCTTTGGAACGCCGGCGTTCCAAAGGCGTTCGTGGATTTTCCCGGTTCGTTTTGGGCCTTCATCCCGCCGTCAAAGGGCGTACACGACTTCGGGACGGCCTCGGCTGCATGATTCAGGGCCTTGGAATACAGTTGCATGCCACCCGCCTTGAAGCTCATTGGGGTTCGGCGCCCGGCGGGAGCCCGCCGGAGGCGTCCGCGGCCGGCGCGCTCGCGCCCGTCAGCCAGAGCAGCCGCCAGCCGCGCGAGAACGGGCGCGCCTCCGGCAGAACCTCCACCACGAAGGACGCCTCCGCGGACAGCCCGTCCGCGTCCGTGGCCGTCACGGTGACCGTCACGAAGCCCTCAAGGCCCTCGCCGTTCGGCAGCACCCTCAGAACGCCCCCCTCCACCCGCGCCGACGCCAGGGACGCATCGCTCGACTCCGCCGCCCAGGTCAGTTCCTCCCCGCCGTCCGCCTTGAAGAACTCCGCAAGGTCAAGGGACGCCGCCCCGCCGAGGGACTCGGCCTCCAGGCCCGGAACCGCCCGCACCAGGCGCGGGGGGCGCTTGAACAGCAGCAGGCCCGGACCCGCCGCCGTCCGAACCCCCTGAAAGCATGGGCGTCGGCCGTCCTGCACGTCGCCGCACAGGCCCGCCGGAGCCTCGGGGGCGCCGGCCGGCGACAGCCGCGCCGCCCCGCCCGCCGTCAGCGCAACCGCGATGGGGGCGCCGGAGACCTCCCCGGCCCCGATGCGGGCCGTTGCCGTCGAAAGCTCCGCGCTCCCCCGCACGGCCAGGCCGGCGGACAGGGCGAACGGCGCGCCCTCCCGCACCCGCGCCTCCACCGTGGCCGGGCCGGGCGCCCAGGGCTCCGCGTCCGTGCGGGCCAACTCCATCGTCAGCGTGAACGGCGCGCCGGGGTTGTCCAGAAGGTTCAACTCCGAAAGCCCGGAAAGCCCCGCGAAGAAGCCCGCCGGCAGCGAATCCAAGCGGTTGTCGGACAAGTCCAGCCGCGACAGCAGCGCCATGTCCTCCCAAAGCCCCGCGGGAGGGGAGCGCAGCCGGTTCCCGGACAGGTCCAGCGACGACAGGCGGCCCAAGCCCTCGAACAGCCCCGCCGGAGGCGCCGCAAGGCGGTTGCCGTCCAGGCGCAGCCGCTCAAGCGACCCCAGGCCCGCGAACAGGCCCTCCGGCAGTTCCGCCAAGCGGTTGCCGTGCAGGTGCAGCACCCGCAGCCCGGACAGGCCCAGAAGGTCCCGCTCACGCAGCGAGCCGATCCCCCGCCCGCGCAGGTCCAAGTAGCCCCGCCCGGCCAGGTCCGGCGGCGTCGGCGCCCAGCACTCCCGCGAACCCCGCAGGGCGTCCCGAACCTCGGCGCTGCGGTCGCACACGCCCTCCTGCACCACCGCCCGCATTGAGACGACTCCCGGAGCCCAGTCCGCACCCGCCGCCGGCGGCGCCAACTCCACCCGCAGGAACTCCCGCGCCGGCTCGATCTCCCCGTCGTCGGACACCGCAACCTCAATGAGCGCCTCCGTCTCCCCGGCCGCAACCGCGCCCGACCCCGACAGCGCCGCCAAGTCCCCGGCGTCCGCGTCCGCCGTCAAGGGATCCCCGTCCGCAACCGCCCGCCAGGCGAACGCCGCAGCCGCCGCGGACGTCCGGCTCAGGCGAAGCCGCAGACGCAGCATCCCGCCCTCCGGCGCCGACGCCTCCGCCTCCGCGAACGACAGAACGCGCCCCACCGACGCCGAGAAGCTGGTCCGGGCGCTCAAGCCCCCCTCGTCCTCGGCCGTCACCGTCACCGTCGCCAGCCCCGGCGCCAGGCCCTCCACCAGAACCACGCCCCCCACCGCCCGCGCCGAGGCCGCGGACGGGTTCGAGGACTCCGCGGAATGGCGCAGGCGCCCCGGCGCCTCGTCCCCGAACACCCCGACCAGCGAAACACGCGCCAACTCCCCCGGGTCGATGTCCAGGTCGTCGATCCCGCGCCGGACGTAGGGCGCACGGTTGACCGGCGTGACCGATGGCGGCCCGGGATCGACCGTCGCGGGACGCACGGCGAACTGCCGCGTCGGGTCGAGCCCGCCGTACTTCAGCGACGGGTACTGGTCCGAGGCGCCGAAGTCCCAGGCGTCGTCGGCCGCGTCGATGCGGCCGTCGCCGTCGGTGTCGTGGTCGTCCCAGTACGCGTAGATGTCCGTTCCCCCGCTGCCGTACGCGGTCGGCGTCTGCAGGCCGTTGGTGGTCTGGGTCGTGCCCCGGGCGCTGGAACTCTGCCCTGTCGTCTGGCTGTCCCAGTAGGACGCCGGCGCACTGACGTAGTTATAGGCGCGCCCTATCAGACCACCCTGAATAGCGGACCCGGTCGCGGACACCGCTCCGCGGGCGTAGGAGTTCGTGAAGACCGAAAAGCGGGTCGACGCCTCCCCGACCAGCCCGCCGACCTCCCCCGTGCCGCTGAGGGCATGCACATGCACCGCCCCGGCCGCGTAGCTGGCAACGATTTCCGCTTGCGTAGACCCCACCAGGCCGCCGACTGCAGGCGAAAGGTTCGACCTGCCCGAAACGGCCGCCGTCGCGTAGCAGGCGCGGATGACGCCAAGGTTGTGGGCCCCCACGAGGCCGCCCACCAATGCGCCGCGGGCGCCGCCGCTGTAGGACGCCGACACCGCGCCGCCGCGGACGTAGACTGCCTCGACGGTTCCATCGGTGAATCCGGCCAAGGCGCCCACGCCCGCCCGGGGGCCGCTGGGGCCGCTTGTCGACGACACGGCGAAGTCGACCAGGCCCAGGTTCGACACGACGCTGCCCGATCCCAGTCCCCAGAACAGTCCCCGTTCGCCGCCGCCGCGGGTGGCCAGGTTGGCGATCGTGCGGTTGTTGCCGTGGAAGGTTGCGTTGTACTCGCCGCCGATGGGCGCCCAGTTGGGGTAGGCGTCGCTGGCGTCGACGGCGCCGTCGCCGTTGGTGTCGAAGTCCAGGTCCGCGGTCAGCTCGTAGCCCCTGCAGCCGTCCGACAGCTGGTCGCCGTCGCCGCCGTCCGGGCAGCCCATGCCGGCGGCGGCGCCGGGGAAGGCGGCGGCGTAGGCCGCGGCGTTGCCGGCGGCCACCGCGCCGTTGCCGTCCACGTCCCAGCGCATCGCGTTCAGCTGGGCGAGGCCGCTGATCTCGATGAGCTGGTCGTCGTCGGCGTCGTAGTCCGTGCCGGTGCGCTCGTCGTCGGCGACCGTGACGCGCACGGTGCGGTTCGCGACGGCGCTCGACGCGTAGCCGCCGCCGGTGGCGACGTTGGTGACCAGCGCCAGCTCGTCCACGGCGTCCGCGTTGTCGTCCGCCGGCGTGACCGTGACGGTCTGCGGGCTGTTCCAGGTCGTGGTGCTGAACGTGAGCGTGCGCGTCAGCGGCGTGGAGTCGCTG
The DNA here is from genome assembly GCA_965200465.1 of Candidatus Azophilus sp. Lineage (GTDB taxonomy): Bacteria > Pseudomonadota > Gammaproteobacteria > Pseudomonadales > Azotimanducaceae > Azophilus. The sequence continues at coordinate 3,252,338 of OZ241358.1, read as the reverse complement.
TCCACCGTGACCGCGGCGTTGTCGCTGGCGACGGCGACCGAGACGTCGCCGGTGGGCTGGCTTTCCAGGACGACCGTGTAGGAGCCGGCGCCGCCGCCTTCGGTGAGGGCGACGGTCTCGGCGGAGACGTTGAGCCAGCGCGCCACGCCCACCGCCGCCGTGTTGGTGGTGGTGAGCGCCGAGCTGTGGGTGGTGGCGGCGGCGGCCACGGTGACGCCGATGGTGGCGGCGGTGTTGAAGTCCGACCCGTCCCAGTGGAAGTACAGGATGGCGCCGTCTCTGCCGCTGTTGAACCACAGGCTCCTCACGGTGAGCCCGGGTATCGTGGTGTTCAGGGTGAAGTGGGAGGCGGCGGCCGTGGCCTGGTAGGTGGCGCTGGTGAGGTTGACGGCGACCCACGCCGTGCGCAGGTTGCTCTGGTTCAGCGTCGCGGGGCTGGTGGAGGCGATGGTGGCGGACTGCGCGAACGCCGATGCGCCGGCGAGCAGCGCCGCCAGCGCCAGGAGCGCCTGCGCGCACCGTGCAAGGCGGGAGCGGGATTTGAGGAGGCGCCGTTGCCGCCGCGGGGCCCCGGCGTCGTCAAGCCGGCGCCGCGCGCCGTCCGCAGGATGCACGGCTGCCTCAACCCGCGGGTTCGGGGGGGGGGGGGGGGGGGGGGTCCGAACAGCGGCGCTGCACATGCACAGGGCGACCCGCTGCGCACCATGCCGGCGCGCCGCCGCAGCCACGCGTCGAACGTCCTGCGTCATCGGAAAGCGCTCCTGCAGCCCACTGCGGCTGTGCATAGTGCCACGGCGAACTGCGTTGTCAACAAGAAAAATGGGGAAAGCGCAGAATCAAGCCCTGCGGTTGCCGCTGTGTGGAGGGATCGCCGACCTTACGGACTTTTGTCCGTCAGGCGGCCTGGTCCATAAGGTGGGTGCTGCGGGCCAAGCCGAGCAGGGCCGGCGACGCCGCAAGCGTCAGCCCGTGCCCCCGCGCCCGCTCCACGCCCCGCAGCAGCTCGAAGCGCCAAGCGGCTTCGGGATGATCTCCAAGGCCCACCCGAACCTTGCGGAAAAAAGCCCTGTCCTGTGCGAACCCCGAAGGGCTCGGCGAAGCCAACATGCGCATGTTCGGTCTCCTATGTTGTGCGTAACTCATAGGCTACCCGAACACGCGCCCCGGGCGACCGGGGCGCTCCCTCAAAAGTCCGAAAGGTGGTGATCCCATTCAAGTGTTGCATTTGCGCTTTATGCCGCTACACTTAAGTCTCTAGTCTCTCCTGAGCCTCAAGCAAGGCCAGTGAGCGGTCATTCCGCCTTAGCTCAGTTTGGTAGAGCAGCTGACTGTTAATCAGCGGGTCGCTGGTTCGAGCCCAGCAGGCGGAGCCATTCCCCGCCACGCCAAGCGCCGCGCCCCAGCCCTTGGGTTGGAGCGCGGCGGGGGGCAATGTCTCGCATCCACCGGCAAAATTGCGTAATCTTCCGCCAAAGCCCGAGCGAGGGGGGGGCAATATGCGCAATGGCCATCGACTGGAAGCAATACGACGCAACCGCCAGCTGGGATGAATTGGTCACTCCGGCGGGCAGGGCGCGTTCCGGCGCCGGGCCGCTGCTGCGGGTGCTTTCCCGGCTGACGGACGAGGAGCTTACGGAGCGCCAAGCCGCCGCCGAGCTGGCCATTCGCTCCATGGGCATCACCTTCACCGTTTACAGCGGCGAAGACGCCGCCGGCATCGACCGGGCCTGGCCTTTCGACATGGTGCCCCGCCTGATCAGAAAGCGCGAGTGGGACCACATCTCCCGCGGCTTGAAGCAAAGGGTGCAGGCGTTGAACGCCTTTGTCGATGACGTTTACCACGATCAGCGGGCGCTTCATGACGGCGTGGTTCCCGCCCACTACGTCAACAAGTCGAAGGATTTCCGGCAGCGCTGCGTGGGCGTAGATCCGCCGCATGGCGTATGGGCGCATGTTTGCGGCACCGACTTGGTGCGCGACTGCGAGGGCGCATTGTACGTGCTTGAAGACAATCTGCGGGTGCCTTCCGGCGTTTCCTACATGCTGGAGAACCGCGCCGTCATGAAGCGCGTCTTTCCCGAACTGTTTGACAACTACGTCATTCATCCAGTGGATGACTATCCGCAGAGGCTCGCCGCCTGCCTGCGCTCCTTGGCGCCGCCATCGCGCAGTCCGCCTCGGGTGGTTGTGCTGACGCCGGGCATCCACAACTCCGCCTATTTCGAGCACACCTACCTGGCGTCCGTCATGGGGGCGGATTTGGTGGAGGGCGCCGACCTGACGGTGGGCAAGGACGACTGCGTTTACATGCAGACCATCACCGGCCGGGTGCGGGTGGATGTGATCTACCGGCGCATTGACGACCTCTTCCTGGACCCCGACGCATTCAACCCGGACTCCGTGCTGGGGGTGCCCGGCCTGATGCGGGCTTGGCAGGCCGGCAACGTGGCCTTGGCCAACGCCCCGGGCTGCGGCGTGGCGGACGACAAGGTGATCTATACCTTCGTGCCCGACTTGGTGCGCTACTACTTAAACGAGGAACCGATCCTCGCCAACGTGCCCTCCTACCGCTGCGTGGAGAAGGAAAGCCGCGACTACGTGCTCGACAATCTGGACAAATTAGTGGTCAAGCCGGCCAACGAATCCGGCGGCTACGGCATGTTGATGGGGCCGGACGCGAGCCTCAAGGAGCGCAACGCCTTCGCCCGGGCGGTGCGGGCCAATCCGCGCAACTACATGGCCCAGCCCATGCTTAAGCTGTCCTGTGCGCCAACGCTGGTGGGCCCGGCGGGCAGCGGCCAGCGGATGCAGCCCCGCCATCTGGACCTGCGGCCGTTCATACTTTCCGGTGCGCAAACCTACGTGACCATGGGCGGCCTGACCCGCGTGGCGATGAAGAAAGGCTCCATGGTGGTGAACTCCTCCCAAGGCGGCGGCAGCAAGGACACCTGGGTGGTGGATCTGGAGCAATGAAGCACAGCCTGCTTTCCAGCGCCGCCGAACGCCTTTACTGGCTGGGCCGGTACATCGAGCGGGCCGAATGCACCGCCCGCCTCATCATGGTGAACGCCAGCCTGCTGATGGACCTGCCGATGCGCTTGCCGTTGGGCTGGCGACCGTTGATCGAAATCACCGGCACGGCAAAATTGTTCGACTCCCTCTACGCCGAGGCAACGGAGCGCAACGTCTGCCGCTTCCTCACCTGCGACAGCCGACATCCATCCGCCGTCACCAGCACCCTTGCCGCCGCTCGGGAGAACGCCCGAGCCGTGCGCGAGACCATGCCCAGGGTTACCTTCGAGCACATCAACGATCTGCATGACTTCGCCCATTCGGAGTTGACGCCGAACCTGTCCAGAGTGAAGCGCCGCGCCGCCTTGGACGGCGTGTCCTTGCGGGTGCAGCGCCTTGAGGGATTTCTCTCCCAAAACATGCTGCATGACGCCCCTTGGCAGTTCCTGCGGCTGGGCAACCGCATCGAGCGGGCCGACATGACCACCCGCATCATCGACGTGCGCACCGCGGACCTGCTGCCGCCGGGCCACGACCTTGCGCCCTTTCAGGAAATTCAGTGGCGCAGCGTGCTCACCTCCCTGTTCGCCCGTCAGTCCTACCACGCCACCATAAGCGCCTTGGTGCAGCGCCCGCTGGTGCTCGAATTCCTGTTGGCCGACCCCAACTTGCCCCGCTCCTACGCCTACTGCCTGAAGGCCATCCGCCGCGGCATCCGTTCACTGCCGCGCAACGGCAAGTCGCTAAGCGCCTGCAGCCGGGCGCTGCAGGAGCTGCAGGCCGTAAACGTGGGAAAGCTGGAGGGCGCAACCCTGCACCGCTTCATCGACAACTGCCAAACCCGCCTAGGCGAACTGCACGCCGCCATGCAGGAGACTTGGTTCAGAGGCGGATGACGATGCGCAACGCCTTAGCCTTGACCCTCTGTTTGGCGGGTTGCGCCGCTTACGCCGGCAATCCGGACCTTGTTGGCGCCTGGACCCTCAATGTTGAGCGCACGGAGGCCGTGCAGCCGGACAATTCAACTTCCTCTTGGTGGGAGGGCCTTGGCGGACGGTTCAGCACCAGCGTGACGGTGGGCGGCATTCCGGTGCCCACTGGCGGGCGGAACCCCGCGGAGCAGGTTGGCGAGCCGGGCAGCCCGCACATGCTGCGCTGCCAATCCTTCACTGTTGAACTGCGCGAAGACAGCCTGCTGCTCACCTACGAAGGCGTGGGCAGCGAACTGATCAAGCCCGGCACCTACAGAGGCATGCGCAGCCAGTGGACCAGCCGCAAGCTCACCTCCAACTACGAATCCACCACCCGCAAGGTCAAGCGCACCCTGGAGGTCGGCAGGGACGGTCGGCTGCTGATGTCCGTCACCATCAACCCCCGCAAAGGGAAGACTAGGCGGTTCAAAAGAATCTTCGACCGCGCCTGAACCGCTTGGCGCCCAAGTGCAACTCCATGACCGCATGATTGCAACGGATCCGCCCGCGGGTGGGCAGGCCCGGATGTTGCGCCAAGGACCAACGTTCGGCGCGATCATCCCCCAACCCCGGTGGGGATCGCCCGGCCCGCTGCCGGCGACCTCTGGAGACGCGGGCCTTAAGGCCCGCCGGCGGGCGGGGCGCCTGCGCTCCCAAGCGTCAAGCCGCAGCTCTCCTGCAACCATGCAAATGCCGGAAAAAAACCTTGCACGGTGCGCCTTGCAGTGCGCTGCAACGATTCCTTAAGCGGGGATTAGGGTGACCATCACGGCCCTTGGCGCAATGTCCGGACTCATGGCGGGGCGTAGCCTGTGAACGGTGTTTTCCTCCGGCACGACGTAGCCGCATTCAGCGCCATCCTGAGCTTGGCGTTCTCCGTGTGCGCACACCTAGCCGACCCCTTGCTGAATGCTGACGGCATACTCTATTTGCGCACCGCGCAAGCCTTTCTAACGGATGGCGTTGCAGGGGCCTTCGGCCTCTACGAGTGGCCCTGGTACTCCATTGCAATCGGCCTGCTGCACAAGCTCTGCGGGATTTCCCTGCATTTGGCGGCCCAAACCATAAATGCCGCCTTGGTCAGCTTAATGGTGGTTGCCTTTTTGTCCTTATGCCGGGAGGCGGGCGGCGACAGGATGACTCTGATTTTCGCGGCGATGCTGGTTTTGGCCCACTCGGGACTGAACGAGTATCGAAACTTCGTGGTTAGGGACTTCGGCTTTTGGGCCTTCAGCCTGCTGTCATTGCTGGCACTGATGCGATGCGTCCGCAGAGAACGCCATAAGGACGCGCTACTGTGGAGCGGCTTCGTCCTGGCGGCTTTCTCATTTCGCACGGAAGCCCTGTTGTTGGCGCTGCTAGGCCCGTTTTCGGCGTTTGCATCTCATGCGCCTTGGAAGCGGCGCTGCATAGCCTATCTAAAGCTCAACTGGGTCATTCTCGCCCTGATCTTCCTAGGGACGGCAAGCCTTTTGATCTATCCAGACATTCTGGAACGTTTCGCAGCCGCTTCGGTGTACCAGAAGTGGGCCTATCACTTGTTGGAGATGAAAAACGAAATAGTGCGCTCCTTGGCGGAACTCAGCGCCACCATGTTCAATGAACACGGTGAAGACTTCCACTTGTTGTTCCTGCTTTCCGGTCTGGCGGCCATCGTGGTGGCGGAGTTTCTTGCCGCCCTCGGTGCGCCGGTTGCCGCCGTTCTTGCCTACGGCTTCTGGAAACTTCGCCTAAACGCACCCACGCACATTCGTTGGCCGATTCTGCTTTACGCCGGCGCCAGCCTAGTTTATCTGAGCGGGTTTGTTCTCTTTTATCGGTTCCTGCAAGGCCGGCATCCCATGCTGCTCGCGCTCTTGGCGATGTTGCCGGCGCCGTTTTTCCTGCGGCAAATCCACTCGAAGGCAATCCACCTAAATAGGCAAAGAGTTTTCTTCTTTGCCCTTGCCATCGTTCTAGGCGCCTCGCTAGTGGATGGCTTTGTCAGCTTTGGCCACTCCAAGCGGCATCTGCTTGATGCATTGGCGTGGATGGAGGAGAACGTTGGCGGCAACAAGGCCGTGCGGACCAACAGTCAGAACCTTGCGTTTCACAGCGGGCGCTCTGTTGATTGGGATGAGGTTCTGCTTTTTGAGAAGGAGGGAGAGCGGGCCATTGAAGCGTTGGAGAATTCCGACGGCTACTGGCTGGTGGAGGTCCGCCATGATGAACCGGAGTTGGAGGCCGCTCTAAGCAAAAAGGCGAAGGGAGGCGACCTTCTGGAGCTGTCTCGCTTTGCGAATTCCAGGGGGGATAGGGTCATCGTCTATCGAGAGGCGGAAAGCGCCTCATCCGCGCCGCGGCCGGCCGCTGACTTGGTGACCAAATAGTCCTCCATCACCAAGTATTGGAGTCCGGAGCCGAGAAGCATGTCCAAGGCGTCCTTTGGCGAACAGACCATGGGTTCGCCCCGGCGGTTCAGCGAAGTGTTCAGCACCACGGCGTTGCCGGTGAGCCTCTCCAAGGCTTCCAGCAGGGCGTAGCAGCGCGGGTTGGCCTGTCGCTCGACGACCTGCACCCGGGCCGTGCCGTCCTTGTGGACCACCTCCGGGATGCGCGTTCTCCAGCGGGGCGCCACGTCGAAGGCGATGGTCATGAAGGGCGCCGGGTGTTGGCTGCCGATGATCCCGCCGGCCACTCGGTCCAAAAGGCTTGGGCAAAAGGGGCGCCAGCGCTCGCGGAGCTTGATTTGCCCGTTGATGCGGTCGGCCATGCCCGGCGCGCTTGGGCAGCCGAGAATGCTGCGGGCGCCCAGGGCGCGGGGGCCGAACTCCATGCGGCCCTGAAACCAAGCCAAGGGGTGCCCGGCGGCGATGATCTCGGCGGCCTCCCCAGGAGGATTGTCAAGAAGGCGGTGGGCGACTCGGCCGGCCTCGGCGTCCAACGCGGCCAGGCGGTCCCGGTTGCCGTAGCCCGGCCCAAGGAACGCATGGGTCGTTTTGCCGAGGCGCTCGCCCCGCGCCGCGGCAACCCAGGCGGCGGCGCCCAAGGAGGCGCCGGAGTCCCCGGCGGCCGGCGGCACGAAGAGTTCGTCAACGGCGTCGAGGGCCAAAATGCGTTGGTTGAGCCGGACGTTGAGTGCGCCGCCGCCGGCGAAGGCCGGCTTGCCGGTTTCCCCAAGAACCCTCCCCAGATGGGCTTCAAGCAGTTGCGGGCACCAATCCTCGAACAGCCGCTGCATGGCGGCGGCGTAGTGAACATAGGGTTCATCGGCGTCCTCGCGCCGGCGCCTCGGCCCCAGCCAGTCGATCAACTTGGGGCTGAAGTGGCGGCCCAGGCCGTCCTCCTTGTGGCGGCGCAGCCCGACGGTGCTCACGTAGCGGGTGTTGACCCGGAAGCCGCTTCCGCAAGGCTTGATCAGGCGGGAGAAGTCATGGCGCTTCGGGTCGCCGTGGGCGGCCATGCCCATGACCTTGCACTCCCCGTCCAGCATCTCAAACCCCAGATGCTCCGTCATGGCGCCGTAAACGCCGCTCAGGCTGTCCGGGTCGTGGAATTGCCCAAGGCTGTGGATGCGGCCGTGCTCGCCGTAGCCGAAGAAGGTGGTGGCGTGTTCGCCCTTGCCGTCCACTTCCAGAACGGCGGTTTTCTCCGCAAATCCGCTGCAATGGTAGGCGCTGGCGGCGTGGGCCAGGCGGTGCTCCACGGGCGCGAACTCGGTCTTGGCCCAGTCGACGCCCAGTCGCCGCCCCGCCTCCAGCACCCGCCGGCGATTGCGCCGAAACCGCCTGTTGCCGTTGAACAGGGCGTCCAACGCCCGCTCCGGCGCGCACCAGTGCCGCTGCGCACAGCGCCGTCTGTCCGGGCGCCCCAGGCCGATGGGCGCATAGGGGAAAGCAACGAGGTCAACGTCCGCGGGCGCAACGCCGGCGGCCTCCAGGCAATGCCGAGCCGCCTCCAGCGGCATCCTCCCCTTGGCGTGCTTGTCCCGAACGAACCGCTCCTCCTCGGCCGCCGCCGCCGCCTCTCCATCCACCAGCAGCGCCGCCGAGGGGTCATGCCCCAAGGCGCCGGAAAGACCGAGGACGATCATGCGCATCCCCCCGCAAAAGCGGCCATGCTAGCCGCTTGGGAACAGGCGGCCCAACGGGTGCGCCGCCAAGCCGCCGGCGCAATTCCACTGACCCCGGCCGCAACCACTTTGTCGAGCCGAGCTGCGCAAGGGCCTTTCCCGCCGATGCAGGTCTTGGCAGCCTCTCTCGGTCTTCTTCCAAGGCGGCATCGTCGGCTTGGCCCTGTTCGCTTGGGTCGTCTTTCTGCTGTTGCGAACTTTACTGACCCACTATCACCGCAACGACGCCAAACTAGCCTTGGGGTTGTTGGGCTTGGCGTTGCCTGCTTGGTTGCTTGACGGGCATGAATTGGTGTTAGCAACAAATGGAAGTGTCCGGTTTTAGAACAAATAAACTGTCCGCTTTTGCTGCGCTCGGCGCGGGCAAGGCTTTGGCGCCCCTCTCCCGCCTTTATGGGCGGGCTCCCTTTTGGTAGCCTAGTACGGCAGTTTGGAGGGGGAATTCACATGGTCCGTTCGTTTTTCCTAGTCTTGGCTGTCGCCACCTGCGCTTTTGGGTCGCCTGCGGCGCTAGCCGCTAGTGCCGATGTGCAGGCTGAACGCAGATCCGCGGCGGTCATGGGGCCAACAATGGGCATTTTCTTCCATGAACTCGCCCACGCCATGATTGGCGAGCTGGGGTTGCCGGCTACGGGCCCGGAGGAGGACGCCGCAGACGACTTCTCCGCTTACATTATGGGCGCTATGGTGCGGGGGAAGGCCAATCCCTTTCTCATTGACATGGTCACTTACTCTTCGCTCCACAAGTTCTACTCAGCCAAACGGCAGCAGGAGGCTGGGCAGCCGCACCCTTGGTGGGGTGAACACGCGGCCGACATCCGGCGCTTCCGCAATTCCTTCTGCATGCTTTATGGTGCCGATCCCGCCCTTTACGGGAATTTGGCCAACAGTTTTCAGCTCGACTCGAACTGGAGAAATCGCTGCTCTCAGGACTATGCGAAGCGTTCCAAGGCGTGGGCAACCCTCATGCGATGGTACGCCCGGGATTTGGGTCCGGACCTGCCCGGAGTGCATCCCGCCAACGCGCCCGGCGGGCGGATCCATCTGGTCTTCAAGCCGACCTACGACCGATATGGGGACTCCGTAAAGTGGTTGTTCAGTGATGTCTTGGGGGAAAGGCTGCGACATTGGAGCCGATATTTGGTTTGGCCACGCGATCTGCTGGTCGAATTTCGTGATTGCCAGCAAATCAACGCTTGGTACGACCCTAAGTCCGGCACCATCACGATGTGCTACGAGCTGGTCCACGCCGCCTCGCAGATCGTCATGCAAAACGAAGGCCTTTCCACCCTCATGCCCGGTGAACGGCCCATGGCCTTCATCCAGGGTGCTTGGTGGGCGCGGGTCAACACGGGGTCCGGGATTTTGGACATCACCATCACTTACAACCCGGATCAAACCTACCTCAGCGAGGAGATCTTGACGCAATCAGGCAATCTTGCCGCCCGCGTTACGGGTGTTTGGTCGGCTCAACCAGTGGGATTAAGCCAGCTAAGCATTCAACGCCGCCCAACAGAATTGTACCCAAGGGAGTTCTGCAACAGCTCAGGCTACTGCCAACGGCATGTGCGGCAACCGGAGAACCTCTCGGCTCAGATTCTCGACCGGAACACCATGAACATCACCGGCGTGGTCTGGCGGCGAATCCGATAGCGCCGGCATTGTCGCTTGTTTCCGTGCCTTGGCGCTAGGAGGCGGGTCGGGTTTTTGGACAGCCTGCCAAGGTGTGCTCCTGAGCCTGAGGAGGCATAGGAATGACGATGAGAAGGCACCTTTTCACGGCGGGGTTCAAGAGGAAGGCGGCGCTACACGGCGGAGCGACAAATCCAATTCCGCTTCATTGCGGAGGTCTGCATTGGGGTAGTCGATGCTGTAGGGCTTCAGGAAGGTGACCGCATTGTAAAAGTCGTCAAGCGGAACGAAGACCCCATGCTCCTCCACCCATTGGCGCATGCGCTGGTTGCAGGAGTTCGCCCAGGACAGCACTTCCACCCGCCATCCCCGCCGGTGCATGCGCTCGAGGTCGGCATGGAATCCTGCCCCGTCGTAGAAGCCTTGGTCGTCGCCGGTGAGCAGAACAACAATGCCCGGGTCACCGTTGTAGTCTGCAAAGTCCCGCAGCATCTGGAGTTGCAGCACCCGGTCGGGCGTTTGCTGCTCGCCACGCTCGATTGCCCCGCGGTCAAACAGTTCAATCTGTACGCCTTGAGCGCTCAATCGGTTCCAAAACGCGCGCATTTCAGGGGGAACCGAGCCGGCGGCGATGGCCTTTTCCACGGCGCGGTCGGCCTGCGCCAGCCGCATCATGGCCTTAAAGCTGATTCGCACCCGGTGCCGTGCTTGGACGCCCTCCAGCTCCTCCGCCACGGCCCGTGCGCCTATGAAGATGTTGGAGTTGTCCCAGTAAATGAAAACCTTGCCCATGGCTGCTGGAGGTCTGAAAAGCCAAGTGAAAAGGCAGTATGGTTGTGGCTTGGTTGGTGTCAAGTGATTTTGAGCCTTGTCCCGCCAGGGGTTTGCTGGGTGGAGTTTGCGGATGTTTGTTGGCGGTGCGGGCTGCCAAGGGGCTTGGGCAAGTCGGCGGAGCGGCGTTTTGGCCCTGCTTCTGCCGCTCGTTCTCGGCGGTTCGGGGCAGGGGGCTGCGGCCTTTGACGCTCGCGGGCACATCGCCAACGCCGCGCAACTGATTGAACAAGGGCGCCACGCGCTAGCCCGCGTTTGGCTGAATCCAGCCTTGATTGCCCCTAGGCTACGCCCAAGCGAAAGAGCCCGCGCCTACTACCTTCGCGGATTCAGCTTCCAGGCGGAAGGGTTCAACGTTTCCGCCGCTCAGGACTACGCCCGGGCCCTGGAGTTCAACCCCGACAATCCCGCGGCGCTTAACGCCGTGGGCCATCTGCACTCCACGGGCGCCGGCGTCCCGCAGGACTCCGAACTGGCCTTGGCGTTCTTCAAAACGGCAGCGGACTTAGGCCATGCGGACAGTCAGTTTCGCACCGGATACGCCTATTTGGCCGGCGCCGGAACCGCTCAGGATGTTGATGAGGCGCACTCTTGGCTGCAACGCGCCGCCGCGCAAGGCCACGGTCCGGCGATGACGCAGCTTGGCTTCAGCCACCGCGCCAAGCGTGGCGCAGGGGGAGACAACGGCTTGGCGCAGCATTGGTATGAACGGGCGGCGGCGGCCGGGGAGACGGACGCCCTGGTCGCCTTGGGGTACATGGCCCGCAGGGGCGAACTGGAGTGCCCCGCCTTGGCGGACTGCCGTTCGGCAAACTACTTCCGGCAAGCGGCGGCGCAGGGCTCGGCAATCGGCATGGTCAATCTGGCCCATGCCCACTTGGCCGGCCAAGACGTGGAGCAGGACTTCGCCGCCGCTCGAACTTGGTTTGCCGAAGCGGCGCAGAGGAACGCGCCCGGCAGCTTCATCGGCTTGGGGCACATTTATGAGGCGGGGCTTGGCGTTGCCGAGAGCAGGGAGGCAGCCGCAGCCTGGTACCGAGGCGGCGCCGCGGCCGGCTTTGCACGGCCGACCTTGCGCCTCGTGCGGCTGTTGCTGGCCCAAGGCGAGGCCGCCGCGGCCTCCCGCTGGCTGGAAGGAGTGCCGGCCGCGGCCGGCAACGACAGCGCCGCCCTGAACCACTACGCATGGCTGCGGGCGACCTCCAAATCGGCGGTGATGCGCGATGGCGCCTCGGCCTTGGCGCAGGCGCGGAAGGCCTTGGCTCTGCGGCGCAATCCGGCCTACTTGGACACCTTGGCGGCGGCCTACGCCGAACTAGGGCGGTTCGACGAAGCGGCGGCCGCGCAGCGCCAAGCCTTGGCCCTGGCTGGCGCCGAAAGCCCCCTAGCCGCCGAGTTCAATGTTCGCTTGGCCGCCTATCTGCGCACTGAACCCTGGCGCGAGTGAGCGGTTTTTGGTACAAAGTTGGCGCACTCCAACTTCCCACACAAGCGAGCGCCCTCACTTGAGCATTGACCGCAAGCGCACCGAAACCCTGCACGCATTGATTTGCGAACTCACCGAAGCCGGGCGGGCGGAGTTTCGCCCCGGCGACCTCTGCACCCTTTTGCGGGAGCGCAACCAGCCCTTGGGCGCTTGGCTGGTGCGCCGCGAGTTCTCCACCTTGGAGGCGCAGGGCCTCATCGCCATCGACCCGGCGAGCGGCCTCTGGCGGCGCACCGGCAAGCAACCGCAAGCCGCCGCCGAACGGCCATTGGACGCCGCCTGAGTCATGGCCGCACAAGCCGATGCGGCGGCATCCAAGGTTGACTTCGAGGCCGCGCTGCAGGAACTCGAATCCTTGGTCAGGCAAATGGAGTCCGGGGAATTGGGGCTGGAGGAGTCCCTAGCCGCCTTTGAACGCGGGGTGCTTCTCACCCGTCGCTGCCAAGCGGCCCTCAAGCAGGCGGAACTGCGGGTGCAGGCCTTGAGCGCGGACAACGAATTCGAGGACTTGGACCCCGAGGCCCTGAACGAGGGCAAGCGTCTCGGTGATTCGTCATAGAGGCGCCGTTGGGCAGGCGGGCTGAGCTGGAGGCGCTCAAGGCCGCCATAGAAGACGCCCTGCTGCGTTTTTTGCCGGAGCGCTCCGCCATTGCCCAAGCGCTGCTGGACGCCATGCGCTACGCAACCTTGGGCGGCGGCAAAAGGTTCCGGCCGCTGCTCACCTGCGCCGCCTGCACGGCCTTCGGCGGCCGGGCGGAGGACGCCTTGGCGCCGGCCTGCGCCCTGGAGTTCATCCATGCGTATTCGCTGGTCCACGACGACCTGCCGGCCATGGACGACGCGGCCCTGCGCCGCGGAGCGCCGAGTTGCCACGCCCTCCACGGCGAAGCGCTGGCCATCCTGGCCGGGGACGCCTTGCAGACATTGGCCTTCTCCACCTTAGCCAGGAGTTCGGCGTCCGCCGGAACCCGCTTGGCCGCCATTGGCGTTTTGGCGGAGGCCAGCGGCTGGCGCGGGATGGCCGGCGGCCAATGCTTCGATTTGGCGAACGTCGGCCGTGCATTGACCCCGTCGGAACTGCAGGCGCTGCACGGCGCCAAGACGGGTGCCCTCATTGCCGCCGCGGTGCGCCTCGGCGCCCTGTTCGCCAACGCCGATGCGCAGTCTCAGGCGCTGGCTGAGGAGTTCGGCGGTCGGATCGGCCTAGCCTTTCAGATCATGGACGACGTGCTTGACGTCATCGGCGACAGCGCCGCTCTTGGCAAGTCGGCCAAGGCCGACGAGAGGGCCGGCAAATCCACCTTCGCTGCGGTCCTGGGCGTGGAGGCGGCCCGCGCCAAGGCGCAGGCCCTCCTAGCGGAGGCGCAAGCGCTGCTGCGCGACAGCGGCTTGCAGGACAGCTTGCTGGCGCAACTGGGAAATCAGGCCGTCAACCGCTCCCACTGAAGGCCCCAAGCCCCGCTTCAAGGAGTCGTTAAAGTGCGTTGCGAGGCGCACCGTGCAAGGTTTTTCCCGACGATTGCATGGTTGCGGCACACCCGCGTTCCCGGGAGGCCGGGCGATCCTTATCCAGGGATTGGGGCCACCGAAGGCGCAAGCCCGCATTCGGTCGGCAGTGTGGCCCTTGGGCATTGAGTGGTCGGCTAAAAGTGCCGGAAGCCTTGGGGTTCGACCGGCTCTCCATCAAGCCGCAGGCCGCGGCCGGCAACGATTTCGCCGATGTGGGCGCAACGCTCCCGCAGCGGCCCGTGGCTGGTGGTGAAGGCCAGAACATAGTCGTCGCCGCCGCCGAGGGCGTCCTCCAGGCTTGCCCCCGGCGCCAAGGGAATGGCGCCGCCGTCCAGCTGGGCGCCGACGCCGCTGGCGGCGCATAGATGGTTGAGGTCCTGCAGCAGGCCGTCGGAGACGTCGATGCCGGCGCTGGCGTGGCGGCGCAGCTCCGGAGCAAGTTGGAAGGGCGGCTGGGGGCGCCAATAAGGGCGTTCGGAATCCTCAAGCCGGCCGGGGATCGAGTTGGCTAGGTCGCGGCTCTTGAGCGCATGGGCGGCGCCGCCAAGGCGCCCGCTAACGCAAATGGCGTCGCCGGGACGAGCGCCGTTGCGGGCGAGCAGCGAACCAGCCGGCGCCCAGCCGTGGACGCTGAGCGTCAGGATGACCGGACCGGCGGCGAGGTTGCCGCCGGCCAGCTGAACCTCAGCTTCCCGCGCCGCCTCGGCCATGCCCCGGCTGAGGAGCACCGCCCAGTCCTCCCCACCGTCCGGCAGGCTCAGGGCCGCAAGCACCCAAGCCGGCTTGGCCGCCATGGCCGCAAGGTCGGAGAGGCTCGCCATCATGCAGCGGTAGCCAATCAACTCCGGGGCCGCCGCGGCGGGGAAGTGGACGTCCGCCACGAAGCTGTCTATGGAGTTGGCTAGGTCATGGCCGGCCGGCGGGCGCACCGCCGCCGCGTCGTCGCCCGGCCCCAGCGCCAGCCAATCCGGGCGCCCGCCGCCGGCCTGACCCCGAAATTCCGCCAGAATGCGCCCGATCAGGGCGAACTCGTCCATCAGGCCTGCGCTGCGGAGCGCCGGAGTTGGCCGGCCAGCTTGTCGAGTACGCCGTTGATGTACTTGTGGCTGTCTTGGCCGCCGAACAGCTTGGCCAACTCAATGCACTCGTCGATCACCACAGTCGCCGGCACGTCCTCGCGGCACAGCAGTTCGCAGACGCCTAGACGCAGGATGGCGAGCTCCACGCTGTCGAGCCTCGCTAAGTCCCGGTCGAGGACGCCTTCGTAAAGGCTGTCCAATTCCGCCACGCGGGCCAGTGCGCTCTCCAGGACGTCGTTGAAGAACGGCCGGTCCGCCCCTTTTAGGGCCCGGCCTTCGGCGAACTCGGCCGCCAAGTCCGCGGCGCTCGCCTTGTTCATCTGCCACTGATAGAGGGCCTGCACCAAGGCTCGCCGCGCCTTGCGGCGCCCGCGCACATCCAGCTTGACCGACATGCTTCAAGCCTTGGCCAAGCGGACGCGGAGGTCCGGCCCAAGGGCTTTGACGTCGATGATTTGTCCGCCGATGGCGTCCTCCAGACGCTGCAAGCCAAAGTCCAGCAGCGGCTTGGCGGCGGCGCCGAGGAACTTGGGCGCCGAGTAGAGCAGCAACTCGTCCCACAGACCGGTGGCGACGAAGGCGCCGGACAGGGTGGCGCCGGCCTCCACCAACACTTCGTTGCAGGGCTCGGCACCCAATAGATCGAGGAGGCGCGGCAAGTCCACGGCGCCGTCGCCGCATTGCAGACATTGGCTCAGCGGCGGCGCCTCCGCCCCCTGCAAGGTTTTGCCGGAGCTGCTTGCGTGGACGATCATCACTGGCCCCGGCGCCTTGAAGATGTTGGCCTGCGCACTCGTGCGCAAGCGGCTGTCCACCACCACGCGCAAGGGTTGGCGCAACCGCCCGGCAACGGCGAAGCGGCTGGCGCGCACGTTCAGCCGGGGGTTGTCGGCCAGCAAGGTGCCGATGCCGGTGATCACCGCGCAACTGCGCGCCCGCCAATGCTGGCCGTCCTGGCGCGCCGCCGCTCCCGTGATCCACTGGCTGGCGCCGGAGGCCATGGCCGTGCGTCCGTCCAAGGAAGCCGCCAGTTTGATGCGCACCCAAGGGCGCCCGGTTTGCAAACGGTGGCGATGGGGCGCGTTGAGCCGCTCCGCTCCCTCATGGTTGGCCAAGTGCGTGCGGACGCCGGCCGCCCTTAGCCGCTGCAGGCCGCCGCCGTTGACGCGGGGGTCCGGATCCAGTGCGCCGGCCACCACTCGCTCCACCTTGGCGGCGATCAGCGCATCGGCGCATGGCGGGGTTTCGCCCTGAACGCAGCACGGCTCCAGGCTGGTGTAAACGGTGGCGCCGGCGACGTCGCCGCCGGCGTCCTGCAAGGCCCGCACTTCGGCGTGGGCTTCGCCGCGCCATTGATGCCAGCCGCGCCCCAGCACCCGGCCGTTGCGGACGATGACGCAGCCGACGCGGGGATTGGGCGTGGTGGTGCATAGGCCGCGCTCGGCCAGCGCCACGGCTTCGTCAAGAAAAGCCTGGTCCGTTGCGGCGTTCATCGCGCATGGCGTTTCAGACGGCGAATTTCGGACTGGAATTCGCTCACGTCCTGGAAGTCACGATACACGGAGGCGAAGCGAACATAAGCGACCGCGTCCAGTTGGCGCAGTTCCCCCATGACGGCCTCGCCGACTTGGTCCGATTTGACCTCCCGCTCCCCGGACTCCCGAATGCGGTCCATCATGCGCCCCACCGCGGCGTCGATGGTCTCGTCCGAAACGGGCCGCTTCTCCAATGCCTTG
Source organism: Candidatus Azophilus sp. (assembly GCA_965200465.1). Taxonomy (GTDB): domain Bacteria; phylum Pseudomonadota; class Gammaproteobacteria; order Pseudomonadales; family Azotimanducaceae; genus Azophilus. Next base: position 3,235,971 of record OZ241358.1, on the reverse strand, counting down.
CGCAATCCCTGGCGCAGCTTGGCCTCGTCGAAGGGCTCCCGGACGCCGTCCCGCTTGACGATCTTCGGCATCAGCAGTTCGGCGGTCTCGAAGGTGGTCCAGCGCTCGCCGCAAAGGCCGCACTCCCGCCGCCGCCGCACCGACTTGCCCTCGCTGACCAAGCGCGAGTCGATCACCTTGGTGTCGGCGGCGGCGCAAAATGGGCAGTGCATGAGCCTTTAGCGCCGATGCTGCGCCGCAGGAGGCGGCCTAGGCCGCTTGCGCTTCCTCCAGCGGCGCCGCCCCGTACACCGGAAAGGCGCGGCACAGCTCCAGCGCCTTGCCCTTGACCTTGGCGATTGCGGATTCGTCGGAGATGTCCTCCAGCACGGTGCAGATCCAGTCCGTCAGTTGAATGCATTCGGCCTCCTTGAAGCCGCGGGTGGTCACCGCCGGCGTGCCTAAGCGCAGGCCGCTGGTGACGAACGGCGAGCGCGGATCATTGGGCACGGCGTTCTTGTTGACGGTGATGTTGGCCCGGCCCAAGGCGGCGTCCGCGTCCTTGCCGGTGATGCCGGCGTCGATCAGATCCAGCAGGAAAAGGTGGTTGTCGGTGCCGCCGGAGACAACCTTGAAGCCCCGCTCCATGAAGCGGTTGGCCATGGTCTGCGCGTTGGCGAGCACCTGCGCTTGGTATTGCCTGAACTCCGGCGTCAGGGCTTCCTTGAAGCAAACCGCCTTGGCGGCGATGACATGCATCAGGGGGCCGCCTTGGGTGCCGGGGAAAAGCGCCGAGTTGAGCTTCTTCTCCACTTCCGGGTTGCCCTTCGCTAGGATGAGGCCGCCCCGGGGGCCGCGCAGGGTCTTGTGGGTGGTGGAGGTCGTTGCATCGGCGATCCGCACCGGGCTGGGGTAGAGGTCCGCGGCCACCAAGCCGGCCACATGGGCCATATCGACCAGCAGGTAGGCGCCCACGTCGTCGGCGATGTCCCTGAACCTCGACCAGTCCATGCGCCTTGAGTAGGCGGAGAAGCCGGCCACCAGCAGCTTCGGGCGATGAGTTTTGGCCAGCCGCGCCACCTCGTCGTAGTCCACCTCGCCGGTGGCCGCATGCAGGCCGTACTGCACGGCGTTGTAGAGGCGTCCGGAGAAGTTCACCTTGGCGCCGTGGGTCAGGTGCCCGCCATGCGCCAAGCTCATGCCCAGCACGGTGTCGCCGGGGTTGAGCAGGGCCAGGTAGGCGGCGGCGTTGGCCTGGGAGCCGGAGTGGGGCTGCACGTTGGCGCAGTCCGCCTGGAACAGGGACTTGACCCGCTCGATGGCGAGGGTCTCGGCTTGGTCAACGTATTCGCAGCCGCCGTAGTAGCGCTTGTGCGGATAGCCTTCGGCGTACTTGTTGGTCAGCGCCGTGCCTTGCGCCTCCATGACCGCAGGGCTGGCGTAGTTCTCCGAAGCGATCAACTCGATGTGCTCCTCCTGGCGGCGGCGCTCCTCGTTGATGGCGGCGGCGATTTCGGGGTCAACGGAGGCAACGGAGGCGTTCGATGCAAACATGGGATTTCCAGCCCCTGTGTTGGTGGCGTTTTCGCCGACCATGATAATGCGCCTTGGGCCTTTTGCGGGCCAAAGTTTTTCGGAGGCGTCTTGAAAATCACTAAAGCCCGCAAAGCTGAGGCCGGCGGTTCCGCAACGGCCTGAAGCGGCGCGTTTGGCCGGCGTCTCGGCGCTTCGCATCTCGGCGCTTCATAGGGAGGCGACCGCGTCCAAGGCGGCGGCTAGGTTCTTGACCCCATGCACGGCCATTCCCGCAATGGCCTCCCTAGGCCGGTTGTCGTGCGGCGCGACGGCGATTTTGAAGCCATGCTTGCCTGCTTCGCGCAGGCGCTCCTGGCCGTTGGGGACCGGGCGCACTTCGCCGGTCAGGCCCAGTTCCCCGAACACTATGAGTTGCTTGGGCAGAGGACGGTCCCGAAGGGAGGACAACACCGCCAGCATCAGCGCCAAGTCGCTCCCCGTCTCCGCAATTCGCACGCCGCCGACCACGTTGGCGAAGACGTCCTGGTCGGCAAGTTGAATGCCGCAGTGGCGATGCAGCACGGCCAAGTGCATCGCCAAGCGCTGCTGGTCCAAGCCGACCGCCACGCGCCTTGCGTAGCCGCCCTGAACCTGGTTCACCAGCGCTTGGATTTCAACCAGAATCGGCCGGGTGCCCTCCCAAATCACGGTGGCGACGCTGCCGGGAGATTCGACCTTGCCGCGCTGCAGGAAGATCGCCGAGGGATTGGCGACTTCGCGCATGCCCCGCTCGGTCATGGCGAAGACGCCGAGTTCATTGACGGCGCCGAACCGATTCTTGATTCCGCGCAGGGTCCGATAGCGGCTGCCGGCGGGGCTGTCCAACATCAAAAAGCAGTCGATCATGTGCTCCAGGACTTTCGGCCCGGCCAAGTTGCCCTCCTTGGTGACGTGGCCAACCAGCACCACGACAGCGCCGCTGGATTTGGCCAGCCTGGTGAAGTAGGCGGCGGTTTCGCGCACTTGGCTTAAGCTGCCGGGGGTGCCGTCAACGCTCTCCAACTGCATGACCTGCACTGAGTCCAGCACCAGCAGCTTGGGATTGCGCTCCTCCACCAAACCGGCCACCACCTCCGCCCGGGTCTCGGCGACCGCCTCCAGGTTCCCGGCCGGCAGCCGCAGCCGTTGGCATCTGAGCGCAAGCTGCTCCAAGGACTCCTCCCCCGTGGCGTAGAGGACGGGCGCCTCGGCGCTGACCGCGGCGCACACCTGCAGCAGCAGGGTGCTCTTGCCGGCGCCGGGGTCGCCGCCGATGAGCACCACGGAACCGGCCACCAGCCCGCCGCCGAGCACGCGGTCCAGTTCGTTGAAGCCCGTGGCCAAGCGGTGCGCGGACTCCGCCTTCACCTCGGAAAGCTTGCGGGCGGCCGCGGACGTGCCGCCAAAGCCGTCCCTAGGGGCGGGTGCCGGCCCCAAGCGCAATTGCGACAGGCTGTTCCACTCCCCACAGGCGGCGCAGCGCCCCTGCCACTGCGTGTGCCGCGCCCCGCAGGAGGCGCAGACGTAGGCGGTTTGGGGTTTGGCCATGATTCGCCCGCGCGGACCCCGCTGGCGGCTAGGGCGGCTCGTAGTCGTTGAAGCGCTCGGGCGCCAATTCCTCAAACTTGGTGAGGTTGCCCAAAAAGCTGAGCTTAACCGTCTTGCCGGAAACGCCGTTGCGCTGCTTGCCGATGATGACCTCGGCGATGCCCTTGTCCAAGGACTCCTCGTTGTAAACCTCGTCCCGATAGATGAAGAGGATGAGGTCAGCGTCCTGTTCGATGGCCCCGGAATCCCGCAGGTCAGACATTATGGGCCGCTTGTTCGGCCGTTTATCGACTTCGCGGTTGAGTTGGGACAAGGCGAGCAAAGGGCACTTCATTTCCTTGGCGACGGCCTTTAGGGCGCGGGAGATTTCCGAAATCTCCTGGGTTCGGTTGTCTGAGCGGGTGCTGTCCGGCCGCATGAGCTGCAAGTAATCGACCGCGACCAGGCCCAGGTTGCCGCCGGCTTCACGGACCGCCCGGCGCACGCGGGCGCGCAGGTTCGCCGGCGTCAGGGCGGGGGTGTCGTCAATGTAAAGCGGCTGGTTCCGCAAAAGCGCCACCGCGGAGGAGAACCTGTCCCAGTCGTGGTCGGCCAGGTCCCCGATTTGCATCTTGCTCTGGTCGATGCGGGCCAGGGACGACAGCAGGCGCAGCACCAGTTGCTCCGCCGCCATCTCCATGCTGAAGATCAAGCTGGGCCTGCTGCACCCGATGACGGCGTGCTCGACGATGTTCAAGGCCAAAGCCGTCTTGCCCATGGCCGGCCGCCCGGCGATGACGATGAGATCGGAGTTCTTGAAGCCGGCGGTGTGGTCGTCCAAGGCCTTGAACCCGCTGGACAGGCCCGGCAACCGCCCTTTGTTCTCATAGAGCTTGGTCACCTCTTCGACCGCCTTGCTGAGCATGGGGGTCACCGGCTGCGGCCCCTCGTTCTCCAGCCGCCGCTCGGCGATGCCGAAGACTTCGCTCTCCGCCTGGTCCAGCAGTTCGTCGCTGCTGTGGCCGTTCGCCTCGAAGCCGGAATCCGCAATGCGCTGCCCGGCGCGAATGAGCTGCCGGCGGGTGGACCTTTCCTGCACGATGCGGGCGTAAGCCAAGACATTGCTTGCCCCGGGGGTGTTCTCCGCCAAGTCCGCCAGGAAGACGCCGCCGCCGATGCGGTCCAGATGGCCCTTGTCGGCCAAAGCTTCGGACAGGGTGACGACGTCCATGGGCTGGTTGCCCCGCCACAGGAGGTCCATGGCCTCGAACAGCAGCCGATGCTCCAGGCGGTAAAAGTCCTCGGCCCTTAGAATGTCGATGACGTTGAGCCAAGCGTCGTTGTTCAGCATGAGGCCGCCGAGAACGGACTGCTCGGCTTCTATGGAGTGTGGCGGGACTTTCAGCACGCGGGTGTTGTCAGGGGGGTTCGACGGGGCTGGCTCCGACACGGCGCTTGCTCTTGACATGCAATTGGCAGGACGAAAATTCGTCCAAGTTCGGGTGCATTGTAAGGAAAAAAATTCCGCCCCCAAAGCTCATCGGAAGCTGTCGCGGGTGGTTTTGAGCTTGCCCCTCCTTGCTGCGTAGAATTTCTCTAATCCATTGATTTTAATGACATATTTTGTTCCCAAGCCGGTTCTTTCCAGGAAGATGGCGAACAAGCGGCGACGGCCTGTTCTGCACCGTGGACCGCTTTCAGGAAATGGCCGTAACCCCTTGATTCGTCATGGGTGTTTTTCCGCAAGGCGGCTTTGCGCAACGAGTCCACGGCCAACCGCCCCCGCTGCCGCTGCGGCGCCGCGGCAGCGCTTGGCCGTTTTTCCTAAAGGAGATCGCAACCTCTTGATTCAAGGTTGTTTTTCTCTTGGGTTTGTCCATTGGCGCCGGCCAGCCGGGTTGTTTGCTTCCGGCCATCCGCGCACAATAGCCACCCGCAGCACTGGCGCAGGAGATTAGCGTGTCTGGCAATTCGAAATCGCGGCACGGCATGTGGTCCAGCCGCTGGCTGTTCGTGCTGGCGGCGGCGGGCTCGGCGGTGGGGTTGGGGAACCTTTGGCGCTTCCCCTACATCACGGGCGAGAACGGCGGCGGGGCCTTCGTGCTGATCTATTTGGTCTGCATCGCCTTGGTCGGCGTGCCCATCATGATGGCGGAGGTGCTCATCGGCCGCGAAGGGCGGCAAAGCCCAGTCAACAGCATGCGCTCCTTGATTCAGCAGCACCACCGCCACCGCGCTTGGGTGCTGGTGGGTTGGATGGGGGTGGCGGCCGGCTTTTTGATCCTGTCCTTCTACGCCGTCATCGCCGGCTGGGCGCTGAAGTACATCTTCGGCATGGCCGGCTTCGGCATGGCCGGCGGCTCCTTCGCCAGCGCCACCGGGGACCAGGCCACCGCCGCCTTCGACCAATTTCTGGCCAGCCCTTGGGAGATGCTGTTCTGGCACACCCTGTTCATGGTCATCGTGATCTTCATCATCGCCCGCGGAGTGGCGGCCGGCTTGGAGGCGGCGGTGCGCTGGTTCATGCCCTTGCTGTTCGTGCTGCTGGCGGTTCTGGTGGGCTACGGCGTCACCTCCGGCGGCTTCGCCCAAGGCGTTGACTTCATGTTCAGCTTCGAGTGGCGCAAGGTCACCGGCACGGCCCTGTTCGACGCCTTGGGCCATGCGTTCTTCACCCTAAGCCTAGGCATGGGGGCCATCATGGCCTACGGCGCCTATGTGCCGAGTTCCGTCTCCGTCACCAACACGGTGGTGACCATCGCCGTGCTGGACACCTTGGTCGCCTTGGCCGCCGGCCTGGCCATCTTTCCGGTGGTGTTCGCCAACGGCATGGAGCCGGCGCAAGGCCCCGGCCTGATGTTCGTCACGGTGCCGTTGGCCTTCGGCCACCTGCCGCTGGGCGCCCTGTTCGGCACCCTGTTTTTCATTCTGGTGGGCTTCGCCGCCATCACTTCGGCCATTTCGCTCACCGAACCGGCGCTGGCCTATTTGGTGGAGCAGTACAACGTCAAGCGCGGGCGGGCGGCGGTCGCCATCGGCGCGGCCTGCTGGCTGCTGGGCGTCGGCACGGTGCTCTCCTTCAACGAGTGGGCGGATTTTCATGTGTTGGGCCAGATGACCTTCTTCGCCGCCATCGACTACCTAACCCAAAACATCCTGCTGCCCTTGGGAGGGTTGTTCATCGCCCTGTTCGCGGCCTACGCCCTGCCCAAGGCGGTTTTGAGGAATCAGTTGGGCTTGAAGCGCCGCTTCGCCGAGGCGTCCTGGCTGGCGCTGGCCGGAATTGCGGCGCCCTTGGGCGTGTTGGCGGTGTTTGTGGTGACGCTCATCGGCTTGGACAACATACGCGCTTGGTTGTCCTAGGCCGGTGGGCGGCGGGAATTGGCAGGTTGATGCGCATTGAAGTGGCCTACGCCAGCCCGCAGCGCCAAGCAGTGGTGGCTTTCGACCTTGACGAAGGCGCCACCTTGACGGCGGCGCTGCGGGCCGCCGCTCGCCATGAAGCCTTCGCCGGGCTGGATGTGGAGGCCATGCCGGCCGGCATCCACGGAGCGCCCGCCCGGCGCGGCCAGGCGTTGCGGAAAGGCGACCGGGTGGAGCTGTATCGGCCCTTGGCCCTGGACCCCAAGGAGGCTCGTCGCCGCCGGGCGCAGGCAACCGGCGGCGGAGGGGCTTAGCCGTCGCCCTGCCGGGGATTGGCTGCGGCCCCGTCGCCCGCCGCGGCGGGGATGTTCAGGACGCTGCTTGGCGCATAGTCGCCGGCGAATGAGGAGAGCAGGCCGTTCTCGAAATAGAGGGTCACGCGCTTTTCGTCCTCAAAGCGGCCCGGCGCTTCTATGGTGTAAACGTAGTCCCAGCGGTCTTGGTTGAAGGTGTTGCGCGCCACGGGCTCGCCCATCACGAAGGCCACCTGCTCCCGCGTCATGCCCGGCTTCAGCCGGTTGATCATCTGCTGGGTGATGACGTTGCCTTGCTGCACCGTGATCTTATGCACACGGGGCATCTTGAAACTGAGCTTGGGCATCTTCGGCTTCGGCATGGCGCAGCCCGCCAACAGCGCTACACAGGCCGCGCACAGGATGGCGCTCCTCAACCGCCGCCCGCCTCGGGCGCTCCTGTTAGTGTCCGTCATAGGTGTTCTCTATGTTCCTTCCCATCCCAAGATCAGCCTCTTTTCCAGGCAGCCGCAAATTCAGCCGTAGTGATTCCAGCCGAACGAATGAGAGAGCGCAATGTGCCTTTGGCAACTTGCCTATGGTCAGGTATGGACAGCGTCGCGTTCCGCCCTTCCTTCACCAGAATGATGTGGCTACCACGCTGCCGGGCTTGTTCCCACCCTAGTGATTCAAAAACTTGAACCACTTTCCGGCCGCTCAAGAGCGGAAGCGCTGCCACTAAACAGCTACATCCAACTGTTGAGTTTCAATGGTTAGGGGCAACCCGCGCTCTGCCCTCACCTCCAAACACAATTGAATGGCCTCCTCAATGTTGCTGACAGCCTCATCTCGGGTGCTGCCTTGGCTTACGCAGCCGGGTATGGAGGGGCATTCAGCGACCCAAGCACCATTCTCATCCCGGTCTAAGGTAACGGTAAATCGCATGAACGTCACTCCTAGCCATACTTCGTCATTTCGCGGTCTGCCGCCGCGGCATTCAGCGCACCAACGGCAATTAGTCCCATCGGGGGCCGACGGCGGAAGCCGGACGCATTCTACTACAGCGGCTCGGCTGGGCTTGGCGGCGGCGGCGCCCGTCTAGGGGCCGCTTGCCTCCGTTTGCTCGGCGCCCTCGAGCAATGCCCGTGCGTAGGCGCGGGTCTTGTCCGTCAAGTCCGCTCCGGCCAGCATTCGAGCCACCTCCTCCACCCGGCCGGCAGCGCTGAGGCGGCGAACGTGCGTGTCCTGGGAGGCGTCCTTCTCCACCACTAGGTGGTCGTCGCCAAGGGCCGCCACCTGCGGGGCGTGGGTGACGCAAATCACCTGGGCGCGCCGGCCAAGGTCGCGCAGCAGGCGGCCGATGGTGTCGGCGGTGACGCCGCCAACGCCGACGTCGGCTTCGTCGAGCACAAGGGAGGGAAGCTGCGCCTTGTGCGCGGCCACCATGCAGATGGCCAAGTTGATGCGGGCGCGTTCGCCGCCGGACGCAATCTTGGCCAAGCTGCCGGCCGGATAGTTGGGATTGGTGGTGACTTGGAACTCCACCGTCTCCAAGCCCCTTTCGGAGTTGGCCGCCTCAAAGCGGACCTCGAACGCGCCGCCTTGGATGCCGAGCGCCCTAATGCGGGCGCTGACGCCTTCGGCCAGCCCCTCGGCGGCTTGGCGGCGCTCCCGGCTGACCTCTTGGGCGATGCGCTCAAATTCGGCTTTTTGGCGTTCGGCCTCCGCCTGCTGCGCCTCCATATTGCTGCGCCCGGCGCTTAGGGCGTTGCACTCCTGTTCGAGCCGCTTGGCCTGTTCCGCCAGTTGCTGCGGAGGGCAGCGGTGCTTGCGGGCCAGATCGTGGATCAGGTCCAGGCGCTTCGACAGTTGCTGCAGATGCGCGGGATCCGCATCAAAGGCATCGACGTAGCCGCCTAGGTCGCGCACGGCGTCATCCATGAGCGTCAGGGCCGAGGCCAGGTTTTGCCGGGCGCCGACCAAGCTGGGGTGATCGTCGTCTATGGCGTCGAGCCGCCGCTCCGTTTGGCGGGCCTCGGCCAAATCGGACAGGTGCTCGATCGCGCCTTGCACGGTCTCCTGAATGCCTTGGGCTTGGGACAGCCGCCGAAACTCCGCCTGCAAGGACTCGAACTCGCCTTCGGCGAGGTCCAAGCCGGCCAACTCCTCAAGCTGATAGCGGAGCAGGCCGGCCCGGTCCTCGGCGTTGGCCAGGTCCGCCTGCAGCGCCGCCAGGGAGTTCTCCGCCCGCCGCCATGCCCGGTGCGCCTTCGCCATGTTGCGTCGCGCATCGCTCGGTGCGCCATAGGCGTCGAGCAAGTCCAGTTGCGCATCGCGCCGCGCCAATCTTTGGTTTTCGTCTTGGCCGTGGATGTCCACCAGCCCCTCGGTGAGTTCGCGCATCACCTGCAGGGTGACCGGAACGCCATTGATGAAGGCGCGGGAGCGCCCGTCCCGCCCGACCACCCGCCGGGACAGGCAGCGTTCGGGTTCGTACATGTCGGCCAGGTCCTTGTCGGCCAGGTACGACAGCGCCTTGGGATTGTCCGCCAAGTGGAACTCCGCGGTCACCTCGGCGCGGTCGGCGCCGGGCCGGATCAGGTCCGTGCTGGCCCGCTCGCCAAGAACTAGGGCCAGTGCGTTCATCAGGATGGACTTGCCGGCACCGGATTCGCCGGTCACCACCGTCAGGCCGGCGGCAAAATCGACGTCCAGCTTGGCGACCAGGGCGAAGTCCAAAATGGTCAGATGCTTGAGCAAATTCTTGACGCCGCGGGAAAATGCACCATATTACTTGAGGCGGCGCCGGCGCCGGGCCAATTCCCGTGCAGGGCGCAAGGCGTTGGCCATGGATGGGAGAGTCCCGTGCGCAACAAATCCATGAAGGGCCTTGCCGCGGTTGACGACCGCACCGAACAGATCTTCAAACTGTTGGTGGAGTCCTACATCACCAATGGCCGGCCGGTGGCCTCCAAGGCCTTGGCCGGGCAGCCGAGCGTGTCCGTCAGCGCCGCCACGGTGCGCAACATCATGTCCCGCTTGGAGAGTCAAGGGCTGGTCAAGTCCCCGCACACTTCGGCCGGCAAGGTGCCCACCAGCCAAGGCTTGCGCTTCTTCGTCGATAGCATGCTGGCTGTGGAGCCGCTTGACGAAGCCGAACAGCGCTCCTTGGAGAACGGCGTGAACCCGGACTTGCCGCCTTCCGAAATGATCGAGGCCGTGTCCCTAATGCTCTCCCGCATCACCGAACTGACCTGCGTGGTGACCTTGCCGCGGCGGGATCAGTCGGCGCTGCGGCATGTGGAGTTCCTCAACTTGGACGGCGACCGCCTGCTGGTGATCCTGGTGTTCAACGACCGGGAGGTGCAGAACCGCGTCATCCACACGGAGCGCAAGTATGAGGATGCGGATCTGCTGCGGGCCGCCAACTTCATCAACCAGGAGTTCGGCGGGCTGTCCTTGGAGGAGGCGCGCACCGGCCTCATCGCCTCCATGCAGCGGGACAAGGACCGCATGGACCGCCTGCTGCAGGCGGCGCTGGACATGGCGTCCAAGGCGTTCGCGCAGCAACCGGAGCAGGAGAAGGGGTTCGTCGTCGCCGGGGAGTCCAACCTGCTCGACCTCAGCGAAGACACGGAGACGGTGCGCGGTCTGTTCGAGGCTTTCTCCCAAAAAGGCTCCATCCTGCACCTGCTGGACCGCTGCCTGAACACCGAAGGCATCCAGCTGTTCATCGGCGAGGAGTCCGGCTACAACGTGCTGGACGATCTGAGCTTGGTGTCCTCCTCCTATTCGGTGAACGGCCACGTCGCCGGTGTGCTTGGCGTGGTGGGGCCGACGCGCATGGCCTACCAGAAGGTCATCCCGGTGGTGGATGTCACCGCCCATCTGCTCGGCGAGGCGCTGCAGCATCCTTGATCGCGCACCTGCCGCGAAAACCAAAGCCCGGCGCCTTGCTTGCGCGGTCTGGGCGCTTTGCGCCTGTGCTGGAATCACGTTGGCAAGGCGGGGCGCTGGGTTCCGAACCCAATCTGGGCGCTCAAGATCGCGCCGGCGACGAGCGTTGGCCGCCCATTCCCGGTTGAATCCTGCGGTGCCGGCCCCATTGTGCAGGGCTGGAAACTGGGCAAGGGCGCATCATGGCGAAAAAATCCCCGAAGGCAGGCGGTGCGGCGCCGACCGCGCCAGCCGCGCCAGCAACTCCGGCTGAAGAGCAGGCGCCGGCGGCGCCGGAAGCTGAACCCCCGACCGCGGCGCCGGAGGACTCTGAGGTCGGTGCCGCAGGAACCAACGGCGGGGATGATTTGGATGCAGCGGCGCAGCAAGCCGCCCTGGAGTCCGCCAAGGAGGAGATCGACCAACTTAAGGATCAGGCGCTCCGGTCACAGGCGGAGGTGGAGAACATTCGCCGCCGCGCCGCGAGGGATGTCGAGAACGCCCACAAGTTCGCCTTGGAGCGCTTCGCCAAGGATCTGCTGCCGGCCTTGGACGGTTTGCAGAAGTCCGCCGAAAGCGCCGCCGCCGCAACCGACGTCAAGGCCGTGGCGGATGGCGTTGCGCTCTCCCTTAAGCTTTTGCTGGACACCTTGAGGAAGAACGGCATCGAACAGGTGGATCCCTTGGGCGAACCCTTTGACCCGGCCCGTTCCGAGGCCATGGCGCTGGTGGAGAACCCGGATGCGGAGCCCAACTCCGTCATGGAGGTGATGCAAAAGGGCTATCTGCTCAACGGGCGGCTGCTGCGCGCCGCCAAGGTGATCGTCGCCAAGCCCCCCGAGGCGGGGAGTGAAGGCTAGGGCCTGTTGCTGGCCCCTAGTCAAGACGTTTGCTGCGCCGTCCACGGAACCCGAGTTGGCGCATTGAAATAACCCCGGCAGCCCCCATAGACAGTTGACGGATTCTAAAGGCCGCTCCGCCATCGGCTGGGATGGAGCGGAAACCAAACCTGGAGCAACAGCAAAATGGGCAAGATCATCGGCATCGACCTCGGCACCACCAACTCCTGCGTGGCCGTGCTGGATGGCGGCGATGCAAAAGTCGTCGAAAACTCCGAAGGGGACCGCACCACCCCCTCCATCATCGCCTATGCGGACGACGGTGAGATTCTCGTCGGCCAGAACGCCAAGCGCCAAGCCGTCACCAACCCGAACAACACCCTGTTCGCCATCAAGCGGCTGATCGGCCGCAAGTTCAAGGACAACGTGGTGCAGAAGGACATCAAGATGGTGCCCTACAAGATCGACAGCGCCGCCAACGGGGACGCTTGGGTCGCCGTCAAGGGGGACAAACTGGCGCCGCCGCAGATCTCCGCCGAAGTGCTGAAGAAAATGAAGAAAACCGCGGAGGAGTACCTAGGCGAGAACGTCTCCGAGGCGGTCATCACCGTGCCCGCCTACTTCAACGACTCGCAGCGCCAAGCCACCAAGGACGCCGGCAAGATCGCCGGGCTGGACGTGAAGCGCATCATCAACGAACCCACCGCCGCCGCCCTGGCCTACGGCTTGGACAAGAAGCGGGGGGACGCCAAGATCGCCGTCTATGACCTAGGCGGCGGCACCTTCGACATCTCCATAATCGAGATCGCCGAAATCGACGGCGAGCATCAGTTCGAGGTGCTTTCCACCAACGGGGACACCTTCCTCGGCGGGGAGGACTTCGACCTGACGGTCATCGACTACTTGGCCGATGAGTTCAAAAGGGAGAACGGCATCGACCTGCACAACGACCCGCTGGCGCTGCAACGCCTCAAGGAGGCGGCGGAGAAGGCCAAGATCGAGCTGTCCAACAGCCAGCAGACGGAGATCAACCTGCCCTACATCACCGCCGACCAATCCGGCCCCAAGCACCTGGTGCTGAAGCTGTCCCGGGCCAAGCTGGAGTCCTTGGTGGAGGAGTTGGTGGACCGCACCATCGGCCCCTGCCGCACCGCCATCAAGGACGCGGCCCTAGGCGTCGGCGACATCGACGACGTGATCCTGGTCGGCGGCCAGACGCGCATGCCCTTGGTGCAGGAGAAGGTCAAGGCGTTCTTCAACAAGGAGGCGCGGCGGGACGTCAACCCGGACGAGGCGGTGGCCATCGGCGCCGCCATTCAGGCCGCGGTGCTGTCCGGGGACGTCAAGGACGTGCTCCTGCTCGACGTCACGCCCCTGTCCCTGGGCATCGAGACCTTGGGCAAGGTGATGAGCGCACTCATCGAGAAGAACACCACCATCCCCACCAAGAAGACTCAGGTGTTCTCCACCGCGGACGACAACCAAACCGCGGTCACCATCCATGTGCTGCAAGGGGAGCGCAAGCAGGCGGCGCAGAACAAGTCCCTCGGCCAGTTCGACCTGCGGGACATTCCGCCGGCCCCCCGCGGCATGCCGCAAATCGAAGTGAGCTTTGACTTGGACGCCAACGGCATCCTCAATGTCTCCGCCAAGGACAAGGCCACCGGCAAGGAGCAGTCCATCGTCATCAAGGCGTCCAGCGGCCTGTCCGACGAGGAGATCGAACAAATGGTGCGGGACGCCGAGGCCCACGCCGCGGACGACGAGAAGTTCGCCGAGATGGTCAACCTGCGCAACCAGGCGGACGGCTTGGTGCATGCCTCGCGCAAGGCGGTCAAGGACGCCGGGGACAAGGTGGATGATGCGGACAAGCAGGCCGTGGAGGCCGCCGCAACCGCCTTGGAGGAGGCCCTCAAGAGCGAGGACAAGGCGGTCGTCGAAGCGAAGATGCAGGCGCTGACGGAAGCCTCGACGCAGTTTGCGCAAAAGGCTTATGCTGACGCGGCCGGCGGCGGCGCCGAGGACGGCGGGGACGGCAAGGCCCCCGCCGCCGATGCAGACACGGTGGACGCCGAGTTTGAAGAGGTCAAGGACGACGGCAAGAAAGGCAAGTAGGGCGCCGCGGCGCATCCATGCGCGGAAACGGACAGATGGCGAAACGCGACTACTACGACGTGCTGGGCCTGCAACGGGATGCCTCGGACGACGACATCAAGAAGGCGTACCGCCGCCTCGCCATGAAGCTCCATCCGGACCGCAACCCGGATGACGCCAACGCGGAGGAGAAGTTCAAGGAAGCCTCCGAAGCCTACGAGGTTCTGACGGACCGCGAAAAGCGCAACGCCTACGATCAATTCGGCCACGCCGGAGTGGACCCCAGCGCCGGCGGCATGGGCGGCGCCGGCTTCAACGGCAGCTTCAGCGACATCTTCAGCGACGTTTTTGGAGACATCTTCGGCGGCGCCCGCGCCGGTGCCCGCGGCGGGCGCAGCCGCAACCGAGGGGCGGACCTGCAGTACGCCCTGCAATTGGACTTGGAGCAGGCCGTGCAGGGCGACACGGTGGAGATATCCGTGCCCGTGCTGGCCGCCTGCGAGCACTGCGACGGCAGCGGCGCCAAGGCCGGCACCAGCCCCAGCACCTGCCCGGAGTGCTCCGGCGCCGGCCAAATCCGCGTTGCCCAAGGCTTCTTCTCCTTGCAGCAAACCTGCCCGCGCTGCCGCGGCGCCGGCCAGGTCATCACCGACCCTTGCCGCCGTTGCGGCGGGCGCGGACGGGTGGAGGAGCGCAAGAAGCTGTCGGTGCGCATCCCTCCCGGCGTCGATAACGGGGACCGCATTCGGCTAACCGGCGAAGGCGAGGCCGGCCTGCGCAGCGGCCCGCCTGGGGACCTGTATGTGCAGGTGGAGGTGCGCGACCATCCCATCTTCGTCCGTGAGGGCCGCCACCTGTTTTGCGAGGCGCCCTTCTCCTTTGTGGACGCCGCCCTCGGCGGCGAAATCGAAGTGCCCACCCTGACCGGACGGGTGAAGCTAAAGGTGCCGCCGGAAACCCAAACCGGCAAGCTGTTCCGCCTGCGCGGCAAGGGCGTCACCCCGGTGCGCGGCGGCCCCACGGGGGACCTGCACTGCAAGGTGGTGGTGGAAACGCCGGTCAAGCTCACGGAGCACCAAAAGCAGTTGCTGCGCAAGTTCAAGCGCAGCATGGAGCAGGGCGAAGAGGAGCATTCCCCCAAGGAAAGCGGCTGGTTCCAAGGCGTCAAGGACTTCCTTGACGGCCTGAAGCCTTAAGCTCCGTAAACGCCATCCAGTTTGGCGCCGCGGACATAATTGTCATTTACACTATCCCGCATGGTGTAATATGGCCTTGGCATGATAGTCAGCTTCAAGGGCAAGGCTGCCCAGGACATATGGACGACAAACCAATCCAAAGTTCTGCCTAGAGAGCTATGGGCGCGGGCTAAAGCGCTGCTGACGATCATGCATGCAACTTCGACCCTGCAAGATTTGCGCGTTAAAGGCGAACCGCCGAGGGTTCGTTTGCACAAATTGCATGGCGGTAGGCGGGACTACTGGAGTGTGACGATCAAGTTGCCTTGGTGCATCACTTTCAAGTTCAAAAAAGGCGAATTTTCGGAGGTTGCCATTGAAAACTATCATTGAGGATGGTCATCATGATTAGCAATCCCATGCCAATGCATCCCGGCCAAGTGCTCGCAGAGGTTTACATGGCTGAAATGGGGCTCAATCAAACAAGCCTTGCAAGGAAGTGCGGATGCTCTCCCCGCAAGGTTAATGAGGTCGTTAACGGCAAGAGGGGAATTTCGCCGTCATTTGCGTTGGTTCTTGAATCGGTCCTCGGAACTAGTGCCGAGATGTGGGTGCGAATGCAGGCGGAGCATGACCTGTGGGCGGTGCGGCGGAAGGTGGCGTGAAACCACTCTCCCCACCCGGTTGTGCAGTCCGTCGTCCGGCGGCGTCGACCGCCCGTTGAGCATGGCGGCTAAAACGCGAATCGCCGTGGCCGGCGCGGCTGGGCGCATGGGGCGCACCTTGGCGCAGGCCGTTGCTCTGGATGGCGAACTGCAATTGGGCGCGGCCATCGAGCGTCCCGGCGCCAAGGAAGTGGAGATGGACGCCGGCGTTCTTGCCGGAATTGGCCCCTTGGGCGTTCCGGTGGTCGATTCCGTCGCCGCCGCCCTAGCCCAGCAAGACTTTGCAACCCTCATCGACTTCACCGCGCCCCAAGCAACCCTGGGTGCGTTGGACGCCTGCCGCGCCGCCGGCAAGAGCATGGTCATCGGCACCACCGGCTTCGACGCAGCCGGCTTGGCGCGCATCCGCCAAGCCGTACAGTCCATCCCCATTGTGATGGCGCCCAACATGAGCATCGGCGTCAACCTGATGTTCCTCTTGGTGGAGCAGGCGGCGCGGGCGCTGGGCGACGAAGTGGACATAGAGGTCATTGAAGCCCATCACCGCCACAAGATGGACGCGCCTTCCGGCACCGCCGTGCGCCTCGGCCAAATCCTGGCGGGCGCCTTGGGGCGGGACCTGGACGAGGTGGCCGAATACGGGCGCCAAGGCGAAACCGGCGCCCGCCGCCGCACCACCATCGGCTTCAGCGCCCTGCGCGGCGGCGACATCGTGGGCGACCACAGTGTGCTGTTCGCCGGGGAGGGCGAGCGCATCGAAATCACCCACCGGGCAGCCAGCCGCATGAACTTCGCCAAAGGCGCTCTCCGGGCCGCCAAATTCCTGGCCGGCAAATCGAACGGCCTGTTCGACATGGGAGACGTGCTGGGAATTTAGGTTTTGGGAAATTAGGCTGAACCTATAAAACGCAGTTCTAGTGTTGGGCTGGTTGGCTTGGCAAACGCGGCCGGCAGCATATTGTCGGTTCAGGATTCATCGCCTGTATTGACGGTTGGCTGCCGCAGGAGTATTGAACGCCAGCTGCCCCAGCGGGTCCGCGCTATCGCGGTCACGGTCACCGAGAAGTCAAGGGATACGCTGAGATCGTTGGGGTCCAACGCCGTCACGGTCACGGTGGCCACACCCGGCAACTTGGCGGCGATTGTCACTGTGCCGCCATCTGTGGATACGGTTGCGATGTCGGGGGCGGTGGACTCGGCGACATAGGCGAGCAAACCATTCTCCGGGTCGCTGAACTTGCCCGCTAAGTCAATCCGTATGGAAGTGCCGGGGGTCAACGTCAAATCCTCAATTTGGCCAACCACTTCCGGCGGTGCCGACACCATTGCAGTGAAGGTCAACGTTGTGTTGAGTTCATACGAGTTGGCGGCCGTGACGCTCACCTCGGTCGTGCCTGACGAATGCGCTTCTAAGCTCATAATGTTGCCCTGCAAAGCCGCCACTGCCACGTCGGAGTTCGAAGACTCCACTGTGTAGGTAAGCGGGCGGCCTTCTGGGTTGAGAAAATGGTCGGCTAACTCAAACTGCGCGGAATCACCAATGGCCAATGAGACGTCCGGGATTTCGCGGACTATATTTGGCGGCACCGAAGCCAACACAAGGAGCGAAATTCCGGCTTGCTGCCTCCGCGGATCTCTTGCTGTTATGTATATCCAAGTCCACCCTGATGAATGGACCGCAATGTTCATAGCATCGCCCGACACGGTCGCTGTCGCCACCGTCGCCTCCGTTGACGTCACCCCATAGGTGAGCGGATCGCCGTCCGGGTCACTGAAGTGGGCGGCTAGATCGATTTGCACGGAGGCGCCTACCGCAAGCCTTTGCGTGGGAATGTCGGCAAGGACCTCAGGAGCCTCGTTGGCCGGCGGTGCGGGAGCTCCGCCGCCCCCTCCGCCGCCACCCCCTCCCCCTCCACTAGGAGGTGGTGGAGGTGGCGGTGACGACCCTCCGGCTACCTTGTGGGCCGAAGCGTCATTAATGGCGTATTCGCCTAAGTCAAGGACGGCGTTGTTGTTGCCGGAGTCCTGAATAGTGCCCCCGTTCAACGTTAACGCTCCTGTGGATATGCCGTTGGCGTCATTATCACCTTGCTGGACGACGTAGCTAAAGACGAGCTCGCGACAGGTTCCATCCGCATCTCCAGCATTGCCCGAACACCTCTGGTAGGCTGCTTGCCAGGTCCGTGTTCCTACAGTCAGCGACAATTGTGGCTGACCGGAAGCCGTGACCGGTTCATTGAATGTCACCGTAAATTCGATGGTTTCACCGACGCCGTAGGCATTGCCGTTTTGTGGGCTGGAGGAAATGGAGACCGAGCCCACGGCCGGGGCCCGGTCGATGCTGCCGTCCACTTTGTCACCGCTTGTGTCGTAATAGTTCTCATCTACCATAAGATTTAGGTTGTTGCCCCCGGCGTCTCGAATGGTGCCGCCATTCAGCGTCAAAGCGTTTGCAGTGAAACTAACGCCATCTGAGTCACTGTCGGCGGCCTGCACGATGTATTGGAAAATCAACCGCCGACAACTCCCTTCCGGAGCCGCAAAATAGGCGACACATCCCGCATGCTCCACTTGATGGGTTTGAGTGCCGACCTGCAACGCCAGTTGCGGAGTACCGGTGATGATGACGGGTTCATTTACTTGAAGTTTAATTTCAATCGTCTCGCCCACGCCAAAAGTATCTCCTTCCTGAGGCTTGGAGAAAATCGAGTCATTGATAACGGGAGATCGGTCAGTTCCACCATCCACTTTATGCTCGGCGTCGTCACTGACCGCATCATGAGTAAGCATGATATTGGCGTTGTTTCCGGCAATGTCCCTGATTGTGCCGCCGTTTAGGGTTAGCGCATCTGTGGCGACGGAAATGCCATCTGCATCTCGGTCCGATGCCAGCACAATATATCGAAAGTACCAGCCTATTTGTGGATTGTCCGGATCAACTCCGTATCCGGGATGAAACTTGGCTTGCCGAGTCTGACTTCCTACTGTAAGCGCCAGTTGCGGACTGCCGGAGACGATGACGCGTTCGTCAAACGAAACGCCCACTTCTATAAGCTCGTCGGCAATGTAGGTGTCCCCTGAGCGCGGGTCTGAATCAATGACTGTTGCAATTACGGCCGGGACATGGTCGATGCTGCCATCGACGCGGCGGTCAGAGTCATCGCCGAGCGCATCGTGGTTAAGGTTGGCGCTATTGCCCGCGGAATCTTGAATTGTGCCGCCGTTTAAATCTAGGGCGTTTGCGGCAATGCTTACGCCATCCGTGTCCCTGTCCGATGCCTGCACGACATAGCGGAAGCGGAAGCCCGTAGAAATGCAGCCCTGAGCTGAGCTCCGTGCGCGACGGGTGCATTCGATTATAGTGGCTTGCCTAGTTTGAGCACCGATCGTCAATCCTAGTTGCGGATTGCCGATCACTGTTACCGTTTCACTGAAATCTACTTCCACGTCAATGGCTTCAGTAGCCCCGTATGTATTTGTGCGCTGCCGCTTTGGCCAGTACCATATTCTGCGGATTGTGGGTGGGTGGTCGATGCTCCCGTCCACCTTTCTGCTTGCGACATCGCCGACGGCATCATGATCAAGGTTTGCGTTGTTGCCGCCAGAGTCCTGAATCGTGCCGCCATTGAGCGCTATGGAATTTGCCCCGATGGAGATGCCGTTCGCATCAGTGTCCGATGCCTGAACGACATATCGGAATGTAAGATACGGCGATAAGAAGCCTGTGCGATGGTTGGAGGCTTGCCTTGTCTGAGTTCCAATTGTCAAGGATAAGTACGGGCTGCCGCTTACCTTAACAGCCTCTGTAAAAGACACTTCAATTTCAACGATCTCGGTAACCCCGTAGGTGTCGCCGGTCTGTGGTCTGCTGTCATAGGAAAAATTCAAGTAGTTCACAGCGGGAGTGCGGTCTATATTTCCATCAACCTTTCTGATTGCAAAGTTAGTTAGTGCATGGGTGCCGAGACTTAGGTTGGCGTTGCTGCCGGCGGCGCCCTGAATCGTGCCGCCGTTCAGGGTTAAAGCGTCCGCGGCGATGGAGATGCCGTCCGCATCGCTGTCTGAGGACTGAACGACGTATTGGAACTTCAGATCCTCGCAGAGCCCTGCTGGATCTGTCCAAGAGTCACGGGTGCAACCTGAATAAACGGCTTGCTTGGTCTGAGTGCCGATCCCTAGGGTTAGTTGCGGAGCGCCAGTGACCTTGACGAGCCTGCTAAAGGTAATTGTTGCTTCAATTATTTCGCCTACGCCATAGGTGTCGCCGCTTTGCGGAATGGATGTTCGCATCGTGGCAACACTCGGCAGGCGGTTAATGCTGCCAGCGACCTTGTGCCCCGCAACATCGCTCACCGTGTAGCCGCTTAAGCTCAAGTTGGCATTGGTGCCGCTAGCGTCCCGGATAGTGGCGCCGTTTAACGTCAGCGCGTTGGCGCTGATGGAAATGCCATCCGAGTCGCTGTCTGCAGGCTGCACTATATAGCCAAAGAAAGCCAAACGGCAGAAATTAACAGAAGAGCGAAAGCCGCTGCTGCAGGCCAAATAGTCTGCTTGCTTTGTTTGCATGCCCAAAGTCAACGCCAGTTGCGGGTTGCCATCAATGCGCCTTACCGCTTCGTGGAACCTAACTTGCACCCTGATTATTTCGCCCTTGGCGTAGGTGTCCCCGCTTTCCGGGCGGGACACCACGGATACGGAAATCACGTTTGGCGCAAGGTCGATGCTGCCATCAACTTTGTGATTTCCGTCGTTGCTGACGGCGTGACTGCCAAGGTCAAGGTTGGCGTTGCTGCTATCGGCGCCCTGAATTGTGCCGCCGTTCAGAGTTAAAGCGTCCGCGGCGATGGAGATGCCGTCCGCATCGCTGTCTGAGTATTGCACGACATAGTCGAAAATTAGGTCGTCGTTGCTGGAAGTAGTTAAGCTTAATAAGCCAGCCTTGCGGGCGTTAGTGCCGATCGTCAGCGTTAGCTGAATTAAATAATCGTCATCAGACGGCACAGTAATAGGTTGGTCAAAGGAAATTCGTACGGAAATGATTTCCCCGAAAACATAGGCGTTTCCGTTGTACGGGCTGGAGACGATGGTCACTCCGTCAACGACTGGCTGGCTCCCCTGTGCCCAAGCAAATACGGGCATGGCAAAGAAAACGACTGCGGCAAGCCAGATGCTTTTCATGACTGCTGAACATCCCCCCGTTGGCGTTAATGCGCTGACCCTAGACGACTTAGTGCTGCCGGTCAATGCTTTGCAGTCAATCCCGGTCTTTTTTCGCCACTTTGCCCCATTTTCGTCTTCGGATTCCCACTTTTTTTGCGGAAAAGGAGGCCAAAAGAAGTGGGATGAAAACACGGCAAGGCGCGAAGCCCGCTCGCCCGCAGGCCGCATTCCCTCGTTGAAAAGTGGGGTAAAAAAATATTTCAGGGCACCCGCAAGCTCTTACGGAACGCAGGGTTCAGCACAGCGCAACTTTCTCACCGTTGAGATGGTTGCGCTGTGGGGCTTTGGGACGTCGTTGGAGTGGCGGGAACCACATTGCAAGCCATTCAGACGGGCGGAAGGCCATGCGCACTGTGTTTTCGGTGTTTTCGCAGGACGCGGGCGAGCGCAGCCCCGGGCGTGTCCCGTGACGCTCAAGCGCAGGACGCTCAGACTGCTTGGGCGGCCGACGTATGAGCGAGCGCATGCGCTCATGCGCGTTCGCCTTCACGCTGCCAAGCATCAAGCCCTTCATGACGGCAAGGGACAAGCCCACTCCGGACCCTTAACGCCCATTGGGGTGGAAAACCGCCGCGCTTCTCCAATCTACGTCGGCGGGGGGAGACGACCGCTCCTGAACTGCCAAGGAGTGGTTGCCGACGCCAACATATTAGTGTTTGCTTTCCCTTTCACTGTCTAGGGGGCCAATCATGGGGTTGGAGCAATTTCGATACGATGGCAAGCGGGCATTGGTTTTGGGTGCCGCCACCGGCATGGGTGCGGCGGCGGCGCGGCTGGCGGCGGAGTTGGGCGCACAGGTCACGGCGCTTGACGTGGCGGCCATCGACCATCCCGCCGCCCAGTCGGTGCGCATTGACCTGCGCAGCCAAGCCAACGTGGATGCCGCCGTCGCCAAGTTGGACGGGCGCTTTGACGCGCTGTTCTCCTGCGCCGGCGTGGCGGACGGCGCAGCCGGCCTGATGGCCGTAAACTTCATCAGCCAGCGCTACTTCATTGAGCAACTGCTGGCCAAGGGAATGCTCAACGCCGGCGGTGCCGTCGTCATGATCGCCTCGGTCGCCGGCCTGCCTTGGCTGCGCAAGCTGGACCTGGTGCTGGAGTTTCTGCAAACGCCGGATTGGGACGGCGCCTTGGCGTGGGTGGAAGCCCATCCGGGCACGGACAACTACATGTTCAGCAAGCAGGCCATGTGCGGCTATGTGGCCAGCCAAGCCTTCGGGCTGCTCAAGCAGGGCGTGCGCATCAACTCGGTGATGCCCGGCCCCACGGACACCCCCTTGGCCCGCGCCAACGCGGACGTCTGGCTGGGCTTCGGCAAGGACTACCGGGAGGCCGCCGGCGTAGAGGCCCTAAGCGTGGAGCAGGTCGCCGGGGCGATGGCCTTCCTAGGCAGCGACGCCGCCAGCGGCATCACCGGTGCCAACTTGGTGATCGACCAAGGGCACATGGGCGCCGGCGTCACCGGCGCCTTTGAAGCACCGCTCATCAAGATGATGCTGGGCGTGCAGTGAAGCAAGCCCCACCAGACCAACGCTTTGCTGCACGCCATTGAGCCCAAAGCGGCCGGGAAAAAGTCCGTGAATGGGCTTGCGCTTGGATTTTGTATTCATGTACAGTATCGCTTTGGGCAACTGAATCAGCACTGCTGGATGTGTGCAGGATGTCTAGTCCAAGCTCGGGGGCGGCACTAGGAGTGGCGAAGGGGCAATCACGGGCGTCCGCTGCTGAGGGCAGCGGCCCGTCCGGAAAGCTCATCGTCGACTTCATCGGCGGTAAGCAGGTGCGGGCCACGCCGGAGGAAGTGGGCGCCGTGCAGGTCTTTGCCCGCCGTCTGGTCGAAGACTACGGCTACGGCAAGGAACAAGTGCAAACGCATCCCCAACATCGTGTTCGAGCAAGGCCGTCCGACCAGGATCGATCCTTCCCGGTGGACATAGCCGTGTTTCGTGCGGCGGGGCGCACGGAAGATGAGCTCCTAATGATAGTGGAGTGCAAGAAGAGCAACCGGCAGGATGGCGAGCATCAGCTTCGGCTTTACATGGACATGTCCGCTGCGGAAGTGGGTGTCTGGTTCAACGGCGAAGACCACGTTTATCTTCGTAAGGTGTACCATGAGGATGGTCGTCGCACCTATCAGACTCTTCCCAACATTCCTCGCAATGGGCAGCGGATTGACGACATCGGGCTATATAAACGCAAGGATCTTGCCAAGCCGTCGAACTTGAAGGCCGTCTTCCGAGACATTCGGAATCACTTGGCCGGCATGACCACCGGCATCACGCGAGACGAGGCGCTGGCTCAGGAAATTATCAATCTCCTCTTTTGTAAGCTTCTGGATGAACAGGAAACGGGCGCGGAGGATACGGTTAACTTTCGCGCTGGTGTTGGTGAATCCCAAGAGGCCATTCGAGCCCGCATCCATGCCCTCTTCGATCGGGTGAAGGAGAATGTGTTCGGAGATGTCTTTGATCCCACTGATCGCATTCGCCTTGACCTCGACAGCCTTGCCTATGTAGTTGGGGAACTTCAGACCTACACAATCATGGAGGCGGATCGGGATGCAATCGGGGAAGCCTTTGAGGTCTTCATCGGGCCGGCGCTGCGCGGTTCTGAAGGTCAGTTCTTCACGCCCCGCAACGTCATCGAAATGATGGTGAAGATGGTGGACCCAAAGCCAGGGGAAAGAATCATTGATCCCGCCTGTGGTTCCGGAGGCTTTCTCATCACTGCCCTCTCCCATGTTTGGGAGCGTCTCAGGGACGAAGCCAAGCACAAGAACTGGACCGAGCGCCAACTAGCGAAGCGCGAATTTGAGATTGCGTCGAACTGCTTTCGCGGCATCGACAAGGACGCCTTTCTCTCCCGTGTTTGCAAGGCTTACATGGCCCTGATTGGGGATGGTCGCGGTGGAGTTTTCTGCCAGAACGCATTGGAGCCGGTCGATGACTGGACGCCGCAGTTGCGTCAGGACACGAAGCCCGGAACTTTCGACGTTGTCCTCACCAACCCGCCGTTCGGCAAGAAAATCGTCGTGAAAGGCGACAAGATCATTTCTCAGTTCGAGCTTGGCCAAAAGTGGAAGTACAACAAGTCAAAGGCGTCATGGGCACCGTCCTCAGTCAGGCACGACAGGCTGCCGCCGCAGGTTCCGTTTTTAGAGCGTTGCATTCAATTGCTTAAACCCGGCGGGCGCATCGGCATCGTGCTGCCGGAGAGCGTTTTCGGCAACCCTTCGCATGGCTACATCATGCAGTGGCTTCGGTCCCGGTTGCGAATTGTGGCGATCATCAACATGCCGGAACCCCTGTTCAAGACCAGCGGGAAAGGCGGAACGCACACCAAGACATGCGTTTTGATTGGCGCGTTGGGGGACCAAAACGACCATCCTATTTTTATGGCGGAGGCGAGGTGGTGCGGGCATGATAGTCGCGGCAACCCCACCTACCGCACACTGCCGGACGGCGAGTTGGAGTTGCTTGACGAGGTTCCTGAAATTGCCGCCCGCTTTGCGCATTGGCGCAGTGGTGCGGCTGCTTTTGAGCCTGACCACCGTGACCACCGGGGTTTCACTTTGCCGAATGGGGATGTCGTCAACGACATATTGATTCCCAGATACTACAATCCGGAGGTGGGCGCAGAGATGTCCCGCCTTGGCAATGACTACAGCTTCATCACCTTGGGGAGCTTGGTTGAACAAGAGGTTTTGTCGTTCGCCACTGGCGTTGAAGTGGGCAAAATGGCTTACGGCACCGGCAACATTCCGTTCATCCGCACGTCGGACATTTCCAATTGGGAGATCAAGGCGGATTTCAAGCATGGCGTCAGCCATGAAATATACGAGGGCTGGCAAACGAAAATGGACGTGCAGGCGGACGACATCCTAATGGTGAAGGATGGCACCTATCTGGTCGGCGCCACCGCCATAGTTACGCGCTTCGACCTGCCCATGCTGTTTCAGAGCCATCTGTACCGCATTCGTGTGCATAAACCGGAAATCATTAGCCCGTGGCTGTTGTTGGCGCTTCTCAACACGCCGATTGTGCGGCTGCAAATGTGCGCCAAGAAGTTCACTCAGGATATTATTGACACCATTGGCAAGCGCGTCTTGGAGTTGGCGATTCCGATGCCGCGGTCGGAAAAAGAGTCACGGCGCGTTGCCGAAGGGTGCAAACGCATCATTGAAACCCGGGTTGGGTTGCGTCACGAGGCCAGCGCATTGGTTGGCTCTGTCGGCGCCCTTTCAGCGGCAACGGCGGGCGTTGCGGATGCGTGAAGGCAATCTCCGGCGCACCTTGCTGGTTGGCTTCGCTTGGCTGGCCTTCGCCGGTGCCCAAGCGGCGGCCCCCTGCGCGGGCATTGTGGATGAGGACGCTCGGCTGAATTGCCTGGCCCAGCAAGCCAAGGCCGGCGCTCCGGCGCCGGCGCCGCAGTTGTCGGCGGACGGCGCAGTCCAATCGACCATTGTTTCCGTCAGCCGCCGGCGGGGAGGAGAAATGGTTTTCCGGCTGGCGAACGGTCAAGCCTGGATGCAGCGGCAAGCGGGCTTTATGCTGGCGAATCCGGGCGAGCGCGTCATCATCGCCCCGGCTCGCTTCGGCGGCGACATCTTGACCACGGAGCGCAGCGCCGCCACCAGGGTGCGGCGCATTGAGTAGGCGCCCGGCCTGAAACTGCGTTTGCTTACTTCATTGAGGCCCGTATTGAGGCCCGCGCCGGGGCCGGGATGGGCGCATTGGGTAGGCGGCCTGAAACTGCGTTGGGCCACGCCCGCCGGTGCTTTAAGGCGCTTGTGTTACATAAATAGTCCCGATTTCGTTGTTTGGCCCTCGGTGGTTTCGCTAAAATTCCGCCGTCGTTGCGGCTTTGGCCGGCAGCGGCGCGGAGAGAGCCAAACCCAACTGGCAAGCGCGGGAGCGCTGCGGAGGCGCTTTTATTATGTCCACTCCATTCCTTCCCCGTTGCGCACTCGGCCTAGTTGCCGCGGCGGGCTTGCTGGCCAACGCCCCGGCGGCGTACGCCGGCGAGCAAATCGAAGAGATCGTCGTCACCGGCTCCCACATCAAGAGCACCCCGGAGGATGCGCCCCTGCCCGTCACCCTGCTGTCGCGGGATGACTTGGCCTTCCAAGGGTCGCCCACGTCGCTGGACTTCATCAAGAACCTCTCCTTCAGCCAGGGGGCGGACGGGGAGACCGACCAATTTCAAGCCGGCGCCGGCGCGGAGCGGGCCACGGTGAACATCCGCGGGCTGGGCCCCAGCCGCTCCCTGGTGCTCATCAACGGCCACCGCACCACTTGGTCGCCGCACGCCATCGGCGCCCAGGCGCAACTGCTGGTCGATGTGAACATGATGCCGACCATCGCCTTGGAGCGCATCGAAATACTGCGCGACGGGGCCGCCGCCACCTACGGCTCCGACGCCATCGCCGGGGTCATGAACTTCATCACCCGCAGCGACTTCAGCGGCTTCGAGGTCTCCGCCAACCACAAGTTCATTGACGGCTCCAATGGCGACACCGAAGCCGGCTTGATCTTCGGCACGGACTTGGCGCAAGGCCGAGGCCACCTAGTCAGTTCCTTCGGCTACGCCAAGCGCAGCGAATTGAACCTCATTGCTCGGGATTGGGCGGTGCGCTCCTACGCGGACAGTCCCCTGGGCGGCTGGTCCAGCGTTGGGCGGCCGTCGGTTGTGGTGCCCTTTGAGCGCTGGAATGCGGCGCCGGTGGGCGGCTTCCTCGGGCTGCTGGCCACCGGCATCGTGGACCCGAATTGCGAGAAGCTCGGCGGGGCGCGCACCGCCGCTGGGGTCTTGGGCAACACCGTCGGCGGATTCTGCCTCTTTCAGTACACGCCCTTCGACAACTTGGCCGAGGAAGCGGAGCGCTGGCAGTGGTTCACCGAGTTCTCTTGGGAAATCAACGACACCACCACCCTGTCCAGCGAATTCCTGATGACGGACAGCGACGTGCCCGGTTGGAACACCTCGCCCTCCTATCCCCCCAATCGGCTGGTCGATGAAACCCGCACCCTAAGGGCCAACAATCCCGGCTTGGTTGACATGGCCAGCAAGCATCCAGATCTGTACGGGGACTATGCTTGGTGCCCGGAGGACTACTGCCGTTGGGTGGGAGACCCCACGCAAACCGCCGCCGGCGTTCCCGCAGAATGGCAGGAAGTGGCGTGGTTCTACGGGCGCGCCTACGGCCAGGACGGGCCGCTGCACGAACGGGTTCGGCAGTCCGAGCTTTGGCGCTTGAACGTCACCTTGGACGGCTCGGTTGGCGAATACACATGGAACGCATCCGCCACCTACTCCGCCTCGGAGCGCACCGAAGGCGGCGGCGACACCATGGTCTATCGGGATGCGCGCGCCCGCCAAGGGCTCGGCGGCTTCGAGTGCGAGCAACAGGTTCCCAACGAATATGACGAAAACGGCAACTTGGCCTTCTCCTTGGAGACCGTCATGGCCAACGCCGGCCAAGGGCCGTGCCGCTACTGGATTCCCTTCTCCAACGCCATGCCGGGGTCGCACCCGCAGGTGCCGGGCGGCGTCGCCGCAAACCCGGACTTCAACCCGGCGCTGAACAACCAGGAGCTGTGGGAGTACATGGTGACGGGGGACTACGGCAGAGGCGGCGAGGCGTCCCTGCTGGTGCTGGAGGGCATGTTCGCCGGCGCCCTGCCCTGGTCCTTGCCCGGCGGCGCCCTGAGCTTCGCCTTCGGCGCCCAATGGCGCAGCGAAACCTATGCGGTCACGCCCTTCGACATCAGCGACTTCGAGCAATTTCCCTGTGCGGCGGGCCCGGAGATCAAGGACTGCACCACCAACCGCAACGGCCTGTTCGGATTTCTGCCGCCCATCTCCGCCATTGACGAAGACCGGGACATCTACTCCCTGTTCGGCGAACTGCAACTGCCCGTTAGCGACGCCGTTGAAGCCCAATTCTCGTTGCGCTTCGAGGACTACGCCGGCGCCACCGGGTCAAGCCTGGACCCCAAGCTGGCCGTGCGTTGGCAATTGCTGCCCAGCTTGGGCCTGCGCGGCTCCGTCGGCACCACGTTCCGAGGCCCTACGCTCAATCAGACCGTGGCGGACAACTCCTCCAACTCCCTGCAGTTCGTTGACCAAACCGGCGCCTTCAAGCGCATCGACACCAAGGGCAACCCCAAACTGGACCCGGAGCAGGCGACCACCTTCAATGTGGGCCTGTTGATCGACCACGACGGCCTGCTCACGGGCGGCGACAACCTCTTTGTCACCCTGGACTACTGGTCGTATGACTTTGAGAAGCCGTTGGTGACGGAGCCCTACAACGCCGTTCTAGCGGCGGCCTGCCCCGGCGGCCCCACGGATCCCTGCAATGCGGCAAGCCCCTATTTCGGCCGGCTGACGTTCGGCGGCGGCCCCACCGTGGCCGCCGATGTGGAGATCATCGACATCAACATCATCAACGGGCCGGACATCAAGACCGACGGCATTGATTTCACCGCCCGCTACGGCATCGGCGTCGGGCCGGGATGGTTCAGCCTCGGCGCCAGCGGCACCCGCATTTTGGGCTACGACATAGATGCTTGGGAGCTAGGCGACGCCTATGACGCCCTAGGCCGCTTGAACTACACCACCTCCTTGGCCCGCACCCTGGTCAAGTGGAAGGTGCAGGGCTTCCTGAACTACGCTTGGGGGCCGTTGAACCTGCGCTACGGCCTTAACTATGTGGACGACTATGTGGATGCGGATGAGGATGGCGAGACGCCCATCAAGAGCCTCGTCACCCACGAGCTGCACGCCAACTACAGCCTCATGCGGGATCGGGTCAACATTTGGGCTTCGGTCGTCAACCTGACGGACGAGGACCCTCCCTTCGTGCCCCGCGAGATGAATTACGACCCCTTCACCCACAATCCCTTCGGGCGCATCCTGAAGGTGGGCGTGACTTACCGCATGGGCGGATAAGGCGGTCGATGGCTGATTGGCCCAGGGCCTTTGAGCCGAAGGGCGGACCAGCCGCCAAAGCCGGTCGGACGGGCATCCGTGAAATCCCGTTCGACTTTCAGCGGGCGGGGAAGTAATCTCTTCATCGGCGCATCTGCAGGGCGGTTTTTCACAACCGGCATTGTGCCGGGAAAAACCCTTGCACGGCGGTATCGCCAGTGGCTTGCGCCTCGACGTGCAGGCCACCGCCCGCCCCGCCAAGCCCTTGGGCTTCGGCTTTGAACCCGAGGAATCCGAACATCATTTCGCAGTGACGGTGCCGGGAGGGCGCCGCGGGCCGAGGCTGCAAAGCAATTCAGGGCGCGGCCGACATGCCCATCGCCACGCCAACCCAAGGTCTTTCTCAGAATGGAAGGACTGCTGCTTGGGCCTGAGCGCCCGCAATGCGGCGGATCTCTATGAAGATGCGGCTGAAGTTGGCGGTACGCCATGGGCGGGGCCGATTCGGCGGTCAAGTTGCGCAAGAACATCCATGAAGTCCTCCATCGTCACGACCAATGCTTCTTCGGCGTGAGGAAATGCCTCGTGGAAGGCGTCCAACGAGCGCAGGTGACGTTCCGTGGCCCTTTGCGCGGTGACTTGAATGGGAATGGGTCCGCCGCTGGCATTAACCACGAAGTCCACTTCTCCCGCGGCGCCCCGCCAATAGAAAACGTCCCGGCAGCGCTTCCTCAGCTCAACGAAAGTGGCAATCTCCAACGCCTTGCCCAAGTCGCTGCCAACACGAGTCACGGCGACTCGCCGCAGCGCCGCATCGACAGGGTAGTACTTGCGGTTTCTCTGCGACCGCTTGCGTTCCGAGTAGGCGAACCACGGGCACGAGAACAGGAGATACGCCTGCTCGCAAGCTTCGAGGTAGGCCGATGCGGTCTCCACGGCAACGCCGCTGGCGGCTGAGATTCGACGCAAACTCAGCTCGGAACCCGCCGATTCGAAGACCATCTGCGCGATTTGCCGCAGGGCCAGCGACGACCTTGCACCAACCCGCTCCCGCACGTCACGCTCTAAAATATCGAGGAAGTACTGTCGCAAAAGCAGGTCCCCTGCGCTGCTGGCGATTGGCTCTGGAAAGCCGCCACGATGCAAATAGTCGGCAAGGGAGCCCCCCGGATGCACGCGGCGGAATTCGGAAAAGTCGAAAGGAAAGAGTTCGACCGTGATGTGCCTGCCGGTCAGCACGGAAGACAGTTCGCCGGACAGCAGATGAGCGTTGGAGCCGCTGATTGCGAATTGCAAGCGGCCGGGCCGCTCCAGCTTTGCCCGCAGCCAGCGTTCCCAGCCGTCCACCCATTGGATTTCGTCCAGAAAGACCATGAGCGTTTTCGCATTTGGCCGCATCTCGCTGAACGAGCGCGTCAACTGTTCCAGCGTTTCAAAGTTGAGACAACCGGCAAGCCGGGGGTCCTCGAAGTTGACGAACAGGCAGTCCCTTCTCTTGAGCCGGTACAGCCCGATCAACTGTGTGAGCAGAGTGGACTTGCCGCAACGACGAACACCTTGGATCACCACAGCGGTGCGATTCGACAGCGATTCGGGCAATTTGAGGTTCCGGCGTATCGCTTGCGGAGGCGGCCGGTCCCAGAAACTCCAAGTGGAGGCGATGTCCAGAAGATCCCTGTCGTCCATTCTGTCGATCTTGCTCTACAGAACCATAATCGTCGAGTTTAATCGACAAAATGGCAATTGTCCAAGCGACTTGGCAATAGTGCGTTGATGGCCTGTTCTCCCCCAAGGAGACCAACGCCAAGGGTGCCTGCCGACACTATTTTTCCATCAATATCAAAATTCTTGATGAAAACCGATTGACTTGCATCATTATTCATCGGCGCGGGGACGCTACGAACACTGGGACGGGTTGAGGCGCTTGCCGCCCCCGCAGGGCCTAAGCCACGAGCAATGGTGGCTGGGCGTCAAGCTGGCGCGAACAGCCCAACACCGTTGGCTGCCGCTGCGCGATGTTCGGGGCAAGGCCTTCGCCTTCATGTTGCCGGACAGCGTGCAGGAGGCGCTGCATCGCATCGACAGCCAGGCGCGAGGTTGGGTCGGGGCTGCCGCGCCGTTGCAGGCGCCTTCGCTTGGCGACCGCTTCGTCGTGAGTTCTCTCATCGAGGAGGCCATCGCCTCGAGCCAGCTCGAAGGCGCCTCCACCACCCGCGCCGCGGCCCGGGACATGATCCACAGGGGGCGCCGGCCCCGCGACCTGGACGAGCGGATGATCCTCAACAACTACCGGGCCATGCAGGCCGTGCGCCGCCTTAAGGACGAACCGCTCAGGGTGGACGCCGTGCGGCACCTTCACGCCACGATAACGGAAGACACGCTGGAAGACCCCAAGGCTGCCGGCCGCCTGCAGCAACCGGAGGATCAGCGCGTCGCTGTCTGGGACAAGCGGGATGGGCAAGTCCTGCACGAGCCGCCGCCCGCCTGCGAGCTGCCGCAACGGTTGGACGCGATGATCCGTTTCGCCAACGATGGGCTGGACGATGGTTCCTTCCTGCACCCCGTGATTCACGCCATCGCGCTCCACTTCTGGCTTGCCCACGACCACCCGTTCGCCGATGGAAACGGGCGCGCGGCGCGGGCGCTCTTCTATTGGGCCATGCTGCACCGCGGCTACTGGATGTTCGAGTTCGCCTCCATCAGCCGCTTGATCGCCCAAGCGCCGGCGCAATACACCCGCGCATTTCTGCACGTGGAAACCGACGACAATGACTTGACGTACTTTGTCATCCATCAGGTTGAACTGATCCTGCGGGCGCTGGACGACTTTGCGTCCTATGTCAAGCGGAAGATGGAGCAAATCCGCGAGGTGGACCGCCTGCTGAAGGGATCATCGAATTTCAACCACCGCCAACTGGCACTGCTTTCCCACGCCCTGCGCCATGCGGATGCGGAGTATTCCATCCGCTTGCACATGACCAGCCACAACATCGCCTACGCCACGGCCCGGGCGGACCTGTTCCGGCTGGCGGAGCTCGGGCTGCTCAAGCGGCGGCAGATGGGCGGAAAGACCTACGCCTTTCCCGTTCCACAAGACTTGGAGCGGCGCATTCATTCGCTGGCGGGCACTTGAAGCACGGGCTAAGGCTGCCGCTAGCTGGAGACTGTGCTGCTGGGGCAGTTTTTGAGGGCACCCAAAAACTGCTTTAAAATTGCCCTGTTGCACCGGCATTGCGCCTTCGCCCAAAGAGACCGCCGCGAGGGAGTTCATTCAGCGCCGCCAGCCGCGCTAAACTTGGGGTAGACTCTCCTTAGACACTGCTTTTGAGGTGCTTGCTCATGTACGCTTACACAGCCGTAGTGGAACGTTGTGCTGCGACTCGCTTGTACGTCGGCTATGTGCCGGGCCTTCCCGGTGCGCACAGCCAGGGCGAGACGCTCGAGGAGCTGAACGCCAACCTGCAGGAGGTCGTCGCGCTGATCTTGGAGGACGGAGAGCCGGAGTTGGAGGCCGAGTACGTGGGTACGCAGACGGTTAAGATCGCGTGACGCCATCGCGATCCAAGCTGAGTTAGGCGTAGGACACGAACTCCCGGCTGGTCATCCCAATGTCCTTCGCGATCTGACGCAGAAGAATTGGCGAGATGTCCCGACCAGCATGCATCGAAACCGTGGTGGTGCGCCCATCCGGGTGGCGAAACCGGATGTGCGACCCCCTTTGCCGCATCCGATTGAAGCCAAGCGTCTTGAGGATCGCGACCACCTCTCTGGGCTTCAGCACGGGAACGGGAGCATTGCTAGGCATTGTTCTACACCACCTGTGATCGGGCAGGCACGTGAATTCGCCCCCGCTTGCCGGGATGCGCTGCCTGCTCCTTGTCGCGCCACTCGAAATCCACATCCAGCGTGGCCCCGATGTCCTTGGCCAACGCAACCATTGCGTTGGCGGCGGCATTGGCGTTCACGCCTTGGTAAGAAATCCCGGCTTGTGGCAGGTGCCTGTAGCCGTCGTCGTCCTTCATGTGTGGCACGATGTTCACAGCGCACCGTCGCCTGAGCTCCTCGAAGTGGCCATAATGCTCCTTCGCACGGATGAGCATAAGGCGAAGCACATTATTCCAGTTGGCCCGGGCCATAACGGACCGGCCATTGATGGACGCTGCCAAAATCCGCGTGTGCTTCACGTCTGGTAGCGGCGCATCTGGGCCGTATTCCATGACGCCTACGCTCCGTTCCTGCGACCGTGCCGACTGGTCTAGCGCATCAAGGGCTCGCACTATCACGGAGTCGGGGGTGTCAACCAATGGTCTCGCGTGTTGCTGCAGGCGCTCGAACGTGCTCTGCTCAATGGCGACTTCGGGCATTTGGCCTGTCCCGTAGAGTTATCGGAATAGGTAGAATATGAAAAAATATGAGCGTGTCAAGCCCCTGAGCGATGTCGGTGTCGCCGTCGACGCCCCAACCTTCATCGAGACCCAGTTCCCCGTCTCGCGTCTCTCGAAGGAGAGTTACAAGGAGCGCAAGGCGAACTACAGCCAGACGTTGACCGGACTCGGCAAGTGGTGGGGGCGCAAGCCGCTGGTCTTGGTGCGGGCGGTGATTCTTGGGTTGTTGATGCCGACGACCGACGATCTGCGCAAGGACCGGGAAGTTTTTCTAGCTCTGCTCACCATGGATGCAGATGGCTTGCGGAGGCGCAAGAGAAGCAACATTCCGCTCAAGGAAGTACTCTGTCTGTTGTCGCCGGAGGAACGGGGGGAATGGTTTGCGCCAAGCTCGGCATCGGACCGCCTCAAGCTCAAGCAGGGCATCAAGCCTGAAGGACGACAACGATTGCAGCAGCTTGTCTTTGATCGCATGAGCTACGACGAGAAGCTGCGCTATTGCGCCCGGCCGGAGCATTTGGATGGGCCTTCGCCGGAAGCCTGGAAAACCATAAACGCGCATCTGCACACCAGCGCCGCCAGTTTGCCGGGGTTGGTGCGGGAATTGGGCGAGCGGCGCTTCGGGCGCATGCCGCGGGTGGGGGATGCGTTCTGCGGCGGCGGCAGCGTGCCCTTCGAAGCGGCGCGCATCGGTTGCGAAGCCTACGGGTCGGACTTGAATCCGGTGGCCGCGTTGCTCACCTGGGGTGCACTCAACATCGTCGGCGGCGGCGAGCAGGTGGCCAAGGAAGTGCGTGCGGCGCAGAAGGCCGTGTTCCAAACGGTGGACGCGCAGGTGACCGAGTGGGGCATCGAGCACGACGAGAACGGCTGGCGGGCGGACGCCTTCCTGTATTGCACGGAAACCAAGTGCCCGGAGTGCGGTTGGCGCATTCCGCTGGCGCCGAGTTGGGTGATTGGCGAGAAGTCGCGCACGGTGGCCAAGCTGAGACCGGACGCGGCAAACCAGCGTTTCGACATCGACATCCGCTCCGGCGAAAGCTGTGCAGCCCTCGCCGCTGCGCGAGCCGTCGGCACGGTGCGAAGCTCTCGTTTGGAGTGCCCGAACTGCCGCGCTTCCACGCCGATGGCGGCGATTCGCGGCGATCAGCGCGGTGGCGGCGGACGCGGCTACGGCCTGCGGCCGTGGACGAACGACGATCTCGTGCCGCGCCCGGAGGACGTGTTTCAGGAACGCCTGTATTGCGTCCGCTGGCGGTCTCCGGGCGACGACCCCGTGGTGGAGTATCGCGCCGTCACCGAAGACGATTTGCAGCGCGAAGCCGAGGCGCTGCGCCTGCTCGAGGAGCGCTTGGCCGAATGGCAAGCGAGAGGCTGCATCCCCAGCCGCGCTATCACGCCCGGCGACGAGACGACGCGGCTGATACGCGAGCGTGGCTGGACGCATTGGCATCACCCGTTCAATCCACGCCAGCTTTTGTTTGCCGGTACGTTTGTTCAACAGATAGTCGAGCGGGCTGACCTCAGCGTGAAGCAGCGACAAGCGTTGGCTTTGGTGCTTGCGCGATGCCTCAACTTCAACAGCCGCCTCACACGATGGGTAGACAACGCGGCGAATGAGAAAGGTGCGGATACGTTTGCCAATCAAGCCCTCAATACACTCCTTGTGTATGTCACGCGCCCATGGCCCCGCATGGCAACCATCGTCACGCAACGCCTTGCCGTGTCGCGGGTTGCGGAATCTCACGTCAGGCCACTGGACGCTCGGGCGAACTCTTGGTCGGCTGACGTGTGGGTGACCGATCCACCGTATGCCGACGCGGTCAACTATCACGAGCTGTCCGAGTTCTTCCTGGGATGGTATGGGCGAATCTGGAAGGAGCTGTTCCCGCGCTGGCATGGCGACAGCAAACGCGCCCTTGCCATCCGCGGTGCAGACGCTGGATTCCGCAGCAGCATGGTTGACGCTTATCGGAACCTCGCTGGCCACATGCCAGACAACGGCTTGCAGGTGGTCATGTTCACCCACCAGGACGCCACGGTGTGGGCCGATCTCACGCTGATCCTCTGGGCGGCCGGCCTGCGCGTTACCGCCGCGTGGACCATCGCTACCGAGACGGATTCCGCCCTCAAGGCAGGCAACTACGTCCAAGGCACCGTGCTGATGGTGCTGCGCAAGCAGACCTCCGAGGACACCGCCTTCCTGGACGAGCTGGTGCCCGAAGTGGAGGCCGAAGTGGAGCGCCAGCTCGAATCCATGCTCGCCCTTGACGACCGCGACGATCCCAACTTCTCGGATGCGGACTACCAGCTGGCCGCCTACGCCGCCGCCTTGCGTGTGCTCACCAACTACCGCGCCATCGGCGACGTCGACGTCGCCCACGAGCTCTCCCGCGAGCGCAAGCGCGGCGAACCCAACCCCATTGAGAAGATCATCGCCGACGCCGTGCGCACCGCCAGCAACCATCTCGTCCCGAACGGCCTGCCCGGCCACATCTGGCGCGCGCTCGCGCCCACCGAGAAGCTCTACCTCAAGGGCTTGGACGTGGAGCGCCACGGCGACTTCCGCGCCGGCGTTTACCAGGAGTTCGCCCGCGGTCTCGGCGTCAAGGACTACGGCCACCTGCTGCACACCGGCAAGGCCAACCAAACCCGCCTCAAGACCGCCACCGAGTTCGCCAGCGCCGACCAGGACGGCACCCTGGTTCGCCACGTCCTCTACGCCACCTGGTGCGCCCGCGAGACCGGCGACACCGCCGAGAGCCTCACTTGGCTGCGCACGGAACTCCCCGCCTACCACGGCCCAGCACGCGAATCCGCCGCCGCCGTGCTACGCTACCTCGCCAACATGGACACCGACCACTGGCAGCAGGACGCGGACGCGGCCAAGCTGGTGGCGGGGGCTGTGGAGAACGACCATGTGTGAGTGCATGGATATACGCCCAGATACCAAAGGAGATCCAAGCTGATGCGAGACCCAGAGTTGATGCTCTCTTTGCTGGAAGAAATGTCGAGGAGCGACGAAGGCACCATCATGGCGATCAAACCCGGAGATGGTTATGCCGGACCAGAACACCGGCGTCATCATCACGCAGATCTCTTGGTCGACGCTGGCCATGCGAAGTGGGTGGGCGATGCACGTAGCATTGCCCGCATCACCAACGCCGGCTACGACTTCCTAAACGCCGCGACCAACCCAACGCATGGCGAGAAGGTTTGGTCAAGATTCATCGACACGTTCAACAGTGGCGTACCCTACGCTCGCGCTGCTCAAGCCGCGGTGGAATTCGTCACTAAGCTGGTGGGTGTTTGAGTGCGCGGCCAAGCCGTTTTCCGCCGTCCCGTCACCATGATTCTTGGCACTCCAAGAAAAGCAGGATAGACGCGGTGACTGGCGACTCAGCAAGTCTCGACCATGAGAGCGGCTTCGCACGAGGGCAGCGGGCAGCTCACTTTGGGAGGCAGCCGATGTTCGGCACCTCGATCGCGGACCTCGACCACCGTCGGCTTGTGGATTACTTCGTGCGAGTGCGTGAACAGGACCTGTTCGAGACGCCAAAGGCGGATGGGACCGATGCGAATAGGACGATGCTCGTCAGCCAGCCGGAGCGAAACCACTCCTACGAAGTTGCTTGGCAATCGCTGCTGTTGAATGCGGGCATTCTGCAGCGACGGTTTGGGGCGCAGAGCGGCGAGCCGCCGGCGGCCACTGTTGCGAGCTTGATGTTGTTCGGCAAGGATCCCAGCAGGTACCTGCCGCAGGCGGGAATCGAGGCAACGGCATACATTGGCAAGACGAAGGACGGCAACGTCAGGGAACGTGACGCTCTGCACGGACCGATAGTGCCGCTGCACGGCGAAGACGGGGCCGTGCAAGAACCGGGCTTGGTTGGTCAAACGATGATGTTCATTCGGCGCTTCGCGAGCACGGAACGGTTTGGAAGCGACGCCCGACAGGGTGCGTGGGACTACGCGCCGGAGGCGGTGTGCGAAGCGATCTTCAACGCCATCGCCCACCGAGACTATCTCTCGGCTAGCGCCATTGAAGTCGACGTATACGCCGACCGCTTGGAAGTCGTCAGCCCCGGGCCGTTGCCGGATGACATGACCGTCGACAAGATGCGCGCGGGCACACGCTGCATCCGCAACGAGTTCCTAGGGAATGTAGTGCGGGATTACCGACGCCCGAAGAAACCGCGCTTGGGCGTTCACCGCCTCATCATTGACGGTATGAAGAGTCACAATGGTACCGAGCCGGACCTCATCGCGGAGGACGCACGGTTTACCGTCCGGCTGTGGAAGTCCGACGTCTTGCCTGACTGTACGCCCAACGCGGAATTTGCCGTGGCTGCGCTTTGATCCAACGACACTCCTCCCGCCGCCACCCCCTTGACGCGGCGTTCCTCACCGTCCGCCTCGCCAACGCCAAAGGCTACGACCGCATCGCCGGCTACTTCTCCTCCTCCATCCTTGAAGTGGCCGGCGAGGCCTTGGAAACCGTTGAGGGCAAGATTCGCTTGGTCTGCAACTCCGATCTCACAAGAGCCGATGTGGAAATCGCCAAGGCTGCCCAGGCAGCCATACGCCGCGAGTGGTGCGAGTCGCGCCCGGAAGCCCTTGGCGAGAGCGCGAGGCCGCGCTTCCAGCGCCTCTACGATTTTCTGCGCTCCGACAAGCTGGAAGTCCGCGTGTTGCCGGATGATGTGTTTGGCTTGATCCACGGCAAGGCCGGCGTCGTTACCTTGGCCGATGGCCAGCGCACGGCGTTTCTCGGTAGCGCCAACGAATCCAAGACGGCCTTTCGCCTCAACTACGAACTCATCTGGGAAGACGACTCGGCGGAGTCCGTCGCCTGGGTGCAGGCGGAGTTCGACGCGCTGTGGCAGTCGCCCTTCGCGGTGCCGCTCGCGGACTTCGTGGTGCAGGACTTGGATCGCCTTGCCCGGCGCGAACTGGTGCCCGATGTGCAGGAATGGCGGGAGGAACCGGACCCCGCATCGGCGGTGGTGGAGGCGCCCGTCTATCGTCGGGAGGTTGGGCTTTGGGAGCATCAGAAGCACTTCGTCAAGCTGGCCTTCGACGCTCATCGGGGGCCGCACGGGGCGCGGTTCGTGCTGGCCGATCAGGTGGGATTGGGCAAAACTCTGCAATTGGCGATGGCGGCGCAACTCATGGCGCTGGTGGGCGATGGGCCAGTGCTGATTCTGGTTCCCAAGCCCCTGCTGCGCCAATGGCAGGACGAACTTGAGGCGTTGCTGGGGCTGCCGTCCGCCATCTGGAACGGGCGCGGCTGGCTGGATGAACGCGGCATCGAACATCCCGACTTGGGGGAGGACGCCATTCGGCGCTGCCCGCGCCGGGTGGGGATCGTTTCCACCAGCCTGATCACCAGCAATTCCGAGGCTGTCGCGCCGCTGTTGGGCATGAACTTCGAATGCGTCATTCTCGATGAGGCGCATCGGGCGCGGCGGCGGTATTTCGCCGGCCGCCGAGCCTACGAACCGGCGCAGCCCAACAACCTTCTGAAGTTCCTGCGCGAGATTTCGCCGCGCACCAAGAGCCTGCTGCTGGCCACGGCAACGCCGGTGCAGCTGCACCCGGTCGAGGCTTACGATCTGCTCGACGCCTTGGCCCAGGGTTCGGCGGCGGTGCTGGGCGGTCCGGGCAGCAGATGGCGCGGCGACCCTGAAACCTCCTTGAACATGCTGCTTGGCAGGGCACCGGCGCCAGCGGATTTTCACGAGCGTTGGGATTGGCTGCGCAATCCCCTCCCGCCCAGCGCCGAAGGGCGGGATTTCGAGCTGCTGCGGCGCTCGCTCTCCCTGCCGGACGAAGCCGCCTATGCGCCGGGCAAGGCAGTGGAATCCTTGCGTTCGTCCGACCGGCAGCGCATCGAAAACGGCTTCGCCCGCTTCATCGAACGCCACAATCCCTACATCCGCAGCATCGTCCGGCGCACCCGGGCATATCTCGAAAACAGCCGAGACCCGCAAACCGGCGAACCCCTGCTCGCGCCGGTGCGCGTTCGGCTGCATGGGGAATCTGCCCAGGACGCCATCCCGCTGCCGCCCTTCCTGGAAGACGCCTACCAGCAGGCGGAGCGGTTTTGCGCCCTGCTGGCCAAGCGAATCAACGCCGGCTTCTTCCGCACCCTGCTGCTGCGGCGCCTGGGCAGCACCATGGAAGCCGGCCGCCGAACCGTCGCCAAAATTCTGGAGGGCTGGGCAGATTTGGACGAGGAGGACGAGGAAGCAGCGGCGGCGCCGTTCCGCACCCTGACGCAGGAGGAACGCCAAGCGTTGTCGCGGCTGGCGGATGCGATGGCGACGAACCGAGATCAAGATCCGAAGTGTGCTGCGGTCATGCGCCTGCTAGTGGAGGAAGGCTGGCTCAAGCGCGGCTGCATCGTTTTCAGCCAGTATTACGACTCGGTGCAGTGGCTGGCCAAGGAACTCGCCCGGCAAATGCCGGACGAAGCCATCGGCATCTACACGGACGCCAGCCATTCCGGGATGATGCGCCAGGGAGCCTTTCAGCCCAAGCCCCGGGACGCCCTGAAAGACGCCGTGCGCAAGGGCGAACTGCGGCTACTGATCGGCACGGACGCCGCGTCCGAGGGGCTGAATCTGCAGCGTTTGGGCGCCCTCATCAACTTGGACCTGCCCTGGAACCCCTCCCGCCTGGAGCAGCGCAAAGGCCGCATTCAGCGCATCGGGCAGACCCGCCCAGAGGTGGACATTTGCAACATGCGCTACGCCGGCTCCATTGAGGACCGCGTTCACGGTCTGCTCTCCGAACGCATGGAGGACATCTCCCGCCTGTTCGGCCAACTGCCGGACACCTTGGAGGACGTTTGGGTGCAGGTGGCCCTAGGTCAGGTGGAGGAGGCCAAGCGGACCATTGACCGAGTGCCGCGGCAGCACCCGTTCGAGCTGCGCTATCACGAGGTCAAGCCCATCGACTGGGAATCCTGCGCCCGGGTGCTGGACAACGACGCCAAGCGCCGCGCCTTGGCGCGGGGCTGGGGGCAAGGTTAGCAGGGCGGCGCTTGGTGCTTTGGCGGTTCAGGAAGCCACTGATCGATCACCGCGATCAACTCATCCACGCCAACGCCGTTCGCCGCCGAAAACAGCTGCACTCCGTGCCCTTCCGCCAGCCGTTGCCGATAGCCGGCCAGCGCCTGCGCTTGCCGGCCGCGCTTCAGCTTGTCCGCCTTGTTCAGCAGAATGTGCAGGGGCGTCTTGGAGGCGGCTGCCCAGCGAATGACATCTTGGTCGAAGGGCATGTCTGGATGGCGGATGTCGGTGACCAGGATGACGCCGGCGAGTTGCGCACGGTGGCTTAGATATTCGTTCACAGCCCGCTGCCATTGGGCTTGGGCGCTGGCCGAAGCCTTGGCGTAGCCGTAGCCGGGCAGATCGACCAAGCGGGCGCCGCCCGGCAGGGCGAAGAAGTTGAGCAGGCGGGTGCGGCCTGGGGTCTTGCTGGTGCGGGCGGTGGCGCGGTTGCCGGTCAGTTGGTTCAACACGCTGGACTTGCCGGCGTTGGAGCGCCCGGTCAAGGCCACCTCCGGCTGGCTTCCCGGCGGGCAGCGGGCCAAGTCCGGGGCGCTGGTGAGGAACTGAGCGTCCAAGCGTTTGCCTTCGGCCATCTTGATTGGCTCCGCTTTGGGTATAATCCATGTCTTGCGCCGGCGATTTTAAGCGTTTGCGCACCACAGCCTTAGCTTTAGGAGCCCACAGCTTGCCGAAGATCGCCAATCCGCTCCTGCGGAAGGAAGGAACCCGACCGCTCAACGCGGCGCAGGCGTTTCCCATGTGGAGCGCCCGCCTTACGCAGGTTCGCATTTGGCTGGGAGCCTTGGCCCTGTTGTTGGCGGGCGCCGCCCAAGGCGCTGGCGACCCGGACGCCGGCAAGGCCCTGTCCTTGGCCTGCTCCGCCTGCCACGGCATGGACGGCGCCACTGGCCTGCTGCCCACCTACCCGGACTTGGCCGGCCAAGGCGAGAAGTACCTGCTGCACCAGCTTAAGCACATTCAGTCCAACCAACGGCCAATTTTGGAGATGACCGGCCAATTGCTTGGCAAGTCCCCTCAAGACTTGGAGAACCTTGCCGCCTACTACGCCTCCTTGCCCGCCCAAGCCGACGAAGCCGTTGCGGATGCAGCCGCCTCGGCCAAAGCGCAGGCCATCTACCGCGGCGGCATAATGGAGCGTGGCGTTCCAGCCTGCATGGCCTGCCACTCTCCCATAGGGGACGGCAATGCGCTGGGCGGCTTTCCCCGGCTTGCCGGCCAACCAGCGCCCTACACCGCAGCCCAGCTCAAGGCGTTCCGCGAAGGCCGACGCACTACGGACGAAGACTACGGCGGCATGATGCGGGACGCCGCCCGCAGCCTCACCGACGGCGAGATTGAAGCCCTTGCGCACTATCTGCAAGGGCTGGCGCCCGCCGCGCCGGAGTGGCTTGGTGGCTTTAAGTAGCGGAGCAACTGAACGGATGAGCCAATTTTTCATAAGCCGCCAACATCCCCGCTTCGGGCGGAGGCGCCGTCTTGCCAGGCTGCTTTCCTGCGCCGCCGCATGGCTGGGGGTCTGCTTGGCCCATGCACAGTCCCCATCCTATGAGGAGGGCACCCACTATGAGCGCCTCCCCGTGCCGGTGGAAGTGCAGGCCAAGGGCGGCGTTGAGGTGGTCGAGGTGTTCAGCTACGCCTGCCACCACTGCTACAGCTTTCAGCCCTTGTTGGAGCAATGGCCGGGCGGCTTAGCCGAAGACGTGAATTTTCGGCGGGTGCCGGCGGTGTTCTCCGAGTCTTGGAAGCAGCTGGCGCGGTTGTTCTACGCGGCGCAGGGGCTCGGCGTGCTCGAAGCGGTGCATCAGCCCATTTTTGAGGCCATTCACCAGCGCGGCCGGGATCTGACCAACAGGGCCGAGGCTGCGGCGCTGTTCGAGGAGGCCGCCGGAGTGGACGAGGAGACGTTTCTGGAGGTGCTGAATTCGTTCACCGTGGAAACCCGTGTGCAGCAGTCAGTGGCGGCCGGCAAAGCCTACCGAATCACCGGCACGCCAACCTTGATCGTCAACGGCAAGTTCCGCATCGACAGCCGGATGGCGGATGGCCAGGCCGGCATGTTGCGGGTGGCCGATTTTCTGATCGATGCGGAGCGGGCGGCGGCCGCTGCGGACGAGTAGCCCCGCATGCCGCAAGTTTGGACAGGCCGGGGCATTGAGGAATGATCCGCCGGACCCTTGCCGTCGGCGCGGGCCGCGTTTTCAAGGCCGCCGAAAAAGCGCCGGGCCGGTTGTTGAAGGCGAAGGACGTTCCCTTATGGAGGAAGCGGCTGGACGACTGGCCGGAGGGGTGCCCGCAATCGTCCGGGGCATGGACGGCTGATTCGCCCAAGCCGCCGTCCATCGGCCCACAGGCAACGGGGGCGGCTTCGCTCCGCTTGCTCAGCTTCAACATTCAATTCGGCATTAGAACCAGCCGCTATCGGCAGTACGTCACCAAGGGCTGGAAGCACCTGCTGCCCCACAGCCGCCAAGCGGGCAACCTCGAACGCATCGCCAAGGTGGTGGCCGGCTACGACCTGGTGGCTTTGCAGGAGGTCGATGGCGGCAGCCTGCGCAGCGGCTTCGTCAACCAAGTGGAGTACTTGGCCAGCAGAGCCGGCTTCCCCTACTGGTACGCCCAGTTGAACCGCGACCTCGGCCCTCTGGCGCAGCACGGCAACGGCCTGTTGGCGCGGGTGCCCCCTTGGGGGCTGGAGGACCACAAGCTGCCCGGCGCCATTCCCGGGCGCGGCGCCATCGTCGTGCGGGTGCGCTGCCGGGGCCAGGAGATTCTGGTGGTGGTTCTGCACCTGTCCCTGGGCGGACGCTCCCGCCAATTGCAGTTGGGCTATGTGCGGGAGTTGATCCGCGACGAGGCCCACGCCGTTGTCATGGGCGACATGAACAGCCATCTGTCCAGACTGCTGCGCAGGTCGCCGCTGGCCGAGTCGCCATTGCGCCCGGCGGCGCCGTCGCAGCCCACTTGGCCGGCTTGGCGGCCGGCGTTGGCGCTGGACCATGTGCTGGTCACGCCGGGCATTCGGGTGGACGACTACGCCGTGCTCGACTGCCGTTTGTCGGACCATCGCCCCATCGCCGTCACGCTCAGCCCGCATTGAAGGAAGTTCCAGGCCATGTCCGCCGCGCCGCCAAAGGAACCGGAGTTGGACGAAAGCTGGCGCTTTGAGCAAAAGGAGTGGCTGGACGCACTCGACGACGTGCTGGAGATGCGCGGCGGGGAGGAGGCCAAGGCGCTGCTGGCGAACCTGCAGCAACACCTAAGCCGCCAAGGGGTGGTGATGACGGAGGCCGCCCTCAACACGCCTTACAAGAACACCATCGACCTCAAGGACCAGCCGCAGTATCCCGGCGACGTCGAACTGGAGACACGGCTGGCCAACATCATCCGCTGGAACGCCGTGGCCATGGTGCTGCAGGCGTTCGACAGCGGCTCCGGCGTGGGCG
Organism: Candidatus Azophilus sp.; assembly: GCA_965200465.1. Classification (GTDB taxonomy): domain Bacteria; phylum Pseudomonadota; class Gammaproteobacteria; order Pseudomonadales; family Azotimanducaceae; genus Azophilus. The sequence goes on along the minus strand of OZ241358.1, from coordinate 3,192,487 downwards.
GCCACATCGCCACCTACCTGTCCGCATCCACCATGATGGAAGTGGGCCTGAACCATCTGTTCCGCGCCGGCGCCGCCCCCGGCGAGGGGGACCAGGTGCATTTCCAGGCGCACACCTCCCCCGGCGTCTATGCCCGCGCCTTCTTGGAGGGCCGCCTGACGGGGGCGCAACTGCGCAACTTCCGCCGCGAGCTTGGCGAAGGCGGCGGCCTGCCCTCCTATCCGCATCCGCGCCGCCTGCCTTGGTTCTGGATGATGCCCACCGCCAGCATGGGCCTTTCCACGCCCTGCGCCATCTACCAAGCGCGGTTCGCCAAGTATCTGGAAAGCCGCGGGCTGAAGAAGCCCGGCGACGGCAAGATCTGGGCCTTCGTCGGCGATGGCGAGGCGGACGAGCCGGAGGTTCTGGGCACCATCAACATCGCCAGCCGGGAGGAGCTGGACAACCTGGTGCTGGTGGTCAACTGCAACCTGCAGCGCCTCGACGGCCCGGTGCGCGGCAACGGCAAGATCATTCAGGAACTGGAGCGCTCCTTCCGCGGCGCGGACTGGCACGTCATCAAGGTGATTTGGGGCAGCGGCTGGGACCCGATTCTGGCGCGGGATGTCAATGGCGTTCTGCAGGAGCGGATGGAGCAGGCGGTGGACGGGGACTATCAGATGTACACCGTCTCGCCGGGCGACGTGGTGCGCGAGCATTGGGTGGAGCACACCCCGGAACTGAGCGAGCTGATGAAGACCCTCACCGACGAGGAGGTGCGCTCCATCAAGCGCGGCGGCCAGGACCACCAAAAGATCTACGCCGCCTTCAAGCAGGCGGCGGAGGTGCGCGGCAAGCCCTGCGCGGTGCTGCTGAAGACGGTCAAGGGGGACGGCTTGGGGCCGGGCGCGGAGGGCAGCAACACGGTGCATCAGAAAAAGCACCTAAGCCCGGAGGAGCGGCGCGAACTCGCCAAGCGCTTGGACATCCCGCTGTCGGACGAAGCGGTGCAGGCCGCGGACTTCTACCGCCCGCCGGAGGACGCCCCGGAAATTCGCTACCTTAGGGCGCGGCGCGAGGCCCTTGGCGGCTGCATCCCCAATCGGCGGGTTCAGTGCATCCGGCTGGAGGCGCCCCGCTTGGAGCTCTTCGCGGACATGCTTAAAGGGTCGGCGCGGGACGCTTCAACCACCATGGTGGTGGTGCGGATGCTTTCCCGTCTGCTGCGGGACAAGCGCTTGGGCCGCTACATAGTGCCCATCGTCCCGGACGAGGCCCGCACCTTCGGCATGGACGGCCTGTTTCCCCAGGCCGGCATCTACTCCCCGGAGGGCCAGCGCTACCAGCCGGTGGACGCCGGCAGCATCGCCCCCTACAAGGAGTCCAAGGACGGCCAAATCCTGCAGGAGGGCATCTGCGAGACCGGCGCCATGGCCTCCTTCCTGGCGGCCGGCACGGCCTACGCCAACTACGGCCTGCCGATGATTCCCTTCTACATTTTCTACTCCATCTTCGGCTTTCAGCGGGTGGGGGACATGATCTGGGCCTGCGGGGACATGATGTGCAAGGGCTTCCTGCTCGGCGGCACCTCCGGGCGCACCACCCTGAACGGCGAAGGGGTGCAGCACCAGGACGGCCACTCGCAATTGGTGGCCAGCACGGTTCCCAACCTGAAAAGCTTTGACCCGGCCTTCGCCTACGAGATTGCGCTGATTGTGCGCGACGGCATCCGCGCCATGTACCAGGAGCAGGAGGACGTCTTCTACTACCTCACCCTCACCAACCAAGCCTACGCCATGCCGCCGCTGCCGGAGGGCGTTGAGGAGGGGGTGCTGCGGGGCATGTACTGCTTCGAGCAGCAAGCGGGTGCCAAGGTCAACCTGCTTGGCAGCGGCGCGGTGATGGCGGAGGTGCTGCGGGCGCGGGACTTGCTGGCGGAAATGGACTTGCGCAGCAACGTCTGGAGCGTGACCAGCTACAACGAGCTCGCCCGCCAAGCCCGCCAAGTGGAGCGCCGTCGGCTGCTGCGTTTGGGGGATTGCGACGAGGCGCCCTATGTGCAAACCCTGCTGGCCGGGGAGAGCGGGGTCTTCGTGGCGGCCTCCGACTACATGAAGGCCCTGCCCAGCATGATCTCGCCTTGGGTGCCCGGCCCCTACGCCGTGCTCGGCACCGACGGCTTCGGCCTGTCCGAATCCCGGCAGCGCCTGCGGGACTACTTTGAAGTGTCCGGGGAGTGGATCGCCTTCGCGGCCCTGTCAACCTTGGCGCAGAACAACCAAGCCCCGCGCTCGGCCGCCTTGGAGTTCGCCGCCCGGCACGGCTTGGACCTTGAACAGACGGGGCCAGCCTGACGCCCGCCATCGCAGACGCCTCCAATGGGCCGGGAATGGCCTGCCGCACCAAGCGCCCACTACGCCGCTCCAGCGGCGGTTAAGCTGAATGGCGTTGGCGGGTTCTAGTGCCTCCGCCGCAGCAGACCGGCGCTGTCCGCCTCCTCCAAAATGGCGGTGAGCAGCCTGCGCGCCGATGCCGTCTCGTCCGCTCCCACTGCGCCGCTCTTGGAGCTGACGCCCGGAACGCGGGCGATCATCAGCTCACCGGAGATGGAGTAAACGCCGGAATAGCGCTGGCCCTTGTAGTCGATGGGAAGTTGCGTGGTCGGTTTGCTCATGTGCGCATTAAGCACCCAAGCGGGCGAGAAATTCAAGCCTCGTTTCGCAGTACAGGCTCCATTCGCCGATTTCCTCAAGGCGTTCTGGGTCCGTGATGCGCACCCGCCGCTCCGCAGTGCGCTCCGCGGTTTGGGCACCGAACCGCAGCGCCACCTGTCGGCGCAGCAACTTCCGTTCGACTCGAGACCCTGCCGAAGCCACGGCTCGGGCCACCCCGCGCCACCCGCTCCTCAAGGCTTATCTCATCAAAGTTCATCCTCACATCCTCCGAATCCAAACTCGCCGGCGCATTAGCTGGTTCGTTCGCAAGTTAGGGGCCGGTCTTCTGCTGCAAAGACTATGCGGCCGCTGCTGAAGTCCGCGGTGATCTCGATGCGCTGGGCGCCGGCCACGCCGGCGCCTTCGTGGTCGTTGCGCAAGTTCGCCAGCCACTTGCGTTCATCCTTGGACAAATCCCACCGCCACACTCCTTCCTGGCTCAGCGCCTCGGGAACAAAGGCGTAGGAGCTGTGGATGACGTCCCCGTCGGCGTCTAGGAAGTGCAGGTTGCGGTCCATGTAGCTGCGGGTTTTGGTGGCGCCGTCGATCGGGTTGTCGGACTTCAGCGCATAGGTGCGTTCGCCGTCGCTGCAGCGAGCGGTCCACTGCTGAACGCCGAAGGCGGAAAGGGCGGGATTCTGCTCCGCCTGCCGCAACGAAATCCAAAACAGCAACGGCAGCCCGATGACGAGCACCCATAAGAAGAGCCTTAGGTCCTTCTTCCCGTCCGAGTCGTCGTCCGCATCAGGGGCATCTGGTGTTTGCGTCATGGGGCATCCTCATTGGCGGAAGTTTCGGCGGAGATCATTCGGGCGGTTCGTTAATGGTGACGGCATGAATGGCGCAGCGGTCCGGCAAGCCCATTCATGGCCGCATGGAGAAACGCACCGGGCCGGTGAGGCGATCCAGCTCCGGCTGAATCCAATCCACCCAACGGCACAGAAACGGGCGGGTCTCCCGCGGGTCGATCAACTCATGCACGGCGAAGGATTCCGCCCGCGGGAACGGGGAGCGGGCCTCGCGCAACTGCGCCTCAATCTGCCGCCGCTTCGCCTCCGGGTCCTTGGCGGCGGCGATTTCCCGATGAAAGGCCACCGCCACGCCGCCTTCAAGGGGCAGGGCGCCGGACTCCACCGAGGGCCAAGCCAGCACATAGGCGTTGGGCGCGTAGTGGGCGGCGCTGGCCACGCCAAAGCCCTTGTGTACCTGCACCACCGCCCAGGGCACCGTTGCTTGGGCGGCGGCGGCAACTGCGGCCATGCCGTAACGTATGGTGCCGGCCCGCTCCGCCTCCGGGCCGATCATGAAGCCCGGCTGATCGACGAAGTTCACCACCGGAACGTGGAAGGTGTCGCAGGTCTCCACGAAGCGCCGGTACTTTTGCGCGGCTTCGGCGGTCATGGCGCCGGCGTATTGGCGGTTGTCGTTGGCCAGCACTCCTACGGGCTGGCCGTTGAGGCGCGCGAAGGCGCAAATTTGGCTGGGGCCGAAGGCCGCGCCAACCTCGAACAGGCTGTCCTTGTCCAGAACCAGCCCAAGAATGGCCCGCATGTCGAAGGCGGCGTTGGTTTCCCTAGGCACGGCCTCAAGCAGTTCCGGGGCCATCCGCTGCGGATCGTCGCTGCACGGCGCCCTTGGCGCGCGCTCCCAAACAGAAGCGGGCAGATAGCTCAGATAGCGCCGAATCTGGCGGCAGGCGTCCTGTTCGTCCTCCGCGATCATATCGACCACGCCGCTTTCGGCATGCACCTCGGCGCCGCCAAGCTCCTCCTTGGTCAAATCCACGCCCAAGGCGCGCTTGACCAGTGCGGGACCGCCGATCAGCACCTGCGCGGTGCGCTTGGTCATGACGGCGAAGTGGGACGCCGCCAGCCGCCCCGCCGGAAAGCCGGCCACCGGGCCAAAGGCGCCGGAGGCGATGGGCACCTCGCCAAGAGCGTCGGCGATGATGCGGAACCGCGGCTCGCTGAAGACCGGCTCCCCCACCGTGCCGCCCTTGCGCCTGGAACCCCGGACGCTGCCGCCGCCGCCTTCAAGCAGGCGCACCAAGGGCGTGCGGTACTGACAGGCGAGCTTTTCCGCGTAGATGCTCTTGCGCAGCCCGGCGGCGTTGGGCGAACCGCCCTTCAGGGTGAAGTCCTCGCCGCCCACCACCACTTGGCGGCCCTCGATCTTGCCGAAGCCCAGCACATAGTTGGCCGGCGCGTAGCCGACGAGGTTGCCCTCGGCGTCGTATTCGGGCGTCGCCGTCGCTTGCCCGTGCTCGTGGAAGGACTCCGGGTCCAGCAGGGCCGCAATGCGCTCCCGCACGGTCAGGCGGCCCTTGGCGTGCTGGCGGGCAACGCCCTCCTTGCCGCCTTGCTGCCTGGCTAGATGGCGCCGCTGCGCCAGTTCCCGAACTTCGCTCTCCCAACTCATGGGCAGTCCGCGCCCCTTGGGGTTTTTAGTCCTCGAACTTGGGTTCGCGACGCTCAAAGTTGGCCTTGATCGCCTCGACTTGGTTGGGCGAACCGATCAGCTTGGCCTGCAGGGAGGACTCCATGCGCAGCCCAGTGGCGGCGTCGGCCCGCCAACTGCCCTCCAGCAGCTTCTTGCCGGCCCGCACCGCGTTGGGGGACTTGCCGGCGATTTCCCTGGCCAGCGCCAGCGCCGCCGCTAAAGGGTCCTCCGCCACATGGGTCACCAACCCAAAGGCTTTGGCTTCTTCGCCGCTGAGGATGCGGCCGGTGAAGGTCAGCTCCTTGGCCAGGTCCAAAGGCAGGAGGTCCCGCAGGGTTTGGGAAATGCTCATGTCTGGGATGAGGCCCCACTTGATCTCCATGACGGACATCTTGGCGTCCGGCGCGGCGAAGCGGATGTCCGCGCCCAAGGCGATCTGGCAGCCGCCGCCGTAGGCGACGCCGTGAATGGCGGCGATGGTGGGCACCGGCAGGGTCTTCCACACATAGGCCGGGCGTTGCGCAAAATTCTCCGGGCGGTCATCGGACCGCATCAAAACGCTTTCCGTCTCCCGCTGCGGACTGCCCAAGTCCTTCATGCGCTCCATGTCCAGGCCGGCGCAAAAGCCCCTGCCGTTGCCGGACAGCACCACGGCGCGGACTTCCCGCGCCTCGGCCAAGCGCTCCCCAGTGTTGATGATGGCCTTGAACATCTCCGTGCTGAGCGCGTTGTACTTCTCCGGCCGATTGAGGCGCACGTCCGCAACGCCGCCGTCAATCTCGACCGTGACCAGCTCCGTCATCTCTTGCTCCCCTTCGTTGGTGTGGCAGCGGCGCAATGTACCACGGCCCAAGCCGGGCGCAACCACAAAAGATGCTGGGGGACGCCGGCGCACAGCATTTTGACGAAACCGCGCCCATGAGTTACGTTCGCGCCTGTCGTCACCCGAATTGGCCGGACGGCGAGGCGCTGGCCGAGCAACTGCGGAGGAAATCTTCGGCGGCGAGGAGAATGCGCGCAGCACGACAGGGCCGATGCAGGGCTTCGTCGAGTCTTGGGAACGGCGCAAGCACGAGCAGTCGACGGCCTCGTTGATACCGGCAAAGGTGCGGCAGCGGGAGCAGTGCTCGGCGGCGGCCCGGTTGGTGCCGTGGCCGGCGGCGGGCTTGGGGGCATCGCGGGCAGCAAGATCGGTGAAGCCGTGTGGGAAGGGGGGAAAGGGGAAAGGAAGGCAATAGTTGACACGGCGGCCCAAGTGGTGAAGGATGTCGCCGAAGGAGCGGTAGAGGCCGTCAAGAGCGTGGCGCGGGGCCTGAATCCGCTGCATTGGTTCGCCTAGTTGCGGTCGATCATTCAGTTTTTTTACTCATGGAGACTATGTCATGGCAAAGTACAAGTCGGTAGGAACCATCCGCTATGAAGACAAAGGCCAAGGAACGGGAGTTAAGTGGTTTTTCGTGCCGGATACTAAATATTGTGTCGAACACTATGGGAAGAAGCATGCAAATTTTCTCAATAGGGATGGTAATCCTATTTCGAGAAAGCTGCCCAAATCGGGAGAGGGAGTTAAGTTGAAAGATAAGATATTCAAGGGACGGGTAAAAAGATTTAGCGGGAGTAAGTTGGCTGTTTTGTCGGCGGCGCAATCCGCTGCAATGAGTCAATCGAAAGTAATGGTGATAGTTGAAAAGAACGAGGGCGTTCTATCGCTCATAGGCGTCTTCCCACCTCCCAAGTGACCCAACCACACCAAACCGTCTTCTTCTGGGGGGCTGGCGCGACAGCCTCCCTAGGGCTGAAGACAACCGATCTCCAAACAAAGGCCCTGCACCAGCTTGCGAGACGGACCGAGAAGTCTCTGTGTCAGCGCATTGCGGAGGCGTTGGGCGACAAGGCCAGCGAGCCTTGGCAGTCGGCGCTTCGCGATCTGCTGATTATCCTAGGCGACGAGCACGACGGCGACGATCCGCTTTCGCGCACCCCCACTCAAGATCAGATCGAAGCCATGCGACGCAACTGGCGGAGCAACGGCGGACAACCTGACGACGTACTGCGGCATCGTATTTTCCATTTGCGCACGCTATATGATTGGCCGGCTCTGAAAGCCGTCATCGACGTCTGTCCCGGAGTGGAAAACGGCAATGCGTTCAACATCGTCGATCTGTTCAACGTTCTAGACATGCATGGCCAAAGCGGCCACGGTTTCCGTGTTCAGGCGGGCGCGGCTAAGGTGAGCGAGTTTCTAACTCCGCAAAGGGTATTGGGCGCCCGCAATGCGCTAAAAATGCTGTTGCTCACTTTTTTCTACATCGACTGGTACTACGGGACAACGAGGCATCGGCGGGATCTGGATTGGCACTACGACTTTGCAAAGGTGCTGGGACGGCGCATGCAACAGAGAGGCTTGGAGCTCGCTGGTCGCGAATGCTTCGACAATCGCGAGTTCTACCAAGGCGATGTTGCCTTCGTCAGCATGAACTACGATCCAGTAGCCCTTTGGTGCCAGTTCGTGGCCAATCGTGATCTAAACAGGAGCCCGCCATGCGTTGGATGTCCCGCTCGCAAGCTTCAGATATTCCATGATCTTGGGCACTTCGTTGCCGGATCACGTGTCAAACTCAAGGATAGGAACAAGAACACGCCGTGGCACCCGATGAATGAATCCGCTGCTCAACGGTTGAACGACGCAGATCACGGCGCCGGCGACCGCATCCGAATCAGCAAGTTCCTCCTTCCCCACGGCTGCCTTTGGTGGCGGGAGTGCCCCGATTGCGGAAAGCTCTCGTCCTACATGGGCAATTCTTGGCGTCGAAGCTCGCCCACCCTCATCCCCCCACCGCCACTCAAATCATTTGTGCAGTGTGACTCGTTTGAAGCACGCTCTAAGGAGGAGAGCGACGCATGGAGCCGCGGCGAGGTGGATGCGCGCGCCTGCGTACATTGCGGAACGCTTACTTACGCTCACCACACCCAGATCACCATGCAGAGCAACTTCAAGAGTCCGCCGCCGCCATTTCTTGAGGAAATCAAACGCGATTTGCGCGTGGCGGTTCAAAATGCGGACCACATCATCCTCATGGGCTATTCCCTGCCGCCGGACGACGTGGATTATCGCGCCTTTATTGCCGCTAGGCGGCAACGCAAGGCAGACAGGCCCGTAAAGTGCAGCGTGGTTGTCGGGGAGGATCATGGTTCCCATTGGTCGGCTGCTTCGGAGTGGGTGCCCAAACTGCCGAACATGGCGCCTAGCGAGCCGCCTCGAACAACTCTCGAAACCGCTCGAGATCTGTTTGGGAAGGAGAACGTTCGCTTCTACGGAGGCGGCATTCCCAATGTGTTCCTAGAGGGAGGAACGGTAACGGATGCGGCTGTCGAGAGGCTGTTGGATTGGGAGAGCACCTCCCATCCTCCATCTCGTCACCTTTGAAGATAGAGAAGTGTGGCGGGATCGTCGGCGATGGCGAGGCGGACATGCGCCGATCGCTGACACTGGCCGAGACGGTTAGCCCTTGCGTTCTTTGGGCCGACGAGTTGGAGAAGGCATTTACACGAATCGGGGCCGGCAGCTCGAAGCGCCGCTTGCTTCGGGATGGTCGCCAAGGTCCACCTGAACACGCGCTCCGGGCGACCGGGGCGCTCCCTCAAAATGTCCGAAAGGTGGTGATCCCGTACATTGTGTGGTGGATCCGTTTCCTTTGCTGTAGCATCAACAATTTGCCCAACAGCAGGTGTGCAGCAAGTTCCGATGAAGGCAGGCAACCCCAAGGGAGGGGCCGACGCGCCGCCCTTGGTCGTCGATCTGGACGGCTCGCTGGTGAACGGCGATCTGCTTGTTGAAGGTGCCGCCCAGCTGATCGCCCGGGCGCCTCGCCATCTGTTCCTCCTGCCCTGCTGGCTGCTCGCGTCCGCGAGGGGGGGCGCTGCTTTGAAGCGCCGAATTGCCCAAGCGGCGCCCCTGCCGCCGGAGACGCTGTCCCTCAATCCTGCGGTGCTTGAGGAGATCGACGCCGCCAAGGCTGGCGGACGGGAGGTCTGGCTGGCAACGGCGGCGGACGAGCTGGCCGCGGCGCCTTTGGTCGAGAGGGTTGGCGCCGCCGGCTGCATCGCCTCCGATGGCCGAGTCAATCTGGCCGGGTCGGCCAAGGCGGCGGTCCTGGTGGAACGTTTCGGCCAAGGCGGATTCGATTACATCGGCAATGAGCGGCGGGATCTTAAGGTCTGGAAGCGGTCGCGGCGGGCCATGGGGGTTGGCCTGTCCAGCGTCCTTAAGCGCAAGGTGCTGGCCCTGGACAGCCAAGCTCGGTTCCTGCCCGTAGCCAGGGGCGGGCCACTGGACCATCTGCGCGCCTTGCGCCCGCACCAGTGGGTGAAGAACTTGCTGGTGTTCATGCCTCTGATCGCAGCCCACGAAGCCGGGGCATTCCCCTATCTGGCGGCGGCCGGGGCCTTTGCCGCCCTGTCGGCCTGCGCCTCGGGCGGCTATCTGTGCAACGATCTGCTGGATCTTCCCCACGACCGTCGGCATCCAACCAAGCGGCACCGGCCCTTGGCGGCGGGCGGAATGCCCCCGCGGCGCGCCATCTGCCTGGGTGCCGCCTTGATGGTCGGTGGCCTTGCTCTGGCGTTCTGGCTGTCCGTCGGGACGGGCCTGTGTACACTGCTCTACTTGGTCGCCTCCTTGGCTTACTCGCTGTTGCTTAAGCGCAAGCTGTTCGTTGATGTGATTGGGCTCGCCGCCCTCTACGCATCGCGGGTGCTGACTGGCGGCGTGGTGGCTGAGGTGCCGCTGTCGCCCTGGTTTCTTTCCTTTTTCCTGTTCGCCTTTCTCGCGCTCGCCGTCGCCAAGCGTCAGAACGAGTTGCGCAAGCTGTCCGGCGCCGGCCAGTCCGAATCCGGCGGCAGGGCGTATCTGGTCGAAGACTTGGCGGCGCTGGCGGCGATCGGCGCGGCCAGCGCAATGGCTTCGGCGCTGGTGTTCCTGCTGTACGTTCAACAAGCTCCGGCGGTGCATTATCTGTATGCGCAGCCGCAACGGCTTTGGCTGATCTTCCCCTTGGTGATCTATCTTCTGGGGCGCATGACGCTGCTGGCCAATCGCGGGGAAATCGGCGACGATCCAGTGTTGTTCGCCCTGCGGGACCGCGCTAGCTGGCTGGCCGGCTTGGGAATCCTGGCGGTCTTCGTCGCTGCGCTTTGAGGGGGCGAGGGCGCCATGAAGCTTGCCGGGTGGGGGCGGCATCCGATGCTCGATTGCCGCGTGGAGACCCTGCGGCGGTTCGAGCATCTGCCCGAACTGCTGCAATGCGGCGAATCCTTGATCCCCCGGGGCAACGGGCGCTCCTACGGGGACGCCGCCCTCAATCCGGGGCTGACCCTCTCCATGCGGGCCATGAACCGCATGGAGGCGTTCGATGAACGGACCGGGCTGCTGACCTGCGAAGCGGGTGTACTGCTTGCCGACATCTTGAGCACTTTCGTGCCCCGGGGCTGGTTTCCGCCGGTGGTGCCCGGTACGCAATTCGTCACCTTGGGCGGCATGATCGCGGCGGACGTGCATGGCAAGAACCACCACAGGGACGGTTCTTTCGGCACCCATGTGGAATCCTTGACGCTGGCCACGGCGGATGGGGAGGTGCGCATGTGCAGCCGCATGCAGCATGGCGATCTGTTCCGCGCCACCTTGGGCGGCATGGGGCTGACCGGGGTGATCCTGTCCGCCAGCTTCCGCTTGCAACCCATCGAGACGGCCTTCCTTATGGCGGAAACTCGGGCGGCGCCGAACTTGGAGGAAACCTTGGCGCTATTCGAGGCCTCCCGGGATTGGCCCTACAGCGTGGCTTGGGTGGACGGTCTGGCCCAAGGTGCTGCGCTGGGCCGCTCCCTGATGCATAGGGGCCGGTTCCTGACCGCCGGCGAACTGCCGAAGGCCTGGGCGGAGAAGCCGCTGCATCCTCCAGCGCCGGGTTCGCTGAAGGTGCCGATGAATGCGCCCTTTGCGCTGCTTGCCCGGACGCCGGTGCGCTTGTTCAATGCCTTCCGTTATTGGTGGGCGGCGGGCGATGCGCAGCCCGTTGCGCTCCAGCCTTTCTTCTTTCCCCTGGACCGCATTGAAGCCTGGAACCGGCTTTACGGACCCAAGGGGTTCGTCCAGCATCAATGCACCTTGCCCAAAAGCGAGGCCCCGGCCGGCATCGCCGCCTTGCTGGCCCGGGCTGCCGCATGGCGGCCAGGTCCCTTTCTCGCCACGCTCAAGCTGTTCGGCCCCGGCGGCGACGGGCTGCTGTCCTTTCCCATGGAAAATGGCTGCACCTTGGCGCTGGACCTGCCCATGAACGGCGCAACGCCGACGCTGCTTCGGGAGTTGGACGCCATCGTCCTGCGTTACGGCGGGCGCATCTATCTTGCCAAGGACGCCAGCGCCTCGCCGCAACTGGTCCGGGAAGGCTATCCCCAGCGCGAGCGCTTCGAGACCATCCGGGCCGAGGCGGCCGGCGAGCCGCCCCGATTCGCCTCCGCCCTTTCCCGGCGGCTGGCGCTGTAGGCGCAAGCGATGCAGCGGGCATCTCAAACGCATGCGGGGAAATTTGCTATTATTTCGGTCGATTTTCCGCGATCTTCTCTACTAGCGTCTGGATAGGAATGCGCCTGCCGATTCGCTCTGCTTTGGCCGACTTTTGATGGCCCCGTTGCCGTCTGCGTTGGAAACTTGGTTGTCCGGGACAGGGTGATGGCCTTGTTGTCTTCCGTCCGCAACGCGGCGTTCGCCCTGTTTTTCGTTGCGATTCTGGCCTATGGCGCCAGCTTCGCTTGGCATCTGCTGATCAATTTCGATCTGCTTGACTTGATCTACGAGGTCAATTCGGACGATTCCTTCTACTACTTCAAAATTGCCCAACACTTGGCCGAAGGCAAGTTCTCCACCTTTGATGGCGGAATCACTCGCACCAATGGCTATCATCCCATTTGGCTGTTGCTCATCACGCCTTTCTATTGGGTGTTCGACTCGGTGCAGGCGCTGTTCGCCATCAAGGCGTTCGAGATCTTGCTGGTGGCGGGCGGCGTGGCGCTCATCGCTTTGGCGGCGCGGCTGGCGCATTTGCCTTGGATTTTGCTGATTGGCGTTCTGCCCCCGCTTTACATGGCGGGAGACCGGGGCTTGATTCAGGGAATGGAAGCTGCCGCCGCGCTTTTTTGGCTGGGTCTGCTGTTCCTGGCCTTGGTGCTTTGGGCAAGAAAGCCGGCCCGCTGGTTCGGACTGCTGGCCGCCATCCTTTTCAGCTTGCCTTGGGTTCGCCTGGAACTTGCCGCCGTTTCCTTTGCCGCCGCTGGTGCGCTGTATCTGCTCGGCTCCCAGGATGGCGACGCATCGCGGATCACTCGGCTCAAGCCGATGCTGGCCGCCATCGCGGGCCTGCTGGCCTGTTTCGCCTGGAACTGGCTGGCATTCGGCGGCCCGGTGCCCGTGAGTGGCTTGGTTCGACGGTCTTGGTCGGTGCTTCGCTGGCAGGAAGAAGGAGGCTACAGTCTGGAGCGCAACCTGCAAGAATCATTGCAGATTCACGCCTTCGACAACGAACTTCCAGTGGCGTTGGGCATCTGCGTTGGCTTTCTGCTGCTGCTTTGGCTGGCCCGACGCTTTTGGCGTCGCGAATATTGGCCGCTTCTGGCATTTCTCGTCGGCGCATTCAGCGTGGCGGCTGGGCATCTTGGAAAGTTCGTCCAAACCGTTCTCGCCATGCATCCAGATTGGAGCACCTATGTGCATTATTTCGTGCCTGGCTATCTGATGATGGCGCTGGCTGTTCCCGTCGGCTGCTGCGCCGCTCTTGGCATTTTGCGCGGCTTTCTGGGGGGGGGGGGGGGGCGTCCCTGGGCGGTCAAGCGGCTGGGCCGGGGCATCGTGATCGCTGGCGTTCTTTATTTGATTGTGGTTGCGGATTTCGCCGAGCCTTTCCGGGGTGTGCAAATGCGCGGCTGGCATTCCTCGGGCGAGGACTGGTTCGAGCCGGAATATCCGGCCGCCTTGATAATGAATCGCTTGCTGCCCGAAGGCAGCGTGGTCGGGTCTTGGGATGCGGGGATCCTCGGCTATTTCTCCCATTTTCCCGTGGTGAACCTGGATGGCGTGGTCAACTCCTACGATTATTTTCATGCAACCAGAGAAACCCTTGGCGTATATTGGTATTGGCTGTCCTATCCCCAATTGGTTCAAAAGTACGGCATTACCCACTTCGCCAACAGACTGTCCAGCAGCATCTCCACCTCCAACATGTGGTACAGCCATTTTTTTGACAGCATTATGTATGCAAGCCCTTCTACTGCTCCGTTCGGCGCCGAGCGATGGACGGTCAATCTCTGGCCCAATTTTCCGCCGCATGCGCCGCCGGTCCAGTTCGATGCCGCCGCTTTGCTCTGGCAGCGCTTAGCGACGCATGCCGACTATCAATCCGACAAAGTGACTGTCATCGTCGATGGCCAAATGGCCCAAGTATTTGCGCGAGACTGCGCATCGGGGCAAATGCCTCATGCGCTGGCGTTTTCCTATGGTCCGAACGACCGCCGGAACGGCTTCACTAGATACTTGTCGGCTGAGAGCAAGAATAGTCTCGGGTACTGTGCGCGGGTGTACTTTCTGAGCAAGGATGCCGCAGGCCCAGTGACTGTCGAGGCGCTGCCCCTGACGGAATTCATGGACCTCATTAGGGAAAGCGGCCAGCGAATTGTCCGCTCCGTTTTCGACATCTATTCAAAGGATGGCCAGCTAACCTACATCAAGAATCCATGCGCCTCGGCGGACATCGCCCATTCCTGGTTCCTGCATGTGTGGCCACTGCATGCGAGCGACCTGCCAGAAGAGCGCAAACAATCTGGTTTCAACAGCCGCAACTTCCCATTCGACCTCTATGGCCGCAGGTTCGATGGCAAGTGCATCGCAACCGTTTCGCTGCCGAACTACCCTATCGCCCGCATCCGCACCGGCCAGTACAGCGAGGCGGGCAGACTCTGGAGCGCAGAAATTCTCTAGGCGCTTGCTGGGGGCAACAAAAAAATCCGCCCTCGGATTGCATCGTCTTCTCAAACATCAACCGTCCGGATGCGCTGGCAGAGAAAACTCCGCGCCCCAAATGGGGCCTTCCCATACACTGTCGGGCCGTCGGATGGGGGAGTTTCCGGCGACGGGTTCCGAGGCGGACGTCTCGCCCCTGCTGCCCGAGCAGGGTGTCAGGGTCGGCCACGAGGCGATTTACGGGCGCCTGCTCCAAGACAAGCGCATGGGAGCGGCGGAGCGGCGCGGCACGAACGAGTGGCTGAACGGTCGGCTCCGGCGGCACTTCCCGAAGGGGACATCGCTGACCGGCGTGACGGACGGGGAGATTCAGTCCGCCTTGGACAAGATCAACTCCAAGCCGATGAGGGTGCTCGGCTGGAGAACGCCTCATGAGGCTTGCTACGGCGTGTCTCAAACGCTAACCCGAATATGCACTTGAGACTTGAGTGTGGGGGGTATTGGGCGCCCGTCCGCGCTCAGTCTTCAAGCAGCCCGCCCAGTCTTTCCGCCGCCTCGGCGAAGTCCTGCATGAAGTCGAACACCACCGTGCGCACGGACAGGGAGGCGTTCATCAGCCCCACCCCTTGCCCCACCCAGTAGGTGGCCAGGCGCTTGGCGGCCGGGTCGCCGCCTTCGGCGAGCTTGTCGATCTTGCGCAGCGCCGGCTCGCTGACTAGGCTTTGCAGCGGCATCGGCAACGGCTCCGGGGCCTCTTCGGCTTGCCAAGCGTCGGTCCAGGGAGAGCGCAATTGCCGGGTGTACTTGCCGGTGCGGCTGCGGGAGCGCACCGTCTGCCGAGAGTTGGCGGACAGCATCTTCTCCTTCACGGAGGGCGTGGTTTCCGCCTCCGCGGTGGTCAGCCAGACGGAGCCGGTCCAAGCGCCGGCGGCGCCCATGGCCATGCAGGCCGCCATCTGCCGCCCGGTGACGATGCCGCCGGCGGCCAGCACCGGCAGCTCCCCATAGGGTTTGACGGCCTCCACGACTTCCGGCACCAGCACCAGGGTGGAGACTTCGCCGCAGTGGCCGCCGGCCTCGGTGCCGGCCACCACCAGCACGTCCACGCCGGCCTCCGCATGCTTGATGGCGTGCTCCCGGGTGCCGACCAGGGCACCCACCGGAACGCCCGCCGCCCGCGCCCGCCGCATCATGGCCTGAGGCGGCACTCCAAGCGCGTTGACGATGAGCTTGATCGGGTGGGAGAAGGCTGCGTCCAGCACCTCGGCGGCGCCTTTTTCGCGCATGTTGTCGCCGAAGTCCTGGCTGACCCGACGATCCCAAAGATCGCCAGTGTCCAAGCCGTTCTCCGCTAGGATGCGCTCCACATAAGCCTTGTGCTCCGGCGGTATGCGCGCCTCCACCTCCTCCGGCGTCAGGCCGCCTTCCTTGGCGTCCATGCTGGTGGGCACGATGATATCGACGCCGTAGGGCGCCCCGTTCACTTGGCTGTCGATCCAGTTAAGCTCGATGTCCAAGCTCTCCGGCGTGTGGCCGGCGCCGCCCAGTACGCCAAAGCCGCCGGCCTTGCTGACCTCCGCCACCACGTCCCGGCAGTGGCTGAAGGCGAACAATGGGAACTCAATGCCGAGCAAATCGCAGATTTTTGAGTTCATGGGCGTCGTCCTTCCAAAATGGCGCGAAAACCAGCGATACGCGGGAATTCATGCATGCATGAAGATTGCGAAGCGCCGGCGGGCAGCGGCTAGTGGACTTGCGCCGGCAGCCGGTTAATGGCGCGGAACAGCGCCGAATTGGCCCGCTCCGGCGGGCCGACCACCTCGATGTTCAGGCGGCGGCGCAGAATCTCCTCCCAGAGCACCCGCAGTTGCAGTTCCGCCAAGCGGTTGCCCAGGCAGCGGTGGATGCCGAAGCCGAAGGACAGGTGCTGCCGCGGCCGGGGACGGTCGATGATGAACTCATCCGCCCGGTCTATCGCGGAACCGTCCCGGTTGCCGGAGATGTACCAGAGCACCACCGCGTCGCCCTTGCGGATGGTCTTGCCCCTGAAAACCACATCTTGAACGGCGCAGCGGCGCATGTGGGTCAGCGGCGTCTGCCAGCGAATGATCTCCGGCACCAGTCTTGTGACCAAGCCGGGGTTGCGTCGCAGCTTGGCGTATTCGGCGGGGTTGTCGTGCAGGGCCAGCAGGCCGCCGCTGATGGAGTTGCGGGTGGTGTCGTTGCCGCCCACCAGCAGCAGCACCACGTTGCCTAGGAACTCCTTCGGCCCCATGGTGCGCGTCTCCGCGCCGTGGGCGAGCATGGAGACCAAGTCCCCGTTGGGCGCCCGCCCCGCCCGGTCCGCCCAGATCGCCTGAAAGTAGTCCCCGCAGGCCG
Organism: Candidatus Azophilus sp.; assembly: GCA_965200465.1. Taxonomy (GTDB): domain Bacteria; phylum Pseudomonadota; class Gammaproteobacteria; order Pseudomonadales; family Azotimanducaceae; genus Azophilus. The sequence continues at coordinate 3,175,969 of OZ241358.1, read as the reverse complement.
CCAAGGCTTCGTAGTAGTCCCCGGAGGAGGCCACCAGTTCGGGGTTGTCCGCATTGCTGAAGATGTTGGACCAGCGGATCAGCCGATGGCGCTCCTCCTGCGGCAGGCCGAACAGGCTGGCCAGCATTTGGCCGGTGAGTTCGACGGAGACGAGCTGCACCCAGTCGAAGGTTTCGCCGCGGGGCAGTCCGTCCAGTATGCGCCCGGCCCGCTCGCGGATCAGGCCCTCCAGTTCGCGGAGGCTCCTTTGGGTGAAGCGGGGCGCCACCGCCTTGCGTTGCACGTCATGCTCCGGCGGGTCCATTTGAATGAACATCGGCGTTTCCGAAACGGATTGGGTGGAGCCTTGAATGAGGACGCCGCCCAGCTCGTATGCGGAGGAGAAGATGTCGTGGGCCTTCTCCACCTCCACAATGTCCCTGTAGCGGGTGATGGACCAATAGGGGCCGTATTGGCTGTCCTTGCAGTAATGCACGGGGGCCTCCGCCCGCAGGCGGGCGAAGTAGGGCGCAAAGGCGTCGTGCTTGAACAGTTCCGGGTTGGCGACGTTGAGCTGATCCAAGGGAATCTTGCATGGGTCGGCGTTCAGGTCGATGGGCCAGCGCTGCCGCCGCCGGCTGACGTGCTTCGCCGCCTTGATGCTTTGGGCCTTCTCACGAAGGTTTGCGTAGGCGCTGTTCATGGGCTTGGCCTCTTGGGTTCCCAGGCTGCGGGGTTGCCTAGGTTAACAAATGCACGGCCGTCCGTTGGCGGCGCCGTTCAGGGGCGTCCCCCAGTGGGCGGTGGGCGGCTCTGCCCGCACTTAGGTTGGCTCGGCGCCCTGTTTTGCTAGGGAGGGAACCTCGCAGAACTGGCCGGTTTCCACCTTGACGCTCACCGCCCGGTTGCGGTGCGGGCCGGCGCACCAGCTAGGCATGACCATGGAATAGAGGCCGTTGCCGCCGGCGACGATGACAAGAATGTCCTCGGCGCTGGCGAAGCAGGGCCGGGCCGTTTGATCGCCGTCCGCGGCGCGGCCTGGGGCGAAGGCCGGCGCGTAACGGCGCAGGTCCGCCAAGGGCTGGGCGCAGAGTTCCTGGAGGCGGCCGGCGACGTCTTGGCGGTTCAAGCCGGCTGCGGCCAGCGCTTCGGCGTGTTCCGGGTTCAGCGCCACCACCGCCGCGCCGCCGCTCAGCACGGCGTTGTTGGTGGCGATGTTGGCAAGCCCGGCGGCCAGAACCTCCAGCAGCCGCAGGTGGCGTTCGGGGTCGTCGCCGGCGCCGCTGAACAGCACCGAATGGGGCGCTTCGGCGCCGATGACGGTGACCACGCTGTCGCTGGCGGCGAAGCCAAGGTCAACATGCAGGGGTGGAAAGGGGCTGGCTTCCTCGTCCTCCGCCAAGCAATAGGTGAACTTGCCGGGATGCCCCAAAAGCGCCATGTCCGACTCGCCGGGCCGCCCGCCGCCGATGTTGATCATCGCCAAGCGCAGGGCGCGGCCGATGCTGGCGTTGGCGCGGTGGCCGGGGCCGAGGGCGCCGAAGCCGGAGGCGATGGGGCCTTGGTCGCGCCGCGCCGGGCCGTTGACCAGGATGAGCGGCGCGGTGCAGTGGGTGGTGGCCTGCATTTCGGTGAGGTCGAAGCGTGCATCCAGGACTGCGCGCACAGCGGCGACGACCACCGGCATGTGCTCCGGCAGACAGCCGGCCATCACCGCCGCCACCGCCACCTTCTCCACCGTGGCGATGCCCTTGGCCGGCCCCATTTCGCCGAGGGACAGCTCTCGGTCCAAGCCCGAAGCCAAGGCCATTGCCGCCACCCGCTCTTCCGTGGGAATGACGGCCGGCAGGCCGTCCGTGCAGCGCAGGCGATGCAGCAGCTCCAGCGCCGCCGCTTCATCCGCCGCCGACAGCATGGCGCTCATGCGGTGGCTTCCGCAGGGGAACGCCGCCGGGCGACGCAACCGAACTCAAGGTCGCGCCGCTGCTTGGCGTGAACCTGGGGCACGGCCCTACTGCGCCGGGGCTGCAGCCAGAACCTCAATCACGGCCGGCGCCAGCGCCTCCGCCAGCCGCTCCATGTTCGCTTCGCCAGTGCCGGCCACGGGATGCGGCAGGCGCAGCCGAGGGACGTCCGCCATGCCTAGGGAATTCGCCACGAAGTCCCCTTGCGGCCAGAACTTTTCGGTCACCAAGGCGACCGCCGGAATGCCCGCCCGGGCGATTGCAATGCCGTCACGCACGGTGCCGGTGGTGCAACTGCCTCAGTGCCCGTAGGCGGTGACGGCTGCGTGGCAGCCGTTGCGGACTTCCTCGAGCATGGCCGCCGGCGCTGGGGAGGAGGCGTCCCCCTTGTTGAAGGCGCGGATGCTTAGCTGCGGCAGGATGCGCTGCATGGCCTTGGCGATCTTCCCTAGGAAGCGTTCCGCATCTGGAAAGCCGTTGGCGAGGAAGGCGACGCAAGGGTCATTCATGCGCTTGAGGTCGATGGCGAGGCCGTAAGGCTCCGACTTAACGCCGGTGGGGGCGCGGGGATCATGAAAGTCAACCATAGCTGCGGTTCTCCGTTGGTTGGGCCGGCATCGTGGAGTTGGCGCGCCCGATAGGATTCGAACCTATGACCTTTGGCTCCGGAGGCCAACGCTCTATCCAGCTGAGCTACGGGCGCTGACAATGCACGGCGGCATCGTGGCCGCTGGGCGCTATTGTGCGTCAATGCGGCGGTGGGAACAACCGGGCTTGGCTAGGTCGCCCGTCCCCCCACGCCATGAGAGCTCGGCTTGGCTTTGATTTGCAGTTCCCGCAGCTTCTCCCTCTCCTTTTCCGCCTCCCGGTAAAGCTGGTCGCGGCCCGGCAGGTACTGCTTGGGCCAGTCCGCGACCTGGGCGCCGTACCAAGCGGCGGCTTGGTGGGTGAAGTAGGGGTTGGTCAGGTGGGGGCGGGCTAAGGCCGCCAAGTCCGCCCGGCGGCAGGCGATGATGGTGTTGACCTGTTCGGCGCTGGTGATGTTGCCCACCGCCAGGGTCTTGATGTTGGTGACGTTGCGGATGGCTTCGGCGAAGGGGGTCTGGAACATGCGGCCATAGACCGGGGCTTGGTCCGGCACCGTTTGCCCGGCGGATACGTCGATGAGGTCGCAGCCGGCCTCGGCGAACGCCTTGGCGATGGCCACCGTGTCCGCCTCGCTGATGCCGCCCTCCTTCCAGTCGCAGGCGGAGATGCGCACGGACATGGGCTTGCCGCTGGGCCAGACCTCGCGCATGGCGGCGAACACCTCCAGCGGATAGCGCATCCGGTTGTCGATGCCGCCGCCGTATGCGTCGCTGCGCAGGTTGGTCAGCGGCGACAGGAAGGAGGCGAGCAGATAGCCGTGGGCGCAGTGCAGCTCCAGCATGTCGAAGCCGGCCCGCTCGGCCCGCTCGCTGGCGGCGGCGAACTGATCGCGGACGATGTCCATCTGCGGGCGGGTGAGGGCCGCCGGGCGCTGCGAGACGCCCTCCATGTAGGGGTTGTCGGAGGCCGAAACCAAGGGCCAGTTGCCGGCGGGCATGGGATGGTCCATCTCCTGCCAGCCGAGCTGGGTGGAGCCCTTGCGCCCGGCGTGGCCTAGCTGCAGGCAGATGCGGGCGCCGCCGTTGCCGTGGACGAAATCGACGATGCGGCCCAAGGCCCGCTCCTGCTCGTCGTTCCAAAGCCCGGTGCAGCCGGTGGTGATGCGCGCCTCCGGGGAAGGGCAGGTCATCTCCACGAACATCAGCGCGGCGCCGCCCAGGGCGCGGCTGCCGTAGTGGACGAAGTGCCAGTCCGTCGGCACTCCGTCCACCGCCGAATACTGCGCCATGGGCGAGACCACGACTCGGTTGGCCAGTTCCATGCCGCGCAGCCGGATGGGGGTGAACATGGGGGCGGGCTTGAGCTTGCGGCAGTCGTAGCCGGTCTCCTCGAAGTGGGTTTGCAGGAACTCGGCGTTCGCCCGCGCAATGAAGGAGGGGTCGCGCAGCGCCAGGTTGTCGTAGGTGATGCTTTTGGCCCGGGCCAGCACCGTGGTGGCGAACTGCATGGGCTGCATGTCCCAGGAGCGCTCCACATGCTCGAACCAGCGCAAGGAGACGTCCGCGTTGTGCTGGGTGATCTCCACTTGGGTGCGGCGGGCCTCCTCATAGGCGTTGAAGGCGTCATCAAGGCTGGATTCGCCGTGTGCAACGACTGCTTCGGAAAGGGCGATGGCGCACTCCATCGCCAGCTTGGTGCCGGAGCCCACGGAGTAGTGGGCGGACGCCTTGGCGTCGCCCAGCAGCACCAGCTTGCCGAAATGCCAGTTGGCGCAGGAGACCCGCGGAAAGTTGCGCCACAGGGAATGGTTGATCAGCAGGGGGTGCCCTTCAAGCTCCTCCCGAAACAACTCTTCAATGCGCTCTGCGCTTGCCGCTTCGGTGCAGGTGTCCAGGCCCAGGCCGCGCCAGCAGGCTTCCCCCATCTCCATCACCCAGGTGCTGCGGCCGGGTTCGTACTGATAAGTGTGGGCGATGACGATGCCGTGCTCCGTCTCCCGGAAAAAGTAGTGAAAGGCGTCCAGCGGCCGAGTGGAGCCCATCCAGGAGAACTTGTTGCGGCAGTGTGCGGTCTGCGGCCGGAACTGCGCCTTGAAGCATTCTCGAACGGCGCTGTTGATGCCGTCGGCGGCGACGATCAGGTCTGCGTCCTTGAACCGCGTCTGCAAGTCTTGGACGTCGATGCGGCTGTTGAAGCGCATCGCCACGCCCAAGGCGGCGCAACGCTGCTGCAGCATGCGCAGCAGGGCCACCCGGGAGCAGCCGGCGAAGCCGTGGCCGGCGCAGCGAACCTCCCGCCCCTTGTAGCGGACGACGATGTCGTCCCAATAGGCCATGCGGTTGCGGATGCTGCCGTAGGAGGGCGGGTCATGGCTGAGGAACTCATCAAGGGTTTCGTCAGAGAACACCACGCCGAAGCCGAAGGTGTCCTCGGCGCCGTTCTGTTCAAAGACCTCAACGCGCCAGTCCGGGCGGGCCTTTTTCGTCAGCAGGCTGAAGTACAGGCCGCCGGGGCCGCCGCCAATGACGACTATGCGCATGGGCAGGGTCGTTTCAAGGTTCGCCGAGGGCTGACACTTTTCCCGCCCAAGCACTCATCCCACGCCTTTGGAAGACGGATGCTCCCACTTTTCATGAACGTTCCAAGTGCATTTTTGTTCTTCATCCCACCATCTAAGGGGGCATCCACGATTTTGAGAGAACCCTGATGCGCATGGGCCATTCCGGTTGCAGCCAGCTTGCATTGCGGGCATTATATTTTAATCTTAAAGCAATTTTACGGCGCAAATCCTCAACCGATGCCTTACTTCATTCCCTCAGCTTGCTCTGCCAAGGGCGCGGCTGCCTTTTGCATGTCAAGTGATCGCCAACGGACCTTCGCTGCATTGCCGGGCTCTTGCAATGCGCTGGGCACTCCTTCGCCCTTCCCGGACTCTGGGTCTTGCATGGCGAGGTTGGTGGAATGGCGGAGTTGAGCGGCAAACATGCGCTTGTCACCGGCGCTGGGGGCGGCATTGGCGCCGCCGTCGTTGCGGAACTGGTCCAACTAGGCGCCGGCTTGACCTTGCTGGGGCGCACCGCCCCATCGCTTGCGCGGGTCTCCAAGGAGCTCCTGCGCAAGCATCCAAGCGCACAGCTGGAATGCGCTGTTGCTGACGTAGCCGACAGCGCCGCCGTCGCCGCCGCCTTTGACCAAGCCCGCACCCGCTTCGGCGGCATCGACATCTTGGTGTGCGGCGCCGGGCAGGCGCATAGCGAAGCGTTCCACCGCACCACCACGGCGCTCTGGAGCGAGGCCCTGCGCGTCAACTTGGACGGCGCCTTCCACTGCATTCAGGCGGCCCTGCCGGACATGCTGGAGCAGGGTTGGGGGCGAATCGTCAACGTCGCCAGCACCGCCGGGCTTAAGGGCTACGCCTATGTGGCCGCCTACTGCGCCGCCAAGCACGGCCTAGTCGGGCTGACGCGCTCCTTGGCCTTGGAGTTGGCCGCCAAGGGCGTCACCGTCAACGCGGTTTGCCCCGGCTACACGGACACTGCGGTCGTTAAGGACGCCGTAGCCAACATCCAAGCCAAGACCGGGCGCAGCGAACGGGAGGCGCTGGCCGAACTGGTCGCCGTCAACCCCCAAGGGCGCCTAGTGGCCCCCAAGGAGGTGGCCGACGCCGTGGCTTGGCTGTGCGGTCCAAGCAGCGCCAGCATCACCGGCCAGAGCATCGTCGTCGCCGGGGGAGAGCTGATGTGACCCTTAAGCCGCGGAACGCAAGGATGCATTCCTCGCCTAAGGAGCCTTCAGCGGGGAGCGCGAGGGGGCGCCCCTCGCATGATGAGCCTTCAGCGGGGAGCGCGAGGGGGCACCCCTCGCATGAGAAGCCTTCAGCGGGGAGCGCGAGAAGGCATCCCTCGCATGATGAGCCTTCAGCAGGGAGTGTGAGGGAAAACCCCTCGCATAAAAAAACCATCCAGCCGGACACTGAAACCCGCCTAACGGAGGGAGACCATCAGGCGCTGCGGCTTTGGCTGCGGCTGCTCGCCTGCACCAACCTCATTGAAGGAATCGTGCGGGAGCGCTTGAAGGGCGAGTTCGCCATCACCCTGCCGCGCTTCGACCTCATGGCTCAGTTGCAGCGTTCCCCGGCGGGCCTGTCGATGGGGGAGCTTTCCCAGCGCCTGATGGTGACCGGCGGCAACGTCACCGGCATCGTCGCCGCCTTGGAGGCGGAGGGCCTGATTGTGCGCGAACCCGACCCGGACGACCGACGCATCTCCCGAGTGCGCCTTACCGACGCCGGCGAGACCAGTTTTGCACGCATGGCGAAGGCCCATGAGGAATGGATCGTCAACCTGTTCGCCGGGCTGACCGCCCAGGAACAGGCGGGCCTAAGCGAACTGCTTGGGCGGCTGAAGGCGCACGCCTGCCAAGTGCGCGACGAGGCTGTTTAATGTAGGTTGTTCGCCAATTTCCCCAGTCAGGAAAACCGGAGCGGCGCCCATGCAGGCTAGAAATTTCACCGATTACCAAGCGGAGCATTTCGAGTGGAGCGTCACCGACCGGGTTGGGCGCATCACCCTGAACCGCCCGCAGCGCAAGAACCCCCTCACCTTCGATTCCTATGCGGAGTTGCGGGATCTGTTCCAAGGCTTGCGCCATTGCCAGGATGTCCGCGCCGTCGTCATCAGCGGCGCCGGCGGCAACTTCTGCTCCGGCGGGGACGTGCATGAGATCATCGGCCCCTTGGTGAAGATGCCCATGCCGGAACTGCTGGCCTTCACGCGCATGACCGGGGATCTGGTCAAGGCCCTGCGCAACTGCCCGCAGCCGATCATCGCCGCGGTGGATGGAGTGTGCGCCGGCGCCGGCGCCATCCTGGCGATGGCTGCGGACTTCCGCTACGCCACGCCGGAGGCCAAAACCGCCTTTCTGTTCTGCCGGGTGGGCTTGGCCGGCTGCGACATGGGTGCCTGCTGCCTGCTGCCGCGCTTGGTTGGGGAGGGCAGGGCGGCGGAACTGCTCTACACCGGGCGCAGCTTTTCGGCCGCGGAAGGGGAGCGTTGGGGCTACTTCAACGAAATCGTCCCGCAGGGGGAGCTGCTGCCGAGGGTGCATGAATTGGCCGCCCGAATCGTCTCCGGGCCAACCTTCGCCCACGCCATGACCAAGGCCATGCTGAACCAGGAACGCAGCATGACCTTGGAGCAAGCGGTGGAGGCGGAGGCCCAAGCCCAGGCGGTCTGCATGGCGACGGAGGACTTCAAGCGGGCCTATTCGGCCTTTGTCAACCGTGCAAAGCCCCTGTTTGCCGGAAATTGAGGAGTGCGATGAACGCGGAGGACCCGAATCGCCCTGGCCAGGCCGGGCCGCTTGCGGATGCGGGGCGGGGCCGGCGAAAGGACCCGCTGCAAACGTCGGCCCCAAGGATATTGGCGCCGCCGCAAATGCCGCGGCCCAAGGGGTACGCCCACGGCATGGCGGCCACGGGCCGGTTGGTGGTGACCGCCGGTCATGTCGGTTGGGACGCCCAAGGCAGGTTCGCCAAGGGCCTCGCCGGCCAAGTGGAGCAAGCCCTGCGCAACATCGTGCAGGTGCTAGCTGAAGCCGACGCCCTGCCGCAGCACTTGGTTCGGCTGACTTGGTACGTCACCAGCCGGAGCGCCTACCTAGCGGAGCAAAAGGCCATCGGCGCCGCCTACCGCCGCGTAGTCGGCCGCCACTACCCGGCCATGGCCGTGGTCGAAGTCTCCGCGCTAATGGAGACGGAGGCATTGGTGGAGATTGAGGCAACCGCTGTGGTTGGCTGAAGAAAGCTGAATGTGCGGGATCACCGACCTTCCGGACTTTGCCCGCACCAACCGCAGCGAAAGCGGGCAGTTTATTTGTTCTAAAACCGGACAGTTCTATTTGTTGCTAGCAGGGATGCGGCAATTTCTTGACCGACAACGCCGCAAAAACCATACTATGCATATCTAGGCAGCCCAACGCACAACCACCTTGAACGGCCATCCTGAAGGAACATTTGTTCGCCTGAAGTCAGACCCGACATGCGCCGGCGTGGTTCAACCCGGTGAGAGGACCGTCGTCGCCGGTGCATTAATGGTGCCCGTCCAATTATCTGATGGCAGCATACGCCGGCTTCCCGCCAACGAGCTCGAGTTCGTCCCCAAGAACCCAGGTTCCATGGCGGACCGTTTCGCTAAAGGACAGTTCGTGGACCTTGGCTGGCTGCGACGCACCCTGACAAGAGCACGGTCCGCAGGCCGTTTGGGGGACATGCTCTACAGCATGGAGGCCACCGAAACCGACTTCTACGCACACCAGTTCAAACCTGTGCTGAAGCTCCTCCGGTCGCCTACAGACGCCATGCTCATCGCCGATGAAGTCGGTCTCGGCAAGACCATAGAGGCGGGACTGATTTGGACGGAACTCAGATCCCGGCTGAGCAGCAACCGGCTTCTTGTGGTCTGCCCGAAGACGCTCTGCGAGAAATGGCGCCTTGAACTGATGCAACGTTTCGGTGTGGAAGCCCGGATCGTGAACGGCCAAGAGTTGACGGAGTTTCTAACCAAGCCGTACCAGCAGAGGCGGGGCTTCGCAGCAATCGCCAGCATGCAGGGCATTCGCCCGCCTCGAGGGTGGGACGCCGACCCGAATCAGCGGCCTGATAACGATAGGGCGAAGCTCGCGCAGGCCCTTGACGAGGCCGCCAACGACGCTCCACTGATCGATCTACTCGTGGTGGACGAGGCGCACCACATGCGTAATCCGCAAACACAAACGTTTGCGCTGGGCAGGCTGCTAAGCACGGTCGCGGAGCATCGCATCTATCTTTCGGCAACGCCGATACACCTCCGAAATCGCGATCTTCACTCCCTGCTGCGTCTGGTTGATCCGGCAACCTTTGAATTCGAATCCACGCTCGAAGACCTCATCCAAACCAACCAGCCCCTAATGGCCGCTCGGGACCTGCTTATCCGCGACGACGCCCCCCGTGAGAAAATTGCAGCCAAGATTGAGATTGCCAAGAAACACCCGATTCTAGCCAACAGTAAAGCCCTCGCACTAGTTGCCGAAGCCATCCAATCCAACAACCTTTCTCCAGCGGACCGGGTGGAGCTCGCTGCTCGAATAGAGTCCGTCAATCAGATGGCGAATTACATGACGCGCACTCGACGCCGTGAAGTTCAAGAGCTCAGAGTCGTCCGCGAACCCAAAGCTCCGATAATTCAGATGCACGAAGATGAAAGGCGCTTCTACAACCTCGTGAGCGAGGCAGTTGTAGAACATGCCCGCCAAGTCAACGTGAACGATAGGTTCCTTCTCTCCACGCCGCAGCGCATGCTGACCTCCAGCTTGGCCGCAGCGTCGGCATACTGGATAAACGCGGCAAACATGCCTGTCCCGGAATCAGAGGACGCTGAGGATGCACCGGAAGAGGATATCGATCGGGATCCTTCGAGCAATTGCCGTCCCTTGGTCTCAAAACTCGCGGTCCTAGCCGAACGGCTTAACATGACGGCCTTGCTGGAAGCCAAAGACGCCAAATACGCTGTGCTGCTTAAGGAGCTCAAGCAGCTCTCCGCAAATGACCGGACGACCAAGTCAATCATTTTTTCCGCGTTCAAACCAACCTTGGCCTACCTCCGTCGACGCCTTGATGCAGACGGCATCCGCAGCGAGGTCATCCACGGGTCCGTGCGGGAATCCCGCTCGGACATTCTTGATCGCTTCGAGAACGGGCCAGCCCAAGTGCTGCTCTCGTCAGAGGTTGGCAGCGAAGGGATCGATCTGCAATTCTGCTGGGCCGTCATCAATTACGACCTGCCGTGGAATCCCATGCGCGTCGAACAACGCATCGGCCGCGTGGACCGACTCGGCCAGAAGAGTAAGAAGGTTATTGTTGTCAACATGGTTTATGAAGACACAATTGACGCCGAGATTTACCACCGCCTGTACGAACGGCTTGAGCTCATCCACGCTGCCCTCGGCGCGTTCGAGGCTGTGTTGGGCGAACCTGTTCGCGACATGACGCGAAAGCTTTTTGATCCCACGCTGACAAAGGAGCAGCGCACCAAGGTTATCGACCAGACTGCCCTAGCGGTCGAGAACCGCAAAAGGGAAGAGGAACAGCTTGAGGCCGAAGCGGGCGCACTGTTGCATCACGGCGACTATGTGATCGAGCAAATAAAACGAACGCGCAAACTGCACCGCTGGCTAGATGGCGGCGACATTCTTGCTTTCGTGAAGGATCGGCTGACCCGCAGCTATCAAGGCTGCAGAATAGAGGCCAAGACCGCCGGCCAAGATGTCTATCGCATAACGATAACCACCGAAGCCCGACAAGCGTTGGTCGCCTACTTGGAACAGCACCAGCAGCAAGGGACCACTCGCTTGGCGGCCGGCGACGAGATGCAGAGATACAGATTCTCCGCATCCGTGGCAAAGGGGCACGAGGGACGCATCGAGATTATCTCGCAGGTGCATCCCCTTTTTCGTTTTGCGGTCGAGCTGGACGAGCGTGACGAGGATGCACACCTATCCCAGCCCGTTGCAGCCAAGGTCGCACACCAGTTCGTCTCTGGAGCGGACAAATTGCAGCCCGGCGTTTATGTGATCGCGGCGCACTCTTGGGAAATCCGCGCCGGCGACGATTCCGCCCTTGGTGACCGCCGCGTCGCCTATGCCGGCACGGCACTAAAAGACAGGCTTGAACTATCCTCCGAAGAAGCGGAGATTATCATGCAGGCAGCTATTGCCCGCGGCCAAGAGCTGACAAACTTCAGGCATGACAAGCGACTGTCGGCCGCTGCCGAGGCTCTGCGCGAAGTCGTCCTCCCCGCCCTAGATCGCCGCTTTGAAGTCCATTTGCAACGCACCGAAGCGGACATCATCGACCGCGTTACCGTTCAGAAACAAGCGCTAGTCCGGCATCGTGATCTTAAGATGCGTGGGATCGATGAGCGTCTGGCTAAGCTCGCGCGGGAAGAGGAATTAGCTCGTCGCATCGGCAATGACCAGAGGGCTGGCCAGCTCTCATCTCTCGCTAACGCCGTGCGCGGGCAAATGCGCAAGCTGACAGAAAATGTGGAAGGGCGCCTTGCACGAATTGAACGTCGTCGCAGGTTTACGCCCTCCATGTCCGAGGTTGCCTGCTTGGTCGTCGAGGTGCAACCATGAGTGACGGATTCCGATCGTTCCAATTTTGGGATATTCCGGAGGACGCCACTGTCCGCGAGCAGCCTCCCACAACCATTTCCGCTGAACACCAAGCAGACTTTGATGCTACGCTCCGTGCTGCGGATCAAGCCGGCCAAAGCAGAGGCAACAATCTGTTCGTTTACCTTGGTCTGGACATGGGAACAAGCTCCACCAAGGTTGTGGTGCGTCTGCCATTCGAACCAGGCCAGCCCTGCATTCCAATCCCCGCTCCGCGGCACTGCCGAAGCGAAAATCACCCAGCGCTTTGGCAGACGGTGCTTTGGGAGCACGGCGGAAGCCTGTCGGCCTGTCCCAGTCGCAGCGCACACCCGTTGCACAACCTGAAACAGGCGGCGATGGTGGTATCATCCGCATCCCAGACTCCGCTCCATTCGGCACGGGCTATCCAAGCCGTGGCGATCTATCTCGGCTATGTTATTCGCCATGCAAAGGGCTGGTTGCTGGCGAATCGGGTGTCCATGTTCCATCGCAGGACGCCCCGGTGGATCGTCCAGGTCGGCCTGCCCGCAAAGTCATGTGAGGATACCTATTTAGCCAATGCTTATCGACGCATGGCGCTGGCGGGAATGCAATTGTCCCAATTACCGAATAAAATCGCGTTTTCGGATGTTACTGTGATGCTGGAAAGAGAGGATATCGTTCGCGCATCGACATCCAACGAGGAATCCCTAAAGCAAGGTGTGGCGGTGTTCCCGGAGATCGCCGCTGCCACAACGTCGTTCTCCAAGTCCAACGAACGGGCCAATGGCCTGTATCTAATCGTTGATGTCGGTGCCATGACAATGGACGTGTGCGCATTCTATCTGAGCCAGAAGGAAGGCAGTGATGTCTATTCGATCCCCGCCGCCGATGTCCGCCCCTTGGGTGTCGAGGCCTATCATTGGTTTCTGCATGCCGGCAAAAGCGACAACGAGTTCCGCTGGCAAGTCAGCCGGTGCCTGCAAGACGTGGTGATCAAGACGAAGCGTGAGTATGGGACGGCAGACGAATTCCGCCGCGGCAATGACCTCCCGTACTTTTTCGTGGGCGGTGGTTCGAATAGCCGCTTACACAAAGAACAGCTGGAAAAACTGAGCAAGTGGATGAATCAGAACTACCACCACGACGGCCTCCGCCCACTGGAAATCAGTGTTCCCACGACCATTGACATGGCCGGCATTGCGGATGGTCGAAATCCATCCAGCAATCACCGAGGCATATTTGAGAGAGCGCTAGATCGCCTGAAAGGCACCTCGTCGAGCCAGCCAACTTCAGCTATTGTCCCGGATCAACACTTGAGCCGCTTGTTTGTCGCTTTGGGATTGAGCTATCCGGGCGACGAGATCGGCAAGGTATTTCATCCCTTGGAGATACCACCCATCCTTCCAGACAGTAATAACGACTATACGCAGAACTATGTTTCCAAGGACGATGTGTAAGTCAGCAACCTTTGATGCGGCTATTCGGCTCTAGCACCCAGTGTCCGTGATTTATGCTGCCAGCGCCAGCCTGAAATGACAGGTATAACAGCCTTCTGGAAACTGAGCTTTCGGACGCGCTTGATCGACGACCTTCCCAACCTTGCGGATGGGATGGCTGGCCGGCATCCGACTTTCCATGTCCACATGGCTGAGCATCTGGTTCTGCTTTGCCTAATTGCCTCGCATGATGCATCGCCGCTGCGGAAAGCTCCCATCATAACTCGGCGGCGAGGGGGGCAGCAGACTGCTAGTAAGCTGCATCCGTTCCAATGTTGCCATGCGGCGTAGCGACGCGTTGCCCCAAATTCCTTCCAAGCCTTGGTTGATGCGAGTTGGAGAGCCGTTCAAACATGCCCAGACTGCTGATCTGTATCGAGGCGAACTTAAGCAGGTCGTTGCGGGACATTCCGGCCTGCACGGGAAGCCCTGCCCTTTTTATGAGGTCCTTCAAGTCGTCGGAGTCGCAATTAGTCTGCTCCAGATAGATCAATAGTTCATCTCGCGTCAGCGCTTGAAGTTCCTCCAAGCTTTTCTTTATCCGTTGGTCGATTTGGCGCACGATGCATTTGGCCAGCTCCTTCTTTGGCTTGCTTGAAGCCCTCTCAATAGCAAGCTCCTTGGCCAGTCTTCTCAAGTCTTCCATCTTCACCAAGTCGCTGCCAACAAGTGCGTGAACCGCACCGAGACGGCCGACGATGGAGACCAACGTAGAGATGTCGTCTTTCTTCATCTTGCCATCCACTCAAGATTGTTTGGTCTGCTCAATGCGCTGGACCAGTTCGTCTGTTACCTCAAGTAACTGCCGACTTTGGCGTCTAGCGTTTGGGCTATTCAAATCGTATACAGGGCAAGAATTCTGGGCGGCCTGCCTAAGTCCATCTCCTTCTGTTACATACGATTCGAACATCCCGGATGTTCTCAAAAGCCGGTTGTAAATGGTTTGCTCGGAATACTTTAAGGCTTCCCCGTATTCCCGACACATCATGCCAATTGCGCCGAGAAATTGTGTGGGTTCATACACTGGACCCGGATCCACCAAAGACGATGCCACATTAATGTCATCGTTCACATGGTTCATGGCTTGGGCTGTGGAAGCAACCGCCACGGAAGATTGCTGATCGAGCTTGACCGGTGAAACAAGGTAATCCGATGCAGCCATCACAGCCTTTTCCAAATCATGCAGATCGGGGTGACTGTCCATCAGCACATAGTCGAAATCCTCACTCAATGCGTCCAGCGTTTCCTTGATAAGCATCAGGTGCCGCAATAGCATCTGGTTTCCATGACGCAGGTTGTTCGGAGCGGGCAGCTTGTCAACCGATATTGCATTCAACCGAGGATCAGCGGCAATTAGCGCAACGCCAACTCCAGTGCTGCGAATATCGAGGTTGGGGATGGGTTCGGACTCGGCATACAAGGACCGATATGCCACATACAGCGTGTTGTCTTGCACCGCGCCGTCACGGAAATTTTCCAGCATGTCTGGAACTAGGCGGCAGGTCAGCCCTCCCCGCTGATAATCCGTATCAAGCAAAAGAACCCGCGCTCCGTGATGGCGGCAAAGCGCCACACCGACATGATAAACGGCGGTTGTCTTCCCCACACCGCCTTTTTCGCTAACGAATCCGACCACCTTGGCCATTGATCTGCCTTTCGCCTGTCCCGTCAATGCTGGGTCTTGCTGGAGCTCATAACGGCGCTCGCCACTTTGCCTATAGATACTTTGCGCTAGGTGAGGCGCTCTTGTCAAACCCAATTTCAGCGGCCCCCAATCCCCCCTTAAGGAATCGTTGAAGTGCGTTGAAAGGCGCACCGTGCAGGGGTTTCCGGCAAAATGCCGGCTGAACAAAGAACACCCTGCAGGTGCGCCGATGAGCAGAGTGCCTCCCCGCCCACTGAAAGTCGAACAGGACTTCACGGACGCCCGCCTGACCAGCTTCGGGGGGCTGCTCCACCCTAGCCCCGACGGCGGAGCGACTGGGCCTTTTCGGGGACTTGTCGGAGGGCGTGTCGGTCAAGGCTCGCTGTCGCGGGGCGTCGGACGGGGAGTTTCCGGCGAAGGTTCCTAGGCGGACCTAGCTGGCTTGCTGGAGGCATCGCGCCGTCCGTCGCCCCCTTGCGACCCAAGGGGGCGCCCGTTTGAGTGCGGGCGGATAACCCCTGCTACGGTGAGCCGTTCGCGGCGTTCCGCCGAAAGCAGGGATCGGATCACTCGGTCAGCGTCACGAACCCCAACTGCAAGGCCTTGGTGCTGGCGTAGCTGGAGGGGCTGCCGGAGGCGGCTTGGGGGGACGTCGGCTTTTGCGGGCAGGCCGTGCTGGTGCGCCACAAGTCCCAGGGATGGGCCGAGCATCCGCATATCGTGGTCCGCAAGCTCGTCAAGGGCGCCCAGGGCCAGCTCTTTCCTGTCCACACGGTCATCCTCGTCTCCCGGGATGACCTGCCGCCCGCCGAACTGGTGCGCCGCCACCAGGGAAAACAGGGCAGGGAGAACGCCTTCAAGGGGCCGTTGCGGAACTTGGACCTGCGCCATCCCCCCCCCCCCCCCACAGGCTGCTGGCCAACCGGATCTTTTACGCCTGTGGCCAACTGGCGCGGAAGCTCCTGTGCGCCGTGCAGTTCAGCTAGCTGCCCAAGTCCGCCCGCCGGCACGGGCTGCGTACCCTCATCCGCCACTTCATCCGAGAACCGTCGCCCGGCTGGTCAGGACTGCCGGGTGCCGTCGCCTCGACTTCGCAGCGGTCAAGGAGCACCAAAACGCAGTCCCCGAACCGCGCCAAATCCCTGCAGCAGTTCAAACCGCCGCGAGAAGGCGTCGGGCCAACCGCTGAACCCTTATTAGGGGATTAGGGTGGTTGGTCGGAGGTGTGGGCGATGGCGTGGACCTCAAGCTGAAGTGCTATGTGCATGGGGGCGGGGCCTCTTGGGAGGTCATTTGCGTCGATTTGAACGTCGCCGTGTGCGGCAATTCGCAGCGGGAGGTGCGAGCATCCCTCTGCAAGGCCGTCCCGCCACCGTCACCAACTGTTGCGGGGTGCCTACACCTAAACTTATGCGGGCTTAAGTTCGCCAAGAGTATGGATCGCCGCTTGCAGTCGGGAGAGTGGCGTTTGACTGTCGACGTCAAGCAGCACACGCACCGCGTCGCGAGTGCATCCCAAGTGCTTCGCCAGTCTCGGCTCGTCCAAGTGTTTAGCACGGTCGGCCTCGTAGAGAGCTATCTTCGCCGCCACGACGGCCGGCAACTCGACTACCTCGGCCCCCAACGCCGGCGACGGCGCGGGAATCGCTCGACCACCTTGGATGTAGCCGCCCAAGGCGGCAACGAGGCAGTCGGCACCCTCGGCCAGTGCGTCTTCTTCTGTTGCGGCTTTGGTCAACGCCTCCGGGATGTCTGGAAACATGACCAAGACCGTACTGGCTTGCTTGTTGAGTTCGACTGGATAGACTAAGCGCATCACGCTCTTCGATTTGACCAGTGTGGTGCCAAACTACGCTAAAGGTCGTCCTTAGGCAACTCTAGCTGCCGCAGCATTTCTGCGAGCAAACTGGGGCTGATCTCCTTCCGCCGATTCTTGACGGTGGCGAACTTGTCACCATAGTAAAGCCTACCATGACTGCCCTTGCCGCGTCGGGCTTCAAAGCGAACGGCGGTGCCTCGTGATCTGCCGACCTTGGACACTCTGCGAATGAACTCTTGGCCATTCACTGTTGTTGCCTCAGCCGGTGGCCGGGCCGAGTTACGGCACGTCGTGCCGCCTTTGCGTCGTCCTCGACTTGGCGGAACTCCGGCTCGAGGGCCTTCAGTTTCTCGACAAGCCCGGAGAGATCGTAGGTGTTGCTCTGCTTGGCGCCATTGGCACTCCGCCGCTCTATTCGCTTGACCAAGCCCGCCTGCTCGAGCTCCGCAATGTGGCGCTGGATCTGTCGAGGTCCAATGCCCAAGCGGTCCGCAAGCCGTCTCTTGCCCGGGTGAGGCCTGTTGCCTTGATCCCACCAGTGTTCGCAGAGCTGCAAGAGCACGGCTAGCTGGGTTGGGTTCAGGCCGAGCCGACGCTGTGCCCGCAACAAGAGCGACGGCACGATGCAGAAGCCATGGTCCATTACCTTTTTGCCCCACTTCCGTGCGGTCGCGCTGTTATGCTTGCCCGTATTCGATTGTTGTTTCGCCATTTGGCGTCCCTCGCTGTTGAGTTGCCACGACTGTACCAAGCGACAAGCTGATCTCCGCGCAGAGAGCTTGGCTCTCCACTGGTCGGGCACTACCTTACCACAAGACATACTAGACTACTGGGTAGCGGACGCAGGTGACTTGTAAAGAAAGACAACCCAGATTTAGACAAGAATGGAGCAGACTGAACTGTTCAATGAATTTGGAGTAGTCGCCAATGACCAGTATTGGAGCCAACCGCGTAGCCCAACGCCCCATGCCCACCCTAACCGGCATCCACAACGAGAACCGGGACAAGGTGCCCGATGCGGGAGTGCGAGGCACCGCACCCTTACGCAGGAATAACACCGCGCCTACTCGCCCTCAGGGGCTACGACGCCACTGGCGAAGCCCACCAGCGCATTCGCAACGGGAGATCGTCCGGCCCGGCCGAGAAGTCCCAACCGGAAGAAACGGGCGACAGCCCGCAGGTGCCCGGTTGTCAGGCTGTCGCCGCTGCTCCTTGGCGCTCCCGGCCCTTGGGCATTCTTCCGCTTCCTGTCTAATGTGGTGCGCCTTGAGAAGCGCTGCGGTATGGTATCTGCCATGGTGGGCGTCCTGCCCGACTGCGGGGAGCGCCGGGCGCGGATGGCAAGGCCATCCAGAGCCACTCCACCGGGCGCAGGATGAAGGGCAAGAAGGTCCCGACGCGAACTGGGGTGTCCACGCGCACCGCAGCGTTGACTTGGGCACCTGGCGGATTTAGGAGCGCATCAGCAAGTGGTTCGGCTACAAGCTGCACCTGATTGCGGACGTAAAGCATGAACTGCCGGCGGCATTCTCCGTGGAGAGGGCCAGCGCCTCGGAGCACAAGGTGCTGCGCCGCGACCTGGAGTCCCTGTCTCGCGACGAACCGGAGATTGCCGGGCTCTGAAGCATGTTCTGCGCCGACCGGAGCTACGATGGCGGGCTCCTGAACGCTTGGCTGTAGGATGTGCATCGCATCAGGCCGGTCATCAACGCACGGGCGACTTGGCGCGAGGACTGGGAAGCCATGGGCGGGGGCGGTGCGTCCGATGGCGTTGCAGGGCTTGGAGGCTAGGCGCGATGCGCTCAAGCACCGCTGCACGGGCGCATGCGCTCACTCATCAGGCCGCTGCTCGCCTAAGCCGCTCTTTCGATCCCGTAACTGAATTGACAGGCCGCGGACAAACGCGGAAACTCGCCAAACACTCCAAAGCGATGCGCGTTCGCTCGGCGCGTCCACCCGCGACGCCCCGAAACGGCCTGCGCCGAGACTACAATGAAAGAGCCTTCAGCCGGGGAGCGCGAGGGGACACCCCTCGCAGGCAAAGAGCCTTCAGCCGGGGAGCGCGAGGGGACACCCCTCGCAGACAAAAAGCTCAGGCTTCCCACCGGCATCCAGACCTTCCGCGAGGTTCGGGAGGAGGATTGCTACTATGTGGACAAAACCCCCTATATCCAGCGGCTGGTGGAGGGAGGCAAGCACTATTTCCTGTCGCGCCCGCGCCGGTTCGGCAAGAGCCTGCTGCTGGATACAATAAAGGAGCTGTTCGAGGGCAATGAGCCGCTGTTTCGCGGGCTGTGCATCCATCCGCACTGGGACTGGGCGGTGCGCCATCCCGTATTGCGGCTGGACTTCAGCGGCAACTTCGGCGGTTTGGAAGCGTTGCGCACCAACCTGATGCAGCAACTTGATGAAGTCGAGGCGGACGCCGGCTTGTCCCTTATGCATCGGTACGACGACGCTTCCGCCCGATGTCGTCAACTCCTGCGGGCGCTGCATCGGGAAACCGGGCGCCGGGCGGTGGTGTTGGTGGATGAATACGACAAACCAATTCTGGATGTGCTGGATGCGCCGGACGCGGCTCGCGCCAACCGCGATTACCTGCATGGGCTGTATTCGGCGATAAAATCCTGCGATGCGGACGTGCGGTTCACATTGGTTACCGGGGTCACCAGATTCTCCAAGGTGAGCCTTTTCTCCGGCCTCAACCATCTGACGGGTATTACGCTGGAGCCAGCGCATTCGGCCATTTGCGGCTACACGGACGAAGACTTGGACAGGCTGTTCGCGCCGGAACTTCCGGGCTTGCGCCGCCAAGCCATCCGCGACTGGTACAACGGCTACTGTTGGCTGGGCAAGGAGAAGGTTTACAACCCCTATGACATCCTGCAGTTATTCGGCAAACGGCGCTTCGATGCATACTGGTTCGAAACGGGCACGCCATCCTTCCTAGTGCGCACCCTGCTGGAAAACCGCGTCTTGCCCCCATCCTTGGATGGCCTTCTGGCGTCCGGAGACCTGCTCGGCGCTTTCGATGTGGGAGACATCGCCACGGAGGCGCTGCTGTTCCAGACCGGCTACCTTACGGTGCTGGACATGTTGAATGTGGACGGGGAGCCGCACTACCGCCTAGGCTACCCGAACCGCGAGGTGCGGCAAAGCCTGAACCGAAGGTTGCTTCGCGCGATGCTGCCGGATGCGGCCGGCCAAGTGACGGAGCGGCTGCGGCTTCGGGAACTGCTGGCGGCAAACGACCTTTCCGGGATTGAGGAATTTTTCCGAGCGTTCTTCGCAAGCATTCCGTACAACTGGCACGTCAACAATCCCATCGCCAACTACGAAGGCTACTACGCCAGCCTCTTCTATGCGCACTTCGCGGCAGCGGGATTGGATGTGACGACGGAGGACGCAAGCAGCCAAGGCCGGCTGGACATGGCGGTGTACACGGACGACAACGTCTATCTGTTCGATTTCAAGGTGGCGCAGCAGGCCCCGCAGGGAGAGGCCCTAGCGCAGCTCAAAGAGCGGCGCTATGCGGACAAATATAGAGATCTTGGCAAGACGATACATCTTGTTGGCGTTGAGTTCAGCAAAGAGACCCGCAACATTGCGGCGTTTGCCAGCGAGCTGGGCTGATGCCCCGCTGCATCGCTGTGGATCTATGCAAGTGATACTCTCAGAGTTCAACGGCAGTCAGCCGCGATTTCCGAACGGAAGCTGCGCGATGATTTAGGGGATGGCGTGGAAGCTAAGACAGAAGCATTGGAGACAGAAAATATCGAGAGAAATCTACCTGAATTCAACTCAGCGGCGCAAGCGGTGCGGGAAACGTGACTTCCGGGGCCGGATTCCCTGCCGTGCGGACATCTTGGGGCACCCCGCCGTGGTGGAGGAGCGCTCTGCTTGGGGGATTGGGAGGCGGACACGGTCATCGGCAGGGGGCATCGCGGAGCGCTGGTGACGGTGGTGGAGCGCAGAACCCGGTTCATGCTGGCGCATCTGCAAGAGCCTGCACAGGCGGCTGGCGACACGCGCCGCGGCGGAGGGTGTGCGCTTGCAATCAGGGAGCCACCGCGATTCGCCCTTAGCGAGCGGCGAGCTTCCGCAAATACACAACGAGTTCGTGAACCTCCGTTGATGGGTTGCGCTCGCCGGTGGCTGCGACATCCGCCGCCGCCTTGTATCCGTTCGCAATGGCGTCCTCCAACAGACACCAGAGATCGTCAAACGTCGTTTGGTCGCCTTTGCTGTAGTTCGGAAGGTGCTTGCGCAAATCCTGGATGCAGGCATCGCATGGGCTCGCGCTGCCTTTTCGTGCGTACGGGGCCCGAACGAAATCGAAGTGAAGCAACAGCCAGAACTCGAAGCATGGCCATGACCGAGCGAGTTTGAATCCGCGATCCAGCGCCATGTTGGAGGCTTCCTCGAACTGCGGATGCGAGTCGCGGTCGAAGATGCAGTACACGGAGTCGAATCGCTCACCATTGCGCTTTTCCCTCCGGTCTTCCTTGCTCGCTATGTTGACCAAGGTGCGTGGATCAACGCCTTTCGTAGCCTTGACTTCGAGTGTATTCAGTCGAAGGCGATCTCTCATGGCTCTGAAGTAGAGCGGTTCGGTGTACATCCCCTCGCACACCACCAACACGCGCTCCTTCGGTGAACGACGCGAAGGCCGTCGATCAACGCTCCTGTGCGGACCGCGGTTGGGCATGTCGGCAACTACGCGGATCAAATGTACGGCACGGCGCCATAGCGGCCTGCCAGATAGCCGCGTTCAAGGTTCTCGATGCCCTTTCGGGGGCGGAAGTCTGAAAGGGGAACGAGTTCGGTCTCGTGGCGGGCGTTGCGCTCGCAGAACCAAATCTGGTCGCGGCGGAACACGTCTTGGTTGAGGATGGACGTGTCGTGCGTGGAAAAGACGAGTTGGGCATCGCTGCTTAGCGCCGCCTCGTGAAATCGCTCCACGAGATGGCGCACGAGCATTGGGTGCAGGTTGTCGTGCAGTTCGTCCACCACAACAACGTGACCCTCCTCCAGCACATCGACCCACGGGCCGGCTAGGGCGAACATCTTCTGTGTGCCATCGGACTCTTCGCTCAGATCCAGTTCGACGGGCCGGCCTGCCGGGTTCTGATGGACAAAATAGACATCATGAACTCTCTTGCCTAGGATGAACTTCTTCATTTCGGACGGCAACTCATCGGAGATCATGTCCTCCGTAATCTCTCGTTCGACCACCCGCAGGTCGGAGACCGCCAAGTCGGCCGCCTGAAGAAGCCTGACTACAGCCGCCTTGCGTTCGCCTTGCGCACACTGTGCGGAATAGCTTGGATTCCAACCGCCAATGCCGACCACATGAAGGCGTGTTTTGAACCAATCATAGAGCGGGCGCAGCTGCGTGCTGTTCAGCGTGGCTGCCGTAGATAGGAAGAGGGCGTTGTTCCGCGTAGCGCGACGCCATACCTCCCGATCGCCTAGCAGCTTGCCGCCAAACTCGAATGCTGGCTCTCCGATGTTGGCGCGTTGGCGCTTGAACCACAACTGCGGCCTGCCACGCGGCCAAGCATAGAGCCATTCGCCAACCACCATGTCCTTGGTGGCCGAAAAGCCGTACTGGCAACGAACGCCGGCCACCACACACGCAATCTCGAACCGCGTCGGCTGGCCATTGTGTTCCGCGTTGAGCAGAAAGGGAGTGACCGGCAGTTCCGCGTCGGTTCGGCTCGAACCCACTACGATCTCGCGCATCGCGCCAAGCGCCCGGATCAGGTTCGTTTTTCCAGCGGCATTGGCGCCGTAGATCGCGACGGATCGCAGCAAGGGCGTCGCGCGCAAGTCGCCCTGCATGACGGGCACCCGCACGTTGCGCTCTCGATGCTCCCCTCCCGGCCCAGCCACTAGGCTGAGAGTTGCCTCGTCCTTGATCGAACGGTAGTTGACCACAGCAAATTGGATAAGCACTTGCAACCTCTTTCAGCGCCCAATTCGGCAGATTTTGCCGAGAATAGCACGAAAAAGCGTACAGACCGCCACTATCGGGTGTGTGACCTTTGGTGGCAGCCCTCACGCGGCCTAGGCGCGAGCCCAACCGCAGGACAGTGGCGAATTGCCGGTGCCGCAGACCTACGGCGGCCGGTTCGTGCATCGCATCGCTAGGAGCCTGCACAGGCGGCTGGCGGCACCGCGGCGAAGGGCGTGAGCTTGCTCGCCCAACATTAGCTGGACGGCACGAACCTGGATGGGAACCTGAATTCAGTAATTGCGCCGATGGGCAGGGCTGAGATTCGTTCGTCCAGCGAATAGGCTTCGTCGCCGGGGTAAATGATCCACAGGTGTTTGAGCCGCAAGTCCCGCAGCGCCACCCGCATGGAGCGGGTGGTGCCGGGGGCGTCGCTGTATTTCACTTCAAATCCGTGCCGCTGCCCTGCAACCGTCGCCATCAGGTCCAGTTCGGCGCCGCCGTGGGTGGCCCAAAAACTGGCGGTGCGCAGGCCGGAGTGCGAAAGAATCTGCTCAATGGCGAACCCTTCGAACGAAGCGCCCACCTTGGGGTGCCCGAACAGGGTGTGCGCGGACGGCAGTTCCAACAGGGCGTGCAGCAGGCCGGCGTCCCGCACATAGATCTTCGGCGCCTTCACTTGGCGTTTTTTCAGGTTCTCGTGCCAAGGCGGAAGCACCCGCACCATGTAGGCGCCGCTGAGAATGTCCAGGTAGCGGCGAGCGGTGGCTTGGCTGGCGCCGAGGGCCCTGGCGAATTCCGCGGCGTTCCAAACCTGCCCCTGATAGTGGGCCACCATGGTCCAGAAGCGCCGCAGCGCGTCGGCCGGTATGGCGATGCCGAGCTGTGGAACGTCCCGCTCCAGAAACGTGCGCAGGAAGTCGTCCCGCCAGAGCGCCGATGCGGAGTCGTCCGGCGCAAGATAGCTGCGCGGAAAGCCTCCCCGCCGCCACAGGGTGCGCCAATCGGTCGTTCCGCCCAACCCATCGGGGCAGACTTCGCCGATGTTGAAGCCGGACAGGTCCACCCAGCCCACTCGCCCGGCCAGCGTTTCCGATGCGTTCTTGGTCAGCGCCGGCGAAGCGCTGCCGAGCAACAGGAAGCGGGTTTGCGAACTTGGCCTGTCGAGCAACACGCGCAAGGTCTCGAACAGCGCCGGCTGGCGTTGCACCTCATCAATGACCACCAAGCCCGTGAGCGGGGCAAGGGTCTGTTCCGGGGACTGCAAGCGGCGCTGGTCCACCGCCCTCTCCAAGTCGAAGAAAGCGACCTCGCGCTCGTTGGCGGCCAGCATCCGCGCCAGAGTCGATTTGCCGCATTGCCGCGGGCCGACGATGGCCACGGCGGGATGCACACGAAACGATTCGGCAACCCGGCGGATGGCTTGGGGGCGCTCAATCAACATGCATGGCAGATTATTTCTTGAAAATCGTCATGTCAACTACGGACTTTCAAGGAAAAATCAAGAGGCGGCGCTATCCTCCGCCACCCAAGGCGATGACACGAAACTCCTGTGGGCAGCCCTAAAACATCCGCTTCAGAGCTTGGCGGATTGCATCTGGGATGGGCTGGGACTTCAGGTTGCCGTCTTCCTGAATCTGGGCGAAGATGCGCACGGCGCGGCCCTCGGTGACCTGCGCTCCGGTGGTTAGGTTCAGCGCGGTGCAACGCCAATGGACAGTGCGTTCGCGCATTTCCTGCAAGGCGATGGAGCAGCGCACCTTTTCGCCGTAGGCGGCGGGGCCGACGAAGCGAAAATGCACTTCGCCCATCACGAAGGCTTGGCGGCCTTCTTGGATCATCCGCTCCGTGGGGTAGCCGACTTGGCGCAGCAGGTCATGCTCCAAGTCGTTGAACCAAGCGAGCTCCCGGGGGTAATAGACCAGCCCAAAGGGGTCCGATTCACCCCAATTGACGTGAATCTCCTTGGAGAAGGTCCGGCCCGCCGCCATGCCTCCGCTTGGCTGCGCAACAGGGCTCCCTTCAGCCGCGTTGGGGAAAGCCTTGCCTGCCGTCATGTCTCCAACATCCGCCGAGCGTCGCGTTCGCCTTCGTGGACTGCGCCCTCCCGCATCTGGTAGCCCATGAGTTCGGAGTGGGCGAACGTGCATTGGCCGCTCGCCGCCGTTCCTGGATTGAAAGAACTTAGTTAATAGTTAAAGTAATGAGAACTTCCAGCCCTGTCAACCACTCCCATCAAGCCTTGCCCGCGCCCTCCGCAGCAAAAACGGACACTTCTCTTTGTTGCTAACACCACTCCCATCAAGCCGCAAACGCCCGCCGCCGACCGTCGGTTCGGCGCGCAGGGCCAATGATTGCCGGAATTGGGTTAAGGTTGGGCGGCTGAATGAATCCTGGAACGGCCCGAAGCGAACGCCCAGCCCGCTGACGTTCAGGCGCTAGGCTTGGCAAGGGGCGGCGAAAAGGCGATAAGCGGGCGGGCGAAGGCGCAGAAGGAAGACTGCGATGCTTCTTAGAGACCGCGGCCACCGGCGGCCGGTGCAGCTTGGCCCCTATCCCTTGGAGGCCCTGAAGAGGGATGCAAGCCTCATCGAGGTGGAGCGGGGGGAGGCGGAGCGGGCGCAATGGGTGCCGGCGAAGGCCGAGGCGCCGGAGCCAAAGCCCTTGGCGGCCGCGGCGCGCCAATACGCCGATGTCTTCTCCGCTTTCGCGCAAGGGGAATGCGCTCCCAAAGAGTCGCAGGGCAGCGAGGACTTGGAGCGACGGGCCGGGGAGATCAAGGGCGCCGCCTACTACTTGGACGCCAGCCACGCCGGCATCTGCGAACTCCCGCAATGGGCTTGGCGGGGAGAGGCCCTGGACCACAGCCATGCGGTGGTCATTCTGGCGGCGCATGGACGGGAGGTGGAGCCGGACAATCCGGCGCACCATTGGCTGCGCGGCAGCGAACGGGAGATCGCCCGGCTGCGCGCATTGGAGATCGCCGCCTGCATCGCCGGCCACATTCGCGCCTTGGGGCATTCCGCCCAAGCCCATAGCGAGGGCCGGAGCTCGGTGGCGCTGGAGTCCTTGGCCGTGCTGGCCGGGGTGGCGCGGCGCTCGGCGGCGGGCCGGCTGGCCAGCCCCTTTGTCGGGGAAGGCTTTGCGCTGGCGGCCGTCACCATCAACTACGCCTTGGCCTTGGACTTGCCGTTGGCGGCGAACGCCAAGGTCAACCCGCTGCGCTATTGGTGGGGCGCCAACGGCGCCGTCTCCGGACGGGAGCGCCGCCGTTGCGCCAAGCGCCGCTCTGACCTAAGCCGTTATCCGATGGAATGGGTGCGGCGGGTGGAGCGGCCCACTACGCTGATTCTTGAGGATGAGGTGCCCCGGGTGCCGCAGCGGGCCAACTTCTTCGTGCGGGCTGGGCACGGTGATTTGGGGCCGAAGGCGCAGCGGGAAGTCAAGCGCTTCGCCTACAAGCATCCCCTCACCTACGGGATGATGCCCGTGCTGCGCTCCATGGTTCCCCATCAAGACGGTCCCGTGGCGCCGGCCGACCAAGGCGCTTTTGCCGACGCCGAGGCCAACGCTCGCGCTCTCAAGTCCCTCTCCTACCACCTAGGGGCGGACCTGACCGGCGTATGCGAAGTTCCCGACTACGCTTGGTACTCCCATCGGGCCAATGGCGAACCCATCGCCAAGCGCCATAGGTACGCGGTGGTGATGCTCATCGACCAGGGCTACGACACCATGGAGGGCGCGAGCGGCGACGACTGGATTTCCGGCTGCCAGTCCATGCGCGGCTATCTGCGCGGCGCGGAAATCGCCGGGGTGATGGCGGAGTTTCTGCGCAGCCAAGGGGTTGCGGCCCGGCCGCAAACCAACGCGGACAGCGAAGTTCTGCACATCCCCTTGATTCTGCTGGCTGGCCTCGGCGAACTCAGCCGCATCGGGGAGTTGGCCCTCAATCCCTTCGTCGGCCCCCGTTTCAAGTCCGTGGTGCTGACTACGGACCTGCCTCTCGTCCCGGACAAGCCCATCGACTTCGGCCTCCAGTATTTTTGCAGCCGCTGCCTGAAGTGCGCCCGGGAATGCCCGGTCAGCGCCATTCCCTTCGGCGGCAAGGTTATGTTCAACGGCTATGAAATCTGGAAGCCCGATGTGGAGCGCTGCACCCGCTACCGCATCACCAACCAAAAGGGCTCCGCCTGCGGCCGCTGCATGAAGACCTGCCCCCTCAACAAGGTGGTTTCCGCCGACGGCGCCTTGGTGCATCGGGTCGGCACTTGGCTCGGCGTCCACGCCTTCTGGCTGAAGCCCTTGCTGGTTCCCTTGGCGGTGCGTCTTGACGACCTGTTCCGCTTCGGTTGGCGCAACTCGGTCAAGCGCTGGTGGCAGGACTTGGAAATGGTGGACGGCGTGGCGGTCAAGCCGCCGGCCGGCGTCAATGAAAGGGACTTGGACTGCACCGCGGACACCACGGGCCGCAAATCCCCGGTGGGCTACTACCACGCCGCCGACATGCCGCCGCCAGGCGCCGTGCAGGCGAAGCCGGTCAACCACCGCGCCGCCGTGGACCGGGCCAAGCTCATCGAAACCGTTGACGCCGCCGTCGCCCGCCGCGCCCAAGGCGGAGAGAAGCCAGCACACTACGTCCCGCCTGCGCTGGTGCCTGCAGTCCAGTCGAACGCTGTTGCAGCCGACTAGATCCCCCCAATCCGCTTGACGGCCTGTCGGGCTTGGGCTTTTCGCAACATGTAACTTATTAAATTATAAGCATTTTCTTGTTTTCACGGAAAACATGGACTCCTTATGAATCAGACACTTGGCGGCAAAGTCCGACAGGCTGTCAAGGAATCGTTGAAGCGCGTTGCAAGGCGCCCCTCGGTCACAAAAGCCAACGCACCCTATCCAAGGGATGGACGGATGGAGCCGATGTTCGAATCAAGCGGCGTCGCTCGGCAGACCAACAGCACTTCCCAGACCGTGCAGTGGAGCGGGTCGGGAACGGGCGGCAGGCTTTGCGGGATGGCGCTTGGGGGTGGGTTCTGGGGCGGTGCTTCCCCCAAGCGGGCCACCGCAGGCGGCGCAGCCGCCAGATAGCGGGCGCCGGGGCCTTGGGAAGTCTCCAAGTCGCGCCGACGACGGTCGTAATCCGCCTTGGGAGGGCGGGCGAAGCCTCCGCCTTCCAGCGGCATCTGGGTCTCCAACGCCAAGTGCTTCGCATAGCGCAGATGCACCCGCGTCATCGCCTCGCCGCCCGCTTCGGGCAGGGTCAGCAACCGGCTGCCGCCGTTCAGCAGGGAGGGCAACGGCGCCAAGCTGGGCGTCGGTAGCCGCGCCTGCCGATGCTCACTCTCCCAGTAAGGGTAAATGGAGAGCAGTTGCAGGGGCAGCGCCAAGCTCAAGGCGACGGCGGCGCGGCGGCGCGGCCAAGTGCGGACGATGTGCGCCAGCGGCAGGAACGTCAGGCAGATCACCGCCGGCCAAGCAAGGCGCACCGTGGCGCGATGCATGGCGTACAGGTCGATGACGAAGTCCGGCAGCAGAGACGAAAAATCGATAAAGTGCGTTCCGTGCCGCAGCCAAGGCGAGATGGCGACCACCGCAAGAGCCAAAACCATCCACGCAAGCGCCGTGCTGCGCAGCCGCAGGCGAGGCGGCAGGATAACCGCAGCCGCCAGCAGAAGAATACATCCCCAACCCAACCAAGCGTCCTGTTCGGAAGAGGGCAGCCGATACAGCTCGCGCAAGGTGTCCGGCTCCCCGGCCAACATCGCCCAAGGCGAAAAGCCAAAGGAGCCCAGCCCGACTTTGTTGCCGAGGCCGGCCAGCGAAAACAGCCCAAGGCCCCAACACAGCAAGGCGCACAACAGCGCCAGGGCAAACCCGGCGCAAATGCGATGGAGGGCCGGCGCCGGCGCAAGCCCCAAGGCCAGCAAGCCGAACAGCAGCACTTGCAGCCCCAACAGCGGATGCACGGCCAAGGCGGCCGGGGCCAGAGCGGCGGCGCATGGAAAGATGAGCGCCAAGGGCGGTGGCTTTCGGGAGGCCTGAACGCAAAGGGCTAGGGCTAGGATCAACAATCCCTGGGTGGATAGGGCAACGTGGGACACCACGAGCCGGCCGACAAAGATGGGCATGCACAGGGCCAAGACGGCGGCGCATAGGCAGGGAGCGATGTGGCGCAAGCCGGCGGCGCGGGCCAAGACAACCCCCGCCACTCCTTGCAGGACGACCGCAAACGCTGTCCAAAGGCCAAAATAGTGGAAGCCCTCCGGCAGCCAAGGCAGCAGGGGCCGCACCAGGGTGGCCGCCAACGGCAGGCCGTCCAAAATGGTGACGGGAAACCCTTCGGGATGGTTGAAGACGTCGCTCCACAGGGACGGCCAAGGGCGCCCATGCTCAACAAGCGCCCGCCAAGCCAGCCAATACTCCACCGCATCGTTGGCATGGAGGTCAAAAGCCTGGAACCGCGCCGCCTCCCCGGCAATGAAGGATGGCGGATAGACGAAAAACGCAAGGCCCAGCCCCATGAGGGCCGCCAAAGCAAGGCACCAAGCCTTGGATTCCAGAGTGGATTCGCGCATCAGTCACGGACGCCTCGTCCGGCTTGCAGATCAACTTATTCGGTCCCGCGTTTCAAGCGTAGTGCGAACGCCGATGCACCGCGAGCCATTGCTGACCGATGAGTCGTCGATTCAACCGTCTGCGCCTATGGCTTCGCCGTGCTGGCTGTAGTCCAGCCCCTCCGCTTCGTCTTCTTCGCTGACGCGCAGCCTCATGAAGATTTTGATGAGGTAGAGGATGACGGCGGTGCCAATGGCGCTCCAGGCGCTCACGACCAGCACGCCTTCGACCTGCACCCAGACCTGCATGATGTTGCCCTCCACGGCGCCGCTGGCGTTGCCGATTTCCTCAAGGGCGAACACGCCGGTGAGAACTGCGCCCAGCAGCCCGCCGATGCCGTGGATGCCGAACACGTCCAGGGCGTCGTCATAGCCAAGGCTGTACTTCAGCCAAGCGCAAGCCCAGCAGCAACTGAAGCCGGCGATGATGCCGATGGCGATGGCGCCGGCTGGGGACACATAGCCGGCCGCCGGAGTGACCGCCACCAAGCCCGCCACGGCGCCGGAAACCAAGCCTAAAATGCTCGGCTTCTTCAGCACCGCCCATTCGTAAAGCATCCAAGTCAGGGCGCCGGCCGCCGCCGAAGTTTGGCTTACCAGCATGGCCAAGGCGGCGTTGGTGCCGGCCGCCAAGGAGGAGCCGGCGCTGAAACCAAACCAGCCAATCCACAGCAGGGACACGCCGATGACGCTGAACAGGGGATTGTGCGGCGCCATGTTCTCGGCGCCGTAGCCGGTGCGCTTGCCGACGATTAGGCAAGCCACCAAGCCGGCGATGCCGGCGTTGATGTGAACGATGGTGCCGCCGGCGTAATCGAGCACACCTTCGTCCTTAAGAAAGCCGCCGCCCCATATCCAATGCACAACCGGCGCGTAAACAACCACGGACCAAAGCCCGATGAACCACAGCATGGCGGAGAACTTCATTCGGTCAGCCACGGCGCCGGTGATGAGCGCTCCGGCAACCACGCCGAACGCAAGTTGGAAAACAACGTAGAGGGATTCGGGGAAGCCGGCGACGTGCAGGTCCCGAACGTTCAGTTCGGTAAGCAGCAGTTGGTCGAGATTGCCGACGTAATCATTGGTGCCGGAGAAGGCAATACTGTAGCCGATCAGCATCCAAAGCACGGAGATGAGGCAGCAGATGGCGAAGCACTGCCCGGCGATGGACAGCATGTTCTTGCGCCGAACCATGCCGCCGTAGAACATGGCGATGCCCGGCACAGTCATCATGATGCCCAGCACGGACGCCATGAGCATCCAGGCCGTGGTGCCGGTGTCCAAACCTGCGGGCTCGGCGGCGAACGCTGCTGGACTTAGCAGCACGAACGCCGCCAACAAGGTCAACTTAAGGCTTTTTGGGGTCATTGATGAAGTGCTCCCTGCTGTTCCTTGATTTCCTTGATTTGCCGCGCCGGCAATCGCCGACCATTGCGGCTTGCGGCCATGCAAGATTCCCGGCTGTGAACTCGGCGAAACCTCATGGCGGCTATTTCGGCTATTTCGCGCCTCGCTTCTTCTTGCGCGACGAAAACATGTTCATGCGCGCCCCAGCCGGCGCCTTGGCCTTGGGCGCGTTGGCTTGTGCGGCTGGCGGGGCTGCCTCCAACTCGGCCTTCCGCCTAGTGGCCGCCAACACCTCTTCAGCCAAGGCCCTGGCGGCCTGCGCTTGCGCTCCCGGATCTTCCGGCGTCCGGCCGCCCAAGGGCGGCTCCTCTGCTGCGGGCGCCGCCTGCGGGTCAGGAACGGCGTACCTAGGTGCCGCGGCGGCGTCCCCCAGCGGTGCGGCAAGAGGCGCTTCGCCACCCCGCGGACGGTCGAAGCGGTAGGCCGCATCCGGCGCTTGCTGCGGCCTGCCCTCCTCCGCCGCAAGCGGCGATGAAGGAGCGCTTGGCTGGCCCCGCAACGGCGGCGCCAAGGGCGCCTGTGGGAATGGCGTGGAAGGCGTGGGGCCGGCCTCCGGGAAGATTTCGGCGCTGGGCGCCCTTGGTTCCGGCGCTGGGCGTGGCGGCGGCGCCTCGGCCGCCGGCGAAGCCGGGGAGGGCAAGGCGCCCAAACGATCCACGATGCGATGCACGGCCATCCAGCCCAACCCCAAGCTGACCGACTTGTTGGTGATGAACACCAACAGCCCGTTTTGCCAGCCCGGTATGGCCGACATGAACTGATTGGTCTGCGCCGTGGTCATCTGCACTTCGCGCACGAACCCCGCAGCCGCTGGGCTGGGGCGGTCCAGCAGTTCCTCAAAGCGGCGAATCATTCGCCCGCAGAACATGTTCGTGCTGATGACGGAAACCAAGCCGATCATCGCATCGTTCAAGGCCGCACCCTGACGGCATTCGGAAGCCACGGTAAGCCCCGTCTGCATGTCGATGACGATGCAGCCCAAGGAGCCGTCCACATCGCTGATGACTTCCCTGCAGGCGCTTTGCACATCCATCTCTCAATCCTCCCGTGAGGCTTCTTTCAGCACAGGCCGAACCGGTGCCGATAATGCCTTCCGCAGCCCGGTCCGGTCAAGTCCCTGATCTCATCCTTCCGTTTGGCCGGCTTGCGGGTTGCCGCCGAGCTACGTCAATTGTCGTCAATGGAGAACGCCATGCGCACGGCGACATCATGCACCGCCACGGCTTGGCCGTCCACCACTGTCGGCTCAAACCTGTAGCGGCCCACGGTGCGCAAGGCGGCTCCGTCAAAAGGAGTGTCCGGCGGCTGCGACCTGATAACCACTGGGTCAAGCACCGTGCCCTCTTTGGAAATGGTGAACCGAACCAGCACCCAGCCTTCGGTTTCCTCATTGAGCAGATTCGGGGGATACTGCGGCTGCGGCGCAAACTGCGCCTGCGGCCGCCAGCCGTCGATGTTGCTGGCCGAGATGCCCTCCTTGCAATTGGCTGCCCCGTCGTCGCCCATGCTGCAATGCAAATGCACCAGCGGCGCCTCAACGCTTGCCGAGGCTGCTTGCGCCAACGCCCGCTCCGCGCCGAGCGGCCACAGCAGGGCAGCCAGGACAGCTGCCCAAATTGGCCCCGCCGACTTGGTGCTCCAAGCCGGCCTAGAAGGCGTAGCGCAGCCGTCCATACACAACCCGCCCGCTGTATCCCGCCGGCGAGTAGCGAGGATACAAGCGCCCGGAACTCGGCGAGCGCACCGCCTTGTCAGGATAGGAGTCCAGCACGTTGTCCGACCCCAAGGTGAAACTAAGGTTGTCGGTGAAGGCGTACTGAGCGGAAACGTCCAGCAGGCCGTAGCCGTCGTGGACATGGTTGTCGTCGGAGTCGAACCAGCTTCCAAAGTAGTTGTAGCGCATCACCAAGCTCAAGCGGTCATAGGCTTGGGCAACGCTTAAGCTCAGCCGCGAGCTTGGCGAACCGCGCTCCAGCGCCCGCCGCCTAGCGCCAGTGGAGGCCGCCGAGAAGGCTTTGAGGTCCGTGTCCGTGTAGTTGTAGCCCAACAGCAAATCCGTGCGCCCGAAATCCGAATCGAAGCCGTAGGTGACCACCGCGTCAACCCCTTGGGTGCGGGTGTCGAAGTCGTTGGCGAAGAAGCGAACGTTGTTGAAGTCCGCCGCCTCGGTAACGCCGCTGTCGATCAGCGCCTGCCGGACTGCGTCAGACAAGGACATGGTGGCGGAAAGGGCGATGCGGTCCTCGAGATCGATGCGGAACCAATCGACCGTGAGACTGGCGCCGTTGGGCAACTCAAGCACCAAGCCGGCGGTGTAGTTCTTGGACTCCTCCGCATCGAGCAAGGCGCCGCCCAAGGCTATGGCCACCGGATTGGTCGAAGCCACGGTGCCCTGCTCGCGGAACTCCCCGGTGGCCGAATCCACCACCGTGGCCAGATTGTTGGCGTTTTGCTGCCCCGGGGTCGGCGCTCGGAAGCCGGTGCTGTAGGCGGCCCGGACCGAGAGAATGTCCGTAAGCCGCACCCGGCTCGCCAACTTGAAGTTGGTGACGGAGCCAAAGCCGTCGAAGTCCTCCCAGCGCAGGGCGGCGTTCACCCGCCAGCGGTCGTTGAGGTCCGTCTCCAAGTCCAGATAGGCGGCGACGTTGGCGCGGTCCCATTTGCCGGAGCTGGCCGGGTTGAAGCCGCCAAAACCGTTGGAGCGAGCCGAAAAGCCGTCCGCCCCGTAGGGACCCGTGTCCCAGGAGGCCGGTTCGCCGGTGGTGATTTCGAACTCCTCCTCGCGCCATTCAAAGCCGCCGGCCACGTTGAGGTCGTTGGCCAGCCCCACGTCCAACGGATAGGAGAGGTCTATGTGGAAGTTGGTCTCCGTTTGGATGTAGTCGCCGATGTCGAAGGACCGCGGCGTGTTTGGCCCGTGCGAGGCGTTGACCGTGTTGTTGATGAAGTAGTCCATCTTGTTGCGGCCCCAACTGGCCGAAACGTCGTAGTTGAGGCCGCCGCCAAGCGTTCCGCGGACGCCGGCCACGCTGGACATGTCCGACATGTCGGCGCCGAACAGGGGCGTGAAGCCCGCCGGCAGAATTTCGGCGAAGCCGAAGCAGCTGGGGTCGTCGCGCAGCAGGGCGCTGGCGATGGCGACGTTCGCCGCCGTTGCGTCGTAGTCGTACTGCGCCTTGCAGGCGGCGGCGCCGCCAATCAGCAGCTTGCCGCCGCTGACGTAAACGCCGGTGCGGCCTTGCGGCGGGCGGTAGAAGAAGACCGTTTCGGATTCGCGGCTGGTGTAGTTGCCGAAGGCGTACAGTTCCGCCATGTCGTTGAGCGGTGCGCCGAAGTTGGCGAAGAGCTTGATGCCGTCCCGCATGTCGGGTTCGCCCCACGGCTTGGCCGGGTCCGCAACGCCGGGGACGCCGGCGGCGGTCAACGCAGCCGCCGACGGATGCTGCACACTGCGGTCGGTGGAGGAGGATTCGCTGAATTCGCCGCTCAGATTCAGGAAGCCGCTGCCGAAGACCGGCAGGCCGACGTTGCCGGAAACGGCTAGCTGGTCCTCTGAGGAATCCTTCGAATGGAAGCCCCACTTGGCCTCCAGGCTGCCGCCCTCGGCGGCGTCCTTGAGCACGAAGTTGATGACTCCGGCGATGGCGTCCGAGCCGTACTGGGCGGCGGCGCCGTCTCGCAGCACCTCCATGCGTTCGATGGCGACCGCCGGAATGGCGGAAATGTCCGGCCCTTGGGCGCCGTCCGAAGCGCCGTTGGAAATCCACTGAATGACCGCGCCCCGATGCCGGCGCTTGTTGTTCACCAAGACCAGCGTGTGGTCCGGCGCCAAGCCGCGCAGGTTGACCGGTCGCAACAGGGCCGCCGCATCCCTGGACGGATTGGTGCTGACGTGGAACGAGGGCACTATGGCGCGAATGATGTTGGAAAGGTCCGCGTCGCTTTGCGAAGACAGGGCGACGGAGCCGAACGAGTCCACCGGCACGATGGAGTCCCGCGCGGCGCGCGGTGCGCTGCGGCTGCCCACGACCACCAACTCCTCAATCAATCGGCCCTCGGCGTCCATGATGGTGATTGACACCTCTTCCGCCAAAAGCAGATTCGGCCCCACAAGGCCGCAGACGCCAGCGAACAGCCAAGCCGCAGGCCGGCGCAAGGAAGTGATCAAACTAGATGCTTGCTTCATTGGTCATCCCCTTCCCATTTGGCGAAGATCCCGCTTCCCGAAGCCAGTTTGAGGGACAATGATACACCAATGGCCGGCGTTGGCCACATAAGGTGCGGCGCAGGGCGCCGTTGGCGACCGCAATGTCCGCAATGCGCGCCAACGGCCTGATTGACATGCCAAGCGGCGGGTCGCAAGCTGTTGCAAACCGTCAACGTTGGTCTCTTGAGGGCTTTGCCATGATCGAAAGCAGCCGAATCCATCGGCCCAGCCATGCACGGCGCCTGCTGGCGGTGCTGACGCTGTTGCTTGGCAGCGCCGCCGAAGGAGCGGAAGCGTCGCCGGCGGACCTCCACCGCGCCGTCGAGGGTTTCCGGCTGGAGTTGGAGGCGTTGCGCTGGGTCGCCGGCGAACCCAAGCTCGCCGCACCGCCCTGGACCGTGCGGGATGCGGCGCCGCGGCATTTGTTCTGGCAGGCGCAGGCGCTGTACAGGAGGACCTTCCAGCTTAGTGAAGAGTTGGCGGGCGGCAGAAGTTTGTCGTTAGCGGCGGACGCTTGGCGCAGAGCCCAGCCGCGAACCGCTCCCCAGGGGCGGGACATTCGGCTTGCAGACGTGCAGCGCTTGGTCAAGGACGCCCATGATCGGCTCCAGGCCTTGCTGCGCCTGCACAACATCAGGGTGTCGCTGGCGCGTCCCCCGCCGGGGGACGCCGCGCCAAACAACAGCGCGGTGCTGGCGCAAATCGTGCAGGCAAGCCGGCAGGTCGGCCTAATGCTGCGCCGGTCCATGCCGCCTAGGGACGTTTACAACCGCGTGTTGCTGGCCATTGACCAAGCCGGCAACTTGCTGGACGGCCTGTATCCCGCGCCGGCGACCTTGACTGAGGGTGAGCGGCCGGCGGACGTTCATCAGCGCCTAGTGGAGTGCCTGCGCCTCTTGCCAACCGCTCCGGCGGCGCAGGGCGTTCAGCTGCTGGCGCTGGACTTGGAGGCGGAGATGCGGCTGCAAAACGTCGCTCCGGCTGACAACTACGACTTGGCGACCGCCTTGGTCTCCGACCTCGCCTACCTAGGGCAACGCCTTGGTGCGGCCTACAGCCCCTTGCCGAGGGGCGAATACCGAGCGCCGCGCATGGTGCTCCCGTCCCATGTGCAGCGGTTGGCCGGGGTGCTTCAGGAGCAGATGCTCGCTTTGGCGGATTTCTCCGATGCCCCCCCCCCCCCCGCCGCCTTGAATAACGGGCTAGCCGGACTTTGCTGCGCGGTTAATTGACCGCGGCGGCGAGGCGGAAGCCGGTGGTCGTGGTGCGCACGGAGGCGTTGTCCCATTCGCGGGCGGCGGCGCGGATGACCGCCGGGCTGCTGGACCAGGAGCCTCCACGCAGGATGCGGCGGGCGCAGTCTCCATCGGTGTACGCCTCGCCGTCCGCCGCAGCGCCGCGGTAGTCCTCACTGTGGCAGTCGAGCGCCCATTCCCAGACATTGCCGTGCATGTCGTGCAGGCCCCAGGGATTGGCGGCAAAGGAGCCCACCGGGGCCGGCCGGTCGTTGTCCCATTGGCTGCCGCAGCCGTTGCAGTTGGCTTGGTCCGCATCGACCGCGTCTCCCCAACTGAAGTTGGTTGCGGCGCCGGCCCGGGCGGCGTACTCCCATTCCGCTTCGCTCGGCAGCCGATAGACCCGGCCGGTCTCCTCCGAGAGCCACTCGGCATAGGCCGCCGCATCCTCCCAAGAGACGTTGACCACCGGATTGTTGCCCCGCCCCCAACCTGGGGGGCTGGTTGGCGAAGCGCTGCCGGCGGCTTCCGCAAAGCGATCGTATTGGGCGAACGTCACCTCATGCTTGGACAGGGCGAACGGCGTTCGCATTACTAGGTTTCGCTCCGGCCCTTCGTTGTCGCGGCAGTCAGGACCCGAAGCGCAGCCCATGCGGAATTCGCCAGTGGGAATAAGCACCATGGTGGGGCCGGCGCCGCCGGAGGCCAGTGCATCCACAAACTCGCCAACGCCCGGCGCCAAGGCCAAAGCGAACTCCGTAGGGCCGCCGCCATGCCTGACGGTCTCGCGGCGAGTCTCGTATCCGGCCGCCATGGCCTCAACGCCGTACTCCCCCGGCAGCAGCAGAACGCCCGGAGCATAGCTTCCGCCGTCGGTGAACCGGACCATCGCCTCGGTGGGCGTAACCGCGACGGTGAACGGCTGCAGCAGGGCGATCATCTCCACCACCACCGAGGTGTCGCCAACCACCTCCACGACGCGGGCGTCCGGCTGGTAGTCCGCCCGGCTCACTGCCACGCGATGCGCCCCTTCCGGGAGACGCATGCCCGGGCTGTAGGGAAGCTCAAGGTCCGGCAACGTCACGGCGGCGTCCTCCGGCGTCACGGCCAGCGTCAACGTGCCGTAGGTGATGCTGGCCTCCAAGGTGAAATCAAGCGTGCCGGCACTGCCCCTGGGCACTTCCGCCTGCACTAGGGCTTGGCGGTATCCGTCAGCGCCCAGCAGCAGTTCGATGGGGCCGGCCGGCAGGCCCTGCAAGTTGGCCGGGGTGACTTCGGCGAGGCGTTCGCCGGCGTATTCAATCCAGGCGCCCGGCGGCGACGTCAACACCCGCAGCCCCCCCATGGCGCGCACCAGCGTTTGCTCGACCAAGGTCGAAACGCCGGACGCAAGGTTTTGCTGCGCCAACTCCGCCGTCTCATAAAGCGGATGGCGCAGCGTGAGGTCGTAGGTGCCGGGGGCCAGATCCGCCACTTCCAGCGGCGTCTGCCCCAATGTCCGGTTGCCCAGCCGAACCTCGACGCCATCGGGGACGGTGCGCACCACCAACGTCGCCGGCGCAAGCGGGCCGGCGCCTTCGCCAGTGGAGCGCAGGACGCCAACGTCCACCCAAGTGAGCATGGCGGTGACCGCCAAGGCCGCGGCGGTTGGAATCAGCCAGGCGATGACTGGCCGCCGCGGTTTGGCCTCTCCCTCGGCGGCCGCCGCATCGCCTTCCTTGCGGGTGGGATGGGCGAAGCCGCGGGCGGCGACCCGAGTGGAGCCCCTGGCCAGATGCCCCGGACGCTCCACATCGGCGGTTGCCGAGCCCTCCGCGGCGCCGGGCAGCGTGGCTCGCCAAGCCGCGATGCTGGTCGGCCGCTCCCCGGCTGGAACCGCCAAGCCGGCGTCAATGGCGGCCAGCATCTTCGGGTCGTAGGCGCCTTGGACAGCTGCGGCGGCCGGCGCCAGCTCATCGTCGATGACCCGGGCCGGCGCATCCGGCGGCACTTCGCCGGTCACGCTGCGGTAGAGGACCGCCGCAAAGGCGTAAATGTCGGTCCAAGGCCCCAAGCGGCTGCGGCTGGAGTACTGCTCCAAGGCCGCGTAGCCGGGATTGAGAGGCGCAAACTCAAAGCCGCCGGAGCGGTCCGCGAACATCTGGCGGGCGGTGCCGCGGGTGTAGCGCCCCACTCCGGATTCGAGCAGCAGCGGTGCGCCGTCAGTGCGGAAGACGATGTTGCCCGGCTTGATGTCCTGGTGCAGCACGCCGATGTCGTGCAATTGCTCCAAGGCGCCCAAAACGGCCTGCACCATCCGTTCGAGTTGCTCCTCCGGCAGCCTCTCGCGCTGCCGCAGCAGGGCGGAGAGCGTTTCACCCTCCACATACTCCATGATGATGTAGCCGGTGCCGTTGGCCCGCAGCCAGTGATGCACTTTGGCCATGCCGGGGTGGTCAACCCGGGACTGCGCCCGCGCCCCGTCAAGAAAGCGCGTTAGCCCGGCGTCAAAGTCCGCCTTGCCGGCCGAGGAGCGGGGCACCACCGAAAGGTCGTCCTGGCGCACCGCAAGGCTGTCCGGCAGGTACTCCTTGATCGCCACTTGGCGGTCTTCGCCGTGGTCGTAGCCCAAGTACTTGACGCAGTAGCGATCAACGCTGAGCAGGCGTTGAAACTCGTACGCTTCGTGGCGGTAGCCTTCCGGCAGGGCGTAGATGTGTTCCGGCAAGTCCTTCCTCCCCTATGTCAGACCGCAGCCAAGCGTCTTGTCACTCCGCCAGCGCCCGCAGGCGGCCGGCAAGAGCGCCGGCCAAACGCTGCGCATGGGACGGGAACACCGGCGCCGGGCGCGGGTGCGGCGATGGCGTCAAGGCTTGCGAACCCTGCGGCGGCGCTAGTTGGTCAACATCGGCGAGCAGCAGTGCGGCAAGGTCGTAGAGGTCGGCAAGGTCAATGTCCCGCCGACTGCGCGCATCCGACAAATCCAAGCCCAACGCCGGCGCGTTGCGCGTTGCCGCGGCCTGCTGGGCAAGCTCCAAGCAGTCCAAAAGACGTTGCTGCAGGTCCGCTGGCGCGGCGCCCGGCACCAAGGGCGGCAAGCCGCCGGCATCGGTGCCTAGGCGGCCCAAGGCTTTGTCAACGAGATCGTAAACATCCTCGGCATTCAGATCCTTAAGCAGCATTGCGCTGAGTTGCCGGCTCGTTTGCAGCATTTGCACCAGAATGTCGGCAAGCGGCGGAGCGGCGTCCGCCGAAGGCGCATTTGGCGCCTCCACCCCCAAAACCCGCATGACTTCCCCCACTTGGCCTTGAGCGCCCTCCATCAACGCCAAGGCGGCGCCGTCCTCTTGGGGCGGCTCAACGGCCGGAAGCCTGGCGATTTCCAAGGCCAATCGATTGGCCTTGAGCAGCAAGGTTTGGGCGGCGGCGCGCAGGTGGCGGGGAGCGGCGTAGGCCACCGGCCAAGGCGCTTTCTCTACGGCGGCGTCCCCTTTGGCCGAGCGCAGCGCTTCAACGCCGGCGCGCAATTGCGCCAAGGCGTCGTGCAGCTCCAAGGGCGGCGCTTGGGCGCCGGCAAGAGGCGCACAGCAAAAAAGCCAAACGCCGGCAAGCAGGCGCTGGCGCCGCCGCCCGCAGGAGAGCCCCTTGCACGGGCCTCTAGGCCGGCGTTGCAACGGATTGGCGCGTCTTTCCGGGCGGCGCATTAGTTGCCGTAGCTGAACTGAAACTGAGTGGTGAGTTGCTGGCTTCTGGCGCAGGCGCCCGCATCGGACTCATCGAATTCAAATTCCCATCTTTTGACCAAGTTGAGCACCTCACGCACGAATAGGTTCAAGTAGTCAGCCCGTTCGGCGACGGACCTCTCGCTGACCGCCGCCACCGCATCATCTACGGTTTCGCCCTGCTCGTTAAGGGTGAATTGCACGACTATGGTGGCCGACCCATAGTCTATTCGGTTGCGCCCCGGATAGGGCGGCACTGCGGCCTGAAACCTAGGCTTCAGACGCACCCCGCAAGGCTCGAGTGCGGCGGCGTCGACGTCGCCAACATCGGCCAAATCCACGGCTTGATCTTCGGGAACGGCAGCGGCGGCCGGCGGTTCCGGGGCCGGCGCCTGCGCCACTGCGGCGGGCGGCTCCTCCACAACGGCCGGCGCCGGTTCTTGCTCAGCGGCCTCCTGAACCGCCAATGCGCCCTGCTCAGCCTCCGCTTGACTCGCCAATTCCGCTTGACCCTCGGCGTCCTCTTGAGCCCCGGCTTGCGCTTGGCTTTCGGTTGCCGGCCGGCTTTCGTCTTCGGCCCGCCCTGAAGCCTCCGCCTGGGCGGCGGCGCGGCTTGCCTCCTCCGCTTGCAAAAGCTCGCGCTGACGGCGCAGTTCATCCACCCGGGCTTGTTGCGCCCTTTCCTCCGCCTCCGCCTGCCGCCGCGCCTCCTCCAAAGCGGTGCGCTCCTGTTCGACCTGGGCGAGCAGGCGTTCGGCCTCCTCCCGCTCCTGGCGCAGGCGCTGGCGCTCCTGTTGCGCTAGCTCCGCATCCGTCAGCCTGTTCATGAGCGGGGCCGCTTGGTATGCGGGCGCCAACGCCTGCTCACGAAAGCCGGGGCTGGCCGGGGCGAAGTAGTCCCGCCAAAACCGCTTGTGTACCGACTTTACGCGCGGCAGCTCGGTGACGCCCTCCCGGGGCATGTAGAAGATGGTGACGTCCAAGCCCGCAATGGCCGGGGGACGGGGGCCGACCAAGGCGTCCTGGGCCGTGCGCATTTCAATGAAGTCCGCAAAACTCCAGCCGTTCCAGCCAAGCTCCAAATGGGAATACCAAGAGGAATGCTGCAGCATGTCGGAAAAGACGTAAAGGGAGCGACGCCCAGACAACTCCGCCAATTCCAGCCCGGTCTCCTCGAGCGCCTCCACCAAGTAGGCGCTGGCCACCGGCGCAGCCGGCGCCGCGGCCAATTGCTCAATGCGCTCCCCAAGCTGGGCGCGCTGGGCGCAAAACCGCTCCGCGTTGCTGCGCACGTGGTTGGGCAGTTGCGCCGGAAGATCATCGCAGTCCCGCACCTGCTGACGGCGGTCCTTGGCGCCTTCAAAGGCCAAGTCCGCATTGCCGTAGGGCTTGCACAAGCGGTCCAGAAGTTGGCGCGGCGCACCGGAATTGTCCGTTATGGCGAAGACCCGCAATTCGGTGTCGGCGTCCAAGTCCAACGTCAGGACGCGCAGCGCATCCACCGCCAGCGAGCCCCCCAACCCACCCGTGGGCTTGTGCAGGTCGAGCAGGAACTCCGCCCGGCCGGTAATGCCGTCCGCGGGGACGGGGCAAAGATCGCCGTCCCGGGCCGGCCCGGTATCCGAAGTGTCGATGAAAAACAACAGCGCCGCCACCATGATCAGGATTAAGAGCGGCGGGATGTAGAAAAACAGCCGCCGATGGCTGGAAGCCTGCTGCGGCTGGCGATGAACGGCCACTATTGAACACACTGCGAAAAATGAATTTTGATTGTAACCGCATCTTGGCGGGCGTAAAAGGTGTTGGGCGGTTTGCTTGACATGGCGCCCATCAGTGGTGCATGGTGCCGGAACATTAAGTGCGTGGGCCGAAACGGAATTCGGCCAAGGAGCCATGATGAGGTTGGATGACTTATGCGATGAAACGGTCAAGGAGGTGCGCGGCTGCCTTGGCTGCGCCGCGGTGGACTTGGAGACTGGCCTGCCCTTGGCCATGAAGGTCGTGCCGGGGTCGTTGCTGACTGCGGAGGCCATGGAGGCCATGGCCGTAGCCAGCGTTGACTACTTTAGAAACCGAACCATCTGGCAGCTGGAGATGGAGATGTCCGGCGGCGCCGGCGAATCGCCGGAGAGCTTCGTGCGCGAAATTCAGACCACCACGGAGGACACCTACCATTTCATGGCCGTGGTTCCCGGCTGGGAAGGCACCCTGTTGATCCTGATCACCGACAAGACGGCCAATCTCGGCATGGGCTGGGTGTCGATGCGCCAAGCCTTGGAGCGCATCCGCGAAATGCGGGAGCGGGAGCAGCGGGAGGCGCCGGCTGCGGCCCTGCCGCCGCCGCTTGAGCCATCTCAAGATCCAGGCCAAGGCGCACCCGCTTTGCAGAGCATTGGCGGCGGCGGGGTTAACGGCAGCGACGGCCCAAGCAGGACGACGCCGCCAAGTCCGCCGGAGCATCCAGCCCCTGGCGACCTAGGGCCGGACGCCGGCCGGCAACCGCCCCTGCGAACGCCCGACCTGCCCAATCCACAGTGGCGGGGCGGCCACGGCGTCAGAAGGGGGCCGCTCAACCGGATTTAGCAGGCCCCTCTCAGATTCCCATGCCGCCCAGCTCGTTCATGAGCTTGAGCATGGAGGGGCCCCCAACGAGCACCAGAATCCCCGGCAGCAGGCAGGCGATGGACGGCAGCACCAGCATGGTGGGCAGCCGCGCCATTTTGGTCTGCATCCTTGAAATGGTCTGCACGCGCACCGAATTGGCGAGCTTGCGCAAGGCGTCGGCAACCGGAGTGCCGTGGCGCTCGCTTTGCACTACGGTGGTGGTCAGGTCCCGGAGATCCTGGCTGTCCAGCCGCTCCGCCACTCGGCCCAGCGCATCCTCCCGCGTTCGCCCGTGAACGCTCATGTCCAGGCTGGCTTGGCCAAGCTCCGCCGCCAAGGTCGGCTGAAAGGTCTTCAAGTCATTGACGGTGCGGCGCAAGGCGCGCTCGAAGGTCAAGCCCGCCTCCAAGCAGACGATCAGCAGATCCAGCGCATCGGGCAGCGCTGACTGAATGCGCCAAAGGCGGCTTGCCGCCAGCCGGGAGACGATCATTTCCGGCAGCAAGTTGAACAGGACGCCAATGAGAAAGCCGCCTATGACGCCGACGCCGATGCCGAGCACGCCTGGCAGGTAGCCGCTGAGCATCAGTATCCCGG
Source organism: Candidatus Azophilus sp. (assembly GCA_965200465.1). GTDB lineage: Bacteria > Pseudomonadota > Gammaproteobacteria > Pseudomonadales > Azotimanducaceae > Azophilus. The sequence continues at coordinate 3,132,986 of OZ241358.1, read as the reverse complement.
CCGCCAAGCCCAACAGCAGGCAGGTGAATTTGGCGCCGAGCACGATGGTGACGGCGTTGGAGGACTGAAAGCCGGCCCTCTCCACGCCAACCGCAATCTTGCGCCGGTCGTCCTCGCCCAAGGGCATCAGGGCGCCCAAGGCGGTGAAGACGCGCTCCAGCCCGCCCTTAGCCCCAGCCATGCCCTCGGTGAGGCGGCTGCTTAAGCGCGCCTCTCCTTCCCCGGCCTTGCCCTCCGCCAAGCGCAGGCGGCGCGCCAAGCGGGACCGATCGCCCAGGATGCGCACCAAGAAAAAGACGCCAACGCCCGGAACGGCGACCGCCAGCAAAAGAAGCAGGTCGAGCATCATCTTTGGGCGCCGCGAATCATGAAGTAGGAAATGACCAACCCGGAAACGATGAAGGCGAGGCCGATGCCCAGCAGATGCCGGCCCTCCCCCAAAAGCACGCCGACGAGATCCGGCTGCAGCGCCGCTTGGATGCCCACGCCAATGAAGGGGACGATGCTCAATATGATCAGCGTGACTCGGGACTCCGCGGTGGAAGCCTTCATCCTCGCCCGGTTGTCCAGCCGTTCCCGCAGCATGGCGGCAAGATTGCCCACCGCCTCCGAAAGGTTGCCGCCAGTGCTTGTTTGAGTGGAGATGATGGCCGCCAGCATGGCCAGTTCGCTCATGCGCACCCGGCGGGCCTCCCGGGCCATGGCTTGGTCAAGGGGAACGCCGAAGTCCGTCTCCAGCAGTATCTTTCGCAAGGACGACTTAAGCGGTTCTTCGGCGGCGTCGCCAACCGACTTGAGGCCCTGCATGGCGGGAATGCCGAAACGCACCATGCGCTGAAAGTCCTCCATGGCGAGCAGGAAGCGATCATTGAATTCATTGCGCTTGCCGTTTTCCATGGCGGAGCCCACGTTCAGCCCCAAGCCTGCGGCTACGGCGGCTCCGACGGGCACCGCCAGCACCGGCGCCACGCCGACGAACGCCAAAATCGGCGTTATGGCCGCAAACCCCGCCACCGCCGCAAAAAAGACGATCAAGGTCACCCGCAGCCCGCCGGCGAGGGGAAAGCGCCCGTTGAGCCAAGCGAGAACTGGATTCTCCTCGTCGCTTCCCACCTCCACCGGCGCCGCCGCCACCTGCCGCCCCAGGTCCTCGACGCCGAGCAATTCGGAAAACGGCTGGATTCGGCGTCTCATCCTTGCTCGGGAGCGCATGGCTTCGCTGCCCGCCATGGCCGCGAAACCAAGGACGAGGGCGACGATAACGCCCAAAAGCCCAGTGAGCTGATCCGCGCTCATTCCGCAAGATCCTGTGCGTCGGCGCCGTTGGCGGTGGGGCCCATGTTCGCTTTCAGCAGCTTGCCAAGGCCAGTCGCTTGGAACCGACGGGTGAAAGCCGGCAGTTCGCCGCCGTATTCAAACCGATCCGCAGCCGGGTCGTAACGCCAAATTTCCTCAAGCACCGGCGTGTCCCCCTCCAAGCCGGCGACGTAGGTGATGGAGACGATGCGCCGCGTGCCGTCCCGAAAGCGCGCCGCCTGCACGATCAAATCCACCGCGGAGGCGACTTGGTGGCGGATGGCCGACATGGGTATCTCGCCGGAGCCCATCATGACCAAGTACTCCAGCCGCCGCACGGTGTCCCGCGGGTTGTTGGCATGCACGGTGAACATGGAGCCGGGATGGCCGGTGTTCATGGCCTGCAGGGCCTCCAGCGCTTCGGGGCCACGCACCTCGCCGACGATGATGCGGTCCGGGCGCATCCGCAGTGCGTTCTTGAGCAGGTCGCGCATGTGGATTTCGCCGGCGCCCTCGGATGAAGGTGCGCGGGTCTCCAGCCGCACCACATGCGGCTGGCGCAAGTTGAGTTCGGCGGCGTCCTCCAAGGTCACCACGCGCTCGCCGGAATTAATGTTGCCTGAAAGCGCATTCAGCACGGTGGTCTTGCCGGAGCCGGTGCCTCCCGACACCACGATGTTGAGCTGCTCCCTAGTGGCCATCTCCAGCAAGGTGGCCATGGCCGGATGCATGGCGCCGTTGCTCGCCAACTCCTGCACCGTGAAGCCGCCCTTGCGGAAGCGGCGGATGGAGATGGCGGCGCCGTCGATGGCCAGCGGCGGACCGATGATGTTCACCCGGGAACCATCTTGCAGGCGCGCGTCGCAAATCGGGTTGAGTTCGTCAATGTGGCGGCCCACGCCTTCGGCCATGCGCTGGGCGATGCGGGTCAGGTGGTCGGCGCTGCGGAAATGCACCTCCTCCTTGTTCAAGCGCCCGTGCCGTTCAACGTAAACGGAGTTTAGGCCGTTCACCAAAACGTCGCTGACGTCCGGGTCCCGCAGCAGGGGGCCGAGCGGGCCTAGGCCGCGCATCTCATCCACCAGCCGGGTTGCCAACTGACTGTGGGCGTTGCCGATGGGCGGCGCGTCCGGAGAGGTTTCGAGTTGCCGCAGCAAGGACAGCACCAAATCGACCATGCCGCGGTCGTCCAAGGCGGACGCCGTCTCCGAATCCAAGGACTCAAGAACGCGGCCGTGATACCAAGGCACGATCAGCTCAAAACGATCCCGCGCCGCGGCCTCGGGCGTGGCGGCCGCCCGCTCCGTTAAGCTTTCCGGGCTCTGCTGGGAGCGACTGTGTCGATGTCGAATGGATAACGGCATGGGGCGGAGTTTAACATTTGCTTGGGCGCATCAACAACGCCGCAAACCGCCTTGGACGGCGCTGCTGAAGTGCGCTACCATTTTCGGCAACAAATCGATTGCCGCAGGGAGCCGCCGCCATGGCCGCCACCAAACCCAAGCCCCTCGCCTCGTCCCTCCCCAGCCCGTCGCCCCGGCGCAGTTCCCAAGGGCGCTCCGCCAAGGACGAGGCGCCGCCGCGGCGCGCGGCCCCTGAGCCGGTCCGGGAGCCGCCGCTAGCGGAGCTTGAGTTCCCCGGCTGCGTCGCCGTCCCCATGACCGCGGAGCAGCACCCTCTGTGGGAGGGGCCGAGCATCGAACTCTGGGACTCCGCCACCGAAACCGCCTGGGTGCTGCGGGATCATCCCTCATGGGAGCATGAGAAGCCCGTCGGAATACTGCCGGAGCTGGTCGGGCTGATCGCCGCCGTGCGCGGGCTGCCGATTCGCTGCTACGGCTCCTCCGGGCTAATTTGGAGCGGCGCGGCCGACCCGCCGGGCCGGGTGCCCCATGCGGACCACGTCGTTTACTTAGACCCCTATCGAGTGGAGCCTTACGGCGAGCACGGCGTGCTGATCGGGCCGCGCAACCCGCCGGACGTGGTGCTGGAGGTGGACCACACCACGGACGTGCGCCGCGGCAAGCTGCGGCTGTACGAGGCGTTCGGGGTGCCGGAAGTCTGGGTGGAGACGCCGGACCGCCCGGCGCCCAGCCGCCCGGCGGCCCTCAAGGCCGGCTTGACCATTTACCTGCTGCAGGGGCGGGCCTACCAGCCGGCGCCGGAAAGCCCAGCTTTCCTGGGTTGGCGGGCCGAGGACATTCATCGGGCGCTGACGGAGCCGGCGCGCTCCGCGCACACCAGCGCCGTCTTGGAAACGCTGGGACGGCGGCTGGGCGAACGCGACGGCGGCACCCCGGACGACGACCCGCTGCTGCGCTCCCTGCGCCGCGAAACCTTGGTCCAGGGTTGGGCGGGCGGCAAGGCGGAAGGGCGAGCGAAAGGCCTGCTGGAAGGCCGGGCCGAAGGTCGGGTGGAGGGGCTGGCGGCCGCGGTGCTGCAGATTCTCCGCAGCAGAGGCATTGAGGTTTCCGAAGGGTTCCCAAGCAACGCGCCGGAATTCGCCCAAGCCCCGGAAGCGGCGGTTGTGCAGGCCGCCCTGGCCTGCGCCGACGAAGGGGACTTCCGAACGCGCCTGCAAGCCCCCTAGTCGGCTCCAGCCTTGCGGAGGGCTAGTTCAGGAACCGCAAGCTCGGGCGCACGGTGAAGATTTCGCGGAACGCCGTCTCCAAGGCGGCTTTGGTCGGCGCGACGTGGATGTCCTGCACGCCGGACCGTCCGCCGGCCGCATCCACGCAAGCCTCCAAGCGGTTTCGAATCCCTTGGGTCCAAGCTTGGCTGTTTCCCAAATAGACGCCGACTATGGACACCCCCCGGTCGTTGGCGAAGGCGCAGGCGTCATCGAACCAGTCGTTCAAAGTGTCTCGGGGGTGGGTGAACATGGTGGCGGGCGTCGTATCCAGCGTCCAAGTTGAGGCGCTCTGGAAGGGGGCTGCGCCGGTGACGACGTCCTGGTTGCCCACCCGCATGAAGTCGTCCATGTTGCCGTAGGGGCCGAATGGGATGTTCGGGCGGCAGGCCGGGCGTTGCGTGGGCCGCCCGTCCAAGCCGAACCCGCTCCCAGAATAAGTGCATCCAGTGGGCTGCTTTTCGGCCAGCGCATCGGCAACGCTGCAGGCGGATGACGCAATGGTCGCTTGGTCGCCGCGGAACAACTGCCACGGGGTCAGTTGGCTGAACAGCGTGGCCCAGCCCGCTTGATGCACCAGCGTGTTCAGCGAGGCGGGCCGGGCGACGATGGCCCCCCAATCGGTCGCCAGCTCCAGCGCCGTCGCGTTGTTGAACGTGCCGTTGCTGTCGGTTTTGCCGCTGAACCTGGCGTTGAAGGCGGTGGGGCTGTCATCTTGGGCGGCGGTTTTCCATGCTGCGCCGCCGGCGCCGGTCTTTAGGATGTCGTTGCCGCCGCAAAGGGAATTTCCTGCATCGCCGCGAGTCATGCCCGGGTTGCGCAAGTTCGCCAATCCCGTTTGTCCGTTGGGCATGTAGCCCTGCAGCGCTCGCCCATGCAGGGGGTAGCCCGCCGTGCTGCTGCCGTCCGTGAGCAGCACGATGATTTTTTTGACGTTTTCGGCGCACCCCGACGATTCATTCTCCGCGCAGGGCTTCAAGGGGCGGGTTGTTCCTTGGTCGTCGGTCGCCTCCCAAACGCTCCGCCAAAGCGGCGACAGCGCGCGCACTCCCCAGACCACCCCAAGATGCAAGTAAGTTGCGCTGGTGTTGCCATGAGTGGGAATGTGGGTTAGTGCGGTTGAGTGCGTGCGCAGGGTCGCGGCGGTGGAGGTCAACGGCAGGATGGGATTCTGCGGACAGTACACATCTCCGTCCGCCGTGCCGCCGCCGCTGTTGGTCCGCGTCCAATCGTTGGCGCCGCGTATCTGGTCCAAGGTTGACAGGTTGGTGGTCGTGCTGACGGCAAGCAAGGGGCCGGGATTCCCCAATGCATCCTCGGAGACGCTTTTGTCCGTCAGCGTCTCCTTAAGGAGGGCCTCCATTCTGACGTCCACCGTGCCGCCGATGGATGAATCCGGGAAGGAGTAGGCGGTGAAGCGGGTGTTGGGGTCGCTGTGGTCGGGCGGGGCGTCCGAGATGTGCAGGGGTTCGCTCGCCAGCGCCGCGCCGCCGGTTTTCCAAGCGGCGGGCGTGGTTGAGGCGGGATACAGGGATGCGTTGTTGTCGAGATCGGATGCATCCCAAGTGGACGGCCTTGCCGTTGCATCCCAATAGGCGCCCCAACGGGCCATGACGCAGCCGTTCCAAAAATCCTCGCCGCTTACGGACCAAGTGGCGTTGGCGGTGGGCATGAGGGTGGAGACGTCCACGCTCTCGCTTTGGCGAAGATCCCAGTTCGCCGTGGCTTCGGTGATCGGCAGCTTCTTGCTGATCAGCGGCGTCATGTCCACCAAGCCCCGTCCATAGGAAGCGTATGCGTCGTAATAGTGGCGGTCGGTGTTCTTGGCGTCGGCGGACACGCTGCCGGCGGTGACGCTCGCCCCGGTGAGGATGCGGGCGTAGCGCCGCTTGCCCGCCGTCTCCCCGCTGCCGGACGTGTCCGCCACATTGACCACATGCCCGAACGGAACGATGGCCGCCGCCATGCTTCCCGGCGTTTCGGCGACCTCGTCCTCAAGCACGCCGATCGCCGCTTCCAAGGCGCTGCGCAGTGCGGCTATGCGCGTGCCGCCGCCGGCTATGGAGCTTTTCATGCTTGTTGAAATGTCCGCCGCCACGGCAATTTCGTATTGGGCGAAGTCGAGGGCGACGCCCACGGTGGTTTCCGGTAGGTTGGCCACACCCTGGGTGGAGCCGCCGCCCCACAGGTTGCTGAACCTGTATTTGGCGGTGCCGCCGACGGTCACCCAGGTCTCATTGGTGGTGGAGTCGTGCGTGACGGTAATGTCGTCATCGTCCACCTGCAGCCCCGGCATGAGGCCGCGCAGGAAGCCCGCCACCCGCTCCTTGATTTCTTGCTGAACGGTCAGGTCCGCCGCTTGCGCCAGCAGGCGGCTGCTGGCCGACACCGACGCCCGCAAGGCGCCGCGCAGCTCCTCGTATTGCGCTTCCTGCCAAGCGTAGTTGGTCATCATGGCGCCAACGCTGCCAACCAACATCAAGCCAAAGCCGCCGCTGTAGAGCATGGCGCCGCCCCGTCGGTCGCGCAAAAATGCGCCGCATCGCTTCATCATGAGGTTGCTCCCGCGCCTATGGCGCCGCACCAGGTGCAGTCGTTCAAATCATCAAGGGCGCCCCAGGCGACGCGCCGCAGCAGAATGGCGGCACTCGCATCAAAGGCTTCGGCGAAGGTCCCGAAGACCCCTATGCCGCTGAACATGCCGCCCCCGAATGGCCCGGGATTTGACGTGCCGCCGCCGAAGTGGGTGCAGATCTCGACCACCGCCCACCATTCGTCGCTGTTCAGGGTGCGGCTCACCCAGTCGGAGTGCGCCGGCGCCGGCGCGGGACCGTCGCCGTCCGGGTCCGCGCATTCGTTGGGCAGCACTTGGCCAGCGCAGTTGGGCGGAGCAGTGCCGCGGGGAAATTGCACACCCATGGCCGGCAATTGCGAGGGAACCGCTCCGCAATCCCCGCCGCCATTCCATTCGGCCCGCTGCACACCGGCTGTGTTGGTGTCAGCGTCCAATTCCCGAAGCACCTCCGGCTCGCAGAAAGGCGGCGTTGCCGGCGCCGCCGGGTTGCAGAGGGTGCCATCGCTGTTGCGGGCCGGGGCAGCCGTCACCGGCGGCGTCGCCGTTGGGTCGCCCGGATTGTCCCGAGGGCGGGCCACCACCACCACGCGCATCCAGCCGGCCGTGTTGCCATCAAGCCGGTTCTCAGCCGCCTGCATCGTGAATCTGAGCGCCCGCTCAGCCGTGGCGGCATCCCAAGTGCCGGCGCCGGCGACGATTTCGGCCACCGTGTACATCTCCCTGGCAATGTCGGAACGGTGCGCGGCGAAAGCGCGCAAATCCACAATGGCGGCCATCAAGATCAGCGCAAAGGGGATGATCGCCACCAGTTCGATGGCGGCGGAGCCTGCCCCGCGACGCCTGCAGCCCAGCCCCATCATGCGCGGTTGTTGCGCCCCCAGCTTTCATGGGTGCGCGTCAGGCCGTTCGGCATCAGCGGGCGGAACAGCCCGTACCAAGGCAGAATGGAGGTGCGGGCGCGAATGCGCAGCCAACTGCCGGTGCCGCCGCAAGTTCCGGCGGCGGCGTCGCTCCAGTCCACGCCATTGGCCGGGTCGTCGTCCCAGCTAATGGCCACGTCCACCTCTCCCGCGACGGCCGGCCAACCGTCGGCGGTGGTGACCCTTATGTCGAGCGTGCCGTCGCCGTTCCTGTCGAGCAGCCAGCTAGCGGTGGGGTCGTTGGTGAAGGCGTTGGTGACCGCGGCCTCGCAACCGGACGCCGTCGGCAGGGCAACCACCGCCCGGGCGCTTTGATGGGTCGCCTTGGCCAACGCTTGATCGATGAGGGAGAAGCGCAGAAACTCCGCAACGAAGGCAAACAAAGCCATGATCGAGAGCAGCAGCAGGCTGAACTCCACGGCCATGGCGCCGTTCATCCGCCGACGGGACCTGCATTCCATTGGCTTGCGCGAGCGCTTCAGCATCGGCATTGCCCCAGCAAACAACACCTTTCCGGGCTTACGGATTGCGAATATACTTCGACCTGCCGGAATAAGGAAGTTGCTGTGTTCATTCAGCCTCCATACGGTTCAGGGCCCTTTCCACTACAGTCGTCGGAATCCCCGTAGTTGAGGGAGGCGCAACCCACCAAGACGGCGTTTGCGCCGTCCCGCGCCCTTGCAGCCTTGGCTTGCGCTGCCGCTGCGTTCATGGCGTTAAGTTGCTCATTGCTGATGCCCATGGACAGCGACCGCCTGCAAACCGAGCGGGTGGAGAATGCGGTGCTGCCGATGGCGGAGGTGGCGTTGGAGACGGGCCAGCTGGAGACGGCCAAGCGCCTGCACCAACGCCTTCTGGACGTCGATCCGAAGTCCGTGAGCGCCCGCATGGGCCTTGGCGAAATCGCCTTTCGCCGGGGAGACTCGGTGGACGCCGCCCGCTGGTATCTGGCGGCGTTGGCCCATGCGGAGCAGCCGGAACAACGCCATGCGGCCCTGTTGGCGCATGGGCGCGCCGCCTTGGACGCCGGCCAGTTGGAAGCCGCCCGCAACAGCTTCGTGCAGTTGGCGGACCCCAACGAAGCAGCCCCGTCCGACAGCGTCGCCTGGGGGCTGAACGGCATTGGCCTGACGCTGCTGCTGGAGGGCGACCTGCGCGGCGCCATCGTCAAAATGGAGCAAGCGGTGCAGCGGGCGCCCGCGCAGGCCGCTTTTCAGGAAAACCTGGACCGCGCTCTGGCCATGTTCGCCGAAACCGACCAAGCGGACTTCGCCGCCGCGGACCAGGCAAGCGCCGCCGCCGTTGAGAGTGCATCCGCTGCGGCCGCAGGGCCGGCGAAGGCGGATTCCCGCGGCGTTGCGTCAACCGACCTCAGCGAGGCGGACGCCTTCCAAGAATCCCAGCCCACTGAACTCCAAGCCGCCCCGCCCGCCGTGGAGCCTCTCCCGGGCTCCACAAGCTGGAGCGTCGAGAGCGATGCAACCGACGAAGACAAAGCCGAAGAATTCGGCGGATTCGTGGTGCATGCCGATGGCCAGCAGTTCGTGCAGATGGGCGCCTACAGGCACCGCTCGACGGCCCTGACCTTGGCGTCGTTGCTGCGCGACGCCATCGGGCAGCCGGTGCGCGTGGTCGAGCAGCCGGCGCTGCATCGGGTGCGCATCGGCCCCATTGCATCCCGCCAGGCTTTGATGGCCCTGCTCGACGACCTCAAGAAAGCCGGTTACGGCGCGGTGCGGCTGCCGTCTTCAATGCGCAAGGACGGGGGCGCACAACCGGCGGCGCAACAGGATGCGCCCCGGAAGCAAAAGGACGCCCCGGCAACGGCTGCGCCTCCTTTGTTTCCAGCGGGGCAAGAGGCCCAGGCCTTGGTGGTGGAGGAGGACGGCAGCCGTTTTTTGCAGTTCGGCGCCTACAAGGCTCGGGACACCGCCGAAAAATTGGCTTCCCGGCTGCGGGAATTGCTCGGCGCTCCGGTGCTGGTCTCCGAGGCTCAGGTTGGCGATGCCCTAGTGCATCGCGTACGCAGCGGCCCCATTGCATCCGAAGACGCCCTGCGCAGCTTGGTTGACTCTGCCGAATCCATCGGCTTTGCGGTGGATTAGCGAGCGGAGGGGCGCCTAGCTGGCTTGCGCAACGGAACCGAAACCGAGCAGCGGCTGCAAGAACTTGCTGAGCGTGGTCCTGGTGGCGCGGGGCACCGCTTTTTCCGGCTCGCCAAGGGCCATGGCGCGGGCCATGCTCTTTATGTAGGGCAATTCAAAGTCCGGCGCCCGCCCGCCGAAGCCGGTGCGCAATTGATCTTTGCTAAGCAGCTTGGGCAGCAGCCGGGTGTGGTTCACAACCAGGGTGGAAGGCGCTCCGTCGAGAATCCGCAACCACCTGATGGCGATGGAGACGCCGGCCGGCGTCGGCTCGAAAACGATGAGATGGGTGGTCGCCAATTGCCGCATGGACTCCACGTGAACAGGCTTGAAACCACACGCCAGGATCATGTGCGCTTGGGTGGAAAGGGCGTCGATCAGCCCTTGCAGGCCGTTTTCGGCAAAGCTCTCTTGGCTGGCTTGGTCCACCGGATGCGCAACCAACCCGATGCGCGGGGAAACCGGCGCCTGCAGGCGCTCCGGGGAGGAGGCATCGGCGCCGGAGGACTGCAGCGCCTGCGCCAAGCCGCGCCGCGGCTCCGTGTCCAACGCCAAGGACAGCGTGCCGAAGTAGGGGTCCAGGTCCAAGCAGCTCACATAGCGCCCCGCTTCGGCGGCCACCCGCGCCAGCAGCACCGTCAGCGTGTTGGTTCCCATGCCCTTGCCCAGCACGGGGATCAGGCGGCTGGCCTGCACGTCGGGACGGACGCCCTCGCCGTTGACGGCGGCGACCTCGCGCATGGCGTGGCGCAGATTGGTGGCGTCCAGTGGCTTAGGCAGGTATAGGAAGACGCCGCTGCGGTAGAGTTCGTTGGCCAAGGCGACGTTGTTCTCCGAGCCGGTGACCAGCACCATGCTTTCCGGCCGGCACACCTGCATCAACGCCGGCACATAGACAATGGGATTTTGCTCCCCGTCCAAATCCACCAGCAGGATTTCCGGGGAGCGGTCGGTTCGGAACGTCCAGGCGGCGTTGCGCACGGAGCCGCGCTGCACCTTCGCCTCCGAGTCCACCTCCTGCACCAGCCGCCGGCTCTCGGCGTCGTTCAGGAAAGCGGCTAATGTTGTTTCCGCCATGGATGCTGCACCGTTGCAGGCAAGTTGGCCGGTGCGCCGGCCAACTCAGCCATCGCCGCCCTCGCCGCGCCAATCACGCACGGCTTGCACGGCCCGCTCGGCGTGGGCGGGGCCGGCGGACACCTTGGCGGATTCCTGCATGACCTCCTGCACGAACCGCACCTGCTCGCCATCCTTCAACCTTGCGGATTGACAGGCCGCAAGCAGCAAGGCCGTCGCCAGCAAGGCCAGAGCCGAATAACGCCTCATAAGGGTTTTCCCGTTGCCTTGGGTTGGGGCGGGATTCTACCACCACCGCCGTCAAAGCCGTATTCCGCCGCCGCATCGGCAATCCAGCGGCGAAGATAGGCGGCGTAGCTGCTGCGCACCATGAGGTCGAAGCCGCCGTCCGCATTGGCGGCGACCAAGGCGGCGGCCTTGGCGAAAACGGTCTGGACGCAGCGGCCCGGCGCAAAAGCGGAGGGATGGAAATCGTAGGGGCTGGACTTGCGCAGCACCTCGCCCGCCTGGGGCCCCGCCAAGTTGAAAAGGGCGTAGCCGCCGCTGACATCGACCACGGAGAAACGCTCGTCAATGGCCTCACGCAGGGCGGCTTCCGGGTCCGCCGCCGCGCTTGGCGCAAGCGCCAGCCACTCGTCGGGACCCAGCCAATACAGCGCCCTGCCCCTGCCGCTGTGAAAGGTGCAGGGCGCGGTTGGCGGGTTCAGGCCGAGCCCCGCGGCGACGCCCCACCTAAAGCCCCTATCGGCGGGGTCGCCACGCAGGTTGAGAACGCTTTTGCCCATGATGGGGCGCAACGCAACGCCGCACCCCCCCTTACGTTCAGACATGGTGGCGCTCTCCCTTGGGGTCGTAGAACACCGGGCTGACCACCTGCGCCGCCAAGGCGCCGCCGTCCGCCCGCGGACAGTGGACGATTGCGTCCATTCGCCCGCGCCCGTTGCTGAGCATCGCCAAGGCGATGGAGCGATGCAGCGTTGCGCTGAAATAGCTGGAGGTGACATGGCCCCGCATGGCGACGGGCGGCTGGCCGGGTTCATCGACGATCTGGGCGCCTTCGGGAAGCACCTTGTCGGCGTCCAAGGTCTTCAGGCCAACAAACTGCAGGCGGTCGGGCCGCCGATGCGCTGCGAGGCTTAGGGAACGGTCGCCGATGAAGCCGAAGGCGGGCGTCTTTGACGCCTTTGCCTGCATGGGCGGCGACCGCACCGCCCAGCCTAGGCCCATGTCGTCAGGGGTCTGGTTGCCGTCGGTGTCCTGGCCGACGATGATGAAGCCCTTTTCCGCCCGCAGCACATGCATGGCCTCCGTGCCGTAGGGCCTGATCCTCCATGTCTCCCCCGCCTCCATCAAGGCGTCCCAAAGCCGCTGGCCGTGCTGGGCGGCAACGTTGACCTCAAAGGAAAGCTCGCCGCTGAAGCTGATGCGGAACACCCGCGCCGGCAAGCCGGCCACATGGCCCAGCCTTGCGCCCATGAAGGGAAAGGCTTCCGCCGACAAGTCAATGTCATCGCAAACCTTGCCCAGCACCTTGCGGGACTCCGGCCCGGCCAAGGCCGCCGTGGCCCAGTGGTCCGTCACCGAGGTCAGATGCACCTTGAGTTCCGGCCATTCCGTCTGACGCCAGAACTCCAGCCAGGCAAGCACCGCCTCGGCGTTGCCGGTGGTGGTGTGCATCAGGTAACGGCGTTCGCCAAGGCGAGCGGTGACGCCATCGTCGAAAATGGCGCCGTCCTCCTTGAGCATGAGGCCGTAGCGGCAGCGGCCCGGCGCCAGCCGCAAAAAGCGCCCGGCATAGACGCGGTCCAGAAACAGGGCCGCATCCGGGCCTTGAATGTCTATCTTGCCCAAAGTGGAGGCGTCCAATATGCCGACGCCGCGGCGCACGGCCAAGCATTCCCGGTCCACGGCGTCCTGCATGGACTCTCCGGCCCTAGGGTAGTGCCTAGGGCGTTTCCAACGGCCCACGTCCTCCCAAGCCGCGCCCTGCGCTTGGTGCCAGGCATGCATGGGAGTGCGCCGTTCAGGGTCGAACAAATCGCCCAGCTCCCGCCCGGCGACGGCGCCGAAGGCGACCGGGGTGTAGGCCGGCCGGAACATGGTGACGCCGGTGTCGGCGATGCTGCGGCCCAAGGCGGCCGCCAGGATGGCCACGCCGTTGACGTTGCCCAGCTTGCCTTGGTCCGTGCCGAAGCCGAGTGCGGTGTAGCGCTTGACGTGCTCCACGGATTGGTAGCCCTCCCGAGCCGCAAGTTCGATGTCCGCGGCGGTGACGTCGAGTTGCATATCGACGAATTGCGGCGGCGCACGGCTAACGGGCTTGCTGTGGGGAAGCAGGAACAAGGCTTGCTGGGGCGCTTCGGCGGGTTCGCTGCAGTCCGGCAAGACGATGCTGACTTGCCCATCCCCGCAGCCGGCGAGAGCCGCCGCCTCCGCCCCGGCCCGTGCGCCTTGCGCCAAGCACGACTGCAACCCGAACGTCCCCGCTGCGGCGCCGGCGGAGCGCGTCTGCTGACGGGGTTGGCCAGGCAGGAAGGCCGCCGCCGCGTCGCTCCAGACCGGCTTGCCGCCGGCTTGGGCGCTTAGGTGAATGGTCGGGGTCCAGCCGCCGGAGCAGGCGATCAGGTCGCAGTCCAAGCGGCGCGGCGGTCCCGCCAGTGCAACGCCGGCGGGCGGAAGGCGAACGGGCGGCGAACTTGCGGCTTCGCTTGGTCTGTGCCGCGCTGCGGAGGCGTCTTCCCCAGCGGACGACTCCGGTCGGCTAGTTCGAAGCGGCGCGACGAGAGCGCCGCGCACCCGCCGACCGCCAACAGCCTCCATGACGCCGTGGCCGGCGATGACCTCAACGCCGGCCGCCCGCGCCTGCTGCGCCAAAGCGCCCTCGGCGCTTGCTCGGACGTCCACCACCGCCGCCACCTCCAGGCCCACCCGCCGCCAGTCCAACGCGGTGCGGTAGGCGTTGTCGTTGGTGGTGCATAACAGCAGCCGCTTGCCCGGCGCCACGGCGTAGCGGTTGACGTAGGCGGACAGGGCGGAGGCGAGCATGACGCCCGGAACGTCGTTGTTGGCGAAGACCAAGGGCCGCTCCAAGGCGCCGGTGGCCAGCACCGTCTGCTTGGCGCGAACCCTGTGGAGGCGCTGCCGCGCCACCGCCGGGGAGGGCCGGCCGGCGCCTTGCGCAAGGGGTTGGGCGAGCAAGCCCAAGTGGTCGGTGCGGCGCTCCAGAATGGTCACGAAATTGTGGTCGTGGTAGCCGAAAGCCGTGCTGCGCGGCAGCAGTTGCACATCGGCGAAAGTGCGCAGTTCCGCCACCGTCTCGGCAATCCATTGCGCAGCGCTGCCGCCGCCCATGGGCAAAGCCGAGGCCAGCAGGCTGCCGCCGAATTCCGGCTGCTCGTCGGCAAGAATCACCCGTGCGCCGGCGCGGGCGGCCTGCAGGGCCGCAGCTAGGCCGGCGGGACCGCCGCCCACCACCAGCACGTCGCAGTGCTGGTTGAACTTGTCGTAGATGTCCGGGTCCGGGCCGGCGGGCGCGGCGCAAAAGCCGGCGGCGCGGCGCAGCAGGCGCTCCCAGAACATCCAAAGGCGCTTGGGGCCGCCCATGAAGGTCTTGTAGTAGAAGCCCGCAGGCGCCAAGCCGGCGAAGGGGCCGGCCAAGCGCTTCAGGTTCGCCGCGCCGCCGCTGCGCGCCTGCAAACCCTCGTAAAGCTCCACCTCGGTGGCGCGCAGATTCGGGATGCTGGAGGTGCCCTCCCCCAAGGTGACGATGGCGTTCGGCTCTTCCGCGCCTTGGCCGACGATCCCTCGGGGCCGGCCATGCTTGAAGCTGCGCCCCACCACGTTCACGCCGTTGGCCAACAGAGCGGAGGCCAAGCTGTCTCCGGCAAACCCCTGCATGGGCCGACCGTCAAAGCTGAAGTTCAGCGGCTTGGAGCGGTCCAAGCGCCCGCCGACGTCAAGACGTTGCCTTTGGCGGCGGACGGCCACTAGGGTTTTTCCTCCAGCGGATGGGACTCGAGGATTTGGTGGCTCGCCGTGTCCCGCAGAACGTTAAAGTAGCGCCCGCAGCTGGCGGCGTGGCGCCAAAGCTCGTGGTGCAGGCCCTTGGGGTTTTTGCGAAAGTGCAGGTAGTCGCCCCACTGCCGGTCGGTTAGGGCGGCTGGGGCGGAAGGGCGGCGGATGTGCGCCTCGCCGCCGTAGCTGAACTCCTCCTCGCTGCGCAGCTCTTGGCAGTATGGGCAGTGGATGTGAAGCATGGAACCCTACCAGGACGACAAGCCCGTGCGGGGTTGCCGGCGGCCCATCAGCCGCCGCCGAACCGAGACTCCAAGCGGATGAACGCCCGCCGACCGCGCGGGTCTGCGGAGCGCGGGTCGTAGCTGCCGGCCACGTTGACGTAGGGCGGGTCCTCGTCGGCCAGGTTGACCAAGCCGAGCCAAACGGTGGTGGCCGGCCCTCTGCGGAACAGGCCGCCAAGGTCGAAGCCGAAATTGACGTCGAAGGTTGTGAAGGCGCCTATGCCGGCGCCGCCGTCGTCCTCGTAGCCGCCAACATGGCGCATCAGCAGATTGAGGCTGAACGGGCCGCGCTCCCAGCCGGCGCCCAGGTTCACCTTGAACTCTTGATTGGGCGCCCCGGCGTTGGCCCGGTTCAGGCGGCCTAGGCCGTCGATGCGGCGGCCGTCGTTGGTGACGTCGTAGGCGAGCAGCAGCGTTCCCTCAACGAACGGCGACAACAGGCCGAATTGGGTGTCAAAACTGCCCCGTGCGGAGAAGTCGATGCCGCTGACGTCGATGGCGTCCGCGTTGATGAACGCCACGTTGACAATTGAGATGGTGCCGGCCGAGGTTCGCTGAATGCGTGGGTCGAACGGGTCGGCGCTGACGATCCCTTGGGCGTTGTCCTTGCGCAGCACGTCCTTGAAGGCGTAGTCCCAGTAGTCGAGGTTGAACTCCATGTTGCTCCAAGGCCGCCAAGTGCCGCCTAAATTGAATTCGGTGGAGGTCTCCGGCTGCAGGTTCGGGTCTCCGACGGTGCGCCGCCCAGCGAAGGTGCGCGAGCCGTCGTAGTCCAGAATGTTGACGAAATTGGTTTGCACCCCCTGGGTCTGGAAGGTCGATGGAGCGCGGAAGGAAGTGCCGACCGAAGCGCGCAGCGAAATGCCCGGAGACGGGGCGACGAATAGGGACATCTTCGGGTCCAGGGTGCTGCCCACGCCGCCGCCGTAGTCCTCGAAGCGCAGCGCCCCGGTAACCTCCAGCCAAGTGTAAAGCGGCAGCAGCACCTCCCCGTAGGCGGCGTAAACGTCCGTGTCCCCGGAGAAGTTGGAGTTGCCGATGAGAAAGGCGAAGCCATCCTGCTGGGTGGTGGCGTCATAGGTCGCCGCCAAGGACTCGTCGCGAAACTGAGCGCCGATGGCGAACCCCAGCGGCCCGCCGGCAAGGTTGCCGAAGAAGCCGGTCAGGTTGGCGTCGAGCACCTGCATTTTCGACTTCACGTCGCCGATGTAGTCGCCGATGATGAAGCTCCGCAGGCGCGGGTCGTTGAAGGTGGAGTCGCCGGGCTGGGCGGCGAACACCGAACTGAAGGGGTTGAAGTACCGGCAGGCGCCTTGGCCTGGAGCTGCGGCGCCGGCGTCGCAGCCTTGGCCGCCGAACCCGGCGAGGGCCGCCTGAAAGTTGGCGGCGATGACGTCGCGGGGGTTCAGCACCGCGTCATTGGCGGCCCGCATGTACGAGAGGTCCCAAGACAGCCCGAACGCCAAATCTCCTTGTGCGCCAACGGCGGTGCGCAGCGTGTCGTGCTCGTAGTAGTTGATCTCGGTGGGCTGGCCAACGCCGTAGGGACGGCCTTGGAAGAAGACGTCCTCGCCAAAGACGTTGCCGGGATTGTGCGCCGGCACCAGCGGCGTGTTCAGCACGGGAAAGCTCGGCGACACCTCGCGGCTGATGTCGTTCCTGGCGTAGCCCATTTCCGCCCACAGCCGTAAGCCCTGCCTGACCGACCAATCCGCCCGCCCATAGCCCTGCCAGCGCTCCTCCACCGGCACGGCGGTGATTTGCGGGCCGAAGTCGAAGCGGCAGATGGTGCTGCCGGTGGCCAGTTCCTGCAGCAGCCCGCCGTTGGCCGCGCAGCCGGGGTCCGCAACCGTCCGCCCCAGCGAGGGCACGTTGAAGCTGCCGGGGTTGCCGAAGCCGCTGGTGGCCGGGCGCAGCCAGTCCACCTCGCCAAGCACCAGGCTGCTGCGGTCCAGGTAGCTGGCCGCCAACAGGAAGGAGACATCCCGGCCCAGCTGGCCGCCGACCACGCCGTCCAAGTTCAGGTCGTCCTGGCTGCCGTTGTTGGTGCGGGCGCGGTACTCCACCTGCAGCTCGGCGCCTGCGTAGTCCCGCTTGGTGATGAAGTTCACCACTCCGGCCACGGCGTCGGAGCCGTAGATGGCGGAGGCGCCGTCCTTGAGCATCTCCACCCGCTCCACCGCAAGCATGGGCACCAAGGCGGCGACATCGACAAAGCTGCCGCCGTCGTCGGTTTGCGCGGCGGAGGCGACTTGGCGCTTGCCGTTGAGCAGCACTAGGGTGGAGGCCACCCCCAACCCGCGCAGGTTGATGTTGGCGGTGCCCGCGGTGAAGTTCTGGGTTAGGTTGTCCGAATTGTTTTCGGCGCCGTTGTTGATGGGCAGAACGCCCACTAGGTCGCGGATGTCCTTGGCGGCGAGGCGGCGCAGATCCTGCGCTCCGTACTCCGCCAGCGGCGTGGCGGAGACCTCCTGGCGCTTGATGCGGCTGCCGGTGCGCACCGCCACCACGACGATTTCCTCGATCTCCCCCTCTGGGATCTCCCCCTCTGGCGCCCCTCCCTCCGCCTGCTCCGATGCGTCCGCGGCCCCGGCTTGGCCGGCCCCGACGAGCAGCAGGGCAAACGCCCACAGGCGCAACACAAGGCGGAGCGGTTTCGGCTCTTGGACAACCACATCCAACCCTCTAAGCCACTTCCGCTTCGCGCCGGGCCTGCGCCAAGTCATAGCTGGCTTGCATCCTCACCCAAACGTCGGCGTTGGTCCAGCCGGCGCGTTCGATTCCAAGGGCCACCCTTGGGCTGAGGCTTGTCCTGCCCGCCAGTATTCGGCTCAGCAGGGCCGCCGATACGCCCAGCAGGTCGGCCGCCGCACGAACGGACAACTTGCGGGCATCTATGGATTCCTTAAGAACCCGTCCAGGGTGCGCAGGGTCATGCATGCTCATTGGCATTACTCCTAGTGGTAGTCGATCAAGTCAACATCAACGGCTTGCCCATCTTCAAAGCGGAAAACCAGACGCCAGTTTCCGGTTATTCGCATTGACCACTGGCCGGCCAAGTCGCCCTTAAGCGGATGCAGACGCCATGGTTGGGGGTCAATTAGTGTAAAGGAATCCATAACGCCTGTCAGGGGCTTCGCCGCACCAAAAGAGGCGGCTGTAGTTGCATCCAACCATTGGAGTGCTGGAGGGCGATGGCCGGTGGCCAGCACATGGGACAGGTCAAGGCAATGGACATCGGCGCAACTGGCGTGGATGATTGCGTTGTCCTGGAGTTATGAGGAAATAATGCTCGCTGGAACCGATATGCAGGCCATCCAAGACCGGAAGGCCGGGCTTGAAGCGGAACGCGACGAAATCCAGGAAAAGCTGCAGAAATTGTCATCTGACAAGGGCTCGACTCAAGGGGCGCTCGACCAGCTAACCAGCGAGGAAGAATCATCCAAACTACGAACGGAGCGCCATCGACTCGTTGAGGACATGCGCAGCCATGCGCGGGCCTGGGCCGTGCGCACCGTCGCCGAAAACCTTCTGAAGGAGGCGCAGGCCAAGTTCGAGCGAGAACGGCAGCCCGATGTTTTGCGCGACGCTCAAAAGTTCTTTTGCAACATTACTGGAGGGCGCTACCAGAAAGTGGACTCTCCATTGGACAAATCGGAAATACGGATAACCGATGCCAATGGAGACGCCAAGCGACCTGATCAACTAAGCCGCGGCACCCGGGAGCAGCTGTTCCTTTCCCTGCGCTTCGGCTTGATTCACGAACTGAACCGGCACTCAGAGCCGCAACCTGTCATCCTTGACGACGCCTTGGTCAATTTCGACCCGCACCGAGGGAGGAAGGCCGCGGAAGCATTCCTGGACTTGGCCGAAACCAACCAAGTGTTGGTCTTCACCCGCCACCCGCAAATTGTGGAATGGTTCGCCAAGGCGGCGGAGAGCAAGGGCGTCGAGCCGCCGGAAGTCATCACCATCGAGTAACCGAACGGGAAGGCGCAATGCAAAAGCACACCGTCCATAACCCTACTGAAGCCAACCAAGCGGCGGCTTTGTGGCGGGCGGAGAAGCTGCACGCCCAGATCGTGGCGGACACCGTCAATCTGGAAGGCAACCCCTTTACGCTGCCGGAGGTGCAGACGCTCATCGACGGCGTCACCGTGGGCGGGCGCAAGGTGGAGGATGCGGAGCAAGTCCTCAATCAATGCGCCAGTTGGCGGGAGTTGATTCGTCAAGTGCGGGAAGGCGAGTTTGCCTTGAGCAAGGAAAACGCCTGCGCACTGAATGCGCTGGTGGCCAGAAACGAAGCCTTGGCGTGGGGCCGGTTCCGGGACTTGGAGGTCACCATCGCGGGAACCGAATACCGGCCGCCGGCGGCGGAAACCCTGGACGCCCGCTTTGCGGCCATGCTGGAAGCTGTCCGCGGCGAAGGCGATGTCTTTGTTCGGGGGATGCGCCTGTTTCTGGAGATGGCGCGGCAGCAGTTCTTCTTCGACGGCAACAAACGCACCGGGCGGCTAATGATGAACGGCGTGCTTTTGCAAGCCGGGTTTGACGTCCTCAGCATCCCCGCCAAGCGGCAGTTGGAGTTCAACGAAAAGATGCTCCGCTACTACGAAGCCGGTGAACCGGGGGAGATGTACGCCTTCCTCCTTTCCTGCTCCGTCACGCCCCACGCCAAGCCCAGCCTGAACTAAAAGCGCCAAACGGCTCCGCAGGAGCGGCGGCGCCTCATCGCCTAGATGCTCCTTGCGTACAGAAAAATGACTTGAGACGCCCTTGGCTTGTGAGGGGAACGCGCTTTGCCGGTCCCGCGACTGTCGGAGACGGCGTGTCGCCAAGCGTTCAGTGGGCGACGCCGGCGGCGCCGTGTTCGTCTATCAGCGCTCCGCTGTGGAAGCGCTCCAAGCTAAAGGGCGCGGCCAGCGGATGCGGGCGGTCGTTGGCCACCGTGTCGGCGAACACGTAGCCGGAACCGGGCGTGGCCTTGAAGCCGCCGGTGCCCCAGCCGCAGTTGAAGTAAAGGCCCCGCACCGGCGTCTTGCCGATGATGGGGCAGGCGTCCGGGCAAACATCGACGATGCCACCCCACTGCCGGTTCATGCGCACCCGGCCGAAGGCCGGAAAGAGTTCGCACACCGCCTGCAGGGCGTGTTCCACAACATGGAAGGAGCCGCGCTGCCCGTAGCCGTTGTAGGCGTCCGCCCCGGCGCCGATCACCAGGTCTCCCTTGTCGGATTGGCTGATGTAGCAATGCACCGCATTGGACATGACCACGGTGTCCAGGCAGGGCTTCAAGGGTTCCGAAACCAGCGCCTGCAAGGGGCGGGACTCCAAGGGCAGGCGCAGTCCGGCCATCGCCGCCAACACCCCGGAGTGGCCGGCGGCCACGCAGGCCACCTTGCCGGCGCCGATGAATCCGCGGTTGGTCTCCACGCCCGCCGCCGCGCCGTTCTCGATGCGGATGCCCTGCACCTCCGTGTGCTGCAGCAAGTCCACTCCCAAGGCGTCCGCGGCGCGGGCGTAGCCCCAAGCCACGGCGTCATGGCGGGCCACGCCGCCCCGGGGCTGCCAAGAGGCCCCCAGCACCGGATAGCGGGCCTTGGGTGAACAGTTCAAGAGCGGAACCTTGGCCTGCGCCTCGGCGACGGTCAGCACCTCGCCGTCGATGCCGTTCAGACGGTTGGCGTTGACGCGCCGCTCGATGTTGCGCATCTCCTGCAGGGAGTGCCCTAGGTTGAGCACGCCGCGGGGGCTGAACATGACGTTGAAGTTCAGCTCCCGGCTTAGGTTCTCCCAAAGCTTGAGGGAGAAGTCATACAGATGCGCCGCCTCGTCCCGCAGGTAGTTGGAGCGCACGATGGTGGTGTTGCGGCCGGTGTTGCCGCCGCCGAGCCAGCCCTTCTCCAGCACCGCAACGTCGGTGAGGCCGCACACCTTGGCCAAGTAGTAGGCGGTGGCCAACCCATGCCCGCCGCCGCCGATGATGACCGCCTCGTAACCCTCCCGCGGCGCTGGGCTGCGCCAAGCGGGAGGCCAGCCCTCATGGCGGCGGCGGGCGTGCTTGAAAAGGCTGAGGATGGAATACTTCTCCATGCCCGCCATTGCACCCGCTTTTGTTGCTGTCCGTCAACCTCCAACCCCAAGGCGCTTTACAAACCCAATCCGCCTTCTACAATCGCCCAATCATCGCCAAACTCCGCCTTGGCCGAGGAAACCGCGGCGCCTAAGGCCCGCTTCCCGCCGAAGGCGCCCGCATCATGAAAGGCAAACTACTGATCCCCAGCCTAGTCATTCTCGCGTCGCTTATGGGCGCTTTGGTGCTGATCGCGACCAGCCCGCAAGTGGAGCCCAACAGCCCGGAACCCTTGGCGCCCACGGTGCGGGTGCGGGAGGCCGTCCCCCAAGCCGTGCAGTTGCATGTGCATTCGCAGGGCACGGTGTCGCCAAACAAGGTCACGGCCTTGATTCCGGAAGTGGCCGGGCGGGTGGTCTGGATTTCCCCAACGCTGGTCAACGGCGGCTATTTCGAGCGGGGCGACGTCCTGCTGCGGCTGGACGACAAGGACCACCGCTCCACCCTGCAGCGGGCGCGGGCGGCCTTGGCCCGGACGGAGGCCGAATACGACCACGCCCACTACGAGCACCAGCGCATGCTGAGCCTGGAGCAGCGCAAGCTGGCCAGCCGCTCGCAAATGGAGCACGCCTTGAAGGAGGCCCGCGTCAAGGAGGCCGCCCGGCACGACGCCCGCGCCAATTTGGACCAAGCCAAGCGGGACTTGGAGCGCACCGAGGTGAAAGCGCCCTTCGCCGGCTTGGTGCAGAGCGAATCCGTTGACGTCGGCCAGCTGGTTGGCCGCAACTCCCCGGTCGCCACCCTCTACGCGGTTGACCAAATGGAGGTGCGCCTGCCCATTGCGGACCGGCAGCTCGCCTTCCTGAACCTGCCGGTCGGGCAACGGGGCGCCCTGCCGGAGGGCCAACAGCCGGCCGTGACGCTGACCGCGGACTACGCCGGCCGCACCCTAAGCTGGCGGGGCCGCATCGTCCGCACCGAAGCGGAAATAGACGTCGCCAGCCGCATGCTCAACGTGGTCGCCCGAGTGAACGCCGAAAGCCATGCGGAGCCTCCCGCCGTTGGCCTGTTCGTTGAGGCGGAGATCGAAGGCTTGCTGGTGGAGGACATCGTGGTGATGCCGCGCAACTCCCTGCGCAACGGCAACCGAGTGCTGGTCGTGGATGCGGACAACCGCCTGCGCTTCCGGGACATCGAACCGCTGCGCCTGTACCAGGACGACGTCCTCATCCGCAGCGGGCTGGCGCAAGGCGAGCGGGTCTGCGTCTCCGCCTTGCAGACCCCCATCGAAGGAATGCGCGTCCTCCCCGTTGGCGAGGCCGCGGCCGGCTGAACGGAAGCAAGCCCATGCACACCGCCATCGCTTGGTTTACGCGCAATCCGGTCGCCGCCAACCTGCTCATGTGCGTTCTCTGCTTCAGCGGGGTGATGTCGCTGCTGGTCGTCAACCAAGAGGAGTTTCCCAACATAGACCCGCAGGTGGTGTCCATCACCGTGCCCTATCTGGGCGCGGCGCCGGCGGAAGTGGAGCAAGGCGTGTGCATTCGCATCGAGGAGGCCATCGATGGCGTGGAGGGCATCGACCGGATGCACTCCAGCGCCACCGAAGGCGCCTGCAACCTGATGGTGGAGTTGGAGCTGGACGCGGACCCAGTGGTGGCGCTGAACGAAATCAAGAGCTTCGTGGACGGCGTCAATAGCTTCCCGGTGGAGACCGAGAAGCCCATCGTCTCCAAGCTGTCCCTCAACCGACAGGTGGTGCAGGTCGCCGTCTCCGGCAACACCAGCGAAGCCGCCCTAAAGGAGGTGGGCCGGAAACTGCGCGACGGCATCGCCGCCTTGGAGGGCGTCTCCCAGGTGAGCCTCAAGTACGTCCGCCCTTACGAGATCTCCATAGAGGTGCCCGAACGGGCCTTGCGGCGACATGGCGTCACCCTGGACCATGTGACCCAAGCCGTCCGCAACAGCTCCCTGGACATGCCCGGCGGCACCATCAAGTCCGAAGGCGGCGAAATACTCATCCGCTCCAAGGGGCAGGCGTACTACGGAAAGGAGTTCGAGGACGTGGTGGTGCTGACCCGCACCGACGGCCACAAGGTCACCTTGGCGGAGATGGCCAACATCCGCGACGGCTTTGAGGAAGGCGACCTCTACGCCCGCTTCAACGGCAACCCGGCGGTGGTGGTGGACGTGGCGCAGGTGGGCGAGGAGGACCTCCTGCAAATTGCCGAGGACGTCAAGGCGCACGTCGCCGAAGCGCAGCGCAACGCCCCGGAAGGGCTGACCTTCACCATCTGGACCGACACCTCCCTGGAGTTGATCGACCGCCTCAACGCCCTGAACAGCACCGCTGGCGGCGGCTTGCTGTTGGTGCTCATCATATTGGCCCTGTTTTTGCGCTTTCGCCTAGCCATGTGGGTGGCGGCCGGCATTCCCATCGCCCTGCTGGGCTGCACCGGCACCTTCCCCTACGTTGACATCAACATCAGCACCCTTACCGTCATCGCCTTCATTCTGGTGCTGGGCATTCTGGTGGATGACGCCATTGTCGTGGGCGAGCGGGTCCACGCTCACGAACAGCTCGGCAAAGGCCGGGTGCAGGCGGCCGTTGAAGGCACCTGGGAGGTTTCCATACCCGTCATCTTCGGGGTGCTGACCACCATGGCGGCGTTTCTGCCCCTGGTTTTGGTGGAGGGGCGCTTGGGGGACTTCTTCGGCTCCATCGGCTATGTCGTAATCATCGCCTTGGTCTTCAGCATCATCGAATCCCAACTGATCCTGCCGGCCCACCTGGCCCACCGCAGGCGGGACGGGGCCGGCCGCGGCTTCAGCCGGCGTTGGAACAAACTGCAGGAGCGCATGGCGGACGGCCTGCAGGACTTGGCGGAGCGCCACTACCTGCCCTTGCTGCGGCGCGCCATCGACCAGCGCTACGTCACCGCCGCCATCGGCGTGGCGGTGCTGACCCTAGCCTTGGCGCTCATCGCCAGCGGCCGGGTGGTGTTCAGCTTCTTCCCGGCCATTGAAGGAGACCGCATCTACGCGGCCTTGGAGCTGCCGGAAGGAGTCCCGGTGCAGCAGACCATTCGCGCCGCCCAGCGGATTGAGCAGGGCGCCTTCCAGTTGAACGAAGAGCTGGCCGAAACTTTGGGGCTGGAGCGCGGCCCCATCGTCAATCAATTGACCAGCATCGGCACCGCCGTGAACCGGGACGGCCCCGGCCGTCCGCCGCAACCCGGCCGCAGCCACTTTGCGGAAATCATCATCGAGCTGCCGTCCGATGAACTGGACGACCTGAGCACCAAGGAAATCGCCAAACGCTGGCGCGAACTGGCCGGCCCCGTGCCGGACGCCGTGAAGCTGACTTTCAACGCCGACCAGTTCTCCGTGGGGGAGCCGATCAACTACGAAATCAGCGGCGACGATGTGGACCAGTTGCGGGCGGCGGCGGCGGACCTGCGCGCCGAGCTCAGCCGCTACAGCGGCGTGTTCGACATCGCGGACTCCTTTCGCGCCGGCAAGCAGGAAATCAAGCTGAACCTGTTGCCGGAGGCGCGCAATCTGGGGCTCACCCTGGGGGATCTGGCCCGCCAGGTGCGCAGCGCCTTCTACGGCGCCGAAGCGCAGCGGGTGCAGCGCGGCCAGGACGATGTGCGGGTGATGGTGCGCTTTCCGGAGGAGGAGCGGAAGTCCATCGGCAACCTGGAGGACATGTACATCCGCACGCCGGGAGGCAAGGAAGTGCCTTTCTACAGCGTCGCCCAGTTTGAACTCGGCCGAGGCTACTCCACCATTCGCCGCACCGACCGGCGGCGGGTGGTCAACGTGACCGCCGACGTTGACCGAGCGCAGGTCCGGCCGGAGGAGGTGCTGAGCAGCTTGGACAGCGAAGTGCTGCCGAAACTGCTGCGCAAATTCCCCGGCGTCCGCATCGGCAAGGAGGGCGAGCAGGAGGAGCGGGACGAGGGCATGCTGGCCTTGGCCCGAGGCGCCCTGCTTTCACTGCTGATGATCTATGCGCTGTTGGCGGTGCCGCTTAGAAGCTATGTGCAGCCGCTGGTCATCATGAGCGTCATCCCCTTCGGCGCGGTGGGCGCCATTTTCGGGCATTGGGTGATGGGGGTGCAGCTCACGTTCTTCTCCGCCCTGGGCATGGTGGCGCTGTCCGGCGTGGTGGTGAACGCCAGCCTAGTGCTGGTGGACTACGTCAACCGCCGGCGGCGGGAGGGACTGTCCGTGGATGAAGCCCTGGCCAACAGTTGCGGCGTGCGCTTCCGGGCGATCATCCTCACTTCGGTGACCACCTTCGTCGGCCTCATTCCCTTGATGAGCAACCAGACGCCCAACACCATGCCCTTCATCCCCATGGCCATCTCCCTAGCCTACGGAGTGCTGTTCGCCACCTTCATCACCCTGTTCTACGTCCCGGTGCTGTACCGCATCGTGGAGGACGTCTTCGGCTGGGACCCGGCCGCCCAAGGCGCTCATCAGGCCGCCCGGGGCTAGAGTGCGTCCGCCAAAGCCGCTATGGCCGCCGCCCGATGTTCGCGCAGCGCGTCGTCCCCGGCGTTCGGCCAAGCGGCGTGCTGGGCGATGACGATGTTGCGGGCGGGGTCCATCCATATTTGCTGGCCGAAGATGCCCAAACCGCCATAGGCCCCATCGCCAAACCGCCACCAGTAGTAGCCGTAGCCGTCATAGGCCGGGGAGGGCGCAACGGACTCCCTGATCCAACCCTCCGGCAGCACCCGCCGGCCTAGGGGCGTAACCCCGTCCCGCAGGGCGAACAGGCCGATGCGGGCGTAGTCCCTCAAGGTGGCGTTGATGCAGCAGCCGCCGTATTCCCCGCCGCCGGGCTGGTCGATGACCCAACTGGCGTCCGCCTCCATGCCAAAGGGCCGCCAGATTTTGTGGGAGAGATAGGTGGCCAGGTTGTTGCCGATGGCCGCCCGCAGCAGCGCCCCGGCGATGCTGGTCTCCCCGGTGTTGTAGTTGAACTTGGCGCCGGGCGCCGCCGCCCTGGGCAGAACGCGCATGTAGTCGATCAAGGCCATGCCGCTGCCGGGAGCGCGGGCGGTGTCTGAATTCGGGTCCGCATAGTCCTCGTTCCAGGCCACCCCGGAGGACATTTGCAGAATGTGCCTGATGGTCACCTCGTCATAGGCGCCGCCCCTGAGGCGGGGCAGATAGTCCACCGCCAGGTCCTCCACGCCGGCGATGTAGCCGTCCTGAATGGCGGCGCCGATCAACATGCTGACCACGGACTTGGCGATGGAGAAGGATATCCAGCGGCTGTTCGAGTCGTTGCCGAGGCCATACCGCTCCAACCGCACCCTGCCGTCCTTGACGGCGATAAGCCCGGCGATGCGCTGGCTTTGCATGTAGTCGTCCAGGCTTAAGCGCCGCCCTTGGTGTTCATAGCGCAAATCCGCAAAGTCACCATAGGCGGGAATGAGCGGGTAGGGATGGGCGCCGGCCTCGATCCGCCGAGTGGGGTACAGGCCGTCGATGGCCCGGTAGCCGAGGATTTGCTGCTCCGGCGACCAGAACAGTATGCCCGCGCCGCCGTGCAGATCGATGTCCTCCGTCCAGCAGGGCGCGGACGCCAACCAAAGGACGAGGGCCGCCGTCATTCTGAGTTCGTTCATTTGCCTTCTCCCGTCCCGGTGCCGTCTTCGCCGGACAATGGCGACATGGTCCCCCTTCCATCGGCAAACGCAAGGGGGGAAGCCCCCTTGCAGGCCCTCCGACAAGTCCTTGGAGAGACCTAGGCGCTCCACCGCGCCTCGAATCTTGCCTGTTCCCGGGGGCGGCGTGTTAAGGTTGCCTCCATTCCTGCGCCAAGGGCCGCATGGATGTTCTTCTTCAAGAGTGCTGAGCTGTCCGGCAATCGCCTGTCGCCAACCATGTCACACTAGGGCTGCCGTGACCCGAACCACCGAGATCAAGGCCATTGACTTCTGCTGCGGCGCCGGCGGGCTGACTCGCGGCTTGCTCGACGCGGGCGTTTCGGTAGTGGCGGGGCTGGACAACGACGAGCGCCTGCGCAAGACCTACGAGCGCAACAACAAGCCCAGCCGCTTCATCGCCGGCGACATCGCCAAGGTGGACATTGACGCGCTCCGCGCCGAACTGGGCATCGGCGAGGAGGACGCCACCTTGTACGCTGCCTGCACACCGTGCCAGCCGTTCTCCACCCTCAATACCGCCAAGGGCGAAGACGGCAGAAAATCCTTGCTGCTGGAGTTCGGCAAGATCGTCGCCCAGCGCCCGCCGGACTTCGTCATCGTGGAGAACGTGCCGGGCTTGCACAACGCCTTTGGCTTGGACATCTACCAAGAGTTCATGGCGGGCATTGAAGCCCAGGGCTTTTGCGCCGCCTCAGATCTCTTGGACGCCAAGGACTACGGCGTTCCGCAAACGCGCAAGCGCTTCATTCTCGTCGCCGCCAAGGGCCGAGAGCCCCGGCTGCCCGCCGCCACGACCAGGAACAGCCCGAGCACCGTGCGCGAGTGCATCGAGAAGTACCCGCCCCTAGCGGCCGGCGAACAGGACGCTAGGTTCGCCAACCACGCCGCCCGCAAGCTGCCGCCACATCATCAAAGAATCGTAGCCGCCGTGCCCACGGACGGCGGCAGCCGCAGCGACGTGGCCGACACGTCGATTCTGCTGCCCTGCCATCAACGCCACCCCAAGGCGCACAAGGACGTTTTCGGCCGCATGGCGTGGGATGCGCCTAGCCCGACGTTGACCTGCCGCTGCACGGACGTCTATTGCGGCCGCTTCATCCACCCGCAACAGAACCGCGGCATCTCGCTGCGCGAAGCAGCCGCGCTGCAGACGTTCGACGACAGCTACGAGTTCTTTGGCGGCTCCTTCCTGGAGCAGGCTCGGCAAATCGGCAACGCCGTTCCCGTGCGGCTGGCAAGAGTCTTGGGAACGGCCGCCATCGAGTGCCTGCAGCCGACCAGAGGCTAGCCAAGGAAATTGCCATGTCCAATCCCTACCGGATTGATTTCGACATCTCCACCATCAAGCACCTCGGCCTGCAAATGTACGCCACGCTGCCGCCGGTGATTGGCGAGCTCGTCGCCAACGCTTGGGATGCGAACGCCACCGAAGTGGAAATCACCATCCCGGAAACGCCAATAGACGAGCACAGGTCGGAAATCGTCATCAAGGACAACGGCATCGGCATGTCGGATGACGACATTCGCGAGAAGTACCTCATCGTCGGCCGCGATCGGCGCGAAAACGAAGGCACGGATCAGACGCCAGCGCCACTCTCGCGGCCAATCATGGGCCGGAAGGGCATCGGCAAATTCTCCGCCTTTGGGATAGCCAAGGAGCTGGAGATCGAAAGCGCAAGCAAGGGCGCCACCAGCCGCTTCGTGATGGACTACGACGAGATGCTAGCAAACGCTGCGCACCGCCATGCAGAATTTCCGCCGCTTGAGCCCACTGGATCCGTAACCGAAGGCACGACGATCAGGCTGAGGCGAATTGCCAAGTACCGGACTCGGCGCATCTCGTTGCAGCTGCTGCGCCGGGGGCTCGCTAGGCGCTTCGCCATCATCGGTTCGCGGCATCGCTTCCGAGTGGTCATCAACGGCTCGCCGATCTCCGTTGAGGAACGGGATATGCAGCGGCTGCTCGCGAAGGATGCCGACGGCAATGCCTATCTTTGGCAGTTTGAGGACGAGGAGATCACGCCTGAGACGGGTTGGACCGTATCCGGTTGGATCGGCGCCCTGGACCGCACGACTCCGGATGCGGATGGCGTAGATCGAGGCATCTCCATCATGGCCCGCGGCAAGCTGGTGCAGGAGCCGTTCCTGTTCAACGCCGTCGTCGGCCAGCAATATGCACTGTCGTATCTCGTTGGCGAACTGCATGCGGAGTTCGTCGATGCTGGCGAGGATACCATTGGAACGAGCCGCAACGTGTTGGTCTGGGACACCGAAGCGAACGCGAAACTCATGGTGTGGGGGCAACAGCAGGTAAAGAATATCGCTCGCAAATGGGCCGAGAAACGCCAAGCCGACAACGTTCGCAAGCTAGAGGACAACAACCTATACCGCAGCTTCAAGGAGCGTGCGAACGAAATCGGCAACCGACGCGCATTGCAATTGGCCGACAACCTCGTGCGTCAAGCGATCAGCAAGAACCCCACGGCTGGTGTTGACGAACTGGAACCGATCATCAAGACCTCTCTGGACTTCCTGGAGTTCGATGCTTTTTGGGCGATTGCCCAGGACATGGTCCATTCCGACTTGGATGATGTCGCGGCGTTGCTTGGCCTATTCAAGGAGTGGGAGGTCGTGGAATCGAAAGAGATGGCGCGCGTTACCGAGGGAAGAATCGCCACCATAGAGAAACTGCAGGACCTCATTGAGAAAGATACCCTTGAAGTGCCTACACTGCACAACTTTCTCAAGGAGTTTCCGTGGATCATCGATCCTAAGTGGACCTTGGTGGACGACGAAGTGAGATTCAGCACGATGTTGAACCAAGAGTTTCCAGAGGTGGATGTCTTGGAAAGCGACCGGCGTATCGATTTTCTGTGCGTACGAGAAAGCACAAACTTGGTGGTGGTTGAAATCAAGCGCCCAAACAAGAAGGCATCGAACGTTGATCTGGACCAGATAGAACGCTATGTGTCTTTCGTTAGGGACCATGTACAACAAACGAGCGATCCAGATCTGGCAATTCCAAGCGTGGTTGGCTACCTGCTCTGTGGCGACTTGGTGAACACATGGGAAGTTAGGCAGAAGAAGATGAATCTTGAGAACTCGCAAATCTATGTGCGACGGTACGGGGATCTCTTGGACATGGTGAAGAGGATGCACCGGGAGTTCATTGAACGCTACGAACAGCTGCGAGAGCGCATTAAGGCGTGAGGCGGATGAGGTAAGCGCCGTCGTGAGAAGAGCGACTGCCAAAGCCATGACCAATCTCCGGATGAGGATCGCCCAGCCCGCCGCCAGCGCCCCCTTAGGGCCGCGGACCTCCGGCCCGCAGGCGGGCGGGGCGCCCGCGCTCCCAGGCAGCAAGCCTTCGCAAGTGCCGCAACTAGGCACTTAGCGGCAAAGTCCGACAGGCTGTTAAGCGGGGATTGGGGACTGTTAGGGCCGGGGGAAGGCCGCTCCCCGCCGGACCCGCCGTTGGGGTAAAATTCCACGCTTTTACAGCCTCCGCTTCGGCGCCTTGTGCGGGGCTTTCCGGGCGGCTGGGTGCAGTGGGGAATGCGCATGACGATCGACAGCTTCGGCTGCCGCAAAACGTTGGCCGTTGACGGCCAAGACTACGACTATTTCAGTTTGCCCGCGGCCGCTGCGGCCGGCGCCGGCGACGTCGGCCGTTTGCCGATGACGTTGAAGATCCTGCTGGAGAACCTGCTGCGCCATGAGGATGGCGCTACGGTGACGGGGGACGATGTTCGGGCGTTGGCCGGCTGGGCGGGCAATCCGCAGCCGGCGGAAATAGCCTACCGCCCCGCACGGGTGCTGATGCAGGACTTCACCGGCGTGCCGGCGGTGGCGGACTTGGCGGCCATGCGCAGCGCCCTGGTCGCCGCCGGCTTGGACCCGACCATCATCAACCCCCTGTCTCCCGTGGATCTGGTGATCGACCACTCCGTGATGGTGGACCGCTTCGGCGATGCGGGCGCCTTCCAGCAAAACGTCGAGATCGAGATGGCCCGCAACGAGGAGCGCTACCGCTTCCTGCGTTGGGGGCAGACCGCCTTTGACAATTTCCGCGTGGTGCCGCCCGGCACTGGCATCTGCCATCAGGTCAATCTGGAGCATTTGGCGCAAGCCGTCTGGACCAAGAAGGAGAACGGCCGCGCCCTGGCCTATCCAGACACCTTGGTCGGCACGGACAGCCACACCACCATGATCAACGGCCTAGGCGTGCTCGGCTGGGGCGTGGGCGGCATTGAGGCGGAGGCGGCCATGCTGGGCCAGCCCATCTCCATGCTGATCCCGGAAGTGGTGGGCTTCCGCCTGACCGGCGCCTTGACGGAGGGGGTCACCGCCACCGACCTGGTGCTGCGGGTGGTGGAGATGCTGCGCCGCCGCGGCGTGGTGGGCAAGTTCGTCGAATTCTTCGGCGACGGCTTGGACGCCCTGTCCTTGGCGGACCGGGCCACCATCGCCAACATGGCCCCGGAGTACGGCGCCACCTGCGGCTTTTTCCCCTGCGACGGGGAGACCATCAACTACTTGCGGCTCACCGGCCGCCCGGCGGCTACGGTGGCGTTGGTGGAAGCCTACGCCAAGGAGCAGGGCCTATGGCGGCAAGGCGAGGGCGCCGCCGCCTACGCGGACGAACTGAGCTTGGACTTGGGCGCCGTGGCCCCCAGCCTGGCCGGCCCCAAGCGCCCCCAGGATCGAGTGGCCATGGCGGACTTGGGCGCCGCCTTCGATAGCGCCCTGCAATTGCAAGGGCGGGCGGACGCGGCCGATGCGCGGGTGTGCATTCCCGGTTCGGAGCACGAAATCGGCCACGGCGCCGTGGTCATCGCCGCCATCACCTCCTGCACCAACACGTCCAATCCGGCGGTGATGCTGGGCGCCGGCTTGGTGGCCAAGAAGGCCCTGGCAAGGGGCTTGAGGGTGCCGCCTTGGGTCAAGACCTCCTTGGCGCCCGGCTCCAAGGTGGTCACCGAATATCTGGCCAAGACCGGCCTGCAGGGCGCCCTGGACGCCTTGGGCTTCAATTTGGTGGGCTACGGCTGCACCACCTGCATCGGCAACTCTGGGCCGCTGCCGGAGGCCATCTCCCAAGCCATTGCCGAAGGCGATCTGGTGGTGTCTTCGGTGCTGTCCGGCAACCGCAACTTCGAGGGCCGGGTGCATCAGGAAGTGCGGGCCAACTGGCTGGCCTCGCCGCTGTTGGTGGTGGCCTACGCCTTGGCCGGCACCACCCGCATCGATTTGTCCCGAGAGCCCATAGGCATGGGCGCGGACGGACGGCCGGTGCATCTGCGGGACATCTGGCCGAGCAACGAGGAAGTGGCCAAGGCGGTTGGCCAGGTGTCCGCCGCGATGTTCGCCCGGCAGTACGCCGACGTGTTCACCGGGCCGCCGGCTTGGCAAGCCATGGAAGTCGAGGACGGCGCCGCCTATGGGTGGCTGAACTCCACCTACATCAAGCAGCCGCCGTTCTTCTCGGTGGGCGGCGGCTTGGAGCAGTCGGTTGAGGTTGAGGGCGCTCGGTTGCTGGCCCTGTTGGGGGATTCCGTGACCACCGACCACATCTCCCCGGCCGGCGCCATCCAGCCGGACAGCCCGGCCGGCCAATATTTGCAGCAACAGGGCGTTGACGTGGCCAACTTCAACTCCTACGGCGCAAGGCGCGGCAACCACGAAGTGATGACGCGCGGCGCCTTCGCCAACATCCGCATCCGCAATGAGATGACCCCTGATCTGGAGGGTGGCTACAGCGTTCACTGGCCTTCCAGGGAGTGCTTGAGCATCTACGATGCGGCCATGCGCTATCAGGGGGAGGGCACTCCCTTGGTGGTGGTGGCCGGCAAGGAGTACGGCACCGGCTCCAGCCGGGATTGGGCGGCCAAGGGCACCCGCCTGCTCGGTGTGCGGGCGGTCATCGCCGAGAGCTTCGAGCGCATCCACCGCTCCAATCTCATCGGCATGGGGGTGCTGCCCTTGGTCTTCAAGGAGGGGGAAAACCGAAAAACCTTGGCGTTGACCGGCGACGAACGAATCGACATCCGCCTGCCGGCGGGAGCGGACGCCATCGAACCCCGCCAAAGTTTGCGCCTGATCCTGCACCGCGGCGAAGGCGGCGAGCACCGCACTTCCGTCCTCAGCCGGCTGGACACGGAAAACGAGGTCGCCTATTTCCGCAGCGGTGGCATTCTCCAGCATGTGCTGAACAAGCTGGTGGAGGCCGCCTAGCAACATCCGGGCCGGCGCCTCGCGGCCCCTTGGCTTAGGCTTGGCTTGGCGTTGACGGCCCGGCGCCGCCTGTCAGAAGTAAATCTCCCCCAGCGCCCAGGTCAGGGCCACCAGCATCAGCACCGTCAGCGGCGCCCCGACCTTGACGAACTCCGCAAACCTGTAGTTGCCGGCGCTCATCACCAGCAGGTTGGTCTGATAGGACATGGGGGTGACGTAGCTCATGTTGGCGCCGAACAGCACGGCCAGCACAAAGGGCTCCGGCGGCAGGCCCAAGCGCTGCGCGATGCCGATGGCGATGGGGGTGCCCACCACGGCGGCGGCGTTGTTGGACACCAGGTTCGTCAGCAGGGCCAGCATCAGCATCAGGGCGCCCAGTATCACCAGAGGCTTGGCGCCTAGGGTGGCGAACAGGAAGGCGTCCGTCAGATAGTCCGTGGCCCCGGTCTCCACCAAGGCGCGGCCCAAGGCGAGGCTGGCCACGACCACGAAGAACACCGAGGAGTTGATGGCCCTTATGCCGTTGCCGACGGATAGGCAGCGGGTCAGCAGCAACAGGCAGGCGCCGGCGGCGGCGCTGACGGCGATGGGCATTAGGCCGGTGGCGGCGGCGGCGACCACGGCAACGAAGATGCCCAGCGCGATGGGCGCCTTGCGGGATTGGGGCAAATCCACCGTGGCGTCCAGCACCAGGAATTCGGCGCTTCTCTTCAGGCGGGCGATTTGCTGTCGCGCGCCCTGCACCAGCAGAATGTCGCCGGGTCGCAGCTGGGTGCGTTCGATGTTGTCGTCGCTGCCGAGGATTTCCCGCCCGGCCCGATGCAGCGCCAATGGGACAAGCTGGAACTGGTCGAGAAAGCGCACCGAGCTGAGGCTGGTGCGGTCCAGGCGCGAGCCGGCCACCACGGCGATTTCGGCGAGGCTTTGGTGCTCCGCCGCCAGCGGCTTTTGCGCTTCGTTCCCCGGGTCCAGGTCGTGCAGGGTGGCCTTGAGTGCGTCTTCAAACAGCTTCAGGTTCTGCGGCCTGTCCCGCACGCGCAGCCGGTCCCCGGCCCGCAGGATGACGTCCGGGAGAGGCAGAATGGCCGCCTCCCCGCGGCGAATGCGCATCACTTCCAGCTTGCCGTCGCACAGGTTGGCCGCTTCCGAAAGGGTCTTGCCGACCACTGGGGACTCTTCCGAAAGATGCAGCCGCCCGTCGAACAGCCGGGGCGACCCGTCGCTGAGCTGAATGTCCCGCGCCGGCAGCAGCAAGGGCGCGATCAGCCACAGGTAGGCCAAGCCCACCAGGCCGCCGATGGCCGCGGGATACACGAAGTCGAACAGGCCGAGCCGCTCCAGCCCCAAGTCGGAAGCCACGCTGACCACCAGAAGATTGGTGGAAGTGCCGATGGTGGTGCCCATGCCGCCAATCAGGGTGGCGAACCCCATGGGCATGAGGATCTTCGAGGGGGAGGTCTTGGCCCGCAGGCACACGCTCACCAGGATGGGCAGCAGCAGCACCACGATTGGCGTGTTGTTGACGAACGCGGAAAGCACCGCGCCGACCGCCAGGGTCAACATGAACGAGAGGTAGGGCAGCCGCGTCCAGAAGCGTCCTAGCAGCCGCCCCACAGGTTCCAGCGCCGCGGTTTGCACAAGCCCCTGCCCCATCACCATAAGGGCGCTGACGGCGATCAGGGCTTCATGGCCGAAGCCGGAGAAAAACGCCGTTGGCTTTAGGTCGCCGAACGGAAAGATGGAGAAGCCCATCGCCAGAAGGCAGATCAGGCCAAGGCTGGTGATCTCCAGCCGCAGCCTCTCGCGGCTGAACAGGATCAAGGCGATCACCGTCAGCAGCATGGACGCCAAAGCGTGCGGATTGGGAATGTCGGGCATGGCGATGGGGCGCTCGGTGAAGATGGCGCAAAGGGCCTGTTTAGCGCACTGCCGCTCAAATGACAACGCCTAATTGCGGCGGTTTCCGCAAGAGGGAGTTGCGCTGTTCCATGACTCGCATTGCATGAGGGCTTGCGGGTGCCGCGAAATGTGTTTCCCCCCGCTTTTCAGCGATGGAATGCGGGTTTGCGGGGCGCTGGGATGCGCATCGTCCGTGTTTCCACCCCACGCCCAAACATGCGTTTTGGCCGAAAAAGTGGGGCGGATGGAGAAAGCAGTGGCGAAAATGCGACAACTCTCCCCGCAATGCTGCGCTATGCAAAAGCGCGCGCCTTGGTTTACTCTTAGCGGGCTTTGGCGTTGGGCGTTCTGGTGCGCCGCTGGCGTTCTCGCCTACGGGCTGGTTTTGCAAGGGAAGGGCGCTTTGCTGCAGGCGCAATGAGGATATGGCTATGGGGAAACTGGTTTGGGGGGCGGCGCTCGCCGTTGTCCTGGCGGGCGCAGCCGCTGCGCAAACCGTAAACATCTGCGACCGGACGCCGCAAGTGCGTGACGGGATCCTGTCCGAAATTGGCCGAACCCACGGGTATCCGGTTCCATCCTGCAGCGTCCTGCCTGCTCAGCAGGTCGCCTCCCTTGAGGAATTGGAGCCGACGCGCGGCCTAACCTCCCTCAAGCCCGACGACTTCGACGGATTGCCCGGCTTGGAGGAGTTGAACCTGGACCACAATCAGTTGACGACGCTGCCGGAGGGGGTGTTCGACGGGCTGGTGCGCTTGCGGCTGCTGGACTTGAGCCACAACCAGTTGACGACGTTGCCGGAGGGGGTGTTCGACCGGCTGGTGCGCTTGCGGCTGCTGGATTTGAGCTTCAACCATCTTGTGGGGCTGCGCGCGGATGCTCCCTTGTTCGCCAAGCTGACCGTGTTGAACGCCCTGAACTTGGAGGGGCAAACCGAGGGGGAACGGCCCACGAGGCTTGTGCGCACCGCCGTGCCGTTGTTCGTTGCGGCGTCCACCCCCCTGCGGCAGGGTTTTGTGCGCATCTACAACAGGTCGGGCACCGCCGGCGGCGTGCGCATTCTGGCCCATGACGACGCGGGCATGGCCGCCTCCCCGGTTGAGCTTTGGCTGGGCGCGAACCGAGCGCTCAACTTCAACGCCGCCGACCTGGAGAACGGCAACCCGAGCAAAGGCATGGAAACGGGCATCGGCGTCGGGCAAGGGGATTGGCGCTTGGATGTGGAGACCGCCCTTGACGTCCAAGTGCTGGCCTATGTCCGCACCAATGGGGATTTCCTGACCGCCATGCACGATGTGCTGCGCCGCGGCGCGGACGGGCGGTTTGTGGCTCCCACCTTCAACCCCGGCAGCAACCGGGAAAGGGTGAGCAAGCTGCGGCTGATCAACCCCAGCGAAGACGAAGCCAACCTGATCGTCGAGGGCGTTGACGACCAGGGCGCGGCAAGCGGCGCAGTGCGCCTCGCCCTGCTTCCCGGCGCATCCCGCACCCTGTCCGTCCTTGAATTGGAGGAAGGCGCGGGCGGCTTGACCGGAAGCCTGGGCGATGGTGCCGGCAAGTGGCGCCTGTTCATCACCGCCGATCAGCCCATAGTGGCCATGAGCCTGCTTGAGAGCGCCTCCTCCGGGCACCTGACCAATCTATCGACGCTGGGCGGAGGATGAATTGGCGAAGGCGTCCACTTGCGGACCTGAGAAGCGAATTCGGCGCCCGGCGGTTCCGCTAGGGCGCCTAGCCGTTGCGTTTCGGCAGGTTTTCGCTCTTGCTGCCTAGCTGGCCGGGGAAATATTCGATCAGCTCGACAATGTGGCCGTCGGGGTCCTCGAAGCAGATGACCCCCTCAACGCCGATGGCCGGATCCCGCGCCCGCACTGGGTTGGTGGCCTTTAGACCCTTGGCGACCAGGTCCTTGGCCGCTTCCTGAACGTTGTGGGTCAGCAGCGCAAGCACCCGGGGGATGCGCTGCTCCAAGGGCTTGCGGGCTTCCTCGTTGGTCCAGCGCGGCTTGATCCACTCGATCAGGTCGATGCGGGTTTGCAAAGGGTGCGCATCCGGCAGCACCAATTGCACGGCTCTCCCTTGGGCGCCCGGAATCATGTTGAAGTTGTCGCCCACATAGTCGGGCCACTGCACGTCACGGTTGTCCTTGATCATCTCGAAGCCGAAGTGGGCGTAGAAGGCCATGGACCGCTCCACGTTGGAGCAGGGCAGGATGAAGTGGAAGATGGAGCGGATGCGCCAGTCAGCCATTGCCGCCCCCTAGGCTGTAGCCGAGGCGCACACCGGCGGTGCGCGGCGGAAAGTAGGAGACGAAGCTGTTGTTGCCGGAGGACAGGCCGTCAGAGACGGTCAGGCCACGCTGGTTGTCTTCGTCGCTCAGGTTCTTGACGAAGGCTTCGGCCTGCCAGCGGCTGTCCGCGCCGGTCCAAATCAAGCGCGCGTCGGCGCTGTGGAAGGCGCCTTCCTGATGGCGCGGAATGTTCTGCACCCGATAATAGACCTTGCTTTGCCAGTAAAAGTCCGCCCGCGCCTGCAGGGTGCCGGCGCTTCCCAAGGGCACCTCGTACTGCGCCGTCAGGCTGAGCGAGGTCTTGGGCGCCCGGTTCAGCCGCTGCCCGTCCAGGCTGATGGCGTCGGAGAACTGGTAGCGGTCGAACTTGGCGTTCAGGAAGGAGAGGTTGGCGCTTAGCCTAAGGTTGTCCGTTGGCAGGACGGTTCCCTCCAGCTCCAGCCCCTTGATGGTCGCTTCGGCGGCGTTGTCCGTGGTGAAAAGGGTGAACAGCAGGAAGTTCACCTGCAGGTCTTGGTAGTCATAGTAGAAGGCGGCGGCGTTCAACTGGGCGCGTTGGTCCCAGAACTGCGCCTTCAGGCCGGCCTCTGCGGCGTTGACGATTTCCGGGTCAAAAGTGTCGAACTGACCGATGGAGAAGCCGCCCCCCTTGTAGCCGCGGGAAAGGCTGATGTAGGCCATGGCGTCCTCGCTTAGGAACCAGTCCAGACCGACCTTGCCGGTCCATTCATCCCAACTCTCCTCGGTCTGCGCGGCCAGGTCCACGCCGAAGGCGGGGATTTGCTGAAACTCGTCAATCTTCTTCTTGTCCTTCGACCAGCGGACGCCGGCCACCAAGCGCAAAGGCAAGCTGGCGGCTTGGCGGAAATCGTAAGACGCCTGCCCGTATAGGGCAACGGACTTGGTGCCCAAGGCGCCGCCGTTCATGAACACGAATCCGGCGATGGAGCTGTCCTCAAAAAAGTAGTCCGTGTCCAAGTCCTCATCAAAGTAGAAGGCGCCGAGGATCCACTCAAAGGGCCGGTCCCCTGCGGAGACTAGCTGCACCTCTTGGGTGAACTGATCGGTCTGCATTTCCCATTCCTGGAACTGCACCGCGTTGCTGGACATGTCGATGTCCGAGTTTTGGAACCACTCGTTTTCGATGTAGCCGGTGATGGACACCAACCGGGCGGGGCCGAGGTCCCAGGTGAGGCGGGCGGACAGCAAGTCATTGTTCAGGTCCAGCTCTTCCGGGTGGTTCTTGGCCACCTTGCGCGGGTCTTCTGGGTTGGGGAGGGCCCCTTCGTAGATGTTGACCACGAAGCCGGGCGCCAACTCGACCGGCCCGAAGGGCTCCCGCTTCTTCTGCGATTGCCGCCCTTGGTTGGCGAAATGCTGGGCGGTCAGCAGCAGTTCCGCGTTGTCCCCCAAGTCGAAACGCAGCTTGCCGCGCACCGAGGAAAAATCCGTCTGGTCGCCGTTTTCACCCGTCGAATTGCGTTGATAGCCGTCGTTCTTGTCGAAGATGGCGGACACGCGCCCGGACACTCCATCCGTCAGGGCACCGCCGCCGGCCAAGCGCATGCGAAAGCGGTCGTAGTTGCCGTAGGTGAGGTCGGCGCGCAGATCCGGTTCGTCGGTGGGGGTGCGGGTGATGACGTTGATCGAGCCGCCGGTGGTGTTACGTCCGTACAGCGTTCCTTGCGGACCGCGCAGCACCTCCACCCGGTCCATGTCCCAGAGGTCGCCGGGCAGCGACGAGGGCTGGCCGATGTAAAGGCCGTCGAAGTGGTAGGCGACGCCGGGGTCGAAGCCGGCCACCAGCTGGTCCGAGCCGACGCCGCGAATGTAGGCGTAGGTGACCGGGGACTGGGCGTTGTGGCTGATGACTAGGTTGGGCGCCGAAAGCTGCAGGTCCTCCAGGCTGTCGATGCCGCGCAGATCAAGCTCCTCGCCGTCGTACGCGGTGACGGCCAACGCGGTTTCCTGCAGGGAGGCGGTGCGCTTTTCGGCGGTGACCAGCACCTCCTCGATGACAGCGCCGGTCTGCGCGAAGGCGGTCAGGGCGGACGCCAATAGCGTCAGTGCGAACGTCAATTGCCGCATGGCTGGGCTCCCTTTGCGATGAGGGGTTACATAACATACGTTATGTTTCCGCCGTGCGCAAACAATTCGCCCATGTCGAAAACCCAGGCGTTTGGCTGTTCTTGCATCGTGGTGCGCCGCGGGATGGCGGAACTTGGTTTAGGCCGGGTTGTTATAAAGGCGAGCGAGGTAGCGGTCCACTTGGCGGCGCATGCGCTCCGGGGCGCCGCTGGTCACTAGATGCTGCATGCCCATGCCGTCAACCAAGGCGATCAGGGACTCGGCTTCATCCCTGAGGTTGGTTGTCGCCGGCAACTCGCCAGCGGCTACGGACTGTCGCAACGCCTCCGTCAAGCGCTCGCTCCATTCGGCGTAGCGAGCCTCCGCCTCCCGCTGCATGGATGCGGTCATGGCCGAGTGCCGCCACATGGCCAGCCAAGCCTGCCAGCGGCTTCGAGCGCCGATCTCCAGGGGCAGGGCGGCATACAGCAGCCGGCGCAATGCATCAAGCCCCCGATGCCGGGCTTTGATGGACTCCATTTCCTCACGCACCTCGTCGCCGAAGTGGTTGAGGG
Organism: Candidatus Azophilus sp.; assembly: GCA_965200465.1. Lineage (GTDB taxonomy): Bacteria > Pseudomonadota > Gammaproteobacteria > Pseudomonadales > Azotimanducaceae > Azophilus. Next base: position 3,093,219 of record OZ241358.1, on the reverse strand, counting down.
CTTCCCGCACCAACTCCTCCTTGTCGTTGAAGTAGTGCAGCAAGGCGCCCGTGGTGAAGCCGGAGCGCTTGGCCACCTCGCGCACCGTGGTGCGCTCCACTCCCCGTTCGAACAGCACGGTGCGCGCCGTTTCGATGAAGCGCAGGCGCCTTGAGGCGTGGTCGACCACCTTGGGCATCAGAGCACTGCGATGGGGTTCAGGGGGGAGCCGGTGCCTCCGGGAATCTTCAAGGGCGCGAGCACCAACTGAAAGGCGTAGCGCCCGATGGCTTGGCAGCGGCGGGCCAAGGCTTCCGTGTGCAGATTGTGCATCAGCGTCATGCCCATGCCGCAGATGCCCAGATAATGAATGGGAATCGGCCAGCCTGCACAGGGCCAGTTGGGCTGCGGGTCATTCATGTAGTCGCTGCCCAGCACGGCCACGCCGCGCTCATGCAGCCATAGGGCGCATTCGGGATGCAGGCCGGGCATGCCCGCCGCCACCGGGTCCTGATGGCCCTCCACGGCCACCCGCCGCTCGCGCCCCTTGTGCAGCAGCAGGACGTCTCCTGGCTCGACACGCAGTCCGGCTTGCCGCTCCGCTTCCCGTAAGTGCTTGATGCAAATGCGGAAATCACCCGGCAGATAGGGCAGGGACTCCGCCAGTGCGACGTCCAGGAGCACCCCGCGACTGACCACTCCGTCGGCGAAGGGCAGCATGTCATTGGCCAAGGCGCCGGTGCTCTTGACCTCGCTGGCCGGGCGGCCGTTGTACATGCGCTCCCCCACGAACACATGGCAGAGCGCATCGATGTGGGAGCAGGCCACGCCGTGATGCTGCACGCCGATGTAGTCCAACGCCACCGCTAGGCCTGGCACGCCTGGATAGCGGCAGTCGTCTCCGGCGCGGATCATGCGGTGCTCCGCCGGCCAAGGGTTGTGCGGTCCGGGCGCCACCGGCCACGGATTGCCCAAGCCGATGGCCGCGCCCTCCACAACCAGTTCGGCGGCGGCGCGGCGTTTGTCCGGCGTGATGAGGTTCAGCGCCCCGTGCTGGTCCGCTTCTCCCCAACGACCCCAGTTGCAGACTTTCTCGAAGAGGGATTCGCAGTACTGCGGGGTCACTTGATCAGCCATCAAGCGCCGCCGGGTTGGTCGAAGTAGGGGATCAATTCGCCGCCGATCAGGTCTATGGAGGACAGGATGCGTGGATGAGGTATTTCTCCATATTGCAACAAGCACATCAATCTGTCGATGCCGAGGTCCCTATAGACCGCCATCTTGCGGCGGCAGGTCTCCAAATCGCCGATGATGACGGAATCCAGATGGCGGATGGTCTCGAAGATCTCCTCATTGGACAGCTCCTCGCCGGCGAACTCGCGCTTCATCAGCGCCACCACTGGGTTGGGGTCCGAGACGTCGTTTGGGTCCGCTTCCTCCGGTTTGTCCAAGGCGACAATGGAGGGCCGCGCCCGCGGGTCGGTTTGGCCGCGGATGGCTTGGTAGAAGACCTCCCGCGCCACATGAAACACCCTAGGCGCTGAACTGGTGTACCAAAGCGCCGAGCGCGGGGCGCCGCTTTGCACCGCCTCCTTGGTGGACCGCGCCGCATGCACGAAAGTGAACACACCCACTTGATTGTTGATGATGCCGCCAGCGGCCTCCTCGGTTTGGGCAATCGCCTGCCGGTAGCCGTCGAGCATTTCCGCCAAGGCGGTGACCGGCGCAAACATGGTGGTGGCCAGCACGCCCACGCCCAGCTTGCCGGCGCGGACAAACGAAGGCGGACTGGAGCAGGTGTGCCAAATGGGCGGATGGGGCGCCTGCATCGGCTTGGGCAGTACGTTGCGGCCCTTGACCGACCAGCGCTCGCCCCGCCAGTTGAGGGCATTGTTCGTCCAAGCGCCGGGCAGCACTTGGGTGAGCTGCACCAAATCCGCCTCCGCCTCGTCCTGGGAGACCATGAAGGTGCTCCATTCGCGGCCGCCGGACTTGGCCAGCCCCACCTCCAGCCGCCCAGCGCTCAGCACGTCAAGCAGGGAGGTGCGCTCCGCCACGCGCAGGGGATGGTTGATGGCGGCCGGCGCCAAGACCCCGGCGTGGCCGATGCGCATGTTCCGGGTCTGTCCGGCCACGGCCTGCAGCAGCATTTCCGGGCTGGAGCTGTAGCTGAAGTCATCCGTGCAATGATGCTCCACCTGCCACCAACAGGCGAACCCGGCCCGGTCGGCGGCCCTTGCTTGCTCCAGAGTTTCGGCCAACAACTGCTGGAAACCGCCGTTGCTTTCGCAGTGACGCTTCTGCACTTCGCTGAAAATGTCCAACTTCACCAGGGGCCGCCCTTTTTCACATAACAGACGTTATGTTATGGTGCGGGCCGCCGGAACGCAACTTGGCGGTGGGAAAGCCTTGGCCCTGCCGATATCATTTGCATTCTGCGCTCGGTGGCGGCCCTTGCGGGATGTGCCGGGCTGGTTTTGCTTGGTGGGTGCGTCATGGCTTCCTTGGAACGCAGCGGCGATGAGCGACGGGATGGCGAACTGCACCGGGTTCGCCACAGCTTGGCCCATGTGCTGGCCCAGGCGGTGCTGGAGATGCGGCCCGGCTCCAAACTCGGCTTTGGCCCCCCCATCAAGGACGGCTTCTACTACGACTTCATCCTAAGCGAGCCGGTCACCGAGGCGGACTTCCCGGAAATCGAGCGGCGCATGAGGCGGATCATCAAGAAGGGCCAGCGCTTTTATCGGGAGGACTTGCCGGCCGCCGCCGCCTTGCGGCGCATTGACGAAATGGGGGAACCCCACAAGCGGGAGTACGGCGCGGAGCTGATCGAAAAGCACGGCTTGCAGGAGCTTTCCTTTTACCGCAACGGCCCCTTCCTCGACATGTGCGAAGGCCCCCATGTGGAGACCACTAAGGAGATTCCCCGGGACGCCTTCAAGCTGAGGAGCGTTGCCGGCGCCTATTGGCGCGGGGATTCGGACAACGTGATGATGACCCGCATCTACGCCTGGGCCTTCGCGGACAAAGAGGCGCTGGACGCCCAGGTCGTCCGTTGGGAGGAGGCGCAGGCCCGGGACCACAAGAAGCTGGGGCGGGAGCTTGGCATCTTCGCCATCGACAACGAGGTGGGCCGAGGGCTGCCCCTGTGGCTGCCGAACGGCACCGTCGTTCGGGATGAATTGGAGAAGCTGGCCAAGGAACTGGAGTTCAAGGCCGGCTACCAACGGGTCGCCACCCCGCAACTGGCGCGGGAGGCGCTCTACTTCAAGTCCGGGCATCTGCCCTACTACGCGGACGACATGTATCCCGCCATGCAGGTGGTGGAGCAGGCGGTGGACGTTTCGCCGCCCGCCGCCGTCGGGCCGAATTCCGGCTCGAATGACGCAGCGGAACGGGCAAGGGCGGAGCAGGCGGGTTCCGGGGGCGCTTCCTCCGAGTTGGAGGCGGATGCTAGGCAGACCTTGAGGGTTGAGTCGAAATTGCAGTTGCGGGACGCCGCGAACGTCAAGGACGCCTACCGCCTGCGGCCCATGAACTGCCCGCACCACCACAGGGTTTTTGCCTCCTCACCCCGCAGCTACAGGGAGCTTCCCCTGCGTCTTGCCGAGTACGGGCATGTTTACCGCTGGGAGGAGTCCGGTGCCGTCGGCGGCCTGCTGCGGGTGCGGGGCATGTGCATGAACGACGCCCACATCTACTGCACCGAGGCGCAGATCAAGGAGGAGTTCAAGGCGGTGATGCGCCTCTACCAGCGGGCCTACGAGGTGCTCGGCCTCCATGGCTATGCGGTGCGTCTGTCCCGCTGGGACCCGGAGGACCCCAAGGGCCGGGAGAAGTACGTTGACAACCCTGACGCTTGGACCCGCTCCGAAGCCATCCTGGCGGAGGTGCTGCGGGAAATGGGCGTCAACTATGTGGACGGCTTGGGCGAGGCCGCCTTCTACGGCCCCAAGATCGACATTCAATTCACTACGGTCACCGGCCGGGAGGAGTCCCTTTCCACCGTGCAGTTGGACTTCTCGCAGCCGGAGTCGCTTGGCTTGCGCTACGTCGGCGCCGATGGGGAACTGCACACGCCCTACTGCATCCATCGAGCGCCCCTGAGCACCCATGAGCGCATGGTGGCCTTTCTGCTGGAGCACTACGGCGGCGCCTTTCCCACTTGGCTGGCGCCGGTGCAGGTGCAGGTCATCACGGTGTCGGAGCGCTTTGACGGCTATGCCGACAAGATCGTCTCGGCTCTGCGCGAGCGCATGGTGCGGGCGGAGCGGGCGCCGTCCAGCGACACGGTCGCCAAGAAGATTCGCCAAGGCGTGACCATGAAGATTCCGAACCTCTTGGTGGTCGGCGAGCGGGAGGCGGCGGAGGGCAAGGTCACGCTGCGGCGCTATGGCCAAAAGGCGCAGCACACTTTAAGCCTTGCAGCGTTTCAGGCGGCCTTGCTGCAAACCATCGACAGCCGCGCCCTGAACTTCCTGCTGCCGGAGTAGAGCGCCCCCGTAGCGGTTCCCGGCGCTTTAGTCCGAGACGCCCACGGCGGCCGGGGCGGGGATGCTCCCAACCGTAGGGACGGGCGCGGCGCCAGGCTCCAGCATCGCCACCTGGCGCCCGAAGCCGATCAGATCCACCAGCACTTCGCCGGCCTCCGCCAGCAAGGGGTCGGCGGCGTCAATGTCCTCCTCGCCCTCCTCGTCCTCCTCAGAGGCGGCTGGATCGTCCTCCGCCTCCAAGTCGTCCAAGCTCTTCAGGAGCGGCTCGCCCTTGGCCGAGCGCAGGGCGTTTTCCAAGTCAAGGCGCCAGGCTTCCTCCTCCGCCATTTCGTGGCGGCGCACCTCTTCGTTCAGCGAAAGGCTTGCGGTTTCCGCGTTGCTCTTGATGCGCTCGGCCAAGCGCCGCAGGTAGGCGAAATCCGGATTTTCGGCCACCCGCTCGGTGTGCCGGGAACCTAGGAAGGCCAGCGCCCTGTGTATGCCGCCGGCCTGGCGATAGGCCGCCGGCTGGATTTGATCCCAAGGCATGGCGCCGTCCAGAGTGCTCTCGCCGATGTGCTCCGCGTTGTAAATTTCCGGGAATTCGATGTCCGGCAGAACGCCTTGGTGTTGAGTGCTGCGCCCGGAGACCCGGTAAAACTTGGCGGCGGTGATCTTAAGCTGCCCGCGGTTGAGGGGCACCAGGGTTTGCACCGTGCCCTTGCCGAAGGTGCGGCTGCCGATGACTAGGCCGCGCCCGTAGTCTTGAATGGCGCCGGCGAAGATCTCCGAGGCGGAGGCGGAAAGCCGGTTCACCATCACCGCCAAGGGGCCGTCCCAAACCACCCCGTCGTCAACATCCTCGTAAATGTTCGGCTGGCGGCGGGCCGGCTTCACCTGCACCGTGGGCCCGGAGCGGATGAACAGGCCGGTCAGCCTGTCGGCTTCCTGCAGGGAGCCGCCGCCGTTGTTGCGCAAGTCCACCACCAAGCCGTCGATGCCTTCGGCGTCGAGTTCCCGGATCAGCCGCTCGACATCCGTGGCGGTGCTGCGATATTGGGAGTCGCCGTCCTTGAGGGCCTTGAAGTCCGCATAGAAAGTTTGGATTTCAACAACGCCCACCCGGTAGGTGCGTCCGTCGCGGTTCAGGCTTAGAACCTTCTTCTGAGCGGCCTGCTCCTCCAGCTTCACGGTGTTGCGCATGAGCTGCACGACCTTTGCAACCTGCTCCTTGGATTCGTCCGGCACCACTTCAAGGCGCACCGTGGAGCCCTTGGGGCCGCGAATCAGCTCCACCACGTCGTCAAGGCGCCAGCCCACCACGTCGATCAAGGGGCCGCGCCGCCCTTGGCCCACGCTGACGATGCGGTCCGACGGCTTGATCCTGCCGGACTTGGCGGCCGGCCCAGCCGGCACGAGGCGAACCACGGAGGTGTATTCGTCCTCGCTGCGCAGCACTGCGCCTATGCCCTGCAGCGAAAGCGACATGTTGATTTTGAAATTCTGCGACGTGCGCGGCGAAAAGTACCTGGTGTGGGGGTCATAGGCGCTGGTCAGGGCGTTGACGTACAGGCCGAAGGCGTCTTCGCTCTTGGTTTGCAGGGCCTGCTTCAAGCGGTTGCGGTAGCGTTTGGCCAGCAGTTCCTGAATTTCCTCGTCCGCCTTGCCGTTCAGCTTCATGTTGAGCACGGCGCTCTTGAGGCGTTTGCGCCAATTCTCGTTGACCGACTCGGCGTCCGCCGGCCAGGGCGCTTCGCTGCGGTCCAGCTCGATGGCGTCGTCGAGCGTGAAGTCGAAGGCGTCAACGCCCTTGGTCAACTCCGCTAGCAGGTACTCCAGCCGCTCCACCAAGCGCTGCTGGTAGCGGTTGAAGATGTCGAACGCCGGCCTAAGGTCGCCGCGCTTGAAGGCGTCGTCAAGCGCATGGCGGTAGTTGTTGATGACGGCGATGTCGGCGGCGGTGAAGTACAGGCGGGCGCCGTCAAGGGTGTTCAGATAGTTGTCGAGGACTTCGCTGGACGTTGCGTCGTCCAAGGACCTGCGCACATAGTGGTTGTGGCGCAACTGCTCAACGATGGTCAGGCTGGTGCGCGGATGCACGTCCAAGGGGGCCAGAACAGGCGCCTCGGCGGCGACGCATGGGCCGGCCGCGCTGGCGAAAACCGCGCCAAGGGCGGCGGCGGCGAGGGTTCGAATCGCTGGCATGCACAGGCTCAAGTGGCTGTAAACTCCGCGCCGCCCTGCAAGCAAAGGCACCTCAAGGCAAACAGCCAAGCGGCGCATTGCCGGGGGTTGGCGCATTCAATTGCGGGACGGTCCACTGTTATTATAGCGACGGCGGCATTGATTTGCCCAACGGCTTGGGAATTGGTCCAGCCGCGCTTGGCGGCGGGGGCGGGGTCCGGCGGGCGGCCGCCTTGCGCAGGCGACCAGGCTTGCGCATGGATGGGTTCGGCGGCTTGGGCCGCCGTTGGTGAATCGACGCGGAGGAAAGTCCATGCGGTGCGGAAAGGTTTCATTTGGTCTTGGGTTGGCGGTGGCTTTGATGGTTGGCGGCTGCGGCGGCGCCGATCCTCAGGCGTTGGCGGGGGCGGACGACGCAGAGGCCGAATCCGACGTGGCGGCGTCCGTGCAGGCCGCCCCAGCGGAGGCGGAGGCCGAAGGCGCGAATGCGGCGCCTCCGGAGGTCGTCCTGCCTTCGGGGTTGCGCTATCAGGTGTTGGTGGCCGCCGACGGCCCGCGCCCGCAAGCAACGGACGCCGTGACGGTGCATTACGAGGGCCGCTTGGTTGACGGCACCGTCTTTGACAGTTCCCGTGAGCGGGGCTTGCCCACCAATTTCCGCTTGGATCAAGTCATCCCGGGCTGGACGGAGGCGTTGCAGTTGATGTCCCCCGGTGCCAAGTGGCGGCTCACCGTTCCGCCGGAACTGGCCTACGGAGACCAAGGCGTAGGTGAACTCATCGGCCCGGGCGCAACCCTGATCTTCGATGTGGAACTGCTTAGCTTTGAAGAAGAAGAGCAGTAACTCAGCGGAGTTCAGCAAGCAGCATCGCGCTGACGCCGTGCAAAAGCGCCTCGCCGGCCGGCCGGCGCCGGGCCGCGCACGGAATCAGCGGCGTTTGGCCCGCACGATCCTGCTCGGCGGCTTGGCGGTGGCTTTGGCCATCCATTGGCTGGCGGACGCCTATGGGGTGGGCGGGCGCAACCTGCTGCAATACCTGTGGGCCAGCCTCGGCTTCGTGGCCTTGTTTGTTGGCATGGCGGCCTGCTGCGGCCTGCTGCTGGGTTTGGCCAAGTGGCGCCACAGGCGCGGCGTTCGGCGGCGGGCGTTGGCGCAGCCTTGAGGGTTCAAGCGGGCTGTTGCCGCGCTTGGAATTGCCGCGCCTGCTCCGGCGACGCCTCCCGCTGGTGGCGGGCCTTCCATTCGCTGTAGGGCATGCCGTAAACCAACTCCCGCGCATCCTCAAGCTCCATGTGGACGCCCCGCTCCGCGGCCTCGGCGCGATACCACTTGGACAGGCAGTTGCGGCAGAAACCGGCCAAGTTCATCAGCTCGATGTTCTGCACCTCCTTGTGCTCGTCCAAGTGCTTGAGCAGGCGGCGAAAGACCGCCGCCTCGACTTCAATGTTCCGCCCCGGCATTCGGCGTTGCCTCCTAAGTTGGTTTCTCGCGCATCAAGGCCCGCAACTTACCACATTCCCGAAAGGCCGTTGCCATTGGCCGGCGGCCGGCGCTTAGGGGCCGCGCACGTCTGCAGTTTCCCGCACGAAGGCGGCGACAGCCGCCCAGATGGCCGGCGTTTCCAGGGGTATGCCGTGCCCGCCTTGAAACTCGACCGCCTGCGGCGGGAACCTAAGCAGGTCCAGCAGGGCCTGCGACTCCTCGGTGGGCACCACTCGGTCGCGCAGCGCGTACAGCGCCAGCACCCGCTGCGGCAGTTGCTCCAGTGCTTGGGTGGCGTCAATGTCGTGGCGCAGCAGCCAGCGCACCGGCACGAAGGGAAACCGATGCGCGGCGATGTCGGCGATGCTTCGGTAGGGACTTAGCAGGATAAGGCCATCGACTTGCGGCGCCCGTGCGGCCAGGGCGGCAATGCCGCTGCCCAGACTGCGTCCGAACAGGATGACGGGGCGGGCGTCCGCCGGCGGCGACTGACCTTCTGCGAACCGGCTGACCATGGCTGCGACCAAGGCGGCGGCGTCTTCGATCAAGTCCGCCGCCGCCGGCTTGCCGTCGCTTTCGCCGTACCCCCGGTAGTTCATCAGCACCGTCACGGCGTCGAGCTTGGCGAAGGCGCCCACAAGCTCGGAGGCTTCCTCCGCATTGCCGCCGAAGTAGATCAGCAGCGGGCCTTCCGACCTTGGATTGACTATCCAGCCGCGCAGGGTCACCGCGCCCCGTTGGATGCTGGCCGGCTGCACATGCGGCCCTTGCGGTTGGCCGGCCAGCGGCTGCGGGAAGAAGATCATCCGCTCCTGCAGCAAGTACAGCAACAGGCAGAGGCCGGCGTAGCCGGCAAGCACCGTGACGGCTAGACGAAGCAGGGTGTCCATGGGGCGCTCCCGGCGGTTTCGGCGTATTGTTCATTGTTGGGGTTGGAAAGCAATCTACAGCCCTGCCGCAATGCTGGCCCAAGGCTCCGGGATACGGGTTTGGGACAAGTCCCCGCCCCATCACCCCAGCGTCTATATCTATGTGGGCGGCGAGACCTATGACCAGTTCCGCTCCGCACTAATCGGTCAGTAGCGGGGCCAAAAAAAGCCGGCCCTAGAGGGCGTCCACCTCATCCTGGGTCAACTTCCGCGCCTCCTCTTCAAGCAGAAAGGGGATGCCGTCCCGAATGGGGTAGGCCAAGCGGCTGGCCCGGCACCAAAGCTCCTGCCGGTCACGACGATGCACCAGCGGCGCCTTGCTCACCGGGCAAACCAGGATTTCCAGCAGTTTGGCGTCCAACATGGCTCAATGCGTCCGCGATTGCCAGTGGGCAGTGTAGCCGTTTTGGGGTGGGGTTGCGATTGGAATCCTTGGCGGCAGGATGGTTCAGGGCTTGAACGGATCCTGCAGAACAATGGTCTCGTTGCGGTCCGGACCAGTGGAGATGATATGGATGGGCGCCCCCGCGACCTCCTCAATGCGCTCGATGTAGCGCCGCGCATTGGTTGGCAAGTCCTGCAGGGAGCGGGCGGCGGCGGTGGATTCCCGCCATCCCGGCAGCATCTCCAACTGCGGCTCAAGCTGTGAATAATACTCGCTGCCAAAGCGGGCGGCGCCCTGCGCCTTGGATGCATCGTAACCAACGCAAAGCCCAATGGACGGCAGGCCATCAAGGACGTCCAGCTTGGTGAAACACAGGCCGGTGATGCCGTTGATGCGCACCGAGTGCCTAAGCGCCGCCGCGTCCAACCAGCCGCAACGCCGCGGCCGGCCGGTGGTTGCGCCGAATTCGACGCCCCGTTTCGCCAGATGCGCCGCCGCCTCGCCCGTCAACTCCGTGGGGAATGGCCCCGCCCCGACTCGGGTGGCGTAAGCCTTGGTGACGCCCAGCACATAGTCCAGATGGATGGGGCCGAAGCCGCTGCCGCCGGCGGCGCCGGCGGCGGTGGTGTTCGAGGAGGTGACGAACGGATAGGTGCCTAGGTCCAGGTCGAGCAGGGAGCCTTGAGCGCCTTCCAAGAGGATGTTGCGGCCTTCCTCCCGGAACTGATGCAACAAAGCCACCGTGTCCACCACCAGCGACGGCATTTGTTCGGAAAACTCGGCGCACTGGTCCAGGGTTTCGTTGCAATCCAGCGGCGGCGCTCCGTGGTAGTGCTGCAGCACGAAGTTGTGGTACGCCATCACCTCGCGCAGCTTGTCCGCGAACGCCCGCCAATGGAACAGGTCGCCCACGCGCAGGCCGCGCCTTGCCGCCTTGTCCTCGTAGGCTGGCCCGATGCCGCGCCCGGTGGTGCCGATCTTGCCGGCGCCCAGAGCGGCCTCTCGAACCAAGTCCAGTTGGATGTGATGCGGCAGAATGAGCTGGCAAGCGGGGCTGATGCGCAGCCTGTCCCGCACCGATGCATCACTGGCCTCCAAATCGGCGAGCTCCTGCAGCAACGCCTTGGGGTCCAGCACCACGCCGTTGCCTATGATGCAGCAGGCGTGCGGATGCAGGATGCCGGCCGGAATCAGGTGCAGGACGGTTTTTTCGCCGTTGCGCACCAAGGTGTGGCCGGCGTTGTGGCCGCCTTGGCAACGCACGACGACGGCTGCCCCCTTGGTGAGGAAGTCAACGATCTTGCCCTTGCCTTCGTCTCCCCACTGGGCGCCGACGACGACCACATTGCGGCCCTTGGCCCCGCCTTGGCGATTGCCGCCGGTCATGGAGGCGCCTCAAGCGGCGGCTTGCGCACCCGCCATCCTTTGCGAGTCCGCACCAAGGCTGCGGAGCAATGTCTTGGACGGCGGTCCTGCGGGCCTAGGGCTTCGCGCACCCGATACCCCTCATCCCGCAGCCGACCGATGGCGCGACGCAAATCGGCGCGGGAATCGTCCTCGCACCAAGGCGCCCATACAGCGAACTCTTTTCCCGGACAGACGCCCAAAATCCGCTTTAGGTTGACGTCAAACCCCGTGGCGGGACGCGAGCGTCCAAACACCGCGCCAATGCCGTCGTAGCGGCCGCCGCGGGCGAGAACCTGGCCGTGGTGGCCGTGGAAGGCTGCGAACACCGGGCCGTTGTGGTAGGAGTAGCCGGCCAGCTCCGCCAAGTCGAAGCGGAGATCCACATCCAAGCAGCGGTCTTTGACCAAAGCCGCCAAGCACCGCAGCCGCGCCAGTTCTTCGCCCACTTGCGCAGGCGCAGTTCGGAGTTCCAGGCAGGCGTCGTCGAGATGCTCGATGCGACCCATCAACTTGGGCAGGGCCACCAGCAGGTCCGCCAAGGCGTCCGTCCCCGCCAGCACCCGGATGTCGTTTTCGGATTTGCACTGCACCGCCGAAAACAGCGCCTGCTCGTCGTCTTCGCCTAACCTCAGGGGGCGCGTCAAGGCTTTGTAAACGCCCATGTTGCCAAGCACGACTACGGGTTTCGGAGGGCTGCCCTTTGCCTTCCGCTGCGGGTCCCAGCTTGGATTTTCAGCCTTGAACAGCGCTTTGCGTTGCTCGGCATCCTTGATTTCCGGATGCCATCCGGGATGAATGGCCACGGATCCCACATGGCCGTCCCACCCCCATTGATGCCTTTTGAACACCTTTGTGCAGTTTGCGATGGGGCAAAGGTGCTTGCCGACGCCGGCGACTTGCAGCACTTCGACCATCAAAGCGATGATCTCGGCGTCGGCCTCCAAAGCCGTTGCACCGAAGATCTCCGCTCCGGCTTTGATGGGAACCCGCGAATCCAGCGCCCCTTGGGGGTTGGCGTACACCACCGGACCGGCGTAGCACAGCTTCAACACACCTTGGGCGCCCAGTCGGCTTGCGTCGATGCGGGCGGCTTGGGAGGTCAGGTCGGCCCGCACCCCAAGCAGGCGCCCGCTGCGCTGGTCCACCGCCTTAAGGGTTTGCAGATCCAGGTCCCGGCCGCCGGCCACTCGCAACGCATCCACGAATTCAATCAGGGGCGGCTTGACGTACTCGAAGTCCCAAGCGCGGAACAGGTCCAGCACCTTGCGTCTTATGAGTTCAAGCTCCCAAGCCTGGGGCGGCAGCAAGTCCTCCACGCCCTCAGGCAAACGCCAGTATTCGGACTTCATTTCTTGGGAACCGCCGTTCGGCGCCAGGCTTCGCAGCGGCTGCGAAGGCGCGTGCGGCCCTGCTCTAGGCGGGGCGGCCAGGGCGCTCAGGACGGCTGCTTCTAGCCGGCATCGCTCTTCAGGTACTTGAAGAACTCGCTGTTCGGGTCCAGCACCAGCATGTCGCTCTTTTCGCCGAACACCTTGGCGTAGGCGTTTAGGCTGCGGGTGAACTCGTAGAACTCCGGGTCTTTGTTGAAGGCGCTGGCGTAGATGGAGGCGGACTTGGCGTCCCCGTCGCCGCGAATCTGCTCCGCTTCCCGGTATGCCTCCGCCTCGATCACCACGGTCTGCCGCTCCGCATCCGCACGGATGCCCAGCGCCAGCTCCTGGCCTTGGGCGCGGTACTGGCGGGCCTCGATCTCGCGCTCGGAGTTCATCCGCTCATAGACGGATGTGGAGACCTCGGTGGGCAGGTCGATGCGCTTCACGCGAACATCGATGACCTCCACGCCAGTGGCGGTCTTCATGGCGCGGTTGAGGTCGGCGGTGAGCTCCTGCATGAGCTGGTCCCGTTCGCCGGAGATCACCTCGTGCATGTCCCGGCGGCTGATGGCGTTGCGCAAGCCCTCGTTGACGCGCTCCTGCAGCACCCGATTGGCGCGGCCTTCGTCCCCGGAAGTGGCGGTGTAGTAGTTGGGCACATCGACGATCCGCCATTTGGCGAACGAATCCACTATCAGCGGCTTCTTCTCCAAGGTGTAGTAGGTTTCCGGGCTGGAGTCCAAGGTCAGCACCCGGGCGTCAAAGATCTTGACGTCCTCGGCGACGGGCAGCTTGAAGTGCAGCCCCGGCGCTATGTCCGCCTTGCTGACGGCGCCGAAGCGCAGCAGCACGGCGCGCTCGGTTTGGTCCACGATATAGACGCTTTGCAGCAGCAGCAGCACGGCGACTAAGCCGATGGCGACGGCTACGAAATTGCGAATGTTCATCGGCGGCTTGCTCCTTCAACGTGCGTCGCGCCCGCGGCCGTCGGCCACGCGGCTGTTGATTTCCCGAATCACTGCATCGGCGAGGCTGCGGACGCTGTCCTGCCCGGCGCCCGCGGCGCCTGCCCCCGGCTGCACGAAGCGGTCAAGCGGCAGGTACATCAGGTTGTTGCCGCCCTCCACGTCCACCATGATCTTGGAGCTCTTGGACAGCACGGATTCTATGGCGTCCAGATACAGGCGGTCCCGGGTGACGCCCTTGGCCAGACTGTACTCGGTCAGCAGCTTTTCAAACCGCTGCGCCTCCCCTTCGGCCCGGGCCACCACCTGGTCCCGATAGGCGTTGGCCTGCTCGATCACCTGCTGCGCCTCGCCCCGGGCGGTGGGTATGATGCTCTCGGCGTAGGCGTTGGCTTCGTTGATGACCCGCTGCTCGTCCTCCTTGGCCTTCTGCACGTCGTTGAAGGCGTCCCGCACTTGGTTGGGCGGGGCGCTTTCGTCGATGTTCACCTTGCTGACCAAGATGCCCGTTTCGTAGCGGTTGAGGTAGGTTTGCAGGCGCTCCTGCACCTCGACGGCGATGGCGGCCCGCCCGTCGGTGATCACCTGGTCCATGATGGAGCCGCCGGCCACATGGCGCAGGGCGCTCTCCGTGGCGTGGTCCAGGCTCACTTCCGGGTTGCGCACCTTCACTAGGAAGTCGATGGGGTTGTCAACCACATACTGCACGGTCATGCTCACATCAACGATGTTCTCGTCCTCGGTGAGCATGAGCGCCTGATGCTTCTTGGAGCGCACCCGGGTGACGTTGACCTTTTCCACCCGGTCGATGATCGGCGGGTTCCAATGCAGCCCCGGCATGACGATGTTGCTCTGCACCGCGCCGAAGCGGAACACCACGCCCCGCTCGCCCTGGTCCACCTGATACAGGCCCCAAAAACCGTAAACGACGGCAAGAACGGCGAGCAGGGCACCGAACAGGCCGCCGCTGAAGCCGCCGCCCTTGGCGCCTCCCCGCTTGCCGAAACCGAAGATGCTGGCCAACTGCGCCTGCAGCTTGCGGAAGGCTTCATCAAGATCCGGCGGCCCTTGGTCGCCTCTGTTGCCCCAAGGGTTCTTGTCGCCGCTGCCGGGTTCGTTCCACGCCATGCGGTGCTCCCTACTGTGGATGGTTGCGGAACGCTAAGTGTACTCCTTCAACGCCTGCATTACACGCCTTGCAAAGGACCGCCCAAGACCGCCCGCAAATCCCCGAGGTCCCGGCGCAGCCGTTTCAACAAACGTTCGTCGCCCCGCACCCTTAGACGCATCTCGCCGTTGCCGTTGCTGGTTTCGTCAAGGACGGCCCCGGAGGCGTGCAGCCAAGCGCGGGTGCTGCCCGCAGTCGTCGGCAGACGCACTTCGATGGGAGCGAAAACGCCGAGCGCCCGGCCTATTTGGGACAGCAGTTCATCAAGCCCCAGCCCTTGGGCGGCGCTTATCGGCAGAGCGTTCAGCACTGGCGGCGCCTGGCCGGCCAAATCCCACTTGTTCAGCACGTTGATGCGGGGAACATCCTCGGCGCCGAGGTCCCTGAGCACGGCTTCGACGTCCTCGACGCGCTGTTCAAGTTCCGCGCTGGCGGCATCCATGACGTGGATCAACAGATCGGCCTCGGTCACTTCCTCCAAAGTCGCCTTGAAGGCGTCTATGAGGCTGTGCGGCAGGCGGCTGACGAAGCCCACCGTGTCCGCAAGCACCACTTGGCCGGCCCCAGGCACGGCGAGGCGGCGCAAGGTGGGGTCCAGAGTGGCGAACAGTTTGTCCTCCACCGCCACCGCGGCCTTTGTCAGGGCATTGAAAAGGGTCGATTTGCCGGCGTTTGCATAGCCCACCAAGGCGACCGAGGGAACCCCGGAGCGGCTGCGCCGCCGGCGGCCTTGTTGCCGTCGCCGCGCCACTTGGCGCAGCCGGGACTGCACCGCCTTGAGGCGCGCCCCCAGCATTCGTTGGTCCAACTCCAACTGCTTCTCGCCGCCGCCGCGCAAGCCGATGCCGCCCTTCTGCCGGTCCAGATGGCTCCAGCCGCGCACCAAACGAGTTTGGGCGTGTTTGAGCTGGGCGAGCTCCACCTGCAGTTGCCCTTCAAAGGTGCGGGCGCGCTGCGCAAAGATGAGGATGATCAGCTCGGCGCGGCTCATCACCCGGCAAGCCAGCGCCTCCTCCAAGTTGCGCTGCTGACCTGCTGACAGGTCGTTGTTGACCAGCAACAGGTCGGCCCCGACTTGGGGCAGGCGTTCACGCAGCTCCTCCAGCTTGCCCGGGCCGACGAGCCAGCGCGGATGCTGGCGCCGGCGCTTCGCCACCAGCGTTGCGGCGATGCCCAAGGAGGCTGAGCGGGCCAACTCCTTGGCTTCCGCCAAATCGAAGGCGGCGGCGCCATCGAACTCGACATGCAGCACAAGGGTGCGCCGCCCCGCCGCATGGCGGTCTATGAAGAGGGCGGAATCCGTCTGCTTGCCTTCGATCAATTGTTCGGCTCGGAAAAGTCTTCCTGTTCGCGGGCGCTCGGCCGGCCTGGTGAAGCATCCCGCTGCCCGAACTGGAAGTTGCGCGACGGCACCACCGTGGAGATGGCGTGCTTATAGACCATTTGGCTGACGGAATTGCGCAGCAGGATGACGAATTGGTCGAACGACTCGATGCGGCCCTGCAGTTTGATGCCGTTGACCAAGTAAACGGACACGGGAACGCGTTCGCTGCGCAGCGCGTTGAGATAGGGGTCTTGCACCGGGATCCCTTTGGTCATGATCACCTCCGTTGGTGGGGCGAAGGATACTACGGCCATCGCTCCGTTAGTACCCGTCCATGATCGAAAGTCGAAGCTAAACTTGGCTTGCCGCCCAATTCAAGGGGCGTTTCGTCAAGGGCAGGGCCATCTCAAAGTCGTGCGCATACTCTAATGGTGGGATGAACATCCGAAATGAACCGAGAAGATTCACGGATGGTGGGAAAATCCGCATTCCAAAAGCGTAAAAGGAACACTTGGGTGGGAGAAATGCAGGCCCCCGGCGGACTTTGGAATGACCTTGTCGTCAAGGGACAAGCGGCTTGCCCGCCGCGGGTGCTGTATGCTTGGCTGGCGCTGCGCCCCGGCCGAGGCCGGCCCTGCGGTCGGGAGAGGCTTCGCCTCGCTGATTTTGACATTGGGATGAGACGGACATGAACAAACGCAAATTCCTGAAGGCGGCCGGCCTCGGCGCCGCTGCGGCGGCCACCGCCCCGGCGGTGGTCGCCCAATCCAAGACCACCATTCGCTGGCGGCTGCAAACCTACGCCGGCGGCCCCTTGGCGGAGCATGTGGTGAAGCCGGCGGTGGACTCCTTCAACAAGATCGCCGGCGCCGACATGCGCATCGAGCTTTACACCGCGGATCAGCTGGTGCCGACGCCGGAACTGTTCCGCGCCCTGCAGAAAGGCGCCATCGACGCAGTGCAGAGCGATGACGACTCCATGGCCTCACCCGCTGACGTCGCCGTGTTCGGCGGCTACTTCCCCTTCGCCACCCGCTACAGCCTGGACGTGCCGGTGCTGTTCAACCGCTACGGTCTCAAGGAAATCTGGCGGGAGGCGTACGACGAGATCGAGGGCGTCACCTGGCTGAGCGCCGGCTCCTGGGACCCCTGCCACTTCAACACCGTGGCGCCCATCCGCAGCGTGGCGGACCTGAAGGGCAAGCGCGTGTTCACCTTTCCCACCGCCGGCCGCTTCCTTGCCCGCTTCGGCGTGGTGCCGGTCACCCTGCCTTATGAGGACATTGAGGTGGCCGTGCAGACCGGGGAGCTGGACGGCATCGCCTGGTCCGGCATCACGGAGGACTACACCGTCGGCTGGGCGGACGTGACCAACTACTTCCTCACCAACAACATCTCCGGCGCCTGGTGCGGCTCCTTCTTCGCCAATACGGACGCCTGGAACGCCCTGCCGGAGCGCCTGCAGGAACTGTTCCGCGTCTGCATGGACAGCTCCCACTACTACCGCCAGCATTGGTACTGGGGCGGCGAGGCGCACCTGCGCACCCAAGGCCGGAAGCTGCAACTGACCACCATCCCCGACGCGGACTGGAAGCAGGTGGAGGACGAAGCCCTGAAGTTCTGGGACGAGATCGCCAAGACCAGCCCGCGCCGGGCGCGGGTGGTGGAAATCCTCAAGCAGTACAACGCCACCATGGCCCAGGCGGGGCCGCCCTATAGGTATTCCTGACGGCTTGTCAGGCGCCTCGCCGCAAACCTTGCTGAACCCCCTGCCGCACCCCCTTTTTGCTATGCCGGCCAAGAATCTTGTCGATGCGCAGGGCTTCAACCCGGAGGCCAATCTGCCCTATCAACTACGGCTGGATGATTTTCGGCTTGCTTTGCAGGATGTCTATGACTTCTTTCACGACGTCAATGAACACTTGGCTTCCAGAGGGCTCAAGCGGCTGGATGACATTTTACGGCCGGCGATCATGTCTGGAATTCTGTCCGATTTGCTAACGTCGAGCTTGGCTGCCCATTCCCGAGTGCTTGTGGAGAACAACTACCACAACGGCCATCCCGATTTAGTGGCGCAGGGAGTTTATCCTGACAATTCAGTAAAGGCCGGTGCCGATGGGGTGGAAATCAAAACCACGCGCAAGAAAGGTGGGGCCGTGGACACTCACGGTGCGCGGGACCAGTGGATGTGCGTGTTTGTTTACGATGTTGATACGGCCACTGAACCCGCCGTGAATCGGCGTCCGATGACCTTTACCGAAGTCTATCTGGGCCAGGTTACGGTGACCGACTTTAGGCGGAACCAGAGAGGGGAACTCGGCACAAGGACCGCTACGCTTCATGCCGACGGCATTAGGAAACTGCGTGAGAGCTGGGTTTACCGGACTGATTCCGTTCCGTTGCCGGCGTAGTTCGTCAGCTTGGGTATGGCTTGCTTGGCGAGCAGAAAGTAGCCCTCGTCCTTTTCGACGCCCAAGCTGCAATACCCGATGGCGTTGCAGGCGGCGAGAGTGGACCCGGCGCCGGCGAACGGGTCCAACACGATGCCTTCGCCGAGGGGAAGCACCCCCCTTGCGAGTTGGCGGAGAAACGCCTGCGGCTTCAGGCTTGGGTGCGGAGCTAGGTCGCGCTCTTGGCGCCGGGTGGGCGACGAGGCGATGACATCGCCGAACGGCTTGTCAGGTGCCGGCCGACGGAAGCCGCCCGTTCCCCATTTGCGCAAGTTGTCTTGAACCCGCCCTTCAAGGGGCTTGCGGAACACCAGCCAAGGCTCCCACATGGAGCGCGGCATAACGCTTACTTCATTGAATTCCTCATGGGCGCCCTTGGGACGGTCGCCGCCGCGCATGGTCATGGTCAGCCGCATGACTTCACCCCTCCGCTCCAAACCGGCGGCGGCCAACGCGGTTGCAACGATGTGGGAAACCAGAGGATTGGAGGCGACGACCACATTGGCGCCAGGCACCAGCACGGGCAGAAGGATATTCCCCCAAACGCGAAAAAAATCTTTTATTTCAATAAGTTGACTTTCATTCAGGGTCGTGAACCTGGGCAGGGGGGAGCGCTGGTGGCCATCAAAGGAAGGCGGCAAGCGCCACACTCCCCCCTTGCCGGAACGCAGTTTACGCTGCTGCTCATCGGTGTATTCATGCAGGCCGTAGGGCGGATCCGTAACCACGCCGTGCACGGAGCTGGGCGCTTGGCGCTCAAGCCAAGAAAAGCAGTCCGCATGGTGCAGTTCCGATTGGCCGAAGCAAAACGCTTCCTGGAGTTGCTCAGTAGGAAGCAAATATTTCTGCCGCTGGCTTGGTGAACTGCGGCGGACACGGTACAGGCCCCGTTGCTCACGGACGAACAGCTTAGGCGTATTGAGCCTCAGATATGATCTGATGGAGGAGGCCGGCGTCTCCCCGATGCGCCGGCGAACGCCGGCGACGATTTCCGAGACGCTCAGCGACTCCCCCGACTCGGAGAGGGCGTTCAGGATGGCGTCCCGGACTTGACCGGGGCTGTTTTTGCCGCGGTTCGCCATAGCCTCAGCATAGACGTCGGGACGTCTTTTGGCAAACACGCAATCCGTTGCAACGCAACCTAGAGCTTGGTCACCACGCGAATTCACCAAGTCCGCTTTGCGGGAATGGCCCGGAATTTGCCCTAAAACTGATTTTGATTTGCCGTAAAATTCCGTTGTGCAGTTGGAGCGCCTCGCCAATGAACCCGGATGCCGCAGCACCGCTCGGTCAGTGCCTCACCCCGCCTAGCGCTTGCCCCAATCCCAAGAAACAGCCTGCTTTGGATTTGCAGGCGTCCTGCCCGCCGGAGCGCCTGCCTGAATTGCGCGAGATAGAGATGGCGAGCACTTGGCGGGGCCTGCCCGAAGACCGCATCGGTCGCTCCCGCCACGGCGTCGCCATGCTCTGCGACCTCATGGGGCACGGCGAATTGAACCTGATAAACAAAGCCTTCAACCTGTTCGGCGAACGCCCGTTCAGAATCGCCCTGCACCACGCCCCGCCAGGGCACTTCAGCCCCAAGCTGTGGAACTATTGGCACCTGCGGTTGTTCGGCGCGTCGGCGCAACGCCCCCTGCCCACGGTGCTGAGCCTGCGCATCGCCTGCGGGGAGTTGCCTGCCGACACACCGGACCCCGCCGCCATTCCATGGCCTCCATGAGTGCGCAATCCCCCCCAACCCTGCACTTGGACCTGTTGCCCCGAGCTCAGCGGGAGCTGTTCAAGCAGTTGACCTTCACTAGGGAGCAATTCGTGTTGTACGGCGGCACGGCAGTGGCTTTGCATGGGGGGCACAGGATTTCGGTTGACTTCGACCTGTTCAGTTCCGAGGCCATGTCAGAAGCTGACAAGAAACAGATCATGGCTTCGTTGTCCCTGCCCGAACGCTGGCCGCGGCTGCAAAATGAACGGGAAACCTTGACGGTGTCGGTGCCAGTGCCAGTTCGCGGCAATGCGAATGGCGTCAAGGTGTCCTTCTTCGGCGGTGTGGACAAGCCCCGCTTCTCCCTGCCGGTGGCGGCGGACATAGGGCCAAGAATCGCCTCAACCACGGATTTGGCTGGCTTCAAGCTGGCCGTGTGCCACCAGCGCAACTTGGAGGACGACTTGGTCGACTTGGCGGCATTGCTGTCGTTGGGAGAAACCTTGGAACGCGCTGTGGCGGTGATGGAAGCCTTGTACCCCGGGGAAGTGCCGGCACATCACGCCATTGCATCGGTGGCTTGGTTTGAGCGGGCTCCATCTCCTACGGGGGCGATGACGGGTGCGGTCAAGCGGCAGTTGGAAAAAGCGGTGGCGAGGTTTAGAGCACCGGCGCGAAATTTGCCCCCACAGGCGGCACGGCTTTCAGCGCCTGGCCATGAACCAGCCATGCTCGCTTGTTAGATCGATGTCCTAACTTGGCATTGTCCTCCTTCATTCTCGGCTACGTCCGCGCAATTGACCGCCTGAACCGCGCCATCGGGCGGTGCGCCATGTACTTGGTGTTCGTCATCATGGGCGTGCTGCTGCACTCGGCGCTTTCCCGCACCCTTTTTGACGCGCCCCTCATTTGGTCCGTGGAGGTGGCGCAGATGACCTTGGCGGCCTATTACCTGCTCGGCGGCGGCTACTCCATGCAGCTGGACTCCCACGTCAGGATGGACCTGCTGCACAGCCGTTGGTCGCCGAAGACCAAGGCCATTCTCGATTGCATCACCGCCGTCGGCCTCGTCGTCTATTTGGCGGTGCTGCTCTACGGCGGCGTATCGAGTGCGCAGTACGCCTTGGAGTACAACCAGAGGAACTACTCGGTTTGGGCGCCGCCCATGGCGCCGATCAAGATTCTCATGACCTGCGGCATCGCGCTGATGCTGGCGCAGGTGGTCGCCCTGTTCTTCAAGGACTTGGCGGCGGCGCGGGGCAGGCCCATCCCATGAGCTACGAACTCATCGGCTTTTTGATGTTCGCCTCCATGCTGCTGCTGCTGCTAACCGGCCAGCGGGTGTTCGGCGTCATCGGCTTCGTGGCCACCGTCTTCGCCTTGGCGTTGTGGGGCGTGGGCGGGGTGGAGTTGCCTTTCAGCGCCGCCTTCAAGCTGTTCAACTGGTATGCGCTGCTGACCCTGCCGATGTTCATCTACATGGGCTACATGCTGTCGGAATCCGGCATTGCCGGGGACCTGTACCGCGCCTTCCATGTTTGGTTCGGGCCGCTCAAAGGCGGCTTGGCCATAGGCACCATCGGCCTGATGGTGGTGCTATCGGCGATGAACGGCTTGAGCGTGGCGGGCATGGCCATCGGCGCCAGCATCGCCCTGCCGGAGATGCTGCGGCGCGGCTACGACAAGGTGATGATCACCGGCGTGGTGCAGGCCGGCAGCTCCCTCGGCATCCTGGTGCCGCCCAGCGTGGTGCTGGTGCTGTACGGAATGATCGCCCGGCAGCCAGTGGGCCAGCTATGGTTGGCTGGGGTGTTTCCCGGCTTGCTCTTAGCGGGGCTGTTCGTCCTCTACATCGTCATCCGCTGCCGGCTTCAGCCCAATCTGGGGCCGCCCCTGCCGGCCGCGGAGCGGCGGCTGCCCTTGGCGGAAAAGCTGCAGCTGCTGCGCTCCGGCATTCTGCCGCTGTTGATTTTCTTCGCAATGACCGGGCTGTTCCTGCTGGGCGTGACCAGCCTCGTCGAAAGCTCCGCGGTCGGCGCCGCCGCCGCCACCCTTGCCGCCCTGGCCAAGGGCCGCCTGACCCGGCAGGTGCTGGAGGACACGCTGCGCAGGACGTTGGGCATTAGCTGCATGTTCCTGTGGATCATCCTGGCGGCGCTGTGCTTCGGCGCGGTGTTCGACGGGCTGGGCGCGGTCAAGGTGATCGAGGCGCTGTTCATTGAGCACTGGCAGCTAAGCCCCTTGGCGGTGCTGCTCATGATGCAGCTTTCCTATTTAGTGATGGGCATGTTTCTGGACGACACGGCCATGTTGGTCATAGTCGCGCCGCTGTACGTTCCGCTGGCGGTGGCCCTCGGCTTCGACCCCATCTGGTACGGCGTGCTCTACACCATCACCTGCCAAGTGGCCTACATGACGCCGCCGTTCGGCTACAACCTGTTCCTGATGCGGGCCATGGCCCCGCCGGAAATCAGCCTGCTGGACATCTACAAATCCATCACCCCCTTCGTGCTGGTGATGTGCCTCGCCCTGGCCTTGGTGATGGCCTTCCCGCAAATCGCGCTCTGGCTGCCGCAGCGGTTCTACGGAGGCTAAGGCGGTGCGGGATTGGCCCACCGCGGCGTTCGCCAGCGCTTTGGCCGCGCTCGGCTTTGCGCTCTTCGCGCTGCCGGCGGCGACGGTGCAGGGTTACGGATTCACCGACCTGTTCACGTTTTTCGACTGGATCAACGCCTTGCAGCGCGGGCGGCTGCCCCATGTGGACTTCCATACCCCCGTAGGCGCGGTGGCCTACTTCATCCCCTATCTAGGGGCGCGGCTGGCCGGGCAATACGCCGGGGCGTTGGAGACGGCCGGCGCACTCGTCGCCGCGCCCATGCTGACGCTGGCTTGGGCAGCCTTGCGCGGGCGGGCGACGCGCGGCGTTGCAGTGCTGTTCCTAGCGGCGGTTTTCGGCATGGTGTGCGTCCCTTGGAATCCGGGCGACGGCGCCGGCATGGCCACGCACATCGGCTTTTACAACCGCTGGGGTTGGGCCGCGTTGGCGGTGTTGTTGTTGCTCGGCGTCTCCGTGCGGCGGAGCGGGGGATGGCGGACCGACGCCGCAGTCGTCGCCGCGGTTCTGCTGTTTCTGTGCTTTCTGAAAATGTCCTACTTCGTCGCCGCCTTCGCCTTTGTGGTTGGCGTTGGGGTGTTGCTGAAGCGCTTCGTCCGGGGCGCGGCGGTGGGATTGGCCGTTTTTGCCGCCATCCTTGCGTCCGTGCAAGCCGCCACCGGCATGGTCCTACCCTACCTTCAGGACGTCTGGACGACTGTTCAGGCAGCGGGGGTGGTTTGGCCGCTGATGTTCCGCCTCAACCTACTCTCGACTTGGCCGCTTTACGCACTGGCGGCGCTGGCCTGCGCCCTGACGATGCGCAAGGGCGCGGCGCTGCAGGACGCCGCCATGCCCGCCTTTGGCGTGGCGGCCTGCGCAGTGGTGGCGGCGCAGAACGCGCAGATGGCCAGCGCCTTGGCGCTGCTGCCGACGTTCGTGCAGGCGTCCGCCTTGAGCCAAGGGCGGCATGAGCGCTGGGTCGCCATGCCTTGGCGGCCGCATCCATCCGCCATGCTTGGCCTGATGGCGCTTTTCCTGCTGCCGCAAATGGCCGGGCAAGCCGTTGCAACCGCTTTTCACGTCAACATCACCCGCCTAGGCGGCGACGCTTGGGGTCGATACCAAGAGGTCGCGGCGCCTAGGGTTGGGCTAATCCACACTTGGTCCGGCAACGGCGTGGAATATGTGCGAACGCTGCATAGCGGCGTTGCGTTGCTGCGTTCGGCGCAGCCCCCTTGCGAGACGGCGGCGGCCTTGGACTTTGCGCAGCCATTTGCCGCCCTGCTGGCGCTGCCGCCGTCAAGGAGCTTTTTGTGGGCGGTGCATGCAAGCCGCTCCATCAGCCGCGAGGGGGCGCCGGCGGGTGCGTCCCTGTTTGCGGACGTGCAGTGCGCCATGCAGCCCAAGCGCCCGTTGGAGCCGAAGTCCACGGCGTTGCTGCTGGAGATCTACGGCGGCTATCTGGACGAGGCGTTTCGGCTGGAGGCTGAAAACGCCGACTGGCGGCTGCATCGGCAGCGGCAACCGGATGCGCCGCCAGACTAGCTGTAGAAGCGGCTGATGGTGTCGGCAACGCAGGCGGGCCGCTCCTGCCCCTCCAACTCCACCGTGACCCGCACGACCATCTGCCGGCCGCCTTGCACCGGCCTGACCTCGGTTACTTCGCCCAACCCCCTGATGCGCGATCCGCATGGCGTCGGCGCCGGAAAGCGCACCTTGCCGCAGCCGTAGTTGACGCCCATGGAAGCCCCCTGCACCTCGATCAATTCGGGCAGGAATTTGTTCACCAAGGCCAGCGTCAGGTAGCCGTGGGCGATGGTGCCGCCGAACGGCCCCTGCTTGGCCCGCTCGACATCAACGTGAATCCACTGATGGTCGTCGGTGGCGGCGGCGAACTTGTCGATGCGCGGCTGGTCCATGAGCAGCCAGTCAGTGGGGCCGAGGCGGCGGCCGACGGCATTTTCGAGTTCCGGCAAAGAGACTTCGAGCTTCATGGCCAACGGCCCAAACATCGCAAGGCGTCCGTTGCCGCAATCAGGGCCTTGGATCGCCCTCTGCGGGACTGCACTGCAAGGCAACCGCATTGCGGGACGGCAATCAATCGCCAAGGACCGCCGCACATTGCGCGACCTTGCTCCTACGCCCGCTGGCTGGAGACGGACAGCGTCTCCCCGGTCATGTAGGACGAGTAGTCGCTGGCCAGGAACACCATGACGTTGGCCACCTCCCAGACTTCGGCGGCGCGTCCATAGGCTTCCTTGGCCTCCAGTTCGCGCAGCAAGTCCTCGGTGGTCACCTTGGCCAGGAAGGGATGCATCGCCAAGCTGGGTGCCACGGCGTTGACGCGCACGCCGAACTCGGCGCCTTCCAAGGCGGCGCAGCGGGTCAGCGCCATCACCCCGGCCTTGGCGGCGGCGTAGTGCGCTTGCCCCTGCTGCGCCCGCCAGCCCAAGATCGAGGCGTTGTTGACGATCACGCCGCCGTCTCCGCGCATGGCTTGCATGGCCGCCCGCGTCATGCGGAAGGCGCCGTTCAAGGTGACGTCCAGCACTAGGGACCACTGCTCATCCGTCATGTCAACCAGGTTGGCGGTGCCGCCGAGGCCGGCGTTGTTGATGACGACATCCACCGTCCCGAAGGTTGCCGCCGCAGTTGCGAACAGCGCATCCACGTCCTCTTGGACGGTGACGTTGCAAAGTTGGGCCGCCGGGCTTGCGCCCGTTTCCGCCTGCAGGCGCTTTGCCGACGCCTGCAAACGCGCTTCATGGATGTCGGACATCAGCACCTGCGCGCCTTCCTCCATGCAGCGCTTGGCGGCGGCGTAGCCGATGCCGGTGCCGGCGGCGGCGGTGATGACCACCTTGCGCCCCGCCAGCAGATTGTGGCTGGCGGGATATTCCGGTGGAGTCGATAGATCCCGCATTATTCCAGCCCTGCAAGTGACTCCGTCAGGGACATGCGCAAGGCCGCAAAGATGTGTGCAGGAGCACAGGGTCATTCCAAAGTTCGTTGAGGGCTTGCATTTTTCCCATCCAAGCGTTCTTTTTACGCCTTTGGAATGCGGATATTCCCACTATCCTTGAATTTTCTCGGTTCATTTTAGATGTTCATCCCACTGTCAAAGGACGAGCTAGGCACTGCTCAAGCGCCGTAAACCGGTTCCGGCGCTGCACAGTCGTCCATGAGCATACGGATCAATTCGCCAAGCTCCTCCGCCTCATAGCGGGCGCCTTTGTCATGCTCACGGCCGCTGCGCCAGCCGTCGGCTATGGATATCCTGCCGCCGAAGATCTCGAAGCAGCGTCCGGTCACGCCGCCGGCCGCTTCGCTGGCCAGCCACACCACCAAGGGCGCGACGTTGTCCGGGTGGTAGCGGTCAAAGCCGCCGTCCTCGGGTGCCTTCATCATTTCCGCAAAGACCGTTTCGGTCATGCCGGTGCGGGCTTGAGGCGCGAGGGCGTTGGCGGTGACGCCGTAGCGTCCGAGTTCCGCGGCCTGCACCAGCGTCAAGCTCAGGATGCCGCCCTTGGCCGCCGAATAGTTGGATTGGCCGACGGAGCCGAGCAGCCCGGCGCCGGAACTGGTGTTGATGATGCGCCCGCTGACCGCCTCGCCGCTCTTGGACTTGGCGCGCCAATGCCGGGCCGCATGGCTGGACAGGCAGAAGTGCCCCTTCAAGTGAACGGCGATGACCGCATCCCATTCCTCCTCCGCAAGGCTGGCGAACATGCGGTCCCGGCAGATGCCGGCGTTGTTGACCACCGCATGGAGGTCTCCGTAGGCGTCCAGCGCCGCCTGCAAGATGCGCCCAGCACGTTCGTGGGAGCTGATGTCGTCGCTGTTGGCCAGGGCTTGGCCGCCGGCGGCTTGGATTTCCGCCACCGTTGCGGCGGCGGTGCTTGGGTTGACGTCGTTGACCACCACGTTCGCTCCGGCGGCCGCCAAGGCCAAGGCGTAGCTCTTGCCCAATCCGCTGCCGGCGCCGGTGACAATGGCGGTCCGCCCGGCGCACAATCCTGTCATGCTCAAAGCCGCTCGATGATGGTGACGTTGGCCTGCCCGCCGCCTTCGCACATGGTTTGCAGGCCCCAGCGACCGCCGGTGCGTTCGAGTTCATGCAGCAGGGTGGTCATCAGCTTGGCGCCGGTGGCGCCCAAGGGATGGCCCAAGGCGATGGCACCGCCGTTGACGTTGGTTTTGCCGTGGTCGTAGCCGGTCTCCGCCAACCAAGCCAGCACCACCGGGGCGAAGGCTTCGTTGATTTCCACCAGATCGATTTGATCCAGCGTCATGCCGGCCTTCTCCATCGCCCGGGCCGTGGCGGAGATGGGGGCGGTCAGCATCCAGACGGGGTCGTCGGCCAACACGCTGATGTGGTGGATGCGGGCGCGCGGCGCCAAGCCATGGCGGGCCACCGCCGCCTCGGAGCAGATCAGCAGGGCGGCGGCGGCGTCGCAGGTCTGGCTGGACACCGCCGCGGTGATGCGCCCCCCTTCCTGCAGGGGCTTCAGTTCCGCCATCGCCTGCAGGCTGGTGCCGCGGCGCGGCGTCTCGTCCATCGCCACGCCATTGATGGGCGCGACTTCCCGGTCAAAGCGCCCGCCGTCAATGGCGTTGCAGGCGCGTTGATTGGAGGTGAGGGCGAATTGCTCCAGATCCCGCCGGGAGAAGCCCCATTTCTCGGCGATCATTTCCGCCGAGTTGAATTGGCTGACGAGGCCGTCGCCGAAGCGCTCCACCCAGCCCGGGGAGCCGGTGAAGGGGTCTCCGAAGCCGTATTCCCGGCCGGCCAGCATGGCCGCGGAGATGGGAATTTGGCTCATGGCCTGCACACCGCCGGCGGCCACCACATCGCAGGTGCCGCTCATCACCGCCTGGGCGGCGAAATGCACCGCCTGCTGGGAGGAGCCGCACTGCCGGTCTATGGTCACCCCCGGCACATGCAGCGGCAGCCCCGCCGCCAGCCAGCAGGTGCGGGCGATGTCCCCGGCCAGCGGTCCAATGGTGTCAACGCAGCCGAACATCACGTCCTCATAGTCGTCCGGCGGCACCTGATTGCGCTCCACCAAGGCTTTGAGCGCATGGCCGCCCAAGTCGGCCGGGTGCAGCTCGGCAAGCCCGCCCCGGCGCCGGCCCGTGGGCGTGCGCAGAGCGTCAATGATGTAGGCTTCGGCCATGTTGCCGTTCTCCCTCTTGGCGGCCCAAGCCGCTGCAGTTCACCGCGTTGCCGCCGCATCCAAGTCTATAACGAGTTCGCCTTGGTTTGGCAATCGCCCAACGCGATGAACGGCTTGACGGCTCGGCGGGTCGCTTACCATACTCCAAGCACAAGGATTGCGGAGAGCCCGCATGGGTCGGATTGTGGCGCAGACGAAGGTCACCAACCCGTTGGACGGCGGCAAATCCCTGCAGTGCGGGATGCTGGTTGACACCGGGGCCGGTGCGCTGCTCCTGCCCGCGGCTTGGAAGGAGAAACTGGGCGGTTTTCTGCGTTCAGCGGCTGTCGAACTCCTGCTGGCCAACGGGGAAGTCGTGCGCGGCGAAGCCTGTGCGCCAGTGGAAATAGAAATCGAGGGTTTTCGCCCCATCTTCAACGAGGCGGTGTTTGTGGAGGCAATGGCGGAACGGGACGCCGAGCCGCTGTTGGGCTATGTGATCCTGGAGCAAGCCCAAGCAGCGGTTGACATGCTGGGCCATCGCTTGGTTCCGGTGCGTTACATCGACATGAAGTAAGGCCGCGGCCTGCAGGGTTTGGTTCCCGCTCAGGATTTACGGGCTTTTGGCCCGAAGGCGGCGGCCTTGCCGGAATGGACGAAGGCGTCCCGGGCGGTCTGGGAGTCTTCGTGCATGTACATCTCGAAGGTGAAGCCCTGCTCCCAGCGGTAGGCTTGGTCCACATCGGACGCCTCTATGCCGTTGAGGGCCTGCTTGGCGATGCGCAGGGCGTCGCGGCTCTTGGCGGCGATGACGGCGGCGAACTCGCGGGCGGCGGCTAGGTGATCGTCCCTGGGCGCAACGCGCTCCACGCCGCCAAGCCGCCAAGCCTCCTCAGCGGAGACGCGCCCGCCGGTGAGGAAGGCGGCGCGCACCCGAGGGTGCGGCAGGATGCGCTGCATGTGGGCGGCGCCGCCCATGGCGCCGCGGTCTATTTCCGGCAGGGCGAAGTAGGCGTCATCGGCGGCGATGATGGCGTCGGCAGCGCCGCAGACGCCGATGCCGCCGCCGAGCACGAAGCCGTGGGGAGCGGCCACCACCGGCAACTCGCAGCGGTGGATGGCTTGGAAGGTCAGGAAGTTGCCCCGGTTCACCGCCACGATCTTGCCGGCGTCCGCCTGCAGCTCCTTGATATCGACCCCGGCGCAGAATCCTTTGCCCTCGGCCCGAATCAGCAGGCAGCGCACCTCCTTGCGCCGCGCCAACCCGTAAACGACGTCCGGCAACTCCAGCCACATCCGGGAATCAAAGGCGTTGACCGGCGGATGGTTGAAGACGATCTCGCCGATGCAATCCTTGACCTCGACTTCAAAGGGCATTCTCTACTCCTTGTGAACTAGATGCATTGGATCATCTGCAAGCGCAGTCCCTAGAGTGGCTCGGAACTCCGGATCATCGATCCTCCTACTTTGCTAGCGAATGGGATATCTGCTTAAGTAGCGCATCGACGACTCCGCAGATCTCCTCAAATGCCAGGATGCCCAGTTCCCTTGAAGCGGCGATGTTGCTGAACCGCCTCAGGACCTTAGCCAAAGCAGTCGCGTTTCTCAGCGGGGAAGCAGGATCAACCCGAAGATGTGCGGCCAAACCGTTGACTAGAGCGTCTTGCACCTTTGACGATCCGAATACAGAGCCTCGGGACACGATCATCGTCACCAAGTTCTCCCAATACTGCTGGCTCGCTCGAACCACATTCAAAAGAGCAGTTCTTTCTTCTCCATCTGGGTGTTCATCAATAATGCGCGCTACCAATCGTTCACGCCACCATGCTCGGCCAAACGAGCAGTTTACGAATACGCTTCTATTGCCCCGAGCGGCTGGCAGGCCGCTCATCCGGCGCAGAATCGTCCTGACGCAGTCGTCAACCATCTTGTTGCCCCTCTCGCCCGATTCAGCTAAAGCACGGTCTATGCGCTCCTCACCACTCTCATTGCGCCCACCGTTGGCAGCAAGCCAATAGGCCTCCTCCATCACTCCTTCCCTAAGATGCTGGAGCGTCACCTCAGCCCAAAAAGACACTCTGCAAGCTATGCGCGGGGGGACGTCACGCCACAACGCATATACCGTTTGCTCCTGATCGACGGTCATTTCCTTGAACGACTGCTCAGTTATTGGCTTTGTGAACAGAACCACCGCCCTGCCTTCCACGGTTGCCACTTCCTTATCCATAAGCGCGATAAAATTGTCGGATGTTTTGGCTGCCATCAGGAAATTTCTCTGGAACCGACCTCCCTTTTCGCCAAGCAGTCGTCCACGCAATGCGGTGAACGACGTGTAAGCCGCTTCATCCCGCTCAGCGTAGTCTGTTTCTGCCGCCGCAGACATTTTCAATCGTCTTCCGGTATTTTACAGGGGTAGAGGCGGGTTGCCGCCATTTCAGGCTGAAACGTGTCGTCCGACCAGTTGGGCAACCCCTGTTTTTCCAACTCATTTGCCAACGCAAGCAGGTTGGCGTAGGACTCCCATCCCTCATCACCATCGTCATCCCCAAAATCGCGCTGTAAGCGCGACAGCGCCGCGGAGACAATGTGTGTCATTATGTTTCTGCCGCTCGGCTCTTGGCGCTGATGCCTCAAGTACCGAAACAAGTCAGAGGCAAGCGATACCTTGAACCGAAACCCTCCTTCTCTGCTGGGTTCGATCTGGAATTGGCCAGCTTCCAAATCCTCTTTGGGGCGGAAGTCAAGCAGTCCGAGCAGGCCTGATTGCAATGCGAACGTCGAGCAAATCGCCAACCTAGCGCCCTTCATCAGATGTAGTTCCATTCCATCCCACAAAGCGTTCACGCCATCATCGACCGCGTTGATCCGGTGGTCGATGTCCCGCCCGCATACAATCATGGGCGTGAATAGCGGATAGGACCCCAAATCATCGGGATTCCACTCCACAATATGCGTTGGTTCCTCTGATACATGGAGCCTCCTATAAGCAGACACCGGCGCCGAGACCGAGCAAGCAAACCGAACATGCCCCTTCCGAATCCATCTCTCGATCAGCTCCGCACCTTCTATCTGGTGGGTAAGCATGAATGAGCGGCCGGACTTCTTGTGCTCCAAGTCCACGCCATACAGTCCCCCAACGAAGCTACCGTTGCCGGCCTCTAGGACAGGCCAAGGAAACGCCCTGCACCCAGACGCCGGAGCGGATGATCCTGTGCTAACTATCATCTGCGGCCCCATCATCCTCAGGCTTTTGCCGCCGATGGAGATCCACCCTGAATACCGGGGTTTGCACTGCGCCTAAATCAGCAGGCGCCTCGTGTTCGACAGTCAGGCGATAGGTCGTCTTGGCGACCAACCCGACCAACACAATGGCCTTGTTTCCATCCTCCAACCACCCCTTCAATGCCCTTCCCGTCCCGTCACGGGCCTGAAACGACTGAATCACTGCCTCTTCGTCCTGCCATACACGGTCACAGGTAGCATCTGCGTTTTCATCGATTCTTATCCGCAACAACACCTCATCGAAATTCTCGTCACACTCCAATTCGATATTGTGTTTACCGCGGCTTTGCGGCACCACTGTGGAGCGAAAAGGCAATGGACGGGAGCTTGATCTTGACGGTTGCTTCCGCTTAGGGCCATCTTGACTGCCTTTGCCGCTTTTCTCTCCGTCGGGCTCCATTTCCTCCCTTGCCCCAGAATCTAACAGCTCCCTTTGGCTCATCCTTGGCCGTTGCACAACCACAGGTCTTCCCCACATTGAGAACTCTTGCCGGCCGCCTTCGCCAGTTTCGCCGCCCGTCGCCACCAGCAGGAAGTCGTCGGGAGTGTATTCATCAGTTTTGATCTTCGGCACCTTGGACTTAATCCAATCGGAAACAGCACTAAAAGCTTTTTTCAACTGTTTTTTCTGGTCTTTCGGCAAGAGATTGAATGCAAGGTGATCATGCATTGGTCCCTCCGCGCCACGCACTAGACGATGGAAATGCGTATCCCGCCGAGGCTGCAATACCGCATGAAACGCTTGCCAATCAGCAAAATCAGACCTTCTCAATCCGGGGACGCTGTCCGTAATCCACATGCCGTTCCGAAAAAGATCAAAGCGTGTAGCGCCTGCTGGCGCAGGGGTAAGCAAATTCACATCGATCGGACCACTTGGAGTTTTGATTACATCTTGGCTGCCCGTCGACATCGTGGTATATGCAGCCCAAGCATATTGGCCCGAGGGCCTCAGCCCCTCAAAGATGGTGTCACTACGGGACGCTCTTTGCTTATTACTTTCTTCATCTAGCAAAGCACCTAGGTTATTTGCATCAACCTGCGTCTTCTCGCCTCCCTCGATTGCTTCCTCGTCGATTTCCACAACCAATTTCCCGGCATGAATGGCGGCGCTAAAGTTGTAGGCCGAAACTTTTCTTACAATATCGCGAAGAGAAATATCTTTTCTATCAAAATAACCAAAGTAATTGAAAGCAGGTATCATTACAACGCTGCCGTGGCCCCAATCATCCTGTATTTCCTGAAGTGTGTCCGCAATAGTCTCCGGAATGGCGTTCCGGTTCAGGAATTTATAGAGCTTTCCCTGTGTATCCCTGCCGCCCAATAGTTTTTCCACTAGATATCCTCGAGCGGAATACGGGTATTTTTTGCCATGCCGGCCGGCCAGTATGGTAAATCCAGAAGCTATCTTCTCACCATCCTTTAGGACTCCACCGTAGAGCAGGTAGCGGAGATCGGACACAGGTGCCGCAGCGAAATGCCCGACGCCATAGGACCCGGCGGCACCTGTTGACTTAGCACTTGAGCCATCCCCAAGCAGTGCTGTCATTGTTTTATCATTTAGCCCCACGCCATTGTCCATAACGGAGAGTAGGCAATGCCCGCCTTCGGCCAACAAATCCAGTGCCTTTCGGATGGAGTCCACTACATGCTGTGCTGCGTCTGGCAGTGTACCTCCCGCGGCCTTCTCGTTGTCTGTTACGGCATCTGAAAATGCCTTCTTGTAGCCTTTCATATCAGGCACTAAGTCATCTTTAATAAATGTCACACGAAAACGAACAATCGCAGTCGGTTCTTTTGCTTCGACAGCGGCATCCAAGGAGTTCTGCAAGAGTTCTCGTATTATTCTAGCCGGTTTGAGATCGTTGAAAGATGCGGTATGCAGGCCAGTGAATCCGCTCATGCCGCCTTCATGACTGAATTTCAAGGTCGCTTTTTTCACTTACCTAATCCACCAGCAATCGCCATCAACGCAGTCTGCATGGCTTCGTTTGCAGCAACGACCTCTTCCTGGGTAGTAAAGCGGCCTAAACTAAGCCGGATGGCAGTCGCAGCGACCTCTTGGTCATAGCCTAGCGCCGCAAGCACATGGGATGGCTTTGGTGAGCCAGTCGAACAGGCCGACCCAGTAGAGATAGCCAGCCGCTTCGATACGGCATCAACCACTTGCTCTGCTGGAATGCCGGGGAAGCCGATATTTAAATTGCCCGGAATTCGCTGTGTTCGATGGCCAAATAAGCGCATCTCAGGGAAGGCGTTCCTCATTGATGAACAAATGTTCGTGGTGAGCTGCTTGAGGAGTCTAGCATCAGCTTTCCACTCGTTTGCCGCGATCTCGCAGGCTTCACCAAAGCCCACCACCAAGGGTGTAGCGATTGTGCCTGGGCGGAGGCCCCTCTCTTGTGCGCCCCCTGTCAGAATTGGTTCCAAGGGAAAGTTGACGCCACCACGCACATATAGAGCGCCTATTCCGTTCGGCCCGTAGAACTTATGTCCGGAAAGACTGAGCAGATCAACCGACAGATTGTCCACGTCAACCGCTATTCTTCCAATCGCTTGCGTGGCGTCGGTGTGGATTATGGCACCAACAGATCGGGCGAGTTTAGCGATCTCGCGGATTGGTTGGATGACGCCGATTTCATTGTTGGCCAACATAACGGACACCAGCAGGGTCCGCTCGCTCAGTGAATCTTCCAGTGCCTTCAAGTCCAGAATGCCGTCCCCCATTACCGGCAGAATCTCCACATCGAAGCCTTGACCAGCAAGCCACTGCACGGACTCCAAAACAGCCGGATGTTCTGTGGCAACGGTGACGACATGCCGTCTATCTCGGGCGGCGGCAGCCACACCGCGAATGGCTAGGTTACAGGACTCCGTGGCACCAGAAAGAAACACGATCTCCTCATCGTCGGCGCGAATGAGGTCCGCGACTTGCCCGCGGGCAGTCTCCACGGCCTCCCTCGCTTCCCATCCAAAGCGGTGACCTTGCGAGTGGGGGTTGCCAAACTTCTGTGCCCAATAAGGGGCCATGGCCCTAGCCACCCTTGGGTCCAAAGGAGTTGTCGCTTGGTAGTCTAGGTATATTGGGCGGGATGGCACGTTTGGCTACTCGGTGCAGTCGCATGGAAGAACGGTGTCGGCGAAACGAGACAGATCTGCGCCATTCTTGCTAGTGGCAAGAATGTCATAGCTGAAATCGCTGGACGCACCGAAAAAGCCAATGAAGTCATGCGCATTGGGATTGGTGCGCACCCTTTCCTCTTCCTTGAGGTCCCGTCCATATTTGCGTTCCATGCGCGACCACCAGTCGAGGTCGCAAGGGGTGTTGACAGTCGATCCGAACCCACGCACTCTGTGCTTTTTCCTAGACTCCATGGCCTCGTGAACTAGCGCAAGATTGCCAACGCCCTTGAGGAAGCAGTAAACGCAGTTGGAAAGGGCACCGTTTGAGGCTAGTTTCAAGCCCCAATCCTGCTGGCGCCAAAATTGATTCACATCCTCCCGGCCCACATGCATCTTGGTCAACGGCATGTAAACATGCTCACCCTCGTAGCCGGCGTTAGCATGAATGTCTGAGGATCGGGCTTCCACTCGCGCCACCCGCAGTCCCTCATCGCCACGCAAGCCGATGAAGGCCACATACTCGATCCCCCCGTCGCCGAACCACGCCTTGCGCCCAAAAACCTTATCCTTGAGATGCGGGTTCACAAAGGCGTCAGCGGGAGCGGAGAAGTTACGGTAGGCTTGTTTCGGGCGTCTAGTCGGCTGGTTGAGCAAATACTCCCGCTTGCGGAGCAGTATTTCCTTCGGTACGCCGCCGCCTCGACGGATGTGGGCCGCATGCATCTGATCCACATCCACCTGAGATTCCTCCAAGCCATGCCCGAGGCGCGGAATGCTTTCTTTGCTCGCAAACCAATCGCGGAGAAACATGCGCGTGATCTCGAGCTTAAGGGAAGCCGTGCAAACCCGCCGAAATTGGCTTGGCAGATACGCTTTGAGAGAGAGCATCTCTTCAAATGCCTCACCCCGCCAGCTAAACCCCTCCGGATTGGTCTCGGAGTAGGGACGTTCATTGACCAACCGATATGTGGCCAGCCGCCGCCATTCCCCCTGCCTAGCATCCTCATAGGTCTGGAACTGCACAAAAAAGAAGGGAATGCCGTAAGCAGACTCGACACGCCGCTTGCACTCGGTCACGAACTGATAGGTGGCCGGATGCTCGCAGGACGTGTTGTTGAACACCACTACGTCGCCCCGCTCCCGCTGTAGGAAGCCGTTTTCCAACAGCGTGAAGAGCAACATGCCGCTGGAACGGCCCCCGGAAAATTTGACGACATGGGGGAGCTCTTGGTGGCGCTTGGCCCGATAGCGGAAGTTGTAGATCCTGCTGGGATCGTAGCGCCTAGGCTGCTTGGTCTTCGCCGAGAGCGTGAGTTTCGGTACTGATCGCATCTGATCCCCCCTATTAGGGCCAAGGCCATGTTAGCAGAAAGCAATGGCATGGAGGTGTTTGTTGGCGGACCGGGCCGCGGCGGGTGAAGGTTTGGCGGAGCGATGGGGCGGCTATTTGGCGCACCCTTGGCGGTGCGCAATGGACGCGCTGACAGCGGCCCGCGCCGTGCGGCGATCGCCCTCGTCAATGCATGGCGGCACGACCAGCATATCCACTTGGGCTTGGACACTGCGGGGAAGGGGGCGAACTACAAAGCGCTGATGCGCTCCTTGGCGTCCGTGACGATGCGCGTCAGCAGTGCCTCGCAACTCGGCAGGTCGTCGATCAGCCCCGCCACTTGGCCGCTGGGCAGCACGCCTTCGGCGGGCTTGCCCTCGACCATGGACTTCTTGATGATCATGGGCGCGTTGGCGGCCATCAACGCCTGCGGAAGGCTGAGGCCGCCGCCCCTGGCCATCGCCCAAGCGGATTTGGCGAAGGCCGGCAAGGAGGCGCCCGTTGCGGTGCGGAAGTGCCAGCCGTTCCAAAGGCCCCGGGCCAGCATCGCCAAGCGGCCGGTGCGCTCCAGCTTGGCCAAGGTCTCGTTCATCAACATGCGCTGCGGCAGGCCGTCCAGCTTGGTGCTCACCGGAATCTTGTTGACCTCGGCGGCCAGGTAGCGCTCCTTGGTGGCGGCCGGGGTGGGGCTGTCCGAGGTCAGCATGAACCTAGTGCCCATGGCGATGCCGGATGCGCCGAAGGCCAGCGCTGCGGCCAAGCCCCGCCCGTCCCGGAAGCCGCCGGCGGCGATGACCGGCACCGACACCGCATCCAAGGTTTGCGCCAGCAGCAGCAACGTGGGGGTGGCGCCGGTGTGCCCGCCCCCTTCCCCGCCTTGGCAGACGATGAGGTCGGCGCCCAGTTCCACGGCCTTGCGGGCGTGCTTGCCGGCGCCGATGGTGGGCATGCAAAGCACTCCAGCCGCCTTCAGCTTGGCGATGAGCTTAGGCGCCGGCGCCCGCCCGTAGCTAACCGCCCTAACCTGGTGGTCGATGACCAGATCGACGATGCGCTCCGCACCCGGCTGAAAGCCGTGGAAGTTGACGCCGAAGGGAGCGTCCACCGCGTCCAAAACGGCGCGAATTTCCCGCTGCGCCTCCTCCGGGCTCATCACCGCGCAGGCGAGGAAGCCGAAGGCCCCGGCGCGGCTGCTGGCGATGACCAGCTGGGAGGTGGACACCCAGCCCATAGCCGTCTGCACGATGGGATGGCGGCTGCCCAGCAGCTCCACCGCCCGCGTGTCGAGGGCCTGCATTGCTTGGTCCGCCATTGGGTTTCAACCTGGATGCGGCTGCGCTGGGCTAGCTCTCGGTTGCAAGGGGATTCCCCGGCGGGTTGCCGGCAATCGCGCCGGCGCGCAGATCATGGGGGTCCAGCCGTTCGCGAATGATCTTAAGTTGCTCATCGGTTGGCTGCGCAGTGGTCGTCAAGCCGTCCGCGACCGCCAAGTCGAAGCCGGTGTTGTCCTGAACCTCCGCAAAGCTGACGCCGGGATGCAGGCTGATGACGCGAATGCGGTTGTTCGGCCCTTGAAAGTCCATCACCGCCAAGTTGCTGATGATGCGCCGCAGGTCCAGGAACTTGGGCTTCATCCCGCCGGGCCAGCGGGCCGGGTTGTAGCCGACGCCGCCCACCATATCGACCTCCCCGGCCACGAACGCCCGCTTGCCGTGGTTGGGAATGAACATGGAGTTGGCGTTGCT
Organism: Candidatus Azophilus sp.; assembly: GCA_965200465.1. GTDB lineage: Bacteria > Pseudomonadota > Gammaproteobacteria > Pseudomonadales > Azotimanducaceae > Azophilus. The sequence goes on along the minus strand of OZ241358.1, from coordinate 3,056,166 downwards.
GACGGTGTTGCCCGGATAGCCGCGCACCCCCAACAGCGCGGTCTTCGGCTTGGCGTAGTCCCCGATCACGGAGATGTTCATCTGCCCGAAGCGGTCCACCTGCACCGGCGTGACCATGGCGTGGCGCTTGCCCCGGTAGATGAGGTCGAACACCCGCTCATAGGTCATTAGGCCTTCGACCTGCAGTTGGTAGGCGCCCCGCGGTCCGACGGGAACCGGCTCGGACACCAGATAGGCTTCACCGTCCGTGATCATCAGCCCGGGCTCGAAGCTGAGCTTGGCCAGCCCAGCGCCGAGGCGGGGCACCAAGCCGATGCTGGTGGCCAGCACCTCGCCATCGCCCCGAAAAGCCTCCGCTGCGCAGCAAATGCACAGTTCCGCCAAGGTGCAGCCGCTCATGGTTTCCTCCAAAGCTAGAAAACCGGCAACGGCAGGTCGCCGATGGCGTCGGCGCCGCCCACTTCCGCCACATAGGCGTCCAAGCCCTTGCCGGCGACGTAGCGCTCCAAATAAGCCGGCCATTTGCCCTTGGCGGTGGCCGCATACTCCCGCAGGTGGGCGATGTCCATGCCGTACTTCGGTGCGCAGGCGGTGGGATGGGCGCCGTAGGGGGCCAAAGCCACGCCCTGCACCAAGGAGCGTTCGATGGGCATTTGCAGGGCGATCAAAGGGTCGTTGAAGGCGCTGGTCTCCACCAAGGCCTCCGTGGTGAGGAAGGCCCGTTGCGCGGCGCGGCACAGCCATTCGTCAAAGAAGGGATCCGGCCCCGAAATGCGGGAGTTGCCCAAGGCGTCCGCCTCGTTCACATGGCAGATGGCGACGTCCAGCGGCAGGGCCGGCATGGCCACTAAGGTTTCGCTGTCCGCGTAGGGAGAAGTGACGGTCTTGAGCTCCGGGTTGGTGGTCAGCACGTCCGAGCCGAAGCCCACCCGAGTCGGCAGGAAGGGCAGCCGCTGCGCCGCCGCCTTCAGGCCGAGCTGCAGCATGCCCTCGTCAATTTCCATGACCTCGAAGGCGCCGGCTTGGCGGGCGGCGCGGAAATGCGCCTCCAAGGGCACCAGGTCCATGGACACGAAGCCGAACACCAGCTTGCGGATTTTGCCGGCCGCCGCCAGCATCCCCACATCCGGCCCGCCGTAGCTGACGACGGTGAAGTCCTTGAGGCTGGTCTTCAGCAGCTCCCGCACGAAGGCCATGGGCTTGCGCCGCCCGCCCCAGCCGCCGATGCCCAAGGTCATGCCGGACTCCAGGGCGCCGACGATGTCGCCAACCGAGCAGAGCTTGTCCGTCACGTCCCTTACCCCGTCCCGCTAAGGCCGCATCAACTCGGAAAGTTGTATTCGTGGCCCCAGATGTCGGCCACGGCGCCTCGGGTGGGCTCGAAGTGCGTCCAGTCGTGCTGCTTGCCGCCGTACCCGAACTCGATGGGAATGCCGCCTGGCGCCAGGAAGTAGAAGGACACCATGCCGTCGTTCAAGTGCCGGCCCAAGCTGGCGACGATCGGCCGGCCCGCCGCCTTGACGCGGTCCAGGCACAGCCCCACGCTGTCCAGCGAATTCGCCTCCGCCATTAGATGGGCGACGCCGTTGGGTATGGGGTAGTTGTAAACGCCCAGGCTGTGATGTCGGGGGTTGTCCGCATGCAGGAAGTTCAGGCGCTGCTCCGGCGCCCCCTCCGCCGCCGGGGGAAGGGTTAGGTCGTCGCTTAGGCCGAAGCCCAGCAAGTCTTGATAAAAGGCCGATGTGGCCGCGAATTCCGGTGCCGGCAGCACCGCATGGCCAAGGCCCATGGGCTCCGTGACGAACTCCAGCCCGGCGATGGGCGAGCTGAAGGCGCCGCCGGCGGCGCGGCCCTGATAGAGCTCGAAAGCGTTGCCGGACGGGTCCTTGGCGAAGGCGACTCGGCCAACCCCGCGCACCTGCGCCTCCCGTTCGCCGCCTTCGCCGGCCAAGGCCTTGGCGTTGGCCAGCGCCTTAAGGAGGCCCTCGTAGTGCGCCTCGCTGCGGCATTCCCAGCCGCAGGCGGCGAAGCGGTCCTCCTCGCCCCGCTCAATGAGATAGCGGAAGGGCGCGGCGTCCATCTTCAAGCGGACGCTGCCGTCATCCCCCGTCTCGGCGGCGAAGCCGAGCACCTCTTCGCCGAATTGACGCCACTCGTCGGGTTCCCGCATCCGCAGGCGCACATAGCCCAACGCCGCCACCTTGATCCGTTCTCCCCCCATTCGCTCTCCCTCCATGTCCCGTTCGGTTGCTCGCCCGCTGGATGCGGCTAGTCGTTGTGGAGAAAGTCAAGGCAGGCCGCGTTGAACATGCGCCGGTGCTCCACCATCACCCAATGCCCGCATTCGGCCACCTCGACAAGGCGGCTGGGCCGGCACCGGCTGGTGATCTTGCGCCCGCCGCTGACCGGCACCATCGCGTCATCCACTCCCCAAAAGGCCAGCACCGGGCATTGGATGGCACCCAGTTCGGCCTCCATGTTGGGAATTTTCATCCGGCTCAGCACTTCCGGCGGCTGGGTTTGCAGGATGGCGTAGCGTTCCTCAACCAGCTCGTCGGTGACGTGCGTTGCATCGAACACCAGATTCCCCAGCACCCGGCGCAGCCCGGCGCGGTCCAAGGCGCCGCCAACGAAGTTTTCGATCATGCTGGCCATGGCCGGCATGGCCATGTAGGTCTCCAGCTCTTCAATGCCGCCGGGCGCCATGAGCACCAGTTTCTCCACCCGCTGCGGGTAGTCCAAAGCGGTGCGAATGCCCACTCCGCCGCCTAGGGAGTTGCCCACCAAGGCGCAGCGCCGCACACCAAGGGCGTCCAGCAGGCCGACTAGGTTTTCAACGAAGAAATCCGTGGTGTAGTCGATGTCCGTAGGCTTCGATGAGTAGCCGAAGCCCGGCAAGTCCGGCACCAGCACCCAATGGCCGGCCTGTGCAAAGGCGGCGGCGTTGAACTTGAAATTGCTGTAGCCGCTGGCGCCGGGACCGCTGCCGTGGACGAAGACGACCGCGCCCCGGCCAGCGCCGCTGGGCGGGTGCTCGTGGTAGTGGATGTCCAGGTTGCCGACCTTCAGGACTTGGCCCTTGGGCGGCGCTGCCGACGCGGCGCTCACAGCACTCGGCTCACTAGCCTAAACAAAGGGGTCGCCGTTTTCGGCGCCTAGGGCCATGCCGCCCAAATTGCGGGCGAAGGCGGTGGGATTGTTGGCCACATGGGCGCGGGCCACGCGAATGTCCCGCCAGATGTCTTGAATGGCCGCGCCGTCGAACACGCTGCGCCCGCCGGCCACCTCGAACAGCCGGTCCACTGCGCGGGTCATGTCGTCTATCACGGTGCTCGCCTGGTAGCGGTAGCGCACCCGGTCGAGCATGTCCAAGGGTTCGCCGGCCTGCACCCGCTCCATCATGCGGTCAAAGTTGTGCAGCAGCAGGACTTCCGCTTGGTCGATGTCGTTGACCGTCTCGGCGACGCGCTTGGCGATGTCCGAGTCGCCCCGCAGCTTGGTGGGGTCCGTGCTGCTGCCCTCGGCAGCGCCGGTGAACACCTTTAAGGCGTGCCGCGCCGCGCCTATGGCCGGCGTGGAGACCACGCGCACGAAGATCTGCGCCCAGGGAATGCCGTACATCGGGTTTTCCTGAGCGTGCCGGCAGTTGAAGCCGTCCAGCCGCTTGTGGGTGCGGTGCTCCGGCACGAACACCGGCGGGTCGATCAGGATGTCGTTGGAGCCGGTGGCCTGCAGGCCATAGACGAACCAGGTGTCCTCAATGCGGTAGTCCGTGCGCGGCACCAGAAAGGTGCGGTAGTCCTCCCCCGGCGCGATGCCGCCGAGAAGCGCCCAGGAACAGTGCTCGGAACCGGAGCTCCAGCCCCAGCGCCCGCCGAACTTGAAGCCGCCTTCGACGGCCTCCACCTTGGCGCCCACCGGGTTGTAGGAACTGGAGATCAAGGTGTTCGGGCCTTGTGCGTAAACCTCGTCCAGCGCCCGCCGGTCCATCAATGCTAGCTGGTAGGCATGGACGGCGATGATGCCGGCCACCCAGGCGGTGCTCATGTCCTCCTCCGCCAAGCGGATTTGCGCCCGAAAGAACTCCTGCGGCGAGACTTCCAAGCCGCCCCAAGGCTTGGGCAGCAGGGCGCGCATGAACCCGGCGCCCCGGAGGGCTTCGATGGCCTCAGGCGCCACTTGGCGCTGCGCCCGCCCCTGAGGCCCCAGCTTGCCGAGCAGGGGCAGAATGGGTTGAACGTCCATGGCTGGCGCATCGCTCGGCAAGGTCTCAGCGGCGGCGGCTTGAGGCATGGCTTGGGTTTTCCCGTCGTTGGCCAACTCGTCCGGAATGTTTCCACAACAACGCGCATCTGTCCACCTGTTGCGCAAAAATTCCCCAAGTTTTTACGCAAACGCCAATCCAACGCTGCATTTGATTGCCCTATCGTTGGTTTTGCAACACAATGAACGTCCTTGCCCAAGGACAAGGCAGCCTCGTGCCGCAACAGGATCGTCAGTTCACCGACCGGGTGGTGCTCGTCACCGGCGGCAGCCGCGGCATTGGCCAAGGCATCGTCAACGCCTTCCTCGCCAAGGGCGCCCGGGTCTTCGCCTGCGCCCGCAACGCGCCCGCCGCCGCTTTGGCGGGCGAATCGGGGGAGCAGGCGGAGTTCATCGCCGCCGACGTGCGCGACCCGGAGCAGGTGCGGCGGCTGGTTGACACCGTGCTCGAACGTCAGGGACGCCTCGATGCAGTGGTCAACAACGCCGGCGGCAGCCCGGCGGCGGATGCGGCCAGCGCCTCGCCGCGCTTCACCGAAGCCATCGTGCGGCTGAACCTGCTCGCGCCCCTCCTAGTGAGCCAAGCCGCCTATCCGGCCTTGAAGGCGTCCAAGGGTTGCATCATCAACATCGCCAGCGTCTCCGGCGTGCGTCCGTCACCAAACACGATGGCTTACGGGGCGGCCAAGGCCGGGCTGCTGTCCGCCACCACATCCTTGGCCCAGGAATGGGGGCCGGAAGTCCGGGTCAACGCCATCGTCGCCGGGCTGATCAAGACCAGCGCCGAATCCGCCCGCGAGCACTACGGCGGCGAACAGGGCTTCGCCTCCATTGAAGGGCGGTTGCCGGCAAGGCGCATGGGCACTCCGGAAGACATCGCCAACGCCTGCCTGTACTTGGCTTCGGACGCCGCCGCCTATGTCTCCGGCGCCTCTCTGGAGGTGTTCGGCGGCGGCGAACCGCCCAGCTTCCTGTGGCTCGTGCAGGACGCCCTAGCAGGCTGAAGCGGCCCGCCAAGCCCGCCGGCGGCCGCCGGTTCAGTTGCCCATTTCATACACCAAGTCGATGCCGAAGGTGCGGGGGCGGCCGAAGGTGTTGCCGGCGAAGCCCAGGGTGCCGAAGTCGATGCCGAACTCCCGGTACTCCTTGTCCGTGAGGTTCCTGACCCAAGCGGAGATGCGCAAGGCGCCGGATTCGCCCAGGGCGATGTCCTTGAGGCTCACGCGGGCGTTCAGCAGCCAATGGCCCTCGGAGACGTCGTGTTGGTTCAGGAAAGGATGGAACACGACGTCGCCCCGGTAGGTGGCGCCGAGGCGGGCGGACAGAGCGCCGACGGCGAACGGCTTGAATTCATAGGACAGGCCGATGTTCGCCGTGTGCTTCGGCGAACCGCCCACGGTGGCCACGTCGGCGATATCGACCTCCTGGTCCGTGGCGGGATTGCGGGCCAAGTACTTGTCGAACTTGGCGTTCAGGTAGCCGTAGCTTAGATCTGCGATGAGGCCCTCGGCCAGCACGGCCACCACGTCCGCCTCCACCCCCCAGTTGGTGGTGTCCCCGGCGTTGACCAACCGCGAGGAGGCGCCGCCGCTGCCGGCCTCGAACTGGGCGATTTGAATGTCCTTGAACTTGGCCCGATAGGCGGCGATGTTGGTGCGCAGCCGGTTGTCCCACCATTCCGACTTCATGCCCAGCTCCAAGCCGCTGATCTCCTCCTCCGCCACCGGCAGGGCGAACCCCGAAACGGAGCCGGCGCGGGCGTTGAAGCCGCCGGCGTTGTAGCCGGTGGAATGGGTGAAATAGACGTTCATGTCGTCATGCACCCTGTAGTTCAGGGTTATCAGGTAACTTAGGTTGTCCCATTTCTCCGCATTGGTGAGCTGGTCTTCCAAGGACACGTGAAAAAGGTTCTCGTTGAAGAGGAAGCCTGCTTTCTTGTCCTTGGTGTAGCGCAGCCCGCCGGTGAGCTCCAGCTGGTCCGTGGCCTTGAAGGTGAACTGGCCGTAAACCGCCCAGGAGTCCGCGTCCTGGCCGTAAACGAAATCGACGAAGCCGTTGCCGTTGGGGTCGGCGCCGGGGAACGGAAAGGGCAGCGGCAGGCGTTGGCTGCCAATGCAGACGAGCCCTTGGCCGGGGACGTCGTTGCATAGGCCGGCGCCCCGATACAGCGCCCCCAGCAGGGCGTCGCGCGGCGCCAAGAAGACGACCGGCAAGCCGAAAGTCTGCGGATTGTCCTGATAGACTTCCTCCTCGTAGTTGTAGTAGCCCAAGGTGTAGTGCAGCCGCGCCTCCGCCAAGTCGCCGAACAGCTGCACTTCATGAGTGGTCATCTTGACGTAGCCCTCCGGGATGGCGGCGTGGAAGCCCGGCGTCGGCACCGGCATGCCGCCGCCGTAGAACAGGTCCGGGTGCAGGTGGGCGCCGCCGTCAAGGTCGGTTCTGGCGTAGGTGGAGTCCGTGCGGCGGTCGGCGAAGATGTACTTCAGCGTAAAGTTGTCCGCATCCCAGGCCGCGGTGAGGCCGTGGCCCTTCACGTCAAGCTTCTCCTTGCTGACGAAATCCAAGTTGTAGTCCTCCCGACGGTCGTTCGGGTCGCCAATGGTGGCCGCCATTTCCTGAAACAGTTGGCCGCCCAGCACGGCAAAGGGGAAGGGAGTGGTGGTGAAGCCGTCGTAGAGGCTGCTCTTCACTTCAACGATCTGGAAGGGCGTGGGAACGCCTTCGTTGTCCGTCCTGTCATAGGTGTAGTCCACCGTCAGGCCATCAACGGGCTGCAGGCGCACCGCCACCCGGTAGCTGCCGTTGTTCTCGCTGCCGAGGTCGCTCTCCTGGCCGGGATGGTCGTTGTTCGCCCAGCCGTCGTAGTCCATCAGCATGCCGGAGATCTTGGCGGACAGCACATCGCCCATCTTGGGCAGGTCCAAGGCGGCGCTGTACCGGCGGTAGCCGTCGTTGCCGGCGGACGCCTGCGCCTTCAGATTGAACTCCCCGCTGGGCTTGGCGGTGGTGATGTTCAGGGCGCCGCCGGAGCTGTTGCGGCCGAACAGTGTGCCCTGGGGGCCGCGCAGCACCTCGATGCTTTCGATGTCGATGATGTCGAAGACGCCGCCGACGGTCTTGCTCATGTACATGCCGTCAATGTAAACGCCCACCTTGGGGTCAACCATCAAGGAGGTTTCGCCGCTGCCCACGCCGCGAATGAGGATGGAGGTGTTGGAGTTGGACGATGGCTGCTTGTTGAAAACCGTGTTGGGCGCCAAGGCGCTGATGTCCGTGATGTCGAAGATGCCGATGTCTTCGACCGCATCCCCGCTGAACGCGGTGACGGCCACCGGCGTTTCCTGCAGCAGGGTCTCCCGCCGCTGGGCGGTGACCAGGATCTCCTCCAGCAAGCCGCCTCCCCGGTCGAAGATCTGCACCTGCACTTGGTCGGAGACCAGTTCTCCCTCCGCCTCGGCTTCAGGGGAGCTTGGCTCCTGCGCAAAGCCGGGGCCGGCCAATAGAAGGGCGCCGGCCGCCAAGGCGGCCGCTGCGCCAACCCGCGGCCTTCCCATGCAAGCCAAGCGATTCCATGCGGTCCGTGCTAGATGCCTCATTGCAGCGCTCCTGTTGTGGTTTGTGGGTGGAACTCCACGCTCATTGCTCATCGGATGCGTCCTTGGTTGGGCTAGCCGGAACCCACCGCCTCGCCCAGCGCATTCGCCATCATCCGGTAAAAGCCGCTCATGGCTTGCCGGGCGGCCTGTTCGGCCTCCTCCCGGCTGGCCGCGGCCGCCTCCTGGTCCAGTTCGAAGGTGGACTCGAACCGCACCAAGCAGCCGGCGTCCGCTTCCTCAACCCCGACGGTGGCTTGGTAGCGGTCGTAGGGGACGAAGGGGTTCTTCTTCACCCGGTAGGAAAACCGCCGGTGCGCATCGTCAAGGGACTCCAAAGTCTCCTCAATGGGCGCATCAAGCCCGGGAATGTGCAGGAAGCGAGTCATTCCCACGCCTTCGCCGGAAGTCTCCACCCGCTCCGGGCCGGGCAGCCAGTCGATTTCGCCGAAGCGGCTGAAAACCGCCCACACCCGGTCCGCGGAAGCCGGCAGAGTTTGCTCGTAAGTGCATTGAACCATTGGCCCTTTCCTTTAGTTGCCCCGTCGCTCCTCAGTTGTCGATTATCCGGCCCCAGCGGTAGTCGTACTTCAGGCTCTTCACCGCCAGGGTGGTTTCCGCATGGCGGACGCCGGGCAGGCCCATGATCTCGTCGTTGACCATGCGCACCAACTCGGCGCCGTCCTTGACGATGGTGATGACCAGGATGTCGTAGCGGCCCAGCATGGTGGCCACGAAGCGCACGGACGCCAAGGCCGCAATAGCCGCCGCGGCGGCGGCAATGCGGTGCAGGTCCACCCTTACGCCGATGTACGCCATCACCGGATTGTCCTGCATGTCCGGCCCGGCGAAGTTGGTGAGGGCGATGATCTTGATGGTTTTGCTCTCCTGCAGCCGCCTGATGCGGCTGCGCACGGTGCCTTCGGCCAATCCCAGCGCTTGGGCGATCTCGCGGTTGCTCATGCGGGCGTCCTTGGAGAAATGCTCCAGTATGCGGCGGTCCACGTCATCGATTCTGCGCCTGTTCACAGTTGCGGCACGGAGTCCGTTTGGTATTTGTACACTTCAACGGCCAGCCCGGGCACCAGGCGGCCGATGCCGTCAACCTGGGACGCCTCTTCATGCAGGAAGGTGGCGAGCTGCTCGAAGGACTGGGCCGCCACCAAGATCTCCAGGTCGTTCGGGCCGGTGGTCAGGTTCACCGAGAACACTTCCGGCAACTCGGCGAGTTCCCGGCCAACGGCCTCTGGGTTGCGGTCTTCGACTTCGATGCCGATGGCGAGCAGCAGGTCGAAGCCGGCCGCCGAGAAGTCCGTGACCGCCACCACCCGCATGACGCCGTTGTCCTCCAGGCTGCGGATGCGCTTGCGCACGGTGGAGGGGGTGGAGCCCAGCTTCCTCGCCAGCTCCAAGGTTGACATACGGCCGTCCTGCCGCAGCAGGGCGATGATCTCCCGGTCCAGCCGGTCCGGAATGGGGGACGCTTCCGCCAATGCCTCAGTCCTCTCCAACTAACTCGGCCATCATTGCGTATTTCGTCCCTATTGTCACTACTTTTTTTCCGTTTGCGTATGTTAGGGTGTGTTCGATTGAGCATTTGCGTGAAGCATCGCCTACGGAGGGTGCGCATGGAGGGGTCTTTGGAGCAACGCTTGGAGCGGCTGGAGTCCATTGAGGAGATCCGCCAATTGGCGGCCAAATACGCTGTCTCCCTGGACATGCGCGACCTGGACGCCCACGTCAATCTGTTTGCGCCGGACATCCGCGTTAGCCGGCACAAGACCGGCCGGGGGCATCTGAAGCGTTGGCTGGACGACACCTTGCGGCTGCAGTTCACCGGCACCTCCCACCACACCGGCAACCACATCATCGAGTTCGAGGACCCGGACCACGCCTTGGGGTTGCTGTACTCAAAGAACGAGCACGAGACGGGCGCCGAGTGGGTCATCATGCAGATGCTCTATTGGGACAGCTATGAACGCATCGACGGCCGCTGGTTCTTCCGGCGGCGGCTGCCCTGCTACTGGTACGCGACGGACCTCAACAAGCCTCCAGTGGGCGACCTGAAGATGCGCTGGCCAGGCCGGGCGCCGTATCGGGGCGCCTTTCACGAGCTGTTTCCCTCGTGGCAGGCTTTTTGGGAGCATCCGCCTACGGCCGACGAGCCTGAGGTGGCGGCGCCGGCGCCGCTGGAGAAGTTTCTCGCAACGATCCGCCGGGGAGCGCCCGACCCGCGCATTCGAGTGCGCTAGGCGGCCCGATGAGGATGGGCGACTTGCGCCGAACCATCCCCCGGGTGCTGCGGGCGGCGGCGGCGGAGCATGGGCCTCGGCCGGCCATCGTCGAGGACGGCGGCCAACTGACGTTCGCGGAGCTTAAGGCGCGGGCGGACCTGCTGGCCAAGGCTGTTGTGGCCGCGGGCCTGCAGCCTGGCGAACGCTTTGCGATCTGGGCGCCGAACATGGCGGACTGGGTGTGCGCGGCCCTCGCGGGCCAGCTGGTCGGCGGTGTGCTGGTGCCCATCAACACCCGCTTCAAGGGCTTGGAGGCTGCGGACATCGTGCGCCGCTCGGGCGCCAAACTGGCCTTCGCTTCAGGCGGGTTCCTTGGCGTGGACTACGCCGCCCTGCTGGCCGCGCAGAACTGCCCGGCGCTTGAACGCATCGTCGCGCTGCCGAGCCTTGGGCCGGCGGACGCCGGCGGCAACGCTCCCAAGGACGCTTCAGTGCTGGCGCTGGACGCCTTCATGCGCTTGGGCGAAGGGATTGCGGACAGCGCCCTAAGAGAGCGCATTGATGCGGTTGCGCCCGACGATCTCTCCGACATCCTCTACACCTCCGGCACCACCGGGGCTCCCAAGGGAGCCATGACCACCCACGGGCAGAACATCGCCACCTTTGATGAGTGGTCCTCGGCAATGGGGTTGAACGCCCAAGATCGCTATCTGATCGTCAATCCCTTCTTCCACTCATTCGGCTACAAGGCCGGTTGGCTGGCCGCGCTGCTGCGGGGCGCGACCATCTTTCCAGAGGCCGCCTTCGACGCGGGGCGCACGCTGCGCCAAATAGAACGGCAGCGCATCAGCCTGCTGCCGGGGCCGCCGACCCTCTTTCAATCCCTGTTGGCGCACCCGGACCTTGAGGAAACGAACCTAAGCTCCCTGCGTTGCGCGGCCACCGGCGCCGCCTCGGTGCCCGTGCAGCTGGTCAAGGACATGAAGAAGCGGCTCGGCATCGATGAGGTGTACACCGCCTACGGCCTCACCGAATCCTGCGGGGTGGTGTCCCTGTGCCGCCCCGGGGACGACTTTGAGACCATCGCCAACACCTGCGGCCAAGCCATGCGCGGCGTGGAGATGCGCATCGCCGGCGGCGCCGGCCAGGCCCTGCCGGCCGGGGAGGCCGGCGAAGTCTGGGTGCGCGGCTTCAACGTCATGCAGGGTTATTTGGACGATCCGGCGGCCACTGCGGCGGCCGTCACTCCGGAAGGCTGGCTTAAGACCGGCGACCTCGGCGTGCTGGACCAGCGCGGCTACCTGCGGATCGTTGACCGCCTGAAGGACATGTACATCTGCGGCGGCTTCAACTGCTATCCGGCGGAAATCGAAAATCTGCTGTCGGCGCACCCGGACATCGCCGAGGTAGCCGTGCTGGGCGCTCCGGACGAGCGGCTGGGCGAAGTGGGCCACGCCTTCGTGGTGCGCCGCCGGGGCTGCAACCCGCAAGCCGAAGACCTGTTGCAGTGGGCGCGGGCGCAAATGGCCAACTACAAGGCGCCGCGCCGCATCACCTGGGTGGATGAACTGCCGCGCAACGCCTCCGGCAAGGTGCAGAAGTTCCTGCTCAGTGCAAGGGGTTAGAGGCCACAGCTACTTTTGGCAAGATGTTTTCGCATGGTCCCCAAAAAAATGCCGTATCAATGTACCCACAAGTGGTCGGATAGATGGATCGCATCATTTCAAAGGTCCTGCACACACCGGAATTGACGCTCAAGGGCCTTCATTGCGTCATGGAGGTTGTGGAAGTGGGCGGCGTTTCACGAGCTGCCAAACAGATTGCGAAATCGCAGACGGCCGTCGCGAAAGCGATTCACAAGGTCGAGAAGTCCATCGGCAAATCCCTTTTCGATCGAAGCACCTCGGGCATGTGGCCTACAGCCGAGGGTGAGCTTCTTGCCGGCAGAGTCTCCAACGCCTTTAACGAACTACAGCGGGCCGGGAAGTTGGAAGCCGTCCCGAACTCCGCGTTGGCGGCGCAGCCTACGGCCTGTGGCCTGACGCATCCCCGTCGCCGCAATATGCGCCATCCGGCGGCGCCAGTTCGTCCACTTTCCGCAGAAGGCTTGCGGCGGCGGGCTTGCCTTTGCCCAGTCCGTACTGCAATTTCCGGCGCAAGTGCGTTTGCATGGATTGGATGGGCGGGGAGTTGACAAGATCGATGACCGTGTCGTCATCCAATGTCATGCTCATCTCGCCCAAGATGCCTTTGGCCACTGCCGCGTCCAGCACATTGCATCCATCCGCAATTGACCGTCCGTAATCGTCGGCTACTGCCAGCAAGCTCATGGCTGCATCTCTCTCCACGAAGCCGCCGCGCGCATCCATGCGCTGGATGAGTTCGCAAACGGCCCCTAGCGCCATTTGGTGGCCGTGCAGCCGATCATCCTTGAGTATGTGCAGGTAGTAGGTGCTTTTGCGGTCTTGATGCTGCTTGCGTATGGCTTCATCCAGCGCATCGTCGAAGCACTGGCCTTCGCCCATGCCTAGGACAGCGTCGGCCATGGACGCCAGCGCCACTGCGATGTGCTGGGGGAACTCGCCGGCGGACTCAGCCAAGCCCTCGATTAGACGCGCCCGCCAACTGTCCCATTCCTCGGCGGTCATGCCAAGTGATTGAACGTGCTCGGCCCATGCGGGGTTGCGGTTGCTCATCCCCCATGCGTCAAGGGTCCGATCAATGACTTGCGCCCCTTGCCCCGGCAGCAGGCAGCCTAAGCCGCGCTCGCAATCGTCGGGTGGGCGGGATATTTGCATCCGCCGCAGCACGTCGGATATGTTGGGCAACCCAAAGCAGAGCAGCGCGAGGGGAGTTTGGTGCTGCCCTTCGCACAGGTCGCCAAGGTTTTTGACGGCGTTTTCGTTGTTGGGGTCGCAATTCTGCGCCTCGTCCAAGCACAACGCCACAGTGGCGCCTTCGGGCCAGACTTTCTCAGCGAGCGTGGCGATGCACTCCCATAATTCGCTGTGCTGGTCCAGCCCTTGTCCAGCGGCTTGCAGTTCCTCCCAGGTTTTGCCGCGGAACCACTTCTGGGAGACTAGGTCGCGGAGATTCTCCAGTGATTGGCCAAGAAGCGCCTTGCGCTCGGCTGACATGAAGTTGCGCAGCGCACCCGACAGGCCGTCCACTATGCTTCTAGTGATGAGATTCGCCAAGGACAGCGGAGGCCGGCCCAGATCGGCCGCAGTGATGGTGGCGCAGACGACTTTGGGCGCATCCGCCGCGACTTCAGCACCAACGGCGTTGGCTGCTTGGTTGCGGAGGCTGGTCATGAATTGCTGGCACAGCGCGGTTTTCCCCGCCCCTGGTGGGCCTTGGACGACGCGCAGGGCACTGCGCGGGGCGGCCCCCTCCCGCACAATGACTTGAATCAGACCGTGCAGGAACCGAAGTTCATCATCCCGCCCCACGAAGACGACTGGGTCGTGCCTGTCTCGGTGCTCCACGGCGGCTTGCAATTTGCGCATGATGCTGTCGGGCAACATGGCCTTTCCCTTATTCCGAACGGCTAGCCAAACTGGTCTAAGAGGTTAGGCGCGCACCGGCAAGGCGTCGTTGAGGACGCAGCGCACGCCGTCGCGGTCCATTTCCGCTACGCAGCGGTTGCAGATGGTGCAGCCGGATTCGGTTTTCGACCCCTCTTGGTAATGCCTGACCAGCGCCGGGTCATGGATGAGCGCACGGCCTAGCTGCACCGCTTGGTAGCCCTCCGCCAACGCCCGATGCACGCTGGCGAGGCTCTGCACGCCGCCGACGCAGATCAACGGCAGCTCCACCGCCGCCATCACCTGCTTCGCCAAGTCCAGGAAGTAAAGCTCCTCGAACGGCAGGGACTTCATTCTGGACGCCGCCATGCGGTACACCCACTTGTCGATCTTGCGGCGCTGCGCCTTGATGAGCTCGTGAACGATGCTCTCGCCGCGAAACAGATACATCGCGTTCTTGGCGGAGGAGCCGCCGCTGAGCACCAAGGCGTCCGCGCCCTGGGCCTCCAGCAGCTTGGCGAAGGCGACGCTGTCCTCTATTTCCAAGCCGCCCGGAAAGCCGTCGCGCAGGTTCATCTTCACGATGATGGGCACGGCGCCGCCCACGCCCTCGCGCACCGCCCGCAGCACCTGCAGCGGGAACCGGGCGCGGTTCTCCAGCGAACCGCCGTATTCGTCGCTGCGCTTGTTGACGGCCGGGCACAGAAACTGACTAAGCAGGTAGCCGTGGCCCATGTGCAGCTCCAGGGCGTCGAAGCCGGCGGCAACCGCCCGCATGGCGCTGGTGCGGTAGTCTTCGGCCAGCTTGGGCAGCTCCGCGAGGCGCAGCGCCCGGGTGAAGGGGGCGCCGACCAGCATTCCCAAGTCGTTGAGGCCGTTGCTCGGCCCGCGGGCGCGCCTGCCCACCCAGCCCCGCCACTTGGAGAAGCCGCCGCCGTGGGCGAGCTGCACCGACGCCTTGGCGCCCTGCTGGTGAATGGCGTCCGTGACTTGGCGCAGGTCCTCGAGGATGTCGTCCTGCAGGCACATCTGGTCGTCCAGGGTGCGCCCGCCCGGCTCCACGGCGCCGTAGGAGACGGTGCAAAGCGCGGCGCCGCCCTTGGCGAACGCCTCGTGAAAGCGCGCCAAACCCTCCCGGTCCGGACGCCCGCCGGGGCAGTGGCCCTCAAAGGTGGCGGCCTTGATGAAGCGGTTGCGCAGCTCCAGCCCGCGCAGCCGCCAAGGCGCAAAGGGATCGATGGCGGTGGCGGCGCTCATACCACGCGGGCGGGATGGGGTTGGCGCGGCTCGCCGAGATGCTCGCGGTAGGAGGGCGGCTGGCGGCCGTCCGTGTCGGCGATGCCGTACTCCCGGGCGAGCTCGGCGGTGATCAGGGTTTGGCCGGACTTCTCCGCCAAGTTCGCGTCCATCGCCAAGGCGTGAATGATCCTGCCGTTGAACTGGGGCGTCTCCGCCAAGGCCATGAAGTCGTCGTACTGCTCGCCGCGGTGGCGCAGCACGATGTCCGTGCGCTCGGTCAGCAACGGCCCCAGCCACAGCGACACCGCGGCGACGCTGGTTTTCTCCAAGTCCACCGCCATGTCTGCGGCCAGCTTGTCCAGCCCGGCCTTTTGGGCGCCGTAGGCGGGGCCATGCATGTAGCAGACGCCGCCGAAGGAGGAGGTGAAGGCGATGAGGCCGCGGTTTTGCGCCACCATGAGCGGAGCGGCGTAGTAGCTGGCCACATACGCCGAGCGCAGCCCGACGTCAAGAATGTCGGCCAGCTCCAAGGGCTTCTCCCAAAAGCCGCCGGGGTCGATGAGGTTTTCGTGGATGAGCGCCGCGTTGTTCACCAGAATGTCCAAGCGCCCCTGCTCGTCGGCCACCTGCTCAAACAAAAGCTTGGTTTGCGCGTCGTCCGAGTGGTCGCACGCCACGGCGACGCCCTCGCCGCCGGCGGCTTGAACGGCGGCGGCGGTGGCGTCCAGAGTGCCCTGCAGCAGCTCGCCCTTCAGGGTGGCGGAGGCGTTGGACTTGGAGCGGCCCGTCACATAGACGGTCAGGCCTTGGGCGGCCAGACCAAGGGCTATGCCCTTGCCGGCGCCGCGGCTGGCGCCGGTTACAACCGCCACCTTGGGTGCGTTCACGGCAACTCCATTTGCATTATTTGCATTGCTTGGCGGTGGGCTATGCGGCCGGCCCGGCCTTGGCGGGACGGAACCAAATGGGGGAGGTCCAGGCCATTTCCACCGTGGTTTCCGGCAGAGAGCCGTTGCGGCAAACCTCCGGCCGCTCCGTCTCCTCAATGCGTCGGCAGTCGTAAGTGCTCCAACGCAAGGTCGGCATCTGCACCACGCGCAAATAGTAGTAGGCCGATTGGTCGGCTTGGAACGCCTCGTCCCGCACCACCACACACAGGGAGTCAAAGCCCGTCTCCGTCTCCGCCGACCCGGCGATGGTGCGCACTTCGGTGCGCATGCGCCCGTCCCCGTCAATCCAACCCTTGACGAGCTGCAACTGCTGCAAGGGGGCGGCGCTTGCAGCGGCGTCCCGGGCGGCGAGGGCGACGAAGGCCGGCTTGGCGTCCGCACTCGGCACCGCGCTCAGGTCGCCGCCCATGGGGACGCCGCCGGCATATCCTTCCTCCACTAGGGATTCGACGCCGCAAAGATTCTCCGCAAAACTCCAGCCGGCGAAGAAGCGCGGAGCGATGCGCGGCCCGGAAGTGCCGAACACCTCGCGCCGCTGCATGGCCTCAAAGATGGCGTCCCGGGAGTTCTCCACCGCCCAAACCCCGGCCAAGCCGCCGGGGTTGCCTTCCCGCCCGGCGGTCAGCACCCCGGGCTGCAGGCGCTCCCTGGGGCTGGCTTCGCCGGTGACGTGGCCCCGGTAGTCCTCCTCCACAACGGCGCCGGGCGTCGCCGCATGGGTGTCGGTGGCGGCGACGATGCCCAGCTTGACGGGGTTGAGGCCGACCTCCCGCTCCTCCTTTAGGCCCACCAGCAGGGCGGAGCGCACGAAGTCCGTCTCATCCACGCAGCCGGCGCCCAACATGCCCTGTTCGCCCACGCCGTCGCCGCATTCCTCGGTCATAATGGCGTCGGTGCTGTGCGTCAAAGCGCCCGTGGCCGCGTCCAAGTCGATGTAGGTCTCCATTCGCCCTAGCTGGCGAACCGCCTCCACATTGCAAAGTTCATCCGGCGCTCCCAACACCGTCGAAAGGCCGTTGATGCACTCCGAGGCGCCCTTGTGCTGGAAGATTTCGATGATCGGCTCCCGCTTCAGGCGGGTGCTCGCGTAGCCTTGCCGCGCCTCCGCCGTTTGCGGAACGCCCCCGTAGGGGGCCATGCGCCCGTTGGAGAGGTTGGTGTTGTGGGGAATGGTCAGGTAGTCGCAGCCTTCCTGCTCAAGGCAGGCGGCGTCCAAGGCCGCCCAAAGCTGGCTGTCGATGGGCGCTTCAAAATAGGAAACCGGCAAATCCGGCACCTTGGCGTTGCGGAAAATGACGTTGCGGTGGTAGTTGGAGGTGCCCGGGGTGCCCGTGTACTCATAGCCGACGAAGCTGGTGAAGGCGCATTGCTCGCTGCGGTCGTAGGCGGCTTCGGCGGCCTCTAGGATCCGTCGCCAAGGCTCCGTCGCCGCTTGCGGGCATAGGCTGCCGTCCTCTCCGCACAGGGTTTCGATGCGCACCGGCGCCTCCACGTTGATGGACTGGGCGAACATCACCATGCCCTGCCGCTCGTCCATCCGGTAGCCGGCGCAGAACTCCGTGTCGTAGCTCGCGGAGCCTGGGGTGCGGCACAGCTCCCGTTCGCCGAGAAACTCCCCGTGGTCGGTCACCGCCAAAAAGTCCAAGGGCCGATCAATGCTGAACTCGCCAACCGGGTCGCCCGCTTCGTTCAAGGGCCAAAACGGGATGGACTCCCCCCGGGCGAAGCGATGCGCATCCTCCGGCGTCGCCCCCGTAGTGTTGGCGGCGGCGTCGAACGAGTAGCTGGTGTGAACATGCACATCGCCAAACAAAGGCTTGCGCAACGGCTGGTAGTCCAAGCAGGGCGCCCGCTCCTCGGTGTAGCGCAACAACCGCTCCTGGAGCGTCGAACCGGCAATCTCCGGTTTCTCCGTGGGAGAATCCACCGCCGTTGCGGAGGAACTAGGCTCCTCCCGACCGCAGCCATGAACCAACAACAGGGCCACGCCAAGCGCCGCCCCCAAAAGCCCCGGATAACCTTCCCGCATCGCCGTCCGCCCAACTGCATGGAGCGGCCATCCTAGCATATTGGCGGCGCCGCAAGGCGCTCCCGCCCGGCAAGGCCCCAAGCCCCGCTTAAGGAAGCGTTGCAGCGCCTCGCAAGGCGCACTGTGCAAGGGTTTTCCTGCAATTGCATGGATGCGGCGCCTAGCAAAGGTCTGCTGCCTGGGAGCGCGGGCGCCCCGCCCGCCGGCAGGCCTTAAGGCCCGCGTTCCCAAGGGTCGCCGGCGGTGGGCTGGGCAATGATCCGCATCCGGGGATTGGGACCGGCAAGTTCAGCGGGGCTTGTGCAGCTCGGCGGGGAATCGGATTGAGCTTGACGCATCCTGTAAGTAGAATGCCGCGCTTCGCCGCATCCGGCGCAAAAGGCGCGGACGACCGGAGATAAACTGCTATCATGGCTTGCGATGCTGTGAACGTCGCGTTCGCCGGCCCGGCGGCGCCGGCGTTCAGAGCAGAAGGCGGCAAGGCCCTTGACGGGCGGGGGCCTTGCAAAACCGCAGGTTTCAGCCCGGAGGGCACCTATGGAGAGCACTCATCAAAAAGAGCGGTAGGCGCGCCGAGCGCACCCTTCTGAACGAGGACATCACCGCTGCAAACGTCCGGCTGATCGCCTCCAACGGGCAGCAGGTGGGCATTGTCTCCCGCAGTGACGCCCTAGGCGAGGCTCGCCGGTCGGGTTTGGACCTGGTGTTGATCGCCCCGGACGCAGAGCCGCCGGTCGTGAAGATCATGGACTACGGCAAGCACCTGTTCGAGATCAAGAAAACCAAGGCGGCCCAGCGCAGAAAGCAAAAGCAGATTCATGTCAAGGAGGTCAAGTTCCGGCCCGGCACCGAAGAGGGGGACTATCAGGTCAAGCTGCGGAACCTGGTCCGCTTCCTCAGCGATGGGGACAAAGCCAAGGTTTCGCTGCGGTTCCGAGGCCGTGAAATGGTGCATCCGGAAATCGGCATGGAGCTGATGTCCCGCATTGAGGACGATCTGGCTGACTACGGGGCGATGGAGGCCGAACCAAAGTTTGAGGGCCGTCAGGTGGTGATGGTCTTGGCGCCCAAGAAGCGCAGGAAATAGAGCGCCCGCCGGCCGCCTTGGGCGGGCGCCCTCTTTTAGGTTTTTGGGAGAGCAAAGCCGCCCAAGGCATTAGGGCGCATGGCAAGCAAGTGGAGTGACAATGCCCAAGCAAAAGACCAACCGGGGCGCCGCCAAGCGGTTTCGCCGCACGGCGACGGGCTTTAAGCATCGGCGCTCGCAAAGAAACCACATCCTCACCAAGAAGCCGCAAAAGCGCAAACGGCAGTTACGCGGGCTGGAGCGGGTGTCTCCGGCGGACGTTCGCAGCCTTAGGCGCCTAACGCCGAAGAAGGCCCGCTAGGGCGGCCCGAACGGGCAACCTAAAACAACAGACAACAGGAGGAAGCAGGCAATGCCCAGAGCGAAGCGCAGCGTAGCCTCCCGCGCCCGCCGCAAGAAGGTGCTGAAGCAGGCCAAGGGCTACTACGGCGCCCGCAGCCGTTCGTTCAAGACGGCCAAGCAGGCGGTCATTCGCGCCGGGCAATACGCCTATCGGGACCGCCGCCAGCGCAAGCGCCAATTCCGCTCCCTGTGGATCTTGCGCATCAACGCCGCCGCTCGCCAGCATGGCCTGTCCTACAGCCGCTTCATCAACGGCCTGAAACGGGCGCAAATCGACATGGACCGCCGAGTTTTAGCCGACCTCGCCATGCACGAACAAGAGGCTTTCGGCGCCTTGGCGGAAAAGGCCAAGGCGGCGCTCGCGGCCTAAACGCGGCGCCGCAGCCAACGCCTGCCGCCGGGCTCGACAAGCGCCCCCGTCGCCGTTTGCCGCCATGCAAGTGGAAGAGGTTCTGCGCACGGCCTCGGTCGCAATTGCGGCGGCCGGGAACGAATCCAGCCTTGATGAGGTGCGCGTCCGCTATCTAGGCCGCAAGGGTGAGCTCACCAAGCTGCTGCAGGGCCTTGGCCAGCTGCCGCCGGAGCGGCGCCCAGAGGCCGGCGCAGCCATCAACGCCGCCAAGAAGGCGCTGCAGTCCAAAATCGATTCGCGGCGCGCCGCCCTGGTCGCCGAGCGGCTTGCAGCGACCATGGCCGCCGAGGCGGTGGACGTGACCTTGCCCGGCCGCCGCCCCGCCGGAGGCGGCCTGCATCCCGTCACCCAGACCTTGGCGCGGGTCGAGGACATCTTCGTGGGCGCCGGCTACCAAGTGTTTGCCGGTCTGGAGGTGGAGGACGACTACCACAACTTCGAGGCGCTCAACATCCCGCCGCAGCATCCGGCCCGGGCCATGCACGACACCTTCTACTTTGCCGACGGCAGCCTGCTGCGCACCCACACCTCGCCCGCCCAGGTGCATGTCATGGAGCGCCAGGCGCCGCCCATCCGCGTGCTCTGTCCGGGGCGGGTGTACAGGCGCGACAGCGATCTCACCCACACGCCCATGTTCCACCAAATTGAAGGCCTAGTGATCGACCGCGGCATCAGCTTCGCCCATCTGAAGGGCACGGTGGCGGACTTCGTGCGCCGCTTCTTTGAACGCGAGCTGGAGCTGCGCTTCCGCCCCTCCTACTTCCCGTTTACGGAACCCTCCGCCGAAGTCGATGTGCAGTGCGTGCATTGCCTCGGCGGCGGTTGCCGCGTGTGCAGCCATACCGGCTGGCTGGAGATCATGGGTTGCGGCCTAGTGCATCCCGCCGCCCTCTCCATGTCCGGGGTGGACCCGGAATCCTGGTCCGGGTTCGCCTTCGGAATGGGCGGCGACCGGCTGACCATGCTGCTGCACGAAGTCAACGACATCCGTCTGTTCTTCGAGAACGATCTGCGTTTTCTGGAGCAGTTCAACTAACCGGGCGGCGCTTGGAGCGAAAATGAAGTTCAGCGAGGCTTGGCTGCGCGAGTGGGTCAATCCAGCCGTTGACCATGCGCAACTGCTCGAGCAGCTCACCATGGCCGGGCTGGAGGTCAAAGCCGTGACGCCGGTGGCGCCTAAATTGAACGGCGTCCTGGTTGCCAGAGTGGAGCAAGTGGCGCCCCATCCCGCCAAGGGCCTGTCCGTTTGCCAAGTGAACGACGGCCGCGGCAGCCGACAGATCGTCTGCGGCGCCCCCAACCTAAGGCCCGGCTTGGTTTCCGCGTTGGCGAAGGTCGGCGCGGTGCTGCCCGGCGGCGTCGGCGTTGAGCAGGCCGACATCCGCGGCGTCGCCTCCGCCGGCATGCTTTGCAGCGCCGCCGAGCTGGGGCTTGGGGAGCGCAGCGACGGCGTCCTGAATCTCGGCGAGGGCTGCGAACTCGGCGCTGACTTGGTTGACGCCTTGACGTTGGACGACCAGAGCATTGAAGTGGACCTCACCCCCAACCGCGGCGACTGCCTAAGCCTGCGCGGGCTGGCGCGGGAGGTGGGTGTGCTGAACGAACTGCCGGTGCGCCACCAGCCGACGCCGCCGGTGGCGGCGCAAACAGACGACTCCCTGGCCGTGCGGCTGGACGCCGCCGAAGGATGCCCCCGCTATGTCGGGCGCGTCATCCGCGGCTTGAACGCCAACGCCGAAACGCCCCTGTGGATGCAGGAGCGCCTGCGCCGCAGCGGCCTGCGCAGCATCGGCCCGATAGTCGATGTCACCAACTACGTCATGCTGGAGCTTGGCCAGCCCATGCACGCCTTTGACCTCGGCGCGCTGGTCGGGTCTATCAAGGTGCGGTGGGCGAACGCCGGGGAAGCGCTCAAGCTGCTCGACGGGCGCGAACTGCAGCTCGATCCATCGGTTCTCGTCATCGCCGACGAAGCCGGTGCGGTGGCCATCGCCGGGGGCATGGGCGGCGAGCGCAGCGGCGTGCGGCCCGACACCGGCGACGTCTTTCTGGAGTCCGCCTATTTCGACCCCTTGACCGTGGCTCGCACAGTGCGCCGCTTCGGCCTGCATACGGACGCCTCGCATCGCTATGAACGCGGCGTGGACTTCGACCTTCCGGCGCTGGCGATGGAGCGGGCGACAGCGCTGCTAACCAGCATCGCCGGCGGCAGCCCCGGCCCCACGCTCGCCAGCGAGGACGCAACCCGCCTGCCGCAAAGAAATCCGGTTTCCCTGCGGCAAAGCCGTCTGCAGGAATTGGCCGGCCTGAACTTTGACGCCCGGCAAGTGGATGCGCTGCTCGCGCGGTTGGACTTTCGGCTGCTCGACCGGTCCGCAACGGACGCCGCAGGCGCCCTGTGGACCATCGTCCCCCCGCCGCATCGTTTCGACATCGAGATCGAGGCGGATTTGGTGGAGGAGGTCTGCCGCATCCAGGGCTATCCCAACATTCCCAGCATCCTGCCGGCGGCGCCCTTGGCGCCTCGCCCGGTCGCCCTGGAGCGAAACGGGGAAAGGCGGCTGCAGGCGCAAATGGCCGCCGGCGGCTTTCAGGAAGTCATCACTTACAGCTTCGTGGACCCCATGCGCCAGGAATTGCTGGACCCCGGGGCGCAGTGCCTGGCGCTGGCCAACCCGATGTCGTCGGAGCAGTCGGTGATGCGCACGAACCTGTTGCCGGGCCTGACCGAGGCGTTGCGCTTCAATCAGAGCCGTCAGCGGAGGCGGGCGCAGCTGTTCGAGCTCGGCCTGTGCTTCAAGCCCGGCGACGCCCTGCGGCAGGTGCTGACGCTCGGCGGCCTGATGTGGGGCGAGCGCGGCCTTGAATTCTGGGATGAGAAGCCGGCGCACATGGATTTCTTCGATTTGAAGGGCGCCGTCGAGCGCCTGCTTGAGTGGGCCTTGGGAGACGCAGACGCCGCCACCTTCCAGGCAACGGAGGACCCGGCGCTGCATCCCGGCCAGCAGGCGGCCATCATTGTTGACGGCGGCAAGGTCGGGCGCCTAGGGCGCCTGCATCCCGAAATCGAGCGGCAACTGCAGCTCGGCGACGGCGTTTACGTCTTTGAAGTCAGCGGCGAGGCGGTTCTGGCCCGCCCCCTGCGCAAGTTCGCGGAAATCCCCAAAACCCCAAGCGCCCGGCGAGATCTGGCGGTGGTCGTGGAGGAGGCGGTCAGCGCCCAGCAAGTACGCGACACCCTGGCCAAGGCCCTTGGAAGCGCCCTAAGAGAACTGCGCCTTTTCGACGTGTACAGAAGCAAGGACATTGATTTACATAAAAAAAGCATGGCCATCGGCTTGACTTTCCAGAGCTTTTCATCAACTCTAACCGAGACGGAAATATCGCGGCACCTGAACAAGGCGATGGCCGCTTTGCAAGCCGAATTGGGCGCTCGCCTGCGCTAGGCGGAGCGGGTTTGCCTTGGCAGGCGCCAACAGAAGCGCCGGTCGGTCAGCTCATGCGGCCCATTGGGGGAGGCTGTATCCTTGTGGCAGCGCTAACGAAAGCACAGATGGCGGAGCACCTGTCCGAGGGGCTTGGCCTGAACAAGCGCGAAGCGAAGGAGATGGTCGAGATTTTCTTTGCAATGATTGCGCTATGCCTCGAGCGCAACGAAGCGGTGAAACTGTCCGGCTTCGGCAATTTCGGCCTGCGCGACAAGGGCAAACGTCCGGGCCGCAACCCCAAGTCCGGCCGCGATGTCGCCATAGCGGCCAGGCGCGTGGTGACCTTTCATTGCGGGCAGAAGCTCAAGGCCCAAGTGAGCGCCTATGCCGGACCCGAACCAGAAAACTAACCCGCCCTCCATTCCCGCCAAGCGCTACCTGACCATCAGCGAGGTCAGCAAGCTGCTCGACGTGGAGCCCCATGTGCTGCGCTACTGGGAGCAGGAGTTTCCGCAACTGCAGGTCGAGCGGCGCGGTAAGCGCCGCTACTACCAGCAGCGCGACCTCCTGGTGATTGAACGGATTCGCTCGCTGCTCCGCGACCAAGGCTTCACCATCAGCGGCGCCCGGCAGCGCCTTGCGGGGAACGAAGTCCGCAAGGATGAAACCCGGTCAAAGCTGCTGTTGCGCCAAGTTGTCGGGGAGCTGGAAAGCCTGCTGCAGACCCTCAAGGCCTGAGCCCCCAGCACCGACGGTTCGCCGAACGCACTGGTGCCGGACCGAACCCAAACCGTCGGGGCGTCTTCCGAACGGAGCGGGCATGGAGTATGATTCCGACTTGCGGACGGGGCGTAGCGCAGTCTGGTAGCGCACTTGACTGGGGGTCAAGTGGTCGCAGGTTCAAATCCTGCCGTCCCGACCAATCGCAATGGAGCTAAGGGTCGGCGCAATGGCCGCCACCCCAATTTCGGAGAACAAGCGCATGGCGGCTCGACTACCTCTTTTCATCAATGGCAAATTCGTTGACAGCGAGAGCAACGAGACCTTGCCGGTGCGGGACCCGGCCACCCAGGAAACGCTGGCGGAACTGCCCTTCGCCAGCCGCAAGGAAATCGATCAGGCGGTCGCCAGCGCCAAGGAAGCCTTCGCCATCTGGCGGGAAACGCCCATTCCGGAGCGCGCCCGCCTGATGCTTCGTTACCAAGACCTGCTCAAACAACACCAAAACGACATCGCCAAAATACTCAGCCGCGAAACCGGCAAGATTTTCGCGGACGCCCAGGGCGATGTTTGGCGCGGCATCGAAGTGGTGGAGCACGCCTGCAACATCGCTAGCCTGATGATGGGCGAGACGGTGGAGAACGTCGCCGGGCGCATCGACACCTACAGCTACACGCAACCCTTGGGCGTGTGCGCCGGCATCACGCCGTTCAACTTCCCCGCCATGATTCCCCTGTGGATGTTTCCCCTCGCCGTCGCCTGCGGCAACACCTTCGTGCTGAAGCCGTCGGAGCAGGACCCCATGACTCCCAACCGGCTGACGGAGCTGTTCGTGGAGGCCGGCGCTCCGGACGGTGTGCTGCAGGTCATCCACGGCGGCAAGGATCAGGTGAACGCCCTGCTCACCCACCCGGACATCCGCGCCGTCTCCTTCGTCGGTTCGGTTCCGGTGGCGCAGCACGTTTACCGCACCGGCACCCAGCATCTCAAGCGGGTGCAGGCCATGGCCGGCGCCAAAAACCACATGGTCGTCATGCCGGACGCCAACAAGGAGCAAGTCATCAACAATCTGGTGGGCTCCTCCTGCGGTGCCGCCGGGCAGCGCTGCATGGCCATCAGCGTGGCGGTCTTTGTCGGCGAGGCGGCCAACTGGATTGCCGAGGTGCGCGACGCCATGGCTGCGGTCCACCCCGGCCCCTGGGACGACGAAAGCGCCGGCTACGGCCCGCAGATCACGCCCCAGGCCAAGGAGCGCATTCTTGGCTTCATCGCCGCCGGCAAGCGCGAAGGCGCGGACTGCCTGCTGGACGGCTCCGATTGCGTGGTGGAGGGCTACCCCGAGGGCAACTGGGTGGGGCCGACCCTGTTCAGCGACGTCTCCGCCGACATGAGCATCTACCAGGAGGAGATCTTCGGCCCGGTGCTGTTGTGCGCTCAGGCTGCAGGCCTTGACGACGCCATCGGCATGATCAACGCCAACCCCTACGGCAACGGCACTTCCATCTTTACCTCCTCCGGCGGCGTGGCGCGCAAGTTCCAGCACGAGATAGACGTCGGCCAGGTGGGCATCAACATCCCCATACCCGTGCCCTTGCCGTTCTTCAGCTTCACCGGCTGGCGCCAGTCCTTTTTCGGGGACCAGCACGCCTACGGCAAGCAGGCGGTGAAGTTCTACACCGAAACCAAGACGGTGACGGCCCGTTGGTTCGACGAGGCCCCGGCCAGCGGCCCCAACATGACCATCAAGCTGTCCTAGGGCGCAGGAAGGGTCGTGGCGGCGGCGCACGGCGGCAACCAAGGTTGTTGAGGATGGCCTAGCGAAAAGGGCCGCACTAGGTGGGCGCTAGGGCTGCGAGGAAGGCGATGGGAAGCCGGATGGCGATTCTGGAAACGAAAAGACTGCGGTTGAGGCCCCTCGAGGAGGCGGACATTCCCGCCTTGCACAGCTTTTGGACGCAGCCGGACGTGCGCCGCTATCTGTGGGACAACGTCATCATCACCATGGAGCGGGTGGCGGAGATCGTCGCCGAGAGCACCGCCTTCTTCGCCAAATTCGGCTCCGGCTTCTTCGCCATTGAGTCCAAGGACGATCCGGGCGCCCTGCTCGGGTTCTGCGGCCATCGGCAGTTTGAGGACGGGGAGACGGTGGAGCTGCTGTACGGCATACTGCCGGAGCACTCAGGGGAGGGCCGGGTCACCGAGGCGGCGATGGAGGTGATGCGCCACGGCTTTGAGGACTGCGGCTTCGAGAAGGTCATCGCCGTGACGGACACGCCCAACCAAAAGTCGGTGAACGTCATGCAGCGCTTGGGCATGGTGTTTTTGCACCGGCGCGAATGGCACGGCTTGGACACGGTCTTCTACGCAATGGAAAAGGCCGACTTCAGGCACTGACGCCCGTGGCCAAAGCCTGCCTTCTGCGCATTGAACTGCGCTTCGACGGATGCCGTTCGCTCAAGGAGAAACGGCGGCGGCTGCGCGGCCTGCGGGAGCGTTTAGGCCAAGCCACCAACGTGGCCGTCTGCGAAAGCGGCCACCAAAACGCCCATCAACGCTCCGAATGGAGCATCATCGCCGCCGCCGCTGACGCCCTGGTGGTGGAGAAGGTTCTAGCCGACGCCGAGCGCTTGGTGGAGCGTTCCCTGGATGCCCAGTTGGTCGGCGCCGAGCGTGAGTGGCTATGCTGAATGGAAAACTCCCTAAAGCCGCTGGTTGCCGCGGCGGAAACCCTCGCCGCCCGGCTGTTGCGCCTGCTGCCCGAGCGTGCGGAAGTGGATTGGCGCACCCACGAAGCGGCCTTTTGGCAGGGAAACGGCTTGCAGCGAGGGTTTTCGACCTATTGGGAGACCGACGGCATCCGCTTGGACGATCTTCGGGAAATAGACGACCAAAAGGCCCGCATCGTCGCCAACACGCGGCAGTTCCTAGCCGGCCATCCGGCCAACAACGTCCTGCTTTGGGGAGCGCGGGGCACCGGCAAGTCGTCCCTGGTGCATGGCCTGCTGAACGAGTTCGCCGCCGCCGGGCTGCGCTTGGTGGAGGTCAACAAGACCGAGTTGGCGGCGCTGCCGGAAATCGCCCAACGCTTGCGCGCCCCTCCCTACAAATTCCTGCTGTTTTGCGACGATCTCTCCTTTGAGGCCAATGACCCTTCATACAAAGTGCTGAAAAGCGCCTTGGAGGGATCCTTTTTCAAGTCCTCCGGCAATACGCTGATCTACGCCACCTCCAACCGCCGCCATCTGCTGCCGGAAACGATGGCGGACAACGCCGCCGCCGGCTTCGTGGACGACGAGCTGCACCAAGGCGAGGCGGTGGAGGAGAAGACATCCCTGTCCGACCGGTTCGGCCTGTGGTTGTCGTTCCATCCTTTTCGGCAGGACGCCTACCTTGAAATCGCCCGGCATTGGGTGGAGGCTCTAGCACAGCGCCACCAGGCCGCGCTGGCCTGGGATGATGAGGCGGGCGCCGCGGCCCTGCGTTGGGCCTTGAGCCGCGGCGCCCGCAACGGACGCACCGCGCAGCACTTCGCTCGGCATTGGATCGGGCGGGCGCTTCTGCAAGCCGAGACGAACGCCTAGCGCAACCGCAGCCGGCGGGCCGCTCCCGCCGATCAACTTGACGCTGTGGCCGAAGGCTTGCCGCCCGGCTGTTTAGCCTCGGCCGCCAAGCCGACGAGCACCGCCTGCAAATCGCTCGCTTCGCTGCTGATGGTGTGGACTTCCGGCGGCAAGGCCTCCGCCTTGGCCCGCCAGCCCTCCCATCGGGCCATTTCAACAGCGGCGATTTCCTCCGCGGCGGCGGCAATGTCCTCGGCCTGCACCACCGCCCCAATGCCATGCCGCTTCACCAAGGCGGCGTCCCCGCTGCCGGCCCGAACGATCAGCGGCTTGCCGAACAGGCAGGCGTCGTAGAGCCTGTTGGTTCGGGACCAGGCCTCCGGGATGGTCGGCGGCTTGCCGGCCATGATGACGTCAACATCCGCATAGAGGTCCGGCAGATGCTCGGGGTGTCTGTAGGGGCCGCGAAATTCAAACGCCGGATTGTTCGCCACCAAGCGCAGAAACTCCTTCCCATCCAAGGGATTGTGGGCTTGCCCGGCCAACAGCACCGAATAGCCGCCGGGCCGTGCGCGGGTCAGCGCCTCCAACACGGCAAGCGACCATTGGTCCCGCAGCAAGCCAAACCAGCCGATGCGCAGCGGCCGGCCGGTCAAGGGGGCTCCGGCCCGAACACCGCCTAGGCGGGCGCGAACCGCGGCGGCGAAAGGCGCGTCCAGTTTGTTTTCAATCACCATGCGCGGCGTGGCCACGGCCAGCCAGTCCTTATAGTAGCTTGCGTAGCCGTCCGAAGTGAGCACCAGCAGGCGGCAAGCCTCGGTCACCCATTTGTCGATCTTCCTAAACGCCAGCCCCAGTGGACCCCCGGCCACCTGCACCGGCCGGATGTCCGCCACCTCAAGAACGACGGGCTTGCCCAGCCCAGCTCCGGCGGCCAACGCCAGCAACGCCATGTCCGGGTTGAAGGCGTACACCAAATCGTTGCGGCTGACCCCCGCCCTGACCTTGGGCAGCCTCCAAGCCATCTTGAGAACTCGGCTGAAGTAGCGTCCATGCGGCATGGGGCCGAGGGACTCGAGCGGGCAATTCGGCAATCGGCCCGTGGAGAGATTGCGCTCAAAGCCCATGCTCTCGAGCTTGCAGCCGGCGCGTTGCAGCATGTCAATGCGCTTGGCTACGCGGGCCACCGTCAACGTGGGCTGCAGGCTAAGGATGCGGATCGTCATCGAGGCGGCCACAGGGGGCGAAGCAAAGCCCAAAGATAGGCGAGATCGCTTCGCTTCGGCAACCAGGTCGCCAACAAGGCGGCGCCTGTCCAACGATGGAACAGAACGGCCAGAAAGGCGGCGCGGACCGCCATCCCGACGGCCAAGGCCCAGGCGGCGCTCGCCATGCCGAGGGTTGGGTGCAGCGCCAGCAGAGTTGCGGCGTTGGCGCTTAGGCCCAGCCAAGCCGCCCAGGAGCAAACGCCCGGTCGGTTGATGCTGTTGAAGTAGGTCACGAAGATGCTGGCGGCGGCGTAGGCCAGCACCGCCAGCGCCATGATCCACATCAAGGGCGCCGCCGGCGCAAAGGCGTCGGAGAACAGGAGACGCACCAAGGGTGCGCTAAAGGGAAGCACCACCGCCAAGGCGGCGCCGCTGACCAGGCACATGAGGCGCAGATACAGCCCAACCCTGTCCGGGTGCATCGCCTCGCGGCCGGCCACTCGTGGATAGAGAACGGCGTTGGCGGAATTGGGGATCAGATTGAAGCGCAGCATGACCATGCTGATGGTGGCGAACAGACCGATTTCCGCACGGCTGGCCAACATGCCCAAAACGAGCACGCCGATGCGCGGCTCCAGCTCATTGCCCAGCCGCGTCGCATGGTATCTGGCGCCATAGCCCAAAATCCGGCGAAACTGCGCCAAGGGAGGCAGGCGGACGCGAAAGCCGGCATGCCTGCGCAAAGCCAAAACACCACCGGCAAACAGCACGGCATGGCCGGCGGCCAAGGCCAGGATGGCCCCTTCAACGCCTTGATCAAGCCACCAGACCAGCGCCAAGGTCGCCAGCACCAGGACGGCCGGCTGGGCGAACAAAAGTTTGGCCAGCGGAGCAAAGCACTTGAGCCCAACGAGTTGCAGCTGCACCGTGTAGGAGCAGGAGATGAGCGGAATCAGCAGCAAGGAAAGCCGAAATGCGCCGACCTCCGCCTTGCTGAAAAACGCCAAGCCGCTGTGTATGAAGGGCGTTGCCAGCGCCACCGCCAAGGCGCTGCCGACCAAGCAGACGCCCAGCGCCGCCGTCAGGTTTTGCGGAACTTCCGCCCGATTCCTGATCGAGAAAAACTGTGCGCCCATCTCGGCGCTTAAGGTCAGGCCAACGCTGACCAAGTAGGCGAAGGTGACGCAAACGGCGTAAGCGCCCCGCCCGGCGGGAAGCAGCAGGTAGGCCAGCAGGCTTTGGGTGAGCAGGCCGGCGGCGTGCGTCGCCAGCCGGGCGCTGAACAGCCCCGCGAACTGCCGCCCGGCGCTGCCGTTGGCGCTAGTCGGCATCTTCGAACGCAGGGAACGCTGCAAAGGCGGGCTTTACCCTATAACGCACTCCGCTTGCTCTGGCGCAACCCGGTGTTCAAGGTGGCCGAGCTTCTCGATCTCCACTCGCACCAGGTCCCCCTCCTTGAGGAACTTGGGCGGCTTCATGGCCGCCGCCACGCCGCTCGGAGTGCCCATGAACAGGATGTCCCCCACCTCCAGGGCAAACGCCTTGGTGAGGTGGGCGACGGCGTCGTAGCAGTCGAAGAGCAAATGCTTGGTGTTGGAGTTCTGCCGCACCTCGCCGTTGACGGTGCAGCGGATGTCCAGATGATGCGGGTCGCCCACCTCGTCCGGGGTCACCAGGAAGGGGCCGAAGGGGCCGTGACTGTCGAAGGACTTGCCGATCTGCATGGTCATGGCCGCCATCTGCCAGTCCCGCACACTGACGTCATTGCCGCAGCAGAAGCCGGCGATGACCTCGGCCGCCCTCTCCCTGGGCACATGCTTGCAGCGCTTGCCGATGACGGCGCAAAGCTCCGCCTCGTAGTCCAAGGCCGAGGACACGGACGGCAGGTTGATCTCCCCATAGGGGCCATTGACGCAGGTGCGCTGCTTGTTGAACCACATCTGCGTTTCCGGCTTCTTCATGCCGGTCTCCTCGATGTGGTCGGCGTAGTTCAGGCCGATGCCGAGCATCTTGGGGGGGTTGGGAACCGGGGCGCACAGCCGCACGGATTCCAAGGGCAGGACTTCGGCGGCCCGCTCCGCCGCCCGCCGCGCCGCCGCCAGCGCCGGCTCTCCGGCGGCCAGCAGCTCGATCATGGTGGCGGGAACGCCGTCAACGCCGGAGAGATCGACCAAGCCATCGTCCCGCGCCGCGCCGAGGCGCTGGCGATCGGTGCCGCCGAAGGTGAAAGTTGCAAGTTTCATGAATGCCCCCGTTCAGCGAAGCCTCAATGCTACATCAATCACGCAATCCAAAACCGGCTTCGCGCCGGCGCCGCCTTGCAGCCCTTTTGGAGACAAGCTAAAAACCCTGCTGCACCACGTCCTCGGGGATCAGCGGATAGGAGATGCCGGCCCACCTCTGCACCACCCGCACCACTTGGCAGGCGTAGCCGAACTCGTTGTCGTACCAAACGTAGAGCACCGCCCGGTTGTCCTTGGCCAAGGTGGCGCCGCCGTCGACGATGCAGGCGTGCCTGTTGCCGACGAAGTCCGAAGACACCATGTCCGGCGCCTCCGTGTAGTCGATCTGCCGCTGCAGGCTGGAGTGCAGGGCGGCGTGGCGCAGGAAGTCGTTGACGCCGGCGACGGTCACGTCCTCGGACAGGGTGAGGTTGAGGATGGCCAGGGAGACGTTCGGCGTGGGCACCCGGATGGCGTTGCCGGTCAGCTTGCCCTGCAGCTCCGGCAGCAGTTCGGTGACGGCGGAGGAAGCGCCGGTCTCCGTGATGACCATGTTCAACGGCGCCCCCCGGCCGCGCCGGTTCTTCTTGTGGTAGTTGTCGATGAGGTTCTGATCGTTGGTGTAGGCATGCACCGTCTCCATGTGGCCATGCACCAGCTTGTAGCGATCGTTCATGGCCTTCATCACCGGCACGATGGCGTTGGTGGTGCAGGAGGCGGCGCCGAGCACCGAGTCGCTGGGCAGCACCTCCTTGGAGTTGACGCCGGAGACGATGTTCTTGACGCCGCCCTTGGCGGGCGCCGTGAGGACGACCTTGGCGGCGCCGGGGCTCTGCAGATGGGCGCCCAAGCCCTCGGCGTCCCGCCAAACGCCGGTGTTGTCGATGACGATGGCGTTCTCAATGCCGTATTGGGTGTAATCGACCCGATCCGGCGCATCGGTGCGCAGCACCCGCACCACGTTGCCGTTGGCGATCAGGCAGTTGTTCTCCTCATCCACCCGCAGGGTGCCGGGGAAGGCGCCATGCACCGAGTCCCGGCGCAGCAGGGAGGCGCGCTTGAGCAGGTCGTCGGGACCGCCGCGCCGCACCACTATGGCCTTCAGGCGCAGTTGATGGCCGCCGCCGGTCTTCTCGACCAGCAACCGTGCGAGCAGCCGGCCGATGCGCCCAAAACCGTACAGCACGATGTCTTGGGGCCGCTCCAAGGGGGGAACATGGCGCCCGATGACCTTCGCGCACTCGCGCCGCACGAAGGCGAGGGGATCCATGCCGTTGCCTTCGGATTCTTCCATGTAGCGGGTGGCGAGCTTGCCCACGTCTATGTGGCAGGGGCCAAGATCCAGCTGCGACAGCGCCTCCAGGATGGGATGGCTCTCAAACTCCGAAAGCTCGTTGTGCGCCACTTGGCGGACGTAGCGGTGGGTCTTCATGATCTGGATGACGCTTTGGTTGTACAGCGCCCGCCCGTAGCAGTAGGCCACCACGTTCTTGCGGTAGAGGCGGCCGATGATGGGAATCATGGCCTCCGCCAACGCCTCCCGCTCCTTCCAGTCCGGGAAGTAGTCCTCAAGGTTCGGCAACGCCACTAGATCTAGGCTCCATGGAAAGAAGGCGGAGAGTTCGCCCCTCCGCAAAGGGGCGGATTATATGGCTTGCGCCTCGGCCGCAAAAGCACGGAGCGAAAATTCTCCCTGATTCCTCCCTGATTCCCGGATAAGAGGAGGCCCGCATTCCCAAGGGCCGCCGGCAGCAGAGGCCGGGCGAACCGAACGTCACTTTTTCTGGTGACTGCATAAAAAACAGCGCAAAATCCGCGCTTGTCAACCCCATTTGGGGCCAAGGGCCTTGAGGAGGATGCTGTGAAGGCACTTGCCTGCCACTTGGCGACGCTGAATTGGAGTCCGCCTTGTGGCTTGGCCGTGCTGCTTGCACGGTGTCGGTGGTGATGCGCTCAAGAAGCGCAGGGGCTCGCCGCTGGCCGGGATGCGGGCTTGAGGCTAGGCTTGGAAGTCCGTGATGCCCCAACGCAGAACGGCAAGGGTGCGGGGCAAGGGCACACTGGCATTGGCATCGGAGATCGCCGGCATTGACGTTGATGCGCTCGTGGGAAACGCGCAGTATCAAGGTTCGCCGTACCACTGCGCCCATAGCCCATCGGGCTACATGCCCAACAAGACCAAGTGCCCGCCGCACGTCAATGATGAGCAGGCGCTTGGGTTGCTGCAACAGGGCTTGCGGCTGCGGATGTTCAGCAGCGAACTGCGAAGCAACTGGCCTAGGCGGGTGTGGGCCGTTGACGATGACGGACAGGCGTATGAAGCTCGGCTCACCCACAGCAGCACCGGCGAGTATCATGGCTTTCCATTAGGGCGTGAGGACAAGTTTGCTGAATACATCAACAACGAATGGGGACAAAGGATCAATGAGCAACCTTGAAATCGCCGTTGATTGGCGTCCTGACGCCATGCACAGGGTGAGTTCGGTGGAGCCTGAGGATGATGAAGCAACCTTGGGCGAACTGCGCGTTGCGGTTAGGGGCATCCTTCTGACCCAAGCCGAAAACGATGGCGGGAACCGCCAACGAGGTCCTAGGATTGCCGCCTCCTGTTTGGCTGAGTGGCTGGCTTGGCACTGGTGGCGAATCCTGTGGGAGCCAGCCCGAGCCGGCGTGTCCCCCCCCAGCATGGAATGGAGCCGCGCCCATGACATGGCCTGCATTGGCGGCGGCTGGCTGTGGCCCAACATCAAGGTGACCTCGGATGGCCAAAACGTCACCTTGCATGCTCGGCCGACCGATGCGACGCCAATCGAGCCCTTAAGCTTTTTGGCGGACGCCAAGGGACAGGTGCCGAGGGAGGACTTTGAGGCGGGTGTGGACATCTTTCTTGAGCGGGTGACGAACCGCTTGGACGAGCAACGCGTCCAGGATGGGCACCTTGCCCGCATGATCAGGGAGTTGAACGATGATCGGCAGGACCCTGAAGCGTCGATGCATCGGCGAATTGAAGCCCGGTTGGGGTGCGATCCTGATGAGGGCGACCCGGAACTCATTGCCCAAACCATCGCTGGCGGCAATGAGCTGGGTTCGGATGCCATGGAGGAGCTTGTGGCTGACCAGCCGTTGTCAGCAGCGGACTTACGTCAAGCTGCGGACAAGCATGGGTTTGCCGCCAACCCCGATGACGGCGTGGCCGGAAACCCGGTGCTGGTGCCGGCGCACCCCGGAGCTTACGTCCCTTGGCGTGTTGGAGTGGCTGCCGCCCAGGACTTGCGGCGACGCGAGCGATTAGGCGGGGACCCCATTGACGATGGCTCTCTTGAGAACCTGCTTGGCGTTGTGAACGGTGCCATTCGAGGCCGCCGTCGATATCAAAACGCATCCTTTATGCTCAGGGGGGAAAATCGACGCCATGATGTTGTCCTCAAGGCTGGCTCTCGCCCTGGACGCCGTTTTGCCGTGGCCCGTATTTTGGGCGACCGGATGTTGGCCCCCTCCAGCCATGAAAGCCTGCTGCCCGTCACCGACGCGTTAACGCATCGGCAGAAAATGCAAAGGGCGTTCGCAGCGGAGTTTCTCTGTCCGTCTTCCAGCCTCCAGGATGAGATGCATGGCGATTACTCAAGCAAGGGGATGGAGAGGGCCGCTAAGCACTTTGGCGTTTCGCCTTGGTTGGTGCAAAGACGACTGAGCGATCATTAACGGCGCTTCGAGCTTTGATGCGTCTGTGCGGGATCACTTGCCTTCCGGGCTTTTGTCCGTCAGGCGGCCCTGTCCAGAAGAATGGCTTGTTCCGCGGGTGTTCGCATCCCCAGGGAGCGGTGCGGCCCGGGAGGGGATCACTCCGCCAGCACGTCAATGCGGGGGGCGAGGCAGTAGCCGCCGTGCCGGCGCCCGTCGTCCACCCACAGCACCGCCCGGCGGCCCGACATGAACGCCAACTGCGCCGCGTCGTAAAGACGCCGCGCCGCCGCCTTGGAGATGTGCTCCCCGGAGCAGCCGAACGTCACCCAGCGCCCTGGACAGTCCAGACCCGTCGCCTCTGCAACGGACTCCCCCAGCTGCGCCATGCAGCCCCCGTGGCGCCCGTCCTCCGCCGCCAGTGTGCGCACCACCGCCGCCGGGCCGGGCGCCCAGGGCTCCGCGTCCGTGCGGGCCAGGTTCATCGCCAGGGTGAACGGTGCGCCGGGGTTGTCCAGAAGGTTCAACTCGTCCGGCCTTGCAATGGCCTAAAAGTCCGCCCTCTAAATCCCTTATTGGGGGATCGCTAATAGGGCGACACCTTCGCCCTGATCCCCGCAATGCGGCTGAAGTGGGGCAAGGCGCGGAGCTTCTCAATGAGTTCCGGGGCGAGCAGGCGCAAGCGCGTCGCCGAGGCGCTGTCCATGCAGGCAACCACCAGGACGTTGCCGCGAATGCCTCTAGCTTGGCAAGCGTAGCGCAGATTTTCCGGCAGGATGGTGCGCAACTCGGCGGTCCAAGCCGCCTGGTCCGCGGCTTGGTTCAGCAGGCGCTGCAAGGGTGTGTGTCGGCCGTGCCGCTCCCGCAGCAGTTCGTCTATTTTCGCTCTGGGCATTTCGGCGTTGCGCCGCGTCGTTCCCGCATTTGCGGCGGGATGACGGGCTTCCCGTTCCTGCTGGGCGTCCTTTGCAGGTAAAATATCCGCCCGTCCGCTGAAAGTCGAACCGAACTTCCGCAATTCGGAGCCGCAATCGTGATCGCCAGCCTCTTCCGCCGCGCCTTCGGCACCAAGAACAGCCGGGAACTGAAGCGCATGGGCAGGATCGTTGCGCAGATCAACACCTTGGAGCCTAGGTTCGAAGCCTTGTCGGACGCCGAGCTTGAGGCGTTCGGCGGCGAGTTGCGGGAGCGCGCCGGCGGCGGCGGCGAATTTGCCGCTCTGCTGCCGGAAACCTTCGCCGCCGTGCGGGAGGCCGCCCGCCGCACCAAGCAGATGCGCCACTTCGACGTGCAGCTAGTGGGCGGCATCGCCCTGCATGAAGGGCGAATTGCGGAAATGCGCACCGGGGAGGGCAAAACCTTGGTCGCCACCCTCACGGCCACCCTGAACGCCCTTTCCGGCAAGGGCGTCCACATCGTCACCGTCAACGACTACCTAGCCCGCCGGGACGCCGCTTGGATGGGGCCCATCTACCAAGCGTTGGGGTTGACCGTCGGCGTCATTCAGTCCGGCCAGAAGCAGGAGGAGAAGCGCCAAGCCTACCTTGCCGACATCACCTACGGCACCAACAACGAATTCGGCTTCGACTACCTGCGCGACAACATGGCCTTCTCCCTGCAGGACAAGTTTCAGCGCGACCTGCACTACGCCATCGTTGACGAGGTGGACTCCATCCTGATCGACGAGGCGCGCACGCCGCTCATCATCTCCGGCCCGGCTGAGCAGACCACGGAGCTCTACCGCCAGATGAACAAGCTGGCGCCGCAACTGAAGCGGGAAATCCCCGGGGAGGGCTTGGAGGCGCCGCCGCAGGTGGAGGGGGACTTCACCATAGACGAGAAAAATCGCCAAGTGGAGTTGACGGAGCGCGGCCATGCCCGAGTGGAGGAGCGCTTGGTCAAGATGGGCCTGCTCGACGAGAACGACAGCCTCTACGCCGCCAGCAACCTCAATCTGCTGCACCACGTTCATGCGGCCCTGAAGGCCCATGCGCTGTTCAAGCGGGACGTCCACTACATGGTGGCCAAGGGCGAGATCGTTATCGTCGATGAGCACACCGGGCGGGCGATGCCCGGCCGCCGCTGGTCCGAGGGCATTCACCAAGCCATTGAAGCCAAGGAGGGGGTGCCCATTCAGAACGAAAGCCAGACCTTGGCCTCCACCACCTTCCAGAACTACTTCCGCCTCTACGAAAAGCTGGCCGGCATGACCGGCACGGCGGACACCGAAGCCTTCGAGTTCCGGCAGATCTACAACTTGGACGTGGTGGTCATTCCCACCCACATGCCGATGGTTCGCCAAGACCACAACGATCTGGTCTATTTCACCATTGACGAGAAGTACGACGCCATAGTCGCGGATATCGGGGACTGCATGGAGCGTGGCCAGCCGGTGCTGGTGGGCACCGCGTCCATCGAGTCCTCGGAGCGCCTTTCCGCGGAGCTGAACAAGCGCAAGATCTCCCACAACGTGCTCAACGCCAAGCAGCATGAGCGCGAGGCGGACATCGTGGCCCAAGCCGGGGCGCCGGGGGCGGTGACCATCGCCACCAACATGGCGGGGCGGGGCACGGACATCGTGCTCGGCGGCAATTGGGAGGTGGAGGCCGCCGAGCTGGAGCGGCCGGGCGAAGCGGAGGTTGCAAGGATCAAGGGCGCATGGCGCGAACGCCATGACCAGGTGATCGAGGCCGGCGGCCTGCACATCATCGGCACCGAACGGCACGAGAGCCGGCGCATCGACAACCAGCTGCGCGGCCGCTCCGGGCGGCAGGGGGACCCGGGCTCCTCCCGCTTCTTCCTTTCCATGGAGGACAACCTGATGCGCATCTTCGCCTCCGAGCGGGTGCGCCGCATCATGCAGTCCATCGGCCTTGAGGAGGGCGAGGCCATAGAGCACCGCATGGTCAACAACGCCATCGAAAAGGCGCAGCGCAAAGTGGAGGGGCACAACTTCGACATCCGCAAGAACCTCCTGGAGTTCGACGACGTCTCCAACGACCAGCGCCAGGTCATCTATCAGCAGCGCCGGGACCTGATGGGCGAGGACGACATTTCGGAGACCATCGCCGCCATGCGCGAGGACGTGGTCAGCGACCTCATCAGCGGCTACGTCCCCCCGGAAAGCCTAGCGGAGCAATGGGATCCGGAGGGCTTGGAGCAGGCCCTGCTGACCGAATTCGCCAGCGCCCAGCCGGTGCGCAAGTGGCTGGACGAGGACGACGCCCTAGCCGAAGAGGGCCTGCGCAAGCGCATCCTGGAGCAGGTGGGGGAGGAGTACGCCGCCAAGGAGCGGCAGTGGGCCGCCCAAGGGGTGGACATGCGCATGGTGGAGAAGCAGATCATGCTGCAAATCCTGGACCAGCGCTGGAAGGAGCACCTCGCCAGCATGGACTACCTGCGCCAGAGCATCCATCTGCGCGCCTATGCGCAGAAGCAGCCCAAGCAGGAGTACAAGCGCGAGTCCTTTGAGCTGTTCCAGCAGTTGCTGGCCAACATCAAGCACGACGTCATTCAGTTGCTCTCCCGGGTGCAGATCGAGGCCCCCAGCGCCGTGCAGGAGGCCGAGCGCCACCGCCGGGAGGCTGCGGCCAAGGCCATGCGCTACTCCCATGCCGAGGCTTCGGCCTTGGACGGGCAAGGGGAGGCCGAAGCGGAGCAGCCGCAATCGTCCAAGGCGGCGCCCTTCGTGCGCCCTGAGCGCAAGATCGGGCGCAACGAACCCTGTCCCTGCGGCTCCGGCAAGAAGTACAAGCAATGCCACGGGCGGGCGGCCTGATCGCATTGGCGAGCTGTTCCTTGGCGGGGACGGCACCCGCAGAGCGCCTGACTTCAATGCGCCCATGGGCGAAGAAGAGCTTGCAACCGCGGCCCTCATCTGTGCGGAGGGTCGCCATTAGTGGCTGTTAACTTGCCGCCCTTGGGAGAGCTGCTGCCCGTTCCTGGCGTCCTCTTGGGCGCGGCCTGCGCCGGCATCAAGCAGCGGCGGCGGGACGACTTGGCGATCATTGAACTGGCAAAGGGCGCAACCACGGCCGGGGTGTTCACCCAGAACCGCTTTCGGGCGCCGCCGGTGGCCTTGGCCGAGGCGCGGATTCGCTCCGGCGGCCCCAGGCTTTTGCTCGTCAACAGCGGCAACGCCAACGCCGCCACCGGCCAAGGCGGTTTTGACGATGCCGAAGCGCTCTGCCGCCGCGCCGCCGAATGCTGCGGGGGCGGCATCGCCGCCGAGGAAGTGCTGCCCTTCTCCACGGGGGTGATCGGCGAAAGGCTGCCGGTGGCGGCCATGCGCGAAGCCATCTCCCGCGCCGCCGCAGTACGCTCCGCCGAGGGCTGGGCGGCGGCGGCCGGCGCCATCATGACCACGGACACCGCGCCCAAGGCGCTAAGCGAACGCATCTCAGTGGCGGGGACGTCAATCACCATCACCGGCATCGCCAAGGGCGCCGGCATGATCAAGCCGAACATGGCCACCATGCTGGCCTTCGTCTGCTGCGATGCGAAAGTGCGGCAACCCGTCTTGGCGGAGCTGGCCGGCCGCGCCGCGGCCCGCTCCTTCAACCGCATCACCGTGGATGGGGACACCTCCACCAACGACGCCTTCGTGGTTTGCGCCAGCGGGGCGGCGGGCCACAGCGAAATAACCGAACCGGGGCCGGACTTCAACGCACTGCTGGCTGGCTTGACCAAGGTGGCCACCGAACTGGCCCAGCGCATCGTGCGGGACGCCGAAGGCGCCACCAAGTTCGTCACCGTTCGCGTGGCCGGCGGCGCCAGCGAAGCCGAATGCCTGCAGGTCGCCTACGCCTTGGCCGAATCCCCCTTGGTCAAGACCGCGGTCTTCGCCGGAGACCCCAACTGGGGCCGCTTCTGCATGGCCATAGGCCGCGCCGGCGTGGACGACTTGGACCCGAACGGCGTATCCGTCAAGCTGGACGAGGTGCAGGTGGCGAAGGCGGGCCTATTGGCGGCCAACTACGACGAAGCTGCGGCCGCGGCGGTGATGGCCCAGCCGGAGTTCAGCATCCAAGTCGATCTAGGCCGCGGCGGGTGCCGGGAAACCGTCTGGACCAGCGACCTTTCCCACGAGTACATCCGCATCAACGCCGAATACCGCACCTGATCCGGGGTCTTTGCAGCGGCTATTCGCCGCTCTTATAAACATGCCCAATTAGCCACTCTTCCGCGGGCTTTTGCGCCAATGGGGGATAATCCCCTTGCCATGCGAGAGGAGTCCGCCGTGCTCAAACAATTGCTCACGCAGTTCCAGTTCGCCCTGCAAGGCGCCGGCCTGCATCCGCTGCCCCGTGACCAAGCTGGCAAGGCGCTGCCGGCGCTCATTGCGCAGTTCGAGGACAGGCCCGAAAACCGCGCCGGGAAGAGGGTTCGACGGGCGCCGCGACAGCGGGTTTGCCGAACGCTGAAGCACCTCAACCGAGCGGCTGCGGCGGGCGCCCGTTCCGGTCCGGTCGGCAGGGAAGCGCATAAACTCCTGCGGGCCATTCGCACCTCCCCAGACTTTGAGGCATTGGAGAATAGGGCGAGCGCATTCATTGGCTTGCAAAATCGAGTGGCTCGTCGGCGCAACGAATGCGAGAAGCGGGAAGGTGAACCCGTAATTCGGCTGGACGGCTCGCTTGCCCTGCGCCGAGTTGACACAGTGGAGCATCTGCAAGCCATCGGCAGGGTGCTGAAGCTCTGTGTTGGAGGGCGAAGCTATGGATATCAAAGTAGCTTACGGGACGGCAGCTTGGTGTTTTGGAGCATCCAGCACGATGGCCAGGCAGTTGGCCTGCTCTCCATTGACGCGGACGCCAATGAGGTTGAAGAGTGCAATGGCTGGGACCACGAGCCTCTCCAGCTAAGCAGGACCATCATGCTGAAAATCCTGCGCGAACTGAACGCCACCGCGGACAGCTGCGAAGCATTCGCCTCCGTGGGCGCGTTCAGCCTGTTCCTGGAGCGCCCTGCACAACGCCCGGACGCCGCCGCTCCCTTCCAAGGCAACTGCTATCAAGCATGGGGCGGGGGCGGCCGGCTGGTCATCAGCCAAAACCAACGCCACTGGTCCCTGTTCCGCTGGCGCTCCAAAAGCAACGAATGGGTTGACGGCTACTGCAACGACAATCTAGGCTTAGGCCAATTGGTGGACTTGGTTGCCCATTGCCCCGAAATCGCCAAATTGGCCCGTGAGAAACGCGCTTTGGCTGCAACTTCACTTATGGAAAAAAGGAAAGTGGCATGAAAAAAGGCAAAACAGCGTTTCCGTTCGATTGGAAGCCTCCAGTTTATGACTACGGCTACGGAAGTAAAACCCTAGTGTGCGAGTGTCGAGGAAAGCATGTTGTTGCTCATCCAGAAGAACTTGTGCGGCAACGGATACTACATTGGCTAATAAATGATAAGTCATGGTCGAAAGAGTGTATAGATGTGGAGCCTTTCCTAAACGGACATAAGATTTTGTAGGCAAGATCTATGAGAGCTTATGAAAGGCTTCTGCCTGTCCACGCTTACGAAGCAGCCGTCCGTGTTGCTCGGATTGGCCGAGCAATATCTGTGCAATCTCCTGCCCGCCAGCTTGATGAAGCCCGTGCAGGGCTTGTTTGAATAGGCAAGGCGCTAACCATTGGGTTTGACCTGCGGAGGTTCGATACGGAAAGTCAGTTCGGGCTTATCGCACACGGGCGCATTTGAGCTGGAGCAGTGGCTTCTAGGGTTCAGCGAAGACATCATGGATTTTTAGAAGGAGATACTCTGATGGCAGAGCCCTACTTTTTTCTGACTGCCAGATAAATGACTGCTGGAAAGAGGGAAATAGCCCCCAATAGCAGAAAGCCCAGCACTATCATGTTATCCTCGACATTGGAGCTTAGGAGAAAGGTATATCCGCCCATCAACCAAAGAAGTACGGTCACAAACGCGAAAAGCACCCCCATGAGCTTCTTTTGAAAAAATGCCTCCATCTTGTCAAGCACGTTGTTGTACATTTCATCAATTTTCTTGGATAGCGTGACCGTTTCAGAATCTATCTTTTCGGATAATTGTTCGGTGCGCTTGGAGAACTCTTCCTTCATGGCAGCCACGTCGGAGGATACTAATTCAAATCTGCCGTGGAGGGTGGTTAATTCGGTGCTAATATGGTCAAAGGGATAGCCGGCTTCTTTCAACCTTAGCTTCGGGTCCATTTTCTCAATGCTGGATTCAACCAACCTATTCTTCGGAATGTCAACGGAAAGTTTGCGCTTGGATACTACAATTCCATCGGAGCCTTGATATGCATCGTTGACCCTTTCCCCATATTCCATCTCCGGGGCCTCGTCCTGCCCCAGCTTGAATATCGTCAGCTTAAATATGGGTTCATTTGATTTTAGAATAAGGTCTTTTGTAGAGCTGTTTCGCAAACCCCAGTTGAGGGTCCCTTTAAACCCGCTATCCACCTTGGTTGCCGCCATTGTGATGCCTTCGCGCATCATGGTCGTAGTTGGGGTAATTAGGCCCATAAGCGCATCGTTAGGAAAAATTTCCTGTACGGTGGGGCTGGAGAAATCGATTTCCTCAAAGCTTGTGATGGTTACGGATTCGCCGGGTGCCACTCTTAGAAATTTGTCGTCCCCAATGGTCTTTTGTTCCCCGGTTGATTGGAACTTAACCCTAGTGCCCAACCGCAACTCCACGCCGTTTGGGTTTAGCTGGCTTTCCTCCGCCCCGATTACGACGGCCCCCATCAATTTCTTG
Source organism: Candidatus Azophilus sp. (assembly GCA_965200465.1). Taxonomy (GTDB): domain Bacteria; phylum Pseudomonadota; class Gammaproteobacteria; order Pseudomonadales; family Azotimanducaceae; genus Azophilus. Next base: position 3,013,937 of record OZ241358.1, on the reverse strand, counting down.
ATTTCCTTGTCCGGAAGTATCTTGGCCATTTTCATCCCGCCAAATGAAAAAGCTAGGTTTTGCCGTGGCTCCGCTTGGGTGCAGCTAGGTGCAGCCCTCGAGCTGTTGCCGATTATCCATCAAGTCGCTGGGCGATGGAAGGCTTGAGTAGCGAAGGCGCCCCTCTCTTGCGACGCCTAGGCGCTGTGCCTTGTGGATGCCGTCTCGGGGCAGCGGCAGGCGTCGCCAACTTGGACTAGGGGCGCACCGCCGTTAGCTGGGGGCCATGGAGCCGATGCAGCGGCTGGCCGGCGCTGGCAGCGGACACTTTCACGCGGATGCCATTTAGGCATGTGCCCGTGTCCTTTCTCGCCCCGTTAAGGTTGCGTTCAGAACGGGGACTCCATAAAGTCAGCCGTCACGGTGCCAATGCATGGAGTGCTCAATGAAAAACAGTGTGATCTTGGCCGCGCTGGCGGCACTGCTTTCTGCGTCTGCTTGGGCGCAACGAGGGGCCTATGACGCCTCCGGCCCGGTTCGGTGGGCCAACATCGAAAGGGTGGACGAAGCCTATGAGGTGGTCGAACTGCCGCCCCGAAGGGTCTGCTCCGGCGGCGGTTCGGTCAACGATGGCCCCGGTTCGGCGACGCCGGAAATCGTCGGCGCCATTGTCGGCGCCGTGGTGGGCAACGAAATTCATGGGGACGGTGCCATCGGCGAAGTCGCCGGGGCCGCCTTGGGGGCCAGTGTTGCGCGGGACATCAAGAACAGCAACCGGCGTGGCGGCGGGTGCCGCATGGAGCGCGAAGTGGAGGAGCGGCTGGTCGGCTACGACGTGCGCTACGAATACGATGGCGCATCCTACGTCACTCGCATGCGGAACAGGCCCATAGGCAACCGCCTGCAGGTGGAGGTTAGGGCGGTGCCGGTTGACCCATAGCCCGGCCCCGGCGCCCGCTGGGGCGCGTCCGCAATTTCCGCTGGAAACGCCGAGGTGGCCCAATGCCCTTGGGCCGCCCGTTCCGAATGCTGGCGCTTCCCCGACGGCGAACTCAACTGCAGGGCCATGAACAAGACTCCGCAAGCCTACTTGGACTACTGCAACAACCGCAGGCCGCACCGCTCCCTTGACATGCGAACTCCCAATCAGCAGGCCGCCTTCCCAAGCATGGCTGCCTGACGGACAAAGGTCCGGAAGGTCGGTGCTCCCGCACACACATATTTAGGGAACATAGTTTTAGGTTCCACCATATTATGTTCCCGCTTTACTGGGAATTATGGCGCGTTGGCCATCACTGCCGCGCCCACTCTTGGGAGACGGGCGAAGCCCGTTCCGCAACTTGGTGAATTGGCCGGACGGAGGAGTGCTGTTGGCGTCAAGCGCCCAGCAAGGCGGCGGTTTGCTCCCGCCAGACCAGGGCGGCCCAGCCGGCTGCGGCTAGGAAGGGGCCGAAGGGGATGGGTTGGCGGCGGGTCTGGCGGCCCATGAGGATGGCCGCCAGTGCGTAGAGCAGCCCGGCCGCCGCCGCCAGCAACGCCACGGCCGGCAGCGCCTGCCAACCCAGCCAGGCGCCGATGGCGGCGAGCAGCTTGAAGTCCCCGTAGCCCATGCCCTCCTTGCCGGTGGCCAGCTTGAAGGCCCAGTAGAGGAACCAAAGGGAGAGGTAGCCGGCCGCGGCGCCCGCCACCGCCCAAGTGAGGGACGTCAGGCCATCGCCCAAATTGACCAGCAGCCCCAGCCAAAGCAAGGGCAGGGTGACTTGGTCCGGCAGCAGGCCGGTTTCCAAGTCCGTGCCGGCAAGGACGATCAAGGCCCAGACGTAAACCGCCGCGGCCAAGGCCAGCCAAGTGAAGCCGAACCCCGCCACCGCCGTCAGGACAGCGATGGCCGCCAGAATTTCCACCACCGGATAACGCCGGCCGATGGGCGCGGCGCAGCCGGCGCACTTGCCGCGCAGCCACAGCCAACTCACCACGGGGATGTTCTCAACCGCCCGAATGGGCCGCCGGCAGGCGGGGCAGTGGGAGCGGGGATGCATCAGGTTGAAGCGCCCCTCGTCGCTCCCAGCGGCGTCGGCGCCTTCGGGCGCCAACGCATGGGCGCCGGGACTGTTCCGAACTTCGGCTGCGGCTGCCTCAGCGTTTTCCAATATGGATTGCGCATCCCGCCGCCACTGACGGTGCAGCATCAGCGGCAGCCGATGGATCACTACGTTCAGGAAGCTGCCGACGCATAAGCCAACGCCAAGCAGCCAAAGGCCCAGCGCAAGGCCGGCGGCGCTAATTTGCATGATTCATCCCACCGGCTGCCTCCGTCCCTCCAACAGTTTGCTGAAAAACCCTGGCGTCCGGCACAAAATTATTCTTGAGGGCGCCGATTGGTTTTTCAGCAGACTGCTAATGGGCGCAGCCTGCTTCGCTGACGTTCCCAACATATTGCAAGTTTTGATGCATGGCGCCGGCAGGTTTTTCTTCGCCCCATGCGGATGGATTGCGCATTCCACGGTCAGCCGCCCACCACCGCGCCAAGTTGAAAGATGGGCAGGTACATGGCGATGATGAGGCCCCCTATCAGTATGCCGAGCACAGACATGATCAGCGGTTCCATCAGCGAAGTTAGGTTGTCCACCCGATTGTCCACCTGCTCTTCGTAGTGGGCGGCGGCCTTGGCCAACATGTCGTCCAAGGCGCCGGCCTCCTCGCCGATCATCGCCATCTGCACCACCATGCCGGGAAAGCGCCCGGCGTTGGCCATCGCCACGTTCAATGGGTGCCCGGCCGACACCTCTTCCCGGACCTTCATGATAGCCTCCTCAAAGAGCCGATTGCCGGCGGCCCCGGCCGCCGAACTTAAGGCGTCGGTCAAGGGAACGCCGGCGGCGAAGGTGGTGGCCAGGGTTCTGGCGTAGCGGGCAACCGCGGTCATTTCGATGATGCTCCCCGCCACGGGCGCCTGCAAGGCGAGCCCGTCGAATGCGCGGCGCAGGGATGGGCTGCGGGGGAAGGCCAGCCGCAGCAGTCCAACGGCGGCGCCTAGGGCGATGAGAACGGGCAGCCACCAAGCCTGCACGATGTCCGAAAGGTTGATGACCATCCGCGTGAAGATGGGCAGCTCGGCGCCGAAGCCGCTGAATACGTCCTCAAAGCGCGGCACCACCTCCACCAGCAGGATGCCGGACACGACGATGGCCACCAGCACCACCGCCGCCGGATAGGTCATGGCCTTCCTCACCTTGGCCTTCAGGGATTGGATCTTCTCCTGGTGGCCGGCCACCTGGTCCAGCATGGTCTCCAAGGCCCCAGCCTGCTCCCCGGCGTCAATCAGGCTGCAAAACAACTGGTCGAAGTGCTGCGGGTGGCGGCGCAGGGCGGAGGCGAAGCTGTCGCCGCCGGCAACGCGGTCCCGCACCGCCAAGACGAGCTGGCGCATCCGCGGCTTAGTGAAGCCGTCGGCGATGATCTCAAAGGACCGCACCAAGGGCGCTCCGGCCTGCATCATGGTGGCCACTTGCCGGGTGAAGGCGGCAATGTCCTTGGCGTTGGGCGCCGCGCCCTGCCCCCAGGACAACCCCGGCAACTCCCTGGGCTTGCGGCGGATGCGGCTGGGGATGACGCCTTGGCGAAGCAGCATGGCCTTGGCGACGGCGGGGCTGCTGCCGGCTATTTCACCTTTGCTTGGCTGTCCGTTCCCGTCTGCGCCCTCCCAAAGGTAGGTGGCTTCATTCCCCATTCCCGCCTCCCGCAACAATGTGGCCCGAGTGCTGGCGCTTGCTCTGCGGGGTGCGCATCAGGGTTCGCCGACGGAGGTGATTCGGTTGGCTTCGACCAAGCTGATGGTTCCTTCGGCCACCTTGGAGAGGCAGGCGGTTCTTAGGCTCACGAAACCCTGCCGGCGGGCTTGGGCGGCCAGCGCCAAGCTGTCGCCGTCGTCCATGATGAGTTGGGTGATCTCCGCAGTGTTCCCCACCACCTCATAAACGCCCACGCGCCCGCGGTAGCCTCCGCGGCAAGCCGGGCAGCCTTGGGGGTTGGGCTGAAACAGCTTGGGGCCGGCTTCGACCATGCTTGCGGAAAAGCCCTCGCGCCGCAGCAGCGCCGGAGGCGCCCTGAAGGGCGCCTTGCACTCCACGCACAGGCGCCGCGCCAAGCGCTGGGCGATGATGAGCGCTGCGGAAGTCGCCAAGTTGAAGGCTGGAACGCCGATGTTACGCAGCCGGGTCAGGGTTTCCGCGGCGGAGTTGGTGTGCAGGGTGGAGAGCACCAGATGGCCGGTTTGGGCGGCCTTGACGGCGATTTCGGCGGTCTCCAAGTCACGAATTTCGCCCACCATCAGGACATCCGGGTCTTGGCGCAGAAACGCCCGCAGGGCCGATGCGAAGTCCAGCCCCACCTTGGGGTTGATGTTGACTTGGTTGACGCCCTCCAAATTGATCTCCACCGGATCCTCGGCGGTGGAGATGTTTCGCTCCGGGGTGTTTAGTGCGTTGATGCCGGCGTAGAGGGTCACCGTCTTGCCGCTGCCGGTGGGGCCGGTGGCCAGAATCATGCCGTCGGGCCGCTCTAGGGCCTCCTCGAACAAAGCCCTTTGGTCGGCGCGGAAGCCAAGGGCGTCGATGCCGAGCCGGGCGCTGGATGGATCTAGGATGCGCAGCACGATCTTTTCCCCCCAGAGGGTGGGCAGGGTGTTCACGCGCAAGTCCAAGGCGCGGGACTCGGACAGCCGAACCTTGAAGCGTCCGTCTTGGGGCAGCCGCCGTTCGGCGATGTTGAGCTGCGCCATCACCTTCAGCCGGGCGGCCAGTCGGCGGCCTAGGCGCTTCGGCGGCTTGATGGCCTCGGACAGCAGGCCGTCGGTGCGAAAGCGGATTCGGTAGGAGCTTTCAAAGGGCTCGAAGTGTATGTCCGAAGCGCCGCTGGCCACGGCGTCCAGCAGCACTCGGTTGACGAAACGGACTATGGGGGCTTCCTCGGCGACGGCGGCGCTTAAAGGCTCGTCGCCCTCCTGCTCGGTTTCCACGGCCAAGGCTTCTTCGTCAAGATTCCCCAAGCCCTCCTCCAAGCCGGCGCCGAACCCAGCGCCGGTCAGCCGACCAAACCGGCGCATCTCCTGCAAGGCCCGCTTAAGCTTGTCCTGCTCCACCAGCACTGGTTCAACCTGCAGCCCCGACTGGGCCTTGACGACTTCGAGCCGGGAGAGCTCGTCCGGGTCGGCCACGGCGACGAACAATCGATCCGCCCGCCGCATCAGGGGCAGCATGTTGCCGTTGCGCCAGGCGCCGTCCTCAAGGAGGCTTGCGGGGATGTCGTCCAGATTGAAGGCGTCCAGGTCCAGAAGCGGCAGGTGGAGGGCGCGCATGGCGCAGGCGGCGATGGCGCCGGCGCTTAGGTGCGACTCCTCCAGCAAATGGGCGATTAGGGTTTGGCCCTTGGCGCGAGCGCTGGCGGCTGCCTCGGAAAGAGTCTCGGCGCTCAGCAGGCCCTGCTGCGCGAGCTGCTCAGCTAGGCTGCCCCAAGATGTTTGATTTGCTTGCATGGGCGGCCATTTTGCGGGGCAGCGCGAGCCGAATGGAAGCGGACATCACGCCCGCGGGCGTGCGAAAACGGTCCGGCCGGAACCCCGCCTGCGCCCGCCGGCCGTAGTTCAAGGCGGCGGCGGAAGGGAAGCGGAGCGCACAAATTAGCGGGACGATGTCTTACGCGCCAAAGGGCGCATTGTCCATTACGCGAACCGCTTGGATCGGTATAAGGTTTTGGCGCATCGGGGCCTTGCCGCAGTTCGGCGAAGGCTGAAACGTTCCAATGATGGAGGGCATCTGCAGTGAAACAACGGCCAGTGCGCCGTCCCGCTGGCAAGTGGGCGGCAACCAACAAGGACTTGCGGCCTCAGTCGAGGCGTGAAAACCGTTCGGAAGGGGCCAAGGGCCGTTTTGCCGAAGGCGGTTCACGAGGGAGGCCGCGGCGCAAAGGAAGGCCAAACAGGAGCCTCACCCGGCTTGGGGACCATTGGCCGGAGGCCGGCTTCACGCTCATCGAATTGATGATCGTCGTCGCCATCATCGGCATTCTCGGCGCCATCGCCCTGCCCGCCTATCAGGATTACATCGAGAACGCCAACATGTCCAAGGTGACCCATCACTTTGAGGAGGGCGCCCGGTTCGCCCAGCATCAGATGCGCAAGATCCAGGCCGACCTGTCCATCGGGCGAATTGCCAACCTGGCCGCGGCGGACGCCACCGGGGACTACACCCAAGCCGGCTTCGTCACCCTGCTCAACGCGGAGGGCGGTTCCGCGCCCGGCGGCGGCCCGGCCTATGTGGCCGGCAACGGCAACGGAACCACGGGCGCCATCGGCATCACCGTGACGGGAACCTTGAACGCCGGGGATTGGGTCGCCACCTTCGAGCGCCCCGTGATCTACCAGTTCTCCGCCACGGCCACTCGTTCAGCGACTTGGGCGGACATTTGATGGGAACGGCCGGGCGTTGGGTTGGCCTCAGTTTGCTCGAATTGCTGGTGGCGCTGGCGATCATCGCCACGCTGGTGGCTGTCGCCTTGCCCTTGCATCGGGGTTATGTGCAGACCGCACGGGAAGGGGCGCTGATCGCCGGCATCGCCGCCTTGGCGGTCTTTCAGGAGGACTACCGCCTGCGTGAGGGAAGCTATCTGCTGAACGCCGCCGACACTGCCGCCATCACCGCCGTCCTCGGCTGGCAACCGGGAGGGGGGGATGAGGCCGCCTACAGCATTGCTCCGGGTGGTGACGGCGCTTACCGAGTCACCGCCAGCGCCCCGGACGGCCGGAGCATCTGCATGGAGATGCCGGCCAGAACACGCTGCTGACCCGGATGAAGCAGTGCAACCCTTGTCGTGCTGGGCGATGGCGTGCTTCTGCATCCGGCAGCGGAACTGCGGGGCGGTCATGGAGAGGCGCCGGGCGGCCTCGCAGAAGTTGCCGCCGCTGGCCCGTCGGGCGGCATTCCTTGGACTTCCACAGGGAGCTGCAAAACATTTGCGTTAAGCTGTAGGCGGTGCGCAGCGATCGGTGCGGCGCAGTTCCGGCGGAGGATTTTTCGGCAGTGGACATTGGTGTGCGGCAGCTTGCGCAGTTCAGTGCAATGGGTTGGTGAGGCAAAGGGTTGGGCATGGAGCGCAAGCGCATCGACGGCTACGCGGCGGCGCTGCATCGGGCGCTTCGCCAAGCGGAGGCCGTGGCGCCGTTGACCGATGGGACGCCGGGCATCAGCATCGAGGACGCCTACCAGATCTCCCATGGCCTGTTGGCCCTGCGCCAGGAAGAGGGCGAACGGGTGGTCGGCAAGAAGATCGGCGTCACCAGCGCCGCCGTGCAGAACATGCTGGGGGTAAGGCAGCCGGACTTCGGCTATCTGACGGACGCCATGGAGGTGCCCACAGGCGGCGTCATCCCCATGCGAGGGCAGCTGATCCAGCCCCGCGCCGAGGCGGAGGTCGCCTTTGTGCTGAAGGCGGACCTCAAGGGGCCGGGCGTTACCGCCGCCGAGGTGATTCAAGCCACGGACTTCGTCATGCCCTGCCTGGAGATCGTGGATTCGCGCATTCAGGACTGGCGCATCAAGATTCAGGACACGGTGGCGGACAACGCCTCCTGCGGCCGCTTCGTGCTGGGCCAGGAGGCCGTCAGCCCAAGGGAGGTGGATCTGGCCACCTGCGGCGTGGTCATGGAGTTGAACGGCGCCATCGTCTCCACGGGCGCCGGCGCCGCGGCGCTCGGCTCCTCCCCGGTGGCCTGCATGGTCTGGCTGGCCAACCGGATGGGCGCCTTGGGCGTGGCCCTGCGCCAGGGGGAGGTGGTGCTTTCCGGCTCCTTGGTGCCCTTGCAGCCGGTGCAGTCCGGCGATGAGGTGCGGGCTTCGGTGGGCGGCATCGGCCAGGTGTCGGTGCGCTTTGATTAGTTGACAGGGGATGCAGCCATGCAAGTGAATTGCGCTCTGATCGGCTCCGGCAACATCGGCACGGACCTGATGTACAAGCTGCTGCGCAGCGAGGTGTTGAACCCGGTCTGGATGGTGGGCATAGATCCGCAATCCGAAGGGCTGTTCCGGGCGCGGCGGCAGGGCCTTAAGGCCACCGACCAAGGGGTGGACGCGCTGCTGCCGCACATCGAGCGGGACGCAGTGCGCATCGCCTTTGACGCCACCTCCGCCTACTGCCACCAGAGCAACGCCGCCAAGCTGGCAAGTTGCGGCGTCAAGATGATCGATCTGACCCCCGCGGCCGTCGGCCCCTACTGCATTCCGCCGGTGAACTTGCAGGAGCATCTGCTGGCGGAGGAGCAAAACATCAACATGGTCACCTGCGGCGGTCAGGCCACCATTCCCATCGTCCACGCCGTCAGCCGGGTGCAGCCGGTGGAGTACGGCGAGATCGTCGCCACCACCGCCTCCAAGTCCGCCGGGCCGGGCACCCGCAAGAACATTGACGAGTTCACCCAGACCACCGCCCGCGCCATCGAACGCATCGGCGGCGCCAAGCGGGGCAAGGCCATCATCATCCTCAACCCGGCGGAGCCGCCCTTGGTGATGCGCGACACGGTGCATTGCCTATTGCAGGGCGATCCGGACGAGGCGGCCATCCGGTCTTCACTGCTGCGCATGGAGGCCGAGGTGCAGCAGTACGTTCCGGGCTACCGCATCAAGGAGGGGCCGGTTTTTGACGGCCTCCGCGTAACCACCTTTTTGGAGGTGGAGGGCGCCGGGGACTACCTGCCCACCTACGCCGGCAACCTGGACATCATGACCGCCGCCGCCGCCCGCGCCGGTGAGCTGGTGGCGGCGCAGTGCGTGGAGCCGGCCGCAGCGGAGGCGGCGAGATGAACCTCGCCGGCAAGGAAATCACCCTGCACGACATGTCGCTGCGGGACGGCATGCACTCGGTGGCGCACCAGTTCACCGTGGAGCAGATGGTGGCCTTGGCCACCGCCTTGGACCGGGCCAAGGTGCCGATGCTCGAGGTCACCCACGGGGACGGCTTAAGCGGCACCTCCATCACCTACGGCTTCGGCCGTCATTCCGACGAGGAGTACCTCCGGGCGGTGGTGCCGAAGCTGCGGCACAGCAAGGTGTCCGTGCTGCTGCTGCCCGGCATCGGCACGGTGGAGGACCTGAAGATGGCGGAGGGCTGCGGTGCGCGCACCGTGCGGGTGGCCACGCACTGCACGGAGGCGGACGTGGCGGAGCAGCACATCGGCTACGCCGCCAAGCAGGGCTTCGACACCGTGGGCTTCCTGATGATGGCGCACATGATTCCGGCTGAGGACTTGGCGCGGCAGGCGGAACTGATGGTCTCCTACGGCGCCAATTGCATCTATGTGACGGACTCGGCCGGCTACATGCTGCCGGACGACGTCAGCGAGAAGATCGGCCTGCTGCGCAGCCGGTTCGACGCCAAGGTCGAAATCGGCTTCCACGGCCACCACAATTTGGCGATGGGCATCGCCAACTCCTTGGCGGCGGTGGAGGCGGGCGCCAACCGCATCGACGGCTCCGTGGCCGGCTTCGGCGCCGGCGCCGGCAACACCCCCTTGGAAGTGTTCGCCGCAGTCTGCGACCGCATGGGCATCGTCACTGGCGTCGATTTGAACGCCCTCATGGACGCCGCCGAAGACGTGGCCCTGCCCATCATGGGCCAGCCCACCCGCATCAGCCGCGATGCGCTGATCCTGGGCCACGCCGGGGTTTACTCCTCCTTCCTGCTGCACGCCAAGCGGGCCGAGCAGAAGCACGGCGTGCCCTCCCGGGACATCCTGATCGAACTGGGCAAGCGCAAGACCGTGGGCGGGCAGGAGGACATGATCGAGGATGTGGCCCTGGAAATGCTGCGGGCGCGGGGCTGAACGATGCCTGCCGCTGCAACTCAACCGTTCTTGCCCCTAAGGCTGGTCGGCGCTGGCTGGGTTGGCCGCGCCGTTCTTGCGGGGCGTTCCAGTGAGGGTTCGGCCTCCCCCGTGTGTTCTTGCGAATCCGTGGCGATGCGCTGTCGGGCGCGAGGTGCCGTGGTCGGAGGGCGCCGTGGCCGCTCTTAGACGGGAGGAAGTGGAAACCTTGGCGGAGCGTCTTGAAAACGCCCAACTGAACGGCGCCGCCATCCACAAGATAACCGACGATCATCCGCACCTGGATTGGCGGGACGCCTACGGCATTCAATGGGCCATCCGCCAACGCAAGCTGGATCGGGGCAGCCGCATCGTCGGCCTCAAGATGGGGCTGACCTCCTGGGCCAAGATGCGGCAAATGGGCGTGGAGACGCCCACCTACGGCTTTCTCGCCGATGACTTCAGCGTTCCCGACGGCGGCTTGGTCGATGCCGCCAAGTTGATCCATCCCCGGGTGGAGGCGGAAATCGCCGTGGTCACCAGCCGGGAGCTGCGCGGGCCAGGATGCCAGATCGCGCAGGTGGCCGCAGCCATTGACTGGGTCTTGCCGGCCATCGAAGTCATCGACTCCCGCTATGAGAACTTCCGCTTCGACCTGCCCAGCGTGATTGCGGACAACAGCTCGGCGGCCCGCTTCACCGTCGGCGGCAGCGCCCGCCGCCTGCAGGACCTGGACCTGAAAACCCTAGGCGTGGTGCTGGAGAAGAACGGCGAGGTGGTGGAGACCGGCGCCGGCGCCGCGGTGCTCGGCCATCCCCTCACCAGCGTGGCCATGCTGGCCAACCTGCTGAACGAACGCGACCTTGCCATCCCCGCCGGAACCCTCATCCTGACCGGCGCGGTCACCGCGGCGGCGGCGGTGCGGGCCGGCGATGCGGTGCGCGCCCGCCACCAAGGCTTGGGGTCCGTCTCAGTGCGCTTCACTTAGAACTTTTGTTTGGCGTCTTGGGCGACGCAACCACTAAGGAGGACGGAACTGCCGCTGGCGCAGATCACCTTGATGGAGGGCCGCACCAAAGCGCAGCAGGCCGAGCTCGTCAAGGAGGTCACCGACTGCGGACGCCTCCGGCGAGGCCCGGCCGGGCGTTGATGTCAATGGCAGCTGAAAAAGGCTTTGGGTGGGCGCCAATCCGTCCATTTCGCCAAGCCTAATGGAGCATTGCCCTCAACGCTTTTCTTGCCGGGCGTAGGCGAAGCCCTTGGGCAGGCCGGCGTCCGCTAGGAAGCCGTGCAGGTCTTCGCCCGGCAAGGCGGCCTGCACCTCGGCCCGCACCTGCAGCAGCCGCGCCAAGTCGATGCCGGTGTGCAGGCCCATCGCCTCCAGCAGGAACACCAGGTCCTCGGTGACGATGTTGCCGCTCGCCCCCGGTGCGAAGGGGCAGCCGCCCAAGCCGCCCAAGGAGCTGTCGATGGTGGTCAGCCCCGCCTCCAGCGCCGCCATCACGTTGGCCAGCCCTTGGCCGCGGGTGTTGTGCAGGTGGATGCCGGTTAGACGGTCCGCGCCCACCGCCGCCCGGATGCGCTTCGCCAAGCGGCGCACCTGGGCGGGATTGCCGTAGCCGGCGGTGTCCGCCAAGCCCACTTCGTCCGCGCCCAGTTCGATGGCCCGCTCCGCTGTGCATACCACCAAGTCTTCGTCAACGGGGCCCTCCAAGGTGCAGCCGAAGGCGGTGGAAAGCCCCACTTCAAACTTGGGCCGGGCCGCCGCCGGCCGTTCGGCCAACGCCTGGGCAATCAAGGCGATCTGCTCGAACATCTGCGCATGGGTCTTGTTCAGGTTGGCTCGGCTGTGGGTTTCGCTGACGGAGAAGGGAATGGACATCTTGTCCGCGCCGCCGCGGATGGCGGCTTCGGCCCCGCGCAGGTTGGGCACCAGCACGGCCGCCTTGAGGCCCGGCAGGGTCTTGGCGAAGGCCAGCACCTCGGCGGTGTCCGCCAACTGCGGCAGCAGCTTGGCCGGCACGAAGGAGCCGACTTCGATTTCCGGCACGCCGGCGGCGGCCTCGGCGGCTATCCAGGCCTTCTTCGCCTCCGTGGGCATGATGCGGTCAATGTTCTGCAGGCCGTCCCGTGTGCCGACTTCGCTAACCTCAACATCCGCCGCCCGAGCTATTGACACGGAACCTTGCCCCCGCTAAAAGATTTAATGATATATCATAATGTCAATTTTCCGCGCAGCGCCGGCAGGTGGCGGTTGAAAACAAGGGGGACGCTTGAGCAACTTGCCCTTGGGCGACATCAGCGTGGTGGAGTTCTCGCACATGGTCATGGGGCCAGCGGCCGGCTTGATTCTGGCGGACCTGGGCGCCGACGTGCTGAAGGTGGAGCCGCTGGGCGGCGACAACACCCGCCGCCTGAAGGGCTCCGGCGGCGGCTACTTCGCCATGTACAACCGCAACAAGCACAGCCTGTGCGTTGACCTCAAGCGGGCCGAGGGCCGGGCGCTGGCCCACCGTCTCATTGAAGGCGCCGACGTGCTGATCGAGAATTTTCGCCCCGGCGCCATGGACAAGCTGGGCTTCGGCTACGCGGAGCTTGCCGCCCGCAACCCGCGCCTCATCTATTGCAGCCTGAAGGGCTTTCTCAGCGGTCCCTATGAACGGCGCGCCGCCTTGGACGAAGTGACGCAAATGATGGGCGGCCTCGCCTACATGACCGGGCCGCCGGGCCGCCCGATGCGGGCCGGCTCCTCCGTCATCGACATCGCCGGCGGCATGTTCGGCGTCATCGGCGTGCTCGCCGCGGTCAATCAGCGCCGCGCCACCGGGCGGGGCCAATTGGTCACCAGCGCCCTGTTCGAGACCACCGCCTTTCTGGTCGGCCAGCACATGGCGCAGCAGGCGGCGCTGGGGGAGGCACCGCTGCCCATGTCCGTGCGCCGCTCCGCTTGGGGCGTCTATGATTTGTTCACCTGCGCCGACGGGGAGCAGGTGTTCGTGGCCGTGGTCAGCGACACCCAATGGCGGCAATTCTGCGCCCACTTCCGTTTGCAGGACTTGGCCAAGGACGCGGCGTTGGCCACCAACGGCGGGCGGGTGCAGCAGCGGGAGCGCTTCATGCCGGCGTTGCAGGCCCTGTTCGGCGGCCTTTCCCAACAGGAGGCGGCGCGGCAACTCGAAGCCGCCGGCCTGCCCTTCGCGGAGATCAACAAGCCTTCCGACCTGTTTGCGGACCCGCACCTCAACTGCGGCGGCCTGCTGGACCTGCGCCTGCCCGAAGGGGAGCGGCGCGGCGCCACGGCCCGGCTGCCGAAGCTGCCCTTGGAAATGGACGGTCAGCGCACGCAACTGCGCCAAGACCTCCCCAGCGCCGGCGAGCACTCCCGGCAAGCCGTCCAACGGGCCGGCTACGCAGGGGACGCCATAGAGGAGCTGTTGGCCGCCGGCGTCATCGCCGAGTGCTGAACCGGAGCAAGGCGCATGAGGCCCAAGGGGAGGAATGCTGGAATGGCCAACAAGCCGTTGGCGGGAATTCGCCTCATAGATTTGACGCACATGCTTTCCGGCCCCTACGCCGGCATGATCCTGGCCGACCTTGGCTGCGACGCGGTGAAGGTGGAGCCTCCCGGCAAGGGCGAGGGCACCCGCCGGCTGCTGGAGAACGACCCGCAATACGCCCTGCACGGCATGGGCGCCTACTTCCTCACCCTGAACCGCAACAAGCGCTCCGTGGCCATCGACCTCAAGTCGGCCGCCGGGCTGGATTTCTTCCATGCGTTGGTGCGCCACGCCGATGTGGTGCTGGACAACTTCTCCGCCGGCGTCACCAAGCGGCTGCAGATTGACCACGCCGCACTGGCCGCCGTCAACCCGCGCATCGTCACCTGCACGGTCACCGGCTTCGGCGAGGACGGCCCCCACTACAAGCGCCCGGCCTTCGACCAGATCGTGCAGGGCCTCGGCGGCGGCATGTCCATCACCGGCATGGGGCCGGGCCAGCAGGTGCGGGCCGGCATTCCCATCGGCGACTTGGGCGGCGGCATGTTCGCCGTCATGGGCGTTCAGGCGGCGCTGCTGGCGCGGGAGCGCAGCGGCGCCGGCCAGCATGTGGACGTCTCCATGCTGGATGTGCAGATCAGCCTGCTCAACTACATGGCCACCATGTACGCCCTGTCCGGCGAGGTTCCCGAACCCATCGGCAACAGCCACTTCGTCCACACTCCCTACAACACCTTTCCCACCGCCGACGACACCATCATCATCGCCGTCATCGGGGACGCCTTTTGGCCGCCGCTGCTCGACGTGGTGGACTTGGACGAACTGCGCAGCCCCCGCTTCGCCACGGCGCCGGAGCGCCTTAAGGAGAAGGCGTTCATCGAGGGCCTGATCAGGGAACGGCTGAAAACCCGGCCGGCCGCCGACTGGCTGCGCGACCTGGAGGCGGCGCGCATTCCCTGCGCTAGGGTCAACAACTTCGCCCAGGCGCTGGCCGACCCGCAAGTTCGCCACCGCAACATGTTCGTGGAGGTTGGGCATCCCTTGGGCGGCGCCGCCCGGATGCCGGGCAACCCAATCAAGCTGTCGGCCGACGCCGCGGAGTCCTTCAGCCCGCCACCCTTGCTCGGCGCCCACACCCGCGCCGTGCTGCGGGAATGGGCCGGGCTTGCGGACGAGCGCATCGACCAGGGCATCGCCGCCGGCGTCCTGCAGCAGCACGCCCAAGCGACGCCGACCGCTGAGGCTGCGGAACCAACCGGGACGGAAAGCCCATGAGCCATCGGTTGGGCGTGGATGTGGGCGGCACCTTCACCGACTTGCTGCTCATTGACGAGGCCAGCGGAGAGACCTGGACCGCCAAGGTGCCTTCGACGCCGGAGGATTCGGCCTTGGGCGTTCTCAACGGCGTGGCGCGCATCTGTGCGGGGTCGGGCATCGATCCTGCTCAGATCAAACTGGTCATGCACGGCACCACGGTGGCCACCAACGCGGTGTTGACCGGCCGAGGCGCCAAGGTTGGCTTGGTGACCACCGCCGGCTACGAGCAGACCCTGCAGGTGGCCCGCTCGTTTTGCCCCGGCGGTCTCGGCGGCTGGGTGACCTTCATCAAAAGGCCCCTGCTCGCGCCCCTGGAGCTGACCATCGGCGCCCAGGAAAGAATCGACGCCGACGGCGCGGTCATCGCCGCCTTGGACGAGGCGGCGCTGCGCCGGGATTTGCAGGCTCTGCGCAGCCAAGGGGAAATCGAGGCGCTGACCATCTGCTTCGTCAACGCCTATGTCAACGGCGAGCACGAGCGCCGCGCCGCCGCGATCGCCGGCGAGCTGTTCGGTGCGCTGCCCATCTCCATCTCCAGCGAGGTGGCGCCGGAAATGCAGGAGTACGAACGCACCGAGACCACCGTGGTGAACTCCTACGTCCGTCCGCAAGTGTCCAAGTACGTAAAGAGCCTGCAAGGCTCGCTCAGCGAACGCTTGCGCCCGGACGCGCAACTTTCCATCCTGCGCTCCGACGGCGGCCTTGCCTCCGCAAGGGCGGCGGCGGAATCGCCGGTGAGCCTGCTGATGTCCGGCCCGGCCGGGGGCGTGGCCGGAGCGCTCTACTTCAGCCGCCGCGCCGGCTTCAGCAATGTTCTCACCTTCGACATGGGCGGCACCTCCACCGATGTGGCGCTGATTCAAAACGGCCGCGCCCGCGTACGTCGGGAAACCTTCGTGGGTGACGTGAAGGTGCGGGCGCCGTCCTTGGATGTGCGCTCGGTGGGTGCCGGGGGCGGCTCCATCGCCTTCGTGCCGGAGCTGACCAAGGCTCTGCGCGTCGGCCCTGAATCGGCCGGCGCCGTGCCCGGCCCCGCCTGCTACCTGAAGGGCGGCGACCGCCCGACCGTCTGTGACGCCAATGTGGTGCTCGGCTACCTGCCGGCGGACGTGCAGCTTGGCGGCGCCATGAAGATCGACCGCGATGCCGCGGCCGCGGCCGTGCAGACGATTGCCGACGCCATGGGCCTTTCCCTGCTCGATGCGGCGGAGGGCATCATCAAGGTGGTCAACGAATCCATGCTGGGCGCCTTGCGGCTGGTTTCGGTGGAGCAAGGCTACGACCCGCGGGACTTCTCCTTAGTGGGCTTCGGCGGCGCCGGGCCGCTGCACGCCAACGCCTTGGGCATTCTCACCGGTGCTTGGCCGGTCATCATCCCGCCTGGTCCCGGTGTGCTGTGCGCCTACGGTGACGCCACCACCGCCGTGCAGGACGAGGCGGCCCGCACCTACCTCAGCATGGCGGAGGAGATCTCCCCGCAGCAACTGCTGGCGGATCTGGCGGAGCTGCAGCGGCGGGCCGGGCGCTCCTTGGTGGCGGACGGCATTCCCGAAGCGGAGCACCAAGTCAGCTTTCAGGCGGATTTGCGCTACGCCGGCCAAGCCTTTCAGATCACCGTGGACTTCACTGCGGACGAACTTGAGAAGGCCGGCATCGCCCGGCTGACCCGCGAGTTCGACGACGAACACGAAAAACTGTTCACCTTCAAGCTCGGCGACGACCACGAGATCCTGATGATCCGAGCGGTGGTCAAGGCCAAGGAAAAAGCCATTCCCGACCTGCAGCTCGGCGGGGCAGGCCTGCCGCTTGCGCAATGCCGCGTCGGTGGCGCTCAGTTCTACTACGAAGGGGAGCACCAGGACGCGGAAATCTACGATCGCACCAAGCTGAGCGCCGGGCTGGTGGTGCCGGGGCCGGCCATCGTCTGCGAGATGGACTCCACCACTTTGGTGTTGCCGGGTTGCCGCGCCACGGTGGATTCAGTGGGCAACCTGCTGCTGGATCAAGCAGCCTGATTCGGGCTAGGGGGGCGCGGAAGATGGCCGCAACGATTCGGCAAAGCAAAACGGAGCCTCTAAGGATGGTGGCCTTGGAGGGCGTCACCGTTGACATCATAGAAAACGCCCTCAAAAACGCCCGGGAGGAAATGGACGCCGTGCTGTTCCGCACCGCCATGTCGCCGGGCATCCGTGAGCAGGGGGACTGCTTTCCGATGATCGCCAACGCGGCGGGCAAGATGGTGGTGGGGCAATTCGGCTCCTTCATCGGCCCCTTCCTGGAAGCCTATGAAGGAGAAATCGAGGAAGGCGACCTCATCCTCACCAATGATCCCTATCTATGCAACGCGGCGGTCTCCCATCTGCCGGATTGGTTGGTGCTCAAACCCGTGTTCAAGGACGGTCGCCACATTGCCTGGACGGCCATGTTCGGGCACATGTCAGACAATGGCGGCATGGTCCCGGGCTCCATTCCCATCCGCGCCTCCACCATCTATCAGGAAGGCATCCGCATTCCGCCGGTGAAGCTGTACAAGCGGGGCGAGCTGCAAAGCGACATTCTGGAGCTGATCCTGCACAACGTGCGCACTTCGCAGTGGAACCGCTTCGACCTGAACGCCTTGGTGGCGGCCTGCAACACCGCCGCCAAGCGGGTGCTGGAGCTGACGGAGCGCTTCAGCGACGACATCCTGCACAGCACCATGGCGATCATGCTGGAGCGCAACCACAAGGCGATGCAGGCGGTCATCGAAATGATCGTGCCCGAAGAACCGCGCACCTTCGCCGACTGCATCTGCGACGACGGCATGGGCATGGGCCCCTACAAGATCCAGTGCAAGCTGTGGCGCGAGGGCGGCAAGGCCATCTTCGACTTTGCAGGCACCGACCCGCAAGCGCAAAGCTCGGTGAACTTCTACCTCAACGAAGACATGTTCAAGATGTTCTTCGGCTCCTTCACCATCAACGTGGTGGACCCGCAGATCGTCTTCAACGACGGCTTCTACGACTTGGTGGACGTGCGCATTCCCCAAGGAACATTGCTGAAGCCCAATTTCCCCGCCGCCCTGTCGGGGCGCACCCACGCCTTGGGGCGCATATTCGACGTGCTGGGTGCCCTCTTGGGCATGGGCGCCCCGGAGCAGTTGCTGAACGCCGCCGGGTTCTCCGACTCACCGCATCTGTTCTATTCCGGCTATGACGATAAAGGCAAGTGGTTCCAATTGTTTCAGATCGGCTTTGGCGGCATCCCCGGACGGCCCATCGGCGACGGGCTGGACGGCCACTCCCTGTGGCCGGGCTTCACCAACGTTCCCAATGAGTTCATCGAATCCTACTTCCCGCTACGCATCGAACGCTACGAGACCATTATGGACTCCGGCGGCGCCGGCCTGCACCGCGGCGGCAACGGCTTGAGCGTGGCCTACCGCTTCCTCTGCGACGGCGAGATCGGCATTCACGACGAACGCTGGCTCACCTATCCCTGGGGCGTCAACGGCGGCAACACCGGCAGGCGCTCCAGCAAGCGCTTGGTGCGGGCGAACGGCGGTGAGGAGTGGCTGCCGGCCAAGGCCGAAGGCATCAAGGTCAAGGCCGGCGACCTGCTCTACTTCAACACCTGGGGCGGCGGCGGTTGGGGCGACCCCTACGCCAGGGACCCGGGCTTGGTGCTTGCGGATGTGCGCCGCCGATTGGTTTCGGTGCAGGGCGCCCGCCGCTACGGCGTGGTGATCACCGACGGCGCCATCGATGCGCAAGCCACCGACAGGCTGCGGGCACAGCTTGTCGCCCAACGCGGCGACCAGGTTCCCCTGTTCGATCACGGCGGCGGCATTGACGAAATCAAGGCCCGCTGCGAAGCGGAAACCGGCCTGCCGGCGCCCAAGGCGCCGGTGTTCCGCAGTCCGGGACCGGCCTAGCCGTCGAACACCTGCTGCAGGTGCGCTGCCGGCAAGGACTTGGAAGCCAACGACACCAGCACGGTGGTTGACACCGCCGCCAACTCTCCCAAGGCCGTGCAGGCATAGGGATTGGCCGCCTGCGACTTCAGCCACCCCAACACGACATCGGCCGCCGCTCCCAGACCCGCCGTCTCCGGCAGCGCCGCCCCATGCAGGACAATGAAAACCGAGGCGCCGACGGCGAAACCCGATAAAGCGCCCGTCCGTGTAACCCCTTTCCAGAAAATTCCCAACACCAGCGAGCCGGCCAACGCCGCCACCAATCCGCCAACTCCTATCCAGGTTACAAGAATGATGTTGCGGTCAAACAGCATCCATGCGAGCCCGGTTGCCGCCAGCATGGTCAGACCCGTTCCCCAACGGCTGATCAGCAGCGTCGTTCGCTCAATCTCGTCCTCCGTTCGAGAACCGTGCCAGCGGGGCGCCAGCGAGCGCCGATAAAGATCATTGGCGAACACTTGAGACGAAGAGATCACCAGTCCATCCACCGTGGACATGACTGCCGCCAGGATCGCCGCGCCCAACAAGCCGGCCAGCCAAGGGGAGAACACTGCAACAAACAGCGCCGGCATGGCTGCATTGGGCGTCATCTGGCCTTGCAGAAGGCCGTCGCCCAGCACCGCCCGCGCCAGCAGACCGCCAAACACGAGCAACTGAAAAGCCAGGCCGCAGAAGATGGCGTACATCACGAACCGGTTTTGCTTGTCGGCGGAGTCCAGCGCCCATAGCTTGTTCGCCAAGTGCGGCAACAGGCCGAGGGGTATGAAGGCCAGCAGCATTGCCGCCAAATCCCAAACCGAGTTGGCCAACCCAAAGTGAGGGTTGAAGGCCAGCAGCAGGTGGGCATCCAGCCCTTCGAGCCGCTCCACCATTTCGGCAAAGCCGTTGGCCCCATAGCCAGTTGCGAACATCGCCCCCACCATGACGGCAATTCCGAGCATGATCGCGCCCTGAATGCCATCGGTCATGATGTCCGCATGGGCGCCGCCCAGCACCACATAGACGCCCAGCACCGCGGCCGTCAGCAACAGCGCCCAATTGCGGTCGAGGCCCAGCAAAACTTCAAACATCACCAGACCGCTGATCAACTGGCCAGCGATATAGAACATCAGCATCAGGGAGAACAGTGACGCGACGATGCGGATGGCCTCGGATTGGTAGCGGTCGCCAAGCAACTCCGGAATGGAGCGATGGCCAAGACGATTGCCGAAACGGGCCACCATGCGCTGGCACAGCATGACGCCGATGTAGATGCCGACCGGATAAAGAAGCCCGACCCATAGGACGCCCACCCCGAATTGGTAGGCGAGCCCCGGCAGCCCGAGGAAGGTCGCGCCGCTGGCCGCAGTGGCGGCGTAGGCAACGGCCAACGTCAAGGGGCCGTAGGCGCCGCGCGCCACGGCGAAGTCATCGGCGGAAGCCACCTGCCGCCGGCCGCGGCTGCCGAGATGGATCATCAGCCCGACGTAAAGCGCCATGAAAGCCCATGACCAAGCGCCAAGCGCATCCATGGGCTTACCCCGAAGGGCTTCCTTCCATTTGTTGCAAATAGGAGTGGGCGATTGCCTCGCGGGTGGCCCACCAAACGCCGTCCAGCGACTTGGCGTGCTCAATGAATTCCGCCAAGGCTCGAATGCGGTAGGCGCGCCCGCTGACGTGCGGATGCAGGCCAACGTTCATCATGCGGGCGCTGTTCGCCGACTCTTGGTGAAGAACGTCCAGCTCTTCAATAAGGATGTCTCGAAACTCGTCGGTGCTGTGCCCTCGGCGGGTCAGCAGGGTGAAGTCGTTGATCTCATTGGAGTAGGGGACGGACACGATGGGGCCGTGCTCGGTTTCGAGCAAATAGGGTTGATCGTCGTTGAGCAGATCGCAGTAAAACAGCAGCCCCTCTTCGGCGAGGATGCCGGCGGTGTGCAAAGTGCCCCGCAGCGACGATGACAGCCAGCCCTGCGCCTTCCTGCCAACCGTTTGTTCATAGACTGCAAGCGTCTTCAAAATGACTTCGCGTTCCCTCTCCCGATCGTGCGCGAAGCCGGTCAGCAATTCTCCCTGCTCATAGTTGTGCGCAAGGATCTCGCAGCCCCGGTCCAGCGCCGCCTGCACCATGGGCCGGCGCCGTTGGCAGGTGGTCGCGTTGACCGTGCAGCTCGGCTTAACCGCCAATTTATCCGCCATGTCGAACAGGCGCCAGATGCCGACCCGCTGACCGTACTCCCGCCAAGTGTAGTTGGGGAAATCAGGCACGTTGCCCGGCAGGGCGTCCGGCAGCACCGCCGGGCCGCCGGCGTAGTAGGGCTTGTCGTCGTCCTTGACTAGGTCCCAGGTCTCCAGGTTGAAGGTGATGATCAGCGCCAAGCGCTGGCCGGCCGGCCAGCGCAGTTGCGGCCGCAGCGGCATGGGTGAGTATTCGTAGTGCATTGGCGTCTCCTAGACTGACATTTTAAGCGTTGCCCCTTGACACGGGCAACTTATGGGCATTCACTAGCTGAACGAATTTTCAGCTAGCCCGCTAAGTGCGCATAGTGAACGCCTAGATGTGCATGGGGCGCCCAAGCCGTGTTCCAATGGCTTTGCAGTGTTGGTCGCTGGCTGGACCGTACGCTGGTGGGTGATTCCTGCTAACTCGACTGGGGAGGATGCGATGCGACTTGGACACAGGATATGGCCTTTGGTTGCTGCGGCTTGCTGCTTGCCGGCGGCGCTGGCGATGGCCGAGGCGCAAAGCGCCGAGGTGCGCAGCGGCGCAGCGGTGCCCGTTGTTGAAGAGGTGGTCGTAACCGCTCGAAAACGCGAAGAGGCGCTGCTGGACGTGCCGCTGACGATGACCGCGCTCACGTCTGACGACATTGAGGCCAAGGGCCTGACGGAGTTCAAGGACGTCATCGACTTCACGCCCGGCTTCTTTTTCGCGGAGCATTCGGTGGGCCGAGGCGACCGCTCCAATCTCCTGCTGGTTGTGCGGGGCATGCGGATCAACACCGAAAACGATCATCAGCAGGCGGCCACCGTATTTGTGGATGGCGTCCCCATGCTCGGCAGCGTCATCTCCGGGCTGGAGGACGCCGAGCGCATCGAGGTCGTGCGCGGGCCGCAAAGTGCGTACTTTGGCCGCTCCACGTTTGCCGGCGCGGTTAACTTCGTCACCAAGACGCCCGACAACGAATTTCGCGGCAAGGTCAGCGCCGAAGCCGGCAAGTTTGGCAAGACCAACTTCGGCCTGCAGGCGGAAGGGCCTTTGGTGAAGGACAAGTTGTTCTACCGAGTCGTCGGCAGCCGGTGGCGAACGGATGGCCACTGGAAACTCTCCAATGACCCGTCCGTGGATTTGGGAGCACGCAAAACCTTTAGCGTTGCCGGCACTCTGTACGCCACGCCCACGGACAGCTTCAGCGCCAAGCTCCGTTTCCACGCCTGGCGGGATGATGACGGCCCCTCGGCGGCGTTTGGCTATGGCATCGGCAACGGTGAAGAGAACTACAACTGCAATCCGCAGGGGTCAACGTTGCCTCCCCTGAATGGCGGCAACAACTGGATCTGCGGCGAGGCGCCGTTTCCCGAAGCGGGCAACATACAGGGCGACTTCGCGCTGACGCCGGAAAAAATGCAGCTGTTGGCGGGAACGGCTGATCCCGGATTCATCCTGGATGCGGCGTTCAAGCCCCCGTTTCTGGAGGGTTTCGGCTTGGAGCGCCGTGCGGAGCAAGCAAGCCTGATCCTGGACTATGAGTTCGCCAACGGGATTAGCGTCTCCTCTTCCACTGCCTATCACTCCAACGAGTGGATGGCCTTGGATGATCTGGACCGGCGCGCCACCGCCCAACTCGGCGGCATTCGGGACGTGACCCTTCTCAACAGCCGGGATCTGGAGGACTTCAGCCAGGAAATCCGCGTCAATTCGCCCAGCGATCAAAGGCTGCGCTGGCTGCTGGGCGCCAGCGTTTTCGATTTTGAGGGCGTTCGCACCAGCGGTTTCAAGGTTCTGGGCACGATCCGTTCATTCAGTTTCGGCAACATCTTTGACATTCGCACAACGGGATTTTACGGGTCAATCGAATACGACATCAGCGACCAAATCACCCTAAGCGCCGAGGCGCGGCACCAGTCCGATGATTTGACGGAGGCCCGCAGCACCGGGGCCGAAGAGGCGTCCGGCACCTTTGACAGCTTCACGCCGCGGATCATTCTCGACTACAAGCCCAACAACGACCTGACATTCTACGCAAGTTACGCCGAGGGCACCCGCCCCGGCGCCTTCAACGTTGGGTTGCTAGGGCAACCCCAGAGCGTTCTCGATCAACTGGCCATCATCGGTCTTGAGTTGGAGGTGCCGGAGGAAGAGCTGCAGAACATCGAGTTCGGCGTGAAGGGGACCTTATGGGACGGCCGCGCCCGGATTCAGGCGGCTGCCTACATGGCCGATTGGGACGCTCAAGACATCGCCGGCTTGGCGGTGGAATTGCCTGACGGGTCAACGGACTTCATTGCCGGCAATGTGGTGGGCGGCAAGATCGATCTTTGGGGCTTGGAGTTTGAAGGCGTCCTGGCGGTTACCGAAAACCTCACCCTGGAGGCCACTTTCAGTCTCAACGACTCCAAAATCAAGGTCAACAACAACTGCGCGGACTGTGGCCTCCTGATCGGCACCTCGAACATCAGCGGGCTGGGCAAGCGCTTGAGC
Organism: Candidatus Azophilus sp.; assembly: GCA_965200465.1. GTDB lineage: Bacteria > Pseudomonadota > Gammaproteobacteria > Pseudomonadales > Azotimanducaceae > Azophilus. The sequence goes on along the minus strand of OZ241358.1, from coordinate 2,990,658 downwards.
CGCAATCCTAAGACCCAAGGGTCCTTTTCCGGCACTTATCGAGGCTGGATGACCGACAACCATAGCTGGTTCGGAAGATTCGATTACATTTTCACGGGCAGCCGATACGCCACGGCCGCCAACCTAACCAAGACGGACGACAGCCATCGCGTCAATTTGCGCGCCGGCATTGAAACAGGCAACCTGCGCTTTGAACTTTACGGCGAAAATGTCTTCAACGACAAGACCTTCACCAACTATCAGGTTTTGCTTGACTTCGCATATTTCACCAACCGCGTCCTCACCGCCGGGCTGCCTGACAAACCAACTTGGGGCGTTCGTGCGGCATATTCGTTCTGATGGGCTGAATTCCGGGCGCCGGCGGGGGGCGCCAAGATGAAACGGCGCACGGTGCTGCAGTCCGCCTTGGCCGCCGGCGCCGCTGTCGTCGCACTGCCCGGCTGCGCTCAGGAGGGCCGGAAGGCCGCTTTTGCCGGCCTTGATGAAGAGTTGCTTATGGCGGTGCGCTCGGCCCCGCCAATGAATTTGCCGCGCGCATATCAGGTTCTGGAACAGGAAAGGTTGGACGGCTTGGTCCTGGCCGACCCTGTTAATGTTTACCATTTGACGGGCTACTGGCCACAACTGGCGACAATGGGCTATCCAGCCCCCGCCTTCGCACTGCTGGCGGCCGGCGGGGGCCAAGCCCCGGGGCTGGTCATGTCTCAGTTCCTCTACTACTATGTCTTTGCCGACGCAGGCTTTCAATATCCCCTGCAAACCTACCTGTTCACGGGCTGGGATGCGGCCTTGTCGGCGTCGGATCCGCCTGGCAAGGAACCTGCCGTCACCCCTTATGTTTTTGCAGACCTCGGCCAAACCCCAATGGGCGCCATGGAGAAGCGCCGATTGGCGGCCCTTGACCAAGCGACCGGCAAACGGAAACTGAGCGCCGATGTGCAACAAGCGCTGCTTAAAGCACTTAAGGACATGGGCTTGCACAAGGGCGCAGTCGGAATTGACCATCCTGCCGCTGCCATGGCTTTTGAGGCGGCCAATCTCCCCGCCACATTGCGCTATGCGGAAAACATCCTACGCAAAATTCGGGTCGTCAAATCCCCTAATGAAGTAAAACTGATGCGTCGGGCGGCGGCGCTCAACGCCGAGGCGGCGCTGGCCGCTGCCAAAACCGCTCGAGAGGGCGCAACCTACCAGGAATTGCGAGCCGAATTTTTCGCGCAAGCCGCGAAGTTGGGGAACAGCCCTGCGTTCATGTCCATAGATCGCATGGCCTCCGAAGTTGGCAATGCGGCCATTCGCGAAGGCCAAGGCTTTTTCATAGATTGCGTCAGCCATCTGCTGCATTATCACGGTGACTACGGCCGCACCATTTTTGTCGGCGAGCCCGCCGAGCCAATGAAACGGGCCGCCAAAGCAATGTCCCTAGGGTGGGACGCCGTCCGGGAACGGCTAAAGCCTGGGCTGCGCTATTCCGAAATCCGGACAATAGGAAAAGAGGCGGTGAGGAAAGCTGGATACAAGTTTGACATCGCCTTCAATCCCCACAGCGTTGGTCTGATGCACACCGATGAACCCGGCCGGGACGGTACGCCGTTTTTGGTCAAGGACGACTTGGCGCTTGAGGAAAGCATGATCCTCAGCGTGGATTGCCCGGTTCGGAATACGGGCATCGGCGGTTCCGCCCACCTCGAGGACCTGACGCTGATCACCAAGGACGGGGCTAAGCAGATCAACGACATCGGCGACCGCGTCATCGTCGTTTGACTTGTGTGCAAGGGCCTGCCGCGGCTCGCCTCTGTGTGCAGCCGACCAACGCCGTTCGGATAAGGCGATATCAGCTATCACCAATCTAAATAGGCCGGCGCAGCCAACATGCTGTAGCTTTACGCAGATGAATTTTGCGTTTTGCGCAGGGCGAGCCCTGCAAGTTGTTCCGGGGAGTGGGCTAATGAAATCCATTGTGACGACGATGTGCGTCGCCGCCGTGCTTGGAGTTGCGCCGGGCGCCGCCATGGGGCAGGGTGGCGAAGTGGACGCAGCGCAGCAGGCCAAGTCGGCGCTTCTTGAGGTGTTGGCGGGCTATGAACCGGGGGCGCAGATCAGCGAGGCGCTCAAGGTGCGCGTCAGCGATGCCGCGGCCGCATTGGAGCAGGCGGCCGGCGGGCCGCCGGATCTGCTGGCGAACATCGAACAGGTCAGCGGCCAATGGGTCAACCTGTTCAGTTCCCAAGGCGTCGTTGGCGAAATCGACGTCAGCTTCATGACCCGCGCCCTGCCGGGCGGCGGCCACGCCGGGGGCAAGGCCCTGTCCAAGGTGGTGCTTCAGGAGTTGCGTCCGGCGGAGAACTTCTACCGCAACATGATGGTCATGACGGCCGGGGAGCAAGACACCCCCCTGCTGCATGTGGCCACGGCAATGGTCGATATAGACAAGCAGTCGCCAAACTTCCTGCAGGTGCGCTTCAAGCGAATCGAATTCCTGCCGGGACGGGCGGACGTCACCTTGGAGCAGTTGCGCGGGGCGCTGCGGCTGCCTGCAACCACGCCGCTGGCGGTCAAAGTGCCGGTGGACCTGTCCAAGCCGGCGGCCACTTCCGAGGTCACCTATCTGGATGACGATCTGCGCATCAACCGCGGCAAGACCTACATCGCCATATTGAAAAAGGTGTACTGACCCCAGCCGTCCGCCAAGCGCTTGCGCGGTTGCCGCAGCACCCGGGCTAGGCAAAGAAGCTGGACACCGTTTCGCGGATCACCGAAGCCGCGGCCCGGGCCGCCCGGCCGTGCTGCGCAACCTTTGAATACACCATGAACACGTCAAACCGCATGTTGTCAGACGCTATGCCTCTGATCTCCAGGTCGCCCAACTCAAGATCCCGGCGCACCGCCGAATGGGCCAGGATGCCCACCCCGGCGCCGGCCCGCACCAAGTCCTTTATGGCCTGTGGCGCGTCAATTTCGTAGGCGGGTTCAAACTCTAGGCCGGCTTGGGAAAAGGCGTCCGCCATGCGGTTCCAAAAGCCCTTGTTGGCAAGGGGCGCAATGATCTCGTGCCGGGCGATCTCCTCAATGTCCATTGGGTTCGGAAGGTCATAGCCTTTTGGAATGACCAAGCAAAACTCCTCGCTGCCGATCTTCTCGGCCTCAAGCGCGGAGTTCGTGGGCTGTTCAAAAACAATGGCCAAGTCCAGCCGTTCGGCGGCAAGCCATTCCATTAAGGTGGCGCTCAAGGCTTCGCTTAGCCGGACCCTGATGTCCGCATGGCGTTCGTTGAGGCGGCGCACCAAGGTGGCCGCCACGCCCAGCGTCATGGTGGGCGGCATGCCGATGCGCACCAAGCCGGTGGGATTGTCGTACCAACCCCGCAAACTCTGCTCCGTATCCCGGAGCTGATCGAATATGGAGCGCAGCCGTTCGCGGAGAAACTGGCCTTGTTCGGTTAAAACCACGCCGCGCCCGGTGCGAATCAGTATCCTGACGCCAAGCTCCTCCTCCAGCAGGCGCATGTGGCGGCTCAATGAGGACTGCGATATGGGTATTTCCTCCGCAGCTTGGGTGAAGCTGCCTTTGTCGGCAATGACCAAAAAGTAGCGCAGTTGCCGAAAATTCATGAGGCCCCCACGAGAAAACGAAGAAATCTGATATCGCACTTTAGCATAGGCGAAGGCGCGGAAACGCACGGGTTTTGGTAAACTGCGGGCCGTCGAATCCAACCGTCGAGGGGCTGAAGCCTTATGGAGGCCGAACAACCATTCGCCAGCATCTACAGGCCCAACCATGATGAGCGGGTGCGGCAGAGCTTCGTCGGCGCCATGAAGGGCTACCTGAACGGGCCGCTGGAGAAGCAATTGGCGCGGCGCTACGAACAGGTGCTGAAGCCGCGCTACGGTGCGCTGCACGGAGGTCCCCCGCAAAACCGGCAGCAAGGCTGCGCCGCCTTTGCGGACGACCATCTGTACCAGCTTTGGGGCGCCGCGGTGTATCAGTCGCAAAACCTCATGTGGGAGAGCGTCGGCGAGACCTGCCGGCGGCTGCTGCCGGAATTGGAGCGCCGCTTCCAGGCCTTGGCTCCCGAAACCAGCCTTGGCCGCTTGGAGCTGAACCCGGACTGCCAAGCGCCAGAGCCCATCCGGCACGTTGCCATACACCGGCAGCCGGGCGGCTACTTCGGCGCTGCCGGTGAAAGCGACCTGCAAACCGGCCTGCTGTACTTCGGCGCGGTTGAACTCTACCGCAACGCCAAGGGCCTATCGACGGACACCGCGCCCGGCGAGCCGGGCATGGGCTACTACATCCTGAACGCCGTGCAGCGGCGTTTTCCAGACCTGCAGCCCACCGCCGTTCTTGACTTGGGCTGCGGCCCAGGCACGGAGACCGTCGCCTACCGCAACCAGTTCCCGGAGGCGGAGGTTTGGGGCCTGGACCTGTCGGCGCCGTTCCTGAAGTTCGCCCACATCTGGGCGGAGGACGCCGGCAAGCGCATCAACTTCCGGCAGGCGGACGCCAGAAGCACCGGCTTTGATGCGCAGAGCTTCGACCTCATCGTCTCAAACATTCTGTTCCACGAAACTTGGCACGACGTTCTGCCGAGCATCATGCGCGAGGCGCATCGCCTGCTGCGGCCCGGTGGCGTGTTTCTCAACAACGACGTCCCCTATCAGCCGGGGCGGCTGGACATCCCGTCGCAGGTCACCAACCATTGGCAGGTGGCGAACAACGGGGAGCCCTTCTGGTCCGGCTTTGCGGACATGGACATGCGCACGGAACTGTCCAAGGCCGGCTTTGCGGACGATGAGATCTTTGCGGACTATGACCCACTCGGCCAAGGCTGCATGCATGTGTTCGGCGCCAGAAAGCCCCGCTGATGCCGCCCGAGGCAGTCCGCCCGCTGCGGAACCGGACGCCGGGCAACTGCGGTGCCTCTCGCCGGACCAATTGGTGTCCGTCATCTTCCGCTTGGCGATGGAAATCAGCGTTCTTCGGGAGCGCCTGCGCACCCATGAGCATTTGCTGCGGCAGGCAGGCCTGTTCGCCGACCGCGCCGTCGATGACTATGCGCCCGACCAGGAAGCGGCGCAGGCGTGCGCCAAGGCGCACGGCGAGCTTATTGCAGGCATCCTCAAAGATCTAAGCTAGCGGCGGCGCTCCTGTGCGCCCTTGTTGCCGCCATTGCCCCATGCAAAGGAAGCGCCGATGACGGTTTGCGCGGCGTCGCCGGGCCGGCGGGCATTTGGCAAAACCATGCAATTTGTAGATGCTTGGCATCGCAAAACTGCATGATCGGCCTTGGCGCCGTTGCTATACTTCGGGCGTTGCTGCCGCTTGGAAAGCCCATGCTCACCGCAGACGTTGTGATAGTCGGCGCCGGTCCGGTCGGCGCGTTCACCGCCTATGCGCTCGCCCAAAAAGGCGTCAACGTCATTCTGTGTGAAGCAGGCGCGGAGTGCGCCGAAGACATGCGGGCTTCAACCTTGCATCCGCCCACCCTGGAGATTCTGGACGAAATCGGCGTTGCCAATGAGCTTATCGAGTATGGGCTGATAGCCCCAAAATACCGCATTAGAAAATGGCGAACAGGCGAATTCGTGGAATTTGACCTAGGGGAAATTGCGGATTGCACGCAATTCCCCTTCCGCCTGCAATGCGAACAGCACGTCATGGTGAAGCTCTTGGTCAAGCACCTTGAACGCATTCCCAACGCCACCGTTCTGTTCAACCATCGGGCGGTGTGGTTCGCCCAGAACGAGGACGGCGTGTCTGCATCCTTTGAAACGCCTTTCTCCATTGAGCGGATCACGGCCAAGTACTTGATCGGCGCCGACGGCGGCAATTCCATCATCCGCAAATGGCTGGGTGCGGACTTTGATGGCTTCACCTATCCGGAGAAGTTCTTGACGCTGTCCACCGCCAAGGACTTAAGCGACCACATAGACAACTTGGTGCATGTGAACTACGTCGTGGACCCGAAGGAGTGGCTGGTGTTGCTCAGGGCGCCGAGCGCTTGGCGGATACTGGTGCCGGCCGATGAAGCGGAGGAGGACGCCGCATTGCTTGCCGACGCCAACTGCGACGCCATATTCACTAGGCTGATTGGCGAAGCCGGCGTGCCCACCAGCCATCGCACGGTCTATCGCGTTCACCAGAGGGTTGTCGATCGGTTCAACCACGGGCGGGTGTTCCTGGCCGGGGATTCGGCACACCTGAACAACCCCATCGGCGGCTTCGGCATGAACAGCGGCATACATGACGCGTGGAATCTGCTCAGGAAGATGCTGCACTGCCTTGCCAAAGGGCATGATGATTCGCTGTTCGATCTCTATGACCGCCAGCGTCGCAGCGTCACCAACGCCTTCATTCAGGCCCAAGCCATGCAGAACAAGGACTTGCTGGAGCAAGGCATGAAGGAGGGGCATGAGAGAAGGTTCGCCCACATGCAGGCCGTGCAGGCGGACCCAGCAAAGCGGCGCGAGTTTCTGCTGCGCCAATCCATGATAGAAAGCGTCCGCGCCGCAGAGGCCATTCACTAGTGCGGCTGCTGATCCGTTGCACGATGGATGCAGCTTGCGCGGATTGTCGGAACGGCCGGTCCTGCTGGGCGGGGTGGGCTTATGGGGAGCAATGCGATGTCTGAAAGAAGCCGATTGAAGCAGGAGGTGCTGGATTTGGTCGAAAGCCTGGACCCAACAGCGCCGGTCAGCCAAGCCGATGAGGAACGCTTGAAGTCGCTATGCGACGAACTGGCCGCGCATACTCCCGTGCCGGCGCCGATGCGCAATCAGCAGGCGGCGGAAGGCGTGTGGTTGAGCAGGTTCGCCAGCTTTGGCGCCAGCCACTCCAGCGGGCAGCCGTTGCTGCATGAAACCACATTGAAGATCCAGAGTTTCGGCAACTTGCCGGATGTTCCCATGCGGGTGACTCGAATCGTCCAGGAGATAGAGCAATCTACAAAGGCGTACAACAACGTCGGCTACATGGTCAACGAACCGGGGGACGCTGCGGGCGTCGTGGTGATGTACGGACGCTACAAGTCCGTGGACGACAATCCGCAGCGATACGGCGTGGAGTTCCATCGGGTTGGCTTCTATCCTGCGAACGGCCTGTCAAACGCCCAACTTCGCTTGGGTTTCGGCATTGGGGCGAGCGTCGTTTTGGACAAGGAGTTCGGCCCGGCGCGGTTTCACTCCGACATTGTTTATTTGGACGATGACCTGCGCATCAACTACGGCAAGCTCGGCGGCTTCTACGTTTTGCAGCGTCAGCCGCCGCCCGGCTACTCGGCGCTGTGCGAGTGACCCATTGTCGACGTCCGTGCAACCAGTGGACGCTGGTGCGCCTGCTGCGCAAGCCCGCCCTTCGCAAATGTTCGAGTTAGGCCCATGAGCGGCGCATACGGCAAGCCAGCGTCTTGGTGCTGGGCCGCCGGCTCCTTGGCCACCGGCACCCTGTTCAACGCCATGTCCCTGTTCGCCCTGTTTTACATGACCACCGTGCTGGGCGTGGGGCCGGCGCTGGCCGGCAGCCTGCTGTTCCTCATGCGCCTGTACGACGCCGTCACGGATCCTTTGATGGGCGCGATCAGCGACCGAACTAGGCATCGCCTTGGGCCGCGGCGGCCCTATTTGCTGGTCGGCGCTCTCACCCTGCCGGCCAGCTTCGCCTTGTTCTTCAACCTGCCGCCGCTGCAGGACGGCAACTTGATCGGCTGGCTGATTGTCGCGCTGCTGCTGTACTCCACGTCCTATACGATCTTCGCCGTTCCCTATCTGGCCATGCCGCCCAAGCTGGCGCCTTCCTACGATGGTCGAACCAAGCTGATGTCCATACGAGTTTCGTTCGTCATCGTGGGGGTCCTGATCGGCTCCACGGGCGGCCCCTTGCTGGTGGAGGCGGCCGGTGACGGCGCCGCCGGCTATGCTGCCCTAGGTTTAGGCTTGGGCGGCCTCGCCCTCATCGCCGGCCTCGTCGCCTTTTTCGGCACCAAGCCAAGGCGCTTGGCGCACGTCGAGCAAGGGCTTGGGGGCGGGGCTTCGCAAGCCTTGGCGTGGCGCCATGCGCTCACCCAAGCCGCGGCCATCTTCAAACATGCGCCCTTTTGCCTTTTGACCATCGTGAAGTTGCTGCAACTGGCGGTTCTAGCGTTGATATTGACTTGCACACCGTACTTCTTCCGCTATGTTCTGGAGCGCTCCACGGCGGAGATTACCTACTATTTGGGCGCGTTCAGCGTTGCTGGGCTGCTGTCCGTGCCGCTGTGGCGGCAAATTATCAAGCGCTACGGCAAACGCGAAACCTACATCGTCTCCATCATTCTCTACGGCGTGGGAATGGCCAGTTGGTTTCTTTGGCAGGCGGGGGAAGCGGCGCCTCTGTTCTACGCAAGGGCGGTGCTGCTCGGCGTTTTCTCCAACGGCACACTGCTGTGCGCACTTTCCCTGCTGCCGGACACCATGGAATATGACAAGCTGGCGTCGGGCGAGAACCGCGAAGGCATCATGAGCGGCGTATTCACGACAGTGGAGAAGATCTCCGGTGCCCTAGGGCCTTTGATTTTCGGCGTTCTCCTGGAGACCATGGGGTTTCAAGCCGGCGAAGGCGCGGCTGCGCAGCCGGCCTCCGCCATCCTTGCCGTGCAGTTGGGCCTATCGCTGATTCCGGCGCTGCTTTGCTTCGCCTGCGTGCCGTTCCTGCTGGCCTATCGCTTGGGCGCCGCGGAGCTCCAGGCTCTGCGCCGGCAACAACCAGCAGGCTAGTTAGGCATCGCCGATTTTCAGGCGCAGGCTGACGCCGTAGGTGCGCCGCTCCCCTAGGGCGGCTGCATAGGCGTTGGCGAAGCTGATGAAAAACGAACTGGAGACGTACTTGTCGTCAAAGCAGTTGCGGCACCACAGCGACAGCTCCCAATTGTCGCCACCGACGCCAAGCTGGGCGTTGGCGACGGTGCGCGAACCCGTATGGCCAACGTTCAGCGAACTCAAGTACTGCTTCGATTGATGCGACAGGTTGAAGTTGCCGAACAAGTCCAGGCTCGTGGCAAGCGGTTGGCCGTAGTCGAGATTGAGCGTCACCTGGTTCTTTGACTGGCGCTCCAAGTTGTTGCCGCCGATGTCGTGATCTGGGGAGCATACGGTGCCGTCACACAGGACGTTGCGGGCTGCGGCCAAGTTGATGACGCCATCGTCAAACTTCGGGTCCGCATAGGCGTAGCCCAAACTGGCTTGCAGGTTCTCGGTGGCCAGATAGGCCATGAAGATTTCAAAGCCCTTGGACTCGGCGCCGCCGGCGTTGCCGATCACGGTTGGGCTCATGGTCGTCACGCCCGGGCCGTACTGCGCCTCGGTGATCTGCAAGTCCTTCCAATCGACCAGGAAAAAAGCGCCGTTGAGCTGCAGGCGGCCATCGAGCCAAGTGGTCTTGGCGCCGACCTCATAGGTCCAGTTCTCCTCTTCGTCATAGGCGTATTGGGCTGGATTGACCGCGGTGTTGAAGCCCCCGGCCTTGACGCCGTTGGCGGCGGAGGCGTAAAGCAGCTTGTCTTCGGCGAACCGCCAATTGACGGAGACGCGGGGCGTGAAGAAGGAGAAGTCCTCATCTTGGTTGGGCACCAGTACGGGGCCAAAAACACCGGTCAAGCGCGTGATTTCCTTGTCCTCCTTGGTGTAGCGGGCTTCAATGCGGGTGGACCATTGGTCGCTGAACCAATATTCGACGCTGCCGAAAACCGCAAAGGCTTCGTCCTCAAAGACCGAATTTCCTGCGGTGGCGTTGCGCACCTCCTCGCCGATGGAGTCCGTGCTGAGCGGCATGGCGAAGGAGTTGAGCACGCGCCGGTCGTCCTCCACTGCATAATGGAAAAGCCCGCCAAGCCACTCCAGGCGCCCGTCGCCGAGGGATTCGATGCGCAACTCGTGCGACATGGATTCCGTATCCGAAACGGGCCGGGCGTCAACCTGATTGCGCAACAGCGGGAAGGGCGGACGAACGGCGGGCGGCAGGAAGCCGGCTATGTTGCTGCCCAACACTTGGTTGCGGTCAACGATGCTGCCCCCATAGGCGGAGAAGTCAACCCGGCCGAATAGATAGTTGACGGCGAAGCCCTCAAACTCGTAGCGCACCTTGGCGGTTATCATTTCGTTCTCCGCCTGCAGGCCGAAGCTGCGCGGATCCATTTGCAGGCCTTCGAGCAAAGGATCCCCGGGTATGGGCGTGGGCAGGGTCGGCAGCTTGCCGCAGAACAGCGAGTGGCCGCTGGGACCAAAGGGGCCGAAAGGAGCGCTGACGTTGCAGTTCAAGTCGTTGAAGGGAGTGATGCCGAAGGCTTGGGCTCTGACGCCCAGCAGATTGTAGTGCGGTAGGACCTCCCGGTCGATCTCGGTGCGGTAGTAGGAAGCGGCGGCCTCCCAACGATCCACATCCAAAACAAGGCCTAGGCTGAGCGCTTCGTTGTCCCAGCCGCCGGCGTTCCCCTTGGTGCCCGGACTGATGCTGACGTCGGCATTCGGATGGTTGTTGAACCAAGTGCCGTCAAACTCGCTGACGCCGTAGGCCGCCTTGCCGTAGAGTGTCCCGGGAACGATGGCCCCCGAAGCGTTCAGGGTGATGTCCCGGCGCTCGTCGCTGCCGAAGGCGCCCTTGACGGAGGCGCGCAGTTTGTCGCCGGGCTTGCGGGTGACGTAGTTGATGGCGCCGGCGAAGGCGTTGCGCCCGTAGAGCGCGTTCTGCGGGCCCTTTACGACCTCAATGCGGCTCAAGTCCAGCACTCCGAGGTCGATCATTCCTTGGTTGGGCAGGTAGATTCCGTCCAAGAAGGTTGCGACGTTTTGCTCCCGATTGCTTAAGTCGGTGGGCGTCAGGCCACGCAGCACTGGAGCGCCCACCTGCCCGGCGGAGACGTAGCCTTCATAGTTCAGGCCGGGCGTCTGCAGGGCGACGTCCGCCACGCCTTGGATGTTCTGCAGTTCGATGTCCTGTTCGGTGAAAGCCGCTATGGACAAAGGCACTTCCTGCAGCGTTTCCACCCTTCTGCGGGCGGTGACGATGACCTCCATAACGACGCTGATGTCATCATCGACAGCGCCGTCGGACCCGGCGGACTGGGCCATGACGGCGCCTGCTGCGCCAAGCCCAAGCATGAACAGCGCAAAAGCTGCGGTGACTAGGTGTTTCATTGGCCCACTCCTGAAGCTGTGGCTTCGATCGATCCCTTGTTGCAAGCAACAAAACCCTAGCACCGCCAAGGCGCCGCCACCATTTAGATTGGCTATAGCTGATATCGAGAAATTACCGATGGCCATCAGGGGCGGGCCCGTTTACCATTGCCGCAATCGTGGTTTCACGAGGGCCTGCATTCATGAAGTTTCATCTTAGGCAGCGGGGGCGCGCCAGCATGGACTTCGCGGCCGACTTGGGGGGCGTCTCGACGCGCTTGGCCACAGCCGTTGACAACAGGTTGCAGGGCTTGGGTTTGGAACTGAAGGGGGACCTTGACGCCCGCACCGAGCAAATAGCAGCTGTGCTCGAAGGCTGGGTGCCGCATTGGTTGGAGCGCAACATCGCCGAATGGTGCTCAATCAGTCACGGCGCTATCGCCCATGACGCCTTTGCCGAAATCAAGCCGCTGCTGGCGCCGGAATTCGAGCGCTTGGCGCAAGGGGCGACGCAAATCGAAACGACGCCGAACATGGCCTACCCGGACTATTGGGAAGGGGTTGAATTCCATCGAACGGCTGGCGGCTGGCTGCGGGAGCACCAAGGCTTCATACATGGGGAGCTGATCCACCCCCTTTATGTGGGCAAGCACTTTCCGGGGCAAATCTTCAAGCAGCGGGCCGACGTTCTCAATGAGTTGGGCAGTCGGGAATTCCGCCGCATTCTGGAGCTTGGCGCATCTTCCGGCCATTACACAATCGAGTTGGCGCACAGGTATCCAAACGCCGAACTGACGGGGGTTGAACTGTCCCTGCCGATGCTTGAGCAGGCGCAGCGGGTCGCCAACGAAAACAACCTGCGGTGGCGTCTGATTCAGGCCGCCGCCGAAGACACTGGGCTGCCGGCGTCGAGTTTCGACCTAGTGACCTCCTACATCCTCCTGCACGAAATTCCCAACGAGGCCACCCGGCGAATTTTCGAGGAGGGGTTGCGCCTGCTGCAGCCCGGAGGCGTTCTGTTCATGTGCGACGTGCGGCCTTTTCGGGACATGAACCGCCTGGAGGAATGGCGCACCCACTACAAGGCGCTGCACGGCGGCGAACCCCATTGGCGGAAGGCCGCCAACCTGGACCTTGCGCAGCTTGCCGCCGCAGTGGGCTTCGCCAATCCGCGCAGCTACGGCTTGGGCGCTGCCGGCTATCCTTGGGTCACCGTTGCTGAGCGGCCGGCCTAAGCCATGGATCGTCCAAAGGGCCGGGAAGACCTTCTGTTGCAAGTTTTGCTGAACTTGTCGCATGAGCTTTGGGTGCTGAAGGACCGACAAATGGCTTTGGAGAAACTTCTCGCCGAATCCGGCATCGAAGCCGTTGCGGCGCTCGATGGCTGGCAACCGGATCAAGCCGCCAAGGATGCGCTTGATGTGCAGCGCAAGGAGTTCATCGAGCGAATCCTGGCGCCGGCGCTGTCGCAACCCTCTTAGCTCATTTGGCTGCGCCGTTCCCACGAATCGCCAATCCGCTTTCAGCCTGGAAAAGCACCTGCAATTTCAATTGGCCAGCTAGCCCTTGACGGTACTGCATCCCAACCAAGCCAACTTCAGCGCCCATGTGCAGGTGGCTGTTGTCGGCGGCGGCGGCTGTGGATTGACTGCGGCCCTGTCCGCCAGCCAAGCGGGCGCGGAGACCTTGGTGCTGGAGCAGGACGCAGCCACTCTGGGCACCACCGCCATGTCAACCGGATTGATTCCGGCGGCCGGCAGCCGCCTGCAGCGGTCCGCCGGCGTGGAGGATTCCGCCGACCTGTTCGCCTTGGACATGCTCAGCAAATGCCGTCAACAAACCGACGCCGGCATGGTTCGAGCGCTGGCCGCCGCCTCCGCCGCCACCGTGGACTGGCTGGCCGGCATCGACGTCCCCCTCTCCTTGGTGGGCTCCTTTTTGTATCCCGGCCACAGCCGGCACCGAATGCACGGCACGCCCAACCGCACTGGCGGCGAGCTGATGGCCGCCCTAAGCCGGGCCGTGGCCCAATCGAGCGCCCATGTTCTGACCAACGCCAAGGTCAAAGCCCTCTTTGCGGATGCAAGCCGAAGGGTGCATGGCGTCCGGTGCCTGCGGCCGGACGGCGCCGCCGAGGACATCGGCTGCCAAGCGTTGGTGCTGGCCTGCTGCGGCTTCGCCGGCAACCCGGAGTTGGTCAGGGAACACCTGCCGGAAATTGCCGATGGCGCCTTCTTCGGCCACGCCGGCAACAAGGGCGACGCCTTGCACTGGGGCCGCCAACTGGGTGCCGCCGTCGCCGACCTGCACGCCTACCAAGGCCACGGCGGGCTTGCCGTCGGGCACGGCGTTCCCATTCTCTGGCCGATCATCATGGAGGGCGGGGTGCAGGTGAACAAATTCGGGCGGCGCTTTGCCGACGAGTCGAGAGGCTACTCGGAGCAAGCCGTCGATGTCCTTGCCCAACCGGGCCATGTTGCCTACACCATTTATGACGAACGCCTGCACGACCTGATGCAGGAGTTTGACGACTACCGCGACGCCATGGCGACCAAGGCGGTTAAGTCGGGCCGTTGCGCAGCCCAGTTGGCGGAGCGGCTGAAGCTGCCGCCGCAAGCGCTTGAGGAAACGCTTGCGGAAGTGGCGCAGCACACCCAAAGCGGTTTGCCGGATGCCTTCGGGCGACGCTTCGCAAAGCGGCCGGCGCTGGCGCCGCCCTACTGCGGCGTCAAGGTCACGGGGGCGTTGTTCCATACCCAGGGCGGGCTTAGGGTGGATGTACACGGCCAAGTTCTCTCGTCCGAGGGGCCGCCGTTGCCGAACCTCTTCGCCGGCGGCGGCGCGGCGCGAGGGGTTTCCGGACCTTCCTGTTGGGGATATCTGGCCGGCAACGGCCTGCTGACGGCCACAACCCTTGGCCGCCTGGCCGGGCGCCGGGCGGCGACCCTGAGAACCTGAAGCCTTCCGGCAAGCGGGCGGAGCCGGCAAAGGCGGCGGCTTGCCGCTCCCGCCGCCATTCTGAGCTGGCAAGATACTCTTAATAGTATATCATTAAGTCTAATGAGAGGAGAAAGCGCCTCCATGCAAGCAACCGAAGTCAGAGCAATCTATGGGGCCGCCGAGGTGGTGGGCTGGGAAGCGCCCTACAACAGCATCGCCCTGAAGCTCTACTACCCGTGCAGTTCGGAAGCCAGCTTTAAAGAGCGGCAAACCGGCTTTCTGCCGCCGGACGGCTCCCACGCGCCCTTGCCCGTTGTCATCATCCTGCCGGGCGCCAACATCTCCAACGAAGCCTACGGCTGGCTGGCGCGACGGCTGGCAAGCGCCGGCTTCGCCGCCGTAACCTACAGCTGGATCACCTTGGACATGGGCGCTCAAGTCAGCGCCAGCCCCGGCATTCGGTTGGACCGCCTAACGCCGGAAACTTGCGGCCAAGCGCCCTCCTGCCCGGCCTTGCCGGCCATCTTGGATGCACTCGGTCGCCTGCAGAAACAAGGCGTCCTAGCCGGCCATTTGGACTTGGAGCATGTTCTGTTCGGAGGCCATTCACTGGGCGGCACAATGGCCCTGCTCAACGCCAACACCGGCTGGCATCCCAACGTTTGCGGCGCCTTCGCCTACGCCACCCACACCGCCGGCAACCTGTACGCGGGTTGGCGGCCGGGCAGCTTCATGCCCGTGGCGGAGGACTTGCCTTTGCTGATGATGGGCGGCAACCGGGACGGCGTCATTCCCGCCACGAACCACCTTTACCAAGACGAAAGGGGCGACCGGCTCGAACGCAGCTTTCGGGAGGGAATTGCCGGGGGGCGTGGCGACCGCCATCTGGTGATCGTGGACGGCGCCGGCCACTACTCCTTTGCCCATCCCCATGACAAAGCCACTGCCCGCGCCTATTTGGACCAGCCAACCCTAGGCGGCGGCAAGCAAATTCGCCGCTACCTAGGCGAGCTCATCGTCAGCTTCTGCCGCCAAGCCCGCCATGCGGACGCGGACTCGGCGGCGGTCTTGCAGGCGTTGTGCAGCCCGGAGCATCCTCTAGTTGCCGTTGCGGAGCGCAAATGACGCATCTCCAAACCATGCCGCGTCCGCAGCCAGCTAGGGGCCTCGCAAGGTCCTGTGCGTCAATCCATAGTGGGATGAACGTCCAAAATCGGCCCTGTTGCGTCTTTAACTATGGGTTTCACTTTCCTTAAAGTGGATGGGAAAGAGCGTCTAGGTGGGAATTCGGGCATGAATCGACGGACTTTGAGATGACCCTTCCGCAGCCAGCCCAATGCGCTGTTCAGCTGCCGCTGCAAACCGCTGGCACAGGGCTTGGCGGCGCACCGCCGCCGGCGTTTGCCGGAAGACACAGGGAGGAACCAGCATGGAGGCAGTGATCGTCAATGACGTGGCGCCTCGGGACGGCCTGCAGAACGATCCTGCGGCCGTCTCCCCCGGCGACCGCGCCATCCTGATCAACCGCTTGGTGGCGGCCGGCCTGCCGGCGGTGGAGGTGGCCAGCTTCGTCAGCCCCAAGGCGGTTCCGAAAATGGCCGGCGCCGCCGAGGTGGCCGCCGCCCTGGACATGGACCGAGCCGACTTCAGCGCCCTGGTGCCGAATCGCAAGGGCTACGAGCTGGCGCAGGCCGCCGGAATGCGCTCCGTCGCCTTGGTGCTGTCCGCCACCGAAACCATGAACCGCCGCAACATCAACATGGGTCTCGACCAAGCCGCCGCGGTCTGTCGGGAAGTCGTGCAGCAGGCCCGCACGGACGGCCTGAAGGCGCGCGCCTACGTTTCCGTGGCCTTTGAATGCCCTTACGAAGGGGTGGTGCCGGATGCGGAGGTCGAGCGTCTGGCCGCCGACCTGTTCGCCGCCGGGGCCGAGGAGGTCATCGTCGCCGACACCATCGGCGCCGGCAACCCAACCCGGGCCAAGGCGCTGTTTGGCCGCATGGCCGCCGCCTTCGGCGCTGAGCGCTTGGCGGCGCACCTGCACGACACCAGAGCGCTGGCCCTGGCTAACGCCTGGCAGGCGCTGGAGTGCGGCCTGCGCAAGTTCGACGCCTCCGCCGGAGGCTTGGGCGGCTGCCCGTTCGCGCCCGGCGCCGCCGGCAATCTAGCCACCGAGGATCTGGTCAGCATGCTGCACCAAGCGGGCTTGCAAACGGGCATTGACTTGTCGGCGCTTTTGGACGTGGTTGCGGGCATGGAACCCCTGCTTGGCCGGCCGGTTGGCGGCCGGTCCCTGCCTTGGCTGCGCCGCCAAATCGAACCGCAACGGGCGGCCTGATCATGTGCGCAAGCACTGCAACCAAGGGCGGCGCATCGTGGTTCCATGTTCTGCAATTGGGAAAAGGAACGGCTTGGGAGCGCCCGATGCGGGCGCTGCACAACTTCGGAGGGAAACCATGAAATACGGGAAATGCTGGCTCTGCGCCCTGCTGTTGGCGGTCGGCGTCGGGGCGCCGCTGCCGGCCGGGGCGCAGGACGAGGGGGCCGCCGCGGAAATGCCTTACGAAGTCATTTGGGAAGTGGTGGTCACGGCGCGGCGGCGGGAGGACTCCCTGCAGGAGGTGCCCCTGTCGGTGAGCGCCGTCACCGCGGAGCAGATCGAGGAGAGGGGGCTTAGGGACTTGCAGGACATCGCCCAAGGCACCTCCGGCTTGGTTTACGAAAACTACGCCACGGCGGGGTTGTCCACCGCCGCGGTCATCCGCGGCATGGGGCAGACCTTCACCACCGCCCGCGTCCAGAACACCGCCGTGTTTTTCGACAACATCTACCTGCAGCGCCAGTCCATGGTCAACCCCGGCTTGATGGACTTGGCGCGGGTGGAGGTGGTCAAGGGGCCGCAGAACAGCCAGTTTGGCCGCAACGCCTTCTCCGGCGTGGTGCATTACGTCAGCAAGCAGCCAACCGAGGCGCCGGCCGGCCAAGTTGCCGCCACCTACGGCAGCGGCGGCCGTTTTGATCTGCGCGGCAGCCTCTCCGGGCCGTTGGTTGACGACCAGCTGTATGGCCGCGTCGCCGCCAGCCTTTCCAAGTTCGACGGCCACACGGACAACGACCATCCCTTCGCCGACGACGGGCCGGGCGGCCGCCGCGACACCAACGACCTGCTGGGCGGCTGGGACGATCGGTTCTACTCCGCCGCCCTGACCTGGACCCCCACCGACCGCTGGGAAATCGGCGGCGCCTTCCACCGCACGGAATCGCTGCGCGAACCGCAAGCCTTCTACGACTTGAACGGCGCTCGCTACTCCTACGAGAGTGGGGAGTCCGCCGGGCCGCCCACCTTCGCCTTCACGACGCCCTTCGCCGCCAACTGCCTGGACACCCAAACCTACAGCCGGCAGCAGCCCTTCCCGGTGCGGGGCTTTCATGCTTGGTGCGGCAAGCTGCCCAAGTTGCCGCCGGTGCTGGACGATGCGCGGCTGGAAGCGGCCGGGTTCGGCGGCGCCAAGGGCCAAATCGTGGTTGACCCGCGCTCCCTGGCGCTGGATTCGGAGACCAACATCGCCCAGTTCAACTTGGCTTACGACTTAAGCGACGCCCTGTCCTTGGCCTATCGGTTCGGCTACGTTGACCACGAGGCCAACACCAACGGCACCGCGGAGGGGCGGGCCAGCCTAGTGGGTTCGGAAGTGGCCTATGCGCCGGTGCGGGAACTGCCCGGCCCGCCCTTCTTCCAATTGCTGGGCTTCCCGGGGTCCTTGGGGTCCGTGGCCCACACCACCACCTTCAACCGCACCCCCATCGAGGAGCTTAAGGCCACCAGCCACGAACTGCGCTTGGCCTGGAGCGGAGACGGCGTCACCGCCAGGGCCGGCCTTTACCGCTCCAGGAACGAGGACGAGGACGGCAGCACCTTTCACTTCGCGCCCCCGTGCGACAGCCCCGCCAACTGCGCCGTCGCCGTGCAGGATTCCCCCAACGTTCTGGAGGGCTTGTACATCACGGTGGCCCGGGTGGCGCCCGGCGTGAACGTCGCCATTCCGCACCCACTTTCCGAAGGGCATGCCGTGTTCGGCAACCACGGCGTTTACGAAGACAAGGTCACCGCGCTCTTTGGCGACGTGGAGTGGGACCTTGGCGACCAACTCACCCTAGCCTTGGAGGCCCGCTACGCATGGGAGCAGAAGTCCTTCGAGCAGCACTCCACCACCTTCGGCGGCGCCATTCCCGACAACGTGGAGGCCAGCCAGAGCAAAACCTTCAGGTTCTTCACGCCAAGAGCCATCGTCGAATGGCGCCCAGCGGACGCCAACATGCTGTACGCCTTGGTCGCCAAGGGCGCCAAGACCGGTGGCTTCAACGCGGTGGACCCCACCCAAAACCCGGAGCAGGCCGTCTTCGCCAAGGAGGAGAACCTCACCTTCGAACTGGGCAGCAAGAATCAGTTTTTCGATGGGCGCTTCACGCTCAACGCCGCCCTCTACTTCATCGACTGGGAGAACGTCCAAGGCTCCGAGGCGGCCAGCAGCGACGACGCTTGGACCATTGACGTGGTGGGCAACATCGGCGACGCCGAGGTCTTCGGCCTGGAGGTGGACGGCCTTTGGCAAGCCACGGACAACTTCTTCATCGACTACAACTTCGCCTACAGCAACGCCGAGTACAAGGACGCCACCTACTTAAGCTCCATGGCCGGGCGCAACTCCTCCTGGGGCTGCAACGACACCATTTGCCGCGCCGACGGCCGGGTGGACGGCAACCGGGTGGAGCGCACCTCCAAGGTGCAGTACGCAGTCGGCCTCAACTACGCCGGCAATCTCACCGACAAGTGGCGCCTCGGCGCCCGCCTAGACTTCAACCATCGCGGCCGCATGTACGCCACGCCCATGAACCTAGCGCACAACGGCGGGCGCACCTTGGCCAACGCCAGCCTCAACTTCAGCGACGGCAACTGGAGCTTACGCCTGTGGGGCCGAAACATCTTCGACAAGAAGTACGTCGCCAACAGCTTCGTGCTGCCGTCCTTCACCCGCTACCTAGTCGGCTTGGGCGCCCGCCGCACCCTAGGCCTGACGTTGGAGTACGCGATCTGACGGGCGCCGCCAACTCCCACCTGGGCATGGTTCCCGATAGCGTTTTTTAGCCTGCAAACTAGCAGGCTAAATTTGAAAAATTTCATTTGTGCGGTATCTTTCCGCCGCCATGAGCGCGGCAACCAACCTGAATTTTGAGGCGGGCATCGCCAGCTTGGCGCCCAATTCGGCGTCTTTCTGGGGCTTCCGCGCCGGCGCCGGCGGTGCCCACAGCAGCCGCACCATCATGCTGGAGGAGCTTTCCACGCTCTTGGGCGCGGTTGCCGAAGACGCGCCATGTAAGGCTGAAAAGCGCCACGCTCCGCACGGAGGATGACGTGCGGGCCTGGTCGGCGAAAACGGAACGGAGCTTGCTCGAGCGGGTGAAGAAAGGGCCGATTGTCGTCAATTGAAGGCAAAGGAAGAAACATCCATGCGGACATTCAGCTTGTTCATTTAGGGAGGTTGCGCAATGGATAATTGGAAGCAGCATGAATTGTTGGAGCTCTATAAGCTCCATGCTGAACTGGCTGACCGGGTTAGCCAGCGCCGGGAAGGGGCGAACAGGCTCTACATCAGCCTTTTGGTGGGCTTGGTCGTTTTCGTTGCTGCGCTGCTCAGGTTCGGAACCGATGGCGTTTCCTCGGGTGCAGTTCTGCTCTGCACTGGAATCTTGGGCATGTTGCTTTCGGCATCCTGGTACATCGTCATCCGTTCCTACCGCCAGCTTAACTCCGGCAAATTTCTCGCCTTGCAGGATTTGGAGTCTCACTTGTCCTATCCCTTCTTCACCAAGGAGTGGGACCTGCTTGGACAGGGCAAGAAACCGGGCCGGTACTGGAAGTTGACAGTCGTGGAAACAGGGTTGCCGTGGATATTTTTCCTGTTATCGGGCTGCCTTTTAGCCGTCTCTTTCCTTTGCTGAAGATGGCGCACAGCAAACATGTTTATCGAAAGCATTAAGCTGAAGAACATACTGTCCTTCGGGCCGGATACCGTTGAGTTGAAATTATGTCCGCTCAACGTTTTGATTGGGCCGAATGGATCGGGCAAGTCCAATTTGATTGAGATTATCGATCTGCTGCGGTCTGCGCCATCGGACATTTCCCAGCCCATCAGCAGGGGAGGCGGCGTCTCCCAGTGGATTTGGCAGGGAAAGCCCGATGCGCCCTCTGCAAAAGTGGAGGTGGCGGCAAACCCCACGGGAAGCCAACCGTTGCGCTACGCCTTGGAGTTTATGGAAATAGAGCAGAGCTTTAGCATAGTCCGAGAGGAACTCGAAGAGATTCCCACCAGTGGAGAGTCTCCACGCCCATTCTTTGGGCGCCAAGAAGATCGGGCGGGGCTGTATCAGGAAGCTGTCAAGCTGAAAATGCACAGCGGGCTTAGAGCTTCTATAGAGAGGCCCGTGCAGCGCACCGAAGAACCAAGGGAAAAACCCTTCTCAATAGATCGAAGAAAGTCAGTCCTTGCGGAGATACGACATCCTCAGCAATATCCCGAACTAGCGAACCTAGCTGAAGGACTAGGGCAGATCAAGCTATACCGAGAATGGGCTTTCGGCAGGAATGTGCTGCTACGCCGGCCACAACAGGCGGATCTGCGCAATGATTTCCTTGGTGCAGATGCAACAAACTTGGGGCTTGTGCTAAGTCGTTTGAAGCGAAAGCCAGTAGCCAAACGCAAAATCCTAGATTCTCTTTGCCGACTATACCACGGAATCACCGACTACAACATCGTTGTCGAAGGCGGTACGGCGCAAATCCTCGTTGAGGAAGGAGACATTTCCATACCAGCCAGTCGCCTTTCCGACGGTACGCTTCGATTCCTCTGCCTCTTGGTGATTCTCTGCGATCCCAATCCTCCCCCATTGGTTTGCATTGAGGAGCCCGAACTAGGGCTGCATCCAGATATTTTGTCGGGACTAACCGACCTAATGCGCGAGGCATCTGAACGCTGTCAGTTGGTGGTGACCACGCACTCGGACATGATCGTGGATGCGCTGACGGATACGCCGGAGAGCATTGTGGTTTGTGAAAAGGAGGATGGCCAAACTCGCTTGAAGAGGCTGAACAGGGAAGACTTGTCGCATTGGTTGGAAAAATACCGCTTGGGCGAACTTTGGAGCTCGGGCCAGATCGGGGGAAATCGCTGGTGACTGTGACGTTGTATGTGGAGGGCGGCGGAGACGCAAATCCGCTAAAGAGGAGATGCCGGGAGGGATTTCGGGAATTCCTGCTCAAAACCTCCCTGAAGAAGCAAATGCCGAGGATCATAGCCTGCGGTGGAAGAAGGAAGGCGTACAGAAAGTTCTGTGTTGCCTTGGCTCATGCCGAGAACGGTGATTTCATCGCCTTGTTGGTGGATAGCGAGACGGCGGTTGCCGAGAAACCTTGGCTGCACCTGCTGCACCGGGAAGGGGACCAATGGGAGCGCCCTGAAGGGGCGGATGACCGGAACGTCCACATGATGGTTCAGGTGATGGAATCTTGGTTCTTGGCGGATCGCGATGCGTTGTCAACGTATTTTGGGCAGAAATTCAATGCAAATGCGTTGCCTGCTCAACGGGATATAGAGAATCTCAGAAAGCAGGATGTGCTGCACGGCCTCTCCGAAGCCACGCGATCTTGCGCTAAAGGCCGCTACAACAAGGGGCATCACTCGTTCGAAATCTTGGCGCAAATTGGCGCGGACAAAGTGACTTCCGCGTCTCCATACGCAGCCCGGCTGGTTGAAACTCTGCTGGAGGCAGCATCCAAATGACCAAGCAGCTAACCGCCATTATTGAACGCGAAGGCAACGGCTACGTCTCTCTTTGCCCAGAGGTGGACATTGCAAGCCAAGGAGCGACAGTGGACGAAGCGAAGCGAAACTTGCAGGAAGTCTTGGAGCTTTTTTGGGGGCCTCAGGGTTTACTATGGAAATCGGGTAGGATCCGCCTGTTGCCCGGATAGGCGTTTTCGTGGTGATTGGGCATGGACGGGGAGTCCGCAAGCGCAAAGGATTGGCTAGTTAGGCTGATGGGCATGGCAAGTCCTTGGAAGGTGGTGGAGGGCCTGCCGCCGGAAGCGTTCGGGGCCGCGGACGCGCTAGGCTGGGTCTATCAGTTCTGGCAGGCCCGCAGGAAGGGCGAGGTGAACCGCTCCGAAGCGAAGATCGGTGCCGACGGACGCGGACAAGGCGATGGACTGGCGGGAGCTTGCCGAACCGCTTTCCCAAGCCTTGGCCCAAAAACCCTCGGACGACGGGCGCGAAGCGGCGATAGCGGCGCGGGGCATCGCCCAAGCCGCCGAGTTGCTGGCGGGGCAATACCATTTTATGGTGACCAACGTGCCCTATCTGGCCCGCGGCAAGCAGGCGGAGAAGCTGCGCAAGTTCTACGCCAACTGCCATCCCGCCGCCAAGAACGACTTGGCCACCGTGTTCCTGGAGCGCTGCTTGGCGCTCTGTGCGGAGGGCGCCGCCGTCAGCTTGGTGCTGCCGTAGAAATGGCTGTTCCTGACCAGCTACCGGAAGCTGCGGGAGAAGCTGCTGACCCAGGAGACTTGGCGCCTGCTGGGGCCAGAAGCTCAATGTCACCAACGCCACCCTTGCCAAGGTTCCTTTCGACCTTGACCGCTGGACCGAGGTTGCCCGTCGCGACTACCCCAACGGCCTGCCCCGCCCTTATTCCGACGACCCCACCCAGTGGATATTCCACGGCCACCCCTGCGGTTCCGTGGTTTGGGATGAAGCCGCCAAGCGAACGGCCCGTCGCCGACGGCCGGGGCCGCCAATGCTTGGAAGCCCTGACCCACAGCTACTTAGGCGACTGGATCACCCGCCAACAGGACGGCCTAGCCCGCAAAGAACCTGGCGCCGAGGGCCGCCTGACCGCCGCCCTGGAACTGAAAGCCCGCCTGACCGCCATCGCCGAAGGAGAACCGCCCCACGACCTCTTCATCCGCTGGAAGCCCCTCCACGAACAACCCCTCGGCTGGCAACCCGACCTGAACGACGGCGTCCGCCTGAACATCCGCCCCTTCATGGCCGACGACCTCCTCGGCGGCAAAAAAGCCGCCGGCATCCTCCGCACCAAACCCAACATTCACTGGCGCAAGGATCGGAGGAAGGAGCCGTTGAAGGAGGAAAGGCTGTTCCCGTGGTTCTGGATAGATGGCGAGTTCACCGGGGAGCGCGTTAACGACAACCATCTGTCAACCGCTCAGAAGCAAGCCGGATGCACCGCTGCAAATGGCCCTAGCCGGAGTGCCGCGTGAGCTCGCCATCGTTGCCAACACTGGTTGGGCGACTGGTTGGGCGACAACGGGAAGTGCTGTACTTGCCCCCGAGTGGCCACACGGTGGTGCTGGGCACGGCCGGCAGCGGCAAAACCACGCTGGCGATTCTGCGCTCGCTTCACTTGTCGGACCCGAATACTGACCACGGAGGCAAGACGCTATTGGTTACGTTTAATAGGTGTCTCGTCACCTATATGAAGCACTTGGCCGGCAAACTTCAGAGGCCCATCATTGTCGAGAACTACCACAAGTTCGCAAGAGGCTATCTCTCCTCACGGGGCAAATTGCCTTCGAACAGCATAGCAAGCCCCGATGATCGAACTGTTTTCATTAGCTGCGCCCTGGATCAGGTACGAAACGATGGTCTTGAAGGGGCGATTTTAGAGCGCCCGGTTGAGTTCTTCGACGAAGAGTTCCAGTGGATCCAACAGCAGGGCATCAGCAAGAAAAAGGACTATGTAGATGCGAAGCGCATTGGTCGAACGGCCACTCGCGTAGAGAGAAGAGAAAGGCCGCTGTTGTTTAAGATATACAAGCGATATTTGGATCTGCGCAGGCTCGGCGGCAAGCAGTACGACTGGAGCGACCTCGCAAGCACGGTGCGCTCCGAACTTAGCGACGACACAAGCGAACGACTTTACCGCCATGTGGTTATCGACGAAGGCCAAGATTTCTCGCCCGAGATGCTGCGCTCTCTGGCTGCTGCTACACCCAGCTACGGAAGCCTCACGTTTTTCGGTGACATTGCCCAACAGATTTACGGCCATCGTGTGTCTTGGCGAAGCGCTGGGCTCCGAGCGGGCAAGGTGTGGCAGTTCAAGGAGAACTACCGCAATACCAAGCAGATCAGCCAACTAGCGCTTGCTCTTGCGGACATGCCCTACTTCCCCGATGACCCCGATCTCGTGGAGCCAATAGCCCCGAATGCAGATGGGCCACCGCCGGCGCTGAGGAGAGCTGCGGACGAACATGCAGAGTGGCAGTTTGTGCTCGCCCAAGCCCAGCACCTTGCGGAAACGGGAACGACTGCCGTGCTGTTCAGAACCCGAGATCAAGAGCACCACCACAGCATCGCCAACGCGACGCGGCTCCATCGCGACCTAGATCGATGGCCGAGCGGACCGAGCCTCTTCTATGGAACCTACCACGCAGCCAAGGGTTTGGAGTTTGACACGGTATTTCTGCCGTTCTTGTCAAATGAGCGTTGGCCTCACCCTGACGACGTGTCGTCGCTAGGGAAAGACGAGGCAACCGTGCGTAACGCACGTCTTTTGTATGTTGGCATCACGCGGGCGAAATCAGCGCTGGTGCTTACCTACTCTGGCAAGATCACTCCCCTATTGCCCAAGCAACGGGAACTGTATCAGCGATGACTAGGATCATTGAGTCGATAAGGACCAAGGCGGAGAAGCGGGGGATTACGCGCCTGTGCCACTTCACCCCATCTCGTAACCTAGCGCACATCGCATCCGATCCCCGGGGACTGTTGGCGTCGCGCCATCTTAAGGCCGATGAAAAGGCGGTCTTCAACCCGACCGATTCCGAGCGCTTCGACGGCTACACAAACCACCTGTGTTGCTCGATTCAATATCCGAACGCTTGGTATTTCAGAGCGGCACGCGGGAAAGAGACGCTATTTCGAGACTGGGTTGTGGTCTTCATCAAGAACCACTACCTTTGGCGCACAGGCACCAAATTCTGTCCTCGCAATGCCGCAGCAAGCTACGGAAGATCCGTGCGTGAGGGAGCTGGAGCCTTCGATGCACTATTCGTGCGGTCTGTGGTGGGCAACCAGAGGTACGAACGTGGGCTAGATCATCCTGCCTTCCTGCCCACCGACGAACAGGCGGAGGTGCTGATTCCCGATGTGGTTGAGCACGGGGATGTAATCGGCGTCGCCGTTAGAGATCAAGCACAGGCAAGGCGAGAAGTCGCAGCCCTGAATATCCTAGGCCGCAAGCCGCCTCGGATATTTGTCGTTCCCGAATTCTACAGTCCCGAACGGCTCAGCGGCTTGCTACGGGCCGGCAATAAGCCAGCCGAACCAGAGTTTAAATGAGGAGAGACCGATGCTTGCCAACGTGGCCAGCCAACCCCAAAAATTGGCAATATCGCTAGAAAAGGCCGAAGGCGCTTTCTTGGCACTCGCTGCCGGCGACGCCTTGGGCTGGCCGCAAGAGTTCCCTAGGAACGTGTGTGGCAAATCCGAAAGCAAGTCTGCCCATGTGGAGTTCGAGGCCTGGATTCGTCGCAGCGGTGGCCGTTTCCGCCCGTTCGAGGAAGTCATCCAGGCCGGGGACTACAGCGACGATACGCAGCTAACTCTTGCGGTGGCGCGCAGCAGGGCGAACCACGGTTCGGGTTGGTGGAAGGCGCTCACTCGGATGGAGCTGCCGCTTTGGATGTTGTACGAGCGGGGAGGCGGAGGCGCCACCAAGCGAGCCGCAGCAGCTTGGGCGGAAGGACAACCGCCGTGGAGGTCGTCTCGGAAAAACGGTGTTCGCCAATACTTTGATGCAGGTGGAAATGGCGTGGCGATGCGGGTGCTGCCCCATGCATTGTTTTGTGCCGAGGAGGGAAACGCCGCCGCGCTTATTCACGATGTCGTTCTGGACGGCTCCGCCACTCATGGCCACCCCCGCGCTCTCGTCGGGGCGGCAGCATACGCCTACGCCGCTTGGTCCTTAGTCCGCAACCGCAACACGTTGCGGTTCGGCGAATTGCTGGACTTGCTGATCGATCAAGCGCCCGATTGGAGTAGTTTGCCGAGATCCGAGCGGCAAGGCAGTTCGTGGTTCCAAGCGGCGGAAGGGACCACAAACGGCTGTTATGGCGAGCTTTGGGAGAAGATGGCTTGCGAAATGCGTGAACTGCTCGAAGTGGCGCGAAAGGGGCTGAAAGCCGGTGCGCTTGCCGATGATCACTCAACCCTCAAGGATCTTGGGTGCTTCGGGCGCACCAAGGGTGCGGGAACCAGCAGTGCGGCGGCCGCGGCGTACCTTGCGGCGCGACATGCGGCACAGCCGGTGCAAGGAGTTCTGAGAGCGGCCTTCGAGAAGGGCGCGGACACAGACACACTTGCTGCTATGGTCGGTGGCCTGATGGGGTGTCTTGCCGGCATCGAATGGCTGCCGTCGCCTTGGCTGCAAGTTCAGGATGCGGAGTATCTTCGCAGCATGGCTGCCAAAATGGTCAATGCTCAGGACGGGGCGGATGGTAATCCCGTCACGCCTCCTCCGCCCGTGCAGTCGATTCTTTCCGACCTTGCGAATAATGGCGGCAGGCGTGAGTTGAACTTGGGAGGCATGCGAGCGCGGGCTGCCGCACTGCCTCATCCCAAGCCCATCGCCAAGTCTATTTCGGTTAGCGCATGGCAACTGGCAACTCAGGATGGCCAGACCCTGTATGTCAACAAGGTGGAGCAACTCGCCAAGAGGATGCCGGCAGGCAAGCCCATCGCTAAACCGGAATCGGGTCAAGTCGTTTCCCCCAAGACGCACTTAGACGAAGCAGTTGATTCCAATATCGACACGAAGGAAGTTCTCTATGCTACGTTCTGCAAGCAGTTGCGATCCTTCCCAGCGGGCAATGGGATCAGTCCCAAGGATGTGGAGGCAAAGTTGGGGCTTGTTCGGAGTCAGGCCGCCAAGTGGCTTGAGCGAGCCGAAAAGGAAGAGCTGATTCAACGCATATCGAAGAAGCCTGCGAAATTTGCCCTGAGAGAGCATCAACTTTGCTAACCCAAAAAATCGGTTTTAGTCAGACAAGAGGAGCAATCATGAGCACTTACTACCATGCCCTGAAGGAGCCTTGGAGTGACATAAAGATCGAGGAAACATCGGACAGTTATGTAATAACCCTATGGGATAGCCACGGCAAGTTAGCCGGAACGCTGACGCTTCCGCTTGAAGACGGATGCGAAGCAATCTACCACTTCGCTGAAGACGAGCCTGTCTGTCAACGCCACGCTGAACGCGAAGGCTGCGCACTCCGCAAATTCCGAACCGGGCGCACAACCACCTTGATTAGCGACCTCGGCGACGTGACCACTTTTGCCGATGTGCGAGCAACCTGCAAACGGGAACATGATGCCGAGACCTATTCCGTTGAGGAACTTATGGGTCCGCAAGTCTAAGCATTTTAGGTAAGAGAGACGGTTGGCGACTATGGAACCTTCCATGACCGTGCTCGATGCATTGTCGTTGGCCATCGAGTCCGCCGCCGACCACAACCCCAGCGACGCCGAGCGTCCCGCCGCCGTCTTCTGGACGGATGCCGATTCCCGTTGGCGGCCCATCATTCCGCAACTGCGCCGCCTTATGCCCCAATTGCTGACGCTGGGCGAATTCCAGCCGGAGGAACGCACCGGGCCGGCGATTTGGCTGCGTTACGAGATCGACCGTGCCGGCCCCGACGAAGCCGCTGGCGCCATCCCGGTGATCTACCTGCCCGGCGTCAGCCGCCAAGTGCTCGGCACGGCGGAGACCTGCCCCAAGCGTCTGAAGCCGCTGGTGGAGCTTCAATACCGCGGCCTGTGCTGGACGCAGAAGAACGGGCGGGATTGGACGCTGGAGGCATTCCTGGCGTCCAGCAACGGCGGCCTTGGCTTGGACTTGGCCCAGGACGGCGCCACCCGGCAATCCATGCAGCGGGCGCTTTCGGAGTTGGCCGCCACCTCGGTGCGGGCGCTGGCCGGGCGGCGGTTGGAGGCGGAGGATTTCGACCGGCTGTTTTCCGATGATCCGGTGCGCGACCTGTTGGTTTGGCTGAACGACCCGGAGGGAATTCGCGCCAGTTGGGATGCCGCTCGGTGGATGGCCTTTGTCTCCCGCTGCAAGGCGGACCTTGCCTTTGACCCG
Organism: Candidatus Azophilus sp.; assembly: GCA_965200465.1. Taxonomy (GTDB): domain Bacteria; phylum Pseudomonadota; class Gammaproteobacteria; order Pseudomonadales; family Azotimanducaceae; genus Azophilus. The sequence continues at coordinate 2,962,360 of OZ241358.1, read as the reverse complement.
GAAAAGGACGGCGCACTGGTCGCGGCGGAACGGCTTGGCGAGCGGGACGGTGCGTGGGAGGCCGTCTGGCGGCGGTTCACCGAAGCCCCGGTGCTGCATCCAAACCTGCCGGCGCTTTTGCGGCGGGCGATGCCGTTGCTTCCCTCATACTCTTCATCCTGGCCGCAGAACAACGAACGGGACGAAGAGGTCTTGCGGAAAGCGCTGGTGGAACTGGGAGATCAAGCGCCGGCCGCGGCCCGCAAGCAAGCCTTGGAACTCGAAAAGGAGCACGGCGAAAGACGGGGTTGGGCGTGGGCCGCCCTCGGCCAAGCGCCTTTGGCCCAAGCGCTGGCACCCTTGGCGGAGTTGGCGGAGCGGACGGCCAACGAACTCGGCGGCGCATCTCCCGAGGCAATGGCGAAGCTGTACGTCAACGGCGCTTGGCAAGTGGATGATGCGGCGCTGCGCAGTTATGCCGCGGTCAAGACGGCGGCGGATTCCGAGGTCATCGCCGCGGCGCTGCACGCCATCCACCGTCCTTGGCTGGACGCCGCGACGCTGCTTATCCACGCCCGCCGCGACCCGCCGCGTGGACCAGCCAGCCCACCCGCTGCGAGTCCAGATACTTCATTCGCTTCATGGGGATGAAGTTCCGCTACACCATCCCCTCCCGGGTGTCCTCCGCCACGGTCAGGCCGCTGAGCGCCCGTGCCGCCCCTTCGCGGCGCCGAACTGGTGGACGGCCGCATAGACCAGGTTGGTGCCGGCGACGGCGTGGGATGGGCCGTGGCGGCTGTGGATCGAGCCGGCCAGGTCGCCGGAGTCCTGCAGGATGCGTCCGGGCCACTTGCGCCGCGCCGCCCGGCGGGCCTGGGTGACGGGGGACAGGGGCGCCCAGGGCGAGCCGTCCGGGGAGCGCTCGCCCTGGAGGGCGTCCTCGACGCCGGCCTCCAGCGCCCCGGCGACCGCCCGCATGGCCGGCGACAGGTCCCCGCCCAGGGCGGCCAGGCGGCGCAGGGCGTCCCGGACGTCCCGGTCCTTGACGCGGATCTCGGCCCTCACGCCCCGCCCACCCGTGCTATGATGCGCCCCGAGCGGGGCGCCGCGCGGCCGGTCTGAACGTCACTCCCGCCGCCCGCAGGGCGCCAAGGAGATGCGGCGCCCCGCTCATCCCGCCCCTCCCCGATCCGCCGCGTGGACCAGCCAGCCCACCCGCTCCGAGTCCAGGCCCTCCCCGACGGGGATGTAGTTCCACCACACCAGCCCCTCCCGGGTGTCCTCCGCCACGGCCAGTCCGCCGGCGTCGCCCGGCTCGGCCCGCAGGTAGCGCATGCGGATCTGGCCGTTGTCCATGTAGGTCATCCAGACCTCGTCCGGCTCCGTCAGGGCGGGCAGGATCCGGTCGGCGCGCCGCTCCCGCGGGGCGCCGCGCTTGGCGACGACGTGGGGGATCATGTCGCGGCGCAGCGCCACCGGGCCGGCCGGGGTGTCGATGCGCCGCCACCGGACGTCGTCCGACAGCCCCAGCGCCTCGGCCACCGCATCCCGCGCCGCCGCCCTGGTCGGGGCCGCCGGCAGCGGCTCGGGGGCCGGGCGGCCCGGCGGCGGGCGCAGCGGCGCCATGCCGAGGGACCTCCAGTCGGGCTGCCCCGCCACGGCCCGGACCATGCGGGGATTGAACGCCGGCGCGGCGTGGGCGCCGGGGTTGCGCCCCCATCCGAGGTCGGGCCGGAACCGGCGCGCCTCCCCGGATGCGGTGCGCCAGCGGACCTCGCGGCGGGGGCGGACCTCGCCGGCCCGGCCCTCCACGCCGACGCTGAACGATCCGCCGTCGCCCCAGACCTTCAGGTAGTGGGTGCGCACCTCGGCTTGGTCGGGGCGGCCGCGCAGGGCCTGGGGATCGAGTGGCGGGAGGTCTCCGAGGCGCTCGCGCTGATGGAGCGCGAGGCCCTGCGGCTCATGGATGGCGAATGAGGTCGAGCAGGGCGGCGAGGAGGCCCGCGGCAATCTTGGCCGCGACGAAGGCGCAGCCGGCCAGCCCGGCCAGGAGTTGGATCCAGACGTCCAAGGACGTCCACCAGCGGAACCCCGCGACGAGCACGACGACGGCCACGGCCCATGCGGCGGCCACGGCCGCCAGTTCCGCCGCCATCCAGCGGTCGCGCTCCCGTCCCTGCGTCCGTCCTCCCATGGCGGCAGTCTAGCATGGCCGGTGACATCAGGCTGGGGGTGCGGCTGGACGCCGACGGCAAGGGGTTCGTCGGCTAGGTCAGGATCGCCGACAAGGAGGTGGGTGGACGGGCTCGCAGGCGGGCATCGGAGGTCAGGGGACGTGCAGCCAATCGCCCAATGCCTTGATGTCGCTCAAGACGAAGCCGCCAGCGGCACCGACGATCAACACGACGACCGCCGAAATCAGGATTTGGGGCGGCGTCGACGTAACGACCCACCACATCACCTCCTTAGCCGCCCATGATTACCGACCATATCGCCGTCGCCGTGCCCAAAAGCCGGATGATGTCCCCTAGCGGGCGCTTGCCGCCTGCCTTGCAGCCGTCCATTTGGGCATAGTGGCCTGCCGGGCGACATCCAGCTAGGGGTGCGGCTGGGCACCGTAAAGACTGCAATCGATCGGATGGGCCAATCCGCCTCGGTTGCGCACGGACGCATCGCTGGCTACGTTAGGTCCGCTGTCGGCATCTACCGATGGGCTGCGCCAATTCATTGAGCAAGCGAACCAACTGCTGGACTTGAATGAGGGCGAGCTGGCCGAGGACGCCGGGGTGGACCTCCGTGTTCGACGGCCTGCGGGTCATGGAGTCCGAGGTGCTGGACGCTACTCGTCCCGGTCGCCGAGCATGAAGGCGACGTACCAGATCGGGAAGGCGATCAGGACGACGACGATGCTGAGGATCAGGTCCATGGGGACAGTCCAGCAATGCCTGCCGACGACATCAAGTTCGGCGTCCGCCTGGAGATCACGGGGGCGCGGTAAGGCCGCCGGCGAGCTGCGCCTGCCGCAGCGGGAGGTGCCCGCCGCTACGAGACGGCCTCGCGGCGGCTGGAGCGGGCCAACGAGCGGGCGGGGCGCAGCTTCGCCGAGGCCCACGGCTGGGCCGCCAAGTACCTGGGAGGGCTGGCCGCCTTAGGCCTCGTCGCTGGCGGCGTCCGCGGTCTGGTCCGGCATGCGGACGCCTTGCTGAAGGCGCTGTGAGGTCAGAACTCCTCCAGCAGCCGCCCCTTGCCGGTGATGCGGTCGTTTACGCCGCAGTTGCGCAGGCTGCGCCAGATGGTGGCGATGTTGATGGGCAGCATGGGTTTTTGCAGCCAGAGCTCCAAGGTGGGGAAGATGTCCACCGTGGAGAGGTTGGTGCCGCATTGGACTATGGCGTCCACATCGTCGCCATCGACCTGCCGGACGGCGTCCATCACTTGGCGGATGCCGGTTTCGGCGATGGCGGTGGCGGAGGGGCAGGACAGGCCGGCGACCTGCTTGACCGCAAAGCCGATCTCGCCGAAGAAGCGGCGCACGTTGGCGTCCCCCACCGGCGGGTAGGGGGTGATGACGGAGATGGTCTTGGTGCCGAAGGCTTGCAGCGCGTCCCTGGTGGCGCCGGCGCCGGTGCTTAGGCCCAAGGCGCCGATTTGCTCCTGTATGCCTTGCTCGAAGGCGGCGTTGCCGTCGATGCCGCCCCAGAAGGTCTCCGCCGACATGCCCAGCATCAGGTGCGTGATCTTGGCGCTCAGCGCCCGGTCGATGGCGCCCGGCAGTTCGCCGCGCATCAACTCCAGGAAGCGCTCGAACACGCTGTCCAGCCCCTCGCCGGTTTTGTCGTTCTCGTCCGCCCAGTTGCGCAGCTCAATCCAGAAGCGGGAGGGATGCCAAGTCACGCCGTCCAAGGCGAACTTCTGCAGGTCGTACTCCACGCCGGTGTTGGTGGAGGGAATCAACACGCCGATGCGGGCGCGCTGGCCGACTTGATAGTTGTCCATGTTGCGCCTACCTGTTCAGCAGTTTCCAGAACCGGGCCAATCTAGACGCCGCAGCATGAGCATGGGCAGCGCCGAAAGCCCTCTTCTCGCAAAGAAATGACCTGCAGCTCTTGGAGGGAAAGGCGCTTCCGCACGGGGAAGCGGTTTGGTGATTTGTCTGTCAATCACTTAGCTGCGCAAACAGCTCGCGCTTCCTGAAGGGTGCGGCCAGGAAACGGCGCATGGCCTTGCCGATGGTCAGCCATGCGACCCTGGCGCCGTCCCGGTTCGCCTTGAGGACGCCTTCCGCCAAGTAGGGCGCCACGGTCTCCACCGCGTCGCCCAGAATGTTGAACGTGCGCTTGGCTTTCCGCCACTGCTCGGACTCCAAGTCGTAATCGCCGACCAACAGGTCGGTGACCACGATGCCGGGGCTGAGTGCGCAGATTTGCACGCCGGTGCCGGCGGCGTCCTTGCGCAGCGCCTTGTTGAGGTAATCCACGGCCCGCTTGGTGGCGCCGTAGGCGGCCAAGCCGGGCTGCGCCATGCCGTTGCTGCCGAAGCCCTCCATGTTCCAGATTTGGCCGCCGCCCTGTTCCTTCATGCCGGCCAAGGCCACCTTGTTGGCCAGCAGCAGGCCGGTGAGGTTGGTGTTGACGATGGCCTCCAAGTCCGCCGCCGGCTGCTCCCAAAGCGGCGCTCGGTGGATGCTGATGCCGGCGTTGTTGATCCAGACGTCCACCCGCCCGAAGGCGTCGGCGGCGCAGCGCCACAGGGCCTGCAGATCCTCGTGGCGGCTGACGTCGCCGGCGCAGCCCGCCACTCGCTCCGCCTGCGCCCTAGCAGCCAATTCGCCAACGGCTTGCTCCACCGCCTCTTGGCGGCGTCCGTTCACAACCACTTTGCAGCCCCGGGCCAGAAAGCTCTCCGCCAAGCCGCGGCCGATGCCGCGGGTGCTGCCGGTGATGACCACTGCTTTCATGTTCGACTTCCTAAATCAGGCCAACCGAGAATGGAGCGCCAACAGAAGATGCCCGCTTCGCCTTGCCAGCCGCAAGCACGGCTGGAGATAGGTCGGCGGCTTGAGTGGCACCGGCAAACCTTCGGGCTTGGCTGCGCCGTTCCGGTGAATCACGAAGCCGCTTTCCGCATGCATAAAAGCGCTTTTGCCTGCAATGCGTTGAATGTGGGCTTCTCCGATTGCCCAAGGAGCAAGCCGCTTGGGTCAAGCGGCCTCCTCAGCCGCCGCGCGGCTGGCGCTGGCGGCTACGGGCGGCACTAAGGGCACCCTGTCCATCACCCAGTCGATGTCCGGGTGCAGGCGGCGTTGCGGGGAAGGAATGGCCAGCACCTTGCGTCCACGATGCTGGGCTACGGCGTCCATGTCGATCTGCCAGCCCTTCTCCTCGATCAGCCGGCGGCGGGCACTGCGGAAGCTGCTCATGAACTTGTCGTCCTTCACGGAAAGCTCGTGGGTCAGGTCTTCCGGCAGGTAGTTGGGGGCGGCCCGCTCAATGATGGCGGTGTCTTCGGCGAAGATCTTCAGCAAGCGCTTGCGGGAGCCCTTGTCGAAGAAGTCCGCCTTGAAGAAGTTGCGCATTTGGGTGGCGAAGGTGCGGGTGCGGCCCTCGTCCACCGGGGTGTTGCAGTCGAACATGATGATGGACATCTTCGGGTTGATGTCGATGCGGATGTACGCCACTAGGCCGTTGAGGTGCCAGGCGGGCTTGGTGACGGTGGGCTGTCGGTCCTTCCTCATGCGGCGGCGCAGCCAGTTGCCCTTGAACTGGGGCGGGTACTGAATGTTCTCGGAGCGGCCCCAGCATTCGGTCTTCTCAATGGAGACGATGTGGTTCTCCTGGGCGGTGGCCTCCATGCCGAAGGCCGGGTGGACGAAGGAGGCGTGGGCGATGTCGATGCCGTTCTCCACCACCCTGGCGGCCTCCGCCCGCCAATGCCAGTTGTCCGTGAGGCGCTTCCAGTCCGGGTCGTCGTATTCGGGAAACTCCGGCAGCGGAAAGCGCTCCTCCTCCGGCGCATCCCCCAGAAACACCCAGATCATTCCGTAGCGTTCGCAGGTGGGGTAGGCGTCTATGCGGGCGCGTCGCGGGGGCTTGAACGCCTCCCCTTCGGAGGGCACCAAGCGCACTTGGCCCTCGCCGTCGTAGCGCCAGCCGTGGTAGGGGCAGGCCACGCAGTCGCCCTTGGTCCAGCCGCCGGACAGGGCGCCGCCTCGGTGCAGGCAGACGTCGCTTAGGCAGTGGACCTTGCCGCCGGAGTCCCGAAACAGCACGAAGTTCTGGCCCAGCATCCGCACCTGCACGGGCTTGTCCTGCACGGCCTTGGACCACTCCGCGACGTACCAAAGGTTGATCAGCATGATTCTTGCATCCCCCGCGGATTTCCTATAAACATATATCATTAAGACAAACGGAGAGCAAGCGCTGTGGCCAGATCCAATCAGTCCCTCATGGACACCATCAAGGCCCGCCCAGCCATCGACACCCGGGGCGCGTTCAACGCCCTTTGGGAGATTCTTGGCGGGCTGTTCGACAAGGTGGCCGCCCGCTTCGAACTGCAGCCGGACGCCTCCACCGAGGACCTTCAGCCCTACGAGGCCATTGACGGCAGCGGCGCCGGGGGCAACCTGCGCACCTTCACCGGCCCGGACATCGACTGGCTGGTGTTCTCTTGGGTGGGCAACCCCAAGGCCAGCTTCAGCAACATGCACCTGACCGTCAGCCTCGCCGCCAAGTACGACGCGCCCAACTTGGGCCTCGCCTTCGGCACCGCGCCGGACATCTTCTGGTACATGGACTTCCTGCCGCGGGTGGAGTTGACCACCCATCCAGAGTACGCGGACAAATACTACGAGGAGCTGAACGAGGAGCACCTGCGCCTGCACAAGGACCCAGGGCTGACGCCCTTCATCAGCCAAAACCTGTACATGCGCGTGGCGCAGACCCAGGCCAGCCTGTGCTTCACCGCCGAAGACAACGCCGCCAACATGCAGACCATCCGGGACACCTCCGCCAAGCTGGTGGACCAATGGCTGGCGAACGTCGATAAGTCCGCCATCCTGACCGGGTCGCGGCGCACCGCCCAAGCGGAGAGGGACGAGTTCATCCGCCGCAGCGTCGCCGAACTGGACCCCATGAACGCTTTGGTGCAGCGCATGTACGGGCCGGACCTGACCGCCAAGCTGGTCAAGGCCCTGTGGGGCGGGGACCGGGTTCTGCCCCGGCCGGCGTAGCCGGCATGTCGCCTCACATTGATGATTAGTCCAAGCCCCAATCCCCGGATAAGAATCGCCCGGTCCGTCGCCGGCGGCCCCTGGGAACGCGGACCTCCGGCCCGCAGGCGGACGGGGCGAACGCGCTCAAACCCTGCTGGAATGCGCCCTGTAGCGCTTTTCGGCGTTTCAAGGTTACTTGGAGAGTCACTTTTGGTTACTGCAATCGCCGGAAAAACCTTGCGCGGTGCATCTTGCAACGCGCTGCAACGATTCCTTAAGTGGGGATTAGGGGAGCCCAAGCCGCCGGCGCTTGGACGTCCCATTGGCTGGGGGGCGGTTCCATGGCTTTGCGCACTGCGCCACAGGGGCGTTAGGCGGTTGTGAAGGCTGCCAAGGTTCGGGCCGTTTACCGCGCCGCCAAGGTGGCCGGCCGGGCCGCGCCCTACGACAACCTGACGCTGAAGATCCACTACCCGTGCCGCTACGGGGACAGCTTCGAGGAGCGGGACACCGGCTTCGTTCCGCCGGACCCTGACCGCTCCCCCCTGCCCGTGGTCATCATCATGCCGGGCGTCAACATTTCCCACGAATCCTACAGCTGGCTTGCTCGGCGTCTGGCGAAGGCCGGCTTCGCCGCGCTGACCTACAGCTGGGTGACGGTGGAGATCGCCGAGCGCGTAAGCGTCAGCCCCGGTGTGCAAATCGACCGGCTGACCCGCCAAGGCTACGGCCAAGGCCCGTCCTGCCCGGCGCTGCCGGCCATCATGGAGGAGTTGCAGCGCGTCCAGCAGGAGGGTCTGCTGGCGGGGCATCTGGATTTGCAGCGCATCGTCTTGGGCGGGCATTCGGCCGGCGGCTCCATGGCCCTGCTGAACGCCAACCAGGAGTGGTTTCCAAGCGTATGCGGCGCCTTCGCCTACGCCGCCCACACCGCCGGCAACCTGCAGCTAGGTTGGGAGGAGGGCAGCTTCATGCCCATCGCCGACAATTTGCCGCTGCTGATGCTGGGCGGCAGCCGGGACGGCGTCATCGCCGCCAGCAGCCACCGCTACCGGAGCGGCGAGCACGCAAGCGCCAGCAGCCCCATAGAGCGCAGCTTCCGGGAAGGGGTGCCGGGAAGCGGCGGCGGGCGGCAGCTGCTGATCGTGGAAGGCGCCAACCATTTCTCCTTCGTCTGGCCGCAGGACAAGTCCACCGGGCGCCCCTATTTGGACCGCAAGGCGAAGGGCCGCGGCAAGAAGGTGCGCAAGCACTTGGGCAAGGCCATCGTCCACTTCTGCCGCCACGCCTGCCGCGGCGATGCGGACGCAACGGCGGCGCTTAAGCGGCTGTGCAGTCCGGACCATCCCTTGACGGCGGTGGCCGAACACAAGTGATTTCCTTTGATTGATAAGGTGGTGCGAGATGTCCAAGGACCAACCCAGCAACTGGCAGAAACTGATCACCGGCCAATGGCACGGCGCCCCCTCGGTGTTCGAGGCGGACGGCACTTGGGTGGGCTTCAACAACGTGTCCCGCGCCAGCGAGCACTTGGGCGGCAAGACCCGCTACTGGATGGAGACGGACTTCCACGCCGCCGGCCCCCTGCGCAACCGCTTCGAGATCGGGCGCTTCGACTTCGGCGTGATCGACTCCGACCAAGACCGCATCTACACCGGCCCGGACTTCTTCGGCTCCGGCAGCCCCTACGGCACCTTGGTGAATTCGGAGTACTACTCCCCCGCCTGGAACACCCAGCTGCACACGGTCAACCATGTGGTGCCGGAGTTGGAGATGCAGGTCTATTCCTCCCTGCTGTATGAAGGCCCCACCTTGGTCGGCGTCTTCAACGGCCTCTACATCGTCACCCAGGACGAGGAGGCGGCCACCAAGCAAAGGGTGACGGACTGGCTCGAACGGGAGAAGGCGGAGGGCAAGCGCCCCTTCGTGCTGCCGCCCAAGCACCAGGGGCAGTGGCGGGGCGAACTGGAGGTGTACGACGAACGCCAGCAGCGCGTCGGCGCCAACCTAGTGCGCATCCACTACAAGCCCATCAACCTGACCCGCGCTGAGGTGCGCATCGAGACCAAGGGCGTCATCGACGGCGCCTACGCCTACGAGCGCACCCGGGACCACAACCACCACCAGTACCACGGGCCGGACCTGTTCGGCAACGGCATCGCCTACGGGCGCTACCTGTACAGCACCCTGCACCACCGCGGCCAAGCCATGCGCTTGGAGACCAGGGACACCCTGATCGACCGGGACTGCACCCTAGTGGTGAACTGGAACTACTTCCATTCCCAAAAGCGCAGGCACACCACCCACGGGGTGCTGCGCTGGACGCCGGGGGAGGAGATTTTGGGGCCGCAGTTCATTTGACGCAGGCCGCATTCTCGAAGGGAATTGAGCATGGAGGAGGAAGCCAGCATGGGCAAAGCCTACGCCTACGGCGGGGACTATTACGGCTACCGTAAGAAGTTCGCCGTGCTGGTGCCCAGCACCAACACCGTGGTGGAGACGGAATACCATCTGATGAAGCCCCAGGGCGTGGCCCTGGCCACCCGCGGCACCCTCATCCCGCCCTTCAAGGTGGAGAGCGAGGAGGACTTCGTACACATGGTCCACGCCATCGGCGAAGCCACCGAGCAGGGCCTGCGGGACGCCCTGACTTGCAAGCCGGACCATGTGATCTTCGGTTACTCGGCGGAGACCTTCTGGGACGGCAAGGAGCGCTCCGACCGGGAGTTCAGGAAGTACAACGACATCGCCAAGGAGGCGGCCGGCTGCGGCATCACCTTCGGCGCCCAGGCGGTGCAGGACGCGCTGGCCTGCTATCCGGGCGCTCGGCGCATCGGCGTCGTCACCCCCTACATGCCGGTGGGCGACCGGATGGTTAAGAAGTTCATGGGCGACATCGGCTACGAGGTGGTGCGCATCAAGGGGCATTGCTCGCCGGGGCCGGTGGAAATCGCTTGGGAGCCCTTCGGCAAGACCCGCCAACTGGTGCGGGAAGTGGATGGCGACGACGTGGATCTCATCCTGCAGGCCGGCACCAACCTCTACTTCCTGGAGTTGGCCGCCCAATTGGAGCAGGAGCTGGGCAAGCCGGTGCTGGCCATCAACGCCATCACCTTCTGGCACGCCCTGCGCAACAACGGCCTCCCCGACCGCATCAACGGCTTCGGCTCCCTGTTGGCGGAGCACTAGCCAGCTTGCTCATGCAGGCGGTCTTGGCAGGCGACGGCGGCCTTGGAGGTACACAGGCCGTCAAGCCAGCGTCACAACAGGCGCACACCGATGGCCGCATTCACCAGCAGCCCCGCCCAGATGGCCCAAACGTACGGGCGGCAGCGGCCTAGGGACTGCTCCAGAACGTCGTTTTGCCTGTCGCTCGGCCCTTCCGCAACCAAAGCGGCGAAGGCCGGCGCAAAAGGTTTTAAGTGGTGGCGGATCATCACCCCGCAGGCCATCAAAGCCGCAAACACCAGCGTCTTCCAAGCCACCCGCTCCGCCACTAGGTAATCGGCGCCGGCCAAGCCGAAGCCCGCCGCCAGCACCAGCAGCAGGATCACCGCCAAGCGGAAGCGGAAGTCCACCACCGCCAGCTTGGCTGCGAAAGGCTTGCCCTGCCAGTGATGCAGGATGATCACATCGGCGAACCACAGCAGGCACAACGCCCAGACCGTCCAGGAAAACCAGCTAGGCGCCACCAACCAGCCTAGGGACACCGCCATCTGATACCCCAGCACGAAGGCGGCCGGCATGGCCAGCTTAGGCCCTTGGTCGCAAACCAGCATGATCTTCAGGGCGGTTTGCCGCGCTTCCACGCCGAGGTCCCGCCGCACCACCTGTCCGCTGGCGGCGTATGTGCCCAAATCACCCCCCAGCCAGTAAACAAAGGCCAGAACATGCCCGTATTGCAGCCAAAGATAAGGCTCCATGACCATCCTCCCGTTGACCAACGCTTGCCGACAAATCCCGCCCGCGATGGGGGACGGCGCTCCTTTTCAGTCTTCTTGGCGCTGCTCGATTTTAACGGTGCGCCCAATGTCGAGGTCCGCCAACGCCTGTTCAAGCTCCGCCGCCAGGTTCGGGGCGAGATCGGCATCCACGCGGACCGAGAAGTCGAAGCCGATTTGCAAGCCCTGCCCTTGGCGCAGCTTCGGCAGCACCTTGGTTCCAAGGCGGTTCCAGACTTCGGGCGGGATGCTTCCGGCTAGGCGGAGCGTTGCTTTCCCCTTGCCGGCGCTTGGTTCGGCGGACGTTTCCGGGGGTGGCGGCGCATCCGGTTGCGGCGCCGGATGCGGCGGTTCGGGCTGGGTGGGAGGCGTCTGTTTCGGCGGCGATTTCAGCCGTTGCGCTTGGGCCTTGGCCAGCAGGAACACGTCCTTCTCGAACGCCACTTCCTCCGGTTGGAGAGGTTCCCCGTGCCAGAGACGCTCGAAGCCCCCGTTTGGCGCGGCGCCGGACGCCAGGCCGAAATCGCCGCGGCCCACGAACTCGACGATTTGCCGCCGCAAAATGGCGTCCGGGTCGCTGAGCCGCGTGAGCGAACCATCCAGAAAACTCCGGCGCAGGCTGGTCAGCGGCCAAGCGCCGCTGTCCTTGAACGCCGGCGGCCAGTGCCGCTCCAGGTAGCCGGCGCCCAGGCTTTCGTTCAGCAGCGCTTCCGCCTTCAACGCGCCGATCACCCGCCCGGCCAGGGTTTCGCTGCCGCTCGAATGGCCGGCGCCTAAGTCGATGACCTTGAGGCCGTGCCGCTCTTGACGGTCGCTTAGCGCGATGAAGCGGTAGCTGGCCCAGACTTCCTCCCCAGCCGCGTCCTGCGCCGCCTGCAATTGCCCCTGCACCTTGGCGCGGTCCGAGCGGCTGCATTCCGCGCCCAGCACGCCGTCCGCCAATTCCTTTGCAACCCGCCGCCAAGCCAGCCAAAGCTCCGCCTTGCGACGCAATTCCTTGCCCGGCTTGCGGGCGCACCACACCAGCGAACCGGGGTACAGCCGCGGCGAGTTGCCCCGGCGCTTCGTCCAATCGCCGAGGCGCTCCAGCAGGCCGCCATCCGTCCATTCGCTGTCCGGGTCCAGCACCACCAACGCAAGGCGCGGGGAGTCCGCCACTGCGGCGCTGTCGCTTGGGAAAAAGACGATTGGCGCATCGGCCCCCGCCTTGAATCCTTCCTGCACCAGTTGGCGGACCGCCGGCTTGACCTCCGTTTCCTCGTCCAGGGAGGCGCGACGGTCGCTCACCACCTTCTTCAGCGTGGCCTGATGGTGGATGCGGAAGCCGTCCGTGCCGACCTTGCGAATGAAGAACCCGGCCCCCTCCAGCGCGGCGGCGGCGTTGTCGATGGTGGTGGTGTCCAGCTCCGGTTCGCCCAAGGCGAAGCGCAGCTCCGGCAAGTGGGCCACCTTATCGACCTGCCCGCCGGAGGACTCGAACAGGATGGCGGCGCCGACCCGCCGATGAATGTCCCGCAAGGCGCCGGCGGCGTCCGCATCCAGGGATTGGGAATGCGCCATCGGCCCGGCGATGTCCGCTTCGATGGCTGTGTCCAGCCGCGTTTCCGCCAATTGCCCTAGAACCACGGCGCGAAACTCCGGCACGTGCAGCGGCGCGGAACCAAGCGTGATGAGCGGCTCCGTCCGCGCCTGCTGAAAGTGTTCCCGGGCGGCCCAGGAAATCCACTGGGCCAGCATGGCCAGGGCTGCGCGGGTTTGCTGGAATTGCGGCAGCGCCCGCCACTTGCGCTGAAACACGGAAAGGGTGGCCGGATGGAAGGGATAGCAGGCATCGAACCGGGTGCGCAGAAACTCCCGGGCCTTGGCTTCGGTGCTGGCCGAATCCACCGCCAGCCACTCCGGCGGCAGGCGGGCGGTGCGCTCGAAGCACCAGTCGGCGTAGGTTTTGGAGACTTTCCTGCGCACGCGCTCCTTGCCCAGATCCTCGAACAGCCGGCGGCGCACCACTTCGCTGATCTCCGATTCGTCGTTGGCGATGAGGTCTTGGGCGACGCGGCGCACCACCTTGGTGATCTTCTCCTGCCATTGCTGGTCCCAGTCCGTCATCTCCACTTGGCTGCGCGGCAGGCTGATGACCGCGGCGGCATGGGAGGTTCCGGTGACCGCCACCGTGAGGTTCTGAATGAAGGCGTGGAAACTCTCCGCCAGGTTGCGATGACGGTTGACGAAGTTCAGCACCTCGTCGAACAGCAGCAGCACCGGCGCTCCCGCGGCGGCGAACAGTTTGGCGAGGGATTCCGTGCCCGGCGGCGCGGTCTTGGCGGCGGCGCCTAGGGCGGCAACTCCCTTCTCGCCAGCCAGTTGCCGGGCTAGGTCGATCCAAGGATTCTCGCGCCCTGCGGCGGGGTCCCAGGCGTTGCCGACGAACACGCCGGCGCGAGCCTTGGGTGCATGCGCGACGCCCGCTTGACGAAGCAAATCCGCAACGCCGGGCAGCTTGGCGGCATCGGCGCCGGCCTTGGCGATGTGGTACAGGGACGCGAGCGCATGCGTCTTGCCGCCGCCGAACTGGGTGATGAGGGTGAGCACGGGGGCGGTGTTCTCCGTTCGTCCCGCCAGCCGCCGCAGCACCATGCCGGCATGTTCATTGAGCGCCCGCGTGAAGCAGGTGCGGGCGAAGAACTCGGCCGGGTTCCGGTAGTCTTCGGGCGCGGTGCCGGCCACCACCTGCTCCAAGGCGATGGCGAACTCGTCCGGGCTGAAGGAGCGGCCCTCGCGCACCTCCTTGCGCAGGGTGACGACTTTGTACCAAGGGTCGATGGAAGCGTCTCCGTTCAGAACTTTGGCGGGATTCTACCGCACGGGGGCAATCTGCCTCTTCACCTGCCCAACGCCTCCAAGCGGACCAGCCATGCTCGGAACCGCGGGCAGGCCAAGCGCATCTTCTCTAGCCCGATTTTGGCGGCGACGACGGGGCCATCGGCCGCCTTGTCGTACGGCACAAGTTGGGAGATGCGCTTGCTCGGCGCGGTGTCGCGGTCGTCGTTGATGTCCTCGGGCGTATCGAACTGGGATCGAACTCCCCTAAGCCTGCCTACACCCTCTGCGCCGACATCTATAGACGAGAACGCATCGACGTCGGCAAACAGTAGTGCTTCGAATTCGTGCCGTTGAACGTAGGGGAGCACTTTGCGCTCGTCCCAGCCCCGGCGGATGTTCTTGCGCACTTGGTCGCGGATCTTCGTCTCCAGCTCATCCGCGCTAGCGCTTCCTCTTTGCTTGAAGCCGTAGAAGTCCACTAACGACGTGACCGCGTTGTGAGATCGATATAGGTCGGCCATGTACCGTGCGACACGCTCAACGCTCACGTTGCCGCCCATCACGACAGGCGTTGGCTTGACCTTCAGTCGCCCGAGATGATCGGCTAGGACGCCCTTGGTGAACTCCGCCTCCGTCTGCCCCTCCGCGACAATGGCCAAGCGGATCAAGGGTAGCCACCAAGCAAGTGGCTCCACCAAAGCTGGCCAGTGGAGTGGTCATCCAGCCATTCGCTGAAGTCCTTCTCGTTGAACCGCTTTGTTTCCGTTCGTCCATCGCGCACTTCGAGCACAAAAACGTTTTCAAGCCCAAAGGCATCCACGAAGTGTGGTGATTGGGTAGCCACGATGACTTGTCGCCGGTGCGACAAGGACTTGATCATTCCTGAGATCACCGAGATTGCGAAGGGATGCAACCCCAACTCCGGTTCGTCCAAGAGAACGATGCGGGGCAGCATTTCATCGGGCAGATTCAGCAATGTCAGCAAGCAGAAACACCTCAGCGATCCGTCGGAAGTGAGGTGTGCTCCAAACGTCTGGCCTGTGCTCCTGCCGCGCCATCTGAGGATCGTCTTGCCGTAGTCTTCCTTAAGCTGGAAGTCGTTGAACCCCGGCAGCACTCGGCAAATGTGACGGCAAATCAGATCGTACTTGTTGGGGTGATGCGTTCTAAGACGCAATAGGACAGGAGCGAGGTTGCCGCCGTGTTCGAGGAGGCGGTGATTGTCCTCCACATCCCACCGCTTCTTGATTGGTGCATCGCGCGACGTGTCGTGGAACTGGTAGCGCCAACAGTCGCCGATTACGTTGGCTGCTTCCTTCACCCGCGAGTCGGCGGCAGATCTCGCTGCAGAAAAAAAGCTGGACTCCATTGCACGGTCGAGGTGGTAGGGGGCGCCGGACTCGGCTACATGCGGGGCGCGTGGGGCGTCCGTCCGGTTCTCGTGGTGTTTAATCTCCTCATTGACAACGGTAAATCGATCCTCGCTCGTGTACTTCAAAGCAAACAGAACCTCGCTGCGGGCAAATCGCGTCCACACGGACACAGTGGCGTCGATTTGTGGGGTTTGCTTGCTGCCCCCATACAACTGGTCGTTAGCGCCACCCTCTTGAAGGATGAAGTCGTCGGTTCGAAGATCATGCATGGCCCTCAGTAGCCCAAGGAAACACATAACGTTGGACTTCCCCGCGCCATTCGCCCCCAAAAGCACCATGGGGTTCGGGATGTCGTCCAGCTTCACATCCGCAAGGGAGCGGAACCCCTTGATGTGAAGCGACTCGATGCGTTCAAGCACCGTGTTGTCTTTCCCTTCGCTCATTTAGGCACCATCAGCACAGGGCGTCTAGTAGGCGTTTCTCTTGGCTGCCGCGAGTGCAAAAGGCGGTGAGGGCATTGGCGAGGCGCAAGGTGGGGCCGCGGCTAGCCTCCGCCGTACCGGTTGCGCGCTCTCGTCTCGTTCGTCCCCAACGGCGGTTCCAAGCTGTAGCTAGGCTTAACTACGACGCCAAGCTTCAAAAGCTTCCGCTCAAGCCTTTCGTACGCATCCACAACCCGCCAATCAATCATCGGCTGCCGCTTTAGGACATCCTTGTGCAAAGCGGGCCCAGTCGGTTTCGTCGCCATCAGAATACCCCCTTTGAGTGAATAATATCCGCTTCCGTGCTGGCAAAGCCTGGGTCCGAGTCAGCCTTGGCTCGCCAGCGGCTCCGTCTGGCAACTAGGCCGCTGTCTGATCCGGCCCGATCAAGCAAATCACATCCTCAAAGCGCGTAGATGGGGCACCGCTCTCCCAACGGCCCAGTCGCTTAACCCTGAAATTGTGAGCTAGCAGGTCTGCTATCGCCAACACGGCCTGTTCATTCTCTACCCACGGCAGAGCCCTAATTTCACCAAAGGAAATCTCCCCGTGCTTGAGCAGCAGCGCGGTGGCAAGTCTGACGGGTATGGTTGAGTAGTCGTGCATGGTTACGCTACTTTGTTCCGTTCTTCTGGCACCAGTGATTCCGGCGACGGCCCGGTCAGGCTGCAAACCGTATTCGACATCCACCCGCATTGCAAGAGCGTGTAGAAGAGCGAAATCTGCCTGCCAAGTGGCCGGCCATCTCGCGTCACGCGACCAGCTCACTTCGGCACCGCCAGCAGCATGGCGTCTAGCAGGCGTTTCTCTTGGCTGCCGCGAGGGTACAGGGCGGTGAGGGCGTTGGCTAGGCGCAGGAAGGCCGGGCCGCGCTCCTGCTCGGCGGCGATGAGTGTGCGCAGGGCGCTGGCGTGGCCGCTGGCTTGCAGCAGCATGGCGGCGTGCAGGCGGTCCAGGGTGGTGGCGTTCAGCGTTTGCAGTTCGGCGTCCTCGCTTAAGATGGACTTGCGGCGCGGGCGCCTTGGGGCGAGGCTGCGCTGGCCCTCGGGGAACAGCGAAAGCTGGCGGTTCGGGTTGGCGTCGCTCTCGATCCAGTCGGCGGCGGAGGCGGCGCCCTCCTCGCCGAACAGCGCCTTGGCGCGTTCCGCCACGGGCAGCAGCCGCACCGCGCCCTTGGCCTGGGCGACGATGCGGCCGGTCCAAGTCGCCAAGTCGATGCCCATGGGCTGGGAGAAGCGGCGCACCACGTCAAAGGGCAGGCTGAAGCCCTTGGCGGCGGTCTTGCGCACGGCGTCTTCGTCCGTTGCGTCATCATCGTCTTGCTCATCTTCGGCGGCTGCCGTCTCGGTGCTTTGCAGCGTCCACAGGAACAGCGCCGTCAGGCGGGCGTCCTCCTCCAGCGCGTCCGGAAGGGAGAGGGAGGCCGCCGGCGCCGCCTCCCCCGGCCGAGGACGAAATGCGTCCTCTTCCAATGCGTCCGGCAGGGCGTGGGAGGGCGGGTTGTGCTGCAGGGCGTCCGCGCTGGCCTCGGTCGGGCCGGGCGCTTGCCGCAAGCCGTCTCCGGGGTCAACGGCCAGTCTTCCCGCACCAGCGCCCGCTTCCGCTGTGCCGAGCACTTGCTGCAAGGCGGCGCGGCCGACGACTTCCCAGACTTTTTCCAGGTACTCCGCCAGCGCCACCGTTTTGCCATCGACAGTCTCCACGGCCCGGTAGCGGCTGTAGATTTCGAGCGCCGGGCCGACGCAGGCGAACACCAGATCGGCGCCGCGCACGCCTTCGCCCTGCAAGCGACGCATCCAGTCCGCGACGCGCTTGGGGAGTTCGCTGAGGACGTCCGCCCATTCGCCGATGGGGGCGTCTTCGGGGCGGGGGCGGCAGATAAGGTGGACGCTGGTGGCTAGGGCGGCGGAATCGCGGGCGCGGAGGCGGTGGCCCATCTCAGTAGCGACTGGCCAAGATGCTGTCACCGTCCATCCGCCTTCGATTATTCCCGAAAGAAAGGCCTCCCAACCCTCTGTCGTCTTGTGAGCAAACACAACACCAGCAATCCCTCCAGTGTCCACGATCCTTTTCCCCTCTGCGAACGACTGTCCCATCACGCTGTCGAAGAACGCAGCATCTTTCGGCTTCCCATCCACCGACTTTGCGTTGTCTTGGACTGCCTCCTGATCCTTCGGAGACAAGGGGTTGTTCAGGTCAAACGAGTCTCGAAGCAACGGGTGGGACGGAATTGCTCTTTTCATCCAGACGAAGAAAAAGTCAGATAGGTCAGAATATGGGATCGCGTCATAGTACGGCGGATCGGTGAAATAGACCGTGGCTGAGGCATCTGGAATAGGATGTTGTTGGGCTAACGCTTGAATAGTTTGCCCTGGACTACGAGCCGAAACGTTAGTAGACACAATACCCGCAGCAAGATTCTCCATGCACTTGTTGAAAGAACCACTGGATTCGCTGAACGGACAACCTTCTACGAAATCCCAACTAGGTTTCACGCGCCCCAGCTTGAAGATGGCAGAGGGACACTCCTGTCCTGGCATCCAGTCACAGAGGCCGTTGCCGAGATCGATCAACTTACCAATTGCCAGCAAGGGTGCGTCGGTTCCAGACAACCGGTCTAACGCCATCTTTTGAGTCAAGCAGTAGAGTGCTATCTTCTGCCGCGCTGTAAACAGGTCGCCCCACTGCATCATGCCGTAGCGCTGGACGCTGAACGCACGGCCTGCACCAGAACCGCCGCCGGCAGGCGTTGGCTCATCCGGCACCGGACAGAGTCCCTGCCGGCCACCCTGCTCCCACTCCCCAAGGATGCCATCAAGCCGCACCTGCGCCCTTCGCACCGCCGCATAATCCGCGTCCGTCGGCAGCCGATAGTGCCGCCCCGCCTCGCCGGGCCGGAGCGTCACCACCGCCGTCATCCGCGCCCCACCAACGCGCTTCCCTGTTTCATCAAAGATCGCATCCGCCCCGCCCCGCTGCTCGCTGAGTTGCAGCCGCACCCGTTCCGGGGGCAGCACTGTCCCACAACACAGACAAGTAGCCTTCGCTCGGTTCACGGTGCCGCCATGCACTTCGCGCTCGGCCGTCGGCTCGAACACCTCGAACGCCACTTCCGGCAGCGCACCCGCCCGCCGCACCACACTCGGTTTGAGCGCCCGCTTGCGCTTCTCCTTCTTGCACAGCCAGAACGAGCGCAGCAGCGGAATCTCCGCCCCGCAGTCCGGCGCTTCGCAGCGCACCGTGCGCGCCCACAGGTAGGCGATGGGCGTCGCGCCGTCCCCGTCCTTGGGGTAAAGGTCTGCGAGTTCCCGTTCCGCCGCCGCTTTGATCTCGCTGCCCGCTTTGCGCAGTTCGTCCGCCAGCTTGGGGCCGTGGCGCGGGATGTCCTCCAGCATCACCTTGAGGATCAGGCAGGCCACCGGATTCAAGTCGCTGGCGAACGCCTCGCAGCCCACCCGCAGCGCTTCCAGCGGAATCGAACCGCCGCCGGCGAACGGATCCACCACCAACGGCGGTTCCTCGCCATGCGCCGCCTTCACCAAGGCGCGGCTGGTTGTCAGATAGGCGGGGTTGGCCGCCACGTCCCAATTGGCGAAGTCCGCGATGAACTTCAGCAGAATGCGCCGCAGCCCGTCGTCCGTCTCGATGGTCTGATCCCACCCTCGCGGCCGCCCCTCGTGCCGCAGCAGCACCCGCCGTGCCGTCTCCTTGAACGCCGCCGGACAATGTTCGTCGCACGGGTCCGGCAGCAACAGCGCCATCAGCACCGCCCGACACGAAGCCAACGGCCGCCGCGCCCACCACAGATGCAGCGTGCTCGGATGCCCATGCCGAATCGACTTCTCCCGCACCGCATGACGCGAGACCTCGGCGATGGGGAAGTCCACCTCCGCCAAGCGCTTGCACGACTTGGGAGTCACCTACTTCCCTTGCGCTTAGACTGAAGGTGTTTACGATAGTTCGCACGCGCTATCTGGACCTCAGACGCCGTCAATCTTTTGATAAACCTGAGGACGTCCTGAGAGTATAGCGTAAGATCACCATTCGAAGATCTCCAGCAGTATGTGGGATTGCTTTTCAATTCATGCTTCCACGCTATAGCTTGGAACACATAGCTGGTGAACTTCTCGCCGTGGAGATCATCTCCGATTCTCTGTACGACTTCCCCTTGCCGTAGCGGGTGCGACTTATTAGGATCCTGCTTGCGAACTATCGCCAGAGGATTGCCCGCAGATTGGTCATCCTCTCGTCCGACGAAGATCGTCGCATCCGCTCTCCCCCTCGCCTTCTTCACCGATTCCAACTCGACCTTGAAATTCGTCACCAGCCTTCCTGTATCTAGACCGGTAGCTTCAAGTCTATCAAGAGATTCTATTAGTTCCGTCCTAAATTGGCGCACCACCCCTGTCATCTTGGAGTTGGGATGTCGTGTCAAGTAGGAGATGACATCTATTGGCGGACTGACCCCTATTGGCATAATCTGCCAGTTCATCGCTGATGCTAAGTCAAGTCCAAAGGACTTCTCGAGAACATCCCTATAGTTTAGTATTGCCGTTTGAGCTAGAGCATGCAAGACAATACCAAAGCCACTAGCATTGTAGAAGTGGATAGCGTTGTCTCGATAACTAGACAGTAGATCCAAATTAAAACTAATAGGAAGATATAGTTCCTTTGGAAAAAAAGATTCCGCACGAAAAAGTGCGTCGCGCCAAGAGAGTGTCCTATAATCTTGGTTTCGCTTCTTGGGATAATAGATAGATTGTCTATTCTTTGACAGAATAGACTTCAAGATCAACTCCCAAGAGTTCATTAGAAGTATTACCGCGCACTCGTCACGATATTCAAAAAGGGGCTTGTTATATACTTCAACGGCAGCAAGCATCGCAGCTCTCGAATTTCCGAGCAGCTTCCTGTAGGAACCTCTATAGTTCATGTGTTCGCCATTGTTGTCGCTGTATGTGGTTGTCGATGACGAGGGAGGTCATTGGCTGCGCCTGGAAGGCGGGTGCCGGCCGTCGGGCAGTTTTTTCCGTGAGAGCTTGCCTCCAGCCCGACCAAGAGCACACGCCCGATGGGCGCCGAGCCGCTGCGAATACGGTTGGCCGCCGGCGCGTGTGTTCTGCGTCATCCCACGCGACGGGAGCCGGCGACCGTGGTTGGTGATGGTCACGCTCTGGCCCCAGACGCGCCCCAGAAAGCTGGGAGGGGCGGTCTTCGCCTAGTAGGCACGAACTGTCTCCACCTGCGATACGTCGCTCTTTGGTCAAAGGCATAGATAAGTCTCGCCCGGCGATGCGGCGCTGTCAAGAGACGCGCGGCGCTCAAGCATGGCCGTTGCGCCACGACAGAGGGGCAGACGCCAGCTAGCGTCTTCTCATGTTCTTTAGCAACTGGCCGAAGGAGAAGGTCAAATTTTCCGGAAGGAGCGGGATCTCTTGCCGGTGTCTGCGAGGCAGAACCGGGCGCTGAGAGCGCTTCCAGCTTCGTCGCCTTGTAGCCTCTGTCCCAACATCCGACGGGACATTTCTGCGCGGCATCTAGGGAACCTCTGGAGCGGGTGCGCTTGGGGTCATCCGAGGTGTTGCTTTGCGGGACTGGGGGATCATCGGGGTACTGCGGCGGCTGTGAGAGGCTCCTTGGTGACCACCGTGTCCGGGCTGTGGCCTTCCTGCCTAGATTCACCCCTCAACAGCGGCTCGACATTGCTTGGCTTCACGCCCAGCACCTTTGCCGCCTTGGTGTGGACGAGTTCCTCGGCCTGAAGCAGCCGCCTCACTAGGGCAAGAAGCGCTCCGCCAAGTCGATGACGGCGCACCCTGTAGTAGCTTGGCCCACCCTCTACCTCGCGCATCTGTGTACGTCGGCGCCCCTTCTCTTCTTGCCATCGGCGTGCGTAGAAGGCGTGGAGCTGGCGATAGATGTCGCGGTCGATCCGGCCATTCCGCCACAGTCGATAGGCGACCATGGCTTCGCTGACGCGCCGCTGTCTAGCGACGTCTTCGGCTCGCTGTTGCGCTTCGTCGAAACTCCCTATTCGGGGTGGCCAGGAGATGACGTCGCTGGGAAGGAGGAACTCACTGGCAACGTCGTTGCAGAAGAACTCGATGCGGTCGTGGGTGCGCTTGGGCGGTGTCGATGGCGGATCGGCGCTGACACCGCTGGCACCTAGGCAAATGTGTGCGAGCTCGTGCAGCAGCGTGAATGACCGAGCGGCAATCGCGTCTTGGTGGTTGACGACGATGAACGGGGCAACAGCGTCCGCAAGCGCGAACCCGCGAAATACGCGCTCGCTGACCACCGTATGGCGAGAGCCGAGATCGCCGATCAGCAGGACGAACGCTCCCAAGCCCTCAACGCGGCTGCGGAGGAACGCGAACGGGTCGTTGACGCCGCGGTGCCAATCGTCGCCCGAGACATCGAGAGCGCTGCGAAGTGTGGCGACCGAATCCGGTACGCTGTCGTCGAGCGACAGCCGGCCGTTGAGATCCGGCCGATGCGCGTCCTCGTCGTCTTCCAAAGCCGCTTTCACCATGCTCTGACGAACGCGAACGTCTCGCAGCAGGGCATCGAGCAAAGCCGCTTCTTGGGGGCTTGGCGGAGGGCCGGATGCGGTACGGAAGTCCTCGCCGTGGCGGCCGGAGGCTGGTGGGGACGCCAAGTAAAAGACGGTTGGCGGCCGACGGTAGGCATCGGCGAAGCGCAATAGCTGGTTGCGCGTCGGATACGTCGCGCCGGATTCGATGGCGACGAGTTTTTCCACGGCGGTGCTGCGGCCAGATGCCGACAAGCCAACGCTGCGGGCGGCCTGTTCCTCGGAGAGGCCCGCCGCTTGCCGCGCCCACGCGAGCATGGACGGGTTGGCGTTCTCGGCACGTTGCATGGCGCTGCTCACCGCTCACCCGCCACCGACACCGCCGCAAGGCAATCTCCAGCGACCACAGCGTGCGCGTAGGCAAGGCAAGCGCGGATGTCCTCCGGTTCGAGCCGGGGATAGTCCTGCAAGAGCTCCTCTTGCGAGACGCCCTGTGCAAGGAGGCTGAGAATCAGCTCCACCGAGACGCGCCTGTCGCGGACGATCGGCTTGCCGCCAAACACATCCGCGCGGGCGGTGATGCGAGCTAGCAGTTTGGAGTGCGTCATGGCGTGCGTCCGAGGGCTAAGCCCCCAGTTCATCGCGCATTTTGTTGACGAGTTCGTTGCTGACGGGTGCCCGGCCAGAGGGGATGGGCCGAAACCCATGCCGGCCGCTCGATTTGGGCAAGGTACGCCCGGCACGGAGTTGCAAGGCTCCGCGCATCAGTTGGGAGGCCAGCTTGCCGGCCGGCTTGCGTTGCCGCTTGGCGATCTCCTTGGTTGCCGCCAGAACGTTCTCGTCAATGTCAAGGGTAGTCCGCACTTTCGCCTCCTAGCCACTGCGCCTACCTTAACGCATCCCGTACAACGCATCGAACGGCAGCGCCTATTCCCCATTCGGTGTCGCCAGTCAACGGCCCACCAATGCGACGTCGGCGCCCATCGCGGCATCGACCAAGCGGTCGTCCAATGACGCGATGGCCAGCTGCCGCCGAGCCGCCACTTCCAGATAGGCCGCGTCGTAGGCCGACAGGTTCCATCGCCTTGCCAGCACCAAGAGCCTCGGTTCGTCATGGGTGCCATCGTGTTCGATGCGCATCTCGGCCAAGTCGGCAAGGGTTTGACGCGCATCCTCCGCGGTCAGTCGCCCTCGGCGTTCGTTGACGATCAATGCGTTCCACAGTTCGTAGCGCCAGATCCCGGGCACCACCGCGCCGTGCTCCACGGTCAAGCGCATCGCCTGCTCGGCAACAGGATGTTCTTCGTCCGCCAAGCACCACGCCAGCACGATGGAGTTGTCGATGACGATGGGGCTCAATGGCGGTGCCCTTCGTGAATGGTCGCCACCAGTTCGGCCAAGGGTGCGCCTGCGAGCCGCCTGCGGCGGCTGCGGATGCGGCCTGCCGCCTGTCGGGCGCGGTCTTCGTCGTCCGTCGCCACCGGCACCAGCCGGGCGACCGGGTGGCCGTGTTTGGTGATGGTCACGCTCTCGCCTCGCCGGACGCGCTCCAACAACTTGGGTAGATGCGTCTTCACTTGGTAGGCACCGACTGATTCCATCTGCGGCTCCTTCTAGACTAGAAATATCGACTAGTTTCGTTCAGCAATAGCCACGCTGTCAACTGGCTGTGCGCGGTGTCAAGTGGGTTCGTTGCGCCAAGACGGAGGTGGCCAAACGGTGGCAGGTTTTCCAATGTCCGTCAGCAACCGGCCCAAGGAAGTGGTCAGCTTGCGGAAGGATCGGCACCTTCCGAACGCATCCGAAAGGCGGAACTCTTCACTGAACGCCGGCTGGTGTATCGTTTCCTTGTAGCTTACGCCCATACGCCGCTCCACTTCGCGTTTGGCGTTCCTCGGCACTTCCGGACGCGGATGAGGCTGAGCATCTTTCTTGGTCGCCTTGTGCCGCAGTGAATCCAAAGTCGCGAGAAACCACGCCTCATACTCGCGATGGGCGATGCACACGGCGCAAGGCACATTCCTTGCGGCCGCGTTCGCCCAGCGCTGCGCTGTGGGGCCCAGTTCTGCTGGGCAATCGTCGTCGCCATCGAACAGCACAAGGATGGCGGCGCAGTTTGGCTGGCCTCTCGCCAGTGCGATTGACTTTGCCAACCCTTCTTTCGTGGCGAGTTCGCTTCGCGTTCTGCGGATCGGCTTGCCGACGCCGACGCCGGCGATCTGCGCCTCGGTAAGCAGCCGGCGCAGCAACACTGGCACGGCCCTGACTTCGCCGTGGCCTTCGACCACTGGTTGGATTCTCATGTGCGTTCGGCAGGATCCAGCGCATTCGACCGCAGTAGTTCGCCGGCGCCGAAAAGCTGCTCTGTCATCGCCTGCTTCACCGAAGGCGCCATCGGATCAACTCGGGTGATGCCTTCTTCCCAACTGACCAAGCGCAAATGACGGTCCTCGATCCACTTGGCGTCCAGTATGTCCGGGCTGTGGGTGGTCACGACAACCTGGGACGACCGTTTGGCGTCGTGCAACACGTCCAGAATGACGCCCAATGCGCCGGGATGTATGGATGCTTCCGGCTCCTCGATCACCATGAGCGACGGAGCGGGACGTTGGTAGGCTGCGACTAGAATGCCCAGCGCACGAAGTGTGCCGTCCGACATGTCAGATGCGTCGAATCGCGCTCTCCCCATGCGCAAGTTCAGCAGAAACTCAAGCGTGAGTTCGCCGTTGCGCCTTCTTGCATGCACTGAGTCGAAACCCGGTACCGCACTGGCGAGAAGTTCGCAAATCTCCTCCCAGTCTTCTGGCGACTTCCTCTCGATCCGTCTCAGCACTCGGGCCGCGTTGCTGCCGTCTTCGTCCAGTTCCATGTTGCCGTATTGCTCGTGGTCGGATCGCAGCGTCAGCGGATCGATGGAGTACGTTCTGATGTTGGCGAGGAAATCAAACACTGGCTCGAAGCGCGAGTCGCCGATGAGTGTGAGCGCAAGAGTAGAGGACGTAAGTTTGGGTGCGGAAACGTCGCCGCTCCAGCGAACGCTGCGTTCGCCATTTCTCGACGCCCGGCGGTTGAATGTCGTCGTGCTGCCGTCAAACCCCTCGACGGTGCAACGCTCGCGCACTATTTCCAACCGGTAGTCCCGGCGACCGCGCACGATCAAGTCGTAAGCCGCCTGCCTCGTGTAGTCGTTTAGGTCCTGCAACTTCAAGTGGAAACCGATCGTGGCGAATCGCGTCTTGCCAAGACGATGCGCGACGCGCCCGAACCCCCCGCGGCGCTGGAAAACCGCGCTCAATGGCGAGGCCATTGCCTCGGAGAGAAAGGAAATCGCATCGACGAAATTGCTCTTGCCGGCACCGTTCCCACCCACCAGGAACGTAGGATTGTCGAGTTCCACGCTCTCGGAGCGAAAACTGCGGTAGTTGTCGAGCTGCAGGCGTTGCAGCATGGGTACGCTCATGATTTGGTGTCCTCCGGGTGGTCCCCGCCCACCGCGTACTCCCCCCGCCCTTCCCGCACTTCCATCGGCTGCTTCAGGGCGTTCAGGCTCAGGTAGTAGTGCGCCACCGTGGTCACTTCGTGCCAAGGATATCGCGCTGGGGCGCGGATGGGGTCTTGCAGCTTCGGCTTGCTGGCGCAATTCGTCACCACATACAGCCAGTAGCAGTCCGGGCGGTCTTCGGCCACGCGGCGCTCGTTCGGGGTCAGCAGGATGCTGCCGGCGGCGCCGGCGAGGCCCTTCACTTCGATCAGACGCAGTTCGCCGGAGCGCAGATCCAGGCTGGTGAGGTCGTAGCCGAGGTTCTTCTGGTGAACATCCTCCACTTGGCGGCCCAGCGCTTGTTCATGCTCGGTCGCCACGCGCATGGCCGTCATCTCGGTTTCGGGATGAGGGCGCAGGCGGTGCAGTTCCGGGCTTTCGCGTTCGGGATGAGGCAGCACTAGGGCGCTTGCCAGCCGCTCCACGCCTTGCAGGGTGATCGCCCGTTGCCGCTTGAGCTCCTCGCGGCGGCGCTCCCGCCGCGCCAGCGCCTCGGCGTGGCGGGCTTCGGCTTGGGCAAGACGGGCTTCGGCGGCGGCCACGCCGTTCTCCACTTCATCGGCGGCGCGGCCAATCTCGGCGTCCGCCCGTTGCAGCACTTCGGTTAGGGAAAGCTCCACATGGGCGCCGATGCGCTCCACTTCCGCCAAGCGCTCCTTGCGCACCTCGGCAATGAAGGGCGTCAAGGCCCGTTCGTGCAGCCAATCGGTGGCTTCCGGCAGCGTGGCGACGGGCGGCCGGGCGCTGGCTCGCTCGGTTTGCAGGGTTCCCGGTGCCGCCGGAACCATGTTGCCGAGAATGTCCGGTTCGCGGAGTTTCGGTTCGGCGCTATCCGCGAGTTCCACTGTGAACAGGCGTTCGCGGATGACGTGGCCCAAGCCGTCCACCGCCCGTGCTCGGTAGAAGTCCAGACGCGCCGGCGCCTCGTGCGCCAGAGAGTGGAAGCAGGCGCCTTTGGCGAAGGCGTCCTGGCCGGCGTCGAGGCTGTGCCGCCGCAGCGACTCGAACAGCGGATGACCGGGCGTCACCCATTCCAGGTTGTTCTTTTCAGCGGTGTCGCGGTCCGTGGAAAGGCGGGGATAGCGGGCGGCCAGTTCCGGCAGCTTCCAGTCGGGTTCGCGTTCGTACTTCTTCAAGCCGGCCGGCACCCGGCCTGGGTCGAAGCTGTGCGGCAGGCGGCTGGCCGGCTGCAACGGCAAGGCCGCGTCCTGGGCGCATTCGCAGATGAAGCGGGCGATGGTCTCCGGCACCACGCGCCGCTCCTGGGCCTTGGCGCGGCGCTCCGTGAGCATCGTGAGGTTCAGCGTCTTGGTGGCCAAGCCCTCCAACGCGGTCTGGCAGATGGAGCGGAAGCGGCTCTCATCCACGTCCTTCAGCAGCCGCTCCTCCAGATCCGCATCGCCCAGCTTGCCGGCGTAGTAGTCGCGCAGCACCCGCTCCACCTGCGCGGAGGGCAGCACCTCGCCGACCACATTGAACACCGCGTCGTCGTCCAGGGCGTCGCGGATTTCCTGCAGCTTGTCGAGCAGGCGCTCCAGCACCCGGCCTTCAATCGTGTTCGCCGCCACGAAGTTGAAGATCAGGCAGTCCTCGCGCTGGCCGTAGCGGTGGATGCGCCCCATGCGCTGTTCGAGGCGGTTGGGGTTCCACGGGATGTCGTAGTTGAACAGGATATGGCAGCACTGCAGGTTGATGCCCTCGCCGGCGGCTTCCGTGGCCACCAGCACTTGGATGGCGCCTTCCCGAAACTGCTGCTCGGCGTGCAGGCGGGTGCCCGGTTCGTCGCGGGAACCGGGCTTCATGCCGCCGTGGATGCAACCCACGTTGAAGCCCCACGCCTTGAGCCGCTCCATCAGGTAGCGCAGCGTGTCGGTGAACTCGGTGAACAGCAGCAGGCGTTGTTCGGGCTGCTCGAAGAAGCCCTGTTCCTGCAGGATTTCGCGCAAACGGGCGAGCTTGGCTTCGTCGCCGGCTTCCTCCACCGCCTGGGCTTCGTTCGCCAATTCGCGCAGCTCGGCGATCTCGTCGCGCACCTGCTCGGCGTTGCCGGCCAAGGTGATGGCGTCCAGCAGCCGCTCCAAGCGTTCCCGTTCGGCGTCTTCCATTTCGTCGAGTTCGTCGAGGTCGGGAAGTGTCGGCGGCGCCGTGCCGGCCAGCGCTTCCGCCTGCTGCAAGCCATCGGTCAAGCGCTTGGCGCGGTTTTCCAATGAGCGCCGCATGGCGCGGGTGCTCGAAGCGAGGCGGCGCTGATAGAGGGACATCAGAAAGCCCACCGCCCGCGCCCGCGGGTTGTCGCCATCGGCGGCGGCGCGGCGGCTCTGATCCTTCACGAAGCGCGTCACCTTGTTGTAGAGATCGAACTCGGCGCCGTCGATGCGGAACGCCGCGGTGTGCGGGATGCGCTTGGTGAACACCGGCTGCGCCAGCCACTCGCCGCCCTCCGTCTGGCGCGGGAAATAGACCATCGCCTCCTTGGTGCGCCGCAGATAGAAGGGCGCCCGGCGGCGCTGCATGGCCTGCTGGATGGATTTCACATCCGCGTAGGCGTCCTGATCCAAGAGTTGCAGGAAGCGCGTGAAGCTGGCCGGGTCGCCCTTGTGCGGGGTGGCGGTGAGCAGCAGCAGGTGGTCGGCGCTATCGCGCAGCATTTCGCCCAAGCGGTAGCGCTGGCTCTTTCGCTTCTCGTCGGCGGACATGCGGTGCGCTTCATCGACGATCACCAGGTCCCAATGCGCTTGCTTGAGGCTAGGCAGAATCTCCGTGCGCTTGGCGAGGTCCAGCGATGTGATCACCTGCTTTTGCTCCAGCCATTGGTTGACGCCGAACTGAGCGCGGATGTCGCCGCCCTTCAGCACCAGGAACCGCTCGTCGAACTTCTCCTTCAGCTCGCGCTGCCATTGGAAGGCGAGGTTCGCCGGGCACACCACCAAGACGCGCTCGACTAGGCCGCGCAGCTTGAGTTCGCGCATCAGCAGGCCGGCCATGACGGTCTTGCCGGCGCCGGCGTCGTCAGCCAGCAGGAAGCGCGCGCTGGGCAGTTTCAGCAGATGCTCGTAAACGGCTTCCAGCTGGTGCGGCAGCGGGTCCACCCGGGAGATGGAGAGGCCGAAGTAGGGGTCGAATTCATAGGCGATGCCGAGGGAGTGGGCTTGCAGGGCCAAGCGCAACAGCCGCCCGTCGCCTTCGTAGGAAAGCGCGGCGTCCATGACGGCGAGGCTGGCGACGTCCTCGGCGGTGAGCGTGACGCGGCGGAACTGTTCGGATCTTGCGCCGACCAGCCCCACTTGCCAGGTGCCGGGGCCGTGCCGGCGCACGGTCTCCACCCGCATTGGTTCACGGAACAGCGGGCCGGTTAGCGTCTGTCCTTCTTCAATGGCGGCTGCTGGGGGCAAGAGCGGCATGGTCTGATGCACTTACAACTTGTGCGCATCTTAGTGCAAGCCGTGCGTTGATTCCCGGTTCCGCAACGGCTCCTTGCGGGCGTCCTCCCGCCCCTGCTCGCCATGCCCGAATCAGGCCTTCTCCATAAACGCCTTTAGGCCCTCGTCAAGTTCCGAAAGCACCTTGGCCACTGGCGCCTGGGAGCGCATCCAGCGCCACCAAGCGGCCACTCGGGGCGCGTCGGCCAAGGGGTCGCCGCCCTTCAGCAGGGGCGGCAAGTAGGTGGCGTAAAACATGAAGGGCGCCAGGGCGCAGTCGGCTAGGTCAAGCCGGCTGTGGTCGTCGCGGCCGAAGCGTTGCAGCAGTTCGTCAAACAACCGCAGTTGGTCGTTGACGGCGGCGGTGTGCTCGGTGGCGGCTTGCGGGTCCTCGGCACGGGCCAGCAGCAGGCGGAACAGGGGCAGCAGCACCGGCTGAACGTAAACGTCGGGGAAGCGGTAGAAGACGTTCATCACCGCCCGTTCCTCCGGGTCTTGGGGGCGCAGCGCCGGTTCGGGATGCGTGTCCTCCAGATAGTCCATGATGACGATGGACTCCGGGATTAGCCGGCTCCCCGTGTCCAGCACTGGCACCTTGCCGAGCACGTTGAACTGCTTGAACTGCGGTGTGCGCAGGCCCTCCGGGGCGACGTGTTCCAACTCGATGCCCTTGGCGTAGGCTTGGATGCGCACCCGCGCCGCGTAGGGCGAGTGGGCCAGATTGATCAACTTCACTGCGGTTCCTCCAT
Source organism: Candidatus Azophilus sp. (assembly GCA_965200465.1). GTDB lineage: Bacteria > Pseudomonadota > Gammaproteobacteria > Pseudomonadales > Azotimanducaceae > Azophilus. Next base: position 2,932,314 of record OZ241358.1, on the reverse strand, counting down.
TCCGTAAACGGGTGGCGTCGTCGCCCATCCTTGGCCGGCTTGGCTTATCGCGCCGACAGCCGGTTTACGCTTGCCCCTCCGCCATCAGGCCTCTCTTGCCGCCGCATCGTCCACCGGACGCACCTTGCCGCCTACCAGCAGCCCCCAAATCAACACCACCAAGGCGAACAACCCGAAGGTGATGAAGGGCGCCGCCTCCCGCCAAGCGTCAAAGAGGATGCCGCCGACCTTGCTGGCCACCAGGATGCCCACCGCGCCGGAGAGATTGAACACGCCGATGACGGCGCCGCGAATCCGCTGCGGGGTTTGCTGCGCAATCAGCACGGAACTGGTGACGATGCAGCCCACCTCCGACATGCCGATGAGCACCCCGCACAGGATCATGCCGGCGCCAAAGGGGTTCTCGACAAACCAAGTGCCGCCGTAGCCCAGAAAGGCCAGCAGCAGGGTGAGGTTCAGGGCGCTGACCCGGTTGATGCGGTCCGTCAGAAACCCGAACAACGGGGCGCTGACCAAAGCGGCGGTCTGGGTGATGGCGATGATCATGCCGGCCCTGGCCAGGGCGTCCGCTCGGTTCATGCCCAGTTCCGCAGTGCCGTAGTTGGCCAGCCACAGGGTGAAGAAGGTGCCGACGATGGCTAGGTTGCCGCGGGCCACGAAGGAGGCCCCGTAGGCGAGGGCGACGCCCCGGTCCCGCGCCGCCAGCAACCCTTCCCGGGCCTGTTGCAGCAGGCTTTGGCGCTGCTCATGGTGCGGCACTTCCCGCTTGTTCAGGCCGAACCACAGGATCGCCGCGCTGGCGAAGGTCAGGCCGGCGATGATCCAGTAGGCGGAGTGGCCGGCCTCCACCGGCGTTTGCCCGGCCTCCTGGAACATCTTCGGCAGGCGCAGCAGCAGCACCACGGTGATCAAGGCGCCGATGCCGTTGCAGAAGCCCACCAAGCCGGTGGCCTTGCCGCGGCTCTGGTCGCTCACATAGTCCGCAACCAGGGTCACCAGCATCACGCTGAAGGCGGCCGCCCCAACCGAGAAGGCCAGCCGCGCCGCCAGCAGCCCTTCATAGCTCCGCGCACGGGGCAGGAAGAACAGGCCAACGGCCATGATGAGGTAGCCCAACGCCATGATGGGGCGCCGCCCAATCCGGTCGGAGAGGGCGCCCCAGAAGCCGACCATGGCGATGATGACCAACTCGCTCCAAAAGGACAGGTTGCCGCTGACCTCCCCCTGCTCGCTTTCCGGGATGCCCAGAAACTCCGTCAGCAAATAGGGCTGCATCTGCGGCACGAAGGTTTGCAGCAGAATTCCCACCAAGCAGGCCCAGTAGAAGGTAACCATGTTGAAGCCGCTGGTGGCACCGGCCAAGGCCAGCCCCAGGAAGCGGTTGCCGGCGGCGGATGATTCCGTCATGGGCTTTGGGTTCCTAGCTCAAGTGGATATTGACAACTTAGGGCAAGACAAGGCTTTGGGATAGGCATTGCCGTTTGGTTGGATAATGGCGCTGTCGGCGCCGGCCGATGGGCTGCTTCCCCCTTGGGCAGGCATTCATCAGTTCGCCTTCGGCACCGACGGGGCAACTGGCCGCAACCGCCATACGCCGAGGGCGAAGCAGCCTTGGGCGACAAGATTGATGGTCTCCTCCAGCCATTGCAACGCCGCGGTCTGCTCCGGGACGCGCGCCAAGGCGCTTAAACCCAACGTCAGCAGGATGCTCAGCAGAAAGAACGCTCCGGTGGAGCGTTGCCTCCAACCCCAACTTAAATGAATGAGCAACAGCGCCAGGACGATGTTGGCCGTCGCCCCCGCCGCCAGCAGGACGAAGAACCAAGCCCTGCCCTCAACGAAGGCCGCCGCCAAGCCGGCGGCCGCCAGCAGCGGCGCCGCGAGCAGCAGGCTGTTGCGTCCCGGATGCATCGCAGCAGCGGCGTTGCGCCAGCGCTTGGCAGCCGCCGCAGCGTGGCAGGCCAGCAGGATCATGCCCGGCGCGATGCAGATGAACAGCAAGGCGTCAAGCACCTCAACATCTTGCGCGGTCAGCACCCAAATCAGCTTCCAAGTGGCCTTGCTTAGGCCCCCGGCAACCACCAAGCCGGCCCCAACCAGCAACAGCCCCAGCGCCCCCGGCAGCGCCCGGCTGAGCAGTTGCGCCAACAAGCCCAAGCCCAGCGCGGAAAGGGCCACCGGCAGGTAGTCGAACAGCGCCAGCCCCAAGCTGTAGTCCTGCAAGGCCGCTCTCCGTTCCGGCCAATGGTTCAGGCTGAAGGACGAAGCGGGCCGCCAAGGGACGGGCCAGCCGTCGCCGCTCTCCCGCCCCCGATATTGAACGGCGTTGCCGTCCCAATGGCTTTGCCGAGCGTGCAGGCGTTGTCCTTCCTTGGAGCTTTGCCGAAGGAAACGCCGCCCACCGCCGGCGCAAAAAATGTGCGGACGGACGACGGGACGGCGGCTCGAAGTCCGCATGGCAGGTGAAATTGAGGCATGTTTGGAGCCCTCCGGGATGGCGAGGCGAAGCCGTAATTTGACTTAAAGATATGCTTATACTACTTTTATGGGGCTTGCCAAACTTTTTTGCGCTCTGTGGACGGTGGTTTTCTTGGCCGCGGGGAATTTAACCAATGATGGATGTTCGGGTCACCCGCGCCGCACTTGCGAATCGCCGACGCCGCAGCCTAGGGGCTAGGGGATCGAGTTGGGCGGTTTAAGCACAGGCTGGGGAATGGAGGGCGGCGGCTGATGCGGGTGGCGGTGGCGCAGTTCGGGGTCGGCGCCGACGTTGACGGCAACTTGGCGGCCTGCTTGGGCGCCTTGGACGATGCGGCGCGGCTGCGGCCGGACTTGGTGGTGCTGCCGGAGTTCTGCAACCACGCCTCCTGGTATGAGGGCCAAGACCACTGCTACGCGGTCTCCTTGGCCGTGGACGGCCCCTTTCTGCAGGCGGTGGCCGCCAAGACGCGGGCGCTCAAGGCCCATGTGGTCATCAACTGCACCCTGCGGCGGGATGCGGGGCAATGCACCGGCACCAGCCTGCTGTACGGCCCGGATGGAACGCTGTTGGGCGCCAGCGACAAGCAGGTGCTGATCGGCCACGAGAACGACTTTCTCCGCCCCGCCCAGCAGCCGGGGCCGATTGTCGAAACGCCCTTGGGACGCCTCGGCCTGTACGCCTGCATGGACGGCGTCATCTTCGAGACGCCCCGCTGCTTGGCTTTGCGCGGCGCCCAGGTGCTGTGCAACAGCCTCAACTCCTTCGCCGCGGACGAAGGCTCCCTGCATGTGCCGGTGCGGGCGGCGGAGAACAAGGTGTTCGTCGCCGCCGCCAACAAGGTCGGGCCGCTGATCCCGGAAGTCATTTTGGAGCAGGCGTCCCGGCAGACCGGCATTCCGGTGCGCTTCCTGATGGGGGCGGGGGAAAGCCAGATCGTCGCGCCCGATGGCGAGGTGCTGGCCAAGGCGTCCAAGGACCGGGAGGAGGTGGTGCATGCGGACATCGACGTTGAGGCCGCCGACCGCAAGCGCCGGCCCGACGGCAGCAGCCTGTTCGCTTGGCGACGCCCCCGGTTGTACGCCGCCTTGGCCGAAGACCCCGCCGGCCAGCGGCAAGGCTGCGGAGGAGCGAAGTCCGTCCGCTGCGCTTTGGTTCAGCTTGCCGCCACCGGCGCTGAAGCGCTGGCGGAGGCGGCGGCAAGGGTTGCCGAAGCCTTTGCCGACGGCGCCCAATTGGTCGCCCTGCCGCCGCTGTTCTTCCTGCCGGGCCAGCAGGTTTCCGCGCCGGAAGCCGCCGCCGAGGCGTCCGCCGAAGCAACAGCCCAGCTAGCGGCGCAGTGCGGCGCCGGCCGCTACGTCGCCACGACCTTGGTGGCCGGCAATCCCCCGCGGCTCTGTGCAGCGCTCATAGGTTGCAAGGAAAAGGATGGGCAACGCCAACAGTCTGCAGCGCATCCACCCGACGTGGCGAGCAAGGCGCAAGCTGGGCCGGCTTTGCTGCAGGGTTCCCTGCACCGCAGCGAACGCTACGCTTGGTCGCCCTTGGCGGAACGGGTCGAAGTCGCCGATTTGGGCTTTGCCCGCGTAGCCGTCTTGACCTCGGACGACGCCTGCGTGCCGGAAGCCTTCCGCTTGGCGGCCTTGGCCGGAGCGGACACGGTCGTTGTTCCGGCCCTGCCCTTGGAGCGCTGGGAGATGCAAACCGGCCTGCTGGAGCGCTCGGCGGAGAACCGGGTGAACCTGCTGGCTTCAGTGCAACCGGGGAAGTTTGGCGCCAGCTTCGCCACCTCCCTAACCGAGGACTTCACCGTGCGCACGCCTTGGAAAACCCGCACCTTCGACGGGCTGCTCAGCCAGCCGCCGGTGCTGCGGGCCGCCGCCAACCCGGGCGTCACCCAAGTTGAGATTCATCCACGCTGGGCGGGCAACAAGGTGGTGTCCCGAGGCACGGACCTGCTGGCCGGCCGCCCTTGGCGCCTGCTCGGCCCCATCTGCGCCGACGAAGGCCGGGAGCAGCCATGATTGCGGAAATTCACCTCCACCGCACCGCGGCGTTGCGCGCTTGGGGCAGCTTGTTCGGCTGCCCTCGGCCGAGCCTGATGCCCACTTGCTCAACCCTGGAGGCGGGTCCGCATGAACCATTCTGACGCTTCCCTGCCGGAGGCCCTGCTGCAGCGCACCTTGGGCCGGGTCATCCAAGCGTTCGGCTTGGCGGAAGCGGCCGGGGAGGAAGGCGGGCCTTGGCTGCCATTGGTCTGCCACGCGCCCATGCACGAGGGCGGCATCGGCCAAGTGCGCCTGTTCCGGGGCGGGCCGCTGTTTCAGGTGGTCACCTCCACCATCGTGGTGCCGCCCATTCAGCTGGACTCCCACATGATGTTCGCCTTCACGCCTTCGGACAGCGCCGTGCCCCACTTCACCTTGGATTCCGTTAGGGCCGGCGACCATCACGCCTTTCACCTGGACCTGATCCCGCGCCTGGACCTCGGCGCCCACCTGGCCTACATGGACGCCTGCTTCACGCCCCTGACGTCAACCTTTGAGCGCGGCCAAGCCATGCCGGGCCTGTCCCCGGCGCAGCTAAGCCCGCGCCAATACGCCATCATGTCCCCCTGGATGCTGGCCAAGCGGGCCACGGCGGCCGCCTTCGCCGCCATCGACGAGCTCGTGCAAGCCTACTTGGAGCACTGGCTGCGCTTGGTGCGGGAGGGCGTCCCGGAGGCGGCGCTGGAAGGGGCGGACGCCGCCCTGCTCATTGAGCGGGACCGCCGCAACAAGGCCATCATTTTCAACCGGGAGGTGGATAAGGTGTGGGATCAGATCACCCCGCTGGTGGGGGAGGACGCCGCACAACGGCAAATCGACCTGCTGCGCCGCACCAGTGAGAGGAAAAACGGAACATGAGCAAGCTGACCGCCGAACGCCTAGTTGAGGACTACAGCGCCGAGGAAAGGGCCATGCTGGAGCGGGTGGAGGAGATTCTGCCGGCCTTGGCGGCCCGTTCCGGCGACATGGATCAAAACAGCTACCTAAGCCCGGACAATGTCAAGACGCTTGGCGACGCCGGCTTGCTTGGCCTTGTGGTGCCGAAGGATTACGGCGGCTTGGGCGGCGGTTTGAGGGTTTGGGCGGGAGCTTGCTTCGCCATCGGCACGGTCTGCCCGTCCACCGCCTTGGCCTATTTCTTCCACCTCACCTCCGCCTCCCGCGGCAACCTTTCCCTAAAGGCGTTGGACGCCGGCCTGTTCAACGACGAGGAAGCCCCAAGGGTGCGCGCCTTTGCGGAAAAAATCCTCTACGGCATGGGCCGGGACCGGCTGTGGCTGGCCAATTTCGCCAGCGAGTCGGTGAAGTCCGAGGCGGCCGCCATCACCATCACCACCAAGGCCGCCAAGGTGGAAGGCGGCTGGGAACTGAACGGCGTCAAGTCCTTCGGCTGCGCCACCGGCATCGCCAACCGCTATTTGGTCGCCGCCAGCCTTGAGGGCATCAATGACGCCAGCGGCCTCTGCACCTTTCTGGTGGACCGGGGGGCGCCGGGCACCCGCGGCCGCATCGAGTGGAACGCCTTGGGAATGCGCGGCTCCGCCACCGAAGGCCTGGTGCTGGAAAATGTCTTCGTCGCCGCCGATGACGCCTTGGCCATCCCCGGCGCCTTCGTCAGGATGTGCTCGCAAAGCCGTTCCGGTTACGTTGGCAACCAGGTGGCGGCGTCCAGCATCTACCTCGGCGGCGCCTACGCCGCCTACCGAGCGGCCCTGAGGAACATGCGGGAGCGGAAGTTCGAGGACACCGGCCGGCCCCTGGGCACCGGACCCTACCAACAGCAGTTGATCGGCGACATGTATGCGGACCTGAACACCGCCACCCTTTGGGCGCGCCGCATGATCGAAATCGAGACCGCCGAACCGCCCATCCTGCCCAAGGAGGAGGTCATGCCCTTCTGGCGCACCTGCAAGGGGCAGGTGGCGGAGCACAGCTTCAAGGTCGCCCAAGCGGCGCTGAAGCTGGCCGGCACCGCCGGCACCCTGTTCGGCACCCCCTTCTCCCGGGCGCTGCGGGATGTGGCGATGGGCTTGGTGCAGGCGTTTCCCGCCGAGCGGGGTCGCTTGGAGACGGCCCGAATGCTGGTGGAGGGCACCGAGCAAACTGCGTTCGACGCACTGCGCAAATAGCGCCCTTAGGTCTGCGACCCGCCGATTGCGCATGATCGGCACCGGGGCGGCAAGCCGGCGAATTGCTAATTAACTTATATAACTATGTTATTCTTCTGTTAGGGAGACCCTCGGGGTTTCCGAACAGGGCAACATGAGAACTGCGGCAGCCGGTGGGCCTGAACGACATGCTCGTGGACTTGAATGGCAAGGTGGCTCTTGTAACCGGCGCGGGCAGGGGCATCGGCGCCGGCATTGCGCGGGTTTTCGCGCAAGCCGGGGCCACCGCGGCGCTGGTCACCAAAACCGCAGCCCACGGCCGGAAAACCGTTGCCGGCATCAGGGCCGCCGGCGGCGGCGCGTCGCTCATTGCAGCCGATGTTGGGCGCCGTTCGCAGGTGCAGCTAGCCGTGGCGGAAACGGTCAAGCGGCATGGCCGGCTGGACATCCTCATCCACAACGCCGGGATATGCCCCGTCCATTCCATTGAGGAACTGCCGGAGGCTGCCTTGGATGCAACGCTGAACGTCAACCTCAAGGCCGCCTTCTGGATCGTGCAGGCCGCCCTGCCCCATCTGCGCAGGTCGGGCGGGGCTCGAATCCTGCTCACGTCGTCGGTCACTGGCCCTAGGGTTGCGGCCCCCGGCCTAGCCCACTATGCGGCCAGCAAGGCCGGGCTGAACGGCTTCATCAAAACCGCCGCCTTGGAGTTCGCCAAGGACCACATCACCGTGAACGGCGTGGAGCCCGGATACATCATGACGCCGGCCATGGCCGCCTACGGGGAGGATTTGGTCAAGGCGATGGAGGCGCTCATCCCCATGAAGGCGTTCGGGCAGCCGGCGGACGTGGCCAGCGCCATGCTGTTCCTGGCCTCCGATGCGGCGGCCTACGTCACCGGCCAAACCATCGTGGTCGATGGCGGTGCAACGCTGCCGGAAAGCCAAGTGCTGCAGGAACAGTTCGATTCCTCCGCCGAACAACGCTGAGGGCTGTTGCGCAAAGGAGTTTTGCTTAAAGGAGCAGGAACATGCGAAAGAGGCTTTTTCGATTGCGTCCGTATGGGAAAGTTGGGTTGATGCAGTGCCTATGCGCATTCGTCGTTGCCCTTTCAGGGCTCTCTGCCGCAGCTTACGCGGGTGATGCGGCACTGGGCGATGGGACGACGCCCGATTCGGCAGCCGTCAAGGAAATCGGCTGGGTTGGCGTCACCCAATCCGACATGATGGCGGCGGAGCGCTTCTTTGGCGAACTGCTGGAATTGGACGAGTTCGGCCGGATGGACGACATGGGGCTGGTCATCTACCAGCTCCCGTCCGGCCAGATATTTGAACTGATCTCGGAGCAGGCACCGGACTCGGAGCTGTATCGGCGCCCCTTGCTGGGGTTCCTGGTGGAAGACGCGGAGCAAGCCAAAAAGACTATGGAGAGCAGGGGACTGGCGTTTTCGTCCGACCTCATAAGGGTTCCGGGTGCGGCCTGGGCGTTTTTCAACGGCCCGGACGGATACACCCATGAAATTGTCGAGAACCCCGAACCCAGTTCTTTCGATCAATCGGGCAAGCAGTTGAAAATCAAGGGCATCGGCGCCGCGGTGATGCCCGCCAAGGACCATCGAGCCACGGCGGAGTTCTTCAGAAAATTCCTCGATTTGGCGGTCAAGTCCGTATCCGAGGAGCCGCCGTTCACCCTGTTCGAGTTCCGCACCGGAAATTTTTTCGAGGTGAGCGACGCGGACCAATCCAAAACCAAGAACTACCCTTTGATCGCCTTTGAGGTTGATGACATTGAGGCGGCGCGAAACATCGTTTTGAAACGCGGCGTCGGCGCTTCGGAAATCACCAGCGCTGAGGCGGCCCAATGGTTTTACCTAGATGGGCCGGATGACGTGCTCTACGAAATCATATCCATTGACCGGAGCAAACTTTAGGGCCGATTGACCAGTTTCCCCGCCGTTTCCGGTGGGTTGATGCGACGAAGCCGAAGCCATTGCAACAAGACAAGGAGTTGACCATGAGTGACCAGCAGTCTTCCACCGGCGGACCGAGCGTACTTGGCCAAAGCGGTTTTCTGGCCGGCAAGCCGAACAGAATGAAGCCCCTGCTCAAGGCGCACCATGTCGATGGCTACGATTACGAATTCCCCCTTGAGGACATCTGCGCGGTCACTCTGGACGGCGGCGACGTCACCATACCTAGGGCCGTTTTGCAGGAAGTCCGGGACATGCTGATCGGTTCGCTGCTGGTGCCGGGTTCGGCCCGCTACGAAACGGTGCGCAAGTGTTGGAACGCCGCCTGGAACCGGCGGCCGGGCGTCATCATTCAGATCCACGGGCAGATGGATGCGGAGACTGCCGTCAACTTCGCCCGAGAATACAACCTGCTCACCACCATCCGCGGCGGTGGGCACAGCATGATGGGGGAATCCGTATCCGACGGCGGCCTGATGATCGACTGCTCCCTGCTGAACAGTTGCCGGGTGGACCCGTACACCCGAACGGCGAATCTTGGCGCCGGGGGGCTGTTGGGCGACCTCTACGCCGAAACCCAGCATTACGGCTTGATTGTGCCAGCCGGGATGGTGTCCGACACTGGAGCGGCCGGGCTGACCCTTATGGGCGGCAACGGCCGCCTGACGCGGATGTTCGGCATGGCCTGCGACAACGTGAAGTCCTTCGACATCGTCACCGCCGACGGCAAGTTCCGCAAGGCCAGCAGCGAACAGGATCCCGACCTGTACTGGGGCCTGCGCGGCGGCGGCGGCAACTTCGGGGTGGTGACCAACTTTGAATACCATTGCCATCCGTTGGATCCCACCGTACTGGAAGGCTCCATCGTCTGGCCGTACAAGAGCGCCGGGTTCGCCAAGGAGGTGTGCGAACTGTACCGAGACATGCAGGCGGAAATGCCCGACGAGCTGTCCCCGTACCTCATCATTTCCAATCAGGAAGAAGGCCCCGGCAAGCTGGTCAATCTCAACCTGCTGTACGCCGGTGCGCCGAGCAAGGGCGAAAGGCTGCTCGAGCGGCACCGAGCCCTGCAGGCATTCATGCGGCAGCATCCGCCCATGATGAACGACATAGGGCCGCGGCCCTACCTGCTGACGCAGAACAAGAACGACGGCTTTGCGCCCCACGGCTCCTTGGTGTTCGCCAAGCTGGTCTATGCCAACGATCTTTCCCCGGCGGCCATGGACGACATCGTCGAGCAGTTTGCAAGCGCCCCGGTGAATTGCCACTGGGTGCTGGAGGGCTTTGGCCGGGAGATGGTGCGCAAGGGGGACGATTTCAACGCCTACGCGCAGCGGGTGGAGCATGTCTATGAGGCCGCCGGCATCGCCAAGACGCTGGACCACTACCACCAAAACCGGGAATGGGTGCTGCAGGCCATCGGCGCGGTGGTGCCCCACTCCACCTCGGAGAAGAAGGAACCCCAATACGCCTTCAACAACTCCCACGAAGACGTGGAGTCCTTCCACCCGGACGACTTTGGACGGTTCATCTATCGGGGGAACTATGAACGCTTGGTCGAGATCAAGACCAAGTACGACCCCAAAAACATGTTTCGCTACAACGACAACATCAAGCCCAAGACAAGCTGAGGGGCTTGCGCCGCAACGTTCCCTACACCCTCATCAGCATGCCGTCATGGCAACGGCAAGGCGTTAGGGTGGAGCGGCTATTCGACGCGGGCGATTCGCTTGAATTGCTCGTAGGGGACGTAAACGGGTTCCTTGACCCGCATGTGGGAGCCGATCATGAAGTCCACTTTGATGCCCCGGGCGGCAATGGCCTTGTGCATGTCCAAGGAATTCTGGATGGTTTCGCCCAAGTCCTCGCCAATGGACCAAAGGTCGCCGTTGTAAACGAAGCCTTCATCCCCGGCGCGGACGAACACTAGCACGCTGTCCGTTGAATGGCGGGTGCTTAAGGGATGGATCGCCACGGAGCGGCGGCTGTCCTCCAGCCAGTGTTCTTCGTCCGCGGCAACGGTCTGCAAGGTGACGGGGACGGGTTTGCGGTCCAAAGCATCCGGCAGGATGACGGACGTTCTGGCGAACAGCGCCCGGTAGTGGTCCTCCGCCGCTCTATGCACCACGGGCTGGGCGCCGGCCGCTGCGTACGGCCGGATGCCGCCGGCGTGGTCCACATGGTGGTGGGTTGGAACGATGTGGGTGATCGGCTTTTGCAGTTCCTGCGCAATCCAGTCGATGACGGCCTCGCTCTTCAAGTCCTGAAAGCCCGGCTCCACCACCACGACGCCGTCGTCCTGCTCCACGACCAGCGTGTAGATGGTGTCCGTGGGGCCGCCGTCCAGCAAGTGCAGCCCGTCCCGGATGGTCGTGGCCTTTATTGCGGGCCGACTCATGGGCTTCTTCGGCGCCCCTGCATGGGCGAACGCCTGAATGAGTTGACTGACGCGGGCGCCCCGCGCCGCAACGGTTTCGTCATGGATGTAGTGCACCCCCTCAGGCGGCGCAAAGACGGCGGCGTCAAATTCGGGGTTGACCTCCACCTTGGTGCGGGCAACCTCCAAAGACGGCGTTGCCGCCACCGAGAGCTTCACCCGCATCGGAAAGAACAGGCCGCTGAAGTTCCGCCAGTCGTGGTAGGTCGCCTCCAAGGCCACGTCTCCCCAAGTCAGGTCGTATTCCATGGTGGCCAGCTTGCTGATGCGGCCGGTTTGCCGGTTGACATGCAGGGTGATGGGAAAGATCTCATTGGCCACCGCCAGCTTGTAGTGAGCGTCGGCATCGGGCGTCCGCTCCGCCTGCCATTGCCCAAGCCAGTCCGAATCAATGCGCAACGCTTCCTGGTTGACCGCCAATTCGTAGAATGGCTTGCCCCGCCAGCGGTCCACCCAGGCTGCATTGGCCAGCAGCGAACGCTGGCCGGACACTTCGCCGAAAAACAGGGTGACCGGATAGACGTTCTCCGTCGTCAACCGCAGCCCTTCGCTGCCGGAATCTTCACCGCCCGCCGAAACCCGAGAGGCGTCGTCCAAGAGTTCGCGCAACAAAATATGGGGATTCAGCAACCGCTCGGTTTTTCTGTTGGCAGCCCAGCGGCTCGGCGTCATGGCCGCCTCCAAGACCGGCGGCTTGACGTAATAGTCCTCCATGCCGAGAACGTAGCCGGACTGGCCGACAATCAATTCCGTCGCATCGCGTTCGTACTGGTACAGGTTCAGATGGCGGTAATCAAGCCGCATCTTGCCGCCGTCCAGCTCATGGGAGACCTTGACGTCGGAAACAACAGGCCTGAACAAGCCGACCCCGGGTTCCGGCCCTTCCCCTAGGATCCAGCGCTCCCGCTTCGCCTCAAGGCGGAACCTCTCCAAGTTCCTCAGCCCATCCCGTCCCCCTAATCCGGCAAAGACCCTTTCCAACATGGAGGATGCAGCAGCTTCGGCGACCACTGCCGGGGCAGGTTGGTCGGGAGCATCGTTCCTCCCGCATCCGGCGCTGAGCAAAGCCAGGATTGCCGGAACAGCGAATTGCAGCGCGCTGCGCACCCGCAAATTGAGGTTCATCGGCATTTGAGATTCTCCCATCTCCACTTGTCGATGCTAGGCTAGGCCGCGCCGGGTTCGATGTTGGCGTTCATGCGGAAAAGATTTATCGGGTCGTGCTTGGCTTTGATTTGCGCCAGCCGGGCGTAGTTCTCCTCAAAGGCGAGAGCGGCCGGGCCGTCCTGTGCAGCGAAATTCTGATAGGTGATGCCGCTGGCATGGGGCCTGACTGCGGCTTGGGACGCATCCGCCCAGCGTTTGTTCGCCTCGTGGACATCCCAATCCCTAGTCTGGGTGGTGGCCTCCACGACGTACTGCGTGTCCCGATGCACAAAGGCGGTGGCGGCCCGGGGCACTCGGGACAGGGCGCCGCCCACATGTTCGATGGTGAAGAAGTTCCGCGGCGACGGCGCGGCGGGATAGGCGTCCAGCAGCGCATCGATGATCTCGTCGCTGAACTGTGCAGCGAAGCAATCCGCCTGATAGTAAAGGTTGCCGTGGGGAACCATGTTGTCGTAGCGCCCATGACTGACCAGCCAGTGCTCCGCCGCCACGCTGTCCGACAGGGGCCTGCCAAAGCTGCGCCAAGGCTGCATCGCCCTTTCCCCGTCCGCCAAGCGGCCCGTGGAGTAGCAGAGGTTCACCACCACGGTGGGCTCGCCGTCCGGGGAGAACATGCAGAACAGATAGGCGGACAGCTCCTCCGGGGCTTGGGCCGTGAAGTCGGCGTAGAAGTTCAGGACATCCCTAGCCTGCTTCCAAGGGTAAACCAGGGCGCCGAACAGGATGGTCGGCTCCATGGGATGGGTTTGAAGCTCGAAGTTGGTCACCACGCCGAAGTTGCCGCTGCCGCCGCGCAACGCCCAATGCAAATCCGGGTTTTCCGCTTCGCTCACCCTTTTCAGTTTGCCGTCCGCAGTGACCAGATCGAAGGAGTACACGTTGTCGCAGGCCAAGCCGTGCTTGCGGGCCAGCCGGCCGATGCCGCCGCCCAAGGTGAGCCCCGCCGCCCCGACATGCCCCACGCTGCCGCCCAAGGCAATTCGATTCCAAGCCAGCACCTCCCGATACACTTGGCTGAACAGGGCGCCGGGGCCGACCTGCACAACATCCCCGTCCGGCACCATTCGCACCGAGTCCATCCGCTGCAAATCGATCATCAGGCCGCCATCGCATACCGAGTTGCCGTGAAAGCTGTGCCCGCCGCCGCGCACCGCGGTGAGCAAATTGCCTTCCCGGGCGAAGTTGACCGCCTTGACCACATCCGCGGCGCTTGCGCATTGCAGGATCAAACCCGGCCGCCGATCGATGGCCCCGTTCCAAACTCGCCGGGCCTTTGCGTAGCCAATCTCCCCCGGCACCAACAGGGTGCCCTGCAATTCGGCCCTCAGTTCGCCGATGACTTGGGCCGGCGCCGCAACGTCGCTGCCGGACAGGGTGCGCAAAGGCAGATCGTGCGGGGGAAAGCGGTAGTCGTAGAGGTCCTTGGCTTTGCCGACCGCCTTGCCGAAAACCGTCCCAGCCACCGCGCCGGCGGAGGCTTGCATGAATTTTCTGCGCTGCATCAGGGTGCGCTTTGCTGACCAATGCCCAAGGTTGCCGGAAAAACGCCCATCCAAAGCAGCAAGCAACCGCTGCTTCTGAAGAATGCCGAACCTTCAATCATGCTGGCGTCCTCGTCCGGTTGGTTCGCATCTTGGCTCGATGAGAACGCTAGGCGCCCCTCGCGCCCGGCCCGGTTTCCTTCACCAAGGCAAACAGGCAGGCGGCCGCTAGGTAGCAGCCGCTCCAAAAGATGAAGCTGGCTAGGGGGCGTGACTCCGCCAGCTCCATCCCGATGATGGGCGACAGCCAGCCCCCCAAATAACCAGCGGTGACGACGATGCCGATGGCGGCGCCGGCCATCGCCGGGTCGATGCCCTTCATTTCCAAGGGAATGACGAAGGCCAAGGGAGCGGCGCCGGCGGTGACGCCCCAGAGGATTGCGGCAATCCACAGGGGTGCGCCCGTGAGGTAGGCGGCCAGCAAAATGCATATGCCGGCAACGCCGATCGCGGGGCCGACGACGATCCTGCGCAACCCCACCCGGTCCGACAGGGCCGGGAGCAGCAGGGCGCCGCCGATGTACGACCAAAGCACCAGAGAGCCAACAAAGCCGGCGGCGGCAGGCGACAGCGCCCGTTCGTTTTGCAGGTAGGTCGGCAGGTAGCCCATGATGCCGAGGAAGGTGCCCATCATCAGCAGGTTGCACAGCGCCACAATCCAAAGATCCCGAACCTTGGCGATGCGGGTCAGCGCTTCCTCTAGGGCGACGGATGGCTGCTTGCCCGCGGACGCCGTGCGCTCGGGAACGGTGAAGAACCAGATGGCTGCAATCCCGAGGGTCAGGGCGCCCAACAGGTGGGAAACTTCCCGCCAGCTCCCTAGCTGCGCCAACAGCACGGGGGTCAAGACGAGGGCCACCCCCCCGCCCAAGCCGTAGCCGGCCTGCACCACGCCGTTGGCGAGGCCCAATTCCTCCTGCGGAAACCAAAGCCCCAACGCCTTGGGCACGTTGGTGAACGGCAACGCCAAGGCCACGCCGAACAGGAACATCCATAGGTACAGCTGCGCGAAGTCGGTTGCGGTGCCGCGCAGAACCAAAGCGCCCCCCATGACGAGCAGGCCGGCGCAAATCACCCGTCGTGCACCGAAGCGGTCGCCCAAAACGCCCCCCACAACGGAGGTCACCAATGCGCCAAAGGAAATGGCGGACCACAGGGCGCCCCAATCGGCCAGCGACAATTGCAGTTCCGCCAAAATGTCGTTGGCTTCGGTTGCCGCATGCATTTGCCCATAGCCAACGGCGACAACAAAGATCAACGCGCTGTTGGCCAGCACCAACCATCTCGTTGCGTTGCGCTTCGAATCATTCATCCGCCGCCTCCAAGCAAGGGCGATCCGGCGCCGCCGCTGGCCAAGGCGGTGGTTCCTGCAGCAAGCACCGCACCGCCGACAGGCAGCAGAGAGCGTCCATGCGTTGATGCTAACAGGTTATGTCAATCAATTATATAATTTACTTAGGTAATTCACCTAGGTAAGCTGCTGCTTCACTTTCGGGTTTGCTGCCCATGCGGAGGGCCAAAATGCGGGCATTCGTACTCAAGTCGGTCTCCGAAAACGCCGAGGTGGAGTTGGCCGAAGTGCCGAAGCCCGAGCCGGGGTCAGGGCAACTGTTGATTAAAATCAATTATGCTGCGCTGAATTGGGCGGACACCCAAATCCGCCGAGGCCGGTACGGGAATCCGCCCAACCTGCCGGTGGTCATGGGAGCGGAATTTGCCGGCGTCGTCGAGCGGACGGGGCTAGGCGTCACCGAGTTCGACGCCGGCGACCGCGTTGCCGCCATCGGCCAGCACTACTGCGGCGGATTCGCCGAATACGCCGCGGTTCCCCAGGAACGGGCCATCAAATTGCCGCAGGCCATCGCGCCGGCCCAGGGCGCTGCCTTTCCGGTCTCGGCCCTCACCGCATACCACCTGCTGTTCAGCGCCTTCTCGCTAAGGCCGGAGCATGTCGTCCTGGTCCATGCCATCGGCGGCGCCTTGGGGGCCGCCCTGACCCAATTGGCCAAGGACGCGGGCGCTCAGGTGATCGGCACCACCTATTCGCCGCACAAGATCCCGCTGGCCGAGGAAACCGGCGCAGACCTAGTGATCGACCGCAGCCAACGGGACTTCATTCAAGAAACGGACGCAGCCACGGATGGACGCGGCGTTGACCTCATCATCGACTCCCTCGGCGGCGACACCCTATGGCAAAGTTTCGAGGCGCTGGCGAACTTCGGGACGCTGATCAACCTAGGGGAAGCGGAGGACTGGCCGCAAGGCGAGGTGAGCAAGCTCCGGGACCTGCTGCACAACCGCTCCGCCGCCTTCCGCTGCTACGACTTGGAGGCCGCCGAACCCGGTTCCGCCCGCTGGCGCAAAGGAGTGGAATACATCCTGAAACGACTGGTGGATGGCCGCCTCAGGGTTGCAATCGCCAAGGAATTCGCGTTCGAGGATTGCGTTGACATGTTCCACGCCTTGGAGAGCCGCTGGTTTCTGGGCAAGCTGCTGCTGAAAATTCCGTGAGAACGGCTGGCGGATCACTTCATCTGCAGAAGCAATTTCCCGGTGACGCCCCGGCCTTCCAAGGTCTCGTACATCTCCTTGGCCCGCTCGAATGGGAAAACCTGGGCGATGGGCGTCCTTAGTCGGCCGTCGGCAACTCGCTCCCATAAATGGGCGACGCCCCGGTTCCAACGCTTGGAGCCTGGCTTGGTGCGCAGCAGTTCAAAGCAGGTGAAGGAAGCGTTGTGCTCGTACAGCTTGTCCCGCAGCAGCCGCACTTCGCCTTGGGGCCAATCCTCGGCCTCGCCGATGCTGATGACATGGGCGTAGTCGTTGACCACATCGAAATTGCGCCAAAGAGTTTTGCCGCCCAAGGAGTCGATCACCACGTCAACGCCCCGGCCGCCGGTGATTTCCAGAACCGCCTCCCCGAATTCCTGCTGGTTGCGGTCGATGACATGCCCGGCGCCGCATTTCTTGGCCGCGGCGATCTTGTCCGGCGAATAGGTGGTGCCGATGACCTCTGCGCCCCAATCCACCGCCAATTGGGTGGCGTACAGCCCTACGCCGCCGCTGATGGCGTGGACCAACACGAACTCCTCCGGTTCCAAGCGATGAATGCTGAACAGCAGGTGATAGGCGGTGAGTCCAGGAGTCAGCAAGGCGGCGCCCTGGGCGGTGGTCATGCCCGGCAGCAGCGGCATGACGAAATTGCGGGGAAAGCAGGCGAACTCGGCGAAGGCGCCGGTGTCGGTGGGGCTGATGGCGGCAACCAAGTCCCCCTTCCTTAAGTCTTTGACGTTCTCCCCAAATTCCGCCACCGCGCCGGCGCAATCCAAGCCGGGTATGAACGGCGCTTGCGGCATGCTGGGATAGACGCCCCGGCGCTGCTGGGTGTCCGCCCAGTTGATCGACGCATTGCACACCTCGACCAATACGTCGTCCGGCCCGCATTGGGGAGTGGGCGCCTCGGTCAAAACAGGTTGGGCATCCTCGCCGGGGTTTTCAATCAGATATGCTCGCATTGGCCTTCTCCTTAAACCAGCCAAGGTCCAGCAACGCCGACCTTTTGCGTCCAGCGGCGGGCGGCTGATTGGAACCGCGTACCCACCAAGTGATGCCCCAAGGAAAATCTCCCGTCTGTCAGCAGCATTTTATGTAATAAACTTACATAATCAATTTTACTAATTCGTCGGGACGGGTCAAGCTGGCAGCTATGTTTGGCGGCTTCAACATCCCGCCGGTCCAAGGCGGGGGGCCACCGTTCTTATAGGGCGCATGGGCGTTGGAAGCAAAGACGCACGCCAAAATGCGCCTTGGGATTCCGCTGGCCGGGCGCAATGCGCATAGGGGGCTGAAGTCATGGAGTTCAGCAAATCGAAAACGAGTCAATGGCGGCAAATCCTGCTGGGGGTCGCCATGTTGGGATTGTTCGCGGGCTGCGACGGAGGAACATCCAATTCGACGGCAGCCGACGCCGACCCCGCTCCCCAAGAAGGCGCGGCGGCGGCCGGCGCCGCGACCGTCGGCGAGGTGCTCGAATTGGCCTGCCAAGGCATGGGCGGCAAGTCGCTCCTGAAGAGCATGGCCGGATTTGCCACGCTCTCCACTAGGGACCGCTACGTCATGGGCATGGGCATCGAGCCGGGCAACGGCCTGTTCAAGTCGGTCTCCTCCGAAGCGCAAACCTCCTACGACTTGCGCGGCGAGCGGCTGCGGCAGGATTTCAAGCATGCCAATCTCTACGGATTGACCGTTGAGGTCACGGAACTGATCGTCCAAGGGGCCGGCTACATCATCGGCCGGGACGACATCTACGGGGAAGCCCGCCTTGCCGCCGCCCCCTTGAACCCCGGCCGCATGGCCATGGCGCTGAAAACCGAGCGGCTGCTCAATCCCCACATACTTTTGCGGCAAGCTCTCAAGGACCCAACCATTGCCTCCGTTGGCAAAGCGGAGTTCCCGGACACGATGGTGGTCTTGGGCGAAAAGGCCGTGTACCCCATCGCCCTGACCTTTGACGGAGCCACCAATTTCCGCCGCCTGCTGACCACCGAGCAATGGCTGCAAAAGTGGCGGGGAACGGAATTTGTCCAACTGGCCACCAACGGCGACATCCTGGTCGATGGGCAGTGGTTCAACCGTTGGCAGGCGCCCCGGCAACTGGAGCTGACCGACCATCATGTGCTGGCCGTCGAGGATGCGCTCCATCCCCTGTATCTGCACATCGACAAGCAAACCGGGCGCATCCGCAAGCTGGCGACGATGGAGCACGACTGGGCGTTCGGTGACGTTTTGCTGGAGGCCACCTACCGCGATTGGCGGGAATTCGATGGCGTGCAGTTTCCCTTGCAGGTCAAGGTTTCCGTTGCCGCAACCCCCGCCTTGGAGGTCAACCGCTCAGCGGTCAGCGTCAACCCCGATTTCGACGAGGCGATTTTCGCCCGCCCGGAAGGGGTGGCTTACGAACACGACGCGGTGGCGGCCAAGCGCGGCGCGGCCGTCAGCCAATGGATGCTGGGGCTGGCCCATGCCGGTTCGCCTAGGCCGCTGGGCAGGCCGGAAAGGATTGAGGCCGCCGAATTCAAGCCGGGCCTGCACTTTCTGCGGGCCAACCCGGAGGACGACGACTCGATCAGAACGCTGGTGGTGGAGCAGGAAAGCGGCGTCATCGCAGTTGACCCCGGCTTGGAGGACTTGAAGAGCGAAGCCATGATTGCCTGGATAAACCAGCGGTTTCCGGGCAAGACGATCAGCCACGTCATCATGACCCATCACCATGTGGACCATGTGGGCGGCGTCAGGCCCTTCGTGGCCGCCGGCGCCGCGGTGGTGGCCCACGAGGCGGCGAGGGATTATTACTTGGCGAACTTGGGCCGCACCGGAAGAACCATCTTGCCCGACGCGCTGGACCGAAATCCCGTCCCCGCCACGGTGCTGGGCGTCAAGGCGGGACAATCCTTGCGGCTGGCTGACCCTCGGCGGCCAGTTTCGGCTTACCCAGTCTTCAACCGGCACTCTTCCGACGGGCTGGCGGTGCTGGCGGAAAACGAGGGCGTTCTCTACAACGGCGATCTCTACTCGCCGGGCAACAAGGTGGAGGAGGTGCCAGCCGAAGTGCCCCTGACCGGCCTCGACTTGGAAAAGGCCATCCAAGCGAACAACTTAAGCGTCAAGTTCATCGCCGGTTCCCATGCGCGCCCGAATGTGCCTTACAACGCGGTGCCCTACGAGGACTTCAAGCGGCATCTGCAGTTCCACGAACAAGCGCCGCGGAGTGCGCCATGAGTTCCTCCCTCATTCGCGGCAAGCACGTCGTCTGCAAGGCGACTAGTCGCACCGATGCGCAGGTGATCGATGACGGCGCCGTTTTCCAGAAGGACGGCCGCATCGTTGAAGTCGGCCCCTATCGGGAATTGGCGGCCAAGCATCAAGCCGACGAGCTGCTGGGCTCCCCTGGGCACATCGTGCTGCCGGGGTTCGTCAACAGCCACCACCACATCGGGCTGACGCCGTTTCAGTTGGGGTCGCCGGACCACAACCTGGAATTGTGGATCGCCAGTCGCATGGGCGCCCGGTTCGTTGACCGCCATCTGGACACCCTCTATTCCGCGTTCGAGCTCGTTGAATCCGGCGTGACCACGGTGCAGCACCTGCACGGCTGGCTGGGCGGCGGCGTGCCGGATGTGATCACGCGGGCCGAGCAGATCCTAAGGGCCTATCAAGCCATTGGCATGAGGGCGTCCTACTCCTTCTCGATGCCGGACCAAAACCGCTTCGTGCTCGATTCGGACGAGCGCTTCATCCGCTCCCTGCCGCCGGCGGTGGGCAGCGAGTTGGCCGCCTTGTTGGAGGCGGTGTCCATGCCCGTTGACGAGGTGTTTTCGGTGTTTGCCGAATTGTGGGAGCGTTGGAACGGGTCAGAGCGCATCCGCATACAACTGGCCCCGGCAAACCTGCATTGGTGCTCCGACGAGTTGCTGCACAAGCTGCACGAACATGCCCTGAAGTACGAGGTCGGCCTGCACATGCACCTCGACGAGACCCCCTACCAAAGGGAATACGCCCGGCGGCGCACCGGCGGCTCGGCGGTCGGCCACCTGCACCAAGTGGGTTTTCTGGGGCCGCATCTCACCCTGGGGCACGGGGTGTGGCTGAACGAGGAGGACATCGACTTGGCCGCCGCAACCGGCACGATGATCTGCACCAATCCCAGCTCCAATCTGCGCCTGCGCAGCGGCATCGCCCCGCTGCAGCAGTTCACCGCCAAGGGCGTGCGGGTGGCCATCGGCATCGACGAGGCCGGCATCAACGACGATCGGGACATGCTGCAGGAAATGCGGCTGGTGCTGGATCTGCACAGAACGCCGGGCATGGATGCGGTTGTCCCCACCGCGCCCGAAGTGTTTCAGATGGCCACCGAAAACGGCGCCCTCACAACCGGCTTCGGGGCGAGCATCGGCGTTTTGGCGCCGGGCCGGGCGGCGGACCTGGTCCTGATGGACTGGGAGGAAATCGCCTTCCCCTACCTGCATGAGGACACGCCGCCCTTGGATGCGGTCTTGCGCCGGGCCAAATCGGCCAACGTCAAGACGGTGCTGGTGGCCGGGGAGGCCATCCTTAAGGACGGCCGATTCACAAAGGTCGATAAGCAGGCAGTTCTCGCCGAACTGGCCGACTCCCTGCGCCCGCCCTTGAGTCCTGATGAACGACAGCGCGGCGAACTGGGCGCCAAGCTGCTTCCGCACCTTAGGGGCTTCTATGAAGGCTGGCGCGACCGCCGGCAATGGACGCCCTACTACCAACACAATTCGCGCCTTTAGCCGGCCGCCGCGCTCATGCCCAACGCCGCCAAGAACAGCCCGCCCTACCTCGGCTTCGGCTTCGCCGGCACCGGCACGGCCCTGTCGTTGCAAATTCCCAACCTGCTGCTGTTGGTTTACATGACGGACACCCTGGCCATCTCCGCCGCGTTGGCCGGCGCCGCCTTGGTCGCCCCAAGATTGCTCGATGTGGCGACCGACCCCCTCATGGGGCTGATCAGCGACCGCACCCAATCCCGCTGGGGCCGGCGGCGGCCCTATTTTCTGCTGGGGGCGCTGGTGACGGGCTTGGCGTTGGCGCTCTTGTTCAACTGCCCGGACTTCGAGTCCATCCCCGCCCGGCTGGCCTATGTGGTGGGCTTCTACGTCCTCATGCAACTGGGGGTCACCATCTTCATGGTGCCCTACTACGCCCTGCCCGCCGAACTCAGTTCCGACCCTCACGAAAGGACCAAGCTGATGTCTTGCCGGGCGGCGTTTTCCTTCTGCGGCGGTCTGCTGGGCGGCGCTCTGGCCCCGCAGTTGATCGCCTTGGGCGGCGGCGGGCAGGCCGGCTACTCCCTGATGTCCATGGTCATCGGCTGCATCTGCGGCGCCGCCTTCGTCTTCGCCTTCTTCGGCACGCGCAAGGCGCGGCTCATTGAAGAGAAAACAACCTCCCTGCCCATCATCGAGCAGTTCAAAGTGGCGCTGGGCAACCGGCCGTTCCGCATCTTCATGCTCAGCTTCATCGCCTACCTAGGCGGCTTCGGCTGCTTCGTTGCGTCCATTCCCTACTACGCCGGCAACATTCTGGGCCAAGACGAAATTCTCAGCACGGTTTGGCTGTCGGTGAACCTGCCGGCTCTCGCCTCCATCCCCTTCTGGACCTTGGCGGCCCGGCGCTGGGAGAAGCACTTGGTTCTGGCCGCGGCCCTTGGGCTGATGGCACTGACGTCCTGCGCCCTGTTTCTGGGCCAAGGGGAACTGTCGGCTCTGCTGTGGATCACCGTTCTCCTGGGCATCGGCTTCGGCGGCAGCCAAGTGGCCTGCTGGGCCATGCTGCCGGACATCATCCAATGGGACCACACGCAGTCCGGCGTTCAGCGGGGAGGCATCTTCGCCGGCTGCATGACGGCCTTTGAGAAGACCGGCTTGGCGCTCGGCGGACTGCTCACCGGCGCACTCCTAGGGGCCACTGGATACATCGAATCCACAACCGGCGACGCCGTTCAGCCGGCAAGCGCCCTGACCGGCATAAGGCTGGCCATCGGGGCAGCGCCAGCCGCGTTGTACGCCCTCGCCGCGGTGCTGATCACGGCCTATCCCTTAACCCACAAGCTGCTTCGCGCCGAAGCCTTCTGAACGCCGCCACCGAAGACGGTTCTTTGACGATGCGGGTCAACCAATTGGAGGTAATCATGTCGAAATCGAATGTCGCCCCGAACCTTGCGCCGAAGCCCATCCTAGCGGCTGCTCTTTCTTGCATATTGGCGGCTTGCGTTGACAACGCCGGCGATTCCAGTCCAACCGCTGAAGGCCGAACGCCGGAGGCGGCGACAGACATCGCCCCACAGGCTGTTTTGCAGATGGCCGTTGCCGGCGTTGGCGGACGCGAAGCCCTGCAAAGCCTCGCCGGTTTCTCCATGCGGGAGACGCGGGACCGGTACGAACTGGGCATGGGGCTGGAGCCGGGTTCCGGCTTGGTGCGCGCTACGGTCTCGGATGCGCGGGTGCTGCACGACATCGCCGGCAAGCGGCTGCGGCTGGACTACGCGCACACCAACCTGTATCGCATGCCGCGCAACGTCACGGAGTTGGTGCTGGGCAATGCCGGCTACATCCTGGGCAGGGACTTCTACTACGACAAGTCGGCGCAGGCGGAGGCCGGCCGACAGGCCATGACGCCAGACCGTTGGGCCATCACCCTGAAGACGGAACGCTTGCTGAACCCGCATCTCATCCTGCAGGAAGCCTTGGCGGACCCCTCGCTGCTGCGGCCGCCCAGCGCGGAGAACAGCCCCGCCGGCCTGCAGCTGGACGACGACCAAGTCTTCCCCATAACGCTCTATCTTGACGAAAGCCAGCAGCAGCGCACATTGCTGGTACACGACAGCTGGGTGCGCCGCCTGCAAGGCGGCCATTTCCTGGAATTGTCAACCGGCGGCAACTACTACTTGGACTCCAACTGGTTCCTGCGCTGGCGGGCCGCCGCCCAATTGGACGACGTGCGGCACCATCCCCTGGTCATTGAGGAAGCCGTTTACCCCATCAGGCTGCAAGTTCACGGCGAAACCGGCCGCATCGAAAAGCTGGCCACCATGGAGCACGATCTATACTACGGCGACGTGCCGCTGGAGGCCGCCTACAACGATTGGCGGGAGATCGACGGCCGCCACTTCCCAATGCACGTCATGCTGTCGATCGCCGGTGCCCCTAGCTTGGAGGTGCGGCGTTCCGAAATAGCGGTGAACCCGGATTTCGACCCGGCGACCTTCGCCCAACCCGAAGGCGTGGAAGCCACCTACGATGCGGCGCTGGCCCACCGGGGCCGCGCCCTAAGCCAATGGATCCAAGGCATTACCCATGCCGGTTCGCCAAAGCCGACGGCCAAGCCCCGGATCATTCCCACCGAACTGAGCTCCGGCGTCCATTCGCTGAGCGTCGTGCCGAATGACAACTTGAGAACCTTGGTGGTGGAGCAATCGGCCGGCGTCGTCGTGGTCGAGCCGGGCTACCATGACTTGCGAGGGGAGGCCATCATCGAATGGATCGCCCAAAACATTCCCGGCAAGCCCCTAAGCCATGTGGTGTTGACCCATTTCCATGTGGATCATGTCGGCGGCGTGCGCCCCTATGTGGCGGCCGGTGCGGTCTTGGTGGCCCACGAACTAGCGGAGGGCCATTATCGGCGCTTGTTTGAGCGGCCAAGGTCCAAGATTCTGCCGGACGCCTACGACCGCAAGCCGGTTGCTGCTAGAATGGAGAAAGTCCCGGGTGACGGCGCTTACCGCATTGAAGATTCCCTGCGATCAGTGGCGGTCTATCCGCTAAGGAACCGGCACACCACCGACATGGTCATGGTGTGGGTGGAGAAGGAGCGGATTCTTTTCAACGGCGACCTGTATTCCCCTGGTGAGGACATACCGGACAAAACCCCCATGGGCGGCGTTGACCTCGATAGGGGCATCCGCGAGCGGGGCTTGCCGGTCAAACTGCTAGCCCCCTCCCACGGGTTCCCATCGGTCACCTATCAGGAGTTCAAGGCGCACTTGGCGGTGGACGGCTACTAAGACGCATGCGGGTCAATTCGCTGATGGACAGGGCCTGATTGAAATGGTCAAGAAAAAGTCGGAACTGAAGCCGCACCCGCCGATCATCTCCATCCCGGGTCTGTCCTCCGACGAGGCCGGTCAGCTGCTGCTGACCCTCATTTGGGATTTTTTTTCCATTGCCAGCCATTTGGGGAGCATTCGCACCCTTTGGGCCGGCATGGCCGGCATCACCGGCCCGCAGTGGAACATCCTCACCGCCACGGACTATCTGGACGCAGGAGAAGGAGTTTCAGTGGGCGAAATAGCCAACAAGCTGCACGTCAAATCCACCTTCGTCACCGCCCAGTCCAAGCTGATGGAAAAAAGCGGCCACCTGCGCCGCCGGCCGTCGCAGAAAGACAAGCGGATCGTTTTGCTGTCCCTGACCCCGCAGGCCATTGACAAGGCCAACGCCTTCTACGACATCCGGCGACGCATGGACCAAACGATGTTTGGGGAGTTTTCCGGGCAGGAGTTCCAACAGTTGGTGAAGCAGGTTGAGGCCATCCGCACCCGCACCGAACGAGCGTTGCTGGAATTGAAGAACGGCCTCAGTAATCCCCCCAGCTCCTCCTGACCGTCAGGCCGTAGGAGCGTCCCGGACTGACGACGCCGGAAATGAAGGGCTCGCCCGCCTGCACCTCCGTGGGGCTCAACTGGCTGAACTGGCCAAAGACCGTCAGGCCGTTGTAAACCGCCCGGTCATCGTTGAGATTCTTGCCCCAAAGGCTGACCCGCCAATCCTCCCAACTGTAGGATGCCGTCATGTTTAGCTGCCCGAAATCGGTGTCATCGACGATTGACGCCAACGAGGCGTTGTCCGCGTCAAAGTAGGAGTCCCCGCGGAAGGCGTAGTTCAGCGACAGTTGCGCCTCCCCCGGCCCCACTTGGGCGGTGTAGCTTAGGTCCGCGGTCCAGGAGTGCTTCGGCGACTGCGCCACGCGGTTGCCTGTGAAGTCCCGATCCGGCGGAATGACGAAGCTGGTGAACCGCGCATCGGTCCAAGCGTAGCTGAAGTTGAACAGCAGTTGCTCGGTGAGCAGCGCCATGGCCTCCAACTCAATGCCGTCAACCTTGGCCTTGCCGGCGTTCACAGTAAGAAACGACCGGCCGCCCGTGGGGATGATGGTCGTCTGCAGATCCTTGTAGTCGGCACGGTAGTAGGTCAGGTTCAGGTGCGCACGCTCCCGCCAAAACACGGACTTCAGGCCGCCTTCGTAACTCCACACAATCTCCGGTTCAATCGGTGTGCTGGACGCCTCGGCGGTCACGCTGCTGACGAACCCGCCGGACTTGAAGCCCTTGGCAACCGAGGCGTACGCAAACAGGGTGTCGAAGGGGCCGACATCATCAAAGGTGCCGTCCAAAATGAATTTCGGCGTCCAGGCCTGCCAGGATTCGCCGAAATCCATGTTGTGGTTTTCGATGATGAAGATGCCGCTGGGGAAGGGGTTGCCCGCATTGTTGACCTGGCCCGATTTCCTGTCCTTGGTCCAGCGCAGCCCGGCGGTCAGGTTCAGCCAATCGTTCAGGGCGTAGGTGTTGTGGGTGAACAGGGCGAAGGACTTGACCGTGCCTTCCTGGCGCAGGTCGTCATTGAAGCCGAAGAAGCCGTCGATGCCCAAGGGGAAGGGCGGATAGGGCGGCGGGTTGCCCAAAAGCCCGTTCGACAGCAGGAAGTTCAAGCCGGACCCGGACAGCCCGAAATTGACGTCGAACAGCTGGTCGAAGTAACCGTCCGAAGAGAGGTAGTAGGCGCCAACCATCCAGTTCAGCCGCTCCGTCTCCCCGGCCAGACGCACCTCTTGGGTGAACTGCTTATGCTTGTTGTCCGCCGAAAACAGGAAGTTGACGCCGCTGCTGGTCGAGGCCAAGTCGTCGTTCAAGAAATTCGCCGTGGAACGCCGCCAAGCGGTAATGGAGGTCAAGGTCGAGCCGCCCAGCAGCGGCAAGTCCCAATCGACATGCAAGTCCAAGCCGTAAAGCTCCTTGTCGTTTTGGCCGGCGGTGTCCAACTGCGCTGCGTCCGTGTCGTTGAACTTGCCGCCGGTCGCATCGGCCGTGTTCCTGACCACGCCGGGGTCCAGCTCGGGGTCCCCAACGAGCAGGAACCAAGGGGTGCCCTGCCCGTCGTCCTTCGTGTAATTGGCGCCCAAAACGACATCGGCGGCGTCACCCGCCCAACGCAGCTTGCCACGCACCGTGGTTATCTTGCCGCCGCCCATTTCGGCGTCGTCCAGCAAGACGTTCTCCGACCAGCCGCCGGTGTCCTCATGCTTGAAGGACAGGCTGCCGAAAACCTGTTCGGCGAGAGGGCCGGAGGCTTTGCCGCGCACCGCGAATATGCCGTTGCCGGTGCCGTCGTATTGGCCGTAGGAAACATCGACCAAACCGCGAAGGTTTGCATCGGGCGTCTCCGTAATAACGTTGATGGCGCCGCCCACCACGTTGCGGCCAAACAGGGTTCCTTGGGGGCCGCGCAGCACCTCGATGCGCTCCAAGTCCACGAAGTCAAGGGCCATCTCGTATTCCCGGCTGTAGTAAACGTCATCCACGAATATGCCGAAGGTTCTGTCCGCCAACGGGTCGGAATTGGCCGAAAACGCGCCGCGCATCGTGATGTGCGACTCCGAGCGGTTGAAGCTCAGCATGGAAACGCCGGGGGAACGCGAGCTGATGTCCTCAATGTCGTCGATCTGAAACTTGTCCAAATACCCGTCGGCGAACGCCGTCACCGCCACAGGCGTTTCCTGCAGGTTCTGCTCGCGCTTTTGCGCGGTTACAACGATTTCCTCCAGCACCTGGGCGCCGCTTCCGGGCGCTGTGCCGAAGCCGAAGAAAATAGCTAGAAATTTCAACCAATTACGCTTGCCCATTGGTCAACCCTCCAGTTGCTTGCCCTGCATCAAGCTAAAAAGGCGATGAAACTCTCCAATTCCGGTGCCGCGGCCGAATAATGCTTCAGTGAACTCGAACAAAAAATAACCCGAAAATTCAAGCAGATATGCTTGCCCATCCGCTAGGCCGCCGAGTCCTGCCAAGTTTAGCCAAGACACACTCTAGCACAAAGTTATATAATTAACTTATCTAATATGCTTTAATCCCCAATCCCCTAATAAGGGTTAGTTGTCTGGATTTTGGGTTTGTTTGCTGACGGTCTGGCCCAGCGGGAAGTCGTCCGTTCATCGGTGTGCTTGGAGGGCGTTCCTTTGTCAACCGGCATTTCGCCGGAAAAAAACCTTGCACGGTGCGCCTTTCAGCGCACTTAAGCGGGGATTAAGGTGCATTAATTCGCCTCCCGTCGCCGCCAAAGCCGTTAACATGCAAATCGGCTGCGTCGATGGGGGCCGGCCATGCAGGATCGGGAGGTGACCGATGAGCGTTCCTGAATTCGCCATTCGCGGCAACGTCGTCACGCCTACGGAGGTGCTGACGGATGGCTTGGTTGTCGTCTCCGGCGGCAAGATTGCGGCAGTGCAAGAGGATTCCTCCGCCTACCGCGGCGAACTGTTTGACGCCGGCGGCCAATGGGTGCTGCCGGGCATCGTCGATGGCCAAGTCCACACCGGCAGCCAGGCGAACCGCGAGGGCATCGGCTTGGCCAGCCGAGCCGCGGCGGCCGGCGGCGTCACCACCATGGTGGACATGCCCTACGACGACCCGCAGCCGGTCGTCAGCCGGGCGCTGTTTGAGGAAAAGGTCGCCGTGGCGGAGCAGGAGTCCTGCGTGGACGTGGCGCTCTACGCCACCATCGCCAAAACCGGCGGCATGCCCGAGATCCTGCCGATGATCGAAGCCGGCGCCTGCGCCTTCAAGATGTCCACCTACGAGACCAGCCCCACCCGCTTCGCCCGCATTGCCCCCTACGATTTGCTGGAGGCGTTCCGCATCGTGGCGCCGACGGGCCTCGCCTGCGGCGTCCACAACGAAAACCAAGAGGTGATAGACCACGAAATAGCGTTGTCCAACGCCGCCGGGCGCAACTCCTACAGGACCTACGGCGAAACCCGCCCGCCGATCTCCGAAACCCTCGCCATCAACGAGGTTTATGAAATCGGCGTGGCCAGCGGCTGCCGCGCCCATGTGGTGCATTGCTCCTTGGACCGGGGGTTCGAGATCTGCGAATCCTTCAAGGCGCTGGGCTACAAGGCCAGCATCGAGACCTGTGTGCAGTACCTGTTCTTCTCCGAGGAGGACATGGAGACCCTGGGCGCCAAGATCAAGCAAGGCCCGCCCATCCGTCCGCTGCCGGAGCGGGAGAACCTTTGGCGGCGCGTGGCGCAGGGCCATGTGGACTTCGTCTCATCCGACCATGTCGCTTGGAGCATCGACCGCAAGTCGAAGAACGAGTTTCTGACCAACGCCTCCGGGATGCCGGGCCTGCAAACTCTGCTGCCGGCCTTCCACACCGGCTGCGCGGCGCACGGCCTCGGCATCGAAGTGGTGGCCAAACTCTTGGCGGAAAACGTTGCGCGGCATTTTTGCCTTTACCCCAAGAAAGGCGTCATTGCCGTGGGGAGCGACGCGGATTTCGCCGTGCTCAGCCCGAAACCGGCCATCTACGATGAGGCGCACTCGGAGGGGGCCACCGAATGGAGCCCCTACCACGGCCGGGAAATGGCTGGTCAGGTCACGGCAACCTTCGTGCGGGGACGCCAGGTCTGGGACGGCGCGTCCGTTTTGGCCGATCCGGGCTTCGGCCAGTTCGTGCGTCCGGTCGCCTGATCCCGCGGGACGATGAACGTCAACGCGGAGCGGCTTTGGCGGCGCATTGAAGCGCTCGGCGCCATAACGGACAAAAGCCAGCCCTACACCCGTCGCTCCTTCAGTTCCCTGCATCGGCAGGGCCGGCAATGGCTGCGCGGGCAGTTCCAGGAGGCGGGGCTGGCTGTTCGCGTCGATGCCGGCGGCAATCTGATCGGGCGCCTTGCCGGGAAGGACGGCGGACTGCCTAGGCTGGGCTCCGGCTCCCATACGGACACGGTGCCGGCCGGCGGGCGTTTCGACGGCATCGCCGGAGTGCTCGCCGCCCTTGAAGTGGCGCACGCCTACCAAGACCACGGGGTGCGCCTTAGGCGCGACTTCGAGGTCATCGACTTTCTGGCCGAGGAGCCCAGTGAATTCGGCCTGTCCCGGGTCGGCAGCCGGGCGCTGACCGGCGACCTGTCCGCAGCCATGCTGGCCTACGAGTCCCCAGCCGGCGCAACGTTGGCCGAAGGCATTGCCGCAGTCGGCGGAGACCCGACGGCGCTCGAGCAGCCGTTGCTGCGCAAAGGGGAGTTCGCAGCCTTCGTGGAGCTGCACATCGAGCAGGGGCCAATGCTGGAAAGGGAATCCCTGTCCATCGGCATCGTCACCGACATCGTTGGCATCACTCGGATGGACCTTGCGTTTTCGGGGCAGGCCGACCATTCGGGCACGACGCCCATGAACATCCGCAGGGACGCACTGGTCGCCGCATCGCGCACGGTGTCGGCCGCCGACGAGCAAGCCAGGGCGTGGCTGGACCGGCCGGAATACGTCGTGGCCACCGTGGGCAAGCTCGACGTCGAGCCCAATGGCACCAATGTGGTTCCCGGCCGCGTTGACATGACCTTGGAGGTGCGCTCCAGCAGCGATTCGGTCGCTCAGTCCATCGTCGAGCGCGTGTGCGAAGCCGGGCGGGCGGCGGCCAACCAACTGGGCGTGGCGTTTGCCGGTGCCCCAGTGAGCTTTTCTCCCGCCGCCGCCTGCGACGCCAAGGTCCAGCAGGCCATAGAGACGGCCTGCCGGCAGGCCAACACCAGCTGCAAATTCATGGCCAGCGGCGCCGGGCACGACGCGGCCTGCATGACGAAGCTCTGCCCGGCCGGCATGATCTTCATTCCCTGCTTGGATGGGCGCAGCCATTGCCCGGAGGAATGGACCACCAAGGAGCAGTTGGCCTTAGGCGCCCAGACGTTGTACGACGCCATCAAGCTATTGGACCGAGGCGATGTTTGAAGCCGTCTGCGGCCGCCCGCGCCGGGGGCGCTCAAAGCCGCAGCGGATTGGGCTGCGACAACAGGCTTTCGCACCGCCGGCAGGCCAATTCGATCATGTTCGGCAGTTCCTCGGCTGAGTCGAGGTCGGGCCTTTGCTGAACCCAGCCCAGTCGCGCCAGCGAGCGAATCGTCAAGAAATGCGGCATGGCGTCCACCTCCCTGGAGTCCAGGGGGCGCACCTCCCGGTAGCCGGCGACCAGCGCTGCGACTATGGCGTTGAAGTTCGGATGGTCGAGATGGTGGTAAACCGCCACCGCCAGTTCGTAGGCATGCCAGCCGTAGCCGGCGTCGTCAAAGTCGATCACCGTTAGCCGGTCGCCGCCGGCGATCAGGTTTTCGGGATGCAGGTCGGCGTGAATCAGGCCGTAACGCTGAGGGGATTTGCCGTAGGCCGTCAGCGCCTTGTGCAGTTTGCGCCGCGCCTGCAGCATTAGGCGCCGCTGCTCCGCCGCCAGCGCCGGGTGCTCCCAAAACGGCCCCCAAAGCGGGCGGGCGCCCAGCAAGCCTTCGGCGTCCAGCGCCGGTCGCCGGAACCCGGCCGGCGGGCGCCAACCGCTGGCTTGGTTATGGATGCGGGCGGCGATGCGGCCCAACGCCTCAAAGTGTGCCCGCACGGCGCTGAAGTCCTGGGCCTCGGCAATGGCGCTGCGCAAAGTTGCGCCTTCCACCCACTCCACTAGGCCCACCAAGCGCTCCTCGCCTGTGCCCGGAACCGGTGCCGCAACGAACAAGCGCCCGTCCTCGGTGGGAATCGCCAAGGGTGCCTCCACTCCGGCGTCCTGCAGCGCCTGAGTCCAGAGGCATTCGGAGTTCAATTCATCAAGATCGTGGTAGTCGGGACGATGAATGCGCAGCGCCGCCACCGGACTGCCGGCCAAGGCCACCCGAAAGACCGTGTTCTCCGAAAGGGATATCAGTTGCAGCCGCGGATTGGGAATGCTCCAACTGCGCAGCGCCGCCTGCGCGATCCCATGCAGGGTTTCTGGGTCAAGGACAGCCATCAACTTGGAACCCACGCCAAACTTCGCAACCTAACACCAGCGGCAAGAAAAGGGTGACCTTTCCGCAAGCGGCGGATAAATTTGCGAGGCTGCATGTTGCCGCTTTGGGTGCGGGCGAAAAATTGCGCAGGGGGCGAACAGGATGGACTTGGAGCGCAGACATCTAGGCTTGGGCCGGCGTCCGGCCCTGATATTGGTCGATCTGATGCGGGGGTTCACGGATCCAGCAAGTCCGCTGGGCACCGACTGTCCGTCCGTGGTGGAGGCCAACGCCAAGCTGCTGCGGCTTTTTCGAGAGCGCAACCTGCCGCTGTTTTTCACCGCCGTGGTCTATCGCAACGCCGACCAAGCCAGCGTGTTCCGCCGCCGCATCGACGCCCTGAACCTGCTGCAGCCGGGCTCCTCCTGGGTGGAGATCGATCCGCGCCTAGCGCCCCAAGAGGGCGAGCCGGTGGTGGAGAAACGCTGCGCCAGCGCCTTTTTCGGCACCGACTTGGCGCCAAGGCTGGCCGCGGCAAGGGCGGACTCCCTAGTCGTAACCGGCCTGACCACCAGCGGCTGCGTGCGGGCCACCGCAGTGGACGGCCTGCAGCACAACCACCGCGTGGTGGTGCCTAGGGAAGCCGTGGGGGACCGCAACCCAGCGGCCCACGAAGCCAACCTCTTCGACTTGGACGCCAAGTACGCCGACGTGGTTTCCCTGCAAGACCTCATCGACATGATGCAAACAACCTCGAGGAATGCTTGATTGGTCCCAAGCCCCGGTTGCCATCGCCGGCAGCGGCCCGGCCTTGCACGATTCAATCCAGCCGCGCCCAAGGAAACGCCTGCAAGTGGGCGTCTTCAAAGGCTTTGATTGCAGCGGTTTGGGCCAGGGTGTGGGTGATGGGGTCCAGGCCCTGCAGCAGCTTGGTGCGGTCGGCTGGGCGGAGGCGGAAACGCATTGGCCGGTTGGCGGCGGCTAGGGTGCAGGTGGCCAAGTCCAGCGTTGGGCGGTGGGTTTGCGGGCTTTCCCGCACCCAGGCGGCGGCGGCGCGGACTTGCGCTGCGGGCAGCACCGCCGGCAGCAGGCCGTTGGCGACGCAGTTTTTCTGGAAGATGGCCCCGAAGCTGGGCGCGACCAGGGCGCGGATGCCGAATTCGGCCAAGGCCCAGACGGCGTGCTCCCGGGAGGAGCCGCAGCCGAAGTTGGCGCCGCACAGCAGGATGCTGGCGGCGGCGTAGGCCGGCTGGTTCAGCACGAAGTCCGGCGCTGGCGTTCGCGCCTCCGGGTCCGCATAGCGCCAATTGGCGAACAGGCCGATGGACAGGCCGCGCTTGGAGACGCGCCGCATCTCCCGGGAGGGGATGATCGCATCCGTGTCGATGTTGGCTTGCAGCAAGGGCGCGGCCACGCCTCGATGCTTGGTGAAGGGCTGCATGGTCAAACGATCATCCGGTTTGGGGATTTGCCGTCAAAGCCGTGGCGTTGGGCGAGAAACTGCATGGTCGGATCATCACGTCATCAGGGCGTTGCTTGCATTGGGGAAGCGTTGACGATTGGATGAAGCGCGCAGCGTTAGAGCATGTCCGGTGCGCTTATGCGCCCGCGCACGGCGGAGGCCGCCACCACCGCCGGGCTGGCCAGATGGGAACGCACTCCGGGGCCTTGGCGGCCCTCGAAGTTGCGGTTGGTGGTGGTGATGACGCGCTTGCCGGGGCCGAAGCCTTCCCCGCCGGCGTAGAAGCATAGGGAGCAGCCGGACTCCCGCCACTCGAAGCCGGCGGCGCGGAAGATTCGATCCAACCCTTCGGCTTCGGCGGCCCGCTTCACCTGGGTTGAACCGGGCACGCAAATGGCCTTCAGGCCGGGCGCGATGCGGCGGCCCCGCAGCACTGCGGCGGCGCTGCGCAGGTCGCTAAGGCGGGCGTTGGTGCAGGAGCCGATGAAGGCGGCGTCTATGGACACCTGCGTCATGGCGGTGCCTGGGGCCAAACCAATGTAGTCCAAGGCCCGCCGGGCGTCGCGGTCCTTGGGCCTCGGCACGGAATCGGACAGGTTGACGCCCTGCTCCGGCGAGGTGCCCCAAGTGATGCGGGGCCCCACGGCGTTGGCTGCAATGCGAATCTCTTGGTCAAAGGCGGCGCCCTCGTCCGTTTGCAGGGTTCGCCAATGGGCCAGCGGCAGTTCCGGCGGTGCGTAGTTGCGGTTGGCGACGTAAGCAAAAACCTTCTCGTCCGGCGCGATGAGGGCGGCGGCGGCGGCGAACTCCACCGCCATGTTGCACAGCGTCATGCGCGCCTCCACCTCCAAGGCGTTGACGCCCTCTCCGGCGAACTCCACGGCGGCGCCGCGGCCGCCGGCCACGCCCTGGTCGGCAATCAAGTAAAGGGCCAAGTCCTTGGCGGTGACCTGCTGCGCCAAAACGCCGTCAACCCGCACCCGCAAGTTCCGAGGCTTGGCCAAGCGCAGGGTGGAGGTGGCCAGAACATGCTCCGCTTGGCTGGTGCCGATGCCCAGGGCCAAGGCGCCCAAGGCCCCTAGGGTGCAGGTGTGGGAATCCGGGCACACTAGGCTTAGGCCCGGCAGGGCGATGCCCTGTTCGGCCATCACCAAGTGGCTGATGCCTTGGTCTTGGTCGCCTACGTCAAAGGTGCGCAGGCCGAAATCGGCGGCGTGGCGGCGGGTGCTGACGATGAAGTCCCGGCCGTTTGGCACCAAGGTGCGGTCTCCCCGTCCGGGGCGGGTGTCCAGAATGTGGTCCATCACGCAGAAGGCGTGGCGGGGACGGCGAATCGACTGGCCTCGCTCCGCAAGCGCCGCCAAGGCGATGCTGCCGGTGCGCTCGTGCAGGCAGACTCGGTCTATGTACAGCAGGCTCTCGCCGTCCGCATCGACGCCGATGCAGTGGTTGGCCCACAGCTTGTCGAACAGGGTGCGTTCCTTCATGACGTGGGATGGCGCTGCGCAGCCCTCCGCCAAGGATGCTGGTCAGCCCGCCTCCAGCAGTTCAAAGAGGGTGCCGTCCGGGCCTTCGACCGCGGCGCTGCGGCGCCCTTGGCAAAGAGCGCCGTCGTAGGCTTCCGGGGGGGCGATGAAGGGCGCCGTGACCGCATCCAAATCCGCGATCTTGAAGGTGGTCATCGCCACTCCCGGCGGCAACAGCCCCGCGTGACGGGGGCGGGGCGCGGCCTGTGGCGGCATTTGGTCCACCTCCAGGAAGACGTCCTTGCCGTGGACCATCGTTGAGATGGTGTAAAGCTGGTTCATCGGCGTGCCGAAGGCCTTGGCCAGCATGGTGTAAACGATCTCCATCGCCTCCCGGCCGACGGCGAAGCCGAGGCGCCGCACCATCCAGCGTTGCGCCGCCCGCATGTCGCTGGCCGCCAGCACGTTGATGAACAGATGGTCGATGAACGTCTTGGCCCTGGGCAAAGTGAATTCAGGCAGGTCGCTGTTGATTTGGGTGAAGTAGCAGATTTCGCCGTCCGGCCCCTTAACCTGCATGGGATGGATGGCGTCCAGCCCCTCGATGCGGCGTGGCGGGCCGATGATCTCGAAGGGAGACCGCTGCATTCGCTCGTTGACCGCCAGCACGTCCTGAACGCAGAACTCCAAGGCCGCCCAGCCGTAGGTGACCAAGGGCTTAAAGCCCGGCGCCGGCGGCGTCTGCACCAAGCGCAGCAGGATGTCCGCGCCGGAGGCCGGCTGCAGCACGGCGTAGGGGGCGCCGGCGGCGCCGGGAGCGCCCCAGCTGGCGGCCAAGGCCGTCGCCACCTTGCCCCGCTCCAAGGTGCGGTAGTCCAGCCATTGTTCGTAGAGCTCGCGGCTGCGGCCCAAGTCCGCCACGGAAATGGTGCCGGCTTTAAGCAAGTGCATGGCAAGAGTTCTCCCTAGTTCGTCGCTTCAACAGGTTCCGACCGCCGCCGGCGTCTCGTTCTTTTTGCAGGTCAAGGCCCTAGGGTCAGGGGAAAAGCACAGACTGCGTGAGTGGGCAAGTCCGCACCCTGCGGGCGTCCTATTCATCCTCGGCCATCCGTTGGCCGGCCTCCTCGGACGTGGGTTCGGTGCCGCGTTGGACGGCCTCCCGCTCCTGCTGCACGATGCGCAGGATGCGGGCTAGGTATTCCTGGTTCCAACGGCCGCGCGCCTCCTGCTGCGCCGCATTGGGCGCAAAGGCTTCGATGTCCGCCTTGTTGATGCTGCCGCGCTCCGCTAAAAGCTCTTCAATGGTGTCCAAGCGCTGGCGCAGCACCGCCAACTCCCCGGCCACGGCCATGGTGATGGACAGCACCCGCTCCACGTCCGGGTCTTGGAAAAAATAAGGGCGCTTGCCCTTGGCCTTGGCGTTGGCTAGGGCGATGCCGTCCAGCGTTTCGGGGTCAGGGAGGCGGTTGCTCACTGCTGGGGATTCCAAAGCGCCGCCGGCCGCCGTTCAAGCCGTCAACCTTGCGCCGGTGATGCGCCAAGCCGCCTTGCGGCCGTAGTCCTCAGCGCCGTCGTCCGCCGCAGCCGCAGCCGGAAACAGGGCGCCGTCCGGCGGGGCCATGACGCCGCCGTGCAGCAGTTCCTCCGGCTTGAAGCCGGCGTCGATCATGCATTGGTCCAGATCGACCTCGTGCAGCTTGGTCCAGAAGGGCTCGTTGTTGTTGAAGGCGTCCCAGTCGCGCATGGCCTGCTCGAACATCGGCATGTCCTCTGCATAGCGGGGCTGCTCTATGTGGATGACCAAGCCGCCGGGAGCGATCAGCCGACGGCACTCCGCCATGATGAGGCGCAGCGCCTTGCAGGAGGTTTCGTGCAGGAACATGGTGCTCTGGATCCAATCGAAGCTGGCGTCCGCAAACTCGGCAAGATCGGTGGCGTCGGCCTGCACGAAGGAGAGGTTGTCGATGCCCAGGCTGGCCGCCCGGGCGGTGCCGTAGCGCAGCATGGGCGCGCCGACGTCCACGGCGATGACCTCCGCTTCCGGGAAGGCGGCGGCCATTGGCAGCACGTTGTGGCCTAGGCCGCAGCCCAGGTCCAGAATGCGGCCTGGCCGCCAATCCGGGTGGCGCCGCTGCAAGTATGCAACGACGCCGCGCCCGCCGCCGTCCGTGTAGCGGCCCAACATGCCGCCGGTGGTGACGAACATGCCGGAGTCGTAGTTGGCGGCGCCGCTGACGTCATCGGCGACCAGCTCGGTGTGGTAGCTGCCGGGCATGCAGTGGTGGTCCACCGCCGTCAGATATTCGGGCGCCGGCAATTCGGGCCGCAGCCGCAAGCGCCCTTGGGGGATGAGGCGGCGGGTCTTGCTGATGAGTTCCCGCAGTTGCGGCAGCACCACGGACAGGCCGGCCTGCTGGCGCATTTCCATCGTGTTGCGGCGCAGCGCACTCCAGGTTTGGTACAGGGAGTCCCCCGCCAGCGCCTTACGCACCTCCCGACGGTGGCTGGGCGGGCGTCCATGCGCCTGCCGAAAGGCCGGTGCCACCCTAGCGGCGTAAGCCTCCGCCACCCCAGGCATCAGGGACTGCGCCAAGTGCCGGTTCAAGTGGGCGAGAAAGTTGTACCGCTCCGTCTGATCATGGCTGGTCTCCGGGAACACCTCATGGCGGCCCACCTCACGGTAGTCCGGCGGGCCATCGTAGCTGGCGGCCATGCGCTTGCTCTTGGTTGGGGAAAAGGCATATTAGCATGTCATTGAGTGTAGGGTTGCGGCAACAGCCGCGCACCGCCGGCGTCAGCCCAAGGGTCTCCTTGCAGGGGGGTGAAGGCCGGCTGGGCCGCCCGCGCTCACTACGTCGAGCGGGATTTGACATTTCATCGGCGGCTGGCAAAGTGTTCATGCACGGCCTTGACGGGGAACGCACCATGAGTTGGTTCAAGAAGCCTGCTTCGGCGGCACGGCGCGGGAATGACGACAGCGGCAGCGAGCGCGTGGAGCCCGCGTTGGCGACGCCTGCGGCGGGCATCGACCCGGATTGGCGCGAGCGGATCGATCTCGCCAAGCGGGCGTACGAGGAAGGCAAGAAACTGCGCCAAGGCAAGCCGATCACGTTCCGAATGTCCCGGCCTTTGAGCCTGGGCAAGGGCTTGGATGACTGACTGTCGTGCGCGATGGTGAGCGCAGCCCGCTGTATGAGGCCCACCATGCGCCCCGCTACGAGCGCCAAGAGCTAATCCGGCAGTATCAGAACAGGTATCAGTGCCGCCTAGTGGCGGTGTCCGACATCCTCATTCCAAACAGCGTAACGCTATTCGAGGAGGCGCTCTACGACGCAGACCCCGCGCAGGACCTGCACGTCATCCTCGCCACTCCCGGCGGGGACGGCGAGACGGCCATTCGGCTCGTCCGTCAGGCACAGTCTCGCTGCAAGGCCCTGACGGTCATCGTGCCTGACCAAGCCAAGAGCGCAGGCACGCTGCTCGTTCTTGGCGCGGACCACATCTACATGGGGCCAACCAGCGACCTAGGGCCAGTTGATCCACAGTTCTTGCTTGCCGATGGGTCGCTGGGCGCTGCACGGGCAATCATCGCCGCCGTTGAAGACGCCGAGACGCGCATTCAGGCGAATCCGCAGACCTATCCGCTCCATGCCGCCTTGCTTGCCGACATATCCGCGTTGATGGTGCAGCAAGCGCGTGACGCCCTTGCTCGCACAACGGATCAGATGACCGAAGCGCTGTCATGCGTTCGGACGCGGACGCGAGAAGACGTTGCGACGCTCGCGGCGAAGTTGCATGGGCCGCTCATCGGCGAAACACAGAGCCACGGCGCAACAATTTCCGCGAAAGACGCCAGAAGCTTCGACTTGCCGGTTACGGAAGCCGCCCACGACGACCAGCAGTGGCGGGACATCTGGCGGCTGTGGATGAAGTACAGAGCGCTAGGTGACGTGCAAGTGTACGAAGGACAGAACGCATCCGTTGTCATGCCGCGCAGACTCGTAGAATGATCTCCCGCTGATTCCTTCGGCATTCGTTGAAGCCCCGTAGCCTAGCTGTTGAGCTCCAAATCCAAGCCCAGGCCATGACCACCCACCAAGCCAACCTCGATCTGCGCCCCAGCGAGCGGGTGGGCGACGCTTTGGCGCGGATTCGGCGGGATGCTTCGAGCGAGGCCGAGAAGGGGCGCTGGTTCGAGCACCTGTTCATGGCCACCGTGCGGGACAACCCGGAGTTCGACGTGGCGGCCATCTGGCCCTGGCGGGAGTGGCCGGAGCGGGAGCGGCTCACCGGCCTTGACGGGCGCGACCACGGCATCGACCTAGTGGCCGAACAAGCCGACGGCACCCTGGTCGCCGTGCAGTGCAAGTGCTACGCCGCAGACGCGGTGATCGCCAAGCCGCACATCGACAGCTTCTTGAGCGAGTCCGCACGGCCGGCGTTCGGGCTGCGCTGGATCGTCTCGACATGCGGCTGGAATTCGGCGGCCGAGCGGGCGATTGCCGGGCGGGCGCCAAGGATCGCCCGCATCGACTTTCTGGATTTCCTCGACCGCGAAATCCGCGCGTTCCAAAGGCCGCGGGAGATGCGGCAGCCGAAGCCGCTCCAGCAAGCGGCCATCGACGCCGCCTACGACGGCCTTGCGACCCAGGGCAACGACCGCGGCAGGCTGGTGATGGCCTGCGGCACCGGCAAGACCTTCACGGCGCTCCGGCTCGCCGAACGCATGGTGCCGGACGACGGGCGCATCCTGTTCGCCGCGCCCACCATCGCGTTGGTCTCCCAAGCCCGCCGCGAGTGGCTGACGCATCGCACGCGGGCGATGTCCGCGCTGGTGGTGTGTTCGGACAGCACCGCCGGCGGCAAGGGCGAACGCTTCGAGATCGGCGCGGACGATTTGGTGTGCGACGTGGCGACCGATCCGGCGCACATCGCCGAGCGGCTGGCCAACCCGGATGGCGGCGTCAAGGCGGTGTTCTGCACCTATCACTCGCTGCGCCAAGTGTGCGCGGCGCAAGCGCTGCACGGCGCCCCCCGCTTCGACCTAGCCATTGCCGACGAAGCCCACCGCACCACCGGCGTCGTCCGGGAGGATGTCGCGGGGCTTGGCAAGGTGGACTTTCAGGCGTTCCACAGCGCGGCGCAGCTCAATGCGGACAAACGCCTCTACATGACGGCCACGCAGCGCATCTACTCGGCAAGGTCGGTGAGCGCCGGCCAACGGGCAGCATGGAAGCGCGGGCTCGCCTATGAAGTGGTCGATATGGCCGATGTGGACGTTTACGGCCCGCTGCTGCATCACGTCAAGTTCTCGGAAGCCGTCGCCGCCGGCGAACTCTCGGACTACCGCGTGATCGTGCTCGGCATCCGCGAAGGCCAGTTGACGCCCGGCATCCGCGCCGCGCTGCAGGGCAGGAACGTGCCGAAGCGGGCGTCGGACACAGACCTGTGCCGGCTGCTCGGCACCATGCTGGCGTTGAACGGTGCCGTGGAAGGCGAAGGCCGGCCCGGTGTGTTGCCCAGAAGCATCGCCTTCGCCTCCACCATCGCGCGCTCCAAGTGGTTCTCGGACACCATCAACGGCAACCTCGCCCTGAAGGGCCGCGTGACGCGGGCGCTGGCCGGGCGGGGCAAGCGCACCGACCTTGAAGCCCGCCATCTGGACGGCCACAGCACCGCGCTCAAGCGCAACCACGAGCGGCGCTGGCTGAACGACGCGCCCAGCAAGCACCAGGCGCGGATGATCTGCAACGTCAAGGTGTTCTCCGAGGGCGTGGACGTGCCGGCGCTGGACGCCGTGGCCTTCCTTGACCCGAAGCAAAGCCAGATCGACATCGTGCAAGCCGTGGGCCGCGTCATGCGCAAGGCCCAGGGCAAGCGGTTCGGCTACATCGTGGTGCCGGTGTTCATCCCGGAAGGGGAGGGCGACATCGCCGAGTTGCTGGAGCAGCGCGGCGACGACTACCGGCACATCGGCTCGGTGCTGCGCGCCTTGCAATCCCATGACGAGCGGCTGGCGGAATCGCCGGCGTCGTTCATCGACATCCTGATCGACAGCGGCAGCGACAGGAAGGACGCAAGGGACAGCCCGCCTCCCGACCAGGAACCCGCCAGCCAAGTGCGCGACACGGACGACCGCCGCCCGGCCACCTATCATATAGAGGGCCTCTTCACTTTCCAGGCCGTCGAGCCCGGCATCTTCGCCAAGCTGGTGGCCGCCTCGGGGCTGGGCCGGCCCGGCCAAGTGACGGCGGACGACATCGTGCGGTCGGTGGGCTTGGCGGCGCGGCGCGTCGAGGATGACGCGGCGCTGCTTGAATCGCTGCGTCAAGCCTTGGACCTCACTGGCGTGAAGGATCGCGAAGTATCGACCACCGCCGCCCTGCTGTTGTGCAACGCCTGTCTGCTGCACCGGCGCTTGCAGAAGGAGTCCTCAGCGCTCGAAGGGCTGCCGGACCTCATGGCGATCGGGCGTTCGCACACCCCCGCGGAGCGCCTCGCCGAGGCTTGGGACAAGATTCTCGCCAAGGACTACGCACCCGTGTTCCGCCCGGCGCTCTCCCTCATCGAGAACTCGCCTTCGTTCGACAGCTTGCGGGCGCCGGCGCGGATTCTGGCGGATTGCGCGGTGCATCTCTCCGACACCGTGGCGGAACTCGGCTATGACCACGCCGGCCCGCTCTACCACAAGATCCTCAGCAGCGCGGAAAGCGACGGCGCCTTCTACACCCACAACATCTCGGCGCTGATGCTGGCCGGGCTGGCGCTGCCGCCGGACTTGGTGGATTGGTCGGACTGGAGCCAAGCGACCTCCTTGCGCATCCTCGACCCAGCCTGCGGCACCGGCACCTTGCTGATGGCGGCGCTCAAGACCATCAAGGACCGCATGGCGGTGGCGCAGCCCATGACGCCGGCCAAGCTGCGCGAGGCGCACAAGCAGCTCGTCGAAAACTCCATCCGCGGCTTGGACATCAACTACCAAGCCACCCAGCTGGCCGCCTCCAACCTGACCCTCGGCGCCCCCACGGTGGATTACGAAGCCATGCACGTCCACACCATGCGCCACGGCCCGCAGCCGGACGGCTCGGTGGCGTTGGGCAGCTTGGAACTGCTGCCGGAAGCGGTGGGCGAGGGCCGGCAGCTTGACTTGGTGGGGCACGTCAAGCAGGCGGCGGTTTCAACCCAAGGCGCAGTGGGCACCAAAGTGCCGGACATACGGAACGTGGACGTTCTGCTGATGAATCCGCCGTTCACGAACAATGAAAAACACGGGCGGAAGTTCAGCGCCAAAGCAAAGCGATTGATTCAACGGCGCAAGCTCGACATCAAGGACCAAATCAGCGCGGCGAACACGCAGTCTTCGGAGTTGATCGACTCCAACAGCGTGCGCACGTTCTTCACGCCGCTGGCCGATGCGCTGCTGCATGAGGACAAGGGCGTTCTAGGCACGATTCTCCCCACCACCGCCTGCACCAGCACATCCGGCATCGGCGAGCGGAAGTTCCTCGCGGAGCGCTTCCACATCGACCTCGTCGTGACCAGCCACGATCCGAACTGCCCCAACTTCTCCTTCGGCACGTCGATTCACGAGTCGCTGTTGGTTTGCCGCCGCCGGAACAGAGGCGAACGGCGGCAGCCCACCACCTTCGTCGCCCTCAGGCAAATGCCGCGCAGCGCCGCGGAGGTCGCTGAATGGCTGGCGACGTTCGACGCCGGAAAGCTGCACCCTGCGCATCGAAACTGCGATTGGTCGCCGACACTCATTGAGCAAGGCGATTGGACGCCTTGCCAATACTGGGACGGTCGTTTGGCGGCGCAGGCCAGAGAAATCGACAGGCTCGAAGCGATGACGCCATTGGGCAGCCTGGCCTTGGTGGAACCGGGCGGGCGGCGGTTGCGGGATGCATTCCTGAACCCGCTCGACAGGCCCACCGCCCCCGGCAGCTACTCAGTTGTGTGGACGCACGAGACGAACAAGCGCCGAACCATGCGCTCCTTCTCGGACTACAGCACCGAACCAAAGCCAGCCAAGCGCGAATATGCGATAGAGGTGCTGTGGCCGAAGGCCAGCAAGCTGCTCATCGCTTGCAAGATCCGGGCGTCCAGAATCCGAGTTGCGGCCATCCACACGCCCATTCCGGTTTTGGGTCAGCCCTTCATCCCGATAACACCGTTGCTGAGCATGGAACGCCCCGCAGAGACGCTTTCAGCTTGGGCTGCATACCTCAACTCGACACCGGCGGTTTTGTCGTTCTTGAACCGACGACAAAAGGCGCTGGACTACTCCGATTATTCTCTGGACCAGCTTCGCTCAATGCCAGTTCCCGACCCCGCGAACTGTGATCTTGCGCCGCTGTTGGCTGCCTTCCGCGAACTCGGAG
Source organism: Candidatus Azophilus sp. (assembly GCA_965200465.1). Taxonomy (GTDB): domain Bacteria; phylum Pseudomonadota; class Gammaproteobacteria; order Pseudomonadales; family Azotimanducaceae; genus Azophilus. The sequence goes on along the minus strand of OZ241358.1, from coordinate 2,889,646 downwards.
ACGCCGAGCTGCTGCCTTGGCCGAAGATGAACGAGTGCCCGGTGCGTACACGCCTTGACGCCGCCGCGGGCGAGTGCCTTGGTCTCGGCCCCGAAATCGTCGCCGATTGGCGAGAACGCATCGTCCGCGAACCGACGGTTTCCAACAGGCCAACCCACCCCTTCGAGGAGCCGCGAGACTTCACCTCTTTCCTGATGAGCGGCCCGTCGTTGGCAGGACTGGACCTTGAACGCGACCGCAGGTCGCCGCGGGACATCAAACTGCCCTTGGAGGTCAAAGTGCCGCCGGATGCCGAACCGTGAGCGCCATCTTGGACACTTGCGTCATTTCCGAACTCTACGAGGTCAACGCCGAGCCAGCCGTCGTACAACGGGTGAATGAACTAGGCGCGGACGCATACCTCAGCGTCATCACCATCGGCGAGCTCTTCCGAGGCACGCAGGAACTGGAGCCGGGGCGGCGGCAACGCACACTGCTCGAGTCGCTGCGCCGCACGGAGCGGCGCTTCGCCCAACGGGTCTTGCCCATAGACACCGAAATCGCCCGCATCTGGGGCCGAATCACTGCCGAGACGCGAAGTGTGGGAAGGGAGGTCGGGGCACCGGACGGCCTGATCGCCGCCACCGCCATCCATCACGGGATGGCGGTCGTGACCCGCAACGTGAGGCACTTCTCCCCAACGGGCGTTCAAGTTGTGAACCCTTGGCCGGAATAGTCGCTCGCGAACAGGCTCAGCCAAGCGCTGAAAGCCGGGATCCACGCCGCAACCCGGACGCCACCGAAAGGCCGCTTTGGTGTAAGATGCCGCTGGCTCGAGCGAGAACCGATGCGAACACAGGCGCAACACCAATGCGCTCCACACCGCACAGGAGCAAAATGAACAACCCACCCCACCCAGGCGGTGGCCTTCGCTACGACATTGAGGCGATGGGCTGGACGATCGCCGAGTGCGCCAAACGCATCGGCCCGTCGCGAACCAAGTTGTCCAGGTTGTTGAACGGCCAGCAGAGAATCACGCCTAGCATTGCGCTGTCCTTGGATCAATTTGGTTGGAGCGACGCCGACACTTGGCTGAGGCTGCAAGCCTCATACGACCTAGCGCAGGAGCGTCGCCGACGCAAAAAAGCCCGATCCGCGGCGACACGGCTCGTGGATGACCGAGCGGCATAAGTGATAGTCCACCAAGTCGATGTCCACCGCTTCGCCATCTGCAAAGCGGAAAACAATTCGCCAGTTTGCGGAAACGCTCATGCTCCACCGCCCCATCCGGTCACCCTTAAGCCGGTGGAGGCGAAATCCAGGTCGTGAATCAATGCTGGAAGGCGATTGGGCAGCGTCCTAGTTGCCAGCATCGCCTACCGGCGCACGAGCATTTCCGTAAGCAAGCGCACCCTAATCTCAAGTGTTCAAGCGCTTGTCCAGTACGGCTTGTGTGTCTTGGCGTTTTGCATCGTGCTCGTAGGAGTCGGCGATGTGATTGATTACGGTGCTTGCAAAGGGGTAGTCCACGCGGCGTAGCCGTGCCCAGCGTCGATACTTCGCAGCAAGCTCCCGCTCCTGATCGCCCCCTTCCCCTATGTCCCGGAAAGATGCGCTACGCGCATTGCGCTTGCCGATAACGAACCCTTGCGCGATATCCTGTGAAGCCGCCTCTTCCAAGGCTTCGCAAACCGCGCTGCATGGCCACGCGCCGTCCTCATCCGATGGCGCATGTGAAAGCAGCTCTCCAATCTGAAGGTCTCCGATTTTCATTCGGGCGAATTTGGAGCATAGCTGACGGGCTTCCTTGATCCAGTGCAACAGAGGTTCCAATTGGACGGCGCCACCGGCGTCGGTGCCCGGAATCTGAGCCAGTTGCTGTAGAATGTGGTACGCGCCTTCAGCCATGTTTCTTCGGCGCGTCTCGTCCTCGATCTGCCATTCATCCGGATCGCGTCCACTATCGCTGCGCTTGAAGCAGCGACAGAGGACTTCAACAAAGAAGACGGGCGATTCCAAGATGAGCTTTTCGAGATTGGGTATTCCGTGGTTGCTGTGATCCAGCGCCTTGACAAAGGCAAACTCGAAGGTTGCCATTTCTTGTACGCCGACGCCAGGACGAGCACTAAGCACTTCCAGCGCGTTTGAGACGTGCCACGGCTTGATATGGAAGGTTTCCGGCGGTGCAGCTTCACTGGATATCAATTCCGTTAAGAGGCGTTTGAGACAAACGGTCTCGACGTTTTCCCACTGGTGCGCCATTGCAACGAAAGCTGCGCGAGGGCGCCCAGCCACAAGCAGCTTCTCAACGATCTCAGTACACTCTTCTTCTTCGGTGCCCCAGCCTGGAGGTGAGACTTTGCGCCAATATGCTGCTTGCGCTTCCTCCGGTAGGCGGTCCATCATCCGCCACGTTTTCCCCTGAAACGGCGCACATCGCCATAACCGCTCTGACTGTTCTTGGCCAACTTGCTGAGAGACCTCTAGCAGAAGCACGGACTCGGCGGGATTGGCTCGCGCAAAAATGAACGCTCGCAAAAACCCATCGAACTCCGCCACGTTGACCTCGGTGGAGAGACACACTCGAAGAACTTCTGCGGCATCGACCGCGCAGAGCGCCGCATAATGCCCCACGGTGTGCCCGTCAGCACCTCTTTCCATCATCGTCAGTGCGCCGGTGAGGCCGTGAGTGGCCCAGATATCCTTCATCGCCGCCTGGCGAAGGTTGTCGATTATTGCTGTCCGCGCCTTAAAGTCGAGGTTTTCGTTCTTGATTTCATCCCATGATTCCTCAACCCAAGCGGTAGCAAACAGCCAAGCATGGCGAATAATCAAATTTTTAGGCTGAAGCTTCTCGTATGTGAGACGGGCTCTCTCAATCGTGCTTTGAATGTTGCGACGGCCTCTCCTCGTAAGGGCAAAACGACGGACCTTTTCGCGGAGCTCAGCCAGTGCCCCTTCGTCGTTTTGACGGCTCGCCCATGCATCTATCAAGTTCCATAAAGTGGATTTTTGATTTTCAGCAAGTGCCTCGATCCGCTCCATCAAGTCGCCTAGTGTCGTTTGGTCGTGCTTCGGCCACTTCAACAACAATCCGATGGCGCACTGAGTGAAGGTCAAGGCATCGCTCTTTGCAACCACACCTCCGGCACCAGATGCATCGCCGCGCCAGCGCGGTCGATAATTTTCCATTGCGAAACGCGGGCCAGCCCAGATCTCGTCCAAACACAACTGCCAACCGATTTCCGGATAGCGTTTAGCAAGCATCTTCAATGCAGAAATACGCTCATCAAGGGTGGCCGCTGTTTGCGGCATCCAAGACCTAAGTATGCCAGCGAGGCTCGTAAAGGGTTTGTTGGCCCAGTTGTCCTTGATTTCTATCTTGGAAAGTTTTGCAAGCAGAATGCATGCTCTGGATAAGTATTCCGGATTCCAAGCCACGCATTCCAAGGCCCACAGCAGGCCAGTCCGCGAACAACGTCCAAAGGGTAGGCTAGTGGCTGGTCTGAGTAGCTGAAGCACGACCGGATCATCCTTCCTCAAGTCATTCTCCAGGATCGTCAGAAATCTGCATGGCGCCGCTTCTGCGTAAGCAGGAAGGTCGCGTTCTTGTGATTGCAGCCGCTCTTCTAGCGGCATCAGGAGACGTTTCACCAAGCTCGACACCAGCGCCGCAACATCAATGCCCAAACGCCCTTGGAACAGATCGTTGCCGTGAACAGAAAGCAGGACAAGGGTTTCGCAGATACCATCGCGCAATGCGGAAGAGTGGTCCCGCACCTTGCCATGAATGGCTGCGGCCCAACGTTTCGCTTCGGGAAGATCCAGCGCGGGATCAGACTCCGAAAGCACGAATTTGGCAAGCGTGAGGAATTCGCGAATGTCTTGCTCAGTTATTGATGGCGCGACTGAGAACAGCACATCGATTTTGGATTTCACGCCGCGGTGCTGGCCTACGGACCAAACTGGACTGTCTTCAATTTGTTGCAGTCGAGCGACATTCTCTTCGACTTCTTTATACCCGCAATTCGTGACAGCTTCGATGACCTCTTTGTCAGCCTTGGAGTTAGCATGCCATGCGCCTACCAAACAGATCGGGACAAGTGCTGTGTCGCTGGCCCACTTGGGCGTCTTTATCGCCGGAATACTGGACAGCCTTCGCCTGAGGATGGTGGGTGATCGACCACTCTCTCTTGCTAGCCGTTCGGCTTCATGCCGGTCTAAGCCCATCCTCATAAGCCCCCTTTCAAACGCCGTGTATCCCATCAATTCGAGCGCGACATCGGGTTTTGTATGGACGGCATTTCGTGGACATGTGGTAATTGAGTGCATCCGTTTGCAGAGAGGCGCGAGGCGCTGCTGAGTCTTCGTGTTGGCGGCTATCGGGATGAACGGAGACGACGAGGCCACCAGTTTCTCCAGGGCTTGGGAGGATTTGAAGACTGCCGCCAAGTCGCACTGGCCAACGGGAATTTCTTCATGCCGAAAGAGGCACCGGAGAAATGCTAAGGCTTCGTCTTGGGAGTCAGCCGCCACGACGAAAGGGCGCTTAGGGGATTCTTCGAGCCACTCCTTGAACCTCTTGATGCCGGCGGCGACAGCGGACTCGAAGACGTCCTCCGTCATGGGCGGCTCGCTGGCTTGAGCCCAATCTTCCCAGTGCGCATCAAGCGTCCTAATGCCTTCCGTTGGCCTTCCAAGCATCTCTGTCAGCCACACGGGCGGGACTATCGATTCATCAAGCCACTGCTCCAGATCGCTGGCATCGTAAGCTCTGACCGCCTTCCAGCCATCACCAGACGCTTCTTTTTGCTTTGCCCATTCGTTCTTCCCAGGCCAGTTCTGGGGGATCACGAAAATGAACGTACAGTGCGCCCTTTCTTCAAATGGCAGGCGAAGCCGTGAGCTGTAGTCCTTCTCGGCCTTCTGGCGCGGGCGTTGGGATGTGCCGAACTCCCACCCAGAAACCCCCTCTGGAATCCACGCCGTTGCTGTGCCTGCTTCCACCCAGCCATCCCACCCCGGGCGTTGGCTGTTGTCGAATCCAGGGAAGTCCACGCGCTGCAAGTCGCGCCCGGTTGCATGCACCAGTTTGCGCAGGAGAACGGGAAGATGCTCACGCGCTGCAACGGGCTCTGCCCAGCGCTCGATGTCATGCGCTTTCAGCGTCAGGAATCTAGGCACATAGCCATGCACGGCCACCCGCTTCTCCTGGTCGTCGCGCCGGGCTCTGTCATGCGAGGCTTGAAGTTCGAGAAGCTCGTCCCGGTTGGCCCCAAATGCTCTCTCCAGGCGTAGAGCCATCTCTTGGGAAAGCGAGGCCTTGCCGTTCAGGAGGTTCGACAGCGCGGGGCGGCCCACGCCCAATCGCGCCGCAGCCTCCTTGACGGACATGCCCGAGGGAATCACTCGACTCCGTATGTGTTGGCCCACCCTGTTCTGGTCTGTTGCCATGTAAAGCTGTTCCAAATATTCTGTTCTCGCATGTGTAGCGTGTAGCGCTGCACAAGTCAAGCCCAATTAGTCGCCGAGGAACTTGCGCTTGACGACGGCGCCGCCTTGGCCCAACCTAGCCGCATTGATGGAGGATGGCTTGCATGGCGAACTTGAGCGACGGCCTTGGGGCCAAATTGGCCGCCGAGTGGCGGCGGCGGCCTTGGTGGATGAACGGCATCTGGCTGTTCTGCCTGTACATGGCCTTCATCTACATGCCCTTTGACCTATTCACCAAGCCGGTTGCGGGGGCTGAGGAAGTCTGGTTCGGCTTCACCCTGCACGGCTGGTGGGCAAAGGCAACGGAGCCGCTGCATTGGGCCATCTATGCCGCCGGCGCCTACGGCTTTTGGCGGATGCGTCCTTGGATGTGGCCTTGGGCCGCCCTTTACGCGGCGCAGGTGGCGCTCGCCATGGCCCTGTGGAACCTGCTTGATCCAGGCGGCGGCGGCCTTTTGGTGGCTGTGGTCTCCGGCGGCCTGTTCGTCGTGCCCACGGTGGCGCTTTGGCGGGCGCGGCCGCGCTTCACGGCTTGAACGGCGGGAGCGCCCATTCCGCCTGCATCCGCTCCGGCGTTTGCATTGCAGCCTGTTGACGCCCATGTCCAACCCTCTGCCAACGGACTTCACCTGGCCCAATGGGGCGCGTTTGGCGCTGTCCATCGTGGTGAACGTGGAGGAGGGGGCGGAAATGAACGTTCTCGACGGCGACGTTGGGCCGGAGCCGGTGGATGAGCTCGGCGCCGTCCCCCGCAAGCCCATTCGGGTTCACGGCAACGAGTCCAACTACCAGTACGGCGTCAACGCTGGTGCGCCCAGGGTGCTGCGGCTGCTTCGGGAGCGGCAACTGCCGGCCACGGCCACCGCCGCGGCCCTTGCCTTGGAGCGGGCGCCGGACCTGGCCCGGCAGTTGGTTGCCGACGGCCATGAGGTCGCCTGCCACGGCCACCGCTGGGTGCATCAATTCCGCATGGACGAAGCGGAGGAGCGCACCTTCATCCGAAACGCCTGGCGCAGCATTGAAGCGACCGCCGGCGCCCGCCCGCGGGGCTGGCTTTCCCGCTTTCTGCACACTGAAAACACCCAAAGGCTGCTGTTGGAGGAGGGCTTCGCCTACCACATGGACGACTATTCCGGCGACCTGCCCTTTTGGAAGTGGGTGGATTGCGGCGCGGCAGGAGGCAAGCCGCTGCTGATGGTCCCCTACGCTTTGGACACCAACGACATGAAGATGTGGAGCGCACCCTCGCTGACGCCCCGGCAGTGGGCCGAATACGCCATCGACAGCTTCGATTGGCTGGTCAAGGAAGCCGCCGCCTTGGGGCCCCGCATGATGTCCTTGGGGCTGCATCTGCGCATCATTGGCCGGCCGGGACGCATCGGCGCCTTGCAGCGGGTGCTGGACCACGCGGGCGGGCGCAAGGACGTTTGGGCGGCCACCCGCAGCATGATCGCCGCCGCCTACGCCGACGCGGCCCCGCCCCCCCAAGAGCAGGCGCTTGCGCAACCTCCCGGCAAGACCCCGCCCTAGCCCGATGTGCGGAAGTTGCGCTAAGGTCATTCCAAAGTCCGCCGGGGGGCTGCATTTCTCCCGCCCAAGTGTTCCTTTTACGCCTTTGGAATGCGGATTTCCCCACCATCCGTGAATTTTCTCGGTTCATTTTGGATGTTCATCCCACCATTAGAGTGTGCGCACGGCTTTGAGATGGCCTTGGGAAGTTGCGCTCCGGCGGGCGTGGCTGTTTTGCTAACCTAGGCGGGCAAGCAATAAGACTAAGGGGACCATGAAGCTCAAGGGCATTCGGGTGCTCGACCTGTCCGCCTTCCTGCCGGGTCCGCACATGACCATGATGCTGGCGGACCAGGGCGCGGACGTCATCATGGTGGAGCCGGCCAACGGGGTGGGGGAGCCGACCCGGCAGATCGGCTACCGCACTGAGGACGGCGTTTCCGTTTGGTTCCGCAACATCGCCCGCGGCAAGAGAAGCCTTAAGATCAACCTGAAGGACGCCGACGGGCGCCGCTTCCTCCACGCCTTGGCCAAGAGCGCGGACGTTTTCGTGGAATCCTTCCGGCCCGGCGTAGCGGAGCGGCTGGGCATCGACTACCAGACCCTCAATGCGCTGAACCCCCGCTTGGTCTATTGCTCCATATCCGCGTTCGGGCAGAGCGGGCCGCTGCGCGACAAGCCGGCCCACGACCTTGCGGTGCAGGCGTTGGCCGGCACCGCCGCCCTGAACCTCGGTTTGCAGGACGGCAAGCCGGCGGCCCCCAACATGCCCAGTGCGGACGCCATCTCCTCGCTGCTGGCCATGTCCGCAATTCTGATGGCGCTGCTTGGCCGGGAGCGCAGCGGCAAGGGGGACTGCATCGATCTTTCCATGTACGACGCCTTGCTGGCCTGGACGCCCAACGTCACCGGCCCGGTGTTCGCCGAGGACGCCCATCCGGCCCCCAAGCACATGCGCTCCTTCGGCGGCGCCGCCATGTACCACATCTACGAAACCTCCGACGGCGCCTTCATCGTGCTCGGCGGCTCCGAGGCCAAGTTCGCCCGCAACCTGCTGACGGCCTTAGGCCGCCTTGACCTGCTGCCCTACGCGGAAATCGAGCCGGGGCCGGAGCAGGAGCCTCTGCGCGCCTTCTTCAAGGCCGAGTTCGCCAGCCGCAGCCGCGCCGCATGGGAAGCCTTCCTCGCCCCCATCGACTGCTGCTGGGCGGTGGTGCGCTCCCTCAAGGACGCCTTTGCGGACCCGCACACCCTGCACCGGCGCATGCTGCTGACCGACGGCCAAGGCAACCCGCACATCGGCGTGCCGATCAAGTACGCCAACGAACCGGCCCAACCCAACCTGGAACTGCCCGGCTACGGCGAGCACTCGGTGGAAATCGGCAAGTCCCTAGGGATGGACGAGGCAACGCTGAACGAACTTGTTGAACGGGGGGTTATCTAAGCGCTGTCAGGGGCTGCCGGCGGCCCCTTGGGGGCTGGGGCGTCAAATCCGCTGGAACCCGCATAAACACTGGCTTTTTAGTGTTGGGCCGTCCGCCAACGCCAGATGCAATTGACGCCGCCTTGGAAACCCATGCTAGCATGCCCTTGGCGCCGCAACCGCGCATTCGCGCAACCAGCAACGGAGACAGGCCAATGAGCAAAAGCGAACAGACCGGGGGGGGGGGGGGTACGGAAACGAAGCCGAAGGAAAAGCGGCCTTGGCGCAAGCCTAGGGTGCGGCTGGTGGAATTCGCTGCAACCGAAGCCGCACCCGCCGTCAAAGGCTATAGTTTTTTTCGCCCCGAAAGCACGCTCACGCTCGGGGAAGCGGCGTATGACCCGAACATATCCTAGTGCGCCCATGCGGGGCCGGCGCCTGTTGGTTGCTCCCTTCACGCCCACTTGGAACGGCGCAGGCCCCGCGCCGCTTGACGCCGCCTTGGAAACCCATGCTAGCATGCCCTTGGCGGCGCAGCCGCGCATTCCCGCAGCCAGCAACGGAGACAGGCCAATGAGCAAAAGCGAACGGACCGGGGGGGGGGGGGGGGGGGGTACGGAAACGACGCCCCGCACGGAACGGAGGCCGTCGGGCAAGCGGCCTTGGATCAAGCCTAGGCTAAGACTGGTTGAATTCGCCGCAACCAAAGGCGGCGTAAACGCAGGGTTTAACCCTTGGACTGAGACAGGGTCCCACAACTTCGGCTATGACCCGAACCTTTCATAGTGCGCCCATGCGGGGCCGGCGCCTGTTGGTTGCTCCCTTCACGCCCACCTGGAGCGGCGCAGGCCCCGCGCCGCCTGCCGCCACTGCCACCAAGGAAACCCGAATGAAAAAGGACAAAAGAAATCCCGACCACGGGGATTAGAGAGAGGGAGTAAATGCTTGCGGCGGTGTGGATTGCGGCGCCGTCGGCGCCGTCATGGAGGGCGTTTGCTGCTTGATGAATTGGTGGAGCTGATCGTCGCCACCGGCTTTGACGACTTGCCGGAGGCGGCCGTGCAGGCGGCGCAGACGTTCATTCTGGACACCTTGGCGGTGGGCGTGGCCGGACGGCGCAGCCCCCATCGGGACGCCGTGTTGGGCGTTGCCTTGGCTTGGGGCCAAGGGCGGAGCGCCCGCATCCTCGGCGATGCGCTACGGGTTCCGGCGCCCACGGCGGCCTTCGTGAACGCCTATCAGATGCACTGCCTGGAGTTCGACTGCGTGCATGAGCCGGCCGTGGTTCACGCCATGACCGCAGTGCTGGCGGCAACTCTGGCCGAATGCGAACGGGCCGCAACAGCCATTGACGGGAGGCGGATCACCACAGCGGCGGCGCTGGGCGTGGAGGTGGCGGCGGCCTTGGGCTTGGCGGCGACGGCGCCGCTGACTTTCTTTCGCCCGGCCACCGCCGGAGTGTTCGGGGCGGCGGCGGCGGCGGCCGTGCTGCGGCGCTTCGGCCCCATGCAGGTTCGCGCTTGCTTTGGCCATGCCCTGTGCCAAGCCGCCGGCACCATGCAGGCCCATGAGGAGGGCAAGCCGACCCTGCCGGTGCAGCTGGGCAACGCCGCCCGCGCCGGCTTGGTGGCGGCCGACTTGGCGGCGGCCGGGGTGCCGGCCCCGGAGGACGCCTTGGAGGGTCCTTACGGTTACTTCGCCTTGTTTGAACGGAGCTTCGACCTCTCGGGCTTGGCGGATGGCCTCGGCGCCGTTTGGCGGGTGACGGAGCTAAGCCACAAGCCCCATCCATCCGGACGGGCCACCCACGGCGGCGTGGAGGCGGTGTTGAAGCTGCGCTCCCAAGGCGTGGCCGCCGGTGCGCTGCAGGCCATGCGGCTGTCGGCGCCGCCCCTTATCCACCAGCTAGTGGTGCGCCCGCCGTTGGCCGGCATGGACGCCAACTACGCCCGGCTGTGCTTCCCCTATGTGGGCGCAACGGCCCTGCTGCGCGGCGCCGTCGGCTTGGAGCACTTCACCGCGGAGGCTCTTGGGGACCCCGAAGTTCTGGCCGCGGCGCAGCGTTTCTCCGCCAGCGTCAACGAGGTTGCGGACCCGGCCGCCTTCACGCCGCAGACCCTAACCGCCGAGCTGGCCGACGGTTCCTCCCTGTCCGTGTGCATCGACCAGCTGTTGGGTTCGCCGGACCATCCGCTCACGGAAAGCCAACGCCTCGCCAAGGTGCGCGTCTGCCTAAATTCGGTCTATGCCGACGAGTCGCGGGCCGCCGCCCTAATCGACGCGGCCGCCGCCTTGCCAGAGGCCGCCAATGCAAACGCCTTGTTGAGGCCGGTCACAGGTTCCCCATAGGCCCAGTCCCCGCCTAAGAAAGCGCTGCAGGCGCACCGTGCAAGGTTTTTTCCGGCGATTGCATGGTTGCGGGGCTTGCGAATGCCTGCCGCTTGGGGTCGCTGGCGGCGGGCCGGGCGATCCTTATCCGGGGATTGGGGGACTTACTTCGCGCTGATTGACATGGCTGCATGGTTTGCCATCATATATGTCATTCGTAATCCTGAACATGGAGGGGAAATGGCCAGAAATTTGCAGGTCCGCAATCTTGACGAAGATCTGGTCCTGCGCCTCAAGCGGCGCGCCATGCGCAATGGCCGCTCAGCGGAAGCCGAACACCGGGAAATTCTGCGCCTTGCGCTGTCCGCTGAGTTGGAGCCCTCGTTTGCGGAGCTGACTGCCAAACTGCGCGCCATGACAGGCCGCCGAACGCAAACGCCTGCGGAACTGCTCCAACGCGAAGGCCGGGCAGGGCGGTGACCCGATTCGTGGTCGATGCCAGCGTGGCGATCAAATGGGTTGTCCAAGAAGAGGGCACGGACGAGGCCTTGGCCGTCCTGCAAGCTTGCCCGCTTGCCTCCCCGGACCTTCTGGTTGCCGAATGTTCCAATGTCCTTTGGAAGAAGGCGAGACGTGGCGAGCTTGATGCTGACGAAGCGGTCTTGGCCTCACGCCTGCTGCGCAGGGCCGATGTGGAGATATTGCCCACGCGGCACCTATGGGACAAAGCAACTCGCCTCGCCATCGACCTGGACCAACCCGCCTATGATTGCATATATCTTGCATTGGCCTTGGAGAATGATTGGCGATTCATCACCGCGGACGAACGCTTCAGGCGCAAACTCAGGCAGCCTACCAACGGGTGCCTAGCCGACAGGGTGCTATCCATGCGGAAAGCGGTCTCCTTGCAACGGCAGTCCCCCTAGCTCCCGCCTCGCCAAGGTGCGCCCCTGCTTGGGCTTGGGATTCATTCTCTAATAAAAATAATAGTAAATATCATTTGCGTTTGTCTTTTTTTTAGCATAGCCTTCCGCGCCTCGATTCAACCAATGGGAGGGCTGCAATGCTCAACAATCGACTATTTCCGCTGCTGTTCACTGGCCTGCTGCTGCTTGGCGGCTGCGAAGGCGATGACGGCAGCACCGGACCGGCCGGCCCAGCGGGGCCGGCAGGACCAGCCGGGCCGGCTGGAGACCAAGGAGACCCCGGCGCCACGCCCAAGACGGTGGCCCGCGACGATGTTTTGCGCACCAACGCCAACATCGCCTACGCCGCCTATGGGGACTCGCTTTTGACCGCACTGAGCCTGCGCACCAGCTTGCGGGAACTAATCGCCAACCCCACCGATGAAAACTTGCAGGCGGCGAAGAGTGCTTGGCTGGCCAGCCGCGAACCCTATGGGCAAACCGAGGTGTACCGCTTCCGCGCCGGCCCCATCGACGCCCTGCTTGACGACGGTAGCCTTGGCGAGGACGGCGACGGCCCCGAAGGCGCCATCAACGCCTGGCCCTTGGGCGAGGGGCTGATCGACTATGTGGCCAACAGCGTCGATGGCGACGCCGGCCCCGAAATCGCATCCAGCGTGGCCGGCATAGCCGGCGACATCATCGCCGACGCGAACAGTTTTCCCAACATCAACGGCAGCGTCATCCGCGCCAACTTCGAACTCGGCGGCGACGAGCGCAACGTCTCCAGCGGCTACCACGCCATCGAGTTTCTGCTGTGGGGCCAAGACCTCAACGCCGACGGCGGCGGCGGCGGGCGGCGCGACGCCACGCCTGGGCAGCGCCCCGTCTCCGACTACTCGACCACGCCGGGCGCCTGCACCAGCGGCGCCAACCCCGCCACCGATGCAACCTGCGTCCGGCGCGGCCAATACCTGCTGGCCGCCGCGGACCTGCTGATCGACGATCTAGGCAGCGTTGTCGATGCTTGGAACCCCAACGGCAGGAACAACCACTACGCCAACTTCGTGGGCGGCGGCGACCGATCCCTGGCGCTGATTCTGGAGGGCATGGGGCGCATGGGCTTTGGCGAACTGGCCGGGGAGCGCATGAACATCGCGCTGCTCACCAACAGCCAGGAGGACGAGCATTCCTGCTTCTCCGACAACACCCACCGCGACATCCTGCTGAACGCCAAGGGCGTCGACAACGCCTTTAAGGGGGACTACGCGCGCTTGGACGGGGACCTTCTGGAAGGCGCCGGCATTGACGACCTGCTGGCTTCGGAAGGCATGCCGGAGCTGGCCAACGAGATGCGCACCGCCTTGGAGGACACCATGATCAAGGTGGGCGTCATCGACCAGGTCGCCAAAGCCGGCGAACCCTTCGACAACCAAATCCAGCGCGGCATCAACGAGCCCAACGTGTCCGCCGCCATCCGTGCGCTGTCCGCGCAAACGCAAGTTCTCGAACGGGTGATCGCCGGCCTCAACGTCACCACGGGCGACCTGCGCCAAGACACGGAGGAGGACATCTGATCCCTGCCGCCGCCGCTTGGGCCGGCACTGGCCCGGCGGCGGCAAACCCCGATGGCCAAGCTCGATCTTGGGCCTTTTGGCTTAGTATGCGGGCTTGTGCGGGACCTAAGGGCAGCACTGTCCACTAGTTGCGGACGACAAGGGCGATGAGTCGAGGCGGATTGGCGGCGAATGTTCTTCTGCGCTGCGTTCTACTGGCCGCGGCCGGCTTCCTGCTGGGCTGCGGCGGTGGCGGCGGCTCCTCCCCGCCGCCGCCACCGCCGGCCCCGCCCCCTGCACCCCCCGAGCCGCCACCTCCGCCGCCGATCGTCGTGCCCGAAGTCGCCGCGGCCGAGCGTTTCCCGGGCGGCGCCGCCAGCACCTCGCTCAGCAATGAGGACGCCTTCGGCCAAAGCCCCGAGTCCATTGAGCAGGACTTCGCCGCTGACGCCAACTTCAAGTCCGGCAACCAGATATTCCGCAACGACCACGACGGCGCCGGGCCGCTGCTGAACGCCCCCACCTGCCAAGGCTGCCACACCAAGGACGGCCGCGGCGCCGTGCCCCCAAACCAACAGACGCCCATGGACTCCATGGTGGTGCGGCTGGGCTTGGGCATCAACGGCGATGGCGCCGCCATCCCGGACCCCAACTACGGCCGGCAACTGCAAACGTTCGGCTTGGCCTCCTTCATGGGCGATGACTTAAGCGCCGGCCTTGCCGCCTTTGGCGAGGGGGCCGGCGAGGCCATCGGCGAAGGCTTCGCCTTCATTGAGTACGAGCTGGTCGAAGGCGCCTATGAGGACGGCGAACCCTTTGAGTTGCGCCGTCCCGTCGTCAAGGTGCGGGAACTGAGCTACGGCGACTTCGCCGACGGCATTCAGTTCTCCGCCCGGGTGGCGCCGCAGCTCATCGGCCTCGGCTTGCTGGAGGCGGTGCCGGAGGCCGACATCCGCAGCTTGGCCGACCCGGACGATGCGGATGGCGATGGCGTCAGCGGGCGCGTCAACAGCGTTTTTGACCCCACCGCGCAGGCCACGCGCCTTGGCCGGTTCGGTCCCAAGGCCGGCACGGCGTCCCTGCTGCAGCAAACCGTCAACGCCTACCGGGCCGACATGGGCGTGACCAATAGGTTCGCGCCGGAGGAGGCCTGCGCCGAGCGGCAGGTCAGTTGCCAACAGGCGGCGCTGCAGGAGGAGAACCCGCATCCGGGCAATGTGGACATTGGCGACGTGGAGTTGGCGCTGGTGGAGTTCTACCTGCGCCTGTTGGCGGTGCCGGAGCGGCGCGGCTTCGACGAGGCGAGCGGCGCCTGGGACGAGGATGTGCAGCGCGGCAGAACGGCTTTTTTTGAAGCGGGATGCGGCGCCTGCCATCAACATCGCCACACCACCGGCACTGCGCCCGGCAGCCTGTTGGGCGCGGTGGAGCTGAACACGCTGCTGCCGGACGCGCCGCCCATTGAAGTGCTCTCGGAGCAAACGATTTTCCCCTACACGGACCTGCTGCTGCACGACCTGGGCGGTGCCTGCGAGCCGGTGCAAAGGGAGGCCGCCGACGGCGGCTTCTGCGCCGCCAACGACAATTGCGTTTGGGCGTTGCGCTGCACCGGGCTGGCGGACGGCAAGGCGGAGAACCTCGCCTCCGCCAGCGAGTGGCGCACCGCTCCGCTTTGGGGGCTGGGGCTGGTGAAGACCGTCAACGAGCGGGCCACCTTTCTGCACGACGGGCGCGCCCGCACCATCGCCGAGGCCATTCTTTGGCACGGCGGCGAAGCGCAGCGCAGCCGTGACCAATTCGTCGCCATGCCGGCCGCGGAGCGCAATGCGCTGATGGCGTTTCTGGAGTCCCTGTGATGCACCGCCGAATGTGCGGGCTGGGCGCCGGATGCCTCTTGGCTTTATGCGGCTGCGGAACGCCGCCGGGCGGCAGCGACGCCGCGCTGCCCTCCCCGGGCGCTGCTTGGACCCGAACCCGGCAGCCGCCCAATTCGTTGATCGCGCCGGCGCAGCACCTGAACGCCGATGAGCAGCTTGCGTTCTATAGCGGTTTTTCGTTTTTCCGTTCGCCTTGGGTAGCGGCGCCGGCCTCAACGACGGCGCGGGACGGGCTGGGGCCGCTGTTCAACTCCCACTCCTGCGAGGGCTGCCACCGCAACGGCGGGCGGGGCAAGTCCCTGCTGGATGATCCGCACAGCCTCGCCACGGTGGTGCGGGTGAGCGTTGGCGGCGAGGCTGGGCGCACCGAGCCGCATCCGCTCTACGGTCATCAGTTCCAAACCCAGGCCACCTACGTCGGCGGTGCCGAGGCCAAGATCAGCATGCAGGCCGTGGCCGCCGGGGCGTCTTTGCGCAAGCCCCTGTTGCGGGTGGAGACGCAGCAAGCAGAGGCGCCGGCGGCGGATTGGCTGCTTTCCGCACGGGTGGCGCCGCCGTTGCTCGGCTTGGGGCTGTTGGAGTCCATCGCCGAAGACCGCTTGCTCGCCCATGCCGACGCCGATGACCGCGATGGGGACGGCGTTTCCGGGCGCCCCCATTGGCGCCCCTCCGCCGCCGGCCCGCGCCTTGGGCGCTTCGGCTGGAAGGCGCTGCACTCCAGCGTGGCGGCGCAAACCGGCGCCGCGTTTCGGGACGACATCGGCATCACCAATCCTTGGTTTCCGGGCACCGTTTGCAGCCCCTTGCAGACCGAGTGCCGGCGCCAACCCAACGGCAACGACGGCGCAGAGGGCGTGGAGATTCCCGCCAAGCTCTTCGACCTAGTGGTCCACTTCGTCTCCCACATTCCGCCGCCGCCAGCCGGCCCCCTGACGGACGCCGTGCGCCAAGGCCGGGAGACATTTGGCAGAATAGGCTGCGGCGGCTGCCATGTGCCCAGCCATGACACGGACGCCGGGCGCATCTGGCCTTACACCGATCTGCTGCTGCACGACATGGGCGAGGGGCTTGCCGACCGCCGCCCGGAGGGTGAGGCCACCGGCCGCGAGTGGCGCACGCCGCCGCTGTGGGGCTTGGGCACGATGGCCAAGGTGGCGGGGCACCGCACCCTGCTGCATGACGGGCGCGCCCGCAACGCCGACGAGGCCATTCGCTGGCACGGCGGGGAAGCCGCCCCAGCGCAGCGACGGTATCGATCCCTGGAGGACGGGCAGCGCGAAGCCCTGCTCGCCTTTTTGAACGCCATTTGATCATTGCGGGAGAAGCCGTGAAAACAGTCGCTCAATGGGTCGCGCTGGCGGCGGTGGCCTTGTCGATGGCCGCCGCCGGCGGCGCTGGGCAGGAGGCGCCGGCCGCCGATGGAGGCGTGAATGCGGAAAGCGCGGCTGAACGGGAAGCCGCTCGGCATTCCTGGCTTACTTGGCTGCTGCCGGGGCTGCTGCGGCAGGCGCAGGCGCCGTCGCCACCGCCCCCAACCAAGCCGCCGGAGGAGCCCCCGCCCCCGCCGCCGCCTCCTCCAACGGAGCCTCCGCCCGCCTCCCTCGGTTCCGTGGGAACCAAGGCGGAGGAGCAGTCACGCTTCTTCGCAGCTGTGGCGGGGGAACTGCTTGCGCCAGGCTACGCCGCCTTCGCCGCCGCCGCGCAAGAGTTGGCCGCCGCCGCCCGCGCCTACTGCACAGCGCCCGGCAGCGGCGACGCGGCGGCCTTGGGCGACGCTTGGCGGCGCGCCATGACCGCTTGGCAACGGGTGCAGCACCTGCGCACCGGCCCGGTGGAGGAGGACTTTCGGCGCCTGCGCATCCAATTGTTTCCGGACAACAGCAGGAATGTGCAGCGCAACCTTGAAGGACTGCTCGGCGGCACGGAGGCGATCACCGAAGCCGTCGTCAGCGCCAGCCCCGTCGGCGCCCAAGGCTTGCCGGCGCTCGAACGCCTGATCTTTGCAAACGAAACGCTGGTCGCCGGCTCCAGGAACTGCCAAGCGGCTGCGGCCATTGCCGACAACTTGAGCACCATGGCCGGGGAAATAGCTGATCCTTGGCGGGCAGGTGGCGCCATGTTCCAAGCGTTCATCAACGGCGCCGAACCCTTCCTGTCCGCGGACGACGTGCTGATTGCCGTTTTGGAGTCCATCGCCGTGCAGGCGGAGTTCATTGCCGACCGCAAGATCGCCCCGGCCTTGCGGGGCGGGGACGCCGGCGCTCTTGAGTCCCCCTTGGCGGCGCACTCCAAGGAGAACATCGCCGCCAACCTAGGCGCCTTGGCGGACCTCATCGACAACGAGCATGGCGGCATCTACCGCCTGCGGGATTATTTGCAGCGCGCCCACGGCGAAAATGACGGAGAGCCGGTGGGGGACCAGCTCGCGTCGGTGGCGGCGGAGGCGCAAGGGCGCATCGCCGCTCTGACGGCCGGTTTTGAGGACGTCGTTGCCGGGCAAGCACCCGGGGGCGGGGGCCTCGAAGGCCTGCGCGTTGACTTCCAAAAGCTGTCCAACCTCGGCGTGGAGGCGGCGGTGGCGGCCGGCGTGAACCTAGGCTTCAACAGCGAGGACGGAGACTGAGATGGCTTGGTCCCGCCGCCGCGTCTTGGCGGCCGGTGCCGGCGGTCTTGGGGCGCTATGCGCCAAGGGCGCCGCACTGCCTGCCGGCAATGCAAAAGCGCCGCCCGCAAACGCATCCCCCGTCTTGCTGAGCGCCGCCACCACCATCGACGGACGCCATTGGGCGCTGGGCTTCAATGCGGCTGGGCAGGAGCTCCTGCGGGCGCCTTTGCCGCGGCGCGGCCATCAGATGGCCGTCTCGGCGGCCGGCGACCTGCTGTTCGCAACGCCGCGGCGACCCGGCACCCAAGCCTTCGTCATCGACTTGGCGACGCAGCGCGTGGCGGCGATCTGCAAGTCCGCCCCTGGGCGGCATTTCTTTGGGCACACCGTCTATTCCCGCGATGGGGAATATCTATGCACCACTGAAAACGACTACCAACGCGAGCGCGGCCTCATCGTCGTGCGCGAAGCGCGCACCCTCAAAGTGGTTCAGGAGTTCGACAGCGGCGGCGTCGGCCCCCATGAACTGATTTGGATGAACGACGGGCGCACCTTGGCGGTGGCCAACGGCGGCATCTTGACCCATCCAGCCAAGCCCAGAAAAAAACTGAACCTGGACAGCATGCAGCCGAACCTGGCGCTGCTCGACGCCGCTTCCGGGTGCCTGTTGGAGCGGGCCCCGGCCCTGAACAACCAAGCCAGCATCCGCCATTTGGCCGTCACCGACCAGGACGAAGTGGTGGTGGGCATGCAATACGAAGGGCCGCCGAGCGACGACGTGCCCTTGGTTGCGGTCTATCGCAAGGGAGGCGTTCTGCAGCCTTTGTCGGCGCCCCTTGACCGCCAGCGCAACATGCAGCAGTACACCGCCAGCGTGGCCCTGAACCCGGCAACCGGCCAAGCTGCGGTGACCTGTCCGCGCGCCAACTCCGTCACCTTTTGGAGCATCCCGGCCGGCCGCTATGTCGGTCAGCAGCGCTTCGGCGACGCTGGCGGTGCGGCCTTTGACGCCTCGGCGCAGCAGTTCGTGGTCACCAACGGGCGCGGCGCGGTGGTGCGCTTTGACGCCGACACCCTGGAACTGCGCCGCACCTCGGCAGTGCGCTTCGCCGGCCTTAAATGGGACAACCACCTGACCGTCGCCAACGCCGGATGAGCAAGGCAAGGCTTTTTTTCAGGCGGCATCGCCAAGCGGACGGTTAGGCGGCAAACCCATGCAAACCTGGCTTGACGCCTGCAACGCCGATGAACTCCTGCGGGAGCATCCCATCGGCGACGACTTTGCCGCCTTCGCCAAGGCCATCAGCCGCGATGAACTGTTCGCCCGTCAGGACCGGCTGTTCCGCCGCTGCCTGGAATGCGCTTGGGGAACCGGGTTCTATCGGCGGCTGTGGGGCGCGGCCGGCATCGAGCCCGGCGACGTCAAGGGGCTGGACGACCTTGGCAAGCTGCCCGTTTTCGACAAGGGCGACCTGATGGCCAGCTTGGAGGCGCACCCGCCCTTCGGCGACTTCGGCGGCTTTCATCCGCAGGACGGCGAGCGCCCGCCCGTGGTGATGCACACCACCAGCGGCACCACGGGCCGGCCGCAAGTGCTGCTGTTCGGGGCGAAGTCCCGGGAAGTGCAGAACTTGCTGCTTGGCCGCCTTTATCGACTGCAGGGCTTGCGGCCCGACGACGTGGTTCACTCCGTTTACGGCCACGGCATGATCAACGGCGGGCACTACGTCCGTGAAGCGGTTCTGCACTGGACCAACGCCATCTTCATGTCCGCGGGGACCGGCATCGAAACCCCCTCGGCCCGGCAAGTGGAACTGATGCGGGATTTCCGCGCCACGGTGCTGGTCGGCTTCGCCGACTACCTGAAGCGGTTGGCCGAAGTCGCCGCAGTGGAGGGGTTGGCGATGGGCGAGGACATCCCGATGCGCATGCTCAGCGGCCAGATGGGACGCGAGGACAAGGCGCTGCTGTCGGCTCTGTGGGGCGGCGCGGACTGCTTCGATTGGTACGGCGTCGGCGACACCGGCATCATCGCCGGCGAAGGCCCCGACCGGGACGGCCTCTACGTCATGGAGGACGCCCACCACCTGGAGCTGCTGGACATCGACAGCGGCGCGCCCGTGCCGCCCGGCGGCCAAGGCGACCTGGTGTGTACCTGCCTGTTCAAGGACGACGTTTACCCCATCATCCGCTTCAACACCCACGACGTCAGCATGGAGCGCCAAGGCGCCTCCGGCCTCGGCTTCAACCTGCGGCGCATCGAGGGCTTCATGGGCCGCAGCGACAACATGGTCAAGATCAAGGGCATCAACTTCTTCCCCCAAGCCTTGGGGCCGCTGCTCGACGAGGTGCCGCAATTCCTGGGCGAGTACGTCTGCCGAGTCGATGCCGCGGGCCGGTTGACGGTGACCGTGGAGGTCCGGGAGGGCGATGGGAACCTAGCCAACAGGATGCAGGCGCTGCTGAAGCGCAAGCTGGGCATTGAGGTGGGCCTGCAATTGGCCGGCAAGGGGGAGACGGCGGCGTTAACGGAAATCGACCGCCGGCAGAAGCCCATCCGCCTGCTCGACGAGCGGCGGTGAACGCCCTTGGCCCCAGCGCACGGCGCCAAAGGCGATTCAGCATCATCGGCGATGCAGAGGACCATGGCTAGCCAGCCTTGGCTGTGCGCGGCGGGCGCCCAGCAATTGAGCGCGGCCTTTGCCGAAGGACGTGCGCGGCCCACGGAGCTGCTCGGGGCCTGCTTGGCGCGGCTGGAGCAGTGCGACGCGCAACTCGGCGTCTGCAACCATCGGCTGGACCCGGCCCCGTTGCTTGAGGCCGCCGCTGTCGCCGCCGAGCGCTGGCGCCAAGGAGCGCCCCTTTCGCCGTTGGACGGCATCCCCTTTGGAGTGAAGGCCAACATCGCCGTGCGCGGCCAGCCTTGGCACGGCGGCATTCAAGCGTTCCGAGCGCGGCGGGCAAAGCGGGACGCCGCCGCCGTGGCGCGGCTGCGCGCCGCCGGCATGATTCCGGTGGCCATATTCAACATGCACGAAGGGGCGCTGGGGGAAACCTCCGCCAATCCGGCTTTCCAAACCACCCGCAATCCGCACAGTCCGGCGCACATTCCCGGCGGCTCCTCCGGCGGCAGCGCCGCCGCCGTGGCCGCCGGCATGGCGCCTGTGGCGCTTGGCACCGACAGCTTGGGTTCCGTGCGCCTGCCCTCCGCCCTTTGCGGCGTGGTGGGCTTCAAGCCGGCCCACGGCGAAATCCCCATGGACGGCGTCATGCCCCTGTCCCCCCGCTTGGACGCTGTGGGCGTGCATGCCCGCAGCGTGGCCGACGTCGCAATGGTGATGGCCTTGCTGGCGCCCGCAGCGGATTGGGCGATCCCCCAAACTCCGCCGCATCCGCAAGGCGCCTTGCGCAAGCTGCATTGGCGCCTTGGAGCCCAGACGCAATTGGACCAGCCCATCTCCCTGGCTTTTGCCCGGCTGCTGCGGCAACAGGCCGTTGCCGATGTGCTGGACTGGTCGGATGTCGATTTGTCCGCCCTGCGCCGCGCCGGCCTCCTGGTCTGCGAGAGGGAGGGGGCGCACCACTACGCCGCCGCCTTGCGGCAGTCCGCCGAGGGCTTCAGCGAGACCTTGCGGCGCTTGCTGGCCTGGGGCGCGGCGCAGCCCAACGCGAAGGTGCGCCAAGCCGAAAGCCGGCTGGCCGAAGCGAAGCGGAGGCTGCGCACTGAGTTGGCCGGCGGCCTGTTGTTCAGCCCCACCACGGCCCATCTTGCGCCCCGCTGCGGCGCCGTCGCGCCGACCACGCTGGCCGACTTGACGGCGCCGGCGGCCATTGCCGGCATTGCCTCCATCTCGGCGCCCTTGGGCAAGTCGCCCAGCGGCCTGCCGATGGGCCTGCAGATCAGCGGTCTCGACGGCGCCGCGGTGCTGAGCGCCGCCCAGCGCTGTTTTCCCGACGTCGCCGAAATTGCCGGCGCCTAGCTTGCGAAAGCCTCAAAGCCGAGCGCGCACTTGCCGCCCAGTTCTCTTTCATCCCTAGCATCTAGGCGCGATGAGCAGTGCGAAACCCAAAAAACGGCGAGCGGGGCCGACGTTTGGATTTGACTGGCGGTTTGCTCTACACTCGCCGCAAGTTCACTGGAGCGAAGGCCGAATTGCGCAATGTCGGGGAAGACCTTTACGGAGACCTGCCTCGCCAGCAACGCCCGCTACGCGGAGGGGTTCAACAAAGGGCGCCTGCCCGCGGCGCCGCGAGGCAAGGCGGCGGTGGTCGCCTGCATGGACGCCCGCATGGACGTTGGCCGCCTGCTCGGCCTTGCGGAGGGAGACGCCCATGTGATCCGCAACGCCGGCGGCGTGGTCACGGACGATGTGCTCCGCTCCCTGGTCATCTCGCAAAGGCTGCTGGGCACCGAGGAAATCATCCTCATTCACCACACGGACTGCGGCATGCTGAAGTTCCGCGACGATGAGCTGAAGTCCGCCATTGAAGCGGAAACCGGCATCCGCCCGCCCTTTGCGCTGGAGGCATTTGCGGACTTGGAGGCCGATGTGCGTCAGTCCATCCGCCGCATTCAGGCCTGTCCGTTCATTCCCGTGCGCGGGCAAGTGTACGGCTTCGTCTATGAGGTGGAGAACGGCCGGTTAAGGGAGGTGGCCTAAACATGGACAGCACTCAACAACGCAACGCCCGGATGCAGCCGCTGGTCGCCCTGAGCGCCCTGCGGCAACTGATCGCAGACCCGGAGGACACGGCCAAGGTCTTTGTGGTCATCCGCGCCATGGCTGGGCCGTCCCTGCGGCGCGGCCTGCGCCGCTTCAAGCAGACGACGGCGGGGCCGCGGGCGCTGGCCGAAAGGAGAAGCCTGCTCGACGTCCTGCGGGACCGAGAGACCTTGGCCGCCATGCCGCCGGGAACGCTGGGCCGCGCCTACCATGAATTCATTTACGGCGAGTCGCTGTCGGCCGACGGCTTGGTGTCCGCCAGCATGGATGGCGACGCGCAAGCCTACAACTTTGACGACCCGGAACTTAGTTGGTACGGCGAGCGCATGCGCGACCAGCATGATCTCTGGCATGTCCTAACCGAATACCGGCGCGACCCGTTCGGCGAAGCCTGCCTGCTGGCGTTCACCTATGCGCAAACCCGGAACCGCGGCATCGGGCTCATCATCCTTGCCGCCGGCTGGAAGCTGCGCCAGGAAATCGGCGGCGGCGCCCTCAGGGCGATGTGGCGGGCCTATAGAGCCGGCCAGCGCGCCAGCTGGCTGCCGGGGCAGGATTGGGAGGGCTTGCTGAAGCGCCCCTTGGAGGAAGTGCGCCGGCTGTTGGCGATTCAGCCGCCGACAGCGTACCTCGCCATGCGCCCCGTCGCCCAACCCCATGCGGTTTGAGGGTTTGGCAATTGCGCCGCCCGCGGTTCGTCGGATTCGAGGCGGCCTGCCCCTGCTGCTGTTGCTGCTGGCCTTGGCGACCATGTTCCCAGTCGGCGACCATCAGGGAGCGCTTTACCGGCCCTTCACCCCGCACAACTGGAATTCGGCCAAGAACCTGACGCTCGCCGAGCATCTGTCCGCCGAGCACGGCTTCCTCATGTTCTTCAAGCTTTCGGCCTGGCGTTCGGACGAGGCGGGCAAGCCCCTGCCCCTGGGCTTCTACAACCGCTTCCCCGTCGGCGGCTTCGCGCTGCTGAAGCTGGCCATGCTTCCCTTCGGCGACGACCTGTCGGCGAAGATCCTCGCCGCCCGAACCCTGATGACGGCGCTGTTCGCCGGCGCCGCGGTCCTGGCGTTCCTCGCCCTGCGCCGCTTGGTCGGCGGCCCCTGGGCCGCCTTGGCGGCGACGGGCCTGGCGTTCTCCTCCCACCACTGCCTGCACTACAGGGACATGGTCTCCAACGAAGGGGTGATGGACCTGTTCGCGGTGATGCTGGTTTGGCACGGCATGGTCGTTTTCGTTCAGGAGGGGCGCTTCCGCCCGCTGCTCGCCAAGACCTGCGCCGCGCTGCTGTTGGGCTGGCACGTTTACGCGCTGCTGCTGCCGTTCATCGCGTTGGGCCTCGGCGTCGAACTGGTGCGCGCGCGCCGCGCCGCCGCCCCGGGGCACCCCCCCCCCTTCCGGCAGGCGAGGGCCATGGCCGTCGCCTGCGTCCGCAGCCGCCATGCGCGGCTCGGCTTCGTGGCCCTGCTGCTCGGCCTCTCGGTGCTCTCCCTGCAGTTCGCCAACGAGCGCTCCGCGGAGTCGGCCCGCATAGGAGGCCCGGCGTCCTTGGCCGAATTGCCGTCGTACAGGTCGATGCTGAGGCGCACGGGGCAGGACCCGGTTTTCAAGGACAGGCACAGCGACTTCCCCGGGTGGCCGAGTTTCCTGAGCCAGCAGCTCCACGGGGTCGGCGCGATGTTCGTTCCCTACGCCTGGCCCGGCTACGCCGACGCCTTGAGCGCCTCAATGACAAACTTCCGTGCGCTGACCCAACCGCAGTTCTCACCGAATTTGCAGGCCATTCCGGCCCTTGGCGCGGTGGGCGCCGTCGGGACCGCGCTCTGCCTGGCGGGCGTCTGGTTCTCCCGTCACCGCATCCTGCTGGGGTCCTTGGCGCTGGCCGGCTTTTGCTGGGCGTTGCCCATGCGCCACAGCGTTTCCGTCGTGGTCGATTTCGAGCACCTGTTCCACATCGGCATTCCGCTGGTGCTCTTCGCGCTGGTCCTGCGGCGGGTGGGCAAGCTGTGGGGCGAACGGCCCGTGGCCGGCGTGGCGGTCGCCGCGCTGTTGATCTTCGTCGCCTCCGGCCTGCAAATGGGCCGAACGGGATGGGACGCCGACGCGGCCCGCTTGCAGGCCGAAATGCATTCCGACTGGCAGGCCATTCACGACCTGACGGAGAAGGGCGAGGCCATTGGGCTGTTGGAGAACCTGCGCGAGGCCTTCGTGCTGAGGGTGGACGGCGAGGAGGGGTTCACATCCATGGAGAGGTATTTCCACACCGCCGGAAGGCGCTTGAATGAGCCGAAACACTTGGCCGTCCGCAAAGCGCAGGGCACGCTGGACTCCGTCCCGTTCGTCGTCACCACCAAGCGCGGGCTGGGCGTGGATTCGCTCACCCCGCGCAACAAGCGGTTTTTCCTCTGGGATCGGGCCGCCTACGTCGCTCGGCACGGTTCGCTGTTCGAGGAGTTGGCGTCCCGGACTGCGCAGGCCGAATGACTTGGCGTTCCCAGCGGGAGCGAGCGGCGGCGTTTGGGTGTAGGGTGTAGAATGCACGCCCGAACGCGAAGTGTTCAGGGCAACGTCTGATTTGAGGAGGGAATGGAGATGTTGGGCAAAGCACTAAGCCGCCGCTTGGCGGCGCTTTCGTTGGTCGCCACCGCCGCCTGCCTGCCGTCGGCGGCTGTGGGGGAGGCGGCCCTTACTCAGGGTTTGACGATGATCGAGGAGGTCATCGTAACCGCCCGCAAGCGGGCGGAGAGCGTACAGGACGTGCCGGCCGCGGTGAGCGCCTTCAGCGCCGCCGATCTGCAGGAGCGGGGCGTGGAGAACATCATGGAGATCGCCCGGCAAACGCCCAACGTCACCATCAATGAAACCGGCGGCCTTGTGGCCGGCGCGGTGTCGGTGTTCATCCGCGGCATCGGCAATGATCCCGGCTTCGACCAAGGCGTGGGCATCTATGTCGATGACGTTTACCTCAACCGAGCGTCGGGCGCCTTGCTGGAGGTTTACGATGTGCAGCGCATCGAGGTGCTCAAAGGCCCGCAGGGGCACCTGTACGGGCGCAACACCATCGGCGGCGCCCTTAAGTACGTCAGCCGCGAGCCGGACGGGGAGACCCGGGGCGGCGTGGAGGCGAAGCTGGGCACGGACAGTTTGCGGAAGTTCAAGGCCAGCTTCTCCGGGCCTTTGCTGGAGGATCGCCTGTTCGCCGGCTTGGCCGTTGCCACCACGGACCGGGACGGCTACCAAACCAACCGCTTCGACGGCGGGGAATGGGGCGCCAAGGACACCCTGTCCGCCCGCGCCTCGGTTGTTTGGAACGCCGCGGATGCGTTTCGGGTGAAGCTGGTGGGGGACTACTTCAAGGACGACTCAGCCCCCCTCCTTCCCAAGCGCGTCGCCGTGCAGCGGGCCGGGCCGGCCGGCCTTGGCACCTTTGAGGCGCTGATGAGCACCGCCAATCTGTTCGTGCCCGGCGCCGGCTACCTCGCCCCCGGCGAGACGCTGGACGCCAACATAGACCCTGACTTGGACAGCGTGAACACGGCGTTCCTTGAAGGCGGCTACAACGAGTTCAAGATCAAGTCCCGGGGCCTCGCCTTGACGGCCGACTGGGACCTCAACGAGGCTTGGTCGCTGAAGTCGGTCTCCGCCGGGCGTTGGCTCAACAACAACACGCCCTACGACTTCGACGGCTCGGACCAGCTGTTCATCAACACGCTGATACGGGCCGATGTGCGGGACTACAGCCAGGAACTGCAGCTCAACTATGATGGCGGCAACGTCAACGGCGTGTTCGGCCTCTACTATCTGAACGGCAAGCAGGACTGGCCCACCTTGACCGAGCAAAGCGCACGGCTGCGCCTGCTCAGTGCGCATGTGAAGGACATGCCCAAGGATGAGCGCAAGCTCAAGTCCCTGTCCTTCTACGCCAACCTGAGCTGGGACCTAAGCGAGCAATGGCAGCTGTCCTTCGGCGGCCGCTACACGCGGGACGAGAAAACCCTGGACCAGGAGGCGACGGTCACGCTCACCCAGCATGTGGCCGGCTTCGTCAATCTGCCCGGCTTGGAGCAGGCGCCCCTGGTGCTTTCCCCGCTGGGCGCGCAGATTGTGCCCAACCTGCCCTTCTTCAACTTCTTTCTGCCGCACCGGGATCCGCAGGGCAACATCATAGGCCGCGGCAACAGCGAAACGGTGATCTCCTATCCCGAGCCCAAGATCGGGAACGACGACTGGTCCGAGTTCACGCCCAGCGCCAAGCTGCGCTACCGCCCGAATGACAACGCCATGCTGTACGCCGGCGTTTCCACCGGCTTCAAATCCGGCGGTTTTGACGCTAGGGGCGAGCAGCTCAACGCGCCGCCCTACAAGCCCGAAACCGTTGTCAGCTACGCCCTGGGCCTGAAAACCACGCTGGCTGAGGGCAGCCTGCGCATCAACGCGGAAGGGTTCTTCAACGACTATTCGGAGAAGCAACTGCGCTCCATCATCCTGACGGACGCGCAGCGGCTGCTGCAGGTGATCGACAATGTCGGCGAAGTGGAGTCCGTGGGCGCGGACGTGGAGATCCTATGGCTGCCGCCCTTGGAGGGGCTGTCGCTGAACCTCAACGTCGGTTGGCTGGATTCGGACATCAAGGAGTTCACCGAGGTGCAGGAGCAGGCCACTGGGCCGGTTGAGGCGAACATCGCCGACACCCGCGCGCTCGGCTACGCGCCCAAGTGGAACGTGCAGGCGCGGGCGCAGTACAGCTTTGCGCTCAGCGGGGCCGGCCGCCTGACCGTGGGGGCGGACATGGCCTATCGGTCGAAGATGTACACCAACTCGCCGATTGACGTCACCGACCCCTTCCTGCTGCTGTCCCAAGCGGAGGCCAACACCACTTGGAACGCCTTTTTGACCTACAGGTCCGAGAACGAGCGCTGGCGGTTGACCTTGGAAGGCAAGAACTTGAGCGACGAACGTGTGCTGGAGCACACCTTCCAGGTCTCCAACTTCATCCTCGGCGGGTATTCGCGGGGCCGAACCTGGGGGCTGACCTTCGCCTACGACCTTCGCTAAGCGGCCCGCTCATGGGCCGCATGGCGGTTACTGAACCCTCGGCCGCGCCGCCGCGGCTTGCGCCGGCTTCGCGGCCGCGGGCGCCAGCGCCACTTCGAGCACTTCCGGCAGGTTCTCCGCCAAGGTGATGGTCATCTCGGTGCGGACGCTGTCCGGCAGCTTGGTGAGGTCCGCTTCGTTGTCCTTGGGCAAAATGACGTGGCGCAGGCCGGAGCGATGCGCGGCCAGCACCTTCTCCTTGACGCCGCCTACCGGCAGCACCAAGCCGGAGAGGGTGAGTTCGCCGGTCATGGCCAGGTTGTTGCAGACGCTCTTGCCGCTGTAGGCGGAAAAGATGGCCGTGGCCATGGTGACCCCGGCCGAAGGCCCGTCCTTGGGCACGGCGCCGGCCGGCACATGGATGTGGACGCCGCACTCCTCGATGGTGGCGCGGTCGATGCTGAGCTGGTCGGCGATGGACCAGATGTAGCTGCGCGCCGCCTTGGCGGATTCCTGCATCACCTGCCCGAGGTGGCCGGTTAGGGTGATCTTCTCGTCCTTTTGCGTCAGGCTGGCCTCCACGTAGAGCACGTCGCCGCCGGACTCCGTCCAAGCGAGGCCGGCGGCCACCCCGGGGACGAGGTGCTCCCGGCTTTTGTCGGACTTGAACTTCTCCGGCCCCAGCAGGTCCTTGACTGCGGCCACGTCCAGGCGGCCGGTGGCCTTTTTCTCCTCCACCACCTGGCGCGCCCGTTTGCGGGCCAACCCGCCGATCACCCGCTCCAGTTCGCGCACTCCCGCTTCGCGGGTGTAGCGGCGCACCATGTAGTTGAGCGCCGCATCGTTGATGTCGAGTTGTGCGGCGCTTAGGCCGGCGTCCGCCTGCTGCCTGGGAATCAGGTACTCGCGGGCGATGGCGCGTTTCTCCTGGTCGCTGTAGCCGGAAAGCTCCAGCACCTCGATGCGGTCGAGCAAGGGACGGGGAATGCCCTCCAGAGTGTTGGCGGTGGTGATGAAAAGCACTGCGGAAAGATCGTAGGGCAGGTTCAGGTAGTTGTCCCGAAACTCCTTGTTCTGCGCTGGGTCAAGAATTTCCATCAGCGCCGCCGCCGGATCGCCTCTGAAGTCCCGACCGAGTTTGTCTATCTCGTCAAGCATCAGGATGGGGTTGGTGACGCCGGCGCGGCGCACCCCCTGCAGGATGCGCCCCGGCATGGCGCCGACGTAGGTGCGGCGATGGCCGCGCAGTTCGGACTCGTCGTGCAGGCCGCCCAAGCTCATACGCTCGAACTTGCGCCCCATGGCCCGGGCGATGGACTGGCCTAGGGAGGTCTTGCCCACTCCCGGCGGGCCGACGAAGCAGAGAATGGGCGCCTTGGCGTCCCGGTTCAGCTGCATGACGGCGAGGGATTCGAGAATGCGCTCCTTGATGTCGTCAAGACCGTAGTGGTCCTCGTCCAGCACGTTTCTGGCGTGGACCAGGTCCAGCTGGTCCTCGGTCTGCTTGCTCCAAGGGAGTTCGGCCACCAGCTCCAGGTAGGAGCGGGCGATCTGGTAGTCCGCGGAATGGTTGGACATGCGCCCTAGGCGCTTCAGCTCCCGGTCCACTTCGCTTTTGACGTTCTCCGGCAGCTCGGCTTCGTCGATCTGCCGCCGCAGTTCCGCCACGTCCTCGTCGTCCTCTTCGCCCAAGGCTTCCTCAATGGCGCGCTTTTGCTGGCGCAGCAGATGCTCCCGCTGCTGCTGGTCGATGTCCTCCCGGGCCTGCTCCGCGATCTGGCGGCGCAGTTCGGTGACCTTCAGTTCGTGGCGCAGAATCTCATGCACCTGCTCCATCAGCGCCTTGGCGGTGTCGCATTCCAGCACCGCCTGCTCCTGCTCCAGGGGGATGTTGGCCAGGTTGGCGATGCGGTACATCTGCGTGATCGGATCTTTGATGGAGCCGATGAGCTGCTGATAGATTTGGTCGCCGTTGTCGCCGCTGTAGAGGCGGGCGATGCGCTTGGAAAGCTCCAGGTTCTCCCGCAGCAGCGCATCCACATGGGCCGCGTCGGCTTCAATGTCGTCCAACGTGACTGCGGGCAGCCGTTCGTACTCCGCCTCCAGGTAGGCGCCGTTGTGCGCCGTTGGGCGCAGGCGGATGCGCTCCGCCCCCTGCACGATCACCTGGGAGCCTTTCTCCCGCCTTTCTATGTGGTTGATGGTGCAGATGGTGGCGATTGCAAAGAGGTCCTCCCAAGCCGGGTCCTCCTTGCCCGCCTGCTTCTGGGCCGCGGTGATGATGCGTTGCTCCGCATCCGCGCCGGCCTTGACCGCAGCCAGGGACTTCTTCCGGCCCACCGCCAGGGGAATGACGATCTGCGGATAGACCACCGTGTTCTTCAACGGCAGGACGGGGTAGGTTTCGGCCATTGGCTTGCGTTGCCTCTAGTGGTGGGAATGTTATATGGCGGCTAACCGCTCGTATTCAAGCACTTAGGGCGTTCAGGCGGCCAAATTCTGCGCCCTGGCCGCTTCCTCCCGCACCAGTTCCGGAGCGCCGAGAGCTTGGCGGTTGAAGCCGATGCGCTTGAACCAATAGTGCAGGCCGAGCAAGTCGGTGAAGCCCATGCCGCCATGCACCTCCGTGGCCGCGCGCGCCACGAAGGCGCCGACTTCAGCCAAGTGGGCCTTGGCGTGGCAGGCGGCTAAGTGTGCCTCCTGCGGCGCTTCGCTCAAGGCGTGGGCGGCTTGCCAAACCAGGGCGCGGCAAGGCTCCAACTGGGCCGCCATCTCCGCGCACAGGTGCTTGACCGCCTGAAATGAACCTATGGGCCGGTTGAACTGCCGCCGCTCCTTGGCGTAGGCCACGGCTTGGTCCAGCATGCTTTGGGCGGCGCCCAGGGTGTCCGCGGCGAGCATCACCCAGGCGGCGTCGATGAGGGTGCGCAGATGCTCGGGATTCTCGCTCAGCAGCGCCGCCGGCGTCTCTTGGAAGATGAGTTCGCCCACGGCGCGGGTTTTGTCCACCGTGGCCAGAGGCCGGTGCTCCAAGGCGGCGGCGGCCACCAAGTACAGCCGCCGGTCGGCGTCCGCCGCCAGGTATTCGTCCGCACCGTAGTCCAGGACGTAAAGGGACCTGCCGGAGAGCTTGCCGCCCTTGGCCACCAAGCCGGCGCCGGCTCTCGCGCCCACCGCTTCGGCGAGGGCGAGGCCGATGGTCAGTTCGCCGGCCGCCAACCGCCGCAGCCGCTCCTCTTGCCCTTCGGACAAGGCCAAAGCCAAGGGTGCCACCGCCGAGGTGCCCAGAAAGGGCGCCGGGGCGACGTGGCGGCCCAAGCATTCGGCGGCCAGGGCCGCGTCCAAGGGCGCCAAGCCAACGCCGCCATGCCGCTCCGCAATTAGCAGGCCGGAGAGGCCGAACTCAACAAGCTCGCGCCGCAAAGCCTGTGGATCCTCCTCCCCCGCGGCGATGCGGCGCACCCGCTCCAAGCCGGCCTTTTCGCTCAAATAGGCGTTCAGGCTGTCTTGGAACAGGCTTTGCTCCTCCGCAAGTCCGAAATCCATGAGTTCCCTGCGGCGAGCCTGACCCCTAGGGCTGGACCGGCGCTTGCGGCTTGGGCTCCCTAGGCAGGCCGAGGCCGCGTTCGCCGATGATGTTCTTTTGAATCTGCGCAGTGCCGCCGCCAATGATGAGGCCCAGAAAAAACATGTAGTGGCTTTGCCAGTTGCCGTGGTCGCGCAGGTGGGGATTATCACCGTACGCCAGCCCCAGCTCGCCCATCGCGTCGATGCCCAGCTGTTCAAGCTCGTGGCGCAGTTCGGCGCCCTGCAGCTTCACGACCAGCCGCGCCAACCCCGGGTCCCGGCCGTTGATGCGGGCGGACAGCACGCGCAGGTCGTTGCAGCGCATGGCCATCACCCGCGCTTGGAGCCT
This sequence comes from Candidatus Azophilus sp., assembly GCA_965200465.1. Classification (GTDB taxonomy): domain Bacteria; phylum Pseudomonadota; class Gammaproteobacteria; order Pseudomonadales; family Azotimanducaceae; genus Azophilus. The sequence goes on along the minus strand of OZ241358.1, from coordinate 2,858,303 downwards.
CATCAGCCGGTCTCGATACACGGGATTGTCGATCACCCGGCGCCCGTCTATGGTCTCCGTCCGCATCAGACTTATCAGCGCATTCAGGCGCGACAGGGTTGGGTTGGGGTCTCCCAAGGCATCCCGCTCGTGCCCCAAAACCGCGTTGGCCACCTTCCACCCTTCGCCGCGGGCGCCGACGATCTGCTGCTTCGGCACACGCACGTCGGTGAAGAAGACTTCGTTGAAGTTGGCGGCGCCGGTCATGTCAACCAGGGGCTGCACCTTGATGCCGGGCGAATCCATGCGGAACAGCAGGAAGGAGATGCCTCGGTGCTTGGGGGCGTCCGGCTCGGTGCGCACCAGGCAGAAGATCCAGTCCGCCAAGTGCGCCGTGCTGGTCCAGATCTTGTGGCCGTTGACCACCCAGTCGTCGCCGTCGAGCACGGCGCTGGTGCGCAGGCTGGCCAAGTCGCTGCCGGCGCCGGGTTCGGAATAGCCTTGGCACCAAACCATCTCCCCATGGATGGTGGGGCGGATGAACCGCCGTTTCTGCTCCTCCGCGCCCATTTCCAGCAAGGTGGGCACCAGCATGGAAACGCCTTGGCCGCCGATGCCTTGGCTGAGCTGGGCGGCGGCGAACTCCTCGGCGATGACGCGGGAGGCCAGAATGTCCGGCTTGGCGCCGAAACCGCCGTAGGCTCGCGGGATGGTGCGGGCGGCGTAGCCGTTTTCAATGAGCAGCCTTTGCCAACCAAGAACCGCCGGCGAGCGCAGCCCAGCGCCCTTGGGCGCCCTGTGCCGATGCGTCTTGATGAAGCGCCGAACTGCTGTGCGCAAGGCTTCGTAGTCCGCCCCGTAGGACAGGTCCATGCGGTTCCTTCCCCGATACCGAAGAGCCGTTTGCGGATGCTACCAGATTCGGCCCAGGGGACAGCCGCCGCCTTGACTCCATCCCCAATCCCCCGCTGGGCTTCGCCGCCGGATGCGCGGCGACTTTTTGCGGCTGTCTTTGGCGAATTGCTGTATGCTTCGCACCCTAACTACGCAAACGCCAACGGGGGAATAGATGAGCCAACCATTGCCGGCGGTGGACTACCTGAAGTTGCCGGAGGGCGGGGCGCCCTACTTGGAGGGCCACAGGTGCCAAGCCTGCGGCGCCTGCTTCCTAGGGAAGCGCAGCGTGTGCTCCAGGTGCGGGGCGCGGGACCAGATGCAGGCGGTGCGCCTGCCGAACAGCGGCTCGCTGTACTCCTACTGCATCGTGCATCGCTCCTTTCCCGGCATCGAGGTGCCCTACATCAGCGCCATCGTCGATCTGGACGACGGCACCGCCATCAAGGGCAACCTGATCAACATCGAGCCGGATCCAGACAAAATCGAATTCGGAATGCCCGTCGAGGTGGTCTATGGGGACGCCTTGGGCCGCAAGGACAAGGAGGGCAATTCCTACACGGCCTATTTTTTCCAACCCAAATCCGGTTAACAAATCGGGCAATCAGCGAAACCCAGGGAGATTTCTTATGACGGACGCATACGTTGTCGGTGTCGATATGATCAAGTTCGGGCGCTTCCCCGAAAAGACCGTGCCGCAAATCGGCGCTGAGGCTGCGTTGCTGGCCTTGGACGACTGCGGCCTCGCCATTCAGGACATGGAGGCCCTCTACTGCGGCAACCTGATGCAGGCCAGCGGCATGGTGGGCCAGCGTATCCTGCAGGAAATCGGCCAGACCGGCGTTCCGGTGGTCAACGTCTCCAACGCCTGCGCCACCGGCGCCACCGCCTTCCGCGAGGCCTGGGCTTCGGTGAAAGCCGGCCTGTACGACATCGTGCTCGCCGTGGGCGTGGAGCAGATGGGCAAGGGCTTGCTCGGCGGCACGGGGGGCGGCAAGGGCATCCCCAAGGAGGGCCTGTTCGGCTCCGGCACCATGCCCGCCGTGTTCGCGGAGGCCGGCATGGAGCACGCCCGCAAGTACGGCACCACCTTCGAGCAGTTCGCCAAGGTCTCCGTGAAGAACCACCACCACTCCACCATGAACCCCAAGGCGATGTACCAGATCGAAACGCCCTTGGACACGGTGATGAACGCGGAGATGATCTCCTATCCCAACACCAAGCTAATGTGCTCCGTGAATGTGGACGGCTCCGCCGCCGCGGTGATCGCCACGGAGAGGAAGGCGAAGGAGCTTGGCTTGATGGACCGGGCGGTGAAGGTGCGCGCCTCGGTGCTGACCTCGGACCGCTGGCAGGAGCGGGACTTGGTGATGCCGGACGTCAACACCTGCACCCGGGAGGCTTCCGCCAAGGCGTACGAAATGGCCGGCGTCGGCCCGGAGGACATCGACTTGGTGGAGCTGCACGACTGCTTCGCCACCGCCGAGATCCTTCATTACGAGAACCTGGGTCTGTGCGGGGACGGCGAAGCCGGCCGCATGATCGACGATGGCGAGGTCGCCTTGGGCGGGCGCGTGCCGGTCAACGTCTCCGGCGGGCTGCTCTCCAAGGGCCATCCCCTGGGCGCCACGGGCATCGCCAACATCTACGAGGTCTCCACCCATCTGCGCGGCGAGGCCGGCGAACGGCAGGTGCCGGGCGCCCGCATCGGCATGACCCATGTGATCGGCCTAGGCAGCGCCTGCGGCATACACATTCTGGAAAAGGCGGCCTGAGCGGCCGGCAAGGCTGGCGGACCGAGCCTGCGCTGTTGCTGTGCGGCGCTCCGCACGGTCCGCCGCGGATTTTTAGGATGGCCTTAAGGCAAACAGCCGCCAGCGGTTTCCTGAACTGCTGGCGGCTGGTCTTGCGGCTGCCGTTGGTTCCTTAGCAGCAAGCGCCCGCGCGGCCAGCCGCCATGCGCATCGGCGTCGTCAGCGACACCCACAACAACCTGAAGAACGTCGCCCGCATCGTTGACATCTTCAACGACCGCGGGGTGGAGCGCGTCGTCCATACCGGGGACATCACCCAAGCCAAGACCTTGGATGTCTTCGCCCGCCTAAAAGCGCCCCTGCATGGGGTGTTCGGCAACAACGACCAGGAGCGGGAAAGTTTGGGGCGGGCCGTCGCCGCCCACGGCTTCAGCTTTGCGGACCCGCCCTTGGAGTTGGCATGGCATGGCCAGCGCATCCTGGTGGTGCATGATCCCTTGGAGTTCGCGGGCGTCCTCAACCACAGCCACGATCTGGCCCTGCACGGCCACACCCACCTCCACCGCTTGGAGCGCAACGGCCGGCAAACCGTTTTCAACCCCGGCGAATGCGCCGGCCACATGCCCGGCCTAAACGCCGTCGGCATCGTTGACCTGCGCAACTTGGCGGCGGAGCTGGTGCGGTTCTAGGGTTGCTGCCTCAGCGGGCTAAAGGGGCGGGATAATCGTCAAGTGGCGTAGGCTTCCACAGCCAGACCCATTCCAAGGGCTTGCAAAGCTCTTTCAACCTGACCAATGGGCGAACGATGGTCCAAATCGAGAAGGCGCTGCACAGCGTCCCTAGTGGCGCCTAGCTGTTCAGCGAGACCGTCTTCGGTGGCGTTCCGCTCCCACATCGCCTCATAAAGGGCGAGTTTTGCAGCAACCAGAGCCGGCAATTTAACCATTGGGGCGTCCTGCACATGGGATGGCGCGGGAATGCGTCGCCGTTGGTGGACGTAGCCGCCAAGAGCCGCAACAAGACAATCGACAGCTTCCGATAGCGCATCGGCTTTGGCGTCACCTTCGGTAAGGGCCTCTGGAATGTCCGGAAACGACACCAGAACGGTGTCGGGCCGCACCTCCAGCGCTGCGGGATATGCCAGTTGCATTAGGACATGCCCACCGTCGTTTTGGGGTTTGTCATAGGTTAAATGTCTTTTGGCGACAATCCAAGCTGTTTGAGCATATCATTGAGCAGGCTGCGGCTGATCTCCTTTTTCCGGTCTTTCACCGTCGTGAACTGGTCGCCGTAATAAAGCAGGCCGTGGCTGCCCTTGCCTCGCCGGGGTTCGAAATGAACCGCAACGCCTCGGCTGCGGCCAAGTTTTCTCACTCGTTTTATGAACTCAACGCCAGTCATGCGACTTCTCCAAATTTTTGCCTAACCTCTCTTAGCCCTTGACGATAATGTGATCTGGTTCAGGCACATGTGAGACTTTTTTGACCCTTTGCCGAGGCTGCGTTGAGGGAGGCTGAAGCAGATTTACCTGCCGAAGGCAGTATGCCGCGGAGTCCGCGTTGATGTCCACGCGTCGCCGGAGGCGGTGGAGCGCCACCGGCGCATCCGCCTGTATGAGCGGCTGCGAGCCGGGGGATGCTCCGAGGCCTTGGCGCTGGAGGCGGCTGGGACGCCCCGGAGCACCCTGTTCCGCTGGCGCCGGGCGTTCCGTCAACGCGGCCTGGCCAACTGCAGCCGCCGGCCGGCGAGGGCGCGCGGTCCTCGGTGGACGCGCCGGGACGAGGCGGCGGTCTGGGACCTGCGCCGGCGCTTCCCCTTCATGGGCCGGGCCAAGGTGCGCGTCATGCTGGCCCGCGAAGGGGCGGCCCTGAGCGAGGCGACTGTCGGGCGCATCCTGGCCAAGGGCGTCCGCTTGGGGCGCGTCCGCCCCTGCGCCTTCCGCCGAGGGTGCGCCAAGGCCAAGCGGCGGCGGAGCTGGTGCGGTTCTAGGGTTGCCGGGCTATTCCGCGGTCGGCTGTTCGGATGCGGGCTGGCGCTCGGCGTCAGAGACGACAACGCCGCAGCCGATCCTGCCCCCGGCGCCGCCAATGGGCTGCGTGAAGTGGTCGTCTGGGTTGTCGTGGACGACGACGGCGGAACCGTCTTCGTCGAGCAGCGCCGGCGCCGCCCCGCCCGGATTGATGCTGACGCGGGTGGTGTAGAACTGCGCGGCGGCGGTGCCGTCCGCCGTGACGTGAAGGTTGGGCAAATCCCCGTTGTCCGGTCCGTCTGGATTGCGCAGCCCGTGCTGCTTGGCCGGCGGATTGATGTGCCCTTTGGCGGCCTTGAAGTCCGGTGAACAGCTGCCGGTGCCGTGCAGGTGAATGCCATGCCAACCGGGCGCCACGCCCGCCAACTTGACATCCATGATGACGCCGCCCGGCGCCTGCTCGAATTGCGCGGCGCCAACCACCTTGGCCTCGGCGTCAACGATCTCGGCAACGGCGAAATCCGCAGCGAGCACAGTTTGGGGCAACGCGCCGACAAGGAGCGACCCGCAGAAGGCCGCCGTAGCTCCGCACCGGAGAAAGTTTGCATTGGTCATGGAACAGGCCCTCCGTTGTGGTTTGAGTGACGTCGCAATGCTAACGCCGTTGAGCCTCCTTAAGTCGCTTACGAAGCCCCCGCATCGGCCAAATGCATGGCGACTGCGGCCGCAAGCCCGCGGATTTCCAATGGCCAAGCTGGTCTGGTGAGGCGATGCAGGGACGTCCGCTTCGCCACTTCCATGAGATGTTCGGTGGTCCTCGCCCAGCGGCCCATTCTGTCCAAGTAGATTCGCTTGTATGTGTGCAGGGAGAGCGCCCGGAAGGCGTCGAGAGCGGACAGCGGTTCGATGGCGAACTCCTTGGCCGGAGCGGGTGCAAGGGGGCCGGCAAGGGGATTGGGGGTTGGCGCAGGTGCCGTCTCCAGCAGATAGGCGGTGCGCAGAGGCAAGGGCGTCGAATGGAAACGGGCGGATTGGAAGTAGAACTTCCCGGCGGCGCACGCCTTGCCGCGCCCCTTCGTGTGCAAGCCAAGGTGCTCCGCTGCATCAGGGCGCAATTTCGTTTGCGGGGCTGCCGGCAAAACCTTGGTTCGGCCGTCCGCCGTCTTTTCCAAAGCCATCAGGTCGTCGCCCAGCAGCGGATGGCCCAGCTCCGTCAACGCCGACGCCAGTGACGACTTGCCGGCGCCGGACGGGCCTAGAAACAGCACCGCGCCGGCGCTGGTTGCCACGGCGCTGGCGTGCAGCGTGGTCAGGCCCCTTTGCTGCAGCAGCAGGGGAAGCAGCACACGGACGAGCAATTGACCAACTTCGTCAAGGCTGGCGTTCGGCCGCAGCCGCACTTCGCGCCCGCCTTCAACATGGAAGCGCCCGGCGTTCTCCACATCCATGAGAAATGCGCTGCGGGTCGCCTCCCAGAAGCCCCTTCTGCCGACGCTGGTGAGGCGCCGCTTGGCGATGGGTTGGCGAAGCGCGGCTGGGACGTCGCCGTAGCGGATGACCACATCCGGCGGGCGGCTCGAATCCAGCGGAGCGCTCGGGGGAAGCGGCAGCTCGATGGCCGAGCGCAAGCGCAAGCCATGAGCTAGGTAGCAATGCCAAGAGTCAGTCGATTTCACAGTTGTGCGGATTGTTGGCGCTGAAGCGGCGGAATGCGCCAGTGCGCCCCCGGCGGCGCTTCAGGAAAACGACCTGTACCGCGTAGCTGGAATCCCATCTGATAAGTAGTTATGTCGGCTTCCAATTGGGACTCCGGCGACATGCTGCCCCCGGTCAAAGTGAAGTCCATTTCGACAAGCGCTAAGCGCGGCTTGGACCAAGGACGCTTGCCCGCCGGCGCGGCCGCTTTCGGCACTCTAGCACAGCTGCACAATGCGCTCCACGGCGAATGGCGACAATTTCCATGAAAGGGTTGCGGACTGGGAAGACTTTGTACATTTTTCATACCGTCATGAAATTCGAGTATGATGCTCAGAAAAGCAAGCGCAACCAAGATAAACACAGCATTGACTTTGATGCGGCGCAGGCACTCTGGGATGACGCAAATCTGCTGGAAATTCCGGCAAGGACCGAGGACGAACCGAGGTGGCTGTTAATCGGCAAGATTTCGGGCAAGCACTGGTCGGCCGTGGTCACTTACCGCGATGGGGCAACCCGCATCATCTCGGTGCGGCGGTCGCGCAAGGAAGAGGTGGCTCTCTATGAAGGCCAAGCAGTTTGAAAACGACTTTGATGCGGGCAAGGATCTCACCAAGGGTCTTGACCTGTCAAAAGCCCGGCGGGTGAAGCAAACGCCGAAACGGGCCAACACCGATCTTCACAATGTGGATGGTCGAGAGGCTCGACAAAGAGGCGAAGCGACTTGCCGCCACACGTCAGTCCGTCACCAAGATGTGGCTCGCCGAGCGGCTAGATAGGCCGCCACCCAACCGCAGCCGATCTTCGCGCTCCCCAGCCATTGTTTGGCGGACTGTGCGGGAGCAAACCCTTGAAAAGCCCTAAAACCACAAGCGAGAACGGTCACGCGGCCTTGACGGGCCTCATTGAAGCTCGGAAGCCGTACGGCCTCGAAAAGCCGAAATACCGCATCCATGCGGTCGTAGGCTAGGATGGCGTTTTGTACCTTGGGCCTGGAACGGCGTTGACCTGTTCGTGTTCAAAAACGTTCTCGGGCGCCATGTTGCCCCCGGTTAGGGTGAAATCCATTTCGACGAGAGCCAAGCGCGGCTTGGACCAAGGACGCTTGCCCGCCGGCGCGACCGCTTTCAGCATCCTAGCACAGCCCGGACTGCAAGTGTGCGGGATGAACGGGATCGCCGACCTGCGGGCCTTTGGGTTTGCCGGCTTGGCGAGTTGGCCTAGTGACGCGATGGTGCGCACTAGCCCTTTGCCGACATGATGCGCCGCATGAATTCGTCGAAAAGAGGCACCGTGAAGGCGGTGTCGCCGTGGCTTGGACTCCAGATCATGCCCTTGTCGATGAGTTGGCGGCGCAGGGGCGATTGGGAGGAAACCTTGCTTTGCAGCGCCTCGGCGATGTCGCCAGACCGATGCGGGCCGGGCCCCAACTCGGCCATGGCCCGCAGATACCGCCGCTCGGCGGGGGTAAGACGGTCGAAGCGCACTCGAAAAAAGCTCTCGTCAAGGGCGGCGGTTACGCTGGCTGCCGCCTTGTCCACATCCGCCGGCCCAATCCGTGCGCCGCTTGCCGCATCCCAAGCGTGCTTGCCCCACTCCTGCAGGAAGTAAGGGTAGCCTTGGGAAGCCTCGACAATGCGGTTCAGCGCCGTTGGCGCCACCTTAACGCCCTCCTCGGCAGCGGGTTTGGCGATTGCCGTTCGGGCCGCTTCCTTCGGCAAGGGGCCGATTTCAGGGAACTCGAACATGCGCTCCGCGTAGGACTTCGCCTCCCCCACTCGGGCGCGAAGCTGCGGCAGGCCGGCACCGATGAGAATGGCCGGCAAGCGCCGTTGAGCCGTGCGATGCAAAGCGGCGATTAGAGCGGAAAGTTCCGCCACCGCAACATATTGCAGTTCGTCAATGAACAGAACCAAACCCTTTCCCGCGGCGGCGGCGGCGGCGGCCACAGTCTCCAGCAGGTTCGGCAAGTCATGCTCCAAATCGCCGCTGTCGGCCAGCCCTTGCTCCGCTTGGAAATCGAATGCAACGTCAAAGTCCGCAAACTTGATCTTAAGGGCGGACGCAAAGCCAGCGAGAACCCGCAGGCCCCGCTTTCCCAGCTCCCTCGCCTGCTCCATTTTGGACGCCGCCAGCAGCACTTGGCGAATCTGCGGGGCAAGCATTTCGGGCAAGGAGCGGTCTTCCGGCGCCTCAATGCGCAACGTCAAGGCCCCTGACTCCTCCGCATCCTCCAACATCCGGCCCAACAGCACCGTCTTGCCGACCCCGCGCAGCCCGACCATCAAAACGCCCTTGGCGGCATGCCGCCGTTGGATTCTAGCCACCGCAATGCGCGTTCGCTCACGCAACTCATCCCGGCCAGCCAGTTCAGGCGGCGGCGTACCCGCCCCGGGCGCAAAAGGGTTGGCGATGGGATCCATGTCGTTTCCCCCAAATGGAAATATAGGGAGTTTATCTTAAGTTAGGAGGAAATTTGGTGATTAGTAGCATTAAGGGTTTTTTTCCGGCGAAATGCCGGTTGAGCAAAAACCACCCAGCAGGTGCGCTGATGAAGACACTGCTTCCCCGTCAAGCGGCCGTTCGCCAAGGCTCGCCGCCGGCGCGGCCGCTTGCGGCACCTTAGCACAGTCCGCAAGGCAAGTGTGCGGGAGCGCCAACCTGCGGGCCTTTGGATTTACGGCGAATACCAAATGGGCGAACTCCAGGCCCGCTCCTGCATGGTGGCGGGCAGGTCCGGGTTGGGCGGTACGCCATGTCGAATGGCGTCCCATGTGGACCAGCGGCAGCTTGGATTCTCCAGCACGCGCAGGTAATAGTAGCTGCGCCGGTTCGGGTTGAAGTCCGGGTCCGTCCACAGCGCCCGCAGTGCTTCCGCGCCCGCATCCGAAGCAGCGGAGCAGTCCTGCAGATTCACTGCGGCGCCGTTGTCGGGGCATCGATGGGTTGCCGGGTCAGGCCGGCCGCTGTCCGAACAGGCTAGGTCGAACACCTGCTCGCGCACCTGTGCGCCGGCGGTCTTGCGGTACTCCCGGACCAGCGCCGAGCGCTTGAGCCTGTCGGGTGCTGCATGGGCCGCCGCGTACAGCCATTCGGAACCTGCGGACACCAGCTCGCCCTTGACCATCTGCAAGCGCTGCAGGCGGACGGACTGGGGGTCCCGCATTGCCCATGCGAGAAAGCTTGGCGCCTCCCCCACGCCCTGATCGCCGCCCTGCAGCGTCTGCCCCATGGGCGCACCGTGGCGATAGCCCGCCGCCGCCTCGTCCTCCGCCTCGGCGAGCCGGGCCGCCAGCCCGAACCCGCCGAACAGGCGCAGCCTGATGCGCGGCCCGGAGGTGGCGAACGTTTCCCGGCGGCGCATGGCGTCGAACAACGCCGCCCGCGTATTCTCCTCCGCCCAGATGCCCATGAGCCCGCCGGAGCCGTGACTGGCCTTCACAGGCGTTTGGAAGCCCTCCCAGCCGCCAAGGTCTTCAGGATACACGGAGCCGCGGGCTTGCGGCGAGGCGCCGAAGATCACGTCGCGTTCATCGTAAGGGCCGGCCGCGTAGTGGCTGTCGCTGCCTCCCGCCGCTCCCTGTTTATAGGGATTGACGCCGAGCCGCTCCTCGAAGGCCATCCCTTGGGCCAGCAGGCCGCGCCAGTAGGTGCCGACAGGTTGGCTTTCGTCCCGGAAATGGCGACGGATGGAGAAGTCCGCCCATTCGTCGTTGGGCGACAACAGCGGGTGTACTTCGGACGAGCCTTTTTGCTGATGGAGCTCCAGCAGCGGCTCGTGCCGCCGCCGCCGTTCAGCCTGCGCCAAGGTTAGGCGCCCGTCGCCGGAGGCGTTCCACGTCAACTCCCGGTAGCTGTTGCTGTTGTGCGGAATGGCCAGCACTTCAACGCCGGTCTCGCGCAGCCCGTCCATCCAACGCCACAGGTCTTCAGGACGCCGCGAATCCAAGGCGGTGAAAGGCAAGGGCGCCGGGTCGCCTTCCTTGAAGATGAGGTTGCGGTGCGGCAGGCCGGTGAACTCGTAGCCGACGAACGCGGTGAACTCGCCCGGTGAGTTGTGCCGTTGGGCGGCCTCCAGGTTGCGGCGCCATGCGTCGGCAAACAGTTCCGGCCCGGCCAACGGGCTGCCTTCCCGGATCAGCAAGGCGAAATTTTCGCTTAGGATGTCGGGCGAAGCCGCCGGCAACAGCCGCGCCTTGTCGGGGTGCTCGAACCAAGGACTCGAGGGGTCCACGAGGCTGGCCGGAACGCCCAAGTACTCCGCGTGGTCCGTAACGGCCAGGAAGTCCAGCCGCGGCCCGCGCAGGCGCAGCGGCCGCCCGTCTCGATGGCGTATGGTCTCCCCCTTGGCGAAGCGATAGGCGTCGTCCGGCGTGGTGCGAACGTTCCACGAAAAGGCGTCCATGGAGTACATCGTATGGATGTGCAGATCGCCAAAAAAGGCTTCGCGTTGCGGCGCCTGTTCGTTCGCGGCGGGCATGGCCGCCAGCACGGCCGCCAAGCAACCGCAGCCGATCTTCGCGCTTCCCAGCCATTGTTTGGCGGACTGTGCGGGAGCAAACCCCTGAAAAGCCCTAAAACCGCAAGCGAGAATGGTCATGCGGCCTTGGCGGCCCGGAAGCCGTACGGTCTCTAAAAGCCGAAATGCCGCATCCATGCGGTCGTGGGCTAGGATGGCGTTCTGTACCTTGGGCCTGGTGGCCCAGAAGCCGGGTCTTGGTCACTTTCAGTGAGTGGGGAAAGCGGCGCATTGCTGCCCCCACTTAGGGTGAAGTCCATCTCGACGAGAGCCAGGCGCGGCTTGGACCAAGGACGCTTGCCCGCCGGCTTCCGCTCTTCGGGGGAGGTCATTTCCGTACCCCCCCCCCCCCCCGCAAGGTCAGGGCGCCCCAATGTGCGATCGGTCATGTCAGCTCCTCCTGTTGCGCTTGCCCGCCAAGCGGCCGTTCGCCAAGGCTCAAAGCCGGCGCGGCCGCTCTCGGCACCTTAGCACAGTCCGGACAGCAGGTCAGGCATCTTCCGCGGCGGGGGTGCTTCGACGCAAGAAGAAGTGGCCGTTCAGCGCAAAGCGGCAGTTGGCGAAGTCGTCCGGTTCGCCCTCCACGGGCGTCATCTGGTGAAAGCAACTGCTTGGAAAGAAGACGATGCTGTTGTGCAGCGGCGCCAAGCGCGTGAAGGCGATGATGGAGCTGGCGTCCCCGCTTGGCGAACTGTCATGCAACAGCAGGTCGCCGCCGGAAAAGCGCCGCGGCTGGCGGTGGAAGTAGTAGGCCCAGCTAAGCCGGCGTTGGGGGTGGCGTTTGTTCCGGTCCTGATGGAGTTTGAAGTCGCTTTGCGCCAGGGAGGCGGTCATTTTCAGTTCAACAGCGCAGTCGCCAAGGTCGCCCACGGGCACCCGGGTCAGCACCTCCGGCAATGCGGCGCGCAGTTTGGGGAGAAACCAAGGGCGCACCTGCCGAACGACTTGGCGGTCGGCGTGAAAGCCGCGCCGTGCGTCGGGTTTAACATCACCATATCCAACCATTGCCGGTCCGAAGCGCCGCCGGTTCGCCGTCGCCAACTCCAGCAGGCCGTCGCATCGCTCCGGCGGCAGAAAGTTCGTGAGGCGCACGAAAGGCGCCGGCCATGTCCCCTCCCCGGCCCCCTCCCCGGCAGGTGCGTTCGGCAAGGCCGCGCCGCCAAGCACTGCGCTTAGCCAAGACGCCTTTGCGTCCCCGGTCTTCGCCGCAACGCGCTGGTACAGGCAACGGGCCGCTTCTAGGTCTCCTTGGCGGCGATGCAGGTGCGCTAGGCGCAGCAGGGCTGGCCAATCGTTGGGATTGGCGGCCACGGCCTTCTCCAACGCCGCCCTTGCCTGTTCGTCAAGGCCATCGCGGCGATGCGCGATGATGGCGATGCGTTGGGCGTGGCGGGGAAGTGGAGCAGGGTTGGGCGCGTCAATCATTTAGAAATCCAGGAACGTCAGTGCGCGCCCCATTGGCACAGGGTTTGGCCTGCTGCGGAACTTCTCCGGGTCCAGGCTCTCGAGCAAGCGCGGCAAGTCTATGTATGCAGCGCGGGCAAGCGGCGCCTCCGGCGCCAGGACGGCCCGCCGGATGGCCGGCAATGCAGCGGCGAGCGTATCATCATGGGCCGCGGCGATGGCGTATTCAACCTTTTCCGCTGTCAAAACCTCGCTGGGCAGCAGGCGACCAACGGCGCGGCGCATCAGAAAGCGGCTCGGCGGGCCGCAGAACATCTCCGGCGGCAGCTTTAGCGCCAACTCCACCAAGCGGCGGTCCAGCAGCGGATAACGGAACTCCAAGCCCCAGTGTACACTGTTGGCGGCCTCGCTCTCCATGCGCGAGCTTAAATGCCCCAGCCGCAGCCACCGCAACTGCGAGCGGCGCACGCCGATGTGGCGCATTGTTGTGCTAGGCGGCGGCACCCGCCGTGCGAACTCGGGGTCGATGAGCCATCGGCCGCGCCGGTCGCCCAGCAGCGCGAACCGCCAAGTGCGCCCCCGCTCCAGTCGAGCGCGAGTGCGCAAAAGGTAGTTCATCAGGTGGGGATTGAGCGCGGTGACCATCGTGCCTAGGGTATAGGGCACGAGCCTTAGGCCGTGCGCCCGCACATGCGCCAGATAGCTTGGCCAGCGCCCGCTCAGCAGCAGCAGGGGATAATGGCCCCGGCCGCCGTAGGAGACGCCCTCGTCGCCGCCCAGTCCGGACAGCATCACCCGGACGCCCTCGCCAGCCGCCTTGGACAGCATCGGGCTCTCGTTGCCCTGCGGAAGGCAGACGTCCCGGCGGAATACCCTAAGCAGGTCGTCCGGCGATGGCGCACAATAGTGTACTTGCAGATCTTCCTGCGCCGCCACTGCACGGATGCGTTCATACTCCTTTGCGTGTTCGGGCGGCAAGGGGCTGCACGGTGGCGGCTGCCAACAGAAGGCCGGCGGCGGGGCCAAGCCCCGGCGACGCAGCTCCCTAGCCGCCAGCACCCCAACCGTGGACGAATCTAGCCCGCCCGAAAGCTCCAGGCCAACGGGGGCGTCGCCAAGGCGCACCCGCACTGCCCGCTCGAGTTGTTCAAGCAACGCCTCGCTGTGTGCCTCCAGCGAAGCGGCCGGCGCTTCCGGCAGGCTTTCCGGGCGCCAGTAGGGGCGTTGCCGCACGGGGCGAATGCGCCCCGCATCGACCGTCAGCGTGTGGCCGGGTGCCAGCCGGAGTACGCCTTGGAAGAACGTGCGGCGCAGAAACACGGGCGATAGGCTGCCAAGATGCGCAGCCACCCGCAGTTCGTCGAGCTCCGCGCCGACGCCCGGCGCGGCCAGCACCCCCCAGACGTCGCTGGCGAAGGCGAACCTCTGCGCGTTGAGGGCGTAGTAAAAAGGGCGTGTGCCGAGCGCGTCCCTAGCGCAGAACAGCCGCTGCCGCGGCGCATCCCAAACGACGAAGGCGAAGTCCCCATACAGGCGGTCCGCGCAGGCCGGCCCCCAGCGCAGGTAGGCGCGCAGGATGAGCGCTGCAGCGGTGGCTGCGCCGTCCTTGGGCCGCAGCCCGAGGGCGTCACGCAGTTCGGCCGGGTTGTCTAGGCGGGCGTCCGCCACGATCGTCATGCGCCGGTTGCCGGCCCGCCCATGGGCAAGGGGCGCTGCATCCGGTGCGCCCGCCGCGCCGAGTGCGACCGCCGCCCCCCGCCACCGCCAGGATTGCGGGCCGTAGTTCGCCAGTGCGTTCAGCATGCCAGGCAGGCCGGCGTCGGCGCCGTGCATTCGCACCAAACCGCAGAGCGCGGTCAAGCTGGCCGCTCGCCCAAGTGCCGGCCGCGTCCGCACGATGGGGTACGGCGGGGATGGCGCATCAGCTCATAGCCGAAGTAGTCCAACAGGGCGCGGTGCCGTTTGAATACGCGGTTGATCGTCTCGGTCTGCTCGGCGGTAAGCCGCCCGAGCTGACGAGGGTTCATGTTGGTGAGCATCGCGTTGTACTGGCCCTTCACCCGCAGCCTTTGCCGCAGGTCCAAGTCGTCCAACTCCGGCGCTAAGGAGCGAATCAGCGCCTCCGCCCGAGCCGGCTCGTCGCACATGGCTTCATAGCTGAGCAAGACGCCGCCGCCGTGCCGAACATGGGTTTCCACGTTGCGCCGCTGCTGCGCCATGCAGTTGACGAGATGCTCCGCCGCGGCCTCAAAGTAGCCCTTGCCGGGCGGCAGCGGCTGGTCGGTGCGGTAGCGGTGCATGCCTTGGCAGACGGCGTAGGGATTGCGCACCATGAAGATGAACTTGGCGTTCGGAAAGTGGGTGCAGAGACTCTCGACATGAAACAGGAACGGCGGCGCCTTGGTGAAAAAAACGCTTGCGGCGGGGCTGCGGGCGAACGCCTGCAGGTGCCAGGCGCGGCGGATGCGCGGCCAGTCGTAAGCGGCGGGGTCCCGCAGAACGTCCCCCCAGCCGCCGTGCGTCCACAGCAGGCGGCCGTGGTCCGCGGTGTGCGGTCCGGCGAAACCGACGGCGAACTGGCCTTCCGCCGGCAGGTTCCAAGTGTGCCGGGAGGTTGACAAGGCGTTTTTTAAGAAGGTGGTGCCGCTGTTGTTGGCGCCGACGCCGAACAGATGGGTGCCCACCAAGCGAGGCAAATTCGCGCCGGCGCCGAACTGCCAAACCGGTTTTTCCACAGCCGTAGCGCCTTGCCCGCTGGCGACATTACCGGTTGCGAGTGGGATGGGCTATCCGCCGCACCTGGAGCAAATCCCGCAAATCGGGTTGCTCGGCGAACCAACCGGCGAAGCTGCACTTTGGCGCGGTGCCGGTGACGGGCAGGCCGCGATGCTCGAATTCGGGGTCGATCCTGAACAGCAAGGCGTCGCCAAACTCCGTCGCTTGGCTTTGGTGCAGTTCGCGGCTCTTGCGGTGCCGCACCTGCAGTTCGCCGCCGGTGAAGGGCGTCTCGGACAGGTTGATGCTCAAGCCTAGGAGCCGGCCGCGTTTGGTGTCACTGTGCCAGGAGTCGAAGTGGCCGCTGCTTGCCAGCATCTTGAAGCCGCGGCCGAGGAAGCTGCGGATGCGCCGGCCGTCGGCGAACGTTTCCATCGCGGTGAGGATGCGCCCGCGGTTCAGCAGCAGGTGGAACATTTTCACCAGTGGGCAGTGCTGTTTCAGGGTGAGTTCTCGGGCGAAGGCTGCGCCTTTGCGGTCGGTGTCCTCGCGGGTGAAGAAGTCTGCGCCCGACAGCAACTGCGGCACCCTATCGAGCAGGGCGCGATCGACGAAGTGCTTGAACACCACGAAGTGGCGTTGCGCGAATGCTCTCCGGTAGGCCGCCTGCTCGGCCTCCCCGGCTATGTTAGCGCCCTTGAAGGTGATCCGGATCATCTGGCCTCGCTCAATACAGCGGCTGCTGGGCGTGGGCGATGGCCATGGTGATGTCGTAAACGAACTTGCGGATCTGGTTGGACATGGCTTGGCCAACGAGGTCGAGCTTGCGCACCTGCTCAATGCGCGCGCCGGCTTGCCGCAGCTCCCGTTCGCTTAAGATGATCTCGAAAACCGACGCGGCGTCCGCTAGGCAGATGAGGGCTACGTCGTGAGGGTCGGGAATGGAGTCGCTGAGCAGCACGTCCATAAGCCGCAGCTTCACCTCGCGCTCCTCCCGGTTGTCAATGACCGGGTAGCGGCGAGTGCCGAAAACCCACAGGAACTTGGTGTTCTCCACCTTGATGATGCGCCGCTGCACCAAGCTGTCTATGGCGGCGGCGCGAATCTCCATGCCGCGTTCGGCGATGCGCTGAATCCAAACCTTGGGCGACAGGGGCTTTGGCTCCGCGCAGATGCGCTCAAGGGCGTCGTCGAGCATGGGGTCGTCAACAGGGGTTTCGTCTATTGCGAACACCTGCTCCAAGTCCCAGTCGATTTTGGCCTTAAGGCCCAAGTCCATCAGCACCGCGCCCGCCATGAGCATTTCCATGACGTTGGCGTGGACGTCCTCCATCTTGCCGGTTTCGTCGTCCAGCAAGAGCAGAACGATGTCTTCGGCGAGGTTCAGCGTGGCCATAGGCTGCCCCCTTGTCAGTTCGGCGAAATCATGGCGCAGGGGATTATAAGGCGTCAAGGGCGAGTCTTGGCCAATGTTTGGCTAACGCCCTTGCAGTTGGACGCCTTGGGCGCCCAAGGGGGCAGTTCGGCTAGGCCGGGGATGCGGCGCAGGCGCTTGCGTCCTCGATAAGTTCGTAGCCGTAGTGGTGCAACAGCCAGCGATGCGGCCGAAACACGCGGTTGATGGCCCGGAGTTGCGCTCCGCTGAGCTTGGCGATTTGGCGCGCGTTCATGTCCGTCAGCATCTCGTTGTACAGGTTCTTTACCGGGATGCGCTGGCGTAGGTTGAGGTCGTCCAGCGCCGGCACCAGCGCTTGGATTTTCCGGGTCACCCGCTCCGGCGCCGCGCACATCTCCTCATAGCTGAAGAATGCGCCGCGCTCGCCGTGCTTTTCGAGGTTCTCGCGCTGCTGCGCAAGACAGCGTACATAGTGGGTGGCGGCGTATTCTTCAAGGCTCTTGTCGCCCATGCTCAGCTGCCGAAATCGCTCGGCGTTCTCCCCGAAGTTGGCGCGATACTGTCGGCACAGACCTTCGCAAAGCGCATAGGGGTTGCGCACCATGAACAGGAACCTGGGGTTGCGAAAGTGCTGCGCGAGCATGTGCGTTTGGAACAGAAACCGGGTGGAGCGGGCGAAGAACACCGTGGCTGCCGGATCCTTGGCTTGTGCGAGGAAATACCAAGCCCGCCGGTTGCGCGGCCAGTCGTAGCCTTCGGGATTGGCGACCAGCGCGATCTTTTGCGGGTTGACGGCAATGAAAGAGGTGGGAAAGGGCAATTCCGGCCCCACAAACCCCGGTGCTGCATGGCTTTCGTTCCTCCTTGCCTTCGAGATCCAGGTTGCCTTGGAGATGGCCATCACGCCTTTCAGGAAGTTGGAGCCGGCATGGCTGGGCGAGACGCAGAACAAATGCGTCGATACCGTGCTCGCAAGGTCTCGAAAGGCGCCCAGGCACTCGCGCCGACCGCTTGGCTTCGCCATTGCTCCTTAAGGCCCTAGTGCAGGGTGTGGGGATGGTATTGCAAACCGTCGTATCGCTCAAAGTAGCGCCCGAGCAAGGGGTGCTCAATCTGCGAGCGGTCCTTGCTGAGCGCCAGATGCCGCTCCGCCACGTAGGTGGTTTGCGCTCCCCCGTCAACCAGCACATGATACCAAGGCGCATCCTTGGGCGGGCGGCTGCGGGCCACGGCGTCGTACCATTCGTCGCTCAGCTCGAACTCGGCGTCCGCCTGAAAGACGGCGCCCCTATAGCCGAACTTAAGATGCTTGACGATCTGGCCGACGGCGAACTTGGTCATGGCTGCGTCCTCGCGTTGCTGAGCCTGTGCCGCTCCATTTTGCCAAGAATGCGCCCGCCTGCCGAAAAGCGCTGTAAAACCCCGCGGCGCCAGTCCCTCTTGGACAAGACCCCAATCCCCGCTTAAGGAATCGTTGAGGCGCATTGCAAGGCGCACCTTGCAGGGTTTTCCCCGGCGGTTGCATGGCTGCGGCACTTGCGAAGGCTTGCCGCCTGGGAGCGCGGGCGTCCCGCTTAGCGGCGGGCCGGGCGATCCTTATCCGGAAGCCAGGGTGGACGGGATGGGTTTTGCATCGCCCGCCTTCTCTTGTAAAGTGCCTGCCTTGCGCCGCCCACTTCGGCTGCGGCGCATGGGGAATGTGTGTTCATGCGGATTGGCGCACCCAAGGAAGTTTGGCCGGGCGAGCTGCGCGCCGCATTGACGCCGGCCGGCGCAAAGAAGCTGAAAGCGCTGGGTTTTGACATTGCCGTGCAGGCCGGCATCGGCGCCGCCGCCGGCTACATGGATGCGGACTACGCCGCCGCCGGGGCGGAAGTGCAGCCGGACGCGGCGCAATTGCTCAAGTCCGCGGACGTCGTGCTGCGGGTGCGCAAGCCGGCCGCAGAGGATGTGGCGGCGTTGCAATCCGGAGCGGTCCACGTCAGTTTCCTTGACCCTTTCAAGGAGCAGGCGCTAGTCGCCGCCTTGGCCGCCCAAGGCGCCACCGCCGTCTCCATGGAGATGATCCCGCGCACCACCAAGGCGCAGAGGATGGATGCGCTGTCCTCCCAAGCCAGCCTTGCCGGGTACGTCACAGTGATCCTGGCGGCCAGCCACAGCCGCAAGATCTTCCCCATGATGATGACCCCGGCCGGCACCATTGCCCCCAGCCGGGTGTTCGTCATCGGCGCTGGGGTGGCCGGCCTGCAGGCCATCGCCACCGCCAAGCGCCTCGGCGCAAGGGTGGAGGCGTTTGACACCCGCCCGGTGGTGGCGGAGCAGGTGCGGTCGTTGGGTGCCAAGTTCGTCGAGATCGACTTGGGGGAGATCGGCCAGACCGAGCAGGGCTACGCCAAGGAGCTGACGCCGGAGCAGCTCGAACTGCAAAGGCAGGGCCAAAAACGGGTGATCGCCCAATCCGACGTGGTCATCACCACCGCCCAGGTGTTTGGGCGCCCGGCACCGCGCATCGTCACGCGGGACATGCTCGCCGGCATGGCCCCCGGCAGCGTCGTGGTCGATATGGCGGCGGAGAGCGGCGGCAACGTGGAGGGTTCGGTGCAGGACCAGGTGGTGGATGTCGAAGGCGTCAAGGTGGTGGGCCTCGGCAACCTGCCCTCGGCGGTGTGCCGCCACGCCAGCGACCTGTACTCCGCCAACTTGGTGAACCTGCTCGATGAGTTTTGGGACGCCGACCAAGGCGCGTTGCAGCTGCACCCGGAAAACGAAATCGCCGCCGGCTGCGTGCTCACCCGGGGCGGCGCAATCGTCCACAGCGCCATCAAGGACCTTTGACGGAGCCGAAATTATGGAAGCGGTCTATCTCGCCTTTGTGTTGATGCTGTCCATCTTCCTGGGCTTCGAACTGATCTCCAAGGTGCCGGCCACGTTGCACACGCCGCTGATGTCCGGGGCCAACGCCATCTCCGGCGTCACTCTGGTTGGGGCGCTGACCTCGGCCGGGGCCGGCATGGACGCCGCCGCCACCCTGCTGGGCGCGGCGGCGGTGACCTTCGCCACCGTCAACGTGGTGGGCGGCTACCTGGTGACCAACCGAATGCTGTCCATGTTCAAGAAAAAGAAAGGTCCGGGGCAGCCGGGGGCGGCGGCGTGAGCCAGCAGCGCATCGACGAGTGGGCGCATCCGCCGAAGGCGTCGCACCGCAGGTCGGGGGCGGCGGCGTGAGCCAGGAGTTCATCAATGTCTTCTACATCGTTGCGGCGGCGCTGTTCGTCTTTGGCCTGAAGCAGCTAAGCTCCCCGGCCACGGCGGTGCGCGGCAACCTGCTCTCCGCGCTGGGGATGCTCGTCGCCGTGGTGGTCACCCTGTTCTCCCAAGGCATCTTGGACTATCGGTGGATGGCCGTGGCCGCCATCGTCGGGGCCTTAATCGGCGCCTTGGCCGCGCAGCGGGTGGCCATGACCGCTATGCCGGAGATGGTGGCGCTGTTCAACGGCTCCGGCGGCGTGGCCAGCCTGCTGGTGGGCTGGGCGGCGCTTTACAATGAGGGCAACACCACCTTCATCCACATCAGCATCCTGCTGTCCATCCTCATCGGCGGGGTCACGCTGTCCGGCAGCATCATAGCCTGGGGCAAGCTCTCCGAAATGCTGGCCAGCCGCGCCCTGGTGTTCGCGGCGCAACGGGTGGTGAACGCCCTGATCCTCGCCGCGCTGGCGGTTTGCGGCGTCCTGTTCATGCTCAATCCGGTGCTGGACTCCCCCTACTTGTACGCGGTCATCGCCTTGAGCCTGCTGTTCGGCGTGATGGCCGTCATTCCCATCGGCGGGGCCGACATGCCGGTGGTGATCTCCCTGCTCAACTCCTATTCCGGGCTGGCCGCTTGCGCCGCCGGCTTCGCCATCCACAACAACATCCTGATCGTCGCCGGCGCTCTGGTCGGCGCCGCCGGCATCATCCTCACCAACATCATGTGCAAGGCCATGAACCGCTCCCTGGCCAACGTGCTGTTCTCCGGCTTCGGCGCGGTGAAGACCGCCAGCAAGGTGGAGGGCGAGGTCAAGCCCATCAACGCCGAAGACGCGCAGTTGATTCTGGAGGCGGCCTCCTCCGTGGCCTTCGTGCCCGGCTACGGCATGGCGGTGGCCCAAGCCCAGCATGTGGTGCGCGAACTCGGCGAAATCCTGGAGAAAAACGGTGCCGAAGTCAGCTACGCCGTGCATCCGGTGGCCGGGCGCATGCCGGGGCACATGAACGTGCTGCTGGCGGAGGCCAACGTGCCCTACGATCAGCTGGTGGAGATGGACGACATCAACCCGCGCATCGAGCACATTGACGTGGCCGTGGTCATCGGCGCCAACGACGTGGTGAACCCCGCCGCCCGACAGGACGCAAACAGCCCCATCTACGGCATGCCCATCATCAACGTCGATCAGGCGCACACCGTGTTCGTCCTCAAGCGCTCCATGGCCTCCGGCTTCGCCGGCGTCGATAACCCGCTGTTCTTCGGCGACAACACCCGCATGCTGTTCGGCGACGCCAAGGAGTCCATCTCGGCGGTGATCGGCGAGTTCAAGGTTTGAGGAGACGGAGGCAGCGGCAAACGCCGCTTGGCTCCAGGCAGTAGGGGCGCTGCCGAGCTCCCTGGCCACAATGCAAGGCGCAGCGCACTTTCTGCAATACCGGCCGTCGAAGCCGGTCACGGCCGGGCTGACCCATCAGGCCGCCAACTTGGTTTGCCTGCTGCGCGAGGCCCAGACCACGGCGAGGCTGGCGATTCTCCCGCCGCTGCATCTGGATGCGCAGCACAACTTCGGCGTGCGCCGCGAGTGGCGTTGGGAACAGTATTTCGACTTTAGAGCAAGCAGCTTGACGGACGCCCAAGGGCGGCACCCCCTGCCCATAGCGGGCCGCCCGCCCGATAAGGCTGTGCGAACCCTGCGCCTGCGGGAGGGGACGCCCATCCCGGACCGGGCGCGGGACTATCCCCTCGTGGTGCGGCGCATCTCCCGGCCCCTGTTCCGCGAGGTGCTGCCGACCGATGACTGGCCGGCGGCCAAGGTCGAACTGCGCGCCTCTGCCCAAGCGAGAGCCCTGGCCCGCGCAGTGGTGCTGCGTCTGCGGGCGCTCGGCGACGGGCGCTTCGTCTCCGTCCATGTCCGCCGCGGCGACCGGGTTGCCGCTGGCGACTATCCGGAGTGGCTGACGATGCCGCCGCACATCAGGCGCTGCCTTCAGGACCGCGGCGTGGCCGACGGCGCGGTGGTGTACATCGCGTCAGACGAGCGGGACCCCGAATTCTGGCAACCCTTGAAGGCAACCTACCGGCTGTTCCGCTACGCCGATTTCCCGGCCCTGGAGGCGCTGATTGCCGGCGCCGACGAAGCCCCGGACAACTATCTGCTCTTTCAGGCCGAACAGGAGGTGCTGCGCCAAGGCTGCCTGCGCATCGGCACCAAGCCAAACCAGAGTTGGGCCGATGGCTGGCTCATCGACCAGCGGCACTGGCCGCCCCGCAAGCCTTCGGGAAGGCTCGCCTTGGGGCGGCGGCGCATGGCGGCGCTGCTGCGCAGACTGGCCGGATAGGTCAGCGCCTCCGCGCCCGCAGCTGGGCGATGGCGCGGACGATCGCCCAATGCGGGAAGCGCCAAGCCTTGCGGGAGCGGCGGAGGGTTCCCCGCAGCCGTTCAAGCAGTTGCTTGCGCCGGCTGGGAATGTCCGCGGTGTCCAGCGGCGCGGCGAGTTTGAGCTTCAGCCTCGCAGGCGCGACCTCCAGCGCCTCGCCGAAGTCCGCCGGGCTGCCGCCCGCCCGCCGCGCCCGGTGCAGCGCCCAGGCTCGGGCGATCCACAGGCGCGTTCCGTCGGGCAGGCGCGAGCTGGCATAGACCGCGCTTCCTAAGCAACCGCGGAGGCGATGCACCAAATTCTTTGCCGCAATGTTGGCGGGCAGCCGCACATGGAACGGCGCCGCGGGAAACTCGTCCAGCGCCGGCCGGGCCGGCGCGATATGCACCCGCGGGTCCGGGTCGAATGCGTCGTGCAGCCATGCCGAGCGCGGCGCATCCTCGCTTCCTTCGATTTCGATGCGCACCACAAGATCCTGCTCGCGGTCCGCCAGGATGCTTTCCGCCGCCGCCGCCACCTGCTCGGCCGGACAGCGGGCCGCCTCTATGGTGACCACATGCCGAGGCACCTTGTAGATGCGTCCGGGCTTGGCGCGGCGGTAGTTGGGATGGGGGATCAGGTGGGCGACCTTCCCTAGCTGGAATAGGCGGCTGCGTCTTTTCGCCTCTCTTCCTTCAGACCAGCGGCCCTGATGCCACACGAACGCCTCGCGCACCGGCACCAGCAAGCCACCCTGGGCGTAAGCCCGGTAGGCGAACTCGATGTCTTCGAGTCCCCAACGATCGAAGGATTCGTCCATGCCGCCCGCCGCTTGGAAAAAACCCTTGGCGACCCCGAAGTTTCCACCACTAATGAAGTCGAACAGATCGCCCGCGCGAGACTTCGCATCCTTGGCTCGCTGCATCCATTCTTCGATTCGGGGAGGGTCGATCGGACGGTCCGCGAACAGTTCCCGCAATGTGCCGCGCTGGCCGCGGATGGCTTCCGCATCAATGTCCTCCACCGACACATGGGCGCGAAACCCCAGGGTCAGCGCATCGGAGAGGACATGGTGCCAGCGGGCGTGCGCCCTCATCCAGCCCGCCTCCGGCAGCGAATCGCCATCCAGGAACAGGATGATGTCGTGCGCGGCGGCCCGCACCCCAGTGTTGCGCGCCCGGGCGATTCCGAACCCATGCCGCGCTTGGCGCACCACCCGCAGGTTCAACGACGACCGGGGCGCTTCCAACGGCGGTTCGGAGCCGTCATCAACGATCACCACCTCGAACAGGTCGCGGGGGTAGGTCTGGCCCTCCAACGCCGCTAGGGTTCGCCCCAGCACCACCGGCGGCGTGCGATGGCAGGGCATGACCACGCTGACCGGCAAAGAGGGACTGAACGCCTCCAGCGTTGGCAGCGCCACCCCATGCCAGTCGTTGTACCGGACATTGGTCGGCCTAGGTGCCGACGGGGTTCGATTGACAACTTGCATGGGCCTTTAGAAGCATCCAGCCGTTGGCGATTTCCCTGAGGAACGGATGCCGCGCCAAAAATTGCGACCGACCATTCGGCATGCTAGCTTAGGGCGCTGCCCGATGTCCAAGAGGCCGGGCCTTGGCGCAGGGCGCCGGGCCGGGAGAACCAAGCTGACCGTCATCTCGCTCCGCCACAAGTTCATCTTCGCGCGCCCGCCCAAGGTTGCCAGCACCAGCCTGCTGGCGTCGCTGCTGCCTTCGCTTGCACAGGAAGACGTCGTCATCAGCGATCCTTGGGATCGGTCCCGTCCCTGGGCGGACGACGACCAGTTCGGCGCGATTCCATTTCGCAATGCCCGCCTCTTTCCCGGCCTCTCCGACATGCGGGGAGGGCAATCCCACATCCCGCCGGAGAGGATCCGCCAGCATGTGCCGGAGCGCCTGTGGAACGAATGCTTCAAATTCACCGTGGTCAGAAATCCTTGGGACTGGTTCGTGTCGCTGTACATCTGGAAGATGCGCAGCGATTGGCCCATGCACCGATTGCGGGATCTGCGTTCCGGGAACCGCTCTCTGGGCGCCGTTTTGCGCGCCCGCTATCGGCTGCTGCGCGCATTGCCGAACCATGCCCTCGGCCGCCATCCCCGGAACATCGAGTTCATGTTGAAGCGCAAGTGGTTCGCCGAGCTCATCGATCAACTGCCGGCGTTCTATTTCCTGGACGGCCATCCCTGGGCGGATTACTGCATCCGCTTCGAGCATCTGCAGCGGGACTACGACGAACTGTGCCGCCGGCTGTCGCTTCCCCGGAAGCGTCTGCCGCGCACGAAGAACCTGCCGAGGGACGATGGCGAGGGCTACCGCGGCTTCTACACCGACTGGTCCAGGGAGCATATCGCCGGCAAGCTCCAGCGGATAGCGGACGCCTTCGGCTACCGCTTTTGACGTCCGGGCGGGTTGCATCGCAGCTGTCCATGCCCGCAGCAGACGTCGCCTCGGCAATTCGCCTTTTCGACAGTGCGGCGCGGCGCGGGTTTCAGCTTGCCGCCCGCCACTTAAGATAGCGCACGGTGCGCTCCATGCCGCGCTCCAAGCCGAATTCGGGTTCGTAGCCAAGAAGGCGGCGCGCCTTGTCGATCTGGACGGGACACTTGGCCGCGTACAGCTCGACAAGCCTTGCCGAAGGCAGAAATTCCCGGGGTTCGGCGGCGTTCCGAGCAGCGGCCCAGCGCCCCTGTTCGCGGAATCGCCGGAGCGCCGCTTGGCCGCGCTCGCTCAGCCATCGGTGGCTGGCGAAGCGAAGCGCCCGACGCAGCGGGCGGCGGCCAAGCAGACGCTGGGCCGCGGGGAAAGGCAGCAAGCCGTTCGCTCTCCGATTCCGGCGGGCCATCTCGTCGCGGGCCATCAGGCGGATGGCGCCGTCCCGACCGAGCGCCTGCTCATAAGCGCGATGGAAATCGAGCCAGGTCGGGTGTTCGGGGCCGGAGATGAGGAAGCGCTCGCCCAGTGCCTCGTCGCGCCCCGCGGCCAGGATGAGCGCCTGGACCAAATCGTCCACATAGAGGGCGTTGCATATCCCGTCGCCAGGGGCCGGCAGGATCACTGCGCCGTCCATGAGCATATCGGCCGGACGGTCGGTCCAGTATCCGCTGAAGGGACCATATACGATGGTCGGTTGCATGATCGTCGCCTCGACGACGCCCTCCCGAATCAGGCGCATGAGTTCAAGTTGCGCCCTGAACTTGTCGTTGTCGGGCTGTTGTCCCATCGGGCTTGCTTCCGTCAACGGGGCATCCGGCAACGGCTCGTAAACGGACAGGGAGCTGACATAGACCAACCGCGCCCCGGCGCGACCGCAGGCCTCGGCAAGCGCCCTGATGCCTGCTTCGTTGGCTTGGGGCGAATGGATGTCCCGCGCCAGATGGAACAGGACGTCGCAGCCGTCAACCAAGCGGTGGATTCCATCCATGGCGCCGTTCCGGCCGGCGGCCATGTCGAAGCGGCGCAGTTCGACCGTATCGGCCGCAAAGCGCGCCACCCTGGCGGCATGCCGGAAGTTGCGGATGGCGGCCCTAACCTTCGCCCCTTCCTCAAGGGCGAGTTTTTCAACAAGTTGACCGCCGATGAAGCCGCTCGCCCCAGTGACCAGCACCCGCCTGCCTTGCAGATGTCCGCCGCTTGCCCCTCGGCCATGGGCGGCCCAGGGTCGATGCAATGGCCGGCGGTGGCGATAGGCATGGTCTATGGCTTGAATGGAGGCAGCGGCTGAAGCGCCGGTGACGAAGGGTTTGCCGGCGGTGCGGATGGCGCCCAGCCAGTCTTGCAGTTCCCGTTTGAACATGTCCTCGTGCAGGCGTTCGTTGGGCATCCTGGCGCCTGGGCGTCCTTCCAGCTTGAAATCGGCCAAGTCTTCGGGGTGCGCGGAAATGATGGCGTTGCGATGCAGCGACACCTCGATTGCGCCGCGGCGGCCGGTGACGATCGCCGTGTTGCGCAGGGTGCGGGTGCGGCTCAGTTCCACCATGCCCGTCGCGCCGTTGGGCAGCGCGATTTCGACCAGCGCGTCGCCTTCCACGCCGCCCAGCGCATCGTCGCGGCAGCCAAGCACGTGCGCCTCGCCAAGCCACCAGAGGAGAGTGTCGAGGCTGTGGGCGCCGGTGTCCAGCAACACGCCGCCGCCCGCCGATTCTCGATTCCATAGCGCCGGCGAGTGTAGACCGGTCCCGGCCGCCATCCGGACGGCCGCCAAGCGCCCGCCGGTTGGCAGGTGGCAGTTGGTTCCCTCGCGGACGTCGAAGCCGGTGATCTCGCCCAGTGCGCCGCGGTCGAGCAGCGCCTTGACCCAGCGATTGACGAACAGGAAGCGGCGCATGTGGCCGACGGCAAGGCAAACCGAATGCACCGCCGCCGCTTTCAGCATGGCTTGGCAATCCCGCCACGATGAGGCCAGGGGCTTTTCGACGAACAGGTGAACGCCGTTCTCCAGCAAAGGCAGGCTGACGGATGCGTGGGACGTTGGATTGGTGGCCACCAGCGCCGCCTCGATTTCGCCCGGGCGGAGTTCGGCGACGTCTTCGGCCACGCGACGGACGTTCCAGCGCCGGGCCAGCGCCAAGGCGCGCTCCGCTTGGGGGTCGATCAGCAGTTCCGGTCGCCAGCCAAGCCGAGCCAAGGCCGGCAGATGGCGGTCGCTGGCGACGCCGCCGCAGCCGATGACCGCCAGGGGAGGAAACTGCCCACGGCGCCCTATTCGGTGGAATGCCTGCATCTGCGCTGCCGATGCGCTACGGAGTGCGGTGACCCTTGGCGGCGGAGTCGATCATTGGCGCCCCCTTGATCTTCAGCAGCGCCCGTCGCCCCAGCTTCAGGACGGGGTAGGCAAGGCGGGAGGCGGTGC
Organism: Candidatus Azophilus sp.; assembly: GCA_965200465.1. Lineage (GTDB taxonomy): Bacteria > Pseudomonadota > Gammaproteobacteria > Pseudomonadales > Azotimanducaceae > Azophilus. Next base: position 2,831,502 of record OZ241358.1, on the reverse strand, counting down.
GGGAACGGAACAGCAGGCGGTTGAGGGTGCCAAACGGCTTGCGGCTGTCCGCAAGGAGCGCCAATGCGTGAAGCGCTTCAGCGCCGCAGAAGAAGCGCCCGCGCATCTTCAAGACCATGCCTTCGTTCAGATCGCATGGCAGCGCTCTGGCCTCCTCCACCAGCGGCCCGCCCTCTCTCGCATTCACCAACACCAGTTCCCCCAGCGTCCGCTGCACATCCAGGTGCAAAGCGTAGCGTCGGCAAAGCGGGCACTCGCCATCGTAGATCAACCAGGCTTTTTGCGAGGGGTTCCCCCTCGCGCTCCCCGGCTGAAGGCTCTTTTCATGCGAGGGGTTCCCCCTCGCGCTCCCCGGCTGAAGGCTCTTTTCAGTTTGCAAGATGAATGTACCTGTCCGTTAGAACGCCTTGTTGGGGGTTGTGCGGGTCTTCTCTGAACTTCCATTGCCAAAGCTGCAACTCCAGGCTGCTCAGGCGCGGCTCATTGGCATTGGCATTGGCGACCCGGATCATTGCGTCCAGAAATTGCTTCCCCTTTGCTAAGCCTTCGGCGTCCCGAAAGATGCCATCGACAGCGGGCCGCCAGCGGCCGGCCCGCATCGCTTTGATCCAGCGCTCGAAGGGCGCCCGGCCACTGCTGCCATCCTCGTAGTGGGCAATCGCCCGCAGGTGCGACACCAGGCCGGCATCGAGCGCCTCGCCTCTTTGGGCGGTGAACATGGCCACCGGCGTAAGCGGGTACAAATTGATCTGCGTCGCCCACCAGGATGCCAGAAACAGCATGATCGCCAACGCGGCCAATGCGCCTCGGCGGTGCGTCCCCACTGGGCGGTCAGGGGCTGCATCTGGAATTGAGGCGACCTTGCCCTTGGGCTTCTCGGCGGCGCCGCGCCGCCCCGCCAGCCATCGTCTCGGCGAACCCCAGTCGTAAAACATCAAGTGCAGCAGAATCAGGTCGATGAACAAGATGTTCATCAACACCAGGACGCCCAGATGGAAGCCGATGGTGGCCGCCGGCAAGATCAATCGGGCGCGCCTGGACACCAGCACGAGCCCAAAGGAAAGTTGCAGGGCAAGCACGAAAACCGCCAGCAGCACAAGCAGCGCATCTGGTGCGGAGACCATCCAGAGCGCCGCATCGAAATCATGTCCCGCCGCAACCAATTCCAGCGTTGGACGCAGCATCACCCAGCGCATGTTGTCGGCGGCGGCCCAGTCGAAGCCCATTTGCAGCAGCTTGCTGCCGGAGGCCGCCATGTAGGGGAGGGCGATGGCTGCCCAAACCGCATATCGCGCCCAGCCGAAATAGGCGGTGGATAGCTGCGCCGGAGGCACGGGCTTGCCGCGCGCCTTCCGCCAAACCCGGTCCAAGGCCCAGCCCTGGCCGCACCGCGTACAGGTCAGCACGGCCAGCACATAGAGCGGAAAAAGGCCGCCGTGGTACATGAACGAGTACCCGCGAAAAATGCCTCCCAGCACGAAATAGCAAATCGCCGCCGCGGGAAGCACCGCCCGCGTCCCCAAGCCAAGAACGCCCAAGGCCAACAACACTTCCGTCAAGCGTTGAAACGCCCAGAGCGCCGTTTCATTGGCTAGGAACGCAGCAAATCGGATCGGCAGCAAATGCAGCAGCTCCATGAACCCCAGCGGGTTGATCATCGAGCGCGGCAGCAGGGCGGTGCTCGCCAAATCTTCCCGCAGCACCATGAGCAGCAAGATCCCGCAAGTCAGGGCCCGGATTGCGCCCAAAGCGCCGGGCGTGGCGGCGCCCACCACTCTGTCGCTGAACCGAGGCGACTGCATCGCCCGCCACAGGGGTCCCAGGCCCCAAAAGGCCAAGCACCAGAAGGCGCCCAACCAAGTGATGTTGGGCCAATGCTTCAGGTAGATCCAAGAAACCCTGCCCAGCAGGTCATCCGCGACCGCCTGTTCGCCGGACAAGGCGCGAAGCCAGTGGGCAAGCGCCAGCCAGCCGCACAGCAGGAGCAATGTGGCGGCAATGCGCATCGCCGCCTTGCGCCAAGGCATTGCGCCTTCGGTGGTTGCCGGCGTTCGAAGAAAATCCTGAATAAGGCGCCGCACTTTCACGAAACCTTCGGCTATTGTGCTGAGGCAGTGTCGCCCACGTTGTCAGCGCTGCCCAAGGGATGGCGCGGGCGGCTGCGCAAGTTCGTGGCCGACAACGCCATCGCTTTTTCGGGAACCCTAATTGGCGGAGAGGGTGGGATTCGAACCCACGGACCTCTTGCGAGGTCTCTTGATTTCGAGTCAAGCCCGTTCGGCCAAGCTCCGGCACCTCTCCGCGGCGGAGCTAGTTTAACGGCAAAAACAAGAATGGGCGGCGGCGGTTCTGCTAAATTGCCGCGCTTGCCGCTTTTGGAGCGTTCGCAGGGCGGCGCCGACCGCTATGGCCGCCCTTGCATCTCCCGCACCACCTTGGCGTGCGCGGCCTGGTCCAATGGATGGAGCCGGGCGGCGAGGATGATGATCAGCATGATGGCCGCCGGCGCCAGGGTCATCATGTTGTGGATGGCCGCTAGAGAGGTCGCCGACTGCTCCGCGTTGGCTATGTAGCCGGCCCAGGCGAGGCCGGCCGCCACCCCGGCGCCGCCCAAGGTTTTCGCCAACTTGTGGAAGAAGCTGGACACGGCGAAGATGGTGCCGTCGGCGCGTACGCCGTGCCGCCATTGGGCGAACTCCACGGTGTCCGGCAGCATGGCCCAGCCCAGCACGGCGATGGGCGTGCCGCCTAGGGAGATCAGCATCCCCCAGGCGAAGATGGCGGGAATGTTGTCGTAAGGGGTGAAATACAGGCCCAGGCAGGCGGCCAGGGTGATCACCGCGCCGAGCAAGGCCCCCCCGGCCTTGCCGTAGCGGGCCGCCAACGTCGGCGTGACGGCCAAGCCGATGAACATCACCGGCATGGTGACGCCGAACCAAACGGGGAGCAGATCCGGACGGCCCAGGTTGTATTCAAAATAGTAGGCGGCCGCCGTTTGGCGCACCGTCAAGGCCAGCATGCCGCTGGTGAACACCGTCATCACGATGATGAGCGGCGGGTTGGCGAACGCCGCCTTGAAGCTGTCCGCCAGGGACAGCCGTTGCTTGGGCGGCGGCTGCACCCGCTCTTCCGTGCGGCGGAACGTCACCAGAAAGGTGGCGGTGGCGACCAGTGCGAACAACGTCATCGCCCCTTGGTAGCCGGCCGCCTCGGAATCGAACCCGCTCACCAGCATGGGCATGCCGGCGGACACCGCGATGCCGCCGGCGAAGGCGCAGGCCATGCGGAACGTGGAGAGCACGGTGCGCTCCTGATGGTCCAAGGTGAGGGAGGCGGTCAGGGCGGTGTAGGGAATGGCCAGCACCGTAAAGGCCAAGCCGAAGCCGATGTAGGTGACGTAGGCCCACCACAGCTTGCCCGAAGCGCTCAAGTCCGGGACGGTGAAGGTCGCCACGGCGAAGGCGGCCCAAGGCAGGGCGCCGAACAGCAAATAGGGGCGCAGCCGGCCCCAACGGCTGCGGGTGCGTTCGGCGATGGCGCCCATGATGGGGTCGGTCACCGCATCCACGAAGCGCGCCGCCAGCATCACTCCGGCGGCCGCCGCCGCCGACAGGCCGAACACGTCGGTGTAGAAGTACAGCAGGTAGGTCATCGCCGACATGAAGTACAGGTTGATGCCGAAGTCGGCCGCCCCGTACCCGAGCCGCTCGGATAGCGACAACCGTTCCGAACCGTCGTTCACGGCAGCTGTGCAGGCGAATGAGACAGCGGAACAACCAAGCCGCTACACAGCGCCCGCACACTCCTGCGCCGCCAGCTCACGCAGGGACCTCAAGCGTTCCGCCACGTTCCAGTGATCGGCCCATTCGTCCAGGTAGGCATCGTCAAGCGCCGGGGTCGCCGCCAGAATTGAGAGCACGTCGATGTCATCTTTGTGGCGCCCCGCGATCAGCTTGTGGATGATGACGTCCTCGGCCGCCAACAGCCGCACCACAGAGCCGTCCGGCTGCGCATCGGCGAGCGCTCGCTCCAGCGCTGCGCACTGGTAGGAGGTGCCCGCCACCATGATGTCCGCCACGCCATGCTTCGGGTGCTCGATGCGCGTCAGCCAACCGTCCTGGGTGGTCAGCAAAGCCCGCCAGCTGTCCTGCGCGAGCGCTTGGGTCAGTTGCGCAAGCGGCGTTTCGGCCAGCAGGACCAGCACGTCGATGTCGCCTGTGTGCCGGACCTCTTGACGATGCACGTTCGCGGCGACTCCCCCGGCCACCGCCCACGGGATGCCCAAGCGGTCCAGGGCGCCGCCGAGCGCCCTCACCGCGGAGTCGTCCAGCATGCTCATGGCGGCGCCTGTGCATCTGCGGCGAACGTTTGGATGCAGCGCAGGTGTCCATCCCAGTCGTCGCTTGAGGGTGTTGATCCCATGCGCGAGCGCAGGCGCGTCAAGGCGGCTAGGACTTGGCTCAGGGCCCTGGGGGCGGGCGCATCCAAGGGCGGGAGGCTGGCGCAGGCTCGGCCGAGCGCATTCCAATAGTCCCAGTCTTTCTGCGTCGGGCCGCCGCTGCCGCGATGCTGGACATCGCCGCATCCGGCCCTTGTCCTCCGCTTGCTCGGCATGCGCTCGACCCCTGTGGGCATTTGGCGCTACGATAGCACAGCACATGGCCTTTTGCGGAGGCATCCAGAATGAACAAGATCGCCGTCTCACTCATCGTCATCGCCGCTGTGGTGGCCATCGGCGGCTATTGGTACGTCAGCAGCCTGCCGGTCCCCGAACCCCCGCCGGAAGCGGACGGCGCCACCCGCAGGACCACGGAGTCCGGCGATGTGGTGGGCTTCATCGCCGAGAGCGGCGCTCGGGCTTGGTTGGGGGTGCCCTTCGCCCGCCCGCCGGTCGGCCAGCGCCGCTGGAAGGCGCCGGAACCGCCGCAGCCGGCCGGGGAACTGATCGAGGCCCTCGATTTTGGCTCGCCCTGTCCGCAACTGCATTCGCAGCTCACCAGCGGCGGCGATGCGCCTGAACCCGGCCGCATGGTTGGCGATGAGGACTGCCTCCACCTCAATGTTTGGTCGCCGCCCAACGCCAGCGGCCTGCCGGTGATGTTGTGGATTCACGGCGGCGGCAACAGCATCGGCCACGGCGGCAACGTGGTGGGCGCCAATTTGGCGGCGGCTGGGCAGGTGGTGGTGGTGAGCATCAACTACCGCTTGGGCCTGTTCGGGTGGTTCAACCATCCCGCTCTCGCCTCCGGAGACCCGGCGGATGATTCCGGCAACTATGGCACTCTGGACATGATCCGCGCCTTGGAGTGGACGCGGGACAACATCGCCGCCTTCGGTGGCGACCCAAGCAACGTGACGGTGTTTGGCGAGTCCGCCGGCGCCTTCGACACCTTGGCGATGATGGCCTCCCCCCTAGCCAAGGGGCTGTTCCATCGGGCCATCGTGCAGAGCGGCGGCTACGGCGCGGCGGCGGTGGCCTACGGCCAAGCCTACGAACAGGACGGCGGCCATCCGAACAGCGCCGCGGAGGTCGTCGGCGCCTTGCTGCTTGCCGATGGGCTGGCGGCCGATGCCGTCGCCGCCCGTGCATTGCTGGAGGGTTGGCCGGCGGCCAAGTTGGCGGAATACCTGCACGGCAAGACCCCCGCCGAGCTTTATGCGGTTTTGGACGGCGACCTCTTCGGCATGGTCGATCTGCCCGCCAACTTCATGGACGGCCATGTGCTGCCGGCGGCGCCGGCGGCGGAGGTGTTCTCGGTTGCGGAGAACCACAATCAGGTTCCGGTCATTCTGGGCACCAACCGCGATGAGCCGACCCTGTTCATGTCCCGCGATCCCCGCTATGTGGACGACCTTTTCGGCCTGTTTTATTCGCTGAAGGACGAGGCCGCCTATCTGCGCCAAGTCCGCTACGGCGCCCGGGCGTGGAAGGCCCGGGGAGTCGATGAACTGGCGCAACGCATGGTCGCCTCCGGCAACCCCAACGTGTTCGCCTACCGCTGGGACTGGGACGAGGAGCCCACCGTGCTCGGCTACGACCTTAGCGTCGCCTTGGGCGCTGGCCACGCCTTGGAGATCCCCTTCGTTTTTGGGGACTTCTCCAACGGCCTAGGAGGCATCCACTACATCTTCCCCAACGATGAAAACCAGCGGCGGCTGTCGGCAAGCATGATGTCCTACTGGACGCAGTTCGCCTACAGCGGCGCCCCAGGAAAAGGCCGCGACGGGGCGGAGGTGGAATGGCTGCCTTGGGGCCGGGAGGGCAAGACCTCCATCCTGCTGGACACGCCCACCGACGGCGGCATCCGCATGGACGACGCAACCGTCACCCACGCCTCCATCAAGGCAGAACTGATTGCGGACCCGGAATTCCCCGAACTCAAGGAGCGCTGCGAAACCTATGTGCGCATCTTCCGCAGGTCGGGTTTGTTCGATGCGGACGAATACGCCGACCTCGGCTGCTCGGACTACCCGCCGGAGGGTGTTAGCTGGTTTTAGGGCGAAGCGCTTGCCGGTTGCAGCGGCGCATCCGCTGATTGGTTCGGCTGGACGAAGGATCGCTGCGCCTGCCGCAGCACCGGCAGGCAAAGGCTGAAGCCCACCCAAAAGCAGGCCAGGGCGAACCAGCCGGTGGCGGCGAAGCCCGCCGATGCGTCGCTGATGGCGCCGCCGACGAAGGGGGCCGCGGCCCCGGCGACCAGCACGAAGGCCGGATGCGACCCGGCCAGCGCTCCGGACGGGTCCAGCCGGGACAGCACGCCGAGCATGATGGGCATCAGGGCCATGGGCAGCACGGCGAACAGCGGCGCGGCTAGGATGAAGGCCAGGGGCTGGTCGATGTTGGCGAGCACCAATGCACCCAAGGTGATCAGCAGGACCAGCACCAGCACGGGCGCCAGCGGCTTGATGCGGCTGCCGATGTAGCCGGTCAGCAGCGGCAGGCCGATGCCGATGCCGGCGCCGGCCATCAGAACGTAGCCCACCACCTCCACATCCAAGGATGCTTCACGGCCAAGGATGACCAGAAACATGGCCAAGTTGCCGTGGCCGTGGAAGATGAGGCCGAGGCCGAACAGGGCCAGCCAGCCGACGCCAATGGACTTGGCTGCGGCTTCGCCTTCGGGCGTGGGCGCCGCCGCCGGCGCGGGTGCGTAGCGAATGAACAACAGCGCCCCTAGGGAAAACAGGGCGTACACCGCGAACAGGCCGTCCATCTCGTTCCAATGCGTCCAGTCGAAGGCCGGATGCTCGTTGGCGAACAGGTGCATGGCCAAGGCCCGGGGCAGCAGGAAGCCCAAGGCCATGCCCAGAACGCCCACCATTGAGTTGATGATTCCAAAGGTCATTTCCGGCTGCGACGAACGGGCCGCCGTGGCCATGACGGTGGCCGCCACCGCGCCCAGGGCGAACCCGGCCGGCACCCGCAGCAACAGCAGTTCCGTGGTGTTGTTGGTGAACATCGAAAGGGCGTTGAAGGCGACGATGCCCAAGGCGCCCAAGAAATAAACCCGGCGCGGGTTCAGCCTGCCGGCCAGCCGAGCCAGCAGCAGGTTGCCGGCGGCGATGGCGGCCATTTCCAGAGAGGCGACCAGCCCCGCCCGCGCATTGCTGATGTCGAACGACAGGGCGATGGCGTCGATGTTGTAGGGCATGCCGATGTTGGCCGCGAAGGCCAGCAGCAGCACCGCCGTCAGCGCCACAACCTGCCAGGACGTGAATTCAATCCGTTGCTGCAATGGCGCCACCCGCCGCCCGGTTCAAGGCCAAGCCTTCCTCCCCCCGCTCTCGCCCCTTCCAAACGAAGGGCGAATGCAAGCCAATGTAGCGGAAACCCCTTCTGTGCGGGATCACCGGCCTTCCGGACCTTTGTCCGTCAGGCGGCTCTGCCCGGAAGGATAGCCTGTTCCGCGGGCGTTCGCATCCCCAGGGAGCGGTGCGGCCTGCGGTTGTTGCAGTAGTGCAAGCGGGCTTGCAGAGTCTTGCTCATGGCCCTGCGGTTGAGTTCGCCGTCGTGGAGGCGCCAGCACTCGGCGCGGGCGGTTCGGTTGGCGCGCTCGACAATGCGGTTCAACTGCGGGCGTTGGGGCCAGGACCTTGAGCGACAGTCTTCGCTTGGCGCACTCGGCCTTGAAGGCGCTCATGAACCTGGAGCCGCCGTCCACCTGCACGGCTTCCTCGCCTGGGGCGCTCCCCTCAAAATGTCCGAAAGGTGGCGATCCCTTTCAAGGCCCTTGACTATGACAGTCCGCTTGGGCATCTTGAGAGACGGTTAAAAATGCAAACGACCGCATGAACTCAGTGCCGAAGCGGCTCACCAGCGCGGCTATGTGTGCGCAGCCGCACTGCGGCAACACTTGTTGCCGGCGAATGGACACGAACCCATCAGAGACCTAGACGAGATGCTCATACGTCTCGGTTGGGCGCAACGTCCCTCACGGACGCTGGCTCTCGATTCCGAAAGTCCTCTGGAGGCCTCATTGACGCGCAGCGAGGCGGGCGCTCCGGTGGCGATCATCGGCGATGCGGGACCGGCCGGGAATCGGTTCAGGCTGGCAAGATCGGCCTTTTTGCATCACTTCACCGGCAACGGGAAGAAGCGCCGCAGGCTCGTCACCGAAGCCCACACTTGGGAGCAACGCGCCTCCCGAGCGTTCGCCGCCGAGTTCCTGGCGCCGGCGGCGGGACTTGCCAGACGCCTCGGGGGGAGGGCTTCCCCAAGCCTGATCGACGAGTTGGCTGACCAGTACGGGGTGAGTTCGTACGCAATCGGCCACCAGATCGAAAATCGCCGGCTCGCTTGGATCAACGATTCATAGAGACCGCACTCGCCCTGAAGTGTTGCATGGGAGGGAGCGGCGCCGGCGCCGGAGGGCTCGTGAAACAGCCAGACCATCAGACAATCGCCGCCCGGGGCTTTGCCGTCAAGCTCGCCGCGGCGGCCGCGGCCGTGCTCTTGATCCCTTGCCCGGCATCCGGTGCCCAGGATGAGGGCGCGGAGGAACGGGTTGAGGAAATCGTCGTGTTGGGCTCGCGCCGCACGGAACGCTCCGTGGCGGATTTGCCGGTGCCGGTGGATGTGCTTGGCAGCGCGGATTTGGCCCAATCCGCCGCCAAGGACATGGACGACCTGCTGCGCACCCTGCTGCCGTCCTACAATGTGCAGCGCTTCGCCATTGCCGATGCCGCCACCATCATCCGCCCGGCCACTCTGCGCGGCCTGCCGCCGGACAACACCCTGATTCTGATCAACGGCAAGCGTCGCCATCGGGGCTCCGTGATTGCCGAAGGGGGCGGCTCCTTGGCGGCCGGCGCCCAAGGCCCAGACCTCGCCGTCATCCCGGCCCTGGCCGTCGAGCAGGTGGAAGTGCTTCGGGACGGCGCGGCGGCCCAATACGGTTCGGACGCCATTGCCGGAGTCATCAACTATCGGCTCAAGGAGAACCGGCGGGGCTTCGTCTTGGAAAGCCGTTGGGGCGAAACCTATGCGGGCGACGGCGATGCTTGGTCCTTGGGCGCAAATCTCGGTCTCCCGCTGGGCGATGAGGGCTTCGCCAGCATCACCGCCCAGTGGGCCTCCGCCGACCCCACCAGCCGCAGCCTGCCGCGCACGGATGCCCAAGCGCTGCTCGAAACGGGCAATGCGGCCATCAAGCAGCCGGTGCAAATCTGGGGGGCGCCGGAGGTGGACGACGATCTGGCCGTTTTCGTGAACATCGGCGCGCCGCTGTCCGGGAATCAGGAACTCTACGCCTTCGGCAACTATGCCCAGCGGGCGGTGACCGGCGGGTTCTTCTTCCGCAATCCCAACAGCCGCTCCGGGGTGTTCACCCGGGGCGGCCAGCGGGCCGTCATGGACACCAGCCTGGCGGGGCAGGCCGGCCAAATCTCCAACTGCCCCGTGCTGCGCAGCCCCGGCGGCACGCCGACAGACCAGGATGCGGTGGATGCAGACCGAGCCGCCCTGGCGGGGCTGCCGGCCAACTGCTGGGTTGCGAACAATCTTTACCCTGGGGGATACACCCCGTCGTTCGGCGGAGACAATCGAGACTTCAGCGCCTTGGCGGGGCTGCGCGGCCGCTTGAGCAACGACTTCGCCTACGACCTCAGCTGGAGCATTGGCCGCAACGAAACGGCCTTCCGCATCGAGAACACTTGGAACCCCTCGTTGGGTCCCGCCTCTCCCACGGCCTTTGATTTGGGCATCTACCGGCAAACGGAGAAGAACTACCATGCCGACTTCCGCCTGCCGCTGCCGATGGCGGCCTTCGCTTCGGACCTGCACTTGGCGTTCGGCGCCGAATACCGGGTGGAGACCTTCGAGATCGCGCTCGGCGAGGAGGATTCCTGGAGGGCCGGCCCCTACGCCCTCCAGAACGCCAACTTTTACAGGGACGGCATCACGCCCTTGCCCGCCATGACCATCGGCGCCCACGGCTTTCCCGGCTTCAACCCCAGCCAGGCCGGTGAATTCGACCGGGGCAATTACGCCGTCTATGCGGATGTCGGGGCGGATCTGAGGCCCGACTTCCTGCTTGAGGTCGCCGCTCGCTTCGAGGATTTCGACGATTTCGGCACCACGATCAACGGCAAGGTTCAGGCTCGCTGGCAGCTGACGCCAACCTTTGGCCTGCGCGGCTCGTTCAGCACCGGCTTTCGGGCGCCGACCCCGGGCCAGTCGAATGTTGAGAAGGTGTCCACGCGCACCATTGGTGGGCAACTGCTGCAAAGCGGTCAGATTCGCCCGACCAACCCCATCGCCGCCTACTTGGGCGGCGAGGCATTGGATGCGGAAACCGCCCTAAGCCTGACCCTTGGGTCCTCTTGGGACCTCTCGGATGCGTGGTCGATCACGCTGGATTGGTTCCGCATCCTGGTGCGGGACCGCCTATCCTCCACGGGGCTCATCGACATCCGGGCGGAAAGCGCCATCCCCGATTGCCCGGTCGTCCATGCCGCCGCCGGCAGCTTGGCGGAATGTCTCCAGGAACTCGGAGTGCCGGGCGCCTCCGATCTGTCTTCGGTGCAGTTCTACACCAACGATTTCAACACCAGAACCCAGGGCATCGACGCGGTGCTTTCCTACGTTGGGCGTTGGGGTGCCGCCGGGACCACCAACTTCACGGCGGCCTGGAACTGGACCGACACCAAGGTGCAGCGAGCGGGCCAGGAGGTGTCGAGGGATCAACTTCTGGAATTGGAGAATTACAACCCGAAGCACCGAGCGATCTTCACCCTGAATCACGTCTTGGGCGCTTTCCGCCTGCTGTTTCGGTCGAGCTACTACGGCGATTGGGTGGTTGCCAACGCCGGCGCCGGCAATCCAGACCCGGCCTATGCGCCTGGCGATGTCCGCTATCGGATCGACTGCGGCTTAGGGCCATCCAAGGATCACTGCTACGATGGCGGCTGGGTTTTCGACTTGGAGGCGGCCTACGACTTCAACGAGCGGTTCACGCTCGTGGCCGGGGCCAGCAACATCTTCGACAACGCTGGGCCGAGATCAAAGTACAACACTTCGCCGGACCCCGGCTTCTCCGACTGGATTGGGGAAAAATACGCCGAATCCACTCATTGGGGTTTCGACGGCGGCTTCTATTACTTCCGTTTCCGCGCCGAGCTCTAGCTCTAGCTTGCGCATTGCAGCGGATTTCACGGACAATGGCTCTTCCATTCCCATTCGGCCGACGCTTATGCCAAAACCGCCAAGCACTGAGGACATCCGCGCCCTAGTGGGCCACCGTTTTCCCGGCGGCGCCTACAGCATCGCCCACTGGGAAAACTTTCTGCTCACGGAATGCACGGGCGCCGCCCCGCTGCCCGACGGCTTGGCCCATCCGGCGGCGCTGTTTCATGCGCCCATTCTGGGCGCCAAAACGTCCATCAAGGAGATGTTCAGGGTGGGATGGGCCGAGTCGGACTTCTCCATCGGCATCGAGAGCTACGACTGGGAGATGTTCCAGCCCCTGCGCGAGGAAACCTCCTATCGGGTCACTGGGGAAGTGAGCGAGGCGGACCGCTGCGCCGCCGAGGGCCGCGTCTTCGACCGCATTCAGTTCCGCTTCGAGCTGTTCGCCCCGGACGGCGCGTTGGCCGCCCGCGCCACCATCACTTGGCACTACCGGCGCAGCTTGGAGGCGGATGGTTCCGAACGGGCGCTTGCCCTTCCCGCCGCTGCGGAGCATTCGTCCGCCGCGCCGGCCGGCGCAACGCCCAACGCCGGTCATGATGGCGGCGTGAAGGAAGACGGCGCCGAGATTCCGCCTTGGCTCATGGAGCGGGTGCGCCCGGAGCGCATGCGCACCATGGCCGCCATTCTGCGCGACCCGAACCCGGTGCATTGGGACCCTTCGGTGGTGGAGCAGCTCGGCTTCGGCCACCGCACCATCAACCAGGGGCCGCTGGGCTTGAGCTACATGGTCAACATGCTCCATGCTTGGGCCGGCCCGGATTGTCTGCGCCGGCTCTTCATGCGCTTTCCCTTGGTCATTCTCGACGGCGACCGCATCACCGCCCGCGGCCGGGTCACCAGCCGGCGGCAGGCCGGCGGCGAACGGCTGGCGGACTGCGACATCTGGCTGCAGCGGGAAGGCTCCCCCCCGCCGTTGCTGGGCAAGGCCACGGTCGCCCTCGGCCCGGCCTAGGCGGGGAAGCCAACTTTCAACTTTGCCGCCAGGAGTGTGTGGACATGAAGCCAAGTCGCTGTTGGGCTGCGAGCGTTCATCCACTGTTCAGCAACCCTTGGAAAACAGGCCGCCTTGCCGCGAATTCAAGGCATTCATTGCGCATGTGGGGAGTGTGGAGACAGTGGAGGAACCCCGTTAGGGCGGTTTATTGGGGCGGCGGCTGCCCCCAGCGGTTCCAGAAAGCCACCTCGCTGGCGTCCGCCCGTTGCGCCCGCTTCATCGTCGCGCCCTTGGCGTAGGCGATGGGCAGCATCACGGTCAGCACCGCGCCTTCCGGCATGTCGATGATTTCCGCCACCTCCGCCTGCCGGGAGGCCAGCAGGGAGGTCCAGGTGGCGCCGATGCCGCGCGCCCGCAGCGCCAGCATCAAGGACCAAGCGGCTGGCAGTATGGAGCCGAAGTAGGCCACCTGTCCGGCGAAGCCCTCCTGCGGCGGCGGCAGCGCGTTGCAGACCAGGATCATGGCCGGAATTTCGTGCAGACGGTTGATTAGGGCCTGCTGAGTCGGCTTGATTTCGATGCCGCGCTGTGCAGCCAGTTGCTGCAGGGTGTCCCGGTACAGCGCCGCCAGCCGGGCCTTGGCCGCCGCCTCCTGCACCACCACGAAGCGCCAGCTCTCGCCGCCCAGCCCCACGGGCGCCTGAGCGGCGATGTTGATGCAGTCAAGAATCACGCCCTGCTCCACGGGCCGCCCAAAATCCAGGTGCCGCCGCACGGAGCGGGCCGTGGCCAGCACGTTGTCGATCTTGGCTAGGTCGGCAGGCTGCATGGAATTGTGGTTGCTGTGCTCCAGCGTCTCCAGCCCGTAGTTTGCACCAAGGGCCGCAGTGACCGCGCCGAATTTTCGCCTCCGGCATGGGGCGCTCCCCGCAAAAAGACCGAAGCTGGCGGTCCCGTTCACGGGGTGTTGCGCCGAGCGCAAAGGGCCTATGCTTTGCGCAAAGCATGCGGCTGCCAAAGATGCAAGACCCGGAAATCGAAGAAATACGCCACTCGGTTCGTGCGCTTTGCGCCAAGTACGGCGAGGACTATTGGCTGAAGCTGGACCGGGAGCGGGGCTACCCCACCGAGTTCGTCGCCGAACTCACCGCGTCCGGCTTCCTCACGGTGCTCATTCCGGAGCGCTACGGCGGCGCCGGCCTTGGCGTTTACGAGGGCGCCGTGGTCATGGAGGAGGTCTGTCGCTCCGGCGCCCACGCCGGCGCCTGCCATGCGCAGATGTACGTCATGGGCTCCGTGCTGCGCCATGGCAGCGAGGCGCAGAAGCAGGCGTATCTGCCGAAGATCGCCGCTGGCGAGCTGCGCCTGCAGAGCTTTGGCGTCACCGAACCCACCACCGGCACGGACACCACCAACTTAAAGACCAGCGCCCGCCGCGAAGGCGACGTCTATGTGGTCAACGGCCAAAAGGTGTGGATCAGCCGCATCGAGCACTCCGACCTGATGGTGCTGCTGGCCCGCACCACCCCCCGCGACCAAGTGCGGCGCAAGACCGAGGGCCTGTCCGCCTTCATCGTCGATGTCAACCAGGCCAAGGGCGCCGGCCTGGAGATTCAACCCATCGAGTCCATGATCAACCACCATAGCTGCACCCTGTTCTTTGACGACTTGGAAGTGCCGGCCGCCAACCTGCTTGGCCGGGAGGGGGAGGGCTTCAAGGTGATCTTGGACGGCATGAACGCGGAGCGCATCCTCATCGCCGCCGAATGCGTTGGCGACGGCCGCTACTTCATCGACAAGGCCGCCGCCTACGCCAAGGAGCGCGAAGTGTTCGGCCGGCCCATTGGCCAAAACCAAGGCATACAGTTCCCCATCGCCCGCTGCCATGCGGAGGTGGAGGCGGCCTGGCTGATGGTGGAGAGGGCCGCCCGCCTGTTCGACGCCGGGGAGAAGTGCGCGGCGGAGGCGAACATGGCCAAGATGCTGGCCTCGGAAGCCTCGTGGCGGGCCGGGGACGTCTGCATGCAAACCCACGGCGGCTTCGCCTTCGCCAAGGAGTACCACATCGAGCGCAAGTTCCGCGAGACGCGACTGTACCAGATCGCCCCCATCTCCACCAACCTGATCCTGAGCTACATTGGCGAGCACGTCTTGGGAATGCCGCGCTCGTTTTAGCCCTTACTGAACAAATATGCGCTGCAATACCCACATGCTCATCTCCCACGAAGAATTGGCCGGATTGCTGAGCGGCCATCCGCAAATCAAGCTGGCCATCCTGTTTGGCTTCCAAGCTGGCGGCTTTCCCTCCGCAGACAGCGACATTGACTTGGCGCCACTGGGCGACGACTCAACCTATGCCAAGCTGCTGACAAGGCATCTTATCGACAGTGCCGACTTTCTTCCGCTGTGGGAGAGAATTCTTGCGAAGAGGCGCAAGGCATGGATCGGTGACGAAAAGTGTTTGTAGTCCAAAACGAACGCCGACCGAACGCGATGCAGAATGCGCTTTTCGATTTAATGCGCGATGGTGTTTCGAGCGTTCGGGTGTGCAGCGCCTACATGTCCAAAGCGGGGAGCGAGTTGCTGTTTGACGCCGTTCGCCGAACCGCAGAAAACGGCAATGCCGAGAGCTTGGACAAGACCATCGTTGCTTCGCTCGACTTCGGATTGACGGACCCCAATGCGCTTCGTTTCTGGCGCGACATGCCCAATAGCCGCGTTCTTGTGGCCGGTCGGTCGCTGTTGGAAAGGCGTACGCTTATTCCCAAGGCGGCATTTCATCCCAAGCTGTACGTCTTCGACCGGCCCAATGGAACAGTGGCAAGCCTTGTCGGATCAGCCAACCTCACCAACAGAGGATTGACCATAAACAGCGAGGCGGGGTGGTTGGAATTCGGCGAAGACAATCGCCATGCTGAAAAAACCAACGAGGCTTGGAGCGCCATAGTGCAGCTAGCCGTTCCACTGACTGACGGCATTCTCGACAAGTATGAAGAATTGCGTCAGCAAGTTTCCCGGCGACAGCAAGAGGAGGAGCTGGCTCCAGTTCCTGCGCCAAGCATTGCAGAACCAAGCAGCTATGGGTTCTTTAGTGATGCCGTGGAGAAATACGAAAATGCCTACAGTCAGTTCAGCCATTTGTGGATTCAGTCCCTAGGCATGCAGGGCGGGTCCAGAACGCAGCTCGAGTTGCCGCGTGGCGCGCACCGATTCTTTGGTGCGCAATTCAACGACTATCAAGGGCAGCGCGTGGCTCGCATCGCCGATCCCATACTCATCACCGGACGGAAAAGGTGGGTGGATCGCCCCCTCACTTGGCATGGCGACAATCGCATGGAGAGAATAAATCTTCCTTCCTACAGGCAAGGTGGTTTCGACTACGAAAATTCCTTGATCCTATTCCGTAAGGTGGCGGAGAACACCTTTGAACTGCGGGCCTATCCGTGGAACTCTGATTCCGCCTACGCATATGTCGAGGCCTCCGGAAAAGGCGACCTAGTGTTTCGGGTTGGACGCAACAGCAATCGGCTGGCCGGTTTCCTCCCTTAAGAAAGATCGGTTTCACAAGCCGATGTTCGCAACCCATCAGCCATTTTTTCGCTGCATCGACAGCAATAGAGCGCGCTTCTCAATTTCAGCCGCAAGCCCCGCAAGGCTGAATGATTGGCTCAGACCACCGCAAACAGCCGACAGAACAACATCATCAATGCGCTTTTTCTCTGCCGCCGAGTTTCTGGCCAACCGCTTGCCAAGACGATCCAGTTCAGCCCTCTGCGCGGCTGAAAGAAAAGGGACGGGAAGACGCCTTAGATGGGTCGCCTCCAGCTTCAAGGCGCCGCCGCCCATCTTCGTCCCCAACGCCTCCATTGCCACCCGACACCAACTGCTGTTCATCAACGCCTTGATGGCATGGCTGCTCCAGTCTCCCCTTGGCGCCCAAAAGGAGGAGAAATTTGCGTCTATCAGAAGAGGGGGATTGAGATTGGCCTCTGTCCAAGGGAGATGATGGTTGATGCGCGGCACGAAGGCCGCCGGCAAATGCCTCGGCGCAAAATCGGGCAGCATGTACCAGAAACGCGGTGCAATGCGGCCATCTCGGGATCTGCGCTCATTCGTGCATACGGCGGACAGTTCGGGAATGCGCTTGCCGCGTCCGTTCCTATCAACACTCCATTTGGATGCGAAACGCACGTGGGTAGCCAGCTCCTCCGGCATGACCTGCGGTTGGAGCTGATGGCTAAAGGCATAGGCGGATTTTGCATTGTCAATCGCCGGGCGATCCTCCGGCAGAACGAATGCGCGCAAGTCCAGAACACGTCCGCGCGGAATTCGCCCGTTTTCCACGAATTCAAGCTCCGATTGCCTGCGCAGCACGGGGCGCAACGCTGAATTGGGCGCCGAAAAGCGGTGGGCACGGAACAGTGCTGAAGTTTCAACCAGGGTTTCCTGATGGCTTGTTGCCGCCTGCGCGGTAACGTGAAAGAAGCCGTTGCAGCCCGTGCGCAGCCCTTGGCCCACAACAATGCCCGCCTCATGCAGGCTTAACAGCGAGCACTTGGAGGACAGCAGGTCAGCAAGCGCCTCGGGCACCAAGGGCGGGCTTGTTGATGGTTCAATCGGCAAAGACGCAAGGTCAGTGCCAGAATCGCCCAACTTCAAGTACCAACGGCGGCGAGCCAAGCATCGGTGCAGATTTCTGCGTTCACAATCCAAATCGAAAGGCTTGACCTCTATGCCGGATTTCGCAGCTTCGCATCCATTGCGCAGCCACGCGGCGAATTGCTTTTCCGGCCCCGCGCCGGCGCAAGCGCCGCCGACGAGGGAACGCTTGTTCGCCGCCTTGGGCGAAAGCCGGGCCCAAACGGGTTTTGACGCATTGCGAGCATCAGCGAAGCAAGACGCATCAGTTGCAGTCAATCGCCGAGCGACTATGAGATGCGTGCGCACCAGCGCATCTGGAAACCAAGCGGCTTGGGAATCTTCGACAACGCATTCGATTCGGAAGCAGTGCAGCATGAGATAGCGCAACACCTCCGCGTAGTTCCGGGAACGCCAAGTCTCGGGCGCGACCAGCGCTAGCCGGCCACCTGGCCGGACAAGCACTGCGGCCAAGATCCATGCTGGAACGGAAAGATCGGCCAATCCCGAGTAACCATCAACCAAGGCCCGCCAAATCTGCCTTTCTTCGGGGGGCACCCTATCGGCAACGACGGCGGCCAAATCGGATCGAACCGTCTTCACCCATGCGAGCTGGCCTTTGCGCCCTTGATACCGAACATAGGGCGGGTTGGCGATGACCAGATCGTAGCAGCGTTCCGGCAGCGCCTCTATCGAAGCCGGGCTGAAGGCGTTTGCCGACATAACTCCATGTTCGGGTGCTATTCCGGTCGCCGCCAATTCATGCAGCCTTTCCGCACAAGCGGCTGCCGTGGCCGTGTCGATTTCAATGCCATCCAATCGTCGAATTGAGGCGCCGCATTCGATGGCTGCCTCGCAAGCAGCGTCAAGCAAGTCGCCATGTCCCGCCATTGGGTCGAGCACAGTATTTGTATCCTGGCCCACCGACAAATGTGCCAATAGCCTGCTCAAAGCCAGCCCAGTAAAGTGCTGGCCAAACCGCTTGCGCCTTTCTGCGGGCAGCGCCCTTTCGTAGGTTCCAGCCGCATTGCGCACGGAGTGAATACGCTCAGATTCGAGCATTGGCGACGCCCTCTGAACGCGAGCGGGCCGTATGCCACTCATAGAAGGATTCCGCATTCAGCGGCACTGCTTGATGGTGTGCAAGATAGTGCGCGACCAATCTGGAATAAAGGCGTTGCGCTGTTAGCTCCGTTGGGTCGGGCGCAAGGGCTGCCTCTCGCCACAGATGCTCGGCGAGCGTCCACGGGCAATCGCTCTGCCGTGCCGGACCATTGCCTTGTTTGCCAAGAAGCAGGATGGGGTCTCCGCGAACTGCGCCGTTGGTGGTCACTTGCTTGAAGCTGCCTTGTTTTTTGTCCAGTACACTGGCGCATTGCACACCCAAGCCCGCTTCAGTATAGGCGGATTGCAAAGCAGACCACAGGTTGGCAGATGCCGAATGGAATACTACGGTGGCCAACCCGCTCGGTTTTAGAACCCGCCGTGCTTCGGAGAAAGCCATCCTAAGGAGATTCTGGTAATCCGCCAAGGTTTTGCCTTGACTCGGGCTAATGATGGCCTCATAGGTACGATCAGTGTAACGGTTCAGCCAAGACTCGTTGATGAAGTTGAGCTCCGCGTAGGGAATGTTGGCGCCAAAGGGTGGGTCGGTGAAGATGTAATCCACGCTCCGATCCGGCAGTTCAACTTGGCAGCTTGATCTTTGATGCACTGCAACATGCCCCTTGCAGCCATGAAGTTGCCGAAAGGCGTTGGCAACGGTGGTCAACTTGCGGCGCAGACCGGCTATGAGGTTCTTTTCAACTGGAAGACCGCTGATGTAGAGCACTCCAGGTTGGGCGCTGGTTACAATTAGATCCTTCTGGCCGGATTTGGCCACTACGCGGCTCATGATGGTGGCGTGAGAAGCGTTGTAGCTAAGCAGCCAGAAGCGCAGTGCGTCGGCCACATCTCCCGAGAACGCGCCGATGCGCTCCCAAAGCCGCCCGAAAACAAGCAAGTTGCGGCGCGTATAAAAGTGATGCAGGTGGGTGACGCCTTGATGATAGCCCCGCCGGTAAAGGTCGCCCCAGGGAATTTCAACAAAGGGGACGGAGCCCGGCAGGGGCATGCGATCTATTTCCCGCAAGAGATCAAGATCGCCGGAATTCACCGGCCGCGCCCAATTTCTTGCGCCCGTCTTGCCGTATATCCAAGCGGGTTTTCGCAATCTGATTTGTCTAGGGGTGCCAAGAAGGTCGTCCTCGACCCTCTCAGTCAGCTTGGTCGCTTCGCCATGCGCAGTTTGGCAACCACAGGAGGGGCAAGTGAACCGGGAGGAGATGATGGCGGGGTTCCTCGAGACGCAACCTTCCCACATGCTTGCGCTCTCTTGGCAGGCGGCGCATATCAAAACATCTGACCATACAAGGTGCCTAGCCGCGCCTTGCTGCGCCTCAGTGTCCATAGCCTCGTACATCCAGCCGTCATCTTCGGCCGCTGCCTCTAGCAGCTCGTCGGCAGCTTTCAGGAAAACACCCGGTTTGGGAGGGTTGGAAAGAACCTGCGCAATGAAAGCGCCCAAGGCGCCCAATTCATACAAGACCGCTTTGCGCTCTCCCCACCGAACCTTTAGATTGAGCTGCTTCGCTTTCTCCTTCAGGCTTGCCGGCGGCTTGCCGCAGAGCAGCGCCGCAAGGCCAGTGGTGCCGCTGCCGGCAAAGCCGTCGAATACAGTGTCGCCCGGCTGGGTGTGCGTGGCTATGAACAGCGCAATTGTTTCGGGCGATATCTTGGTCGGGTAGGGAAACGCGCCAAATAGCGCTCCGCTGCGGTTTGCTGGAAGCGTTTCGGCATAGAACCTGCGGAGCCGGTCATCGCCCAATGGGGCACGACCGCTCGGGCTTGGAGTTGCATGTTGGCGGCTTGTCATGCGCTTTTTTGCGTGAAGCGTCGGCAAGCGGGTCAAAACCCCACCACGCCGCTGGGCAGGGGGGGATGGTCGCCGACGGTGACGCCGTGGCGCTGCACTTGGTCGATGGATTCCTCCATGAGGTCCAGGCCGCGCAGCAGCACCGCTTCCTCCATGTTCAGGGCGGGGTACAGGCGCACTTGGCGCTCGAATTCGCAGATCGCCCAGACGCCGCGCCTGAGCATTTCGTCGCGCACGGAGCGGGCCACATGCATATCGTCCTGCTGGCCTTCCTGGGCCTTGAAGGAGACGCCCAGCAGCAGGCCGAGCGCGCGCACCTGGCCGACGATGGGGTAGCGGGCCGACCAATCCGCCATGCGCTTGGCGGCGACCTCGCCTAGGTGGGCGGCGGAGACGACGATGCCGTCTCGTTCGTAGATCTCCAAGGTTTTCAGGGCGGCGGCGCAGCCGGCCGGGGTGCCGGCGAAGGTGCTGCCGCCGCTGGCCCTGGGGTTGTCTCCCAGGATGTCGTCCTTGGCGGCCACGCCGGCGCAGGGTTCGATGCCGCCGGAAAGGTTTTTGCCGGCCACCAGGATGTCCGGCGCCAGATCATAGTGTTCCACGGACCACATCCTGCCGGTGCGTCCCAAGCCGGTGAGCACCTCGTCCGCGATCATCAGCCAGCCGTGCTTGTCGCACAGGCGGCGGATGCCCTGCATGAACGCTTGCGTGGGAATCCAGTTGCCGCCCTCGGCCAAGCCGGGTTCGATGAGGATGGCGGCGATGTTCTCCGACGGAACCAGATATTCGGGAATGTGGGTGTCCAGATACCACAGGCAGTAATCCACGTACTGCGCCTCCGTCATGTTGGCCGGAACCCCCTCTGAATAAGGATAGGGGGCTTTGAGCGCACCCCCGGCCCAGCCCTCCATGTAGAGGTTGTTGGCGCTGCCGTAGCCGCTGATCATCTTGGCGCCCAGGCTCTCGCCGTGGAAGGCGGAGGTGAAGCTGATGACGTAGCGCCTCCGGGTGTGGCACAGCGCCAAATGCACGGCGGCTTCGACGGCCTCGGTGCCGGAAACCTCGAAGCTGAAGCGCGGCAGCGCCCGCCCCGGCATCAGCGCCGCCAACTTCTCCGCCAGGGGGATGCGCAGGGGATGCTCCCAATGATAGCCGTAGCGCCGCTGCGCTCTGTGTACCGCCTCGATCACTTCCGGGTGGCAGTTGCCGAGGGGGTTGGTGGCCCAGCCGTTCTGAAAGTCGATGTAGCGGTTGCCGTCCAAATCCCAAACGTAGTCCCCTTCGGCCCGGTCCAGGATGAACTGGGCCGGGGGCGCATGGCCCTTGGCGGCGCTGCGCTGGCTGGCGGCCTCATGGAGCTTGCCGTCCCGCAGATGGGGCAGCCCCCGCGCCAGCAGCGCCCGACTGCGGGGACCGGGAAGATCGTACATGTCGCCCTCTCGTCCTCCAATGCTGGCCTAGAGGCGGAACTCTCGGCAGGGAAAGGCGCGCACACCCAGCCAACACAGGGCTAGGGAGCGCAACGCCAATCAAAGCTGGAGGGTGATGATAGGGAGTGGAGCGGCGGCGTTCAAGGATATGCGGGGCAATCATGCCCCCAACCGGCATCCGCGACGAGAACGAGTTCCACAGCCGTCACTATCTGGCGAAGATATTCGCCGGCGACATCCAAGCCATCATCGAGCGCTTGGCGCGAGTGCGCCGAAGCCGCCAGTGTACCCCATGGGCCGAACTCCGTGCCCGGTTCGCCGTTTTAAGAATCAGGGCCCTACGCCTGTGCCGCCTAACCACCCACTACGCCAACCTGTGGTATTCTGCACATAGCACAACACCCAACGGCCACGGACGCCCAGCCCATGACTGCCATCAACGCCTTCCGTCAAGATGCTTGCATGCGCCAAGACCCGTGCCTTCCCAACGACTGGGCCACCCTGACCCAAAACTGGTGCCGACTGCGCCCGCCGCCAAAATTTGAACGAAAACGAAGATTCGGAACTAGATTCAACGTAAACGGCTAATACGAAACAATGCAACAGATGGTATCTCCCAGCGTTTCTATCGCTATCAGATTAGTGTCGTTTGTGCAGACAGTGGCGCTTCGTTGCTGTTTTCATGATGCAGCCTCGCAGTCGCCGCCGCATGGAATTCATCCACCGCCTCAAAGCCGATAAAATGCCGATTGAGACGCTTGGCTACAACCGCGGTAGTGCCGCTGCCCATAAACGGATCGAGAACCGTTTGACCTTCCTGCGTTGTCAGATTTATCAAGAGCGAAACCAATCCGATGGGCTTCTGGGCTTCATGGATTCGCCGTTCATCCTTCATGAATCCGAACTCAAGAACATTTGTCGCGCCAACGCCATGATCTTGGCAGGCTTGGACATTCATGGCGCCAACTCCATGTTCTAGAACATTGTCCGAAATGGTGCCGCCTATGCAATACGGCTTCATGAACCAAGCAATAGGCTCGAACATTGGAGCTAAGTTTCCCAGCCGCCAACCACTCCATTTTTCCGCAGCTTCGTCCAGACCTCGCCTCTCGAACACCACGCTTACCCTTTGGGCGCGATGGTGGGCAGATTTCTTCTTCCAGGCAAGCATGTCCTTCAGAAGAAACCCGCTGTCCTCGAAGGCGTTCACCACCCGATGAACGGTGCGGCGCGCACCGAATACAAAGACGGAGCTGCCGTTCTTCAATTTCGGAAACACCATCTGCACCCATGATCGGCACCAATCTTCGTACTCCGCCCCAATGTTGCGATCTGCTTGAGACCATCCGTTGATCGGCTTGCCTCTGCGCTTAAAGGCCGGCTTGCCCAATTGGGCTGGAGATTTCCCCAACAAAGCGGAGTTTTGGTTTCCATGCAGCACGTCCCAGTCATCCATGCTGATGCCGTAGGGTATGTCGGAGAGCAGCAGTTCAACACTTTCGTCTTCAAGGCGCGGCAGATGCTCTCGGCAGTCGCCCAAAGTTATCGCGTTTAGGTAGCAATCGTTCACTGGGAGTTACCGATGTCCAGCAATCCGTTCTCACCCACGGCATTGACCGCTTGAATCCGCACGTTCAGTTTTCGACCGTCAAGCACCTCTTGAATTGCCTCCTGTCTGGATAGCTTCATTACTCTCTCGCGTTCTTCGGCCAGAAAGCCCAGTGCTTCACGCCGCGCCGCTTCGACGGACTCCAACAGCGCGATCTTTTCTTCCCGCCATATTCCAGACATGCCCGCACGGCTTAAGAATGCGCGGTTTACTACTTGCCAATAATCGTTGGCGCTTTTTGATGGCACCATTGCCTCAATGGAGACAAAGACGTCGTGCAGCAGATCCATTGCAGACTGTTGACCATACATTTCGGCATGTCGAACGAAAGATGCAAGGTGTGTATAGGTGCATATGCACACCGACCTAGAAGCCGCCTGCTGATATATTTGGCTCTTCTTTGAAGGTAGCTGATAGACAGGGCATACCATCATCGCATAGGGTTTGCCATGCTTCCGGTTGTCGAGGGCTTGAATCTTGAAATCCTTCTGGTTCTTGGCCGTTCGGCTAAGGCGGAAAGCCTTGGCGTCCGCCACGAAGCCATAACGGTCGCAGACGCATTCCACGTCGGCAACGTCGGTTCGCTCTCTCAGCACGGTGCTGACCAGCCCGATGACCTTGAACGCCTCGTGAATGACCATGTCGGTGTACTTGGCGTAGAGCTTCTCCGCGCTGCTGTCGTAGCCGTAGCTTTCGGGGATTGCGCCGCACAATCGCAAGTGGCCAATTAGTGCGTGGGTGCCGTCTTGGCTGATTTCGTCAGAAAGCGCCCGCCCCAGCCGGTCTGAATCAGAACTGAAGTCGCCGCTCAGCCGCTTGATCCGGTCCACCCAAAGTGACCGGGAGGCGGTGTCCTTGTCGGTGATGAAAGCTCTTTCCATTGCAAGCAGCTAAATTATGGGGCACCGTGCCTATAGGCTCCGCAGCAATCAACCAAGGGTGGCCAAGCTCCCCGAGAGCATACGGCGGATCGCTCCGTATTGTACACCTTGAAGGCGCGATGTCGCGCCCAGGAAGGGGACGGAGGCAGCCGTGCCCCTAACCGCGACGGGCGTCTTCACGCCTCAAGAAGAAGTACGCCAACTCGGGCGATTTCGCGGCAGTACGCATTAAAGGTCAATACGGCGGCGCCAGCATGGATGGCTGTCGCCGCAATCCAGATGTCATTGCTCGGCAGGGGAGTGCCGCTTTGCCTCAACTCGACGAATATCTCGCCATAGATGCGAGCGACATTGCCATCGACATCCAGCGTTTCAACCGCCGCATGCTCCAGAAACAGCGCGGAGATGCAACCTATGCAGTCAATGGCCAGCAGTCAAACAATGGCGGATGGGGCGCGGAGTGGCCGATGGGCGCACTGCCCTCCGGAACACTAGGCGGCTAGATTGCGGATGCATAAACAGCCACGAGCTCGCCTAGCGGCGCAAGTGCCCGGCGTCACCGCTTGTAAGGGTGCGCTTGGCGGTGTGGCGCGAACGGTCATTGTGCGCCGTGCGCTGCGCCACCATCGGCGACGGGTGGGTTCCGTGCGACAACTCGGGCACCCAACGGCACAGCGGTTATTTCGGGAAAGTGATGCAGTAGGCAATGGCTGCATCCGGGAATCAGGGCCGTCATCTCGGGTAATAGCGTCGGGCGCGCGTTTGCCCTTCGGCCCTGACCAGTTCAGCCCGCACTAGTTCGTTCAGCAAGCTGCGCACCTCCACCCGGTCATCCCAAACCGTGACGTCAATGGCGGTGCCTTGCAGTCCGTAGTCCCGGTGCGCCAGCGGATTGACCAACATCTCCCGCAGAACGGCCTCGGGATACTCGGCCAGCGCTTCGCGGCGGGCGCCGGCAACCAGCTCGAAGCGCCTGTTGTGTTTGGTGATGAACCGCAGGCAGCAATCGACGGTCTCCGCCAGCGGCGCAGCGCATTCCGGCGACGCCCAAGACGCCCTCGCGACCGCCTACTTCGTCCCCCAGCGCGACCTCGGCCAGTACGCCGAAGAAGAGAAGGTGCAGGCCCGCGACGAGAACGGCCGCCTGAAGCTGCGCATCCACAAGCGCGGCACCTTCATCTACCGCCTAGCCGGACGCGACCGGCAGAAGTTCGCCAGCTACTACACGCCGGAATCCCTCACCCGCACCGTGGTGAAGCACGCCCTGGCCGAACTGGTGACGGACGCCACCCCCGCCGACGACATCCTCAACATCACCCTGTGCGAACCGGCGATGGGTTCCGCCGCCTTCCTTAAGCGAGGCCGTGAACCAGCTGGCCGAGAAGTACCTGGAACGCAAGCAGCGCGAGCTGAACCGCCGCATCGACCACGCGGACTACGCCGATGAACTGCAACGCGCCCGCCACCGCATCGCCGACCGCAACCTGTTCGGCGTGGACTTGAACCCCGTGGAGCTGGAACTGGCCGAAGTCTCCCTGTGGCTGAACGGCATCCACCGGGACGGCCACGTGCCGTGGTTCGGCTACCAGCTAATGTGCGGCAACTCGCTGGTGGGGGCACGGCGGCGGGTCTATTGAAGCGCCAAATGGTGTATAGTGCTGCGCTTCGACGGCCCGCAGCTCTAGTGGAAACGGCATGACTCACCCACGCTGGCGTTTTGCCCGCATGACACCCGCCGAGATCAATCAGGACCCGGTGCAGGGCGAGTTCTTCAGCCGAGAGGCGGACCTACCAGGCCGCCTTGTGCGCGAGGCCATCCAAAACTCGCTTGACGCCAAGCTCAACGGCAAGAGCGTACGCGTTCGCTTCGTGTTCAGCGGCGATCGAGACGCACTTCCTGCAGATCAGGCATCACGCTACCTACATGGCCTTGAACCGCATGTCCAAGCGGTGATGGACGCAGGCGGTATGGCTTCAACCCCGGGCAGCGCAGAGGAAGACGAAGAGGGTGCCGCCTACGACGCGCTCGCCTGCTTCAAAAAGCCGATGAGATACTTGGTTGTGGAGGACTTTGGCACAAGGGGATTGAAGGGGAACATTTGCGCCAATTCTGAACATGAACGGGGAAACGACTTCTGGGGTTTCTTCCGCAGCGTCGGCATCTCCTCCAAGGGCGAGAACGACGCCGGTTCGTGGGGGCTAGGAAAGTGGGTGTTCCCAGACGCATCGATCCTCAACGCTTATCTTGGCATGACGCTGCGCGAGGGCGAAGACAAGTGGCTCCTAATGGGTATGGCGATGCTGAAGACGCATCACCTAGGCAAGCACAAGTACCGCTACTACGGTTCTTTCGCGGCAGACTCGGAGCGGTCCGATGAAGAGTGGTTTCCGCGGCCTGTCGATTCCGACGACTATGTATTGGAAGCGGCAAGAGATTTTCATCTCGCACGGCTGGAAGATCCCGGACTCTCCCCCGGCCTCTCCGTGATCGTGCCTTATCCGAGGGAGGAGCTGAAGCCCGCGGCCATCGCACGTGCGGTGCTCACACAGTACTTTTTGCCGATTGTGCGCCGTGATCTTGAGGTCGAGATTCGCCATCCAGAAGAAGGTAACCGCACAATCAACACCGACAACATAACCGACGAGGTTCAGCGCATCTCGAAGTCGGAACGCGACGACGAGTCGCCAAAATCGCTCTACGGCGCCATTGAATTGGCACGGTGGGCGCTTAATCAGAACGACAGCGCGTACATTGAGCTTCCAGCTCGGAATGTCGCGGAGGCACTTACCGAACGCACCGACCTTGACACCATTCGTGAGCGCTACGAGCGTCGCGAGAGGCTGGCGTTCCGGCTGACGACAGATGTCCACGCACGGAAGGGCGGCGGTACCGCTAAGACTAGTTTCCGCCTGTACCTCGAACGCGACGATCGGTTGGACAAAGGGCACGACTACTTCATGCGCGGACCGTTGCGCATTCCCCACATGGACCACATCAAGGGGCAGAAGGCTCGGGCGCTCGTACTCGTGAACGACGGTTCCGAGTTGGGACACATGCTGCGTGACGCAGAGGGCCCGGCGCACGAGTCGTGGGATCCGCACAAGCAGCGGCTCAAGGACAACTGGGTCGGAGGATACCAGCGCGTACAGGATGTGCGCCGCGCCGCCGCACATCTGCTGAAGCGCCTTGTTGAGCGGCCGCACGTGCGGCAGATGGACGCGCTCGCCGACCTGTTCCCCGGCGATCCCTCCCAAATCGGCAAGCGGATTAGCGGGAAGCGCGGCACCGTTGTGGATCCGCCACCTTCGACACCACCTCCCTCGCCGAGCCTGCTGCAGATCGATTCACCAGCGGGTGCCTTCGAAGTGAAGCCGGCGGGCGGCAAGAAAACCAACCTTGCGGGCACGGTCTGGCATGTGCGTTTCGCCTACGACACTGTGCGCGGCAACCCCTTCACCCTGTTCGAGGCGGGTCTCCGGCAGGGCTATCCTGACTTCTCCCTTGAGGAAGGCGGTGGGCTGGCGATTAAGGCCGACGACTGCAAGTACGAAGTGACTGGCGCGAACGCTCTGCGTTTCGTCGCGCTTAGCCAAGCCTTCCGCTTGCGCGTCTCCGGTTTTGACAAGCGCGACGTAAAGGTGGAAGTGCTAGAGGAAAAAGCGTCAGGGAGTGAAGAGGAAGCCGCGTGATCAGCCGCATCAATCGCACCGGACGCAAGCGTATCCACAGGCGCGACGTCGATCTCCGTCTGCGCATGGCGAAACGGGGCGAGGCACCCATCTTCGACCTGGACCTGCAGTTGACGAGCTATGGCTTCCCAGCAGAAGCGCAGGTGCGTGTGGAGGCTTGGCGCAGCAATGCCTCGCAGCGATGGGACTTTGGCACGGTTGGGCAGCGTACGCCGCCTACCGACCGGGAGCGCCGTGTGACGGACGTGCCCGCGGGCGCGAGATTCCGCGTGTTCATAGTTGCAGCAGACGGATCGGGGAGGCTGCTCGGTCACGCCCCCAATCTGCGGCCGGAGCTGCCCCTCAACTCGCTGCTGCCTCTCGAGGAAAGCGATGCTCTCGGCGAGGAAGTCTGGCGCGTGGACTTTGGCGAAGAGGGGGAAACGCCAGTGCTATTGGCCAATAGCACCATTCAGGGCATCAGTGAAACCGTGCGCAGCGACCCCACCTTCCGCGCACTCGTCATGCCGGAGGTGTTCCGCATGATTCTGACGCGCATGGTGCTCATCGATCGTGCGTCGCCGGACGACGATGACGACCCATGGGCACCTTGGTTCGGGATCGCACGAGCATATCTACCCGACGCCGACCCACCTTATCTGGGCGGGCGGCGGGATGCCGAACGGGCGGACGATAGCGAAGCCCGCCATTGGATTGACCAAGTCGTGCGTGCAATGGCGGAGAAGCCACTCGATGCGGCGAACGCATACCGAGAGACCCGGGCGTGAGCGAGAAGGACCCGTTTGCACCGTCGGGCACACTGCTGCGACGGCTCACGGCAGCAGGCATAAGGCGAGCGCAAGCGATCCTCGCGCATCTGCGCGAGCACCCAGACGCAAACCGCACACCGCCCCATGAGCTGTTGTCTGGCGACCATTACAGCCGCCCGTTCGACGAGAGCGCGGGCATCATGGTGGCACCACGCACGTTCGGAACGCGCCGCGAGGCCGGCGAGTACCTGTCAGCCTTGCTCACGCCCGTGCGGCGCAGGGTCATCAGTAACGCAGGGGTGTGGTCGTGGCTCGGCATGTACTACCTCGAGGGCACGGCCCCCACCCCGCTTTCTCCCAACAACATGACGCTAATCTTCGAGTCCGGTGAAGACACGTCCAACGCGGGCCGTTCCGAGCAGCAGACTTACCGTCACTATCTTTGGGGGTCATGGCGGCTCTACGAACAGCATGGCGAGAACGCCGCTTTTCTGGGGCTTCAGGAAGTACAGTGGATTTGAGCATGTGGCCTCATGTCCAATTTGCCTAAGTGGAACATGATCGCCATGATGAACCGCTCCATGCTGCGATAGCCATTGGCGAGCCGCTTCATCCACTGAATTCGCGCGTTCACGCTTTCCGCCCGGGCGTTCGTGACTCCCTCGCAAACCGCGTTGACTATCCCAAGCAAGTGCTTGCGAACCATGCGCCCCGCCTGCACCATCGGGCGCAGGCGGCACCGCTGGACGCGGGACAGCCACTCGCGCCAAGCGCACTCCGCCACTTCATGCGAAGCCGGCGTCCATAGGTCGGACGCCCACTGCTTGATGCTCCAAGCCCTGCCTAGCCGCTTGTAACGACGCGCCAAACCGTCCAAGGCATCTCTTCGCTCGCCCTTGAGCTTGGCTGCGCCGTACGGCCACAGATGGCGTGTCCCTTTCAGTTCCGCTGCATCCTCACCCAATGAGCGCTGCTCACCTCGCCGGACCTGATCCACGGCCCGTGCGAGACGCTGCACGACATGAAAGCGGTCAAAAGCCAGCTGCGCCCGGGTGTGCTCCATGGCGGAGAGGATGTACGGCGCGTGCATGTCCATCGCCACAATGCCGATGCCTTTGCGAGCCTCATCGCCAAGACCCTGAAAGAACCCGTCCAGCGCCGCTTTGGAGCGCGTCTCCGCCACATGCAGCACCGCGCCGGTGTCCAAGTCGTTCACCACCGTGACGTAGCGGTGGCGCTTGCGAAATGACGTCTCATCAACGCCGATGCGCCTTGGAAAGGCGGCGTTCCGCCTTTCCAAGCCACGCCTTACGGCGCGCTCCTGTACGCCGGCCGCCTGATCCCATGTGATGCCAAGCCGCTTGGCGGCGGCGCTGACGCTGCATTCCTTGAGCAGTTCCATGGCCGCCGCCTCGAAGTGCGCCGTGAACCGGCTGCTTCGGTCCGCCCATGGCACGGGGAGCGTCAGCACCCCGTGCTCAGGGCATTTCACTCTCGGCACGAGGGCTTTGATGGTGGTCTTGCGCAAGTGGATGTCCAAGTCCCGCCAAGTGCGCCACACGCCGTCATGCCTTTTGACGGCGCGCTCGCACTTGGGACACTGCAAGTCCCCGCCTCCGTGCTTGAGGGTGATCTCCACGTCGGCGTTTCCCTCCGGTTCGCTGATTTGCGCCACCGACCAAGGGGCGGGGACGCCAATGACCCAGGCAAGCCATTCCCTGACCTCGGAAAAGTCCTTTCTCATGACCGAAATCCATCATTCGCACCAAATGGCAGCCCGATCAATTATGCCTGAAATCCACTAGAAACCCTGAAGCCCCGCTTTTCTTCTCAACCAACCCATCTCGTCCTGGGACGATCTTTCGCAGCGCACGTTCGGCTCTCGACAAGTATTCAGCTCATCTGGCGTCGTCCAAGTGATGCTGCGCCTCTACACCGCAGGAACGCGCAAGAAGCGCGGTTACAGCCAAAGCCCCGGTGGGCTGCGGCATTTGCTGCGCGTGTTGCGGCAGCTAGAGTTGACCCATGATGTATACGGCATGGAGCCCGAAGCGTTGCTGCACACGCTCCCCGAGCCTTTCCAACGCTGGAACAAGGAGTCGACATAAAACAGAGCAACAACTCACTCGATCGCGGTTTGGCCATCCAATCCCTCCAGCACACCTTGACCAGAGGACCCAGCATCCCGCACGAGGCTTTACAGGGACCGAAGGTCCACAACCGCGCCGAATGCCTGAAACACTCTCGCGAATGCAGCAGGCTTCGTGCTCCAACAGATCATGGCGCACGACATCGGCGCACCTTTGGTGCTGGGCTTGCCTTTCGACTAGGAACGAAGCCGGGTTCGTAGAGGAAGCCCGCCATCGGTGCAGCCAGTTCCGAATCGCGGTGCGCCTCTGCTTGTCCGCCCCATAGGGCGGGTTTACGTAGATGGTCGGGTAGTCCCAAGGTCTGACGAGTCTGTAATCCGGGCGACGAGTGCTGTTTCAAACCAAAGCCGAAAGTCTGCGAATGAGGCCTTGACGCGCGTTGCCTCCTGAGTCACTGCCCGAGCAATACAGCTAAAGCCGTCTTCATGTTTGGTGTAGCGCCGAGTCATGTGAAGAGCGGCGCCGCCAGCCACCAGACCGCCTCGGCAACTTGCCAGACGACCGAAATAGCCACAAACGCGAGAGCCGCCCACTTGTTTCCCTTTGCACGCAAGATCGACATCGAACACACCAACATCTTTCGGCCCAAGAAGTCCGCGCCGCGTTGTGTTATGTGCGCCACATGGACTTCGGCAAATCCTGGTGCTTTGCCCTCAATCGCGGCTCCCTTGCCATCGGTGGCTTTAGGGCCATCCGTTCTGTATCCCTTGATCTCCCTTTGGCCGCCGTACACATGGTATCCGCTGTAATGTTCAGTCTCGACCAGCCCCAAGTCCATCAGTTTGTCCCTGACAGGTTTGGAGATGTAGGCCAAGTGCAACTTAAGTCTGGCCAGTAGTTGGCCATTTCCCCCTTCTGCTGTTCGCTCAGCTTTCGTTCTTCGGTGTCGCCGACGACGCAGAAGACCTCCCCATCCTTGGTCGGTGCCCGAACTGCCGGGGGTCCGGGCATGCCGTGCGTTTCCGCACTGCCGATCGCTGCGCCATGTTTCGACAGGTGCGCACGGCGCGTCGCCATCAAGCTCATGCGCCGGCGAACGCCCTCTCGAGTACGCCGACGTCGAGCCTCGACATCTCCAGCATGGCCTCGAAGACCCGCTCGCGCGCGGCGGCGTCGGCATCGCTTCCGAGCCATTGCAGCCATCTTTCCGGCACGACTTGCCAACTGACGCCGAAGCGGTCCTTCAGCCAGCCGCACTGTCCCGGTGCGCCGCCTTGGGAGAGCTCGGCCCAGTAGCGATCCACTTCCGCCTGGCCCTTGCAGAGGACTTGCAGCGACACGGCCTCGTTGAAGGCGAAGCCATGGTCGAGCGGGCTGTCCATCGCGGCGAAGCCGTGGCCGGAAAGAACGAAGCGGGCGTGCTTGACTGCGCCTGCGCCTTCTTCGTCTGCCGCGAATCGTTCCACCTCGACCACATGCGAGTTCGGGAACACGCCGCAAAGACGCTCCATCGCCGCCGTGGCGGCGCCGAACTGCTCGCCGCAGAACAGCAACGCCGGCGCGATGGCCGGTTTCGACTCGCCAGCAGCGGCCATCACCTGCCAAGAGACGCCGAAGCGGTCCGCCGCCCACCCGTAGCAAGCGCTCCAAGGGTATGCGCTGAGCGGCATCAGGGTCTCGCCGCCGCTCGACAACGCGGCGAACAAGCGCTCCGCCTGGGTGGGGGAGTCCACACGGACGAAGAACGAGATGCTTGGATTGACGACGAACTGCGGCCCGCCGTTCAGTGCCGTGAAGCGCTGTCCAAGCACCTCGAAATCCACGCTCATCACGCTGCCGAGCGGCCGCCCGGCCGGATTGTCGACCGAGCGCGGAAATCGGGCGCTGGCGAGGAGGCGGCCGTCGCCGAAGGTCTCGACGTAGAACGCCGCAGCCTCTTCGGCCTGGCCGTTCAGCCACAGGCACGGCGCGAGAATCGGATCGTTTCTGGTGTCAGTCGCCATGTGCTTAATCTCTACCTTTGATCTATGCGAGATCCTAGCGTCTCGTCTGTTCGCTCTGGCGCAATCGTTGCAGCCCCATCATAACCAAGGTGATGGCTTGGCCAACGTGCTGTGTCCCCGCGAGCTGGCGATTCTCTACCGACGTTAGGCCGTTGTTCAAGTCACCGTCCGTGTAGCCGCTGAACAACTTGCGGCCCGCCCACGCGCTCCGGGAGCCGGCCCAAGGATCCACGACACCCAGCGTCTCGGCTATGTCCCTAGCACAGCCGCCGAAGCCGCCGACGAGAAAGACGGGCTGCTTCGCCTTCATGGCGAGCAGCGCTTCTTCGGCGATGCCGGGCATCGTGCCTTTGCAGCCTGCCAAGTTGCCGCCGAGCACCGCGGGTGCCACACCACATGCAGCACGAACGGTGCGCGGTTGACGGAGGATTCTCCAGCTATGGCGTCGTCAAGCATCGCTGCACCGTCGGGTGGGGTTCAGCGTCGTGGTTATACATACAAGCATGGTGCGGGCGGGCGGTTCGAATTTCAAGCCCACAGGGGCGGCGATTGGCAGTTCAGCCAGTGCGTGTGTCGCGAGCTTCGCCTTCGAGACCGATGGTTCGTCTTCGCCTATGCCTCAAGGCAGGCGAGCACATCTTCGTTGACGCCACGGACGGTGATTTCGGCCATGCTGTTGATCCTCAAGCCGCTGCCGACCGGGGAAATCGTCGCGCATCTGGAGGACGGACAACTGGTGCAGCGCTCGTCGAGACCAGCAGCCTCAAAGAGATGCCCATTGCCCATTGCATGTGCCTACGCACCGTGCTACGGTTTGCGCCTACAGTTGGATGAATCGGGATGAAAGCGGTCAGCGTACGACAGTTGAAGAGCAACCCGTCCGCCGCGCTGCGGGATGCGCGCGAGCAGCCGGTCATGGTTCTGAATCGCCATCAACCGGAGGCATTGCTGGTACACTTCAGCGACGATTCGCTGCTCGCCGAACCAGGCGTTCGCTTGGCGCTGGCGGTGGCGCTCTACAAGGACGAGAGCCTGTCGTTGGGCCGCGCCGCGGAGTTCTCCGGGCGAACGCTGGCAGAGTTCATCGACCACGTCTCTCGACTAGGCATACCGGTGGTACGGGGAGCAAACACCATACGCGACGACATGGAGGCTCTTGATGAATGGCTAGGAGATAGCAACGCAACACCTTGAATTTCGATTTTTCTTGAGATCACACCACCCATCGGACAGTCAGACCGAACAGAGGGACAATCAGACCAACAGAAAAGAAGAACATGAAGGAAGACGTAACGGGGCGACCTCACCCCAAGCCCGTTCTAGACGCCAGCGTGGCAATCGGCCTCTCCAAAATCGGCAGGTTCGACCTGCTCCAACAGATCTTCGGCAAGGTCGCAGTTGCCGAAACGGTACTTCACGAAGTGCTGGCCAAAGAGGGCGCACCGGGCGCACCAGAGATCAAGGAGGCAACAGACGCCGGTTGGGCGGAGGTTGTCGCCGTGGAAACGGATCCGAGCTTCTCGAACTTGGGCGCAGGCGAAGCCGCAACGTTGACGTACGTGCGCAAGACGGGCGCACCGGCCCTGCTGGACGATAAAGTTGCCCGTTGCCACGCTTCGACGCATCAGGTGCGCGTCTTTGGCACCGCCGGCGCGCTGATCACTGCGAAGCGCAAGGGCTTCGTGGACGTGATTGCACCGTTGCTCGACGAACTGCGGAAGCGCAACTTCCACCTATCCGACAGTGTCATTCAGGACGTGTTGGCCGAGGCCGGTGAGCGCCGTCGTAGCGACAAATCCGGCTAGATTACTCGCGGCGTTTCGGCGGCGCCCGCCTGCCACGCCAATCTGTGCCACCATCACCCTCCACCGAGCCGCCGAAGCCACCACCGCCCCATGATCCCCTCCGCCGTTGCCCACGAGGTCGCCCGCGCTCTGCAGGATTTCCTCGCCACCGGCTTCGGCCCCTCCAACCCGCACCTCGCGCACGTTCTGGACAACTTCCTCGCCGAGGAACAGAACCTCATCAAAGGCCCTTACCTTTTTGGCGGCACAACCAGCCGAGCACGCTGCGCTATCTGGTGGTGGACGAGCTGCACACCTTCGACGGGCCGCAAGGCACCGATCTGGCGTGCTTGATCCGGCGGCTGCGGGAGCGACTTCAAGTGCCTCGGCAGGAATCGCCGGGCGATGGGCTGATCTGCGTCGGCACCTCCGCCACGGTGGGCGACGAGCGCAACAGAGCCGACTGCGCCAGTACGCGGCGGACGTGTTCGGCCAAGCCTTCGACGAGCACGCCATCCTGCGCGAAGAACGCCAGAGCATCGACGAGCTGCTCGGCACCGCCATCATCCAAACCCACATCGCGCCCCAGCCGAACCTCGCCGCGTGCGTGGATCCCGCCCGCTACGTCGATGCCGAGATGCGGAACCAGCATGGGCAATTGCCTGCGCAACGCGCGTGCGTGGATCCCGCCCGCTACGTCGATGCCGAGAGCTACTTGAAGGCGCAGCACGAGCTGTTCTTCGGCGCGCCGATAGAGGGCGATTTCCACGCCGTGGACTGGCGCATCGCGCTGGCGGAGAAGCTGCGCGGGCACCTGATGTTCGTCAACCTGCTGCGCACGCTGGCGGACAGCCCGCTGCCCCTGCCCGCTGTCGCGGTGCGAATGAGAACCAGCCTGCCGCTCTCCACGGACGGCGTTCAGGCGGAACGGGAAGCCGTTGGCCTGCTGAACGGCCTGTGCGCGTTGATCTCCGCGGCGCTGGAAGACGATGGCGCTGGCGGCGCGAAGCCGTTTCTGTGCGTCGGGCTGCATCTGTGGGTGCGCGAACTGCGCCGCATGGTGTGCCGCGTGGCGGCTCCAACGGACGCCTCGCCGAAGGCCGATTCCCCGCCCGGCGAACTCGAAGCCAACGCCGAGCCCGCCACAACGATGCTCCGCCACTCGGACGACTTGAACCCGGAAGATTCCGCCCTGCATCTGCCATTGGTGCAGTGCCGGGAGTGCCGCTCACTGGCTGGGGCGCGGTGCAGCGTGCCGCCGCGTTCCAAGTCGGGCGGGATCTGCGCAAGTTCTACAACCGCTTCTTCTCCCGAGACATGGACGTGCGCTTCTACTTCCCGCGGAAGGCGAACCGCCACCCGGCGTAGAGGGCAGGAACATGGCGCTGTGTGGCCACTGCGGCCACATCCACGCAGGGTATGGTGCCGCGAACGCCGCCTGCACAAGCTGCGGCGAAGGCGAGCCGGTGCCCGCGTTCTGCCCGGAGTCTTTAACCAGCAGCGCCAATCGCACCGTCCTCAGCCGCGACTCTGCCCCTTCTGCAACGCCAGCGAAGCGCTCATCATCGTCGAGGCGCGGGCGTCCAGCCTGCTCAGCGTGGTGCTCGGCCAAACCTTCGCCTCCCGCCACAACGACGATGCCGGCGGCCAAGCGGAATCAGCGGCGAACAGTGAATCCGCGGCGCCCAGAAGGTCATCGCCTTCTCGGACAACGTGCAGGACGCCGCCCACCGCGCCGGCTTCTTCTCCGCCCGCACTTGGCAGAGCAGCGTCCGCACCGCGGTCGCCCAAGTGGTGACGGAGCACGACGGCATCGCCTAAGCGACCTGCCGCCGAAGGTGGCCCGTTGGTGGCGCGATGCCGAAGGCGGCAACTTTGATGCGCAGCGATTCATCCCGGAGTTCATCGCGCCGGACCGCCAGTGGCTAGGCGAGTTTCGGGGTTGCAGGAGCAAGGCCGCCTTGCCGCCGAAGGGCTGGCAAGGCTGGAACGCTTGGTGGCGGACAGGCTGGCTTGGGAGACATTCGCCGAACTCGGCTACCGCTCCACCATTGGCCGCACGGAGCGCACCCGAACCGTGGTCATCGGCGTGGATGGGGCCGCGTTCGGCCAAGCTTCGAGGCGGCCTCTCGCCGGCTGCGCGAGCACTTCGAGCCCTTCCGCGAACTACTGCCGCAATCCGCTAAGGCGCTGACGCTCGGAATCCTGCGGCGCATGAAGGATCGCGGCCACCGCCGCCTGGCCGTGGAACCCGCCGCTTCCAGACCACTGGTGATCGAGCGCTGAACCGCTTGTTTGGCTAAGCGTATCGCACGACATGCAACGCCACCCGCGATTGTGACCTAGCCATGAACTGTGTAAGCTCAGCCCGAGTTCCATGAAGGGCATGACATGAGTAGCAAAGAAGCCGTGCGCCAGATTCTCGAGCGCGAGGGCGATGCGATGAGGTCCAAGG
This sequence comes from Candidatus Azophilus sp., assembly GCA_965200465.1. Classification (GTDB taxonomy): domain Bacteria; phylum Pseudomonadota; class Gammaproteobacteria; order Pseudomonadales; family Azotimanducaceae; genus Azophilus. The sequence continues at coordinate 2,794,636 of OZ241358.1, read as the reverse complement.
ACATCGTCGAGCGAGCTCAAGGATGGGGACTGCGCGCAGGCCAAGTACATGGTGCGCTGCAACAGCTAAAGCAAGACGGCACCGTTGAGAACGTCAAACGGGGCATTTGGCGCATCGTAGCAGCCCCCGAGTCGAGGCAGACGCGCACGCCGGATGAGCCGCCGAACGTTGCGGGGTTGACCGGCAAGGAGGCGGTGTTCCAAATTCTCGCACACGTCAAGCGACCCTTGAAAAAGAGGGACATCGATGAATGGCTCGAAGCAAGTGGGCAGGAGCTGTTGACAGACGGACAGATCGCCGGTGCCTTCTATGACCTGACAACGAACTACCTGAACGTCGTGGAGAAAGTAGAGCCTGGAACCTACCGCATCCACAAGGAATGGAACGGCGAGCCGCTCGATAAGCAAGTAGGGCAACAGGGGCGATCGGTTCCCCAGTCCGCGTCCATTGAGCCGCAAGGAAGGACTCAGGCGGAGGACAGGCCAAGATTTGTCATTCCGTGCTTCGGTCTCCATTGGGAACGAAGCTTGGTCTCGTGGAGCGTAGGACAGAATCTCTTGGGTAAAGCCAAGAATGGCGATGCGGTGAACTTTGCCAATCAGACGGGCGTATATGTCCTTTATCAGTGGCCACAGGTGAACTATGTCGGGCGCTCAACGAGCGGTGGGCTGTATCAGAGGTTGAAGGCCGCCCACAATGACCCGGCAAAGGGCCTTTGGGACAGGTTCTCGTGGTTCGGGCTAAACCAGTTGGATGATGATGGTCGGTTGCGGCGGCGTGGACAGATGAGCATTGCGGACGAAGTCACGGTGATGGAGGCGCTGCTGATCAGTGTCTTGACGCCGCCGTACAACAATAGAGGGGGAGAGAGGATGGGCCGCCAGTACTTCCAAGTACCCGACCCTGTGGTAGAAGAACGCGAACAGAAGGCTCTCGCCAGGATGCTAAGCGAGCTGCTAGCAAGACGCTGAGCTAGCTGCTGGACAGAGGGCGTTGTAGCGCATCGCAGCCCCTACAGCTTCTTGCGGAAGCAGAGCCACGACGGCCTCTAAGTGCTACGGCCAAGTGAAATTACATCGCACCATTAAGGTTGGCAATCTACTCCATCGGCCCCGTCCGCGGGAAAGCTCGACTTCCCGGCGCACCAGTGAGGCGACCAGCAGGCGGAGCACACGCGGTTCTGCCCGGCCCGCTCCAAGCCGGCCGACGAAGCCATCGTCGAGTGCCTGTACCTGTACCGCGAGTTCGAGTCTGAAGCGCTGCGCCTGCTGCTGCCCATTGCGGATATGGCTTCGGAACGCCATGTCGCCTCCTTTGTGGCGGCGTTGGAACTCGGCCTGCGCCAGCGCTTCGGCGGATGCCTGCCGCACTTGCGGGCGATGACCGGCGACAACGCCCTGCCCGGCGAGAGCGACGGCTGCCGCTACCTCATCCTCTACGACACCGTGCCCGGCGGCACCGGCTACTTGAAGGACTTGCTGGCCAAGCCGGAGAACCTGCTGGGCGTGCTGCGCCAAGCGCTGGACGCGCTGGCGAACTGTGAGTGCGGGCAGAACCCGCAGAGTCCGGAGCAGGACGGCTGCTACCGCTGCGTGTACGCCTACCGCCGCAGCCGCGACATGGAGAACACTTCGCGCCGCCTGGCGATGGCGCTGCTCTCGAAGATTCTCGACCACAAGACCTCAAGGAAGTGGAAGGGCTGGCCAAGGTGGACGTACACGCCCTGGTGGAGAGCGAACTCGAAGCGCGTTTCGTCGAGGCGCTGCGGCGCATGGAGTTGGATGGCGAGAAGCCCCGTGTGCGGCAGGACCTGGTACGCGGCAAGCCGGGCTACCTGGTGCGCGTCGGCGTAGCGAGCTGGCTGATGGAACCGCACGCTGCGCTTGTTCAACCTGCTGCAATTCCTGCCGAACGCATGGTGGGTCACCCGTCAAGGCGTGCAGGCCGGCCGCTACCCGGAGTTCGGCTCCGCCAGGGCGCCGCAAGCAGAGGCAGCCCCGCCGGATTCGAACGAGTGGGCCAGGGCCACGGAACTCGCCGCCGAGCCACTCCACCCCGCCATGCGCCAATGGGCCGCCGCTCACCTGCTGGCACCGGAGGTGGGATTCGAGCTGACGGATGGAAAGGGCCAAGTGCTGGCAGAGGCTGAACTCGCCTGGCCAGCGCAACGCGTGGCCGTGCTGCACGGGGAGCAGTCCGAGAAGGAGGCGGCGTTCGAGCAAGCCGGCTGGCGGGCGTATCTGGCAGAGGACGATGTGGCCGGGCGCGTCATCAATGGTTGGTGGCCTAGCGGTAGCTGTTCAAATTCCAAATAGCAAGCCGTTGACAAGCGCAAGGCCGCACTATACAAAGGTCACAAATGCTCCCCAGCGTCCTGCCCCGCTGCCGACGAGGGCCAGCACGTTGGGGAACGATGTCGAGTTCGTGGGCCGAGGTTCACATGCCGAGAATTTCCGGACTGTCGGGTCTGTTCGACGAGCGCCTGCCGATCAACCGGAAGGAGCGCTACTACACGGGCACCGTGCTCCCCATGATCGTGGCCAGCAACGGGTTCAAGCACTTCGGCAAGTTCCTAGCCCTGTGCGGGATACCGGAGATCGCATTGGAGGCTGATCCGAACACCACCAACGTTCAATTCTTTAGCGAGTACGGGTTCAAGGAATCGCTCATGGACGGTGCCGAGAAGCGGTTTCGCGACCCTGGCGGTCGAGACACCCCAGATCTGGTCGTCTACATGGAACGGTCCCTGCTGCTCGGCGTCGAGGCCAAGTTCTTCGACCAGTCTTCCATTGCCGACGACTATACATGGATGGGAAGGAGAGGAGGGTTGGACGGGCCAGAACTTCGAGAGGACGTAGAAAACGGGATGTGGGAAAATAGAAAGTACGAAGTTCGTCACGATCGTCTGCCGGATAATCCAAATTGGTTCCCGGTTGCCGACTTCATCAAGATGATTGAGAGAAGCGGAGGTAAAGACATGCAACTCACAGCCATCATTGAGCGCGAGGGCGAAGGCTATGTTGCTCTTTGCCCCCAACTAGACATCGCGAGTCAAGGCGAAACCGTCGTGCTCGCCCGCGAGAATTTGAAGGAAGCCTTGGAGTTGTTCTTCGAGACAGCTAGTAGCGAGGAAGTCTCGCGGCGTCTTCATGGAGAGGTGTACATAACGCAGGTGGAGGTGTCCGCGGCTGGCTAAGTTGCGCGTTTGGTCCGGCACTGGCGTTTGCGAATTGCTTTCCCGTCACGGCTTCACGGAGGTGAGACGACGGGGCAGCCATATCGTGATGCAAAAGCAGATCAACGGAAATACCGTCACGGTGCCCGTGCCTGCCCACCGAGAACTGCGACCGGGCACTCTGGCAGCCATCATTCGCCAGTCTGGGCTTGCGCGGTCATTGTTCGAGGTCGGTGGTCAGGGGCGCTGAGCCGCTTGGTTGGATGGATTGGCCGCGGCGAGCAGGCCGCACATCAGGACTCTTGCAGCAACCTCATGCCTCAAGCACCAGCACCGCGACCTAGCACCCACCTCCGAACGGTGGCGCAACGCTGTCTTCACCGCGCTTCTGGGCCTGTTCGACAGCAGCCGACATGTGCATCTACGGCCGCTGGCGCGTGGTGCTCGGGCGCTGCGGCATCGCCATTCGCGGCCGCTCGCGCAAGCTCAGGCTGAACTACCGCACCACGGAACAAGCCTCTGGGTGGGATCGAAGGCGGTTCAGTAGTGGTAGCGCGCCGCAAGGAAGAACACTCGGCTGCCCTCCACTCGATAGACCAAGCGGTGTTCTTGATCGATGCGTCGAGACCATTTGCCGCTCAGTTGTCCACGCAAAGCCTCTGGCTTTCCCGCCCCGCGCCACGGGTCGCGGAGCACCGCTTCCACGAGGCTGAGCGTCCGCAGTGCCCGGCGACGATCCGTCTTGGTCCAATGTTCCAAGTCCTGAAGGAATTGCCTGTCCATCACCGCCTCTCGGCGGGTGGTGGTCATGGTCGCAGCAAACCGAACCGCGCCCGCAGGTCTTCTGGGCTCAATGCTTCGCCCAACCCGGCCTCCGTGCGCTCGCTGGCGGCGAGAAGCCGGCGCGCGTTCTTGGGTGATCGCAGCAGGTGGGCGGTCTCCAACCAGCCAGCGAGTTCGTCGGCGGCGATCAGGGCCACGGCCTCCCGGCCACGCCGCTGGATGAGCACAGGCTCGCGGGTTTCCGTCACTTGGTCCAGCAACGCCGCCAAGTTCTGCCGCGCTTGGGTGTAGCTTGTTTCGTGAAGCATCGTGAACTCCCTTGCTAGCGCTATCTAGTACAGAAATACTGTACGCTTCGGCTTTGGTAAGTGTCAACTTGCTCCAACTACTCACAATGCAGAGCTAGCCCGTTAGCCATTCCAGCCCAACGCCGTCGCGCACCGATTGCACCCGCCTTGGCCGGCAAGCCATGCCCAACCGCTCAAACGCGCCCGCCGCCAAAGCGGTCAGCAGGATATGGAGGCGATCTTCACCGAATATCTGCAATGGATCGAAGACGTGATGACCACGGAAGACAGGCTCTAGGTGCAGGTGGTGGCGGTGCTGGTTGGTGCCGCTACGGATTGAATGCGCCGATTGTCTAAGGCGCCGTGCCGCAGGACCAACGAATGGATTGGCGGAGAATTCGCGCTTGCGGAGCGCCCTTCGGCCTAGAAGCAGCGCAGCCGAAAGGTCGTGCTATGATGCGGCCAACATATGGGCACTAGGGGGGGCAACTCATGCCGACCATCGATTTGGACAAAGTTATCGAGCGTTGCTTCTCGGAGCTCGAGATTCGCAAACGGATCTGCAAGCACTTCGAGATCAAAGACTCCGGCACCGCACAAGACTTGGCTTCCAAGCTGGTCAAGACTATCGGCCAGATTCCCCCGGCGGGCCACTGTTGGGAGGACCACATCGAAAACCGCTGTGTATTTCGAGCTGCGGTACGTGCCATCGGCAGCAACAACCGAAATTGGGCCACTTTCCTGAAGCATGAGCGCCGGCTTAAGGAAATTCTTTTCGGATACGACCCTGCCGCCGTCCGCGAAAGACTGCGATCGGACCGGTCAATAGAGGAGGACATCAAGAAGTGCCTACCTGGCCGAACCGTCAAGAATGACTCGAAGGCCATACTGCGCTGGGCTAAATTGCTCGGCGACAGCCCATCGTACTACGACTGCCTTGTCGAACTCCGTCGGGAGATGGCGGCCTTGCCGCAAGTTAAAGACGACGAAGCGGTTCCGATGGTCGCAGGGGTGTTGGGCATGGATCTTGAGAAGATCAACAAACGCTGGTCGCCGCCAGACGGACTAAGAACCTGGAAGGTGCCCGGAATGGGTTTCGTACTCGCCTGCGAATTTCTGCGAAATCTGTACTGGGGCACCTTCAAGCCGGACCGACACATTCAAAGACTGCTGGGCTGTTGGTTTTGGGAAGGCGCCGCCGACGCGGAAGAAAGGGCTAAGGAGCTCGGAAAGGTGATCGGATCTCAAAGCAAGGGACTGATCAAGCCGTTGCAGTTCTCCCTCCTTGGTATGAAAGTTTCGCCGGCTGACCGGCATATCAACGCAGTGGACAACCTTGTGTGGGTGCTCGGCGCCTACGTCGAAAAGAAGTGCGGGGAGCCGAAGACAAATTACGTCACGGGATGAGTTGCTTGCCCGGGGTGCGCGGCGGGCTTGCGTCATGCGTCCGGGTGCCGTAGCGGCAGGGCGATGCAGTCGTAGCACAGCACCGGGGCGCGCGTTGTAGCCGAACGCCTCAGGCGTCCGCCAAGTGGCGTGGCTCGTCTCCGGTTCCTTTGCCTGCCCAACGGGCACAACGGAGCAACGACAGCACACTGATGTGCGCAAGGGACTTCTTGCAGTGGAACGTGCCTCAATCCCCGCTTAAGGAATCGTTGCAGCGCGTTGCAAGGCGCACCGTGCAAGGATTTTCCCGGCGATTGCATGGTTGGAACTTGCGGCGGTCTGATTCTTAAGAGCGCCAGCGTCCCGCCCTCCTGCGGGCCGGGGCCCGCGCCCCCAAGGGCCGCCGGCGGTGGGTCGGGCGATTCTTATCCGGGGATTGGGGGACTAGGTCCTGCCAAGTTTCAGCATGGGGGGCTTGCTTACACTCAGGCTTGCTTATCACTTATTGCGCAAGCTAGCCGCCGCTTTGCCGCCGCCACGAGCTCCGCGGAAAATTCATCAGCGTGTTTGACCACTAGGTATTCTCCAGTGAGCTCCGGCAGCTCTCTTTTCATAAGCAACTCAAACCCGGATGTTGGCTCTCCGCGCGTCCAGTCCATAAGGCACTGACGAACGCCCTTGTTCTTGAGCTTTTGGCGAGTTCTTGCCGCCGGCGTCCTACGGCCATGCTTCTCATACAGCAGTTCCTCATATGCGTTAAGCACCTGCAGGAAATCGCGTTCCAACGGATCTTCGCAAGCTTGTCCTTCAAGGGCGCAAAGCCTCTGGAACGCCAGCTTATAGACGTCTTCGCGGGCCAAACGCCGGGCGTTTTTCATGAGGTTGCGCAGGCCATCCGGGTCGGACATTTGATTGATCTGATCGGCTTTCACGGATTCTCCTCCAGCATTGTTGGCGCCAAGGCGAAGCTTGTTGATCGGGCTTCAGTCCACCGCCGTCCGCTCGTCGCCCGCGACCGGCTGTTTCGTTTGCGCCGGCGCCGCAAGTTGCGAGCGTCCTGTTTGGATTCCCTTGGTTGGGTTGCAAGCATCCGCGTAGAATTTTAGAGTGATTGCGTGAAAGTTGGAATCGGCATTTGCACTGGCGACATCACGCTAGTGCAGGTGGACGCCATCGTCAACGCCGCCAAGGGGAATCACATGCCGCTCACCGACAAAGACATCCGCGCCTACCGGGAGAACGGCGCAGTCGTCGTGCGTCAGGCCGTCAACCAGGCGGAGATTGCCAACATGCTGCGGATGATCGACCGGCATCTCAAAGGCGGCGAACATCAATGGCTGGTGCGGCGCCCGAACTCCTTGTCCGAGCGCTATCTGTGGCCCACCCATGACTGGATGCGGCGATTTTGCGCCGAAACGCCGCTGCCGGAGATTGCTGGGCGCTGCATGGGTGGCGCTTGGGCGCGGCTTTATTTCGACCACCTCTTCTATCGAGAGGCGGGCGGCAGCGACGACACGCCCTGGCACCAGGATTGGCCTTATTGGCCGGTTCGCGGCCGGCAGATCGTCTCCGTTTGGGTGGCCCTTACCCCCTGCGGCCCCGAATCAAGCGGGCTGCAATTCGTCCGCGGTTCGCACAATTGGGGCAAGATGTACCGCCCGGTGCAGTTCAATGCCGACCGCAGCACCGACGGGTTCCTCGCCGGCAACGAGGCCGGCGAAGCCTTGCCGGACATCAACGCCCACCCTGACAAGTACGACCTTCTGTCTTGGGACATGGACGCCGGGGACGCCATCGTCTTCAGCGCCGAAGCCATCCATGGCGCCAAGGACAACGCTGGCGGCGACGGTCGGCGGGTGGCCGTTTCGGTCCGCTACCTAGGGCAAGACGCCATCTGGGACCCGCGGCCCGGCACCGACCGGGCGGTCCAGCCCGATGCGGCGGCTTGCCGTCCCGGTGAACCGCCCGCAGACGACCAGACCTTTCCAGTTGTCTGGCGCAGGACCGGGTGACCTCGCTTTGGCGACCGCTGGTTTTTTGGCCCTGGCTCAGCCTAATTAAGGGGCTGGATTGCAAGAGGTGCCTCGGGCGCTGTTAGCAACAAGTGGAAGTGTCCGCCTTTGCTGCGCCCGTCGCGCCCTAGGCGGGAAGAAGCCAGCGCACTGCTTCCCGCCGAAGGCCCAACTGCCCCGCACTAGGGGATGAGCTTCAATAGGTGCGCAGGACGTACCCCCGCTCGATCATGCAGTTGCGGTAGCCCTCGAAGGAGAGCGACTCCTTGGTGAGCGGTTCAGTGGGTTCGACTTGGTGCGCCTTGGAGCAATGGCTTTGGTCGCGCTGGTAGTCCCGTTCGGTCTTGGCGGCGTCAGCCTGCCAGAAGTGGGTGGCTAGATTGGATTGGCCGCCGGCGGCGCAGGCACCGAGGGCGGCAACAAAGGGAAGGAAAAAAATCAGTTTGCGGAATGCTTGGATGTTCATGGCGGCCTCCTTTTTGCCTATCGCTCCGCCTCGCGACGGCAGCAGATTTGCCATAGGCTTTTAATTCCTACGGATGAATTTACCTAACCCAAAAAGCGATTGCAAGCATTTTTTCGCTGTCACAAACTCATCACCAAACCGTCACAAATACTTCAATAGCCGTGAGTAGCTTGCCCGCCGAGTGCGGGCTTGGAAGGGCTGGTCCGCATGGCGCACCCCTTGAAAACCGAAGAGGATTCATGACTGTGGAAAGTTTCCGGCGGATTGCCGCGCTCTGGTTTGCTGCGCTCTTGCTGGCCGCTTGCGGCGGCTCATCGGACAACGCCTCACCCGGTTCCGTAGTGATCGAAGTGCAGGTCGAAGGCGGCGGGGATGGCGATGAAGGCGGCGGGGATGGCGGCGACGGAGATGATGGAGATGCTGGTGACGACGACGGTGACGGGGGAGATGGAGGCGACGACGGCGACGGCATGGCCGTGGCCACGGTGATTCCCTCCCGCCTAGCGTCCGCCATCGCGGATTCCGGCGCCACGGCGGACGCCGGCTTCGGCGGCAAGCCCATCTACACCATTGACGTGTCGGCGCTGCCCGAGGGCGTACTCGACCCCACCGGCTTGGTGCTCGGCAACGACTACATCTTCGAGATTTCCGGCGGCGCCGCCCGCGTGTCCCCGGCGGACGGCGCATCCTTAAGCAGTGGCGGCGGCTTGCCGGACTGCCAGCTTAGGGTGGCCGCCGGCGGGGTGATCGTCGGCGGCGGCTCCACGGACTTCCTGGTGATCAACCGCGGCTGCGCCCTCATGGCGGACGGCACCGCCGAACAGCCCATCGTCTTCACCGCCAAGCAGGAGGTGATGGGCAACGTGGAGAACAATGACCGGGGGCTTTGGGGCGGCTTGGTCATCAACGGCTACGCGCCCATCAACGACTGCCCGGAAGGCGCCGCCGGCGGCACGGACGCCTGCACCAAGGAGGGGGAGGCCAACTCCGGGCTCTTCGGCGGCGCCAACGGCAACGACAACTCCGGCGTGCTGCGCTACGTCAGCGTGCGCTTCGCCGGCGCCAATGTGGACCCGGAGAACCAGCTGAACGGCATCGCCTTCCAAGCGGTGGGGGACGGCACCACGGTGGACTACGTTCAGGTCCACAACAACCTCGACGACGGGGTGGAGTTCTTCGGCGGCACGGTGAACGCCAAGCACATGGTGCTGACCGGCAACGCCGACGACTCCCTGGACTGGACGGACGGCTGGACCGGGCGCATCCAATACCTCTACATTGAGCAGACCGACGCCGCGGACAACGCCATTGAAGCGGACAACCGCGAAGGCAACGAGGACGCCACGCCACGCTCCAACCCGACCATCGCCAACATGAGCGTACACGGCAAGCCCGGTGAGCGCGCCCTGCGCATCCGCCGCGGCACCGGCTTGGCGCTGCGCAACAGCTTCATCGACGGCGCCGAGCGCTGCATCCGGGTCGATGGGACCAGCCGCGACCTGCTCGGCGCGGACTTGACCATCGAAGGCGTCAGCTTCGCCTGCGCCCAGACCCATGACCGCGACGACGACGGCACCGTGAAGGCGTATTTGGACGGCGCCACCAACGTTTCCCAGAACGGAGACCGCGTTGAGCCGGTGAGCCTCAGCGACGCCTTCTTTGACAACACCGACCACATCGGCGCCTTCGGCGCCGAAAACTGGGCCGCCGGTTGGACCTACCGCAACTCCGTCAGCCAACCCAGGCAGCCGGACTTCGGTTGCCCGAACGGCTCCACGGTCTCCAGCCGCACCTTGGACGGCAGGCGGGTTTGCCAACTGACCGGCGCCATCACCAGCGACCTGCTGCTGACCAGCAACAACCTCTACGAACTGGTGGGCAAGGTGGTCATCGGCGGCGACAACGAGGCTTCCGCCACGCTGACCGTGCAGGCCGGGACGACCATCTACGGCGGTGCCGACGTGGACTTTCTGGTGATTTCCCGAGGCTCCCAGATCGTCGCCAACGGCACCCGCACGGCGCCGGTCACCATGACCAGCTTGTCCGACCTGACCGGGGAGGCGAATCTCGCCAGCACCCGCGGCGAGTGGGGCGGCTTGGTCATCAACGGCAACGCGCCGATCAACGATTGTCCGGGAGGGGCCGCCGGCGGCACCGCGCAATGCACCAAGGAGGGCGAGGCCAACTCCGGCCTGTTCGGCGGGGACGACGCCGAGGACTCCAGCGGCCGGCTCAACTATGTGGTGGTCAAGTACGCCGGCGCCAACGTGGACCCGGAGAACCAGCTGAACGGCATCGCCTTCCAAGGCGTTGGCGCCGGCACGGTGATGGACTATGTGCAAGTCCACAACAATCTGGACGACGGGGTGGAGTTCTTCGGCGGCACGGTGAACGCCAAGCACATGGTGCTGACCGGCAACGCCGACGACTCCCTGGACTGGACGGATGGCTGGCGGGGCGGCATTCAATACTTGGTCATCGACCAAGCGGACAACTCCGGGGACAACGGCATTGAGGCGGACAATCGGGAGGGCGACGAAACGGCCGTCCCGCGCTCCCTGCCGCGCATCGCCAACATGACCCTGTCCGGCAATCCCGGCGAGCGGGCCATCCGCCTGCGCCGCGGCACCAGCTTGGAGCTCTACAACTCCGTGGTGCAGAACAGCGAGAACTGCCTGCGGGTGCAGGGAGACTCCCTCAATCAGTTGGGCGTCGGCATCAAGTTTGACGGCGTGAGCTTCGACTGCTCCACCGTGGTGGAGGGCGACGACAGGGCCGCCATCAACAATCTGCTGAGCGGCAGCAACGTCTCCACCACCGGCCAGGTGGTCAGCGCTGCAAACCTGTCCGGCGACGCCCTGTTTGAGGCGACCAACTTCATCGGCGCGGTGCAGAACGCCGACGAGGACTGGACCCTGGGCTGGACCGTCGGGATGCCCAACGTGGCCACGGACTTCGGCTGCCCGGCGGGCACCACGGAGGTCAGCGCCATCGGCGACCGGCAGACCTGCCAGCTCTCCGGCGTCGTCACCGGTGCCGTCACCCTGACCCGCAACCACCACTACATCCTGGACGGCAAGGTCACGGTGGGCGGAGATGCGGCATCCGGCGTACTGAACATCGAGTCCGGCGCCACCATCATCGGCGATGACCCGGAGGACTTCCTGGTCATCTCCCGAGGCTCCCGAATCGAAGCCAACGGCACTAGGAACGCGCCCATCACCCTGACTGCGTTGGACGACGTCACCGGCAACATCGCCAACCCGGCGAACACCCAAGGATTGTGGGGCGGCTTGGTCATCAACGGCAACGCGCCCATCAACGACTGCCCGGAAGGCGCCGTCGGCGGCGCCGCCCAATGCACCAAGGAGGGCGAGGCCAACTCCGGCCTGTTCGGCGGGGACGACCCCAACGACAACAGCGGCGTCCTGCGCTACGTCGTGGTCAAATTCGCCGGCGCCAACGTGGACCCGGAGAACCAGCTGAACGGCATCGCCTTTCAAGGCGTGGGCAGCGGCACTACGGTGGACTACATTCAGGTGTACAACAACCTGGACGACGGCGTGGAGTTCTTCGGCGGCACCGTCAACGCCTCCCATGTGGTGTTGGTCGGCAACGCCGACGACAGCCTGGACTGGACGGACGGCTGGCGGGGCGGCATCCAGTATCTGCATATTCAGCAGAGCGGTTCCGTCGGGGACAACGGCATTGAGGCGGACAACCGCGAGGGCGACGAGCAGGCCACGCCGATTTCCGAACCCTACATCGCCAACATGACCATTCTGGGCAACCCCGGCGAGCGGGCCATCCGCCTGCGCCGCGGCACCGGCCTGCACCTATACAACTCCGTGGTGTCCGGCGCCGACAAGTGCCTGCGTGTGCAGGGCGAGTCCCTGAACCTGCTGAACACCCGCATCGAGTTCGCCGGGGTGGGCTTGGGCTGCGCCACCGTGGCCGAAGGCGACGACCTGGCGGCGGTGCGGACGTTCCTGGATGGTTCCGCCAACGTCACCCAAGACGGCAGCGCTCCGACGCCAGTGTCCCTGCCGGCCCGCTTCGACGACGCCGGCAGCACCGTCATCGGCTCGGACGTCGCCAATTGGGGCGCCGGCTGGACCGTCGGCGTCAACAGCAACTAGCGCTCGCTTGGCAGGTTAACGTTGTTGACGGCGGCAAGGCGAATGAAAAGCAACCTGATCGCCCGGCTCGCGGCGGTTCTGGCGGCGGCGACCGGCTTGGCCGGAGCCGCCTACGGCCAGCCGGGGGATGACGGGGCGGCGTTCACGCCCCCGGCCGCTCCCTTGGTGGAGGAGGTCATCGTCCTAGGCAAATTCATCCCGGACGAGAAGCGCACCACCTCGGAGGTCTCCAACATCCTGGACACGGAGGCGCTGTCCCTGTTGGCGGACACCAGCGTGGGGGACGCCCTTTCCCGCGTCACCGGCCTAAGCTTAGTGGGCGACAAGTACGTCTATGTGCGGGGCTTGGGGGAAAGGTACTCCTCCACCCTGCTGGACGGCGCCCGCATCTCCTCGCCAGTGCCCTTCCAGAAGACGGTGCCGCTGGACATCGTGCCCAACAGCATCGTCCGCAACTTGCTGGTGCAGAAGACCTACTCCCCCTCCTACCCAGGGGACTTCAGCGGCGGCCTGGTGCTGATCCGCACCAAGGCCGTTCCGGAGGAGAACTACGTTTCCGTGAAGGTGCAGGGCGGCGGCAATTCCGAGACCACCGGCGGCGATGGCCTTTCCTACCACGGCGGCAGCGAGGACAACTGGGGCTTTGACGACGGCACCCGCAACATTCCGAACAACATCAAGCCCATGTCCAGCGAGGAGTTTGAAGCCACGCCTTGGCCGCAGAGCGCCGGCTTGGGCGCCAGCTTCTACAATTTCTGGCACATTCGGGAGAAGGACAAGCTGAAGCCGAACTGGATGGGGGACGCCGAGGGCGGCTACCGCCGCCAATTCAACAACGGCATGTCCTTGGGCGTGCTGGCGGCCGGCAAGTACAGCAACGACTACGGGAATCGGGACAAGGACTTCCGCCGCTACGAATTCACCGGAGTCGATGGCGGCAGCACCCAAACCGTTGACTACCGGCAGTTCACCACCCGCCAAACCATCAACTGGAGCGGCTTCCTCAACCTAGGGCTGGAGTTCAACGAAAACCACTCCGTGCAGGCGTCCCAGGTGATCCTGCGGCAGACGGACGACGAGACCCAGCAGTTCCGCGGCCTTTCCAGCGAGGACGACGTCACCTCCGGCACCGAAGTGGTCAGCTACCGCCTGCAGTGGACGGAGAACTACATTCGCTCCACCCAGTTGAAGGGGGAGCATTACTTCGACATCGGCGGCTTTGACCAGATGCGCATTGCGTGGCGGGCGGTGGACGGCGCCGCCACCCGGGATGCGCCGGACACCCGCACCTACACCTACGCGCAGAACGCCCAGGGGCTTGAGGAGGTGGTCACCCCCAGCCGCCAAGCGGCCGGGGACCTGCGCGAGGTGTTCCAAGCGCCGGACCGCACCTTCTCCAAGCTGCGGGACGAAATAGAGGAATACGGCGTCGATGCCGAAGTCCCCTTGGCGCTCGGCGAAGTGGATGCGACCCTCAAGGCCGGCTGGGCCAACTACGAACGCACCCGCGCCAGCCGCTCCCGCTTCTTCCGTTTCGACCTGACCTCCTTTGCCCCCAGCCACATCGGCCTGATGACGCCGCAGCAGCTTTTCGGACTGGACAATTGGGGCAAGCGCTACCTGGATGTGCGGGACTTCTCCGCCGGCGCCGCCAACGCCAGCGGCATCTTTCCCTTTGCGGACTCCGGGGAGGAAACTTCCGCTTGGTACGCCGGCGTCGATGCGCAAGTCAGCTCGCGCATTCGGGCGGCGGTGGGCATTCGCCAGGAGCAGACCACTCTGTTCGCGGACGCCTACGGCGGCAACACGGAGGCCGGCGCCGGCAACGACGTGCGGCGGAAGTACAAGGACACCCTGCCGGCGGCCTCCCTCACCTTCGAGTTCGTCAACGACCTGCAGTTGCGCCTAGCCTACTCGGAGACGGTGAACCGGCCCAGCCTCCTGGAGATCACCGGCACCACCATCCGCAACCCGGAGGACTCCAACCTCTACCGCGGCAACGTGTTCCTGAGGCCGGCCAACCTGCAAAACCTGGACGCCCGTTTGGAGTGGTACTTCGGCGCGGCGGACAGCCTCTCCCTCGGCGTTTTCCGCAAGAAGTTCGACGACCCCATCGAAATAGGCAAGGTGCAGGCGCAGAACGACATCTACACTTGGTTCAACGGCGAGAAGGCGGAACTCGACGGCATCGAGCTGGAGCTGCGCAAGGACTTGCCCTTCTCCGAATGGTTCGGTTGGGGAGACGCCTGGAACCACTTCGCCTTGAACGCCAACGTCTCATTCATCCGCTCCGCAGTGGTGCTGTTCGGTGCCGGGGAGACCTCGGCGGACGTGCCGGTCACCGGCGCCCGCCGCATCGCCCAGCTGTTCGAGAACGAGCGCGACCTCACCGGCCAGTCCGACGTTTTGGGCAACCTGATCCTCACCTACGCGGACTACGCCCGGGGCGTCGAAAGCTCCTTGGCCTACAACTACACCGGCGGGCGCATCGTGCTGGTGGGCGCGGAGAACGCCCCGAACATCGTGGAGGAGGCCAGCGGCGAACTGGATTTCCTGTTCCGCTACAGCTTCCAAATGTTAAAAAGCGACCTGGAAGTGGAGCTGAAGATCAGGAACCTGCTCAACAGCAAAGTGGAGTGGAGCCAAGGCGGCCTGTTGTACGAACGCCACCAGCCCGGCGTCAACTACAGCTTGGGCGTTCGGATGACGATCTGAACGATGGGGCAAGCCCAGCGGTACGGCTTCAATGGCGTTGTCCCTAAGCAATTCCGCGAACGCCTTTGGCCGTATATGTATTTTTGCGGCCGAAATCCATGAATAAGGCCAAAAAACTGGCCGTATTAGAGCAGCTTCGCGCACAGTCCGAAGCGGTGAGCCTGCGGGAACTGCTGGCATTGCTGCCTCCGGGGTTCGCCGAGCGCTCTGTGCGGCGCTGGCTTTCGGAGCTGGAGGACGGGCGCCAAGTCGCCAAGACTGGGCGGAAGCGCGGCATCCGCTATCGAGCGCTGGCGGATTCGTCACCGGATTGGCTAGGCGCGGGCCAAGGCGGCGCAACGGATCGTACGCCGGGAACGCCCGAGCCCATGCGGTTCAGCCAAGCCCCGCATCCCGTCCCTCTCGAAGCGCCCGCGCCAGTCATGGTGGGTGCTCCGGGCCAAGCCCAGCAGGGCCAGCGACGCCTTGAGCGTCAATCCATGCCCCCGCGCCCGCTCCACCCGCTGCGGAAGCTCGAAGCGCCGAGCGGCTTCCGGATGGCCGCCAAGGTCCACCCGAACTCTGCGGTAAAAAGCCCTGTCCTGTGCGAACCCCGAAGGGCTCGGCGAAGCCAACATGCGCATGTTCGGTCTCCTATCTGTTTGTTCAACTCAATAGGCTGCCCGAACACGCGCCCCGGGCGACCGGGGCGCCCCCCTCAAAAAGTCCGAAAGGTGGTGATCCCGTACATCATGTTGACTGTGGCGCCTCGAACGTCTATCGTCGCAGCAGGTCGAGGCGGTGGTCGGCGAACCGCCTCTTCGATTTGCCTGGTGGCGGAGCAGAAAATTGCAGTGCAGTTTCACGTTGGACTTCTGGATTGACGGCGGCTGGTATGTCGGGAAGCTCCGCGAGGTGCCGAGTGTGTTCAGCCAGGGAGAGAGCCTGGAGGAGCTCAAGACAAACATCCAAGACGCCTATCGACTCATGGTGGAGGAGGCCCCGCCCCTCCCCGTTGCCGCATTCCGTTCCACCGAAGTGCAGGTTGAGGCGGGTTGAAGCGCCATGCGTTGATTCGTCACCTTGCCGATGAAGGCTGCCGTCTGAAGCGGCACGGCGGCCGGCACGACCTATACGTCAATCCAAGCAACGGAGAACAAGCCCCTGTTCCTCGGCATCGCGAGATCAGGAACAGTCTTGCGGCACTGATCTGCCAACAATTGCGCATCCGAGCCCTGTCCGGGTAGGCGATGTGGTTGGCACTACGGAGCCGCTGCTGTTCAAGGGCGGTGATTTCGCGCCGACGGACATTTTAGTGGCGGAGATGCCGCGCAAAGAGTGGGCTACGCATCATCCGCCACGAACCGCACTTCCGGGACGACCACCTCCCAAGAGTCGCACTTGACGCTGTCTTGATACTGGGGTTCGGAGCGGTCCCGGCTCCAAGCTACGACGGCCAACACCGTTGCTGAGAGGCAGCGCATGCCGGGCGGGTACACGAAACGCTTGGCGAGGCGGCCCACCCGCTGGTCGGCGCGGTTGAACAACTCCCAGCGATCGCCGTCCTCCCGGAGCGTCAGCGGGTCGCCCGGTGCGAGCTCGGCGATGGCGCGGTGCAGCGGATCGCCGGCGCTCCTGCGTCCGGCAAAGCCAAGATCGATGTCCTTCATGGCCAGCCGCCGGTAGTAGGTGCGAAGGGCAGGGGAACCCGGCGGCAACGACGCCGGCTGACGGCGCAGCACCGAGGCATTGCTTTGCGGAACGGCCGGCAAGGGATGCGATTCGGCAAGGTACGGCGGGGGCGGCGGCGCTTCCACTCGGTCATGGATGCGTTCATCGGCTGCACGGGATGTTCGCCGCCTTGCGCGACCGGGCGCAAAAGAATCCCGATGCGCGTTCGGCCCCTCCTGAAAGCGCATCAGCGCCAAGGTCTTGCGGGCGCGGGTCATCGCCACATAGTAGAGGCGGCGCGGGGCGTCGGCGTCCTCGCCTTGGTTGGCGCCGCGCCAGCCACCGTCCAAGACCACCACATGGTCGAACTCCAAGCCCTTGGCGCGGTGGGCGGTCACCAGCAGCAGTCCGCGCTGGCGGCGGCGCACCTCCCTGCCCCATTCGGCGAGCCATTCCATGAAGTGCTCCGCCGGCGCCTCGGCGCCGCCGGTTTCCAACTCGTGTTCCTCCAACGCTTCGTGCAACAGTTCGATCCAAGGGCCGGGGCGCTGCCGGGCCAACCATTGCCGCAGGGCCGCGCCGTTCACGACGGCGTTGGCGCGCCCGCGTAGCCAATCGCATAGGGCTTGGGTTTCGCGCAGACGCCAGAAATTGGGAATTTGCTCGTTGCCCATCTGCACGGGCACGTCATTCAGTTCGCACCAAGCCCGCACGGGTTCCAAGTATCTCCATTTCCGGGCGATGGCGGCGCAGGCCGACCAGTCCCAATCCGGCGTCAATGCGGAGAGGCGCTGCAACTCAACCATCGCGGCTTGCGCCTGCGCGATGGGGTCATCGGGCGAGATGAGGATTTGCACCCTCCCCCGCGCCACTGGGTCCAGGGTTTCCCAATCCCCGCCGGGCTTGGCCTTGGCTCGGCCTTGATTGACCCGAATGGTGTGCTGGGCCTTCATGCGCTCGGCGGCCGGTTCGATGGCGGCGTTGGCGGCGGCGATGATGTGCGCCGTGGAGCGGTAGTTGTCCGTCAGAAACACCGGCTTGGCTTGGTAGTCCGCCTCGAAACGGCGGATGAACCGCACCGATGCCCCAGCCCAGGCGTAGATGTTTTGGTCGTCATCGCCCACTGCGAACAGGCTGAGCTTGTCGTCCTCTTCGGCCAGCGTTCGGCCAGCCAAGGCGGAGATCAATTCGTATTGCTCCGGGCCGATGTCCTGGTATTCGTCCACCAGTATCCAGCGGAAGCCGGCCAAGAGCCGCGTTCGGTGTTCGTCCACTTCCTCCGGCGGCAGCCCGTCGCCGCGCAGCAGGGCGACCGCTTGGCGCATCACGTCCTTGAAGGCGTCGTCGTCGGGCTGCTTGGCGCGGCTTCCGAAGCTGGCTCCGACCAGGCGCATAGCGAGGCCGTGGCAGGTGTAGACGAGAACGCCCCGCACGTCGTCGCCGACCAGTTCCGCAAGACGGCGGCGAATCTCCACCGCGGCATGCCGGTTGTAGGCCAAGGCGATGATGCCCCTCGGATTTTCACGCCGCACCCGCAGCAGGTAGGCGATGCGATGCACCAGCACGCGGGTCTTGCCGGAACCCGGGCCGGCCAGCACCAGCACGTTGCGTTCCTCGTCGTCGGCGACGATTTCCTGCTGAGCCGGATTCTTCAAGCTCTCCACGATGCTGCGCCAGGACTCCGGCGTCGTCTCCCGGGCCAAGTCTTCGTTGCCGCGCGGCAGCCAGCGGCGCAGGAAATCCTTTTGGCTCAAGCTGAAGTAGTCCATCGCCAAGCGCAGCGCCTCCGCCATGGCGCTTAAGCCGCGCTGCGCAAACTCCGCCATCACATGGATTTGCAGCACTTGGTCCTTGTAATGGAGGTCAAGCGGCATGAAGTTCGCCTTCAGAAAGCGCCGCTGGCGATCTCCCAAGTGGATGGTCATGGCCGGCCGGAACACCGCCAGCCCCTTGTTGAGGCGCACGACCTCCTGCTCGTGCAACCACAGCAAGGCGCGGTCCAGCAGCTTGGCGAGCTTCTCCGATTCGGCGACCCTGGCCTTCAGCTCCAAGTCGGACTTCAGGGCCTGCCGCAGCTTGCCGAAGGTGGTTTCAGCCAGCAGGTCCGTGCCCGTGCCCCCGAGACTGGGCGGCAGGCAGCCAAGCAGATGCTCGAGCAGGCGTTGCGCGGCGCCGCGGCGGCGCAAAGCGGTCTCCGCCAAGTCCTTCCAGGAACGTTGCAGGGTCACCCGCACCGTCTCAAGATCCCGACGGCGCAATCCCAGGCTGCCCTTGCCGTCGCCTTCGTCGCGCCCGTCCGCGGCAATGCTGCGCAGAATGCGCCATATCCGCTCCGGCAACGCTTGGGCGTGGCCGGCGTCCTTGAGGCGTTGGGTGATGATGCGCAGATGCAGGTCGGACCTGTCGCCCTCCTGCATGTCCGGGGCCGCTTCCTGCAACGCTTCAATCAGGGCGACCTCCAAATCCGCCGCTTCCTCCAAGCGCTTCCGGGACGCCCGCTGCACTCCCGCATGGACAAAAGCGGTGAGCGCCGTGTCGTTGCTGGCGATGCCCAAGGTCTCCAAATCGAACATCGCATGGCGCACGGCTTCCGGGGTCAGGCCGGAAACTCCCACGAGTTCGTCCGTGGAGATGCCCTCGTCTGGATCCGCCTCAATCAGGGCCTTGGCGATGGCCAGCAAACTGACGCGGTAACCCTCCCGAGGTTCGCGCTTGGCCAGCTTGGTGCGAGCCTCGGCAAGGGAGTTCACCCGCAGTGAGGAAGGGAAAACCTGCACACGGTTCTCCTCGCGGGTGAGAAGCTGCGCCTCCTCCAGCCAGGAGATGGCGGTTCGCACCCGGGTGTCGTCGGTGGCGGAATCCCGCTCGAAGGCGGCCTCCTCGTCCTCGACTAGGATTTCGCCGGAAGTGGCCACGACCTCGCCGGCCAGGCGCTTTTTCCGGTCCAGATTGCGCAGCGCCTTCAGAATGCCCTGAATCTCCCGCTGCGTCAGGCGGGAACGGGCCGACAGGCTGAACTGCCGCTCCACGTCCTC
The DNA here is from genome assembly GCA_965200465.1 of Candidatus Azophilus sp. GTDB lineage: Bacteria > Pseudomonadota > Gammaproteobacteria > Pseudomonadales > Azotimanducaceae > Azophilus. The sequence goes on along the minus strand of OZ241358.1, from coordinate 2,774,988 downwards.
CGCGGTGTAGAGCAGCACGCAACGGGCCGGAGCCCGGTCGCGGCCGGCGCGGCCCGCCTCCTGCAGGTAGTTTTCCAAGGAACCGGGGATGTCGGCGTGAATCACCAGCCGCACGTCCGGCTTGTCGATGCCCATGCCGAAGGCGTTGGTGGCGACGATCACCCGCAGTTCCCCGTCGATGAACCGCTGCTGGACGGTTTTCTTGACCTCCGGCGACAGCCCGGCATGGAAGTGTTCGGCGGCAACATCCTTGCGGCTCAAGAATTCGGCGATGTCTTCGCTTCGCCGTCGCGTGGCGCAATAGACGATGGCGCCGCCCGGCAGTTCCTTTGGCAAGTCCGCCTCCAAAATTTGGTGGATGTCAGAGAACTTTTCGCCGGGCGTGGTCTGCACCACCACGAACTTCAGGTTGGCGCGGTTGGCGCCGCCGTCGAAGACCTTCAAGTCAACGCCGGAGGGCTTTCCTGCGAGGGGCGCCCCCTCGCGTTCTCCGGCTGAATCCTTTCCTGCGAGGGGCGTCCCCTCGCGCTCCCCGGCTGAATCCTTTCCTGCGAGGGGTGCCCCCTCGCGCTCCCCGGCTGAGGGCTCTCGAAAGTGGCGGACGATGTCCTCCCGCACCTCCGGCTTGGCCGTGGCGGTCAGGCACAGCACCGGGGCATCGGCGGCCTTTTCGCGGATGAAGCGGGTGACGTAGCGGTAGTCCGGCCGGAAGTCGTGGCCCCAGCGGGACAGGCAGTGCGCCTCGTCGAGCACGAATGCGCCGATCTCCCGCTGCGCGAGGGCTTGGCGCACGGAGACGCTGCGCAGCTGCTCCGGGGCGATGATGAGGATGCCGGCGTCGCCCAGGCGCACTCGGTCCAGCGCCTCCTTGCGCTCCGGCAGGGACAGCAGTCCGTTGACGGTGACGGCGCAACCGATGCCTTGGCGCTCCATGCCGGTCACCTGATCCGCCATCAGCGCCACCAAGGGGGAGATCACCACCGTCAGCGCCCCGGTCTTGTCGTAGCGGGACAGTGCCGGAAGCTGGTAGCACAGGGACTTGCCGGTGCCCGTGGGCAGAATGCCCAATACGGATTCGCCCGCCATGGCCGCCTGCACAATGGATTGCTGCATGGGCCGGCCTTCGCTGTCCTTGGGTTCTGGGCGGAAATCGTTGAAGCCGAACCAGCGCTTGAGCTCCTTTCGGGCGTCCTGCCGCTCCCGGCACCAATGGCAGGCGGGGTCGGCGCAGGCCAAGTCCCGCAACCGGCGCACCAACCGCCCAGCTTCGGGAAACTGATGCCGCACCCAAGGTGGCATCACCGAGTTGCCGCCAGCCACCGACAGCCAAGCTAGGGCGTAAGCCAGCGCCCAGCCATGCTGCGCCGACTGCTCCAGGACTTCCTGGCTTTGCCGGCGGCATGCCGCCTTCGCCAGCCTTTGGCGGATGGCCTCGCGGGCCTCGGCTACGGCCGGCCGGGACGCTTGGCGCAGGCTGGCGAAAAAGGCGTTGAAGCCGGCGGTGCGCACTTTCGCCACGTCCAACTGCTCCGCAGTCGAACGCTGCGCTGACGGCCCCAACGGATGGGCCAATCCGCTAGCCTGCTCCTGCGCGCCTGCCGCCGTGGTCAGCCAATGCCATGCGGCCAAAAGGTCCGGCGGTGCCTTGCCCAACGCCTCGCGCTGCTCGGCCAGGAGTTGCAGCGACAGCCGGGCGTCCAGTTCCGGGTCATTCACCCGCTCGCCCTTGAGCTGCCCGTCCTGGTAGTGCTTCACCAAGTGATGGTAGGGATTGCGGGGAAAGGCCAGCGGATTCAGCCGGAGCGTGTCAATCGGCGGCAGGCGCAGCAAGCGCAGGCCCGGTTTTGCCGCTTGCAAGTGGGGCAGGTCGAAGGCGATCAGATTATGGCCCAAGACGTAGGTTGCACCCTCGGCAAAGTCGTCCAAATCCGCCAATGCCGAAGCCAAGCCGCTGCTGCGGTGGATCAAGGGCGGCGCACCTTCGCGCACGGCGGCGAAGGCGTGAATGCGGCCGTCCTTGCGCCCGACCTCCAAATCCAAGGCCAAGCAACTGGCGGCGAAATCGTCCAATCAACACCCCTGCATTCAACCCATAAGTGCAACACTTCCTTTCCTAAAGCATAGCATCCCCGAACAACCCCCCTCGTCAGTCAGGGGGGCCAGTGCCATAAGTAAGTGAGTCTAGACACACAGTCGAACGCCACCGCAGCGAGCAAGCCGACGACGACGGCTGGCCATGCAGCCGTCACGCTGATGCCAAAAATCCCGGCGTTGGCGGAAACGGCTGCCTCCAGCAGGCGCGTCACCACGAAAAGGTGTTGATCCCGTGCAAGTCCTGGGTGCCAAGCCGCGATCTATGCTATTGTGCTTCCCAACAGTGTTGTCGGGAAGCGCAACAAGTGGCTCGTTCAGAAACCATAGTTCGCATCGTTGTCAACGGTCGTCCTTGGGAAAAGCCGGGGTGCATCAATTTTGCCAAGGCAAAGAAGATGCTGAATCAGGCCTTGAAGAATGAGAGGTGGCCTTCCAAGCAGTGCATGTTTGCCATCACGCCGGGCGGGTTCATCCAAGCACGAATGCCGAGGAAATACGACGGCAATCGAGGTTGGCACTCCCGTCCCCACGACTTCCAGGATCTAATTCCGGAAGCCCAGAAGGCGATTGACAAGGTCGTCACGGCCAAAATGAAGCGCGAGCTGGGCCTACGAGCGCGATTCCTAACGCTCGGTGTTGATCTCGTGCCACCCGGGCAGACAAAGGGAACAGTGGGCATCGACACGTACGCCGAGCTGGTGGCCGTGATTGACCTTTCGACAGGACTCCCCTGCAGGTGGACCGGCAAGTCATATCCAACAAGCGGACAGGAGCACAGGCTCGTTCACGAGACCCAATTGGAATGGGAATTATGTAGCAAAATACGCAAGCTCCCGCGAACGATTGGCGGCGGGCGGAGTCACCCCATTAGTGGCGGTCAGCGTCCGGCCATCCGTCCACATTGCAGCTCTCACGGCTCGTTGTCATCATATGGGCATCAGGATAAGGGCTGCGTATTTTGCTACATAATTCCCATTGGAATCGCACTGCTGGCTATCCGAGCAGCGCACCCTGATCCTTGGCTGCCATGACCTCACTGCCTTCAGTGGGCGGGCTAGGGCCAACGCAAAAGGCCCCCGAAGGACGCGCTGGAAAGAACTAGACAAGCTAGCCCGCCGATTCAAGCCGACGTTGGTGCTGCATCATCCACATCAGACAGATACACCGATGGCTACCGACTCGCATAGAGGAAGACTTGCTCGCCGACCGTGCGGCCATTCCCGCGCTTCATATTACTGATGGATTATGAAGGTGGACGCACAACGGGTGTTCGTGGCGGACGACGGCGCTGCGCCGCCGGCGCTCACCGGGCGCGCGTCAGAGCAGGCCGTGCTGTTTCGATGCCTTGCGGACTTGCGCCACAACGCAGCGCCGCCGCACAACATCGTCCTCTTAGGGCCCCGGGGCAACGGCAAGACTGTGCTGCTCCGTTGGTTCCAACACGCCTGCGCCCAGAACGAACCGGCCGTCGATGTGGCGTGGCTCACGCCGAGCGCCCTCCCCAATCAACTGGCGCTGTTGGATGCGCTTGCGCCGCGCCGATGGCTTGCGAAGCTGCTGCCGCGGAAGGTCGGCATCGCTGCGGTCGGTTCGGCCGAATGGGCTCCGGACAGCGGCCGCAGCAACTTGGCTGAGGCACTGACATCGCGCTGTCAACGCCGTCCATTGGCAGTGCTGCTCGACGAAGCCCACACGCTGGACCTTGACATAGGCGCCACGCTCCTGAATGCCAGCCAGCAGGTTCGCGTCGCCGAGGCGCCGTTTCTGCTCGTGCTCGCCGGCACGCCGGGGCTGCCGACGCATCTGGACGGCATGAACGCTTCCTTCTGGTCGCGCTTGGGCGAAGGGGAGCTCGGCATTGGGCGTCTCAGCGAGAAAGCTGCCAAACAGGCCCTCACCGAGCCCTTGGATGCGCACGGCGTGGACATCGACGACGACGCACTCGCGTATGTGGTGACGCAGAGCCAATGCTATCCGTACTTCGTTCAGCTATGGGGCGACGCTTTGTGGCGGCGCCATCTGACGACCGGCGCGGCCGCCGTTGCGGCGGAACACGCCGAGGCCGTGCAGCCGACGGTGGCGGCGCAGGTGGCGAACTACCACCAGCGGCGGTTCGCGGAGTTGGAGGCCGAGGGCTTGGTGCCGGCGGCAGCCGCGGTGGCGCAGCTATTCGTTGAGCGTGATGACGCGGCAGCGTCTGACCAGGACGTGGACGCCGCGCTTGCGGCGTCCGGCATCGACGACGCCGGCGAACGGTACGCCAAGCGGGAAGCGCTCAATCGCTTGGGCTACGTCTGGCGGCCGCCCTACCAGCAAGCGCCGTTCCGCTGGCATTCCGGCATTCCGTCGCTGATGACCCATGTTCTGAAACAGGCTGCGTGACGGCTGGGTTTGCGCACAACGGCTGAACGTCACCGTGAAGCGCGGCTTGGGTGACTTGGCGCTGCTATTTCAGCTTGAGCAGGGGACTGTCCGGAGATTCCGGCCGCGGCGAAAGCGTGCGATTGGTGCAGTCGGCCGCCAGGTCCAGCGCTTCCAAGACGATCTGGCCGATCAGCGGTTCGCTGAGGGGCGGCCCGACGATGCAGTCCGTATTCATGAAGCGGTTGCCGATGCGGATGGTCAGCGGCCCTGCGACCGGGCGGGTCTCCTTGCGCTCGCCGGCGTAGGTGACCACGACCTCACGCCGCCTCTCGATCCCGAGCCCGCCGCCGACGTTCTCCGGCAGCATGGGCATGACCGCGCCAGTGTCCACCACGTCCTCCACTGTCGTGCGGCGGACAGTGGATTCGTCGCGCAATCCTTGGCTGACGATGCCGCGGTCGGTGGCGTTTCCAGTTCGATGGAAGCAACGATCTCGCCCATTGGGTTCTCCGCCAACCAGTGCGCCGCACGGTCCGACGCACGACCGGTCGCCAACAATCTGGCCTGAATGGTGGCACAGTCAGCTAGCGCTTGGCAGTCGAGCCCCGTTTCCATTAGTATGCTGGCATTCTCGCTGATGATCCATGTGCTGAAAGAGGTTGCGTCATGTGTTGCAAACGTATCCACTCACAGCGGCTGAACGTCGCGGCGAGGCGCATGTTGGCCGTCTCGGCGCTGTTGCTTTGGCCGGCCTTGCCGGCTGGCGCGGCCGAAGATGCGGCGCCGATGTCTTCCTTGCCGCCCGATGCCGCCTACGGCCAATACGCCGTTGGCGTAGCGACCGGCTTCGCGGTGGACGCCATGGCGCGGCTCGATCCGTGGAACGGCTTCTACGGCAGCGCCGACTACCAGGCCCTGCTGCGCCGCATCGACGCCAGCGGCCAACGCCGCACCGTGGTGTTCCAGCTTTGGTATCCGGCGCCGCCCCGCGAGGATGCCGAGGCAGGCGAGCAGCAACGCCGGCCGCTCCCCGCCGCCAGCGGCCGACGCGCCAGCTACCACGATTTCTTCTTTCGCGATCCGCACATCGCCGTGCGCCGCACCATCGCCGGCATGGCCGCGGCCGAGGTCACCCAAGTACGGCCCGGCGGTGCGCTGGCGGCGATGCCAGAGGCCGATCGGCAAGCCGCTCTTTCCAGCATCGGCGGGCACATCCTAGAGACGCCGCAAGGCGCTTGGCAGGACGCCACCGCGGCGAAGGGCCGGTTTCCGGTGATCGTGGTGGCGCACGGCCTGGGCGGCAACCACGCGATGTGGGGAACCTTCGCCGAGTTCCTGGCCTCCCACGGCTACATCGTGGCGGCGCCCACGTTCGTCAGCGACGGTACGCTGCCGCTGGTGTTCCACGACGAGGATTCGCCGTTCCGCAACGAACGCGAGTGGTCGGAAGTGGCGGCGGCGCACGAACAGCTGTCCAACGAAGCGAAGGTGGTGCCGTACTTCCATCGGCTGCTGTTCGATGGCGAGGCCGACCCTGCCAAGCGCAAGGCCGTGCCCGGCGGCGTCGAACGCGCCACGACGATGATGCGCAACCTGTTCCGCCAGCGCCTCGGCGACGTGGCGCTGATGCTGCGCACCGTGCTGAGCATGGGCTTGGACGAGCCCGCCTGCCGCACCTCGCTGGCGTCGATGGGCACCACGAGCGCCGCCCGCCCCACCTCGAACAGCTATCTTTGCGACCTGCTCAACGGCCGCATTGATGCCGAGAACATCGGTGCTGCCGGCCACTCGCTGGGTTCCATGACGGCGCAGCTGGCCGCCAACCACCTGCCGGCGGTCGACGCGGCGTTCGGCCTCAACAACGCGCCGCCTTTCAAGTGGACGCCCGAGGAGATGCTCGGCGGCAGCGAGGGCGGCGTGCGCAAGCCGCTGCTGCTGATGGTCGGCGACGAGGACGCTTTCGTGCAGAGCATCTTCATCGGCCTCTTCACCACCGCCGTGCGGGAAGCGGGCGGCGATGCCAAGCAGGCGTTCCCGCTGGCTGCGGAGCGCGCCGCCCCGGACCGGATGACGAATCCGCAGCCGGTGGCGCTGAGCGGCTGGCAACGCGCCCGCTCGGATCGCTTCCTGGTGATCGTGCGCGACGTCGGCCACGACACCTTGGTGAACGAAGCCGCCCGCCTGTTCCCGTGGCCCTCCTTTGTACGCGGCGAACTGCCCTTCGGGCAAGACCCCGGCCGCACCCGCAAAGCCACCGGCGAGGCGGCCTTCGCGTCAGAGCCGCCAGTCGGCGAACGCTACGACGAACTTGGCTGGACGGTGTACGAGGACGGCCAGGAAGCCTACCTGCCCCACGTCGTGCGCGACTGGTACGCGCTGGCTTGGTTCGACTGGCACCTCAAGGGCGACGAGAACGCCCGCGCCCGGTTGGCCGCAGAGGACCCCTTCGGTGCGCGCACCCATGTGCGGAAGGAGATGCGGTGAAGTGAACGGTACGCGGGCGCACAATGACCCGCAGAATCGCTGAGCGACCGCATGGTATAGTGCAAGGAATCGAGACGGTGATTACGGGATAGGCAAACGTGCAAACCAACCTGCAGCGACCTCAGAGGCTTTTTGTACAGCCTGTACGCTACGAGATTCCGCCCTTCCAACGGCGCTATGTGTGGACACAGGATGAACAGTGGGAGCCGCTGTGGGAGGACATCGAGATTCTGGCACAGTCGCTTGTGGATGACGAGGTGCCCGACGCTCACTTTATGGGCGCGATCGTGCTTAAGCAGGTGGAGTTCGCCGCAGGCACGATTGAGCAGCGCATCGTGGTAGACGGTCAGCAGCGGCTTACTACGCTTCAACTACTTATTGACGCGATTCATAGGGTCTTGGATGGCCGGGGCCACGCTGACGCGGCCAAACGACTTTCTGCGTTGGTGGCTAACGGCAAGGAATATCGCAACGGCAGTTCGAATCACGCTTTCAAGGTATGGCCTACGGTGGTCGATCGAGAGGCGTTCAAGCAAGTCATGATGAGCGACGAGCAGTCCCGACCAACCTCGCGAATCGCACAAGCACACACCTACTTCAAAGACCGCGCCTCACAGTGGCTAGACAAGTTTACCGAGAAGACTGAAAAGAGCAAGGGTGCCAATGCGCTCGATGAAGCGGTGAGGACAAAGTTGGAGATCGTCGTCATCGACCTGGGAGGTTCAGACGACCCGCACATCATATTCGAAACGCTGAATGCACGCGGCACACCACTGCTCCAATCAGACATGGTGAAAAATAAAATATTGCACGACATGGAGATCAGCGTCACGGAGGACGATGGTGATGCTGCGACAGTAGCATCCGATATATGGCCGTTTGTAGACGACTGGTGGTCGAGTGAAATTGGCAGAGGTTTGCAGCGCCGGCCACGAATCGACGTGTACCTGAATCACTGGCTGACGCTCCGCAACCGAGCGGAAACTAAACCCTACCATGAGTTCGGCATATTCGATAATTACGCCAAAGCCAAGCGAGGACCCAACGACGATACCAAAGAGGTCGTTCGTAGCATAGCCACCGACCTAGGCACACTTGGCGAAATATACCGCAATGTCGAGGAAGGCGAGGAAGAGGACGTCGCAACATTCGTCGCCAGGCGCAACGTGATGGGTGTCGGCGTGGTTACGCCGCTGCTGCTATGGCTCTTGGACGCCAAACTACCGAAGAATCAACTCAAGAGCTGCCTCATAGCGTTGGAGAGCTTTCTCGTCAGACGCGTCGTATGCGGACTCAGTGCCAGAAGCTACGGAGAGCTCTTTGTATCGCTAATTTCGAAGCTGGCGCAAGATTCGACGAGGCAACCTGCACGTGTCCTCGTCGCCCATCTAGACGAACAGACCTCGCAAGCCGCGTTGTGGCCTGACGACAGTGCCCTACACGACAGGTTCATGACCGCGCCGCTCTACCAGTGGTTGACGCGGGGACGACTTAGGATGGTGCTCGAGGGTGTTGAGGAGGCGTTGCGGAGCGGAAAGAAGGCGGAGAGTGGCGAGGTGCCGCGGAACCTGCACATCGAGCATGTAATGCCGCAGGCGTGGCACACCAATTGGCCACTACCTGACGATTTGCCGGATCGTGAAGAAGCTATCGATGGTCGCGATCGTGCGATACACACAATCGGCAATCTGACGCTCGTTACGGGCTTACTTAACTCGTCGCTGTCGAATGCGCCTTGGGATCGGAAGAAGAAGACGTTGGCAGATTACAGCGTCTTGTACCTGAACAAGCGACTCGTGAACAAGGGGCCGGACGTCTGGGACGAGAACGCGATTGAGAAGCGTGGGAAGTGGCTCCACAAGCGAGCCGTACAAATTTGGCCGCACGGCGACAGTGTCGATGTGTGAGGTGGCATTTGCATGACAGCCCACCTCGCAGTCGTACAAGCCTGCGAACAGGTGCCTTCAACCCCTACGCCCGCCGTGCAGGAACGGCCTTGCCTGTTCGCGGACCGCGTTGGCGCTTGGTACATCTCGTCGAGGTCGAGCCAGTATCGGAAAGCGCATGGCCTCTATTTGACGCCGGTGCCGGTGGCGGACTTCATGGCCACGCTCATCAAGGCCCGCGGCACTACGGTGCGGCTGCTGGACCCAGCGGCAGGGGCGGGCGTGTTGTGCTGCGCTGTGGTCGAGCGGCTCGTTAGCCGTCAAAGTGCGCCGGGCAGCATCGAACTGGTGGCGTACGAAAGCGACGGCGAGCTGTGCGGTCCGTTGGCAACGGTGCTCGAATACTTGGCGGAGTGGTGCCGCCGTCGGGGCGTTCTCCTGAGGGCGCGAATCGAGAGCAGGGATTTCGTGGTTGCCCACGCTGGAGCGTTGCAGTCTGTTGGCGAGTTGCTTCCCTCCAACTCTCCAAGTGTGAACTTCGATGCCGTCATCGCCAATCCGCCGTACTTCAAGATTGGTCGCAACGATCCTCGTGCCTTGGCGGTTTCGAGCGTCGTGCATGGCCAGCCCAACATCTACGCCCTGTTCATGGCCGTGGGCGCGGCGTTGTTGCGTCGGTCGGGCGAGTTCGTGCAAATCGTGCCGCGCAGCTTTGCTTCCGGGCCCTCCTTCCGGCAACTCCGCTCCGTCTTCTTCGACCTCATAGAACCAACGGTCATCCACGCGTTCAACTCTCGGCGAAGTGCGTTCAGCCGCGACGACGTGTTGCAGGAGAACGTCATTCTCGCTGGGCGCCGGCGAGACGGCTGGCTTCAAGACGGCCAGCAAGGCGAGGCGGTGATCTCTTACAGCCAAGGCGTTGCGGACATCCATAGCCCGACGCGCCGCCGAGTGCCGCTGGCCACCGTGCTTAATCCGAGCGACCGGCACCAAGTGCTGCGGGTGCCGCTGTCGGATGACGCCGCCGCGGTGTTGGCGCTGGTGGATGGCTGGCCCTGCACCTTGGAGGACCTCGGGCTGGCCATCTCCACTGGGCCGGTGGTTCCGTTCCGCGCCGCATCGGCGGTTTGCGCCAGCGGCGACGTGCCGGATACTCATGCGCCGCTGCTGTGGATGAACCACGTTCGCCCAATGCAGGCCACTTGGCCGCTGCGACGACACAAGAAAGAGTATGTCCTTTGCGCCGGTGCCGAACGTCTGCTGCTGAAGAACTGCAACTATGTGCTGATTCGCCGGTTCAGTGCCAAGGAGGAGAAACGGCGTCTGACGGCGGTGCCATACGTCGCCAAGCGGTTTCGCTTCACGGCTCTCGGTTTGGAGAACCATCTCAACTACGTCCACCGCCCCAAGGGCGTCCTGTCCGAGGACGAATGCTGGGGTCTGGCCGCGCTCTACAACAGCCGCCTGCTCGACAGCTACTTCCGTTGCATCAACGGCAACACCCAAGTCAGCGCGACGGAGTTGCGCACCATGCCTCTGCCTGCTGCAAGCGTGATTATCGCTCTGGGCCGCCAAGCGAGACGCATGGCCGATCCGTTGGCGACATTGGATGACGCAGTCATGGCAATCGCCGCGCCACAGACAGAGGGGCAGACAACTCTTGGCAAGCGTTGAAGAGGCGCAGGAAGTTCTCAAGGAACTGGGCATGGCGCCGCCGCAACACAATCGCATGGCCGGGCTCACATTGCTTGCCCTATGCCGGCTCGGGCCCAACTCGCCTTGGTCGCATGCAACTCGTACACGATGCACCGTGACCAAGGGCGTCATGGACTTTCTGCGCGATCACCACGGTGCCGACTATGCGCCAAACACCCGGGAGACATTTCGCCGCTAGGTTTTGCATCAACTCGTGGACGGAGGAATTGCCGATTTCAACCCCTTCGAACAGGATTTGCCCACCAACAGCCCGAATGCGCACTATGCAGTGAGTTCAGCGGCACTCAGTGCGATCAGGGCCTTCGACAGCGAAGCTTGGGAAGAAGCCTCGGCGCGTTTTCGGCAACAGCGAGCGCGGCACTTGGGCAGGCGCAGCCGAGACGAAGCGCGCCATCGTGTGCTGGTGCAGCTACCGGAAGGGCGCGAACTTCTGCTCTCGCCGGGTAGGCACAACGAAGTCCAAAAGGCCGTGGTGGAAGAATTTGTCCCCCGTTTCGTTCCTGGTGCGCACCTGCTGTACCTTGGCGACACAGAGGACAAAGAGCTCTGGATGGACGAAGAGGGCTTGGCCCAAGTGGGCATCGTAATCACTGCACATGACAAGCTGCCGGACCTGATCCTCCACGACAAGCAACGGGAGTGGCTGCTTTTCGTCGAGGCCGTCACTTCGCACGGCCCCGTCACCGAAATGCGCTTGAACGAACTGACGAAGCTAGTCGAAGACACCCGAGTTGGGTTGGTATTCGTTACGGCCTTCCCCGATGCGGCGGAGTTCCGCAAGCACATGAGCGCCATCGCTTGGGAAACTGAGGTATGGATGGCTGACCAGCCAGACCACTTGGTTCATTACGACGGAGATCGGTTTCTTGGACCGCGGCGTTAAGCGCAAGTAGGCCGGGTGGGCATAGCCGGCGGCTCGATGCGTCGCGGTACATTCGCTGATGTGCACGATGTGGAATCGCCCGACGCACTTGGACGTCATGAACGCCTCGTTCTGGTCGCGCCTGGGCGAAGGCGGGCTCGGCATTGAACGGCCTAGCGAAAAGGCCGCCAAGCAAGCCCTCGTCGAGCCCCTGAATGCGCATGGCGTGGACATCGACGCCAACGCGCTCGCCCATGTGGCGGCGCAAAGCCAGCGCTATCCGTACTTCATTCAGCTTTGGGGCACCGCGCTGTGGCAGCGGCATCCGGCATCAACGACGCCGGCGAACGGTACGCCAAGCGGGAAGCGCTCAATCGCTTGGGCTACGTCTGGCGGCCGCCCTACCAGCAAGCGCTGTTCCGCTGGCATTCCGGCATCCCGTCGCTGATGACCCATGTGCTGAAACAGGCCGCCTCCTAACGGGCCGCCGGCGATGTGCTCGATGCGTTTCTTGCCGTGCGGAATCGCCGCGACCGGCCGCAGCCGAGTTTCGATTGACGGCTCATTCAGGCCCCGAACTTGGGCGCAGCCGCATCGAGCGCCAACTTTGAGCGCACCAAGTCGGGGAGGTTGCGCACCGCCATCTTCTGCATCACATGGCGGCGGTGGATTTCCACCGTTCTCTCGCTGATGCCTAAGTCGAGCGCCACGCTCTTGTTGGCTTGGCCGGCGGCGACGCGCTCGAACACTTGACGCTCGCGCGGTGACAGAGTTGCCACACGGCTGCGAATCGCCTCCAGTTCGCACCGTGCCGCCCGCCGGTCGGCGCTTTCATGCAGGGCGGCGCGGATGCGTTGCACCAGTGCTTGAACATCGAACGGCTTGGTGAGGAAATCGACGGCGCCGCCCTTCATGGCGCGCACCGCGGCGGGCACATCGCCGTAGCCTGTTATGAAGACAACGGGCAGGTCGATGCGGCGGGCGTTGAGCTGCTCCTGCACATCGAATCCGCTCGCGCCGGGCATGCGCACATCCAACACGACGCAGCCGCAGGCGGCCGGCGGCCAATCGGCGAGCCGGGCGAAAAACGCCGAGGCGTCCGGGCAAGTCTCGCAAGCCCAGCCTTCGGCCTGAAGCAGCGTGGCCAGCGCATCCCGCAGCGCGGCGTCGTCATCTACCACGAAAACGGTTGGCGGGTCTTCATGCGTCATCGGGCACGCCGTCCATCACGGGCAGGCTGAAATGGAAGGTGGCGCCCGGGCGCGGCGCGTTGTTGCGGAAGCCTAGGCTGCCGCCGTGCTTGGCGATGATGGTGCCGCAGATGGCGAGGCCTAGGCCCATGCCATCCGGCTTGTTGGTGTGGAACGGCTCGAACACCGTCTCCCCCAACTCCGCCGCCACGCCACCGCCGCTGTCCTCGACGCAGACGCGCACGGCCCCGTCGGCGGCGCAAGCGTGGATGCGAACCACATCCCCGTATGAGCAGCCGACTGCGGCAACGGCATCGGTGGCGTTGCGAAGCAGATTGAGTACCACCTGCTGAATCTGCACCGGGTCGCAGCGGACGGCAGGCAGGGCTGCGCCGCGCTCGAACACCAAGCGGACCCCTTGGCGTCGGGCGTCCGTTTGGGCCAGCGCCACGACGCCGGTCAGCAGCGCATGGATGTCGGCCTCTTGGAAGCCTTCCGAGTCGCTGGCGAAGCTCTTCACCAAACGCTGAACGCGCTTGACCACGCTCCCCGCGCGCAGCGACTGCTCCACTACTTTGTCCAGCGTGGCGAGCAGTTTCTCCGCATCGTCGCCAGTCGCCTGAAGGCGGGCGGCTTGCGCGTAGGTGGCGATGGCGGCAAGCGGCTGGTTGAGCTCGTGGGCCAGAGTGGCGGTTGTTTCCGCGAGGGCGCTCACCCCCTGTGCCTGCGCCAGCCGTTCGCGCAGTTCGCGCACTTCAAGGTCTGCGGAGATGTCGTGGAGAACGCCGGCGAAGCGCCGCTCACCATCCACTTGGAACTCGCTCACCGCCAGATGGACCGGCACCCGGGAACCATCCTTGCGCTGCGCCTCCACTTCGCGCCCGATGCCGATGATGTGGGCGTCCCGAGTTGCCAGATAGCGCTCGATGTACTGCTGGTGGCGAGATCGGTCGGGCTCCGGCATCAGCAAGCTGATCGGCTGGCCAGTCGCCTCTTGCCTTGAGAAGCCGAACAATCGCTCGGCGGCGGGGTTGAAGGAGCGGATCACACCTCGCTCGTCCGCCGTGACGATGGCATCCACCGCCGAATCCATGATCGCCCGCACCTCGCTGGCGGCGGAGCGCTGTTGCTTGCCCAAACAGTTGCCTCAGGACGGTTTTGCCCACATTAACACTTCCCACGCCAAGCGTGTGGCGGCGAACTTTCGTCCGATCACCCGAGGCGCGTTGATCGTCTCGCCAGCCCGCTGCACCGCTGCGCAGCAAACGTGCGTGTGTACTCAAAGGTGCGCACATCCGTGCGTTGCGTGGCCAGCGATGAAAGTTCTTCCCCAATCCCCAGATAAAGCTCACTCGGCCCGCAGGCGGACGGGGCGAACTAACTCAAAGCCAGTAAACATGCGGGCTGTAGCCATTTTGCCCGATTTTAGGTTGCTTTGTGGGTACTTTCACCAAAACAGGGTGCGAAAAAATTTACAGATTGTTGTACATTGTATTGACAACCCACCAAACACGCGGCAGGATGCGCCATGCGCTACGGGGAAGCGGTCAATCCGCCAATGCCTTGCGCCGCGGCGGACGTGGCCGAATCAGTGCGGATGTTGAAGTAGCCCGCATAGCACTGCGTAGGGCACATGGCAACGCAATGGCGGCGGCAGACAACCTGCTACGCGACGTGGCCATGCCGATTGACAGGGCGGCCGCGGGCGGAACCGAAGATGGCTACACGGCTAGATGCCGGCGCGTCGCCGAGGCGTTGCGCCAAGGCGCATGGTCGGCGTGTCCCAATACCGGATGCTGCGGGCTTGTCATTGCGCCTCGGCGCGTGTGTCCAGACTGTGATTGAGCATTACCAAGGCGGCCCGCCATCCAGATAGGAGAACTGTCTTGCTGAATAAGGTCAGCCTACCTTGTTCGGTTCAAGCATTATTGGGATGCGCCGCCGCCCTAGTGGTTGGCGTTGCAATCATGGACGACTACGGCGCGGATGCTGATGCGGGCGGGCAGAGAATGCTTGCCTTCCAAAACCTTTATTTCATGGTCGCGCCTGAAACACATTCACTCCCGGAAGGGGTTCTACGATTCTACGGCATGACCTTCGAGTTTCTGCTTCTGTTGGCCGAATACGCTTATGGCTCGGATCATTCACGCGATATCATTCTTAGCCGCCATCTAGTGACGCACTTGCTCTTTTTGGCTGCCGCCCTATGTTGTTCGCTGCTGACTTACCGCCTGTTCAACAATCGCCTGCTGGCGTTCATGGCCCTGCTGCTGTTTTTGCTGTTTCCGCGGCTATACGTTATTTCGTTTTCCAACAGCAAAGACACGCCCTTTGTCAGCATGTTCATGATCTGCCTCTACTTGACCCACAGGGGTTTCAAGAAAGACACCTTGGGAGCGTTCCTAATTCTCGGCGTAGGCGTTGGCATTCTGGTCAACCTTCGAGTTATGGGGATCATGCTTTTCCCTGCGATCCTGGCAATGCGGGCGCTGGATCTGCTGCCCGCGTCAAGGCGCGATGGTAAGGGGATGGCTCATGTAGCGGCCACTGTCTGCGTTTTCATAGCGTCCAGCGTATGCGTTTATTACGCCGTTTCCCCCTACACTTGGATAGACCCGCTCGCCCCGTTCACGTCCCTATTGCAAACACTCCCCCGTCACCCCGCATACAATTTCTCCCAAATGTTCCAAGGCGACATGGTTATGGCTATCCAAGTGCCGCCGCACTACGTCCCCACTTGGATAGCCATAACCACGCCACCGGCAACCTTGCTGCTAATGGCCGTCGGCGCCGCCGTGACTTGCGCACACAGCTTAATCCGACCTCTGCGAGCGTTGCAAAATACTGATCTCCGCTTCGGTGTTTTATTGGTTGCCTGCTCAACAATGCCCATCGCTGCGGTTATCCTTATAAATGCAATGATGTACGACAATTGGCGGCATCTGTACTTTCTCTACGCCCCTATGCTCATGCTAGCCTTGACAGGCTTGCATTGGATCACGCATAAACTCCCCGGCCCTTGGAAGGCGGGAGGCTATTTCCTAGTGGGCATGGGCATGGCGACAACGGCCGTGGATATGGTTCTCTTGCATCCTCATCAAACGTCTTACTTCAACTTTTTGGTGGATCGACAAACGCCGGAGCATCTCCGCACTCAATATGAAATGGACCCAAGATATGATAGCTGCCGGGAGGGGCTGGTGCATCTACTTCAACGCTATCCCCACACAACCTTCAAGGTGCTTGGCGAAGGCCACATCAACAAGGCTTGGCATACTCTTCCAAAAGAGGATCGCGAACGGATAATAGAAGTCAAGGAAGATGCGGATTTCCGCGTTCTTTGCGGACACAGGCTCCGCGAAGCAAGCGCAAACGTCCAAAATGAAAGTGACACGGTGTTTGCCCGAAAGGTGTACAACAACACCATCGTTGCGGTGAAGTCTTCAAGCTGCCGGTCGGGCGAACCCATCCTGTGGAATGCCCCCGAAGGAAAATCCCCGTGGGAAACCTTGGCCGAAGCCTGGGAAGCCCGGCAAGCCGCCTCTTCGCCAGTGTGACAACCGGATGCGCATAGTGGTCTAGCCCATGCGCCAATGCGCCAACCGAAGCCGTAATTATAACGGCGCGTTATAATTCCTGTCAGAAAAAAAGCGTACCGCTCTGCGCTTAACGGAACGGCTTGTTCGCGGACAGTACCTTTGTCCGCCATTGCCTAGCCAAACATGGCGATTCTGCGCCCTGTGTGGCCACACGGCGAAGATTCACGGCTTGGCAATGCCTAAGGGTGGATTCCGGCTTTCTAGCGAGCAGGCTAGCCTATTTCCCATCGGTACAGCTTGATTAGCGCTTCGGCATGGGCAAGCAAGTCTGCCGCCCTTTGGCCTGGGGGCTGAAAATGGGCGCAAAGCTCTAGGTTGTCTGGCCTGTTATCCCAACGGATGCCGTTTTTGTGGTGGACTAACTCAAACGTGCGTAGCGGCCTTCCCATTTCCTCGCTCATAACCACGCGGTGCATGGGCAATTGATGTTCATACCCCCGCCAACGCACTAGGACGTTCGCATAGCCGCCTTTGGTCTTTATCGGCTTGCCCACGGCTTCGCCTCTCTTCCAGGGCGCCATGGACGCCACGGCCTCCAACCAGGATATCGACAGCGCCCTCTTAGCCGCTGGCATTGAAGATGCTGCCGATCGGTTCGCCGCTTGCGAGGGATTGAACCGCCTCAGCTACATGTGGCTTCCCCCGAATCAGCTGCCCCCCGTGCTCTGGAGCGTCGGCATTCCTTCACTGACCGCCTATGTGTTGGAACACGCGCCGGAATCGGCGCTCCAAGGGGCGGACCGATGGCGCGTTCCATGAACGACTGCACGCAGTCGAGCGGCTTGCCAAGGCCGGCCGCAGGCTTGACAACTGCGCCAAGAACAATGGCGGCGGCCTGCATGACTAGCTGCGCCGGCGCGAGTTGGACTTCTACCTAGTGCAGCGTGGCAACGACCCGTGGCGATGTTCGAGGTTGACGTGGAAACCTTCGAGCTCAACGAGTTCCTAGGCAAGCAGAATGCGGATGCTGAGTTGTTGGTGCATTCATTTTGCCTCTTTTCCTTGAGCAGTTCACACACGCTGGACCGCACCGCAGCACGATGTTCGCGGAGGTGCTCAAGCAGAAACTTGGCGCCGAGACACGGCTGGGTTTAGTTGCGCCTGTGCAAGTCGACGGGAACGGCGTGGCGTGGCTCTGCCGCCGGTTGACCAGCGGCAGGCACTTCAAGAAAGGTGACGCTCTCGTAGAAGTCGTCCAAGGTGACGAACGTGCCGTTGGTCTCCGCCCACTCGCGCATCCGCCGGTTGCAGCCATGCCGCCACGATAGCACTTCGACGCGCCAACCGCGCTGCCTCATCCGCTCCAGGTCCGCATGGAAGCCAACGCCGTCGTCGAATCCGGCGCCATCGCCGGTGAGCATGACTGCGGTTCCGGGGTTGCCGTTGTAGTCAAACCCATCGCGGAGCATTGCCGTTTGCAGGGCCTGGTCGACGCCTTGCTCCCGACCATGCAACGAGCCGCGTTCGAATAACTGCACGGTGACGCCTTCGTTTTCCAAGCGATTCCAGACGTGTCGGAGCTCCGGCGGCACCGAGCCGACTGCGGTCGCATGCTCGATGGTCCGCCCTGCCCGTGCGAGCTCCAGCAAATGGCCGAAGTGGATGCGCACGCACGAGCGGGCACCCTGGCCTTCCCGCTCCATAGCCACGTATTGCGCACCAATGAAGATGTTGGAGTTGTCCCAGTAGATGAATACGCTGTCCATGATCGTCTCTCGAAAAGGTGGCCTGCCGCCCAGCTTTCGCTCCTAGGCTTGGGGGACCCTCAACCATCGTAGCGTATTGGCGGCCTGCATCCGCGTCAACCGGCCATTGGGCCGACGCTTTGAGAGCCGCCGCTCAAGGGCAGGGCGAGAGGGATGCGTAATGCGCCGCCAGATCCTCGATGTCCTGGTCCGTTAGGTTGGCGACGAACGGCTGCATCGACACGTCCGTGCGTTCGCCGTCGCGGAATGCGGCGATCTGCTTGGACAGGTAGGACTCTTGCTGTCCGGCCAGACTTGGCCACAGCGGATTGCTGCTGATGCCGTTCTGGCCGTGGCAGGCAGTACACAGGGCCGCCTTGGCGGCGCCGGCTTGGGCATCGCCGGCCGCGATGGCTGCGGGGGGCCATGCCAACAGCGCCGCGCCAAGTACGAGCGCGGGCAATGTCCAGCCGTTCCACGCCTTCATGGAGCGTCCGGGTCGCCGGCCACCAGTTTCGCCGGGCGCGTCTCGCCGCGGCCGATGGTGAGGAAGTCCCACAGCAACAGGAGCAGGCCAACGGTCATCAGTACGCCGAAGATCATGCGCCAGTACATGGCCTGCACGAACCACATCGTCGTCTGCCCGTTGAAGTACGCCTGCCAGGTGGAGCCGCCGATGGCGCGTTCGGTGAACGACTGCTCGTAGCCGGCGATCAGGAGCGCGACGGTCATGCCCAGTGCCCCGACGTTCAGCAGAGCGAGCGCCCACTTCCACTTCCAGCCGCGGTCGGCCAAGCCGCTGGACATCCACACGTCGCCACGCCAGCGCTGCAAGGCCAGATAGACGAAGGCGACCACGATGGTGGCGTAGGCGCCGAAGAAGGCCAAGTGGCCGTGGGAGGCCGACCACTGGGTGCCGTGGGTGTAGATGTTGATCTGCGGCAGGGTTTGGATGAAGCCCCACACGCCGGCGCCCAAGAAGTTGCCGAAGGCGTGGGCGATCAGCCAAGCCAGGGCCGGGTGGTTGTTGCTCTGGAAGCCGTGGCGGCCGGCGTCGTAAACGGCATGCACCACCATCGCCACCAGCGGGATGGGTTCTAGGGCGGAGAAGAAGCCGCCGATGCCCAGCCAGTACTCCGGCGTGCCGATCCAGAAGTAGTGGTGGCCAAGGCCGAGGATGCCGGAGCCGAACATCAGCGCCACCTCGATGTACAGCCAAGTGGTGACGATCTTGCGGCGCACGCCCAAGGTCTTCATCAGGCCCCAGGCCATGATGCAGCCCACCAGCACCTCCCAGGTGGCCTCCACCCACAGGTGGACCACCCACCACCACCAATACTGATCCACGGAGAGGTTGGTGGTGTAGAACATGCCGGCGAAGTACAGCCCGGCCAGCGCGATGAGGTCCAGCACCAGCGTGCCGGAGATGCCGCTCCAGCGTCCCTTCATAAAGGTGGCGGCGACGTTGTAGAAGAACGCCGCCATGCACAGGACGATGCCGATGTCCGCCCAGCGGGGCGCCTCGATGTACTCGCGCCCTTCGTTGATGAGCCAGATGCTGCGCATCTCGCCCGGCCCGGTCTGCACGACCAGGAACACCACGACAACGGCCGCAACGGCGCTTGTGAGCACCCAAAACGTGGCCTGCGCCAAGCGGATGCCCACCAGCGGTACGCCGGCTTCGTCCTCCACCAACCAGTAGATGGCGCCGATGAAGCCGTACAGCATCCAGACGATCATGGCGTTGATGTGCACCATGCGGTTGACGTTGAAGTCCAGCACGCCGTGCAGGAAGTCCGGCATGAGGAACTGCAGGCCGGCGAGCAGGCCGAACACCATCTGCGCCAGAAACAGCACCATGGCGACCAGGAAGTACTTGAGCGCGAGCTGCTGCGCCGCGCTCAACGGCGTTGCTTCGGCAGCGACCGCCGAGACGCCAACCTCGCCCATGCGAACATCGGCCGTGGCTTCGGCCATTAGGCGCCCCCTTGCGGCAGCGGCTTGAAGCCGCGTGGAAAGCCGTTCGTGTCAACGGCGGACATCCACTTCAGAAAGGCGATGACGCCGCGCACTTCCTCGTCCGTGAGCTCCATGTTCGGCATGCGCCGCCCAGTGCCGAAGGTGCGCGCGTTGGCGACCGGGTCCTTGAGGAACAGCGTCATCAACAGCTCGCGCGCCTGTTCGTTGCCCCAGCCCGGATCCAGCCAAGACTTTGTGAGATCCGGCGCATAGTAGGCGCCGTTGCCGAGCAGCGTGTGGCAGTTCATGCAGTTCTTCGCCTGCACCGTGAGCTTGCCCAGATCGACCAGTTCCTCGGCCTCGGCTTCGCTGAGCTTGCGCCCGAACAGCGGCGCTTCGTCGCCGACCACGGGCACTTGGTAGCCGCGTTCAGCGTCCATCCGGTAGTCGATGCGGTGGTTGACGACGGAGTACGCCGGCACCCGGCCAGCGCCGCTCTGAATGGCCGCCAGCGAGTGGAAGGTGAGCAGGATGAGCACCAGCGCCATGAAGGCGGTGACGAAGATGGCGCACTTGCGCCAGAAGTCTTCGGCAGCCCACCAGGGCACACTACTCATCCGCGCCTTCCTCTTGATGCGTGGCGACGGACAGCCGCCATACGGCGCGCGGGGCGACGAAGTAGCCCACCAGCACAACGGCGACGAGCACCAACCACAACCCTTGCAGCCGCAGCGCCCAGCACAGCGCCACCGCCGCCAGCACCACGCCGGCATACGCAAGCAACGCGGCGCGGCGGAGAACGGCGAGGCCGCGCGCGCGACCAAGGGCTAGAAGGAGCGCGTAGCCAGCCGCGCACAACACCAACGCGGCGGCTGAAAGCCCCGCCGCGGCCAGTTGCGGAATGTGGTCTGCCGCCATTGCCTGAGAGCCACGCGCACACAGGCGCATGAAACTACGGCCTAGCGAACGGGGACATAAGGGATTACCGAAGGGTGCCGCTAGAGCCGTCTTTAGCGGCCGACCCCCAAATCCAAGGCCAAGCAGCTAGCGGCGAAGCGGTCAGAGCCGGAGGCCGCGCCCGATGCTTCACCTTAAGCTGCGGGTCAGGCGCCTGCAAGGCCGAATTCATATCTGCGCAAAGGCGTTGCCCATCTTGAGGCGTTACCGGGCGCGAACCTTGGCCAGCAGGTCGGCGCCTGTTTCGCAGTCCACAATCCAGTCGCCCACCACAGCCAACTCGTCCGCCGCCTTCAGGCCCTCCAGCAAGCCCGCCAATCGCTGCGCCGTCTCCGCGCCGAACCGCCGCCCCGCCAAGCGGCACAGTAGCGCCCGCTCGTCGGCGCGACCCTGCTCAATGCCTCGCTCAACGCCTCGTGCCTGACCCTCCGCAATGCCCTGCGCAACCAATTCGTCCCGCCAATCCCGTATCCTTGCGTCCAGCAATGTCGTCATCTCGCCTCCTCGTCTTTCCGCCAAGGCCCGCTCCAACTCCGCCAGCGGCGGCAGGCCCAAGCCGCCGTAGCCCCGCAGCCGGTCCTCCACACGGGCGTAGAAGCCCTCCCGCAGACCGGCCTCGTCACCGCCGCCATACTGCTCAAACGCCGCCGCCAACCGCCCGACTAACTCGGGTCCCGGCCCTCCGTCCAAGCCGACCAGCGTCGTCACCCGGTTGCCGCTTGGCAAACGGCTGCCGAACAGGTCGCCATCGTCCCCCGCCCAAGCCGATTCGTCAAGCACCGTGTAAGCCCGCCCCAACAGGCTGCGAGGCAGCATACCGTTCCCTAGGGCTCTGATGAATTGCGCCGGCCGCTCCGCCGAATGCGGCCAAGGGTGCTCCCCGTTGTAAACCACCACTGGCGGGACCGGCGGCATCCTTCCTTCGCACTGGTAGGCACCACTGCGCTGCAACTCCCGATGCAGCAGATGGGCGTACTCCGAGACCCGCCAAGCCATGTCCCAATCCACTTGGGATTGGAACTCCAGGAGCACGGCCAAGTAGGGACGCCCGCCATCCCCAAGCGGCTCGCCGGCCGCGAACTCAACGGTCCACGCCATGTCGCCGATGCGCCGCCCAAGATCCTCGCCGATGAACTCCGAGGAGCGCTTTGCTAAGCTGTTGAAGTCCAATTCGCCGTGCCACTGGGCGGCGACGAAGCCGCGCAGCAGGTCGGCCACCGTGCGGTCATCGGAGAAAATGAGCTTGTTGGCGGAGTCGGACGCGGCCATGACGCCCATGTTGGCGGCTGGCTAGAGGCGAGGGAAAGCGGTGATTGCTGAAATCTCTGTGAGAGATTTGCTCCTGCTCACTCAATCCAATGCTGTGCCTGCGTTGATCGGCAAACGGAGGATCTACCCCAACGCCGGCTATTGCGCCTTAGCCATTCAAATTGGCGAGTAAATGGGCACGGCGATTGGTGGCTTATAGCTCTACATCGGCGAACCAAGATTGGCAAAGCCGTTGACAGGCAGGTTGTCACCTCGCGCAAATTGCCTTACTATCCGCACTCACTGAACCCAAACAGCAACTGACGACCAGTGACCAAATTCGACCAGTTTTTCAAGACGGCAACGGGGTTCCCTCCGTATGAGTACCAGAAGCGGCTCGCCTGCGGCGAACGTCGCGAGCGTCACTACGACGAATGGCTGAGCGGCAGCAGCAAATGCGAATCAATGCTCATCGACGTTCCCACCGGTTTCGGGAAGACCAGTGCCGTAGTGCTGGCATGGCTCTGGAACCGCATCATGAAACACCGGGACGACTGGCCACGCCGCCTCGTCTACTGCCTACCCATGCGAACACTCGTCGAACAGACCCTTCGGAATGCAAAGCAATGGTTGAGGAGACTCGGGCTCTCGGATGAAGTCGGCCTTCACGCGCTCATGGGTGGAGAGGATGCCGGCGAATGGGACACTCATGCGGAACGGAACGCCGTACTGGTAGGCACCCAGGATATGCTTCTCTCCCGAGCCCTGAACCGCGGGTACGGGATGAGCCGGTATCGCTGGCCGATGCATTTCGGGCTACTCAACAACGATTGCCTGTGGATCATGGACGAAGTGCAGTTGATGGGGCCGGGGCTCTGGACGTCGGCGCAACTGGACTGGATGAGGAATGATCGCTTCAAGAGCCTGAAACCCTGCTCAACATGGTGGATGAGTGCGACGATCCATCCGGCATTTCTTGAGACCCTTGATCGAAGGAACGCGAAGCTGCCTAAGCCTATGCGCATAGACCTGAAAGAACACGACCGGGAACACGATATTCTCCAGGCGCGTCGCCCGTGCAGGCTGTGGGAGCCTCCCGCCACGACGCCAAGGAAGTCTGCCGGCGGCAAGTTGTCCATATTCACAGAGGCACTGGCCGAAGCCGTGACCGATGAACATGATGAAGCGAGTCTTAGTCTAGTCGTCTGCAATACCGTCACCGTCGCGCAACAGATATACTCAGCCATCAGAAACACCTACACTGGTGCCTCTGACGTCGTCCTTCTGACCTCGCGTTTCCGCGCCAAGGATCGCGAAGAGAATCAAGGCAAACTTTTGGCTTTCGAAGCAGCACACAAACGCACCGTGGTGGACGGGACCGCCTTGGTCCCAGGACTCATCTGCGTGTCAACGCAAGTGATCGAGGCGGGCGTAGACGTATCGGCGCGGCGGATGTGGTCGGAAATTGCCCCTTGGCCGTCGATGGTTCAGCGTCTTGGACGCCTGAATCGGGATGGACGCCTGAACGGAGATGCCCGTGCCTGTTTCTGGGAAGGGCCGAAGAAGCCGAAACGGGGCACACGGTTCATCGGCCCCTATGAAGCCGATGCGGTAAGGCGTGGACGCGAACTCGTCGACACGTTGGTTGCGGTATACGAATCCGACGACACCCTGCCCGCGAAAGAAGCCCTGGCAAGGCTGAGCACACGAGACGAAACCAGAGAATTGGTCGAGAAGGCACTGACCCCCGCTCCTGAATCGTGCCCGAGAGCCATTGACGTGCATGGGCTCTTTTCTACGGAGCCGGATGTCTTCGGAGGCTTCACCGACGTGAGTCCATTCGTCCGAAGCCAGGACGAGAATGCCGACGTTACGGTCTTCTGGCGCGAATGGCGCTCCGATACCGAGTTGCGACGTTCGGAGGCGTTGAACGGGCCGGCTTTTGTTCAGAGCGAAGGGTGCGCCGTGACCGCCGGCAGATTGCAGGGTTTCCTGGAGAACAGGAGGGCCTGGATCTGGGACGACAAGAGCGAGGCGTGGGAGTCGGTTCACGCTCGGAATATCCGTCCCGGCATGTTGGTGATGCTGCGGCGTGATGACGGGGGATATTCGCATGAACTGGGTTGGACAGGGAGCAAGGCCGATCAACTGGACGATGCCCCGCCGCCGGGAGAACCACATGAGAGATTCGAGGACGACCGGTATAGCGAAAGCGGAGTCTGGGTCACGTTGACGGATCATCTGAAAGACACCGAGCGTGAAGCGGTGCGCATCGTTCGGGCGATGAATCTGGATGACAAAGTCGGCTCGGCAGTCATTCACGCATCGTCGGAACACGATATCGGCAAGGCGCTGTCCCAGTGGCAGAACGGGTTGCCGAGGCCGTCGCCACAAGAGGGCTGCGTATGGGCCAAGGCCCCGTACCAGCTCTCGGTTGTCGCAGATGGATCCGGAGCAGCGCGGGAAGCCGAAGCCATACTTTGGACGAACGGCGTGCGGCATGGCCAAGCCGATCCGTGGGAACAAGAAATAGCGGACGGCCAAATCAGGTTCACGTGGCATACGGACTCGAAGGTGTCTCGTGCGATCCTCGAACGTATCCGTGCCGTGCGGGGCATGGCGCGTGCGTGGAACGTTCCTTTCCGTCCCGGCCTTCGCCACGAGGCGGCAACGGCGCTGGCGCTGTGGCACAGCTACTATCGAGGGAAGAGCGGCGACTTTCCCGCGCTGTCGATTTACCTCTGCGCCGCGCATCACGGTAAGGTGCGGACGGTTCTCACCTCCCGGACTGACGCCGGTGAGGACGTGTGCGGGATACAGAAGACCACATCATTACTGCCCTGGAACGACATGCCGCTGGACTTTGCTTGCGCGGCTGATGGAGCTTCGGGCTGTTTCTCCGAAAACGGACTGGAGTTCATCTTCGAAGCACCTGGCTGGACCGGGCTCGTTGCCGATCTGCTCGGTGCATGGGAACCCGGTGCGGTGCCGGGCGTCAACGGCACCGTGCCGGATGATGAGCCGCGCAATCTTGGGCCGTTCGCGCTGGCCTGTCTCGAAACGCTGGTGCGCTGCGCCGACGAGCGGGCTAGCAAGACCCCCAGCGCAAGCAGGGAAATACACTCATGAACAGCCTGCCCGCCGTACAGCTTAACGGACTGAACGCGGATTCGCTCGGCACTTACTTGGCATCGCTTGGGTTGTTCTCGCTTGCCGTTCGGAAGTGGCCAAAAGTCCGCGCCTGTTGGCGGAACGCAGGCTTCTGCATGGTCGGTGGTCCCATGACAATGGATGAGATCGTAGAATTCTTGAACAGGATTGGCGAGAAAAACGACTGGACCCGATACGACAAGCCCTGGGACAAATACAAGCGGGACGATGTGAAGAAGAAGACGTCAGAACAGACCATGCTTTGGCGCTCTTTGATGGCGGAGGAGGAATTACTTCCCTCCTTTGGGGCACATTTAGCCCTTGACGGTCGAGTAAGGATGAACCCTCTGCTCGGTGCCGGAGGAAACACCGGGAGACGAGATTTCGCGAAGGGCTGGAAGACTGCCGTTCGAGTCATTGAGAAACCGCCACGGGGGCAAAGCCGTGGTGTGCTGGACAGCGACCTCAAAGCTTTCCTATCCGGCGAAGCATGCACATATCTTGATTCTTTTCAAGCTGGATCATGGTTCGGTGCAGCCAACAAAATCTACAATCACGGTAATCCAAGCACACTACCCGATTCACCACGCGGCAAGAAACAGCCATACCGCGAAGGAGAGATCACGCCTTGGGCGATGGCGTTGGCGTGTGAGGGCCTGCCCTATTTTGCAGGCGGCGTTTCCCGGCAGTTGGGCAGTCGCCGTCAACCCAAAGGCGCATTCCCGTTCATTGCCGTGGCAATGGCGCCGCAGGGTGCGGATGAAGCAGGCAGCATAGAAGCCGAGGTCTGGGCTCCGATCTGGGATCAACCAATGACGGAGCCTGAGCTCCGCTCCTTGTTCCTGCGCGGAAGAGCGGAGCTCGGTGCCAAGGGAGCGACTTCCTCCGCGGTGTTTGCCGTTGGCGTAACGGGCCGCGGCGTTGATGCCGGTATATCGGAATTCCGACGATTTCTGCTTCTGCATACGACCAGTGCGCAGACGTTCGAGTCCCGATTGGCAACCGTCGTTCCGGTACCAAAGACGAACCTAGACGGTGCGACCACACGGGCGATTCGGACCATTGTCGAGTTTCACGAAACGCTGCCGGCGGACCGGAAGGTCGGCAAGCGATGGAGATTTGCCGGTTTGCGTGGCCCGCTCGAACGGGCGCTTGTCGGTTTTGCTGCCACGGTGCCGGATGCAAGCAGCACTGAACCGGCATGGGCGTTGGTGGACGAAGTTTTCGATGCGCTCGTCAAGGTCGATCGGAACCGGATGTTTCGCAGACACAATGTGCGATTTCGCTTGTTGCCGGGTGAGTGGGCGGCAAGGTTGTTTCAGGAAGATCCGCCCGACCAGGAAACACGCTTGGCGCTGGCCATGTCCTCGCTGTCTAGAACTCCGCTCTGCCCGCCGGTCATCGCATACCGTATCGGAGTGCAGAAAGGGACGGCCGGGTCACGCTGGGAATTTCCCGAATCTTTACCGGCTAGCCGTGTCTGGAGTGATGCCGAGTTGACCGACAATCTTTGCGCGATGGCAGAATGGCGCACCTTGGAAGTCTCGCAAAAGGCCGCGCAGCACCCACCGTTCGGTGCTGCCATTCGGGTGGCTCTTGACGATGTGCATTCCTGGCTGTCCGCCGATGTGGACGAAGATCGATTGCGTCTGTGGCTGGATCGCCTCTGTGTGTTCGACTGGAGCGGCGAAGCAAACGGCAAGGCTGCCAAGGAATTGCAAAGCGGTTTCCCCCGCGGTCGACCGGCCGTCGACGGCGTACTGGCGACCTACGCGCTGTTTCGTCCGCTCGCAAGTGATTGGCTGTTCCGTCAAGTCCTGCACGAAAGTGATGTTCGGGCCGAGGGGACATCGACATGCGCCCGTCTCGGTCGCGTCATCGCGATGCTGCGGCATGGGGATGTGAAGGGTGCGGCGGACGTGGCTCTGACAGCGTACCGCTCCGCCGGCGTGGCGCTTGCCGATTTCGATGTGCTCCCCGAAGGATATGACCCGGGGCGTCTGCTGGCGGCGTTGGCCATCCCGACTCGTGACGAACAGACTCTTGCCGTTTTCCGGCGTTGGTGTGCACCAACCCAAACCAATGGACAGTAAGGAGAATTTTCATGTCCGATCATCCGTTCGACCCATCCACACTTCTAAGTGGCAGAGACCTTCGCCTGACACTGCGTGCAAGCCTAAGACCAGCTTCCGGTCTGGACCGCTTTCAACCGGCGGGTTTCCCCGAGATCGGTCATGTGATTTACGATGCGCCACGTTCCGGCAACAGTGTGCAGAAGGTCTGTATTGTGGACAGCGCGGCCAGCATGGCGAATCACCTCGAGACGGTGTGCCTGGCCAGCGAACACTCCCTCGACTTGGCGGATGAGCTTGCAGGAATGCCCTACGTCGAATGCCGGACGGACGATGGGAGGCTCGTCGTTACGACGTTTTCGGAAGGACACAGGTTGGCCTCTACCTACTTTCTTGGCGAAGAAAAGCCTAGTAGTCGTACCGGACTACTCGTAGAGGACGGCCAGCGGACTGATCGGAAATTCCGCGATGTGCTCCGTGCCGAATTTGGAATCGCCGATCTCGGTAAGAAATCCCATCCCCTTCCCGACCAGTGGTGGGCCGTTTTTACGACGATCTTCCGCTACGACCCCAATTCACTCGTTCACGGGGTGCTTTTCCCAGCTATGGGGATCAAGCTGCCGAGGATGCTGACGGCGCAACTCGAGGCGTTTGACGCTTCACGGGTCCGAAGCTCCGGCGTCAAGTTCGACAGGCTCGGAAAGACCTCTTCGGGGCAACCGATCTTTTCCGTTGACGAGGAGACGGCCGGTGAAATCGTCGCTACGTTTGTGATCGACTTGGCGCTGCTTCGATCTTTCGGCCGAGGAGACCGTGGCCTAAACAGTGCGCAGAAGGAATTCCTTCTGGCGCTCGCGTTGTGGAAGATCGAGCACCTCCTGCGAGGACCGTTTCGCTACAGAAGCAACTGTGACCTTGAACTCCACGAACTGCGCATCCGCGGTCGGGGAGAACTGGAAGAACCTGTCGAACTGCCCGCCATTGATATCCGAGCAGCTATCGCAAAAGCAGAGTTTGCCGATTCGCCCGTGACGCAGATTTACTGGCCCGCGGAAGAGCTCATCCGCGCCGGCGCGGATGAGCATGAGGAAGGTTCCAGTTCTGATGATGAACAAGATACCTAGGAGTGACGAGTCATTACGATGCAAGTGGTTCTCAAGCAGACGTTTCCGCTCGGGCGGTTCCACGCCAATCCATGGCGTATGTTCCCGTTCGAGGATCCCCACGGGGAGTGGCCGCCCAGCCCGTGGAGGCTGCTTCGTGCGATTCTGGCGCGATCCCATCAGTTGGAAAGGGAATGTGGTGTCCAGTGTCAACCGTGGCGTGACTCGCTGGTCAGGGCGTTCTGCACGAGTACATTCGGTTGGCACCTGCCGCCGTTCAGTTGGCGAGGCCCGGGGTTGCAGCAATATCATCCTGGAGATTTCGCCTTCGATCCCCCTGACTGGAAAAATAAGAAAGTCAATGCCATAAAAAAATATCGACCCACTTTGGTACGCGACAATTTTTGGGTCATCGACCGCTCGGAAACCGATCCTTCCTCCGGCATGGTGTGGTGGATTTTGGATGGCGAACGGTGGTCCGATAGCGATTTCAACTGGCTCGATGCCAGCTTGGGGCGTATGACCTACTTCGGACGAGCCGAGGCGATCACCGAGATTCAGCGTGTCGAAAAGGTACCGGAGGACATCCAAGTGAACTGCGTATTGGAGCAGAATCCCTCATCGGGTTCCGTTCCGGTGCTTGTTCCGACAGTAGGTGCCACTCTGGAGCAAGTGCAGGCGGTCACGGACGATCCGTCGGTCAAGAACTCGACCGTGCCACCCGGAGCTCTCTGGCTGCACGCCAAGCGTCCCGTCAGGCCTCCAGCACGGCTTCGGCGTTCAAATCCAAAGCCGAAGAAAGCAAAACAACTGATTCAGTTCGCGGTGGGTAGCCGCGTAAGCCCGAAGCCCCAATCCGTCGTAGTTCTTGCCCAACGTTTTCGAGGGCGAGTCATTCGTGAATTCCTTGGGAGTAGCTGGCAAACGGCGGATTTGACCCAACGGTACGCTGTACGTCTGTTAACGGGAAAGGAGGCGGATGGGTCGCCTTTGCAAGATGATCGGCACCCGCACACTCGATTTGGAATGCTTTTCGACGAAGAAATAGGGAAGGCAACGAGATTTCTAGTTTGGCGCAATCAACCGTTCACCGACGACGAGGAACATGCCATTTTGAATGCAGCGGAACGGGAACTTGAAATCGCTTTTGGCAAGGAAAGAGCAAAGAGCTCGTGGACGATACGCCTTGTTCCCTTAAATTCGCAGGTACAGGCACCAAGTGGCTTCGACGCGCAGTCCCATCGTCGGTGGAAATCGGCGACTTTCTATGTCCCGCCGCGATATATGTACAACCGGAGAGGCCGAGTTAAACAGGGAGAGTCGCCAGAGGAACAAATTCGTCTGGAACTCGTGAGACAGGGATATGATGTGACCGATTTAGTAATATCGGTTGATTATCAAGCCACCGAGTGGGTTCAAGTGCATAGACCGCGCCGCATGCGTCGCAGTCAGGACGAGGCAACGAATGCCGAAAGGCGTGGATTTCGTGTTTCTCTAACGTTCGCTAAACCAGTTAGCGGCCCCATTTCGCTTGGCCATTCGTCTCATTTCGGACTTGGACTGTTTGTCGCAGTCGAATCAAGTTAGAAAAACCAAGTTCCATGGAAATTTGGACGTACGATTCCGATTAGCTTGTATATGGACCTGAAAAAGCATTACTTCAAGAATCCGCGTTGAGCTTTGACCCTTCGTTCTTGTAAATGAGGTGGGCCAGACGTTCCCGAATCCACTCCTCGTCCACTGGTTCTCCCTCCATGGCCATGGAGTTGGCGACATGGCGCGGAATGGCTTCTAAATGACGGCGCCGACGCTCTTCTGCCGGAAGGCGGCGCCAACGCTCAATCGCTTCAATCCACTTTTCTTTGGCCATGATCTTGCTCCGGCAGCGACCGTCACTGCCCCCGAACCCGTGCCGACAAGTCCGCGCCCGTCTCGCAGTTTACAATACAGTTGCCCTCTACGGACAATTCCTGCGCGGCCTTAGCATTCCGCCGGAACCAAACACACTGGGCTGAATGGGCTGAGGAGGATGCGAAACGGGCATTTCTGGGGTCAAGATGGGCCTTTTCTCCCTCGTTTTCTGGGTTTTCAGCGTCCCTCAAGAATAATTTCGTGCTGGATGCCGGAGTTTTTCAGCAGACTGCTGAAGCCTGCAAGCAAGTCAGGCAGCCGTTGCGCCGTTCCGTGCCGCCCAATCGGGACTGCCATTGTTGGGCGTGATCTCGGCGTTCAAGCAGGTAGTGATGCCTTAGGGGGCGCTCAGGCCCCTGCTCCCCGCCGTTGTTAGGCGTGGTCTCAACGCTCAAACAGGTAGTGGGCCACCCACCATTCTTGTCCGCGACGGCAGCCGAAGAGTTCGGCGCCGGCCATGAAGAAGATTCGCCAGCACATCCACCATAGCGACGCTGCTTCGTGCCGTACACCTCCGCCTAGGCATGGCCGCCTCCCGCCGCCGGTTCAGGTTCGCCAGCCAAGCGTTGGGAGTGCGCTGGCAGTGGGTGCCTCTTCATCGCCATGGACCGTGCGGATCAGCCCCAACAGGTCGCGGGGCAGGGCGCCGTATCGCCGATGCGCTGGCTTAACGCCTTCCCGATGAACTCCAATGGGCGTTCCGCAGGCTGTTGAAGTCCAGTTCGGTGCGCAAGCGGGCGGCCACGAAGCGGCGCAGCAGGTCGGCAACCGTGCGATCATCGGGGAAAATGAGCGGACTTTGCCGAAATGCTTGTGCGAAATCCGCCCGCTTTTGCTGCAAATCTGTTCCAATAGGTTTATCTGAACAGCCCTTAAGGCATCATGATGTCAAACGTTTACGACTTTGCAGCGCCGGAGGAAGACGGGGCGATGCAGCCGGCCCTGCCCCTGCGGGTGGGGCGGCGCCGTGAGGATGCGCCCCTGATACCGGCCCGCATTCTCAATGAATTTGTTTACTGCCCGCGCCTTGCCTACTTGGAGTGGGTGCAGAAGGAATGGGCCGATTCGGCCGACACCGTGGAGGGCCGCCACGTCCATCGGCGCGTGGATGTGCAAAGCGGCTCGCTGCCGGAGCCGGATGAGGACTTCGAGGAGTTGAGCCGGGCTAAGTCCGTTGAGCTTTCCTCCAGGAAGTTGGACCTTGTGGCGAAGATCGATCTCGTTGAAAGCGAAAATGGCGAGGTCACGCCAGTGGACTACAAGCGCGGCAAACGCCCGCATGTGCCCCGCCATGCGTACGACCCGGAGCGAGTGCAGTTGTGCGCCCAGGGTTTGCTGCTGGAGGAGCACGGGTACAAATGCTCGGCTGGGGTTTTGTACTTCGCTGGCTCCCGGGAGCGGGTGCGGGTTCCGTTCGATGAAGAGCTGCGGTCGTTGACCCGCGAATCCTTGGAAGTGCTTCGGGACGTTGTTGAAGGCGGCCGCATTCCGCCGCCGCTTGAGGACAGCCCCAAATGCACGCGCTGCTCCTTGGTGGGCATCTGCCTGCCGGACGAAACCAACGTGCTGCGCTCCCTGGTCGATAAAGTGCGCCCCATCAGCGTTCAGCAAACCCGCGCCCTGCCGGTGTACGTGCAAACCCATCGCGGCAAGGTGGCCAAGGAAGGGGAGCGGCTGGTCATCACCAAGGATGACGAAGAACCGGTTCATGCGCGGCTGGCGGAAACCTCCCAACTGGTGCTGATGGGCAATGTTTACGTCACCACGCCCACTATGCATGAATTGATGCGGCGCAACATTCCCATTACATGGCAGTCTTTCGGCGGGTGGTTCCTCGGCCACAGCATGGGCGCCGGCCATGCGAACGTGGAGTTGCGCACAGCGCAATACAAGGGATCGTTCGACGATCAAGTTTGTCTGAAGTTGGCGCGGAGTTGGGTGCAGGCGAAGATTCGCAACAGCCGGACGTTGCTGCGCCGCAACCGGAGGCCTGAAGCGGATGTGGAAGCCGCCTTGAAGGACCTGAAGCGTCTTGCCAGCCGCGCTGGGCGGGTGCGCGAAGTGGATCGCTTGCTTGGCATTGAGGGTGCGGCGGCGGCTCGTTATTTTCAACATTTCACGGACATGTTGAAAGCGAATGACGAAATGGCGGACTTCGAGATGCGCAACCGCAACCGCCGCCCGCCCACGGACCCGGTGAACGCCATGCTGTCGTTCGGCTACGCCATGCTTACGCGAGCGTTTCTGGTGGCGCTCTCCGCAACGGGCTTCGACCCCTACCGCGGCTTCTTCCATCAACCGCGCTACGGGCGCCCCGCTTTGGCCCTGGACATGATGGAGCCTTTCCGTCCCCTGATCGTCGATTCCGTGGTGGTCACCGCCATCAACAACGGGGAGGTTCGGGCCAAGGACTTCGTTCAGTCGCCTTTGGGCGTGAACCTGACCGACTCCGGCCGCAAGCGCTTCATCGCCACCTTCGAGCGCCGTTTGACCCAAGAGGTGACCCATCCCCTGTTCGGCTATCGGGTGGAGTACCGCCGCCTCATGGAGATGCAGGCGCGGTTGCTTGGCCGCTTCCTGCTGGGCGAGGTATTGGAGTATCCCAATTTTGTAACTCGCTGATTTAGAATGAGATTCTGATTTTCCGCGACGGATGGGGTAGCTATGGCAGCGGATGAGAGGCTGTATTTCGTCGTTTACGACATTGCCGATGCAAAGCGGTGGCGGTCCGTCTTCCGCACCATGAAGGGCTATGGCGAGTGGGTGCAGCTTTCCGTTTTCCAGTGCCGGTTGAGCCGGGTGCGCCACGCCGAACTGATCGCCGACCTAGACAGAATCATCCACCACGACGAAGACCACATTGTGCTGATGGACATCGGCCCAGCGGACAAAGTGGAGCCCAAAGTGGTGTCCTTGGGCAAACGCCCCTATACACCCATTGCCCGAGAGCCTATCATCGTGTAACCTGCCGCCCCATTGCGAGCGCTGAGGTCATGCCTTGTTTTCCGGCCACCGCTCGCGTTGGGCTGCTGTTCTTTCACAATCAAGGAGTTATGGGCTAGAATCAGCCCCTGCTGACGGCTTGGGCTTGAGCAAGGTTGGGCAAAAGCGCTAAGCTCTCGCAATGGCCGCCCGCAAGCTGCTTGTGGTGCGACTTCCAGCGGGGGCGAATTTCCCGCGCAATTTGCGCGGGCCTCATTGAAGCTGCATGTGGCGCAATTTGCGCGGGCCTCATTGAAGCTGCATGTGGCGCAGGCCGTCAAAGTAGTCATCGCGAATTTCCCGCGCAATTTGCGCGGGCCTCATTGAAGCGTGGAAGTCACTGAGCTTTCTGGCCAACGCCTCTTCAATTTCCCGCGCAATTTGCGCGGGCCTCATTGAAGCTTGACCGGCTTGCGTTTCGGTCAGTGACGCTTGGGCAATTTCCCGCGCAATTTGCGCGGGCCTCATTGAAGCTTCCGGCTTGGTTTTCACGGCGCCGGTTTCGTCCCCAATTTCCCGCGCAATTTGCGCGGGCCTCATTGAAGCGATGAACCGCCATATATAGCGCCTAGCCACCCGGCCAATTTCCCGCGCAATTTGCGCGGGCCTCATTGAAGCTGCGCGGATTGCTCACTAACGCCGGCGCCGAGCGCAAAATTTCCCGCGCAATTTGCGCGGGCCTCATTGAAGCCCCTTCTCGTCATATCCGCCCTGCCCGTCCACCCAAAATTTCCCGCGCAATTTGCGCGGGCCTCATTGAAGCCGGCTCGCCTGCGCGGCGAGCCTGCGCACCACCCACAATTTCCCGCGCAATTTGCGCGGGCCTCATTGAAGCTTGGGTTGCTGCTAATTGGGGCGGCGTTGGTTGGTTAATTTCCCGCGCAATTTGCGCGGGCCTCATTGAAGCATCGACGCGCCGAGCGCGGCGCGGTCCGACGCCTACAATTTCCCGCGCAATTTGCGCGGGCCTCATTGAAGCGACGCCTTCCGCCCTTGGTCAACTTCTCTTCTGTTAATTTCCCGCGCAATTTGCGCGGGCCTCATTGAAGCGCTGTCGTGGTCATTGTCTGTCCGATGATCGCCATCAATTTCCCGCGCAATTTGCGCGGGCCTCATTGAAGCCAGGGCGGGCTGCTATGCGTACACGCCTATAGAACAATTTCCCGCGCAATTTGCGCGGGCCTCATTGAAGCCCATGATTGTTGAAAGCCTCTCTCTCATAGCCGTTAATTTCCCGCGCAATTTGCGCGGGCCTCATTGAAGCAGAGTAGTACGCATCTGCGCAAGCCACTGCGTATCGTTAATTTCCCGCGCAATTTGCGCGGGCCTCATTGAAGCTCTGGGGGTGCGGCACTCTCTGCCTCTAAGCATCGATAATTTCCCGCGCAATTTGCGCGGGCCTCATTGAAGCCGGTCGTGTAATACCTCAAGGGGTTGACGCGCCTGGAATTTCCCGCGCAATTTGCGCGGGCCTCATTGAAGCGGTGCGCAGGCAATTGCCGCACGTGGTGCGATGGGGGAATTTCCCGCGCAATTTGCGCGGGCCTCATTGAAGCTGGGAGTCGCAATCCTAGTGCAAAAGGGTCTGCCCAATTTCCCGCGCAATTTGCGCGGGCCTCATTGAAGCAACCGTCCCGGACATCTGGCTTTCCTGCACCATAGTCAATTTCCCGCGCAATTTGCGCGGGCCTCATTGAAGCGTTGCGCAGCCGCATCCAAGAGTAGGCAGTTCTTGTAATTTCCCGCGCAATTTGCGCGGGCCTCATTGAAGCTACATAGGTTGGCAAGCGCACACCGTGTTCAAGGAAATTTCCCGCGCAATTTGCGCGGGCCTCATTGAAGCAAGCCATTAGGGATGGCGGCGGAGACTTGAAAAAGAAATTTCCCGCGCAATTTGCGCGGGCCTCATTGAAGCACGGAGGCAGTGAACGACGCGGGGAACGTGTCGTTAATTTCCCGCGCAATTTGCGCGGGCCTCATTGAAGCAATATAGCCCGTGCAAACCCTGCTGTCAACTCACCAATTTCCCGCGCAATTTGCGCGGGCCTCATTGAAGCAACCAGGGGGATTAGGTCCACATTGCCTTGACTTGGCAATTTCCCGCGCAATTTGCGCGGGCCTCATTGAAGCCTATTCGGCGAGGGAGGCAACGGCAAATCCGTCTTAATTTCCCGCGCAATTTGCGCGGGCCTCATTGAAGCTGCGGATCTTCGGGAGGCGCTCACGGGCGCCTCCCAATTTCCCGCGCAATTTGCGCGGGCCTCATTGAAGCTGCGGATCTTCGGGAGGCGCTCACGGGCGCCTCCCAATTTCCCGCGCAATTTGCGCGGGCCTCATTGAAGCTTGACAAGCACTGCCCTGACGCCGGCCTTGGTCAAATTTCCCGCGCAATTTGCGCGGGCCTCATTGAAGCTTTTGCTTGTTGGAACTCCGCCCGTCCGCCTTTTCAATTTCCCGCGCAATTTGCGCGGGCCTCATTGAAGCCTTTTGCGCATTGGGCGGGCCTCTTTACGCGAAGCGAATTTCCCGCGCAATTTGCGCGGGCCTCATTGAAGCAGCGAAAGCGGCCCGCACGTCGCCTCCCGCTTCGCGAATTTCCCGCGCAATTTGCGCGGGCCTCATTGAAGCAGTCTGGCTTCTTTGAGCACCTTCCCTGCGTCAGCTAATTTCCCGCGCAATTTGCGCGGGCCTCATTGAAGCAGGGGCATGGAGGTCCTGCTGGAGGAATGGGGGACGGAATTTCCCGCGCAATTTGCGCGGGCCTCATTGAAGCTGGCTTCCTGCCGGAGGCGGCTTACGCCGCTCCCCCGAATTTCCCGCGCAATTTGCGCGGGCCTCATTGAAGCGGCTGGCTGGCGCCACACCACGTGGTCGCCCTGCGCGAATTTCCCGCGCAATTTGCGCGGGCCTCATTGAAGCCGCGCCGTCCTCCTCATCGCGGTGGCGGCGGCGACCAATTTCCCGCGCAATTTGCGCGGGCCTCATTGAAGCCAGCTTGCGCCTCTGGTGAGTGTCTCAGCATGTTCAATTTCCCGCGCAATTTGCGCGGGCCTCATTGAAGCTGGGCGCCGCGCATGGCGACGGCCCCGGACTTCTCGGAATTTCCCGCGCAATTTGCGCGGGCCTCATTGAAGCCATACGTCACGAAGCGCATGGGCTGCGACCCCAAAGAATTTCCCGCGCAATTTGCGCGGGCCTCATTGAAGCTATACGATAGTGCCCAAAGGCTTGACGCCGCCCAAAATTTCCCGCGCAATTTGCGCGGGCCTCATTGAAGCAATGTTCAGCCTTGGGGTCAGGTAACTGCTCACATTAATTTCCCGCGCAATTTGCGCGGGCCTCATTGAAGCCAGGTGATGGACGCTTGGAGGATTGACACTTGGCGCAATTTCCCGCGCAATTTGCGCGGGCCTCATTGAAGCGTCGAAAACGAAGTTGGACCAATCCATGTCGGTCAACAATTTCCCGCGCAATTTGCGCGGGCCTCATTGAAGCCGGCGCCTCCGGGCGTCTGGCGATAGGCTGCGCCTAAATTTCCCGCGCAATTTGCGCGGGCCTCATTGAAGCACTTTGGCGCATCCCCTATGGGACAACGCCGACAAGAATTTCCCGCGCAATTTGCGCGGGCCTCATTGAAGCCGGGAGTCCCACAAGTAGTCCGCGGATGTCCCCGCAATTTCCCGCGCAATTTGCGCGGGCCTCATTGAAGCGGGCCCGGCGGGTCCTACGACGCCGCCGGGTACGTGAATTTCCCGCGCAATTTGCGCGGGCCTCATTGAAGCGAGTCGACCAGGGCGCCCTCCGGGGCGCCCTGGAAAATTTCCCGCGCAATTTGCGCGGGCCTCATTGAAGCGCATGGATGCTGTGTTTGGAAAATCTCGTTATCGCAAATTTCCCGCGCAATTTGCGCGGGCCTCATTGAAGCGGGTGTAGGTCATCGCCGCCACAAAGCTGCGGTCTTGAATTTCCCGCGCAATTTGCGCGGGCCTCATTGAAGCGAGTCGACCAGGGCGCCCTCCGGGGCGCCCTGGAAAATTTCCCGCGCAATTTGCGCGGGCCTCATTGAAGCGCATGGATGCTGTGTTTGGAAAATCTCGTTATCGCAAATTTCCCGCGCAATTTGCGCGGGCCTCATTGAAGCGGGTGTAGGTCATCGCCGCCACAAAGCTGCGGTCTTGAATTTCCCGCGCAATTTGCGCGGGCCTCATTGAAGCTCTTTCCGTTGAACTCATAGCGCTGAATGGTTTGCAGAATTTCCCGCGCAATTTGCGCGGGCCTCATTGAAGCACTGTTATTTCTGTGGTGTTGCCGAAAGTAACCGTCAATTTCCCGCGCAATTTGCGCGGGCCTCATTGAAGCCAGGGGCTCAAACTCAAACTCAATGCGTCCGCCAGCAATTTCCCGCGCAATTTGCGCGGGCCTCATTGAAGCGATGCGCATCTTTCCATCTGCTCACCCGTCTTTCCAGAATTTCCCGCGCAATTTGCGCGGGCCTCATTGAAGCCCGAGGCGGCGCATCGACGCCTCGGCGCTCGAGATGTGTAGGAAGTGTGAGTTGAGGCCGGTCGGACAATGCTCTTCGCCCAAGCTCCTTCTCACCCCTTAGCCAGGACGAACCTCCCGTCAATGAAGCCCTTGCGTTCGTCATCGGTGCGGCCTTCGCGGAGCTCGTTCATCGGCTTCGTCAACGCGTCCTGTAAACTTTGCGGCGGCGACGTTGCTGGAAACGACTGTAAACCGTTTTGCAGTTCGTAGAGCCTACGGGTTGACCTTGCCATTATGCGCCGCCCGCCAAAAGCTAAAGCGCCGCTTCCACTTTGAGGCCGAATGCGCTAGGAGCAGGCCACCCCTCAAGGCGCCGCCGAGAAGCTCCGAACTGAACGGCATCGTCAAGTGCGCCAACCGAATCGTCCGCCTTGAGTGCTGGAGGTACTACGATGGCGAACCCTCCTGCCAAACCATGAACGCAGCACTGAACTGCTGCCTGGACTACTATGACAATGACCGACTCCACCGCTCCCTCAACATTCTTAGGGGAGGTGCAGCCATAACCGAAGTGCCGCGCTATAACGACCGGCTCCACCGCTCCCTCAACATTCGAACGCCCAACCAGCGGACTGAATCTGCTTGCGGGCCGCGTCCAGGCCTCATTGCGCCACCCCTCAACATTCGAATGCCCAACCAGCAGACTGAACCCCTAGACGTGGCCGCCTGACGGGATAAAGCCGGAAGGTCAGCGATCCCGCGCAAGCCAAGCGTCTCCAAGAAACCCAACCAGTCTTCCGTGTGCCGACGATTCGCCAATCCGCCTCATTCCGTATAAAATGCTGTTATTTCAGCACCTTAAAAACCACAGCATTAGATGTTTTGACGGATCATGCCGAATGGACCATCAAGCCACGCAGGCGCCGACGCTGGGGATTGGGGCGGCTATGCGCCCCTGATCGGCTTTCTGCGGCAATATCGGCGCGGCGACTTCCAAAGGGATCTGGTTGCCGGATTGATCGTTGCCGCCATTTCCGTGCCGCAGGCGGTGGCCTACGCTTTCTTGGCTGGGCTGCCTCCCCAAGCCGGGCTCTACGCTTGCTTGGCGCCACTGGTGCTGTACGCCGTTCTGGGGTCGTCGCGGCATCTGGTGGTCGGCCCGGTGGCGGTGACGGCTCTGATGGTGGCGGCGGCCATCGGCCTGCATGCGCCGAACTATCAGGACAATCACCTAGGCGTAGCCACGGTCATTTGTCTGGAGGCGGGGCTGTTTCTGCTGGTGTTGCGGGTCACGCAGATGGGCGGCCTCGTACACCTGCTAAGCCACCCCGTGGTCACCGGCTTCATCAACGCCGCCGCCATACTCATCATCGTCAGCCAGCTAAACGCCCTCACCGGCATACCCAAGGAAGCCGGCGGCATTCCAATCGCTGCGGTCTGGTCCATTCTGGCCCAAGCGTCTGCGTTGAACGTCGCCACCTTGGTGCTTGGCGTTGCCAGCTTGGCCCTGCTATGGCTGGCCCGCCGCTACGGAGACCGTTTGGCGGGGCGGCTTTGGACGCCTCTGGCGAACTCGCAGGCCGTGGCCAGAGCTGCGCCCCTGGTCATCTTGCTGCTGGCCAGCCTCGTTGTGGCGCTGTTTGACTTGGACACCAGCTTCGGCGTCGCCCTGGCCGGCCATGTTCCCAGCGGTCTGCCGGAACTTAGGCTGCCGCCGCTTGACCCGTTGATGTGGCTGGAAGTCATGCCCTCCTCCGCCATGGTCGCCGCGGTCGCCTTCGTTGAGAGCTACACCATCGGCACCTCGCTGGCGGCGCGTGAGCATTCCCGCTTGGACAACAGCCAAGAGCTTCTCGCCTTGGGTGCCGCCAACCTCGCCGCCGGCCTCACCGGGGCCACTCCCGTGGCCGGCAGCTTTTCGCGCAGCAGCGTGAACTATCAATCCGGCGCCCGCACGCCGGTCAGTTCGCTGGTGTGCGCGGCGGTCATCCTCTTGGTGCTGCTGTTCCTCACCCCCCTATTCACCGCCCTGCCGCAGGCGGTCTTGGCCGCTGTGGTGATTCTGTTCGTGGTTGGGCTTATCGATCTAAAGTCCATCGCACGGCACTGGAGGTTTTACCGGGAGGACGGCATAACCGAGCTGGTCACCTTGACCACGGTGCTCGCCTTCGGCGTGGAGACCGGACTGGTCGCCGGCGTGCTGCTGTCCATCGCCTTCTTTGTGCGTCGCTCCAGCCGGCCGCACATCGCCTTGGTGGGGCGCATCGGCGAGTCGCAGAGCTTCCGCGCCGTGCGCCGCCACCAAGTGGAGACCCACGACCACATAGCCGCGTTGCGCATTGACGAGAACATCTACTTCGCCAACGCCAACAACATCGAAACTAAGCTGCATCGCGTCATCCGCCATCGTCCAGCGACGGACCATGTGGTGCTGGTGTGCAGCGCGGTCAACATCATCGACGTGAGCGGCATCGAAATGCTGGTTCGCTTGAACGACAACCTAAGCGAGCGGGGCATCAGGCTGCACCTGTCGGACGTCAAGGCGCGGGTGATGACGCAACTGAAGGACTCTCAGTTGCTAAAGGAATTGACCGGCCATGTTTACTTCACTACGGACGAGGCCATGAGCAAACTCGCCGGGCCGGAAAGTTAGCCGCCGCTGCGTCCGGGGGGCAGTGGCCACCAAGTTGACAGTGTGCGCGGCGTTCCCCTAAGGTCGCTTGAGCTTGGGGCTGCTTGACCGTGCGGGAGATCCACCAATTGCCGACCTGGACAGTGCTTCCCCCGCCCCGAGCCAATCGGGAGCTACTCGGTGGAAAAGGCGCCGCGGCGGCGCAGGACGAAGATCAGGCGCTCCGCCATGGAGACGAGGGTGGAGGCCACCAGCAGCCAAGCGGCGCCTTCGGCCAAGACGGTCGGCAAACTTAGTTGCAGCGCATGTGGAAGGACGATCAAGGCGCCCAGCGCGTAGTAGCCGAGGCCGTTGGCCTTGCCGAGGCCGTTGGTGCGCAGCTTCTCCCCGGCCAAGGCCTGCGAATCCAGCGCGTATTGAATGAAAGCCAAGGGAATCAGCGCCGGCAGCATCCAAGGCGCCCATCCCGCCTTGGCCAGCCCCGCCAACAGGCAGGTGACGAAAACGCAGTCCACGCCGTGGTCGAACAGACCGCCTTGGTTGGAGGCTTGGCCCAGTCGCCGGGCCAGAACGCCGTCCAGCACATCGGAGCCGATGGCGCCCAGCAGCAGCAGCGCCGTTACCGGCCAGTCGCCAGCGGCGGCGAACCAGCCCGCCCCCGGCGCCGCCGCCAGCCGCAGGGCCGTAACAAGATTGGCCCAATTCATGGGCGGATGGTAGCAGCTTGCGCGGGAGCGAAGGGATGACGCTGGCCGTCACCGGCGCCAACGGTCATCTGGGCCAGCGCATGATCCGCGCCCTCGGCGCTGAAGGCGTCCGCGCCCTAGTGCGGCGGCCGGCGGCGGCGGAGCATTTGGCGGCCGCCCATCCCGCATTGGACGTGCGGTTGGTGGATTTTCTGGACCCCAAGGCCATGACCACCGCCTTGGCGGGGATTCAACAGGTGGTGCATCTGGTGGGCATCCTCAAGGAGGGGCGGCGCTCCAGCTATCGGGCAGCCCATGAACAGACCACCGAGGTTTTGCTGCAGGCGGCCGCCGCGGGCGATGTCACCGGCATCGTCAGCGTCAGCATCCTCGGCGCCCGTCCACAGTCCGCCAACGCCTGCTTGGCCTCCAAGGGCCGGGCGGATGAGATGCTGTTGCACGGCGCCCTGCCCGCCAAGGTCATTCGCGTGCCCATGGTGCTCGGCGAAGGCGACTACGCCGCCGAGGACTTGCGCCGCCGCGCCCATCGCGCCGTCAATTTCACCTTTCGGGCGGCGAGCTTGGAGCAACCC
The DNA here is from genome assembly GCA_965200465.1 of Candidatus Azophilus sp. Lineage (GTDB taxonomy): Bacteria > Pseudomonadota > Gammaproteobacteria > Pseudomonadales > Azotimanducaceae > Azophilus. The sequence goes on along the minus strand of OZ241358.1, from coordinate 2,733,330 downwards.
ATCTATGCAGGGGATCTCATCATCGCCATTCGCCGCTCCTTGGATGAGTTGCCGGAAGGTCGCGGCGCTTGCGACTTGGCGGGGCCGGAGGCCCTGTCCAGAAGGGCGCTGAACCAGCGCGCCGCCGCCGTTCTCGGCCGCCGAACACGCACACTCTCCTTGCCCTTGGGCTTGGGCATGGCCCTGGCTTGGCTGGCGGAGCGGCTGCCGGAGCCGCCCGTCACCCGGGCCATGCTCGGCGTTCTGGACCAAGACGATGCGGTCGATGTCGCCGCCTCGGGATTGGACCTTAGGTCCTTGGACGAAACCTTGGCCCGCATAGTGCTCTGAACGCTGCGATGACCGTTCGGCTGCGCGTGGACATGCAGGCTTTGACGGCGAACTACCGCAAGTTTTGCGCCGCCGCGGCGGGGGAGGTCGGCGCCGTGGTCAAGGCGGACGCCTACGGCATGGGCGCTTTGCCGGTTGCGAGGGCGCTCGTTGCAGCCGGTTGCCGCCAGCTGTTTGTGGCGCGGGCGGGGGAGGGCGTTGAACTGCGCCGCAGCCTGGCGGCGCCGCGCATCCATGTGCTGGAGGGCGCGTTGCCGGAAACCGTTGAGGCGCTGGCGGAGCACGGCCTGATTCCGGTGTTGAACGACCCGGCGCAGCTAGCCCTTTGGACCCCCCATTGCGGAGGCGCCGTCGCCGTGCATGTGGACACCGGCATGAACCGCTTGGGTTTCCCGGCGACCGTGCAAGCGGACGCCTTCAAGGGACATGACCTCAGCCTCCTCATCACCCACTTGGCCTGCGCCGATGAGCCGCAGCATCCCTGCAACGCCTTGCAGCTTCAGCGCATCGAGGCGTTGAAGGAGCGCTTCCCCAGCGTTCCCTTGAGCATCGGCAACTCGCCCGGCATTCTAAACGGCGTCGCTTTCCAAGGGGATTTGGTGCGTCCGGGGATTGGTCTTTACGGCGGCAATCCTTGGGCGGGCCGCCCCAATCCCATGCGTCCAGTGGCCGTTTTGGAGGCGCAAGTGGTGCAGATGCGCCGCCTAGCGGCCAACGAGACTGTGGGTTACGGCGCATCCTACCGAGCCGCTGCGCCGCTGCGGACCGCGGTTGTCGGCATCGGCTATGCGGACGGCCTGCCCCGCGCCCTCTCCAACTGCGGCGAATTCCACGCCGCCGGCCGGCGTTGCCCCATCGTCGGGCGAGTGTCCATGGACCTCACCGCCATAGAAGTCGCCGGCGCCAACCTAAAGCCCGGGGATTGGGTGGAGGTGTTTGGCCGCCACCTGCCGGTCGATGAGGTTGCAGGAAAGGCCGGCACCATCGCCTACGAGATTTTCACCGGCGTTTCTCGCCGGGTGCGCCGCATTTACGAATAACCGCCGAGGCTTCGGCTGGTTTCCAATCACTTCCGAATCGGCAGTTCGGTGCGCTTGAGCACCGTGCGCAAGGCGAAGCTGGAATGCACCCGGTCCACTCCCGGCAGGCGAGTGAGGAAGCGGCTGTGGATGCGTTCGTAGTCTCGAGCGTCGTTGACGATCACGCGCAGCAGGTAATCCGCCTCCCCGGACATCATGTGGCATTCCATCACTTCAGGCAGTCTCTTCACCTCCCGCTCAAAGGCCGCCAAATCCCCCTGCTGTTGGCTTTCAAGGGTGATGGTTACGAACACGTTGTCTGGGTAGCCGGCCTTGGATTGGTCCACCAAGGCGACGTAGCCGCACAGCATGCCGCTTTCCTCGAGCCGCCGCACCCGTCGCAGGCAGGCGGATTCGGACAGGCCAACCCGCTCCGCCAAGGCGTTGTTGGTGAGCCGGCCGTCGAGCTGAAGCTCGTGCAGAATGCGACGATCGATTCGGTCCAAACCGCCGTAATCTTGCATGTCAATCTCGGATAGCTGGATATTATTGCGCCTAATACACGATAAAACGCAAGAAAGAAAGATTATTCAGCAACATTTAGCCTACATTAGGTCCCCATTGGTTGGGCGGCTTGCAAGCCGTGATGGAGGTTCGTCATGCGCATTGGGGTTCCAAAGGAAGTCAAGGTTCATGAACATCGGGTGGGCCTGTCGCCGGCCTCCGCGGCGGAACTGGCCGCTTTGGGAGCTCAAGTTGTGGTTGAGGCCGGCGCCGGCGCCGGCATCGGCTTCAGCGACGCGGACTACCGCAAGGCCGGAGCGCAGGTCGGCACTGTGGAGGACGCCTTCGCAGCCGAACTGATCGTCAAGGTCAAGGAGCCGCTGCTGAACGAGTGCGCTAGGTTGCGGCGGGGGCAGACCCTGTTCACCTACCTGCACTTGGCGGCCAACGAACCCTTGACCCAAGCGCTGATGCGTTCCGGCGTCACCGCCATCGCCTACGAGACCGTTCAGGACCGGCAGGGCGCCTTGCCCCTGCTGCGGCCGATGAGCGAGGTGGCCGGGCGCATGTCCGTGCAGGTGGGGGCCTACGCCCTGCAAAGGGGCAGCGGCGGGCGCGGCACCTTGCTTGGCGGCGTTCCCGGAGTGGCGCCGGCCAAGGTGGTCATCCTCGGCGGCGGCGTCGCCGGCGCCCAAGCGGCGTTCATGGCCACCGGCCTGCAGGCCGACGTCAGCATTCTGGACAGGTCGATCAACCGCCTATGCGTCTTGAGCGAGCAGTTCTCTGGCCGTGCCCGGATGCTGATGGCCTCCCCGCAAACCGTCCGCCAAGAGGTGCTGGCGGCGGATCTGGTGATCGGCGCCGTGCTGGTGCCCGGCGCCGCGGCGCCGAAGCTGGTGACCCGCAGCCTAGTGCGGGAGATGCAGGACGGCGCGGCCATGGTGGACATCTCCATCGATCAAGGCGGCTGCTTCGAAACCAGCCGGCCGACCACCCATGACGCGCCCACCTATGTTGAGGAAGGGGTGGTGCATTATTGCGTCACCAACATGCCCGGCGCCGTGGCCAGGACGGCCGCCTTGGCGCTCAACAACGTCACCCTGCCCTACGTCAAGGCCTTGGCCGAAGGCGGTTGGCGGCGGGCCTTCAAGGAGGACGCGGGCTTCGCCGCGGGGCTGAACATCCACAACGGCGAGGTTTGCCACCCTAGGGTGGCGGAATCCCTCGGTTTGCATTTGCATCGAATGGGCTGCGCAGCATAGTCTTGGGCGGCGAATGAGTTGGTTTTTTTGCTCGGCGGCGAATGTTCCGCAGATCCGCGGCTCCGCCCCCGCTGGGCGCAATTGGAGGTGAAGATGGCCGACCCCCTGCACAACGAAATGCCCCCCGGCTCCTTGGAGGCCCGGGATCTGGAGCATCTGCTGCACCCCACCACCAACTTAAAGCAGTTGCACCGCAAGGGGCCTGTCGTCCACGCAAGGGCCAAAGGGGTCTATCTGTGGGACAACCGCGGCAAGCAGTATCTGGAGGGCATGGCCGGGCTCTGGTGTACAGCGCTCGGCTACGGCGAGGACGAGCTGGTTCGAGTGGCGGCGGAGCAGTTGCAAAAGCTCAGCTACTCGCAGCTCTTCGCCGGCAGGACCCACGAGCCGAGCATTCTGTTGGCGGAAAAGTTGAAGTCCTTGGCGCCGTTTGACGCTGGCCGAGTGTTTTTCGGGCTGTCCGGCAGCGACGCCAACGACACGCAAATCAAGCTGATGTGGTACTACCACAACGCCATCGGCAAGCCGGACAGGAAGAAAATCATCTCCCGCATCGGCGGCTACCACGGCGTCACCATCGGTTCCGGCTCCCTAACCGGCCTGCCGCCGTTCCACAAGAGCTTCGACCTGCCCATCAAGCAGGTGCTGCACACGGACCGGCCCCACTACTACCGGGATGGTCTGGCCGGCGAAACCGAAGCCCAGTTCCGCGACCGCATCGTCGCCAACCTGGAGGACCTCATCTTGCGGGAGGGGCCGGAAACCATCGCCGCCTTCATCGCCGAGCCGATTCTAGGCGCCGGCGGAGTCATCGTGCCGCCGGCCGGCTATTACGAGAGGGTGCAGGAGGTCTTGGCCAAGTACGGCATCTTCTTCATTGACGATGAGGTGATTTGCGGCTTTGGGCGCATCGGCAGCGCCTTCGGGGCGGAGACTATGGGCATCAAGCCCACCACCATGAGCGTGGCCAAGGCGGTCAGCTCCGCCTATCAGCCCATCTCCGCGGTGCTGATTCCCGAATTCATGTACGAGCCGTTCATTGAGGCCAGCGCCAAGAACGGCATCTTCGGGCACGGCTTCACCTACACTGGCCATCCGGTGTGCGCGGCGGTGGCGTTGCGCAACCTGGAGCTGATGGAGGAACGGCGCGTCTTCGCCCATGCCGCCAAGGTGGGCGCCGCCTTTCAGGAGCGGATGGCGCTGTTGGCCGAACACCCCTTGGTTGGCGACAGCCGCGGCCGGGGGTTGCTCGGCGGCTTGGAGCTGATGGCGGACAAGGACACCAAGACGGCGTTTCCGCCGGCGCAACAGGTGGGTGAACACTGCTCCGACCGTTGCGCCGCCCACGGCCTGATCCTGCGCAACATGGGGGACATCATGGCCATCTGCCCGCCGCTCATCATCAGCAGAGATCAGGTGGACGAACTGTTCACCAAGCTGGAGCGGGCCTTGGACGACACCTTGAGCTGGGCGAACAAGGCGGCGGCTTAGGGCGTTTCGGCGCCTCGCCCGGTGAAGCCCTCGAACATGCCCTCCAGCCGGGCGATGCGTTCGCGCACGTCACCAACATCCCTGCGGAGTTCCGCCATGTCGCTGCGCAGGTTGCGGTTGACGCTTAGGATCAACCCAGCCAGCGCCACGCCCACTGCTGCTATCGCCCAAATTTCAGCGCCCACTAGGTGACACCCCTGGAAAGCCCCGCACTTGCCGCCAGCGCAGCCTAACACATTGCATGTTCGTCTCCTCGCGGGCGTTTTTCGTTTTCCGGAATTCCTTCATTGCCGCCCCATCCTTTCCCAGTCTATGGCGCGGTAGCTTAGGGCTTCGGCGACCGCGCCCGGGGCAATCCTGTCCTCTCGGTTGAGGTCGCTGACGGTCCAGGCCACCTTGATGATTTTGTGGTAGCTGCGGGCGGAGAGGCGGTATTTGTCGATGGCTTGGGTCAGCAGCGTTTGCGCGGCGCCGGTTATCGGCGCCTTCCTGGCGGCCACGGCGCCGGCAAGATGGCCGTTCAGGGCGCCCTGCCGTTCGAGTTGCCGGTGCCTGGAGGCGGCCACTTCCGCCGCCGGCGCCTTGGCGTTCTGCGGGTCGCCTGCGCGCCCCGCCAACAGCTCCTTGGGCAGGTTCGCCAGCCAGAGCTGCATGTCGATGCGGTCCAAAAGCGGCCCGGACACCCGTGCTTGATACGCCTGCACTTGGCGCGGCTGGCAGCGGCACAGGCCCTCGGCGCAGACACGGCCGGCCGGGCAGGGGTTCATGGCGGCGATGAGCTGGAAATTGGCGGGGAAGGTGGCCCGATAGTTGGCCCGGGTAATGGTGGCTTGCTGGGTTTCCAACGGCTCCCGCAGGAGGTTCAGCACCCGCGGCTGAAAGTGCGGCATTTCATCCAGAAACAGCACCCCGTGGTGGGCTAGGGATGCCTCCCCCGGCGTGGCGTTGTGGCCGCCGCCGATGATGGCCGGGGCCGTGGCCGAATGGTGGGGGTCCCGCCAAGGGGCTAGGTCGTAGGCGTCCCGAATCAACCCGGCGCTGGAATAGACGGCGGCCACTTCCAGGGCCTGGGCTTCGTTCAGCTTGGGCATCAGCCCCACCATGCTGCGGGCGAGCATGGTCTTGCCGACGCCGGGCGGCCCCACCATCAGGAAGTGGTGCCCGCCGGCAGCCGCCACCTGCAGCGCCCGCTTGGCGGTCTGCTGGCCCTTCACTAGGCTCAGCAAGTCCAAGTTTTCCGCTTGGGCGGCGGGCTTGGAAACTCTTGCCGGCCGCGCCAACTCCGGGCGGGCCACCAAGTCCAGCACCTCCTGCAGCTGGGCGCAGGGCGCCAAGGCGCGCGAACCAACCAGCGCCGCTTCGGCCCTGTTGGCTTCGGGCACCACTAGGATGGCGTCCTTCTCCTGCATGGCCAGGGCCGCCGGCAACACGCCCCGGGTGTGCCGCAGCGCCCCGTAGAGGCTGAGTTCCGCCAGAAACTCGAAGCGGGGCAGGTGCTCGGTGGAGACTTGGTTGGTGGCGGCCAACAGGCTCATGGCGATGGCCAAGTCGAAGCGTCCGCCCTGCTTCGCCAAGTCCGCCGGGGCGAGATTGACCACCACGCGGCCGGAGGGGAAGCGCAAGCGGTTGTTCTCAATGGCGCTGCGCACCCGGTCCCGCGCCTCCCGCACTGCGGTTTCCGGCAGCCCGACCAAGGTGAAGCGGGGCAGGCCGGCGCCGACATGGGCCTCCACGGTGACGCTGGGCGAAGCCATTCCCAACTGCGCCCGGCTGCGCACCGCGGCGTTTCCCGAGGGTGGTTTCAACGGCGTTGGGCCTCCATTCCCCGCACTTGGCCCCGCCATCCGCAACCAAGGCGCCGAGCCCCCGCAACTTCTTGAAGCACACCTTGAACAGCTTCTTGGCGGGTCCGCCGCATCGACGCCTTGGAGGGCGACCTTGCGCAGTTCATGCGCGTTGCTCCGCTGGTTAGGGGTCGATCATGCTAACTGGCGGCCAGCCCTGGCTCCATTGGCGATATCCCACATGGCTGTGCGACAAGGCCGCTTTGCAATGCGCTATTTCGGCCCTCCTCGGTTTGCGCCCTCCGCCCCCTCATTGCACTAAAATGGTGCATCAACACGCACCAATTCGGAACTTGGACGCACGGACAGCGGGCCTGCCCCGATGAGGGGCTTGCAAGGCTCGTTGGCGTTGCGGCTGATTTCTTGCGGAAACCCGTTGCCTAAACCCGGTTGGCGTCTCCTTGCGCCGGTTTGGCACGAATCGTGACTGCTATTGGGGCGTGCGGGTTAAGCAAGGGCCGCTAGTGCGGCAATGACAACGGACTTTAAGGAGCAATCCATGAAACGACTACTCGCAGGCATTCTGGCCATGGCCGCCGGCTGCGCGGCGGCGGCGGAGTTTTCCGGCAACCTGACCTACGCCACGGACTACCGCTTCCGCGGCATCTCCCAAGGCGACCGCTCCCAGGCCATTCAGGGCGGGTTCGACATCGAACTCGACAACGGCCTGTATTTCGGCACTTGGGCGTCGAACGTCGGCGCCTGGTCCGGCGGCACCATCGAGGTGGACTACTACGGCGGCTACGCCATGGACCTTTCGGAGAGCACGTCCGTCGATGTGGGGGTGCTGTACTACGGCTACCCGGAGGACGACGCGGACCCGGACTTGGACTATGTGGAGGTTTACGGCAGCGTCTCCTTTGAGGATTTGACCTTGGGGGTCAACTTCTCCAACGACTACTTCGCCAGCACCGACACCTTTTGGTATCTCTACGGGGACTACTCCCTAGGCGTGGCGGAAAACCTCTCCCTCGACCTGCACTTGGGCTGGAACCTCTTTGACGGCAAGGAGGCCGGAGGCGCCTTCGGCATCGGCGATGTGGACGACCCGGAGGACAGCTACATCGACTATTCGGTGGGGCTGGCCACTTCCGGCATGGGCCTTGACTGGGGCGTCACGCTGATCGGCACCAACCTGAGCAAGAGCGAATGCTTTGACGGCACCAAGCTCTGCGACACAACTGTGGTGCTGTCGGTATCGAAAAGCCTGTAATTGAGCGAAAATCCTTGCGCGCCGCCTTGGTGCGCAAGGATCTTCCACATCCAACAGGAGACAACCTATGAAACTCGTAACAGCCATTATCAAGCCCTTCAAGCTCGATGACGTGCGCGAAGCGCTTTCGGGCATTGGAGTGCAGGGCATGACGGTCACCGAGGTCAAGGGCTTCGGGCGGCAGAAAGGCCACACCGAACTCTATCGGGGCGCCGAATACGTCGTGGACTTTCTGCCCAAGGTGAAGGTGGAGGTGGCGGTGGACGATGGCCTGCTCGATCAGGTCTTGGAGGCCATCACCAAGTCCGCCAACACCGGCAAGGTGGGTGACGGAAAAATTTTCGTCAACGGCTTGGAGGAAGTGGTGCGGATCCGCACCGGGGAAACAGGGTCGGAAGCGGTCTGAGTCCGCGGGTCCGCAGCCTCTTGCGGACCTGCGCTCTCGCGCCTGACCAAGCAAGGAGACAAGATTGTGGAAGATCTGATTCAAACCAACTACGCGCTCGACACCTTCTACTTTTTGGTTATGGGGGTGTTGGTGATGTTCATGGCGCCGGGTTTCGCCATGCTGGAGGCCGGCATGGTGCGCGCCAAGAACACCTCGGAAATTCTGACCAAGAACGTCGCGCTTTTCGCCATCGCCTGCATCATGTACATGCTGTGCGGCTACGCCATCATGTACCCCGGCGCCGGCGAAGGCGCTTGGCTGCCCATTCTGGGGCTTGGCATCGGCGATGAGAACGCCGCGGACGCGGTGCTCGCCTCCGGCGGGGACACCTACTACTCGGCGCGTTCGGACTACTTCTTCCAAGTGGTGTTCGTGGCCACGGCCATGTCCATCGTTTCGGGCGCCGTGGCCGAACGCATGAAGCTGTGGGCGTTCCTCGCCTTCGCCGTGGTGATGACTGGGTTCATCTATCCGGTGCAGGGCTTCTGGAAGTGGGGCGGCGGCGCCCTGAACGAGGCCGGCTTCCTGGACTTCGCCGGCTCCGGCGTGGTGCACATGTGCGGCGCCACCGCGGCCTTGGCCGGGGTGCTGCTGTTGGGGCCGCGCACCGGCAAGTACGGCGAGGACGGTCAAGTGCATGCCCTGCCGGGCGCCAACATGCCGTTGGCGACCTTGGGCATGTTCATCCTGTGGTTCGGCTGGTTCGGCTTCAACGGCGGCTCCGAACTCAAGCTCAGCAACGTCGATGAGGCCAACGCCGTGGCGCAGGTGTTCGTCAACACCAACATCGCCGCTTGCGGAGGGCTGCTCGCCGCCCTCATCGCCGCCCGTGCGTTGTTCGGCAAGGCCGACCTGACCATGGCCTTGAACGGCGCACTGGCTGGTTTGGTGTCGATTACCGCGGAGCCCTTGGCGGGAAGCATTGAAATGTCCATGATCGTCGGCGCCGTCGGCGGCCTGCTGGTGGTGTTCTCCATCACGGCGCTGGACAAGCTGAAGATCGACGACCCGGTGGGCGCCATCTCCGTTCACGGCGCCGCCGGCGTCTGGGGGCTTTTGGCCGTCTGCATCACCAACCAGGAGGCCAGCATCATGGCGCAGCTGCTGGGCATCGTCTCCATCTTCGCCTGGACCTTCGGCGTCAGCTTGCTCGTCTGGTTTGCGCTGAAGAAGCTGATGGGCATCCGCATAACGGAGGAGGAGGAGTACACGGGGGCCGACCTGGCCGAAACGGGAATTGAGGCGTATCCCGAGTTCGTCAAGGCCTAGGCGCTTGGTCGGCGGTCGCCATGCGCTACATCAGCACTAGGGGGCAGACGGCGCCGTTGCGGTTTCAGGAGGCGGTCATCACCGGCTTGGCGCCGGATGGGGGGCTGCTGCTGCCGGAGGCCATTCCCAACGTGGCCGACGAACTGGAAAGCCTGCGGGCGTTGGACTTTCGGGCGCTGGCCAAGGCGTTGCTGCCTAGGTTCGTCGATGACATCCCGGCCGCCGACCTTGCCGCCTTGGTGGACCAAGCCTACGAAAATTTCGACTGTCCCGAAGTGGTGCGCCTGCAGCCGGTGGGCGCCGTTGGCGTGCTTGAGCTCTTCCACGGCCCAACCCTGGCGTTCAAGGACATCGCCTTGCAGTTCCTTGGCCGTCTGTTCGCCTACATCCTGAAGCGGCGCGGCGCCCGCCTCAACATTCTGGGCGCCACCAGCGGCGACACCGGCAGTGCGGCCATCGCCGGTGTGCGCGGCCAACCGGGCATCAACATCTTCGTCATGTATCCCCAGGGCCGGATCAGCCGCCTGCAGGAACTGCAGATGACCGCAGTGACGGACGCCAACGTGCATTGCCTGGCCGTCAAAGGCAGCTTTGACGACTGCCAAACCCTGATGAAGGGCATATTCACCGACCTGGAGTTCAAGCGGCGGCATGCCCTCGGTGCCGTGAATTCCGTCAACTGGGCCAGAGTGCTCGCCCAGGTCTTCTACTACGCCTACGCCAGCCTGCGCAGCCCGGCGCCGCCTTCCTTCTGCGTGCCCACCGGCAATTTCGGCAACGTATTCGCCGGCTTCATGGCCAAGCGCATGGGCTTTCCCATCGAGCGCCTGATCGTCGCCACCAACGAGAACGACATCCTGGCCAAGTTCTTCGCTTCCGGCCGCTACCGTCGGGGCGAGGTCCGCTTCACGGCGTCCCCCGCCATGGACATTCAGGTGGCCAGCAACTTTGAACGCTTCCTCTATTACCATCTTGACGAGGATTCGGCGGCGCTCAAGGCGTTTATGGCGGACTTTCAAGCGCATGGCGAAGCTAGCCTGCGCCCTCCGGACGACGGCCTGTTTTTGGCCACGGCCGTCAATACCGAGGACACCTTGGCGGCGATCACGGACGTCCATCGCCGCACCGGCTACATGGCGGACCCGCACACGGCGGTCGGGCTTGCCGCCGCCATGCGCATGGCGCCGCCCGAACCGTTGATCGTGCTGGCCACGGCCCATCCAGCCAAGTTCCCGGAATCCGTCAACGAGGCTCTGGGCGCATCCGCGGCCACCCATCCGGCCCTGGAAGCGCTGAAGGGCCGCCCCGAGCGCCGCGCCCTGCTGCCGGCGCAAGCCGACCGCATCAGGGACTACATCGAAGCGCAAGCGGCTTGACCTTAAATACGGCAAAGCCGTTGCGGTTGCCCGGCTTGGCGCAAGAATCCTGCGCCTTTCCACCTTCGCCGTGCATACATGGCCCTGGAAGCGCCCGGATTCGCCCTTGGGCGATTTTGGGCGGAAGGCAATGGCTTTAAGCTTGCAAGGTCAAGGGCCTTGGGCGGCTTGTGGCGCGAACCTAGGGCACTTGAAGGCGGTCTTAGTCCTGTGTTCGGTACTGCTTGCAAACCTTCGCGTAAAAGCCGAAGTCAGTCAACGACGACTCCCGATCCGTGAACCGGCCATAAGTAAGCCCGCAAGCCCGCAACCATTTATCATGCAGCATGGTGCCGTATTGCTCTGTGCTGTCGGCCTTGCTGGCCCTTTCAACGCAATCGCCGTATTGGCTTGCACGGGTGTAGCCCGCGGTGTGGCAGGCCTGCAGAAAACCCAGTTGGTCATCCCGCAGGTCGAGTTCGATTTCCGCGGCGTAAGCCCCGGTCGCCATGATGGTCAGTAGGATTCCGATGCAACGGCGAATGCTGTTGCGGTTGGCGAATTTAGCCATTGCTTGTTCCCCATTGGAGTGTTGCGCTAGGAATTAAAACCCGCAATATACAGGCAATTGTGGTTCCCGCTGTCAAGATCAAAGTAGTTTGTCCGGTTTGAGCTCACGCTAATTGTCCGGTCTTAAAGTAAAGTCTTAAGCGTTCTCATCCCGCCTTTCGGTGCGGGCCCGCCGTCTTCTCGGCTGCCTTCGGTTTCCCGTCGGGGTGGAACTCCGCCAGTTTGCGCGGGCCATGCCAGATGGACAGGCCGCCCACAGGGTCGCGCTTCACCGTGACGCGCATTTTGCGGTAGGTGGGGTGGTGCGGCTGCGCCGGGATTTGCAGCGCCGTGCCCTCAAAGCTGACGCAATTGTCGTTCGCCACGACGCGCTCATGGGATTCGCAGAGCACCCCGTCCAACATGGTCGGGTCCACGAGGGGCACGAAGGCGGTTTCGCCGGCGATGCGCGGCTTGCGGGCCAGCCACTTGTTGTGCCGCTTCAGATAGTGCGTCCGCAGCCAGTGGTTCGCCTGCTCCATGTCCGTGACGCCCGCCTGGGCGAGTTCCTGCGGCAGCCGTCCCTGCAGCGTGGCGAACATCCGCTCCGAGCGTCCCCGCGCCTCCGGCGAGTAGGCCGGCTCCAAGTGGATGCCGAGGCGGTCCATGGCCTGCTTGAACTGGGTCGGGTGGGCCTCGTCCACCTTGCCGCCCGCGGTCTTGGTGCGCCAGTAGTGGCTGCCCCGGTCGGTGCGCAGTTCGCAGAAAAGTCCTTTTGCGTCAATGGCTTCCCGCACGCCGCGCAAGCTGCTCTCGGCGCCCTCCTGCTCGCAGAAGAACGCGGAGCAGATTTCGTTCGTGGCGTCGTCCATGGTCACCACCAAGTCCCAGACCTTGCCGGGCGCCCATTCGTGGGTGCTGGCGTCCTGGTGCAGCACCATGCCGAGAACGCCTATGGCGTATGGCCAGTCCAGTTCATGCTGACGTGATGTCTGAAATCTCTCTTGCCTGCAAACGCGCCAGCGCCGCCAGCGGAGTGGGCGAGGCGCTGAAAAACTCCTCGCCCCATGAACGCCTATTGCTCTGGCACCCCGACTGCAATAGCCACGCCTGCAAGCCAACTCCCATCGGAGGTCGCGGCAGGGCATGAGTGCTCGGTGGTAAAATGCGCCCCTTCTCACTTGCTTGGATGCAAGGCCAGCTAGCTGCGCAAAAGAGGGCGTATGAAAAAATTCGAAGCTTGGGGCAAGGCAGCTAACGGTGGGATCCATCCGCTTGCGCATCACTGCATGGACGTGGCGTCGGTGTTCATGCGGCTGGCTGAGTTGCCAGTCGTGCGCAAGCGCTTGGAGACGGCGGCGAAAAAGCGGCTGCTCGATGCAGACGTGAGCAGGATTGGCGTGTTGGCGTTCCTGCACGACATTGGCAAACTGCACCCTGGGTTCCAAGCGAAGAATTGGCCCGAAGGGGTTTACCGCAGCCCTGTCAACGGGCACGTCAAAGAGGGATGCGCCTTTATTACCCTAGCCTTCAGGAACCGCGACCATCCTTTTCACGACATGGCGATGCGGCTTTCTGAATGGGGCTGCGAAGCTGTTGGCACCATTATGATGGCGGCGTTTTCGCACCATGGGCGGCCAATTGCCGCGTCTGCCGATCCCACCTTAATCGATTGGGACGCGGCACCCGACTGCTACGATTGGCGAGGTGAGGCCGCCAAAATCAGCAAAGCGATTAAGTTGTGGTTCCCCGACGCTTTTCAAAGCGGCGCGGCGTCGCTCCCCAATGCGCCGCTTTTCCACCACTTAACGGCTGGTCTTATGGCGCTGGCCGACTGGATCGGCTCAGACACAAGGTTCTTTCCGTACAGCGACCCGTTTGACTTTGACTACGGCAACCGGGCAAGAACCGCGGCCGCAACGGCTTTGGCGGACATGGGTGCGGACGCTGCGCAGTGCGGAAAACTTCCGCCGCCCAGCTTTGCTGACATTGCGAACGGCTGGACGCCCAACCCGGCGCAGGCGGCGATTGGCAAAATCGGACTGGATGAGCGGCTAGTCATACTTGAGGCGGAGACCGGATCGGGCAAAACCGAGGCCGCCCTATGGCGTTTTGCGCAACTGTTCGCGGCGGGGCGGGTATCGGGATTGTACTTCGCCGTGCCGACCAGAGCGGCGGCCAAGCAAATACATCGGCGCATAAACGGCATGGTGAGGCGCTGGCTTGGAGAGAGCGCACCGGAGGTCGTTCTCGCCGTGCCCGGCCTGCTGAAGTCAGGAGAGGCCACAGGGCGGCGGCTGCCCCATTGGAGCGTCCTGTGGGACGATGACGATGCAAGCCGCGGCACCCCCCATCGATGGGCCGCCGAACACTCTACGCGATACCTTGCCGCGCCCATCGCTGTCGGCACTGTGGACCAAGCAATGCTGTCAGGACTGCAAGTCAAGCACGCCCACATGCGCGGCGCAGCGCTCAGCCGCAGCCTGCTGGTGGTGGACGAGGTGCATGCGTCGGACTCCTACATGACGGCTGTTTTGGAGGGGGTGCTTGAGGCGCACTTGGATATGGGCGGGTATGCCCTGCTCATGTCCGCCACGCTCGGCTCTGCGGCGCGTTGCAGGTGGATGGGTGGGCAGCCGCCAAACAGAGCGGAGGCCGTCACTGCGCCGTACCCCGCCGTTTGGCGGCGGGGGGTGGACAGCCCGATTAAAGCGGAATCCAGTGGCCCGAAAAAAGTCGTCTCTGTGCAGGCAAAGCGCATCATGGGAGACGTCGAGGCCACAGCCGCGCTTGCGATGAAGGCGGCGGCGCAAGGCGCAAAAGTCCTAGTGGTGCGGAATACAGTCCGCAAGGCCATTGAAACTTGGCGGGCAGTGATTGCCGATGGCGGCGAAGCTTTACTTATGCAAGCGTCTGGACGGGCCGCATTGCACCACAGCCGGTTCAGCCCTGAAGACAGGGCGCTTATCGACAATGTCGTCGAGACCAGCCTGTGCGCGGATGCGGGCGGGCGCACCAAAGGCGGCCTTATCGCCATAGGCACGCAAACGCTGGAGCAATCACTGGACATAGACGCCGATCACCTCATCACGGACCTATGCCCTATGGACGTCCTGCTGCAGAGAATGGGGCGACTGCACAGGCACTCGCTACGGCGCCCGAAGGGGTATAGATCGCCGCATGCAGTCGTGCTTGCGCCGGAGGACGGGCTTGACCAATTGACGGCACCGCGCTTTGTGAACGGATTGGGCGGCTGGCCGGATCGTCGAACGCATACGATTCAGGGCGTTTACATGAGCGTCGCGGTGTTGGAGTTGACGCTGAATCTAGTCGAGTCTGAGGGCGAATGGCGCATCCCCGACATGAACCGCAGATTGGTTGAGGGAGCAACGCATCCAGAGGCCATTGAGAGTCTCCTTGCCGACAAGGGGAGCGCTTGGCGCGACTACGAGAGCAGAATCATCGGCGCGGAAACGGCGGCGGGAAGGCTGGCCAATCTTGTGATCTTGAACCGCAATTCTCGGTTCGACGAAACTGACGCCGCTTTTCCCGGCAGCGATGAGCATGTGGCCACGCGCCTAGGCGCGGACGGCATGCGCATTGAACTGGACACGCCCTTGCACGGGCCGTTCGGGTTGAAGCCATCCGCCATTACGCTGCCTGCAAATTGGTCAAAGGGACTTTCGCCAAAGGACAAGGCGGCATGCCAGTCAATGGATGGCGGCCTGCTGCTGCGCATCGGCGGGCGCGAGTTTTTCTACACGGCGGCCGGGTTGGAAAGGCGAGACGCCGCTTGAATCCGCCCGCAAGCGCTCGGCATGGTGTGATATAATCAGCGCAATGAACCTATTGTCCTCCCCCATCATTTCGATCAACGGCGGCCAGCGCCTGTCCCTTCCAGCTCTTTTCACCGCCATGACAAGGGGGGAGGTTCTATCCTTCCCCGCTTTGCGCCCGCACCAGCGCCCTGCTTGGCACATGTTCCTAGTGCAGCTAGGTGCGCTGGCGGCTTGGAAATCGGGTGCGGGCGAACTGCCTGACAATGAGGACGATTGGGCAAGACTGCTACGCGCACTGACTCCAGATTACGGAGGCGATGAGCCTTGGCGCCTTTTGGTTAACGACATCCGCAAGCCAGCGTTCATGCAGCCGCCCCTGCCGAAGGGTGAAGAACTGAGCAGTGACGCCTGGGCGAATCCGGACAAAATACGGCGTACGCCTGACGGCGTGGACATGCTGGTTACGTCGAAGAACCATGACGTCAAAAAGGCGGTCGCCAAAGATGCGCAACTTGAGGATTGGGTGTTTGCGTTGATTTCCCTGCAAACCTGCGAGGGTGTGATGGGAATGGGCAACAAGGGCATCGCTCGCATGAATGGCGGCTATGGAAGCAGGCCCATGCTGTGCTTTGCGCCGGCGCAAAAGGGCGGCGCCGCGCCGCATCCGTCAAAGTGGTGGGCTGCCGATGCAGGGCGCCTGCTTGAATCAAGGCGACGTGGTGACATCGACCATGTGGGCATCGTCGGCGGGAACGCCCTGCTGTGGTGCGTGGATTGGGGCAAAGGCGCAGAGGGCGCATTGCGCCTCGACTCTCTAGATCCTTGGTTCATTGAAGTGTGCAGGCGGGTGCGGCTGCTGGAGTGCGATGGCGCAGTTATCGCCAAGTGCGGCACATCCGACCAGTCGCGCATTGACAAGGGCAAGCCGCCCGCTACCCCGTTCGATCCTTGGACGCCTGTGCATAAGGTTGGTGACAAGGCGGGGATGCAGTTGACGATTGGATCGAGAGTTTTTGACTACAGGCTGCTCAGCGATTTGTTGTTTTTCGGCAATTACGTTGCGCCGATGATGGCCTCCGAAATGGGCGAAAGCGATGATGGATGGGTGCTGGTGGCAGAGGCGTTCGGCAGAGGACAGGGCAAAACGGAGGGCTTCAAAAGCAAGGTGATCCCCGCCCCTTCTCGATTCATCCGCCTTCTTGCGCCGGGGTCTCCATCCGCTGATTTGGCGAAGGCTCAAATCAATGAAATCGAAGCCTTCAATGGCGCATTGCGATCCGCTTTGTCGCTGGCGGCGGCGGACGGCTTTCGGGACAAACGCGAAAAAAGCCATTACGCCTGCGCAACGCCAGCGAGACGGCGCTTTGACATTGCGGCGGATCGTGAGTTCTTTCCTAGTTTATGGCGGCGTCTTGAGGCGCACGATGCGGACGAAGGCATCCGCGCACAAGCCCAGATGTCGTTTTTGGAAGCGCTGATGCGCGAGGCGAAGGCGGCGTTTGATGCGTTTTTGCCCACTGCGCCGTGCAAAGCCATTTACAGGGCGCGGGCGCAAACGATGGCGCAGCGAGAGTTTTACGGGCACCTGCGGCGCAATGACGCCGTGCGCATTCTATTCAGGCAAAAGGAGGGCGCTGATGAGCGATGATGGACTGGCTAGCGCAGTGCTCGGCATCGCCGAAACACTCAGAACCGCATCCACAGGCGTTCTTGCGGATCTTAGGCGAATGGACGGCGGCGGAGAAAGCAAGCCGCCCGCCTTCTGGTCGCTGGCCGCCAAGTACCCGCGAACAGTTGGGAATGCAAGGCGCGAGGGCGAATGGGCGTCCATTGTGTGCGCAATGGCCATTCTGACGCCAAGGGGCGCCCCGGAAGGCAAGCCTAGGCTGCATAAGGCGGTCAAGCGATTCGGCGGCGTCCTGTGCGATGGCGGAGACGCCACTTGGCCGCACGGCTCCAAAGACGCAAAACCGTTTTTCAGCGAGCAGCGCCTAGCGCAGTTGCTCGCCGCGCAAGGCGCGGCGCGAAGCTGCCTACTAATGCGGGCAATCCGCTCCCTGTCGCGGCGGATGCCCGCGGATGGCGGCGTCAATCTGATTGACATTGCAAAAACTTTTCTCGTGCGCGATGCGGCCAAGTACGGGCGGCTTTTGGCGAAGCCTTACTACGCCCGTCTGGTCGCTGCCCAAAACCCCAAGCCAACAACTGGGGGAAGCTCCTGATGAACAACCCAAAATTTCTGCAAATCCATACGCTCACGCCATACGTATCGGCGCTTCTGAATCGAGATGACAGCGGCTTGGCGAAACGCCTGCCGTACGGCGGTGCCATGCGCACCCGCATCTCATCGCAATGCCTGAAGCGGCATTGGCGTGTCGCGGATGATCCGCATGCGCTCGGCGCCATTGCCGACGCCGACTCATGGCGCTCCCGTGAACTGGTGACTAAGCGGGTCATCGCTCCCTTGAAAGGGCGGTTTCCCGACGATGTCGTTGCTGCGCTGGAACCGGCGTTCCAAAAAGCCGTGTACGGAGAAAAGGCGGACAAGGGCAAGAAGGAACGGCAAACGTTGCTTCTGGGGCAGCCCGAAATCGCTTGGCTGGCCGCGCAGGCGGAGGCGCTTGCGGAAGGCGCGGGCGGAAACGCTGAAGAGGCAACGAAGGCGGTAACGGAATGGAGCAAGGAAAAAGCGTTCAAGGCCAACATCCGCGCCATGCGGGAAAGCACGGCGCTGCCTGCTGGGCTGATCGGCGCACTGTTTGGCCGCATGGTGACATCCGATCCCGACGCAAACATTGCGGCGGCGGTGCATGTTGCCCACGCCTTCACTGTCCATGCTGAGGAATCGGAAAGCGACTACTTCACGGCGGTCGACGACCTTTCGGGCGACGACCCCGGCGCGGACACCATCCAATCCACCGAGCTGACATCCGGACTGTTCTACGGCTATGTGGTGGTGGACATGCCCTGCCTGCTCGAAAACCTCGGCGGAGACGCTGCGCTTGCCGGCAAAGTCGTTCACAACCTCATCTACCTGATCGCCGAGGTTACGCCGGGCGCAAAACTTGGCTCCACTGCCCCTTATTCGCGGGCCGTCTTCATGATGCTGGAGGCGGGAGACAGGCAGCCCCGCAGCTTGGCTGAGGCTTTTCGTACCCCATGCAAGCCGGACGCCATCGCCGCGGTCAAACGCTTTGCAAAGCATCTCGAAACGCTGGACAGCGTTTACGCCACGGGGGAGGGCAGGCGTTTCACATGCTTGGCCGACTGCAGCAAAACTAGCCTGAACCTGCCGCAGCCCGCCCCCTTGTCCAGCCTTGCGGAATGGGCGGAAGCGCTCCCCGCAAAGGCGGCGGCATAATGCGCAGGTGGCTTGCATTGCGGCTTGAGTCGCCTCTCGCCGCGTTCGGCGGGCTGTCCATTGACAAAAATGGCCCCACCACGGACTTCCCCGGCGCATCCATGCTGACGGGGCTTTGCGGCAACGCAATGGGATGGCACTGGTCCGACAAACAGCGCCATCAAGCGCTGCAGGACAGAATCGTTTTCGGCGCCCGCGCTGATAGAGCGGGCGAGCCGCTAACCGACATGCAAAATGCGCACATCGGCGCCCGTGATGCGGGGTGGACGACGTTGGGAGAGCCGGAGAGCAGAACCGGCGGGCCGAACACCTATAAATCGCCCCACCGAAGGGAAAGGGACTACCACGCCGACCTGTCGATGATGGTGGTTTTGCGTCTGGAACCGACGCACCACACCCCCGATTTGGACGATCTTGCTAGAGCGTTCCGTTGGCCGGCGCGTCCTTTGTTCATCGGCCGCAAGCCCTGCTTGCCGTCAGCGCCCATCGTCGGCGTTGAGGCCGATAGGTGGATAGAGGCTGAGAGCGCTTACGAGGCATTGCGAAAAATGAAAGGATCCAAGGACGGCATGCGGGCCATGTGGCCAGTCGGACAAGGTCCTGAAACGGGAGGCGAAGTTGACGCCGTAACCGCCGCCATAGACTTGCGCAACTGGCGGACAGGGCTGCACGGCGGTTCGCGCACCGTGGTGCATGGACGCCTGATGCAATGCGAAGCAGTCACATGAGCGGGCTGAACCTCATTCGCATCCCCGTCTCGCTTGACGCACTCGCCAAGCTGTCGGCTGAGCGGGGTTGGATGGCGCAGAAGGGCGGGCGCGGCGGAATCAGCGCCGAGTTTGACGCTGGAAAAGCGTTGCACCACCTGATACACGAATCGCTTGGGCCAACGGCACTTCAGTGCTTTAGGCTGTTCCTCCAAGCGAAAGGCGGCAAGGGAAGCCTGTACGCCTATTCGCGCATGAACGGCGATGAACTTCGTGACACGGCTGCGGCCTATGCACTTACTGAGCACCTTAATGCGTTTGATGCTGGGCGCATTGAATGCAAGGCCATGCCGAATGACTGGAAACAAGGGCGCATTCTGGGCTTCGACGTCCGAGTCCGCCCCGTGCGCAGGCTGGCGTCCGCATTGCAAACGCCTACTGGCAAGTTGCAGAAGGGCGCGGAAGTAGACGCCTTCATGAACGCCGCCTTGCGCGAGCATCCAGAGAGCAAGACGGGCATGGCCAAGTCGGGCAGGACGCGGGAGTCCGTTTACTTCGATTGGCTTTCGGAAAGAATGTCCCATGCGGCGGAAGCCCTGCGTGAAAACGTGCGGCTTGCCAAGTTCAGTCGCTCTATGGCAGTCCGGGGCGGGCGCGCCATAGAAGGGCCGGACGCCACGCTGCACGGAACGCTTCGGATAACCGATCCGGCAGCATTCGATAAACTTCTGACGCACGGCGTTGGAAGGCATAGATCGTACGGATACGGCATGCTTTTGCTCCGACCGGCAAGCCGCGTAGCGATGAACGGCTAGTGCTCTTAGGTCGTCTCGGCCTTGAAAGCGCAAAAGTCCCCCATAAGGACAGGGCGGGATTGCTGCACTTGGCGCGCGGAGCACTGACCGCACGGGACGGCACACTCGCTTTCCTGCGACAACGCGGGGGTCTTGCTGATGCATTGCCAGAAGGAGATTACGCCGTCCCGTTGCAAGGCGTGTCCATGATCCTGCTTGGCCCCGGCTCTACCGTCAGCCACGATGCCTTGCGACTTTTGGCGCATGCGCGGACGGGATTGGCGGCTGTTGGGGAGGACGGAGTGCGGCTTTACACCGCTCCGCCGTTAATGGCGAATCGCTCAGGGCTGGCGCGGGCGCAGGCGACGGCTTGGGCGGACAGAAAGAAAAGATTGGACATCGCCCGACGCATGTACGCTTGGCGCTTGGGCGAAGTGCTGCCGCACCGCGCCATCGAAACGTTGCGAGGCATCGAGGGCGCGCGCATGAAGGAGAGCTACAGGCTATTGGCGCAAAAGATCGGCGTTGAGTGGCGAGGACGACGGTACGACAGGCAGAACCCAAGCGCTGCCGACTTGCCGAACCAAGCAATCAATCATGCGGCCAGCGCAGTTGAATCTGCCGCGGCAATCGCGGTTGCCGCAACCGCCGCCATTCCGCAGCTTGGTTTCATACACGAAGACCCGGGGCAATCGTTCGTTTTGGACATAGCGGACTTGCATAGGGATAGCATTATTGTTCCATGCGCTTTCAGGGCGGCGAAGAAAGTCGCAACATCGATTGAAAGCATTGAGCGCATCACGCGAAAGGCGGTCGGCAAGGCGCTAACCAGCAAACAGGTCATTCCTGAAATGATAGGCCAAATCAAGTCCTTGTTTGACGACGCCGAAAAGCGATGAATGATTGCGCGGGGTGCCAAGATGACGATCATCATCACAAGAAACGTCGAATCCAGATATCGTGGATTCATTGCGTCCATAATGCTTGAAGTCGCGCCGGGCGTTTATGTGGCGCCAACCTTAACTGCTGGCGTTAGGGACAGACTCTGGCAAGTCCTTTCGGATTGGTGGCGAACGTTGCGCAACGGCTCGATCATTATGCTTTGTCGAGACGTGAAGGCTGCGGGAAAACTCAGAATCGAATCCTTGGGTGTGCCGCCCAAGGAAATAGTGGACGCTGATGGCGTGTTGTTGGTCAAGCGTGGCTAATTGACATCCATGCCTTAAGGCGCTTCCTGCTCTTTAAAAACAGAGATTTTGCAGGCCGTTTCGCTTGCTTGGTTTTACGTTTCATCAACCAAAACAATTGGTTAAGATATAGAGGTTCCCCCGCTTGCGCGGGGATGTCCCGACTAGACAGGCGCTCCGCGCCCGCTATAATTCGGTTCCCCCGCTTGCGCGGGGATGTCCCCACGATGATGTCTGTGGTGCCCACTTTGCCGTTGGTTCCCCCGCTTGCGCGGGGATGTCCCCGTCGCCGAACGCCCGCGAAGCCGCGCCGATGCGGTTCCCCCGCTTGCGCGGGGATGTCCCTGACTCATCAATGCGCCTCCTCTGTCTTGGCGCGGTTCCCCCGCTTGCGCGGGGATGTCCCCTCAATGAATTGCCGCCCGCCGCCTGCGCGTCCGGTTCCCCCGCTTGCGCGGGGATGTCCCCGCTTGGGCGCTGGCCTTGCGGTCAGCGTTGATGGTTCCCCCGCTTGCGCGGGGATGTCCCCTCGAAGCCGGTCACGTCCCGGATCTTGAATGAGGTTCCCCCGCTTGCGCGGGGATGTCCCCATAGAAGCGCATTTGGCGATGCAGGCGGAGATGGTTCCCCCGCTTGCGCGGGGATGTCCCTTCTACACCGGTGTTGTCACAGAGACCTCCGATGGTTCCCCCGCTTGCGCGGGGATGTCCCCATGAAGCGCACTAGCTTAAGGGTAGAGCGCCTGGTTCCCCCGCTTGCGCGGGGATGTCCCCCAATCCGCCTTGGCGACCGCCGCGCTAATTGAGGTTCCCCCGCTTGCGCGGGGATGTCCCTTGCTGGAAGGCAATCTGCTCCGCGATGGGGTTGGTTCCCCCGCTTGCGCGGGGATGTCCCTTGATGTCACCTGTCAATGGATAGTTGCGTCCAGGTTCCCCCGCTTGCGCGGGGATGTCCCCATGGGCAATCTCCTTACTCGGGGGTGGTCAATGGTTCCCCCGCTTGCGCGGGGATGTCCCTGGAGATACGATGGAGGTTTTGCGGCCTCGCGAGGTTCCCCCGCTTGCGCGGGGATGTCCCCGCCGCCCAGTGGTCCTCCTGGAGCGTGGGCGCGGTTCCCCCGCTTGCGCGGGGATGTCCCCGTCACCCTGACCAGCTTCGACGGCCTGCGCCGGGTTCCCCCGCTTGCGCGGGGATGTCCCCTGTCAAAAGTAAACTTGGGCATAATCAGCTCCGGTTCCCCCGCTTGCGCGGGGATGTCCCCATAATCCAACGAGTTACTCCACCTGTGGTAATGGTTCCCCCGCTTGCGCGGGGATGTCCCCGCAAGGTAGGCAGCCGTGCCATCACTCTGAGTGGTTCCCCCGCTTGCGCGGGGATGTCCCGAGCCCCTCGATGCCGCCGTACTCGTCGCCGGTGGTTCCCCCGCTTGCGCGGGGATGTCCCGTACTCGGACGTGCTGATCTTGTACACGCCGTCGGTTCCCCCGCTTGCGCGGGGATGTCCCCACTGACCGCATGACCGCACTCGCCCTGGGCGCGGTTCCCCCGCTTGCGCGGGGATGTCCCCGTGTGGATGGGCACCGCCGAGCTGATCGTGTCGGTTCCCCCGCTTGCGCGGGGATGTCCCCGCGGCACTCGAGAGGATAGGCCCTTCCGACTAGGTTCCCCCGCTTGCGCGGGGATGTCCCCCTCACGTTGGTTTTCCAGAAGACATCGACTTCGGTTCCCCCGCTTGCGCGGGGATGTCCCAGGTCCGGTCGCCGCTTTCCAAGGCTTCAATGAGGTTCCCCCGCTTGCGCGGGGATGTCCCCCGAGCAGCGTGTCCAGGAAATCCTGATCGCAAGGTTCCCCCGCTTGCGCGGGGATGTCCCCTCCTCGAGCTGCAGCCGGCCCTTGCTCACCGCGGTTCCCCCGCTTGCGCGGGGATGTCCCCGTCTACATCCCGGTCGCGTCCATCGGCGCGAGGGTTCCCCCGCTTGCGCGGGGATGTCCCGTACTATGAGCTGATGAGCTCGACGGAGGCGCAGGTTCCCCCGCTTGCGCGGGGATGTCCCGGACCGCGCCCACCGCGCCCTGCGCACCCTCGAGGTTCCCCCGCTTGCGCGGGGATGTCCCCGCCGAGGCCATGGCCTCCTCGACGTTGGCGCCGGTTCCCCCGCTTGCGCGGGGATGTCCCCCAGTAGCTGGTGCCGGCGGCGGTGGAGATGACGGTTCCCCCGCTTGCGCGGGGATGTCCCTTTGTCGAATCGGTTCGTCAAGTCTCAGATGATGGTTCCCCCGCTTGCGCGGGGATGTCCCTGCACCCGCCACTCGCGCCCGTCCAGCGTAGCGGGTTCCCCCGCTTGCGCGGGGATGTCCCCCAAGGCGAAGGCCATCCTTGTTGCCGTGCACTGGTTCCCCCGCTTGCGCGGGGATGTCCCTGCTGGTGTTTCTGGCGCGTTGGAGGCTCTGGTGGTTCCCCCGCTTGCGCGGGGATGTCCCCCAACTCCCTAGCCATCTCGCTAAGCGCCCGGTGGTTCCCCCGCTTGCGCGGGGATGTCCCTGCTGGTGTTTCTGGCGCGTTGGAGGCTCTGGTGGTTCCCCCGCTTGCGCGGGGATGTCCCCAGGCCGACCGCCACGGCGGCGGACTGCCCGAGGGTTCCCCCGCTTGCGCGGGGATGTCCCCTCAAAGGCCAGCTTTGCTGCATCAACCGCACCGGTTCCCCCGCTTGCGCGGGGATGGACCCCGTAGGCCCACACGCGCATCCTAGTCGCCGGCGGTTCCCCCGCTTGCGCGGGGATGGACCCGAAGTTGTCCGGCCGGGCTGCCCCCCTCCAAGGGTTCCCCCGCTTGCGCGGGGATGGACCGGCGTCGGGATCTTGGTATCGGCGCTTCCTCAGGTTCCCCCGCTTGCGCGGGGATGGACCCCTAGGGGGGACTCCGCGAATTCGCAGAGTTTTTGGGCGGCTTCGCCGCGGTGGAATGGGCGAGTGTTGTTGCTTGGACAAGAGATGGCCGGCGACCCCGTGGGCTACCCGGCGGCAAGGATGCTGCGGGCGTATAGAGCGCATTATGGAGATTAGGCTAGCCGTTCCATATTTGGGGATCACATGCCCACAAAGCCATTGATTCACATGGAATTTCCACCGAAAATAAAGTGGCAAATTTTGGATGTTTAGGCACGGGGCGCAAAGTGCGACCCTAGTTTCAGCACAGTCGCCAATGCGTTGCCCATGCCCGACCAGCGCCTGCCGAGGGCCCGTCATGATGCGCCGATTGCAGCATCCCAAAATTCACCAGCCAGGGCAGGCTCGCATCCTCCAACAGCCCGAAGTGCGGGCACATGGGGTTGCGGCACATCCGCGGATCGACGCGCAGCCCATCCTCGATTTCAGGAATTTCGACCAATGAACCCGGAACCCAGCCTCATTGCGGCCATGCCCCCCGGTTTCAAGGCGGATTTTCAACCCCTTCGGCGGCAAAACGGCGAAAATCGCCCAACTTGTTGAATGAAAAGAAAATTATGCCGACTTGACGACAAATGGCGAGGACGGAAAAAACGGGGAAAGTGATCCCAAAATATGGAACGGCTTTCAAATTATCCGGGGAAACCGGCCGGCCCTAGAGGGCGGGCACACCACTGTCGAGGAAAAGGTTTCTGCGCATCGTAGGATGGTTGCCGCCCGTCGAATGCGGCTGGCGCCCTTAGCGCAATTCGGCCGCCTCCGGGCTGACCGCGCCGGCGGCGAGCAGTTCGCGCAGGTGCTGCTCCAAGGTCTGCATGCCGAGCGCCCGACCGGACTGCATGGCGGAGTGGAGCTGCGCCGGCTTGTCCTCCCGCACTAGGCGGCGGACGGCGCTGGTGCCGACCATGATCTCAAAGGCGGCGACCCTGCCGCCGCCGATCCGTCGGCAAAGCCTTTGCGAGATGACCGCCTGCAGGGACTCGGCCAGCATTGAGCGCGCCAGGCTCTTTTCGCCGGTCGGAAACATATCGACCACGCGGTTCACCGTCTGGCTGGCCGAAGGGGTGTGCAGGGTGCCCAGCACCAGGTGCCCCGTCTCGGCGGCGGTCAGGGCTAGGCTCATGGTTTCCTGATCGCGCATTTCCCCCACCATGATGACGTCCGGGTCCTCCCGCAGGGCGGCCCGCAAGGCGTCCGCGAAGCTGCGCGTGTGGCGTTGCGCCTGCCGCTGATGCACCAAGCAGTTCTTGCTTGGATGGACGAACTCGATGGGGTCTTCAATGGTCAGGATGTGGGAGCGCCGATCGTCATTGATGAAGTCGAGCATCGCCGCCAAGGTGGTGCTCTTGCCGGAGCCGGTGGCGCCGGTGACCAACACCAGCCCTTGGCGGGCGCGGCTGATGTTGCGCAAGGCCTCGGCGCAGCCAAGCGCCGACAGCGGCGGAACGCTGGTGGGCACGGTGCGGAACGCGGCGGCGGCGCCTCTATTGTGGTGAAAGGCGTTGACGCGAAAGCGGGAGACCCCCGGCAACTCGAAGGCGAAGTCCACCTCCGCCCCGGCGGTGAAGCGGCGGCGCAGCTCCTCGTCCATGGCGGCCGCCACGAGCGTTTCCGCCTGTGTGCCCGGCAACGGCGGCGTCGGCAGGCGCCGGATGTCCCCGTCCACCCGAACCAGAGGCGGCAACCCCGCCGACAAGTGCATGTCCGATGCGCCTTGCTCCACGGCAAGCGCCAGCAGCTCCTCAATGTCCATTTCCATCTCCTTGGCAAGTTGCCGCTGAGGTATTATTGCAAGCTGGCAAGCGCCAAGCCTTGCGACATCTTCCTTTCACGGGTGCGATATCGGCGGTTTCCTTTGGCTAGCAATGTCGCAAGCAACCTGCTCGCAACCCGCCGGCGCATCGCAGCGGTTGCCGCGGCGCATGGCCGCCGCGCCCAGGACATCGCCTTGATCGCCGTTTCCAAGACCATGCCGGCCGAGGCCGTCGCCGCCGCCCATGCGGCCGGCCAAGTCGATTTCGGCGAAAACTATGTGCAGGAGGCCGCCGCCAAGATGGACGCCTTGGCCGATTTGCCCTTGCGCTGGCACTTCCTTGGCAGAATCCAATCCAACAAGACCGGCCAGATCGCCCAACGCTTCGACTGGGTGCATACGCTGGACCGGGAGAAGACGGCGCGGCGGCTGTCCGGCCAAAGGGGGGAGCGCCAGCCCTTGAACGTGCTGGTGCAGATCAACATAGACGCGGACCCGGCCAAGGGCGGCGTGGCCCCCGAACGGGCCGGGGAGCTGCTCGACGCCGTGCGCGGCCTTGGAGGGCTGCAAGTCAGGGGCCTGATGGCCATCTTGGAAAAGGCCGGCGACCCGGAGTTGAGCTTTGGGCGCCTGCGCCGCCTGTTTGACGCCTTGGCCGAGCAGAGCGGCCCAAGATGGGATACGCTTTCCATGGGCATGACCCAGGACATGGAGGCCGCCATCGCCGCCGGTGCCACCCAGGTGCGCATTGGAACGGCCGTTTTTGGGCCTCGCAGAAAACCGGAGCAAGGTACTTGACCGACCAGCGCATCAGCTTCATCGGCGGCGGCAACATGGCGCAATGCCTGCTGCGGGGGCTCATCGCCGCCGGCCATCCCGCCGCCCGGCTCACCGCCAGCGACCCGCTGCCCGCCTGCCGGGAAGCCGTGGGAGGTTTGGGCGTCAACGTCGCCGCCGCCAATCAAGATGCGGTGGCCGTCGGCGATGTGATCGTGCTGGCGGTGAAGCCGCAAGCGCTTCGGGAGGCGCTTGCCGGAATCAAGACGCCCAAGGAGCGGCTTGTTCTGTCCATCTGCGCCGGGGCGCCGGTGGCGGCCATCGCCAAGGCCACCTCCGCCCGCCAACCCATCGTCCGCGCCATGCCCAACACCCCAGCCCTGCTGCGGGCGGGGGTTGCGGCCCTCTACGCCAGCGCTGACGTCAGCCCCGCACAAAGGGAAGCCGCCAACGCCATCCTCAGCGCCGTGGGCAAGACCGTCTGGGTGGAGGACGAAGCCATGCTCGATGCGGTCACCGCCGTTTCCGGCAGCGGCCCGGCCTACTTCTTCCACCTGATGGAGTCCATGATGGAGGCTGGGGAGCGTTTGGGCCTGAATGCGGACATGGCCGCCACCCTAACCGTGGAGACCGCCTTGGGTGCCGCGCTGATGGCCCGGCAGGGCGCGGAGGCGCCGGCGGCCCTGCGGCGCAAGGTGACCTCCCCCGGCGGCACCACGGAAAGCGCCCTTGCGGTGTTGGCGGAGCGGAACGTCAAGCCCGCCTTGGTGGAGGCGTTGACGGCCGCCAGCCGCCGCTCCCGGCAACTGGCCGAAGAGTTTGCCCAAGCATGAACGGCCTAGCGAAACGCTGCCGCAAATCCGCCACGTCCAGCCATGAAACGCCGTTGGCGCCGCCCCGTCGATGAATAGCTCGCTGCAATTCGTCGTGGGCTTTCTTTTGGAGCTAGTCTGCTTCCTCTTTATGGCCCGCTTCCTGCTGCAGGCCTGCGGCGCGGACTTCTACAACCCCATCTCCCAAGGCATCGTCAAAGCCACGGAACCCTTTCTGCGCCCCCTGCGAATGGTCCTGCCCCCCTATCGAAACCTGGACCTGGCGGCCTTCGCCGCAGCCTGGGCGACCGCCGGGCTGATGCACTTCAGCCTTGGCCTGCTTGGCGGGAACGCGGCCTACGGCGGCTTCGCCATCGTCACCCTGAGCCTGCTGCATGTCCTGCTCCGCTTCATCAGCCTTTTCTGGTGGAGCATCTTGATCGTCATCATCGCCAGCTTTCTGGCCCCGGCCCGGGGCCATCCCTTCCTAACCTTGCTGCACCAAGTCACGGAACCCCTGCTGGCCCCCGCCCGCCGCGTCATTCCGCCCTTGGGCGGGCTGGACTTTTCGCCCATTTTGGTGATTCTGGCCTTGGGTTTGGCGGAGCGCATCCTGCCGCAGATGTTTGGCGCCCTCTTCTAGCCCGGACATTGCGCCAAGCCGCTCCCAGCCGGCTGCAATCAGTAGTACCAACCAAAAGGCCATGCACAATCAGCGCGCAAACGGGGACAGCGTCGGCATCGTTGTCCCGCAACGATTCCAAGCCGATGATGACTTCCCGCTGCAATGCGGCGAGGCGCTGCGCGGCTTTGCAATGGTCTATGAGACCTACGGCGCCCTGAACGCGGCCGGCAGCAACGCCGTGCTCATTTGCCATGCCTTGTCCGGCAATCACCACGCCGCCGGCTACCACCGCGGTGAGGACGCCAAGCCCGGCTGGTGGGACAGCTGCATCGGCCCCGGCAAGGCGGTGGACACCAACCGCTTCTTCGTGGTGGCGCCCAACAACTTGGGCGGCTGCCACGGCAGCACCGGTCCCAACGCCATCAACCCCGCAACCGGCGTCGCCTTCGGGGCGGACTTTCCCACCGTCACCGTCAAGGACTGGGTGCGCAGCCAAGCCTTGCTGGCGGACCATCTGGGCGTTCGGCGCTTCGCCGCGGTGGTCGGCGGCAGCCTAGGCGGGATGCAGGCCATGCAGTGGGCCATCGACCTGCCGGAGCGGGTGGGCGCCGCAGTCTTGATCGCCTGCGCCGCCCGGCTGTCGGCGCAGAACATCGCCTTCAACGAAATCGCCCGGCAGGCCATCACCTCGGACCCGCAATATCGGAACGGCCGCTACCGCGCCACTGGCGACAAGCCCAACTCCGGTGTTGGCTTGGCCCGCATGATCGGCCACGTCACCTATCTTTCCGACCACGGCATGGGGCGGAAATTCGGGCGGGAGCTGAAGTCCGGGGACATCAAGGCGGCCCGGGACGTGGAGTTTCAGGTGGAGAGCTACCTGCGCCACCAAGCCCGCACCTTCTCGCAGCGGTTTGACGCCAACACCTACCTGCTGATGACCCGCGCCCTGGACTTCTTCGACCCGGCGGAGGATTTTGACGGCGATTTGGTGGCCGCCCTGCGGCAGGCCAGCGCGGACTTTCTGGTGCTGTCCTTCAGCACGGACTGGCGCTTCTCCGCTTCGCGCTCCAAGGAGATCGTGGATGCGCTGATCGCGGCGCGCAAGAACGTGGCCAGCGCCAACATCGAATCCGAACACGGGCATGACTCCTTCCTCATGCCGCTGCCGCGCTACGTCAGCGTCTTCAAGGCGTACATGGACCGGCTGGCGGAACGGGCCGAGCAGGAGGCCGCCGGTGCGCCCTGACCTCGCCATCATCGCCGACCTCATCAAGCCCGGCGCCCGGGTGCTGGACCTCGGCTGCGGCGAGGGCGAACTGCTCGCCCATCTGCAAACCCGCAAGCAGGTGAACGGCTACGGCCTGGACGTGGACGCCGGCAACATCACCACCTGTGTGCGCAAGGGCGTGAACGTCATCGAACAGGACTTGGACGCCGGGCTGACCAATTTCCCGGACGACAGCTTCGACATGGTGGTGATGACCGAAACCCTGCAATCCGTGCGCCACCCAGCCAAGATGCTGGACGAAATGCTGCGCATCGGCCGGGAGTGCGTGGTCACCTTTCCCAACTTCGCCCACTGGCGCAGCCGCGTCCACCTGCTCTTCAAGGGGCGCATGCCCATGGCCCGGCACCTGCCCCACAGTTGGCACGAGACCCCCAACATTCACCTATGCACGTTGCGGGACTTCGAGCGGCTGGCGCGGGGCATGGGCTTGCGCATCATTCAGCGCTTCGTGGCCGGCGCCGACCACCGCAGCCATTCGCTGATGAGCCTGATGCCCAACCTGTTCGGCGCCATCGCCTTCTATCGGCTTGGACGGCCAGGCGCGCCCTGATGCAAATGGGCCTGCCGCCAATGGCCGCAACTCCGCTTGCCGCCGCCGATGCAACGGCCCGCAGGCTCCTCCTAGCCTCTTTCGCCTTGCTGCTGCCCGTCCTTGGCAGCGCCGAGCAGATGCGCAGGTTCGGCGACCACGAGGTGCATTACATCGTCATTCCCAGCCTGTTCCTGCAGGCGGACGTCGCCCACCGCCACGGCCTGCGCCGGGGCGAGGGCTTAAGCATCGTCAACATCTCCGTGCTGGACGCCGCCGGCAAGGGCGCGGCCTGCCGAATCAGCGGCCACGCCAGAAACCTGCTGGAGCAGCTTGCCGCCTTGCAGTTTCGGGAAGTCCGCGAGGGAGACGCGGTTTACTACTTGGCGGAGGTGCGGCACGCCGACCAGGAAGTGCTGCGCTTCAACTTGACCATCGAGCCGCAGGGTGCGGAGGCGTTCGAGTTGGCCTTTCAGCAGCGCCTCTACGCCAAGGACTGATGGCCAGTCAATCCATCCGCGCCGGCCTCCTTGCGCTGACGGCGGCGCAGCCAAGCAAAAGGCAACGGGGCGTCGTGGGGAATTGGCGCGTGCGGCTTGGGGCAGGGGCGGCGCCATGAAGGTGGTCCTCGCCAGCGGCAACGCCGGCAAGCTGCGCGAACTGGCGGCGCTGCTGGTCGGCCTCAACATCGAGCTGGTTTCCCAAAGCGCCCTGAACGTCGCGCCCGCCGCCGAAACCGGGCAAACCTTCATCGAAAACGCCTTGCTGAAGGCCCGCTGCGCCAGCCGCCAAACCGGGCTGCCGGCCATCGCCGACGACTCCGGGCTGGTGGTGGGCGCCTTGAACGGGGCGCCCGGAGTGCGTTCCGCCCGCTACGCCGGGGACGCCGCCACCGACGCCGCCAACAACCGCAAGCTCATCGGCGACCTTGCCGGCTTGAGCGATCGCTCCGCTTGGTTCCACTGCGCCCTCGTGTTCATGCAGCACCCCAAGGACCCCGCCCCTCTCCTTGCCACCGGCCTCTGGCGCGGCCGGATCATCGACCAGCCAAGAGGGGAAAACGGCTTCGGCTACGACCCCCACTTCCTGCTCCCGCAGCTCAACAAGACTTCGGCGGAGCTTCCTCCGCGGCGCAAGAACCAACTCAGCCACCGCGGCCAAGCCGCCAATGCGCTGGCCGCCGCCTTGGCGCAATTGAACGCCGCGCAGTGAGGCATTGCCGGCATCCGGTTCCGCAAACCTCCGAGGGGGGACTAGGGAAGTTGCTGGCGAACGGCCTTGGGGCGCGAAGGCAACTAGGGCCATTGGCGCCATGAACGGACCGAGACATTGTTGCGGCGAAAGTTCCGGTCGCCGCCGTAAACCAGAATGCCCTGCATGGAACCGCCAGCCATCCGGTCCCAATGATTAAGGCCCTTGAAAAAGTCCGAGGCGATGGTGGCGCCGGACTTTATCTCGACGGGAACGGTGCCCTTGGGGGTGTTGATCACCAAATCCACTTCGTTCCCCCTGTGGTCCCGCCAAAAAGCCTCGTGGGTACTCAATGGCGAATTGGCGCTCGTCCGGGGCTTCAAGCGATATGTAGCGGTGCTGCGGAAAGGCGCTGCGCAACAGCGTGGTCTTGCCCGACTGGCGCGGCCCAGTGAGCGTCGTGATGGGGTATTGTTGGCTCGCCCGAACGAGAGTGGGGGCTAGATGTCTCGGAATCATGCGTTGACTGTGCAGATTGCATATTGAATATGCAATCTGCATGCAGTCATTGTCGGGCGAGCGCCTCGTCGGGGCGCTCAGCGAAATGACGGGAAGCCAGTCAAACTAGCCTCCGCCGGCAAGCACTGGGATTCCCCGCGGAGTTCAGGATGATGATTTTCGACCAGTCACGCTAGGTTGGTTTGATATGGCAGGAGCGTTGCGGTGATTGGTGCTTGATTGGGGCGACGCGGCAGTTCGTCGGTTGGCTTGGGAGCTTGGACGGACAGGAGGGCGAACGTGCAAGTGGGCGGTCAAGCTGGTCAGGACCTGCCGGGGCCGGGGCTTTACCTGCACTTTCCCTGGTGCGTGAGGAAGTGCCCCTATTGCGACTTCAACTCCCATCCCTTGGCCGGTTCGCTGGATGAAGACGGCTACGTTGATGCCCTCCTCCGGGATTTTCGAGCCAATGCCGCGGGGCGCCGCTTCGCAACGGTCTTCCTTGGCGGCGGCACGCCAAGCCTGTTTTCGCCGGCGGCCGTCGGCAAGCTGCTCCATGCGCTAAGGCCGCAGTTGGATGCCGGCGCGGAGGTCAGCTTGGAGGCCAATCCCGGCGCCTTGGAGCGAGGGGCTTTTGCAGGCTATCGGCAAGCGGGGGTGAATCGGCTTTCCATCGGCGCTCAATCCTTCTCCAACGCCATGCTGGCGAGGCTTGGGCGCATCCACAGCGCCGCTGCGGTGGAAGCCGCCTTCCGGGAGGCGCGGGCCGCCGGCTTCGACAACATCAATCTGGACCTGATCTACGCCTTGCCGGAGCAGAGCGTTCAAGAGGCGCTGGCGGACTTGCAGCGGGCCATCGCCCTGCAGCCGGAGCACTTAAGCTGGTATCAGTTGACCATCGAGCCGAAGACGGAGTTCGCCCGCCATCCACCGCCAACGCCGGGGGAAGACTTGGTCGTCCACATGGAGGAGGAGGGCCGGGCGCTGCTGGCGGACGCCGGGTTCGCCCGCTACGAGGTTTCCGCCTACGCCCGGGCGGGTGCGCAGTGCCGGCACAACTTGGTTTACTGGACCTTTGGCGACTACGTTGGCCTAGGCGCCGGGGCCGCCGGCAAGCAAACCCTGCTCCCTGCTTGCGGAACCGCCAACGCGCCCGCCAACGTGTTCCGCACCAACAAGCCCCGTCAACCGCGTCTGTATCTGCGCAACCCGACCAGCGCCGCCGCCACCCCCATCGCACCGGAGGCGCTGCCCGGAGAGTTCATGATGAACGCCCTGCGCTTGGCCGGCGGCTTGGAGCGGAGCAGCTTCACCGCCCGCACCGGGTTGCCTTGGGCGTCCGTGGAGCAAGCCTGGGAGCAAACAACGGAGCTTGGCCTGACGGAGCCGCACCGCATCGCCGCCACGGACTTCGGCTACCGGCATCTGGACCGCCTGCTGCAGTTCTTTCTTTAGGGCTAGGGCGCGGCGTCAATTGCGTTTTCGCTTGAAGCGAGATCAAGAAAACAAAGTGTTGACGCGCCAAAAGCCGCTGCGCTATCCTGCCGGCTAGCAAACGCCCTAGGGCAAGCCATGACCTTCGACACCCTCGCCGCTGCCAGGGCCCTCCAAAGGGCCGGCATGGAGAACGGCCAAGCGGAAGCCGTCACCAACATCGTTCGGGATGCGACGGCGGACCTCGTCACGAAAGCCGACTTGAACTCCGCCCTAGCCGGACTGGAGGAGAGGCTTGCCGCCCAGGGAGACAAACTGTTTTCCGCGATGGTCGCCCAAGAAGACAAACTGTTTTCCGCGATGGCTGC
This sequence comes from Candidatus Azophilus sp., assembly GCA_965200465.1. Classification (GTDB taxonomy): domain Bacteria; phylum Pseudomonadota; class Gammaproteobacteria; order Pseudomonadales; family Azotimanducaceae; genus Azophilus. The sequence continues at coordinate 2,699,995 of OZ241358.1, read as the reverse complement.
CCAAGAAGACAAGCTGTCCTCCGCCATGGCCGCCCAAGGAGACAAGCTGACCTCCGCAATGGCCGCCCAAGAAGGTCGGCTGCGCGGCGAACTCTACAAGGCGTTGTGGGCCTTTGGTCTAGGCATCATCACCATCAACATTGCCGTCGTCAGTGCAGCGGTCGGTGTTGCCCTGTGGCTGTGGCCTCCAGGGGCGGGCTGACACGGCCATGAAACAAGCCGCTGGCGAAGGCAAGGTTCTCCAAATCAATGGTCACGCCGAAAACCTATAGGAGCGGTTCATCGCCTTTGAAAGGCTAGGTCGGTGATTTGGTGGCCAAGCCTTAAGCCCCTGGATGCGAATCGGGTGCAGGGGCGGCTTCCGTTTGGGGCTGTGCGCTGAAGGGCGGTGACGGCGCCCAGGACCTTCTGCATCCAAGCTGCGTAGTCCGCGCTGTCCGTGGCCAACAGCAGCTTGCCGCCGGGTTGCAGCCTAGAGGCTAGCTGCGTTGCGAACTCCGGCTGAATCAGCCGCCGCTTGTGGTGGCGGCGCTTCGGCCAGGGGTCGGGAAACCAGATACGCACCTCCTGCAAGGCGCCGGGCGCAAACTTCTCCGTAAGCAGCGCCGCGGCGTCCCCTTCAAGCACCCGCAGGTTCATCAAGCCCTCCTGCTCAATGCCGAGCAGCAGAGCGCCGATGCCGGGCGGATAGATTTCGATGCCGACCAAGTTCATGTCCGCACGGCTGGCGGCCCATTCCAGGGTGGCCCGCCCCGTGCCGAAGCCAATCTCCAACCCCATAGGCGCATCCCGACCGAACACTTCCGGCCACTGATGGGGTGCAGGATCGACCACATGGAGCGCCGCCAGCCGCTCCAACGCCCGCCGCTGCCGCTGCGTCAGCCGCCCCCGAGGCCGCGGCGCGGCTGCTTGCGGCTTGTTGTTTGGCAGCGGCCCGCCACCCTCAGGGCCATCCGGCCCCGGCATAGGGCGCCTCCACCACCTCAATGCGGCCGGAGCGCTTTTTACGGCAGGCTTCCGGGTCGGAGGTGGAGCAGGTGAGGATGTGCAGCAGCTTGCCGCCCAACATGCAGGCGAAGGCGCCTTGGTCGGTGGAGACGCGATGGGTGACCTTGCCTCCCTCCACCAAGCGCAGGCATTCGTTGGTGGAGGGGGAGGCGGTCCAGACGCCGCCGGCTTCGTCCAGGCAGATGCCGTCCGGCACGGCGCCGTCGGCCAGGGTGGCCCAAACGCGGCGGTTCTCCAAGTCTCCATCGGGGGTTAGGTCAAAGGCGGTCAGGCGCGCCCCCCAAGTTTCGGCGACGATTAGCTGGCCGCCGTCCGGGGTGATGACGGTGCCGTTGGGAAACAGCATGTCCTTGGCCACGGTTCGGGCGGCGCCGTCGGCCTCCACGGCGATCAACACCGCCGGCGTAGGCTTTTTCTGCTGGTGCAGGTCGAAGCCGAAATTGCCCACATAGGCGCGGCCCTGGCCGTCCACCACCATGTCGTTCAGGTGGAAGCTGGCCAGATTGAAGAGGTCGGCGTGGGTGCGCAGGGTTTCGCCGTCCCAAACAAGCAGGCAGCGATCCTGCATGGACACCACGAGCAGGCGGCCGTCCGCCAGCCAGCCCAAGCCGGACGGCGCGTAGGAAACGGACAACACCGGCATGACGGTGCCGTCCGCCGCCACCGTGATCACCTCCCCCGCATGCATGTCCGAGCACCAGAGCTTGCCGTCACGCCAACGCGGGCCTTCGGGGAAGCAGAGGCCGTCGGCGAGAACTTCAGGCTTCATGCCGCCAGTTTACCCGACAAATCCTTACCATCCACTAAATGCTCAATGGGGAACAGGGATTTAGGGCTGTGCATGGCCGGTCTTTATGCCGCGCCTGTTATTATCGGCGCGGCGGCATGGCGGGGTTTTCGTTGCAGCCTGCCGCCCCGCCAACCGGAGCGGAATTGAATGAGCGAGTTGCGCACCCTAGCCCTGATTGACGATCTGCTGGCCTTCCCCGCTGAAACGGCATGGGTGGAGTTCAAGGAGAACAACACCGACCCGCGCTCAATTGGGCGGCTAATTTCCGCCATCTCCAACGCAGCGCGCATCGCCGGACGGGACTTCGGCTATGTGGTTTGGGGAGTAGGGGACCATGGTCATGCCGTGGTGGGAACCCGGTTTGAACCCGCCGCCGCCAAGCATCGGCAGCAGCCCTTGGAGTTTTGGCTGTCGCAGATGCTGCAGCCGGATGTCGCCTTCTCCTTCCAGCCGGTCGAGCATCCGCAGGGGCGGTTGATCCTGCTGGAAATAGCAGCCGCCACCACCGCCCCTGTCGAGTTCGACAGAACGGCATACGTCCGCATCGGCAGCGCCACGCCGCGGTTGGCGGATCATTCCGAACGGCAGAGAGTTCTTTGGGACAGCCTGCGTCCCTATGCTTGGGAGACCGGCATCGCCCAGCAATTCGTTAGCGCCGGTGAAGCTCTCGACCTTCTCAATAGCCGCAGCTACTTTGAGTTGCTTGGCAAGCCGCTGCCGGAGAGTGACGAAGGCGTCTTGGCCGGCTTGGAGAGCGATCAGCTGATCTCCCGTGATGTAGGCGGAAACTGGAACATCCACAACCTAGGCGCCATTCTGGGCTTGATGCGCCAGCATCGGCCTTGCCCTAATTCAGCGGCGCGAGAGCACTCTGCGCTAATACCACTTTCTCAAATCCATCCCGGCGTAAAGCCCCGCCACCTGTTCGGCGTAGCCGTTGAAGGGCAGGGTGGGGATGCGGTTGGGGTTGAACAGGGTGCTGGGCAGGCGGCGTTCAGTGGCTTGGCTCCAGCGGGGGTGGTCCACCGCCGGGTTGACGTTGGCGTAGAAGCCGTACTCCTGCGGCGCCAGCAGGTTCCAGGTGTTGCGCGGCTGCCGCCGGGTGAAGCGTATCTTGACGATGGACTTGACGGACTTGAAACCGTACTTCCAAGGCACCATCAGGCGCCAGGGCGCTCCGTTTTGGTTGGGCAGTTCGCGCCCATAGACGCCGGTGACCATCAGCGCCAACGGATGGTAAGCCTCGTCTAAGCGCAGGCCCTCGACGTAGGGCCAGTCGATGCTGCTGAACAGGGAGCGTTGGCCGCGCATCTCGTCGGGCCGGTGCAGTGTGGTGAACTCCACGTACTTGGCGTTGCCGTTCGGCTGGAACTGCGCCAGCAGCCGCTTTAGCGGGATGCCGGTCCAGGGCACCACCATGGACCAAGCCTCCACGCAGCGAAAACGGTAGATGCGCTCCTCCTCGGGCAAGCCCTTGATGAGGTCTTCATAGGCGAACTGGCCGGTCTTGGCCGCCTCGCCTTTGACCTCCACCGTCCAAGGGTCCGTGGTCATCTCGTGGGCGTATTTGGCCGGATCGTCCTTGTCCGTGCCGAACTCGTAGAAGTTGTTGTAGCTGGTGACGATGCTCTCCGGCGTCAGCGCTTCCCCCAATTCGCTGGTCCTGCCTTCATAGGGCACATTGGCAAGCGCGGCGGGGGCGGCGAAGCCGGCGCCGGCGGCTAGGGCCAGCTCCTTGACGAAGCGGCGCCTGGAATGGAACACGGCTTCCGGGGTGATTGCGGAGGCTGGAATGTCGGGGCGATGTTTAATTGGCATCAGGATGTCCTCAAAGTTCCGTACGCCAATCCATAGTGGGATGAAAGTCCAAAATCAACTCCGTTTGCTCATTGGCTGAGGGTTTCACTGTCCTTGCAGCGGATGGCGAAGAATGCCGCCGCCGCCTTGACCACTGCGGAAGGGATGTTGGGACTCTCGGGGTTGACCGTGACTTCCCGCCTTCTGGAGTTGATCACCAAATCCATGTCCTCAAGGGGAATGGCGCCCAGCAGGACGCTGTCCCCCAAAACCAAGGCGCCGGTGAAGCAGGACCTGTTGGCGAACCGGACTTGAATGGGGCCGACATAGGGCACGGAAAGATGCCGGCCTTCCGCCGTGGTGACCTCCCTTTTCTCCAACTCCGCCAAGTCCAACTGCACGGCCACATGCTCCGGGATGCACAGCGTGATGGCGCCAGTGTCCACCAGCGCCGTGACTTTCAGCGGAGCCAGTTCCCCGCTTCTGGGGTTCAACAGGTCTATGTCGGTGCGTATCAAGCCCACGGCAGGCTCCATGGCCGCTGCCGCCTTAAGCGGAGTTCCTTTGCCGCAGCCAGCGCCAAGCGAACTGCGCTGGGGCGGACAGGGCGTAGCCGACGGAAAGCAGCAGCAGTATCAGGGGCGGGTCCGCCAGCAGCACGGCGAAGGAGAGCACCACCAGCACCAGCGCCACGAAAGGCACCCGACCCTTCAAGCCAAGCCGCTTGGGCGAATAGTAAGGCAGGTTGGACACCATCAGCAGGGCCATGACCGTGGTGACCAAGCCCACCGCGGAGGCCGCCAGCAGGCTGGGAGCGCTGCCGCCTTGCTCCGTCCACACCCAGATGGTGCAGGCGAGCACCGCCGCCGCCGCCGGCGACGGCAGGCCGGTGAAGCCGGCGAGGCTGCTCTGGGTGTTGAACCTGGCCAAGCGCAGGGCGGTGCAGGCGATGTAGAGGAAGGTCAGCACCCAGCCCGCCTGCCCAAGGTTGGCAAGGCCCCAGGAAAAGACGACCAAGGCCGGCGCCACGCCGAAGGCCACCAGGTCCGCAAGGCTGTCGTACTGTGCGCCGAAGTTGCTCTGGGTGCGCGTGAGCCGGGCCACCCGGCCGTCGGCGGCGTCGAGCACCACGGAGGCCAGAATGGCCAGCACCGCGGCGCCGAAGCGCCCGTTCATGCCGGCGATGGTGGCGTAGAAGCCGGCGAACAGGGACGCCGTGGTGATGATGTTGGGCAGCAGGAAGACGCCGCGCCGCCGTGTGCCTTGCTTTTCCCGCCCTGGATGCGGACCGGCGGAGGCGTCAAGGTCGCCCTGGGCGGGTTCGCCGGCCGTTTCCACCGCCCGCAGCCTAGGATTTTCCGAGGTGTCCATGCGGTTCAGTTCTTGCTCTTATCGACCAAGCGGTTTTCCTGAATCCAAGGCATCATGCCGCGCAAGCGTTCGCCCACCTGCTCGATGGGGTGCTGGGCGATGAGCCGCCTTTGGGCCTTGATGCCGGGGGCGCCGGCTTGGTTCTCCGTGACGAACTCCCTGGCGAACTGGCCGGTCTGGATTTCCGCCAGCAGGCGCTTCATCTCCGCCTTGGTTTCGTCCGTGACGAGACGTGGGCCCCGGGTCAGGCCGCCGTACTCGGCGGTGTTGGAGACGGAGTACCACATGTTGGCCACGCCGCCTTCGTAGAACAGATCGACGATCAGCTTCAATTCGTGCAGGCACTCGAAATAGGCCATCTCCGGGGCGTAGCCGGCCTCCACCAAGGTCTCGAAGCCGGCCTGCACCAAGGCCGCCGCACCGCCGCAGAGCACCGCCTGCTCCCCGAACAAATCCGTCTCCGTCTCCTCCCGGAAACTGGTGGCGATGATGCCGGCCCGCCCGGCGCCTATGGCGCTGGCGTAGGAGAGGGCGATCTCTTGGGCTTGGCCGCTGGCGTCCTGGCCGATGGCGATGAGGCTGGGTACGCCGCCGCCGCCGCTGTAGGTGGAGCGCACCGTGTGCCCCGGTCCCTTGGGCGCCACCATGATGACGTCCAGGTCCGGTCGCGGTTCGATCAGCTCGAAGTGGATGTTGAAGCCGTGGGCGAAGGCCAGCACCCCGCCCTCTTTCAAGTTGGGCCTGATCTGCTCCCGATAGATGCCCGGCTGCAGCTCGTCAGGGGTCAGCACCATCACCAAATCAGCGTCCGCCGCTGCTGCCGCGACCTCCCGCACCTCAAAGCCGGCGTTGCTGGCCTTGGGCGCGGAGCCGGAGCCGGCGCGCAGGCCCACCACCACTTGGCCGACGCCGGAATCCCGCAGGTTGTTGGCGTGGGCATGGCCCTGGGAGCCGTAGCCGACGACCGCCACCTTCATTTTCTGAATGATGGAGAGGTCGGCGTCCTTGTCGTAGTAAATCCGCATGTTCCGTCCTGTTTTCCGTTGAGCGGGCTGTTCGCCAAGCCGATGTTCCCCTAACCATAGCATTGGCGGCCTGCTGAAAAACCTTGGCGCAGGGTCAAAAACCCTCCCTTAATCCGGTGCGCCCAGTCCCGCTCTCCAAGGGTTTTGCGGACCAAGGACGGCAGGAGGGCAGGGCGCCGCTCATGCGCTCAGCACCTTGTCCCCGCGGCTGATGCCGGACACGCCGGAGCGCACCACTTCCATGACCGCGCCCCGGTCGATGGCGCGGAGGAAGGCGTCAAGCTTGTCGCTGGCGCCGGTCAACTGAACGGTGTAGGCGCCGGCGGTCACATCCACAATCTGGCCGCGGAAGATGTCGCAGGTGCGCTTGACCTCCGCCCTCGCCGGCCCTTGGGCGCGCATCTTGACGAACATCAGCTCCCGCTCGATGCAGGGGGACTCCTGCAGGTCCAGCACCTTGACCACCTCGATGAGCCGGTTCAGGTGCTTGGTGATCTGCTCGATCTTCTTGTCCGAGCCTGCGGTGGTGATGGTCACCCGGGACAGGGTGGCGTCCTCCGTGGGCGCCACCGTCAAGGTCTCGATGTTGTAGTTGCGCTGCGCGAACAGCCCGATGACTCGGGACAAGGCGCCGGCCTCGTTCTCCAGCAGCAGGGCGAGGGAGCGGCGCTTCACATGTAGTCCCCTTGCTGGCTGGTGGTGATCTTGTTCAGGTGCATGTCCCGCATCGACCCGCCTTTTACGGCCATGGGATAGACGTGCTCGTCGGGGTCCACCCAGACGTCCACGAACACCGCCCTGTTCCTCAGCTTGGCGCTGAAGGCTTCGTCCATGGCGGCTTCCAGGTCCGCTGGGTTGTCGATGCGGAAGCCGACATGGCCGAACGCCTCCGCCACGGTCTTGAAGTCCGGCAGGGAGTCGCTGTAGGTGCTGTGCGAGTGGCGCCCGCCGTACTGCATGTCCTGCCACTGCTTGACCATGCCCAGGGCTTGGTTGTTCAGGCAGACCACCTTGATGGGCAGGCCGTACTGCAGGCAGGTGGAGAGCTCCTGCATGTTCATCATGAAGCTGCCCTCGCCGGTGACGCAGGCGACGGTGGCCTTGGGGTAGGCGAACTGCACCCCCATGGCGGCCGGCAGCCCGAAGCCCATGGTGCCGAGGCCGCCGGAGTTGATCCAGCGCCGCCCGGCCGGAAACCTGTAGTACTGGGCGGCGAACATCTGGTGCTGGCCGACGTCGCTGGTCACGTAGGCGTCGCCTTCCGTGGCCCGGTACAGGCTTTTTATCACAGCCTGCGGCAGGATGACGCCGTTGGCGGATGGGGGCGCGCCTTGGTGCAGCCCATGTGCGGCCCGCCATTCGCCGATGCGCTTCCACCAGGTCTTGTGCGCCTCTTGGTCCGGCAGCGCCGGGCGCTTGGCCATCTCCGCCGCAACCGCGGCGTTCAGGTCCTTCAGCACGTTGGCGGCGTCCCCGACGATGGGAATGTGCGCCGGAATGATCTTGGAGATGGAGGCCGGGTCCACGTCCACATGGACGATCTGCGCATCCGGGCAGAACTTGGCCGGATTGTTGGTGACCCGATCATCGAAGCGGGCGCCGACGGCGAAGATCAGGTCTGCATGATGCATGGCCATATTCGCTTCGTAGGTGCCGTGCATCCCCAACATGCCGAGAAACTGCGGGTCGTCGCCGGGAAAGGCGCCAAGGCCCATCAGGGTGTTGGTGACGGGCGCCCCCAAGCGGTGCGCCAATTCCGTGAGGGCGGGGCCGCCGTCCCCCTGCACCACGCCGCCGCCGCTGTAGATGATTGGCCGTTGCGCCTCGATGAGCGCCTTCGCCGCCTTGCGGATCTGCCGCCCGTTGCCCTTGCCGGCCGGCTTGTAGGAGCGCAGGGAAATGCGCTCCGGGCATTCGTAGGGGGCGGTTACGGCCGGGTCCGTGGTGTCCTTGGGCACGTCGATGACCACGGGGCCGGGCCGCCCGGTGGTGGCGATGTGGAAGGCGGTCTTCACCGTCTTGGGGATTTCGGCGCAGTCCTTGATGAGGAAGCTGTGCTTCACCACCGGCCGGGAGACGCCCACCATGTCCGTTTCCTGAAAGGCGTCCGTGCCGATCAGCGCCTTGGGCACCTGCCCGGAGATGACGATGATGGGGATGGAGTCCATGTACGCCGTGGCGATGCCGGTGATGGCGTTGGTGGCGCCCGGCCCGGAGGTGACCAGCACCACCCCCGGCTTGCCGGTGGCCCGAGCGTAGCCGTCCGCCATGTGCGTGGCCGCCTGCTCGTGCCGCACCAGGATGTGCTCCACCTTCTGCTGCTTGAAGATGGCGTCGTAGATGTGCAGGGCCGCCCCGCCCGGATACCCGAACAGATACTCCACCCCCTCATCCTGCAGCGCCCGAATCAGCATCTCGGCGCCGGACAGCATCTCACTCATGGCCGCGGCCTTGGAGTCTCCAGTTGGCTTGCCGCCCCGCAGGGCGTTCGGTGCAGACCGCCGGCCCGCACCGCACAAGGAACCGCGCATTCTTGGGGTTGGGGGGTGGGATGTCAAATGCATGGAGCTAAGTCGTTTCGGTCACCCCGCTCATCCCAACCGGCTGTCAACTTTTCCAACTCTAGCCAGCCTGCTCGCGCACGGCGCGGTACGCGGCGTCGATGGCGCCGTTGACGTAGGCGAGGGCTTCGGAGTCGGAGTTGGCGATGGAGATGCGGCCCCGTTGCCGCCGGCCCACCACATGGGGCGCCGCGCCCTTGGGCCAGTCGGGATCCCACAGGTCAAGATATTCATAGGCGTAGCCGTGCGGCCAACGGTTGACCGTGATGGCGGCGATGTCCCGGTTGGCGTCCAACCCGTCGCCGCCCCAAAAGGCGTCCAAATGCGCCTTAACTTCCCGTTCAAAGTCCGCGAAGCTGGTGTTCAGCAATTGCTGGCGGCCAAGGCGCATCTGCTCCCGGGGGTTCATGCCGGGGGCTTTCAGGCTGGATACGTGGAAGCCCTGCAGCAGGGCCGGCTGCTCCGGCGCCGCAGTGAAGTTGTAGCCTCCCATGCTTACCGGGAAGTCCATCGACAGCACGGTTAGGAAAGACTCCGGCGCATAAACCCGGCCGAAGCCGGACTGCGCCAGCGCCCGCCAATTGCGCAGGGCGATGTTGACATAGGTGATGGGGCACTTCTCGGCGTAGTTCAGCGCTTCGACGGCGGTTTGATCTTGGCCCACCTCCGGGCAGATGTAGGGGATCATGCTGTTGTAGCAAGCCAGGATCACATGCTTGCCGCGCACCCGCTCGGCGGCCCCCTGGCGAACATAGGTGACGTCAACGGCGGCGTTGCCGGGAACATGCTCCACGTTGACGACGGTGCTGTTGAGGCGGATTCTCGTTGCGTTGGCCGCCGCGTCCAGCTTGGCGTAGTCGAAGCGGGCTTGAACGATGTCCTCCATGCTGCGGCCCGGCGCCGCTCCCGGAACTAGGCTGCGGGTGAGCAGGCGGGCGATGGCGGCGTTGCCGTCCGGGAAGTGGAAGATGTAGGGCTCGGACTCCTCCGCCAATTCCTTGGCGAAGGCTTCGCTGACCTTGGCGCTGCCGGTGTAAAGCAAGGCGACCCCGCGGTCGCCAAGCAGGCCGTACTCCAGCAACTCCCGAGCGGACATGACGTCGGCGCTGAAGCCCATCAGCGGGCGCGTCGCGTCGGCGAACGCTTTGGCGCCGTCGTCCGCAAGCCCCACCACGTTCTTGAAGAAGGCCGCCGAAGGCATTTCCGCCAGCGCCCGTCGGCGCACCCTTACGGAGGCTTGCGGCAGGTAGGAAAGGTCGCCGCGCACCAGCTTGGCCAAGGCGGTTTTGGATTGCTCGCTCAAGGGGTAGCGGCGAATCGCCCGCTCCTTCTCCGCCAACGTCGTTTCGCCAACTTGGAAGGAATGCAGCACGTCCGGAAGGACCTTGGCGGCGCCGTTGGCGGGCGCGAACGCGGAGGGCGGAAAGTAAACTCCGGACTGCAGGCCAAAGCGGGCAAAGAAGCCGTTGTCAAAATAATCGTAGAAACGTTCCGCATCCAGCGCCAAGGCCCGCAGCAAGCGCTTGGCGGGCCTGGAGTAGTCCGCCGGGCTGTCGATGCTTTGGCTGCCTCCGTAGCCGATCAGGGTGCGGCCGTCCACCGCGAATTCGTTGCGCTTGGCGTGGCCGCCGAAGTCGTCATGGTTGTCCAGCACCAGAATCTTGGCGCCGCCGCCGACCCGCTCCCGGAAGTACCAAGCCGCCGCCAAACCGGAAAGGCCGCCGCCCACCACCACGAGGTCGTGTTCATCGTCCGTGCGATGCTGCGGCTTGGCCCAGTTCGCGCCGCTTAGAGCCAAGCCGTGCGCCACCTCAAAGGACCCCGCATGGCTGCCGCGCATCCCGGTCAGGGCCGGTGGGTAGCGGCCGTCCGCAGAGCCCGAAGCTGGGGCGCTCTGTTTCGCCATTGCGGCAAGCGGGCTAAGGCTCAAGGCGCCGGCCGCCGTTGGCAGGGCTAGGCCGTTCAGAAAGTCGCGCCTAGTGATGTGGTTGCCCATTTTGACCGGTTGCGAGCCTCTTGCGGGTGCCGCCTTGGCGCCTGTGAGTAGCGCAATGCCGCCAAGCGTCTGGTTTTGCTTAAATGCGTGCGTACTACCCTCGGCAAAGCCGCCTTTCGCAGGGAATGCCGTCTTGGTCTCCGTCCAAGGTGGCCAGGGCGCAGGTTTGCAAATGGAAACGGGCTTCGGCGCAGGAGACCATCTCGCGACAGTAGCGTTTGCCGCCGCAGGAGAAGGAGGCCGCGTTGCGGGCCATTGCGGGGCGGTGCGCCGCCTTGGTTTGGCGTTCGCGTTGCCGCCATTCCCAAGGGGGCGTCGTTTGGCTGCTGTGCAGCGACCAAAGGCCGCGGCCGGCGTTGCGGGCCGCCGCTTCATCGGGCAGCCAGTTTTGCGTGGCGTAGCGCCGATAGACCCAAGCGTGGCCCTCGCGCACCAGCTCGCGGTTGATGTCGCGGTTGCCGAGGTGCAGGCGGGCCAACAGCCGGCCGTAGCGATCCTCGCCGCTGGAGGCCACCAGCACTTGCTGGCCGAACACCTTGTTGGCCAAGGCTTGGCTGGAGCGCGCTCCCCAAGGCTGCCGCCGTTCCGGGGCGTCGATTTCGGTCAAGCGGGCCTTGACCGGCCCCGCGTCGCCGCCGTTCAGCAGCAGCAGGGTGACGGTGTCGCCGTCGCTTATCCCCACCACCTTGGCGGCAAAGCAGCGCTGCTCACGGCAGTTGGGGTCTGCGAAGGCGAAAACGGGCAGGAGGAGGATGACAAGAAGCGCCAGTGAGCGGGGCATGGCCAATTTCCTACGGAAACTATGGCCATTATCTTACTCCATCCACACCACCGTCGCCATGCGCCCCCTGTCCCCGTCCCTGCGGTGGGAGTGGAAATTCGAGTTGGACCAAGTGCAGATGCGCTCGCAGTGGATTTGGGTGACGCCGGCTCGCCGCAGCAGCCACTCCGCCAAGGCGAAGAGGTCCAGATGCCATTTGCCGGGCTTGTCGCCCACGCGCAGCAGAATGGTTTCCAAATTCGGGTCCCTGTTGGCCAACAGGGCGCGGCGCACGTCCAAGCCCACTTCGTAGGCGTCCGGGCCTATGGCGGGGCCAATCCACGCCAACAGCTCCGCGCCGGGCATCCCCTGGCCGCCGTCGGGCTGCTCCATTGCGCTGACCAACTGCTCCACCACCCCGCCCGTCAGCCCGCGCCAGCCGCCGTGGGCCGCGCCGATGCGGGCGCCATCCCGGCTGGCCAGCACGATGGGAACGCAGTCCGCGGTTTGAATGGCCAAGCCGAGGCCGGTTTCCGTGGTCCAAGCGGCGTCGGCTTCCGGCATTCCCCGGCAGGTTCGCCGGTCGGAGCGAATGCAGCGATGGCCATGCACTTGGGTGAGCCACTGAAGCCGCCCGGTTTCACCTACGGTGGCGAGTTGCAGCCAGCGCCGGTTTGCGGCCGCCGCTTTGAACCCGCCGCCCCCATGCAGCGCCACATTCATGTCCGGGCTTTCGGGCGGGCCGCCTTCCCGAGTGGTGGTGAGCGCCCGCACGCCGATCGGCGCCGGCCAGGAAGCTCCTATCCAGCCGTGGTAAGGCCGCACGTCATTCATCTGCGCGGTGCTCCCCGTCTTGGCGCAGCACGGCGATCAGTTCGGCCAAGTCCCTTGGCGGCGGCGCTTGGAAATGGCGGCGCTCGCCCGTGCTTGGATGGTCGAAGGCCAGTTCGGCCGCATGCAGCGCCTGCCGCCCGAAGTTGCGAATGGAGAGCACTACTTGCGGATGGGGAGCGCGGGGCAGGCGGCCGCGGGCGCCATAGCGCCGGTCGCCCACCAAGGGGTGGCCTATGCTGGCCATGTGAACGCGAATTTGATGGGTGCGTCCGGTTTCCAATTCGGCGGCGACAAGCGTGTGGGCGCGAAAGCGAGCCCTTACCCCCACCCGAGTGCGGGCCGGCCGGCCATCCCCACGCACCCGCTGCTTGGTGCGTTGATGCGGGTCCCGTCCCAAGGGCTTGTCGATAACCTGGCTGCCGGTCAGGACGCCCTCGGCCACGCCGAGGTAACGCCTGAGGACTCGGTGTTGGGAGATGGCCGCCGCCAGCCGCCTGTGCGCCGCCGCGGATGCGGCCACGACCAGCAGGCCGGAGGTGCCCTGGTCCAAGCGATGCACGATGCCGGCTCTGGGCAAGCCGCTTAGCGCCGGTCTATGCCTTAGCAGGCCGTTGACCAAGGTGCCTTCCGGGTTGCCGGCGCCCGGATGCACCACTAGGCCGGGCGGCTTGTCAATGACCAGAATGTCTTCGTCTTCATGGATGACGTCGAAGACCACGGCTTGCGGCTTGGCCCAAGCCTCCGCCGGCTGCAATTGAGGCAGCAGCTCCAGCCGTTCGCCGCCGGCCAATATCCGGTTCGGCTTGGCCGCTTCGCCGTCCACCGTCAACGCTCCGCTTTTCAGCCAGCGCGTCAGCGCGGTGCGGGAATGGTTGGCGAACAGGCGGGCGGCGGTGCGGTCGGCGCGTTCGCCGGCCATCTCCAAGGGCACCTCCGCGGCAATCGCCTGGCCAGTGGCGGCTGTGGTCATTTTGGCTGACCCCGCAGGTCGGCGAAACTCGACCGCCCGTCGGCGCGCTTGCGCCGGCGTTGCCTGCCTTGCTTGGCTTGGCCCACCCGTCATTCCCACACTTTAAGGTCCAATTAGGGTAGATTATCCATTTTTTCAGCAATGAACCTGCAATGATCAGAAGCGCAGGAGTCGGTTGCCCCCATTGCCTGGAGCAAAAAGGGAGGCGGTCCATCGGCTGGCGGCGCTTGTTTGCGCCGCGTCATCGGAGCATCGCTTTAGTGAAAGTTCGCCGCGACCATGACCTTTGCCGCTCCTCCCCGGCGCAATGCGCTGGAGGTGTCGGCGCACCTGCAACGGCCCGCTCCCACCGCCTTGCGGGAGCGTCCCGGCGCTTGGTCGGCGTTTGGCGGCTGCTGGCCCCAGCGCTCTTGGCTGGCTGGTTCGCCGGCTGCTCTTGGATGCCGTTTGTCGGCGGCGACAAGGATGACGAAGAGGAGGACGTCAACGCCACCGAACAGATGCTCTACCGCAACGCCCAGCGCAGCCTGCGGGCGGGGAACTACGACCGAGCCGTCACCGCCTTGGAGCGGTTGGAGGCGCGCTTTCCCTTTGGCCGCTACGCGGAGCAGGCGCAATTGGAGTTGGTTTACGCCCGCCATCAGTCCTCGGACCACGATACGGCGCGCATGGCGGCGGACCGCTTCATTCGGCTGCACCCGCAGCACAGCAACATCGACTACGCCTACTATTTGAAGGGCCTAGCCGCCTACAACAAGAACCGCGGTCTGTTGGACCGGGTGTTCACTTCAGACGCCTCCAAGCGGGACATGACTTCGGCTAGGCAAGCCTATGCGGACTTCGCCGAGTTGCTGTCCCGCCATCCCCACAGCGAATACGCGGCTGACGCCAAGCAGCGCATGATCTACCTGAAGAATCTGCTGGCGGCTGCGGAACTGCATGTGGCGGACTACTACCTGCGCCGCGGCGCCTATTTGGCCGCTGCCAACCGAGCTCGCTATGTGCTGGAGAACTACCCGCAAGCGGAATCCGTGCCGGAGGCGTTGATCGTGCTGGTGGAGGCGCAATACAGGCTGGACCTGCCGGCCGCCGCCAATGACGCCTTGCGCGTGCTGGCCGTGAACTACCCAAATTATCCGGCCTTTGATGAGAATGGGGATCTGGTGCTGGCGGACCGCGTTCGGGACCGCGACCGCTCTTGGGCGAACCTAGTGACCTTGGGGCTGCTGGACCGGCCCGAAGCGCCTCCGCCCCTGCGCTTGCAGCATCCCGAAGGCTTCGAGCCGCCGCCCCGCGCCCCGGCTGCCGCCTCCGCAGCAAGTGGTGAGAGGAAGCAGAGGAAGCAGGGCCGTTGGCGTCGTTGGGTACCGTTCTTTTAGTCGCCCTTGTGCGACCGCCCCAGATACTCGCGGGACTGCATCTCCAACAAGCGGCTGCGGGTGCGGTCAAACTCGACTTGCAGCAGCTCGCCGCCGTACAGCTGCGCGATTGGCGCCTCCGCAGAGACAATGAGCTTCACGTTGCGGTCATAGAATTCATCGACCAAGCTGATGAAGCGGCGGGCGGCGTCCTCGCTCTTGGCGGTGAAGCGCGGCACGTTGGAGACCAGCACCGTGTGGAAGCAGCGGGCCAGTTCGATGTAGTCGTTTTGGCTGCGCGGCCCCTCGCACAGCGCCTTGAACTCGAACCACACCACGTCGGGGGCCAACCGGCGGGTGCGCATCAGCCGGTTCTCCACTTCCAGGTCCGCATCGGCGGCGGCCGGCTCCGGCGCCAGTTCCGCAAAGCTGGCGCTTAAGGACTGCTCCGCCGCAGCGTCCAAGGGCGAGTGGTAGATTTCCGCCCGCTCCAGCACCCGCAGCCGAAAATCAATCTCCCCGCCAAGTTCATGCACCAGGGCATGGCGCTTCAGCGCCTCAATGGCCGGCAGAAAGCGCCGCCGCTGCAAACCGTTTTCATAAAGGCTGTCTGGATGAATGTTGGAGGTGGCCACCAAGGTCAGGCCGCGGCGGAACAGCGCCCGCATCAGCTCGCCGAGAATCATGGCGTCGCCTATGTCCGAAACGAAGAATTCATCGAAGCACAGCACCCTTGTTCGCTCGGCAAAGCTCTCGGCTATCCGCGGCAACGGATTGGCGACGCCGGCGCGGCTCTTCAGTTCCCCATGCACCCGCTGCATGAAGCGGTGAAAGTGCATTCGCAACTTGCCGCCCCGCCCATCGCCAACCGACAGCGAGTCGTAGAACAAATCCATCAACATGGTCTTGCCGCGCCCGACCCCGCCCCAAAGGTACAGCCCGGTCTCCCCCCGACGCACCTTCCTCCAAGGCGCCGCCCAAGCCCGCCGCGGCCGCCGCGTCAACCGCCCATGCAGCTCATCGAGCAGCGCCACCGCCCGGGCTTGCTCCCCGTCCTCGCTAATCCTCCCAGCGGCTAACAGCTGCCGATATCGTTCAGCTGGCGACATGGCGCGTATGCTTACGGTTTTCTCCCTAGTTGGCTGGCGACCAGCATAGTGGTGCCGGCGCAGTTTCACCCGCCCCGCGCCTCCGCAGCCAAGGCGTGGGCTTCCAGGCCTTCGCCCCGCGCCAGGGTGGAGGCGGTTTGCGCCAAGGACTTCGCGCCCCGTTCGGAGAGGGCGATGACGGAGCTGCTTTTCTGGAAGTCGTCAACGCTTAAAGGGGAGGAGAAGCGGGCCGTGCCGTAGGTGGGCAGCACATGGCTGGGTCCGGCCGCGTAGTCGCCCATCGCTTCCGGGGAGTGGTGGCCCAGAAAGATGGCCCCGGCATGGCGCACCAGGTCCAGCAGCGCCCGCGGCTCCGCTACGGCAAGCTGTAAGTGTTCCGGGGCCGCGGCGTTCGCCAATTGCACCGCTTCCTCAAGGGAGCGGGTTTGAATCAAGGCGCCGCGGTTGGCTAGGGACTGGGTGATGAGGTCGCGCCGCGCCGCCTTCGGCAGCAGGGCTTCAATGCGCTCGGCGACGCGCTCTAAATAGCTCTCGTCCGGGCAGAGCAGCAGGCTTTGCGCCAAGGCGTCGTGCTCCGCTTGGGAGAAGAGGTCCAGCACCAGCCAATCCACCGGCGCAGTGCCGTCCGTGATGATGAGAAGCTCCGTCGGCCCGGCGATGAGGTCAATGCCGGTGCGCCCAAACACCTGCCGCTTGGCTTCGGCCACCCAGGCGCCGCCGGGGCCGACGATCTTGTCCACCGGGCGGATGGTCTCGGTGCCGTAGGCGAGGGCCGCCACCGCTTGGGCGCCGCCCACCGCATAAGCCTCCCGCACGCCGGCCAGATGCAGGGCCGCCAGCACCAACGGATTGCGGACGCCCTCGGGGCAAGGCATCGTGACGGCGATTTCCTCCACGCCGGCCGCCCGCGCCGGAATGATCGTCATCAGCACCGTGGAGGGATAGGCTGCTTGGCCGCCGGGCACATAGACGCCCACCCGCGCCAAGGGCGTTACCCGCTGCCCCAGCTCGTTGCCCAGTTCGTCGGTGTAGGACCAGGACTGCCGCAATTGCCTTTTGTGGTAGTGCCCAATGCGTTGCGCGGCCTGCGTCAGGGCGGAGCGTTGGGCTTCGGGCAGGGCGTCAAAGGCTTGGCGGAACTCGTTGGGGCGCAGCTTCAGCTCTTCGATTTGGGTGCAGGGCAAGCGGTCGAAGCGGGCCGTGCATTCCAGCAGGGCCGCATCGCCCCGCCGCCGCACGGAGGTGATGATGCCCCGAACGGCCCGTTCAACATCCTCTGCGTTGTCCATGGCTTTTGCGGACAGGCGATCAAACTGCTCCTTAAACGTCGGAGAACTGGTGTTCAAGCGGCGCATGTTCATGGTTCGTCTCCTTGGGCGCCGCCTGACGCCCCAAACTCTTTGCCGATGTTGGCGCGCCCACATTTAGAGCGGCGGCGTTTGTTCCGCCCAACGATGCGCGTCAGAGATGCCTGGCGGCCGGGATGGCGGCCCTTAGGCGGCCAATGAGCGCTTCGATCTCGTCAAACTTCGTTTTCATGGAAGCGCGGTTGACTATCAGCCGGGAGCTGATGTGGGCAATGGTCTCATGCTCCTTCAGGCCGTTCGCCTTTAGGGTGTTGCCGGTATCGACTATATCGACGATGCAGTCCGCCAAGTTCAGGGAGGGCGCGATCTCCATGGCCCCGGCCAAGGGAATGATGGCCACTTCGACGCCCTTGTGCGCGAAGAAGCTGCGGCTTAGGTTCACGAACTTGGTGGCCGTGCGGAAACCGCCGTTGTTTGCCGACTGGTAGGCAAGATGCTCCTCAGGCGCGTTCTGCGGAAAGGCGGTGACGATGCGGCAGCGGGCGATGCCGAGGTCCAGCCGCTCATAGAACCCGGCCGATGAAGGCGCTTCGAGCAGCCTGTCCTTGCCGACGACGCCGACGTCCGCGGTGCCGTAGGTGACGTAGGTGGGCACGTCCGCGCCGCGCATGATGACCAGCTTGTGGCCGCCCTCCCGGCTGTCGAAGATGAGCTTGCGGCTGCTTGCCGTGTCTTCGGCCGGCTCAATGCCCGCCTTTGCCAGCAGGGGCAGGCATTCGGCGAGTATGCGGCCCCGGTTCAGGGCGATGACAAGGGACATGGCTGCTTCCGATTTCGGTTGGACGAAGCGCCGCTGCGCCTAGACGACTGTGCGCAGCTTTCCGCCTGGGGGCTTGCTGTCATTTGTGGATGGCTTGCCCAGGCTGCGCAAGGTTAACCCGTCTCGGCGCTGATGGACACGGCGTGCAGGGCGCCGTTGGCGATGAACTCCTCAATGCAGCCGTACACCGCTTGGTGGCGCTGCACCCGCGTCATGCCCGCCAAGGCGCCGCTGACCACCTTGATGCGGGCGCGGTTGCCCTCCACCTGAACTTCGACTCGGCTGCCGGGCAGGGCTTGCTGGATTCTGGCGGTGATTTCATCGTGCATGGCGGCTGCATCCAAGTTTACTCAGAGGCGCATGAGATCGCCACCTTAGCTACAACTCTCCCAAGAACTGGGCGTCATACAGGGGCCAGGCCTCAATTGGGCCGTCGCCCCGGCCGCCGACGCCGCCGATGAGCTTGACAGCCCGCCTTGGCGCATAGCGGTCGATGTAGGAACGCAAGCTGCGGGCTTGCGTGCGCCGGCCGCTTTTCACCTCCACGGGAACGATCCCGCCATCCCTGCCGCGGTGCAGGAACTCCACCTCGCTGCGGGCCTGAAACCAGCCATAGGTTGGATGGCCGACCCGGGCGCAGAGTTCCATTTGCACGAAGTTTTCGGCGATGTAGCCCTTGTAGTTTGCGGTTTGCGCTTGTTGGTCGGCGTAGGTCATGCCGAGCATGTGGCCAAGCAGTCCCACGTCAAAGCTGTACAGCCGAAAGCGGTTGGCCTTCGCCAGCACACTCAGCGGCGCTTGGGGCCGACCCTCCACTGGGAAGCACTTCCACGCCAGCCGCGCCTTCTCCAGCCAGTCGATGGGGCCGGCCAGCTCCCGGTAGCGTTGCCGGCGCGGCAGCACGTCCTTGAACCGATAGCGGGCTACGGAGCCGTCCCGGCTGGCGGCAAGCTGAAGGGGCAGGTTGTCAAACACCCGCTCGATGTGCTGCGCGGTTTGCGGGTCGGCATACTTGCCGAAGTCCCGGCGGTAGCCGTTGACGAGGTTTCGGTGAACGCCCGCCACGGCCTCCACACGGTCGAGGGTGTTGCGGCCCGGTTCGCACCAAGCCGCCACCGCCTCCGGCAGCCCGCCAACGAAGTAGTAGTCCAGCAGAAGACGCCACAGTTTTTGGTGTATCGCAGCGTTGCGCCGCCTGACGCGGAAGGCCTTGAGCAAGGTGTCTTGCCCCGTCGCCATCAGGAATTCCTCGAAGCAAAGCGGAAAAAGCTCCAGTTCCTCCACCTTTCCCACGGGATAGGAGCGAAGCAGGCCGATGTTCGACCCGGAAGCGCAGACAAAGGCGCTCGGCAGGCGCTCCGCGAAGTATTTGAGCGAGTCCACCGCCCGCTGGCATTCGCCAATTTCGTCAAGAAACAAGAGGTCTTGGCGAAGATCGATGCGCTCGTTGAGCTCGATCTCCATGTTGCCGACGACAACGGCAGGGTCTAGGCTTTCAGTGAACAGGGCCGCCAAGCGGGGTTCCGCCCGAAAGTCCAGCCAGTGGACCTTGCGGAACTCTCTTGGCCCAAACAGTCGGCCCACCAGCCAGGACTTGCCCACCTGCCGAGCGCCGTCGATCAGGGTCGGCTTGCGGGCAGGCTGCCGCTTCCAAGCGGTGAGTCTTGCCAAAGCTAGGCGCTGCAACATGGAAGAGCCTCGTCAGGGAACCTTAGAGGTGCGCAAGATGCCATAACCCGCCGGTGTTTACATTTTTATGCGCATAAAAAAGACATTTTCCCCATTTTTATGCGCATAAAATGCGAAACCAAGCTCATTCCCCGCTTCTAGAGCCTCTCCAAGGACTTTGGCGTAAGAAAAACTGGTTCGTTTGCTGAAAAGTTTGGGCTACTCGCAGGAAACACCCAACGCTCGCCCAGCCTGCATTCAACGCCGCGGTCCAAGAAACCGATCCCCATTGTAGTGGATCATGTGGTCCGGCCTGTCGGCCATCCACCCTTCGGTCTTCCAGGCGATGGCGTCGATGTGCTTGCGGAATTCCGCAAAGTTGGGGAAGGCAGTGACAAAGACCAGTCCAGCCTCGGCGCCCTCCGCCATCTCCTGCAACTCAACCAAGCGCTTGGGTGCCGCCGTCAGCCATCGCATCTCCTCCTTGGCGCTGAACCGGCGGATCAGCACATAGTTGCGGTTGGGCACCAGCAGCCGCAGCGTTTCGCCGGGGACCTTGATCTGCGCCGCCATGAAGTCCGCCACCGGCACTGGCGTCAGGTACAGCCCATGCGCCTTACGGTATTGGCTCGACTTGGACGAGATGCACCAAGCCCCAACGCGATCGGCGAAAGCGCAGGGCCACTCCTGCGCCGCCGGTGCCGGCATGGGGGAAGCCTGCCGACCGGGATGAACGCTGGCGCTGCCGGTGTCGGCTGTCGTTGCAGTTGCCGCCATGGAGAAGGGAATGATAGTCGCCGCCAAGGGCAAGAAAAGAGAGAGATTGAGAGAGATTGATCGAAGGAGCTCAGGCGGCCTTTTCACCAAAGAACGCCCTTACCTTCTCTTTCGTTTCTCTTCGCGTCTTCACCGTCCGCAGCTTGGCAGCCCAAGGCCGACCTTGGTGCAGCGTATCCCACCAGCTCCTCTCGCCTTGATATCGGCCACGGCCGGGATCGTGGTCTCCAAAACCCTCTAAACACAGGTTCCATACGGGTTGGTAGTGGTCAATAAGGAATCGCTCAGCAAGCGTAATCCAGACCGGCACCACAGCGAGAACCCGCACGGCGAAGTTCCTAGGATCTAGATTTTCGACGTCTTGGATTGACCGTAAGTGTTCTCTGATCCGTCCGCGCAGCGCCGGCGCATCAGGATCTGGCGCACCGCCCTTCCGAGCGCCTGGCGGCACGGCCTTGCCCACATAGATGGGGTTTCTTCCGTCTCCAATCGGGCTGTAGAAGCTGAGGTCTCCGCAGTAATGCAGGGAGTAGATTCCAGGCCCTTTAATGTTTGCAATGATGGATTTGGAATCAAGATTGACTGTGGGCTGTTGCTCGAAGCGCATAATCAGCCCCAGCATGAGGTTTCCGTAGGTCAGGGGGTCGTACAACCGCGTTGTCATGGGCGGCGGCGCAGTTCGACTACGGATTCGTAAAGGCGAGCGCCGTTGGCGGCCTTGGCGGTGCGCACGGTTGAGTCGATGATGCTGTTGCCCACTCTGGTGGGGCGTGGGGCGTGGATCTCGATGGTCTCGAATCCTTGCCGTTCGGCAATCTTGGCGAGGAAGCGGTCCGTGGGAATCTGCACCCCTTGCAGTATGCTGTTGCCGATGACCACCAGCGCCGTGGCGCCGGGCCGCAGGCAGTGCTTCATGCCGGCGGCGAACCTTGCGCAGTCGTTGAAGTAGAGGGCGGCGTAGTTGGCCCAGCCCGACCCGCCGTAAATTCCCTTTTCGGGATGCTTGGCCCGCACTTCCTCAATGGCGTCAAGGATTTCCTGATCTTGAATTTCAAGGGCGAGGTCGATTCGTTCCCGGTCCCTGGCGTTCTGCCAGTAGGTGCCGAAGTTCAACGCCTCCAGGCGCTTCAAGTCCTGCGGGGAACTGCAGAACCCAAGCCAGTAGAGGTGCGGCCTCGTGTTTCGATTGTAGTGGTAGTTGTTCAGGTAAGGCGGGGAGGTGATGACCAGGTCAACGCTCCCGGGCGGGAGTGCGCGGCATCCATTGAAGAACGACCCGGAAAAGACGCGGCCGTCCCTTCTGCGGCGGCCGTTGCGCATTCTGCGGTACCAACTGGCGTCTTCCGCCATCAGGGTTGCTTTGCCGGCGACGGTTTCCATGACTGGAAAGTCCTCGACCTCCGGTCGGCCAACTGCGGACTTGCGCCCCAAGCTGGGTTCGTAGGAGTAGTTCGAACACTCCACCATTGTGGCGGCGAACGCCAGACGGAAGACATCGGCCACCGCCTTGGTTCGCTGCCTGGCAATGAAGTCCTGAACCAGCAACACCTTGCGCAGCACCTTCGGGCTGTAGAACGGCGATTGGGTGCGGAAGCCCGTTGGCGGTTTCGCGCGTGGCGCGGTCCCTTTGGCTTCAGCCTCGTGCAGAAACTCCCGGCACGCTCGGATGGCGTCGCCAAGCACCGCCAAGTCAATCCGGTGGGCTTTGAGTTTGGTTCGGGAGGCGAAGGCTGCGTAAGGATTGATTTCAAAGCCAATGGCTTCGTGGCCAGCCCGGTCGGCTTCGACGAGGGTGGTGCCTACGCCGGCGAATGGATCCAGAACCGTGCCGTAGTCGTCGATGCATTGGCCGAGCGCATCCTCAACGAACTGCTGTGAGTAGCCGGCGATCCAAGGCACCCACCGATGCACCGGCGCGGCGCGGTTGGCCATGAAGGCGGGGTCGCGAAAGCCGCGTTCGCCTTCAGCCTTCCCAGAACAGGAAGCGGCTTCGTATTCGAGGGCAAGCTGCATCAGGTCGGGTCCTCTTGGGGCAAGTATGCGGCCTTGACCGCCGCATTGCCAAGTGCTCCCCGCAGCCCATCCAAGCGCCCGCAACATTCACCTTGAATCCGCAGTGCGCATCGTTGGCGAAAATGCCCCGCGCCCATTAAAGTTCCCAGTGCAATGTTTGGGCTTGACGGACAAGGCTGAGGGATCCGATGGCGGCGGCGTCAACGCGCATGCCCTATCAGGACGTGGTGGTCGCGGCGCCTGTGACCGTGCCCTATGTCCGCCATTCCATCCGCAGCGCCCATTGGTTTCTGGGCCGCGCCCTTGCCGGCGCTTTGCGCAGCGCCGGCCTTGGCAAGGACGAAGTGGACGGCCTGTGCGTCTCCAGCTTCACCCTGTTTCCGGACACCGCTGTCGGCCTGACCGACCATCTAGGGCTGTCCCCCCGCTGGCTGGACCACGTTCCGGTGGGCGGCGCCTGCGGCGTTGTGGCGCTGCGCCGGGCGGCGCGGGCCGTGCAGGCTGGGGACGCCAACGTGGTCGCCTGCATCGCGGGAGACACCAACCATGTGGACAGCTTCCGCCTCAGCTTGGGCAGCTTCAGCCAATTCGCCCGGGATGCCGTCTATCCCTACGGCTCCGGCGGGCCGAACGCCAGCTTCGCCTTCCTCACCGACCATTACATGCGCCAGCACGGCGCTGTGCGGGAGGATTTCGGCAAACTCTGTGTGCAGCAGCGCCGCAACGCCTTGGGCTTCCCCCACGCCCTGTTCAAGAAGCCCTTGACAATGGAGCAATACTTGAACGCCCGCCCCATCACCCGGCCTCTGCATCTGTTCGACTGTGTGATGCCCTGCGCCGGGGGCGAGGGCTTCCTGGTGATGTCCCGGCGGCGGGCGCAACGGCTCGGCTTGCGCTATGCGGACATTCTCTCCACCATTGAGCGGCACAACGCCTTTCCGGAAGACCCAATCCAGATGCGCGGCGGCTGGGCCTTGGACCGGGACGACCTCTACGCCTTGGCCGGGGCCGGGCCGCAGGACATGGATTTCGTGCAGACCTACGACGACTATCCCGTCATCAACATGATGCAGCTGGAGGATCTGGGCTTCTGCGCCAAGGGCGAAGCGCCGACGTTCGTGCGCCGCCACGACTTCACCTGGCAGGGGGATTTTCCCCTGAACGTCTCCGGCGGCCAGCTGTCCGTGGGGCAGGCGGGCATCGCCGGCGGCTACTTGGGCTTGGTGGAGGCCATCCGCCAGTTGACCGACGGCGCCTTGGGTCATGCGCTGGGGAGCGCTCGCCTGGCCTTGGTCAGCGGCTTCGGCATGATCAACTTCGACCGGGGCCTGTGCAGCGCCGCCGCAATCTTGGGCAGAGCAGGGCGATGACCGCGCCTCTAGCAAAGCCCAAGCGCAAGAACCCCATCCTGCGCACCCGCCTGCCGGTGCTGCCGCCGGGCGCCCGCAGCCGGGTGGCCCAAGGGGTGACGGCGGCGGCCGCGGAAGGGCGCTTCGCCTTGCAGCAGTGCGCGCAGTGCGGAACCGTTCAATATCCGCCCAGGGAAGCCTGCCGCCAATGCCTCTGCGACGATCTGCATTGGCGGGAGCAGGACGGCCGGGGCGAACTGCTGGCCGTCACGGAACTGCATCACAGCAACGACCTGTTCTTCCGCGAGCGGCTGCCTTGGCGGCTGGGGCTGGTGCGGCTGCGCTCTGGCCCCAGCTTGGTGGCCCATCTGCACGGCGACGTGGCCGGCCCCGGCGGCGTGTGCTTAAGCGCCCGTCTGGATCGGGCCGGCCAAGCCGTGATAATTGCTTTTCCAGAAGAGGAGACGCCCCACATGGCGGACGACAACCAACTGCGGCAGCTAACCTGCGACCCGAAATTCCGCCGGGTGCTGGTCACCGACGGCAAGACCGAGCTGGGCCAAGCGATGGTGCGGGCACTCATCGACGCCGGGGCGCAACTGGTCTGGGTGGGCCATGCGGAGCCTTGGAAGAAGTTTCCCGGCTTCGAGGCGCTGCAAGCCCTGCCCGAAGCGACCTTGGTGACGCTGGATTTGACCGACCCCCGCTCCGTGCGGGAGACCGCCGCCTCCATCGGCGGGCGGGTGGACATCCTCATCAACACCGCCGAGGTGCATCGCAGCCACGGCATTTCGTCCCGCTACGGCACGGACGTGGCGCGGCTGGAAATGGACGTGAACTACTTCGGCCTGCTGCGCCTCGCCCAGGAGTTCGGCCCGGCCATGCGCGGGCGCGGCGCGGACGGGCAGAACCACGCCGTGGCCTGGGTCAACCTGCTGAGCGTCTTCGCCCTGTCCAACTTCCCCAGCCACGGCACCTTCTCCGCCTCCAAGGCCGCCGCCTGGTCCCTCTCCCAATGCCTGCGGGCGGAGATGGCCGCCGCCGGCATCCGCGTCCTCAACGTCTTCCCCGGCCCCATTGACGACGAATGGAACCAGCAGCTGCCGCCCCCCAAGATCGCTCCGCAACGGCTGGCCCGGGAGATCATCGCCGCGCTGAAGGACGGGGTGGAGGACATCTATCCGGGCGACATAGCCCAGGAATGGCGGGAGCGCTGGCGGGACAACCCGAAGGTGCTGGAGCGGGAGTTGATGGGATAGCGTCCAATCACCCCCGAAGCACCTGAAAACAGCAAGCCCAAGGCCGCCTTTGAGGGTGCGGCGATTTCGGCGGATGTTGCTCAAGCCCATGAAGCTGCGCAGGGCATAGTGCGCAAAAAACTATTCGGGTAGACTTTTTGTTGTGGAAGCGACGGATTCGTTGGCGCGGCAGCCGCGGTTTGATTTGACGGAATGACGCAGGAAATGGAAAAGATCGCTTGGGTCACCGGCGGCAGCGCTGGGATCGGCGCCGAGACATGCCGCCGCTTGGTGGCGGAGGGCCACCGAGTGTTCAGCTTGGCGCGGCGCAAGGCGGAGGTTGCCGGGGTGGAGTCCGTGGAGGTGGATTTGGCCGATGCCGCCGCCACGCTGCAAGCGGCAACGGAATTGGCCGCCCGCTGCCCCGCCGCCACCCTGGTTCACAACGCCGGCGCCATCCGTGAAAAGCCGGTCGAGGACGTGACCGCGGACGACCTCAACACCTTAGCCAATCTGCACATCGGCGCGGCCATCGCGTTGCTGCAGGCCAACCTGCCGGCCATGAAGAAGGCCGGCTACGGCAGGGTGGTGCTGATGTCCACCCGCGCCATCGTCGGCTTGGCCAAGCGCACGGTTTATTCGGCCACCAAGGCGGGCTTGGTCGGCATGGCCCGCACCTGGGCGCTGGAACTCGCTCCCCACGGCATCACCGTCAACGCCGTGGCGCCGGGGCCCATCGCCGAAACGGAGATGTTCGACGAGGCGATCCCCCCCGATTCACCAGTTTTGGCCCGCGTCGCCAGCTCCATTCCGGCGGGGCGCGTGGGCCGCCCGGCGGACGTGGCCAGGGCGGTGATGTTCTTCCTTGGGCCGGAGGCCGACTTCATCACCGGCCAAACCCTGTTCGTCTGCGGCGGCGCCTCCCTGGGCGGGCTGAGGTTTCAGTAGCAGTGCTGGCCGGCGCCGGCCACGCCAGCCTCGTGCGAAACTGGTGCTTGGGGTGGATGCGCAGCCTAGCGGTGTATCATGAGCCGAGCGCGAGCACCGAGAACATTCCGATGTCTGGCCTTCAGTTGGCTTTGCATTTGTCCGCCACGTTTGATGAAGCGGTTCGATTATTGTCTGCCGCCTTGCCTGAAAACCACTTGGTTCTCAGCGGCGGCAGCGTCTTGCAAGCCCTTTGGGGACACCGTTTTTCGACTGATCTGGACTTCTTCATCCCCGGCCCGGCTCTGAGCAACCAAGCTGGGTTGATGCGGGACCGCATGAACATTGTCGCTCGGTCGGTGAAGGCCGCGGGCAACCCTGAACCCTTGCGTGACGCTGACGGCATGGAAGGCAAAATAAACGGCGTACGTTTTTCCGTAGGCGTGGCGAAGTGGATGCGCGTGGAGTTCGGCCGCGGATTCGTTCAAGACACTAGTGTACAGGCAGCAGGCGTTGAGGAGATTTTCATCGGCAAAATTCATGGGCGCCTCAGACACGGTCGGCGGCGGGATGGGCGCATTCCCATCCGCGACCTTTACGACATGTCCGTGTGCATGGGAAGATGCCCCGACGTTCTGAAGCATCACTTCCGGCAACTCAAGGACGACCAAGTGCATATCTATGCGCGGAGGCTGCGCAGCATGCCCGAAAATTGGCACGAATTGGACGAAGACAGCATCATTGACCCCACCTACGCCATTGACCTGCACGGCATTTCGCAAAGAGTGGCTGAGGCGGTGGAGCGGCGTGACGCCTCGTTCATTCCCGTTGCGGAGCCTCCTGCTACACGACCGAACCATGATGCAAGGAATGGGCGTAGGCAAGGCAACGACAGGGGCGCTGGACCATGAACCCTCAATCCGCACTCCGCGAGCGGGCGCACTACGATCCCGCTGAGATTGGGGGCTGCTTCGAGCCCAAAATATGCACCGGCGGGGTCCTCCAGCCCGTTGAACGCTTCGACCACCCAAACTTGAAGGCTAGGCCGAACAACATTACGGACAGTCTTGCCGACCAGTGCATGGACATTCAGATCGGCAAAGCCTGTGCGGGGCTGAACCACAAGTACCGGGCCAGCGGCGCGGAAGTTCGAAGGGCGTTCAAAGTGGGCGATTTTTCGCCCCGCGTGATGAAGAGCCTGCAGTGGGGCGTCCCAGGCATGCGTGAGGAGCAGGCGGCGCGCATGATCGCCACTAGCGGACTGTCGATCAGCGAACTTGCTGCAGGATTTCGCTACGCATTCGGAGACGGATCCTGTGGCTACGCCGATTACTTGAACGGATGGGCGCTCAACCCGGAAAATCCACCAAGGCGACGTGATGTTTGGCTTGCCGTTCCCGAAGCCAGCCTGCTTGCAGGCGATGCTCCGAATGCAGTTTTTTGCATCTGCGAAGGTGACCCTCGCTGGAAGCTCCGCCCAGCGATTGGCGAAGTGATCATCACACTGGATCATCTGCACTACTGCTTCGAACATGACATGCTGCGCCAAGCCCAGGAGAACTGGCGCGGCCGTGAAAGAATCCCATCGTTGATCCACCAGAGGTTGGCTAAGATGCTTCAAAACATCGACTGTAGGATAAGCTGCATTAGTGAGCTCTCGAAGCCGTTTACGCCGGAAGGTGAAAAAAACAACTATGATATCTTTAAGGTGATTGACCGCCGTTATGGAGTCTATGTTTTTGTTGATGAATCAGATGCTGTCTTGTATGTGGGTGAAGCCCACAAACAGTCTTTGAAAAAACGGATTAAACAATACTATACGCTTGGTAATTCCGGTGGAACATTTAGGAATAATTGGTGCGGGCAAAACAGGATCTTTGAAGACTTCAAGAAAGCGTTGGGTAGTTGGAAATTAGTGACGGTGTCAACGTCGGAAGAGAGTGCTAGTTGGATTCAGCCACTCGAAGGCAGATTGATTAAGCTACTTGGGCCAAAGTACAACAAGAATGGGTAGCGCCGATGTGCGAGGCCGACTTCATCACCGGCCAAACCCTGTTCGTCTGTGGCGGCGCCTCCCTGGGCGGGCTGAGGTTCCAGTAGCAGTGCTGACCGGTGCCGCCATGAACGCAACGGGGCCGACTGGGATGGTGTGCGCGGCTCCAGTCCATCCGTTGGTTGACTGGGCGACTGGAAGCGACGCATGAGCACTGATTTGCTGGCCCAATTGATCCAAGGCATCGGCGCCGGCGGCGTCCGCGTCGTCGATCTGACGCAAACCCTTGCGCCGGAGTTCCCGCCCATCGTGCTGCCGCCGGAATGGGGGCAATCCTGGCCGTTCAGGATTGAGGAGATATCCCACTACGACGATCGCGGCCCCCCTTGCTATTGGAACAACCTGTCCTTCGGCGAGCACACCGGCACCCACTTCGATGCGCCCATCCACTGGATATCCGGGCGCAACCTGCCGAACAACGCCACGGACACCATCCCGGCGCAGCACATGATCGCGCCCGCCTGCGTCATCGACTGCGCCGCCGAATCCCAAGCGGACGCGGATTTCCTGCTGACCGTGGAGCGGGTGCGCCAGTGGGAGACGGCGCACGGAACCATCCCCGCCGGCAGTTGGGTGCTGATGCGCACGGACTGGTCCAAGCGCAGCCATGATCCGGTGGCCTTCCAGAACTTCAACGAAACCGGCCAGCACACCCCTGGGCCGGATGCGCAAGTGGCCAAGTTTCTGGTTGACGAACGGGACGTCCTCGGCTTCGGCTCCGAGTCCATCGGCACCGACGCCGGCCAGGGCTTCCACCTGAACCCGCCCTATCCCTGCCACTACTACATGCACGGCGCCGGCAAGTACGGCCTGCAATGCCTCGCCAACCTGGATCAACTCCCCCCCACCGGCGCGGTGATCTTCGCCGCCCCCCTGAAGATCAAGCGCGGCTCCGGCAGCCCCCTGCGCGTGCTGGCGCTAGTCCCCGCTGGGAATGAATAAGCCGGCCGCCCAATGCCGAATATGCCGCATTTGGTGCTCATAAGCAGCCTATAAACTTTCGATGTGGGCCTTGATGCGGTCCCGCAGTTCTCTGAGTTCGGGACAAAGCCGCAACAGTAGGGGGAGATTGTTTAGTGAGCCATCCAGCATTTCTCCCCTTCCACGATCGGGGCGGCCGGCGCGGCCGTGATTGGCCAACAAAGGTTGAAACAGGTTTTCCTTTAGCTGAGGGTGCCGGCGAACTTCCTCCCAAGATATCCCCATTTCCCTGCGAAATGGCGCGCAGGCGTAAACTTCCAATTCGGGCTGGGCAATGCAGCACATAAGTAGGACGCCTTTGTCTTCCATATTCTTTTCCAAGTCCTGCATTGCTTGCGCCGTGGCTTTATCCGCATCTGGGAAGAATAGCCAAAGGTCCATATGGCGGTAGAAGTTGTAAACTTGGTTGCGGATCGCTTCTACGGCTTGGTCGTATCCCTGAACCCGAGGTCTGTCGAGTACCTTTACTTTGGCGGCGGGCTTGCCAGCATCGCGCAGGATTGCGGAAGCAAGCGGCCTAAGTATGTGCCCGTTCTGTACCGGATCTTCGGGGATGACCAAGACGTTGAAGCTCACAACACCGTTTCCAACCAACCCTCAGATATCAGACTGGATAGGGACCCGTGCTTCAACACTTCCAAGAGATGCGGCACCTCTGTGAAGGGGAGGATTTTCGATTCTCCCGTTTTCGGATCTCTTGTGCATAGAAAGGTCATCTTGTATTCGTCTTCCCTCAGCCAATCTAAAAGTGCGGGCGAGTGCGTAGTCGCCACAACTTGAGTATTCGTTCGCTCACTCTGGCTGCGAATAAGCTCCAAAAGAAGCCGAACGCGGCTGGCATGTACGCCGCTCTCGAGTTCCTCTATGGCCAATAGGCGCGGCATGTCCGGCTGAAAAAAGGCGGCGACGACCGCCGCAAAGCGCAAAGTGCCTTCGCTGAGAACGGGGGCCGGAAACACCCTATCGCCTTCCTTCAACATGAACATGAACTCGCCGATGGCCCCCGTCACCGTTCCGACCTCATCTATTTCTTCGGGCCGAAGCTCCTTCAGCCAAGCGAGGATATCTTCCTTGGTTTCATGGTTTTCGCATATTGTCTTGACGACAGTAGCGAAATGTTCGCCATTGTCACCCATCCGCTTGGCTTTCTTGTTTTGAGAGTAGGCGCGCAATATCTCTGGCCTAGGATCGATTTTTTGCATGTCGCCTACGGAATCATACAAGGGGATAAACTTGTCGTACGAATGGGATGGTGGCGCATTTTTAATTTTGTTTGCAGTGCTGCACAAATAGCCAATGCTCGACCTCGATCTGTCGTGTTCCAGGCCGGCAGGCATAGGATCAAGAAACTTCGTTCCCTCCTTGCCGTCTAGTTCATCGCTGGTTACCTGCAAGGTTTGGCTTGAAAAGCGAATGTCAAAATCGTTTTTGATGGATGGCTGACCGGCAGATGCAACTTGCAGATATATCCGAATATCCTTGTTTTGATCAAAGCTGGCATACTCGCTTCCACCTCGAACGTGCCCCAAGGGCTGGCCGAAGGAGTTGCTCCTTTCGCCATTCAGAACCTCATTGACGGTCAGTCCGTTGACCAGTCCCTGCGCTGTCCGTAGTGCTTCGATGAAGTTGGACTTGCCGCTGGCGTTCAAGCCAACTAACAAATTCATGCGCCCGAGCGGCAAGTCAACGTGCCGGAAGCTCTTGAAGTTCTCAATAACAATGCGTTCAATCACGATCCGTCCTCCAAGGTGCATACGCAAAGCCCTTTCGCCCAATTCTAACCTAGGGGGGGAGCTGTGCCGGGCTATTGGGTTGGCGGTTGCGGCAACGCCGTCACTGCGCCGTCCTGCACTAGATAGGCTTGATCGGCCAAGGCGGCCAAGTCCGGGTCGTGGGTGGCGACCACCCGGGTGCAGTCCAGGCCGGTGAGCACTTGGTGGATTTTGCCCTTGGTGGCGGGGTCCAGGTGGGCGGTGCCTTCGTCCAGAAACAGGAAGTTGGGCCGCCGGTACAGGGCGCGGGCCAGCAGGATGCGCTGCATCTGGCCGCCGGACAGGGCGGAGCCCATGTCCCCAACCAGGGTTTCAAACCCCATGGGCAGGCTGGCGATGAGATGGTCCACGGCGGCCAATCGGCAGGCTTCCGTCAGCCGCTCCGCATCGACGTTCGCGTTGAACAGGGAGATGTTGGCGGCGAGGCTGCCGGCAAACAGGGCGTCGTCCTGCAGCACGCAGCCGAGGGAGAGCCGGTAGCGCTGCCGCCAGTCCCCTTCAATGGCGCGGCCGGCGGCCAGCGCCTCGCCGACGGTGGGCATGGTTTGGCCTAGCAGCATCTTCAACAAGGTGGTCTTGCCGCCGCCGGAGGGGCCGACCAGGGCGATGAACGCTCCCTGGGGAACGCCTAGGTCAATGTCCCGCAGCACCCAAGGCTCGCGCTCGCCGTAGCGGAAGCCGGCCCCGGCCAGCTGCAGGCTTCCCGCAATCGGTGCGGACGGCGGCGCCTTTGTGGAAAGTTCCGGAACCGCGGAGTAGGGGTCGGAAAGCCGCTCCAGATGGACGCGCAGCAGCCGCAGTTCCAAGGCTTGGCCGATCAGGTCGGCGAAGCGGGCGGTGAAGCTGGCCTTGTAGCTTAGGAAGGCGTACAGCATGCCGATGGAGAGGGCGCCGTCCAGAATGTGCCGCGCCCCCAAGTAGATGACGGCGATGGTCTCCACGCCGAAGATCAGGGTTTGGGCGCCTTCGCCGAGCAAAAAGAGCTTGGCTAGGCGGATGCCGGCGTTCAGGGTCTGGGCTTCGTGGTTCTGCCAAAGCTCCATGCGCCCCCGCTCCTGGCTGTAGGCCCGCACCGCCGGCATGGAGCGCATGGACTCCAGAAAGCTGGTTTCAGCCTTGGCCCCGGCGTGAATTTCGTCCATGGAGGTGCGCATCAGGCTGGGCAATTGAACCAGACGCGCCAGCATGTAGAGGATGCAGGCGCCTAGGACGACGGCGCTCAACAAGGCGTCGTAGGCGAGCATCATCACCAGCATGGCCAGCGCCATGAAGCCATCGACGCAGACCGTGACCAAGCCCTGCGTCAGCGCATCCTTGACCGGGCTTAAGGAGCCGAAGCGGGAGGTCAGGTCGCCGAGATGCCGCTTCTCGAACCACTCCAAGGGCAGGCGCAGCATGTGCGCGAAGAGGTTGCGGGCGAATTCAAAAGCCACTAGGTAGGTCAAACGGGCGATCAGCCAACCGCGCAGCATCTGCGCCGCCAATTGGATGGCCAGTACGCAGAGGAAGCCCAGCGCCAGCAGGGTGATCAGTTCCCGGTCGGCGTGCGCCACCCCTTGGTCGATCACCCATTGCACCTGCAACGGCGCGGCGATCAGCGTGATCTGCAGCAGCAGGGAAAGGGCGAAGATGGTGGCCAAGTGTGGGTTCAGCCCCTCGGCGCCGCGCCACAGATCCCAGATCTTCAGCCTCGGCGCCGGGGCCTTGAGTTGGAAGCCGGGCGCCGGCTTAAGCTCCAGGGCGATGCCGGTGAAGTGCCGGGACACCTCCTCCAAGGACAGCTTGCGCCGCCCAAGAGCTGGGTCGTGAATCCACGCATGCTTGGCGCCGGCCTTGGTCAGCACCACGAAGTGGTTGAGGTCCCAGTGCAGGATGGCGGGTCGGTGCAGTTGCCGGAGGTGCTCCATTTCCAGGCGCAGGCCGCGGCTCTTGAAGCCTTCCCCTTCGGCTATCGCCGCTAGGTCGTTCAACGTGGCGCCGCGGGGGCCGGCAAGGCCCCTGCTGCGCAATTCCGCCATGTCCAAGTGGCGGCCGTAGTAGGCGGAGATCATGGCGACGCTCACCAAACCGCATTCATGGGCCTCGGCCTGCAGGATCACCGGCGCTCTGCGGCGCCAATGCGCATCGATCATCTACAGGTCCTGGACGGCGTCGGTCAGCGGGGCCAGCAGCCACCGCCAAAGGGTGCGGGATTTGGTGACCACGAAGGCGTCAACCTGAATGCCGGCGCGCTTGGGAAAATTGTCCGGGAGCCTAGCCACCTCCGCCCTCGCCCGGAAAACTGGGCCGTTGACGGCAACCCAGCTGCGCAACTGATGCGGTTTCTGCGGCGTTTGGCTGAGTTCCTGAACCACCGCAGCGCCGATGGGGTTGCGCCTTCGGTGCCCGCTTAGGGCCTTGAAGCGCACTTCGTTCCCCACGGCCATGTCGGTGGCGGCGTCAGCGCCGGCGAGCAGCACCAGATCCATGGCCCCCGCATCGGGCGTCACCGCCATCAGCACCCGGTCCGCGGCCACGCGGTCGCCCACCGCGAATTGCACGAAGGTGACGATGCCGTCGATGGGCGCAACGATTGCCGTTTGCCGTTGTTCGCCCAAACGCGCCAGTTGCCTCGACAGGTCCGCCTGCTCTTGGTCAGCCGCCAATTGCCGGGCTTGGCGCTCCCGGTCCGTGCCCACCAAGGCTTCCCGCGCCTGGGCGATTTGCCGGTCGTTGGCGGCCAAGGCGCGCCGAATCTGCACTTCCGCCTGGGCGCTGGCCAGCGTCCGCTGCCGTCCCTGCTCGTAGCTGGCGCTGGAGGCCAAGCCTTCCGTCAGCAACTTCCGCAGCCGCTCCTCGGCCATGCTGAGCAGCGCCCTTTGTTCGGTGGCGAGCTTGAGCTCCTCCTGCAGCGCCCGCCGCTCCGCGCCTAGGTGAAGCAAATCCTTGCGCAGGCTGCGCCTTTGCGAATCCAGTTTCTCGGCGTCCGCTTGGCTGCGTTGCTGAAGCCGCTCCAAGGAGGCCCGCAAATAGCTGGCTTCCTCCAGGTGGAGCTGTCGCCCCCGCTCGCTGTAGCGGTCATGGTCGAGCACCGCCAGGACTTGGCCGGCCAGCACTCGATCCTCCTCCCCCACGGGCAGCGCCGCTATGCGGCCGGCGGCCGGCGCCGCGACTTCGGCAATGCCGGTGCGAGGCTCCAGATAGCCGCTTACCCGCACCTTGCGGGCGTACTCCAGGCTAAGGACGGCCGCCAACCCGGCAATGGCGGCCAGCACCAAGGCCAGGCTCGCCCACTTAAGGGCCGGCGCTTGGGAAACGACCACCGCCCCCCAGCTAGGCGCGGTGCGTTCGGCTAGAACTTCGGATCGGAAGAGAGGCAATTTTGGGCGCCTTGGCAATGCAAGGCGCCCATGTTGGGGCCAGTGAAGGCCGGAAAACTACGGCAAATTAGGCGTTTGCGGGTAAGTTATTCGCCCTGCATTCTTTGCAGAATTTCGCCGATGCGCCGTGCGTTTGCGCCCAAATCCCCTTGCCCCACCCGGGACACGCTGCGCACGTCTATGCGGCTTCCTTGGCCTGCGGCTCTAACACGCACCGCCACGTCATCCTTGAAGCCGAACCAAAAGGTGGTGGCGGTGGCCTCGAGCAAGCCGAGGTCCGGGTGTTCCGAGATGATCTCCAAACCCGTTTCCCGAAGCGCCGCCCCTGCCTTGGCGAAGGCGTCGGCGGCGGGGACGTCCAGCTTCAGGGGCTTGACCCAAGGGTAGAACTGCGCCTGCAGGGGCGCAAGCTCCGCGGCGTCAAAGGCGAGGGGGTTGGAGCTCTCGCCGCGCAGCGCGACGATGTCCCTGAATTGCGGCGGATCTTCGGTGTCCGTGGAGATGTTGTGGATGGGCGGAACCGAGGTCGCCTGCCAGAACAGGAAGCCGGCGTAGCCCAGCATCAAGACGCAGACGGCCAAACCCAAGCCGGCGGCCCGCGAGTCTTCCGGTAGGGAGCGGCGGCGGGCGATGACGGTGGCGGCAATGCCGCCGGCCAACCCCAAGGCGGCCAGGGCGGCGCCTATGGTCATGAACAGAAAGCCGATGCTGAAGCTCCAAAGGCCGAACCGCGCCCCTAGAGCGCCCAGCGGCCAGAGCGCCGCGGCGCCCAGGGCGCCGATGAGAACCGTCCGCGACCACCAAGTCGTCATCTTCACCTCCAAGGCAAACCAGTCCGCATGGTACTGCAAAACCTCGATCCCCGGATAAGGATCGCTCGGCCCGCCGCCGGCCGCCATCGGCGAGCGCCGCAAGCCGCGTCCCGGAGGAAGGCTTGGCTTCGTGCGGGTGGACTCGGTGCATCAGGGGAACCTTGACGGGCGCAAGGGCATCTACGAGATCAACTTGGTTGACGAAGTGACGCAGTACGAGTTCGTGGACGCGGTCGCAGCTAGGCACCAAGCAACAACCGCTGAACCCTTGCTAGGAGATTGGCGCATGGTGCTGCAAAACGGCGCCGGCCCGCGGCATCGTTTATAGTGCGCCTCCCGTTGCGCCGCGCATCCGCAGCAATCCGTCGAGCCTTAAGGAGGGGTTAGGTGCCCGCCAAGTCCATGGACGAACTGGTTTCCCTGTGCAAGCGCCGGGGCTTCATCTTTCAGTCCAGCGAAATCTACGGCGGCCTGCAGGGCCTGTACGACTACGGGCCGCTTGGGGTGGAGCTGAAGCGCAACCTCAAGGCCGCATGGTGGCGGGCCATGGTGCATGAGCGCGACGACGTGGAGGGGCTGGACGCCGCCCTGCTCACCCATCGCCTAGTGCTGCGCCACTCCGGCCATGAGGACACCTTTGCGGACCCCTTGGTGGACTGCCGGCAATGCAAGAGCCGTTGGCGGGCGGACCAAGTCGGCGACGCCTGCCCATCCTGCGGCGCTCGGGACCTCACCGAGCCTAGACCCTTCAACCTCATGTTCAAGACCGCCGTGGGGCCTGTCGAAGACGGTGCCTCCTTCGCCTACCTGCGCCCGGAGACCGCCCAAGGCATCTTCACCAACTTCAGGAACGTTGTGGACGCCACCTCCCGCAAACTGCCCTTCGGCATCGCCCAGATGGGCAAGGCGTTCAGAAACGAGATCACGCCCCGCAACTTCGTCTTCCGCACCCGGGAGTTCGAGCAGATGGAGCTGGAGTTCTTCGTCGCCCCCGGGGAGGACGAGGCTTGGCACCGGCGCTGGCTGGAGAGCCGCTTGGATTGGTGGGAGGCGCAGGGAGTGCCTAGGGAGGCCCTGACCGTTTATGAAGTGCCGCCGGAGGAGTTGGCGCACTACTCCAAGGCCACCTACGATCTGATGTACCGCTTTCCGCACGGCGTGGAGGAGCTTGAAGGCATCGCCAACCGCACGGACTTCGACTTGGGCGCCCACTCCAAGAACGCCTCCGAACTCAGCCTAAGCGCCGAAGTGGGGGACAACCCGGACTCCACGGCACGGCTGGCCATTCAGGACCAGGCTTCCGGCGCATGGCGGGTGCCCTATGTGATCGAACCGTCCGCCGGGGTGGATCGGGGTGTGCTGGCGGTTATGAATGAGGCCTACTGCGTACAGGAGCTTGACAATGGGGGCAAGCGCACCCTGCTGCGGCTCAAGCCCCACTTGGCGCCCGTCAAGGCGGCGGTGCTGCCGCTGAAGCGCAACCATGCAGGCATTGTCGCCGAGGCGCGGCGCATCAAGCAGGAACTGCAGTCCCTTGGCTTGGGCCGCATTTTCTACGAGCACACCGGCAACATCGGCAAGGGCTACCGCCGCCACGACGAGGTGGGCACCCCCATGTGCGTGACCGTGGATTTCCAGACCATCGAGGGGGACCACAGGGTGACGGTTCGGGACCGGGACAGCATGGCGCAGGTGCGCATAAGCGTCGCGGAGCTTGGGGACTTCGTGAAGGAAAGGCTGGCTGGGTGAACCCTGCCGACATTGCCGCCAATTTTGCTTGGCGGTTTTCCTACGCAAAACCTAGAGATCGCCACTTGGACCCGTCGCGCGCATGGCCGAAGTTGGCGGGCCATGAGCGAAAAGCACATCTCCGTCCGGGTCGATGAGCGGGTTTTCCGCATCGTCCGCAACTACGCGCAGCGGCGCAACCTGACCGTCCCCGACCTGCTCGAGGGCTTCCTTGAGTCCTTGGCGGAGCGCGAGCAGCGGGCCTTGGCCGTCCGCGCCCAAATCCGCGCCCGCAACACCAACCGCCCCGTCCCCATAGAGCCGCCCCGTCAGCCGGATGACGATGGTGATTGAGTGCGCAGCGCCGTCAAGGCCGCCTCAACAAGGCCGCGGAAACGCCTAGGCCGCCGAACGCCCAAGGAAGCCCTTCGAGATGCTATGCTTAGAGCGACTTTCCGGATGCGTGGGCTGATGTGGTTTCCGTCCTGACGGCCTTCCGGTTGAGGAAAAGCTGGATCATCCGTCCGGGTGGCGGGAAATCCAAAGTTTCTGAGTGCATCGACAGCTGCTTGCGCCAATGCGGATGGGAGGAGAGAAAGTCTCAGACCCAGGCTGTCGTGGATTAGGAATACACCGCCATGCCCAAGATCACGGACCTTGTCCAGTCCGGTCGGTTTCTGGTCACAAGCGAACTCACTCCCCCGAAGGGCGTTGACCTTGGGCCGTTGCTGGAGGCCGCCGGCAATCTGGCGCCCTATGTGGACGCCTTTAACCTGACGGACTCGCACAGCGCCCGCATGAGCATGGCGCCCATCGGCGCGGCGCACCGGCTGCTCGAGGCGGGAGTGGAGCCCATCCTGCAAATGACGGCGCGGGACCGCAACCGCATCGCCATCCAGGCGGACCTGCTGGCGGCGGCCAGTCTGGGCGTCTCCAACGTGGTGCTGATGACCGGGGATGCGCCAACCCAGGGCGACCACCCGGACGCCAAGCCGGTCTTCGACTTGGGGGCGGCGGACATCATCGCTGCGGTGCAGGGGCTGAACCAAGGGCGGGACATGGCCGGCAAGGCCCTCAAGGGCGCTCCGGACCTGTGCGTGGGGGCGGTGGTCAACCCCGGCAGCGCGGACCTTGACCGGGAGCTGCAGCGCATGGCCGCCAAGGTGGCTGCGGGCGCCCGCTTCTTCCAAACCCAGGCGGTGTACGACCTAGCCGCGTTCGAGCGCTTTGCGCAGGCTTTGGCGCGTTTTGACGGGTTGGGCGTGGCGGTCATCGCCGGCGTCATCCCCATCAAGTCGGTGCGCATGGCCCGCTACCTCAACGACAACGTGCCGGGCATTGAGGTGCCGGAAGCCGTCATCGGCGAGATTGCCGAAGCGCCGGACGTGGCGGCGGCCAGCGCCGCCATCGCGGCCCGCACCGTTGCCGGGCTTAAGCCGCTTTGCCAAGGGGTGCATCTCATGGCGCTCGGCCAGGAGGCGCTCATTCCCGCCATCGTCGAGCAGGCGGGCGTCCGCAGCGGGCAGCCGCCCTAGCCCAGCTTGCAGCGGCATCAACGACATCCGCCTAGGGCGGCGGTCTTGGCGCGGCGCAGTTGGTCCCGAAATTCCGGCGCCGCGATGGCGATCAGCGCCTCGGCGCGCGCGTCCAAGGGTAGGTCGCGCAGCCGCGCCACGCCGTTTTCGGTCACCACCAGGTCCACGTCCGTGCGCAGGGCGGTGACGACCTCCACCCTAGGCACGATGCGGGACGCGGCGCCGCGCCGCGCCTTGGCGTTCATGGCGATGATGGAGCGGCCGCCGGGGCTCGACCGAGCGCCGCGCATGAAATCGACGGAGCCGCCGGTGCCGGAAATCTGCCGGCCGCCGGCCGCCTCCGCGTTCACTTGGCCCATGAGGTCCACCTCAACGGCGGAATTGATGGAAACGAATTGCGGCAACTGGCTGATGACGCCCGCTTCATGGGTGTGGTGTGCGCTCCTGAAGGCCACCTCCGGCGTCTTCGCCAGCCAGTGGATAAGCTCTTGGGAGCCCAAGGCCATGCCCGCCACATGCAGGCCCCGGTCAATGGGCTTGTTGGCGCCGGTGACCACGCCGCGGCGAATGAGCGCCATGCCGCCATCGTCGATCAGGCCGCCGTGCATGCCCAGATCATTCTTGTCCGCCAGCGCGGAGAGAATGGCCGCGGGAATGGCGCCAATGCCGGTTTGAATGCAGTCGCCATCGTTGATCAAGCCCGCCGTTAGCTGGCCGATGGCCTTCGCTTGGTCGTCGATCCGCGGAGCCGGCGGTGCAAAGAGGGGGCGCTGGGTGGTCAACAGGGAGTCGAGGCGCTTTTCGTCGATCAAGGGGCAGCCGGCCGGCGCTTGGAACGCCTCGTTGCACTCCGCCAGCACGAACTTGGCGCCGCCCAGCGCCGCCGCCGTGAAGTCCACATTCGGCCCAAGCCGCAGCCGCCCGTCCCGGTCCCGCGCCACCTGGATGAGGGCTAGGTCGATGTTGCTTCCCAAGTAGTCGTGCAGGCCGCGCATCCCCATGGGCAGGAAGTGCAGGCGCTGCGCATCCGCCCGCCGCAGATGGGGCGCCATGAACGGCGTGGTCATCCGATAGGTGGGGTGCCAAGCGGTGAAGTCGGTTTGGTTGTAGCCGGGCAGAGGAAACTGAAAGAAGTGCAGCGCCTCCGGCAGGTCCGCATCGGCCAGCGCCTGCAGCAAGCCGGAGGGTTCGCCGCTGCCGCCGCTGACGAAGATTCGCTGGCCGGGCTTCAGGCAGGAGAGGTCCATGGCCGCTGGATAGTTGGACTAGTAAACGAAGGCAAGCCTTTGGGAGCGCTGACGTTCAGCTTCCAGCGCCCTAAGCGCGCGCTTTGGGAGGCGCCGGCGACGGCTGGAAAAGCCGCTCCGGCCAGCATGACCTTGGTTCCTGTTCGCAAAGGCGCTCCTTAGCAGTCTCCCGGCCCGTTCACGGACAGGTGATTCGGCGAGCCATGTGCCTGCTGGCGGGGCCAAAGGCAATTCAAGCCGAATCTCCCGTCGGCGAACTCACCACTGGCGGACCGCACCGGCGTCACCTCGTGAAACCAAATGCGCGGGAAGATGACGAGGCTGTTGTCGAAGGGTTCAATTCTGGAGAACGCCGAAAGATCGCAGTCCCCAGCGTTGACGTCCGTATCGTAGAGCAACAGGTCGCCGCCGGAGTAAGCCTTCGGCCGGCGGTGGAAATAGTAAATGCACAACGGCGTCCGCAAGCGGTGCTCCCCCCGTGGCGAAGGATCTTGGTGCGGCCGGCTGTAGCCGCCGTCTTGAATGGACGTCATTTTCAGGTCGATGCAGGCCGGCAGGGTCGGGTTCAGCCGCAGGCGCGTCAACGCAGGGGGCAAGGCGCTGCGCAACTTGGGAACGAACCAAGCGGCGATGTCCTTGCAGGCTTCGCCGCTGGCCACCAAGCCGATGCGCTTGTCGGGTTGCACCCTGCGCCCCGAGCCCGCTCCCACCTTTCCGGGAGCGAAGGCGCCGCGCCTCGCAAGCGCCAGCTGCAGCACCCGGTCATGCTCGGCCGGCGTAAGAAAGTTGGCAATTCTCACAAAGGGCGCCGGCCAGTAACCGGGCAGTGGCGCATGGGGCGCTGCGTTGCCGCTGAGCATGGACTTCAGCCAAACCGCCTTGCGGCCGCCGGGCCGCAATTGGGTGACGCGGGAATAGCAATCGCCGGCGTCCGCCAAGCGGCCCAGCATTCGGCAAATGTCGCCAAGGCGCATCAGCGTCCGCACATCCTCGGAGTTGGCGGCCAAGGAGCGCCGCAAGGCTGCCTCCGCCCGGTCCAGCATTTCGCGCTGGTGGAAGGCGCCCCGCGCAATTTTGTGCAGTTCCCGCCGGCGGCGCGCCGCTTGAACAGCCGTCAATGTTGCCATGCGGCGCAGCATACCCGTTTTTCACCGTGCGCGAAGGCGCACCTGTAGGCGGATGCCGCCAAGATCATAAGGGCAATCTCTGGCAGGCGCCGGCGTTGGCCATTTACACTTTTTTCAAGCCGTTGATTTTGCGCCAAAAAGACCTTGAAGTTGAGTTCCGACCTCGCATTTTGATCAGTGCCTCCACGCCGGTTTGAGGCGGGGTGGCGCTCCCGCAATCCCTTACGGAAAGCGGGTTTCGGCATGGGGGGAAACGGCGGTTTCCACCGCTCCATCCCCTTGGCAGAATGGCCATCCGCTTACGCTGAATTCATCTATTGGGAGGAGCCATGCTGGGTTGGAAGGCCATTCTGTCGAAGCTGCGGGATGAGGTGTCCGATGATGCTTTTTTGTTGTACCTTGCAGTCCTGCAGGCGCAGGATGATGGCGAAACCCTAGTGTTGCTCGCGCCAAACGCCTACATCCGCGAGGAGGTTGTGAAGACGTACCTGCGGCGCATCCGCAAGCATCGGGGCGGCCCGGTCAAAGTGCGCGTTGGGGGACTGCCGAAGGCGGAGGCTAAGGGACCCCAGCGAACCGGCGCTCTGCACGACGCATCCTCCGTCCCCGCAAGCAAGCTGAACTCCGCCAAGACTTTTGCGAACTTCATGCCCGCCGCCTGCAACAGAGCCGCCCTGCAGTCCGCTCAGGCCATGGCGGACGGGGGGGACTGCGAACCCGGCGTGTTGGTCCTGCACGGGCCGGTGGGCGTCGGCAAGAGCCACTTGCTGCTTGCCGTGGGCAACCGCGTTTCGCAGACGCACCCGGACTGGACGGTGGTGTACTGGCGCGCCCACTCGTTCATCATCTACTTGAGCGCGGCCTTTCGCAAGAGTGCTGCCGAAGGCGGCGCCGCCGTGGAGAGGCTGCAGCGCTCCCTGCGCTCCATCGACGTGCTGCTGTTTGACGATGTGCATCTGATCGTCCAAGGGTCGCCCAAGCCGAGAATGCAGGAGGAGCTCCGCAGGCTGATTGACGCCGCCTTGGACCAAGGGCCGCGAATGATGTTGGCCAGCAAATGGCATCCCAACCAGTTTCCCCGTAATGCGGACGAAGACCTGCGGGCGAGGCTGGCCAGTTGCCTGAATGTGCGGCTTGACCTGCCGGGGCCGGCCGCCAGCCTCCGCATCCTTGATCAAATGGCGAAGGATCAAATGGCGAAGTGCCGGTGGTCCGGCCTGCCTCTAGAAGCGTGCGTTCTCGGCGAAGTCGCCTCCTTGTGCGGCCGAGAGCGCGACTGCCGGCAGTTGGAGGGTGCGCTGCGCACCGTTTTTGCCGCAGCTAAGGCGAAGGGCCGCAGGAAAGTGACAAAAAAACTGGTTAGGGAGATCCTGCGGCCGCCGGTCGCAGCGCTTCGACCCATTTCGCTGGAGGACGTCCAGGCTGAGGTGACCGGCTACTACCAGGTTTCGGTGGCCGACATGCGGTCGAAACGCAGAACGAAGACGCTG
This sequence comes from Candidatus Azophilus sp., assembly GCA_965200465.1. Classification (GTDB taxonomy): domain Bacteria; phylum Pseudomonadota; class Gammaproteobacteria; order Pseudomonadales; family Azotimanducaceae; genus Azophilus. Next base: position 2,658,213 of record OZ241358.1, on the reverse strand, counting down.
GTGCGCATCCGGCACATGGGCATGCACTTGGCCCGGAAACTGACCAATTGCTCCTACTTCGAAATCGGCAAATCTTGGGGCAACAGGCACCACACCACGGTGAAAAGCGCCTGCGACTGCATCTGCCGGCTCATCAAGACGGATAGGAGCGTCGCCAATGAGTGCCGCGAGCTGACGGCTCGAATTAAGGCGCGGGCCAACAAGCCGCAGCCCCCCGACAAGCCGCAGCCCCCCCTGGACTCAGCCGCAAAGCGTCCACCCGCTCCCGTTGCGCCCGCGCCAAGGTCCGGTCGCCGCCCCGGCCGTGCCCCGCCTCCCGCTCCCCAATAGGCTCCCCGTCAGGCAATCACTACGGCCCTTGGCGCAACATCCGGGCTAGGCTCGCGCCCGCATGAACGCCCTCGACCAATTTCACCCATCGCTTCGGGCTTGGTTCACCGGCCGCTTCGCCGCGCCCACCGATGTTCAGGCGCAGGCTTGGCCGCGCATCGCCGCCGGGGAGCATGTGCTGGCCACGGCCCCCACCGGCAGCGGCAAGACGCTGACGGCGTTTCTTTGGGCGCTTAACCAGTTTGCCACCGGCGTTTGGCGCCCCGGCAGGACGCGGGTGCTGTACGTATCGCCGCTCAAGGCGCTCAACAACGACATTCAGCGCAATCTCTTGGCGCCCTTGGGCGACCTTGGGGAAAGCCCGGAGTTTCCGCGCATCCGGGCATGCACCCGCTCCGGCGACACGCCGCAGGGCGAGCGCCAGAAGATGCTGCGGCAGCCGCCGGACATTCTCATCACCACCCCGGAGAGCCTGCTGCTGCTGCTGACCACCGCCCGCGGCCGGGCCGCGCTGGCCACCGTGGAGACCGTCATTGTCGATGAGGTCCACGCCCTGGTTGACAACCGCCGCGGGGTTCAGCTCATGGTGTCCTTGGAGCGCCTGTCGCGCCTGGCCGGCGAACTGCAGCGCATCGCTCTGTCCGCCACCGTTCGTCCCCTTGAGGCGGTGGCCGCTTACGTCGGTGGTCATGGCCCGGGCGGCGCTCGACAGGTCGTCGTCATTGACGGCGGCGGGGCCGGCAAGCGAATCGAGCTGCGTGTGCTCCTTGCGCAGGAAGTCCGCGATGCGGCGACGAACGGCGAGAGCATCTGGGGGCCTTTGGCGGCCAGCTTTAAGGAGCGCATCGCAGGCAACCGGGCAACGCTGCTGTTCACCAACAGCCGCCGGTTGGCGGAGAAGATCGCCCTCAGAATCAACGAAGACGAACCGGCGCCCGTGGCCTACGCCCACCACGGCTCGTTGGCCAGGGACATTCGCACCGAAGTCGAAAGACGCCTGAAGGCCGGGGAAATGAAGGCGATTGTCGCCACCAGCTCCTTGGAGATGGGCATCGACATCGGCAGCTTGGACGAAGTGCTGCTGGTGCAGACGCCGCCTTCCATCGCCGCCGCCTTGCAGCGCCTAGGGCGCGCCGGCCACGGCGTCGGCCAGGTCAGCCGCGGCGCCCTCTATCCCACCCACAGCCAAGACCTGCTCGATGCGGCGGCGCTTGCCGAGGCGGTGACGGAGCGGGACATCGAACCCCAAGCTGTCTTGGAGAACCCCTTGGACGTGCTTTGCCAGACGATCATCTCCATGTGCGCGGACGAGGACTGGCCGGTGGATGAGCTGTTCGCCACCGTCCGCGCCAGCGCCCCCTACCATCGGCTGCCTCGGGAGCAGTTCGACTTGGCGGTTGAACTGCTCGCCGGGCGCTACGCCGGCGCCCGAGTGCGGGAGTTGGAGCCTAAGGTGGCCTTCGACCGCATCAACGGCAGGGTGCGGGCCCGGCGCAGCGCGGTGCTGGCGCTCTACAACGCCGGCGGCGCCATTCCGGACCGCGGCTACTACCAATTGCGCCTTGAGGACACCGGCGCCGTCATCGGCGAACTCGACGAGGAGTTCGTTTGGGAGGCCAGCACCGGACAGGTCTTCACCCTCGGCGCCCAGAACTGGCAGATCCTGCGCATCACCCACAATGACGTGATCGTGCGGGCGGCGCGGCGCAGCGCCGCCGCTCCGCCGTTCTGGCGCAATGAGGCGTTGCACCGCAGCTTCCACTTCGCCGAGCGGGTCGGCTGCTTTCTGGAGGCCGCCGAAGCCGACTTGTGCGCCGGCCGCCCAGGCGACCTCAAGGCCAAGCTCATCGAACGGGCCAATTTCGAGGAGGCCGCGGCGGCGGAGCTCTGCGCCTATCTCGAACGGCAGCGGCGGCACACCGGCACCGCCTTGCCCCATCGCCGCAATCTGCTGCTGGAGCAAGTGCAGTCCGGGCCGGGCGGCTACCAAGGGCCGGACGCGCCTAGGCAGATGGTCGTCCACAGCTTTTGGGGCGGGCGGCTCAACCGCCCTTGGGCGCTGGCCTTGGAGTCCGCCTGGCGGGCGGCTTACGGCACGGTGCCGGAGATCCATGCGGACAACAACGCCATCGTCATCCAGTTCAAGAACGCCCTAAAGCCGGAGGAGCTGCTGGGCTTGGTGACGCCGGAGAACCTGGACGCCCATTTGCGCCAGTCCTTGGAGCGCTCCGGCTTCTTCGGCGCTCGTTTTCGGGAGTGCGCCGGCCGCGCCCTGCTGCTGACCCGCAAGCGGTTCCATCAGCGCTTGCCGCTGTGGATGAGCCGGCTGCAGGCCAAGAAGCTGCTGACGGCCGCCAAGAAGTACGGGGATTTTCCGATCATCCTGGAAACTTGGCGGACCTGCTTGGCCGATGAGTTCGACCTGCCGGCGCTAAAAACCCTGCTGGGGGATTTGCACGACGGCGCCTTGCCTTGGAGCTGCGTCAGCACCGCCACGCCCAGCCCGTTCGCCGGCAACTTGGCCTTCGCTCAGATCAGCCGCTACATGTATGCCGACGACAGGCCGGAGCGTGACGATCCCAGCGCCTTAAGCGACGACCTGATTCAACGGGCCGTGGGCGACGCGAGCCTGCGGCCGCGCCTGCGCCTGGAAGTGGTGGAGGCGTTTGAAGCCAAGCGCCAACGGCGGGCGGAGGGCTATGCACCCCGGCGCTTGGACGACTGGCTGGAGTGGGCCAAGGAGCGGGTGCTGACGCCGGAGCCGGAATGGCCGCCGGACATTGAGCATGACGATCTTGTGCGTTTTTGCTCCGGCCGGCGCACCTGGGTGGCGCATCTGGAGTTGGCCCATGCGCTGGTGGCCAGCGGCCTCTGCGCCGGATTGGGCGGTCCTGCGGACCCGCCGGCGGTCGCAGACCCCCGCAACGCCTCGGATTTCGTCAGCGAGATGCTGTCCTTCTACGGCCCGCGCACCTTGGCGCAGCTGGAGGCGCTGCTGCCGCCCGCCGCCGCACCCGACTTCCCCGGCGAAGGCGGCTTGGCGTCCTGGCTTGCCGGCCGCGGCGCGTTCGTCTCCGGCCCCTTGGTCGAAGGCAGCCAAGAACTGCACTTCTGCGACGCGGACAACTTGGAGGCGCTGCTGCGCTTTCAACGAGCCGCCAACCGCTCCGCGGTGGCCGCCAAGCCCATGCGCGAACTGCCGGGCTTTTTCGCCGCTAGGCAGGGCTTTGGCCAGCCTTGGAGCGCCGCCGCGGCGTTGGCGGTGGAGAGGCTTGGCGGCTACCCGGCGCCCGTTGCCGCTTGGCTTCACGACTTCATGGCGGCAAGGTTCACGGACTTCAGCGATCATCTGCTTGATGAATTGATTGTCGAGCAGCAACTCGCTTGGCTCGGCGTGGGCAAGCGGCAAATCACCCTTTGCTACCCGGAGGAGCTGCCGTCGCATCGAGGCGCGGCGGGGGCCGCTTGGGAAACGGAGCTGGCCTCCTTGTTTCTCGACCGACAGGCCCGCTACGGCTACCACCAGCTTGGCGACCGAGCGGCTGGGGATGCGGCGCAGTTCAACGAGCTTTGGTGGCGGGCGGTGTGGGCCGGCGTCATTGCCGCGGACAGCTTGGCGCCTTTGCGCTTGGGGGCTTTGCGCAACTATCGGCTTGGCGAGGCCGCGGCCTCCATGCGCCGCCGCGCCCGCGCCGCGGCCCAAGGCTGGCCGGGCAATTGGCGCTTGGTGGCTGCGCCGGCCTTTGCGGAAGACGCCCTTGAACGGTTGGAGGGCGCGAAGGACCATGTTCGCGCACTGCTCCACCGCTATGGGTTCGTCAACCGGGAAATCGTCAATCGGGAGGCGTCCGCCGGCGGAACTTCGCGCCCGGAGAGGCGCTGGGCGCAGCTGTTCAAGGCGCTGCGCCTGATGGAGCTGTCCGGCGAGGTGAGCGCCGGCTACTTCTTCACTGGGCTTTCCGGGCCGCAATTCATCGCGCCGGGCGCCCTGCATGTCTTTCGCTCCCACCAAGCCCCGGCCAGTTTCTGGATGAGCGCGTTGGATCCAGCCTCCCCCTGCGGCCTGTCCTTGGACTGGCCGGAACTGCCGCCGCGCCGGGCCGGCAACTATCTGGGCTTCCTGCAGGGCGCCTTGGCGCTGACGGTTGAGAGCCACGGGCAACGACTGCGCTTTTTCGTGCCGCCGGAGCAAGAGGGCATCGACGCCCTCATCGCGCCGCTCCGCCATTTGGCGCAATTGCGCAAGCGCATTCGGGTGGTGACCATCAACGGTCAGCCGGCCAGGGCCAGCCCTTACTCGGAGGCCTTGGACCGGCGCCTCTCCCGCCGCGCCGATCATCGGCATCTACACTATGAGTGTTGAGGCTGCGGCTGCGCCTTTTGCTTGGCGAAGGCTTATACTTGCCTTTGTGGATGTCCGCCGCCGCTGCGGTGGGCAGGTGCCCGGCGCCTGCTGTTTGCTGCTGGGCTGCGAAGGCATTGGCGGAGTAAGGGCATGTCCGTGGAACGCACTCTATCGATACTGAAGCCGGATGCGGTTGCCCGCAACCTCATCGGCGAAATATACTCGCGTTTCGAGCGGGAGGGTTTGCAGGTGGTCGCCGCCAAGATGCTGCGCTTGGAGCAAACGGCGGCGGCGGGCTTCTATGCTGAACATGAGGGCAAGCCGTTTTTTGCGGCCCTTTGCGCATACATGACTTCCGGGCCGATCATGGTGCAGGTGCTTGAAGGCGAGGACGCCATCAGCGCCAACCGCAGGTTGATGGGCGCCACCAATCCGGCGGAAGCGGCCCCCGGCACCATCCGTGCGGACTTCGCCAAAACGGTGGACGCCAATGCGGTGCATGGCTCGGATTCGCCAGCGTCCGCACAGCGCGAGATCGCCTATTTCTTCGCCGCCGCGGAGCTCCATCCACGCCCTTAGCGGGCGATGCATTGGCCCTGTGCATGACCAACTTATTCAACCATGATCGAGCCGGCTTGGAGCGCCACTTCGAGGCGGCCGGGCATCGGCCGTTTCGCGCCCGCCAGCTCATGAAGTGGATCTATCACCGCGGCTGCCTGGATTTCCACCGCATGACGGATCTGGCCAAGAGCCTGCGCACTTGGCTTGAGCAAACCGCATCGTTGGAGGTTCCGCAAGTGGTGTCCCGCCGAGGCTCCGCCGACGGCGCCGTCAAGTGGGCCGTGCGGGTCGGCTCTGGGGACTGCGTGGAGACCGTTCTCATACCGGAACGGGGCCGCAACACCCTGTGCGTGTCCTCGCAAGTCGGCTGCATGCTTGATTGCAGCTTTTGCGCCACCGGCAAGCAGGGCTTCAACGGCAATTTGACCACCGCCGAGATCATAGGCCAAGTCTGGTTGGCGAATCAGGAGCTTAAGGCGCAAGGCCGGAGCGTCACCAATGTGGTGCTGATGGGCATGGGCGAACCCCTGCTGAATTTCGAGCCCGTCCTCGCCGCCGTCAATCTCATGCTCGATGACCTGGCCTTCGGCATATCCAAGCGCCGGGTGACCATCTCCACGGCCGGGGTGGCCCCGGCGATTCATCAACTAGCCAAGGTTGCGGACGTGTCCTTGGCGGTTTCCCTGCACGCCCCGACGGACGCCCTGCGTGACCGGCTGGTGCCCATCAACCGCAAATATCCCTTGGCGGAGTTGCTTGACGCCTGCCGCCGCTATGTTGACGGCTTGGGCGAAAGACGCACGTTGACCATGGAATACACGCTGCTCAAGGGAGTTAACGACAGCCCCGGCCAAGCACGGGAACTGGCGCGGTTGTTGCGGGGCCTGCGCTGCAAGATCAACCTGATCCCGTTCAACCCATTCCCCGGTTCCGGGTTTGAGCGGCCGGCGCCGGCGGCGGTGCGGACGTTTCAAACCACTCTCATGGATGCCGGCTACGCCGCCATGTTGAGAACCACTCGCGGTGACGACATCGGCGCCGCCTGCGGTCAATTAACGGGCTCGGTGGCGGACCGAACCAAGCGGCAGGCTCGCTACCGCGCCCTTCTGGAGCCAGGGCGCGAAGCCTTCTCCGGGCGTCCTTGAATCATGGCTGAAGAAGCCCAGAGCCTAGGTCAGGCCCTGCAGGCGGGGCGGGAGGCGCGGGGGCTTTCCAGGGAGGAAGTGGCGAAAGCCTTGAGGCTGTCCATTTCCATGGTGCGGCGGCTGGAGAACGAGGACTGGGAGAAGATGCCGGTGCCGGTGTTTGTGCGCGGCTACGTCTCCTCCTACGCGCGCCTCGTCGGTTTGGACGCGGAGGCCTTGCTGAGCCTGTACAAGGTGGTGGACGTGCGCTCCGCAATCGAGCCACGCATCGAATTGACTTCGGTTGACGGCAAACACAGGGGGTTCCGCGCCTCCTGGATCTTCGCCGGCGCCGCCTTGGTGGCGGCGGCCGTGGTGGCGGTTAGCCTGTTGCTCGTCTTGCCGGAGGTGGAGGAGTACAGGGTTGAGGGCGTCGTCGCCGATGCGGACGCGGTTGCCGAAGCCGCCGCCCAGGAAGTGGCGGCGGAGGCGCCGGCGGTCCCGACCGTCGAGGAAGTTTCCCCGAACGTCGTGGCTGAAGTCGTGGCTGAACAGGCTCCTGAAGCCGGCGCAACCCCGGAAGCCCCCCCTGCGGAGGCCGAACCTGAAGCTTTTCCGGAGCCGGCTGCGGCCATCCCTGAACCAGCCGATGAGGCGCCGGAGGAAATGGACTTTGCGTCCCGATTCGACGCGGACGAACCAGCGCTTGGCACTTTGCCGGCGCCGCCGGTCGAAGAGGAGGGGGGCGTCTTTAGGGTGACGCCCGCCGGCGATGACGAAATGGAGTTCGTGTTTAGCGAAACCTGCTGGGTGGAGGTGAAGGATCTGGACGGACGCTACCTGCACGCCGTCCTCGGCGAACCGAACGAGAGGCTCATTCTGGTTGGCGAAGGGCCGTTTGACGTCAAGCTCGGCTATGTGCCCGGGGTGGTTCTGAGATTCAACGGCGCGCCTGTTCCCTTGGCCGCGCACACGCGGGACCATGTTGCCAGCCTAGTGTTGGGCCGCTAGCCGTGACCCGCGCGGTGCGAGGCATGCGGGATGTCCTGCCGGAGGAGGCGCGGCGCTGGCGCATTCTGGAGGACGCCATCGTTGATGTGCTCGAGCGTTTCGCCTACGAGGAGATGCGCCTGCCGCTGCTCGAGTCCACCGAGCTGTTCAACCGCAGCATAGGCGCGGCCACGGACATCGTGGAAAAGGAGATGTTCAGCTTAAAGGATCGAGACGGGGGCAGCATCACCCTGCGCCCGGAAGGCACGGCTTCCTGCGCGCGCGCTCTGCTTGAGCACGGCCTCCTGCACAATCGCTCGCAGCGCGTCTTCTACCGCGGCCCGATGTTCCGCTACGAGCGGCCGCAGTTGGGCCGTCACCGTCAGTTCCACCAAGTGGGCGCCGAAGCCTTTGGCGCGGCCGGTCCCGATGTGGACGCGGAGCTCATTCAGTTGGGCACGGAAATCTGGCGGGCCTTGGGAATCGAAGGCGAAATTCGGCTTGAACTCAACACCCTAGGCTCCGCCGCCGCCCGAGCCGCTTGGCGCGACAGCTTGGTGGACTATTTGCGGCCCCGTCGCGCCGAGCTTGACGCGGACAGCGCACGGCGCCTGGACCGCAGCCCCTTGCGCATTCTCGACAGCAAGTCCCGCACGACCCAGGCGGTCTTGGCGGATGCGCCCAAATTTGCGGAGCACATAGACGAAGAAAGCGCTCGGCACTTTGCGGAGTTGAAGCGGATGCTTGATGCGCTCGGCATCGCCTATGTGGAGAACCCGCTGTTGGTGCGCGGCCTGGACTACTACGGCAAGACCGTGTTCGAGTGGACCACCCAGCGTCTGGGCGCTCAAGGCGCCGTCTGTGCTGGCGGGCGCTACGACGGCTTGGCGGAGATCGTCGGCGGCAAGGCGGTTGCCGGCGTCGGCTTCGCCTTGGGGCTGGAGCGGGCTCTGCTGCTGCACGAAGCCGTGCATGGCGCTCCGCAAACGCCGCCGGTGGACGTGTATTGCTGCATCCTGCATCCGCAGCATCAGGGCGCGGCCTTGGCGCGGGTGCAGCAACTGCGTGCTGGCGTCCGCAATCTTCGCTTTCGGGTTCATGTCGGCGGCGGCAAGCTGGGCAACCAGTTGAAGCGGGCCGACCAATGCGGCGCTCGCTGGGCGCTGTTGTTCGGAGATGATGAATTGAGGGAAAATCGCGTTGCCCTCAAGGAGCTGGCCACCGGAGCGCAGGAGGCCTTGAACTTTGCGGCGGTGATTGAGCGTTTGCGCGGCGGCGAGCAATGCACTTGAAGACTTGGAGGCCCCTGTGTCCGATTACCTGACCGAGGAGGAGCAGCTCGACCGGCTTAAGGGATGGTGGCGCGAAAACGGCACTGTCTTGGTGGTCGGCTCATTGCTGGTGGTGTCGGCGGTGGTGGGCTGGCGCTGGCATCAGGCCTCCTCCCTTGCGGGCCGGGAGGCTGCGTCGGATCTGTACGAAGACTATTTGGCCGCCGGCGCCGAGGAGCGCACCGCCTTGGTCGAGCGCCTTGATGCGGAGATTCCGGGCACCTCCTACCAGGCATTCACTCTCCTGCATCGAGCCAACGAAGCCGTGCGGAGCGGTGACATTGACGCCGCCATAGAAGCGCTGGGCAGGATTGTCGATGCCGATGTCCGGCAGCCGCTGCGCGATGTCGCCCGCATTCGCCAAGCTCGGCTGCACCAACAGGCCGGGGACAGCGAAGCCGCTTTTGCGGCTTTGGCCGACGTGCGCGGCGAGGGCTTCAGATGGCAGGTGCAGGAACTCAAGGGCGACATTCATGTTGCCCTAGGAGAGCGGGACAAGGCGCATGAAGCCTATGCTTCGGCCCTGCGCGAGGCTGGGGACGAACTCAATCTGCCGATTCTGGAGATGAAGGCCAATGACACCGCTGCGTTCGATGCAAGCTGAGTGGGTTGCGCCGGCGGTTTGCCGCCGCATGCGCGGCTTGGCGGGGCTGCTGGCGGTTGGCGTTCTCGCCGGGGGATGCAGTTGGTTCTCCTGGGTGCCGGGCATCGGCGGCAAGGACGACAAAAAGGCCGCCTTGGAGCCGGCCAAGCTGCAGGACTTCGCGGCCGAGGCGCGAATCGAGCGGCTGTGGCGGGCAAGCATCGGCGCCGGCTTAGGGCGCAAGTACCTGCGCCTGAACCCGGTGATCGTGGCGGACCGCGTCTATGCGGCGGATGGCTACGGCGTGGTGGAGGCGCGGGACCGCTTTTCCGGCAAGCGGATTTGGCGCACCGAAATCGGCAAGGCCCGGAAGAGGCGTTCGGGGCGTTTGCGCATGGTTCCCCGTTTGGGCTTTTTTGATCGCCGGGACCCCAGCTTTGTTGGCGGCGGCGTTGGCGCCGGGGACGGCTTGGTGCTGTTGGGAACCACAGATGGCGAGCTGGTGGCCCTGTCCGCCGCCAACGGGGACGAAGAATGGCGGGCCTATGTCGGCAGCGAGATTCTCTGCCGGCCGGTCGCCGGGAACGGCGCCGTGCTGGCGCAAACCATTGACGGACGGTTGCTGGCGTTGGAGCAGGAGGACGGCGCCCTAAGGTGGAGCTTTGACAATCAGGTGCCCATTTTGACCTTGCGCGGCAGCGCCTCGCCCGTATTCGACGGAGACGTCGTTTACGCCGGCTTCGCCAACGGCATGGTCAGCGCCCTGAGAACAGACAACGGCGAGCCTCTTTGGGAGCATCGGGTCATGCTGCCCGAAGGCCGTTCCGAACTCGACCGGATGGTGGATGTGGACGGCTCGCCCCTAGCGGAGGGGCCGCTGCTCTATGCGGTCTCCTATCAGGGGCGGTTGAAGGCCCTGCGCCGCGCCGACGGCGCGCCTGTGTGGCAGCAGGAGATCTCCAGCCACCTGGACTTGGCTTCCGGCTACGGCCACGTCTATGTGGTGGATGAGGCCGACCATGTGGTGGCCTTCGATCAGCAGACAGCCGAAGTGGTCTGGCGTCAGGAGGGGCTTTACAGGCGCAAGCTGTCCAGCCCGGCGGCGTTCAGCAACTATCTCGTGGTCGGGGACGACGAAGGCTATCTGCATGTGCTGGCGCAAAGCGACGGGCGCTTTCTTGCCCGGCGCAAGCTGGACGGCAAGGGCATTCGCTCCGGCATGGCGGTGGCGGATGGGCGCACCCTCTATGTGCTCACCAATTCCGGCGCCTTGCACGCCTTGGAGATGCAGACGCGGTGACGCCGCAGTTGGCGCTGGTGGGCCGGCCTAACGTCGGCAAGTCAACGCTTTTCAACAAGCTGACCGGCGCTCGCAACGCCTTGGTCGCCGACGTGCCGGGCTTGACCCGGGACCGCCAGTATGGGCGTGCGGTGTTGGGCGGCAAGCCCTGCATCCTGACCGACACCGGCGGGCTGGACGCCGAAGGCGAATTTGCGGAACTGGTCGGGCGCCAAGCGCACGCCGCCGTAGCCGATGCGCACTGCGCATTGTTCATCGTTGACGCTCGGGCGGGGTTGACCGCCGGTGACCAAGCGATAGCCGACGACCTGCGGCGCAGCGGCCGTCAGGTCGTTTTGATCGTCAACAAGATCGACGGGCTGGACGCCGCAGCCGCTTCGGCTGAGTTCACCCAACTCGGCTTTGCTCGGCTGGCCTTGACTGCAGCGACTCAGGGGCGCGGCCTTGCCGCCTTGAAGGAGCTTCTGGCCAGCTTGCTGCCGGAAGCGTCCGCAACGCCGGAGGATGCGCCGCCCGGACAAATTCGCACGGCGATCATCGGCCGTCCCAACGTGGGCAAATCCACCCTCATCAACCGTTTGGTGGGGCAGGAGCGCCAGATCGTCTTCGATCGCCCCGGAACGACTCGGGACGCCATAGAGGTGCCGTGCGCCCGAGGCCGCGACCAATACGTTTTGATCGACACCGCCGGCGTCCGGCGCAAGGGGCGGGTTGAGGGGGTGGTGGAGAAATTCTCGGTGGTCAAGGCGCTGCAGGCGGTGGCGCGGGCGCCGGCGGCGGTGGTGGTGATCGATGCGCGGGAGGGTTTGGTGGACCAGGATCTGCATGTGCTTAAGATGGCCATTGACGCCGGCGCCGGCGTTGTGATGGCCGTCAACAAATGGGACGCCTTGGGCGCAGCCGGGAGACGCCGTTGCCAAGCGGCTTTGCGCCGCCGCCTTGAATTTGCGCCCTGGATGCCCCTGCGGTTCGTCTCCGCCTTGGAGGGCGTGGGCGTGGGCCGCCTGATGGCGGAGGTCAAGGCCGTTTTTCGAGCCGGCCGCTTTGAGGTGAGCACCACCGCCCTCAACAGGGTGCTGCAGGGCTTGGTGCAGGGGCACCCGCCGCCGACGGTGCGTGGTCGCCGCATCAAGCTGCGCTACGCGCATCGTCTTGGCGCCCATCCACCGCGCATCGGCATTCACGGCAATCAGACGGAAGCGCTGCCGGCAAGCTATCTTAGGTACTTGGAGAACGGATTTCGGGAGGCGTTCAACCTAGTCGGCAGCCCGGTTCGCATTGAGCTTAAGACCGGCGCCAACCCCTACGCCGGCAAGCGCAACCTCCTAACCCCCCGGCAACAGCGCAAGCGGCGGCGGATGGTGCGCCACCGCCTTGGCGGAGGCTGGTGAATTGGGGGCGAAGTCCGCAGACCAAACGCGACCCTGGCCGCTGACATACTGGCCAGTGATGATGCGTGCGATGCCGTAGCTCGGCAGGCGTCTTGCTACGAAGCAGGTGCCTTCCCGCAGGGTGCCCCACCTGTCGAAGTTAAAATCCAGGTTGTCGAAGCCATGCCGCCGGCGGTCTTCGGGAAAGGCGGGATCATTGATGTTCAAAGGATGGACATGCAGAAAGAATCTTGTTTGCACATCCGTGCGGACGCAGGGGGCTTTTGCGTAGATTAGCTCCCCGTCCTTTAGGTGTAGGTCAAAGTGGGAGCGAATGACGGGTTTGCCTAGTGCAACAAATGCAGTTGCAGTTCCCCCAGCGTCGCCGCCGCCGTCGCGGTTGGCTTCCTTGACTTTGAAGACGACGCCGTCAGCGAATTCGCCAACCGTCTCAAGCTCCGGCAAACCGCGCATATCGGAAAGTCCGTATTTTTTGACATGTCCCTTGTGTGCTTCGTGAAACCAGACAACATGGTCTCCCTTGCGTAGCTGCTGTTGAAGCTGCCGCTTGGAGGACGGCAACCGCCGGTTTTGCAACTGGCTTTCGGCGCGGTCCTGGAAATGGAACATCCGCATAACGGGAACCGTATTGCTGAAGATCCGACCGTCGGGATTTTGCCGCCGTAAGTATTCAAGAACCCGGGACTCCTGCCAATATCGCAGGGACCATGTGTCCGCCGGACCGGAGGCCGCCGCCAGCGCCTTGCTCAGGCTGCCGTGCGCCAATAAAATCACCCACAAGCACAGCCCCGCCTTTATAGCCCCCGGCAGTGCCTGCCCTGCCCTTGCCCACAGTCCGGTTCGATCCCCTAAGACCTTTCTCAACCGCCCAGGTTCGCAGCGCCCCGGAATTCGATCAATGAACAAAATGGCCGTGAACAACAGGGGCATGTACATGGGGACAAGGTAGCGATATTCCATTGTTAACGGGTGGGTGAAGGTTACCGAGATGGTTAGGAAAGCAATGTAGATCAACACGAAGCCGCCGTTCACGACAACGAAGTTGTTGCCGGGGCTTGCTTCCGCCTGCAGCCAGCGAACGAAGGCGTAGCCGACGAGGGCCGCCATCGCCAACGCCAGCGCTCCAGTTACGCCAACGGCGATGTTGTTGCTCAAACCTTGGGTTGCGGTGAAGGGAACCCATTCCGCCAGGATCTCCAAAACAAGTTGCGCAGTGGTTGAAAGATCTCCGTCTCTGAACGGTCTGGGACCTGTAAGAGATGCCTTGGCCAGATAGTTTCTGATCACCCAGACGCCGATTGGCGCTGTGGCGATGGCGGCGTAGATGGCCATGCGCTTCAGTTTCTCCTGAACTGCGGCGCCGTGCTGGAAGAGCAGCAGCCCAAGCATAAATGCGATGAGTGCAACGCCAATAAGTCGGGTCATGCAGGCCAATGCGGTAAAGGCCGCCGCCCAAATTAGTGATGAGCGCTTTGCCGCGTTCAGGAATTTGTCGATCTGGAGCAAGGCGAGCGTCGTGAACAGGATGAAAGTGGGTTCCGACTGAGCGCGGTATGTGGCCTCGAGCACATGGGGCGTCAACGCAAAGGCTAGGCAGGTCCACGCCACCAAAAAACGGGATGCGACCCTTTGGCTTAGCCACTGGCCGCCGACGAAAATGGTCAATCCGAGCGCCGCTGCATTCACCCACCCGGCTGCTTGCAGGGGAGTTAAGCCAACAAGGCTGGTTGCGGCTAGCAGAACGGAGAAAAGGGGTGGGTGATTTACGGCAGGCCAACCCGTAACGTTCAAATAACCTAGGCCGTCCAATAGGCCGTTCGCCGCCACGACATAGAATATGGAGTCGTAGTCCATCTTTGGTCCTTGCGCGAGCACTCGGACCAAGACCAAGGCGGCGCCTAAGGCGGCGATGCAAGCGATCAGCAAGGGGAAGCTGAGGAGCTTCTTCATAAATTTCCCCAAATGCGGAGCATAGCACTTTGCCCCGTTGAAGATCGTTGGGAGTTCACGGATGCCGGGGTTTTGGCGGCTAGGGGATTGGGGCTTCCTGGTCGTTGGCGCGGTCGTTGGGGCCGTGGAACGCAGGAGCTAGAGCGGGGCGGGCGCCTCGTCGTTAAGCGCCGCCATGACTTGGACCGGATCCACGCGGTTGCCGTTCAGGCTGACGGACCAGTGCAGATGGGGGCCGGTGGTGCGCCCGGTCATGCCCACTTGGCCAAGCACTTGGCCCCGTTCAACGGCGTCGCCCTCACGCACCGCTATGGCGCTTAGGTGGCAGTACATGGTCACCAGCCCCTGGCCGTGGTCCAGGAACAGGGTCTTGCCGTTGAAGTAGAGGTCCGCGGCCATCGTCACCTTCGCCGGCGCCGGGGCTTGAATTGGAGTGCCGACGTCAGCCGCCAAGTCCAGCCCGGAGTGGGGGTTTCTAGGTTGGCCGTTCAGCACTCGGCGCTGTCCGAACACGCTGGACACGCGCCCGGCGACGGGCTGATTGAACGGCGTCAAGTCCAGCGCCCTCATCGTGAAGCGGCGGTATTGGGCCAATTGCCGCTCGGTCTCCAATCGGATGCGGGCGAGGTCGGTTTCCGAAGGGTGTACCATGCGTTCGTTGGCGATGGTCAGATGTTCTTCGGGATATTGCTTGGGTGCCACGGTGAAGCGATGGATGCGGGCGCCGGAGGGACCTTTTAGGCTCAGGGCGTGTTCGCCCGGCGGCGCCGCCACTGGTATGCCGACCAAGGCGTGGCGGCGATGGATCAGCACCCGGCGGCCGTCATAGCTGGCCGAATCCACTTCGGGCGGCAGCGGCAGCAGATAAACGCCCCCCGGCACGGCGCTGGTGGGCACCGGCGTTGCCTCCACCGCCTCCGCTTGGCCGACGGTGGGCAGGGCCGCTGCGAGGCCGAGGCCGAAAGCCGCCATGAAGGTAGAGAATTTGTGCGCCCTAAGCCCTTGATGCTCTGCGAATTGACGAAAAAGCCTTGGCCTGCTGGCTTGGGCGGCCGGGACCGCCATGGCCGCGCAGATTCTCAGCAGGCTCATTGCAGGTCTTCTTCCGGCGTCCGCCAGCGTTGCGGCAGGGGGCGCCGCCGCTGCGTGAGCGCCTCAACGGCGCCGTCGCGGAAATTCACCTCGACGGCCTCGCCCAAGGGCGCTTGTTCGGCGCGGGTGACGGCTTCGCCGCCGGTGCGGGTGACGATGGCGAACCCGCGCTCCAAGGCGTTTAGCGGGCTGGCCGCCTGCAGAGTGCGGGCCAATGCCTCCGTGCGCTCTCGACCCTGCCGCAGCCTTGCGTCCATCAAGCGTTTGGCGTTGTCCAGCAGAGCGCCCACAGCGGTGGCGGAAGCGGCGATGCGCGGTTGCGGACGCCGCCAGAACAGCCGCTGGCGCAGCCCATTGCAGCGGTTGCGGAACCGGTCGAGCCGATGCGCCAAGCTGCGCCGCAAACGTTCGTCCAGATCGTCGGCCCGCTGCATCAATTGCCGCAAGCGATGGCGCGGACTGACCAGACGCGCCTGCAGCCCGCCCAGCCGATGCTCGGACAGTTCAAGGCGAATGGCGGCGGCGCGGGTCAGCCGCTGCCGCCACAGCCGAAAGTCCTCCGCCAAGGCGCCGCCGTCCGGCGTGATGAGCTCCGCCGCCGCTGATGGCGTCGGCGCCCGCAAGTCCGCCACGCAGTCCGCTATGGTGAAGTCCGTTTCATGCCCCACCGCCGACACCGTGGGCCTTGGGCAGTGGGCGATGGCCCTGGCCACCTCCTCGGAGTTGAAGGCCGCAAGGTCCTCCAGGCTGCCGCCGCCGCGGGTTAGAAGCACCAGGTCCGCCTCCGCCGCCGCTGCGTGGCGCAGCGCCCGCACGATCTGCGCCGGCGCCTCCGCCCCCTGCACGGCGACCGGCAAAACCCTAACCCGAAGCAGCGGAAAGCGGCGGCGAACGACGCTCAGCACGTCCTTCAGCGCCGCCCCGGAAAGGGATGAAACCACGGCTAGACGCCGGGGGTAGGCCGGCAGGGTGCGCTTGCGCTCCGCGGCGAACAGGCCCTCCGCCTCAAGACGCTCCTTCAAGGCTGCGAAGGCCAGCCGCAGAGCGCCTTCCCCAGCCGCTTCCATGTGCTCGACGATGATCTGAAATTCGCCGCGCTCCTCGTACAGGCTGACCCGTCCGCGCAGCAGCGCCTCCGCACCGTCCGCCGGCTGCATCCGGCTGAAGCGGTTGCGGTTGGCGAACATGGCGCAGCGCACCTGCGTGCGTTCGTCCCTAAGCGTGAAGTACCAGTGCCCGGACGCCGGCCGTCGGCAGTTGGACAGCTCGCCGCGAATCCAAACCCAGCCAAGGCCCTCTTCAAGCAGAAGCCTAGCCTTGGCGTTGAGGTCGCTGACGGTGAGGATGGCGGGAACGGCCATTAGGGGCGGTTTGGGTTTGGTTGCTTTCCAGCGCCGTCGTCAGCGGATGAGGCGCCGTACAGTGGGACGATGTTTTGGTTGGGCGGTAATTTGTGGAACTGAGGGTTTTAGCCCCGCTTTTCCTTTAGCAGGTTGGACACGCGGGACAGCAGTTCGCGGCTGCCGCCGCATTCCAGAATCAAGCCCCCCACCCTGTCCAGATCTTCCTGCGTCGTCAGACCCTCCAACAGACCGCGCAAGCGCTCCGCCGTCCCGCCGCCGAACTTAAGCGCCGCTTGCCGAGTGATGAGGCGTGCGCCGCCTTGTCGGATGCCGCTCTCGATACCCCGCGCAACGCCTTGCTCAAAGGCTTCCGCCCGCACCTTGGCGTCCCACCTGTCCCAAGCCGCCTCCGCCACCGTCGCCATAATCGCTCCTTTCGTTCGCTCAAGTTCCTCAAAGGCCGGGAAGCCCGAACCACCGCCGGTCTTGTGCTCCCACAGCGCCCGCGCCCAGGAATGCAGCGCCTGCCGGAACGGCTTGTTCGCCGGTCCAGGGAAACGGGCCGCCTCCTCCAGCAAGCATGGCGGCAACTCCTGCGGCGTTCCCGCCGCCTGCAGCCGCACCGTCGCCGACACCCGATTCTTCAATGGCCAATCCTCCGCCGGCCGCACCCCCGATGTCAAGGTCCCGCCGGCTGCCAGAAGATGATACGCCTGCGGTTGAAAGAGGGCCAAGTGCTGCGCTGCCGCATCCGAAGGCAGGGGTGCCAAGTCGGTTGCTTGGCCGGCCGCGGTCCAAGGCTCGCCGCCGTTGTACACCACGATGGGCAGCATCCAAGGCAGCTCGCCCTCCCGCGCCGCCGCCCCGCTCCGGGCCACTCGGTCGAGCAGCATCTCCGCATACTCGCGCATGCGCTTGGCCATGCGCCCGTCCACCTCGGACTGGAACTCCACCAAAACCAAGACGTAGGGACGCACACCGCCGCTAGGCCGCCTCCTGCACAGACGCACACTGAATACCATGTCCCCCAAGCGCTTGCGGTGGGCGGCATCCAGATACTCCGAAGAGCGGTCCTCCATGGTGAACAGGTCCAGTTCACCCACCCAATCTTGGGCGACGATGCGCAGCAGGTCGGCCGCCACTTCGGGCAGGCTGTAGATGTACTTGTGGGCAGCGTCGTGATCCATGCGGCCAAGCTACGGGATTCGCAAGGGGGAAATCTGTAGTCAATGACTGCGATTGGTGTGCGAGATACGCCCTTTTTTGCATGAGCTGCGCACCGGGCGACCGGGGCGCTCCCCTCAAAAAGTCCGATAAGGTGGCGATCCCGTTTAGCTGGTTTGCATTGCGGTCTGGCTGCGGATAATGTAGCGCACTTCAAGGTTGGCTCAGCACTGGGCAGGTGGCCAACGGACTACGGAGTGCCGCTGATCTTAACGCCACAGGCGGCAGGCGGATACACGGCAACATCCCCCTTGCTGCCGGAATTGGTGGCGGAGGGGAGTTCCGTGGGCGAAGCGTTGGAGAACGTCAAGGCCGCCCTCGCCGCCGCGATTGAGCTTCACGAAGGCATCGGGCGTTCCTTGCCGCTCGGCAAGTCGATGCTGGCTCGCGGCCTTCGGCTTGATGCTTAAGTGGAGTTGTCAGCGCTTCTGAGTGCAGGCAATTCTATGTTTTCGGAAACATTTAGGAGAACGACATGTCCGGCAAGAACAAAAACAATGAATCTCCCACCATTGAGCGCGTCTTCGAGTTGCTGGACAAGTGGCGGCATTTGCCGACCTATCGGCTTGAGCCCCGGGCGGACATATTCTTTGCGTTGTTTTTGCCTGAAGTGCTGGGAGTGCGCTTTGACATGAAAATAAACCCACTTTTGGTCCCTAATTTCCGATCAAAAAGGAGGAAGACAATCGTTCCACCAAGGCTGATTACCTCGCACTGCAAAAATCGGAAGATGGTGGGCCTGTTAAACAAGCGTTCCTTGTTGAACTCAAAACAGACATGGCCTCTCTTACGTCCTCCAAAGGCCAAAATCAGAGAAATCTTCTAAAAGAAGCAGCAAATAAAGGAATAGGCAAAATAATCTGTGGAATTGAGGAAATTGCTATGAGTAAAAGTGTGACAAAATGTCCTCAAACTCGAGCAAAGTACTTCCATTTGTTGCATGACTTAAAGAAACTTGACCTTATTAATATCCCTAATATTGATTGTCTCAAAAAATTGCTCCCTAGTGGTAAATTTAGCATGGATAACTATAAGAGTTATGTCAAAAATATCGAAATTCGGAAATGTCCAAAATTGAAAGTCGTATACATTATTCCGGAAGGGCTGCGAGACGCGAAAAACGAAGGCTCTATGCACGGTATACACCAAATACCCTTCGAGAAATTTATCAAATATGCGAAGAATCGAGGGGCCTTTGGTAGCCGGTTTGCAAAATCCTTGGAATGCTGGAAGAAACAGGCTGGATCATGCCCACCGCAGCTATGAATCGACCACGTCTATCAAAATCCACCTACCTAACCGGCAAACAATGCACCTTCGCCTATAGCATCACTTCCACGCCCGTCACCTAGCCGCTCCCGGCGAATCCAAACCCAGCCAAGGCCCTATTCGAGCAGAAGCCGCGCCCTAGCGTTGAGGTCGCTGACGGAGAAGATGGCGGGAGCGACCATTGGGGAGCAGATTGATCTCGGTCGCCTTCCGGCTTTGCCCAACGATGCCATCCATCCGCCGCGATGCGCAAGCCCTGGATCAGGCCCCGTCTCCACCTCTGCTGTTCCGACTCTGCTGTTCCGAACCCCGGTTTTGGGCAGGGTGCCTGCATTCCCCGGTCTGCAAAATCGCTCTGGCGGTCTTAATCCCTTCTTCATCAGGGCGTGGGTCTGAACAGCTCCCGCGCCGCCCCTGGGCGATTGGATTGGTCTTAATCCCTTCTTCATCAGGGCGTGGGTCTGAACGTCCGCCGTTTTGCTGGCCGTCGCCGCCGGAGCGTCTTAATCCCTTCTTCATCAGGGCGTGGGTCTGAACCGAAGAACATTGCCCTGTATGTCAACCCGATGCTGTCTTAATCCCTTCTTCATCAGGGCGTGGGTCTGAACCCAGGGAGATCGCCGACACGGACGGCGGGATGGACGTCTTAATCCCTTCTTCATCAGGGCGTGGGTCTGAACGCATGCGGTTGAAGGTTACGCCCCGACAGCAGTTGTCTTAATCCCTTCTTCATCAGGGCGTGGGTCTGAACGTAATCGGCGGGGGTCTCGCCGGCTACTTCTTGGTCTTAATCCCTTCTTCATCAGGGCGTGGGTCTGAACCCTTCCGGGAGGGCGAGTGGGCGAACTGGGAGAAGTCTTAATCCCTTCTTCATCAGGGCGTGGGTCTGAACCGCGACCAAGGCGCAGAAACAGAACAGGTCAGGTCTTAATCCCTTCTTCATCAGGGCGTGGGTCTGAACCTGAGGTGGCCGAAGGAGAGGCTGAGGTTTCTGAGTCTTAATCCCTTCTTCATCAGGGCGTGGGTCTGAACGCCTGACACCGGCGCCCGAGGGGCGAAGAGGCTGTCTTAATCCCTTCTTCATCAGGGCGTGGGTCTGAACGGCTGCCGGTCTTTCCAGAGGGGCGCTGGCGGGGTCTTAATCCCTTCTTCATCAGGGCGTGGGTCTGAACTAGTCCAAAGGAGAAGACCAATGGATGACAAATGTCTTAATCCCTTCTTCATCAGGGCGTGGGTCTGAACCTGTCCCAACGTTACCTTGAAGCCAGAAAAATGTCTTAATCCCTTCTTCATCAGGGCGTGGGTCTGAACTTAAGCCCAGACGCATGGCGACATGGAAAACCAGTCTTAATCCCTTCTTCATCAGGGCGTGGGTCTGAACCTTCGTGGGAACCGATCATCGTGGGGACATGAGTCTTAATCCCTTCTTCATCAGGGCGTGGGTCTGAACCGCTTAGACTTTTTTCTCCTTTTTGTTCAATGGGTTGCGAACTGTGTTGACAGTACGTGAGAGCGGCGTGACGCTGACAGCACATAGCCTTGCCTTCGCCTTACTCATCCGCAACAAGTTGTTAAAGAGCAAGCGTCTCATAACGCATTAGGCAACCCTAATTCCATTGGCAATCATTTGTCAACAGCAGTTTTTCGCGGGGCCGGCACAGCTTTCAAAGCCATGCGAGGCCCCATGGGTTGGGTCGCCAGCCGGCACTGGGGTTGAATGTAGGAGTCAAGGAACAACACCCCCTCCGGTAGGCAAGGGGGGCCGTAAACCAAGTGGCGGCCGTTTGTGGATAGCGGGTAGGCACGGACGTCGTCTTTTTTCGGGTCAATCAGGCCCTCCAATTGGCCCATCAGCTCCTCAACTTGCCGGCGGGTCGCCGCCATGCGGAAGACCGATAGCTGGAACGGCTCGGCGGACTGACATAGAGCGCGATGCACCCTTTGCAAGCGGTTGGCCGCTGCAATGTCGTAGGCGATGAGCCAAGGGGTAAGCCTATTTGACGGCATGTCATTCGCCCCTGCCCGCGCCCGTGTGAACGGCTAGGTCGCGGCCCCGCTGCTCCAACTCACGGGCTGACCGGGCAAGTTGTTGCCGTAACAAGCGGCGCAATGCGCAGCCAAGCGGGTTGAATTTGCAGTAAAAATGCCTGCGGCCGGCTTTCCCCAACAATATCCCGCCCTTGACCTCCCGAAATGCTTCCTTGGTGAGGACGCGGTTGCGGAATAGGGCCCACACCCATTCGTCAACATGGGGCCGGAAGGGTTCGACAACATCCGCCGCCAAGGACTCGCGACCGTACGCAGGCTCATGATAGAGGCCAAGCAGCGGGTCCAAGCCGGCGGCATGGCAGGCAAGGGCGGCCTCGAAGTGCAGCAAGGTGTACCCCAGAGACAGGCAGGCGTTCACTGGATCACGGGGGGGCCGCCGGTTGCGGCGGTCAAAACCCAATGAGGGCGGGAACAGCACCGCAAATCCCTTAAAGTAGGCTGCCGCCGCCGCTCCTTCAATGCCGCGCAAGCTAGGGATGTCCAGCCGCGCCGCTTCCTGCACCGTGCGGGCATGCAGGGCGTCAAGTTGGGCTATGGCGCGGGTAAGTTTGCGCCGTTTGTCCGGGCGGGCGTTCAGCGCCTTTTCCAGCAGGCGCCTCTGGGCGTTAATTTTTGCCGAAATCAAGGCCAAGGCCCATTGATTTCTCGCATTGGAGTCTTGGTATGCGTCGAATTGGCCCAGTCGCCGCAACACGTCGTTGTGGGGCCGCCCAACACAGGTTGCGAGATGGCGGTTTTGCCGGCCGCTCAGCACCAGAACGCCGGCGCCGGCGTCGGTGATGGCACCGAGGGTGGAGGTGGAGACCTTCGCCCGCCCACGCAGAACCACCCGTTCAAGGCGAGCAAGGGGAACCGTGCTGCGTCGGCCGGTTGGTTCGCGAACCTCAATGGCGCCATTGGAGACGTTTAGTTCAATGTCCTTGCGGTCGATGTAAAGCGTAGTCACAGCCCGTCACCCAATGTATTGAAAGTCTGGGTCCACGGCAGGAATGGCGGTGCCCAGCAATACCGACTTGGTCCTTTCCTCAACTTGCAGCAGTGCAAAGCGGTCTTCGCCTTCGTCAATGATGGAAAGCGCTTGGGCAAGCAGTTCATGGCGCACTGTGGATGTCAAGAAGCATTCGAATACTGACTTTTGCCCGCCCGTGGCCTGTTGCCTGACCAGTTGGCGCAGCCTGTACAAACGCCGCGGGTCCACGATGTCATAAGTTGCGATGTATAGTCTGGTTGTAGCCATTGGCGCTTGTGGGAGCTGCGAGCGTTTACTCGCCGGTTTCTCCTTGCATGGTTTCGGCTAGGCCCTGCGCCTCACGGTAAAAGCGCTTGGCCGACGGCGGGGTGCCCTTCCGGCGCCGTTTGGCGATTTTCTGGAATTCTTGCTCAAACTTCCGTCGCACGAAACAGCGCCCCGGTTCCTTGCGGCCGCCGGTCTCCTTGTACATGCTGCGCAGCCATTTGGCGTTGGCCGTGTTGCGTACCACATCCATGATCTGCTCCACCTCCCGCTCGCTGAGCATGTATTCCAGCGACAGCCTTTGCACCTCCTCTTGCAGCACTTCGGTCAAAGCTTTAGCGTCATCCTCGACCATCTTATCGGTGGCGCTCTTCGTTAATTTGCCGGCGGCGAACCCGCCGCCCAAGGAGCCTAGAATTCCGCCGACAACCCCGCCTACCGCCGTGCCCACACCGGGTACGGCTGAGCCGATTGCGGCGCCGGCGGCGGCGCCTCCCATCCATCCGCCCATGCCTCCAGCAACCCCAACGACTTTAACCGCGCTGTTTTTGGTGAACTGTTGCCAAGAGATGGATTTGTCGAACGCCGCTCGGTAGAAATCCGGCGCACACATGACGGCGGCCGTCACGCTTCCGGTTACGATGTTGGAGCGGAACAGTTTGCTAACGTGGTTGGTTGCCGCCGCGCCATGCACGGACTTGCCCAAAGAGGCCGTGGCGATGCCCTGAATGGCCTTCTTTCCGAGCGAGGTGCGGGCGGCGGCTTTCACGCCTTGGCGAACGGCGACGGTTCCCCATGCGGCGGCCTTGGTGCGCAGCAGCTGTGCCCCAATTACATGCGTCACCAGCGTTGCGGAGCCTGTGCAAAGCGCCTCTCGAAACGCCTCCTTGATGGCTTCGGCATCGTTCAGCCCCAGTCTGCGCCCTTGCCAATAGTTGATCGCGAAGGACAACCCGAAGATGCCGCTGGCGACCGCAGCGCCGGTCTTGACATCGAACTTCACCGAGTCGATGTTGCCGGCTCGGGCGATGTTTCGCGCCTGCTTGTAGGTCACCGTTCCTTTCTTGACCAACTTCTCCGCATCCGCCGGGTCCGTGTGGCCCGGCACTTGGCCTTTGCTGATGCGCTTGCGCATCAGCTCCACGCATTGATCGTACTGGTCCTTGGGCACTTCCAGCACTTGTCGCGCATAGCGATACTTGCCGCCGTGCGGATCGAAGGCAGACCGCACCGTGGCGGCGGGGCTGTCGTAGTACTTCGACTGCACACGGACGCCGTCGACCACCCGGTCCACTCCGTGGAGTTTGTTGGACTGGCCGGTCACCTTCGCGTCCTTGCCGCGCAGGCGGTCCGCGAGATTGTTGGCGTCCTCCGCCGCAAAGCCGGCACCACCCTTGGTGTGGTATCTGGCGATCTGCGTTCGCTCCAAGGCCGCGGCGTCCAGCGGTGCCATTGCCGCCTTGGTTGCGTCGCCGCCTTTTTGATGTCTCTTGCGCTGGCTCATTTTCGGAGATTGCTCCCAATTGCCTTTTTACCGCTTTGCCGATTCGGCACAGCCGCCCGCTTTGCGGACAGCCCCTGCCGATTGGCAAATTCTGACACCCCGCAACCACCTGCGCTGGCTTGGCAAGGTTGCGAAGCTGCGGAGCGTCTTGGGGAGTATTAGGGCACAAAAGCCGCTGGTTTAGATGAGCCGCAAGGTTGCGGCTATGCGGGCACAAGGGCGTCCAAGGCTTCTTGTAAAATCTGCTTAAATCTGCCTGACTTTCCGGATTCAGCCCGGTACAAGCCTTTCCAAATAGTATTTTGAGATGGGTGCGGATGGACGGCGGTGGAAGCTACTTCAGGGATGTCAGTGCAGGATTGGACGATCGGACTGCCGCAAAGTGAGCAGGTGAGCATCATCCTCTAGATAATCATGCACTAAAACGTTGCGGATGCCGTGACGCTCGGCCAAGGCGAGAATCTCACTTCGATGTGATTCAACCTGTGGATGCATCTTTCTTCCGCTTGGCGCAGAGTTGCACTTGCGGCCTAGTCCTTTGAGGTTGCTCTAGCTCGAACATCAATCACTCTTGTGCTTATCATAGATCGCTTTGGCAGTCCGTGCCGCCCTGCCGGGTGGAGTGTCCCACCATCCTTTCTTCTCCCAACGGGAGCGGATGTCCTGGTACGCTTCATCTTTGAGTGCAGGATCTTTGATTTCATCCCAAGCCTGAGCGAGCGCCCTGCCACGCAGCGCCTCTTCCATAGTAGCTGTAGGCGCATTTGCCAATTTAGCGATGGTTTCATCGGTCCAAACGCAGGTAGGGCCAAGTTTGGCCATGACGTTCGGATCGAACAGGCCATAGCCGGAGCCTGTCTTGGCGCCCGCGCCTCGGCTGGACAGAGCCTCAACCAGCATTTTCTCGGCCAGATCAAGCCAGGCAGGAGGACCTTCCAACACGAAAAGAAACTGTCCATGGACGGCGATTTGGGCATTGGGCACTGGGCTGTCGAAATCCGTGGCGGGCGTCTCACCGTCTTTTCCGTAGTAGTCGGGATGATGGGTCGTCACGACTTCAGGGACAAACGGGCTTTGCGCCGAGTTGGGCACCCACCAAGCGTCGTGGAAAGAGACAAGCCCTGCCAACCCAGCCGGTTGGCTTTTGGTAGCTGGTGACCCGAAAATTTCGTTGCAGATGGCATCGCCGTTTTCGGCATCGCGGAACCTCTCACGCACATAAGCGTTCACGACACCTTTGACGCTTGACCCTGGGATGTAGGGTGCGCCGTAACTATGGCTTATGGTGCAGCCGGTCTCCAGCATGCCGCCGCCATTCAATCCAGCGAGCAGCCGGTTTTTCAGCTGAAGGATGGTTGATCGAAAACGTAACTCGTCAGAAGTGGCCTCTTTCCATCGCTTGTAGGCACCTCGGTAGAAGTCGTCCAATTTCCCGCCGCACACGCGCTCTATGAATTTCGTTTTTCTGTCGCCATTTTCATCGTGCTTCTCCAAGCCATGCTGAAGCAGCAGGCCGAGATGAGCATCCGATGCATTTCTGTATAGCTGGCGCAAGGAATTGCGCATTAGCAGAGTGCTCATCGCGGACCCCCTTGCTGCTTGGCATCGCCCTCGGCATTCCGTTCGTTCCGTTCTTCTGCATCCAATACTGCCTGGGCGTAGCGCTTGATCCAGCCGCTGGCATCCAAGGATCGGCGCGTGAGATTAACAGCCTCTTGGAGGTCGCTTGCGATGACCGCATCGTGTAGCTCCCGCCCATTCTTCGTGTTTGTGGCTTGGGCGGTGCTGAGCACCGCATTCAAGTCATCAAGCAGATTGTGATGCTCGCCTTTGCCCTTAGCGAGCAGGAACCCCGTCGCTTGGGCAAGGCCGGATTGAAGGATCATCCCCGGCAGTTTGTGCGCCAAGGCGCTGTATTCCTTCCTTGTTGAGCTGCGACGATGCGCGGCAACGCGCTCGTAAGCCGCCTTGGCGACTGTGTGGGTGCGGGTCTTGGTCATGTTCGTGCCTCCTCCGAGCTGAGAAAACGCACCAGCCCGCGCCCAACCCCAGCTTTGCCGCCAAGTTGCAGCAGCGTATTGGAAGGGGATATCGCCTTCGCCAACTGCGTTTCGGCCCTTGAGTCGTCCTTGTTGTTGGAGGCGCAAAGCGCAAACACCCCCCAAAGCACGGCCTCGGCAGGCAGATTTTCCTCGTACCAGAGTGCTCCGTCACGGACCGTCCCCGTATCTTGGTTAATGGCGATGCGGGCGCGAATCTCGGTGGCGGTTTCGGAAAGGAAATCCATTATTTCGTCCGGCAACAGAGCGAAGCGCTTAATGAAGTCATGTTGCGCCTCGGAATCGGCGGGATGCGCCGCTTGGGCGATGCAATTTGCCCATTCCGTTAGCGAGGCGTCCTCCCGTGCCTCCAAATCGAGGTCCTCCAGCACAAGTTTGCGCTCGCCTTTTTCCTTGATGCAGTTGACGGACTCCGGGGGCATCAGCGCTTCATTCGGAGCGGGCGCGGATAGCATCCTCGGCGCGGATGCGCCGGAACGCTCCAAGTCGCGGGCATAGCGGTGCAGAATGAAGGGTGCGGTGACATAGCTGACAATGCCAGCCAAGCTGCGCACCGGCAACGCCAGCAAATGGGCGTCCCCGATAGCCAAAGCCCCGGCGAAAGAGTTCGAGTCGCCGCTGCCGAATTCAGGGCCAAACAATGTCTTTGCGTCCTGCGGATTGCTGTTTGCAATATGCTGCCGCAACACGCCGCGCAGAGAAGACCCTGGCACAATGGGGAGCTTTGTAGCTCTGGCCCGAGCGATCGGCAAGTCCACAACGCCTACGGACTGTCCAGTTCCGCAGTGCAAGGCGGAAAGGGCATGGAGATGAAACAATCTTGCTTGCATGGGAATCTTTCCTCAACTAACGGGTTGACTATCTGCATTCGGTGGTTGCCACGGACTGGGCAAAACAAGCCCAAAACCATCCCGGGAGCGCAGATCACTGATGCTGGCCAGCCACAGCGCCTGCAAGTCCTTGACATCCGCATTGCCAAGAATTTGGAACCAATAAACCGCGCCGGCCGGGACCAGCTTTCGGGTTTGCCGGGGCTGGCCTTCGGCGAGGTTCCATCCGGAATGCGGCTGCCAACGCTCCATCACTGCGGCGCGCAGCCGCAAGCGCAACCCCGGCGCATCGGTCGGGTTGCCGGTCAGGTCTGGGCCAAGCCAGCCGGGGCGATACCCGCTGGAGAAAATGGCCGGGGTCAGCAACGTCAGACAAAAGCCGCCGACGCGAGCGATTTTCTCCAGCCAGTCATTCGGCACCGCCGGCCAAGTTCGTTCCGGTTCCGGCTGCAAGGCCGCTAGGCGGCGTTCGCCCCCGAGATGCACCAATCCTGCGCCCAAAGCTTCGCTGCAACGCGCCAAGAGGCGCAAGCCGTTTACCGCTGTTGGCCAGCGTACTTTGGCGGAAACGTTCTCATCGTCCGTTGCGCTTGGCGCGTTGAGGTCAAGCCCCTCAGTCTGGAAGAGGTGCCCGGCGTCGGCGGTTCCGGTTACGGGATTGATTGCCACATGGGTACGACGGTCCCCCGCTGGCGGCGACCAGCCATTTTTGCATAGCTGCGCATGGGTAACTGCCTGTCCTTGGCGAAAACTCAGCAAATCCTCCCATGCCCACCAAGTTGGGCCTTTGCCCGGCTTGCCGACTTCGGATTGCGCCAGCCGCACCGGAAGCAGGCCCTCGGGCAGGTCGGCGCCACAACTCGCCTCGAATTCACGCGGCTCGGCGCGTCGCATGCACGGGGCCGCTGCGTCGTGGTTGAAGTACAGCGCATCTGCCGGCTTTGGCGCCAAGATTTGGCTGTCTCCGTTGACCAGCAGAGGTCCGGTCATTTCCAGTTCCATGGCCTTTTGGAATTTCTTCTCAAGCTCCGGACCTGAAGGTTCGCCCGAGGCCCGCGCCCAAGCCGTGCGCAGGCAGCCCGCCATGGTCGAAGGCGGTGGAACGCGGGCCGGATCCACTATGGAAAGATTGTCGAAAGGGCGTCCGGAGCGAACTATGATGGGCGCAAGCGGATCCAAGCTCAGAACCCTGCTGGGGCCGCTCTTTTCAGGCGGGGTTGTCGGTGCCGTTTCGGTTTTCGGCCTCTCCCGCCCCGCTTGCAGTCTTGCCTGCCTGCGGTGGTTGGGCGGCGGATTCCTTGGCTTGCCCCTCCAGCTTTTTTTGCGCCGCTTCATGTGCACTCTCCAATGTCGCCTGCGGTTCGGGCGGAGAGCCAGCGGGCAATGATCAACATGTCCGCCAACTTCTCGAGTCGTTGAACTTGGGCCTGCTGCATGATCAACTCTCGCAAATCTTTGGGAATGCGGTCGCGGCCGCCTTTGATGCGGGCCCGGTCCAGCATGCGTCCCACCTCCGCCTTGCGCATGTCTTTCGCCAAAGGGCTGTCGTCTTCACGAAGCCAAGCAAGGCGCAGATCGATGTCCCGCAGATCATAGGCCGCACGAGTGGGCAGATTGCCGTTTCGGAACGCATCGATCGTTTGCTCAAGCGCTTGGAATGCCCCCTTGTCGCTCCATCGGACGCGCCAATGCAGTTCCGCACCCGAGCGAATGCCCAATGCGATGGCCAGCGCGTTGCGCGGCGCATCGGTGGAGTCCCCCTTCGCCAAGTGTTCCGCTCGTTCGGCGCGGTTGCGCAGTGTGCCTAACGGGTCCATGAAGTGGCCGATGCCCAAACCGACGGACAGCGTTGGGCGGTCCTCATGCGCAACTTTCATTTCCTCAGCGATTTCGCTAAGCGAATCTGCGAAGTTTGTTGCCAACTTCCTGGAGCAATCCATCGCTTGGGCCAGCGGCATAAGCGCCAGAATGTCATCCCCGCCGGCGTACACGGCATGGCCTCGATGCGCCCGGACGATTTCGGGCACACGCGATGCGAAACCGTGCAATGCACGGGAGACTTTTCGGGCGTGGTTTACGCTGTTCGCATGGGACAGGAATGCTCCCATGCGGTCGCCATCCGCCTTCAGGATGACGGCGTAGGGTACGGGCTTGCCCACCGGCTCGCCGGCGTCCGTCTGCTCCCGGACGATTCGCTTGATGCACTGTTGAAGGCCGGAAAGCACCTCCTTTTCATCTTGATCCTGTGCTTGCGAGAGCTCGTTTTCTAGTCTGGATTCGTAGAGCATTTGCGCATCGAACGGCAGAGCGCCGTAGATGCCCTTATTGCCGCTGGTGCGCGTGGCGAGTTCCAAGGAGACCAACGGCTCGTAGGCGGCGCTAAGGCGCTCTTGCTGCGCTGCGCTGAGTTGCTCGATCCATGCATCTGCGGCGATTCGGGAGTAGGCGGTGAACTGCTCGGATTTGCCGGCTAGGCGCTTGATTAGGCCGAGCGCATCAAGCTGTTCGCCCTGCGACAGCCGGAGCTTGCGCCGGGCCGTTTCGCTGGCTGGCCAGTCCGGCAACACCGTCTCCAATGCGCCGTCAAGGGAAGACTTCGGCAGCCCTTGCACGGCAAGCTCCTCGCAGGCTTGGAAGTTTCGGGTTGCCTTGCGGACGGCCAGCACTTCACCAATTCGCCTGCGGGCCTTTGCGTAGTCATCCGCGACAGCGGCAAACGACACCCATGCTGCGAACCCTTCCAGGATGTCGCCAATTTGCGCCCGCCAGACTTCCTCCCGCACAGGCCTCCCTAGCTTGCGTCGCGCCTGATCGCCTAGTTCCGCCAACCGGGAGGAGGCGGCGGTTTTGGCTTCGTCGCACAGCGAGCGGACGGCTGCCGCATCGGGCAACTGAACTTCGGCGCGTAGGATGTTCGCAATGTTGGCGGCGCCCACTAGTCCATCTTGCGGCGCTAGGTCTTCATCGGGGTTCTCCAGATGCGGAAAGATCAGGCAGCCCGGATGCCGATCATGGAGCTTCTTGGCGGCGGCCCGCACCGCTTCCGACAGAAGCCAGGAGCCGCACCAAAGGTCGCGAGTGCGCCGGGCGGCGCCGATCAGGCTTTGCACCGGCCCTAGGGCAAGGGTGATGAGAAAGCGATCCATCACCACGCCCTCACCCCAAGGTTTCTTGGAAGTAGCGCATGAAGGCCGAAAGCGCATCAGAGCCTCTGCGGCCCATGGGCTGAATGCTTTTCGCCAACTTCGTGCGCTCGTGCGGGTTTTCCGGCCATGTGCGTTGCTCTTGGTTCGAGTCCAAATGAACGGGGATGCTGACGCGCTCCTCCCAACCGGGCAGCAGCAGCGCGAGCGGCCGGTATTTCTCGCCATCGAAATAGGGCCGCAGGATTAGCGGACTGGCCATTCGGTCGCTGCTATCAATGGCGGGTTTAAGCGTTGGATCGGGATTTCCCGGATCGCCCATGTTCTTGAAGTGAAACACTATAGGCAGTCCGAATGCGGCACGAGGATAGAGGCTGTCAACAGGGGGTTCGGGCGAATGTGCAGGCGCATGGGTGTTCTGGAGGCGCCTGATTGCATCCGCCTCCGGCCAGCGGCTGCGGCCGGGACGGCTGCCCTGTCCACGGTTCCGCCCCTCGCCTGGCCCTTGACGGAAGCGTTGCAACGCGCCCACGGCTTCCCTCCATGCCTTGACCGCGGTGGTTGCTGGCCGACCGACCGCCATCCAGCCGCCCCGCGCTTTGACTTCTTTGCTGGTTGCCGGCGCCAAGTTGTCCCCAGTCACTCTGACGGTGCCGAGGCCGCGCCTTGTTCGCGCACCCACGCCGCCAAAGCTCGCCCACCAGCGCAGGGCTTCCATCACCCCGTCCCGCTGAGAAGACGTGACTCCCTTCTTGAAGTGCAGCACCAAGTCGGAGCTGTAGCCCTGCTTCAGCAGTGCAGGGTCTTCATTCCTGTCCAGAATCAGCGCATAGGGGGGAGTGTCAGAATCGCTTTTGCGGACCAATTGCTGATCGCTAACTCGTGCGCCCTCGATCTGCACTCTAACTCGGCTGGCCTTAGCTCCGTTGCTGGAGATGCCGCCCCAAAGAGAGGACTCGGCGGCGAACAGATCAGCCGATTCCTTGCCAGCGCCGTGCAGCAGGCGCCACCAGAAACGCAACTGACCCCGCAGGGCGCTGGCTCTTATGGGCAGGTCGCAATCCACTTCGCCCGGCTTCACGCCGCCGCCGTACATGGGCGTGATCAGCCGGCAAGTGACGGTCACCGCCGATTCGGCGTCCTCGCCGGGCTGCGCCGCGTTCCAAGCCGCGAGAGCGGTTGCCGGCGAGATGTTCTGACTTGGTCGCCTCATGTTAGGTTTTCCCAATTTTCATGGTTATTCATGCTGACTATCCAGCCTCATTTCACCCCAGTCGCATGCCATACTGCAAGGTCGGCAAGGTTGCCGCTATCCCGAAAGAAGGCCGTTTAAGGCGTCCTGCAGCATCTGCTTGAGACGATCGGGGTTCCGCAACGCTTGTTTTGCTTTTGCGGACCCCTTGGGCGGCGCAGTGCCGTGCGCCAAGGCGTTGCGTATGTCCCTGAGCGTCCAGTAGTGTTGGGACTTCCGCTTGGAACCCTCGTCTTTTAGCATTTCTTGGTATTGGTCAACGGCCTCCTTGCGCTCCTCGCTGTATTCAACCGTGGTCACACCCCGTTCCTCGCAAATTCTAGACACGACTGCTTCCCAGCCGAACATCGCTGCCCGCACGAAATCCCGCCGCTCCAAGTATTGATGGGCCAGCAAGCGCTGCCTCTCGGACATGCTGGATTGCTCCACCCAACGCAGCCTGCTGACCAAGCGGCTCTGAAAAAGGCCGGACGCACCAGTCAAGGGTTCATCCTTTGTCTTTAGAAAGTCCAGGAACGTCTGAATCTTTCGCACTGCGTCTCTCACGTTGAAGGTGCGTTCGAAAAAGGCGGCGTCCGACAGGCAACTGGCCTTGTCCTTGGGGATGCCGTCTTCGATCAGAAGCGGCGCGAAAACGCCGTAGTCGCCCGTGGCGTCGAACCGGTTCAGCGCATCCAACCAGCGCTGTACGCGGGCCAAGCCGTCAAGCCTCAACACAGGGGTCAGGCCGTCATGCGTCATGTCAAGGGCGCCATACCACAAGCCCCGAACCCTTAGGTTGCGTTTATGGATGCGCTCCAGCATGAACGCCGAAAGAAACCCGACCATGCCGATGTGCCGGAAACCATGGGTGAGATCGAAGCTGACGCCGCCATTGGGTGGCACAATATCCGCCACGGCCTGCAGAATCGCGTACTGTTCGTCAATGTCATGGCCGAAAGGAATGAGGCGTGGGACAACTTGGCAGTTAACCGCCCGCCGCATGAGCGGCGCCACCTGATCAAGCAAATCCTGGGCCACCGTGCCGTCCGCTTCAGCGTTCATCAACTGCAGCCGCGTTTCCTCATCTCCCGCGTCTGCTGCCAAGTGCTCGACCAGAACGCTCCACTGGCTGCTGCATGTGCCGAGAATGACGATGACATCAGGCTTGAGATACCGCGACAACGCCAAGCCGAAGAATGCGGTTTTGTCCTGCGTCCCGTCGGGAAACTTGTAAACCGCCTGCCGGTATCCCGTTGCCTCGCCTTCCTTTCTCCTGCCGAGGATGGTTACTAAGGTATGAGTCATTCGATCAAGACCTCCCATTTTGGCCATCTTGCCGGGACATCGGCCCTTTAGCCGCCAATTCCACAAGCCTCCGCCGTTGCTGGAGCCGCTCGAGTGCTGTGGAGTTCACCACGAAAGTCAGCCCATCCACAGTCAGGCAGGTCAGCCCATCCTCCAACCACTCTCGTCGGTCTGGGTGCCCAGGCGGCAGGGAAAGCGCCCTTTTTGGGGTGCAGCGCAAAGCTGTGCGAAAGACTGACCCTTTCAAGGAGGGCAGGGGAAGGAGCGGCTTTTTGCCCCATGCGTTGAGTTCCCAGGCCAGCCCACGTCCATGCCATCCCATGTGGCGGACGCCTTGCGCCAGTTCAAAGATGGTTGCTCGACCCATGACGTGCAGCATTCCTAGTGCATCCTCCCATAGTCCGGAGGCGGCCCAACGAAGCGTTGCGAGCTCCCCGTGGGAAAACGTGCCTCTGTGAAAACCCTGCGCCACTTCCCAGCCGTCCGCCCGATACTCTGGATTCATTCCGGCGCATGCCTTTCCAAACAGTGTGTTGAGATGGCTGCGGACGAACGCCAGCGGCAGCCACTTCGGAGCACGCTGGTGCAGGGCTGGATGGTCGAACTGGTCCAAAGGGAGCAGGCAGGCGTCGTCCGGCATTGGACGAGGTCCCGCCGCTTCTGCTGTTGCTTGCACCCTCGTGACCATGGCCCTAGCGCCTGATTGGCGCATCCGCAAGGTTGCGGCCGACGACTCGTACCGTTTCCCGTGGCAAACCCAATCCAAAGCGCCGGTAGTGGGTGTCGGGAATGCGCTGTTGCTCCTTGACGAGGTACGGGTTAGCTCGGCGACGGCCCACATGGCTCTCGAAGCGTCTTTTAATGCGGGCTTTGATAGGGTTGACGTTCTCTCCGGTGAGTCCACGTTTGGCCGCCTCTTCCGCCCGTTCATACTCCGACGACATCTTGTTGACCAAGCGCCCGTAGTAGCTCAAGAACTCTTGCACATACTGCGCCTCGCTCCAATGCGCACCGTCCCGGCCGTCCAGCAAGCGCTCTGCCAGCATCCAATACAGGGCGAACGAATTGGCCGGCAAATTGCAAGTTTCACCTGCAATGGTTACCGATTTGCTAGCTGGATCAAGCTCCAACGCCAGTGGCGGCAGCGCTCGCTGCGCATCGGCTACGGCATCGGAAAAGCTCGCCGTGCCCTCAATCAATTTTGGATCCAGCCCCTCGCGCATTCTGACGAACGGAATCTCCGCCAGCGTTACCTCGCCGTTCCGCGCATCAATGCACCCACCATTGGGGTCTTTGGGGTCGGGAATCATCTTGCTCTCCGGCGTTGGATAGAAGAACCACCGATTCGACTCGTAGGGTGCGCTGACCAGCACATGGGAGAGCCTGTCTTGGATGCGCCCAAATAGCGACAGGACATAGCCAAGGTAGAACCCCATGGTCTTGCGCCCGCCGGCGATGGAGACGTGCAATGCGCTGCTGTCGTCACCCGTCAATTTCCGGATCAGATCGGTGATGGCGTCGGCGGCGGCGGTGTTGTCCTCCACGCTGCGGATGTCATCTAGAGGGTTGCCGTTGGCATCCTTCAACACATGAATCTGCTCCGGCTCAAACTGGATGGGAGGCAAATCGTAGTCCGTGAGTAGCCGGTGAAACCAGCGGTCCTTGTGCAGGAGGGACTGTTTCGCTTGTTGAGCGCCTTCCTCGGTGGTGATCAGCCGCACCTCCGTGGGAACGAACTTCGGTTCTTGCTGAACTGCGAGGGTGTACAGCGTCTCGGTCACGATTTGCGGGGACATTCCGGTAACGGCGACCAAAATGCGGTGCGGATAGCTTTCTGGGTTCGTGTTTTTTGGTTTCATGGCGGCGGCATTCCTAAAGTCGATTTGGCGTGGGCCATTGCAGTGGCTTGGAGCTTTGGTCGTCGTCTGCGCCAACCGGCTTCACCACATACCGGCCCAAGCCCATCGTGCAGCCCTTGCCGATGTGCGTCCACTGCCCAAGCCAAATATAGGGCCAAAAGAGCGCGAGCTTGGAGGATTCCAGCTCGAAAGCTCCAGTCAGCCCACCCAAGGGGATTTTGCCGCCTTGGCGGGAGGAATGGCGCGACCCTTCCCGCCAGCTAAGGTCGGAGTTGGCGACCGGGATGCTCTCCGCTTGCCGCAGGAGGCCGGCGAAATCCGCCTCCCAAGGCGCATCGCCGAAGAAGTTGGTGAGCAGGGAAAGGCGGCGCAGCAGATTGCCGGCGAAGGCCCGGAAGTCGAACGCCGAGGCCCCAACCAAGCGCTCGTTCCGTCGAATCCGCAACGGCGAGATCAACAGGATTTTGATGGCTGAAGGGACGGGCGGCGCCAGTATGCAGGGAGTTGCCCCCAAGCCGTTGCTCAAATCATGTGCAGCCTGCCAGTCGTTGCCCCGCTCTGGGCGTTCGGCCTGAACCTCCAGCAAGTCCAATTGCACCCGACGGGCGGTCAGTCCGCCGCGGCCGGCCAGTTTCAGCGCTTCGATGATGTGTGGAATCTGCCCGTTGGCCCGCCCAAACAATGTAACCCCCAAGTTAACGGTCTCGCCGTCCAGGTCGTAGCCATGATCGGCCGGCTCCAGGATATAGGGATTGGGGGTGTGCGGGTAGCGCTTCAGCTTCTTCGCGTCGGGCGGCGTTCTGCTCTCGAAGATGGACGGGTAGGGGCAGGAGTCGAGCAAGGCGCAAGCGCCGCAGTCGGCCAACCCAGTGACGCAAACGGTTTGCTTCAGCGCATGGCCGAACGCGCCACGCCAAGCGGACCCCAGATAACCGGCGCGAAGCAACTGCCGCGAAGGCTGGCCTCGGGGAGTGCGTTCGCGGAACCGCAGGCGATATCGCTCCAGCTTCATCAAGGGCAGAGCGCCTGAAGGCGGCGTGGTTTCATCCGCATTCGTCATGTTTGTTGAGCTTGGGCAATTTCATGCCGGCAGAATACACCATGCGCGGCTGCCGCCAATTGTGGCAAGGTTGCCGGACGTCCCGGTCAATCCGCCCGCCCAGCACTGGCCCGCTCCTCAGTCATGGGTGCCATCTGCGCAGTGCTCGTCCTTTGAACACCGGTGCCGAAGGCGATGCCGCCGCCGCGGGGGTGCGTGGGTTTGAGCGGGCGCCAACTGATCTACAATGCTCAGCATGGCCAGCGTGAGAGCAGCAAAAGCAGCAGAGGCTTCGGCATCCGTTCCGCCGCGTCGGGGGCAGCCGTCGGCGAAGACGCTCGGCGGCACTTCGCCCGGCGCCCGGCCGGCCGAGATCGACATCTCGCAACTGGAGTTCGTCGGCTGCGACGCTGTGCCGATGACGCGGGAGCAGTACCATGAGTTCGAGGGCCGCCTTGAGGTTTGGGATGCCGAACTCAAGACCGCCTGGATCGTCCGCGACGGCCCCATGCCGGCCCACGAAGGGCCGGGCCAAAGCCTGGGGATGCTCGCCGCCCGCATCGCCGCGGTGCGCGGCTCGCCCATCAAGTGCTACGGGGCCATGGTGCTCATGGCGGCCGATGCGCGGGGCGAGCCTAAGCGCCTCATGCAGGCCGACCAAACCCTGTACATCGACCCGGAGAGGACCCACCTCGTCGGCGCCAAGGCCATGCTGGTGGGCGGCCACAACTTTCCCGACGTGGTGCTGGAGGTGGACCACACCACCGACATGCGCCGCGGCAAGCTGAGAATCTACGAGGCTTGGGGCTTCCCGGAGCTCTGGGTGGACGTGCCGGATGCGCGCCCCGCCAGCCGGCCGAAGAGCCGCTCCTCCGGGCTGACCATCCACCTGCTTGAGGACGGGGCCTACCAGCCTGCGGAGGAGAGCCGCGCCTTTCCCGGCTGGCGGGCGCCGGACATCCATGCGGCGTTGAACGAGATCGTTCCCTCGTTGCGCACCAACCGAATTCTGGAACGCTTGGGCCGAGACTTGGGCGCCCGTGACGGCACGGGGCCGGACGATGACCCGCTGATGCGCTCCCTGCGCAGGGAAAGCGAGGAGCGGGGGCTGCGCAAGGGCAGAGCGGAAGGTCAATATCTAGGCCGGGCGGAGGGCGAACGGAAGGGCCGCATGGAAGGCCGGGTGGAAATGGCGCGCGAACTGCTGTTGTCCCGAGGCGTCGAGACGTCCGAGGGGTTCCTTGCCGACCGGGCCATGCTGGCGGAACTGCCGGCGGGCGCGGTGCTTGCCGCCGCCCTCGCCTGCAAAGACGAGCAGGACTTTCTGCAGCGCCTCGCCTCCATCGCAGCGCATTGATCTAGCCCACATGCCCAGTGACGCTGGGCGTTCCCCGCCTGAGAGAGTTGCGCTGTCGTTCCCCGGGGCGAAAAAATGCCGTTTTCGTCCTCGGCCAAAGCGTGCGTTTGGGCGTGGGGTGGAAACAGGGACGATGTGCATCCCGGCGCCCCGCAAGCCCTTATGTAATGCAGGTCTTGGAACAGCGCAACTCCCTTCGCCTAGGGCATGGAGCAGGGCAATTGAGGTGCAGTCTGCTTGTTGGGTAAAGGGAACGTTTGCGCTCTGGTTGGGCGGCCGGCAAATTTCGGTTTACAGCCGTCGGCGGCCCCTGTAGCATCCGCCTTTTGTGGGGTTCAGAAATGTTGCGAATCGCCGCCGATGCGCTCACTTTTGATGATGTCCTGCTGCTCCCTGCCCATTCCCAGTTGCTGCCTTCGCAGGTTGACCTCAAGACCCGGCTGACTAGGGAAATCAACCTCAGCATCCCCATCATGTCCTCGGCCATGGACACCGTGACCGAGGCGCGGCTCGCCATCGCCGTCGCCCAGGAGGGCGGCATCGGCATCGTCCACAAGAACATGAGCATCGAATCCCAGATGCAGGAGGTGCGGGCGGTCAAGAAGTTTGAAACCGGCATCATCCGCGACCCCATCACCATAGAGCCGGAGCGCACGGTGGCCGAACTGCTGGCCTTGACCCAGGAAAACCGCATCTCCGGGGTGCCCGTGGTGGAGGGCGACGCCTTGGTGGGCATCGTCACCGCGCGCGACATCCGTTTCGAGAAGCGCCTGGACGCCCGCGTTCGGGACGCGATGACGCCGAAGTCGCGCTTGGTCACCGCCCCGGAGAACGCCACCTTTGACGAGATCACCAAGCTGCTGCACGAGCACCGCATCGAAAAGGTGCTGTTGGTCAACAGCGCCTTTCAGTTGAAGGGCATGGTGACCGTGAAGGACATCCACAAGTCGCAAGCCTTTCCGGACGCCTGCAAGGACGAGGCGGGGCAACTGCGGGTGGGCGCCGGGGTGGGCGCCGCCGCCGACGCCAACGACCGGGTGGATGCGCTCATCGAGGCCGGGGTGGACGTCATCGTGGTCGATACGGCCCACGGCCATGCGCAGAGCGTTCTCGACCAAGTGAGCCTTATCAAGCAGCGCTATCCGCACATGCAGGTGATCGGCGGCAATGTGGCCACCCGCGCCGGCGCCCAGGCGATGCTGGCGGCCGGGGCGGACGCCATCAAGGTGGGCATCGGCCCGGGCTCCATTTGCACCACCCGCGTCATCGCCGGCATCGGCGTGCCCCAGGTCACCGCCGTTTCGGAGGCGGCCGCCGCGGCTGATGAAGTGAACGTGCCGATCATCGCCGACGGCGGCATCCGCTACTCCGGGGACATCGCCAAGGCGGTGGCCGCCGGCGCCAGTTCAGTGATGGTGGGCAGCCTGTTCGCCGGCACGGAGGAGGCGCCCGGCGAAGTGGAGCTGTACCAAGGCCGCACCTACAAGTCCTACCGCGGCATGGGCTCCTTAGGCGCCATGGGCGACCGGCACGGCTCCAGCGACCGCTATTTCCAGGAAGTGGAGGGCGACGGCGGCAAGCTGGTGCCGGAGGGCATTGAAGGCCGGGTGCCCTTCCGCGGCCCCGTGGGGCCGATCATCCATCAATTGACCGGCGGGTTGCGGGCCTCCATGGGCTACACCGGCTCGGCGGACATCGAAGAGATGCGCGCCAACCCGCAGTTCATTCGCATCAGCGCCGCCAGCATGGCCGAGAGCCACGTCCACGACGTGGCCATCACCAAGGAGGCGCCCAACTACCCGTCGCGCTGATGGCGGCGAATCATGTCGAGGTCGAATTTGCAGATGGCGGCAACGCTCCCCCGGCATTTCCGGCGAGTGCTGCGGACGGCGCCGCAATGACGTCGGATGCCGTTGCGGACGGCGCCGCACCCGTCGCGGATGGCGGCATTCAGGCGCAGCGCCTGCTGATCGTTGACTTCGGCTCCCAATACACCCAGTTGATCGCCCGCCGGGTGCGGGAGGCTGGGGTCTATTCGGAAATCCTCTCCTGTGATGCCGACGCACGGACGCTGGCGGCTTCCGGCGCCAAGGGCGTCATTCTCTCCGGCGGCCCGGAGTCGGTGGCCGCGGCGGCGCCTGGGCTGCCGGAAGGCTTGTTCGACTTGGGGGTGCCGGTGCTGGGCATCTGCTACGGCATGCAGGCCATGGCCAAGCATTTTGGGGGCGCCGTGGCGGCTTCGGCCAAGCGGGAGTTTGGGCCGGCGGAGGTCAGAATGCAGGGGGGTTCCCGCCTGCTGTCCGGCCTTGCCCTCAACGCCGATGGCGGCTTGGCGGTTTGGATGAGCCACGGGGACAAGGTGGCCGCGCCGCCGCCCGGGTTCAAGGTCACGGCGGCTACGGAAAGCGCCCCCATCGCCGCCATGGAACACCAAGCCCAACCTTGGTACGGCCTGCAGTTCCACCCGGAAGTCACCCACACCGACCAAGGGGCGGACATCTATCGGCGCTTCGCATTGGACATCTGCGGCTGCGACGGCCGCTGGACCGCGGACAGCATTGCTGAGGACGCCATCGCCAAGGCGCGGCGCCGGGTCGGCGCTGGGAAGGTGGTGCTCGGCCTGTCCGGCGGGGTGGACTCCAGCGTCGTGGCCGCCCTGCTGTCCCGAGCCGTCGGCGAGCAACTCATTTGCGTGTTCGTCGACAATGGCCTGCTCAGAAAGAATGAGCGGGCCGAGGTGGAAAGGAGCTTCACCGCCTCCAACGCGCTGAATCTCAACTTGGTGACGGTTGACGCCAAGGATGAGTTCTACGCCAAGCTGGCCGGCGTTCTGGAGCCGGAGGCCAAGCGGCGCATCATCGGCAACACTTTCGTCGAGGTCTTTGAGCGCACCGCCAAGCGCATTGAAGGAGCGGCTTGGCTGGCCCAGGGCACCATCTACCCGGACGTGATCGAATCCGCCGCCGGCGCCCACGGCAAGGCGCACCTCATCAAGTCCCACCACAATGTGGGGGGCTTGCCGGAGCGCATGGCGCTTGAGCTGCTCGAGCCGCTGCGCGACCTGTTCAAGGACGAGGTGCGCCAAGTGGGGCTGCGCCTTGGCTTGCCGGAGGCGCTGCTGAACCGCCATCCGTTTCCCGGCCCCGGCTTGGGGGTGCGCATCCTTGGCGAAGTAAGGCCGGAGCGCGCCGATGTGCTGCGGGAGGCGGACGCCATCTTTTTGCAGGAGCTTCGCGCCTCCGGCCACTACGAGCGGGTGGCGCAGGCATTTGCGGTTTACCTGCCGGTCAAGTCCGTGGGCGTGGTGGGGGACGCCCGCCGCTACGAGCACGTCATCGCCCTGCGGGCGGTGGAGACGGTGGACTTCATGACCGCCCGCTGCGCCCGGCTGCCGTTCGACTTGATCGAGCGGGTTGCCTCCCGGATCGTCAACGAGATTGCCTCCGTCTCCCGGGTGGTGTACGACGTCTCCAGCAAGCCGCCGGCGACCATCGAATGGGAGTAGCCTGGTGGAGTCTTCCTAAGCTCCGGGAATGCGAATAAATGAGCCAAGGTTGTTCGCACCGGCCAGAGGTTTCAGGCGCCCCGCGCCCTGCCGCTGACGTGGCGCCGCCCGACGGCGAGTTGCAGTGGATGCGCCGCGCCTTGGCGTTGGCCCGGGAAGCGGCCAATGATGGCGAAGTGCCGGTGGGCGCCCTGGTGGTGGCCCCGGCCGAGGGCGTTTTGTTGGGGCAAGGCCGCAACAGCTCCATCGGCCTTTGCGACCCCACTGCCCACGCGGAGATCTTGGCGCTTCGTGAGGCCGCCGCCAAACGCGGCAACTACCGGCTGCCCGGCGCCGTGCTGTACGTCACCCTGGAGCCCTGCATGATGTGCGTTGGCGCCCTGGTCCATGCCCGCATCGAACGGCTGGTGTTCGGCGCCCCGGAGCCGCGCACCGGCGCCGTCGTCAGCCGGATGCAAGGGTTGGACAGCGCCGCCCACAACCACAGAGTGGCCGTCACCGCCGGGGTCTTGCAGGAGGAGTGCGCCGCTTTGCTGCAAAGGTTCTTCCGGGAGCGTCGGTCATGAGCGGCGCCGTGCGGCGGCGGGGTGCTTTGCCGAAAGCGTTGCTGGTCGGGGAAGCTCGTGCGTTATTGGAGCCCCTCATTCAAGCCGCAAGGCTTTGGGCCTTGGTCGGCCAAGGGCCGGTGATGTTTGGCGGATGCCCCTGAGGTGCTGCGGATGACCCAGATATGCACCTTGGCCGGCCCGCCGGCCCTTTCGGAGTTCAGGCTTGGCAAGCTCAAGAGGGTCTTGGGGCTTGACGCCCTCTATGCGGAATACGTCCATGTGCTGGCGCTGACGCAAGCCCTCAACGCGGCGGAGACGGAGCGTGTGCAAGCCTTGCTGCGCTACGGTCCGCAACGCGGCCTGCCGGCCCGCATCGGAAGGCGGGCGGCCACCGTCATGCCGCGGCTTGGCTTGATTTCCCCTTGGTCGAGCAAGGCCACGGACATCTTCCGCATCTGCGGCCTGAACAAGGTGGTGCGGGTGGAGCGGGGCGTGCGCTGGTTCACCGAAGCGCCCCTGCCGTCCGCGGCTTGGGGCCATCTCTACGACCGCATGACGGAGGCGGTCATGGACGAAGCGGACTTTCCCAAGCTGTTCGTCGAGCAAAGCCCCCGGCCCCTGACCAGAATTCCCCTTCTCAAGGGCGGGCGCCAAGCGCTGGCGCAGGCCAACCGGGAGCTCGGCTTGGCGCTGACGGAGGAGGAGATCCAATACTTGGCGGGAGCTTTCGCCGAACTCGGCCGGGACCCCACCGACGTTGAACTGATGATGTTCGCCCAAGCCAATTCAGAGCACTGCCGCCACAAGATCTTCAACGCTAGCTGGACCATCGACGGCGTGGCGCAGCCCGATTCGCTGTTGCAGATGATCCGCAACACCACCGCTGCGATAGGCGGCGCCGGCATCTTGAGCGCCTATGCGGACAACGCCGCGGTCATCAAGGGCCACCGGGTGCGGCGTTTCATGGCCAATCCCGGCACTCGGCAATACGGCTATGCGGAGGAGGACGCGCCCATACTCATGAAGGTGGAGACCCACAACCACCCCACCGGCATCGCGCCCCATCCCGGAGCGGCCACCGGCAGCGGCGGGGAGATACGGGACGAGGGCGCCGTTGGCCGCGGCGCCAAGCCCAAGGCTGGGCTGACCGGGTTCACCACCTCCCATCTGCGCATTCCCGGCCATCGGGAGCCTTGGGAGTTGGAGACACCCACTCCAGCACACATGGCCTGTGCGCTGAACATCATGCTGGAGGGGCCGATAGGCGGCGCGGCCTTCAACAACGAGTACGGCCGCCCGGCCCTGTGCGGCTACTTCCGCACCTTTGAGCAGCCGGACCCCGCCAACCCTGACCTAGTGCGCGGCTACCACAAGCCGGTGATGGTCGCCGGCGGGCTTGGCGCGGTTCGTCCCGGCCATGTGCAGGCGCAAGCCTTTCCGCCGGACACCGCCTTGGTGGTGCTGGGCGGGCCGGCCATGCTGATCGGCTTGGGCGGCGGCGCCGCCTCCAGCATGGCTTCGGGGGCCAGTTCCTCGGAACTGGACTTCGCCTCCGTGCAGCGGGACAACGCCGAAATGCAGCGCCGCTGCCAAGAGGTCATCGACGCCTGCATCGCACTCGGCGACGACAACCCCATACTGCTGATTCATGACGTTGGGGCGGGCGGGCTGTCCAACGCCTTGCCGGAACTGGTGCGCGACGCCGGCGTCGGCGGCCGGTTCGACCTGCGCAGCATTCCCAGCGCGGACCCCGGCATGTCGCCCTTGGAAATCTGGTGCAACGAGGCCCAGGAGCGCTATGTGCTGGGCGTTCCGGCGCAACGGCTTGCGGATTTTCAGGCGCTCTGCGAGCGGGAGCGCTGCCCTTGGGCGGTGGTGGGCAACGCGACCGAAGAACCGGCCCTAGTGGTTGCAGACGGCGAACAATCGAAGCACCCTGACGAAGCTGCTTCCCAGAACAGGCCGGTGGCTATGCCGATGTCCTTGCTGTTCGGCAAGCCGCCGGCCATGCGGCGTGCGATCAAGCGGCTGCCGCGCAAGCTGAAACCCTTGGATTTGGCGGGCGTCGACTTGGAGGAAGCCGTCCATCGGGTGCTCGGCTTTCCGGCGGTGGCGAGCAAGCAATGCCTCATCACCATCGGCGACCGCAGCATCACCGGCTTGGTGGCGCAGGAGCAAATGGTTGGGCCTTGGCAGACGCCGGTGAGCGACGTGGCGGTCACCTTGGCCGGCCACCAAACCTTTCATGGTGAGGCGATGGCGATGGGTGAGCGCTCCCCCATCGCGTTGATCCACCCGGCGGCCTCGGCCCGCATGGCGGTGGCGGAGGCCCTGACCAACCTGTTCGCCGCCGATGTGGAGAGCTTGGGCCGAGTGGTGCTGTCCGCCAACTGGATGGCCGCCGCCGGCGCCGAAGGGGAGGATGAAGCCCTGTACGACGCGGTGCGGGCGGTGGGCATGGAGCTGTGCCCGCAGCTCGGCGTCGCCATCCCGGTGGGCAAGGACAGTCTCTCCATGGCCACCCGCTGGCGGGATGAACAGGGCGATCATCAGGTGGTTTCGCCCTTGACCCTGATCGTCTCCGCCTTCGCGCCGGTGACCGATGTGCGCCGCACCCTTACGCCGGTGCTGCAGCGCATCCCTTCACGGCTGCTGCTTGTGGCTCCAAGCCGGCGTCTTCGCCTTGGCGGCAGCGTTTTGGCGCAGTGCTTTGGGCAACTTGGCGATGAATGCCCGGATGTGGACGACCCGGCGGCCTTGGCGCAGACCCTTGAGGCCGTCTTGCGGCTGAACCGCCAAGGCCTCCTGCTGGCCTACCACGACCGCTCCGATGGCGGCCTGCTGGCGGCGCTGGCGGAAATGGCCTTTGCGGGGCGAGTGGGTTGGGAGATCAACATTGCGGGCGACGACCTGCTCGCCAGCCTGTTCGCCGAGGAGTTGGGCGTTGTTGTGCAGGTGGCGGATGCACATGCGGCGGAGGT
Organism: Candidatus Azophilus sp.; assembly: GCA_965200465.1. Taxonomy (GTDB): domain Bacteria; phylum Pseudomonadota; class Gammaproteobacteria; order Pseudomonadales; family Azotimanducaceae; genus Azophilus. The sequence continues at coordinate 2,614,732 of OZ241358.1, read as the reverse complement.
CAAGGCCGCCTGCAGCGGCTTGGAAGTGGTCGATCTGGGGCAGGTATGCACCGATGGGCGCTTGCGCATCCTGCATAGGGGCGCCTTGGCGGTGGCCGCCGAGCGCAGCACTTGGCAATGCCGCTGGGCGGCGCCGAGCCACCAAATGCAGCGCCTGCGCGACAATCCGCAAACCGCGGATCAGGAATACGCCGCCATCGCCGCGGACCATCCGGGGTTATCCGCCCGGTTGACGTTCGACCCGAACTTTGACCCCACCGCGCTGCCCATTCCGGGTTCGCAAGGACCGTTGGTCCAAGCCGCAAGGGGCTTTGACGGCGATGCTGCTTCGCCCCATGGCAGTGGGTGGGTTTCGTCCGCTGCGGCCGCCCCAAGCCGGGGTGACTCGCTTGCTTCCGATGCGGTTGGCAAGGATGCACCCACAGCCCCGGCCGCCGGGCGTCCAGTTCCACACTTGTTCGCCATCGGCCGGTCCCGGCCCGGAATCGCCATCCTGCGGGAGCAGGGCGTCAACGGCCAGTTGGAGATGGCGGCGGCCTTCGACCGGGCCGGATTCGACAGCATCGACGTCCACATGACCGACCTGCTTGCCGGCGCCGTCAACCTGCTGGACTTCCCGGCCTTGGCGGCCTGCGGCGGCTTTTCCTACGGGGACGTGCTTGGCGGCGGCGGCGGCTGGGCCAAGAGCATTCTCCACCATGCTGCGGTGCGGGACGCCTTCGCCGCCTTTTTCGCCGCCGACCGCCTTGCCCTGGGCCTGTGCAACGGCTGCCAAATGCTGGCCCAAATCAAGATGCTGATCCCCGGCGCCGCGCCCTGGCCGCGCTTCGTGCGCAACCGCTCCGAACAGTTCGAGGGGCGCACCGTCTTGGTGCGCATCAACCGCAGCGCCTCCCCTTGGCTGGACGGCATGGCCGGCAGCGTCCTGCCGGTTCCCGTGGCTCACGGCGAGGGCCGCGCCGAATTTGACGACGCGGCGGGCTTCGCCCGCCTGGAGGCCGCCGGCGCCGTCGCCGCCCAGTATGTGGACAACCATCACCAAGTCACTGAAGCCTACCCCGCCAACCCCAACGGCGCCGTCCAAGGCTTGGCCGGCGCCACCGCCGCCGCCGGCCGAACGCTCATCCTGATGCCGCACCCGGAGCGCGTGTTCCGCACCTGCCAAAACGCCTGGGCCGACCCGTCCTGGGGCGAAGACGGCCCTTGGCTGCGCCTGTTCCGCAACGCCCGCCGGGCGCTCGGCTAGCCGACCGTTGCATGGATGCCCGCCTAATCAACTAGGCCGCTGTCGTTTTTATGTCCTACATTCAACCCATAAGTGCAACACTTCCGTTTCAAATCATGGCCTAGATTCAACTCACAAGTGCATATTATCCCCGTGGGGGATGGGTGGGCTGGCAAGTCGCCGTTCTTGGACGACGCCCTTGGGTTCCAAAGCCACGGAGAGCCTGCCGCCGTGTGCGTCAATTCGCGCAAGCATGTGCAAGAAATGGTATGGCCGGAATTCGGAACTAGCCTACACGAATTGGAGGGATCCGCCGTATCCAAGCGCAGCGCACGGGGCCAAGCTGGGCGGCATGAACTAGCAGCCGCCCCAAGACAGCTCCAGCGTCGATGCGGAGAGGAAGGCTCCCCGCCCGCAGCACGACCTTGGCTTAAAGCGCCTATTCTCGCACCGGCGCATGATGGCCGACCTGCTCCGCCTGCTGCCGAGGGATTTGACCGAGGGGCTTGACCGCAGCACCCTGCGCCGGCCGCATGGCGTAGTCCCGCTGTGGGGAGATGAGGTCCGCCAAGCGCAGGTTCGGCTTGCCCTCCGGCAGCAGCCTTTGTTGGCGCAGGTGGTGGGTCACGGCTAGGGTTTGTTTTTTCCGCTTGACATTGGCCTAAGTTGCCCTCATAGTGCGCCGCCATGAGCCGGTTATGCCTCCAACTTGCTGTTTTGGCGCACCTACTGCGCGGCCTGCTGCCGGCGTAGCCGGCAGCAATCACCCTCCCACAGGGCGCAAGCCCACCCCGACTGAAAACCCCAAACCCAACCAAGCAGGAGAGCTTCGGCCATGAGCGAGCAAGTTGCGGCCGTTGAACAGGAGGCGTCTTTGCAGCCGCGCCAAGCCTGGGGGCGCGCCGCCGGCAGGATGCCGTTTCACAAGTACCGTTCCTTTCAGCCCGTCGAGCTGCCGGGCCGCCAGTGGCCGGGCCGGGTGCTCGACCGGGCGCCCCGGTGGTGCAGCGTTGACCTGCGGGATGGCAACCAAGCGCTGATCGACCCGATGAACGTGCAGGAGAAGCTGCGCATGTTCAGCCTGCTGCTGGAGGTGGGCTTTGCGGAGATCGAAGTGGGCTTTCCGGCGGCGTCGCAGCCGGACTTCGACTTCATCCGCCGCATCATCGACGAGGAGCGCATTCCCGAAGGCGTCGCCGTGCAGGTGCTCTGCCAAGCGCGGGAGGAGTTGATCGAACGCACGGTGCAGGCGTTGGACGGGGCCCCCAAGGTGATCTTCCACCTGTACAACTCCACCTCCGAACTGCAGCGCCGGGTGGTGTTCGAGATGGCGCGGGACGGCATCATCGACTTGGCCGTCAAGGGCACCCGCATGGTCAAGAGCGGCCTTGCGGGCTTGGAATCGGACGTCACCTTCGAGTATTCGCCGGAGAGCTTCACCGGCACGGAGCTGGACTTCGCCGTCGATATCTGCACGGCGGTGGCGGAGGAATGGGGGGCAAGCGTTGCGCAACCCATGATCGTCAACCTGCCCTCCACGGTGGAGATGGCCACCCCCAACGTCTATGCCGACCAGATCGAATGGTTCGCCACCCGCTTCCCGCATCGGGACAAGGCCGTCATCAGCCTGCACACCCACAACGACCGGGGCACCGGCATCGCCGCCACGGAGCTGGCCCTGATGGCCGGGGCGGAGCGGGTGGAGGGCACCCTGTTCGGCAACGGCGAGCGCACCGGCAACTGCGACATCGTGACCATGGCGATGAACCTGTTCAGCCAAGGCGTGGACCCGGAGTTGGACTTCCGGGACATGCCGCGCATTCGTCGCACGGTGGAGGCCATCAACAAGCTGCCGGTGCATGAGCGCCATCCCTACGCCGGGGATCTGGTGTTCACGGCCTTCTCCGGCTCCCATCAGGACGCCATCAAGAAGGGCATGGCCAAGGTGGACCGGGACCGCTGGGAAGTGCCCTATCTGCCCATCGATCCCGCCGATGTGGGCTCCTCCTACCGGGAGGCGGTGCGGGTCAACAGCCAATCCGGCAAGGGCGGGGTGGGCTTTCTGCTGGAGGAGTTCTACGGGGTCGTCCTGCCCCGGGAGATGCTGATGGAGTTCAGCGCCGTCGTCCAGAGGTTGACGGAGAGTCTGGACCGGGAGGTCAAGGCCCACGAGATCTACCAAGCCCTGCTTGATGAGTACGCCGTGGAAGGCGGCCCTTACCGACTGATCGACTTTGACGTGCTCACTGGGCGGCAGGCGGAGCAGCGTTGCGTGGCCCGCATTGAAGCGTCCGAACAGTTGGTGACCATTGACGGCGAAGGCGGCGGGCCGATAGAGGCGTTCGCCAACGGCCTGCAGGAAACCCTCAACGAGCCGGTCGGCATCGTCGAGTACCACGAACACGCCCTCGCCACCGGCAGCGATGCGCAGGCGATTTGCCTATTGGCCATTGCAGACGCCGAAGGCGGCCGCTGCTACGGCGTGGGGGTTAGCCAAAACACCATCACGGCGTCCTTCAAGGGCGTGGTGGCGGCCATGAACCGCCGCTGGAAGCCTTGAAGTTGGCTTAGGCGCCCCCTGTTCGGCCGACGGTTGGGGCGCCGCCCTGCCAAGCCCGCCGCGTCAATCGGCGTCCGCCGGTTGAGGCGGCGGCTGCGCCTCCGTGACCCTGAGGTGCTTGATGACGTTGTCCTTGATCTGCAAGGTCTCGATGAGGTAGTTCCCAGCCCGCAGGCAGAGGTTGGTCTCCGGGATGGTCTCCAGCGCCTCCACCACTAGGCCGTTGAGGGTCTTGGGGCCGTCGGTGGGCAGGCGCCAGCTTAAGGCTCGGTTGATGTCCCGCAGCAAGGCGCCGCCGTCGATGAAGTAGGCGCCGTCGCCGGCCGGCTTTATTTCCGGCATGTTGCCGGCGAAGTCCGTGGTGAACTCCCCGACGATCTCCTCAAGGATGTCCTCCAAGGTCACCAAGCCCAGCAGGTCGCCGTATTCATCCACCACCAAGGCTATGCGCCGCTTCTCCCGCTGAAAGTTGACCAGCTGAACGTGCAGGGGCGTGGCCTCCGGCACATAGTGGGGTTCCCGAACCAACCGCATCAGTCCTTCCTTGGTCAGCTGGCCTTCCTCCGCATGTTTGGCAAGGCGGCGCAGGTGCAGGATGCCGTGGATGTTGTTGATGTGCTCTTCGTAGATCGGCAACAGGGTGTGCTGGCTGCTGGCCAGCAGCTGCAGGATGTCCTCCATCGGGGCGCTGCAGTCGATGCCGATGATCTCGTCCCTGGGCACCATGATGTCGTTGACCGTGACGTTCTCCAAATCCAGGATGCTGAGCAGCATGTCCTGGTGCCTTGGCGAAATCCGGGCGGACTCGCGCACCACCGTGCGCAGCTCCCCGGCGCTGAGGCGGTCGTCCGCGGCGGCTTGCCGGCCGATGAAGGGCCGGGCCACGGCGTTGCTGAAGGCGTTGGTCAGCCACACTAGGGGGCGGGTCAGTTTCAGCAGCGGGACCAGGATGTGGGCGGAGGGGAAGGCTAGGCGCTCCGGCCGCTGGGCGGCCACGGTCTTGGGCGCCACCTCCGCAAAGACCAGGAAAAACAGCGTCAACACAATGGGCGCGAGCACCACGCCGGTGTCCCCAAACAGACGCATGCAGATCACCGTGCCGATGCTGGCGGCGAGGAAATTGACGAAGTTGTTGCCGACCAGGATGACGCCCAGCAACTGGTCCGGCCGCTGCAGCAGCTTCAGCGCCTTGCCCGCCCCCCTGTGCTGCTCACCGGCCAAGTGCCGCAGCCGATAGCGGTTCAGCGCCATCATCGCCGTCTCCGAAGAGGCGAAGTAGGCCGACAGCAGCGTCAGCCCAAAAATCGCCAACAGCAGTTCGGGGACGGAAAAATCCGCTAGGGACATCTACCTTTCCAGCAATATCTCCAACACGAACTTGCTGCCCAGGTAGCCGAGCAGCAGCAGCACGAAGGCCACCAGGGTCCAGCGCACCGCCGACATGCCGCGCCAGCCAAACCATAGGCGCCCGGCCAGCAGGGACACATAGACCAGCCAGGAGGCGGACGACAGCACGGTGTGATGCACCACATGCTGGGCGAACATGTCCTCCAAGTAGAGAAAGCCGCTGCCAATGGCCGCCGTCAAGGCCGCGAAGCCCGCCCAGACCATGGCGAACAGCAGCCGCTCCATGGTTTCCAGCGGCGGCAGGATGCGCAGCATGGCGATGTGGCTTGGATTTCTGATGTTGCGCTCCACCACGCCGACCAAGGCGGACTGCAAGGCGGCCATCATCAAGATGCTGTAGGCCAGGATGGAGCTTAAGACATGGGCCGCCAGCCCGGCGTCGGAGGCGTCAATGGGCGTTGCCTTGCCCGGCGCCAAGAGGGAGGCCGCCAGCGCCAGCGCCGAAATGGGGAACAGTACCACCAGCAGGCTGCGCACTGGCTGGAAGAGGCCCATCAGCATGACCAGCACGACCATCACCAAGGCCATTAGGCTGACCACCGGCAACAAACCCAGATTGAGGCCTCCAGGCGCCAAGACCTGCGCATAGACCGCGAAGCCGTGCAAAACCATGGCCGGCAGCGCCAGCGCGGACAGCAAGCGCACGGACATCTTGGCGCTGTGCGCCAAGGCTCGCCCATGCAAAACCGCCCCGGTCAAATACAGGACCGCGGCGATCACCCCGGGGATGATTGGGCCGGCGGCGGGCGGCAGCGACATGGCTGGTATGTCCAAGTTGTTGCTTGCGGATGCGCGGAAAGCCTAAGTGTGTCACATGCCGGGCGGCAGGGCTATTTCCTCAACCCGCCAAGCGGCCTTCTCCCGCAGATGCCGGTAGCTCCCGACCTCGAATTGGTTGCCACGAGCTTTAGTGCGGCGCCCCGTTGTGTGTCTTCATGAGTGCGCCTTCTTGCCAGTTTGGTGTTGCGGGGGTCCAGGTCTATTCCCAGCCATTGTCGGCCCAGCTTCTTGGCGACGGCGGTGGTGGTGCCGGTGCCGACGAAGGGGTCGAGCACTACGCCGCCGGGCGGGGAGAACAGGCGGATCACCCGGGCGGCCAGTTCCTCCGGGAATTCGGCCTCGTGGCGGTGGTTGCGGCTGACGGAGCGGATGCTCCAGACGCCGCGGGAGCCCCAGTTGGCCCATTCCTCGGCGTTAAGGCGGTTCCTGTCGTAGTCCGTGATGCCGGGGCGCCAGAAGACGTAGATGTGCTCGAACTCATCGACGGCGCGGTAGGAGTTGGAGTGCCAGCGGCTGTTGGCCCAGCAGGGGTCCTTGTGCCAGATGCGCTGGTCGTAGAGGTAAAAGCCGGCTTCCTCCGCCCATTCGGCCACCATGCAGCCGGTCAGCAGCACCTTGGTGGAGGCGGCCTGCTTGCCGCCGCGCACGTTGTTGTCCTCCAGCCGGCGCTGAATGGTTTGCTCGCTGCAGCCCAGCAGGTCCGCAAGCTCCTGGCGCTTGGCGTTGGGGCGCCGCTTCTTGACCGCAAGAATCTGCTCCTTGGTGACGGAAACCTTCTTGCGCCGCCTGTTGTTGGCCTGGAAGCGCGGCATGGATGGGTCCGGGAAGCAGAGAATGTCCCCGATGTTGACGGCCAGAAACCCGCCTGGCTTGACGATGCGGGCGTGGCCGTGGATGACCTCCCGCAGCAGGCTGCACCAGCCGTCAAAGGAGAGGTGCCGCTCATAGGACTTGCCCACATAGTAGGGCGGCGACCAGAAGCTCAAATCGACGCTGGCCGCCGGCAGCTTGGCGAGGTGGCGCCGGGCGTCTCCGGTGAGGATGCGGCCGCAAGCGGCGCCTTGGCCCTTGCCGTCCTGCGGCCTTGCGCCGGCGGCTGCTCCGCCGCTCGCCCCGTTCGGACCGGCGGCGGGCAGGACGTCCAGCCCAAGCTGGGTTTCCTCCGCCAAGCTCTCTTGAGTGCTTCCGCGCATCGCCCGCATTGCCTTACCCCTTGCTGCGCCGTCCGGTCAGACGCGGCCTATCTGCAACGCCGGCAAAAATACTGTAATAAAATACAGATGTCAAACTCTTTTTTGCCGCCCCAAAGCGGGGATTGGCGGCGTTTGGCGGGGTGGACTGAGGCTGCATGGCTTTGGGTGGCCGGATTTCGGACTGCGGCTGCTGGATTGCTGTCCCTACATTCAACCCATAAGTGCAACACTTCCTTTCCTAGAGCATAACATCCCAGAACGCTTCTCTGGGTGTTTGGTAGCCTAGGCACTTTCGGGGCCGGTCGTTCGGCAAGTCAACGGCCTGCTGGATTTGCTCCTCCGTCACTTGATGCGGAGGCTTGGGCTTGGGACGCTCAGCGGGATTGTCCCGGTGGCGGTGGGCAACTTCCGTGCAAGTGCGGGGGACGTAAACATTCATGGGGCTGCAAACCAATGCTCGGCGGGATGGGACAGGAAATCCCCTATGGATATCCCGCCCTCGCCAACGAGGATGGAGTTTACGGGCTTGAACTTCTCCCTGAGTTCCTCCAGCCCTTTGGGCCGGGAGCGCAGCCGACCGCTCTTGACCTCGAACGCCGCCAGCTTGCGGCCCCGCTGCAGCGCAAAATCCACCTCTTGGCCGTTGCGTCGCCAGTAATAAAGCCGCATGTCGGTCGTCTTTGTGTTGAACAGATGGGCGCCGACGGCGCTCTCCACCAACCGCCCCCAAAAGGTTCTGTCTGCTTGCGCCTCCGCAAAGCCGTATCCAGAGCAGGCCGACATCAGGGCGGTGTTGAGCACGTTGAGCTTGGGGCTGGATGCCCGGCGGCGACGGTGCAGCCCCTCGTAGTTCAGCAGGCCGGCCACCAGCCCGACCCGCTCAAGCAGGGTCAGGTAGCGGGCCAAGGTGGTGGTGTTGCCGGCGTCGGCAAGCTGGCCGAGCATCTTGTTGTACGACAGAATTTCCCCGGAGAACTCCGCGCTCAGGTCGAACAGCCTTTTCAGCAGCGCCGGCTTGTCCACCCGCTCCAGCGCCAGAATGTCCCGCTCGATGTTCGGCTCCACCAGTGTCCCCGTAATGTAGTCCCGCCAGCGGGCCTGCTCCGACACCAAGGGCGCAGCGCCCGGATAGCCGCCGAAGTAGAGGTACTGGGGGAGATCGAAGCCGAATGCCGCCGCCATTTCGTCGTAGGACCAGTGAGTGAGGCGGATGCTCTCGAAGCGGCCGGCCAAGCTCTCGGTCATGCCGCGTTGCATCAGCAGGGGAGCGGAACCCAACAAGACCACATGCAGAGGGCGATCCTCCCACCGGTCAGCATCCCATAGCCCCTTGACGGCCTCAGACCAGTTGGGAATCTTCTGAATTTCATCGAACACCAGAACAAACCCCTTTTCCGAATTTGCGGCCTCCCGCCGGGCTAATTCCCAAGCGCCCACCAACCAGCGGCCGTCTCTCCCCTCGGTCTCCTTGGTCTCTAGAGCGGACCAACTTTCCCGCCAGTCTGAACCCGTCAATGGATCCGGCGCAGACGGAGTCACCCTAGGTTCAGACTTGTCCACGGCTAGATAGCGGTAGCGCGTTGTCCGGCCAATCTGGTTCAACGCCTGCCGAATCAGCGTGGTTTTGCCGCACTGGCGGGGACCGCCGATGAAGATCAGCCACCGGACAGGTTCGTGCAGCCGCTCAACAACGGTGGATGCCTGTTTGCGCTGAAAGAGGGCCATAGGGTGAAATTACTTCATTGAGAAGTTTTACTCAATAGTGTTAGCCTCATCCTTGGATAAGGATCGCCCGGCCCGCAGGCGGGCGGGAGGCCCGCGCCCCCAGGCATCAAACCGTCTTAAGTCCCGCAACCACGCAATCGCCGGAAACCCCCTTGCACGGTGCGCCTTGCAACGCACTTCAACGATTCCTTAGCAGTCTGCTGAAAAACTCTGGCGTCCAGCGTGAAATTGTTCTTGGAGACGCCGATGGTCTTTCAGCAGGCTGCTAAGCGGGAATTGGGGGGCCTTATGGGACGCGGGGTCTGGAACAGCGCAACTCTCTCAGCGGACTTAGGCCGGCCGCCGCCAGCGCGATTGGTTCGCCCGCCTTGAAGAACTGATAAGATCGCGCTTAGGACACCTTAAGCCGGCCGCTTGATGAGCAAGTTTCCACAGTCGTGGTTTCCACTTCGTGCGCTGCTGAACCCCAGCGAGGCTTTCGCCGAACTGTCCAACAGGCAGCCGGACCCCACTGAGGTGTTCTTCAAGCAGATCCTGTGGTTGGCGCTGGCGCCGCCGGCGTTCGTCTTCGTGGGCAGCTCCCTGTTCGGCTGGCGGCTGGGCGCCGCCGAACCCCTGCGTCTGCCGGGCGACGTCCTGACGTTGGTCGGCATAGGCTATTTTCTGGCGCTGGCGTTCGGCTTGATGAGCACCGCAGTCCTGTCCCGCTGGATGGCCGCCACCTACGGCGCCCGGAACGGCCTCGGCGTCCATCTTGCCTTGGTCGCCATCGTCGCCCTGCCCATAGTCATCGCCAGCGTCTTCCATTTGTTTCCCCATGTCTTCCTGAACATGCTGGCGTTGATCCCGGCGCTGCTGTGGAGCCTTTACCTGCTCTACAAAGGGCTGCCGGTGGCGCTGGGCATCGAACCGGAGCGCGGCATGCTGATGGCGTCCGCCTTGGTGGGCTGCCTGCTGGTGGGTGCGGTGAGCCTGCTGGGCCTGACCGTCGCCCTGTGGACCAGCGGCGTCGGCCCGACCGTCGGGGTCTAGCAGGGGGGCTTGGGGCGCATGGTTGCGGAGCAGGCCGCCGGCAAAGCGCCAAGCCCAGCGGAGGTTTACCACGACCGCCCAGTGACGGCCCTGGTGCTGTGCTCGGTGGCCTGGGCGGTGCTGGGCATGCTGGCCGGCCTTTACGTCGCCGCCGAACTGGTTTGGCCGCAGCTCGACTTCGGGCGGGAGTGGCTGTCCTACGGGCGGCTGCGCACCCTGCACACCAATGCGGTGATCTTCGGCTTCGGCGTCTCCGCGCTGATGGGCACCGCCTTCTACAGCGTGCAGCGCACCTGCCATGCGCCGCTGTTTGCGCCGGGGCTGGCGTGGTTTTGCTGCATCGGCTGGCAGGTCGGCGTCCTCGCCGGGGGGCTTTCGCTCTTGGCCGGCTGGAACGCCGGCAAGGAGTATGCGGAGCTGGAGTGGCCCTTCGACATCGCCATCGCTCTGGTCTGGGTGTGCTTCGCCTTCGTCTTCTTCGGCACCATCGCCAAGCGCCGGATCCAGCCGATCTACGTCTCCAACTGGTTCTACGGGGCGCTCATCATCGTCATCGCCATGCTGCACATCGTCAACAGCCTAGCCGTGCCGGTAAGCTTGTCCAAGTCCTATTCGCTGTTCGCCGGCGCGCAGGACGCCATCGTGCAGTGGTGGTATGGGCACAACGCCGTGGGCTTTCTGCTGACCGGCGGCTTCCTCGGCATGCTGTACTACTTCCTGCCTAAGCATGCCGACCGGCCCATCTGGAGCTACCGCCTGTCCATCGTCGCCTTCTGGGCCTTCACCTACGCCTACATCTGGGCCGGCCCGCACCACCTGCACTACAACGCCATTCCCGAATGGGTGCAGTCCTTGGGCATGGTGATGAGCCTCGTCCTGCTGGCGCCCTCCTGGGCCACGATGGTGAACGGCGTGATGACGGTGGCCGGGGCCTGGGAGAAGCTGAAGACGGACCCGGCGCTGAAGTTCATCGTGCTGTCGCTGGCGTTCTACGGGCTGGCCACCTTTGAGGGGCCGATGATGTCCATCAAGAGCGTCAACGTAGTCAGCCACTTCACCGATTGGACCATAGGGCACGTCCATTCCGGGGCGCTGGGCTGGAACGCCCTGATCACCTTCGGCACCTTCTACTTCCTGGTTCCCCGGCTGATGGGAGCGCCGCTGCACAGCGTCCGGCTGGCCAACATTCACTTCTGGCTGGCGCTGGCGGGCACCATGCTCTACATACTGGCCATGTGGGGCGCCGGGGTGTCCCAAGGGCTGCTTTGGCTGAGCTTGGACGAAATCGGCGAACCCAGCTTCAGCTTCAAGGACATCATGGCCAGCATGGCGCCCTACTACGCGCTGCGCCTGGCGGCCGGGGGCATCTTCTTCGCCGGCGCCCTGCTGCTGGCGTTCAATCTGTGCATGACTGTCAAGGGCCGCCGCACCGTCGCGGTTGCGCCGCCCAAGGCAGCGGAGGCTTGAGGAATGGACGGAGTCGGCCTGCACAAGCGGCTGGAAGCCAACGCAGGGCTTTTGATCTTCGGCATCCTAGTCGTTTCCGCCATCGGCGGGCTGGTGCAGGTGCTGCCCAGCGTCTTCCAGGAATCGCTGGTCGCACCGACCGCCCGGACGGTGCCCTACGGCCCATTGGCGCTGGTCGGCAGGGACATCTACATCCGCGAGGGGTGCAGCACCTGCCATTCGCAGCAGGTGCGGCCCCTGCTGGCCGAAATCAAGCGCTACGGCCCCTATTCCCGCGCCGGGGAGTCCGCCTACGACCGGCCCTTCCTGTGGGGGTCGAAGCGGACCGGCCCGGATCTGCACCGCATCGGCGGCCGCTACTCCGATGAATGGCATCGCCTGCATTTGCTCGAGCCGCGCAGCTTGGTGCCGAACTCGATCATGCCGGCCTATCCTTGGCTGGCGGAGCGGCCGGCCGACAGCGGCCCGGACATCCGGCGGCGCATGCGGGCGTTGCGAGCGCTCGGCCATCCCTACAGCGATGCGGACATCGAAGCGGCGCCGGCGGCCCTTGAAGGCTTGCTGGAGATCGACGCCTTGATCGCCTACCTGCAAGCCTTGGGCGCGGCAACGATCCCGGAAACCGCCAACCAAGCGCAGCGCACCGAACCCTCGGCGCATGAGCAAACGGCGCGTTCAACCGGCGACGGGGCTGCGCATTCCGCTGGGAGGGGCGCGGCATGACCCTGTTCCTGTTTGCCGGCGACATGCTGGTCATGCTGTTCATGGCGGCCTTGGTCGTCTGGGTGTTCTGGCGCTCCCCGGACAAGGACATCGACGCCGCCGCGCGCATTCCGCTGGAGGACGAACGAACGGAGGGCGGTCATGCCCAGCGCTGACCTGCCGGGGGACTTTTGGGCTGGCTGGATCGCCGTTCTGACGGTTGGCAGCTTGGTTGGCCTGGGCTGGCTGGTTTACAGCGTTTACTTTGCCGCCGATGCGCCGGAAAAGGCTGCCGGCGACCACGCCGAACCGGTCTGGGACGGCAACCTGCGCGAAGGTTCCGAGCCGCCGCCGCTGTGGTGGTTCTGGCTATTGTTCGGTTCCCTGGCGGTGTCCGTTCTCTATTTGATGCTCTACCCCGGCCTCGGCAGCTACGCCGGCGCCTTGCAGTGGTCCCAAGGCGGTCGGCTTGAGGAAAGCATGGCGGAATTCGAGGCGCAGTTCGGCGGCGCACGCCGCTTGGTCGCCGAAGCGTCCTTGGCGACCCTGCAGGCGGACCCCAAGCTCATGGCGTCCGCGCAACGGATCTACGACCGCAACTGCGCCGCCTGCCACGGCTATGACGCCCAAGGACAAGCGCAGCGCTTTCCCAACTTAACGGACGCCGAGTGGCAATGGGGCGGCAGCCCGGCGGACATCGAACACTCCATTCGCCAAGGCCGCCAAGCCGTCATGGTCGGCTGGCTGCCGGTGCTTGGCGAAGCAGGCGTCAAGCAGGTGGCGGACTATGTGCGGCAATGGCCGCAAGGCGAGCCGGTGGGCCATCCCGGCAAAGCGCAGTACGATCAGTTCTGCGCCGCCTGCCATGCTCCCGACGGCCGCGGCAACCCCATCCTGGGCGCGCCAAGCCTAGTCGATCAAGTTGCCCTGTACGGCGACGGCGCCGACGCCATTGAAGTCTCCATCGCCAGTGGGCGCAACGGCGTCATGCCGCCGTTCGGCAAGCGCTTGGACGACGCGCAGATTCGCCTGCTGGTGGCGCTGCTGACGCAAACAACGCCGCAATGACGGAACGGCCCGCTGTGGGGCGCCGCACCGGCGGCTAGACCGGCGGCTCGCCAACTTGGCCCGTCAGCCACCAACGAATGACGGGCAGGTGCTGTCGGCCGATGTAGAGTTCGCCGCCCACCACAAAGGCCGGCGTGTCGTTTGCGCCTAGAGCGCGGGCCTCGGCGGCGACCGCGTCTAGTTCCGCTTGGGCGGCGCCGGCCAGATAGGCTTGCAATGCCTTCTTCCCCTCCCCTTTTCCCCCCTCCCCTTTGTCCCCCTCCCCACCTGCGGCGGCGATGGCGGCGGCAACGGCGTTCACATCGGCGGGGTCCATGCGGCCCGCCCACGTTTCCGTGAAAACTTGCGTGACGTAGGCCCTGCATCGGCCGGCTGCGGCGCCTTGCCGGCGCATCCACAACAGCCCGGCGTTGGCGGCGAAGGAGTCAAACTCCGTCGGCGGATGGATCAGCTCAATGCCTTGGTTGCCGGCGTACAGCGCCTGCTCCCGGCGGCGGTACTCGGCCCGCATCCGCACATGCAGTCCGCTTCTGGAGGCGGCGGGAGCGGCCTTGGAGCGTCTGGGCTTGAGATGCAGGGGACGCCAATCGACCGCGGCGCCCACTTCGTCCGCCAGCGCCAGGGTCGGCCCCAAGGCCAAGCGGGAGTTGGCGCTCTTGAAGTCGATGTAGGCAAGCAGCGAAGCGGCGGCCCCAGAGCGGCCGGGAGGCGTCTTGCAGCTAACGGCTTGGTTCATGGGTGGCAAGGTTGGTAGGCGACGTCCGGCGCCGGGCCTTGGCGCCCACCGAGCAACCAGCGCACCATCGGCAGGTGCTCCCGACCGAAAAACACCTGCTCCTCAATGACGTAGGTGGGTACGCCAAACAATCCGGCGGGCAGCAGCTTGGCTTGCAGCTCGTCATGCTGAAAGCGGCCGGCCCCCGTCAGATATCCTCGGAATCCGGCGGTCGGAGCGCCGGCCTCCCCAAGCAGCGCCGCAATGACCGCCGGGTCCTCTATGTCCAGCTCCCTGCGCCAAAAGCGTTCATAGACGGCGAAGGAATAGCGTCTAAGACAGTTCCCGCCGACTTCCTTGGCCCACTGCATGCCGATGGCCGCTAAGGAGGAGTCCCATATCTTCATGGTGCCCTTCAGCGCCAACCCCCGCTGTCGCGCCGTGCGCTTGGCGTCCCGATAGGCGTAGCGCACCCAAGCCCACTGCTCCTCGCTGCGGTTGCTCTCCAGCACCTTGCCCTTCTCGTCGGCCTTGGCGGTGCCCAAATAGCTGCCGATGTCCAACGTCAGATGCCGCCAATCGATGCGGACGCCGAAGTCGTCCTCCAACTGATAGGTGGGCGCCAAGGCGAGAAAGGCGTAGGGACTCTTGTAGTCCACGTAAACGATGAGGGGGGCGTCGGATTGCAGCGGGTCCATGGCGTGGGAGTCACTCAACGGCTTGCAGGCGCAATTGTAGCGCTAGGTTCGCAAAACGAGCAGCAACTCCGAGATGGCTCGATTGACAACCGCCCTAGGGTCGCCTCCCAAGCCAATTGGAATCACAGAAGTGAGCCCGCATTCTCACACTTCCACTTAGCTCTAGCAGGCTGCCATACTGTCACCCATGACCCGACTTGCCGTTCTAGACCTAGCGCCCATTGTCGAGGGCGGGGACGCCCGCTGGGCGCTCCGCAACTCCCTGGACTTGGCGCAGCGCACTGAAGCTTGGGGTTATGAGCGCTATTGGGTGGCGGAGCACCACAATATGCGCGGCATCGCCAGCGCCGCGACGGCGGTGGTGATCGGCCACATCGCCGGAGGCACCTCCAGCATTCGGGTGGGGGCCGGCGGGGTGATGCTGCCGAACCATGCGCCCTTGGTGATCGCAGAGCAATTCGGCACCTTGGAGTCGCTTTTCCCGGGGCGCATCGACCTTGGCATCGGCCGCGCCCCCGGCACCGATCAATTGACCGCCCAAGCGCTGCGGCGAACCCTAGCCGGAAACATCGACCATTTTCCCCAAGACGTCATCGAGCTGCGGGACTACTTTGCGGAACCGAAGCCGAACCGCCCTGTGCAGGCGGTGCCGGGTGCCGGGTTGAAGGTGCCGCTGTGGATCTTGGGTTCAAGCCTCTACGGGGCGCAGTTGGCGGCGCTCTTGGGGCTGCCCTACGCATTCGCGTCCCACTTTGCGCCCGCCGACCTTGACAAGGCGCTTAAGATCTACCGCGAGCACTTCACCCCGTCGTCGCAGCTAGCCGAACCCTATGTGATGGCGGCCTGCAACCTGTTCGCCGCCGATACGGACGAAGAAGCGCGGCTGCTGCGCACGTCCTCACAGCAATCGTTTCTGAATCTGCGCACCGGCAACCCCGGCCCACTGCCGCCGCCGGCGGCCGATTTTGAGGCGCGCCTAAGCCTCGCCGAACGGCATCTGCTGGAGCGGATCAGCGCCTGCTCCGCCGTTGGCGCTCCGGACAGGGTGCGCGACGCGCTTGAACGCTTCATCGAACGCACGCAAGCCGACGAAGTGATCCTATCGTCCCACATCTACGACCACGGCGCCCGCCTGCGCTCCTATCGAATCGCCGCCGAAATCGGAGCGCAACTGCGCACCGTCGCAGCCCGGGAAACCACTCAGGCCCAACCCCGCAAACGGTAAGCCAAATGGCCCAGGAACTCCCGAAAGTTGATGCTGCTGTTCCTCAGCGAAATCGCGTTGGGCAATGCCCAGAGGATCGTCGGCTGCGGCTCCTCGCCCCACATCGAGTGATCGGCGGCCGCCGGAACAATCTCCAGCCCAGCGTTCTCAAAAGCCGCAAGGGCGCGGTCCATGTGCCAATAGGAAGTCACCAGCAGCACCTTCTCTATTCCCAATTTGTCGGCCATTGCGGAGGTGAGCAGGGCGTTTTGCCGTGTGGACCGGCTTTTTTCCTCTTCGATGACGGAGGCGTCAGGCACGCCGAATTCTTTGAGCAGGAGGCGCGTGGCCGCCGCCGGGGACTGCCTTTTGCGCTCGCCTTTTTTGCTCTCCCTCCAAATGTTGCCGGCGGAAACAATGATGAGCGGTGCCTTGCCGGCCTTGTAGAGCCTAGCGGCGTGCCAAACACGGTCGGCGGCGGCGTTCATGTCTGGATAGATCATGCCTCCTGAAATCGGCTTGACGCCGCCGCCCAACAACACGATGGCATCCGCTGCGGGCAGTTCCTCAATGTGCTGCGGCGGATACGGCGCCTTGAGCAGACTGGCAATTGCATGTGCGGCCAAGGGCGTTGACCAAATCCACAGCCACGCCAGCGCGAACCCCAACAGCCCAATTCCCCAGCCCCGCCGCCGCAACGTCAACGCCGCCAACGCCGCCAACGCAAAGAGGATGGCAATGCCGAGGGGGAGAAGAAACAGGCTCAGTATTTTGTCGAGCAGCAGCGGCATGTGGGCCAGCTAACGCGGAGAAGCAGCTTGCTCTCGGGCTTCCTTCTTGATCTTGGAAGCGCCACTCGGGTCCACCCCCAGTTCGTAAAGAATGCGGGCGTTGGCGTGGCCGAGGTGATGCAGGCCAAAGGCCGAGTGAATGGCGTTGTGCATGCCTTGGGCGTCCAAGGACTGATTGACCGCAAGTTTCGCCAGCTTTAGGCCGAAGGGCGGCTGCTTGGCGATCTTCTTGGCCAGTTCCAAGGTGAAGGCATCGAGTTGGTCCCGGGGCACCACATGGTTGACCATGCCCAGCTCCTTGCCCTCCTGGGCGCTGATGGCGTCTCCAGTGAAGAGCATCTCCTTGGCCTTGCGGTGGCCCAGCTCCCAAGCATGCACGAAGTACTCATGGCCGTTGACGCCAAAAGCGATCACCGGGTCGGAGAACTGGGCGTCCTCGGAGGCGACGATCAGGTCGAAGGGCCAAACCAGCATGAGGCCGCCGGCGATGGCCTTGCCCTGCACTTGGGCGATGGTGGGCTTCGGCATGTTGCGCCAGCGCCAGCAGAAGCCGATGAAGACCTCCTGCTCCATAGCCATGTGGCCTTCCTGGCCGGGACGGCGATAGCCCCCCACCCCCATGATCGGCGGGCCGAAATCCCCAACTTGGCTGCGGTCCTTAAGGTGGTGCCCGGAGGAGAAATGCGGCCCGTCGGCGCCGATGACGACCACTTTGACGTCGTCGTCATGCATTGCCACGTTCAGGGCGCGGTCGATCTCGTAGAGCATCTGCTTGTCTTGGGCGTTGCGGACGTCCGCCCGCGCCAGCATGATGCGGGCCACCGCCGGGGCCGGCTGCTCATAGCGAATCTGCTCGAAAACACTGGTTTCGGCCATATTTGCAAGCCGCACTTCGTTCAGGCCGTGGCTTTGCGCAGCACGTCCAAGTAGCCGTCGGAGAAGCAGCCTGCGGGCGCCGCCTCGTCAAAAAAGCCCCTTGCCTGCAGAAGATTGTGAAATCCCCGCAGCCGATAGCAGGGAACCCCGGCCTGCAGGTGGTGCTCCAAGTGGTAGTTGACGAAGTTCGGGCCGATGAACAGACGCTCCCACCAAGACGCCAAGGTGGTGCAGGTGTTTTCCCGGGCGTCCGGGCTCAGCCGGTCCTTGGCGACGCCGTGTTCGCTCATGAAGCGAATTCGGATGACGGCCTGATAGACGAAAAGATAGGCCACCCACCAAAGCAGGTATCCCCAAGCAACGCCGGCCGCCGCAAGCAGGCCGAGCATGGCCGCGTGGGAGGTCAAAAAGGGTGCATTGCGGCCCAAGCGGAAAGACGCCGCCTGCCGCCGCAAGTCCTTCAGCCCGGTTTGGCCGGTTAAGTCCCGCTTGAGCTTGCGGCGCATGCTGGCCGGGGACGCCGGATAGGCGCTGGCCATCGCCAAATCAGGATCCTGCTGCGTGCCGGCATGACGGTGGTGCTCCAGGTGGTAGGCGCGGTAGAGGGCCAAGGAGGTGTTCAGCAAGCCGCCGAACAGCCAAGTGCCCAGCCAGTCGTTCATGGGCGCAGCCCTGAAAAAGACGCGGTGGGCGCAGTCATGGTAGAGCACCGCAAGGCCAAGCTGACGGCCGCCGAGCAGCAGCACGGCCAACGCCAAGGTGAGGGGGTTGAGCCAAAGGGCCGGCAGGGCGAAGGCGGCGGCGACCACGCCGAGGTTGAACGCAGTCACCCAAGCCGCCCGCCAATTCGAGCGGGCCAGGAACGGACGCATCTCCTCAGCGGTGAGGCCGCCCGCAAGCGTCCGGGAAGCAGATGAATTCCTCATGGGCGAATCCTACCACGGGGAGGCCAGCAAGGCGCCGCCATCGACGTCCAAGGTGGTGCCGGTGACGAAATCGTTGTTGATGACGAACAAAATGCCGTCCGCCACTTCGTCCGCCCGCCCTATTCGGGGGATCAGATGCTTAGCCGTGGCCTTGGCGAAGCGCTCCGCCCTCGCCTCGGCATCCTGCATGGGGAACATGGGCGTGTCGATCAAGCCGGGGCACACCGCGTTGATGCGCCGCGGCGCCAGTTCCGCGGCGACGGCGCGCACGAAGCCCTCCACCGCGTTGCCCACGGTGGAAAGCGCTATGCTGCCCGGGGTTGGGCGGCGGGCGGGATAGCCGCTCACCAGCACGATGGCGCCGTCGTCGCTCATGTGGGCGGCGCCTAGGCGTACGCTGTTGGCGTAGCCCCAGAGCTTGCGGAAGGAGCCTTGGAAACCGTCCAGGTCCATCTCCAGAAACGGCCCCAGCGCCCGCTCCCCGCCGGTGGCGGCGTTCACCAGAACGTCGAAGGGCGCATGGCGGGCGAACAGCGCCGCCAAGCCGTCTCGGTCCAGCACGTCCGCCCTTGCCAACTGCACGGACTCCGGCAATTCGCCGGCGCCCTTGTCCGGGCTGCGGCTTAAGGCCACAACCCGGGCGCCGGCCGCCGCCAAACGCCGCGCCGCCGCCAAGCCGATGCCCGAGGTGCCGCCAAACACCAATGCCTTCCTGCCCGCCACCTGCATCGCGGCGACTCCTTAAATGCAAGCCCGCCAGCCGGCAACCTTTGGTTCCGGCGCGGTTCTGGAAATTTCCGCCATGCCCTCTAGCGATTCTCGCATCGATGGGGCGCCTCCCCCGCGTCAACGATCACTTGGCAGACTTCCTCAAGCATCTGCTCCAACCGACCGACATCCGCGCCGCGCATCACCAAGCTGGTGCCGTAGCGATCATCCCGGAAGAACGGGTAGCTGCCGAGGTCGATGTCTGGGTAGCGCTCCTGCACCGCGCCAAGCTTCTTGGCGATCTGGCTTTCGCCCAAGTAGGCGGTGACGGAGCGGGAGTGGATGATCGGCCCGGCGTCCAGCTTGCCCTCCAAGGTGGCGAGCATCGCCCGCATGACCGCCGGAATGCCGGCCATGACGATCACGTTGTCCATCTTGAAGCCTTGCGGGCCGCCGGTGCCGTTGTCCACCAACTCCGCCCCTTCGGGGATGCGCGCCATGAGCATGCGGGCTTCCATCACTTCCGGCGGCACCGGCCGGCGGCGGATGCGCTCCGCGATCTCCGGGCTGATGACAAGGGGAACGCCGAACGCCTTGGCGATGCACTCGGCGGTGATGTCGTCGTGGGTGGGGCCGATGCCGCCGGTGGTGAAGACGTAGTTGAAGCGCCGCCGGCATTCGTTCAGCGCCGCCACGATCTCCGCCTCCACGTCCGGCACCACCCGCGCCTCCCGCAACTGAATGCCCCAGCCGCCGAGGGTAAGGGCCAAGTGGTTCAAATTGGCGTCCGGCGTGCGCCCGGACAGGATTTCATTGCCGATGATGAGGGCGCAGGCGGTGACGGCTTCCGGCATTTGCATAGGGTCAGGCCTAGGTTGACGAAACGAGCTGCGCCGGCGCTCGCCGCCGCAACGGCGCATCCTAACATTCCGGCAACGCGATGGAAGAGCGTGTGCGGGATCACCGAGCTTCCGGACATTTGGCCATCAGGCAGCCCTGCCCACACTGGGCGGCCTGCCTTATAATGCAGCGCTTGGCTGTTAGAGGACAAACCGATGTCGGAACATCCGGGAACGCCCAGCATTTCCGCCGAGCCAGATGACGTCCGCATCCGCTCCGGCGGCCGCAAGCGGCCCGGCGGCGGCCCGTCCGGCGGCAAGCTGGTTCTAATCAACCTGTTGCTCGTCATCATGGTCACCGGCCTAGGCGTCGCCGGCTGGTTCATCGCCAATCAGCATCAACTGCTGCTCGCCGAGCAAGACAGGGCCGAGAACGCCAATCGCCGCCTGCGGGCGCTGGAGGAGCGCCTGCGCATGACCGACCAAGTCATCACCGAAACCGGCGCCGAAACCGACGAGCAGATCGACTTTTGGGAGGCCGAAATCCGCAAGCTGTGGGCGGTGTCCAACGAACGCAACAAGGGCTGGATTCAAGAAAACCAAAAGCTGCTGCAAACGCAAAAGTCCACCATCGGCCAACTGCAAAGCGTCAACCAATCCATGAAGAGCGCCGTGGACCGCCACGAGCAGGCGTTCTCCCAACAGCAGACGTTGATCGATCAACTCGCCAGCATTGAGTTGCAGCTTCAACAAGTTCTGCGCAGCCAGCGGGATGTGGTGGACCGAGTCAACGGCGCCACCCAGACGGTTGCCGCCCTAGGCAGCCGCGTGCAGGAGAACGAACAGGCCGTCGCCGCCATGGACACGCACCGGGTGCAAATCAACAACCGTTTGGGGCGAATCGAGGGGCGCCTGTCCCCGCCTAGCGCTGCCCCGGCCCCGGCTGCAAACCCAACCTATTGAACCCAGCCGCCGGCCGTTCCAAGCCGATGCGTGGGGACTAAGCAGAGCGGGAGAACCCAACTTGGAGGGTGTGCAGGAAGACGCAGTCACCGCTTGGCTGGCTGATCTGATTCCGGGGCTTAAGCCGCCGCTGGAGTTTTCCCTGATCGCCGGCGGGCACTCCAACCTGACCTACCGCTTCGTTGATCGGTCCGGGGCCGCCTATGTGCTGCGCCGCCCGCCGCTCGGCAACGTGCTGGAAAGCGCCCATGACATGGGGCGCGAGCATCGCATCGTCCATGCGCTGCAAGGCTCCAAGGTGCCGGTGCCCCCGATCATGGGATTGTGCCGGGACGCACAGGTCAACGGGGCGCCCTTTTACGTTATGGGCTATGTGGCCGGGGACGTGCTGCACGACGCGGAGGCCGCGGAAGCCGTCCCCGCTGCCCAACGCCGAAGCATCGGCATGCAGGTCATCAAGGTGCTCGCCCAACTGCATGCGGTTGACCCGGACGCCGTGGGCCTTGGCGACCTTGGCCGCAAGGAGGCGTACCTAGCTAGGCAACTAAAGCGCTGGAACCGGCAGTGGGAGGCGTCCAAGACCCATGAAATCCCGGAAATGGAGGAGACTTCGCGCATTCTGGCGCAGACCATGCCGGAGCAAGTCGGCGCCGCCATCGTTCATGGCGACTATCGGCTAGGCAACATGATCGTCGGCGAAGGGAAAATTCAGGCGGTGCTGGACTGGGAACTCTGCACACTGGGCGATCCGCTGGCGGATCTGGGCTACCTGCTGAACTCCTGGGTTGCACCGGGGGAGGAGGCGCCGCCGACCGGCGCCGCCGAACTGCCGCCAACCGCCGCTGGCGGCTTCCCCTCCCGCCAAGCCATCAGCGCTTGGTATGAGGAGCGCACCAAGCGCAGCCTGGCGAACATCAACTACTACCGCGCCTTCTCCCATTGGCGCTTGGCCGCCATTGGGCAGGGGGTGTACAAACGCTACCTGACAGGCGCCATGGGCAGCAATCGTGACCTGGACCTGGACGCCTACCGGGAAACCGTTCGCGTTCGGGCGCAAGCAGCGCTCGGCTTGCTTAGCTGAACGCCCCGCAGCTTGCTGGCCAGGCGCTTGTTGCGCCCAAGGCCGTTGTGTCCGCAAGGCGAACGACGGGAAGCCGGCCGCTCGCGCATCATGGGCGCCTGGGAGGAATGCAGAGACGGGGGGCGGGGAAAAAAGGCGTGTCAGCGGCCGTTTGACCGCTGAAAGCAGCTCCACTCATGGGGGAAGGACAGTTGAACGGAGGACTGCTTGGGAGCTGCAGCACGCCTCAAACCCTAATTGCGGGTCACTTTGTACAGTACAAAAAGGGTTGTCAAGTCTTTTTTGCAATTTTTTGTTACGGTTTTGTATAGATATTGTTACGGCAGCAGCGATGACCCGCAAAAGGCTTCCAACGCCGCTTCAAGCCTAGCGCGGGCTTGGCTGGCCTCCTCTTGGGCGCGGCTGTGCAGCGCTGCGGCGGCCGCCGTGGCTTCATCCGCCGACAGGCAACTGTGCATGTAGTCGGCAAAGGCGTTCAATTTGCAGATGAGCTCCACCAAGTGCTCCGGGCAGCCGCTTGGGTCGCTGCTGGCGGTGGCGATGGCGGCCAGCTCCGCATCCGCAAAGCGCCGTTTGACCAAGCCGGCGGCGGCCGGCGGCGCGGCGCTGCAAGCCCGTTCAATTTCCGGCCACCGCACCGGCCATGCGAAGATGTCCGCGCCCAGGTCCGCCGCCCGCCGCAGGTACTTTTCCGCAGCGTATTGATAGACCACCAGGATGCGTGTGCGGGGAAATTTTTCCTTAATGAATTCAATAGGCTGCATGGTAAGAGCCGGAACTTCGACTACTAGCGCGTCCAGCGCCGGGGCCGCCTCGGCGGCGGCTGCGAACTCCTCCATGTTCAGCCAACTGGCGGCCACCTCCAGCGCCGTGCCCTCCTGCTGCCGTTGCGCCAACCGAACCACGCCGAGACCGACCAACCCAACCCTTGGCGGCAACTTGGGCGCCGCGCCGGACTGCTGCAGCCGCACCCGAAGCTGTTCGTCCGAGAGGCTGGCCAAGCTGGAAATCGGATGGCCTTGATCGATCAAGTGCTTGATGCGCTTGAGCCGCTGCAACTGCTCGCCGCTGTAGAAGCGGGTGCGTCCGTCCCGATGCGCCGGCGCAAACCCGTAGCGCCGCTCCCAGGCGCGCAGGCGCTCCACCGCCACGCCGGTGAGATTGGCGACCGTGCCTATGCGGTACAGGTCGTCGGCGGATTCCATTTTCCTTCCATTTTTTCCAACTGCTCTGAACAGTACAACACTTCTTCGATTGTACAGGCTGTGGAGCCCTTGTCCACCCGCCCACCCGCACATCTCTGTGATCCCTCCCCAATCCCCGCTTGAAGGAATCGTTGCAGCGCGTTGCAAGGCGCCCCGTGCAGGTTTTTTTGCGGCGATAGCATGGTGCGGCACCTACGCAGGCTTGATGCCTAGGAACGCGGGCCGCCGGCGGCGGGCTGGGCGTCCGCGCTCCTAGGGGCCTCCGGCGGCGGGCTGGGCGATCCTTATTCCGGGGCGTGTGCAAGACAAGGGTTTTCATTCGCCCAGTTTTTTGGACAATGCCCAGCTTAGCCGCAGCTAGGCGAAGAAGCCGAAAGAACGGAGGAGCCATGCAGAACAACTTGGGCCTGTTGTTGACCAAACGAGCCTTCCACACCCCGCATCGCGACGGCTACGTCGATAGCCGCCCGAACGGTGCGCGGCTGTCGTTCCATGAGCTGAACCAGCGCTGCAACCGAACGGCGAACGCCCTCTTGGCGCACGGCGTCAGCAAGGGCGAGCGGGTGGCCTTGCTGCTGATGAACAGTGCGGAGTTCGTGGAAGCCTATTTCGCGCTGGCCAAGGTCGGCGCCGTGGTGGTGCCGCTGAACTGGCGGCTGGTGGCGGACGAACTCGAGTTCATCTTGAAGGACAGCGGCGCCACGCTCCTCATCTACAGCGAAGAATTCATCGACGCCGTGGCCGAACTGCACAGCCGCGGCGACAAGACGGACGTCAAGACTTGGCTGCAAGCGGAGGGAGAAGGGGAAATCGCCTATTTCGCCGCCAGCTACGAAGCGTTCCGGGACGCCGCCGAAGCGGACGAGCCGTCGATAGGGGCCGAAGGCGACGACATGCTGTACATCATGTACACCTCCGGCACCACCGGCTTGCCCAAGGGGGTGGTACACACCCACAACACGTCCATCTGGGCGATCCTCACCATCGCCGCCAACGCCTACTACCGAGAAGGCGACCGCTACCTAGGCGCATTGCCCATGTTCCACGTCGGCGCCCTCACGCCGGTGGCCCTCAACGTCTATCGCGGCGCCGCCTCCGTGGTGATGCGCACCTTTGACCCGGTGCGGGCTTGGGAACTCATCGAGCAGGAGCGCGTGACCATAGGGTTGATGGTGCCGGCCATGATGAACTTCATGCTTCAGGTTCCGAACTTCCAGCGCTTCGACTGCTCCTCGGTGCGCTGGATCATGACCGGCGCCGCCCCCGTGCCCGTGGCGCTCATCAAGCAGTACGCCGAATTCGGCATTGGCGTGCTGCAAGTCTATGGCCTTACCGAAACCTGCGGTCCCGCCTGCCTGATGGACTCGGAAAACGCCCTGGTCAGGCCGGACTCCACCGGCAAGGCGTTCTTCCACACCTCCGTGCGGGTGGTCAACGAGGCCGGCGCGGACTGCGCCCCGGGCGAGCCGGGCGAAGTTCTGATCGCCGGCCCCCACATCATGCGCGAGTACTGGAACCAACCGAAGGCGACCGCCGAAGCCATCGTCGATGGCTGGCTGCGCACTGGCGACGTGGCGACCATGGACGAGGGGGGCTTCGTCTCCATTCAGGACCGCATCAAGGACATGATCATCTCCGGCGGGGAAAACGTCTATCCGGCGGAAATAGAGGGGGTTCTGATGACCCATCCAGACATCGTGGAGGCGGCGGTCATCGGGGCGCCCAGCGAAAAGTGGGGCGAAAGCCCCCTAGCCGTGGTGGTGCGCAGGAACCCAAGCCTGGCCGAAGCGGAAGTGCTGAATTACTGCGTCGGCAAGATGGCCGGCTACAAGCGGCCGAAAATGGCCGTGTTTGTGGAGGAGATACCGCGCAACCCCAGCGGCAAGATTCTCAAGCGGGTGCTGCGCGAGCAGTTCCCCGGGCCGGCGCCGGTGTAGGCTGATGCGATCCGTGCGGCCATTCCAACCGGCGGCGCCATAGGAGCGGCGGGATGGAGCTTGACGAGCTGGAAAAACGCTTGCAGCCCTTCTGCGAGGACAAATACGGCGCCGGCGCCCAGGTGTTCGACTTGGTGCGGATGCCCGGCCACGCCGGCTTCGCCTACGGCTTCAGAGTGCGGCGCGGAGGCGAGGTGCAGTCCTGGTTCATTCGCCTGCCGCCGCCCAACGTGAACTGGCGCGGCACCGCCGACGTGCTGCGCCAAGTGGCGGTGCTGAACGCCTTGGACGGCACCGACGTGCCGCATTGTTCGGTGCAGTGGTGCGGGGACGACCTGCAGTGGTTCGGCTGCCCGTACTTCGTGGTGCCCTGGCTGCAAGGGGACGTGCTGCGCATCGGTCCGGAGGACTGGGGCGCCAAGCTCAGCGACAGCCAATTGCTGGACCTTGGCCGCCAAGCCATGCAAGCCTTGGCCGGAGTGCATGGAGTGGATGCCGGGGCGGTCCCCTATTTGGGCAACCCGCTGCCCTGCGCCGAAGACGTGCGGCGTTGGGACCGCTTCTACGAGCGGGCTGCCGAACCAAGCCGTTTGCAGGATGCGCCGGCGGTGCGGCAAAAGCTGCTGGACAACGTCCCGGCCGATGCCCCGGTGGGCGTCTTCCACGGGGACTTCCAAACCGCCAATCTATTTTGCCGTCAGGACGAACCCAAGCTGCTTGCGGTCATCGATTGGGAGCTTACCGGCATTGGCGCAACCCTGAACGATCTCGGTTGGATCCTGACCTTCAGCGACCCGGCTGCTTGGTCCGGCCAACGCGCCCGCTCCCCCATGTTCCTGGACCCGCCGACGCTCACCACCCTCTACAATGAGGCCTGCGGTGCGCCGGCACCAAAGGTCAACTGGTTCCGCGCCCTAGCTGCCTACAAATTCGCCATCATCAGCGGCTTCAACCTAAGCCTGCACCGTCGCGGCAAGCGGGTTGACCCCACTTGGGAGGAAACGTCCCTGTCCATGACCTCGCTGATCAACCGAGCGAACGAGCTATTGGGCTGACTTCCGCTCACCTCGACGGGCGGATGGCCGCCGCGCCGTTGGCGGCACAGCCAACTGTCAGGGGGTTGGATTGGGGGGTTAGTGGATTAGCGGAAATGGTGCCTGGGGAGAGACTCGAACTCTCACTTGGTTACCCAAACCAGATTTTGAGTCTGGCGCGTCTACCGATTTCGCCACCCAGGCAGCTAAGTGGAAGGACGCGAATCTTAGCAGACCGCAGTTGGGTTCGCTACAGTTATCCAGTCCCCAAGGGGCGCCAAGCTGCCGGCCGCGGACTTATGCTTGGAACAACCCTGTGAGCACGGCTTTCACAGCATCGCGGCAGCGCCAAGAGCGGTGGCGGCAACCACCGCGGCTCCATCTTCCGATTGTTAGTCGGCAGGGCGCTTGAATGCGCCACAAGGCGCAGTGGGGCGCGAAGCCAAGGCGACGGCGGCCCTAAGTAGGGCTTGCAGGCTGGCGGCTTGTGTGGCGATTCTGGGGCGCTTCTAGGCGGGTTCGATTGTCCTGCCAACTACTTGACACAAGATTGCCTGCGCAACCAAGGCGTTGCTGCGGCTTGGCGGCAGTCTGGCTAGGGTTGTGCGCCGTGGAAACTCACGGCGCTTGCGGCGAGCGTATGGCGCAAAGCAAGATCAAGCGCCTTGGTTGCTGCGAACCGATGGCGAATGCGGCGGGTTGCTCGAAAAACTCGGCCGGCACAGCTTGGGCAAGTCTTGCCTGTACATAAAGTGCTTGGCGGACATCGACTTGGCGGTGCTCCGCGAATTCGTGACGCGCTCCGTGCAGGCCATCCGAAAGAAGCATCCGGGCGACTACCTCCAATTCACCGCACGATTTTCCCCAAGATGTTCATTTGCTTGGCTAAAGTGCCGGCAATCTGCAAACGGCACTCCCCCCCAGAAGGCACCCTTCGGTGACGGATGGGATGATTTGAGGATTAGGTGTCGCCCGTTTGCGTTATTTATGTGTCTTTCCTTCTCTATAGCTTTCGCTCCCCAAAGCATAAAAACGATGGGATTCCTTCGCGCAGATATCCTACTAATTACTCCCTTAGTAAAGTCTCCCCATCTGATACTGCCTCTGTTTTGCCCTGTGGTAAGCCACGAGTTGAGCAATAGCACACCTTGCCGTGCCCACCTACTCAGGTCCCCATTTTCATGGCAGACATCGGGGCAAATATCACGAAGTATCTCACTGAAAATAATCCAAAGAGACGGTGGCACGGCTCCCTCTTGTGCTGTGGAAAATGCCAGCCCATCCGCATGATTGTTTTTATACGGCTGATCGCCTAGAATCACCACCTTGAGGCAATCTAACGGACACTCGGCAAACGCCCTGAAAACACACTCACGAGGTGGAAATATGTTATTTCCTTGGTTTTCGTAGAGACAGTCAGCCCGCCCCATCCATTCATCAACATAGTCACATCCAAGCAGTTCTCTCCATGCCCCCGTGATTGTCCTGCCGCACGTTGGCTCACATTCGTTTTGATCTGGCATCATTTCATCTCCCTGTTCACTGTGGTTCGCGACCGCATTGTCTGCCGCCCGGGCCGCAAGTGTGAGTTCATACTGACTCTGAAGGTTCATCCAGCTCTGTGCGTCAGTGTTGAAGTACCGCGCCAATCGCAAAGCCGTTCCAGCGGTAATGCCGCGACGGCCGCGCACGATTTCATTGATCCGAGCCGGCGCCACGCCAATCGCCCTAGCCAACGCGGTGTTGGACAGCCGATTGGGCTTCATAAAGTCTTGCTCAAGCACTTCGCCGGGGTGAACTGGGGCCAGTAGATTCATGGCATCGCTCCTTCAACGATGATAGTTAACAATTTCTGCGTCATAGGCGTTTCCGTCCTCAAAGCGGAAGCACAGCCGCCATTGATCGTTGATCCGGATGCTGTAGGTGCCGCTTCGGTTTCCCTTGAGCGCTTCGAGCCGATTGCCCGGAGGCGCCCTTAGAAAGCCCAGTGTGGCGGCGGCTTCCAGTTGGGCCAGCTTGCGCTGAGCGACGCGCTCAATGGCGATGAAGCGCCTGACCCGATGGCCGGCGGCAAGCCGCTTCGTATCCTTGCAGCGGAAACTCCGAATCATGCCCCTAGCATATCGCATATCGAGACGCGATAGCACAAGCCCAAGGCATCCGCTTTCCCAGCGCCCGCCGCCATGCCTAAGCTCACTCAATCATTCGTCAACGCCCAAGCCAAGCCCGGCAGCTTCGGCGACGGCCGCGGCGGCCACGGCCTGCACCTTGTGGTCTCGCCGACCGGCGCGAAGAAATTCCGCCAAAGGCTTTTCTTCGGCGGCCGCCCGCACAACCTAGGCTTGGGCAACGCCCGCAAGGTCAAGCTGGAAGACGCCCGCAAAGCCGCCGAACGCAACCACGCCTTGGCCAAGGCGGGCGAGAATCCGCGCATGGCGGCCTTGCGGCAACGGCGCATGGCTAAGGCGCCCACCTTCGCCGAGGCCGCCGACAAGGTGATAGCCCGCCATGCGCCGGGCTACCGGGCTACAAGGACGGCGCCAAAACCGAACGGGCTTGGCGAAGCGGCATGGCGACCTACTGCCAGCCCATAGCCAGCTTCCCCGTGAGCGTGATTGAGCCTTGGCAGCTTCTAGCCATCCTTGAGCCTCTGTTCGCAACCAAGCGGCGCACCGGCGAGCAAATGCGCGACAGAATCCGCAAGGTGTTCGCCTGGGCAAGGGCGCATGGCTACAGGCGCGACAACCCCATGGACGACATCATGGCCGCCATCCCCAAGGGTCAAGCCCAAGGCAAGCACCATGCCGCACTGCACAATGGCGACGTGGCCAAAGCCGTGGCCAAGGTGCGCGGCGCGAACTTCGTTGTTGAGCCGGTCAAGTTCGCCTTTGAATTCATGGTGTTGACCGCCGTTCGGTTGGGCAACGCCCGCAACGCGAAGTGGAGCGACATTGACCTTGACGCCAAGGTGTGGAGCGTACCGGGCGAGGGCATGAAAATGGGCGAACCCCACCGAGTGCCTCTCTCTGACCGCGCAATCGCCGTCTTGAAGCAAGCCCGCAAGCTGCATGATGGCGACATTGTGTTTGTTGTTGCCGGCAAGCCCGTCGCCGAGAATCGCTTCGGCAAAGACCGCTTGCGCGAACCCTTGGGGATTGAGGCAACCAACCACGGGTTTCGCAGCAGCTTTCGGGATTGGGGTTCGGAACAAGGCTACTCGCATGACCTGCTGGAGAGAGCCTTGGCGCATAAGGTTCGCAACGCAACCGAAGCCGCCTACAACCGAACCGACCTTTTGGAGCAACGCCGCCCGTTGATGCAGGCATGGGCCGATTATCTGACCCGTTAGCGGGTACGTTGATTTCATGGGGGGCGCACCATGCGCCCTTTTTTTTGCCTGCCAGCCCCACGGCTTCGCCAGCGGTTTTTTCCGGCTTGAACCTAGGGCTGCCTACTGCCTAGCCTTAGCGAACGCCACGCGGCGCGACAGGGCCATCTAGGGCCGTGTACGCACTGCGAAGGCGAATTGACCCCCGCAACCAACAGCAGCAATCTCCACAATATCTCCACTTTTCGGGGCAAGCCGCATGGTCAAATGCCCGAATCACAACCACTATGGAGTTGCGCGACCATGTACCGACAAGACGCGGATTTGGCTTTCTTGGAAAAGGTGCCCAGCGAACACCTTGATCCCCTAGTGCAGCTCATGATCAAGGACCCGAAGGATGGGAAGTCCCGTTGGGCGGAGATGTTGACGCTGAGTTACGAGTACAAGAAACACAACCCCGACCATCATCAATACTGGGAGTTGATCGCAGAAGAGTTGCAGCTCTTCGGCGGCAACTCCTTCGCGTCCACTGCAAGGGGCGGCGAAGGAGTGCTTTACCGGGAGATTCTGCTTGATGTTTGCAAAAGGCAGAAAGTGAACTACAACAAGAATTCCAGCGTTCCGTACCTTGAAAAATGCCTTATGGAGAAGATGCTGGAGGACGGCATTCTGAAAATGCCTGAAGGCGACCTGAAGGCGTTTTGTGAAGACCTTGACATCGAACCAACCAGCTACAAACGCGATGCGGTTTTACTTGCCATGCGAACCACCTTCAAGCGCGCCGGGTTCGCACCATACCCAATAGCCCTTAAGGTGGCCAATACCGTTGCAAGAAACTTGTTTGGCAGAGGATTGCCTTTTGCGTGGAACACCATGTTGACCCGTAGCTTGGGAAAAGTCATACCGGGGCTTAACGTGATACTTACCGCTTGGTTGGTCAAGGACGTTGTGGACCTTGTCGCCGGCCCCGCATATCGGATCACCGTTCCCGCAACTCTTCTTGTTGCTTATCTGCGCGTTGCTTTGGAAGCTGGAGAACTAGGCGAAGCGCCATCGCAGATTCCCGGGAAGTCACCCAAAAAAGAGAAGAAAAAGAAGAAGAAAAAGGGAAAGAAGAAGAAGAATTTCACCAAATGGAACACCCTCACGGAAACGCCCGATGGGGCGCTGCAGGGCAACACGTTGCTGCTGAATACGGACGGCAACGTGCTGACAGGCAAGCTAATCGGCAACCACGGCGAGATCGAAATCAAGGACGGCACGGTGAACGGCAACTCGCTGGCTTGGAAGGCGGACATCACCACCCCCATGGCCATGACCCTGGAGTTCTCCGCCACCGTCAAGGGCGACGAAATCAGCGGCAACGTCAAGCTCGGCGCGTTCGGCGACGCCAAGTTGACGGGAACCCGTGCCTAGGGGACGGCCCGGCCGCATTCAACCAACGGAGATTTCTTATGCGCAATCCTGCTTTGCTGTCTTTGATGGCGTTGGGCGCTTTGTTGACCGTAGGCGAAGCCTTTGCCTAAGTCAGACAGGTTCCCCCCACCAAGACCGAGATTGTGGGCGATTGGATTTGCGTTGAAGTGTCTTGGGATAGGTATGACAACTACCAAGACCCCGACGGTTACACTCGGTTTTCCTTGGAATGGCACGAAAAGGGAAATGGCGCTTGCCCCAACGCTGACGACCCCGGCTACGACGGCGCGGATGGCCAATGGCAAGAGAGAACGCAAGAGGGGAAAGATTGGTGCGTTTTTTACGGCCCATTGTTTGTTAGACGAAGCGACGAGACCGTTCCCGCTTGGTTGAACTTGCGCTTCGGCGTAGGCTATGCGCATGATGATGGCGAATGGTGGGGCTTGAACACGGCCCATGATGATTTTGAGTTCACCTTGCCATCCAACCCGCAGTGCCCAAACTTGCCGGGCGTATCTTCCGATTAGGTTTCGGTTTGATGGCTGCGCCATCAACCAACGGAGATTGACAATGAAAACGCTACTGGCGTTCATGCTGCCAGCGTTCGCCATGCTGCCGGCGTTCGCCGACGAAGCAAAGCCATGCGCATTCGGCTACTGCATGGGGCAGGCCGTAGAGCAAGAACCCGTAGAGCAAGTTGCTGGCGTTTCTGTTTCGAGTGTCGATCACGCCTTGTTTGACCCGCTTGGTGTGTGGTGGACGCCGGCCACGGGAATTTGCAGGTTGTCGGGTCAAGTTCGCATCAACTCGCCCGACAACTACGGGACGCTGCATAAAGCAAAGTTCAGGGAATTGGTCGGTTATGTGGAGCGCAAATACGGGAAACCTTCCGGCACAACTGATCGTCTGCTGCCAAATTCCATATGGAAAAGACAGGGGGATTGGCTAATGGCGGTTAAACGCGGTGAACGCCAACTAGCAACACAATGGAAGGTGGGGCCTATTCCAAGCGCGTTACGCAAGAGAGGCTACCATGCCGTTGACTTGCCAAAAGGGATTGACGAAATTGGGATTATCGTACAAGCCAACGTAATAAGTGTGGTCTATGATTTTTCCAACTTCGGGGAATGCGAAGAAAATGGAAAAGCCGCTGTCGGCGCAGACTTTTAACAGTCAACCGATGGCGTTCATGCTGCTAGCATTCGCCATGCTGCCCGCGTTCGGCCATGCGAACATTTGCGATAGAACGCCGCAAGTGCGTGACGCAATCATGGAAGCGCTTGAAGTGGACGACTGCGCCGCCGTGGGTTCCCAAGAATTGGCGAGCGTTGTAAATCTGAACCCTATTGCAAATCTGAACCCTAATGTAAAACAATTCTTGAAGGCAGGCGACTTCGACGGCTTGACCAGCCTGCAAGGGCTTGTCTTGTGGGGCAAGTTGTGTTCGCTGCCTGCCGGCGCGTTCGTGTGTTCGCTGCCTGCCGGCGTGTTCGACAGTCTGACCGAACTGCAAACCCTTCGCTTGGCGGACAACCAGTTGACGGAGTTGCCTGCCGGCGCGTTCGACGGCTTGACCAAGCTGCAAACTCTGTACTTGAGCGGCAGCCATTTGGCCACCTTGCCTGCCGGCGTGTTCGACGGCTTGACCGGGCTGCTAGAACTAGGCTTGTCTCAAAACCAGTTGACGGAGTTGCCGGATGGCGTGTTCGACAGATTGACCAGTTTGCGACGGCTTTACTTGGACAACAACCAGTTGACGGAGTTGCCCGCCGGCGTGTTCGACAGACTTGCCAGCTTGGAATACCTTGACTTGGCATTTAACGACCTTGTGGGATTGACCGCGCATGACCCGTTGTTTGCCCGGCTTCCTAGCGATGTTGAGTTGAGGTTGGGCGGGCACGACCTTTCCCAAACCACCTTCAACAACCAAATTCCTTTGTTTGTGTCCGCATCCGATCCAATGCGGCAGAGCTTTGTTCGCATCATCAACGATTTCTACGAAACCGGCCGTGTTCGCATTGCTGCATACGACGATGCGGGAACCGCCGCCGAACCGATAGCAATTCGGTTGGGCGCGAACCAAGCCTTTCACTTCAACGCCGGCGACCTTGAGAACGGAAACGCCGGCAAGGGCATTGACGAAGGCATAGGAAGCCCCGCACAAGGCGATTGGCGATTGGAAGTTTCACAGGATTGGCGCCTAGGGTTGCTTTACTATGTTCGCACAAACGACGGGTTCCTGACGGCCATGCATGACGTGCTGCCCAGGGACGCCCAGGGCAGGCTTGCGGCTTTGACCTTCAACCCCGCCAGCAACACAAGCAGGATTAGCAGGCTTCGCTTGGCGAACACTGGGGCGGACGCCGAGAGCGTTTCAATCGAAGGCGTTGACGACCAAGGCGAATTCGCCGGGCCGGTTCGCCTTACGTTGAACGCCGGCGAAGCCCGCACCTTGTCGGCGCAAGACCTTGAAGGTGGTGCGCAAGGCTTGGCCGGCAGGCTTGGCGACGGCGCGGGCAAATGGCGGTTGTTCATAACCGCCGGCGATTCGGTTGTGGGCATGAGCTTGTTGGATAGTGCTTCCGGGCATATTTCCAACCTTTCCACGCCCGGCGTCGCCAAAGAAGGACAGGTGCTTGTTGGCGCAGCCATGCTGACTTCGGCGTCAGCGCCGGCCTTGGGCGCGGATGGCCTGTTCACGCCGATTGCAGACCACGAGGCGAGTTTGTATGCGCCCCCCTTCGCCCGCCCCGGCGGGGGAGGCAACCCGAACTTTGATGCGCAGCCCCGCATGGTGCGCCACAACCCGCAGCGTCTTTTGGATGCCGTGCGCGAAGTTGCGGAGAGCGGAGAGGCGGAGTTGTTGATGAACTTTGGCCCCGCCATGCGCCTAGTGTTGAGCGTGGAGAGTGCCGCCGCTACGCTGGTGGGGCATTCGCTGTCCGGGCGTCTGGAAGACGATCCGAACAGCGCGGTAACGCTCACGCAAGGGCCGCAAGGCATCATGGGCACCGTATGGACGCCTGACGCCAGCTACGAAATCCTGCCCCTTGGGGACGGCGTTCATGTGCTGCTGAAGAACGACCCGGATGCGCCGAAGCCCCATCTATCCGAGCCGGTTGTTGTTCCCCCCGACTTGGGAGCGGCAAAGCGGGCGCCGTCAACGCACACGGCAACGCCCACGGACGGCGTGGGCGAGGTGGACGTGCTGGTGGCGTACACGCCGAAAGCAAAGGCGACCCTTGGCGCCACCGTGCCGAGAAAAACCGCCGCCGCCATCATGCGCATGGCAGCGCAGCATTCCGTTGACTGGACGAACGGCGCATACGCCCGCAGCGGGGCAACAAGGGTGCGGCTTAGGCTGGTCGGAGCGAGGGAAGTTGACTACGTTGAGGCGGCGGAAGGCGATGTTGTTGACGCCATGACCGATGCTTGCCGAAGAGAACTCGAAGAAGACTACTTGTCGTCCGTTGACCTCTGCCGCCTGAGGACAAAAGACGACGGGCATTTGGATGAACTGCATGAGCTGCGCGACAACTTGGGCGCAGACTTGGTTAGCCTTGTCACATGGTCCGACGATTTGAGGATAGGCGGGATAGCCGACCTGATTGGTGCTTTTAGCGTTGTCAATGGGCCTGGTTTGCTGAACTATATCTTTGCCCATGAAATAGGCCACAACATGGGGCTAAGGCACGACCGATATGATCTGTGGGGGAACGAAGAAGGTGACGGCGAGCACCACTACGGCTACGTCAACAAGCTGGCCTTTGGGCCGGATGAAGCGAAATGCTGGAGAACAATCATGGCAACCTACGATAGGTGTTTGGACCATGGAAAAAGGTATGCGGGCCGGGTGCCTTACTTTTCCAACCTAAGCGCAACCTACCCGCCGAACGCCGAGGACGCCGCCCCCATGGGCGTGGAAGCAAGCAGCCCAGAAAGAGGGCCGGACGGCCCCGCGGACGCCGCGAGCAGCTTGAACGCAGCGGCACCCATAGTCGCAGCCTATAGGGATAGGCAGCTTGCCGCCGGCACCTTTCCATTGTTGGTTTCGGCCTCCGATTCAATGCGCCAAGGCTTCGTTCGCATCATCAACGAATCCAACCAATCCGGCAGCGTTCGCATTCTCGCGTATGACGATGCGGGGAACGCCGCCAGCCCGATTGAAATTCGGTTGGGCGCGAACCAAGCCTTTCACTTCAACGCCGGCGACCTTGAGAACGGAAACGCCAACAAGGGCATCAACGCGGGCGTGGGAAGCCCGACTCAAGGCGATTGGAGACTGGCCTTTGAAACCGAATTGGCCGTTCGGGTGCTTTCGTTCGTTCGCACAGGCGACGGGTTCCTTACCGCCATGCACGACGTGCTGCCTAGGGATGGCGAAGAACGGCTTGCGGCTTACACCTTCAATCCGGGGCAGAACCGCAGCCAAGTCAGCAGCCTTCGGCTTGTGAACACTGGGGCGTCCGCCGAGAGCGTTTCAATCGAAGGCGTTGACGACCAAGGCGCAAGCGCCGGGCCGGTTCGACTTACCTTGAACGCCGGCGAAGCCCGCACCCTGTCGGCGCAAGACCTTGAAGGCGGTACGCAAGGCTTGACCGGAAGCCTTGGCGACGGCGCGGGCAAATGGCGACTGTTCATAACCGCCGGCGATTCGGTTGAGGGCATGAGCTTGTTGGAAAGCCCCACCGGGCATCTAACCAACCTTTCCACAATGGGCTTTGCCATTGAAGGCAGGTAGCCGGCCAGCCCAAGCCTTCGGTTCGCCGCAACCAAGGCGCTTGACCTTGACTAGCGCCCCACGCAACGCCGTAAGCCGCCTTGGGCTTCAATCCGCCGAAGCCTTGGCAACCTACTGGCAAGCCTCCAAAAGAGAAGTGGGTTCGGTTTTATGCACATTGGCTTAACCTGTTCTCCATGCTTCAGGAGGCATGGAAATGGCCAACAAAAGAGGACGCAGAACCTTCACCAGAGAGTTCAAGGCTAGGGTGGCGAGGGACGCCATGCGCGACGTGGACACAGTGAACGCCGTCGCCGCACGACACGGCGTGGACCCGTCCCTGGTCAGGGATTGGCGACGGCTGGCCGAAGCGAACATGAAGAACGCCTTCGGCTCAACGCCGAAGGCGGAAGCCAACCAAGATGCGCTCATCAAGGACCTCCACGCCAAAATCGGCGAACTCACGATGGAGCGGGATTTTTTTTTGCCGAGCATCAGGGCGATGAGCCATGCTGAACGCCACGCCCGGCTCGAATGGAACGGCCCCATGAGCATTGCCCAGCAATGCCGACTGCTCGGCATCAGCCGCCGCTCCGCATACACGGTGCCTAAGCGCATGCCGGAACGAGACCTGACGCTCATGCGCCGCATGGACGAACTGCACCTGTCCCGGCCCATGTACGGCGCAAGGCAAATGGTCTTCGCGCTACGGCGGGAGGGCATCCGTGCTGGGCGTAACAGGGTGCGCCGGCTGATGCGGATCATGGGACTGGTCGCCGTGGCTCCAAAGCCGTCCACCAGCGTCAAAGCGCCGTCCCACAAGGTGTTTCCCGGGACTACGCATTGACCGGGCGGATCAAGTGTGGTGCGCCGACATCACCTACATCCCCGTGCAGGGCGGCTTTCTGCACTTGGTCGCGGTGATGGACTGGGCCACGCGCCGCATTCTTTCTTGGCGGCTATCCGGTGGAATGGGTTCGGAGTTCTGCGTGGCGGCGCTGCAGGACGCCTTGCGCACGGCTGGACGGGCGCCGGAGATGTTCAACACGGATCAAGGCGTCCAGTTCACCAGTGCCGACTTCGTGTGCGCCGTGCAGTCCTGCGGGGCGCAGGTCCCAATGGACGACAAGGGGCGTTGGATGGACAATCGGTTCATTGAGCGTACATGGCGTTCGCTCAAGCAGGAGGCGGTGTATCTGCATGAATTGTCCGGCGGCCTTGATGCGCATCGCGTCATTGCCGCTTGGTTCGAGTTTTACAATCACGAGCGTCCGCATGCGGCCTTGGGTGGGGACAGCCCTGCGCGGGTCTATGAGCGGCTCAGGGATGGTCAATGCGCCGGCTTGAAGCTGGCTGCTTGACAATGGATGCGACCGAATGGATGATCACTCACACACAGTGGAGCGCGGGTTAAAAATGGTCGCCCAGCTATGCATTAGATCGGACCCACCTCTAGTCCGTAGGCAAGATCAGGATGCGCCATGAAAGTTCCCGAACCTTTGTTCAAGTTCATCAACCCGCTGATGGCCTTGCTGCTGCGCTCCCCGCTGCACTTCGTGGCGAGCGGCAGCCTGCTGCTGATCACCTTCGTCGGCCGGCGCACGGGCCGCTCCCGCACCACGCCGTTGCGCTATGTTCAGGAGGGCGAAACGGTGCGCTGCTTCAGTTCCCGCCACACCCGCTGGTGGCGCAACCTAGTGGGCGGTGCGGAAGTGAGGCTAACCATTCGCGGCGCCGAAGGGCGCTACCGGGCCGACGTCATTCTGGACGACCCGCAGCGCATTGAGGCACTGTTGAAGGCGTACTTGGCCGAGTACCCGCAAGACGCCGCCTACCATGAGGTCAAGCTGAACAAGGATGGAACCCCGAACGCCGCCGACCTGGCCCGTGCGGCGGCCGTCGCGGTGGTGATGGAGGCGCAGGCGGCTTGAAGACAAAACCCACGAAAGCCAGCGTTGCGGACTTCATTGACGCCGTTGCCGACGCCGAAAAACGCGAAGACGCAAGAGCGGTTGCCGCACTGATGGCGGAAGTCACCGGTGCGCCGGCGCAGATGTGGGGCGCCTCCATCGTCGGCTTCGGACGCTACCGCTACAACTACGCAAGCGGGTGCCAAGGGGAGTTCTTCGAGACCGGCTTCTCGCCCCGCAAACAGGCGCTGACGCTCTACATCATGCCGGGGTTCAGCGAATGCGGCGGGCTGCTTGAAAAGCTCGGCCGGTACAGCTTGGGCAAGTCCTGCCTGTACATAAAGCGCTTGGCGGACATCGACTTGGCGGTGCTCCGCGAACTCGTGACGCGCTCCGTGCAGACCATCCGCGAGAAGCATCCGGGGGACGGGTGAGCGTTGCGGCTGGCCGTCGTCACAGAGCGTTCATCAAAGAGCACCGCGGCAAGATCGGTGAAATCAGGTCCTGCCAGTGCGACCTTGGCGGAGTGGAGCGATGACGGGGCCGCGAGGCTTGGGAGCGGATCAGCCATCAGTCCGGTGGGCTGGTGTCGGCGCAGCGGAATCTATCCACGATCTCCCGCACTTTTTCCTGCTGCGTTCCACCACCGAACCACGCATCGGGCCTGCTGGGATGCGGAACATAATCCGCTTGTATGTCCGGGCATGTCGTTGTTAGGAAATTCCGGGCGACACTGCCGCAGGCAACATAACATACATCTGGACACCGGCGCCTAAGCGCCTCAATACGGCGCTTGAGATCGTCCTTTATGGCGTCCTTTATGGCGTCGACCACATGTTCTGTTCCTGGTCGGGGACGAACGCGGACAACGATGCAGCGGCGCTTAGGGTGTCGGAGACCTCGATTTCGACCGACGAGGGTGGCGACGGGAACATGTTCACGGTGCGGCTGGCGACGCAACCGACGGCGGCCCTGAAGTACGCGGCTTCGGCGGCCAAAACCGCCAACCCGCCGATGCACAGATGGGGCAGCGCGTGGACGGTGACGGACGTGGACGACGCGCTCTACGACGACGACTCGAAGGTTCCGTGCGTGGAAGTACGGCGTCTGCTTACTGCTCCCGAAATTCTTCCTCATTTTCTTCAAATTACACAGCAGAGCTTTTAGGTTGCGGTCTATTTCACACAGGGTACCTACCACATTCTTATACGCCTTTCTTTGGAGGGGCAGTCTGCTGACATTCATGACACCCATTCGCCTGAAGATTTTTAAGGGAGTGTCATCAAACCGTTCGCAGTCCAGTATCTCACCCATGGTTCCAACGAACGCCCCTGCAACGATTGCGCCAGCCTGCCCCGCCAGAGGGTAGCGCCTGTACACTTCCGACTTGTGCGGTGATTCCGTCAGAAGAATGGTGTTGCAATTTTCTGGTTGGAGGTGGTCCGTGAGATCGTTCACAAGGTGATCTTCTAATGAGCGGCACGAAGATTCGTGCAAGTTGAAAATGCAGCGAAGCCTTTCAATGAAGAGATCTCTGCATTCATTGGGCATGGTACCTTCTCCTTTTATCGAACAAAAAAGTTCGACTTTGTTCTCGCCCTACCAACCGCTTATGTCGCAGCCGGCTTAAGCCCTTAGCAGCTCACGCGGGTTCGCTTGCGGCGACGCCTTCATCCGCGGCTGCGCTTGCGAGCTTCTTGTCCAGCGTGGCGAGTTTGGCGCGGCGCCGCATCGTCGTCTCCAGATAAGCTGCGTCGTAGCCGCTGAGGTTGTGATGACGCGCCAGCGCGGCGACTTGCCCGTCGATCTGATCACCATCCGTTTCGATCAAGAGTTTGCGGAGGTCCTTGACGTGATCGTCCATACCACCCACTGCGACACGCCCTTGCCGTTCCCCTACAAGCAGTACATGGCGCACCTCGTGCCAGAACAAGCTCGGTACGGTTATGCCCGAAACGCTGCCTTCCTCAACGGCAGCATCGGCATAGGGCGTTCCGGGACGGTCGCGCAGACACCAAGCGATCGCAATGGATGCATCGATTACAATGGCCATTCACGGCGCCCTTGGTCCCGCCACTGAATAAACTCCTCGTGAGACAGGGTTGCGTCCCGAGCGTCGCGCTTGCGGAACATCTCTACGGCGACGAGCTTGAAGACCATGGCGCGAAAGCTGGCGAAGTCGTCTTGGAACTCAGCTTGGTTCACACGAATGTATTTCCAATCAACGCCTTTGGCTTGGCTGACCCGGCGGCACCAATCCTCCATTGCGGCGTCCTTCTCTTCCGTGCCTTCCCACGCACGGCCCTTGGTCTCGATCACCCAGTTGATGATCTGGTCGTCCGGACCGCGCTGCACCGCCACCCAATCCGGGTAGTAGAAGCCGATGGCGCCGCTCGGCTTGACATAGTCCACCCGGAACGCGGTGCCGGAAGCGCCCTGCTCCGTGGTGCCCAGCGCGGCGAAGCGCAGAATGTCGGGGGCGCGGTCCAGAAATTCCGCGAACTGGCGCTCGAAGTTGTTGTAGGTGGCGACATAGTTGAATACGGTCTTCTCTGCTCGCAACGGCGGCAGGTTGCGCCGCCAGTGGAAGGCCCTGGTCTTGGAAAGTTGGTGCGCAACCTTTTCAAAGGCCAGTTCTCTACGCTCTATTGTGAGTGCGGCAATTTCGCGCACCAGATACTTGGCGATGCCCTCGCGGATCGGCAGCCGCGACAGGTGGGATCGAACGTTGCCGTCCTCCAGATCCACGGCCCCTCCGAAGCAGCGGCGTTGAACGTACTGTTGCACGATTGGATAGAGCTCGGCAAAGCGGTTCGGTAACCCGGCCTGCACGGCGACCATGTTGACGATGCTGGTCAGCAACTCTTGCGCCGGCACCTGTTCGCCAGCGATGTCTTCCTGATGGACCTCCGTTTCGGTGGTTGTGAATTCCATCTTCATGCGGACGCGGTAGGGTTCATCAAGCTCCTGCTGATCGTAGATGGCATTCAGAGATCGGATGTCCAAATCGGCCAGTTTGCGCAGCTCGCGCTTGAGGCTGGGCTTGGTGATGGGCACGGCGATGTCGTGATCCAAGCGTTCCTGGATCGGCTCGATAACGGCTGCCGGCGCCGGGTTGGCATCCGTGCTCGCCACGCCAACACCCTCGGCCTCCAATTGTTCACGCAGCACCTGCAGCAGATTGCGAGTGCCCAGCACTTCCAAGGTTTGCGTTCGGTCGGGGCTTGCGCCGGCCATCAGCCGCAACCCGCGTCCGATCACCTGCTCCGGCAATATCTCGGCCTTGGCCGTGAACGGGCGCAGCCCCAAGACCACCGAGACGTTGCGCACGTCCCAGCCCTCGCGCAGCATCATCACGCTGACGATGACTTTGATCCTGCTGCTGGCGTCGTCAATGTCCCGCGCCGCTTGCCGGGCAACCTCCAGATCCTTTTTGGTGACCTCGCCGGCCTTGTCCGTGTGGATGATCAGCACCTCCGAGCGTTGCAAGCCGAACTCCTTAGTCCGCCACAGGCATTCGCCAAGGGCGTCGGCGTAGCTGTTCCGCTCCGCCATGATGAACAGCACCGGCCGGATGCCGAGCTTGCGCTTGTACACCTTCCAATGCGCCTTCCAGCGCTTCACGGCGGCTTGCAGCCAATAGCTGTACTTTTCGGCGATGTTCTCCTTGGTGATGCCGTCTGGATCTTCCAACGGTTGCTTATCGTCCGCCTCCTTGGTGACGATCAGCGGCGCCTTCACGATTCGATCTTCAACGGCCTGCGCCAAGGGATAATCCACCACCGTCCAGGGGAAGTACATGCCGTTTTGGTCCTTGGGCGTTGCCGAGAAGTCCAACCACGCCGCAACGCCGTTGGGCAAAGCGTCGTGAATCGCCAGCAGCGATTGGCTCCAAGCGAGCTTCTTGTCGTGAACATGGTGGGCTTCGTCGTTGATGACGACTAGATCGTCCAACGACTTCACCCGTTCCAGCATCGTGCGCTCGGCTGATGCCGCAACATCCTTGGCGGGCTTGGCGCCCAGCATGGCGTCCACCGCGTTCGCGGGCGCCCACTCCTTCTCACGCGCCTCGTAGAGCTGATGGACGTTGGTGAGGAACAGATTGCCGGTGCCGCTTGGCTCCGCGGCGTCGCCCCGCAGGATTACGTTCTGCGCGAAGCGCCCCTTCCACTCCGGCGGGATAAGCGGCAGTTGGTGGAATATCCGGTTGCTCGCAAAGTCCTTCTCCAAGCGCTGATGGACGATGACGTTGGGCGCCACGATGAGAAAATTGGTCGAAAGTTCCGAACCCGGCGCCATCAGCCTGTGGAAGCGGCTCCAAACGATGGCCATCGCCATCACCCA
The DNA here is from genome assembly GCA_965200465.1 of Candidatus Azophilus sp. Lineage (GTDB taxonomy): Bacteria > Pseudomonadota > Gammaproteobacteria > Pseudomonadales > Azotimanducaceae > Azophilus. The sequence continues at coordinate 2,572,878 of OZ241358.1, read as the reverse complement.
GGTCTTGCCCGACCCGGTGGCCATCTTGAAGGCGAAGCGGCGCAGATCCTTCGGCGGCAACTCTTGCACGCCGTCGCGCCCAAGCTCCGGCACGAACCGCCGCAGCCGCCGTGCGCCGCCCATCTCGGTCTCGAAGGAGATGTTCTTCGACACCAAGTCTTTCTGAAAGATGGTGCCGTAGGCGTTGATGAGCGCCTTGGCGTCTCTTTGATTCGCCACCTCGATCAGCCAAACCAAGGTCTCGATCGCCTCTCGCTGGCAGAAGTAGTAGCGAAACGGCGCGGGAAAGCCCTGCACTTCATGATCCTCATCGAACCAGTACGCGAACAGGCGTTGAGTGACCTCGGAGGTGCCGGGGTAGCCGCTTTCCCGCCAGGCATCCACAAGAGCGCGAATCTTCGGCACCAGCAGGAGATTGCTTGGGCGACGCCCGGAATCGTCCTCGCGCCAGCCCATTGCCGCCTCATCGTCCTTCACTAGGTACGAGCTGGGCTTCTCCCACGGCAGGCGGCCCGCGATCTCCGGCAAGTCCTTGTCGTAGGCGATGACGGCCTTGGCCATGGCTACTTCGCTCCCCCGCCAAATGCGATGACCGTCTCAGCCATTGCCGCGCTCCTGATCGAGTTCTTGTTCGGTCAGGCCTTGGACCAACAGATATTGTCGGATACGTTCGAGAAACGCTTGCGCCCGCTGGCATTCGAACCGGGCCTCCTCGTCGGTGAAGGAGATTTCCATGTCGTAGTCTGCCATCAGGCGATCGTCGGAACCCCTGGCCAGATACTTCGACCACTGGTCTTCGATACGTCCTGCAAGAACAAGGTGTTTCCCGAACATTCGCCGGACCCCGGCATGGCTTTCGGTCACCACGTCCTGTACCAGCAGGGCGGCCTTGGCGGCGTGCAGAATTGCATAATAGGCCCGGGATACGGCGTCATCGGGATAACCCTCCCGCGACAGGAGATCGGCTGCCCGTAATGATTGTGCGGACCGTCGCCACTCGGCCAGTACGACGTGACGGCTCACAGGACGGACACCCCGTCGCGCTCCACGATTTTCTGGAAGGGGTAACCGCGCCTTCTCCGGCCTTCCCATTCTTCCCGTGTGTAGGCGAGAATCGACGGCACGGCCACAGATGTCGCCGCCAACTCGTATCCGATCTCCCGCAACGGAATCTTGAGGTGGCCGGAGCCATCCCTGACCACGAGAAGGACATCTAGGTCGCTATCTTCCCGGGCATCGCCGCGCGCCTTCGATCCGTATATGACCATGCGCAGGACCGCGCCTGGGTGCCGCTCGCTGAGCACCTTCCGGTATTCGTCCAGCCAAGCTTGTTCTTCGGGATGAAGCGTCAGCATAGTTCTACACTTTGACGTCGTAACCTTGCGACGTGTCGTTGCCGAAGATGTCGATCACTTTCACCAAGGCGCGGTATGTGCCCGCTTTAGGGTACGCATGTGTATCGGACACGAGCACCAGAGACCTGTCTTTACGGGTGCGGTATGTGACCCAGCCCTGTATGAAAGTGTCGTGTTGAAAGTCCCAATCTACGGCCCAGTAGTCGATGTAATCCGACCACTTCATGACCTTGCTCCGTACATCGTCCGGGATGAGTTCGGGGTTGGGGATCACGAAGTCCTCCAGCTCCACCCGCGCCGTCAGCTTACGCGGCGTCTGCACCGCCGCCTTGAGGTACGCCAACTCGAAGAACCGCACATCGCCCTTGTCCGCCGCCTGCTGCTCCATCACTTCGCGGGGGATTTGCAGGGAAAGCAGCTTCACGCCCTTGGCCTTGGCGGCGTTGATCATCAAATCGTTCAGCCCCATCTCCCACTCCCAGCCCAGCACATGCAACTCCTTCTGCCGCATCTTGGCGCATTCGTCCACCGCCGCGTCCACGTCGCCGATAGTCACCGGAGCATCCACGGCACCGATGTGAACCATTGCCCGGTTCTTCTGCCCGTGCAGGTGCGTGAGACCCGGCACGGGGCGGGCACCATAGAGCTTGAGGATGAACGCCAAATACTCGTAGAGGGCCGTCTCCGTGATTGCCGCTGAGCCACTTCTGGCGAACGACGTGCCCTGCCAATACTGGCGCTCGTACTTGCCGAGGTTCAGAACCTCAAAAGGCTTGCAGTTTTCGATGCCGAGCAAGCGCTTGCGGGTGACGTGAATACCCCAGCGGCCTAGGTCGCACCCGATCCAACGGCGGCCAAGCTTTTCGGCAACTGCAAGGGTTGTGCCGGAGCCGCAGAAGAAGTCGGCGACTAAGCCGTTTCTATGGCTTAGCCATTCAACTATGCGCGTTAGAAGTTGTTCATGTTTTTGTGTGGCATAGTCTTTTCGATTTTCGTAGGCTTTTATGTCGTCCCATACTGTGTCGCCAATTTTGTCCTCACTGGGAGGAAACCAATTTTCAACGGTCCCGGTCACCGACTTCCGTATAAACTCCAATTTCTCTCCGGTATCTCTCCAATACTGAACCAACGATCGGCCCCTTCCTTCTTTACAAAATTGGATATAATTTTGAACTGCCCTTTTCGCTCTTTCCCGTTCCCACTTCCACTGACCGTGATCCAGTGTTTCAGATAGCAATTCGTACCGCATGCTTGGGCGATCTGCCCCACTCCAAAAGCGATGCCAGTAACCCTCGGGCGATGAAGTTTCATAGGGGACTAGAAGATTGGGAACTCTGGTGTTTGGTTGGACGGAATACCAGAGCAGCACATCGTGGCCTTGAGGAAGAGCATTGATACCTTTAAACTGTCTCTGTAAATTTTTCGTTATGGGTCTATTCACAACTATTTCATTTCTGAAATTCTGCAACCCGAATACGTCGTCTAGCAATAATCTTATGTATGGGCCAATATTCGGGACAGCATGAACGACGATCTGGCCTTGTTGGGAAAGAAGCGAACGAATTAGAGACAAACGATCTTTCATCATTTTTATATAGCTATGCATTCCATGGCCCCAAGTGTCTCGATAAGCCTTTTCCTCCACTACAGTCGCCTTCTTATCAAGGCGAATGCTTCCATCACCGATTTCCGTCGTAAACGAAAAATCCGCTCCCGTGGCAAACGGCGGGTCGATATAGATCAGGTCAATTTTCCCGGCAAACTTCTCCAGCAGAGACCCCATCACCAGCAGGTTGTCCCCCCAAATCAGCTTGTTGCGCCAGCCGTCCTCAAAGGTTTCGCCTTCGGTGCCTTGGTAAACGTTGAACAGCGTTGTCTGGGTGCCTGGGCGTCTGGCATCCCTTGTCGCACGGCTCTCGTTGACGGTCTCGATCACTTGAAACGGCAGGCTAACCCTGGGCGTCTCGCGCAAGGTACCATCTTCATTGTATTTGCCGGCCCACACCAACTCCGTCTTGGTCGCACTGATTTTGGCGGGGGGCAGCACGGTGGTTGGCAGGTCAGATGGATCGGCAGCGGTGGGGTCGGGTTGCTTGGCTGCCGCTGGCTTCGCAGGCGCGGCGGCATCGACAAGCCGCCGAATCAACGCCCCCTTGCGGCCTGTGGGGTTGATGTCCATGCGCTCGCAGACTGTCTTGACCTGCGCTTCCGGCATAACGGTCAACATCAATTCTGCCGTGGCTCGACGGCTTCGGTTCAGCGCTTGACGCAACGGCTCGCTGCGATTGCGGGGAATGTCGTGCAGGTCCGCGGCCTCCGCAACGGCTTTGAGGTCGCCGTGCGTCATCACGTCCAATATGGTCTTCTTGAGGTTCATGGGCGCACTTTGGTGGTCGCTTGGGTTCTCGTTCGCCGCAAGTAACGGCGGCCGGCTGGCGTCAGGCGATACCTCTGCTGGCTGCTTTGCGGCTTGCCGGGGACTGTAATCTCGATCAACCCCGCCTGCAAGGTCGGTTTGAGATAGGCATCGCGGAAGTGGCGCGTGTGCTTTAGGCCAAGCGATTCTTGGATTTTCTGTCGGCTCATCTCTCCAAAAATTGTTTTAATAACAGCTAGTTGGGGAGACACTTGGTCGGTGACTTCCCCGGTGACTTCCCCGGTGACTTCCCCGGCGACTTCCCCGGCGACTTGGGGGGTCGAACCCAACTCGCCCCCGGCGGCTTGTCGTGCCTCCGGGTTGGGCCGGAAAATCACCGCGACGAAGTTGTCCGCTTCGAACGCGGGTTCCGGGCAGTCCACGACCTTCGCGCCGTCGCGGATGCGGCGGATGCCGGTGCCGGCCTTCTCGATGAAGTCGATGCGGTGCAGCAGGTCGGCGACCAGCGGGTTTCGCCGCACCGTCTTGTGGCCGAGATCGGCCACGAACATGCCCTTTGCCAAGGTGCCGGGGCTGATCACCTCGATTCGGTCGGTGTACACCTCGACGAAAACGTTGGCGCTGTCGAAGAACCAGTCGCGGTGCATGACCACGTTGGTGATGGCCCCAAGCGCTCTGGCAAAGGATGAGGACAGCCGCTCCTTGAATTCCAGCGTGGCGCCTTCGCTCTGCTGGATGAGGATTTCAAGGTTGGCGGGGGTCGTGTTCGCCATGCGCTGCAATCCGGTTGCTGTTTCGGCCTGCTGCCCTAGCCGTGGGCACCAGGATTTTATGGGGCGTTGGAAACCCGCATAGTGTAGCCCTGTCCGTCCAGCTTGATCACAGCAACCCCGCCTGCCTGAAGCTGAAGGTTTCCTCTGGCGACACGATCAGGTGGTCAACCACCCGCAGATTGATGGTTTCCGCGGCCAGCACGATGGCCCGGGTCAGCACCTTGTCGTGCGCGCTGGGCTGGACATGGCCGTTCGGGTGGTTGTGCGCCAGCACCAGCGCCGCGGCTTGGCGTTTCAGGGCCGCCTCCACCACCCGGCGGGGATACACCGCCGCCCGGTCCACCGTGCCTTCCTGCAGCGTTTCCACGCCGTTGCGCAGCAGGCGGCAGCCAGAATCCAGGTAGGCTACGGCGAACACCTCGTGCTTGAGAGCGCCGATGCGCATGCGCCAGAAGTCGCTTAGCGCCGCCGCATCCTTGAGCACTTCGGTGCCTTCGGAGCCTTCCTGCAAGTAGAGCGTCGCGGCCTCGCGCACCAAGTGCAGCCCGGTGGCCGCAACCTCGCCAATGCCGGCCACGGAGCGCAGTTCCACAAGCGGCGCATCCAAGACGCCGCGCAGGCCGCCGAAGCGCTCAAGCAGCGCCTTGGCGGGCCGCTTCACATCCGAACGGGGAATGGCCAAGGTCAGCAGCAACTCCATGACCTCGTGCTCCGCAAACCCGGACAAGCCATTCTTGACGAACCGCTCGCGCAGGCGCTTGCGGTGGCCGTGGTAGTGCGGGGGTTCCATGCCTCGCTACCCAAGCGTAAGGCCGGCCGCCGGCCTAGCGCCCCGCTTTTGCAAGGAAATCGGTTTCGAGGTGCGTTCGCGGCCTTGGGGCATGGCTTGAAGGCGTCGGCCCATTGGCAAAGGGCTAGGAATTAAAGCATGTCTCGCTTAATTGGTCGGCTTGTGGCGCAATGAACCGAAGGCGGCCCTATGGCGCTTGGCAGTAAAGTAAGGAAGGGTTAGTACAATCGAAGCCCACAACGCCGCCGTCAACCGTTGGGGCTCGCGGGCGAACTGACGCATCCTTTGGACGCCTTAAGGTCAAGCAAATCGGTTTCCCGCTGCGCCGCCGTGCGTTCGGCGGCCCCCTTCTCCATAGCGTTGCCAATGCCGAAATCGCCTAGGAACCCACCAACGGACGCCAAGTTGATTTCCGCCCCTTCCGCTATCTGGCGCCGAAATTCGGCAACCTTGGCCAGCTCCAATTCAATCTCTCGGCATGTGTAGTGCGTCCTTTCCACGCCGGACAACTCTTGCATCCGCCCGTAGCGCTTGGTGGCGCATCCGCTGGTCATAGCCAGCGTCAAGGTCGCCAAAGCGGCCATGATGATGCCCGCAAACCGAATCCTGTTGTTCATGCTCATTTCCCTGTTGGTGTTGGCAAAACGAATTGCTTAATCATGCGGCTTGCGCCGAGGTCAATCTCCGGCAACCCTACCCCCTACCCAAACAGGTGGCAAGCCACCTCCCTTCCGTCCTTCTCCTGCAATGGAATCAACTCCGGCGTGTGCTCCCGGCATTGGGGCATGGCTTGGGGGCAGCGGTTGGCGAAGCGGCAGCCGGGGGGGACGTTGATGGGGGAGGGGATTTCGCCTTGGATGGGGGAGAAGGCGCGGCGGCGTTCGGTTCTGGGGTCCGGCTCCGGGTTGGCGGCGACCAGGAATTGGGTGTAGGGGTGCTGCGGGTCGAAGAAGACGTCGTTGGCCTTGCCCACCTCCACCAAGGCGCCTAGGTACATCACCGCCATGCGGTCGCTGACGTAGCGCACCATCGAAAGATCGTGGGCGATGAACAGCAGGGTGAGGCCAAGGGACGCCTTCAATTCGTCGAGCAGGTTGATGACCTGGGCCTGCACGGAGACGTCCAAGGCGGAGATGGGTTCGTCGCAGACCACGAACTCCGGCTCTAGAATCAGCGCCCGGGCGACGCCGATGCGCTGCCGCTGGCCGCCGGAGAACTCGTGCGGATAGCGGGACATGTGCTCCGGCGCCAAGCCCACCCGTTGCAGCCATTCGGCGCTGCGCTCGCGCACTTCCCGGCCGGAAAGGCTGGAGTGCAGCTTCAGCCCCTCGCCGACGATTTCGCCCACGGTCATGCGCGGGTTCAGGGAGGAGTAGGGGTCTTGGAAGATCATCTGCATGTGCGGCGCGTAGCGGCGGAAGTCCTGCTGCCGGTAGCGGGCTGGCAAGTCTTTGCCTTGGAAGCTGGCCCGGCCAGCAGTCCTTTCGTGCAAGCCTAGGACGGTCTTGCCAAAGGTGGATTTGCCGGAGCCGCTCTCGCCCACCAAACCAACGATTTCCCGTTCTTCAATGGCCAGGCTGAGGCCGTCCACCGCATGAACCCGCCGCCCGCCACCGAGGTCGAAATGCTTGGTGAGGTTCTCGGTTTCCAGTAAGGCTGTCATGGCGGCACCCTTGGCGCTTCGGCGGCAAGGTTGGCGGGCGCTTCCGCATGGTGCAGCCAGCAACGGGAGAAGTGCTCTCCGTGCGGTGCTGCGCCTGCCTGCCCGTCGGTGGGGGGAATGCCCGTCCCTTCCGACTGTGCGCCCGAGGTTGGATCTTGGGAACCCAACAGGGCGTCTCCTCGGCTGGTGCTCACATCGCCCTCCACGATGTTGGGAGGGACGTCCAATCCCTCTTGCTGCGTCCTTTGCGCTGGGCCTTGAGACACTGGGGAAGCGTCCGCTTGACTGACGTTTGAATCGACTTCTGAGGTTGGAGGAAAAGAAACCCGCTCTTCTTTGGAGGGGGGTGGAGAACTCAATGCAGCCTCCTCTTGGCCGGCATTGACGGCGGCGTCCACGGCGGAGGATGGGCGGGACTCGCCAGTTGGCTGAAGAGGAAAAGCCGGCGGATCGCGCCGTTCGCAGATGCGCATGGCGTTGGGGCAGCGGGGCCGGTAGGCGCAGCCCGACGGCGGCGCGAACAGATCCGGCGGGCTGCCGTCTATGGGCTGCAAGGGGTCGTCGCGGCGGGAGTTGCGGGTGGGCATGGCCGCCTTCAGGCCTTGGGTGTAGGGATGGCCGGACGCATGAAACACCGCGTCGGCGGCGCCCTGCTCCACGATGCGCCCAGCGTACATCACCGCCACCTCGTCGGCCAGCCGCGCCACCACGCCGAGATCATGGGTGATGAGGATGATGGCCATGCCGGTCTTGGCCTGCAAGTCGCCCAACAGGTCGAGAATCTGCGCCTGAATGGTCACGTCCAAGGCGGTGCTGGGTTCGTCGGCGACCAGGATGGCCGGCTCGCAGGCGATGGCCATGGCGATCATGGCCCGTTGCAGCATGCCGCCGGAGAACTCGAAGGGGTACTGCCCGGCGCGCTGCTCCGCTTCGGGGATGCGCGTCATCGCCAAAAGCTCCAGAGCCCGGGCGCGGGCTTGGGGGCGGGACTGGCCGCGATGGGTTTGCAGGGTTTCGGCGATCTGGTCGCCAATGGTCATGGTGGGGTTCAGGGACGTCATGGGGTCTTGAAAGATCATGCCGATGGCGTCGCCGCGGATGTCCCTGCCATCGACCTCCGGCCGCCCCAGTATGTCCGCCCCGCGCAGCTTGGCCGCGCCGGCCACGATGCGCCCCGGCGGCATAGGAATCAGCCCCATGATGGACTGCACCGTCACGGACTTGCCGCAGCCGGACTCGCCGACGATGGCCAAGGTCTTGCCGGCATGAACGTCGAAGGAAACGCCGCGCACGGCATGCACGGTGCCGCCGTAGGTGTCGAACTCGACCTCCAAGTCCCGCACTTCCAGCAAGGCGTTCATGCCATCCCCCGCTTGCGCCTCGAACCCCACTCGTCGCCTCCCCGAATTCTGCAATCCATCATTCCTGCGACCTCATCCGCGCGTCCAGCGCGTCCCGCAGGCCGTCGCCGAGCAGGTTGAAGGCCAGCACGGTGATGCTGATGAACAGCGCCGGAAAGATCAGTTCGTGGGGATGGGTCAGCATGGTTTTGATGCCTTCGTTGCACATGCTGCCCCAGGAGGGCGTGGGCGGCGCCACCCCCATGCCGATGAAGGAGAGGAAGGCTTCGGTGAAGATGGCGGTGGGCACGGCGAAGGTCAGGGTCACCAGAATGACGCCCAAGGTGTTGGGAATCATGTGCCGCAGCACCAGATAGGGAGCGCCGGCGCCCAGCAGGCGGGAGGCGCTGATGTAGCCCTCCTCGCGGATTTGCAGAATCTGCCCGCGCACCAGCCGTGCCGTGGCCGGCCAGCTCAGCAGCACCAGCGCCAGCACCAGCGGCGCGATGCCGGACTCCCCCGGCTGCACCCCGGAGACCACCCGGATGAGGATCATGAACAGCAGGAAGGGCAGGGCGACCACGAAGTCGGAGAAGCGCATCAGCGCTTGGTCGATCCAGCCGCCGAAGAAGCCGGCGGCGGCGCCGTAGGCCACGCCGAAGGCGATGAAGATCAGGGGCGCAACCAAGCCTATGAACAGGGAGACGCGCGCCCCCGCCATCAGCCGCGCCAGCATGTCCCGGCCCAGGTAGTCGGTGCCTAGCGGATGCGCCTGCAGCTTGATTTGATCCCCCGGCGCCAATGTCTTCCCGACCTCGACCAACCCCATCGCCCGGGCTTCCTCCAAAGTGATGACCCGCCGCACCTCGGCCTCCAAGGTCTCGAAGGCGTCGGTCGGCTGCCCTTGGCCGTCCAAAGCCACCACGCTGTAGAAGTAGGTTTGCGGCCTTAGGTCCAAGCGATCCTCGAAGTGGCGCTTGGCGGGGTCCAAGGTCTCGAACAGCGGCAGCCCGTAGGCCCGCTCCTCGCCCACCGGGAAGATGTTGCGGTACAGGCGGTAGCCGGCGGCGTCCGGCAGCGCCCCCCAAACCAGCCGCACCGCCTGGGTGTTGGGCGGCTCGGCCAGGCGCAGGCGGGTGGCCGTTGCCGCGCCGCTGAGGTCCCAAGGCTGGTAAGGCGCCACGACGGTGGCGTTGCGGTCGGCGCCCGGCGGTTGGCTGATCTGCTCCAAGTCCTGCAGGGCCGGGTCGATGCTCCAAATCAAGGGGCCAGCCAAGGTGAACGCCAACAAGGCGATGACGATGTGCAGGGAATGGAGCGCCCGCCGGTTGGCCTTCAGGCGCAGCCAGGCGTCCTGCCAGTAGGAAAGGGATGGGCGCGAGATGGCTTGTGCGGAGGCCAGCACCGGCGCCGGGGCGAAGTCCTCGGTGGAAAAGCCCGCCTCGGACCCGCCAATGGCGGCCTGTCCCACAGGGCGGGCGTTGGCCGCTTGACCCGGACCGGCTTCGCCCGCCGCTTTGCCTTTGCTGCTTGACGGGCTCATTTGTTCTGTCGCCATATCGCCAAGCAAACAGGCGGAAGGAAAACTGCCGCCGCCGTCATTCCAGCCTTACCCTTGGGTCGATCAGCCCGTACAGCAAGTCCACCACGATCACCATGAACACCAGGAAGGCGCCGTAGAACACGGTGGTGCCCATGATCACCGTGTAGTCCAGTTGCTGCACCGCCTGCACGAAGTAGCGGCCCAGGCCGGGGATGGCGAACAGCATCTCCACCACGAAGCCGCCGGTGGTGATGGCGGCGATGGACGGCCCCAGCACGGTGATGACCGGCAGGATGGCGTTGCGCAGTTGATGGTGGGTGAAGATGCGCGTGGCCGGCAAGCCCTTGGACTTGGCGGTGCGGATGAAGTCCGCATTGACGATCTCCAGCATGGAGGAGCGCATCAGGCGGGTGAGGTAGGCCATGGTGCCAAGGCCCAGCACCAAGGAGGGCGCCAGCATGTGCGCCACGGTGCCCCAGCCGGCCACCGGCAGCAGGGAGAAGCCGAACTGATCGTTTAGGTTGACCAGCAGCAGTTGCCCCAAGGCGGCGAACACGAAGCTGGGCACGGAGATGCCCAGAATCACCAGCAGCATGATGGCCACGTCCGGCAGCCGGTTGCGGTACAGGGCGGTCAGCGCCCCCCAGAGCACCCCGCCGAGGCCGGCGAAGGCGATGGCCAGAATGCCCAAGGTGGCGGACACCGGGAAGTGCTCGCGGATGATGTCGTTCACCCGTCGGTTCTCCTGGGTGTAGGAGATGCCGAAGTCCCCCTTAAGCAGGTTGCCCATGTAGATGCCGTACTGCGTCAGCAGGGGCTTGTCCAAGCCGTACTTGGCCTCCAGGTTGGCGCGGATGCGCTCCGTCATGGCCTTGTCGTTGGCCAAGGGGTCGCCGGGCACGCTGTGCATGCCGAAGAAGGTGGCCGTGGCGATGAAGAAGACCGTGAGGATCCCCTGCGCCAAGCGTTTCAGGGCGTAGCGCAGCATCCTAGCGAAGCCTCCGCGCAGACCGACGGGGCGGCGGATGTCGGCTTAAAACTCCAGTCATTCGTTCAATTTTCCTGCGTTTGGGAACGGCGGAACGCGGCGCTAGGCGTCCGGCGCGATGTAGGCGTTGCTGTAGTCGGTGTCCGCGCCCACCACGCGCCGCAGAATGCCCTGCACCCGGGGATGGGTGACGTAGGCGACGCCGCGCTCGTAGTTGGGGACGATGACCACGTCCTCATGGACGATGCGCTGCATTTCGGCGAAGGCCGCCATGCGCGTCTTGGCGTCCAGTGCGTTCTGGGCGATGCGCACCTGCTCGTCGTAGGCCGGGTTGCTGTAGCGGCCGCGGTTGTTGAGGTTCCAGGAGGCGAACAGGTCGCCGAAGGTGAGGGCGTCGTTGTAGTCCGGCCCCCAACCGGCCATCACGATGTCGAAGTCCCCGGAGGTCATCTTCGCCAGCCGCTGCTTGAAGATCTGCCGGTCGATCTTGATGTCCAGCCCCAGGTTCTTTTTGAACACGGCTTGAAAGTATTCGCTTTGCACGTTGGACACGGGGTTGTCCCCGGTCAGCAGCACCAAGGGCGGAATTTCATCCACCCCCAGCTCCGCCTTGGCCAGCGCCAAATGCCGGCGGGCGGCCTCAATGTCCATGTGGTGGACCGGGGCCGGGTGCTCGTCCCGGAACTTGCCCCGTTCGCCGTCCAGAAAAATGGGGAACAGCGAAGCGCCGGGCAGGTAGCCGGGCAGCTTGATGACCTTGTAAACCAGTTCGTTCGGGTCTTGAGCCAGATGGAGCGCCTTGCGCAGGTTCAGGTTGCTCGTCGGGCGGCCCTGCCGGTGGTTGAACTCCAAAAAGAACAGGGAGCCGTCCATGAAGCGGTGGATTTGCCAGCGCTGCTCCAGGGCGTTGGTCAGGTTTTCCGGGGTCAGGGAAGTCAGGACGATCTTCTCGTCCTTGAACAGGTTGAGGCTGGTGTTCGGGTCGGAGGTGATGTAGCCGACGTTGATGCGCTCCAGGTGAATGCGCTCTTGGTTCCAGTAGTGGGGGTTGCGGCGCATGTCCAAGGACTGCCCATGCACCCAGTTGGCGATGAGGAACGGCCCGTTGTAGAGCATCTTGTCCGCGTCGGCGCCGTAGCCGCCCTCGGTGGCCTCGTAGAAGTCCTGGCGCATCGGCAGGTAGGTGGAGAAGGCGGTGAGCTTGTCGAAGAAGGCGATGGGCCGCTCGAAATTCACCTCCAGGGTGCGGTCGTCCAGGGCGCGAACGCCCAGCGCCTCGCCCGGCAGCAGCCCTTGGTTGACGGCTTCGGCGTTTTTCACCGGATAGAGGATGAAGGCGTATTCGGAGGCGTTGTCCGGGTCCAGCACCAAGCGCCAGGCGAACACGAAGTCCTGGGCGGTGACGGGCTTGCCGTCGCTCCATTTAGCGTCCTCCCGCAGATGAAAGACCGCGCCCTGTTCGTCGATGCGCCAGCTTTCCGCCATGCCGGGGGCCAGCTGGTTGTTTTCGTCGTAGCGCAGCAGGCCCTCCATGACGTGGCCAAGCACCACGCCGCTCACCTGGTCGGTGGAGCGGGTGCTGTCCAACTGCGGCGGCTCGTCGCGCAGCAGCACGGTGATGGCGTTGTTGGCGGCATCGACAGCGCCGTCCGCGCCGCCGCCGGCGGTGGCCGTCAAGCTGGCCAGCAGGTTCAACCCCCACATCAGCGCCGCAAACCCAACCACCGCGGCAAGCCCGAACAGCCCAAGCTGCCGCACCGCTAAACCAGTGGATGAGATTGCCCTAACGGTCATTTGCATCGACTGCGTTCATGCGCCCAGTGTGTACGCCCAGCCTTTCCATGTCAAAACCGGGGCGCACTGGGTTCACCTGCGCAGTCTCGCCGGATCAAACCCCGCCTCCGTTAGGCGGTTCCGTGCAGCATCCCTAACCGCAGGGTCAAATTCATCTGGATGGAGCAAAACGACGGCCTCAAAACTGTACTCAAGCATGTTCCTATCCTGAAGCATTTGAAAACCCTCGGTCGATTTGGGCTTTGAGACGAAATCGATCACGGTGTCCCTAACGCCTTTCCTGCCGATGGCTTGACGGGTTCGTGACAACCTTATGGTCCTGCCCGCCTCTTGGGTGCGAACCACCTCTAGCGCGTGAATAGCACGCCAGACTTCGTATTGGATAGTGCCAACCTCACCGCATTTCTCTAATGGCAAAATCGCCAAGAGCCGATGGCGGGCTAAGTCGTAGAGTTCGCCGATGCCCTTCTTTTCAGCGTTCTCCATGAACCTGCGTAGTTTTGTGGCGTCCTCGCACGAGGCAATCCAATCGCGTTGCTTGGAAAAGTCTTTGGTCATGGCTTGATGCCTCCTTAATGGGAACTGCGCAAGTTTCTCCAAACCATCCACCATCTGGAAGCGGGGAAGTCCTTCAGGGTTCCACTATTTCAAGCAGCCGCTCGACCTCGCCGATGATCGTCAATGCCGCTTGACCCTTTGAGGAGGAAGCCGTCCCCGCACGTTCAATGCGCTGCTTCAATTTCTCCAAGGCGGCTGTGATCTGATCGTCCGTGCTGCTTTGTTGGAAAGTGCGCAAAAAGTCGCGCCAGAACACTGTCTTGATTCCACACAGGGATGCACCGCCGCCCAGCCGGCTTCGGTGTTCCAGAACCACAGGGTCGTCTCCGGCGTGGCCCGCCCGTTCCATGCCTTGACGTGCGGTTCGTACCAGTCCGCCAAGGCGGCCGGCGTGTGTGCGTCACCGGGAAAACCACTGACCCCGTAGGGGCCGTCGGCGATGATGCAGGTGGGCGCCGGCCAGTCTGCGTAGAAGTTCTCCGCCAACCCAAAGTGGACCGACACTGCCCCCCTTGCGTATTCCTGGTGCGCCTCCCATGCGCCTCGCCGCAACGGATCGGAAAATAGGGCTTGGACTTGCGCCACCCTCAGCTACCCCCGCCATCTGTTGGCATTGTCCAGAGGGCGCAGCATAGCATCCTAGGTTCCCGATGAGGGTTGGCGGTTTGCGTTCATTGCGTGGTCTTCAGCAGGTTGCCCACCACCCGCTCCAAGTGCATCAGGCTGTTGCATTCCTCCGCTTGGTGGCAGTAGGCGCTGTAGCGGCGCATTTCCGCATCACCCACCTGCCAGGAGTTGCGCGCCTCCGGGTTCAGCCAGATGAGGCGCTTGCAGCGCTCGTGCATCTCCTTGAGCACCTCCGCCTTGGGGTCGCCGTAGTTGTTGCGGGCGTCGCCCAAGATGATGATGGTGGTGCGGTTGTCCACCTCGTCCAGGCACAGACGCTTGAAATCCACAAAGGCTTGGCCGTAGTCCGTGGAGCCGCCGGCGTAGTCCCGCAGGGTCTTGGCGATGGCGTCCTCAATGCGGTTGCGCTCGAACAGCTCCGTCACTTCCGCCAAGTCCGAGGAGAAGGCGAAGGAGCGCACCTTGGGCATCACCTCCTCCAGGCTGTAGAGGAACATCAGCATGAAGCGGGCGTAGTTGGCCACGGAGCCGGACACGTCGCAGATGGCGAACACCCGGGGGCGGTCGATCTTCACGGAGCGCCAGCGCAGGTCGAAGATGGCGCCGTCGTAGGACATGTTGCTGCGCAGCGTGCGCGGGACGTGCAGGTGGCCCTTCTTATAGACCTTCTTGCGCCGGGCGTGCAGGGTGGCCAAGCGCTTGGCCATCCTGTAAACGATCTCCTGAATCAGACGGAAGCTGCGGTGCTCCAGGTTGGAGAGCTTGACCTTGCGCAGCAGTTCCTCGCGCAGGCGCCGGCCAGTGGCGTCGGCGTGCAGCAGGAACTGCCGCTCCACATGGTCGCGCACCTGCTCGCGCAGCCACTCCCGCCGCCGCCGCAACTCCTGCCCCAAGCGCCTTTCGGGAACTGTTGCGCCGTCGCGCAGGTCGGCGATTTCCTGGTTCAGTTCGGCAAGGCCCATCTGGTCCATGATGCGGCGCGTGTAGAGGCCCTTTTGGGTGAAGATCTGGATTTCCCGCACATTGACGACCTCGCCGGCGGCGGACACGGCCAAGGAGAGCTCCACCTTGGAGTTCTGCATCAGCAGGGCGCCTAAGGCGGAGGCGGGGGCGCTCATCTCGCCGGGGCCTAGATCCGGCTCGGCGTCCTCCCCGCCTTGCAGGGTTGTCCTTGGCTTGCGCTTGCTTTTGCCTTGGCGGTCGGCGGCGGCGCTTGGCTGCTGCCGGCTGTCTTGGCGTTCACCGCCGGCGCCGCCCTCTCCTTCGCCAGCGCCTTGGGCGTCTTCGCCCATGTCCGCTGCGGCGCTGTCGGCCTGCTGGCTGCCGCTGACTTCGCGGAAGGCGAAGAACTGATCGAAGCAGGCGTCAAAGGACTCCTTCTCGTCGGCGGTTTTAGGCAGCGTCAGGGCAAGGGAGCGCTTGAGCAGGGCGCGATCCCGGTAGCCCACCAACTGCACGGCGCCGAAGGCGTCAAGGGTTTCCGCTGTGGAGACGCGCACCTCGGCGTTGCGCAGGGCGTGGATGAAGTTGGTCAGGGTGCGGTCCATGCCGTCTCACTGGTCAAGGGTGCGCCGCCAAAGGCGAAGCGCTTGGCGCGGAACGCGGCGCATGGGCCTTTACCCCTTCACCGCCTTGCTGGTGAGGATGGGCACCTCTCCCTGCACGTTTTCGATGTCCTCCTGAAACTTGAGGATGACGTTCAGCGTCTCCCGCACCAAGTCTGGGTTCAGCGCCTCGCTGTGCAGCAGCACTAGGGTGCGGGCCCAGTCGATGGTCTCGGAGATGGCCGGCGCCTTCTTCAAATCCAGGCCGCGCAAGTCCTGGATGAACTGCACCAATTGGCGGCGCAGTTCCGGCGGGATGTCCGGCACCCTGGCCTGAATGATGCGCTGCTCCAGCGCCGTGTCGGGGAAGGGGATGTACAGATGCAGGCAGCGGCGCTTTAGGGCGTCCGAGAGCTCGCGGCTGTTGTTGCTGGTCAGGAACACCATCGGCGGTTCGGTGATCGCCTTGACGGTGCCGATTTCAGGGATGGAGACTTGGTAGTCGGAGAGGATCTCCAGCAGCAGGGATTCGAACTCGTGGTCGGCCTTGTCAACTTCGTCTATCAGCAGTACGCAGCCGTCCCTCTCCCGCAGCGCCTTGAGCAGGGGGCGCGGCTCCATGAACTCCTCGGAGAAGAAGATGTCGCCGAACTCGTGCAGCCGGTTGACGGATTCGGCGAAGCCCTTGGCCCCTTGCAGCACTTCGTCCAAGGTCTCCTTCAGCACCTGGGTGTAGAGCAATTGCTTGCCGTACTTCCACTCGTAGATGGCCTTGGCCTCGTCCAAGCCCTCATAGCACTGCAGGCGAATCAGCGGCAGGCTGAACATCGCCGCGGTGGTCTTGGCCAGTTCCGTCTTGCCCACCCCCGGCGGCCCTTCGATGAGCACCGGCTTGTGCAGGTGGTAGGCCAAGTAAACAGCCGTGGCGATCTGCTCGCTGCAAATGTAGCGATGCGCCTCCAAGCGGCTGCGCACCGCCTGCGCAGTGGCGGTCATTGCCTTGATTGCCGTCAAGTGAATTGCCTCCCGCCGCATCCTTGGGGATGCGCTTGGCGCATGAACCGGATGCAAAGGGCGTCATTATGCTGTTCCGTGCAGGGTAAACCACACTTAATTTCGCGGCTGACGCGGCAGCACAGGGTGCAGGGGCTAAATCAACGCATTGACGCGCCAAGCGCCATCGCGCTATCCTGCCGGACAACCAGCACCAAGGAAAAGCCATGCCCATCGACACACATGCGGCCTTTCGGGAACTTGAAAACGGCGGCTTCAACACCGAACAGGCGGAAGCCTTGGTTCGCGTCATCAACGGCGCAACAGGCGAGCAAGCCACGAAAGCCGACATCGAGAAGCTACGGAGCGAATTCAAGGCGGACATGCAGGCCCTCCGGAACGACTTCAAGGCGGACATGCAGGCCCTCCGGAACGACTTCAAGGCGGACATGCAGGAGCTCCGGAACGACTTCAAGGACCAGTTCGCAACCAAGGCGGACGTCAAGGCCGAAATCGCCGTCGCCACAAACAAGATGCTGCTTGGCGCACTCGGCATCGCCGGTCTGCTGTTCGCGGCCCTCAAACTGTTTCCCTGACTCAAGGGGGCAAGCCATGTCCATTGACAGGCGCGCGGCCTTGGCGCACGGCGCTGGCTCTGCGGACGCAGCGCCGGAGTGCGCCCCGCCGCCCGGTTTGGAGTTTCCGGGCTGCAGGCCCATGCGCATGACGAGTGAGGAGGTGGTGAATTTCGAAGGGCGGCTGGAGTTCTGGGATGCCGAAACAGCCACCGCCTGGATGGTCCGCGAACCCACCAGCCCCTATCACGAGCGCCCTGCACAAAAGCTCTCCGCCTTGGGGGAGCGAATTGCCGCGGTGCGCGGCTCGCCCATTGAATGCTACGGCGCCATGGATTTGCTGGTGCGGGACAGGGGCAGGAAACCCAAGCGCATCATGCAGGCGGACCAATCCGCGTACCTGCATCCGGGGCGGGCCAATCTGCCGGGAATTTCGGCAATGGTGATCGGCGAGAACGACTTTCCGGATGTGGTCTTGGAGGTTGACCACACCACGGACGTTCGCCGCGGCAAGCTGAAATTGTACGAGTCTTGGGGCTTCCCGGAGGTTTGGGTGGAGGTTCCCGACACCCGGGCGCCGAGCCGCCCGCGCAGCCGCCTGCCGGGCTTGACGATCCTTGTTCTGCAGAACGGCGCCTACCGGGAGTTGCCGGCAAGCCGCGCCTTCCCTAGCTGGACGGCGGAGGAAATCCATGCCGCCATGAACGAGGCGGCGCTGTCGGCGGAGACCTGCGCGGTGCTTGAGCGGGTGGGGCTGGCGTTGGGCGCTCGGCAGGGCACGGGGCCGGATGATGACCCGCTGATGCGTTCTTTGCTCGAGCATGGCCGAGCGAGGGGGCTTGCGGAGGGACGTTCAGAGGGTCGCTCAGAAGGTCGAATGCAGGGCAAGGATGAGGCGAGGGCGGAAATGGCGCGGCAGATTTTACTGTCGCGGGGCATTGAGGTCTCGGTGGAGTTTTCCGCCGCCCTGTCCCTTCTCGGTGAGCTTTCAGAGCAAGCCATCGTTGCGGCGGCCTTGGCCTGCTCCTCCGAAGCGAACTTCCTCATGAGGCTGCGGTGACAACGAACCGACGCCCATGCGCTCCCGGAATTTGTCGAGGCCCTACGGCTGCCGCTGGAAGGCGGGTCTGCGAAATCCGCCAACCGAATGCGCCTCGGCTAGCCGCCTAAGGCATTGGATTGGGCCGCACTTCAATCTCGAACAGCCTGGGCCAGCGCTTGCCGGTGACGAACAGCCTTTTCGCCTGCGCGTCATAGGCGATGCCGTTGAGCACGTCCAGGCGCGGATGGCGGAAGACGAGGGGCAGGATGTTCCTTAGGTCCAACCAGCCCCGCACCTGGCCGCTGTTTGGGTTGATGACGGCGATCCGGCTTGTGGGCCAGACGTTGGCGTACAGGCTGTCCCCAACGTATTCGAGTTCGTTAAGCCCGGCCACGGGCTTGGCGCCGTCGCGCACTTCAACGCGCCGCAATTCCCGCAGATCGGCGAGGTCGAGAAAGCGCAGCTGGGCGCTGCCGTCGCTCATCGCCAAGTGCTCGCCGGCGGCGGCGAGGCCCCAGCCTTCGCCCGGATAGCTGAACTGCCCAACCTGCTCCAAGGTGGCGGCCTCATGCACCAGCCCGACGCCGGCCTTCCATGTGAGTTGGTAGAGCCGCCCACCGGACAGCGCCAGCCCCTCGCCAAACAGGTTGTCCGGTAGGGAGCGCTGTTGCAGAACCCGCCCGCTGGCGAGGTCTGTCACCCGCAACTGGGATTCGCCGTAGCCGCCAGTGCTCTCGAACAGCTTGCCGCCTTGGCTGAGCAACCCCTGGGTAAAGGCGGCGGGATCATGGGGATAGCTGGCCACCACCCGGTAGCCGAACTGCGGCGCTCCTGCTTGCCCGTCTCCCCAACCAGAGCAGCAGGCGGCCAGCAGGATCAGCGGCAAGGCCGCCCGGCTGGGTTGGCCACGCCATTTGCCATGCCGCATCGCCAAGGGGTTCATCGGTTCCTGCAAGAGCCTGCTCCTAGCCCAAACATCGCATCAAGGGCCGCGCTGGCCGCGCCGTAGGCCCAAGGACAAGCAAGGGCGCGACCAGCGCAGTTTACGCTTGGAGAATTTCCGGAAAAAGGCTGTGAACGGCATCGCCCAGGGTCATCTCAAAGTCGTGCATTCCCTTTGATGGTGGAATGAACAGAAGTGGGTCCACTTTCATGCACACATGGCTTAACTTGTTTTCCATGCACAAGGAGTGCCGGAGATGGCCGGCGGAAAGGGACGCAGGAGCTTCACCAGGGAGTTCAAGGCTAGGGTGGCAAGGGACGCCATGCGCGACGTCGAGCCGGTGAACGCCGTCGCCGCACGGCATGGCGTGGGCCCGGGATTGGTGCGCGACTGGCGAAGGCGGCAGCCAATCAGGACGCCCTCATCAAGGACCTGCACGCCGAAATCGGGGAACTGACGATGGAGCGGGATTTTTTTGCCGAGCATTAGGGCGATGAGCCACGAATTCGCCTCTAGGCTGTTAGCAACAAATAGAACTGTCCGCTTTTGCTGCGGCGGCGCGGGCGAGGCTTTGGCGCTTTCCGCAGCATAAGATTGCGTTCACATGGTCGGCGCTTGAGACGGCGCCGTTAGGTCTCGGCAGGGCACGAACGCCGAACCCGGCTCCCGCGCCGACCGCGGGGCTTGGCGCAGTACGCGGGCTGGCCGGAACTTGGGCTAGAATGGCGCGGGTGGTTGGTCCCGGAACGCAATGAAGCAATACGATGCCATCGTCATCGGCGCCGGGCACAATGGCCTGTGCAACGCCGCCTACCTAGCCAAGGCGGGGCTGAAAGTGCTGGTGCTGGAGCGCAACCCCCACATCGGCGGGGCCAGCGTCAGCCGGGAGCTTTACCCCGGCTGGACCTACTCCAACTGCTCCTATGTCTGCTCCCTGCTCAGGCCGGAAATCTCCCGGGATCTGGAGTTGCCGAAGCACGGCCTGCAAGTGGTGCCCTACCACGGCGGCGTCACCTTCACCCAAGACGGCGACTACTTCGGCAACTACCCGGACGAGGAGCGTCAGCTTCGGGAAATGGCTCGCCATTCGCCGCGGGACGCCAGCGCTCATGCGCGCTTCGAGGCGGATGTGATGAAGCAGACCCGGCTGATCCGCCAATTCCTGCTTAAGACGCCGCCGGACCCCGCCTCCTTCAAGCCCAAGGACTTGAGGGGCCTGCTGGAACTGGCCGCCGCCTTCACCGAATTGGGCGAGGAGGGCCTGCTCGACGCCCTGCGCTTCTGGACGCTGAGCATCGGCGACTTTCTGGACGAATACTTCGAGACGGACGTCATCAAGGCGCACCTGTCCGGCAGCGGCATCATCGGCACCGCCTTGGGCGTGTATTCGCCGGGCACCGCCTATGTTCTGCTGCACCACTACATGGGCGAGGTCGATGGCAGCGTCGGCGCTTGGGGCTTCGCCAGAGGCGGCATGGGGGCGGTGGCCAATGCGCTGGCCGGCAGCTTGTGCGCCCAGGGCGGCGAAATCCTCTGCGCTGCGGAGGTGCAGCGGATCATCGTCGAAAGGGGCCGGGCGGTGGGCGTGGCGCTGGCGGACGGGCGGGAGCATCGGGCCGGCATCGTCGTCTCCAACCTGGACCCCAAGCGCACTTTCCTGGAATGCTTCGACGCTGGGGACTTGCCGGCGGAAGTGCGCACCCGCGCCAAGAACTTCAAGATTCGCGGCTCCTCCGGCAAGCTGAACATCGCCTTGGACGGGCTGCCAACCTTTCCCGCCCTGCCGAAGAACAGCCCGCTGATGCTGGCCGACATGCACTTTTCGGACTCCTTGGCGCGGTTGGAGCGGGCCTATGACGACTGGAAGGCCGGCACTTGGTCTCAAGATCCCTATCTGGACATGCTGATCCCCTCCACCGTTGATCCGACCATGGCCCCGCCGGGCAAACACATGATGACGGTGTTCGTGCAGTACTGCCCGCCCAAGCTGGCCAGCGGTCCTTGGACGCCGGAGGCCCGGGACGCCTTCGGCCAAACCGTGATCGATCAGATCGCCCAATGCAGCCCGGACTTCAAGCGCCTGATTCTGGATTGCGAGGTGCGCACCCCCAAGGAGTTGGAGGACGAAGTGGGGCTGACCGAGGGCAACATCTTCCAAGGCGAACTGACCTTCGACCAACTGCTGTTCAACCGCCCCTTCCCCGGCTGCGCCCAGTACCGGGGGCCGTTGCCGGGCCTGTACCTGTGCGGTTCCGGCACCCATCCGGGCGGCGGCGTGATGGCCGCGCCGGGGGCCAACGCGGCCCGGGAAATCCTCCATGACCTGAAGCGCCCCAACAGAGTGCCGCCGGGCTATCCCAATGACTGAGGCAGCCCATGACGCCGCCACCGCCGCCGGCCGCGACGGCATGGCCTGCGCCGGCCATCTATGCGCAGCGCCCCTAGGTTGCCCCCATGGCTGAATCCGCCTGGGACGCCATCGTCATCGGCGCCGGGCACAACGGCTTGGCCTGCGCCGGCTACTTGGCCCAAAGCGGGCGCCGGGTGCTGGTCTTGGAAGCCGCCGATCATCCCGGCGGCCTAGCCGCCACCCGGGAGTTCGCCGACGGCTTCCGGGTTTCCCTGGCCCATCTGCTGATCATGCTGAACCCCCAGGTCGTCAAGGACTTGGCCTTGCAAAAACATGGCCTGAAGTTTGCCGCCGCCAACCTCAAGACAGTGGCGCTGGACGGGCAAGGCGGGCAGCTGGCCATCGACGGCGCTAAGGTGGAAGGCGTTGCCGCCAAGGACGCCGCCGCCTATGCGGAATTCCACCGCCAAACCCGGCGCTTCGCCAAGGTGCTGGCTGGGTTTTGCGCCCAAACCCCGCCGCGGCTGGCCGAACGGCAGTGGCGGGACAGCTTGGTGCTGGCCAAGTTGGGCTGGGCGTTGCGCACCCTCGGCAAGGCGGATATGCGGGAACTGCTGCGCATCGCCGCCATCAACATTTACGACGTCGCCAATGAACGCTTCGACAGCCCGCTGCTCAAGGCCGCCATCGGCTTGGACGGGGTGTTGGGTTCGCACATGGGGCCGCGCTCCCCGAACAGCGTTTACGGCTATCTGCATCGTCACCTCAACGATGGCTTGGATGGCGGCGGGCCGAGCCTGGTGCAGGGCGGCATGGGCGCCTTGGGCGACGCCTTCGCCGCGGCCGCCAGGGCGGCCGGCGCACAAATCCGCTGCGGCAGCCGGGTGACGCGCATCGACTTGGAGGATGGCCGGGCCGCTGGCGTCACCTTGGCCGACGGCGCCGGCGTCAAGGCCAACTTGGTGCTTTCCAATGCGGACTTGAAGACCAGCTTTCTGGATTTGCTGGGGCCGCCGAACCTGGACGCCGGTTTCGTGCGCCGGGTGCATAACTTCCGCGCCCAGGGGGTGGCCGCCAAGCTGCACTTGGCGCTGGACGGCCTGCCGGCGTTCCGCGGCCTCGCCCCGGCGGACGCCGGCGCCCGGCTGCTGTTGGCACCCTCCATGGACGCGATTGAGCTGGCCTTCAACCACGCCAAGTACGGCGAATGCTCCCCTTCCCCGGTCATGGAGGTCTCCATGCCCACGCTGCATGATCCGTCGCTGGCCCCGGCCGGCAAGCATGTGCTTTCGGCGGTGGTGCAATATGCGCCCCATTGGTTGCAGGGCGGCTGGCAGGCCGGCCGGGCCGCCTTCCTGCAAGCCTGCCTGGAGCGGCTGGAAGCCTTCGCGCCGGGCATCGGCGGCATGGTCCTCGCCTCCGAACTTCTGGCGCCGCCCGATCTGGAAGCGCGGTTCAACCTGCGCGGCGGCCACTGGCACCACGGCGAAATCGCCTTGGACCAAGCCCTGTTCATGCGCCCGGTGCCGGGGGCGCACAGATACGCCACGCCAGTGCCGGGCTTCTACCTGTGCGGCGCCGCCGCCCATCCCGGCGGCGGCCTCTGCGGCCTCGCTGGCCGCAACGCCGCCCTGCAGGCCATTGAGGAGCAGAAAGCCAAATGAAGCCTCCCGCGACAAAACCCCGCTATTGCAGCCGCCCTTGCCCAATCAGGGTGCGCCGCGCCCGCCGATTGCAAGCTGCTTGGGGTTAAGGAGCAAGCATGAGGCCCCACGACGAAACTTCAGGATATGCACTTCTCCAGACGCGGCGTTCCAAGGGTTAAGGAGCGAACATGAAGCCCCATGACGAAACCCTGCTGCTGGACACTCCCTTCGCCGCCGGGATGCGCCGCGCCTGCCAATTGCGGGACTGGGGCGCATGGAAAGGCCGCGCCGCGCCGAACGCCTACGAGGACGTGGAGCAGGAATACTTCGCCCTGCGCAACGCCGCCGGCGTCTTCGACCTTTCGCCCATGACCAAGTACCGCATCGCCGGGCCGGACGCCGAAGCCTTCCTCAACCGCTTGCTGACCCGCGACGTCGGCAAGATCGCTCCCGGACGGGTGGGCTACTGCGTTTGGTGCAGCGACGCCGGCATGGTGCTGGACGACGGCACCTTGTTCCATTTGGGCGAAGGCGACTACCGGCTGTGCGCCCAGGAGCGCGGCTTGGACTGGTTGCACTGGTCAGCGCTGGGCTTCGATGTGCGCATTCAGGACGAAACCGCGGCAGTGGCCGCCCTGGCCGTGCAAGGGCCGACCTCCTGCGCCGCCCTGCGGGCCTTGGGCTTGGACGGTTTGCAGGACCTCAAGCCCTTCGCCCTGCGCCGCTTCGCCTTCGACGGCGGCGAGTTGCTGGCGTCCCGCACCGGCTTCACCGGCGATCTGGGCTACGAACTCTGGACCGCGCCGAACCATGCCGAGGCCCTGTGGGACGCCCTGTTCAAAGCCGGGCGGGACTTCCTGATCCGGCCCATCGGCATGGCGGCCCTGGAACTCGCCCGCATCGAGGCGGGCTTCATCCAAGCCGGGGAGGACTTCGTGCCGGCGGAGCAGGTGCTGCGCCCCGGCCGAGGCCGCTCGCCCTTCGAGTTGGGTTTGGGCTGGCTGGTCGATTTCGGCAAGGGGCCGTTCACCGGACGCAGCGCCCTGCTGCGGGAACGGGAGCGGGGCTCCCGCTTCCGCTTCGTGCAGCTGGATGTGGAGGGGGACAAGCCGGCGGAGGACTCCTTCATACTGAACAAGTCCGGCAAGGTGGTGGGCCATGTCACCTCCGCCGCCTGGTGCCCTTCGGCCAAGCGCAACCTGGCCCTCGCCTCCCTGGAAATGCCCTGGGGCCGTGCGGACGATGAGCTTTGCGCGGAAATCTACTACAGCCGCGAACTACACTGGACCCGCCTGGAAGCCCGCTGCACAGTCATTAACGGCCCCCTGTGGAACCCACCCCGCCGCCGCCAAACCCCGGCGCCGGACTTTTAAGTTCGAAATCGTCAAAAGCGACAACGCGGCTAGGGCTCCAGGAGCCGTCTCTGCGGGAGCGCGGGACGAGTCGCTGTCCTCAATTGGGTAGAGAAAAAGGTGTTGACATTTGTCCTGGAGATTGTTTAGTTTCCTGCATCAAGGTGCGGCCAAGGGGCTGTGGGCATCGATTTAGCGCGGGAGGATGCGCTTTTAGCAGCGCTTAAGTGGCCCTGAAAACATTGAGGAAACCAATGGATACCAAATCCCAGTTGTCCATAGTCGATCCGTTCAATTCCAAAACTTGGACTGATGATTCGCGGATTTACTTCGAGAACGTGGATGCGATGCTGCTAAACCCCAAGGAGTATTTGTTCAGCAATGACCGTCTTTGGCATGCGCTTTATTTAATAGCAAAGTTTTTTGAATGCGCTAAGGATAATGTTCGAATTTTCTCTGGGAAGTTAACCAGAAAATCGGACGAGTTTGGCCTGAAGATTTACGAGAATCCAAACGTGGTCGAGGCTGTTTGCGGATTTCTAGCCAAACCGAATACCCAATTGAACATTGTGGTACAAGACGAAATCGACGTGGATGTGGGGCAAGATGCGTCGAGTCATCCACTGATCAAAGAGGTTGCAGCCTCAAGCCCAAAGGGGCGTTTGACATTGTGTAAAGCTGACAAAAATTCCCTAGATAAACTTAGGCAGCACAATATGCTACGCCACATGATGATAGTGGACAGATTTGCATGGCGCTTGGAGTTTGATTCAAGTGCTCCTTTAGTCAAGGCGGACGTAGGCATAGGAGATGAGTCTCTCGCTAAGCAATTGGGCAGGCTCTTTGATGAAGTTCTGTTTCGGCCAGGGCGCAAATTGCTGGAAAGTCCTGCTGTGGGTGCGAGTAATTAGGCACAAACGCAATATAGCATAGATTGCACTGCTTTCTGCAATCTGACTGATGGACTACTCAACCTTTCTGGAAATATCTTTTGCGGTAAACACTCTTTTTTGTGCTTGGGACAATCCAAGCAAAAAGTTTGTTGACCAGCTATTGGCGTCCGTAAAAGAAAACAAGAAAAAACATCTCCAACCGAGTGAAAACGTAGCGTATGCACCCAAGCTTTCGTGGGACTCTTTGGCTTTCGCTTTGACAATTGGGCCTGCCCCGCTGACTTGGGCTTACATTTACTGTGCGTACCGTCTTTGCCTCTGTAAGAATAAGAAGACGATGCAGAAGCTGGGCGAGCAGCTTAAGAGGAACCGATCCACTTATAAAGAAGCAGTCAGCAAAATTATCCAAGGCTAAGGCAGACCATTTCTTCGCACTACTGTCCCATAAACTATCCAATTTTTGAGAGCTTGCCCCCCTTCAATTCGGGCGCCTACAGGAATGTGGTCAATGAACTCGAGGAGTTTGCGTCAGAGTTCCAAAGGAGGCTTGACGTATGAAGTCCCACCCTTCTGCTAAGCAGCAAGTAGTCGCACTGTTGAGGAATGTTGCCAGGCAAATACAAGCCATGGACGAGGCGACTTTGAACCGTGTCCTGTGAGGGCGGGTTTCGCATCGACGCGGACTTGCCAAGCAAGCCGAAGCCAATCAAAAAACAATCCGTCTGTTCGGCTGAGCAAATTAGCGAGCTCAAAGCTGCGTTGAGCAAGATCGACAGTCACGAAGAGGCCAGACGGGCAATCGGCAACTCCCTTGGTTCGCGGGCCCAACTGGTCAGCTTCGCCCGTGCGTTGGATATTCCCGCACCCAAGAACGCCACGTCCGCAGAACTCAAGGAGCGATTGGTCGAGGCTACGGTGGGATTCCGAGTGCGCTCCGCCGCCATTCGGGGAAAGCCCATGCATTTGCGCACTGGGCCGGGTGGCAGCAACGGCCGCTCCCCACTTCATCGCCTTGAGATGCAAGGCCGGGCGCAACGGCTTCGCCGGAAAAAGACCTTAAAATCACCCTGATTGGGGTTGACATTGGATGGCGGTTGACAGATGGTTGCCGAAGATCACGGGAGATCGTCTCATTGAGAAGCGAAGCATTGCTGCGGGGACTAGGCCCTGAGGAAGCTGCGGCGCAAGTTTACTCGGCGCACCGGCACAAGGCTGCTTGGCTTGACGCTTTTGCCGAGAGCCTCGGCCGGCGGCGAGACGGGGCGTCCCTTGCGCAAGTGCTGCGCACTTGGCGGGTCAGCCAAGCGGAGGCGGCACGGTTGTTTGGCGTCAGCCGCCAAGCGGTTGGCAAGTGGCTGAGGCGAGGTGCGCCGGCTGACCGGGCCGCTGCCTTTGCGGATTTGGCCGCCGCCACCGACCTGTTGGTGCGTCACTTGAAGCACGACCGCATAGCAGCCGTTGTCCGTAGGCCGATCCGCTCCCGCGGCGGCATTTCCTTGCTGCATTTGCTGGCGCAGGGCCAAACTAAGACCGTGCTGGCTGTCTGCCGCGAAATGTTCGAGTTTGAGCGGGCGCATTGCTAACCGTGGCGCACATTCGGGAAGGGCTTGCCAACGCCCATGTTTGGTGGCGGGTCGCCAAGAGGGATTGGGCGAACCCTTTGGACCCCCGGTTTGCGCAGCAGCGGGGCGGGCGATGGAACCCGCCGCGCAGCTTTCCCGCTCTCTACCTGAATGAGGATCAAGTCACGGCCCGTTTGAACCTCCGTGCGTTCATCGCCGAGTGGCCTTATGAACCGGAGGATCTGCGTGATGACAACGGCCCTATTTTGGTTGGCTGCACCTTGCCGAGGTCCCAGGTCGCAGCCGACCTGCATACGCCACGGGGCGTTCGCGCCGCCGGGCTGCCTCCAACCTTTCCCTACGGGAGCGACGGCGCCTTGATTCCCCATGCTCTATGCCAGCCGATTGGAGCAAGGGCCAAAGCTGCCGGTCTAAGGGGCGTTCGCGCCCGTTCAGCGCAGTCTCGGGAGGGCGCCGGCCGCGAGTTGGCTTGGTTCCCCGCCTCCGCCCGAAGCGCCGCCAAGCAAGTTCGCGCCCTTGACTTCGCTGCTTGGTATTGGGGGTAGTTGACGCCCGTTTCCAACGGCAGGTCGGCCACATGAAGAGCATCGCAACAGAGCCCGGGGACTCGCTGGCGCGGCTGGCGCGGCAGGTGGCGGCGCAGCGGGCCAAGCCGGGCTTGGCGATGGACGCTTATTTTCATCGCTCCGAACTGGTGTATCGCAAGGAGCTGGACGAAATTCTCCACAAGAGCTGGCTGTACGCCGGCCATGTCAGCCAATTGCCCAACCCCGGCGACTATTTCCTGTTCGATTTGGGGGAGGACTCCATCATCCTCGCCCGGGCCGAAGACGGCGCCGTCCACGCCCTGATGAACATCTGCCGGCATCGGGGCTCCCGCCTGTGCGAGGCGGCCCAGGGCAACCGCAAGGCATTCGCCTGCCCCTACCACGGCTGGGTTTACAACCTGGACGGCAGCCTCAAGGCGGCCCGGGACATGGCCGCCAATGCAGGCTTCGACCCGGCCAACTACGGCCTGAAGAAAGCGCAATGCCTGGTTTTCGAGGGTTTGATCTTCATCAACGCGGATGCCGCCGCCGCCGACTTCACCAGCGCCTTGCGCCGCCTAGCCCCGGCGCTGCGCCCCTACCACCTGCCCGCCGCCAAGATCGCCCACCGCCAAGTCTATCCGGTCGCCGCCAACTGGAAGCTGGTGCTGGAGAACTACCTGGAGTGCTACCACTGCGCCACCGCCCACCGCGCCTACGCCAAGTTGCACACCTTGGAGGCGCTGGGCGACAAAGTGGAGCGCATCAACGCCGCCATGCGCGAACGGGCGCAGGCCCAAACCGGTGTGCCGGGCGTCACGCTGGACCTCTACCAAGCCTATGGCGCCGCCCCAGCTTTCGGGGCCTGCATCTACACCAGCCGCTACGCCCTCTACGAAGGCTTCCAAACCGGCAGCGAGGGGGGCCGGCCGGTGGCGCCCCTGATGGGCGACTTCAAGGGCTACGACGGCGGCGCCGGGGATTTCCAGTTCGGCCCCTTGGCTTTCATGCTGAACTACCCGGACCACTGCGTTCTGTACCGCTTCACGCCGCGCAGCCTCGCCAGCACCGACATGGAGCTGGTCTGGTTCGTGCGCGGCGACGCCCAGGAAGGCCGGGACTACGACCGCGACGCCCTCATCTGGCTATGGGACCGCACCTCCGTGGAGGACAAGCGCATCATTGAGCGCAACAGCCAAGGCGTGCATTCCCGCTTCTTCGAACCCGGCCCCTATCACCCGGAGCATGAAAGCGCCTGCCTGGATTTCGTGGCTTGGCACTTGACGGCGATGGAACGGGGACTGTAGCCACCCGGCGGCCTCGGCAGCGGCGCTAGAATGGCGCACAGGCTTTGCCGGGCGACGCGCTTTCATTGAAACTCGAAGACCTAACCCCGAACGCCTCCGTGCGCGGCATTCGCCCGGATGCGCCGGTCGCCGTGGTCAACGCCCAATGGCACGGCGCGGATGCGCTGACGCTCATCTACCGCCTGCCCTCCGGCGGCGTTGCGGAGGAAATCCTCTACCGCGAGGACGAAGCTCGCCTGCAATTGGCCGAACAAAGCCGCCCTTGGAGCTTCGACGGCGACGGCGCCACCTACCGCTTGGTGGCCGAGGCGCACCGCATCCGCTTGGCTTACCTGTTCGACCCGGTGCTCGCCGTTCACTGCTCGCTGGTGGAGCCGCTGCCGCACCAGATCACCGCCGTTTACCAAGCCATGCTGCCGCGCCAACCGCTGCGCTTCCTGCTGGCGGACGATCCCGGCGCCGGCAAGACCATCATGGCCGGGCTGCTGATAAAGGAGCTGATCGCCCGCGGCGACTTGCAGCGCTGCCTGATCGTCTGCCCCGGCAGCTTGGCCGAGCAATGGCAGGACGAACTGCACCGCCGCTTTGGGCTGCCCTTCGACATTCTCACCAACGACAAGCTGGAAGGAGCCTTCAGCCGGGGAGCGCGAGGGGCCTGCCCCTCGCATGAAGGAGCCTTCAGCCGGGGAGCGCGAGGGGCCTGCCCCTCGCATGAGACTACCCGCACCGGCAACTGGTTCCTGGAAAACGACCTGGCCATCGCCCGGCTGGACAAGCTGGCCCGCAGCGCAGAGGTGCAAGCCCTGCTGGCCGCGCCGGACTGCCGCTACGACTTGGTGGTGTGCGACGAAGCGCACAAGATGTCCGCCAGCTTCTTCGGCGGCGAAGTCAAGTACACCAAGCGCTACCGCTTGGGCCAGCTGCTCTCCGGCCGCACACGGCACTTCCTGCTGATGACCGCCACGCCCCACAACGGCAAGGAGGAGGACTTCCAGCTGTTCCTCGCCCTCCTGGACGGCGACCGTTTCGAGGGCCGCTTCCGCGACGGTGCGCGCAGGGTGGACATCTCCGACCTGATGCGCCGCATGGTGAAGGAGAACCTGCTGAAGTTCGACGGCCGCCCGCTGTTCCCGGAGCGCATCGCCCATTCGGTGCCCTACCGGCTCTCAGACGCCGAAGCACAGTTGTACAAAGCAGTGACGGACTATGTGCGCGACGAGTTCAACCGCGCCGAAGCCCTGCAGAACGACAAGCGGGCCGGCGCCGTCGGCTTCGCGCTGACCGTTTTGCAGCGGCGCTTGGCTTCCTCGCCGGAGGCGATGCATCAGTCGTTGCGACGCCGGCGGGAACGCTTGGAAAGCCGGCTGCGCGCTGCGACCGCCCAGCCGCGGACCGCAATGCCCGACGACCCGGCCTTGGATGCGGAGGACCTGGAGGACTTGGACGACGCGCCCTTTGAGGAAGTGGAGGCGGCGGAGGCCGCGGTGCTCGACCAAGCCACCGCCGCCGGCACCCTTGCCGAACTGCAAGCGGAAATCGACACGCTGCGGCGCTTGGAGGCCCTGGCCGCTGAGTTGCGGCGCCGCGGCGAGGATTCCAAGTGGCGGGAACTCTCCAACCTGCTGGCCACGATTTTCATTCCTAGCCGTTTGGCCAGCGAGGTGGCGCAAGAAAGGGAACACTACCGGGGCAGCGGCGCGATTCCGCCGCCCAAGCCGTCGCCGCGCCAAAAACTGGTGGTGTTCACGGAGCATCGGGACACCTTGAACGCCCTGCAGCGGCGCATCGGCACCTTGCTGGGCCGGCCGAACGCGGTGGCCGTCATCCACGGCGGCCTGCGGCGGGAGGAGCGCCGCAAGGCCCAGGAGACCTTTCTGCACGACCCGCAAGCCCAGGTGCTGCTGGCCACGGATGCCGCCGGCGAGGGCATCAACCTGCAACGCGCCCACCTGATGGTGAACTACGACCTGCCGTGGAACCCGAACCGCCTGGAGCAGCGCTTCGGGCGCATCCACCGCATCGGCCAAACGGAGGTCTGCCACCTGTGGAACCTGCTGGCGGCGGAAACCCGGGAAGGCGATGTTTACCGCACCTTGCTCGACAAGCTGGAGCAGGCCCGCTTCGCCCTCGGCGGGCAGGTGTTCGATGTGCTGGGCAAGCTGCAATTCGAGGGCCGGCCGCTGCGCGACCTGCTGATCGAAGCCGTCCGCTACGGCGACCGCCCGGAGGTGCGGGCGCGGCTGACCCAGGCCGTCAGCGAAGCGGTGGACCGCCGCCGGTTGCAAGCCCTGCTCGAGGAGAACGCCTTGGCCCAGGAGGCGATGGATTCCGCCCAGGTGGCCCGGGTGCGCGAAGACATGGAGCGGGCCGAAGCGCGGCGTTTGCAGCCGCACTACGTTGAATCCTTCTTCCTGGAAGCCTTCCGCCAGCTCGGCGGCGCTGTGCGCCAGCGCGAGCCGCGCCGCTACGAGATCAGCCATGTTCCCGCCGCGGTGCGCAACCGCAACCGGCAAATCGGCATTGGCGAACCGGTGCTGCGCCGCTATGAACGCATCGCCTTCGAGAAAGCCTTGCTCACCCCGGACGGCAAGCCGCCGGCGGCCTTCGTCTGCCCCGGCCATCCGCTGCTCGATGCGGTGCTGGACCTGACGCTGGAGCGCAACCGAGACCTGCTGCAACGCGGCACGGTGCTGGTGGACGAGCGCGACCCCGGCACCGAACCCCGCGCCCTCTGCACGCTGGAACATGCCATCCAGGACGGCGAACGCACCCTGTCGCGCCGAATGCTCTATGTGGAGATCGACGCCCAGGGCGCTTGCCGCCATCTGCACCATGCGCCCTACTTGGACTATCGGCCTCTGAACGAGGCCGAACCTGCGGCGGCGGAGCTCCTCGCCCGCCCGGACTGTGCCTGGATCAACCGCGATCTGGAGGCGGCGGCGCAGCGCGAAGCCATTGCCCAAATGGCACCGATGCACATCAAGGAAGTGCGGGAGCGGCGCCTGCAATGGATTGCCAAAACCCGCGCCGCCGTCAAAGAGCGCCTGACCAAGGAAATCGCCCATTGGGACCACCGCGCCAGCGACTTGCAGGCGCAGGAGGAAGCCGGCAAGCCGGGCGCCCGCCTGAACTCCGCCGAAGCCCGCCGCCGCGCCGACGACCTGCAGGAGCGCCTGCAGCAGCGCATGGCGCAACTGGACCGGGAAGCGCAGATTTCCGCGGCGCCGCCCAACCTGATCGGCACCCTGGTGGTGGCGCCGGCCGGTTTGCTCGCGGCCATGACCGGCGCCGCCGCCCCAGTGCCGCCCGCCGACACCCAAGCCTCCGCGGCCCGAGCGCGAGCCATCGTGATGGCGCTGGAACGCGAGCTCGGCTTCGAGCCCACGGACCGGGAATTGGAAAAGCTCGGCTACGACATCGAAAGCCGCGTGCCGGGCGCCGGCAAGCTGCGCTTCATCGAGGTGAAGGGCCGCGTGGCGAGCGCCGACAGCATCACCGTCACCCGCAACGAAGTGCTGACCGCCCTGAACAAGCCGGAGGATTTCATCCTGGCCATCGTCCGGTTCGAGGAGAACGGACAACACGAAGTGCGCTATGTGCGCGAGCCCTTCGGCCGGGAACCGGATTTTGGAGCGGTGAGCGTGAACTACAAACTAGAGGAGTTGTGGGCGCGGGGGGAGGTGCCTAGCTGAGGGGTTGGGCTGCGGCTGGAGCGGGGGCCTAGTTGGTCATCCCCCCTCACCTAATTTGGTGTATGCTGCGGAAATCGGGCGCTGGACTGGCCATGCCGCTGGTTTAAGTGCCTTTGCAGCAGCAAAAGACCAGAACCGACCTAAACGCGAGAGGAGGAGAAGATGACCGCATCTAGGGACGTAGGCTCATCCAAACGTGCCGACGAACACGCCGCCATGCTGAAGGCAGCGCTTGAGCATCCAGGCGTGCGTGAAGTCATGGAAGTTCATGGCGCATGGCGCCGAGTCGAGAAGGAGCTCGACGCCTATCGCGCTGCGACGGCGACCGCCCCGGCGGTCACGACGACAGATCGAGCGAACGTAGGCTAGCTTCGAGTTCGACGCCCCATGCCGATTTGGAGCGAAGTCCTCGCGGAGCTCAACGCAACCGCGGTCGGCGGCGTACCGAACTTTGACGCAGTTCGGCGCAAGTACTTGCTTGAACTCCATGAACACACGGGCAGGGACGTCGTGCTCTATGCCTCTGCATGGCTACAGAAGGAGGCACCGCCAAGTGAATAGTGCGCATGTGGGTGGAGTGGCGGTACACTTCACGCCTGCGATAAGACGATGGTGTGGGCCGAGCATTTCCCCGTGAGTGAACTGATGAAGCGCGGCCTGATGGAGGGGCTGACCCGCGCCAGCGAGCGCATTCCCCGGCTGCTCGCTTTCTTCGGCGTGGCCAGCGCAGAGGCGTGGCACACGAAATAGAGCGCGACATAACGTCGCCTACCGCCACTCTCCCGCGTTCCAGAGCGGCAAGTGTGCTTCGGCCACCTAGCTCCGGTTGGCCGAATGCCACCCGCATCCACCGGTCGTCTTTGGGGGCGAAGCGCCCGGGCTGCTGTTGTCACGGACATGGCAGCCGGACCAGTAATTGTCTAGGATGTCGGTGAGCTCCAACGGCCCTCTACGCTTCTCAATTGATGCCAATGGGGCAGCAGGGCAACCGATGCGACGGCGAGCGCCATTGGCGTTGACGGCGGGGACGGTGATGCGGTGAGGCGCACGATCATCGGCTTTAGCCTCGACGAGGAAGGCGACTGGGTGGCGAATCTCGATTGCGTCCACGGCCAGCATGTGCGCCACCGTCCGCCCTTCATGAATCGCTCGTGGGTCCTGAGTGAGGCTGGACGCAAGGCGATGCTCGGCACGGCGCTCGACTGCGTGCGCTGCGACCGGATGGAATGGCCCGAGGGATGCGTCGCCTATCGCCGGACGCCGGAGTTCGACGAGACGACGGTTCCGTCCGGGCTCACGTCCGAGCACGCCACGAAAGCGGGGGTCTGGGCCAGGATCCATGTGATCCGCGGGGTGTTGCGCTATCACGTCGGCCCGCCGCTCGACCGCTCGTTCCGGGTCGATCCGGCGTCGAGCGCGGTCATCGTCCCGGAAGTGCGGCATCGGGTGGAGCCGGAAGGTCCGGTCCAGTTCTTCGTGGAGTTCTCGCGGGCGGGATAGGAGAAGACTGGTGCCAAGAGCCGCGCCCCCGATGCCGGCAAGCTGCACTTCATCAAGGTGAAGGGCCGCATGGCGGGTGCCGACAGCATCACCGTCACCCGCAACGAAGTGCTGACCGCCCTGAACAAGCCGGAGGATTTCATCCTGGCCATCGTCCGGTTCGAGGAGGACGGGCAACACGAAGTGCGCCATGTGCGCGAACCCTTCGGCCGGGAACCGGACTTCGGGGCGGTGAGCGTGAACTACAGGATGGAGGAGCTGTGGGGAAGGGGGGAGGTGCCGGGGTGAGGGATTGGGCTGCGGCTGGAAGAAATCCGCCCGATGGATTTTCACTGTCCCCGAGTGTCGTGGTGTGCAGCGATCGTCCAAGCTGCCGCTGTTGTGGAGCGCCAACCTTGGAATGGCTGCGCCGGGAGGAGACGGTTTTTCATTGGCGCCTGCCACAGGGCCAGGTCCGCCGCTGAGTCTGGCTGCATTTGGCCAAGGGGCGGGAGGCTTCTTGCTACGGAGATGAACCAGTGTGCCGTGATTAGCTGCGCACGAGATGCGCCATCGTACTCATTTCTCCCGCGGTTAAAGACGTTTGCAGCGGATGGCCAAGGGTCTCTAACAACTATCGAATGGATCACCGTTTCGAACATCGTTTGCGAAAATGTCGCTGCGGTAACCACTACAGCATGGCCGGAGTTTGGCCCGCTTTGATAGGCAATGATCATGGGACGACGGTTCCATAGTTCATCGATCAACACATTTGGCGCCGGCGCACCCCAATTCAGGGTCGCTGCCACAGCGTATTGCTGACCGTAGTTGTCAATGCTCCAGTTGTTGAGATTCGCGGTGATTGCTTCAATGCTGCCGGCCCAGTCCGGCAGGTTGCCCCACCAGTCCGTACCATAGGTGCGCGCCACGATCTGCTGTTGCGTGATGGCGACGCCGTGATAGCCCAGCACCATCTGGATCGCCGCCGCCCAGCACCATTGGGAGTTCTGTTGTGCCGCTGCTACGAAGTCCATCTCACCGGACGGAATCCCCACCTGCTGCATACCCCCAACTGGTTGCGCGAAGGACTGGCTGCTGAGCAGGCAAACGGCGAACAGCACCGCCGCAAAACGGCATCGCCAAATTCTCTGGTCAATGTTGAACACTTTCATCTCCCGCCATTCGCGTGTCCGAGAGCAAAGCATAACACATAGTCGGGCATTCGCCTCGGTCCGCAGGCCCGAGGTGACGCTTAGCGCTGGCCCAACTTTCGCGGTTGAACTCCGTGCCAAACATCGTCGTGTTGGCGTGATATAGTACGGTGCTCCTTCGCCTTCCCCCAATCCAATCATCCTTCGTTGGCCAAGCGCTTTGAGGCGATGTGGCGCTAAGGGTCACTTGAGCTTTGCCTCCGCTCTTCGGTGGAGTTGATGTAGGAACTCACGCTGCATCACACCTTCGTAGGCGCCCCTTTGCGCCTCCCCTTCAAGCGCCACAAAACACTCCGTGATCTCCTTTGAATTCAAAATATGAGGTCGATCTTCATCGACCTCTCCGATCTTCCTATTCGCGACCTCTCGTGCCTCGGCGAGATAGAACTTCGCGAGCTCTCTAGCCGCTCTAGCGCTAGTTAGCGACTTGAGTTCAAGCCGATCCTGCAGCCGACTACGGAGCGCGGGGTAGGATGCGGAGTAGCGCCTGAGGGCGTCCGGTGTCACCGCAATCATCAGGAACAGTCGTCGGGGAAGCGCATCAATCATTGCTCGCAGAGCTGACAGGTAACGCATCACAGCCCGTATCCCCAGAACGCCATCCTGCTTCTCAATCTCGTCTAGTAACAGGAAGATGCCCTTCAACACGCCGGCCTCGCCACTCACTTTCGCCAAATCCCTAAGCGCTGCAGTCTTGGACTCCACCGTATCCATGCGAAATTGAACGCCCAGCGCCTCCCGATGCATCTTGAGCAGCCGCAGACCCAAAAGCCACTCCATCATTAGCTGCTTCGTCTTCTGATCATCCGACCTCACGATGGATCGTAGCGCGGTTCTCATGTCGTGACTGCGCGCCTCCTCAATGTAGCGTTGGTCCGCCTTGAGATGCCGCACAAGATCATCCAAGTGCTCCTTTCCCAGTTCCTCAACGAGACGCCTAGTAGTTCCGTCAAAGGTTTCCTCTGGGTCTGCCAAGTAGCGCACAACGTAATAGCCATCCCGATCTTCAAGCGCAGCGAGCACTTCCGCTTCGAAGTGATTGAGGAAGTTCGTCTTCCCCACGCCTTGCGTCCCTTCAATGACAATCACTTGGGATGTGTCGTCCCGAAAGAACGTCACAACACGGTTCTCCGCTTCCTCATCCTGTGCCGCCGGAAATCGAGGATTTCCCGCCGTCTGATGAGACGCCGGGAACGGATTGGAGAGGATTCCAAACCGCTCGTATAGCTCGTGCCCAGGATCGTCGTCCAATTCCCGCAGTTTGTCGCGCAAACTCATGGCCTGAGCTCCTCAAGTCGGAGGCTGACGCTCGCCTTGCCCGGAATCAGGTAGTCGCCACGATAGAGATGTATGGGTTTCGCCACCGGCATACCCTCTTCGACCCCAAGAACATGGACCACATGGTCATCGTATTGTGTCTGTGCGGTCGAACCCTCGGTGGATCGCCGGAGCAGTCCCGCCTCGCTGGCTTGCTCCAGAGACCGTCGTGCCACCTCAGGATGGATGCCGTCGTGCCGAATCAACGCTTCGAGCCAAGAGCCTGTGGCCACGATCGTTTCGCTTCCCGCCAGTTCTCTGAATCGCGCCAACGCCAATTTCGAAAAGTCAGCGGGTTCTGGACGACTCAACGTCGGATAGACAGTGCCCCTGCCGACTGATGCACACACCAGCGTAAGCTCTCCCAACACTAAGTAGGTACGAGAGCTTTGCCGCAAATCGGACAAATCAAGAGATTCGCCCTTGCGCGTCCCCCTAATACGCTGAACCAAGGCTTGGAAAGAGGGTGCATAAGCTAGAACCCTTTGCATTGATCGAGGGTCGCCATCCCTCACTGCGACCGATACTTCCTTCAAGCGGTCGGTTGCTGTCCAACGACTTCCTTCCAAACGAATGTAGCCCGCCGAAGCGAGGAACCTTCGGTAGTGTGAAGTGCTGTACGGGCTCAGATTCAGTAGTCCGCAGATCTCAGCTTGCTCCAGATCTTGCCTGTCATCCAAGACGCAGATCAAGCGCAACAGACGGTCTATGTTCATTCGTTGGTAGGATGGCGCCTCGGGGGATTGAGCCTTCTTGGGTGCCGAATCGCTCCCAACGATAGGCTTTTTGCCTTCCTTCGAATTCTGACGCGGGGTGGAACTCGGCCCGTCGTTCTCGATCTTGTACCACAACAGATCGTCAATCGAGTGATAGGGGCTCCAAGGAAGGTCCTCGCCTATGGCGGACACTATGAATGTGCCTTTGTCGGAGATCAAACGTGCATGGCCGAATGCGGTAGCGAGCTCCCAGAAGAGCGACGCGAGAGGAACTGGCCGAGGCTCGCCCGTAAACGGATCGAGCGGGCGGCCAGTGAAGCGCTGGCCGAAGACCTCCTCGGCACGGATCGATCGGAAGTAGAGGGGCTTCACCCCCTCGGCCAAGGCCATGCGAGCCTGCCCTTGGTCGCTGGTGAGCAGAAGCACAGGGTGCCCCGGCTCCGATTGTGCTTGGTGGTGGCGCGCCGCCTCCAATATGAGGCGATCCACATAGGCACCCAATGGAACGCTTAACTGCAGATCCTTCAAGGTCTCGTCTGGATCCGGGACGAAAGCGCTGCGGAGTGGGTCTCCAAGTAAAAATGTGCGTTCGATCTCCACGTCGTCCTGGAGCTCTAGACGAAGGAGCGCCCGTTCGGCACCTTGGCTCGTTAGATGTGCCATCAACTGCTTCGTGGTGCGTTGCTTCTTCCCAGCGCCCTTCGTATCTCGTCGGATCTTGAAGAAACGATGGGAGAGATTGCGAATCTCCATTTGCACGATGGCAGGCACTTTGACTCTTGCCTTGGGAATGTGGCGGACGATGAAGTCCAAGCCGCCCTGCAATACGCCGGAAGTATCCGATACTACTGTTGCGGTGCGGCGGAACGGCATGCCTTCAATGGCCTCGGGGTCGAAGATTGGATTCACCAGCCCCGCCCGTACGCCGATTGCCGCCACCGAATTCAGGACGCTACGAACCACTCCCTCGTCTTTTTCGCCAAGAAGGTCTTCGAGCGCCTCTTTTGCGTCGGAAGCGCTTGGCAACGACCACTCGAAGGCGCCATCGCCGGCGAGCAGTGCCCGCTGGTGCTCGTCATCCGCTTGTTCGCCGCTAGGCTGCGGTGCCAGCTTCAAGGACATCAAACCTAGGGGCAGCCACTCGCCCTCAACGGCGAGTTCCGTGTTCTTGCCCACAAAGGCGCGTTCTTCCATAACCTCGACCTTGCATGGCGCTGCCGTTAGGGACGCGATCTCGAACTCAGCGTCCTGCCGCGAAATTAGCTTGACAGTCATCGGACGGAAACGCACATGTTCGGACGATCTCCAAAGCATCTAACGAGCCACTTGAGATGCACCGCCAACGCCAGCAACGGGTTCGGTTCCGAAGGGGCGTACGTTGACAGTGCCGCGGAGTCGGATGGCAATGGCGCTGAATGTCCCTCCTTAATGGCCTGCTCGGCTTTCGCCACGAATTCGCGGAGCACCGCGATGCCGCGCTGCGTGGGCGGCAAGGATACATCGAGCCGGTCCAGCAGAGCCGTGCGAAGGTCGTCACGCACGTCGTCGTCGTCGATGCCGCCGAACGGGTCTCTCGGCAGCGGCCACGAATACACCTCTTCCTGCAGCTTCGAATCTCTCGCGACTAGCCGCCAACCAGCTTCCTCGTCTTGCAACGCAAGAGGCGCAGTTGGCGCGAAATCCCGCCAAATGGAAAGCCAAGCCTGTGCGGATTCAGGGTCCATTGCCAACCACTTCTGCTCCATAAACTTCTCGATATTTGAGAGCTTGGACCTCTGTTTTTGGATACCATGCGGTTGACCAAAACCCGCATGGACAAAGAAGATCCAAGCTCATGGCGCACCATAGCACAATCCTGGCGCAGTTGTTCAAGTTTGTTCCGAGACATGAGTTCGAGGTGCTGGCTAGGCGCCGCCACAAGGGGCGTTGGCCGCGCAGCATGACCCGCTGGGCGCAGTTCGTGGCGCTGGCGCAGCTTTCCGGGCGGTGCAGCCTGCGCGACGTCGTCGCCGGCCTGGCGGCGCAGCCCAAGAGGCTTTACCACCTGGGCGGCGGCCGGGTGGCTAGGTCCTCGCTGGCGCGGGTCAACGCCTAGCAGCCGCACGAACTTTGCGAGGAGCTGTTCGGCCGGCGGCGGTCGCGCTGCCGGGGCAAGACGCCGGGGCACGGCTTCCGGTTCAGGCGCAAGGCGTTCTCCCTGAATTCCGCCACCATTGACCTGTGCCTCTCGATGTTTCCCTGAGCGAAGCTCAAGCGGGCGAAGGGCGCGATGAAGATGCATGTCGGCCTGAACCAGGACGGCCCCTTGCCCGCGTTCATGCGGGCCACGGATGGAAGGGCGATGGCGGACATTGAGGCGGTGCGGGTTTTGCGGCTGCCCAAGGGGAGCATCGTCGTGGCGGACCGGCTGGGGCTCGAAGCCCACGCTTCGGGCTTGAACCCCGTGGCCGTGCTCATCAACAAGGCGATGATCGAGATTCCGCCGAAGTTCGCCGGGATGCCGCCAGTGAACCCCGAAGCGCGGGCGCAGATGGCGAAAGACCGCGAGCTGGGCATGGAGCGGGAGTGGAAGGGCGCCGAGGGGCTGGCCGAGGATGTCCGCTACCACGGCAAGTGGATGCGCGACGAAGCCGAGAAGCGCATCGGGCATCCGGCGAAGCGAATGGTTGCATCTTGCCGCAACCCCAGTTATGGTTACGCATCAGGTAACGAAACTATGGCGTAAGGTGGCGTGGAGGTTGAAGTCAGGAAGCGCTCGCTCGCCAAGGCACTCAGTTCGGAACAGGATCTGGTTCGGAAATATGGCCGCGACATGGCGAATGCGCTCCGCTCCCGGCTTGGCGTCTTGGAGAACGCGCCCAATCTGGCAGCCGTGCCAACGGGCAAGCCGGTGCGGAGGCACCTGTTGAAGGCAGACAGAGCGGGCCAATTTGCGGTGGACTTGGTGCATCCCTACCGGCTGGTCTTCAAGCCGAATCACGCGCCGGTGCCCCGGCGCCCGGACGGTGGGATTGACACGGAGCGCGTTACGGCCGTCACCATCATTGACGTGGTGGACTATCACTGACGAGGCAGGAGCAGAACATGGCAGCGGCGACCTACAAGTACCAGCCCGACTACGCCGTTCCGCCCGGCTCGCTTCTCAAGGAGTATCTGGCGGCGCGGGGCTTCTCCAATGCGGAATTCGCCCGCCGCTGCGGCCGTTCGGCGAAGCTCATCAGCGAAATCGTGGCCGGCAAGGCCCCGGTGGAGCCTGCCACCGCGCTCCAGTTCGAGCGTGTGCTCGGCATGGACGCGCGCATCTGGCTCGGCATTGAGGCGGACTATCAGCTCCACCAGAGGCGCACCGCCGAGGTCAAGGACGAGGAGGCGACGGCGTGGGCCAAGCGCTTCCCCGTGAGCGAACTGGTGAAACGCGGCGCGATGGAGGGGCAGGCCGATGCCGGTGGGTGCGCTCCCGGATTGCTTGCCTTCTTCGGCGTGGCCAGTGTGGAGGCGTGGCACACGAAATACGGCGTCGCAAACGTCGCCTATCGCCACTCGCCCGCGTTCGAGAGCGACAAATACACCTTGGCCACTTGGCTCCGGCTGGCGGAAGTGCAGGCAGCTAGTCAAGCGTGCGCTGACTATCATGAACCGGCGTTCAGACGCGCCTTGGCGCAAGTGCGCACACTGACGCGCGACAGCGTACCGGAGTCTTTGAACAAGGCTCAGCAGCTCTGCAACGGCGCGGGCGTCGCGCTGTCGCTGGAGAAGCCGCTGCCCAAGATGCGCTTGAGCGGAGCGGCGTGGTGGCTCTCACCGAGTCGGCCCGTCATCGCCTTGAGCGCGCGCCACAAGACGGACGATCACCTCTGGTTCAGCTTTTTCCATGAAGCTGCCCACCTGCTGCTGCACAGCAAGCGAAGCGTGTTCGTGGACGGTGCAAACGGCGGAGAGGACGAAACGGAGGCCGAAGCGAACGAGTGGGCGGCGAACTTCCTTGTGCCTAAGAGGGACTGGCAGCGCTTCGTTGTTGACGGCGTGTTCACTGCCGCGAGAGTCCGCGAATTTGCCAGGGAGCAGGGCGTTGCCCCCGGAATTTTGGTGGGCAGTCTTCAGCATCAGGGGCTCTTGCCGTGGAATAGGTTGAACAGTCTCAAGGTGCGGTTGAATTGGGTGGACAAGTAGCGGTGAATCGTGACGAGAAGTTGGTGGCTGCTTGGCTAGACAGCCAAGGCTACGCCGTTCGACACCTGACCAACGGAGAAGATCCACCTGACTTAGTTGTGGACGGGAACATCGCTGTGGAGGTCACCACCATTGCATCCTATGCAGATCGCAGCTTGTGGGACTTCATGGAAGGGGTGTGCAGGTCTCTTGGGTCTGCGGAGAACGGCCGAGGCTACTGGATCGAGTTGGCGTGGGACGACGAGGAGCTGCTGCAAAACAGGACGCACCGCAGCACGATCAAGCGCGATCTCAGACGCTCTGCCAAGGCCGCATTACGCCGTCACTATGCAAACCCCGATATCGTGAACGGTCTAGCCAAGCTGCCTCATGGCGTCGAGATCGAGATCATGGGCAGAATCAAAGACAACCGCGACGACGCCAAGTACAAGGTTGTCGCTGGCGGCCCAACGGAAGGAACAATAGTGACGTCTTACCTCATCAACGCTATTCAAGATGCAATCGACAAGAAAACGGCCAATCGGATCATCCAAGAGCGGGCCGGTAGCTATGCGGAGTGGTGGCTTGCAGCCACAGATCCACACTACATGACAGTCCTCAATGGTCACGAGATTGAGGCGGTAGCGAACGGCATCGAGTACCATGCGCCTTGGAGTTGCATCTTGCTGGTGAGTACGCACGGCGATAGAGTAAACGCCGTTCACTGCTTGACCGGGGTCGGGAGCTAAGACTGTGGCGGAGGCGCTCCGCAAGAAGCTCATCGAAGTCGCCCTGCCGCTGGACGCCATCAACCAGGCGTCGGCGCGGGAGAAGTCGATTCGGCATGGGCATCCGAGCACGTTGCATCTGTGGTGGGCGCGGCGGC
Source organism: Candidatus Azophilus sp. (assembly GCA_965200465.1). GTDB lineage: Bacteria > Pseudomonadota > Gammaproteobacteria > Pseudomonadales > Azotimanducaceae > Azophilus. Next base: position 2,530,865 of record OZ241358.1, on the reverse strand, counting down.
CGTTGGCGGCGGCGCGGGCGGTGATCTTCGCGCAGCTGGTGGATGATCCGTCCTCGTGGCCGGAGGAGTTCCCCACCGAGGCGGCGCAGGAGGCGGAGCGGCAGCGGTTGTTCCGGCTGATCGAGCAGTTGGTGAAGTGGGAGAACACCACCAACGAGGACTTGCTGGAACAGGCCCGCAACGAGATTCGGCGCAGCTGGCGGCGCACTTGCGCGGAGCATCGGGATCACCCCGAAGCGGCGGAACTGTTCGACCCGGAGCGGCTGCCGGCCTTCCACGACCCGTTCGCCGGCGGCGGCTCGCTGCCGTTGGAGGCGCAACGGCTGGGGCTGGAAGCCCATGCTTCGGACTTGAACCCCGTGGCCGTGCTCATCAACAAGGCGATGATCGAGATTCCGCCGAAGTTCGCCGGGATGCCGCCGGTGAACCCCGAAGCGCGGGCGCAGATGGCCAAAGACCGCGAGCTGGGCATGGAGCGGGAGTGGAAGGGCGCGCAAGGGCTGGCCGAGGACGTGCGCTACTACGGCAAATGGATGCGCGACGAAGCCGAGAAGCGCATCGGGCATCTGTATCCGAAGGTGGAAGTGACGGCGGAGATGGCCAAGGAGCGGCCGGACTTGGAGCGTTATGTGGGGCGCAAGCTCAGGGTGATCGCTTGGCTGTGGGCACGGACGGTGAAGAGCCCCAATCCGGCGTTTCGGGATGTGGACGTGCCGTTGGCGACGACGTTTGTGCTGTCCAAGAAGAAAGGCAAAGAGGCGTATGTGGAGCCGGTGTTCGAGGGCCGCACGTACCGCTTCACGGTGAAAGTGGGGGTTCCGGAAGCCGGCGCATCTGAATCCGGCGCCTCCGCGGGATCCGCGGGAGGGGTTCCTGGGAGCACAGGCGTCCCGCCCGCAACGGACCGAAGGTCCGGGGCTGAAAGCCCACCGGGCCCGGAGAACGTGGGCGTCCCGCCCGCACAAGGGACGAAGCTGGGGCGCGGTGCGAACTTCCGTTGCCTCATGTCCGGTACGCCGATTGCCGGTGACTACATCAAGGCCGAAGGACAGGCGAAGCGGATGGGCGCTTGCCTGATGGCGGTCGTTGCCGAAGGCGACCGTGGCCGATTGTACTTGTCACCCACAAGTGCGCATGAGGAAGCCGCTTGCAAGGCGAAATCAGGATGGCGGCCCGAAGGCGATGTGCCGGCAAGATTGACTGGCGGTACCTGTGTGCCCTATGGATTGACAGCATGGGGCGACCTGTTTACATCACGACAGCTAGTCGCATTGACAACCCTCTCGGACCTTGTGGATCGCGTTTGCCGGGTTGTCGAAGCGGATGTCCACGCCGTTGACGATGCGTCCGACCAAGCCGATGCCCCGCGGCAAACCAATTATGCGGAGTCGATTGCTTTGTACCTTGGTCTCTCGGTAAGCAGACAAGCCAATCGGTCGTCCAGTCTTAGCTTTTGGCACCGTGGTCGGGAAACAGTTGAACAGGTCTTTGCTCGGCAAGCTCTGCCGATGGTTTGGGACTTCGTGGAATCCAACCCATTCTGCGGATCGAGCGGAAACTTCCTAGGCCAAGTAGGGTACCTGAGCAAGGTTGTCGTGTATTCGCCCTCGTCGCCAGAACGTGGAGACGCCACGCAGGAAGATGCTCAGGTTGGCAGTGGGTTCCGCAACGCCATCTTTTCAACAGACCCGCCCTACTTCGACAACATCAGCTACGCCGATTTATCGGACTTCTTCTACGTATGGTTACGGCGTTCCCTTAGAAGCATAGTGCCGGAGCTGTTCGGCACGCTCGCCGTGCCCAAGGCGGCGGAGTTGGTTGCCACCGGACATCGACACGCAAGCAAACAGGCCGCGGACGTGTTCTTTCTCGACGGCATGGCGAAGGCGATTCGACGCTTGGCGGAAAGAACGCATCCTCTCTTTCCCGCCACCATCTACTATGCGTTCAAGCAGGCCGAGCAGGTCGGGGAACTCGGCGCGGCCAGTACCGGCTGGGAGAAGTTCCTTGACGCGGTGATCCTGTCCGGCTTTGCGATTTCCGGCACTTGGCCGGTGCGAACGGAACTCACCGGCAACCTGAAGAAGCAGATGAGTGCGTTGGCGTCGTCCATCATCCTAGTCTGCCGCAAGCGCCCCGAAGACGCCCCGCTCGCCACCCGTCGCCAGTTCATTGACGCCCTCAAGGCGGAGCTTCCAACCGCCCTTGCCCACCTCCAATCCGGCGGCATCGCCCCCGTCGATCTCGCCCAAGCCGCCATCGGCCCCGGCATGGCCGTTTACACCCGCTACGCTAAGGTCGTGGACGCCACCGGCGAACCCGTCACCGTGCGCGAGGCGCTCACGCTCATCAACCAGACCTTGGACGAGTGCTTGAGCGCCCAAGAGGGCGATTTCGATGCGGACACGCGCTGGGCGCTGGCATGGTTCGAGCAGCACGGCTTCGAGGACGGCGACTACGGTGACGCAGAGACGCTCTCCAAAGCGAAGAACACCAGCATCGCCTCGTTGCAGGCCATCGGCATCCTGCAATCCAAGGCCGGCAAGGTGCGGCTGCTCATCCCCCTCGCCCTGCGGCAGGATTGGGACCCGCGCTCGGCGGGAAGAGTATCGGTCTGGCTCACGCTGCACCACCTGATCCGCGTTCACGACGCCGGTGGCGAACAGGCTGCCGCCACCCTCGTCGGCAACCTCGGCGGCGTCGCCGAAACCGCCCGCGAACTTGCCTACCGCCTCTACGCCATCGCCGAACGCACCAAACGCGCCCGCGAAGCCCTGTGGTACAATGCGCTGGTGCAAAGTTGGCCGGAGATCGCCCGGTTGGCGCGGGAGAAACGGGGCGAGCAGGCGTCCCTCCTCGCACCCCCAAGCACTGCCTGAGGAACGAATCATGCCCATCGAGCAAATCGCAGTGAAGAACTACCGTGTGCTCCAAGACGTCAAGATCGCCAAACTGCCAAGGCTCGCGGTGATGATCGGTGCCAACGGAACCGGCAAGTCCACGCTGTTCGACGTCTTTTCCTTCCTCAAAGACGCACTGGCCAGCAACGTCTCGACCGCGGTGGCCAAACGCGGGGGATTCAAGGAGTTGGTTAGCCGGGGCCACGAAGACGAACCCGTTGGCATCACCGTGAAGTTCCGAGAGACATCCGGCCGGTTGGCGACCTACTTGCTCGAAGTTGCCCCCAGCAACGGGCGCGTCGTTGTTTCGCATGAGATTCTGCGATATAGGCGCGGCACGGGTTCCGGTCGCCCGTGGCACTTCATAGATTTCTCCGAAGGGCGCGGTGACGCCATAACGAACGAATCCATGTACGGCAAACCGGACGTGGAAGAGGAGCGTAGGGCGTACGAGCTTGACGACCCGGCGACGCTGGCCATCAAGGGACTTGGCCAGTTCAGAGAATTCCGCGTCGTCTCGGAGTTCCGTTCGCTGATCGACAACTGGCACATCTCGAACTTGCAGATCGCAGATGCAAGAGCCAGCGCAGAAGCGGGATATGCAGAGCACCTTTCGACGCTTGGAGAGAACGTCGCTCAGGTTGCACAGTACCTCTTCGACAACCATCGAGACAGCTTTCAGCGTGTGTTGGATGCCATGCGCCAGCGCGTTCCGGGCGTCGAGACTGTCGATGCAAGGCCCACGGAGGATGGGCGCCTAATCTTGCGTTTCCGAGATGGCAGTTTCCAGGACCCGTTCATCGCTCGCCATGTGTCCGACGGCACCATCAAGATGTTCGCGTACCTGCTACTGCTGCACGATCCGAAACCTCACCCGTTGGTTGCCGTCGAGGAACCGGAGAATCAGCTCTACCCGGCCTTGCTTCACGAATTGGCGGAGGAGTTTCGTGGCTACGCCAAGCGCGGCGGCCAAGCGTTGGTCTCCACGCACTCTCCGGAGTTTCTGAACGGCACTGATTTGAACGAGGTGTATGTGCTTAGGAAGGTGGACGGGTTCGCGCAGGTGAAGCGTGTTGGCGACAGCGATCTCTTTAAGCGCTTGGCCGAAGAGGGCGATCTGCCGGGGGCCTTGTGGAGGCAACGCCTGTTTGATGCGCCGGACCTGTAGCCCGTGCTCGTGTTTCTTGTCGAAGAGCCTTCAATGGCCGATCTGTTGAATGTGCTCCTTCACAGGCTTTTCCCCGGTTTGGCGTTCCGATGCATAGAACATGAAGGCAAGCAGGATTTGGAAAAGAGCGTTGTACGCAAACTGAGAGCGTGGCGAGAACCAGGGGTTCAGTTTGTTGTCATGCGGGACCAGGATGCAGCAGACTGCCACGCGGTGAAGGCCCGGCTCCAGGATCTCTGTAAGCGGGGTGGTCATCCGGATGCACTTGTTCGGTTGGTCTGTCGTGAGTTGGAGGCATGGTATCTTGGCGATGTCGAATCCTTGGTAGGTGCGTTTCCCGGAAGTGCCGAAAGGCTGCGCAAGGAACTGAGGAAGAGCCGATTTCGCAATCCCGATAGGGTGGTCGGCCCCGCCAAGGTGCTTGAGAATCTCATACCGGAGTTCAGCAAGCGACCGGGCGCGAGAACGATGGCCGAAAAGCTCACACGGGAAAACCGCTCCCAAAGCTACCGGGTGTTTCTGGAGGGTGTCGAACGCCTGCATCGGCAAGACGGCATGGAGGCCAATCCATGACCGAAACCCAAGGCTGTGGCGCAACGCCGTCGCCGATCCCGCCAAATGCCAAGGCTGGGGCGAATTCGCTCTTTCCACCCTGCTTGTGGTTCGGTGGCGAGGCGTTTGCTGCCCGTGCGGACGCCGTTGGGGGCTGGTTGGCGTTCATCCCGCCGCCAAAGGCCACTCGCGACTTTTAGGCGACCCTTGGCGATTTCGTTCCGCCGCTTGACAAATCGGCTCGGCAAGGTGAAAAATGGCCGTTCCCGTTCCAGCCGTTGGAGGTTTGAGCTATGAAGAATCTGTTCCATGCCCTTTGCCCGCGTTTGTGCGCTTTCCTTGTTTGCCTGCTGGCCAGTGCTGCTTGTGCAGCGCAGGACGACCAGTCGCCTTGGTATGTGGCTGGGCATCTGGGCCTTGTCTTCACCAAAGACGCGGATATGAGTTCGGAGCTTGCAGTGCCCAACTTGCCCGTCCGCGCGAAATTGCTGGCGGGCCTGCCGTTCAAGACGGGCTGGGGCGGCGGCGTGGCCGTGGGCCGGGAATTCAGCGACAGCTGGCGCTTGGAGGGAGAGATGTTCTGGCGCCGAGCCGACCCCGACCGCATTACGGTCAAAAGCGCCACCTTTGGCGAAAATGACATCACCGAAGCGTACAGGACGATCCTGGAAACAGGAGGGGAAGGTGGAGGCCCCGCTTTCGTGGTGGGCGGGCGGATGAAATTCCTCTCCTTCATGTTCAATGGCTTCTACGACATATCCACGCCTTGGGCGTTGCGTCCATACATCGGCCTAGGGGCGGGCGTCGTCAAGCGCACCATGAACAAGCACATACATATTCACCTGCCAGCCAGCTTTGGCGCGACGTCCGACTTCATTGAGGACAAGCACGAAGGCGCTTGGGATTTCATCTATCAGGTGCAAGCGGGGGTGGGCGTTCCGCTGACGGACGCCTTGGAGCTGGAGCTGGGCTATCGCTACAAGGCGTTGCCCAGCGCGGCCTTGCATTTCTTCGAGGACAACGAGGGTGGAGCTGTGGCGCCCATAAGGGCCGAAATAAACGCTTCCCACAGCGTGGACCTCGGGCTGCTCTGGCGCTTCTAAAGCGCCCGAGCCGCCTCAATGTCCGACATTCTTCCATCCGCGGCCCGCATGAATGCAGGCAAAAAGCCGCCGCGGTCCAAGCCGGCGCACAGTTTCGCCGTGCCCTTCGTTCGCCTGAACTTCGCCCTGATTTAGCGGTTCTGCGTTCGTCGCTGTCGGGCTTGTGCGATCTCATCGATTAGCCGGGCATGGCCAACTCCATCAATGAGGCGCAAATTGCGCAAATGTTCCACAAGCGCGGATTCATTCACTTGCAGCCTCTCGGCTAGATGTTGGGCTTGGGCACGATCGATGTGGCTGGCATCCCGCAAATGGGCTACAACAAAGGACCTTGGCATCAACAAATAGGCCGCGAAGGCATTGGCGCGCTGTTCAATGCCCGGAGCGGCCCAAGGACCGCTTGCATGGGCGATCCGGCGAGCCCGCGTTCTGTCGAACAGCACATGGCAAAGTTCGTGTGCGATGGTGAACCGCTTGCCCGATTCATTTTGATTGAAGTAGTGCATTCGATTGACAACGATTCGCGGCGAAAAGTCGTGGCCGGCAAGCGCCACGCCGCGTATGCTGTCTGTGTCCAACCGTATTTCCCGAATCTCTATTTCCAAACGCCTGCATATTGACCTTACGTCAACGAAGACACCATTATCCAATGCCATGTCTTCACACAGGTCAGCGGCGAAGCGGGCGGCGTCATGGTAAGGAACGCCCAAGCGCGCGCCTTGTCGGTTAGCCACCAAGGCGGCCAACTCTGCGCTGTCATTGCCGCCATGCCCCTCCGCTAGCACATGGCACAAACGTTCAACATCAGAATTGCCGAGCTGTGGTGAAACACCGCCAAACATTGCCGCGGCGGGCGGAAATTCGGCCATATAAGCAACTGACGAATCATTGACCGCCCCGGCGTTTTGAAACAAGTCCGGCCAGTTGCCTTCGGTAAAGATTGCTCTAGCCGTCTGCAGGATATTCGGCGAAACATGGGCGCTGACCAATTCCAACTCGTCAATGCGACGGAGTGACTCCACTGTATTTTCAAGGGCCGCGATGTTCTCCGAATACTCAGCCGACGACTTCGGTGGATGGCTGATTGCCCACTGGAGTGTGCTCCAGAGTGTTTCCGCAACCTCATGCACGGGGAGCAGGGCTTGGCCAGAGCCGCTCTCGAAAGCTAGACCGGCCTGCGTAAATTCCATGGGAGCGCCAGACCAGGACAACTCGATATCGTCCGCTAGGCGGCGGATGAATAGATCGGGAAAAATTCCACCTGCCGCGGCCGTGCGCAAGCCATGCCTGAAATACCAGCTTTGGGCTTGCGCGTAGTGTTCCTGGCCCGGTGGGTCCTCTGCGGCAATCCACTCCTCAAGGGCGCGATTGCAAGCGATGGCGGCGGGTGCGCCGCTGCCGCGATTGGGCCAGGAAAAGCGCTCCTCATGCAGCAAAGCTGCCCAGTTCGTCGCCAGCCAGTCCAGGAAAGGCGAGAGATACCACCCCACATACGGCTGCCTCTCCCCGTTCAGAGTGGTGGCGGTTACGCTGACGCCAGCCACTCTTAGATCCAGTTGGCCCATGGACCAGCCGTATTGCGCCGGCCGCCGGCCCTGGGGCTCCGGGTCATCCACCCATCGAATGCCTATCTGGATCTTTTCCGGGCTGCCGAAGCGCATCCATTCAGGCATCTTCGCTCCCCAAAGCCCAACGAATGTTGTGCAAATCCACCGGCCGTCTCACCTCGCGCCTTGTCACTCGCCTCCGTTCGATGAGCGTATCACAAATGCCTTTTGGCACCTGTTTCCAAGGCACGGGATAGCCATGCCAAGTTCCATCCCCGCTGCTCACCGCGGCGAAGGCAATTCCTCTGCGGGTGGCGTAGCGGCGCCCGTCCTCGTCAAGCAGGCTTTCCGCCAACATGGCGTGCGCTTCGGTGTCCGCCCACGGGTGGGCATGGGAGTCGCCGGCGAATCCCTGAGCGGGGGCACTATGCGTCCAATCCGGACACAGGGTGCCGTATCCGCCGCCGGGCCGCCAACGCTTGTGCTTGATGGAGCCTCTGTAGCGAAGGTTGGTTGTGTTCGGCATGGCGATTGGCCTGCTGCCATCGCATTATAGCTGGCGCGACCCAATTTGTTGAACATTTGGTGGTCAAGTTCTTCCCATCGTCGCGCTAGTTGTCCCCCTGGGGTAAGATTCCTCCCGCAACCTCCCAATCAGCCTCCGAAGCCGAATAGCCGAATAAGGGGCCAAACATGGCAACCACCAACCACGAGCGCGTCGGCAAGGCGATGGAACTCCTGCGTTCCGGCCTCGCCCCCTTCGTGCAACGCGAGGTCATGGCCAAGGCGAAGGCCGGCGCGGTGCGCATGGAGACCGTTCGCCGCTTTGCGGAAGACCCCAAGCTGGCGAACAAGCCCATTGGCGAGTGGGACGCCGCCGCCCTGCTCAAGCTCATGTGGGAAACTTGGAACGACGTGTTCCGCGACACCCTGGGCTTCACCGAACGCAGCCTGGTCTCCGAACTGCGGGATTGGCGCAACAAGTGGGCGCATCAGGAGCGCTTCGTGAGCGACGATGCGGACCGGGCGCTGGATTCGGCGGAGCGGCTGCTCACCGCGGTTTCCGCCGGCGAAGCGGATGCAGTTGCCAAGATCAAGTTGGAGTTGCGGCGGCTGGTGCTCGACGAGCAGGTGCGCGGCGAGAAGCGGCGGGCGGCCAGCGCCTTGGTGGAGGCGGCTGGCGGCACGGCGCTGAAGCCTTGGCGGCAGGTGGTCACGCCCCATCGGGACGTGGCCAGCGGGCGCTATCAGCAGGCCGAGTTCGCGGCGGACCTCTGGCAGGTGCATTTAGGCGAAGGGGCGGACGAATACCGGGACCCGCGGGAGTTCTTTCGCCGCACCTACCTCACCCAAAGCCTGCAAGGGCTGCTCGCCACCGGCTTGCGGCGGCTGGCCGGCCTTTCCGGGGACCCGGTGGTGCAACTGCAAACCAACTTCGGCGGCGGCAAGACCCATTCCATGCTGGCCCTTTACCACCTGTTTTCCGGCGTCCCGCTTAAGGAACTGGCCGGACTGGAGGAGGTGCTGGCCAAAGCGGAAGTTGCCGCAGCGGCGTCGGTCAAGCGCGTGGTGCTGGTGGGCAACAAGATTTCCCCCGGCAATCCGGCCCAGAAGCCGGACGGCGTTCAAGTGCGCACCCTGTGGGGCGAACTGGCGCATCAGCTGGGCGGCAAGGCGGCCTTCGAGCGCATCCGCGCCGATGACGCGCATGCCACCAATCCCGGCGACGCCTTGCGGGAACTGCTGGCAACCCACGGGCCGTGCCTGATCCTCATCGACGAATGGGTGTCCTACGCCCGCCAACTGCACGACGAGAGCGACCTGCCGGCCGGCAGCTTCGAGACCCAGTTCACCTTCGCGCAGACCCTCACGGAAGCGGTGAAAGCCACGGAGAACTGCCTGCTGGTGGTGTCCCTGCCGGCCTCCGACAGCGCCGGCCAAGGCTCGCCCCATGCCGAAGCGGACGATTCCGAAGTGGGCGGCCTGCGCGGGCGGGAGGCGTTGGAGCGGCTGCGCAACGTGGTGGCCCGGGTGGAGTCCTCTTGGCGGCCGGCCAGCGCCGAGGAAAGCTTCGAGATCGTGCGGCGGCGCCTGTTCGAGCCCCTGGACGGGCCGGACGCCTTCAAGCGGCGGGATGTCAGCGCCCGGGCCTTCGCCGACCTGTACCGCTCGCAGCAGGCGGAATTCCCCTCCGAATGCCGCAGCGCGGACTACGAGCGGCGCCTGCAGGCGGCCTATCCCATTCACCCGGAAATCTTCGACCGCCTGTATTCAGATTGGTCGGCGCTGGCCAAGTTTCAGCGCACCCGGGGCGTGCTGCGGCTGATGGCGGCGGTGATCCACAGCCTGTGGGAAAGCGGCGACCGCAATCCCCTCATCCTGCCCTCCACCATTCCCATCGACGATGCCCGCGTGCAAAACGAGCTCACCCGCTACCTGCCGGACAACTGGACGCCGGTGCTCGAGACGGACGTGGATGGCCCCAATTCGCTGCCGTTGCGCATCGACGCCGAGGTGCCCAATCTCGGCAAGCTGTCCGCCACCCGACGGGTGGCGCGCACGGTCTATCTCGGCTCCGCGCCCACCACCGCGGCGGCGCATCGCGGCATTGACGACGGGCGGGTGCAGCTCGGCTGCGTGTCGCCGGGGGAATCCCCCGCCCCCTTTGGGGACGCCCTGCGCCGCTTGGCGGCGGCCGCCACCTATCTTTATCAGGACGGGGCGCGGGTGTGGTACGACACCCAGCCCACGGTGACCAAGCTGGCGGAGGACCGGGCCGCCCAATTGGTTCGGGACCCGGACCAAGCGGCCCTGGAACTGGAGCGGCGGCTGCGGGCCAGCTTGCGCGGCGGCGGGGACTTCGCCGGCATCCATGTGCTGCCGCAATCCAGCGCGGACGTGCCGGACGACTGGGATGCCCGGCTGGTGGTGCTCGCCGCCGAACAGCCTTATGCGAAGGAGGAGGGAAACCCCGCCCAGACCGCCGCCAAGGCCATTCTGGAAAGCCGGGGCAACGCCCCCCGCCTGTTCCGCAACACGCTGGTCTTTCTCGCCGCGGACCGGGTGCGCTGCCAGGATTTGGACGAAGCCTTGCGCCGCCATCTGGCGTGGCAGTCCATCTTGGAGGAAAAAGATGAACTGAACTTGGACCCCCATCAAACCAAGCAGGCGGAAGTGCAGCGCCAAGCCGCCAACGACGCCGTGACCGCCCGCCTGCCGGAAGCCTATCAATGGCTGCTGACGCCGGAGCAGCCCAACCCCAAAGCGCCGGTGGCGTGGCAAGCCATTCGCCTGACCGGGGCGGGCGGGCTGGCGGAACGGGCCGCCAAGCGGCTGCGCAACGACGAGCTGCTGGTCATGCAGCTGGGCGGCGCCATATTGCGGATGCACATGGACGGCGTGCCCCTGTGGCGCGGCGACCATGTGTCCGTGCGCCAGCTAGCGGAGGATTTCGCCAGCTATCCCTATCTGCCGCGCCTGGCCGGGGCGGAAGTGCTGGCGCGGGCGGTGGAGGACGGCTTGGCCCTGCTCACCTGGGAAACGGACAGCTTCGCCCTCGCGGAGGGCTTGGACGAGGCGGCGGGGCGCTACCTTGGCTTGCAGGCGGGGAGGAGGCCGGCGCCGATGCCGCCGGAAAGCCCGGCCTTGCTGGTGCAGCCGCAAGCCGCCCGCCGGCAACTGGACGCGGAGGCGCCCTCGCCTCAACCGAAGCCGGAAACGGAAACGGGCGGCCCGCCGGATGGGGGAGAACCCGCACCGCCGCCCCCGGCGGAAAAAAAGCTCCGCCGCTTCCACGGCGCCGTCGCCCTGGACCCCACCCGAGTGGGGCGGGACGCCGGCCGCATCGCCGAGGAGGTCATCGCCCACCTGTCCGGCCTAGTGGGCGCCGAAGTGGCCGTCACCCTGGACATCGCCGCCGACCTCCCGGACGGCGCCCCGGAGAGCATCGTGCGCACCGTCAACGAAAACAGCCGCACGCTGAAGTTCGACAGCCACGGGTTTGAGGAAGTCTAACAGCCTGCTGAAAAACCAAATGACACTTGGCCGAAGCAGTGCTAAACAGGTGTTTCTGGGGTCAAAATGGGACTTTCTCCCCTGTTTTCTGGTTTTTTGGCGTCCCCAATTTCGCGCTGGACATCGGAGTTTTTTCAGCAGGCTGCCAACAGGGACTTCGGAGGACCGCTGATATGGGCTTGACGGGCAAATATGGGCTTGACGAGTAAAAACTCTGTGATATTTTACGTCCGCACAACATCGTTGTGATTGGTGTTGACGCCATGCTTTTGGCGAGACCGTTGAGGGTGTGGGCCTGTGCGGGACGGCGGCTTAGCATGGGTGGTTCGGATGCAGAGGCGCGAACGGCGCTGGACGCTTGAGGATTCACAAGAGGATTCACAAATTGTCGAGTAGGAGTCGAGCAATGGAGAACGCAAACAACGGAAGGCTGGCCGGCAACAGGCCAATGCAAGGCAACAAAACCCTATTGACCGGTCTCGTCTTGTTGGCCATGCCGCTGGCGGCCTCGGCGGATTTGGTCATCAGCAACGCCCGGCTCATTGACGGCACCGGGGCCGCTCCGGTGGAGGGCGCCACCGTCGTGGTGTCCAGGGATCGAATCGTCTCCGTTGACGGTTCCGGCGCCAGCGCCGACGCCTTGGCCATCGACGCCGGCGGCAGGACCCTGATGCCGGGGCTTTCGGAACTGCATGTGCATTCCTCGCTGGAGTTCTGGGTTGATGTCGAAGACGATGATTTCTACCCGTCTCCGGAAGTGGCCATCACCAGCGATGCGGAAATGGCCGAATTTCGCGCCGAGCGGCTTCCGGCCCGGATGCTGAGCTTCCTGGACGCCGGCGTCACCACCATCATGGACCCAGGCGGCTTCCTCCCCTATGTGGTGGAAGTCCGCGATCAGGTGGCGGCCGGCGAATTCCTAGGGCCGCGCATGTACGTCTCCGGGCGGTTGTTCACCGGGCCCAAGGGGCATCCGGCGGTCACTGTCTGCAACAACGACGAGTGGTGCATCGAGCACCTGACCTGCAACACCAACGACCCGGAAGCCGCCCGCCAGTGTGCGCGGGACATCGTGGCGGCCGGCGTTGACGGCCTGAAGCTGGTCTATGACGACGGCTCAACCTGGCCCATGGAACTCGAGCGCTTGAGCAAGGAGGCGCTGTTCGCCATCGTCGATGAGGGCCACAAGCTGGGCGTGCCCGTGGTGGCCCACACCAGCACCCTTGACGAAGCGGTGGACGCGGTCTATGCCGGCGTTGACGGCTTGGTCCATGAGGTGACGGACAAGGGCGGCAAGCTGGTGAGCTCCAGCGGCGAGTATCTGCCGGAGTTGCTGAACCGCTTCAACATTCCCATGACCACCACCGTGCGCTTCGTTGGTTTGGAGGAGGAGCCCGGAGAGCGGCGCGACATGGCGATGCGGGCGATTGAAGGCCGGATCGCCCCCAGCCTGCAAGCCCACGCCAAGGCCGGCGTCGTCCTGCTGTTCGGCACCGACTTCGAGGGCATCGGCACCCCGGCGGAGCCGCGGCCTTTGATAGAGGCCGAAATGCGCGTGCTGCTGGCCAGCGGATTCAGCGAGATGGACGTCATCAAGATGATGACGGGCAACTCCGCCAAGCATCCCTTCACGCCGGACGACTACGGCGTGGTTGCTCCGGGCAAGCTCGCGGACCTCATCATTCTGGACGACGACCCGCTCGAGGACCTGACCGCGGCGACCCGCCCGGTGGTGGTCATCAAGGGCGGCGAAGTGGTCATCGACAAACGACCGCCGGCCGCCAAGGCCAACAACTAACGAGTTGGTTCGGGTCCGCGCCGAAACGCCTCAACAAAACAACCGCCAGCCCTCTGGGTTTCGGCTCGGACAGCCCCGTTTCCCGCCTGGAGGCACGTTGATGCGAACATCGCCTCTATGGACCTGTTGCGCCCTGTTGGTTGCGCCGCTGGCGGCTTCGGCCGATTTGGTCATCAGGAATGCGCGGCTGATAGACGGCACGGGCGCCGCCCCGGTGGAGGGCGCCGCCGTCGTGGTGGTTGGGGAGCGCATCGTCTCCGTTGACGGTTCCGGCGCCAGCGCCGGGGCCGCGGTCATCGACGCCGGCGGCAGGACGGTGATGCCGGGACTTGCGGAACTGCATGTGCATTCCTCGTTGGAGTTTTGGACCCGAGGAGGCGCCGGCGGCTATCCGAGCCCTGACGTGGCCATCACCAGCGACGCCGACATGGCCGAATTTCGCGCCGAGCGCTTGGCGGACCGACTGCTGAGCTTTTTGGACGCCGGCGTCACCACCATCATGGACCCGGGCGGCTTCATGCCCTTCGTGGTGGAGATTCGGGACCAGGTCGCCGCTGGGGAGCTCCTGGGGCCGCGCATGTACGTCTCCGGGCGCCTGTTCACCGCGCCGCGGGGGCACCCTGCGAGCACCGTCTGCAACGACAACGCATGGTGCATCGAGCACCTGACCTGCAACACCAATGACCCGGAAGCCGCCCGGCAATGCGCGCGCGACCTTGTGGCCGGCGGCGTTGACGGCTTGAAGCTGGTCTATGACGGCGGCTTTGGCGCTGAGCAAATGACCCCGGAGGTGCTGCAGGCCGTGGTTGATGAAGGTCATGCGCTCGGCGTGCCGGTGGTGGCCCACGCCTTCAGAGTTGCGGACGTGGCGGCGGTGGTCAAGGCCGGCGTTGACGGCTTGGTGCATGCGGCCACCAACCGCGGGGGCAGGCTGATGACGGCAAGCGGCGAACATCTGCCGGAACTGGTCAGCCGGCGCAAAATCTCGATGACGACCACCGTGCGCTTCTACGACCCGGGTCCCGAATCGACAGCGCAGCCCGAAACGGCCAAGCGCAGCCAAAACATCGAGCGCAACGTCGGCCCCAGCCTGCAAGCCTTCGCCGCCGCCGGCGTTCCCTTGCTGTTCGGCACGGACTTTGAGGGCATCGGCACGCCGGCGCAGCCGCGGCCTTTGCTGGAGGCCGAAATGCGCGTGTTGCTGGCCAGCGGATTCAGCAGGATGCAGGTCATCGAGATGATGACCGGGCAGGCCGCCAAGCACCCGTTCACGCCGGACGACTTCGGCGTCGCGGCACCGGGGATGCTCGCCGACCTCATCATTCTGGACGGCGACCCGCTTGCGGACCTGACGGCGGCGACCCGCCCGGTGGTGGTCATCAAGGGCGGCGAGATCGTCATCGACAAGCGCCCGCCGGCGGATGAACCCCTCCGCAGCCGCACGGTTAGGCTGCTTATGCTGCTCGACGAAGACGCGCTTGAGAAACCAGCCGCCGCATCTGAGGGCTAATTCCGTGCCGAAAGCACCGCCGACGCCGTCCATTCCCTTGCCGCGGTAGAGGTTGACGAACGCCGACGAGCGGGCCAGGAGGGCGGGGCTTCGGCCTGCGGTTATGTGCTAAATTGGCCTCATTCAAGGCATGCAGATGGTGTGCCGCACGATTGACGATTGAACGATTGACCTGCGCCAGCAATGTGGACCACATGCCTGTTCTCGGCAAGCAAGCCCAAACCCTGACGGAGTGGCTGGATGCCCTGCGGGATTTCCATGACGCGGGGGATCGGTCCCATCCCTTCAGGTTCGTGGGGCGGGGCGTGGAATTGGCCACTCTGCTGCGGCGCGCGCAACTTTTGCGCCTTGGCTTGGCGGGCCGCAGGCCGCCCAAGGGCGCGTCGCCGCGCTTCGCCGGCCCCCCTGGCATGGGCAAGACGGCGCTGGCGGAGGAGTTCGTGCGCCTGCAGCAACAAGCGGCGGCGAAGCCCGGCGCATCCGCCGCCACCGCCGTGCTGGCCACCTTGGACGTGCTGGACGGGCCGCCCGCCCACGCCGCCTGCAGGCTGGCGTCCCGATTGCCCTTGCCCGCCGCCTTGCTCCGGCGGCTGCTGCCCGACGCGGACGCCCGCATCCTGCAGGGCGTCGCCAAGGGGGGAGGTTTGGCGTCTTTCTCCTCCGCCGCGGCCCACCTCATGCGCGGAGGGGACCCCGCAGCCGTGCTGATGCGGCAAATGGGGCTGTCGGAGCACTCCGACGCGATCACCTCCCTGATGGCCCTGCACCCCAGTTTCTGGCCGAACGGACTGGTCATCTGCGTAGATGAGGCGCAGAACCTCCAGCCGAACTCGGCGCCGGCGGGGTTCCTGGACGCGGTGCATCAGAATGTCCGGCAGGCGCCAGTATGCTTCGCCGCCTTCGGCCTGCCCGGACTGAAGAAGGCGTTCGACGACGCGGGCATCTCCCGGTTCACGCCAAACATGCCCTACATGCTGGGCCTGTTGACGGAGGATGAGCCGTCGCAACTGGTCAATCTCAACCTGGACGCGCTGGGGCTGGCGGCGAGGCCCGGCGACGGGGCGCCACTGGCGGATTTGGCCCGGCGCAACGGCTTTCGGACCGAGCAGTGGGCGGCATGGCGGGAGGATGCCGTCCGGCGCATCCTGGATGCGTCAGGCGGCTTCCCGCACCATCTCCAGAACGGCGTGGCCGCCATGGCCAAGCTGGTTGCGGATGCGGGTCTGGACTTCCATCCAAGGAAGGTCGGCCATGACGCGCTCGGGCGGGCGCACGAAGCCATGAAGCAGGATTACTACGAGGCCAGAATGGGCGCCATCGGCCCCCACACCTTGGCCTTGGGGGCGGCGTTCGCGGCCTGCGGCGCCGGATGCCCCAGCAGCGACGCCATCGTGCGGGCGGTGCAAGCCAGCACGGACAAGGGCGTGGAGATGGACGGCGGCATGGCGGAAAGCGTCGTCGATCGTGCCGTGGCAAAAGGCATTCTGCAAACCCTGGCCCCGGACAGAGACGTCATGGATGTGCCCATTCCCAGTTTCCGAGAGCATCTGACGCAGAGGTTTCATGCGGCCTTGGCCGCAGGCAGAAGCGCGGCGGAACTGCTAGCGGACAATCTGGGCATTGACACGGATGCCGCAAGGCCAGCCTCTTGACGCCTACGCTCCCGGTGAAGCGTCAAGGCGCAAGCTGGGAGGGCCTTGCGGTGGAGACATTGCTGCGAGTCGGAGCGGGCGTTTTTGGTTTACGGCGGCGACGAGCGACCAAGAGTTCGCCAAGGTCATGGGCGGCAATTGGCTTGGGCTCATCGCTGAAACCATGCATTGAAGCTGGGATTGCCATCTAAAATATCAGTGATATTTTATGCCTGCGCCCCTTGGACCGGGCGGGCCTTGAAAAGGCGGAAGGGCGCGGGTTTGGATTTGGGGTTTGTGTACAGGAAGTTTCGTTGTGGGGCAAGCGGCTCGACGCAATGAACGGGTAGGCGTCTCGGCCGCCCTGGCGTTCCTGGGCTTGCTTTGGGCGCCCAACATCTCGGACGCAGCGGAGGATGGGCGACTCGAGCTTGGGCCGGAGCGCCCAACCCCGGTCACCACGATGCGCTATCACCGGGGCGGAGGGCCGGCCGACAAGGAGTTCCGCATCAATCGGCTGCCCGTCCCGCCGGTGCTGGACGGCAAGCTGGACGACCCGGCTTGGCGGGCGGCCTCCGTGCTGGTGGACCTGCACGAGGTGGACCCCGACGAATACAGCCCGCCTTCCAAGAACACCCGCATCCACATAGGCTATGACGACCATGCGCTGTACGTCGCCGCCCGGATGTTTGAGGACCGCCCCGAAGACATCAACGCCTTCATCATGAAGCAGGGCGCCCCACTGGACGACGACCGCTTCGCGCTGATGCTGGACCCATTCAACAAGGGGCGCGGCGGCTACATATTCGAGCTGAACGCCTTTGGGGTGCGCGACGACGGGCTGTTCCAGAACACCACGGACCAAAATTGGGATTGGACCGGCATCTGGCAGGGCCATGCGCGCATTGACGAGCAGGGCTGGACGGCGGAGCTGCGCATTCCCTTCAAGACGCTGTCCTTCGACCCGGAAAACGACGTCTGGGGCGTCAACTTCGCCCGCTACGCAACACGCCGGCAGGAGACGATGGGCTGGATGTCCCGCAACCGCTCGCAGGACCCCAGCAGTTTCGGCCATGCGGCGGGCTTGCAAGGCATCAGCCAGGGGTTCGGGCTGGACGTCGTGCCCGGCCTGTCGCTCGGCCGCCGCCGGGACCTTTTGCGGAACGACAGCGCCGATGACTTCGAGCCCTCCTTGGACGCCTTCTACCGCATCTCCCCCGCCATCACCGCGGCCGTCACCGTCAACACGGACTTCTCCGGCACCGCCGTTGACGAGGTGCAGGTCAACCTGACCCGCTTTGGGCTGTTTTTCCCGGAGCGGCGGGACTTCTTCCTGCACGACGTCGATATCTTTGAGTTCGGGCGCATCGGCGGCGTTGACGAATTCGATGACCCCAGCACCTTTGACCGCGTGGATCGGGAGAACGGGCGGCCTTTCTTCTCCCGCAAAGTGGGCTTGAGCGAGAGCGGCGAGGAGGTGGGCATCAACTACGGCGGCAAGCTGACGGGGCGCATCGGCCGCTGGGACTTCGGCGTCCTGAACGTCCGCCAAGACCGGTTCGGCGCCGTTGACCCCAGCCATCTCTTCGTCGGGCGGGCGGCCATGAAGGTTCTGCGGGAGTCCTCCCTGGGCGTCATCCTGACCAATGGGCATCCCACCGCCAACTTGAACAACACCTTGGTGGGGGCCGATTTCCGCTACCTGAACACCCGCCTGCCCAATGGCCGAACGCTGGAGGGCGCGGCCTGGTATCAGCAGTCGAGCACCGCAGGGCTTGCCGGCAAGGAGGCCGCCTACGGCCTTAGCCTGGACCTGGTCAGCACGGAGTTTTGGCGGGGCGCCCTGGGCTACAAGGTGCTGGAGGAGAACTTCAACCCCGCCCTCGGCTTCGTTGACCGGGCGGGGGTGCGCAACTACTCGCTGGAACTCGGCTTCCGGCACCGGCCAAGCAACCGCTTCATCCGCTCGATATACGCCGGCTTGGACGCGCAGCGCTTCGAGCGGCTGACCGGCGGCCTGCAGTCGCAAAGCCTCACCTTCCGCCTGCTGGAGTTGGAGAACCACGCCGGGGACCGCTTCGACTTGAGCACCATTCAGGCCAAGGAGAACGTCGCCGAGCCCTTTGAGATACACGAGAACGTCGTCGTGCCGCCAGGGACCTACGACAACGACGACATCGGCCTTTATCTGGAAGGCGGAGGGCAGCGCCGCCTGTCCGGCAGCTTGGGCCTCTACGGCGGCAAGTTCTACGGCGGGAACATCCTGACCTGGGAGCTGTCCTCCAGTTGGCGGCCGACGCCCCGCTATGAGCTCGGGCTGGATGCGGAGGTCAACCATGTGGACCTGCCGCAGGGGAAGTTCGTCACGCGGCTGTTCCGTCTCCGGGCGGACGTCGCCTTCTCCTCCACTTGGTCCTGGGAGAACTTCGCCCAGTACGACAACGTGTCCAACACCCTGGGCTGGAACAGCACACTGCGCTGGCTGCCGGAAGCGGGCCGCGAAATGGTGCTGGTGTTCAACTACGGCGCGGAGGACTTCAACGAAAACCGCCGCTTCAACACCGCCGCCACCGACTTGACCTTCAAGATCAGCCACACCTTCAGGTTCTGAGGCAATAAAACCCATACCCTTGCGGCGGCGTTATCTGTTATCCTTCGGCCGCCGGCTCTAGGCAGGCCCTGTCCTAAGTTATGGGGAGCGGCCCTGACCGTCGGCGTGGAGGAGCATGGAGAGACCTAACCCGAAACCGCGGCAACGGCTTCCGCATACGCCGCCGGGCGGCTTTGCGCCTCCATGAAATCACGCAATTCACAACGAAGGGGTTCTTGAGATGTTGAAACTCACCCACACCTGCCCAAGGCTGGGCTTGGCCGCCTTGGCGGCTCTAGCGGCGGCGCTGGCGCTGCCTTCGGCGGTCCGCGCCCAGGAGGCCGACGCCTCCACGGAGGTCGAGCGGGCCATGGAAACCGCGTCCATTGAGGAAGTGGTGGTCACCGGCTCGCGCATCGTGCGCGCCAACCTCGTCAGCTCCAGCCCGGTCACCCAGGTGGACGCCGACGAGTTCCTCTACCAAGGCACCGTGCGCCCGGAAGACTTGGTGCGCACCCTGCCGCAGATTTGGTCCGACCAGAACACCGGGCAGTCCAACGGCGCCACCGGCACCGCCACCATCAACCTGCGCAATTTGGGGGCGGAGCGCACCCTGGTGCTGGTCAACGGCAGCCGCTTGCCGGCGGGTTCGCCTCTGCAAGGGGGCATAGGCGCGGACATCAACCAGATTCCGGGCTCCTTGATCGAGCGGGTGGAGGTGCTGACCGGCGGCGCCTCGGCCACCTATGGTTCGGACGCCGTGGCCGGGGTGGTCAACTTCATCATGAAGGACGACTTCGAGGGCCTGCAGCTGGACTACCAGTTCAGCCAGTACAACCACAACAACGACTCCAGCAGGTGGCAAGGCATCGTGGAGGACGCCGGCTATCCGGCGGCGGACGGCGGCGTGTCCGACGGGGACGCCTCCTACATCTCCATGATCGTCGGCGGCAACTTCGGCGACGGGCGCGGCAACGCCACCGCCTACGCCACCTATAGGGACATCAAGCCAGTGCTGCAGGCCGCCAGGGATTACAGTTCCTGCGCCCTGAGCAACGACGCCACCTTCTGCTTCGGCTCATCCACCATTCCCCAAGGCCGCTTCACCAACTTTGGCGTCCCCTTCGTTGACTACATCGTTTCCGGCAGCGAGTTCGTGCCGCGCCAAGGGGAGACCTTCAACTACGGCCCCCTCAACTACTATCAGCGGCCCGATGAACAGTGGACCTACGGGGCCTTCAGCCGCTACGCCGTCAGCGACAGGGTGGAGGCGTACATGGAACTCATGTTCATGGACGACCGCAGCGTTTCCCAGATCGCTCCCTCCGGCGCCTTCTTCGTGACCGACTCCTTGAGCTGCGGCAATCCGCTGATGTCCGACCAGCAGTTCGAGACGGTTTGCGGCGCCGTGGGGTTGACCAGGGATGACGTTAGAGACCCGTTCTACATCGGCCGGCGCAACGTTGAGGGCGGCAACCGCCAGCAGGACCTGCGCCACACCACCTTCCGCGGCGTCTTCGGAGTGCGCGGGGACCTCAACGACAACTGGCGTTACGACGCCTCCGTGCTCTACGCCGAGGTCAGCATGGAGAACACCTATCTGAACGATCTGGGCACCACTAAGATTCGCCGCGCCCTGGACGCCGTGCGCCACCCCACCAGCGGCGAGATCGTTTGCCGTTCGGTGGTCGATGGCTCCGACCCGAATTGCGTGCCTTGGAACATTTTCCAAGAGGGCGGCGTCACTCAGGAAGCGCTGGACTACATCGTCCTGCCCTTGTTCGCCCGGGGCAACACGGACCAACTGGTCGCCTCCGGCTACATAGCCGGGGACCTTGGGGACTACGGCGTTCGGCTGCCGATGGCGGACACCGGCGTCGCCGTGGTGCTCGGCGCGGAGTACCGGGAGGAAAACCTGGACTTCAACCCGGACGAGGGCTTCCGCAGCGGCGAAGGCGCCGGGCAGGGCGGCGCCACCGAGCCGGTGAGCGGCGGCTATGACGTGTTCGAGCTGTTCATGGAGGCGAGCATCCCCCTAGTCGAGGGCCGGCCGTTCGCCGAGGAGCTCACCCTGGACCTGGCCTTCCGCTACTCCGACTACAGCTACGGAGTCAATACGGAGACCTTTGGCATCCGCACCGGCTGGGCCATCAATCAGGACGTCAAGGTGCGCGGCAGCTTTCAGCGGGCCATCCGCGGCGCCAACGTTCGGGAGCTGTTCCTGCCCCGAGGCTTCAACCTGTTCGACATGACCGGCGATCCCTGCAGCGGGCCGGTCACCAACGGCATGACCGCCTTCGGGCGCACCTTTGAGGAATGCGCCCGCAGCGGCGTCACCGCCGAGCAGTTCGGGAACGTCGCCGACTCCCCGGCCGGCCAGTACAACTACCTGCAAGGCGGCAACCCGGACTTGCGGCCGGAGGAGTCGGACACTTGGTCCTTCGGCGTGGTGCTGACGCCCACCATCATCGACGGGTTGACCCTGACCCTGGACTACTTCAACATCGAGATCACGGAGGGCATCAGCAATCTGAGCCCGGAGTTCATCCTGAACCAATGCCTGGACGGCAACTCGACCCAGTGCGAGTCGGTCAGGCGCGGCGCTCCCGGAGACCTCTGGATCGGCTCCAACGTCAACAGCAGCGGCCACATCGTGGCGACCCAGGACAACCTGGCCATCGAGAAGGTGGTCGGCTGGGACATGGTGGCGGAATACGCCGTTGCGCTGGGGGACATGGGCGCTCTGAACGTCAGCAACGTCCTTTCCTACATCACCAAGTGGGACCAGCAGGAACTGGCGGGCGCTCCCAAGGATGAATGCGCCGGCAATTGGGGGGGGGGAGTCTGCGGCTACCCCACGCCTGACCTGCGCAACAAGCTGCGGCTGGTCTGGACCACGCCTTGGGACCTGGCGGCAACCCTCATGTGGCGCTACACCAGCAAGGTGAAGGACCTCAACGAGAACCTGGACCTGAAGGCCATCTCCTACATCGACTTGGCGGCGATTTGGGACGTCCGGGAGTCCGTGCAGATTCGCGCCGGCATCAACAACCTGTTCGACAAGGCGCCGCCCATCGGCGGCAACGGCGCCGGGCCGTCCATCAACGGCAACGGCAACACCTTCCCCGGCATGTACGACGCCTTGGGCCGCTACTGGTTCATCGCCGGCGGGCTGAGGTTCTAGCCGGTGCAGCCCGCCGCCGCTGGCGGCGGCGCCGAACTCGAGGCGGGGGCCGACGGCCCCCGCCCGGCTTTTGGAGTTCCGGGCCTTGGCGGGGAATTCGCCTTGGGCTGGCGCGAAAAATTTGCTGAAAATAGTCGTTGCGCTGCGCAATTCGCTTCCGTATAATCTCGCACCCATTTTTTCCGCCGCCATAGCTCAGCAGGTAGAGCAGCTCACTTGTAATGAGAAGGTCCAGGGTTCAATTCCTTGTGGCGGCACCAGGGTGCATTCTGGGCGGCTTAAGGGCGAAATCATTTTCGGGGTGCTTTGGCGGGCTGGTCAGTGCCCTGGGGGCCAGTGCGGAAACAAAAACCGGCGCGAAGCAATCAAGCAATTAAGGTGGGGTTCCCGAGCGGTCAAAGGGATCAGACTGTAAATCTGACGGCTTAGCCTTCGAAGGTTCGAATCCTTCCCCCACCACCAACGCTTGGGTGGGCTTAGGGGCGGCGGCCGCCAGCCAAGGAGAGGCAAGCAAAACGATCATGCGGGTATAGTTCAGAGGCAGAACCTCAGCCTTCCAAGCTGATGACGCGGGTTCGATTCCCGCTACCCGCTCCAGCTTAGGCCGGTTTTGGCGAACTTCACCCAAGAACGGAGATCAGCAGGCTCACATAGCTCAGTAGGTAGAGCACTTCCTTGGTAAGGAAGAGGTCATCGGTTCGAATCCGATTGTGAGCACCACAGTGGCCGGTGCATTGCGGGGCATCCACGCCCGCGGCGCCAATCAATTTAAGAGCAACGGCGAGAGAGCAAGATGGCGAAGGAGAAGTTTGAGCGGACGAAGCCGCACGTGAACGTTGGGACGATAGGTCACGTTGATCACGGGAAGACGACGCTGACGGCGGCGCTGACGAAGCACTGCGCGGCGTCGTACGGGGGCGAGGTTCGGGAGTTTGAGCAGATAGACAACGCGCCGGAGGAGCGGGAGCGGGGCATCACGATAGCGACGGCGCACGTGGAGTACGAGAGCGCGTCGCGGCACTACGCGCACGTGGACTGTCCGGGGCATGCGGACTACGTGAAGAACATGATCACGGGCGCGGCGCAGATGGACGGCGCGGTTCTGGTGGTTTCGGCGGCGGACGGGCCGATGCCGCAGACGCGGGAGCACATCCTTCTGGCGCGCCAGGTTGGGGTTCCGCGGATAGTGGTTTACATGAACAAGTCGGACATGGTTGACGACGAGGAGCTTCTGGAGTTGGTGGAGATGGAGGTTCGGGAGCTGCTGGATCGGTACGAGTTTCCGGGCGAGGGGACGCCGATAGTGGTGGGCAGCGCGCTGAAGGCTTTGGAGGGTGACGCGGGGGAGCAGGGTTCGGGTTCGGTGCAGCGTCTTCTGGAGGCGTTGGACGAGTACATACCGGAGCCGGAGCGTCCGGTTGAGCAGCCGTTCCTGATGCCGATAGAGGACGTTTTTTCGATATCGGGCCGGGGCACGGTGGTGACGGGCCGGATAGCGCGTGGTGTGGTGAAGGTTGGGGACGAGGTTGAGATTGTGGGGATACGGGAGACGTCGGCGACGACCTGCACGGGGGTTGAGATGTTCCGCAAGCTGCTGGACGAGGGTCGCGCGGGCGAGAACGTCGGCGTTCTGCTGCGCGGGGTGAAGCGCGACGAGGTTGAGCGCGGTCAGGTTCTGGCGGTTCCCGGGAGCATCACGCCGCACACGGGCTTTGAGGCGGAGGTTTACGTTCTGTCGAAGGACGAGGGTGGTCGGCACACGCCGTTCTTCAAGGGCTACCGCCCGCAGTTCTTCTTTGAGACGACGGACGTGACGGGGACGGTGGAGTTGCCTGCGGAGGTGGAGATGGTGATGCCGGGCGACAACGTGAACATGTCGGTGTCGCTGCTGTCGCCGATAGCGATGGAGGAGGGGCAGCGGTTCGCCATCCGCGAGGGCGGGCGCACCGTCGGCGCCGGCGTCGTCGCCAAAATCACCAACTAGGGCCGTAAGGGAAGTCTGACTTGTCCGTGATTGTCCGCGCACAGCAAAGGCCAGTAGCTCAATCGGCAGAGCAGCGGTCTCCAAAACCGCAGGTTGGGGGTTCGATTCCCTCCTGGCCTGCCAAGCGGTGCAGCGGGCAAGGAAAAAACGGCCAAGCAACCTGATGGGCAAGCGAAATTGAGCACGAACACGGACGTCACCGCCGCCGGCGGGCTGGACTGGCTGAAATGGCTGGTCACGGCGGCTTTGCTGGGCCTCGGCGTTTACGGCAACTGGCACTACCAGGACGAATCCCTGCTGATGCGGGTGCTCGGCCTGATAGGCATCGCCGCCGTCGCCGTTGGCGTGGCTCTGCAAACCGTGCGCGGCGCGGCGATCTGGGCGCTGCTGAAGGAGTCCCGGGCGGAGATACGGCGAGTGGTCTGGCCCACCCGGGACGAGACCCTGCAAACCACGGTGATCGTCTTGGTGCTGGTGCTGGTGTTCGCCTTCATTCTTTGGCTGCTGGATTCCGCTTTGAGCTGGTTTGTGTCCGCGGTGATCGGATAGCCCGGCCATGGCCAAGAGTTGGTACGTCGTGCATGCCTATTCGGGCTTTGAAAACAACGTCGCCCGGACGCTTCAGGAGCGAGTCGATTTGTCGGCGCTCAAGGAGCATTTCGGCAGAATTCTTGTGCCCTCGGAGAAAGTGGTGGAAATGCGCGCCGGGCAGAAGCGGCGCAGCGAGCGCAAGTTCTTTCCCGGCTATGTGTTGGTGGAGATGGAGATAACCCAGGAAACCTGGCATCTGGTCAAGCAGACGCCCCGGGTGATGGGCTTCATCGGCGGCACCGCCGACAATCCGGCGCCGCTGACGAACCGCGAAGCCGAGGAGATTCTGGCCCGCGTCGAAGCGGGCACGGACAAGGCGGCGCCCAAGACGATCTTCGAGCCGGGCGAGCTGGTCCGCGTCATAGACGGCCCCTTCAACGACTTCAGCGGCGTCGTTGAGGAAGTGAACTACGAAAAGAGCCGCCTGCATGTGGCGGTGACCATATTTGGGCGTTCAACCCCCGTCGAGCTGGACTTTGGCCAGGTCGAAAAGGGGTGAGGCCGCAACCGGAGGCGATGCGCCCAAGCCGCCGGGCGGGCGGCCGCGCTGCGCTGCGCACTTGAGGAACTGAGCGAATGGCGAAAAAGGAAATGGCCTACGTCAAGCTGCAGGTGCCGGCCGGGCAAGCCAACCCCAGCCCGCCGGTCGGCCCAGCCTTGGGGCAGCATGGCGTCAACATCATGGACTTCTGCAAGGCGTTCAATGCGCAGACGCAGAGCCTGGAGCCGGGCCTGCCCACACCCGTGGTCATCACCGTTTACGCGGACCGCACCTACAGCTTCGTCACCAAGACGCCGCCGGCGTCCGTGCTGCTGCGCAAGGCCGCCGGCATCCCCAAGGGCAGCGGCGCCCCCAACACCGAAAAGATGGGGACGGTCACCCTCTCCCAGCTGGAGGAAATCGCCAAGCTGAAGGACCCGGATTTGACCGCCGCCACCTTGGATGCGGCGGTGCGCACCATAGCCGGCAGCGCCCGCAGCGCCGGCATTGAGGTGGAGGGTCTGTAGCATGGCCAAACCGACCAAGCGCCGGCGGGCCGTTGCGGAGCAAGTCGATGCCGCCAAGTTTTACCCCATTGGCGAAGCTGTGGACCTCCTGTCCGAGCTTGCCACGGCCAAGTTCAAGGAGAGCTTCGAGGTGGCGGTCAATCTCGGCGTTGACGTGCGCAAGTCCGACCAGACGCTGCGCGGCGCGAGCACTTTGCCCCACGGCACCGGCAAGTCGGTGCGGGTTGCGGTTTTCGCCCAGGGAGACAAGGCCGCCAAGGCGGAGGCCGCCGGCGCGGACGTGGTGGGTCTTGAGGACTTGGCGGAACGGGTCAAGGGCGGGGAACTGAACTTCGATGTGGTGGTGGCCACGCCGGACGCCATGCGCGTGGTCGGCCAACTCGGCAAGCTGTTGGGTCCGCGGGGGCTGATGCCGAACCCGAAGACGGGAACCGTCACCGCCGACGTGGAGACGGCGGTGCAAAACGCCAAGGCCGGGCAGGTTCGCTTCCGCACCGACCGGGCCGGCATCGTCCACGGCAGCGTCGGGCGGGTGGGCTTCTCCGCCGAGCAGATCAAGGAGAACGTGGAAACCTTGGTGGCGGATCTCAGGAAGGCCCGTCCGGCCTCGGCCAAGGGCGTTTACCTCAAGAAGATCACGCTTTCCACCACCATGGGTCCGGGTCTCGCCATCGATCAGTCTTCGTTGGCGCTGTGAGAGGCAAGTGAAAAGTGGCGATGCGGCTTGAACAAAAGCAGCAGGTTGTTGCAGAGGTGCGCCGTGCGGCGCAGCAGGCCCATGCGGCCGTCTTGGCGGACTACCGCGGCTTGACCGCCGGGGAGATGACCGAGCTGCGCGCCAAGGCGCGGAACTGCGGCGTTTACCTGCGGGTGGTGCGCAACAACCTGGTGCGCCGCGCGGTTGAGGGCGGCGAGTTGCAGTGCTTGAACGACGCCTTGGCGGGCCCCACCCTGCTCGCCCTTTCCCAGGACGAGCCCAGTTCGGCGGCGCGCCTGCTCAAGGACTTCGCCGAAGACCACGAGGCGCTTGAGGTCAAGGCGCTGTCCCTTGGCGGCGCCTTGCTCGATGCCGGCGCCTTGGAGCGGGTCGCCGCCCTGCCAACGCGGGACGAGGCGTTGAGCCTGCTGCTGGCCGTCATGCAGGCGCCCGTCGCCAAACTTGCCCGAACCCTGAACGAAGTTCCAGCCAAGCTGGTGCGGACCTTGGCGGCCGTGCGTGACGCCAAGGGCGACGAGCGGAAAGCGCAAGAGCCTTGAAGCGCAATTGATTTAATTCTAGGGAGACTTAGCTATGGCCCTGTCCAAAGACGACATCTTGAACGCCATCGCCGACATGAGCGTTATGGAGGTGGTGGAGCTTGTTAAATCCATGGAGGAGAAGTTCGGCGTGTCCGCGGCGGCGGCGGTGGCGGCCGCGCCGGTCGCCGCCGTTGGTGACGGCGATGCCGCCGCCGAGGAGCAAACCGAATTCAACGTCGTTTTGAGCGCCATCGGGGACAAGAAGGTGAACGTGATCAAGGTGGTGCGGGCCATCACCGGGTTGGGTTTGAAGGAGGCCAAGGGCTTGGTGGACAACGCGCCCTCCCCGGTCAAGGAAGGTGCCTCCAAGGAAGAAGCCGAGGACATCAAAAAGCAGCTCGAGGAAGCGGGCGCCCAGGTTGAGTTGAAGTAGCCGCATTGAAGCAGTCGAGCTGCCAGCGGCTAGGCCGCCGGGGCCGCGGGCGCCGTTGCGCGGCGCTTGGGCCGCGTTTCGCCCTGTGGGTCGGCGCCGCTCGGGATTTGGGCTTTTCGACGTGCGCGGAATGAAGATCCAAGGAGATTCCAATGGCCTATAGCTTCACCGAGAAAAAACGCATCCGCAAGGATTTCGGCAAGATTTCCGAATCCATGGAGATGCCCTACCTGCTGTCGATTCAGGTGGACTCCTACAGCCAGTTCCTGCAGCTGGGGGTGCCGGCCGACAAACGCGAGGAGAAGGGCCTGCATGCGGCGTTTCGGTCGGTGTTTCCCATCATCAGCTATTCCGGCAACGCGGCCATCGAATACGTTGACTACCGCCTTGGCCAGCCGGCCTTCGACGTCAAGGAATGCGTCATGCGCAGCATCACCTACGCCGCGCCGCTGCGGGTGAAGGTGCGCCTCATCATTTACGACCGGGAGTCCTCCAGCAAGGCGATCAAGGACATCAAGGAGCAGGAAGTCTATATGGGCGAGGTGCCGCTCATGACGGACAACGGCACTTTCGTCGTAAACGGCACGGAGCGGGTGGTGGTCTCCCAACTGCACCGCTCGCCGGGGGTTTTCTTCGGCGACGACCAAGGCAAGACGCACAGTTCCGGCAAGCTGCTGTATTCGGCGCGGGTGATTCCCTACCGCGGCTCCTGGCTGGACTTCGAGTTCGACCCGAAGGACTGCCTGTTCGTGCGCATCGACCGGCGCCGCAAGTTGCCGGCCACCATCATCCTGCGGGCGCTCGGCTGCACCAGCGAGGAAATGCTGGGCCTGTTCTTCGACGTCAACGTGTTTCACGTCAAGAAGAACGGCTTCTCGGTTGATCTGGAGCCGGAGCGCCTGTTTGGCGAAGTCGCCTCCTTCGACATCGTCACCCGGGACGGCCAAGTGGTTGTGGAGGCCGGCGCCAGGATCACCAAGCGCCATGTCAACCGGCTCATAGAAAGCCGCAACAAACGCCTCGACGTGCAGCGCGAATACTTGCTCGAAAGAATCACCGCCGAGGACTTGGCGGACCAGGAGACGGGGGAAATACTGCTGCCGTGCAACTCGATCATCACCGATGAGGTGCTCGACAAGCTGCTGGAGATGAAGGTCTCTACGATCAAGACCATCCACACCAACGACATCGACTGCGGGTCCTACATTGCCGACACGCTGCGCATAGACCCAACGTCCAATCGGCTGGAGGCCTTGGTGGAGATCTACCGCATGATGCGCCCCGGCGAGCCGCCCACCAAGGAGGCCGCCGAGGGCCTGTTCGCCAATCTGTTTTTCTCCAAGGAGCGCTACGACCTTTCCGATGTGGGGCGCATGAAGTTCAACCGACGGTTGGGGCGGGACGAAAACACCGGCGAGGGGGTGCTCAACAAGGACGACATCATAGACGTCCTGAAGACCTTGATCGCCATCCGCGACGCGCACGGCTCGGTGGACGACATCGACCACCTCGGCAACCGCCGCGTGCGCTCCGTTGGGGAAATGGCGGAGAATCAGTTCCGCATCGGCCTCATTCGCGTGGAGCGGGCGGTCAAGGAGCGCCTGTCCTTGGCCGAGTCGGAGGGCCTGATGCCCCAGGACATGATCAACGCCAAGCCGGTTGCCGCCGCCGTCAAGGAGTTCTTCGGCTCCAGCCAGCTTTCGCAGTTCATGGACCAGAACAACCCGCTCTCCGAGGTGACCCACAAGCGCCGGGTGTCGGCGTTGGGGCCGGGCGGCTTGACTAGGGAGCGCGCCGGGTTCGAGGTGCGGGACGTGCATCCAACCCACTACGGCCGAGTGTGCCCCATCGAGACGCCGGAAGGCCCGAACATCGGCCTCATCAACAGCTTGGCGGCTTACGCCCGCACCAACGAGTACGGCTTTCTGGAGACGCCCTACCGCAAGGTGGCGGACGGCAAGGTGGCGCCGGAGATCGAGTATTTGTCCGCCATTGACGAGGCGGACTACGTCATCGCCCAGGCCAACTCCCAACTCGATGAGCAGGGCGCCTTTGCGGACGCCTTGGTGGACGTTCGGCATCAGAACGAGTTCGCCAAAATGGAGCCTGGGCGCGTCAACTACATGGACGTCTCCCCCAAGCAGGTGGTGTCCATCGCCGCGGCGCTCATTCCCTTCCTGGAGCACGACGACGCCAACCGGGCTTTGATGGGCTCCAACATGCAGCGCCAGGCGGTGCCGACTCTGCGCACCGAGAAGCCGTTGGTGGGCACCGGCATCGAACGGGACGTGGCGCGGGACTCCGGGGTCTGCGTAACCGCCGGGCGCGGCGGCGTCGTGGACAGCGTCGACGCCGGCCGCATCGTGGTGCGGGTGGCGGACGACGAGGCCGAAGCCGACGAAGCCGGCGTGGACATCTACAACCTCATCAAGTTCATTCGCTCCAACCAGAACACCTGCATCAACCAGCGCCCGCAGGTTTCCCCGGGCGACCGCATCGCCAAGGGAGACTTCCTGGCGGACGGCCCCTCGGTGGACATGGGCGAACTGGCCCTTGGGCAGAACATGCGCGTCGCCTTCATGCCCTGGAACGGCTACAACTTCGAGGACTCCATCCTGGTCTCGGAACGGGTGGTGCAGGAGGACCGCTTCACCAGCATCCACATTCAGGAATTGACCTGCATCGCTCGGGACACCAAGCTCGGCTCGGAGGAGATCACCAGCGACATCCCCAGCGTCGGCGTCGGCGCCCTGCTGAAGCTCGACGAGTCCGGCATCGTTTACATCGGCGCCGAGGTCGTCGCCGGCGACATTTTGGTGGGCAAGGTCACCCCGAAGGGCGAAAGCCAGTTGACGCCGGAGGAGAAGCTGCTGCGGGCGATCTTCGCGGAAAAGGCTTCCGACGTGAAGGACACCTCCTTGCGGGTGCCCACCGGCGTCAAGGGCACCGTCATTGACGTCCGCGTCTTCACTCGGGACGGCTTGGAGAAGGACGAGCGCTCCAAAGCCATAGAACAGGCGGACTTGGCGCAAATCCGCAAGGACCTGGACGATGAGTTCCGCATCGTCGAAACGGCGACCCTTGGGCGTTTGCGCAGGGCCTTGGTGGGCAATGAAGCCGCCAACCTTCCCGGCCAAAGCGGCCGGTCCATCGTCACCGACGAATGGCTTGACGCCGCTCCGCAGCAGGATTGGTTCAGGATTCGCATGGTTGACGACGGCCTGAACAGGCAGCTCGAGGGCGCCGAGAAGCAGCTTAAGCTGCGGGCGGAGAAACTCGAGGAGACCTTTGCGGACAAGCGCTCCAAGATCGAAAGCGGCGACGACCTCAACCCCGGCGTGCTCAAGATCGTCAAGGTCTTTCTCGCCATCAAGCGCCGCATTCAGCCCGGCGACAAGATGGCCGGGCGGCATGGCAACAAGGGCGTCATATCGGTCATCATGCCGGTGGAGGACATGCCCTTTGACGACAACGGCGAACCCGTGGACGTGGTGTTGAATCCGCTGGGGGTGCCTTCGCGCATGAATGTCGGCCAAGTGCTGGAGGCGCATCTCGGCTGGGCGGCCAAGGGCATCGGCGCGCAGATCAACGCCCTGCTGGAGGAAAGCCGGCATGTGGGCGAGATTCGCCAGCATCTCGATCGGGTGTACAACCGGGTGGGTCAGCGCAAGACCGACCTTGAAGCCCTTGCGGACGTGGAGGTCCTGGAGTTGGCCAACAATCTGCGGGGCGGCTTGCCCACGGCGACGCCGGTGTTTGACGGCGCCGCCGAAACGGAGATCAAGGCCATGCTCAAGCTCGCCGGCCTGCCGGAGAACGGGCAGGCTGTCCTGTACGACGGCCGCACCGGGGAGAAGTTTGACCGGCCGGTGACCGTCGGCTACATGTACATGCTCAAGCTCAACCACCTGATTGACGACAAGATGCATGCCCGCTCCACCGGCTCCTACAGCTTGGTGACGCAGCAGCCCCTCGGCGGCAAGGCGCAGTTTGGCGGCCAGCGCTTCGGCGAGATGGAAGTCTGGGCCTTGGAGGCGTACGGCGCCTCCTACACGCTGCAGGAGATGCTGACCGTGAAGTCGGACGACGTCGGCGGCCGCACCAAGATGTACAAGAACATCGTCAACGGCGATTTCCGCATGGAGGCGGGAATGCCGGAGTCCTTCAACGTGTTGGTGAAGGAGATTCGATCTCTCGGCATCAACATCGACATGGAAACCGAATAGGCGGAGAAAAACCTTGGAAGGTCTGCTCAACGTTCTTAAGGGGCAGGGAGAGGACAGCGAGTTCGACTCCCTGCGCATCGGCTTGGCTTCGCCGGAGATGATCAAGTCCTGGTCCTTCGGCGAGGTCAGAAAGCCGGAGACCATCAACTACCGCACCTTCAAGCCGGAGCGGGACGGCTTGTTCTGCGCCCGCATCTTCGGCCCCGTCAAGGACTACGAGTGCCTGTGCGGCAAGTACAAGCGCATGAAGCACCGGGGCGTGGTCTGCGAGAAATGCGGGGTTGAAGTCACCCTCACCAAGGTGCGCCGGGAGCGCATGGGGCACATCGAGCTGGCCAGCCCCGCCGCCCACATCTGGTTCCTCAAGTCGCTGCCTTCGCGCATCGGCCTCTTGCTCGACATGACGCTGCGGGACATCGAGCGCGTTCTGTACTTCGAGTCCTATGTGGTGGTTGACCCAGGCCTGACGGATCTGGAGGCCGGGCAGTTGCTCACCGACGAGGAGTATTCCCAGAAGCTGGAGGAGCACGGGGACGAATTCGAAGCCCGCATGGGCGCCGAGGCCATTCAGCAACTGCTGATGTCGATGGACTTGGAGAAGAACATTCAGGAATTGCGCGAGGCGCTTCCGGCCACCAATTCCGAAACCAAGATCAAGAAGCTCTCCAAGCGGCTGAAGCTTATGGAGGCGTTCGTCAATTCCGGCAACCGTCCGGAATGGATGGTGCTCAAGGTGCTGCCGGTGCTGCCGCCGGATCTGCGGCCCCTGGTGCCCTTGGACGGTGGCCGCTTCGCCACTTCGGACCTGAACGACCTCTACCGGCGGGTCATCAACCGCAACAACCGCTTAAAGCGGCTGCTGG
Source organism: Candidatus Azophilus sp. (assembly GCA_965200465.1). Lineage (GTDB taxonomy): Bacteria > Pseudomonadota > Gammaproteobacteria > Pseudomonadales > Azotimanducaceae > Azophilus. The sequence continues at coordinate 2,498,524 of OZ241358.1, read as the reverse complement.
ACCTCTCGGCGCCGGACATCATCGTGCGCAACGAGAAGCGCATGCTGCAGGAGTCCGTTGATGCGCTGCTCGACAACGGGCGCCGCTCCCGGGCGGTCACCGGCACCAACAAGCGGGCGCTGAAGTCGCTGGCGGACATGATCAAGGGCAAGCAGGGGCGCTTCCGGCAGAACCTGCTCGGCAAGCGGGTGGACTACTCCGGCCGCTCGGTGATCGTCGTCGGGCCGACCTTGAAGCTGCATCAGTGCGGCCTGCCCAAGAAGATGGCGCTGGAGCTGTTCAAGCCGTTCATCTTCGGCCAACTGCAAAGCCGCATGCTGGCCACCACCATCAAGGCGGCGAAGAAGATGGTGGAGCGGGAGACCGCCGAGGTCTGGGACATCCTCGCCGACGTCATTCGCGAGCACCCGGTGCTGCTGAACCGGGCGCCCACCCTGCACCGCCTGGGCATTCAGGCGTTCGAGCCGGTGTTGATCGAGGGCAAGGCCATTCAGCTGCATCCCCTGGTCTGCACCGCCTACAACGCGGACTTCGACGGCGATCAGATGGCCGTTCACGTGCCGCTCACCCTGGAGGCGCAGTTGGAGTCCCGGGCGCTGATGATGTCCACCAACAACATTCTCTCCCCGGCCAGCGGCGAACCGATCATCGTGCCCTCCCAGGACGTGGTGCTGGGCATCTACTACATGACCCGGGAACGGATCAACGCCAAGGGAGAGGGCATGACCTTCGTCGACGCCGACGAGGTGCATCGGGCGTACCACGCCGGGCACGTGGAGCTGCACACCAAGATCCGGGTGCGGCGGGAGGACGAAGCCGGCGCTCCGGCGCTGACGGAGACCACCGTCGGCCGCGTCCTGCTCTACGACATCGTGCCGGCGGCGCTGCCCTTCGCCGCCGTCAACAAGACCATGGACAAGAAGGCCATCTCCAAGTTGGTCAACGATTGCTACCGCAATGTGGGCCTGAAGGACACGGTGGTCTTCGCCGACCAGCTCATGTACATGGGCTTCACCCACTCCACGGCTTCGGGGGCGTCCATCGGCGTGGACGATCTGGTCATTCCGCCGCAGAAGGCCAGCATCATCGAACAGGCCAAGCAGGAGGTGCAGGAGGTGGAGCGGCAGTACGTCTCCGGCTTGCTCTCGGAGGGCGAGAAATACAACAAGGTGGTGGACATCTGGTCTTGGGCCAACGATCTGGTGGCGCGTTCGATGATGGACAGCATATCCAAGGAGATGGTCGTCAATCGGGGCGGCGAGCAGGAGGAGCAGAGCTCCTTCAACCCGGTGTTCGTCTATGCGGATTCGGGGGCGAGGGGGTCGCCGGCGCAGATTCGCCAACTGGCCGGCATGCGCGGGCTGATGACCCGCCCGGACGGCTCCATCATCGCCAACGCCATCACGGCCAATTTCCGCGAGGGGCTCAACGTCAACGAGTACTTCATCTCCACCCACGGCGCCCGCAAGGGTTTGGCGGACACGGCGCTCAAAACCGCCAGCTCCGGCTACCTCACCCGGCGGCTGGTTGACGTGGCCCAGGACGTGGTCGTCACGGAGGAGGACTGCGGCACCAGCCAGGGGTTGATGGTTGCCGCCATCATCGAAGGCGGCGACGTGGTGGAGCCCCTGAGGGACCGGGTTTTGGGCCGCGTGGTGGCGGCTGACCTGCTCGACGGCGCCGGCGAGGAAGTTTTGTTCCAGGCCGGCGACATGCTCGACGAAGCCGGCGTGGAGCGGCTCGACAGCTTGGGCATCGACGAGATCAAGGTGCGCTCGGCCATCACCTGCGAAACGCGGTTTGGCGTCTGCGCAACCTGCTACGGCCGTGACTTGGCCAGGGGCCATCTGATCAACGTCGGGGAGGCGGTCGGCGTCATCGCCGCCCAGTCCATCGGCGAACCCGGCACCCAGCTCACCATGCGCACCTTCCACATCGGCGGCGCCGCCTCCCGGGCCACCGCCATCGACAACATCGAGGTGCGGCACGGCGGGGTGGTGCGCCTGCACAACTTGAAGACGGTGAACAGGCGCTCCGGCGAACTGGTGGCCGTTTCCCGGTCCGGCGAGATCGCCGTGGCGGACGATCACGGCCGTGAGCGGGAGCGTTACAAGCTGCCCTATGGGGCGGTCATTTCGGTGGCCGAAGGCGACGCCGTCGAATCCGGGAACGTGATCGCTCGATGGGATCCGCACACCCACCCAATCATTGCCGACATGGACGGAACCGTTGAGTTCCAAGACATGGAGGAAGGGCTTTCCATCAATCGTCAAACCGATGAGTTGACCGGGCTGACCAACATCACCGTGCTCGACTCCAAGGACCGGCCCAGCGCCGGCAAGGACCTGCAGCCGAAAGTTCGGCTGGTTGCGGCGAGCGGCGCGGACGTTGCCGAGACGGCGCAGACCGTGCCCATGCCCAGCGACGCCGTTCTCAATCTGGAGGACGGCGGCGCGGTGCATCTCGGCGACGTCATTGCGCGCATTCCCCGGGAAGGCTCCAAAACCCGGGACATCACCGGCGGCCTGCCCAGGGTGGCCGACCTGTTTGAAGCGCGCAAGCCCAAGGAGCCGGCGGTGCTCGCCGAGGCGTCCGGCGTCATCAGCTTCGGCAAGCCCACCAAGGGCAAGCAGCGGCTGATCATCCGGCCGGAGGAGGGAGAGCCGGTGGAGACGCTGATTCCCAAGTGGAGAAACGTGGATGTCTTCGAGGGCGAACAGGTGGAGAAGGGGGAGGTGATTTGCCACGGCCCCCTAAGCCCCCACGACATCGTGCGCCTGAACGGCGTGGAGGCGTTCGCCAAGTACATCATCAATGAAATTCAGGAGGTCTATCGGCTGCAGGGCGTGCGGATCAACGACAAGCACATCGAGGTCATCGTCCGGCAGATGCTGCGCAAGGTGGAGGTGAGCGGCGCTGGGGACTCCAACCTCATTCGCGGCGAGCAGCTTGAGTACTCGCACCTGCTGCAGATCAACCGGGAGCTCGTCGAAGAGGGCAAGGAGCCGGCCGCCTATCAGCGCGTGCTGTTGGGCATCACCAAGGCGTCCTTGGCGACGGACTCGTTCATCTCGGCGGCGTCCTTCCAGGAAACCACCCGGGTGCTGACGGAGGCTGCGGTCACCGGCAAGCAGGACGCCCTGCGCGGGTTGAAGGAGAACGTGGTCGTGGGCCGCCTGATACCGGCCGGCACCGGGCTCACCTACCACAACGAACGCAAGCGCCGCCGCGCCGAGGAGGCCAGCCTGGCGTTGGAGCCGCCCCCGGCCCCGACGACCGCCGAGGACGTGGACGCCAAACTTTCCGAAGCGTTGAGCGCCAGCGAGCAGTAGTTCGAGGAATTTGCCGCCGGCGGGGGAGAACGCCGTTGCGCCGGCCGCCTGGTGCGTTTAGAATGCCGCGCCCCGGTCGGGAGGCCGGTGCGCTTCGCTCCAAGCAGCGGCGCTTTTGCCTGAAACGGAGCCTGAAACGGAGAAAGCATGGCCACCATAAGTCAGTTGGTCAGGAAGCCGCGCAAGCGCAAGGCGCGCAAGAACATCGTGCCGGCCCTGCAGGGCAGCCCGCAGAAGCGCGGCGTTTGCACACGGGTGTACACCACCACGCCCAAGAAGCCCAATTCGGCGCTGCGCAAGGTTTGCCGGGTGCGTCTGACCAACGGCCATGAGGTCACTTCCTACATCGGCGGCGAGGGCCACAATCTGCAGGAGCACTCGGTGGTGCTGATCCGCGGCGGCCGGGTGAAGGACTTGCCCGGCGTCCGCTACCACACGGTTAGAGGCACTTTGGACACGTCCGGCGTCTCGGACCGCAAGCAGGGCCGCTCCAAATACGGCGCCAAGCGCCCAAGATAGGCGCCGTCGCAGTTCAGCCGGGCGGCAAGTAAGGCCCCGGTCAACGACTCGGGGAACCACCTGAAGGAAGGAGCAAGTCAATGCCGAGACGTCGAGTCGTCCCCAAGCGGGAAATCCTGCCGGACCCGAAATACCAGAACCAAACGGTGGCCAAGTTCATCAACCATGTCATGGTGAGCGGCAAGAAGTCGGTGGCGGAGCGCATCGTCTATGGCGCCCTGACGCGCATTGAGGAACGGGACAAGACCGACCCCGTCGAGGTGTTCGAGAACGCCCTTGAAGCGGTGGCGCCGGTGGTGGAGGTCAAGTCCCGGCGGGTGGGCGGCGCTACCTATCAGGTGCCGGTGGAGGTGCGGCCGTCCCGCCGCCAGGCCTTGGCCATGCGTTGGCTGGTCGAATGCGCCCGCTCCCGCGGCGAAATGTCCATGGCGTTGCGCTTGGCGGGGGAGTTGATGGATGCGGCTCAGGGGCGCGGCGCCGCGGTGAAGCGGCGGGAGGACACCCATCGCATGGCGGAGGCCAACCGGGCTTTCTCCCACTATAGGTACTAGCCGCGGCGGCGGTTTGTTTTCACGCCGAATTGGTTGGCGGTGCGCAAGCGCCCCTTGGTGGGGTCTTGACCGCAGCGCCGTTGTTGAACACGGAGAGCGCAAATGGCTCGAGAGACACCCATCACCCGATACCGCAACATCGGCATCGTCGCCCATGTGGATGCCGGCAAGACCACCACCACGGAGCGGGTGTTGTTCTACACCGGTCTGTCGCACAAGATCGGCGAGGTGCATGACGGCGCCGCCATCATGGACTGGATGGCCCAGGAGCAGGAGCGCGGCATCACCATCACCTCGGCGGCCACCACCTGCTTTTGGCAGGGCATGAACCAGCAGTATGACCGCCACCGCATCAACATCATCGACACGCCCGGCCACGTCGATTTCACCATTGAGGTGGAGCGCAGCCTGCGGGTGTTGGACGGCGCCGTGGTGGTTTTCTGCGGCACCTCCGGCGTCGAGCCCCAGTCGGAGACCGTGTGGCGCCAAGCCAACCGCTATGAGGTTCCGCGCATCGTGTTCGTCAACAAGATGGACCGGGCCGGCGCGGGCTTCCTGCGCGTGGTGGAGCAGATTCGGGAGCGCCTCGGCGCCGCCCCGGTGCCGGTGCAGCTCGCCATCGGCGCGGAGGAGAACTTCAAGGGGGTGGTCGATCTGGTGCGGATGAAGGCCATCTACTGGAGCGAGGAGGACCAGGGGCTGACCTATGACTTGGCGGAAGTGCCGGAAGACCTGCTGCCGGAGGCGAAGCATTGGCGCGAGCAGATGCTGGAGACGGCGGCGGAGGCCAGCGAAGAACTGATGGACAAGTACCTTGAGGAAGGAGACCTGTCCGCGGAGGACCTCCGCGCCGGTTTGCGCATCCGCACCTTGGCCAACGAGATCGTCCCCGCGCTCTGCGGTTCGGCGTTCAAGAACAAGGGCGTGCAGGCCATGCTGGACGCGGTGGTGGACTATCTGCCGAATCCCACGGAGGTGAAGCCCATTGAAGGCGTTTTGGAGGACCAGGAAACCCGCGCCGCCCGTCCCGCGGAGGACGACGGCCCCTTTGCCGCGCTGGCCTTCAAGATCGCCACCGACCCCTATGTGGGCACCCTGACCTTCTTCCGGGTTTACTCCGGGGTGTTGAACTCCGGCGACCCGGTGTACAACCCGGTGAAGCGCCGGCGGGAGCGGGTGGGCAGGATGGTGCAGATGCACTCCAACCACCGCAACGAGATCAAGGAGGTGCGGGCCGGGGACATCGCTGCGGCCATTGGCCTGAAGGACTTAAGCACCGGCGATACGCTCTGTGCGCAGGAAAGCCTGATCACCCTGGAGCGCATGGACTTTCCGGAGCCCGTCATTTCCGTGGCGGTGGAGCCCAAGTCCGTTCCGGACCAGGAGAGAATGTCCATGGCACTCGGCAAGCTGGCGCAGGAGGACCCCTCCTTTCGCGTGGAAACCGACGAGGAATCCGGGCAGACCATCATTTCCGGCATGGGCGAACTGCATCTGGACATCATCGTCGATCGCATGAAGCGCGAATTCAGCGTTGAGGCGAACATCGGCAAGCCGCAGGTGGCCTATCGGGAGACCATTCGCTCCAGCGTTGAGGTGGAGGGCAAGTTCGTCCGGCAGACCGGCGGGCGCGGCCAGTACGGCCATGTTTGGCTGAAGCTGGAGCCCCACGAAGGCGAGGAGGGCCATTACGAGTTCGTGGATCGGATCGTCGGCGGCGTGGTGCCCAAGGAGTACATTCCCGCCGTCAACAAGGGCATTCAGGAGCAAATGCAAAACGGCGTGCTGGCCGGCTATCCGCTCATCAACGTGCGCGCCACCCTGTACGACGGCTCCTTCCACGAAGTGGACTCCTCGGAGATGGCGTTCAAGATCGCCGGCTCCATGGCCTTGAAGGCCGGCGCCCTCAAGGCCAAGCCCGTGCTGCTGGAGCCCATCATGAGCGTGGAGGTGGTGACGCCGGAGGACTACATGGGCGACGTGGTGGGAGACCTCAACCGGCGCCGCGGCATCATCGGCGGCATGGATGAAAACCCCGCCGGCAAGATCGTCCGGGCGGACGTGCCCTTGGCCTCCATGTTCGGCTACTCCACGGATTTGCGCTCCGCCACCCAAGGCCGGGCCACCTACACCATGGAGTTCAACAAGTACGCCGAGGTGCCGGACAACATTGCCGAGAGCATCATCAATCGGTAGCCGAGTTGCCGGCCGACCGGCAAGGACCACCCAACAGGCATAAGGAGCTGGGAGCATGGCGAAGGAGAAGTTTGAGCGGACGAAGCCGCACGTGAACGTTGGGACGATAGGTCACGTTGATCACGGGAAGACGACGCTGACGGCGGCGCTGACGAAGCACTGCGCGGCGTCGTACGGGGGCGAGGTTCGGGAGTTTGAGCAGATAGACAACGCGCCGGAGGAGCGGGAGCGGGGCATCACGATAGCGACGGCGCACGTGGAGTACGAGAGCGCGTCGCGGCACTACGCGCACGTGGACTGTCCGGGGCATGCGGACTACGTGAAGAACATGATCACGGGCGCGGCGCAGATGGACGGCGCGGTTTTGGTGGTTTCGGCGGCGGACGGGCCGATGCCGCAGACGCGGGAGCACATCCTTTTGGCGCGCCAGGTTGGGGTTCCGCGGATAGTGGTTTACATGAACAAGTCGGACATGGTTGACGACGAGGAGCTTTTGGAGTTGGTGGAGATGGAGGTTCGGGAGCTGCTGGATCAGTACGAGTTTCCGGGCGAGGGGACGCCGATAGTGGTGGGCAGCGCGCTGAAGGCTTTGGAGGGTGACGCGGGGGAGCAGGGTTCGGGTTCGGTGCAGCGTCTTCTGGAGGCGTTGGACGAGTACATACCGGAGCCGGAGCGTCCGGTTGAGCAGCCGTTCCTGATGCCGATAGAGGACGTTTTTTCGATATCGGGCCGGGGCACGGTGGTGACGGGCCGGATAGCGCGTGGTGTGGTGAAGGTTGGGGACGAGGTTGAGATTGTGGGGATACGGGAGACGTCGGCGACGACCTGCACGGGGGTTGAGATGTTCCGCAAGCTGCTGGACGAGGGTCGCGCGGGCGAGAACGTCGGCGTTCTGCTGCGCGGGGTGAAGCGCGACGAGGTTGAGCGCGGCCAGGTTCTGGCGGTTCCCGGGAGCATCACGCCGCACACGGGCTTTGAGGCGGAGGTTTACGTTCTGTCGAAGGACGAGGGTGGTCGGCACACGCCGTTCTTCAAGGGCTACCGCCCGCAGTTCTTCTTTGAGACGACGGACGTGACGGGGACGGTGGAGTTGCCTGCGGAGGTGGAGATGGTGATGCCGGGCGACAACGTGAACATGTCGGTGTCGCTGCTGTCGCCGATAGCGATGGAGGAGGGGCAGCGGTTCGCCATCCGCGAGGGCGGGCGCACCGTCGGCGCCGGCGTCGTCGCCAAAATCACCCAATAACGGGAGAATTAAGCCCAAACAGTAGTTGCGGCGGCGGCGGAGCGTCTGTATAGTGCGCTGTCCCGCTTTTGGGGTTCTTTGGCAGGAGAGGCGTCCCGCCCGCCGGTTGCTTGGGTCGGGACGGTTGTTTTCGCGTTTGGAGATGCATTGGTGGCCAACCAGCGCATTCGCCTTCGCTTGAAGGCGTTTGACCACAGGCTGATTGACGTATCGACTCGGGAAGTCGTCGATACGGCGAAGCGCACCGGGGCGCAGGTTCGCGGACCCATACCCCTGCCCACCCGCAAGGAGCGGTTCACCGTGCTGATCTCGCCGCACGTCAACAAGGATGCGCGGGACCAGTACGAAATCCGAACGCACAAGCGTCTTCTGGACATCATTGAACCCACGGAGAAGACCGTCGATGCGCTCATGAAGCTGGATTTGGCGGCCGGGGTTGAGGTGCAGATCAGTTTGAATTGAGGAAACGCCGGGCTGTGCGGGCCGGCGTTTTTTTGCGCATGGGCTTACCGCCTGATGCGCTTGACAAGGCCCCTGGGAATAAAGGAGGCCGTGCAGCTAAGCGCACCTTCCGCTCAAGCAGAAAGGGAGCGGTGGGTGTTTGTTGCGCTTAATTTGGCTAAGGGCGGGGCGCAGGCCCCGTTGGCGTCAGGGTTGAAGATGGCCATTGGCTTGATTGGCAGAAAGAGCGGCATGACTCGGGTGTTCACCGACGAGGGCGCGTCCGTCGCCGTTACGGTCATTGAGGTTGAGCCCAACCGGGTGGTGCAGGTCAAAACGCCGGCCGTTGACGGCTACGCGGCGGTGCAGGTGACCACGGGCGTCGCCAAGCAGCACCGCGCCGCCAAGCCGCTGCTCGGCCACTTCGCCAAGGCCGGCGCCGGCTTTGGGCGGGGCCTTTGGGAGTTCCGCGTCGACGAGATCGATGAATCCCTTGCGCTCGGCGCGGAATTCGGCGTCGAGCAGTTCAGCGTTGGGCAGAAGGTCGATGTCCGCGGCGTTTCCAAAGGCAAGGGCTACGCCGGTGCCATCAAGCGTTGGGGCTTCCGCGGGCAGGACAACAGCCACGGCAACTCCATCTCCCATCGGGCGCCCGGCGCCATCGGCCAATGCCAGACTCCGGGGCGGGTCTTCAAGGGCAAGAAGATGTCCGGCCACCTCGGCAACACGCGGGTCACCACCCAAAACCTGGAGGTGGTGCAAGTGGATGCGCAGCGCAGCCTCCTGCTGCTCAAGGGAGCGGTTCCGGGACCGGCGGGAGGCGACGTTCAGGTGCGCCCGGCGGTCAAGGCGGCGCCCGGAGCGGGTCGGCCATGAACTTGGCGTTGCAAGGCGGCGGCGGCGTCGAGGTTGCGGAGGCGGTCTTCGCCCGCGGCTTCAACGAAGCTCTCGTGCATCAGGTGGTCAACGCCCAGCTGGCGGCGTCCCGCTCCGGCAGCCGGGCGCAGAAAACCCGCGCTGAACGGCGCGGCGGCGGGCGCAAGCCTTGGCGCCAGAAGGGCAGCGGGCGAGCCCGGGCCGGCAGCATCCGCAGCCCCATTTGGCGCGGCGGCGGCGTCGCCTTTGCGGCCAAGCCGCAGAACCATGCGCAGAAAGTCAACCGCAAGATGCACCGCGGCGCGGTGCGCTGCATCCTCTCCGAACTCTTGCGTCAAGGCCGCCTCATCGCCGTTGAGGACTTCTCCATTGACGCCCCCAAGACCCGTGTCCTGCTCGACAAGCTCAAGACCCTCGAGCTCGATGAAGTGCTCATCGTGGTCGCCGAGCATGGGGACGCAAACCTGCAATTGGCGGCGCGCAATCTGCGGAGCGTGGAGGTGTGCGCCGCGTCGAACCTTGATCCGGTGCGCCTCATCCGTTTTGAGAAGGTGCTCATGACCGTTGCCGCCCTCAAGCAACTGCAGGAGGCGTTGGCGTGAATCAGGAGCGGCTTTACACCCTGCTGCAGGCGCCGCACATTTCGGAGAAGGTCTCCAACTTGGGCGACGCCAGCAATCAATACGCCTTCAAGGTGGAGCGCAACGCCACCAAGGCGGAAATCAAGGAAGCGGTGCAGAGGATTTTTGGCGTCGAGGTGATCAACGTCACCACCGCCAACATGCGCGGCAAGGTCAAACGCAGCCGCTGGCGGGCGGCGCGCCGCAAGAACTGGAAAAAAGCCTATGTGCGCGTGGCCGCCGGCCAGGAGATCGACTACATGGTGACGGAGTAGGGCATGGCGGTTGTTAAGGCAAAACCGACTTCGCCGGGCCGTCGCTTCGCGGTCAGCGTGGTCGATCCGAATCTGCACAAGGCGGCGCCGCACAAGCCCTTGCTCAAGGGCTTGGGCAAGTCCGGCGGGCGCAACAACCAAGGCCGCATCACCACCCGCCATCGGGGGGGAGGCCACAAGCGCCACTACCGGGCCATCGACTTCAAGCGCACCAAGGACGGCGTGCCGGCGACGGTGGAGCGAATCGAATACGATCCCAACCGCACCGCCAACATAGCCCTGCTGAAGTACGCGGACGGCGACCGGCGCTACATCATAGCGCCCAAGGGCTTGGCCGCTGGGGATCCGGTGCTTAGCGGGGCCAACGCCCCCATTCGCCCAGGCAACGCCATGCTGCTGCGCAGCATTCCGGTCGGCAGCGTGGTGCATTGCGTGGAGCTTAAGCCCGGCAAGGGGGCGCAACTGGCGCGCAGCGCCGGCGCTTCCGCCCAGTTGGTCGCTCGGGAGGGCGCCTACGCCACCCTGCGTCTGCGCTCCGGCGAAATGCGCCGAGTGTTTGCGGAGTGCCGGGCGACTGTGGGAGAGGTCGGCAACAGCGAGCACAACCTGCGTTCGCTCGGCAAGGCCGGCGCCAAGCGTTGGCGCGGCGTTCGGCCAACGGTGCGCGGCGTCGCCATGAATCCGGTGGATCATCCGCATGGCGGCGGCGAGGGCAAGTCCTCCGGCGGCCGGCACCCGGTGTCGCCTTGGGGCGTTCCCACCAAGGGCCACAAGACGCGCAACAACAAGCGCACGGACCAGCTCATCCTGCGGCGGCGAGCGGCGCGGCGCGCCGGGCGGCAGGCTAGGAGGTAGGCCATGCCGAGGTCGGTGCGCAAAGGTCCCTTCGTTGATGTCCACCTTGCCAAGAAGGTGGAGGCGGCCGTGCAGAGCGGCAGCAAGCGCCCCATCAAGACTTGGTCGCGCCGCTCCATGATCCTGCCGGACATGGTGGGGCTGACCATTGCCGTTCACAACGGGCGTCAGCATGTGCCGGTTTACGTCAGCGAGGAAATGGTCGGCCACAAGTTGGGGGAATTCGCTCCCACGCGCACCTATCGCGGCCATGCGGCGGACCGGAAGGCGCGGCGCTGATGAAGATGCTGGCCGAGCCGTTGCCAAGCCGCTGCGCCAAGGTGGGCCGGCCATGCAAGTGAGCGCTACCGCCAAGGGGCTGCCGGTGTCGGCGCGCAAGGCGCGTTTGGTGGCGGACCAAGTGCGCGGTCAGCCCTTGGGCGCGGCCTTGGACCTGCTGAGTTTCGGCACCGTCAAGGCGGCCTCTTTGCTGCGCAAGGTGGTGGAGTCCGCCGTCGCCAACGCCGAAGGCAACGAAGGCGCGGATGTGGACGAACTGCGGATTTTGGAGATTCAAGTGAACGAAGGCAGAACCCTCAAACGCATCCGGCCCCGCGCCAAGGGGCGGGCGAACCGCCTGTTCAAGCGCAGCTGCCACGTCACCGTGCGGCTTACGGACGAGTAGCTTAAAGCATGGGCCAGAAGGTACACCCCGTAGGAATGCGGCTGGGCATCGTCAGGCCGCACAACTCCGTTTGGTATGCGGACAAGGGCCTCTACTCCAAGTATTTGCTCAAGGACTTGGAGGTGCGCGAATACATCAGGAAGCGCTTGTCCCAAGCCTCGGTCAGCGGCATTGAGATCGAGCGCTCCGCCCAGACGGCCCGCATCACCATACACACCGCACGGCCCGGAATCGTCATTGGCAAGAAGGGCGAGGACGTTGAGCGGCTGCGCCAGGAGTTGATCCAGTTGCTGGCGCTGTCGTCGGTGCAGGTCATCATCGAGGAGATCCGCAAACCGGAGATCGACGCCCTGCTGGTGGCGCAGAACGTCGCGCAGCAGCTGGAGCGGCGGGTGCAGTTTCGGCGGGCCATGCGCCGGGTCATCCAAAACGCCATGCGCCTTGGCGCCCAGGGCATCAAGGTGCGGGTGGCCGGCCGGCTGGGCGGCGCGGAGATCGCCCGGTCGGAGGTGTATCACGAAGGCAGGGTGCCCTTGCACACCTTGCGCGCCAACATCGACTACGCCACCTGGGACGCGCAAACCACTTACGGTGTGCTGGGCATCAAGGTGTGGATTTTCAAAGGCGAGATTTTCGCCGGCGAAGGCGCCGCGGCCGGCTAGCGCCTTGGCCTTCCGCAGTCAGGATGATCGGCAATGCTACAGCCTAAGAGAACGAAGTTCAGGAAGCAGCACAAAGGCCGCAATCGGGGTTTGGCCGACCGCGGCGGCTTGGTGAGCTTTGGCGAGTACGGCCTCAAGGCGATGGGCCGCGGCCGCATGACGGCGCGGCAAATCGAAGCGGGGCGGCGGGCGATTACGCGGCATGTTCGGCGTGGCGGCAAGGTCTGGATACGGGTGTTCCCCGACAAGCCCATCACCAAGAAGCCCTTGGAGGTGCGCCAAGGCAAGGGCAAGGGCAGCGTCGAGTATTGGGTTGCGCTCGTTCAGCCCGGGCGGGTTCTCTATGAGATGGAGGGCGTGCCGGAAGAGGTGGCGCGTCGCGCCTTGCAGTTGGCGGGCGCCAAGTTGCCCTTCGCCACCTCCTTTGTGAAGAGGGCTTTGGCCGCTTGAGGCGGCCAAGTTCGGGGCATCCGTGCGGGGAGCTAGCGTTTTGGGGTGGCGGCAATGAAGACGTCGGATTTGCGGGAAAAGAGCGCCGAGGAGCTCAGCAGCGAATTGGTGCGGCTGCGCAAGGAGCATTTCGGCCTGCGCATGCAGTTGGCGAGCGATCAGCTCGGCCAGCCGCACCTGCTCAAGGAAACCAGGCGGGACATCGCGCGGGTGAAGACATTGCTTCGGGAGCTGGCCGATGGCTGAGTCAAGCGCCGCCAAGCGCACGGTTTCCGGGGTCGTCACCAGCGACCGCATGGACAAGACCATCACCGTGCGGGTGGAAAAAAAGGTGCGGCATCCGGTGTACGGCAAGGTCATCACCCGCTCCACCAAGCTGCACGCCCATGACGAGGGGAATCAGGGCCGGGTCGGCGACGTCGTCACCATTGAAGAGTGCCGGCCGATCTCAAAAACCAAGGCATGGACGCTTAAGAGCGTCGATGAGCGAGCCGCGGCGGCCTGACGGTTGAACGAACATGATTCAAACGGAAACCATGTTGGCCATAGCCGACAACAGCGGTGCGCGGCTTGTTCAGTGCATCAAGGTGCTCGGCGGCTCGCGGCGCCGCTACGCCGGCATTGGGGACGTCATCAAGGTGACGGTGAAGGAGGCCATTCCCCGCGGGCGGGTGCGCAAGGGGCAGGTCATGAACGCCGTGGTGGTGCGCACCAAAAAGGGCGTGCGCCGCGCCGACGGGTCGCTGATCCGCTTCGACGAGAACGCCGCGGTTTTGCTGAACCAGCAGAACCAACCCGTGGGCACGCGGATTTTTGGGCCGGTCACGCGGGAGCTGCGCAGGGAGCACTTCATGCGCATCGTCTCCTTGGCGCCGGAGGTCCTTTAGCCGCCTCGGTTGGGAAGGGCGCTTAAGTCATGTTGAAGATCAAGAAGAACGACGAGGTGGTCGTCATCGCCGGGCGCAGCAAGGGCCAGCGGGGCGAAGTGCTGGAGGTGCGCGGCGACGGGCGGTTGATCGTGTCCGGCGTGAACCTGTTGAAGAAGCATCAGCGCGGCAATCCGAACCTAGGCAAGCCGGGCGGCATCATCGAGCGCGAAGGCCCCATCGACGCCTCCAACGTGGCGATTTGGAACGATGAGGAGTCGCGGGCGGACCGGGTCGGCTTCCGCCTTGAGGACGGCGCCAAAGTTCGTTACTTCAAGTCGTCCGGCAAGCCCGTTGATGATTGAGCGGAGTTGAAGATGTCGTATTTCCGACAACTCTATCTCGATGAGATTCGCCCCGCTTTGCAGCGCGAACTGAACCTCAGCAGCCTCATGCGGGTGCCCAGGCTGGAGAAGGTGACGCTGAACATGGGCGTCGGCGAAGCGGTGGCTGACCGCAAGGTCATGGAGAGCGCCGTTCAGGACCTTGCCGCAATATCCGGGCAAAAGCCCATTGTCACCAAGGCGAGAAAGTCGGAGGCGGGGTTCAAGATACGCGAGGGCTATCCAGTGGGCTGCAAGGTCACGCTGCGCCGCCTGCGGATGTACGAGTTCGTCGAGCGCCTCATCGGCGTGGCGATTCCGCGCATACGCGATTTCCGCGGCCTTAGTCCGAAGTCCTTCGACGGCCGCGGCAACTTTTCGATGGGGATTGCGGAGCAGATCGTGTTTGCGGAAATCGACTACGACAAGATCGATCAGATTCGCGGCCTCGACATCACCGTCACGACCACGGCGGGCAACGACGAAGAGGGCTTGGCCCTGCTGCGGGCTTTCAACTTCCCGTTCCGCAGCCAGGCCGCCGCAGCCTAGGTCGTGCGGTTTGCAACTTAGGACGGAGAGGTTAAGGAGCATGGCGAAGACATCGGTGATTGCGCGGGAGGCGAAGAGGGCGAAGGTCGTGGCCCGCCATCAGGCCAGGCGGGCCGAGCTCAAGGCCATCGTCAACGACCGCAACTTGCCGGACGACGAGCGTTGGGAGGCGCAGGTCAAGCTGCAAAAGCTGCCGCGCAACGCCTCGCCGGTGCGTCTGCAGCGACGTTGCGGCAAAACCGGGCGGCCGCACGGCGTTTACCGGAAGTTTGGCCTTGGCCGCAACAAGCTGCGCGAGGCGGCGATGCGGGGGGACGCCCCCGGTCTGATCAAGGCCAGTTGGTAGGAGGCGGAATGAGCCTGCAGGATCCCATTGCGGATTTCCTCACCCGAATTCGCAACGCCCAGAGCGCCAAGCATGCCGATGTGCGCATGCCCCATTCCAACCTCAAGGCCACCATTTGCAAGGTGCTTGAGCAGGAGGGCTACATCGACGGCTACGCCCCCGGCGGCGACGGCAAGCGGGAATTGACGGTGCGGCTCAGATACCACGAAGGCGCCCCGGTCATTGAGGAAATCCGCCGGGTCAGCCGGCCCGGTTTGCGCATTTACTTGGGCGCTGCGGAATTGCCCAAGGTTCGAGGCGGCTTGGGCGTCGCCATTGTCAGCACCAGCCAGGGCGTCATGACGGACCGTGAGGCCCGCCGTCGGCGCATCGGCGGCGAAGTGCTCTGCACGGTCTTTTAGGCGTTCATCCCAGTGGCGTTTTTTGGTGAATTTGGGTTGCAGGCGGATGTCTCGAATAGCGGATAAGCCGGTCACGGTGCCCTCCGGCGTTGAGGCCGTTGTCAAGGGCAACGGTGTGCGGGTGTCCGGCGCCAAGGGCGCCCTGGAGCTGCAAGTGCCGGCCGCCGTGCAGGTTGCCCGGAAAGACGGGGCGCTGCGCGTCAAGGTCGGGTCGAACGCTGGGAGCGCCAAGGCGTTGGCGGGCACCGTGCGGTCGTTGCTCCACAACATGGTGCAGGGCGTGAGCGTTGGCTTTGAGAAGAAACTGGAGCTGCAGGGCGTGGGCTATCGGGCCAGCGCCAAGGGCGGCGGCTTGACGTTGCAGCTGGGCTTCTCCCACTCCATTGAGTATCGGTTGCCGGCCGGCGTCACCGCCGCCACGCCCAGCCAGACGGAGATCGTCATAGCCGGCGCGGACAAGCAGCTTGTCGGCCAGGTGGGCGCCGAAATCCGCGCCTTCCGTCCGCCGGAGCCGTACAAGGGCAAGGGCGTTCGCTATGCGGGCGAGCAGGTTCGGCGCAAGGAAGCCAAGAAGAAGTAGCGCTCCGGGACGGCGAATCAATGAGCGGCAAAAGACAGGCTAGGTTGCGGCGCGCCCGGCGGGGGCGCATGAAGATGCGCGAGCTCGGTGTGCATCGATTGACCGTAACGCGCACGCCCAGGCACATGTACGCGCAGCTGTTCTCCCCTGACGGCGCCGCGGTTTTGGCGCAGGCATCGACCTTGGACAAGGCTCTGCGCAAAGGGCGGACCGGCAACCTGGACGCCGCCGCCAAGGTGGGCGCCCTGATCGCCGAGCGCGCCTTGGTCGCCGGCGTTCGGCGGGTTGCCTTCGATCGTTCCGGCTACAAGTTTCATGGGCGGGTGCGGGCATTGGCCGAAGCCGCCCGCACCGGCGGTTTGGAGTTTTAGGATGGCCTACACCGAAGAGATACGCGAAGAAGGGCTGCTGGAGAAAACCGTCAGGGTCAATCGCGTGGCCAAGGCCGTCAAGGGCGGCCGCCTGTTCGGCTTCACCGCCTTGACGGTGGTTGGGGACGGCAAGGGCAAGGTGGGGTTCGGCCGCGGCAAGGCTCGGGAAGTCCCGGTTGCCATTCAGAAGGCCATGGAGTCGGCCCGCCGCAACATGGTGCAGGTGGAGCTCAACGGCGCCACCCTCTGGTATGCGGTGACGGAGCGCCACGGCGCCACCAAGATATACATGCAGCCGGCGTCCGAAGGCACCGGCGTCATCGCCGGCGGCGCCATGCGCGCCGTTTTGGAGGCGGCCGGTGTGCATGACGTGCTGGCCAAATGCTACGGCTCCACCAACCCGGACAACGTGGTGCGGGCCACCTTCAACGCCTTGGTCAACATGCGTTCGCCGGCTGTGGTGGCCGCCAAGCGCGGCAAATCGATCGAGGAAATTGGTGCCTAGCGGCGGGGTTTCGGCCCGAAGGCGCACGGAGTGATGGCGATGGCTGGCGAACAAGCAAAGCCGCGACGGCGGCAGCGGCAGGCGGCAAGCAAGCCCAAGCTCAAGGTCGTTCAGGTGCGCAGCGGTGCCGGGCGGCTGCAGAAGCATCAGGCCTGCTTGGTCGGCCTCGGCCTGCGGCGCATCGGCCAGCAGGTGGAGGTGGAGGACACTCCGGCGGTGCGCGGCATGATCGCCCGCATCCCCCATCTCGTCAGCATTGTTGGGGAATCGGCATGCGATTGAACAAATTGCGCCCCGCGCCGGGCGCCAAGAGGGGCAAGCGGCGCGTCGGCCGGGGCCTCGGCTCCGGCTGGGGCAAAACCGCCGGGCGTGGGCAGAAAGGGCAGAAGGCCCGCTCCGGCGGCGGTGTGCGGCCGGGTTTTGAAGGCGGTCAGTTGCCGCTGCAAATGCGTGTGCCCAAGTTCGGCTTCCGCTCCCGGGTCGGCGCGACGACCGCGGAGGTGCGCCTGGGCGAACTGGCTGCGGTCAAGGGCGACCTGGTGGACATGGCCGGGCTGAAGGCGGCGAATTTGGTTCGTCGGGACATGCGGCGGGTGCGCATCATGCTGTCCGGGGAGATAGCCCGCGCCCTTACCGTGCGCGGCGCGGACATCCATGTGACCAAGGGCGCCAAGGCGGCCATTGAAGCGGCCGGCGGCAAGGTGGAGGCGGTTGCGGCCGGGGACGCCGCAAGCAAGCAAGATGGCTAGGGGTCAAATGCAACTCGGCGGCGCCCAGGGCGGCCTCAAGGAGCTGCGCAATCGGCTGCTGTTCGTGCTCGGCGCCTTGCTGGTCTATCGCATCGGCACCCACATTCCCCTGCCGGGCATCAACCCGGACCGGCTGCGCGCCCTGTTCGAACAGAATCAGGGCGGCATTCTGGAGCTGTTCAACATGTTCTCCGGCGGCGCCCTGGAGCGGATGAGCATCCTCGCCCTGAACGTGGTGCCCTACATCACCTCCAGCATCATCATGAACCTGATGAGCATGATGTATCCCAGCCTGCAGCAACTGCGCAAGGAGGGCGAGTCCGGCCGGCGCAAGATCACCCAGTACACCCGCTACGGCACTCTGCTCATCGCCTTCGTGCAGGGGTTTTCCCTTTCGGTGACCTTGGCCAACCAAGGCTTGGCCTTCTCCACCGGTTTCGGGTTCTACTTCGTCGCCACCACCACCCTGGTGACGGGCGCCCTCTTCATGATGTGGCTCGGCGAGCAGATCACCGAGCGCGGCGTCGGCAACGGCATTTCCCTGATCATCTTCTCCGGCATCGTCTCCGGCTTCCCCGCCGCCATCGGCCAGTCCTTTGAAGCCGCACGCCAAGGCGACATCAACATCATCGCCCTGCTCGCCATTGCCATGCTCGCAGTGGTCGTCGTCGGCTTCGTGGTGTTCGTGGAGCGCGGCCAGCGGCGCATCACGGTCAACTACGCCAAGCGCCAGCAGGGCCGCCGCCTAATGCAGGGCCAAGCCAGCCACCTGCCGCTGAAGATCAACATGGCCGGCGTCATACCGGCCATCTTCGCTTCAAGCCTGTTGCTGGCGCCGGCCTCGGTGGCGCAATGGTTTGGCCAAGGCCCCGGCTTGGGCTGGCTGCAGCAGGTGGCGCTGGTGCTTTCGCCCGGCCAGCCGCTCTACATTCTGATGTTCGCCGGCGGCATCATCTTTTTCAGCTTCTTCTACACCGCCATTCAGTTTGACCCGAAGGACATGGCGGACAACCTCAAACGCCAAGGCGCCTATGTGCCCGGCATCCGCCCCGGCCAGCAGACCGCGCACTACATAGACGACGTGGTGACCCGGCTGACCGTTTTTGGGTCCCTTTACGTCACCTTGGTGTGCCTGTTGCCGGAGTTCATGGTGGTGGCGTCCAACGTCACCTTCCAGCTTGGCGGCACGGCGCTGCTGATCGTGGTGGTTGTGGCGATGGACTTCATGTCCCAGGTGCAGGCGCATCTGATGTCCAGCCAGTACGCCAAACTCATGGAGAAATCCAACCTCAAGGGCATTGGCCGCCGCTAGGCGCAAAGTCCAGCCGCTTCGGCAAGCAAACGGGAGAAACGGAATGAAGGTTCGAGCATCTGTCAAGAAAATGTGCCGCAACTGCAAGATCGTGCGGCGCAACGGCGTGGTGCGCGTCATTTGCAGCGCCGAGCCTCGGCACAAGCAGCGCCAAGGCTAGGGCAACCAAACCGCCATCGGAGGAATCTAAGAACATGGACAAATCATCATGGCCCGCATAGCCGGCGTCAACATTCCGGACAACAAACAGGCCGGCGTGTCCCTGACCTACATCTTTGGCGTGGGCCGCTCCCAGGCGTTGCGCCTTTGCAAGGCCGCCGGCGTGAACCCCATGGCCAAGGTTCAGGAGCTGTCGGAAGCGGACCACGACGCCCTGCGCAGCGAAGTGGCGAGGCTGCCCGTGGAGGGAGACCTGCGGCGGGAGGTGAACATGAACGTCAAGCGCCTGATGGATCTGGGCTGTTATCGAGGTCTGCGGCATCGGCGCGGGCTGCCGGTGCGTGGCCAGCGCACCAGAACCAATGCGCGCACCCGGAAGGGGCCGCGCCGGCCCATTCGCAAATAGTTCGCAAAGAGGCGGAAGCGATCATGGCCGAGCGCAAGAAAACGAAGCGAATCGTCACCGATGGCGTTGCGCACATTCACGCATCGTTCAACAACACCATCATCACCATAGCGGACCGTCAGGGCAATGCGCTGTGCTGGGCTACGGCGGGCGGCTCCGGTTTCCGCGGTTCGCGCAAGAGCACCCCGTTTGCGGCGCAGGTGGCGGCGGAGCGCGCCTGCAACATGGCTACGGAAATGGGCGTCAAGAGCGTGGATGTGCTGGTCAAGGGGCCGGGGCCGGGGCGTGAGTCCGCGGTGCGGGCGCTCAATGCGGCCGGCCTGCGCATCAACAGCATCGCCGACGTCACCCCCATTCCCCACAACGGCTGCCGGCCGCCCAAGCGGCGTCGCGGCTAAGGGCCGGGACTGGCGCAGGCAGGAATTCGGAGATATCCGCATGGCACGATACACAGGACCCAAGCTCAAGCTGTCCCGCCGGGAGGGCACGGACCTCTACCACAAGAGCGGCGTTCGTCCGATCGACTCCAAGTGCAAGATCGATCAACCGCCCGGCGAGCACGGCGTGCGCCGCGGCCGTCCGTCGGACTATGCGGTGCAGTTGCGGGAGAAGCAAAAGGTGCGGCGGCTCTACGGGGTGCTGGAAAGGCAGTTCCGCAACTACTACAAGAAGGCCGACCGGCAGAAGGGCGCCACCGGCGAGAATTTGCTGCGCCTGCTCGAAGCGCGGCTGGACAACGTGGTTTACCGCATGGGCTTTGGCGCCACCCGGGCGGAGGCCCGCCAGCTGGTGTGCCACAAGGCGATCACCGTCAACGGCAAGGCGGTGAACATTCCTTCCTACCAAGTGGCCGCCGGGGACCTCATTGGCATCGCCCAAAAGGCCAGCAAGCAACTCAGGATTCAGTCCGCCCTGCAAATGGCTGAGCAGCGGGCGCCGGTGGATTGGGTGGACACCGAATTTGACATGGACGCGGGCAGGATCGAGGGCACCTACCGCCGTCATCCCGACCGCAACGAACTGCCCGTCGAGATCAATGAGAACCTCATTGTGGAGCTGTACTCCAAGTAGCGAAGAAACGTCGCTTGGTTTTTGTCGAACCGCCACCGTCATCCTAGGAGATCGGAGAACAAATCATGGCACAGTCATTGCTGGATACGCCGACCGCCAAGAAGCTGGACATTCAGCAGCTCGGCCCCACTCGGGCCAGGATATCCATTGAGCCATACGAGCGTGGGTTTGGGCACACCATCGGCAACACCTACCGCCGCATCCTGCTTTCCTCCATTCGCGGCGCCGCCATCACGGAAGTGATGATCGACAATGTGCAGCATGAGTACGAAAACCTGGAGGGCGTGCGTGAGGACGTCATCAACATACTGCTGAATCTCAAGGGCATCGCCATCGTGCTGCACGATGTTGAAGAAGCCAACATTACGCTTTCCTGCGACGGCAAAGGCGATGAGACGGTGGTTCGCGCCGCGGACTTCACGCTTACCCAGGATGTGGAGATCGTCAATTGCGACCATGTCATCTGCACCCTCAACCACAACGGCGCCATCCGCTTGGAGGCCAAGGTCACCCGGGGGCGCGGCTATGTGCCGGCGGACAACCTGCACACCAATGAGGAGGAGGACTCGAAGCCCATAGGGGTGCTGCGCTTGGACGCCTCCTACAGCCCGGTGCGGCGGGTGGCGTACAGCGTGGAGAACGCCCGGGTGGAGCAGCGCACCGATCTCGACAAGCTGATTCTGGAATTGGAGACCAACGGCACCGTTGCTCCGGAGGAATGCCTGCAGGAGGCGGAGAGAATTCTGTTCGAGCAGGCGGTGTTCGCCAGCAACCGCAACTTGGAGCCCTTGGCGGAGCCGCCGGAAAAGCCCATAGATCCGATTTTGCTGCGCCCCGTTGACGACCTCGAACTCACCGTGCGCTCGGCCAATTGCCTCAAGGCGGAGAGCATCAACTACATCGGTGACTTGGTGCAACGCACGGAAGTCGATTTGCTGAAGACCCCGAATCTCGGCAAGAAGTCCTTGACGGAGATCAAGGACGTTCTACAGTCCCGAAACCTCACCTTGGGCATGAATCTTGAAAATTGGCCGCCTCGGAGTCTAGCCCGCGGCGAAGACAAGTTGGCCTAGGGACCGCACGGCAAACGGGGAGGCGGCTATGCGTCATCGGAAAAGCGGGCGGCGCCTGAATCGCACCAGTTCCCATCGGCGGGCGATGTTCCGTAACATGGCCGTGTCCCTCATCGAGCACGAGTCGATCAAGACCACCACCGCCAAGGCCAAGGAGCTGCGCAGGGTGGTGGAGCCGCTGATTACGCTGGCGAAGCGGGACAGCGTAGCCAACCGTCGCCTCGCCTTTGCCCGCATCCGCAGCAGCAAAGCGGTGGCCAAGCTGTTCGTTGAACTCGGCCCCCGCTATGGCGAACGGCCCGGCGGCTACACCCGCATCCTCAAATGCGGCCACCGCTTCGGGGACGCCGCCCCCATGGCCTATATCGAGTTGCTGGGCCGCCCAACAGACGACCCCGACGACGATGCCACCGAAGACCTGCAGCCAACGGCGCCCGAGGCTGCGCCCCAAGAGGCGCCGCCAGCCGCCGAGCCCGCCGCCGCGCAAACCACAGCCAACGAAGGCCCGAAGCCCGCCAACGCCAATTGACCATGATCGCTAATCTGCCTAGGATGAAAGATCGGTCCGCAGACGCAAACCGAAACGTCAGCACTATGCATGATGCACGATGGATCATCACGTCATTTGGGGCCACATGTCGGAAAGCTAGAAAATGAACCACTAGCCGTTCGGTTGGAAAGCGAAAGAACGCATAAGCTGCTTACGAACGCGACGCACCGAACTTCGATTCATGGATTCATAATCAGCCAACCGAGTAGCTGCATGCGCTTGGAAATCCGGTAGTCCGGCATCGATAACGCAGAATACTCGGGCACCGCTCTTGTTGCGAATGGCGCGAACAGCCCTTGTCTCGGCAACAGCCATGCCCTTGGACTTTTTGGCATTCGTGCGAGTGACCAAGATACCCATCTGTCGGCGGAGCTCCACTGGTGTCATGTGGTCCAATCGCGCAACTGACAGACCACCACGACGGTGCTCCAGGAAGTCCTGAACAGGAAAGGCGGCCGGTGCGAGATTGCCGTCTTCTGCGAGATGTTCGCTACGCCAGACAAACCTCGCCAGCCTCTCTTCGTCACGCACTATACCGGGTGAGTGGACGCTCTGCCGTTGTTTCTCTTCAATGCATTCTTCCATGTGATCTTGTTCCGAACTTGTCGCTTAGCCTGGGCATTGTTGTCATGATGTCTCGAGGCAGCGACCGTCCGTTGAATGGAATCGATGCATCCGAGTCCACGCCCTGAGCTTCTGCCGACACATAGTAATGCATCATGCCATCGCCCATGAAGCCGATATCAATAAATACTCCATTCCGGCGCCAGAAAAAGTTCACTTCGCCATCGTCAGCAAGTGCGACGTAAGGCAGGGTTGCCGTGGCTGGGATGAGATCAATGAACTTTAGGGCGTCTTTAACGGCCCCAGCTACAGATGAATCGTGCGGTCGTTCCGCCCGGTAAGAGAGAACCTTTTTGCGCAGGTTTGAAGTTCGAGCCGTACTTTGCCCAATGAAATTGGAGCGAGACAACCCCCGCTTGGGAGCATGTGGGTGCTTTGATGTCATGACTAATCCTCATCCTGAACTCTGCCGTGGCGGCTCGCCAATAGTGTATGGGCTGCCGGTAGGATGATCAACCGTCTGTGCGGGATCACCACCTTTCGGACTTTTTGAGGGAGTGCCCCGGTCACCCGGGGCACCTGTTCGGGCAGCCTATTGAGTTGAACAAACAAATAGGAGACCGAACATGCGCATGTTGGCTTCGCCGAGCCCTTCGGGGTTCGCACAGGACAGGGCCTTTTACCGCAAGGTTCGGGTGGGCCTTGGCGGCCATCCGGAAGCCGCCCGGCGCTTCGAGCTGCTGCAGGGCGTGGAGCGGGCGCGGGGGCATGGATTGACGCTCAAGGCGTCGCCATCCCTGCTCGGCTTGGCCCGGAGCACCTAGTGCGACTGGCGCGGGCGCTTTGGGAGGGACGGGATGCGGAGCTTGGCGCCGCGCAGCAGCCGGGCGCAGGCGCATCCCGGCAGGCAGTGGACGCCTGCGGACGCGCTGCGGGTGTTCGCCATCCGCGGGGAGATGCGCTGGTGCGGCAAGGCGCGGCTGCGCCTGGAGCACAACCTGCGTCACCCGGACATGACCCTGAGCATCAACGGCAAGGTCTTCAAGGAGTTCCGGGCGGTGTGCCCCAAGACCCGTCGCCCGCCAGCTGGCGCACGGCGTTGACAATGGCCTCGAACTCCGCTTCTGCAACCTGCTTAGGCATCTTCCTTCCGTATTTGGCGCACTTTATTTGGCGCGATTGCAGCGCATCGCGCCAAATAAAGGCGGGGATGTGGCGCAAAAGAGGCGTTTTGATCCCGATCCGCAGAATCCAGGCACCTCCTGATCGCTCTCTTGGTGTGCGCTAGGCAGCTTGTTCCGTGCCCTCCATCTGCCTTGGCGGGGACGTAGGCTTGGAGAAGATAGGTTTTGAGGCTGTCCCGCAGATAGATCGGGTACTTTGCTAACCATTTGGCGATACCTGTTCCGAAGGGCCATCCAATCCGGGCGCTAGCCCGGCAAGTTCTTAGTCGTCAACGTCCGCCATCTCGTCTTCTGACAATGCGGTTTCCTTCAATGAATCGCCGACAACTTCACGGACTCTAGCCATAATAAGATCAGCACGAGCTTGGCAAAATTCATCAAAGCGATCCATAGAAAAAGCTAATTCCCAAGAAGGCTCCGTAGGATCGCCCGGAACCATACAGTCCGCTAATCTTCTCTTAAATGCCGCTAAAGTGCCCTCTTTGCGAGCCTGATCGGCTAGGCCCTTTAGATAGCTTTCTGGAAAGCTATCCCCGATTTTCAAGTTCGATTTATCCAAAATATAGAGCCTATTGCAAAGGCTGTCGATCTTTTTCCGATCAAGATTGTGCTCTTTTAATGCACTCCTTGGAAATATGTGGTGATCGTGCAATTTCGATTCGGAAGTAATCCGAGCGCCTGAAATTAAATCGTACCTAATTGCATAAGAGATAATGCATTGGAGAGACTTGTATCGAACATCCTGCGGCTTCAGCCCTTGAATAATTTCTGATTTTAGCTTCACATCCTCTACGGCTGGTCGAATGCCGTTTTCGGCATAGTTCCGCAGGGCCATGTAGTCCTGCCCAATGCGATAGTTGGACGCTTGCGAGGCGCCAGCTTGGAGAACTTTGCTGTGGTACCAGCGACCGAAGAACTCTCGCTCCAACCAGTCATTGTCGAGATTTTGCGAATTTCGTAGATGTTGGACTGCCGCCATAGCCGCCAATACGTTATGGTTTGGCAATGTTTCCGGTCTTGCTCCGTGAGACTTGGCCCAACCATAGGAATTCGCTAGCGCCTGCGCAGCCTCCCGCCATTCGCTAGCTATTGTCTCACTTGGCATGCCAAGGAGAGCCCTTCGGGATGTTACTGGATAACCTTCAGAATTTTTCAAGCAAATGATTTGGAGAATCCGCTCTCCATCGGCGTCAAAATCCTTTAGAATGCGATGATGCTCGATAGCATCTTCCCATAGTCGGCGAAGATCCAGGTTAGGGGAGAAGAAGCGGGCGACTGCGAGATCAAAAGTCCTTAATTGTGTCCCTGTGCTGTTAATTGTCTCAAATACTCGACAAATGGACTCAAGTCCGTGATCAGGGTCTAGACTAACAATGGGTACTTGATAATTCCTAATTTTCTCGAAAATGCCCTTAATTTTTTCTGACGCTTTACGGCGGCGTTGACGATCATATTCCGGAAAATCTCCTGAATCTTCAATATACTCGCTAACATACATGCCAGAATTCTGTTGCTTTAAACACAAATCAGCGCGTAGAAGCCTATTGTTTTCTCGCCTACCTGGATTGTTGCCCTTTTTGCGACGACGAGTTCGAATCCAAGATGTGTCTTCATTGTCGTAATGTTCTAGAATGCCCTTTAGATCGAAGTAATAGATATAAGTTGGGTGTGCATTCAGGAAGACTTGTGCTATGGATGTAGTTCTTTGTTGTCCATCTAGAATATAAGATTCCACTTCGGTGTGCTGGCCGTCACCAGAAGGCCGCTGGGTATCCGGCAAATCTTCCTCCCTTATCATTGCTTCAATATTCCGTGTGGCCAGTGGGAGATCTGGCTTCTTGTCGAGAAGTAGCAACGATCCAATTGGATAGGAGCGCGAGATGGAGTCGATTAGCGATATTACGGCTGGCTTGTTCCAAACGAACTTGCGCTGGAACCTAGGGATAGTGAGACTCTTGTCCCTGACCCTGCCGAGCAAGGCGCTTAAACTGTAAGTCGTTGTTTGCATGGTTGAATGTTCTCCTAGCACTGGCGTTTGGGATTTGGATACAGTTTTCTGTAGCTCACGGACATCCTAGCCCCAGCTTTTCGCGGGATCAACACTGTGAATGGGATCACCACCTTTCGGACTTTTTGAGGGAGCGCCCCGGTCGCCCGGGGCGCATGTTCGGGTGGCCCATTGAGTTGAACAAACGAATAGGAGACCGAACATGCGCAGCACGGAATCCTCAAGCGCCGCCTCTCGGCGCGTTGGTCCAGTCACTTAGCCCTCCAAGCCCAAGGCCTGCTTGAGGTAGCGCCCGGTGTGGGAGCGCGTCTTGGCGGCCAGTTGCTCCGGGGTGCCGACGGCGACGATGCGGCCGCCGCCGGCGCCGCCTTCCGGGCCTAGGTCGATGACCCAATCGGCGGTCTTGATGACGTCCAGATTGTGTTCGATGACCACCACCGTGTTGCCGTGGTCGCGCAGCCGATGCAGCACTTGGAGCAGTTGGGCGATGTCGTGGAAATGCAGGCCGGTTGTGGGTTCGTCAAGAATGTACAGGGTCCTGCCGGTGTCGCGCTTGGACAGTTCCCGGGACAGCTTCACCCGTTGCGCCTCCCCGCCGGAGAGCGTGGTCGCGCTTTGCCCCAGCTTGATGTAGGCCAGGCCCACATCGACCAAGGTTTGCAGCTTGCGCGCCAGCACGGGCACCGCGTCGAAGAATGCGCGCGCCTCCTCCACGGTCATGTCCAGCACCTCGTGAATGTTTTTGCCCTTGTAGCGAACGTCCAGCGTCTCCCGGTTGTAGCGCTTGCCCCGGCACTGATCGCAGGAGACGTAGATGTCCGGCAGAAAGTGCATCTCCACCTTGATGACCCCGTCGCCTTGGCAGGCTTCGCAGCGCCCGCCCTTGACGTTGAAGCTGAAGCGGCCGGGCTTATAGCCGCGGGCGCGGGCCTCCTGGGTTTGCGCGAACAGCTCGCGAATGGGCGTGAACAGGCCGGTGTAGGTGGCGGGGTTGGAGCGGGGGGTGCGGCCGATGGGGCTTTGGTCGATGTCAACCACCTTGTCGAGATGGTCCAGGCCCTCAATGCCCTGATGCGCCGCCGGCGTTAGCGCCCCGGCGCCGTTCAGCTTGGCGGCGGCGACCGGGTAGAGCGTTTGGTTGACGAGGGTCGATTTGCCGGAACCGGACACGCCGGTGACGCAGGTCATCAAGCCGCAGGGAATATCGACGGTCAGGCTGCGCAGATTGTTGCCGGAGGCGCCGCACAGCCGAACGACCGCCTTTTTGTCGTATTTTGTGCGCTGTTCGGGCACCCGAATGGACTTTTTGCCGGACAGGTACTGGCCGGTGACGGAGCCCTTTTCCCGCAATATGCATTCCAGGCCGCCGCTGGCGACTATCCTGCCGCCATGCACGCCGGCGCCGGGGCCGATATCGACGATGTGGTCGGCGCTGCGGATCGCCTCTTCGTCATGCTCCACCACCAGCACCGTGTTGCCCAGATCCTTCAAATGGGTGAGGGTGCGCAGCAGGCGGGCGTTGTCCCGTTGATGCAGGCCGATGGAGGGTTCGTCGAGAATGTACATCACGCCCACCAAGCCGGCGCCGATTTGGCTGGCAAGCCGAATCCGTTGCGCTTCGCCGCCGGAAAGGCTGTCCGCGCTGCGGTCCAGCGTCAGGTAGTTCAAGCCCACATCCACCAGAAACTGCAGCCGCGCTTGGATTTCCTTGAGAATCTTGGCGGCGATGGCGCCGCGCTGCCCGCTCAGCTTGAGCTTGCTGAAGTACTTCAGCATGTCTTCGATGGCGCCGCGGGAGATTTCCGGCAAGGTGACGTTGCCGACGAAAACATTGCGCGAGGCTTCGCGCAGGCGGGCGCCGCCGCATTCGGGGCAGGCGCGGGTGCGCAAGTATCTTTGCAGGTTCTCCCGCACCATGTTCGATTCCGTCTCCTGGTAGCGGCGCTCCATGTTGGGTATCACGCCTTCAAATCGGTGGCGCCGCCTGATCAGGTCGCCGCGGTCATTGGTGTAGCTGAAGTCGATGCGCTCTTGGCCGCTGCCGAAGAGAATGGCCTGCTGATGCCTTTTGCCCAGCCTGCGGTAAGGAGACTGCACATCGAAGCCATAGTGCCTAGCCAAGGACCGCAGCATGTGGAAGTAATAGACGTTGCGCCGGTCCCAGCCGCGTATCGCCCCTTCGGCCAGGGTTAGGTGCGGGTCGTGAACGATGAGCTCCGGGTCAAAGAACTGCTTCACGCCCAAGCCGTCACAGGCGGCGCAGGCGCCGGCCGGGTTGTTGAAGGAGAACATGCGCGGCTCAAGCTCGCTGATGCTGTAGCCGCAAACCGGGCAGGCGAAGCGGGACGAGAACACCAGCCCGGGGCGGGCGCGGTCGTCCATGTCCTCCACCCAGACGATGCCGTCCGAAAGCCCTAAGGCGGTTTCCATGGATTCGGCCAAGCGCTGCTGCGCTCCCGCCTGCACCCGAAGCCGGTCAACCACTGCCTCCACGCTGTGCTTCTTCCTTTTGTCCAGTTTCGGCGGATGGTCCAGGTCCGCCACTAGGCCGTCGATGCGGGCGCGGATGAAGCCGGCCGCCATCAATTCCTTGAAGACGTGCAGATGCTCGCCCTTGCGGTCCGAGACCACGGGCGCCAGGAGCATGATGCGCGTCCCCTCGGGCAGCGCCATGACTTGATCCACCATTTGGCTGACGGTTTGCGCGTCCAAGGGCTTGCGGTGCTCAGGGCAACGCGGTTCGCCCACACGGGCGTACAGCAGCCGCAGGTAGTCGTGGATTTCGGTGATGGTGCCCACCGTGGAGCGGGGGTTGTGCGAGGTCGATTTCTGCTCTATGGAGATGGCCGGCGACAAGCCCTCGATGTGGTCCACGTCCGGTTTCTCCATAGTGGAGAGGAACTGCCGGGCGTAGGCGGAAAGAGACTCCACATAGCGGCGTTGGCCTTCGGCGTAGAGAGTGTCGAAAGCCAGCGAGGACTTGCCGGAACCGGAGAGGCCGGTGATGACGATCAGCCTGTCGCGCGGCAGCTCCAGATCGATGTTGTCCAGATTGTGGGTCCGCGCCCCGCGAACGGAAATGCTGTCCAAGGCCAAGCGCCCTTGCAATGAGCCGAAACCAAGCCGTCTAAGTTAACGGCTGCGGCTGCTAGGAGCAACTAGCGCGGCGTTTGCGGGCTAGCGGTAGCGCTCGATGGTTCCCTTGGGCGTCAAGTCGAGCGCTTGGAGGCCCGGATGGTCCGGCGGATACCTAACCGCCCGGTAGAGAAAGTTGGCCCATAGTGGGGTTGGCGCCCGGTGGTCCGTAAAAACCGGCATCGGCTCGCCCTGCAACCAACGTTCCTTCCCCACCGCGGGAGAGACGTACCTCCACACCTCCCCGCCCGACGCCGTCACCTCGAAGATCACGCCCTGCTGCCCGGAGGCGATCAGCGTGTTGCCGTTGGGCAGCCGTTGCGCGCCGGACAGGCGGTGGGACAGAAAACCGCTCGGCGGCGACGCCGTGTACCGCCATGCCGGCCGGTCGGGAGGCGGGCGCCGGCCGGGCGGCCATGCGCCGAAGCGGCCGTCGGCAAGCGGGTAGTCCAGCTCCAGCACCGAGGAATGGTCGCGGAAAAAGCCCTCGAACTCGTCTCCGTTGTTGAACACCAGAATGTTGCCCGCGCCGGGCAGCCCCGGCGCAATCCAGTGGGCGTTGTGCGGCCAGAACAGGCGTTGGTCGGCCGCCGTGCCGGCACGGTGCGCCCGCGGATTCCCCCAGCGGTACAGCAGGTCCCCGCCGCGGCCGTAGTTGCCGCCCCGATGCCCCGCCGACTGCTCCGGCGTGGTGCTGTGGTCCACCACCCAAATCTCGCTGAAGTTGCGCGCCAGGATCAAAACCTGGTCCGCCTCCGCATGGTGGTCGATGGCGTTTGCGTGCAGCCAATCCCACTTGTTGCTGTCGCTCAGTCTGCCGGTCCTGTCAAGCTGCAGCAGAATGAAGTTCAAGTCAACGAGTTCGGGGTGGTCGGCGACCACTCCGTAGTTCGGCTTGCCGGCGTCGAAATCCTGTATCAGGTGGTCCCACACGGACCACTGCCAGACGATTTCGCCGCCGTCGGGGGGCGCCGGTCGAACTTCGACAATGTAGTCGTATTTGAGGCCGTCGGGGCGGACGAAGGCGGGATTCCCGCCGGCCGCCACCACCTCGTCCCTCGATTTGACGCCTCGCAGCAGGAGCAGAAAGTTGCCGTTCGGCAGCAGCAGATGGTCATGATGCGGCTTGTCGGGAGGCGAGTACCGCCAAACCTCGTTGCCGGCCGGGTCAACCCGGCGGAGGACCCCATCGTCGGTTGTGTGCGTCAGATCGCCGTCCGGCTGCAATTTGGCGCTGAAAGAAGCCCAATTGCCCGACAGATCCCATTTGTGGACCATCCGGCCGGCGTTGTCGATCAGATACGCGGGGCCAGCTCGCGTTCCGAACAGCGTGTATCCCGGGGCTGCGCCCGGCTCGTTGCGGAGCAGGCCGATCGGCGTTTCGACTTCGGCTGGCGGGGGCCGCGGCAAAGGGAGCACCACGCCCTCCTGAGGAGCGGGTGCGTCCGTTGTGCGG
Organism: Candidatus Azophilus sp.; assembly: GCA_965200465.1. Taxonomy (GTDB): domain Bacteria; phylum Pseudomonadota; class Gammaproteobacteria; order Pseudomonadales; family Azotimanducaceae; genus Azophilus. The sequence goes on along the minus strand of OZ241358.1, from coordinate 2,468,169 downwards.
CCGGGGTCGGCGGCGAACCAGTATGAGGCGCCGGGCGCAACCCCCGCCAGCATGCAAGCTGCGACGACGACCGCAACGACCACGGCCCCAATCAGAACCACTCGGACGATCAGCGACTTTGGATGACTGAACCTGGACAGCAGCCCCTGTTGACTTCGCTCCCGCACCAAGGTGCCGCCCGCTAGTTTCTTGGTTCAGGGTCGTTGGCTGTGGAAACGTCGCTCAAGCGCCCGTCCGCGGTCTCAATTAGGCTCATCGCCTGAATCTCGGCGTTGGCTGCAATGAACAGTTGCCACTTGCCGTCCCCGTCGCCGAAGCGCCCATTGAAGGCGTCGTCCCCGGCCTCCAACTGCTGCGCCCCAATCCACATGGACGCCCTAGGCGCCAAGCGCAGGCTGATGCGGCCTCCCGGCGCCGCTTGGCCCCTGTCGTCCCGGCCGTCGATGGTGACCTCCACGCGGCGGTCGTTGGGATTGATGAGCCGCAGCACGCTGCGCGAACGGGTGTTGCTGGCGCTGTTGAAGAAACTCACATAGTGCTCATCCGCCTTGCCGCCGGCCAAGCCGTGCAGGCTGGCGATGACGCCGTCGTCGGTGCGGGCGTAGGCTTGCGGCGAGAGGTCCAGGGAACTGACCAACTCCAAACGCCAGTCCCCAACGCCCTTGCCGATGCCGTCGCCTAGGCCCTTGTCGGGATTGCCCTGCTCCAGGTCCTGCGAATTGAAGTGCAGGGTCTGCCGGCCGTCCATGGCCAGCATGATGGGCTCCCGCGCCGTGCCGGCGTCGTCAATGGCGGTGAGCTGCACGCTTCCCTCCGTTCGGGAGCGGTTGGCGATGCGCACGAACCCTTGCTGGCGGCCGTCGGAGTCGGCCGGGAACAACGGCATCAGGTGGGTCGTTCTAACCTCCCTCTGCAAGTCCACGAACAGGGTGTAGGAGCCCGTGTCGCTCCTGGTGTAGCTGGAGACGCTGACGTAGTAGGTCCCCGCGCGCACGTTTGCAACGATGCGGAAGTTGTTGGTTCTGCCGTCGTCATCGTCTTGGAGAATGGCTACGCCGCTTGCGGAGAAGAGGGTGCCCAGAGTATCGGTCGAGCCTTCCGTGCGCACGTAGAGCCTGCCGTCCTCCGGGACGGAAATGCGGAAATAGTCCAAGTCGTCCGGGGTTTCGAGGTCGCCCTTGGTGGTGGAGCTCAGCAGTACTCCAGTGGCGCTTTGAATGTCGTCCCCGTGGTCGTCCAAGATGCCCGCCGCATCTACGGTTTCATTCCCCAGCCAGGGTCCGGCAACGGCTAGGAAGCGGTCAAACCGACCATAGTGGTTGACCGAACAATCATCCTCCGGGCCGCCGGACAGCACGCCGATGAGGCCGTTGTCGTCTTCGGTGGACAGTGCGGCGCCGCTGCTGCCGCCGACCAAGGCGCCGGCGTGGAAATCGACGATGAACGAATCCACTTCCTGATCTTCGTTGCCGTCGAGCACGGTCACCCCGTGGTTGGCGATCTGTCCCGCCGCCCATTCCTTGAACTCCCCCCGCGGGTGGTGGACGGAATAGACGCTTTCGCCGACTTGCCCGCTGCCGTTGGACCATCCCTTCCAGCAAATTGGCAGGCTGGGCACCGGTTCCCGCAGCCGCAGCAGGCTGTGGTCGGTCCTGGCGTGGGTGACGATCAGGTCCGCGCCCTCGCTCAAGGAGAAGAAGCGGTCGCTGCGTTGGGAGCTGCCGCAACCGGCCGTTTGGTGGTTCCACCAAGTTTCCACTGTCTTGGCTACGGCTTGGGAGGAAATGCAGTGATGGGCCGTCAGCAGGTGGGTTTGCCGCAGCTTGGCCTGCACCGCCCGGGAGTCATTGATGACGGTGGCCGTGCAGAGGTAGCTGTCGCCGCCGGCGTCGGTGAACAGGATGCGCACGGTGGACAAAGCGGCGCAATTGTGGAGCGCATCGGCGCAGGAGACATCGACGGCGCTGCAGCTGTTGTGCATGTTGGCGGGGCGCGCCGCAGCCAATGCCGCCGGCTGGCCCGGCCCGTGCGCCAGATGGGAAATTCGCCGCACTTCCAGAGCGAAGGAGCGCAGGTCCGCCGACGCCGGCAGGGTGACCTCCACGCCGATGGCGTCCCCGGTTACGGTGGGGGACCAAAGCAGCGCCGCTTGCGGAGCAGCCGAGGTGCCCTTGCCGGTGGCGAACTCCTTGCCGAGGCGGGGCCGGAACCTCTGGCTGGCATCCGTCGGGTTGAAGAAGCGAACCTCGCCGCCTTCCGGCAATGCGGCGCTGAGGGCGACGCGCAACGCCTTTGCGCCGGGAGAGGCCACTTGCAAGGCGGCGGCGACGGCGCCGCCGCCAATGTTGGACCAGGTGAGTTTCTCCCCTAGGTTGCCTTGGTGCTCAGCGGGAACCGGCCGGCCGACGCCGGCTGCGGCCGGCCCCCGGCGGCGCTGGGCAAACAGGGCGCTTTCCTCGGCGGAGAGTGCGGGTGCGCGGATTGCCAGCGGAATGCCCACCGCCGCGTAGTCTTGCCTTGGGCGCCAGGATTCCGGCCGTTGCGCCGGCGCCGGCGCCTGTGCATTGGGATTGAGCAGCAAGTCCGGAAACGACCGCGACTGCGCACCGGCCTCGGCGGCCAGCAGCGACAGGCCCAGCAGCAGCCCCTTGGCGGGGAGCAGCGTCGCGGCGCCCAGCCGGGACGGGGCGATGTCCGCGTTTGCAGGGCCGGAATCGTTGCGGTTGCGGCGGGTCATTTGCTTACAGCGAATGTCGGAAAATGCCGTAGGTTTGCGTTGCTCCATGATATAGACTTCCAAGACTGACTGGAACCTGAATGAATTTGCGGGGGCACATGGCAAGAGGCATCAATAAGGTCATTCTCATCGGCAATTTGGGCAGGGACCCAAGAACCCGGTTCACGCAATCGGGAACCGCCATTGCGGACTTCAGCTTGGCCACCTCGGAGGGCTGGCGGGACCGCCAGAGCAACGAAATGCAGGAGCGCACCGAATGGCACAACGTGGTCTGCTTCGCTAGGCTGGCGGAAATCGCCGGGGAGTACCTGCAGAAGGGCTCCAAGGTCTATGTGGAGGGCAGCTTGCGCACCTCCAGTTGGGAGCAGGATGGGCAAACGCGCTACAAGACGGAAGTCGTGGCGCGTGAGTTGCAGATGCTCGACAGCCGCGGCGCCGGCGGTGGCCAGCAGCCCGCCCCGCGCTCGCAGGAGGACGCAGGGCCGCTGCCCAGCCGCGGCGGCGAGCCCACGGTGGTGGATGGCGCTGACGACGACCTTGAGGACGACATTCCGTTCTAGGCCCTTTTCAGGCCGGCAACGCCGTCAGCAGCAACAGCGCCGTTCCCAACGCCATGCGGTAGTAGGCGTAGGGCCGCAGGCCGGTGCGCTCCAGCAGGGCCGCGAACAGCCATATGCAGAGGTAGGCGCTCACCGCCGCAACCACCGCGCCAAGGGCGAGGTCGAACCAAGCCGCTGCTTGAGCGGTCTGCGGCAGGTTGTTGGCGGCCAGCCAAGCGGCGCCGCCGATGGCTGGAATGGCCAGCAAGAACGCCACTCTAGTGGCGGCCGGGCGAGAAAAGCCCAGCAACAGGGCGGCGGTGATGGTCACGCCGGAGCGGGACGTGCCCGGCACTATGGCCAGCGCCTGAGCCAAGCCGATCAGCAGCGCATCGCCCCAGCCCAGCAGCGACCGCTCGCCGCGCTTGCCGTCCGCCCACCATAGCGCCAAGCCGAACAGCAGCGTTGCCCCCGCCACCACCAGCGCATCCCGCAACTCCTTGGCGACGAGGTCGTACAGCGCGAATCCGGCCAGCGTCACCGGCAAGGACGCCAAGACGATCTTGAGCAGGAGATCCAGGTTGGCGTCGTAGCGCCGGTGGCGAAGGTAGCCCCAAGCGCCGGCGGCGAAGCAACCACAGTCTTGGCGGTAGTAGGCGAGCACCGCCAACAGGGCGCCGAGATGCACCGCTATGTCGAAGCCTAGGCCCTGGTCCGGCCAGCCGGTCAGTTCGGTTGCCAGAATCAAGTGGGCCGCGCTGGAAACCGGCAGGAATTCGGTGACGCCCTGAAGCAACGCCAGGACGATGGTTTGCAGCGGGTCCACCCTTGGCGTCCCATCAAGAAGGATGGCCGGATTATCCCCGACATCGTTGCTAAAGTCGCCCAATCCCCCATAACCCCCATCCATCAATAAGGTGGGCAGCCAGCGAAGCCGGTCCGGACCGCGGCCTGCCCGGAGGCCGCGAAACCCGCCGCCGAGCCCCAGTCGAGCAGCGCGGTTGCCTCGTGGATTCCCTAGTGGCGGCGACGCGGTTCCCTTCTATAATGGCCGCATCCGTCCGAGTTCGGCGCCGACCCACCGCCCCATGACCGATGCCCCGCAGCTCGCCGTCATCATTCTCGCCGCCGGCGAAGGGCGGCGCATGGCTTCGCGGCTGCCGAAGGCGCTGCATCGGGTGGGCGGCAAGGCGCTTTTGCACCATGTCATTGACAACGCCCAAAGCCTGCATCCAAAGGAGATTGTCGTGGTGGTGGGGCGTGGCGCCAAGCAGGTGCGGGCCGCCACCAGCCAAGCCGTCACTTGGGTGCGGCAGGAACGGCAGCTTGGCACTGGGCACGCCCTTGCCCAAGCGCTGCCAAGGTTGTCGGATGCTGGCGTGGCCCTTGTTCTCTACGCGGATGTGCCGCTGGTTGCCGAAAACACCTTGGCCGCGGCCTTGGCTGCGGCGGCATCCGGGGCGCTGGCGCTGGTGACTGCGGAGGTGGCGGAAGCCGCCGCCCTTGGGCGCATCAAACGGGATGCGCGGGGGCGCATTGCAAAGATCGTGGAGTTCAAGGACGCCGGCGCCGAGGAAAGGGCCATCCGAGAGGTCAACGCCGGCGTCATGGCGGCGCCCGTTGGCGTCCTGCGCCGCCTGTTGGCAGAGGTTAAGCCGGACAACGCCCAAGGCGAATACTATTTGACCGACCTAGTGGAACTGGCCGTTGCCGAGGGCATTGCGGTGGAGGGCGTTCGCGCCGCGGACGAAACGGAGGTTTGGGGGGTGAACGACCGGGTGCAGCTGGCCCAGCTGGAGCGCGTCCATCAGCAACGCCAAGCGCAACGGCTAATGGCGGAGGGCGCCACCTTGGCGGACCCGGCGCGGCTGGACGTGCGCGGCGAGGTCAGCGTTGGCCGGGACTGCTTCATGGACGCCAATGTGCTCCTCAAAGGCCGGGTGCGGCTTGGCGACCGGGTGCATTTGGGGCCGGGAGTCGTGGTTGAGGACGCGGACTTGGGCGACGACGTGCATGTGGAAGCCTACACCCTCATCGAAGGCGCCCGCATCGGCGCCCGTTGCCGCATCGGCCCGTTCGCCCGGCTAAGGCCCGGCACCGAACTGGAGCAGGAGGCCAGGGTGGGCAATTTCGTGGAGACCAAGAACGCCCGCCTCGGCCGCGGCGTCAAGGCCAGCCATCTGGCCTATTTGGGTGACGCCAGCGTGGGCGAAGGCGGCAACATCGGCGCCGGCACCGTCACCTGCAACTACGACGGCGTTGACAAGCACCGCACGGAAATCGGCGAAGACGTGTTCGTCGGCACCAACGCCACCCTGGTGGCGCCCCTGTGCATCGAGTCCGGCGCCTTCATCGCCGCCGGCTCCACCGTCACGGCCAACGTGCCCAGGGATCAGTTGGCGGTGGGCCGCGGCCGGCAGCGCAACATAGGCGGCTGGACGCGCCCCGGCGGACGCCAAGGCAAGGCTTGATGAACCTGCTGCGCAGTCGCCGCTTGGCGAATGCCTCAACGGCCAAGGGAGGCGTCTAGCGGAGCATGTGCGGCATCGTCGGCGCGGTGGCGGACCGCAACGTTTCCCCCATTCTGCTGGAGGGCCTGCAGCGGCTGGAGTACCGGGGCTATGATTCGGCCGGCATCGGCGTCATAGCGGATGGCGACAGCGCCATTCAACTGCGCCGCCGGGCGGGCAAGGTGCGCGATCTTATGGCCGACCTCGCCGCGGCGCCCGTCGGCGGGCGCACCGGCATCGCCCACACCCGCTGGGCCACCCACGGCCCCCCCCTTGAGGTGAACGCCCATCCCCATCAGTCGAACGGGCGCATCTGCATCGTCCACAACGGCATCATCGAGAACTTTGAGGCGCTGCGCGCGGAGTTGCTGGAGCAAGGCTACATTTTCGCCTCGGAGACGGATTCCGAGGTGCTAGCCCACCTTATTGACCGGCATTGCGCCAAAGGCGTCCCCTTGCTGGATGCGGTGCGCGGCGCCGTGCAGCGGCTGGACGGCGCCTACGCCCTGGCGGTGCTGGCCCGGGAGCATCCTGGCCGCGTCGTCGCCACTCGAGCGGGCAACCCCTTGGTGGTCGGGAAGGGCCTCGGCGAGAATTACATCGCCTCCGACGTGCTGGCGCTCAAGCCGGTCACGGACCGCTTCATCATCCTGGAGGAAGGGGATTTGGTGGAGATCAAGGCGGACGACATCTCCATCTGGAATCTGCAGGATCAGTCCGTTGTGCGGTCCACCATCAAGGTGGAGACGGACATCAGCGACACCGACAAGGGCAACTACCGCCACCACATGCAAAAGGAGATCTTCGAGCAGCCGCAAGTGCTGCGCCGCACCATGGAAGGACGCCTCGGCCGGGAGCGGGTGCTGGAGCACGCCTTCGGCGTTAGGGCGGCGCGGCTGTTCGACCGAACCGAGGCGGTCACCATCGTCGCCTGCGGCACCAGCTTCTACGCCGCCAGCGTGGCCCGCTACTGGGTCGAGGAGCATGTCGGCATCCCCTGCCAAGTGGAGATTGCCAGCGAGTTCCGCTACCGCCGCCCGGTGGTCGCTCCCGGTGCGCTGTTCGTCGCCATCTCCCAATCCGGCGAGACGGCGGACACTTTGGCGGCGCTTCGAATCGCCCCGTCGTTGGGCTATTTGGCCACCTTGACCCTATGCAACGTGCCCACCAGTTCCTGTGTGCGGGAGTCCGACTTGGCGTTGATGACCCAAGCCGGCGCGGAAATCGGCGTGGCCTCCACCAAGGCGTTCACCGCCCAACTGGTGGACTTGGCTCTGCTGACCCTGCTGCTGGGGCGACGGCACGGCATGGACCCCGCCTTTGAGTCGGAGACGGTCGCCAGCCTGCGGGAACTGCCCAGCCAGATGGAGCGGGCCTTGGCGCTCGATGCGCCCATCGCCGCCTTGGCGGAGAAGTTCGCCCACCGCCACCATGCCCTCTATCTGGGCCGGGGCCTCATGTATCCAGTGGCTTTGGAGGGGGCGCTCAAGCTGAAGGAGCTTTCCTACATTCACGCGGAGGGCTACCCGGCGGGGGAGCTTAAGCACGGCCCCCTGGCCTTGGTGGACGATGACATGCCGGTGGTGGCGGTGGCGCCCAGCAACGAGCTGTTGGAGAAGGTCTATTCCAACCTGCAGGAGGTCCGCGCCCGGGGCGGCCAACTGTATGTGTTCGCCGATGCGGACGCCTCCTTCGCGGAGGGCCCCGGCATCAGCGTCATTCGCCTGCCGAAGGTCGCCCCGCTGCTGACCCCCATCGTCTATGTCGCCCCTTTGCAGTTGCTGGCCTACCATGTCGCCGTGCTCAAGGGCACGGACGTGGACCAGCCAAGGAACTTGGCCAAGTCCGTCACGGTTGAATAGGGCACGATGCCGGAAGGCAAAAAACGCTAAGCCCATTAGGAGCCGGAGCGACGAGCGCCCCCTAGCTGGCTGCGAGGAATTGGCGGGCGACAGTGGCGGGGGAACCCGGAGATGCGCTTGAGCCCGAGTTTGGCTGTTGAAATACGCGGGTTCCCATGCTTGACTATGCCGATGGGCGGGCGTTGCGGCGAACGCGCCGGGGTTAGCTGCCCAGGCAGTGCCACAGCCTTCTCCCCACCGATTCCACCTCGGCAAGCCAGATTCGGATGGAAGGCGCACTCAGGGAAGTGATGCATGAGCCAACATCTGCACAAATTTCAAGGACTTCTGCGCGAACTCTTCCAGTTTGACAGCGCGGATTTGGATTTTGGCATCTACCGCATCATGAACCACAAGCGGGATGTCATTGAGCAGTTCATTGCGGAAAAGCTGCCGAAACTGGTGGCGGACGAACTTTCCACGGGGGTGCTGGCGGAGCAGGCGCGAATAGCGGAGGAGCTGGAGAATACGGCGGTGCGGATCAGGGACGTGATGGGTGAGGACGCAATTGACGGGGATGGCAACCTGAACCCGAACTTCAGCGAAATGCCAGCTGGTGCCAAATACAACAGGCTGCAGGCGAGGCTGGCCGGCGGGCAGAGCCGGGCAGGCATGGAAGCCACCGTTTTCAACCATCTGTACAATTTTTTCAGCCGCTACTACGAAGATGGCGACTTCATCTCCAAACGCCGTTACTCCAAGCGCGAGCGTTACGCCATTCCCTACAACGGCGAGGAAGTGCTTCTGCATTGGGCCAACAAAGACCAATACTATGTGAAGACCGGAGAGCACTTCCGAAACTACAGGTTCAAATCCCTTGATGTCACCGTGCAGTTCGAGGTGATGGGAGCGGACATCGAGCAGAACAACGTAAAGGGCGAGAAACGATACTTCTTCCCGCTCTACGAGCAATTGGATTGGGATGAGGCAGCCGGCACCGTGCTAATTCCTTTTGAGTTCCGCCCCATGTCCGCATCGGAGCAAGCGCAAAACGGTAGGAACCAACTTCAGGAAGCCATCATTCAGCAAGCGGTGGATGAAATCCCGAAACGCTTGGCAGGGGCGGCACAAGCGCAGGCAGCGCTAACCGCCAAGCGCCATCGCAAAGGGGACGATGCAATCACCTTTCTTGAATACCACTTGCGGCAGTACACGCGGCGCAATGCTGCGGACTTTTTCATCCACAAGGACTTGCAGGGCTTCCTCACAAAAGAACTGGATTTCTACCTGAAGAACGAGGTGGTGCAGCTAGACGGCTTGGAGACCGGCACCGAGGTGCAGGCGGATGCCTGGTTCCAGACGTTTCGCCTGCTGAAGCTGGCGGGCGGGCAGATCATCGACCTCCTGGATCAGATCGAGAGCTTCCAGAAGATGATTTGGGAGAAGTCCAAATTCGTGACGGACGTGCAATACTGCGTGGCGCTGCGGGCGGTGGATGAAAGCCTCTACCCTGCCATCACCCAGTGTGAATCCCAGTGGCAAGAATGGCGGGCACTGCTGCGGATTGACGAGGAGCGAGACGACCTATTTGGCGAATCGAACGACAAGCAGGCCAACCGCATGGGCATTTTGAGAGATTATCAATCGCTTGTGCTCGACACCAAGCATTTCGGCGGGCGCTTCGTTGACGAACTACTAGGCGGCATTGCCAACCTCAGCGAACTTACGGACGGCATCTTGGTCCATGGCGACAACGCGCAAGCATTACATTTGCTGCGGAATGAATACACAGGTCGCGTCCGCTGCATTCACATCGATCCCCCCTACAACACGCAAACGAGCGGTTTTTTATACAAAAACAGCTACCAGCATTCAAGCTGGCTGGCCATGATGGACAACCACATTAGGCTGGGCATTCCCTTGCTTGGCGAGAGCGGCTCATTCGTTTGTCACATCGACGAGAACGAATACGAAAGGCTGCATCTTCTGCTTGACGGGTTCGATCTTGCCAATGCCGGAACGATTGTTTGGGATAAGAGGAATCCAATGACGGGTGGCGGTGGCATAGCCATCCAGCATGAGTACATCGTTTGGAGAACCAAGTCTCGCGGCGCGATCAACTATGCAAACGGCAATTCGGAACTGATGCTGAACAAGGCGCGAGAATTCTTGTCAAACAACCCCCTTGAGGAGGCAAGAAGCAGATTTTCGGATTGGGTTCAGGGCGACAAACGGCTAAGCGGCGGTGAACGCGCCTATCGCCATATTGATGACGACGGAAAGGTGTACTCCAGCGTTAGCCTGCGAGCGCCGGAGCGGAGGACCGACCAGAAGTTTTTTGTTCCGCTAATACATCCCGAAACGGAAAAGCCTTGTCCCGTGCCGCCTAACGGATTTTCCAGAACGCCCGAAACGCTGAGCGAAATGCTGGCCAATGGTGAGATACTTTTCGGCCGGGACGAGAGCACTCAGCCACGCCAGAAGAGGCATTTGCGCGAGGGGTCAAAAAGGCAGTTCACGTCCGTCCATCAGAACGCAAGGAAGGGCAAGGCGGATCTGGACAATCTCGGCCTGACGGACTTTCCCTACTGTCATGCGACGCAGCTCTACGCAGAGCTATTGGGCGCAGCCGCCGATCAGGATGAAGATTGCATTGTGGATTACTTTGCGGGGTCGGGAACAACCGGCGAGGCCGTCATGCGGCTCAATCGAGAGGATGGAAGGAAGCGCAAGTTTGTTCTGGTGGAGGTTGGCGACCATTTCCATCGCACAATTCTGCCGCGCATGAAGAAGGTGTTTTTTGCACCGGAATGGAAGGACGGCAAACCGGCCCGCGCATTGACGGAGTGCGAAGCGAACCGAAGCCCCAACATCATCAAATACATCCGCATGGAGAGCTATGAGGACGCACTCAACAACATCAAGTTCGACGACACAGGAGTGCAGACGGCCATGCAGTGGGAGGACTACCTTATTGGCTACATGCTCAGGTGGGAAACGCGGAACAGCGCCACCCTGCTCAACGTCGAGCAGCTGTCCCGTCCGTTCGACTACAGGCTGGTCACCTACGCCAACGGCAAATCGGGCACCGCCCGGGCGGATGTGGCGGAAACCTTCAACTATCTTATCGGATTGCGCGTCAAGTCGCGCAGGGTGCATTACGACAACGGGCGCCGCTACCTAGTTTACCGGGGCAATGTGGATGGCCGAACCGTCGTGGTGATCTGGCGAGAGACGGCGGGTTGGAGCAAGGAGGACTACATACGGGATGAGCGTTTTGTCATTGATCAGAAGTTCATGGATGGCGTGGATGAGGGGTTTGTAAACGGCGCTTCCTTCATTCCCGGCGTCAAGGCATTAGAGCCGTTGTTCAACAAACGCATGTTTGCGCCGCTGGAGTAGCGCCATGCCGAGGCGCAAAGGTTTCACAGGCCGTGCAGCGGGTGCAGCGTCCCACGCTAAGCTAGAGAAACGCTTGGTTCTTCTGGCTTGGCTGAATCTGCGCTTCGGCTATGAAACCAATCAAGACCTTTTAGCCGACATCAAGCAAGCTGCCGAAGGCTTTGACGCGAACGGCCGCAGCTACGTTGGCGTTAGGTTGGAGTCCCGGGCAGGGGTGCAGGTGCCGCGGGCCGATATGGTCCGCTACGACGACAACATTCGCGCCCACCTGCGGGCCATGAACGCCGGGCGCTCGAACCCCATCACCCTGCGCTACTTCCAGCATCTCGCTGCGCTCTATACGGAAATCTACTTGGACTGGTTCTTTCACCGCCCCGGCACCTTGCAGAAATCCCTTAATCACTTGGTTCTGGTGCGCAGCACGGCAAGCCGACATGTTCCCAGAGATGCGCAATTCACGCTGGAAGACCTGCGCAAACTTGCTTTCTGGATGGCGACAGGCAGTGGCAAGACGCTGCTCATGCATCTGAACTACCGACAGTTTTTGCACTACAACAAACAGCCATTGGACAACGTTCTGCTGATTACGCCCAACGAGGGTTTGAGCGATCAGCACCTTGCGGAAATGAATGCATCCGGCATTCCATGCGGCCGCTTCAACCTGAACGCAAGCAACTTGGTTGGTGCAGTGGAGAACGCCGTTAGCGTGATGGAAATTACCAAGCTGGTGGAGCGGAAACAGGGCGGCGGCGTGAGCGTTCCGGTGGAGGCTTTCGAGGGCAACAATCTAATCTTCGTCGATGAGGGCCACAAGGGTTCCGGCGGAGACGTCTGGCGCGGCTACCGGCAGGCCCTTGGCGAAACGGGCTTCACCTTCGAGTACAGCGCCACCTTCGGCCAAGCGCTTACCGCCGCCCGCACCGATGAGCTTACCGCGGAGTACGGCAAGGCCATCGCCTTCGACTATTCCTACCGTTACTTTCATGGCGATGGCTTTGGCAAGGACTTCAACATACTGAACCTCCAAGAAGAATGTGAACAGGAAGACAGGGATCTGCTGCTGCTAGGCAGCATGCTTGCCTTTTATGAGCAGAAGCGTGTCTTCGCCGAACAGGCCGAGAGGTTGCATCCCTACAACTTGGACAACCCCCTTTGGGTGTTCGTGGGCGGCACCGTGAACGCAGTTTACAGCCGCAACAAGCGCAAGCGAAGCGACGTGCTGGAAGTGGCGGCGTTTCTGCATCGCGTACTGCGCAATCGGGGCGGGTGGGCGGTCGCCGCCATCGGACGGTTGCTGCAAGGGGAAAGCGGCCTAAAACGCCCGGACGGAGCGGATCTTTTCGATGACCGGCTGGGCCAGTTGCGCGGCCTGTCCGCCCAAGCCATCTACCAAGACCTGTTGGCCCGTGTGCTGCACACCCATTCCAGCGATGTGCTGCAACTTGGCGTCATTCGCAACGGCAGCGGTGAAATCGGCCTGAAGGCCAGCAGCTCGAACGACTACTTCGGCGTCATCTACATCGGCGACCTCAGCCGATTCCGGGTGCTGGTGGCGGAGCAGGAACCGGAGATCGCGGTGTTGGAGGAAGCGGTGGTCGGTTCATTGTTCAATAGCATCTCCCGTCCAGACACCACCATTGAAGTGCTGATCGGTGCCCGAAAGTTCATGGAGGGCTGGAATTCTTGGCGCGTTTCCAGCATGGGTTTGCTGAATGTCGGGCGCAACGAAGGCGCCCAGATCATTCAGCTGTTCGGGCGCGGTGTGCGGCTGCGGGGCAAAGGCATGAGCTTGCAGCGCAGTGCTGTGCTGCCAGGGCCGCATCCGAAGCATGTTGGCCTGCTGGAAACGCTGAACATCTTCGCCATTCGCGCCGACTACATGGCGCAGTTCCGCAGCTATTTGGAACGGGAGGATGTGCATGTCGAAGGCAGCGTGGAATTGCCCCTTGCCATCCGCCCGAACAAGGCGTTTTTGCGCAAGGGGCTGGTGACGCCCCGAGTGCCGGGCGACCTTGCATTCGTTGAGGAAGGCAGGGTCCTGTTGGTGCCACAGGCCGGCATCAGCGTACAGGTTGATATGGCGCTCAAGGTGCAGTCGTTGGAGGGCGCCGACGGCGAAATGGCTGACATGTCGGCCCAAGCCGGGCATGGGCGGACGATTCCGGCCCAGAGCTTGAATTTAGTGGACTGGCAGCAGGCTTACATGGACCTTATTGACCACAGGGAACAGCGGGAATTCACCAACCTCGCCATTGAACCGCAAACGATGCGGGCGATCTTCGAAATGCGCGACCCGGCCTGCTACGAACTGATCGCTGACGACCGGCTGGTCCTCCCCAGTTCTTCAATGGACGCCGCTAGGCTGACAGACGCGGTGGTCATAATCCTGAAGAAGTACGTCGATAAGTTCTACCAAGTGCAGCAGGAACGCTGGGCTTCCAATCACATGCGCTACGTGCAGGTGCGCGACAGCGACGAAAATTTCCAAGACTACAAGCTGAACGTCCCACTTGGGGACGCCAAACTGCTTGCCGACATCAAACAACTGATACGGGAAGCCAAGCGCATCTATGAGCAAGTAACGCACGAGTTGCCCAACGTGCATTTCGACCGCCACCTGTATCAGCCGCTGCTCGTTGAACAGCACTCCAAAGTGAAGGCGAGTCCACCAGCGCTGAACGAAGGGGAACACCGTTTCGTGGAGGACTTGCGCCACTTCTGCCGCCAAGAGAAGAATGGCCTTCTCGCCGGCAAGGAGATTTTCCTGTTGCGCAACCAAGGCCGCGGCAAAGGCGTTGGATTCTTCAACCAACGCGGCTTCTTTCCAGACTTCATTCTGTGGGTCAAGACGAGTGCAAAACAACGCATCGTGTTCATCGAACCGCACGGGATGCTGCATGCCCATGCCTACCAACACGACGACAAGGCGCGGCTGCATGAATCCCTGCACGAACTGGCGGAGCAAATGGCGGTGCCCAACGCGGAGGCGAAAATTCTTCTCGATTCCTACATCGTATCTGCCACAGCCTATCAGGAGTTGCGGCCAAGGTACGACAACGGCGGTTGGGACCGGGCGCGCTTCGCCGAAGCGCACATCCTGTTCCCCGAACGGAACGACGATTACGATTATCTAGCGCGAATTATGCATACGGATGCATCAGGCGGCTAAACATTGCCCGGTCAGTGGAGCGACTAGACGTTCGTTCAGATCATTTTGTTGCCCCACCCACCACTTGCCGAAGCCTAGGCAAGTGCGGCAGACTTGCGGCTTTGCGCAGACCTAGCCGCAGCCGTGGACGTCACCCACATCATTTCCGGCCTAAACGACGCGCAGCGCCAAGCGGTGACCGCGCCCTTGGGCAACGCCCTGGTGGTGGCCGGCGCCGGCAGCGGCAAGACTCGGGTGCTGGTGCATCGCATCGCTTGGTTGCTCGAGGCCGAGGGCGTGTCCCCCTACGGCCTGCTGGCGGTCACCTTCACCAACAAGGCGGCGGCGGAGATGCGCCAGCGCATTGAAGCGCTGCTCAGCGTGCCGGTCACGGCGCTTTGGGTGGGCACCTTCCACGGCATCGCCCACCGCCTGCTGCGCATGCACTGGCAGGAGGCCGGCCTGCCGCAGAACTTCCAAATTCTGGACGCGGACGATCAGCTGCGCTTGGTCAAGCGCGTCATGCGGGCCTTGGACATGGACGACAAGCGCTGGCCGCCGCGCCAAGCGGTCTGGTTCATCAACGGGCACAAGGACGAAGGCCGTCGCGCCCGCGACTTGGCGGATGACGGAGACCCGTTCAAGCAAACCCACAAACGCATCTACGAAAGCTACGAAGCGCTCTGCAACGAGGGCGGGCTGGTGGATTTCGCCGAACTGCTGCTGCGCTGCCTGGAGTGCCTGCGCGGGGAGCGGGATTTGCTGGCCCACTACCAGCGTCGGTTCGGGCAAATCTTGGTGGACGAATTCCAAGACACCAACCGCATTCAGTACGAATGGCTTAAGCTGCTGGCCGGGGACGCCGGCAAGGTGATGGCGGTGGGCGACGACGATCAGTCCATCTACGGCTGGCGGGGGGCCAGAATCGAGAACACCCAGGCCTTCCTCAAGGAGTTCGAGGGCGCCGTCGCCATCCCCTTGGAGCAGAACTACCGCTCCACGGCCAACATTTTGGACGCCGCCAACGCCCTGATCGCCCGCAACGGCATGCGGCTGCCGAAGACGCTGTGGACCGCCGGCGGAGCGGGCGCGCCCATCAAGGTTTATTCGGCCTACAACGATCAGGACGAGGCCCGCTTCGTCACCGAACGGATTCAAGACCTCATCGACAGCGGCGCCGCAGCCAGCGACATCGCCGTGCTGTACCGCTCCAACGCCCAATCCCGGGTGCTGGAGGAGGCGCTGCTAAGAGCCGACGTTCCCTTTCGCATCTACGGCGGCTTCCGCTTCTTTGAGCGCGCCGAAATCAAGGACGCCCTGGCCTACATGCGGCTGGTGCAAAACCGCCATGCCGACGTCGCCTTCGAGCGGGTGGTGAACAGGCCGCCGCGGGGCGTGGGCGAGAAAACCTTGGAGGCCTTGCGGCAACTGGCCCGCGCCCGCGCAGTCTCCCTGTGGCAGGCCGGCAAGGAGGCCATCCACGAAGGCGCCTTGAAAGGCCGCGCCGCGGCGGCGGTGGCGGAGTTCATGAAGCTGATCGACGCAATCGCCGACGGCGTGGCCGAACTGCCGCTGCATGAACTTGCGGCGGCGGTCATTGAGGCCAGTTGCTTGCCTGAGCACCACGGCCGCGAGCCGGGAGAGCGGGGGCTGGCCCGCAAGGAGAACCTGGAGGAGTTGGTCAGCGCCGCTCGACAGTTCAGCGGCGAACTGGTGTTTCCGTTGCAGGACGCGGACCAGCCGGCGGTTTCCGAACTGGAGGAGTTCCTGGACCAGGTCGCGCTTGACGCCGGGGAGCGGGAGTCGAAAACCGGGCCGGCCGTGCAGTTGATGACCTTGCATTCGGCCAAGGGGTTGGAGTTCCCCACCGTGTTCATGACCGGCATGGAGGAGGGGCTGTTCCCCCACCGCCAGTCCAGCGAAATGCCCGCGGGGTTGGAGGAGGAGCGGCGCCTCTGCTATGTGGGCATCACGCGGGCGATGCGGCAACTGCACCTGACCCATGCCGAAGTCCGCCGCCTGCACGGCTCCGACAGCTACAATCGGCGCTCGCGCTTCATTGACGAGCTGCCGCCGCACCTCGTCTCCGAAGTGCGCCTGCACGGAGAGGTGGAGCGTCCCTTGGCGGCGGCCCGACCGTCCGCCATGTTCGATTCCTCCTCGGCCTGCCCCTTGAACATCGGCCAGCGGGTCGCCCACGGCAGCTTTGGCGAAGGAGTGGTGCTGCAAAGCGAAGGCAAGGGCGAGCGCACCCGTGTGCAGGTCCACTTCACCGCCGCTGGGGAGAAATGGCTGATGCTGAGCGCCGCCAAGCTCGTGGCGTTGGATTGAGGGTTGGTGCGCTTGCATATCCCGCCGAATGCGCTAAAAGGTTTGCTCCACACAGGAGGATGTCCCATGCACTGCCGAAGAAGGCGCCGGCTTCGGCCCCGAAAGGGACAAGCCGCCCCCATGCGCAAATTTGTGCGGCCCCGCTCCATAAAAAGCACCCTGTGCCTGCTGGCCGGCCTGCTGGTTGGGTTGTGGGGCTGCGGTGCGCCAAGTCCGCCGCCGGCCGGCCAAGACGCCGGGCAAGGCGCCGCGGCGGCGTCCCAATCCGAGCCGGTTTGGAAGTGGAAGCTCATCACCACTTGGCCGAAGAACCTGCCGGGCGCGGGTCTTTCGGCGGAGCATTTGGCGGAGCGGCTGCGGGCGATGAGCAACGGTCGGCTGGACATCAAGGTTTACGGGGCCGGAGAGCTGGTCGGCGCCTTTGAGGTCTTTGACGCCGTTGCCGCCGGCACCGCGCAGATGGGGCACGGGGCCTCCTACTACTGGCGCGGCAAAATCCCCATCGCCGCCCTTTTCACCACCGTGCCGTTCGGCATGACCGCGCAGGAAATGAACGCATGGCTGCGCTACGGCGGCGGCATGGCGCTCTGGCGGGAGCTGTACGCGCCCTTCTCCCTAGTGCCCTTCGTCGCCGGCAACACCGGTGTGCAGATGGCCGGCTGGTTCAACAGCGAGATCAATTCCTTGGCTGACTTGAAGGGCCTGAAGATGCGCATTCCCGGCCTTGGCGGCGAGGCGTTCGAGCGGGCGGGGGGCGTGCCCGTCAACGTGCCGGCCGGGGAGGTGTTCACGTCCCTGCAAACCGGCGTGATCGACGCCACGGAGTGGATTGGCCCCTACAATGACTTGGCCCTTGGCCTTTACACCGCCGGGAGGTACTACTACTATCCGGGTTGGCATGAACCCGGCGCCACCCTTGAATTGATCGTCAACCAGCAGGCCTTCGACACCCTGCCGGCGGACCTGCAGGCGATGGTGGAGACGGCGGCCCAAGCCATCAACGACGACACCTTGGCGGACTACGTCGCCCACAGCCAAGCAGCCTTGGACGCCTTGGTGAATGAGCACGGTGTGCAGTTGCGGCCCCTGCCCAAGGACGTGCTGGAGCGGTTGCGGGCGGCGGCGCAGGATGTGGTGGCGGAGGCCGCTGGGGAGGACGAACTGTCCCAACGCATATACGCCTCCTACATGGCCTTCGCCGAGCGGGCGCGACGCTACACCGCGCTCACCGAGCAAGCCTACCTTGACATGCGTTGATGGAACCGCAAGCCGCCAGACCTTGATATGCATGCAACTGCACCATGTCGCCATCGCAGACGCCCTTGGCATTGACGGCGAAGGGCCGCCGAGCCGTCAAGGAAAACGCTGAGGCGGCCGGGCGAAGCTCGCGGCCTGCGCCAGCTCACCCATTATTTTAGAAATTGCACTTGTGAGTTGAATTTGGGGTTTTACCCAAATAGTTTCGTGCGCACTATGCCTTGCGCAACTTCATGGGCTTGAGCAACGTCTGCCAGAATCGAAGCCAATGTGTCCACATTCAACTGTTTGTGAAATGGGACGATTATGCTGTGTTCAATTCCTTTGACGACTGCCGTCAGCATCATGTGGCTTCCCTTCCGCCGAACAAGACTGTATCCGTAATGGCGACGCAGCAATTTGGCCAACTGTTGCCCGGACAAGTCACGCGGCAGTTTCATACGGCGACTGCTTCGTCCTTCACAAGATGCAGTCGAACCACCTTGACACTGCTGTCTTCACCGAAGTGGCAGGCTACGGCATCCCTCACCATGGTCTTAAGATCGGCCCAGTCCTCTCCCTGAGTGAAGATGCTGTAGCCCAAGGCCCTAGCGTCATAGCCGCCCTCAACAGCTTCGGTCACCTCAAATATGATCTCCGTGGGGTTGCTCATTTCTCCACCTCCATAAATGACCCGTGAACCAGTCGCCGGAATCCCTGTAAACGGCAAGCTCCAGCAGTTGCCTCGCTATGCAGGGACTCTACCACAGCATATGAACTGTTGCGGGGCGGAAGTCGGCCACTTTGCGGTCTTCGACCGATTTGCGCTGGACTTAATGGCGCATTCGATGTCCTGACCTTCAACTGAGCGACAAATTCGGCATTAGGCGGAAGCCACCGGCGATGCGGGCGTTGCCCCGATCTTGAGCGCTGTGCCGTGCTAGCATTTATGGCGAACCCTCTCCTAGGAGGCGCCAATTGACTGCCTTACTGCTGCCCTCCCTTAAGAACCTCCGTGTGATTGTGGCTGGCGATGTCATGCTGGACCGCTACTGGCATGGGGACGCCGGGCGCATTTCGCCGGAGGCACCGGTGCCGGTGGTGGCGGTGGAGCGGGTGGAGGACTGTCCCGGCGGCGCCGCCAATGTCGCCCTGAACGTGGCCAGCCTTGGGGCGCAATGCACCCTGCTCGGCTGCATTGGCCGGGATGCGGCAGGGACGGCGCTGCGGCGCATTCTTGAAGCGGCGGGCGTTGCTTGCGACTTTGTTGAGGTCGATCATTGGAACACCATCCAAAAAGTCCGAATGGTCAGCCGTCAACAGCAATTGCTGCGCAGCGACTTTGAGGCGCCCCTGCCGGCGGAGGCCGCCGCCGCCTTGGGGAGCAAGCTGTCGGCTCATTTGCCGAACGCGGCGGCGCTTGTCCTTAGCGACTACGACAAGGGAGCGTTGCAGTCGCCGGCCGGCATGGTTGCAGCCGCCAAGGCGGCCGGCCTGGCCGTGGTGGTTGATCCCAAGTTCAAACCCTTTGCAGACTATGCCGGCGCCAGCTTGTTGAAGCCCAACCAGCGGGAGTTCAACGCCGCCGTCGGCGCCGCTGGCGACGTTCACGCGCTTGGCGAACAGGCGCAATCCCTGTGCAGGGAGTTTGGCATCGGCGCCCTGGTGGTGACCGCCGGGGCCGACGGCATGACGGTGGTGGACGGCGGCCAAGTCCGGCATCTGCCGGCGCGTCCGGTGGAGGTCTATGACGTCACCGGCGCCGGGGACACGGCGGCGGCGGCCCTTGGCGTGGCGGCGGCCCTTGGCTGGCCGCCATTGGCCGCCGCCCGCCTGGCCAATGTGGCCGCCTCCTTGGTGGTTGCCAAATCCGGCACCGCCGCGGTCAACGGCCCGGAGTTGGCCTACGCCGCCGCCCAAGCCGGCATGGACCGCGGCGTCCTGAGCCAAGCCCAACTCTTGCCGGCCGTGGCCGCCGCCCGTCAAGCCGGGGAAAGGGTCGTCCTCACCAACGGCTGCTTCGACATTCTGCACGCCGGCCATGTCGCCTACTTGGAGCAGGCCCGCCGCCTCGGCGACCGCCTGTTGGTGGCCGTCAACGACGACGCCTCCGTCTCCCGCCTAAAGGGGCCGCACCGTCCCGTCAACCCTCTGCCCCGCCGCCTGCGGGTGCTGGCCGGCCTGAAGTCCGTGGATTGGGTGGTCGGCTTCCCGGAAGACACCCCGGAAGCCCTGATCTCCCAAGTGCGCCCCGAGGTGCTGGCCAAGGGCGGCGACTACCGCCGCGACCAGGTAGTGGGCGCCGACCAGGTCATCGCCTACGGCGGCAAGGTGGAGGTTTTAGGGCTGGTGGAGGACTGCTCCACCAGCGCGGTTTTGGACGGGCTTGGAAAGGACTAGGCTGGCTTTGCGCTCCAGGGGTCGCAGTCGGGAACTGGAGGCGGGCGGGTTGCTGCCGTGGCCGTGGCGCCGTCCCCTAAGCCTGATCGTCCTGGTTGACCGGCGCCAGATCATCCAGCGTCACGCCCAGTGCGCCGGCGATGCTGCGGAGGGTTTGTACCGACCCGGTGGCGTTGCCCCGTTCGATGGCGGAGAGCTGTGAATTGGATATCCCGGCCCGCTGAGCCAGATCGGTCGCGCCGAGTCCGCGGTACTCGCGCCAGACGCGCACGGGATTGGCGCCAGACCAGAGACGTTCCGCGAGCGACGACGGAAACATCTCCTCGCCGCTGGCCTGGGCCTCGCGCAGGGCCTCGCGGTCTGCGAGGTCTTCGAGCGCCTCGCGCAGCCCGTCGTAGTTCCGCATGGGCACGATCGCCCATGTGCAGCCGTCGATTTCGATGGTTTGCAACTTCATCTTCACCTCGCTTACCTCTTGTACGCTTCGCCCCGTGTCCGGATGCGCCGGACCTGCATGGTCCTAGTCTGGTGATGCAGGTCGAACACGACCCGCCATCCGCTGATGCGCAGCCGATAGCCACTTGTTCCGGTCATGTGATCCAGATTCGAGTTCGGTGCCTTGGGGTTCTCGGCGACGGCCTCGATCTTCCCGGCGATGCGCCTGCGCATCTTCGGGTCAAGCCGGGCGAGACGCCGTAATGCCGAACCCGAGTAACTGATTTCGTACATGAGCGCCATTGTTTCACCTCAACTGGCAGTTGTGGAGCGTTTTTTTCGTACAAATCGAAACAAGGAAAATCAATGTCGCATCGAATGGCAAAGAGGCCGAGGCATGGTTGGTTACGATCCTGTGGGCGATCCGATGCGCGACTACCACGCGTACGGATTGCGCGTACGCTCCGCCATCCCCCTGCCGTTCGACCTGCTGTCCGGGCTTGGCGCCTCCGCGCCTAGCGGCGGGAGGGGGCGAAACCCCTTGACTTTTTTCCGCCAATCCCCATACTGCGGGGCCTAATTTCGGCGGCGGGCGGCGCAGCGGTTTTTCGTTGCGGCGCACGAAGGATGCTGTGATGCAGGTGCGAACAAGAGAGGTTCAGCCGCTGGCGGCAAGGAGCGGCGCGGGTGCTGCGCTCCCCGGCCGGCGGCCCTGCTGTACACTGCGCTCCTCCCTCCGCGCCTTGCCGGCCGCCGGCCGGAGGCGTTTTCATGCCCCCCTCCCCCCCCCCCGTAGTCACGGCCAACGGCTCCTAGGCGGCGCAGCCGACCCCGGCCGTCCCGCCCTTGGTGCGCCGCAGTCGCCGGCTGGCGGCCCAACGCCGCAAAGCCGCACAGCGACGGCGTGGGATGGCGGCAACAGGAGGGAACCCCAAAACAAAAAGTGCGATTGCCAAAAGCACACGGCCCGCAAAGCGATTAGCTTGCGGGCAAGGGTCGCTCCCAAAATTTTTGGGTCTTTAAGGAAACCTTGTTGGGAGGCGGCTGGTCCAGTTCGGCGGCTTGACAACGGAGCGCAAGGCCCTAACATGTTGACCCAACCTCCCATCGCCTTGCGGAGCGGGAGAACCATGAGGACGCCGTTCCCAGAAGCAGGGGGGGCGAACGGAAACGCTGGCGACAGCCCTAGGAGCACAGCGGTTGCGCAGGAAGCCTCAATGAAGGAGCAAGGAGCATGAACGACAAACGGCACCCCCCCCCCCCCCGCAGCCGGCCGCGGAGGAAGCGCCCCGCAAGAAACCATGGTCGAAGCCGACCATTCGGAATAGCGATGGCGTCATCGACTTTGCAAGCGGGCAAGACCCGCATCCAGTGGGGGAGAACGCTAACTACCGTTCGCTGTGAGCTTGTTGGCGGGCGGGCCGGCCGGACCCACATCTCACTATAAGGGACCACTTGGCGCCATCCCGAATCATTGTGAAATGCGATGGAATGCATTCCCCCTCAGAGCGTCCTTCCGGTCTCCGATGTCCCGGTGCGCAAGCCCGAGCGGGTGCGGCGTCTGGGCGCCGTGGACGCCGAGGCGCTCCGCGAAGCCGCGGCGGGGCTGCCCGACGCGGTGTGGCGGCACCAGGACGCGATCAAGGAGAACAGGTGGCCCTGCTTCGCCCACACCCGCCACATCGTTTTCCGGTTCGCCTCCTTAACGTCCGGGCGGCGCCGCTGCTACGCCACGCTGTTCTGGGCCGCTTGGCGCGATCTGCTGCTGCCGGTGATGCGCCAGGCGGCGGCGCCCTACGGCTTCGCCGAACCGTTCCACCCCAAGGCGATGCTTGCGCGCCTAGCCGCCGGAGAGAGCATCTCGACGCACGAAGACCAAGGGGGGATGAACCCGTTGGCGCACAAGATCCACGTCCCGCTGGAGACCGGCCCCTTGGCGACGCTCACCGTGCGCGGCGAGAGCTTCCACCTGCAGGCGGGCCACGCCTTTGAGGTCAACAACCTCGTCCCCCACGGCGCCTTCAACGGCGAGGCGCACGACCGCATCCACTTCATCTTCGAGGTCTGCGAGGGCGCGGGGCGAAGCAGCGGGGCTAGGGCGCCATGACCGGCCCGGCACTTGACTATCACGCCCACGGCTTGCATGTGCGCTCCGACCTTGCGCTGCCCTTCGCCCCCCACCCGCAGGCCAAGGCGCGTCGCGCACCGGACCTGAGGGTGCGTCTGGGCGCCGTCCCCAACCGCCTCCCCCCCGGAGCGGGGTCCCTCACCCGCACTGTCCTGTGGCAGGCCCGGCCCGGCGCCTTGCTCATGCACCTCCCGGACGTCGCCCGCTGCTTGGTCACAGGGGGGCGCGACCTGCTTGTCGAGCCGCTCCGCAGCGACCGGGACGGCGTCGCCAGCTTCCTTGCGGGCACCCCGCTCACCGCGGCGCTCCAGCAACGCGGCCTGCTCACGCTGCACGCCGCCGCCGTGGAGGCGGAGCAGGGGGCGGCGCTGCTGTTGGGCCCTAGCGGGGCGGGCAAGTCCTCATTGGCCGCGGCGCTTGTCGAGCGCGGCTTCCCGCTGCTCGCCGACGATGTGGTCGCCCTCTCCCTCGACGACGGCGGGCGCCCCATGGCGCACCCGGAGTTCGGGCTTCAGCGGCTGTGGGCGAACTCCCTGAGCAGGATGGATTGGCGCGGGCGGGCGTTGGCCCCCGTGCGCGAGGGCGTCGCCAAGTACTGGGTTGCGCCGCAACGCGCCTGCGCCCGCACGCTGCCGGTGCGCACCGTCTTCGTGCTGGGGGCTGAAAGCCGCGACGCGTCCATCGAGATCAGATCCCTTGCACCCGTCGCCGCCTTCTGGGCGTTGTGGGACAACACCCACCGCAAGCGTGCGATGGACGCACTGGGACAGCGCCCTAGCCACTTCCGCAGCGTCATTGCAATGGCCCGGTGCTTGCCGGTGGCCCAGGTGCGGCGTCCCACACACCCCTTCCTGCTGGAGGAGCTGGCGGAGCGCATCAAGGCGTCCCTGCGCACCGGCGCCCACGCCATCCGCGCCGCCCAAGCCGGCATGAACCACGGCGTTTTAAGCCAAGGCCAACTCTTGCCGGCCGTGGTCGCCGGCGGCTTGACAACGGAGCGCAAGGCCCTAGCATGTTGACCCAACCTCCCATCGCCTTGCGGAGCGGGAGAACCATGAGGACGCCGGTCCCGGAAGCAGGAAACGCCGGCGGCAACCCCAGGAGCGCAGCGGTTGCGCAGGAAGCCTCAATGAAGGAGCAAGAAGCATGAACAGCAAACGACACCCCCCCCCCCCGCAGCCGGCCGCGAAGGAAGCGCCCTGCAAGAAACCATGGTCCAAGCCGACCATTCGGAATAGCGATGGCGTCATCGACTTTGCAAGCGGGCAAGACCCGCGTCCAGCTGGAGAGGCCCCTTTCTACCGTTCGCCGTGAGCTTGTTGGCGGGCGGGGGAGCAACCTTGAAGGATTCAACCTCCACTGCTTTGCGGAGCGGGGGAACCATGAGGACGCCGTTCCCGGAAGCAGGGGGCGCAACGGAAACGCTGGCGGCAGCCCTAGGAGCGCAGCGGTTGCGCAGGAAGCCTCAATGAAGGAGCAAGAAGCATGAACAGCAAACGACACCCCCCCCCCCCCCCGCCGCCAGGTCCCGCAGCTTCCGCTGGCGCGGCAAGGGCGTTGGGAAAACGCCCGTGGTCCAAGCCGACCATTCGGGGAAGTGACGGCGTCATCGACATCGGCACCGGGCAAGACCCGCATCCAGACGGAGAGGCCCAATTCTACCATTCGTTTTGAGCTTGTTGGCGGGCGAGGGAACAACCATGAAAAAGGACAAATGGATAGTTGAAGACTGGCTGCAGCCGGCAACCACGAGCCAACCGGCGGGGCTGCCCGATGCGAGGCGGCGGCGCTAGGACGCGATCAAGGGGAACGTTTGGCCCTGCTGCGCCCACGCCCGCCACCCTCCGCGCATGAGGCGGCGTTCCGGGAGGCGCCGATGATCGTCTCGCACCGCCACCGGTTCATCTTCTTCGCCGTGCCGCGCACCGGCACCCACGCCGTCCGCGCCGCCCTGCAGCCCTTTCTGGGCCCCGACGACTGGCAGCAGGAGGGGTTGCTGACGCAGACGCTCAGCCCGTTGCCGGCGCTGCGGCGCATGCGGCACGGGCACGTCACCGTGCGCCAAGCCCGGCCGCACCTACCCGAAGCGCTCTGGCGGACGTACTTCAAGTTCGCCTTCACGCGCAACCCCTACGACCGCTTCGTCTCCGCCTGCGCGATGGCGCACGGGCGCAACGCCGGGTACGCCGGCAACGAGGCGGCGACGATGAAGCGCACGCTTGCCGGCATGAGGGGGGCCGTGGAGGCGGCCGATTTCATGATTTTGACGATGTTCAGGCCGCAAGCCGGAATGCTGGTGGACGAGGACGGGCGGCTCGGCTTGGACTTCATCGGCCGCTACGAGACCCTGCAGGACTCGTTCGCGGAGGCCTGCCGCCGCATCGGCATTCCCGAACGGAGGCTCGCCGTCGTCAACGCCGCCGTCCATCGACCTTGGGAGGACTACTACGACGACGAACTGCTCCGCTTGGCGACGCGCTTCTACCGTCGGGACTTCGAGATGCTCGGCTACGCGCCCGCCGACCGGGGTGCGCCCCAACCGCAAGCGCGGTTATGACGGCGGGTTGAGCTTTCGCATAAGGTGCTCTCGCGCTCGCTCGCTAACTGGCGTTGTCGGGAAAACCCGTTCGTGGAGCTCCAACGCGCCTTCGCTTTTCGTGATCAAGGCGCCCACGCATGTCGTTCCCCGCCCCGGGCGTCAAGGTCCCGCGGGTCCGGCAACGCTCCGTGCCGAATGAAGGCGGCCGGCGCGAAGGCTAGGGACTCGTAGCGGATCAGGGGCAGCTGGGAAATGATCCAGGGAACGTCCAAGAAACGCTCGCGCTCCTGCACCCATGCCGGGAGCTCATGGCCGTGCAGCGTTGCCACATGCTCGACGACTGCCGCCATCAGTGCGTCCCATGCGGAGCCGGTCAGTCCTGGCGCATCATTGATGACTTGGCGTTGCGCCTCTTGGTCGAGGCTGTGGAAGAGCCGCGGCAGCTCGTGCATGATCGCTCGGTAAAGATCGGCCTGCCGCCACCCTTCGGCCACGGCGTCGCTGTAGTCCTGCAACCTCAAACAGGGCTGAGCCCCTTGCATGGCTGCCGAGAGGGCTTGACCCGCTTCAATGCCGGGGGTGATGCCCGCTCCGTTCACTTTCGCCAACCACCTGACGCGCAAGCTGCGCCGCATATCCTACCATCCTCGGCATTTGCCGCCCGCCGGAAAAGGTTTCCCCAATCCCCTGCTAAGGGTTCAGCAAGCGAGCGTTTTCCGCCAAGTGGTCGGGGTTCAACGTGCCGACCACGATGCTGCTGACGCCAGGGTGGGCGGCTATGGCCGGCAGGTCGAACGGGCGGCCTTGGCCGCTGTTGAGGGCTTGCGTTTCCGCCACCCAAGTATTCTATACTGGCCACAGTCGTCTTGCTGAGGGCAGATGCGTCATGGGCTATCCCAAAGACCCGCAACTCAAAGGGTTGGCGGCGGTGAGTTACCACCCGGACGAACCTAGTTGGGAGTTCGACATCGCGGCTGTCCCTCCGGGCGAGGATTGCACGGAGGTTAGCGACTGGCATCGACGTCACGGCCGGGCCAACAACAGAGGGGGCAACCTCGTCAATGCGGCCCGTGCGGGAATCGATCCCGTCCCGTTGCCCGTAGGCTCGACCACTCGTGGCGGATGACAGCCTTGGCCCGGCGTTCGACACCGGGACGCTATCGACGCCAACGCCGCGTAAGCTGGTTGGATGTTGGATGGAACAAGCGGGTCGGAAAACCGTCATCGTGCCGGAAGTTTGGCGGGAACTAACAAAGAGCCAAGGGCCTGCCGCACGAGAGTACCCGAAGAACGCTTGGCGCCGCTTGGCCGCTATGCCTGATTCTCCGTTCACGCTCCCCAGTCTCTCCGACGAACAAGAGGAGGTGGCCTACGACCTCAGGTCGAAGTTCACGAGCGCTTGCTTCCCGCGAGTGCATCCTGTCACCATCCACACGCACAGCGACGCCTTGATCGTTTCTCAATCGCTGGCGCTTGGCACGGACATCCTGGTGACGGGAGACATCAAGACGATAGACCACTACGAGATCAACCTCGTCGTTAGCCAACTTCTAGGCCGAAACGCACCGTTCGTGACCACACTGGACCAGGCGCTATGCAACGCATATCCGGGAGGATATGCCGCAGAACAACTGCTGATGGTGGCCATGTCCACCATCGCGCCCGCCGCGCACGAACCGGAGTGGCAAATCGATGGGGCACATCGAGACCTAGGTGAACTTCGCAGAGCCATGACAGGGGCTGGATTGACTGTCACCGCGCAACGTCTCGACACCCGCTGGAACGAATGCCGTGATCTAACCACCATGTTGGAGAGGGCCCGGCTAATGGCGGAGCAATCTCAAGCGCTTCATTGCGAGCGGCTGCGGGCGGACCTGCACCGTACGGAATTGGCGGCGGTGGCCCATGCGTAGCGCCCGTCCGTTTGTCCCCGAAGAATCGGGCGCGGCGCTTGGGGGAAAAGGTTTCCCCAATCCCCTGCTAAGGGTTCAGCAAGCGAGCGTTTTCCGCCAAGTGGTCGGGGTTCAACGTGCCGACCACGATGCTGCTGACGCCAGGGTGGGCGGCTATGGCCGGCAGGTCGGACGGGCGGCCTTGGCCGCTGTTGAGGGCTTTCTTTATTAGAACGCCGCAGCCTTGGGCTTGGGCTTCCTGGATCAAGCCTTGTTCCGTGCGGTCGGCGGCGTTCAGGGTGGCCATCAGGACGTCCGCGCCGGCCGCCAGCGCCGCTCTGCCGCCGGCGGGGGACTTGTTGGAAAGCCCTAGGGCGCGAACCAAGCCTTGGGCCTTTAGGTCGGCGAGGCAGTCGAGTGCGCCGAACTCTGCGATGATGCGCTCGTCCTGGCCGTTGGAGTGGATGAGCACTGCGTCCAGATAGTCCGTGCGCAGGCGCCTTAGGGAACGCTGCACGCTGCGGGTGATGTGCTCCGGGGTGAAGTTGTAGGTGGAGCGCACTCCGTCGAACTCCTCGCCGGCCTTGGTTACCAGCACCCAATCGCGGCGCTGCCCGGCCAGCAGTTCGCCAAGGCGGGCCTCGCTGCCGCCGTAGGCGGGGGCGGTGTCCAGCAGGTTCACGCCTAGGGCGCGGGCGGCGTCCAGCAGCCGTTTTGCGGCGGCTGGCGTTGGAAGATTGAAAGGCGCCGCGTACTTGAGGCCGCGGTTGCGGCCCAGCTTCACTGTGCCCAAACCCAATAGGGACACTGCAATGCCGGTCTTGCCGAGGGTCCGGCGCTGCATCGGTTGCCTAAGGGCGCAACTTTCCTGCGGCTGGCTCGGCTCAGCTGCGCCGCCATGTCGATGGTCCTTGTTCGTCATCCGGGACTGCCGCTAGGTTGCCCTTGGCACCGCATTAGTGGGTCCAAGGCGGGGCGCCGACCGTTGCGGGGGGCAGGTCGAGAATGGGCGGAGCGGGATGCTGCGCCGCCGGCAGCAGGCGCAGCACTCGGTCGCCGAGGTCCGGCGCCAAGCTGAGCTTGGTGGGCCAGCAGACGATGCAAGGGCCGTGGGCTTGGGCGAAAGCGGCGTCTGGGCGGCGATGTCCGGGTTGGCTGGGTTCGGCGCGGTCGATGCGAAAGCTGGTGAACTGCGCATTGCGCCAGTCCAGCCAAGGCAGGCAAGCCTCCAGTTCGCGGCGGGCTTGGCGGTGCTGTTCGGCGGCGCGGCGGTCCGCTCCCTCGGTGGCCAGCTGGCCGCCCAAGCACCAAAGCCACTCTTCGTTGCCGCCCCCGCTCTCCGGGAGGCTGGTGATGGTCAGCCGGGGTTCGGGGCGGTGGATGCCGGTTAGGCAGTGGCCGAAGAACGGGCCGATGCCGGGTTTTCTCACAACCACTTGGTGCAGAGGCCGCCGCTGCATCGCCAGCGGGATGCGCAAGCGCTGCAGCAGGGCTTCGTTGCCGGCCCCGGCGGCCAAAATCAAGCGATTGCAGACCACCCTGTTGTCGCTCAAGTCGATGCTGGCGTGGTTCTGCTGCAACCTGATCCTAGTGTGCGGCTCCATTTGGTGGATGTGGGGTGCGCCAAGGGCGGCCAAGCGCTCCACCAAGCTGCGTGAATCCAGCACGAATTCGTCCAAGCGATAGACTGCGCCTCTGTCCTTGAAGGCGGCGGCAGGCAGAAAGGCGGGAAATTCCTGCGCCCGCAGCCGGCAAGCCCGCTCTTTCAGCAGCTTGTTGGCGAGGAAGGCGGTGAGCTTGCCGACGGCGCCGTCCTGGGTGAAGAAGTAGAAGCAGTCGCTTAGGGGCCGCAGCGGGGTCAAATCGAGCTCCCCGGCGCCGGCCAGGCAGGCCCGCCAACGAGCCGGCATCGCGGCGATGGCTTCGCTGGCCGGAGTGGACGCACCGCCAAGGGCGTATTTCAAGCCGCCGTGGATCAACACTTGCGAAGCGAGCGTCTGGCCGCCCCCCAAGCGCCCGGTCTCGAACAGCGCCGCGCCGTAGCCGGCGCCGCGCAGGATGTTCAACAACCATAGCCCGGCAATGCCGCCGCCGATGATGGCGGCGTCTAGTTGGACTTCAGCCCGCATGTTTCTCCAAGGGTCGTGACGGCGGCGCGGAAATTTCCCGCCGCCGCAGTTTCCACAATCGCGCCGGCCTGGCGCTTGCCATAAGTTGCAGCGGAAAAGTTATCCGCTATGTTGTGTCCCGGCAAGGCTGGATTCCAATTGTGGAGGCGCTGATGCGTTGCATTTGCCGGCGCGCCCGCAAACGCGGCTGCCGTGGCTAGGCTGCTTTACCAAGTTTTGCTCTGGTTGGTTTTGCCGGTTGTGCCGCTGCGGCTTTGGTGGCGGGGGCGGCGTGAGCCGGGCTACCGGGAAGGGGTTGCCGCTCGTTTTGGCCGTCCGCCGCCCGAGTTGCCTGCGAATCCTGTCTGGTTCCATGCCGCCTCCGCTGGGGAGACCATCGCCATCGCACCCGTCGTGCGGGCATTGGCCGCCGAATTCCCCGCCGCGCCCTTCCTCGTCACCACCATGACGCCCACGGGCACCGTGCAGGCGCGGCGACGGCTGGGCGAGGCGGCGGAGCATTGTTATGCGCCCTACGACTTTGCGTTTGCGGTGCGCAAATTCCTGGACAGGGTGCGGCCGAGGCTGCTGGTGCTGGTGGAGACGGAGCTTTGGCCCAACCTCATCGACGCGGCCCACCGTCGGGGCGTTTCGGTGGCGTTGGTCAATGCGCGTCTTTCGCCGCGGTCGGCCCGCACCTACGGCCGGTTTCCCGGCTTCACCCGAACGCTGTTGCAGCGGCTGGCGCTGATCGCCTGCCAGTATCCCGAGCACGCCGACCGGTTTGTGGCTTTGGGCGCAGACCCGGCCAAGGTGCGGGCCTTGGGCAGCGTCAAGTTCGACGCCGCCCTGCCGCCGCACCATGAGCAGGCCGCGGCCAAGTTGCGCAAGGAACTGCATTTGCATGGCCGGCGGGTTTGGATTGCCGCCAGCACCCATCCGGGCGAGGATGAAATCGTTCTTGAAGCGCACCGGCAAGTCCTGGAGCGCATTCCCAACGCCTGCTTGCTGCTCGTTCCCCGCCATCCGGTGCGGGCCGCGTCCGTCAAGGCGTTGGCCGAGCGCCGGACGCTGCGGGCGGCCTTGTTGCAGGACGGCGGCCGGGCGGAGCGAAGCGCTGCCGCCGAGGTCGTGGTGGTGGCCGCAATGGGCCTGCTGCAAACCCTTTACGGACTTTCGGAGGCGGCCTTCATCGGCGGCAGCTTGGCGCCTAGGGGCGGCCACAACCCAATTGA
The DNA here is from genome assembly GCA_965200465.1 of Candidatus Azophilus sp. Lineage (GTDB taxonomy): Bacteria > Pseudomonadota > Gammaproteobacteria > Pseudomonadales > Azotimanducaceae > Azophilus. Next base: position 2,437,688 of record OZ241358.1, on the reverse strand, counting down.
AGCAGCGCTCTGCGCCCAACCCTTGCTGATGGGGCCGGCGGTGTTCAACTTTGCCGAAATAACGGCGGCTTTCGTTGCCGCGGACTGCTTGGCCACGGTCGCGGATGCGCCGGAACTCGCCCAGGCCGTGCTTGCCCATTTCGAAGACGAAGACCGCCGCCAAGCCGCCGGCCAGCGGGCGCTGCAGGTTGTTAAGGCCAACCGCGGCGCAACCGAAAAACTGCTGGGCTTGCTGCGGGGGAGGCTTTAGCCCCCGCGCTGCGCGACGGCTCTGCGGCGAACGCTACTGGCTGAGCAGCGGCTTGCCGCGCATCACCGGGTTGGTTGACTCCATGAATTGGTTGAGCTCCATGAGGTCCGCCTCAGCCAAGCCGCCGGCCGCCTGCTTCAGCAGCATCAGATTCGTGACGTAGTTGTAGCGGGAGTCCGCATAGTCAAACTGCGATGCGTACAGCCGTTGTTGGGCCAACAGCACATCGACGATGTTGCGGGTGCCCACCTCATAGCCGGTTTCCGTGGCCTCCAAGGCGGACTGGCTGGAGGCGATGGCCTTCAGCCGGGCGCCCACCCGCACCACGTCCGTGGCCACCGCCTGGAAAAGGTTGCGCGCATCCCGAGTGACGGTGAGCTGTTGGTTCAGCAGTTCCTGGCGGGCCTGCTCCGCTAGGTGCCTGGCCTCCTTGGCCCTGGCGTGGGTGAAGCCGCCTTGGTAGATGGGCAGGTTGAAGGACAGCGCGTAGGTGGTCGTGTTGATCTTGTCGCCCAGGAAGGACAGCCCGCCGGTGACGAATCTGTTGTGGGTGACGGCGCCGTCGATGGTGGGCCAATGGCCGGCCCGGCGAGCGGCCAGCGAGCGGTTGGCGGCCTGCAACTGCGCTTGGGCGGCGAGGATTTTGGGGTTGCCCTGCAGGGCCGCGGCGACCCATTGCTCCTCGTCTTCGGGTTCCGGGTTGACGATGGGCAGGGATTCGGCGACGCGGTCCAGGGTTTCGTAGTGGGTGCCGCTGACCGTCTCCAGTATTTCAAAGAAGACATGCAGGTCGCCGTCCGCCTGAATGCGGGCGACCGCCGAGTTGTCGTAGGCGGCCTGCGCCTCCAGCACGTCGGTGATGGCCACCAGCCCCACTTCGAACCTTTGCTGCACCTGCTCCAACTGGCGCTTCACGGCGGTTTCCTGCGCTTGGCTGGCTTCCAGGCGGTCTTGGGCGCGGAGCACGTTCAGGTAGGAGCGCACCACCCGCACGATCAAGTCCTGGTCCGTGGCCTTCAGCATGGATTCGGCGGCCTCCACCGTGGAGGCGGCGCTTCTCAAGTCGTGCCAAGCGCTTAGGTTGACGATGGGCTGGTTCAGCTGCACCTGCCAAACGTGCTCGTTGTAGGTCTGGTCCGGGATGTCCACCACTTGGCCGAAGGTGGGGCTGTTCGGATTGAGGTCCTGCACCGGGGGCACGGGGAAGGACCTCTTGTTCCTGCTGGTGCTGCCGCTTAGGTTCAGCTTCGGCAACAGGCCGGCGCGGGCCTGGGGCACCAATTGCCGACGTGCTTGGTGGCCGGCTTGCGCCGCGCTAAGCACCGGGTCGTTCCTTTTGGCGTCCGCGTAGGCGTCCGCTATGTTGACCGCCGCCGCCAGCGTGGCGTGCGCCAGCGCCGCACCGCAGACGATGCACTGCAACAGGCGGCGCAAGGCCCGCCAACGGCGGACGGGCGCCATGTTCGGCTGGCGCGGGGTGCGGGTGAAAAGCGTCATGAGGCGGCTGCGTTTTCCGGCGGAGGGGCGGCAAGTTTAGCAGAGTGGCCGGCGGCCGCCTGAACAGCACCCGACGAACGGGCTACCCTTCCGACGCCAAAGGCGTCTAAGCTAAGCGTTGACGGCTGGCGTTGCCGTCCAGGGTTGGTATATTCGGCGCTGCAAGGCGGCGGGCAGGACCGGAAGCGCCGCCAAGGGCCACTAGGCTGACTAGGCCGCGGGTTTTGGCGCGGCGGACGACGGCGGAATGAATTTCAAGGCGGGAAGCTACAACATTGATCTGGCGGCGCATCTGGCGGAGTGCGACGCCAACTACATGCGCGTGATGCAGCTGTTTCCGCAACTGCATGAGCGTGACGCCGGCGCCGTGGGCGTCAGCTTGGCCGGCCGCCGCATCCTGGTCTCCATCGAAGTGGCCAGGCGCAGCCGCTACACCACCGTCATCAGCCTGCGCCAGTCACCGGAGGCGCCTTGGGGCGCCAGCCCCATGTTCCGCGTTTGCCTGTACCACGATCTCAACTGCGCCGAGGTCACCGAATACCAAAGCGCTCGGCGGTTCAACGCCGTGTACTCCTACCCCAACGCCCACATGCGCCAGCGCGACGAGAAGGCCCAGGTCAATCGGCTGCTGGGCGAATTTCTTTCCTGCTGCCTCGGCCAAGGCGCCGCGGTGCACAAGCCCGCGCTTATGTCCTGATGCGCGAGGGCGGCGTTGGGCAACCTCTGGCGGTGTTGCAAATCAGCGACCTGCACCTGCTTGAGCGCCCCGGCGATCGGCTGTTGAACGTCAACACCACCGCCAGCCTCAATGCGGTGCTGGACGCCGCATTCGCACAGCGCCGTCCGGCGGCTCTGTTGGTGACTGGGGACATTGGCCACGAACCGGAGCGCAAGACCTATGAACGCTGCCTTGGCTTGCTGCGGGAGCGGCACTCCGGCCCCCTGCTCTGCCTGCCCGGCAACCATGATCGGCTGGCGCCGATGCTGGCCGCGGGGCTGCCGACTGCGCCGCTCACTCTTGGCCGGTGGTGGGTGGCCGGCTGGGACACCCATGCGGATGAGCAGGCGAAGGCCCGCTTCAACCCCGCGGACTGGCAGGCGCTGCGGTCCGGGGTGGAGGCCGCTGTCGGGGCGGGGGCGCCCTTTTGCCTGATCGCCACCCACCATCCCTTGATCGACCTAGGCTGCCCCTGGCTGGACAAGGACAAGCTCGATCGGGCCGATGAACTGCTAGAATGCTTGGCTGGGATGGCATCGGTAAGGGCCTTGGCGTTTGGCCACGCCCATCAGGTTGTGGATGGGCGCTACGGGCGTCTGCGCCTGCTTGGCGCCCCTTCGACCTGCTTCCAGTTCAAGCCCGGCGCCAAGGCGTTCGCCGTTGACGACGCCGCGCCCGGCTATCGTTGGCTGCACCTTTTTGACGACGGGCGGCTGCGGACCGAAGTGCGCCGCGTCGAAGGCTTTCCCATGACCGTCGAACTCCCGCAACGCAAGATGCACTGAAGGGCTGAAACCTCGGCAATGGCCTCCACTTACTCCTCGGAATCCCTGCAGGTCCTTTCCGGCTTGGAGCCGGTGCGCCTGCGGCCGGGCATGTACACGGACACCACCCGCCCCAACCACTTGGTGCAGGAGGTGGTGGACAACAGCGTCGATGAGGCCATCGCCGGCTTCGCCCGCAACATTGAGGTGACCCTGCGCACGGACGGCGCCGTCATGGTGATGGACGACGGGCGCGGCATGCCGGTGGACGAACACCCGGAGCACGGCCTGACCGGCGTGGAGCTGATCCTCACCAAGCTGCACGCCGGCGCCAAGTTCGACAACGAAAGCTACGCCTTCTCCGGCGGCCTGCACGGGGTGGGCGTCTCCGTGGTCAACGCCCTTTCCAGCTGGCTGGAGGTGGAGGTCAAGCGCGGCGGCCAAGTCCATCGGCAGCGCTATGAAAACGGCGACCCGGTCACCGCCCTTGAAGTGGTGGACTCCGTAGGCAAGCGCAACACCGGCACCTGCGTCCACTTCCTGCCGGACCCGGCTTTTTTTGACTCCGCCAACATCTCCCGTGCCAAGCTGGAGCACCTGCTGCGGGCCAAGGCGGTGCTTTGCCCGGGGCTGGCGGTCAGCCTCACGGTGGAGGGGGAGAGCGTCGAGAGCAAGCGCTGGGTTTACGAGGAGGGCTTGGCCGGCTATCTGAACCAAGCTTTGGCCGGGGCGGAGTCCGTCCCCGCGGAACCCTTCGCCCACAGCGCCGAAGGCAACGAGGAGGGCGTGGACTGGGCGCTGCAATGGGTGGTCGATGGCGGTGCCCTGGTCACCGAAGCCTATGTCAACCTCATCCCAACGCCCCAGGGAGGCACCCATGTCAGCGGCCTGCGCTCCGGCCTGCTCGAGGCGCTGAAGGAGTTCTGCGAATTTCGCGGCCTGCTGCCTAGAGGCCTGAAGCTGGCCGGGGACGACCTTTGGGAGCAGTGTGCCTACGTTCTTTCCGCCAAACTGAAGGACCCGCAGTTCTCCGGCCAAACCAAGGAGCGGCTTTCCTCCCGCAGTTGCGGCGCCTTCGTCGGCGGCGTCGCCAAGGACGCCTTCAGCCTGTGGTTGAACGAGCACCCCCATGAAGGGGAGCGCTTGGCCGAACTGGCCATCAGCAACGCTCAGAAGCGCAGCCAGGCGGCCAAGAAGGTGGTGCGCAAGAAGGTCACGGCCGGGCCGGCCCTGCCCGGCAAGCTGGCGGACTGCTCCGCCGGGGACGCGGACAGCGCCGAACTCTTCCTAGTGGAGGGAGACTCCGCCGGCGGCTCCGCCAAGCAAGCGCGGGACAAGGAGTTTCAGGCCGTCATGCCCCTGCGCGGCAAGATTCTGAACACCTGGGAGGTGGACGCCAGCCAGGTGCTCGGCTCCCAGGAGGTGCATGACATCGCCCTCGCCGTCGGCGTGGACCCGGGCTCGGACGATCTGTCCAACCTGCGCTACAACAAGATCTGCGTGTTGGCGGATGCGGACTCCGACGGCGCCCACATCGCCACCCTGCTGTGCGCCCTGTTCGTGCGCCACTTCCGCCCCGTGGTGGCGGCCGGCCATGTCTATGCCGCCATGCCGCCGCTGTACCGCATAGACGTGGGCAAGGAGGTTTTCTACGCCCTTGACGAAGCGGAGAAGCAAGGCGTTCTGGACCGCATCGCCGCCGAGAGGAAGCGCGGCAACCTGGTGGTGCAGAGGTTCAAGGGCTTGGGGGAGATGAACCCCAAGCAGCTTCGGGAAACCACCATGGACCCGGAAACCCGGCGGCTGGTGCGCCTGACCTTGGACTCCGCCGCCAGGACCGACGAGATCATGGACATGCTGTTGGCCAAGAAGCGGGCGCCGGAGCGCCGCACTTGGCTGGAGACGAAGGGCCACGAGGCCACCTTGGCCTGATGGGAGGCAACCCCAAGCTATGGAAGTGATGGAAGCAGAAGCCCCGGAGGTCGAAACCCTGCCCCTGCGGGACTATACGGAGCGGGCGTACCTGGACTACGCCATGTACGTCATCAACGACCGCGCCCTGCCGCACATTGCCGACGGCCTGAAGCCGGTGCAGCGGCGCATCGTCTTCGCCATGGGCGAACTGGGCCTGAACGCCGCCGCCAAGTTCGCCAAGTCCGCCCGCACAGTGGGCGACGTGCTCGGCAAGTTCCACCCGCATGGGGACAGCGCCTGCTACGAGGCGATGGTGCTGATGGCGCAGCCCTTCTCCTTCCGCTATCCGCTGGTGGACGGCCAGGGCAACTGGGGCGCCCCGGACGACCCCAAGTCCTTCGCCGCCATGCGCTACACGGAATCCCGCCTGTCCCGCTACGCCGAGCTGCTGTTGGGGGAGGTGCGCCAAGGCACGGTTGACTTCATCCCCAACTTCGACGGCGCCTTGGACGAACCGGCGCTGCTGCCGGCCCGGGTGCCGATGCTGCTGCTGAACGGCGCCGCCGGCATCGCCGTGGGCATGGCCACGGACATCCTGCCGCACAACATGAACGAAGTGGTCAACGCCTGCGTGCATTTGCTCGATGCGCCCAGCGCTACCCTGCCGGACGTCATGGCCCACATCCGCGGGCCGGACTTTCCCTCGGACGCCCTGATCGTAACGCCCCCGGAGGAGATTCAAGCGGTCTATGCAACCGGGCGCGGCAGCATCAGGGCGCGGGCGGTTTATGTGCGGGAGAACGGCAACATCGTCATCACCGCCCTGCCGCACCAAGTGTCCCCCGCCAAGGTGCTGGAGCAGGTCGCCGCGCAGATGCAGGCCAAGAAGCTGCCCATGCTGACGGATCTGCGCGACGAGTCCGACCACGAGAACCCCATCCGGCTGGTGCTGACGCCAAGGTCCAACCGAGTCGATTGCGACCGCTTGATGCGCCACCTGTTCGCCACCACGGACTTGGAGCGCAGCTACCGGGTGAACATGAACCTCATCGGCTTGGACCAGCGCCCCCGGGTGAAGAACTTGCTGGAGGTGCTGCACGAGTGGCTGCGCCATCGGCAAACGGTGGTCGCCCGGCGCCTGCAGTTCCGCTTGGGCAAGATTCTGGAGCGCCTGCATGTGCTCGACGGCCTGCTCATCGCCTACCTGCACTTGGATGAGGTCATCCGCATCATCCGCGAGGAGGACCAGCCCAAGCCCGCCCTGATGCAGCGCTTTGAGCTCAGCGACGTGCAGGCCACCGCCATCCTGGATCTACGCCTGCGTCAGCTTGCCAAGCTGGAGGAAAGCAAGCTGAAGGAGGAGCAGGCCGCGCTGGTCGCCGAACGGGATGACTTGGAAAAAACCTTGGCCTCCAAGGCGCGGCTGCAGGCGCTGATCCGCAAGGAGCTGCTCGCCGATGCGGAGCAACACGGCGACCCGCGCCGCTCCCCCCTGGCCGGCGCCGAGGACGTGGCGGAGGCCGCCGCCTTCGCCGAAAGCGAGCTGATCGCCAACGAACCCATCACCGTGATTCTCTCCGAAAAGGGCTGGGTGCGCTCCGCCAAGGGCCATGACCTGGAGCCGACGGAGTTGGCCTACCGTAGCGGGGACGCCTTCGGCCATGCCGCCCGCGGCCGCAGCAACGACATCCTGGCGTTCCTGGACTCCACCGGCCGCGCCTACAACCTGCCGGCCACCAGCCTGCCCTCCGCCCGCACTCAGGGAGAGCCGCTGACCGGCCGCCTGAAGCCTCCGGAAGGCGCCCGCTTCGTCGGCGCGGCCATAGGCGCTCCCGGCAGCCGGGTGCTGTTGGCTTCGGACGCCGGCTACGGCTTCGTCACCAACATGGAGGACATGGCCACCAAAAACAAAGCCGGCAAAGCCTGCCTTAGCACCCCCAAGGGTTCCGCCGCCCTGCCCCCGGCCCCGGTCGGCGCTCCGGACGTCCCCGCCGAATACGCCGCCGCCGTCACCAACCAAGGCTACCTGCTGGTGTTCCCCTTGGAGGCCCTGCCCACCTTGGGCCGCGGCAAGGGCGTCAAGCTCATCAACATCCCCGCCGCCGCCCGCAAAGCAGGGGAGGAGCGCTTAATCGGCGCCCTGGCCCTAGCCCAAGGCGACGAGCTCTGGGTCTATGCCGGTGCCCGCTACCTGCGCCTGAAGCACCGCGACATCCAAGCCTATTTGGGCGAACGCGCCAGACGCGGGCGGCGGCTGCCCAGAGGCTTCCAGCGGGCGGACCGAGTGGTTCGGGTGGGCGGCTAGTGGGAAGCCGCCCAAGGCCCGGGGCATGGACGGCATAGCCGCTCAGGATGGCGAGGGGGCCAAGGAGTCTTTTTGGGGCGTCCTAAACCGCTGTGGTGGATGGGGCCAACGTACCGAGTCACCCGTGGGCGGCTAGTCTGGGTTCACGCGCTAGCGGACCCAAAATCAAGCTCCAGCAGAAAGTCCACCGCCGGCTCCACCCGCAGACCGTCCGGGAACGACTTGCTTTGCGCCAGTTCGCCCACCGCCTGCACTCGCGACACGGGTTCGTCGGCAAGAAACCTTCGCAGGTGCGGAGACGGGGCGGCGTCCCGCCACTTCACTTCCACCATGCGCCAAGGAAGGCCGTTGCGGGTGATGAGAAAATCGATCTCCCGGCCATCCCGGTCGCGGATGTAGCGCAGGTCTAGATCCTCGCCCTCCACATCCTGTGCGCGATGCACCTCCTTGAGCAACGAGCAGGCGACCAAGTTCTCCAGCCGTGCGCCGTCCCCGCCCTGCGCCAGGGAATTGTCGTAGAAATAGTATTTGGGCGCCTTGAGCAGGGCGCGGGCGACGTTTCTGTGATGCGGCGGCACGCGAAAGATCATGTAGAGGCTTTCGAGCAGCTCCAGCCAATGCTTGACGGTGTTGCGGCTCTTCTGCAAATCCCGGGCAAGGGATTCGGCGGAGACTGGGCTGCCCACCCGGTGGCGCAGCAGCTCGACCAGGGTCTCAATGGACTGCAAGTCCCGAACCGCCGAAAGCGTCAGCGCATCCTCCTTCAAAATGGCGTCCGCATGGGTGCGCCGCCAGCGCCGATGCCAAACATCCGAGGCGCGCAGGAAGGGTTCTGGAAAGCCGCCTAGGCGCATCAGCCGCGCGAAGGCTTCCTGCGGCGCTAGGCCGGCATGGGCCACCGCCTCCTTCAGGTCTATGGGGTGCAGATGGAAGTGAAAGTAGCGCCCGGCAAGGGAGTCCCCCGTTTTGCGGAGCGCCGCCAGTTTGGCGCTGCCGGTAACCAACAAGGCCGGGGATGGCCCCTCCACATCGTGGATGCCCTTCAGCCAAGCCTTCCAGTTCGGCATTTTGTGCAGCTCGTCCAGAATCACCAGCGCCTTGCGCCTGTCCCAGCTCTTCTCCCGAAGCAGCAGGCGATGCTCCGCCAAGTCATGGTTGATGTACTGGTGGTCCGGATGGATCATCCGGGACAACGTGGTTTTCCCGCACTGCCGAGGCCCGGAAATCAACAGGATCTTGCTGCCCAAGTCCGCCGCGATGGCGGCTTGAAGATATCTGTCCATGTCCGGCAAATTGTCAGCCAACTGCCGAAAAGTCAAGACTTTTCATGAGTTGCCTGCCGAAAAGTCGGGGTTCCAGCCCACCTGAATCAGAGGCAAGCACGCCATCGCCAGCGGCCTTTGGGAGCGCGGGCCGTCCGCGCTCCTAGGCAGCGGACCTTCGTAAGTGCCGCAATCATGCAATCACCGGAAAAAACCTTGCACGGTGCGCCTTGCAACGCGCTTCAACGATTCCTTAAGCGGGGATTGGGGAGACAAACCAAGATCACTTGTCACAAAGGGCGGATATTGCGCATTGATTTCAGCCATTTCCCACATATTTGCCCTTGCGGACCGTCTAGGGTGGCGGCATGGACCACGACGCCGCCCACAAGTACATCCACAGCCTGCCGGAAGTGGCGGCTGACCTGTTGCGCATCGTCGCCCACGATTGGGTGGATGAACTGGACCTGTCCACCTTGGAGGACCGCTCGTCGGAATTTCTGAACGCCGACCACCAAAAGCGCTTGGGCGACATGGTGTTCAGTGTGCATCTGCACAGGAGGCGTCCTAACGGCGGCAGGCGTCCCTACATCTTGGTTCTGGTGGAGTTTCAGTCCGAGGTGGACCGGCGCATGGCGAGGCGGGTGCGTGAATACACGGAGATGCTGCTTGACCGCGTGGAGCGCAGCCGCGGGACGGGACGGGACGGCGGCCGACCTTGGGTGCTGCCCATCGTGTTGTACAACGGCGGCGAGGCATGGACGGCGGCCGGCCAAGTGACTGACTTGGCGCCGCTGCCATCGGAGGCGATGGCGCGGAACCTATTGCCGCTGCAGCCGCAGGCGTACCGTCTGCTGGCGGCGGGCGGGTCCTTGACTTCGGGGGCGCGTCGGGCGGAGGATTGGCCCCTGGACAACCGGGTTTCAGCGACGGTGCGTTTGCAGGCGAGCCGGACGCCGCAGGAGTTGCTGCCCCGGCTTCTGGAGGAGGCGGCCCGCTTCCCCGGCGACGGCGACAGGGCGTTTCGGCAGGCGCTGCACGCTTGGGCTAAGGCGCTGTGGGCGGATCGAACGGGTGATGAATCGGGTTTTCCGGGGTTTGAGGAACTGGAGCGGCAAGGAGGAGCGACGATGCCGACAATGTTGCAGGTGAACTGGGACCGTTGGGAGGCCGGTGTGCGGGCGGAAAGCCGGGAGGAGGGCATTAAGCACGGAGTCCGGCAAGGCATTGCGCAGGGCATGGCGGCCGGGCGGGCGCGGCTGAACCGCCAAGCGGCGCTGAAGTTCGGCGCCGCAACTGGCGAACGCCTCGCGGGGCTTCTTGAAGACCTGACTTCACGGGAGGACCTGGACCAAGTGGGCGACTGGATCATCCAATGCGGCGGCGGCGACGAACTGCTGTCCCGCGTGTCCGCCCTGCGGGCCAAGGCCGGCAATGGCGAATCCTGACCCAATTGGTCTTGATTGAAGGTTCTGGCCGTCAAGGAACGAAACGGCCCGCTCCATGCCTCCCACGCGCCAAATTCCGCTTTTCCCGGAGGGGGATGCACCCCGGTACGCGGAACGCACATCCGGCAGCTTCGTCGGCAACATGGATGCGCCGGTGCATCGCTGGTTCCGCTACAGCGCCGGCTTCAGCGGCGCTTGGGCGGAGGACTTGATCGCCCGGGAAGCCACGCAGCGCGAACTGTGCGTTCTCGATCCCTTCGCCGGAAGCGCGACGACGCTCATCGCCGCCGAGCAATGCGGCGTGGAGTCCTGGGGCATCGACGCCCACCCCTTCGTGGCGCGGGTTGCGCAGGCCAAGCTGGCGTACCGTTCCTCGCCAAGCGCATACCTCGCCGAAGCCAAGCGAACCTTGGCGCAGGCCAAGGGGCTCGCACCGGAGTTGGAGGGCTACGCGCCCCTCATCCGCAGGTGCTACACGGACGAGGCGTTAGGGCAACTGGATTGCTTGCGGCGGGCGGTGGACGACTTGGATGACGGCTCGGAGGCCGGTCGTCTCGTCTGGCTAACGCTCGTCGCCATTCTGCGGGCGACTTCCCATGTGGGCACGGCGAACTGGCAATATCTTCTACCGGACCGGCGCAAGGCGCGGGTCGAAGCTCCCTTCGTGGCGTTCGAGACGATGATGCGGGTCATGCACGGGGACATGGGAGCCATCGGCGGGGTCGCTGGGCCAAGGGCAGGCTTTTCGTTGGCGGACGCCCGCTCTGCCGATGGCGTTCCAGCGGGCTCGTTCAACCTGGTGGTGACGTCCCCGCCGTATCCGAACAACTACGACTACGCGGACGCCACCCGTTTGGAGCTGACCTTCTTCGGCGAAGTGGAGGGCTGGGGGGATCTGCAGGGAAACATCCGCCGACATTTGCTGCGCTCCTGCACCCAGCATGTTCCGAACAATGCAGTGGATCTGGAGGCTGTGCTGGACAGCCCGGAACTGGCGCCCATCCGCAGCGAACTGCGGCGCCTGTGCGAAGAGCTGGGGCGGATTCGCTTGACCCGCGGCGGCAGGAAAACCTACCACAACATGGTGGCCTGCTACTTCTTGGACCTTGCGCAAGTCTGGCTGGCGTTGCGGCTCCTGTGCCAGTCCCCGGCGAAGATCTGCTTCGTGATTGGGGACTCCGCCCCATACGGCGTCCATGTTCCGGCGGTGGAGTGGCTGAGCGAACTCGCCCTTGCCGCCGGCTTCAAGTCCGCTACCTTTGAGAAAACCCGCGACCGCAACGTCAAGTGGAGGAACCGCAAGCACCGCGTCCCCCTTTGCGAAGGGCGGCTGTGGGTGGCGGGATAGCCGTGGCCAATCGGCAAGCTCGATGAGCATGTGGAACGTTCGGGCGGCGCCAACAGGAATCTTCACTTCGGCTCCAAGATCACCGCCGCGTTGCGAATTGGCATCAAGTTCAGCAACGGCCAAACGTATGATCTTAAATTAAAACCCACTGAAGATGATCGACTTGGCCGGGATGAGGAAGCAGTGGGACCGTTATCGCCCGAGGTGGCTGGGTTTGTTACCAAACATGAAGGCGAAATCAACCGACTATTCGAGATAATGAAGAAAAAACTGGGCCGGTGGCGCATCTACCACTTCCACGATACAGGAAGAGGCGCTCCTTTGCTGCGAACCGCCCAGCTAAACGACAACCGATTCCTACGCGAGGATGGCGGAAATCTGGCTGCTTTTCTCTACTATCTGAAGCAGAAGGAATGGGCATCCTACGAAAGAATAAAGAAGACCTTTCAACTGGTTGCGCCGTTCTTTGAAGACTTCATTCTGGAGCCGCAAGCGCTGAACGACCAGATGATCCGCCTTGAGTGGCAGCACCGAATGTCTGACGCGCATTTCGACATCTCTGCGCTGTCGGACGGTTCGGTCCGCTTTTTGGCGCTTGCCACGCTGCTGCTTCAACCCGCAAAACTGCGGCCATCAGTCATTCTGTTGGACGAACCGGAACTTGGCCTGCACCCCTACGCCGTTGACGTGCTTTGTTCCCTCATACGAAGCGTTGCTGTGGAAACGCAGGTGGTTCTCGCCACGCAGTCGCCATGCATGGTCGATCACTTTGAGCCAGAGGATGTCATTGTCGTAGATCGGGCAAACGGCCGATCGGAATTCAGGAGATTGTCAGCGGGGGCTCTTAAGGATTGGCTGGAAGACTACAGCCTAGGTGACCTCTGGTTGAAGAACGAACTTGGCGGCCGCCCTGCCTACGAAAGACCGGCAGAAGACAGGTATTCCTAATGCGTCTGTTGGTTCATGTGGAGGGCGCAACCGGAGAAGCGTTTGTGAACAATGTGCTCCATCCGCATCTAATGGACCAAGGTTATTCGTCCATTACGGCGCGTTTGCTTGGGGACCGGCGTCATAGAAACCAGCGTGGTGGAGGCATATCTTGGCAGTCCGTCCGGAAAGGCATTCTGCGCCACTTGAAGGAAGACCGGCAAGCTGTCTCCACCATGATGGCGGACAACTACGGCATGCCGCGGAGCCAGTCGAAGGGATGGCCTGGAAGAGCCAGGGCGGCCAGTCAGCATTTTGCCCGCTGGTTAACTAGGCTTGAAGCGGCAGTTCAGCGTTGAATCGTTACGACAGCCTTTCGGTGGATGCTAGCGTGGCGATTCTATTGCCGTGGTGACGGTTTCCGGCCAAGACCGGCCGGGGTCGATGGCGCGGTTGACCGTCGCGCTCGCTCGGCATGGTGCGCAGACGCTTGACGCCGGCCAAGCCGTGATTCACGAGGAGCTTGCCCTTGGCCTGTTGGTGCATTCAAGCCCTCGCTTGCAGTAAGATGCCGCCATGGCCAGCTACGCCACCAATGAATTCCGCGTCGGGCTAAAAGTGCTGCTGGAGGGCGACCCCTGCTCCATCCTGGAGAACGAGTTCGTCAAGCCCGGCAAGGGGCAGGCGTTCAATCGGGTCAAGTTCCGCAACCTCAAGACCGGGCGCGTTTGGGAGCGCACCTTCAAGTCCGGGGAGTCCATTGACGCCGCCGACGTGGTGGAGTTGGCCATGGAATACCTCTACACCGACGGCGAATTCCACCATTTCATGAAGACCGACGGCAGCTACGAGCAGGTGGCGGCCTCCGCAGCCGTCATCGGCGACGCCTTGAACTGGATTACGGAGCAGGACGTTTGCCAAGTGACCCTGTGGAACGAAGACCCCATATCCGTCACGGTTCCCAATTTCGTCACCTTGGAGGTCACGGAGACCGACCCCGGCTTGAAGGGGGACACCGCCCAAGGCGGCAGCAAGCCGGCCACCCTTTCCACCGGTGCGGTCATCCGGGTGCCCCTGTTCATCAACGTGGGGGACAAGCTGAAGATCGACACCCGCAAGGGCGAGTACGTCAGCCGAGCGTAGCGGATGGCCCTTTAACGGAGCGTTGCGCGACTGGAGCGAACCCCAATCCCCCGGAAGGATCGCCCGGCCCGCCGGCGTTCCCTGGGAACGCAGGCCCTAAGGCCCGCAGGCGGGCGGGGCGCCCGCGCTCTTAAGAATCAGACAGTCATAAAGTGCCGCAACCATGCAATTGCCGGAAAAAACCCTTGCACGGTGCGCCTTGCAGTGCGCTGCAACGATTCCTTAAGCGGGGCTTGGGGACCCTGGGTTAGGGCTGAGGCGAGCTTGCCGCACTTGGTGGGTCATCGGCGTCCGCGGGCAACGGCTTGTGTTATTGAACGGAACCTGTTTAGGTCGCCGCTATGGGCGAGATCAGCATGGCGGCGCGGTTCCGCGGCTTTCTGCCGGTGGTGGTGGATGTGGAGACCAGCGGCTTTGACCCGGTGCGCCATGCGGTGCTGGAGATTGCCGCCCTGACCTTGCGGTTCGACGGCGGCGCCTTGGTCATCAACGCCCGCCACCAATGGCCGGTCAGGCCGTTCGCAGACGCGGAGATCGCCCCGGACTCCCTGCGGGTGACGGGCATTGACCTCAACGACCCCAACCGCAGCACCATCGGCGAAGCCGAGGCCATCAAGCGCTTCTTCAAGATCGTGCGCGGGCAAATCAAGGCGCAAGGTTGCCACCGAGGGGTGCTTGTGGCCCACAATGCGGTGTTCGACGCCGCCTTTCTGCGCAGCGCCGCCAAGCGGGCCAACGCCAAGCGCGACCCCTTTCATCCCTTCACCACCATAGACACCGCCGCCCTCGCCGCGGTCGCCTACGGCCACACGGTGCTGGGCGAAGCCTGCGCCCGGGCCGGCATCGACTACAGCAAGGACCAAGCGCACAGCGCCCTCTACGACGCTGAGCGCTGCGCGATGCTGTTCTGCAAGATCGTCAACGGCTGGGACCAAGCGCAGGGGTCGCAAGCGCCTTGGCGGCAGCGGAGCGGCTGACGGCGGTGCTGGATGCGCGAAGCCCCGGCGCGGAAACCGTCCTACGCTTCTTCAGGCAGACCCCGCCGCTTGCTTAATCAACGGCTCCAGCTCGCCGGACTCAAACATCTCCGTCACAATGTCGCAGCCGCCCACCAGTTCCCCGCTCACGTAAAGCTGGGGAAAAGTCGGCCAATTGGCGTAGCCCGGCAGGGTGGCGCGGATGTCCGGATTGCCGAGCACGTCAACATAGGCGAACCGCTGGCCGCAGGCGATGAGGCACTGCACCGTTTGCGCGGAGAAGCCGCATTGCGGGGCTTGGGGAGACCCCTTCATGTAGAGAATGATGGGGTTTTCCTCAATCTGCTGCTTGATGGTGGCCAAAGCCGGATCGGTCGCTGCGCTGCCCATGTTCGCCTTCCCTCCTTAGGGGTATCTTCTTGCGGGACGGGGTAACTCCTTGTGGGATTCCCCTCCTTGCGGCAATTGGCGAGCATTGTAAGACCTGATGGAGCCTGCGCCAATGGGCGAATTTGACCGATTGATAGACCGGCGCAGCACCTTCAGCGCCAAGTGGGACAAATACCAAGGCCGGGATGTGCTGCCCTTCTGGGTGGCGGACATGGATTTCCCAGCGCCCTCATTCCTGCTCGACGCCTTGGCCGAGCGCGTCCGGCACGGAATCCTGGGCTACACCCGCACACCGGAACCCTTGGCCGCCGTCTTTTGCGAATGGATGAAACGCAACCACGGCTGGCGGGTGGCGGAGGAGTGGCTGGTGTGGTTTCCCGGCGTGGTGCCGGGCCTGAACCTCACGGCGATGGCCGCCGCCGAACCGGACGGCGCCATCCTCATTCCCACCCCCATCTACTACCCCTTCCTCTCCGTGCCCGCCAACGCCGGGCAACGCCTCATCAAAGCGCCGATGCAGCGGGACGGACGACGCTGGGTGACGGACTTGGACGCGATGCGGGCCGCCGCCGACCGCCACACCCACCTGTTGATGATCGCCAATCCGCAGAACCCCACCGGGCGGGTGTTCACCAAGGCGGAACTCGAAGCTCTCGCCGATTTCGCCGAGCGGCGCAACCTGCTGATCTGCTCCGACGAAATCCATTGCGGCATCCTGCTGGATGGGCGAGCGCGGCACATCCCCATCGCCAGCCTGGACCCGGCCATCGCCGAGCGCACCATCTCCCTGTACGCCGCCACCAAGGCCTACAACGTGCCCGGCCTGTCCTGCGCCGTCGCCGTCATCCCGAACGCCGACCTGCGCCGCCGCTTCCAACAAGCCGACCGCGGCCTGACCCCTTTCGTCGGCCCCCTGGCCTACGCCGCCTCCACGGCCGCCTTCAGCGACCAAAGCGGCTGGCTGGACCGGCTGCTGAACTATCTGCGCGGCAACCATCGGTTGGTGCAGGACGCGATGGGCGGGCGCATGACGCCGGTGGAGGGCACCTACCTCGCTTGGCTGGACGTGCGCGATCTGGGGTTGCCGGACCCGGCGGCGCACTTTGAGGCGCATGGCGTGGGCCTCTCCGACGGCGCGGACTTCGCCGGCCCCGGTTTTCTACGCCTCAACTTCGGCTGCCCGCGGACGCTGCTGGAGGAGGGCCTAGCCCGGTTCGCCGCCGGCGTTGACGCAGCCCGCTAGGCGAAGACCCTCCAAACCAAGGCCAGGGTAAAGGCTAGGTTGAAGCCGATCATCCACCTAAGCAGCAGCAGATCCTTCTCCATCCGCTGCACATCCCCCTTCGTAGCCAACTGCGTTTCCAACGCCTCCTTCTGCGCCTCGGCGAAGGCGGCCGCCTGCTCCAAACGTTGGGCGAACTTGAGGGTGTCAAAAGTGGCGACGCTCATGAAATTTCGGCGACTTAAGCCAGCGAAGGAATTCCAAGCTTTGGGGATAGTCTCCCTTCCACTGCACTTCCCGTCAACCCTTTGGTGCAATCGAATTGAACATTTGGGCCTTATGTCCGAAAGGTGGTGATCCCGTGCAAAACGGCGCGGCGTCGCCCACTGGGCGGTAGAATACCGGCGCCGCAATGTGCTGGCAAGGCAATTGGCAGGGAGGCTGACCTTGGCCGTTGGCGCTTGGGACCCGTCGCAGCAGATCAGGGCTTTGGATGCGTCCGTATTGGCGGAGCTGCTCGGCGCGGCGAAGCGCCTGCACTTGGACGACTTCGGCCTGCCGGCAACGGCGGTCAGCCGCTTGGCGGCCACCGTTCGTTTGCCGCCCGCCGCTTGGGGGGCCGCCGATGAGCTGACCAACGAGGAATTGATCAGCCTAGTTCGCCTGTACGCCTTGGCGGAGGGACGCTTCCCGGATTGGAAGGCGGGAGCGAAATCCCCCGTCATCACGCTGTGCCGCCTGCTGCGCGGCCGGGGCGCTTGGCCGGCGGAGCTCAGCGCCTGGATCAAAAGGAACAGCGACAACAGGTTTCTGCCCTACGGCAGCTTGGCGGACCGACTGTAGCCGGCGCCGGCAACCACGCTGGCCACGCCCGCCGCCGTTGCGGCCTGCGATGGCGGAGGCGGGTGGACTGGCGTAATGCGTGACCACTCCCTCAAGCCCCTACAGCCAAAGGAGAATGGCCCTACCTTACAGCCAGCTCACCTACGAGATAAAGATGCCGCATCAAGGCGCTCAAGGCAAGCGGCGCCACGCAGGCGGAGATCACCGACCGCATGGGCGTGAACCAGTCCACCGTAAGCCGGGAGTTGTCCCGAAACGGGCCGGAGCCTCCAAGCTGCGGCTGCCGCGCCGAGCTGGCGCAGGCGAAGGCGATGCTTATCCAAGGATTGGGGGATTCGCCCGCAAAGGCTTGTTGACTTCAACGATGGATTTATATTCCATTCGCGCTGGGCACCAGGGCGCATCCACTGGCTGACATGCAATGGGGAATTGGCTCGGATGAAACACCCGCGCACCGCCGCAATCGCTCGCCGCACCCGGGAAACCCAAATCGAGTTGACCCTGAACTTGGACGGCGCCGGCGAAGCGGACCTGGCCACCGGCCTGCCGTTCTTCGAGCACATGCTCACCCAGGTGGCGCAGCACGGCTCGGTCGATTTGCAAGTCCGCGCCAAGGGAGACCTCGAGGTGGACGCCCACCACACGGTGGAGGATGTGGGCATCGTCCTCGGCCAAGCCTTGGCCAAGGCCGTCGGCGGCAAGGAGGGCGTGGCGCGCTACGGCCACGCCTACGTCCCCCTCGACGAGGCGCTGTCCCGGGCGGTGCTGGACCTCTCCGGGCGGCCGGGGCTGACCTATGAATGCGCCTTCGTTCGGCCCCGCATCGGCGATTTCGACGTGGACCTGCTGCGGGAGTTCTTCCAGGGCTTCGTCAATCACGCCCAAGTCACCCTGCATCTGGACAACTTGCGCGGCGGCAACGCCCACCATCAGGCGGAAACGCTGTTCAAGGCGTTCGGCCGAGCGCTGCGCATGGCGGTGGCGCCCGACCCCCGGAGCGGGGGCAAGACGCCCTCGACCAAGGGCTCGCTCTAAACGGGCCGAACCCGGGCCACAGCCGGCGTGTTGCTGATCCCAGCCATCGACCTCAAGGACGGGCAGTGCGTGCGCCTCAAGCAGGGGCGCATGGAGGACGCCACCCTGTTCTCCGAAGAGCCGGCGGCCATGGCCGAACGCTGGCTGCAGGAAGGCTGCCGCCGGCTGCACGTTGTTGACTTGGACGCCGCCTTCGCCGGCGCTCCGCGCAACCACGAGGCCATTGCCGAAATCGTCAAGCGCAGCCAGGGCGTGCCGGTTCAGGTCGGCGGCGGCATCCGTTCCCTAGCCGACGCCGCCCGCTATCTGGACGCCGGGGTGGAGGCCGTCATCGTCTCCACCGCGGCGGTGCGGAGCTTCGAGTTCCTGCGGCAATTGACCGAGCGATTTCCGCGCCGTGTGCTGTTCGGCTTGGACGCCCGCGCCGGCCGGGTGGCCACCGAAGGCTGGGCCGCCGCCACGCAAAGCAGCGCATTGGAGTTGGCCCAAGCCGCCGACCGCCTTCCCCTGGCCGGCGTCATCCACACCGACATCGAGCGTGACGGCATGCTGAGCGGCATCAACGCGGCTTCAACCTTGGCCCTAGCCGCGGCGGTGGCCACGCCGGTGATCGCCTCCGGCGGGCTGCACGACCTAGCCGACCTAGCCGCTCTAAAGGCGGCCGACGAAAGGGCCGGCAGGCTGCTCTTAGGTGCCATAACCGGCCGGGCGATCTACGCCGGAACACTCAACTTCCGCGAGGGCCAGGAACTGCTTGACGGCTAGGCCCCGGAGCGCCGTCCGGGCCGGCGCCTTTCAGCAAAGCCAATGCCTCGGCGAGAATCGCCTCGCTGTCCTCGGCGTCAGCCGCAACATCGGGTTCAATGCCGCGCTCCTGAATGGCGCTGCCGTTGGCCGTGAAATAGTGGGCCGTAGTCAGCTTGAGGCCGCGGGCGCCTCGCAAATGAACCACCGACTGCACCGTGCCCTTGCCATAGCTCCTCTCCCCCAAAAGGAGGGCGCGGCCCCGCTGCTGGAGCGCCGCAGCGACGATTTCCGAGGCGGAGGCGGATTGCCGATCGATCAGCACCGCCGCCGGAGCGCCGTTGAGCAGGTCTCCCGGCGGCGCCAAGTGCTCCTGCCGCCCGGGAGGCGCACGGCCTTCCGTGTAGGCCACCGCGCCTCCGTCAAGCAAGGCGCCGGCGACAGCGACGGCGGCCGGAAACATGCCGCCGGTGTTGCCGCGCAGGTCGAGCACTAGGCCGGCGACGGCCTGTTCGCCGGCCAAGGCGCCAATGGCCTTGACGAAGTCCTCTTCCGTGGCTTTGTTGAAGTGGCGAATCCGAACATGGGCGTAGCCCGGTTCAAGCCAGTTGGAGGCCACGCTGGGCGGGGCGATGCGCACCCGAACCAGGTCGGCGTCAAAGCCCTCGCCCTGCCGCCACAGGCTTAGACGCACCGGCTCCCCGGCGGCGCCCCGCAAACGCCCCACCACGTCGCTTAGCCGCCGATCCTGCAGCGACTTGCGGTCGATGGCCGTGATTCGGTCTCCGGGCAGCAAGCCCCCTTCGGCGGCCGGCAAGCCGTCGGTGACCGAGACTAGGGTGAAGTGGCCATCGACCAACGCCAGCCTGACGCCGATGCCGCCGAACGCGCCGTCCAAGTCCGCCTGCAGGCCGGCCAAGGCGGCTTCGTCCAGAAAGCGGGAGTGTCGGTCAAGACCGCGCACCATGCCCCGCAGCGCATCCTCGATCAATTGCTCGTCCGCAACGGATTCGACGTAGAGCGCCTTGACGTTCCGCAGGGTCTGCGCCATCAGCCTTAAGGGTTCGGCGTCCGTTCCCCTGCCCAGCCCCAACTGATGGCCAAGTACGCCGCAGGCGACTCCCGCCACCATGCTGACGATGACGGCCAAGAGCGTTAGGGGAGGCAGGCGCATCGGCGGGACCGCAACAGGAAGCAGGCTCTAGCGGCCGCCCAGCCAACGCAGGGGGTCCTGGGGCACCCCCTTGGCGCGAAGCTCGAAGTACAGGCCGCCGGAGGCTTGGCCGCCGCTTTGCCCGGCGCGGGCGATCACTTCCCCCGCCTCCACTGCATCGTCCAGTTTCTTCGTCAACTGGTCCGCATGGCCATAGAGCGTCATGTAGCCGCCTCCGTGGTCCAGTATGAGCAACAGGCCGAAACCGCGCAGCCAGTCGGCGAACACCACCCGGCCGCCATGCACCGCGGCCACCGGGCTGCCGACTGCGGCGCGCAGCAAAAGCCCCTGTCGCTTCATGCCGCTGTCCGCCCGCAACTGGCCGAAGCGGCCGATGAGTTCGCCGCGCAGAGGCCAGGGCAGGCGTCCCCGGCGGGAGGCGAAATTGCCGCCGCTGCCCAGCTCACGGCGTTTGATCTCGTCCATGAGCTTCTGCAGCCGCTGGCGATCGTCCAGCAACCGGCGATGGCGGTTCTTCTGGTCCGCAAACTTCTTCTCCAAGCTGGCGATCAAGGATTTGCGGGCTTGGCGTTGCCCTTCGAGCTGCTCGCGCTTGGCGCTCAGGGTGCGCAATTGCTCCCGCTCCGCCTCCTGCCGGCGCTCCAACTCCGCGGCGCTGTGTTCGATTTCAACGACCAGCCGGCGGAACTCCTCCACCGCTCGAATGCGGCCCTCCGTGACGAAGCGATGATAGACGGTCATCCGCTCCGCCGCCTCCATCGACTCCTGACCGACCAGCAGCTTGATGAACTCCAAGTCGGTGAAACGATAGGCCACCGCCATGTGCTTGGCGATGCGCTGCGCCTGGGCGGCGCGCCGCCAGTCCAATTGCTCCCGGCGGCGGCGCAGTTGGGCTAGGGCGGCGCGGCTGTCCTCAAGGGTCTTCTCCCCGGCGCGGGCCGCCGCGTTCATTTCCGCCACCGCCAAATCCTTGTCCCGCACTTCCTTGACCAAATCGAGCCGGCGGCGCTCAGCGTCCGACAGCCAGGAGTCAAGGTTGTTGATCTCGTTCAACACCGTCCGCAATTCGGCTTCGGCCCCGGCGCGGCTCGGTTCGGCGGCGCTGACGCCGGCCGCAGCGCCGACGAGCGCCGCCCAACACAGCGCCCGCAATAGGCCCTTCACGGCCGCCAAGCAGAACTTGAACATCCGCCGCCCGCAGCGGTGCGCCATCAGGTGGCTGCCGCCCCAGCCGGTGCGTCACGGCGCCGCCTTTCGCCAGCGGCCGCCGCGCCCCAACGAAGCAGGGAGCGGCCGGTCATTTCCGGCGGCGCCGGCAGCCCCAGCAGCGCCAGAGCCGTGGGCGCCACGTCGGCCAAGGTGCCTCCTTCCGCGAAGGCGGCCGCGCCCGGACCCACATAGACCAAGGGAACCGGCCTAGTGGTGTGGGCGCTGTGCGCTTGGCCGGTCTGCGCATCGTTCATCTGCTCCACGTTGCCGTGGTCGGCGGTGATGAGCAGGCGCCAATCCGTGCCGCGAACGGCCGCCGCCAGACGCCCTAGGCAACCGTCCAAGGCTTCCACCGCGGCCACCGCGGCGCTTAGATTGCCCGTGTGCCCGACCATGTCGCCGTTGGCGTAGTTGCAAATGACGGCGTCAAAGCGCTCTGAGCGCATGGCCTGCAGCAAGCGGTCCGTCAACTCATGGGCGTTCATTTCCGGCTTGAGGTCGTAGGTGGCCACATCCGGGCTGGGCACTAAGAGCCGCTCCTCGCCGACGAAAGGCGCTTCCCGCCCCCCGGAGAAGAAGAAGGTGACATGGGCGTACTTCTCCGTCTCCGCGGCGCGCAGTTGCCGCTTGCCCAGCCGGGAGAGATGCTCGCCCAGGGTGTTGTGGAGAACCAGCGGCTCCAGCAGGCAGCGGGCGTTGATGTCGGCGGCGTACTCGGCGAGAGTGAGGAAATGGCGGATGCGGACGAACGCACGGCGGGCGAAGCCGTCAAAGCTTTCCTGCAGCAAGGCCCGAGTCAACTGCCGCGCCCGGTCGGCGCGGAAATTCATGAACACCACGGCGTCGTCCGGGCCGAGCCCCGGCGCCGCGCCGTCCGCGGCGCGGATGGCGGTGGGCTGAACGAATTCATCGGTTTCGCCGCGGGCGTAGGCCAACCGCAGGGCGGCGCCGGCGTCGGCTGCGGCGAAGGGCGCCTCGCCCCGGACGATCAGGTCATAGGCCCGCTCGGTTCGGCTCCAGCGCTGGTCACGGTCCATGGCGAAATAGCGCCCGCAGATCGAGGCGATGCGGCCGACGCCGAGTTCGCGCAGCAGCTCATCGGCCCGCTGCAGGGACGCGGCGGCGCTGGCCGGCGGCTGGTCCCGACCGTCCAGGAAGGCGTGCAGATGAATTCGCGCTACGCCTGCTGCAGCGGCGATGCGGATCAGTTCGAATATCTGGCGCTCATGGGAATGGACGCCGCCCGGCGACAACAAGCCCAGAACATGCAGGACGCCGCCGGCCTTGCGCAGCCCCTTGAACGCGGCGGTCAAATGGACGTTGCGCCGCAGCTCGCCCTGGGCAATGGCTTGGTCCATCCGCACCAAGTCCTGCGGCGCCACCCGGCCGGCGCCGATGACCATGTGGCCGACCTCGGAATTGCCCATCTGCCCTTCCGGCAAGCCCACGTCCGCCCCGGAGCTGGAGAGCAGGGTGTGCGGGCAGGCGGCGAGAAAACCGTCCCAAATGGGCGTACGCGCCAAGGCGATGGCGTTGTCCGGCGCGGCTCGCCGATGGCCAAAGCCGTCCAAAACCACGAGCAGCAATTTGGAGTTCATGCCAATCAAACCAGTGGTTCGCGCCAAGCCGAACGCTAGGCAAAGCCGCTGTCATTGGAGTGCGGCGGCGCCCGATGCGTTGCAGCCAAAGGCGCAGCCAGCGTCGTGTACAGGGGCCATCTTAGTGTTCAACGGCGCCGGCATCAAGATGCCGAACCCCAGCGCTTGGCGCCGCGGCAGGCGCTAGTTCCGCCCGTTCAGGCCGAGTTCGGCGATTTTCCTCGTCAGGGTGTTGCGGCCCCAACCGAGCCGCGCCGCCGCTTCCATGCGCCGCCCCCCGGCGTGGCGAAGGGCCGCTTGAATCAAGGTGCGTTCAAAGGCCGGCTGGGACGCCTCCAGCAAGGGCTGCGCATCCTCGCTCGCCAACGCCTTGTCCGCCCAAGCGCCGAGCGCCTGCTCCCAATCCTCCGGGGCGGGATGCACCGATGCACCCTTAAGCTCCGGCGGCAGGTCGTCAACCAAGACCTGGAGGCCGGAGACCATCACCGCCAACCAGCGGCACAGGTTTTCGAGTTCCCGCACATTGCCCGGCCAAGGCAGGCCGGCCAGGTGGTCGAGAGCGGCCGCGTCAAAGTGCTTGGGCGGTTGGTCGAGTTCTTGGGTGGCCCGGCGCAGGAAGTGCTCGGCCAGCAGCGGAATGTCTTCGCGCCGCTCAGCCAAGGAGGGCACCTGGATGCGGATGACGTTCAAACGATGGAACAGGTCCTCGCGGAAGGCGCCTTCGGCAACGCTTTGCTGCAAATGCCGGTGCGTGGCGGCGATGATGCGAACGTCCACCTGCACCGGGTCGTAGCCGCCAACCCGGTGGAACTCGCCCTCCGAGAGCACCCGCAGCAGCCGGGTCTGCATGTCGGCCGGCATGTCGCCGACCTCGTCCAAAAACAGGGTGCCGCTGTCGGCCTGTTCGAACCGACCGAGGCGGCGGCTGGCCGCGCCGGTGAAGGCGCCCTTTTCGTGCCCAAACAGTTCCGACTCGATCAATTCACCGGGAATGGCGGCCACGTTGAGGGCGATGAAGGGCCGGTTGGCCCGAGGGCTGTGGCGATGCAGGGCTTTGGCCACCAACTCCTTGCCGGACCCCGAAGGGCCGTTGATGAGAACGGTGACATTGGAGGCCGAGAGCCTGCCGATGGCGCGAAACACCTCCTGCATGGCCGGCGCCCGGCCGAGGATTTCCGGCTGCGCAAGCGCTCCGGCGCTGGCCTGTGCATCTTCCACCTCAATGCGGGCGACGGCGCGCCGCACCACGGCCACCGCTTCGTCGACGTCGAAGGGTTTGGGCAAATACTCAAAGGCGCCCCGATGGTAGGAGGCCACCGCGCTGTCGAGGTCGGAATGGGCTGTCATGACGATGACCGGCAGGTCCGCACTGCGCCGCCGCAGCAGTTCCAAGAAGTCGAACCCGTCCATGCCCGGCATGCGGATGTCCGTCAACACCGCCAAGGGCGGCCGGCTGGACAGCAAGGCCAAGGCCTCGTCGGCGCTGGCGAAGGAGCGGGTGGCGATGCCGGCGCGGCTCATGGCCTTCTCCAGCACCCAGCGTATGGAGCGGTCGTCATCGACGATCCAGACGGGCGATTGGCCGGTGCGCGCCGCCTCCACCGCTTCGTGCGCATCCATCAGGGAACGGCCTCCTCTTCGTAGGACAGGGGCAGAATGATGGAGAAAACCGTCTTGCCCGGGCGGCTTGCACACTCGATCATGCCTTGGTGGCGCCGAGCGATGGTTTGGGTGATGGCCAAGCCCAAGCCGGTGCCGCCGGCCCGCCCGCTGATCATGGGGTAGAACATTCGGTCCAAGAGCTCCTCCGGTATGCCGGGGCCGTTGTCCTGAACCTCAATGCCCACCACCAGCCGGTGGCGCCGGCCGTGAATGGTGAACTGGCGCAGGGGCTTGGTGCGCAGCCTGAGCTCGGCGTCGGCAACCTCCTCAAGGGCGATGCAGGCGTTGCGCACCAAGTTGAACAGCGCCTGAATCAACAGGCCCTCGTCGGCGTCAATGTTCGGGATGCTGGGATCGTAGTCCCGAACCAAGCGCACCCTGACCTCGGCGGCGCTGTCCACCGCCACTCTGGCGACGTGCTCCAAGGCGCGATGCACGTTCATCCGCACGATGTTGAGCGGCCTGCTGGGCCCCAACAGGCTGTCAACCAACTCCGTCAAACGGTCGCATTCGCGGATGATCACGCTGGTGTATTCGGCCAGCTCCGGCTGCTTCAGCTCATGGTCGAGCAACTGCGCTGCGCCGCGAATGCCGCCCAACGGGTTCTTCACTTCGTGGGCAAGGCCGAGCACTAGGCTGGCGGTGGTCTCTTGGATGTTGATGAGGCGGTCGTCCTGGTTGATGCGCTGCAATCGGTTGAGGGGCTGGGCTTCGATCACCAAGCCCTCGCCGCCGTCCATGGGGGTGCAGGTCAAGTCGAGAACCAAGCAGTCGCCGTTGCGCAGGCGCAGGCTTTGTTGCCGCAGGGTGAGGGATTGGCCGCCGGCGGACTCCTTGAGCAGGCCGGCCACGCACTCGAACTCACGGAAGAGCACGCTCAGGGGCGCTCCGAGCGCCCGGCGGCCG
Source organism: Candidatus Azophilus sp. (assembly GCA_965200465.1). Lineage (GTDB taxonomy): Bacteria > Pseudomonadota > Gammaproteobacteria > Pseudomonadales > Azotimanducaceae > Azophilus. The sequence continues at coordinate 2,412,352 of OZ241358.1, read as the reverse complement.
CTAACGCCAAACAGCGCCTCCGCCGCCGGGTTCATCAACTTCAGCCGCCAGGACGGTGAGATCACCAAAACGGCGCTGGACTGATGCTCAAGCGCCTGCCGCGCCAGTTCGTTCGGCGATGGTTCAGCGTTGGTCAAGGGATTCACGGGATGTCAATTATGCACCAAAATGGTGCGGCGGAGCCCAAGCGAACCGCTTGCAGGACAGGCGAGGATTGAGCGCTGAGCTTGCCGCCGGCGGCACGGCCTCAATGCAGGCGCGAGTGCCGGAGCAGGTGGAACTCGCTGGGCTGGCCAACGAACAGCACGTTCCCGGCGGCGTCAAAAATCCGCAACTGCAGGCCGTGGGCGCCTCGGTGCAAGTCGGTCAGGTGGAAGCGCGGCGCAATCTGCGGCGGTCCGGTGGCGGCGCCGTCAAGCAGGAGCTGAACCCGGTGGTCGGGACGCAGGGCCGGCGCAATCCGCGCCGCCACCGTCAATTGCCCGCCATTGGCGCGCACGGCTTCGCCGGGGGCGGGAAAGACGATGCGGGCGCTGACGTAGGGACGCTCGTCCTCCGCGTTCGCCGCCCAGGTGGCGGCCGGCGCCAGCCCGGACATGGCGCCAAGGGCCGCAAGGCAGGCGAGGAGCGCCGGCGCGGCGAACGCCCTGCTGGGCGCCGCCGCCGGCGGTCCAAGGCCATTGAGCTTCCTAGGCGCCCTCATGGGAAAGTCCCGGAGCAGTTCGCTGGTGCAGGAAGCGCGTTTCACGTCGGTCCACAAAAAAGCCCCAGAATGGCGGCATTCTGGGGCCTTCTTGAGGGCGTCGTCTGTAGGAAAACGCCGCTTCCTTTCCGCTTTTCGCCAAAAAAGCCTGGCAATGCCTTAGGCGGCGCGAAGCGGCGCTCGCCTTTGGGCGGACCTCCTAGATGGAATAGTACATCTCAAACTCCGCCGGATGGGTGGTGGCGTTCAAGTAGGCCACGTCCTCCCGCTTGAGCTCCAGGTAGCCGTCGATCATGGCGTTGCTGAAGACGCCGCCGGCCAGCAGGAAGTCCCTGTCTGCGTCCAGAGCGTCCAAAGCCTGCTCCAGGGAGCTGGCTACGGTGGGCACGCCTTCGAGCTCCTCCGGGGGCAGGTCGTACAGGTCCTTGTCAAAGGAGTCCCCAGGGTGGATCTCGTTGGTGATGCCGTCCAACCCGGCCATCAGCATGGCGGCGAAGGTCAGGTAGGGGTTGCCGGTGCTGTCCGGGAAGCGCACCTCCACCCGGTACGCCTTGGGGTCTCCCCCTTGGACGTAGGGGATGCGCACCGAAGCGGAGCGGTTGCGGGCCGAGTAGGCCAGCAGCACCGGCGCCTCAAAGCCCGGCACCAGCCGCTTGTAGGAATTGGTGCTGGCGTTGGAGAAGGCGTTGATGGCCCGGGCGTGCTTGATGACGCCGCCGATGTAGAACAGGGCGGTCTCCGAAAGGCCGGCGTAGCCGTCCCCGTGGAAAACGTTCTCGCCGTCGGCGAAGATGGACTGATGCACATGCATGCCGTTGCCGTTGTCCCCGACGATGGGCTTGGGCATGAAGGTGGCCGTCTTGCCGTAGGCGTCCGCCACGTTGTGGACGCAGTACTTGTAGATCTGCGTCTCGTCCGCCTTGCGCACCAAGGTGTTGAAGCGCACCCCGATCTCGTTTTGGCAGGCGGTGCCCACTTCGTGGTGATGCACCTCCACATGCAGGCCCATGGAGTGCATGGCCGCGCACATGGCGGAACGCAGGTCCGCCGCCGAATCCACCGGCGGAACCGGGAAGTAGCCGCCCTTGACCCTAGGCCGATGGCCTAAGTTGCCGCCCTCGAAGTCCGACCCGGACTCCCAAGCGGCCTCCTCCGAACTGACGGAGTAGAAGGCGCCGCTGATATCGACCTTGAACTTGACGTCATCGAACACGAAGAATTCGGACTCCGGGCCAAAATAGGCGGTGTCCCCAACCCCGGTGGACGCCAAATAGGCTTCCGCCTTCTTGGCCACCGAACGCGGGTCCCGCTCATAGGGCTGCATGGTGGAAGGTTCGATGATGTCGCAGCGCAGGTTGAGCGTGGGCTCGTCCCGGAACGGGTCCAGCACCGCTGTCTCGTCATCCGGCATCAGGATCATGTCCGACTCGTTGATGGACTTCCAACCGGAAATGGAGGAGCCGTCAAACATGACGCCGTCGGCCAATGAATCCGCATCAATGCGCTCCGCCGGAAGGGTGGTGTGCTGCTCCTTCCCGCGCGGGTCCGTGAAGCGCATATCGACCCACTTCACGTCGTTGTCCTTGATCATTTTCAGTGTTTTGTCAGCCATTTTTCCCTCAGTAGGCAATTCACTCTCACAACACGACCCCGCGAATCAAACCAGATTCAGGGCCTCCTGCTAACGGCCGAACTCCGGCCATCCCCGCGGCGCGAATATTAAACCCCATTCAAGCAAATAGCTACGCCAATCCGTCGGCCAAAGCGCTCATTGGGCGGCGACCACGCACACCATTGGCGCATCGGCGAAGGCGCTTGCGCCAAAAATGGCCGCAGCCCAGCGAGCCACGCAGTCCGCCGCCGCTCATTGGACCCTGATGCGAATGCGGATCTCGTTGCCGCAACTGTGGGTTTCGACCAACTGATGCCCATGCACCCTGCACCAAGCCGGCACGTCCTGCAAGGCGCCGGGGTCCGTGGCCAAGACGTCGAGCAAAGCACCAGGCGCCAAGTCCGCAATCCTGTCCTGCGCCCGGATGACCGGCAGCGGGCAGAGCAGCCCCCGCGCATCGAGAATCTGCACCGCCTTAGACATGCCAAGCGGCGGGAATTTCCGCCGGCGCCAAGGGCGCCACGCGCAATTCGCGGCGACGGCCTTCCGCTTCCTCCACGACCATCGTCACCAAATCCGCGTTGCGGCCTTGGCTGTAGCGGGCCACCACCCGGGCGGCAAGGTCGATGTCCCCAGGCAGCGGCTGGCCGTCAACTAGGCAAAGCGGCCCCTCATGGCTGACGGACTGGAGCGTCGTGAAATGCTTGCGGTAGCCCTGCAGATAGTGGTTCTCGCCCTCCTCCCGGCTGACGATCAGCTTGAAGTGGGGCGCCGGGCGGATGTGGCGGCCCACCTTCAGCAGCATGATGTCGTCCAGTTGGTAGTCCCGCCGGCCTTGCGCCCGCCACAGATCCGCCAGCTTGCGGCTGTACTGGGCGTCCGTGAGGAAGCAGCAGCCGCCGGCTGGCTGCGCCCATTCGCTGAAGCCGAAGCGCTTGGCCAGTTCCATTTGCGGCTTGCGGCTGCGGCCCTCAAAGCCGAACAGGGCGGTCCGCCGCACCCAGCCCCGCCGTTCCGGCAGAGTGGGCGCCAAGCGGAGAGCGCAGAGGGGACGCAGCAGCAGGTCCTCCGCGCCGGACTCCCGGGCGATGATGGGCATGGTGGCCTTGCGCTGGCTCTTGGGGCGCTGGCCGATGACCTCGCCGGTGACGATGAAGTCAAACCCCCGGTCCTTCATGAAGCCCCAAGCCAAGGCCTTGTTGACCATGAATATCTTGCAGTCCAGGCAGGGGTTTAAGTGCTGGCCGTAGCCGTGCTTGGGCTGGAGCAGCACCTTCTTGTACTCCTCCACCACATCGATTAGGTGCAGCTTCACGCCTAGCTGCTCGGCCGCCCAGAGAGCGTTGTTGCGCTTCGGCTTGGCCCCGCGGCGCTTGCGGATGGCGTGGGTGTGGCCCTCCACGCAGAAGCCAGTGAAGAAGTTGACGCCCTCCACATGCACGCCCTGCTCCATGACCACCTTGGCGGCGAGCATGGAGTCCAGCCCGCCAGAAATGAGGGCAACGGCTTTGATTTTTCCAGTCACGGCAGCCGATCTTTGGGTGTGCGGCTTGCAAACATTCAAGTGCGCCTAGCGCGCTCCAGTAGTTCGCGGCCGGTGGCGCAATCGACCACCAAATCCCCCATTTCGGCAAGGCGGTCAGGGTCGTCAACCCCGTCAACCAGCTTGGACAGCGCCTCCGCAACATCCGCGCCGAAGCGCCGCTGCGCTTGGCGGACGAGCAACGCACGCTCCCCTTCAATCCGGCCCTTGAAGCGGCCCCGCTCGATGCCCCGCTCCATGCCCTGCTCCATGCCTTCAACTCGGCCCAGCCGGAACTTCTCCTCGGCCCATTCGTCCAGTGTTTCCTCCAGCATTGGTGACTCCTCCATCATCCTTGTCAAGGAAGGCAGCCGAACGCCCAAGCGGCGCTCCAGCACACCCTCAACCCACATTCCGAACGACTCCGCCAAGCCCAACTCGCCCTCCGCCCCAAGCAGCCGGGCGACGGCGGCCATGGCGGCCGGCAGGTCCTTGGCGGAAGCGTTCTCCAAAGCGAACTGCGCCAAGGCGAAGTTTACGCCGGCACGGGCGGCCTGCAACCCCAAGGCCAAGGCGTCCCCCTTGAACCGCCGCACCTCCAGCAGCGCGGGCCGGACGGGCCGCAACCCCCTTTGGGGATGGGCTTTGCAGCGTCTCCAAGGCATTCTCCCCGGCCTGCCGAAGAACTTGGCGCATGGCCGGCGAACCCGACCCCGCCCGCGCCCGGAACTTCCATTTTATCTCCATTATTTGAATGGCCGCCGCAGCAGGCGTCGCTCCGACGCCGTCAACTCCCCTAGGCTCAAGGGCGCAATCCAATGCTGGCGGGACAGGGTCGCCTTTGTTGGGCGCATCGGTCAAAATTTCAGGCCATGACAGGCCAACAACAGACCAAACAACAGCGGATGCGCGGGCACCGATGAGGGTTCTGCTGCAGCGGGTGGCGCGGGCGTCGGTCAGCGTGGATGCGCAGACCATCGCCGCAATCGACGCCGGGCTGCTGGCGTTCGTGGGGGTCTTTCCCGCCGATGGCGAGGCGCAGGCCCAGTGGCTGGCGGACAAGACCCTGGGGCTGCGCATCTTCCCGGACGAGCAAAAGCCCATGAACCGCTCGGTGCTCGAGGTGGGCGGCGCCGTTCTGGTGGTTTCCCAATTCACCTTGGCCGGAGACGTGCGCAAGGGCAAAAGGCCCAGCTTCACCGGCGCCGCTCCGCCGCAACAGGCGGAGCGCCTGTACCAGCGCTATGCGTCCGGCCTGCGGGCGGGCGGCGGCGATGTGCAAACCGGCCGCTTCGGTGCCGACATGCAGGTCGCCTTGGTCAATGACGGCCCCGTCACCTTCCTGCTGGAGCGGTGAGGGCGCTTGGGCGGCGGCTAAGCGTCAACTTGCCCTTGCTCCGGCTTGTCAGGCTTCTCCGCGAAGCGGGCAAAAAGGACGCCGACTTCAAACAGCACCCAGGTCGGCAGCGCCAGCAGCAATTGGGAGATCACGTCCGGCGGCGTCAGGATCATGCCGGCGACGAAGCAGCCGACGATGACGTAGGGGCGCTTGTGGGCGATGCTCGCGGCGGTGCTGATGCCGGACCAAACCAGCAGCAGGATGGCGATGGGGATCTCAAAAGCGAAGCCGAAGGCGAAGAACAGGGTGAGCACGAAGTCCAGGTAGCGGTTGATGTCCGTCATCATGGTCACGCCGATGGGGGTGACGTTGGCCATGAACTGAAACACTAGCGGAAAGACCGCGAAGTAGGCGAACGCCATGCCCAGGTAGAACAGGCAGATGCTGGACAGCAGCAGGGGCAGGGCGAAGCGTTTTTCGTGCTTGTAGAGACCGGGCGCCACGAAGCCCCAAGCCTGGTGCAGCAGCACCGGCATGCCGACGAAGATGGCCGCATAGATGGCCAGCTTGAAGGGCGTTAGGAAAGGGGACGCCACTTCGGTGGCGATCATGGCGCCGTCGCCCGGCAACCGCGCCATCAGCGGCGTGGCCACCAGGGTGTAGAGATCGTTGGCGAAGTAGTAGATGGGCAAAAACAGCAGGCCCACGGCGGCCAGGCTGCGCAGCAGGCGCTGCCGCAACTCCACCACATGGGCCATGAACGGCATCTCCGCGCTGTCCACCAGTTCGTCGTGGTTTTTGGCGGCGGCCTCTGGCGGTGAAGCGTTGCTGGAGCGGCCGTCGTCTGCAGGTTGCCCGGAAGACGGTGCCGCGTCGCCGGAGAGTGCGGACTTCTCGTCAGCCATTGCCGGCTTCGGGCTGCGGACGCGGCGAGGCGGACAGCAGCGAACCGATCATCGGCGGGCGGCGACGGGCGGCCCCACCGCGCCCGGAGGCCGAGCGGCGCCTCGGTGAAAGCTCCATTCGCCGTCAGTCCGGATCCTGCGTTTTCGGCTGTTGCGGCACCGCCGGCTGCTCCTGCCCCGGCGCCTCAAGGGACGCGGCCTTGCCGGTTTCCTGCACTTCCCGCTCGATGCGCTTCATCTCGTCCATGACCGCTTCGTTGTGCAACTGCCGGCGCACTTCGTCCATGCCGATTTCCCTTTCGATGTCCGTCTTGACGGTGGTGAAGCTGCGGCGCATGCGGCCAAGCCACAGGCCCAGGGTGCGCAAGGCCTCCGGCAGCCGCTCCGGGCCAATGACCAGCAAGCCGACGATGGCCACCAACAGTAGCTCCGGAAAGCCGATGTCAAACATGGGTCTCCTGTTTGGCCTCCGCCTTGCGGGCGGTGACCTCGCCCTCTATGGCGTCCGCCTCCGCATCGGCGTGCGCCGCCTTGGCCTCGTCGTCCGTGACGGCCTTGCGAAAGCCCTTGATGGCGTTCCCCAAGTCCGCGCCGATGCTCTTCAGCCGCCGCGGGCCAAATATGAGCAGCACGATGGCCAGAACGACCAGCAGTTCAGTAAGCCCAAATCCACCCGGCATGGCTATTCCCCCGGTTGCTCTTCATCCTGCATTATAGGTCGCTTGAGGCCCGCCGCGCCTTTTCCGCATGGCCGGAGACGCCAAGGCGGCGGCGCAATTCGTCAAGCACCCACTGCGGGTCCTGGTTTTGGTGAACCAGCAGCACCATGCAGTGAAACCACAGATCGGCCGTCTCGTGAATCAGCGCGGCGTCCCGGCCGGAGGCGGCGCCCTGGTCTGCGCCGGCGGCGGCGTTTTTGGCGGCCAACGTCAATTCGGTGGCCTCCTCGCCGAGCTTGCGCAAAATCCCGTCGATGCCCCCGGCGAACAGGGAGGCGACGTAGGAAGCCTCCGGCGAGGCGCTCCTGCGGCGGCGCAAAATGTCCGTCAGTTCCTTGATGACCGCTTCCTGCATGGCTCAACCTGTTCCGCAAACGCGCGCATCCTTTGGCGAAGCGCATTCTACGCCCGCACCAGCAAATAGGAACTGGCCAAAGCGCTGAGCAACCCGGCGAAGGCGGCTAGGTTGCCGCTGAACGCCTGGCTGACCGGCCCCCAAAGCAAAACCGCCGCGGCGCCGGCCAATGCGGCGCCAAGGGCTCGCCGGCCGCGCCGGCGGCGTTGGCTGCGGGCGAATTCGTCCTCCAGCTTGCGGGTGTGCATCTGCTGCTCCTTCAGCCCGGACTCCAGCCGGCGGAGGGTGCGCCCGCTGTCCGCCAACAGTTCCGGCAGGCGCGGCAACTGTTCGATGATGTCCGGCGCCCGCTCCGCGAACCGGCGCACCGCCGCCAAGGGGCTCAGCCGCTCGCGCATCCAGCGCTCCATGAAGGGCTTGGCGGTGGCCCAAAGATCAAGCTCCGGGTACAGCTGACGACCAACGCCCTCCACATAGAGCAGGGTCTTCTGCAGCAGCACCAGTTGCGGCTGGATCTCCATGTCGAACTCAGCGGCGGTGCGGAACAGATCGACCAGGAAATGGCCGAAGGAGATGTCCGTCAGCGGCTTGGCGAAAATGGGGTCGCAGACCTCCCGAATGACCCGCTCGAATTCCGCCTCGTCGGTGCTTTGCGGCACCCAGCCGGACTCCAGGTGCAAACGCGCCACCTGCCGGTAGTCCCGGTTGAAGAACGCCAGCAGGTTGCGGGCCAGATAGTCTTGGTCGCGCTCGTCGAGCCGGCCGATGATGGCGCAGTCCAGGGCGATGTAGTGCGGATCCTCCGGGTTGCGCACATCCACGAAGATGTTGCCCGGATGCATGTCCGCATGGAAGAAGTTATGCACGAACACCTGGGTGAAGAACGTCTCCACCCCCTTCTGCGCCAAGAGCGCGAGGTTCGCGCCCTGCGCCCTAAGGGCCTCCACGCGGCTGACAGGCACCCCCTCGATGCGCTCCAGCACCAGAAGATTCCGCCGGGTCAGGTCATGATGCACCCGCGGCACGTAGAGCAGGTTCGAGCCGGCGAAGTTCTCCCGCAGCCTTTGCGTGTTGGCCGCCTCCTGCATCATGTCCAGTTCGTTCAGGACGGTGCCGGCGTAGTCCGCCACCACCTCCGGCAGGCGCAAGCGGCGGCTGGCGACGATGTGCCGGTCGATCCAACCTGCCAGCCGGGCCAGCACCTCCAAGTCCGCCCGCATGGTGCCTTCGATGTTCGGGCGCACCACCTTGACCACCACCTCGGCGCCGTCGGCCAGCACCGCGCCATGCACTTGGGCGATGGAGGCGGAGGCGATGGGCTGCACGTCAAAGCGCCGAATGCGCACCGCAAAGTCCGCGCCCAAGGCTTGCTCGACGAGCGCTTGCGCCTCCTCGCCGGGGAAGGGCGGCACATGGTCCTGCAGCTTCGCCAGTTCATCGGCGTAGTCCGGCGGCAGCATGTCCCGCCGCGTGGAGAGCAGCTGGCCGAACTTGATGAACACCGGCCCAAGCGCCTCAAACGCCAGCCTTAGGCGCACGGCCGGGCGGCGGCGCGGCGCCGGCAGCCAGCGCCCCGGCCAAGCAAGCAAGGCCCAGCGAGCGACGCGCGGGATGTCGCCGGCCGCCAGCGCTTCCGCCGACGCCACCGCGTCCAACCGATGGCGGGCGGCGATGCGGGCAATCTGCAGCAGCCGGCTGCTCACGGACCCTTCTTCGCCAAGCCGCTCTTGAGCGCATCGGCGCCGGCTTCCGCCGCGGAGCGCAACGCCGCGCCGCCCAGCTCCAAGGCGCCGAACAAATCTTCGCTTAGGTTGCCGGGCAGCCGTTCGACAATGGCGTCCAGGCCGCTGGGACGCAGGGCGGCGGCGAACTCCGCAAGGAGCGCCTCGTCCCCTGCAACGTCCAGTTGGCCGCCGGCTTTGCCGAAGCCGCCCAAGGCCCAAGCCAACAGCGCCGACGCCGACCCGCAAACGCTGACGTCGGCCTCGCCGATGGCCTCCGCCGACACGCTAAGACGGCGTCGCTGCACGCCCAGGGTAAGGGTCTTAGCCGGCGCCTTGCACTGAATGCGCAGCCGCCGCCCCTCAAGCGCGGCCAAGCGCTCCGCCGCGGCGCCGTCAAGCAGGAGGACGGCGTTGCTCAAGGTCTCCACGCAGTCGGCGAACAGGGCGTCCAGCGAGGCGACGGCTTCCGATGATGGAAAAAGCGGGTTCACGCCACGGCCCGATGAATGGCGGCGACGCCGCCGAGCAGGTCATGGTGCTCCACGGCCTCAAAATCGGCGTCGGTCAACAGCACCCTTAATGCCTGCTGGTGCGGATGGACGCGAATGGACTCAATCAGGTAGCGGTAGCTGTCGGCGTCCCCAACGACCAGCCTGCCGAGGGCCGGCCAAGTGCTTTGGAAGCCGCGCAAGGCGGCGTCCAGCCAGGGGTTGGTCGGCTTGGAGAAGTCCAGCACCAGCAGTGCGCCGCTGGGCTTGAGAACCCGCTTCAACTCCGCCAGCGCCCGGCGCTTGTCCGTGAAGTTGCGCAGCCCAAAGCCGATGGCGGCGCCGTCAAATTGGCGCCGGCTTCCGCCGCGGAGCGCAACGCCGCGCCGCCCAGCTCCAAGGCGCCGAACAAATCTTCGCTTAGGTTGCCGGGCAGCCGTTCGACAATGGCGTCCAGGCCGCTGGGACGCAGGGCGGCGGCGAACTCCGCAAGGAGCGCCTCGTCCCCTGCAACGTCCAGTTGGCCGCCGGCTTTGCCGAAGCCGCCCAAGGCCCAAGCCAACAGCGCCGACGCCGACCCGCAAACGCTGACGTCGGCCTCGCCGATGGCCTCCGCCGACACGCTAAGACGGCGTCGCTGCACGCCCAGGGTAAGGGTCTTAGCCGGCGCCTTGCACTGAATGCGCAGCCGCCGCCCCTCAAGCGCGGCCAAGCGCTCCGCCGCGGCGCCGTCAAGCAGGAGGACGGCGTTGCTCAAGGTCTCCACGCAGTCGGCGAACAGGGCGTCCAGCGAGGCGACGGCTTCCGATGATGGAAAAAGCGGGTTCACGCCACGGCCCGATGAATGGCGGCGACGCCGCCGAGCAGGTCATGGTGCTCCACGGCCTCAAAATCGGCGTCGGTCAACAGCACCCTTAATGCCTGCTGGTGCGGATGGACGCGAATGGACTCAATCAGGTAGCGGTAGCTGTCGGCGTCCCCAACGACCAGCCTGCCGAGGGCCGGCCAAGTGCTTTGGAAGCCGCGCAAGGCGGCGTCCAGCCAGGGGTTGGTCGGCTTGGAGAAGTCCAGCACCAGCAGTGCGCCGCTGGGCTTGAGAACCCGCTTCAACTCCGCCAGCGCCCGGCGCTTGTCCGTGAAGTTGCGCAGCCCAAAGCCGATGGCGGCGCCGTCAAATTCATGCTCCGCAAACGGCAGGGCCTCCGCCTTGGCGCAGCAGCACTGCACCTGCGCCAGCCCGGCGTTCAAGGTCTTGTCCCGGCCGAGGGCCAGCATGGAGGGGTTGAGGTCCGCCAGCACCACGCGCCCGGCCGTCCCCACCACCGGCGCCAAGAGGCGGGCGATGTCTCCAGTGCCGCCGGCGAGGTCCAGCAAGCAGTGCCCCGGACGGGCGCCGGACATCTCCACCAGCATTCGCTTCATCAACCGATGCGACCCCAAGGACATCAGGTCGTTCATCAGGTCGTAGCGCCGCGCCACCGAAGTGAACACCTCGCCCACCAAGCGCGTCTTCTCCTCCGGCGCGACGTTGCGAAACCCGAAGCCAACCCTTTCTTCCGCCTTTTCCATAGACGAAGTGTACTCCTGTTGGCGGCTTCCGGCAGGCCTCGCTTGTCCGCCCGCAACGCTTTGCTAAAGTTGGCTTGATCTTTAGGTTGCTTGAGGATGCGTCGGCATGACTCGGCGTTTCGCCACGGACGTGCTCATCATCGGCGGAGGCGCAGCCGGCCTTTCCGCCGCCTTGAACCTAGCGCCCCATGCCCGCGTGACCCTGCTGTGCAAGGACCGCCCCGAAGGCAGTTCCTCGCAATGGGCGCAGGGCGGGGTGGCGGCGGCCACGGCGCCGGGCGACAGCATCGAGGCCCACGCCAAGGACACCATCGCCGCCGGCGCCGGGCTTTGCGACGAGGCGATCGTCGGCTTCACCGTCTCCCGAGCGCCGCAAGCCATCGAACAGCTGCGCCGCCGCGGCCTCTCCTTCGACAGCGTTGGCGAGGAGTTCGACCTCACTCGAGAGGGCGGCCACTCCTTCCGCCGCATCCTGCACGTGGCCGACGCCACCGGCAAGGCGTTGGTCGCCAAGTTGACGCAAAGGGCGCTGGACCACCCTCAAATAGAGCTCCGCAATGACCGCATCGCCATCGATCTGATCAACCTGAGCAAGCTGGGACGCCGCGGCAACCGCTGCGCCGGCGCCTATGTGCTGAACCGCACCACCGGGCATGTGGAGGTTTTCCAAGCCCGCTTCGTCATTCTGGCCACTGGCGGGGCCAGCAAGGTCTATCTCTACACCAGCAACCCGGACGGCTCCACCGGCGACGGCATCGCCATGGCTTGGCGGGCCGGCTGCCGCGTCGCCAACATGGAGTTCATCCAGTTCCATCCCACCTGCCTGTACCATCCGCAGGCCAAGTCCTTCCTGATTTCCGAAGCGGTGCGCGGCGAAGGTGGGGTGTTGACTCTGGAGGACGGCAGCCGCTTCATGCCCCGGTTCGACCCTAGGGCGGAACTGGCGCCCCGGGACGTCGTCGCCCGCGCCATAGACCACGAAATGAAGCGTCTGGGTCTGGACAACGTGTATCTGGACATCAGCCACCGGCCCAAGAGTTTTGTTGCGGAGCGCTTTCCCACCATCGCCCGGCGCTGCCGGGAACTCGGCTTCGACCTGGCCGGCCAACCCATTCCGGTGGTGCCGGCCGCGCACTACACCTGCGGCGGCGTGGTGGTGGACCAAAACGGCTGCACGGACGTCCCCGGCCTGTACGCCGTCGGCGAGGTCAGCTGCACCGGGCTGCACGGCGCCAACCGCCTGGCCAGCAACTCCCTGCTCGAGTGCCTGGTCTTCGCGGAGGTGGCGGCGCAGGCCATTCGCGCCCAGCTGGATGAGCCCCATCCGCAAGTGGAGGCCCCGCACTGGGATGAAAGCCAAGTCACGGACTCCGACGAAGACGTGGTGATCGCCCACAACTGGGAGGAACTGCGCCGCTTCATGTGGGATTACGTGGGCATCGTGCGCACCGACAAACGGCTGCAGCGGGCGCTGCATCGGGTGCAGTTGCTCAAGCAGGAGGTTCACGAGTACTACAGCCACTACCGGGTGGGCAACGATCTGATCGAACTGCGCAACCTCATAGAGGTGGCCGACCTCATCATCCGCTCCGCGCTGCTGCGCCGCGAAAGCCGGGGGCTGCACTTCAACCTGGACCATCCCAGGGCGGCGGACCCGGCCAAGGACACCATTCTCTTTCCTGGTTCGGTGGAGCATCTGGACCTGATGCGCCCCCGCATGGAGCGGTCGGCGGTGCGTTGAACCCAAGCTAGGAGGCTGCTTGGAAGGCTCGCCCTTGCCGAGCGCTGGCGTCCTTGAGCCGCCGGCGCAGGCCGGCGAAGTCTTCCCGCGGCATTTCGTCCCTGTAGATGCGCACCGTTCGCCGGGCAAGCCAACCGCCGCCGCAGCGGCAGGTAATGGCGTAGGGGGACAGCCGCACCCAATGCACCGGCAGCCGAATCTCCACCGTCAACTGCGCCGCCGGCCGCCAGAGGTAGGCCCAAAGCCCCAGCAGCGCGGCGCCGGCGTTGCCGAACCAGAGCCAGCCTCCGGCCAAGGCCACCGCAAGCTGCAAAGCCCAAGCCAGCCACCGCCTGCGACCGGGCGTCAAGGCGCCCTCCCATAGGCAAGATGCGCCTTCCTGCGGGGCCTGACCCGCCAAGGTGCCGGTTCGGCGTTCATCCTTGAACGAAGTCAAAGCGAAACCGACTCAAAGCGTCGAATTAGTCTGACGATGCGGGCCAGTGACGGCGACGCAGGTTCGCTGCGGCCTTGCAGCCAGTCCTGAATTTGCCAATCGTCCGCCTCCAGCAGCCGAGCGTAGGACTCCTGATCCTTTGCGGAAAGACGCCGCAAGCGACGCTCGAGAAAGGGAATGAGCTGCAGTTCCACTTCCGCCATCCCCCGGCGGCTGCGCCAGCGCAGGCGGCCCAACTCCACCGGGAACTCCCCTTGCTTGCCACAGGCCACTAGCCGCCTCCGCCCGGAACGGCGCTCCCGCCCGCCCCACCCGCCAGCCGGCGCGGCCCATGCGGACGCCACTGCTCACCGAAGTTGGCCGACCTGTTGCAAAAAACCCTCATTTCCGTAACAAACATCTTTTTTTTCAATGAGTTATGGTAAATTTCCGCAGTCTGCCCGCTGGTGCGGACTCGACAGCAACGCCAAAGCCGGCAACAATTCTGAACCAACAAACAATGGGCCGCCAATGGGCATGAACCGCAATTGCATGCAGACATCCTCCCCATGCGGACGCCGTGATGGCTGACGCCAAGGGCGCCTTGCGGCTGCATGAACTTGGGCTGCTGCGCTTCGAAGGCCGGGATTCGGCTGCGTTTCTACAGGGATACCTGACCACCGACGCAAACGCCCTGAGCGAGGCCCCGGCCTTCACCGCCATGTGCAACCTTAAGGGCCGCACGGTGCTGACCGGCTACGCTTGGCGGCGGGAGCAGCGCATCATGCTGCTGCTGCACCGCACCCTCTGCGCCGTCGTCCTGGACTTTCTGCGGCCCTATCTGGCGTTCTCAAAAACCCGCGCCGCCGACTTAGACGCCGCCGGCGTCATCGGTGCCATCGGCCTGCGCCTCGGCCCTCCGGCCCTGCATCTCGACGCCGACCGGCAGGTGCTGGTTCCGCAGCCCGGCGACGGCGCCGAAGACGCATCGAGCAAGCCGGAAAGCCTCCTGCGAAGCGCTCCGCCGCTGCCCCCCTGCGCATGGGGCCGAGCCGCCATCGACCGTCGCGAAGTCTGGCTGCAGGCGGCCACCTCCGGGACCTTCCTGCCGCAGATGCTGGCTCTCGACGAACTCGGCGCGGTCAGCTTCGCCAAGGGCTGCTACCTAGGCCAGGAAGTGGTTGCGCGGGCGCAGCACCGCGGCCAGGTCAAACGCCGCCTTAAGCGCCTGGAATGGTCGGGTGCGCCGGCCTCGGTGGGCGTTGCAGTGCAAGACGCACAGGGCCGGGCCGCCGGCATGGTCGTGGCGGCGGCGGCGGCAGGCCGCGCCGGAACGGCGCTCGCCGTCGTCGCCGAGAACGCAATGCCGCCGCTGACCGCCCACCAAGGGGCAACCGAGTTCCACTAGTCCTTGCGCACCAAGGGGCTTGAGGCGGCCGGAGCACAGCTCGTCTAGGCGGTCTTTTTGCCCTTCTTGCGTTTCTCCATGAACTCCCGGACGGCGCCGTACACCGCCAGCGCGGCGAGGCCGCCCACCACCGTCCACTCCACGATCTCCGTTGCCAGCAACACCAGTTGCTCCGTCTCCGTCACGCTTTGCTCCCTAGCTGCAAATCCACCCGATGCACGAGTCGCAGCGGCCTCTCAATCGCCATTGGTTGAAGATTGTGTCAGCATTCGGCTTCCGGCGCCAGTGCCCCTTGTCGGATGTCCAATGAGGAATCTTGTACAATCCCGCCCGAACGGACAGCCCTGCCGGCGGTGCGCTCAGCCCCGCGGACCGGCCCACGGGCCCAAGGCTTTTGCAAAACCATGATAGGACACACCGAATGAGCGAACCGGAGTTGGTCGTCGCCAACGACATGCCGGACGTGGCGAGCCGCGAGCTGCGCAAACCGCAGGCGGCGTTGGATTGGGTGGGCATGAGCGACATTCACCAGCCGCTGCTGGTGAAGGACGGCGACCAAACCCGGCAGGTGCAGGCCCGGGTGCAGGTTTATGTGGACTTGGCGGATCCCAAGGCCAAGGGCATCCATATGTCGCGCCTCTACCTCATCCTGGACGAGCATGCGGAAACGCGCCCGCTTACCGCGGCGGGGCTGAAGCTGCTGCTTGCTTCGGTTTTGGAGTCGCACCGCGGGCTGTCAAGCCGGGCCTTCGTTCAATTCGAGTTCGACTACTACCTCAGGCGCAACGCCTTGGTGAGCGAAAATTCCGGCTGGAACAGCTATCCAGTGACCCTCAAGGGCACCCTGATGGACGGAGCCATCCACTTGGAGCTGGGCGTAGGCGTTTACTACTCATCCACCTGCCCCTGCTCCGCCGCCTTGGCGCGGCAGTTGATTCAGAATCAGTTCGAGGCGGACTTCGGGTGCCGCGGCTCCGTCAAGGCCAGTGCAGTGAAGGCTTGGCTTGGCACGGAACAGGGCATCGTCGCCACGCCCCACAGCCAGCGCAGCGTCGCCCGCCTGCTGGTGAAATTGCGCGACGGCCTCATCCACTTCCCCATCACGAACTTGATAGACGACGTGGAGGGCGCCCTGCAAACGCCGGTGCAGACAGCGGTCAAGCGGGAGGACGAGCAGGAGTTCGCCCGGCTCAACGGGCAAAACCTCATGTTCATCGAGGACGCCGGGCGCAAGCTCAAGGTGCTGCTGCAGCAGGACGGGCGGCTCTGCGACTTTTGGGTGCGCATAGAACATCACGAGAGCCTGCACGCCCACGACGCCGTTGGCGTCTTCACCAAAGGCGTGGAGAAAGGCTACCTGCCCATTCCCTAGAGCGGCCCGGCGGCATGGAAGCCGGCTGCGCAACACCTTCCAGCCCTTGCAGCGCAACGCATTCGACAGCCGTCCTGGCGCAAATTCGCCGGCGGCGTTCGGGCGGCGGCGCTGACCAGCTGGCTTTTCAGTTTGACAAGCCGCCGCCAAGCCCATTAAATTGCCCGCCCGCTTCTCGCCGAGGTGGTGAAATTGGTAGACACGCTAGCTTCAGGTGCTAGTGGGGGTAACCCCGTGGAGGTTCAAGTCCTCTCCTCGGCACCAACCCCAAGCGGACCTCCTTCGCCACGCCTTCGATAATCTAGTTGATAATCGTTATCACTTGTATTAAGTTGCGCCCACTCACCAATTGGAGCAACTTTTTCCATGAACCATTCCCCAGCCGCCCCGGTTCTTGGTGCTGCAAAGCGTCAACCCAGCGCCGCCGCACGGCTTGCAGCCCTTTGCGCAATCGCCTTTCCGCTCCTAGGCAACCCTGCGGCGGCTGAGCCCGGCCCCTACATCGAGGAGGTGTTGATCGTCGGCGAACGGGCGCCCATCGACCAAGCGGTGGGCGGCGCCTACCACCTTGGGCGGGAGGACTTGCAGCGCCTTGGCCATGCCGACATTCAGCGCATCATTCGCCAAGTGCCCGGCGTGTCCGTTCAGGTGGAGGACGGCTACGGGCTGCGGCCCAACATCAGCATCCGCGGCGTGGCCACGGAGCGCAGCGGGCGCATCACTCTGCTGGAGGACAACGTGCTTATCGCCCCAGCGCCCTATTCCGCGCCCAGCGCCTATTACTTTCCCACCGTCGGGCGCCTGTCGGCCGTCGAAGTGCTGACCGGCCCGGCGGCCATCACCCAAGGCCCCTACACCATCGGCGGCGCCCTGAACATGATCTCCACCCCCATTCCCGATGCGGCCTCCGGCTACGCCCTGCTCGAAGGCGGCGAAGACGCCACCTGGCGGCTGCACGCCCACTACGGCGCCCGCAACCAAGCGGGCTTCGGCTTCTTGGTGGAGACCCACCAGTGGCGTTCCGATGGCTTTCAAGACGTCGATGGGGGCGGCGATTCCGGACTGGACTTGGACGACTACACGGTCAAGCTCGCCTACGCGCCGGACGGCTCCAGCCATCGCCTGGATCTGAAGTACCAACGCGCCGACCAGAAATCGGCGCAGAGCTACCTTGGCCTGACGGACGCCGATTTCGCCGAAGCTCCCTTCCGCCGCTACGGTCTGTCAGCCTTGGACCGCATCAAAACCGAACACAAGCAGGTCATCGCCCGTTACCGCTGGACGCCAAGCAACGCCTTGGCCCTGTCCGCCGCTTTCTACGACAACAGGCACGAGCGCAACTGGTTCAAGACCGAAGGCATCGACTTTGACGGCAGCAACGACGCCCAATCCCTTTCCCGCACCAGTTGGGCCAACGTGGTGCAGGCGATCAACCAAGGGTCTTCCTTGGGCGGGATGGCCCCGGCGCAACTGCAGGCCATTCTGCACGGCGCCCAGGACACTCCTCCCGGCAGCATTCAGATGCGCTCCAACGCCAGGGAATACTTCTCCAAGGGCTATCAAGCGCAGCTGACTTGGCGCACGACCACCGGCGCGCTTGCCCACCAAATCAACCTTGGCGCCCGCCACCATGAGGACGAGGAGGACCGCCTGCAGCGCAACAGCGCCTACAGCCAGGTCGGCGGCGCCCTGCGGCTGGACGACGAGGGGCTGCTGGGCAACGCCGGCAACCGCCTGCAGGAGGCTCAAGCCTGGTCGTTCTTCCTAATCGACGAAATTCTCTGGGGCAACTGGAAGCTCACCCCGGGCGTGCGCTTCGAGAGCATTGACCAGCGGAGGACCCGCTGGGAGACCCGCAGCGGATACACCGCGGATCCGACCTCCCGGGCGGAGGACAACTTCCGCAGCAGCCGCCGCAACAAGACTCAGGTGTGGCTGCCGGGCATGGGCGCGGTCTATGTCCTAAACGAGAAGCTGTCCTTCTTCGGCGGCGTCCACAAGGGCTTCACGGCCCCGACCAACGCCCCGGGGGTGAACGAGGAAACGGCTCTGAACTACGAGGCCGGGCTGCGCTTCACGGACGAGCGCTTCAACGGCGCCGCCACCTGGTTCCTCAGCGACTACGACAATCTGCTGGGCGAATGCACCGCCTCGTCCGGCGTGGACTGCGTCATCGGCGACGCCTTCAACGGCGATGCGGCCACGGTGCTCGGCCTCGAACTGCGCATCGGCGCGGAGCTGCTTCCGGAAAGGGCCTTCAGCCTGCCGGTGAGCCTCGCCTACACCTACATCGACGGCGAATTCGACACCGACGTAGCCGACACGGATTTCTTCGGCAGCGTCAAGCGGGGCGATCCCCTGCCCTACATACCCGACCACCAACTGCACCTGACCGTCGGCTTGGCGAGGGCGCCTTGGAATCTGTCCGTGTCCGTCAACTATGTCGATGCCGTCTGCACCCGCGCCTCCTGCGGGCCGTTCGAGCGCACCGACAGCGCCCTGATTCTGGACGCCTCCCTTGACTACGCGGCGACGGAGAGCATTGCGGTTTTCGCCCGGATGGAGAACCTGACCCGGGAGACGGCCATCATGGGCCGCCAGCCCTACGGAGCAAGGCCAAACAAGGACCGCACCGCCTCCCTTGGGGTGCGGCTGCGCTTCTAGCCCGCAAAATTGCTTTCTCAACTCCAATCGTCCAATCTGGCCGCACGAAGCCCTTGCCAGGACAGCCGTTGCCCAAACGAGAACAGCAGGCCGCCGCCGCCCTGAGGTCCCGTCCTTTGGTGGGCGTTTTCCGCTCCACCAAGCGGGGCGCCCATGTGCAGTCCCTAGGTCCGGAGCAACGCATTCGCGTGGGTCTAAGCGACAGCTCCCGCTACGCCCAGGACGGCGACATCGTGCGCATCTCCGTCACCGGGCAAAACCGGCGCGGGCCGGTGGGGCGCATAGACGAGGTCCTAAGCCGTGAGACCGTTGCCGAGACCGCCACTTGGGCTGCGGTGGCCAGCTACGGCATTCCCTCGGAGTGGCGGGGAGCGGACCGCATCGCGCCGGCATCCATCGGCCCCGACGACCGTGCGGGAAGAGAAGACCTCAGCTCCTTGCCGCTGGCCACCATCGACGGCGCCGACGCTCGGGACTTCGACGACGCGGTCTATGCGCAGAGCAGCGGCAACGGCTGGCGCCTGCTGGTGGCCATCGCCGACGTGGCCCACTATGTTCCCCCCGGCAGCGCCTTGGACGCCTTGGCCGCCGAGCGCGGCGCCTCCGTCTATTTCCCGGAGCGGGTCATTCCCATGCTGCCGGAGGCCCTGTCCAACGGCATCTGCTCCCTGCGCCCGGACGAGGACCGCTTGGCGGTGGTGTGCGAAATGACGGTAAGCCGCGCCGGCCGAATCAGGGACTTCCGCTTCCGCGAAGCGGTGATCCGCTCCCAGGCGCGGCTGACCTACGCGGAGGCGGAGTCTTTCCGCTGCGGTCGGCGGGCAGTGGCCAATGATGCGGTGGCGCAGTCCTTGGCGGTGCTGTTCGATGTTTATGCGGCCTTGCGCCAAGCCCGGGAGGCAAGGGGCGCCTTGGACTTCGAGCCCTTTGCAAGCACCTTGGAACTGAGCGGCGGGGCGGTGCGGGCCATCAAGCCGGCGGTGCGGCTGCAATCCCATCAATTGATCGAGGAAGCCATGATCGCCGCCAACGTCTGCGCCGCCGAGTTCCTGCATCGCTGCAACGCGCCCGCACTGCTGCGGGTGCATGAGCCGCCGGACCCGGCGAAGGTGGAGACCTTGGCCAGCGCCTTTGCGATGGTGGGCGCCGCCCTGCCTGACGACTTGACGGCCCCGGCCCTGCAAAAGGCCCTGCGGGCGGTGCAAAAGCGTCCGGACGGTTGGCTGTTCGAGATGCTGGCCTTGCAGTCCATGCAAAGAGCGCTGTACCAGCCCCAACAGCAGGGCCACTTCGCCTTGGCCTTGGACCGCTACGCCCACTTTACGTCGCCCATCCGGCGCTACCCGGACTTGCTGGTGCATCGGGCCGTCAAGGCTCTGCTGCACGGCGAACCGCACAAGCTGGCCAGCCAAGGGGAGCTGGCCGAGTTGGGCCGCAGCGCTTCGCTGGCTGAACGGCGAGCGGAGGACGCCGAACGGATGGTGGATGCCTGGCTCAAATGCAGCCACTTGGCGTCCAGGGTCGGCGAGACCTTCGCCGCGGTGATCGCCGGCGTCACCGAGTTCGGCCTGTTCGCGGAACTCGAAGGCTGCTACATCCAGGGCCTGCTGCACGTCTCCGCTCTCGGCGGCGACTACTTTCGCCATGTGCCTCCCTTCCATCTGGTCGGCGAAACCACCGAAGTCCGCTACCGTCTCGGAGACGCCGTCAGGGTGCGCTTGGTGGGGGTGCAGCCGGAGCTCGGCCGCCTGAACCTGGAGCTTGCGGACTCTCCTCCATCGGGGCGCGGCGCCGGCCGCCGCAGACGGGGGCGCTCCGGAAGAAATTCGCCTTAAGGCCATGAGCTACGTCAGCGGCATCCATGCGGTGGAGGCGCTGCTGCGCGACGCTCCCGAGCGGGTGCGGGTGCTGTGGCTGCAGCGCAACCGGCGCGATGAGCGTCTTGCCGCCTTGCGGGCCTTGGCGGCGGAGCGAAACCTGTGTTGCAAGTTCACCGACGGCAGCCGGCTGCGGCGCATCGGCGGCGCGGCGCATCAGGGCGCAGTGGCGTCCTGCCAAGCCCTGCCCCTGCGCAGCGAACAGGCGTTTGCAGACCACTTCGACGCCTGGCCGACGCCCAAGCTCTTTTTGGTGCTCGACGGCGTCCAAGACCCGCGCAACCTTGGCGCCTGCCTGCGCACCGCCGCCGCCGCCGGCGTTCAGGCCGTGCTGCTGCCGAAACGCCGCAGCGCCCCTCTCAACGCGGCCGCCCTTAAGGCCGCCTCCGGCGCCGCAGAGCGGATGATCCTTGTGGAGGTGAGCAACTTGGTGCGCCGCTTGGAGTGGCTCAAGCGCCTAGGCGTCTGGCTGGTCGGCGCCGACGCCGGCCAGCCCCGCCGCTGGAGCGATGCCGACCTCACCCGCAACATCGCCTGCATCGTCGGCAACGAGGGCGCTGGCCTGCGCCGCCTGACCCGTCAGACCTGCGACGAACTGGTGTCCATCCCCATGGCGGAGGAAATGGACAGCCTTAACGTTTCGGTCGCCGCCGGCGTGCTGCTGTTCGAGGCCGTCCGCCAAAGGGCGCAGCCGCAGCGCAGCCGATGAGGATCCGCGCCGCGCATCAACGACCTGCGTGTTAGAATTGCGCACCCGCCCCCAAAAGCGGGGCTGAACTCCTTGCTTCACGCTGCGGGCGGCCGCTGGCGGAGGCGGAACAACACCGGAAGGAGAACTACTGTGCGGCACTACGAAGTGGTGTTTTTGGTGCATCCCGATCAGAGCGATCAGGTGCATGGCATGATCGAGCGCTATCAGGGGCTCGTTGAGCGCTGGGCCGGCAAGGTGCATCGTCTGGAGGACTGGGGCCGGCGGCAACTCGCCTATCCCATCGCCAAGATGCACAAGGCGCACTATGTGTTGATGAACATCGAAATCAGCCAGCAGGGGCTGGCGGAGCTCGAAAGCGCCTTCAAGTTCAATGACGCCGTGCTGCGCAATCTCGTCATCCGGCGCAAGGCGCCGGTGCTGGGCAACTCGAAAATCTACGAAGACGAGATGAAGGAGCAGGAGCGGGAACGAGAGCAAAGGAAGGCCGCCGCGCAGAAAGCCGCCGCCGAGGACTCTTCGGAGGCCGTTCCCGAAACTGCCGACGAACCCGCAGAATTCACCGAGGCGGGCGGCGAGGAAAATAGCGAGGAAGGCGGCGGGGAAGGCAGTGAAGAAGGAACTCCGGAT
This sequence comes from Candidatus Azophilus sp., assembly GCA_965200465.1. Classification (GTDB taxonomy): domain Bacteria; phylum Pseudomonadota; class Gammaproteobacteria; order Pseudomonadales; family Azotimanducaceae; genus Azophilus. The sequence continues at coordinate 2,390,600 of OZ241358.1, read as the reverse complement.
GAAACGGGGGATGCGGCGGAATCCGCTCCTGCGGTGCCGGAACCCGAAGCGGAGGAGGACGCATGAGGCACAGATTCCGACACAAGAAGTTCGCCGCCAAGGCGGACCCGGCGAAGCTGGACTACAAGGACCTAGCCTTGCTGAAGCAGTTTTTGGGCGAGACCGGCAAGATCGTGCCAAGCCGAATCACCGGCGCCAGCGCCAAGTTCCAGCGCCAACTGGCCACGGAAATCAAGCGGGCCCGCTACCTGGCCCTGTTGCCCTACACGGATCAACACAAGTGAGGGCGGGCCGTTGAACGTCATCTTGCTCGAACCCATCAGCAATCTCGGCCGGCTCGGCGATGAAGTTTCGGTCAAGCCGGGCTTCGCCCGCAATTATCTGCTGCCGCAGGGCAAGGCGGTTCGCGCCACGGAGGAAAACCGGCGGATGTTCGAGCAAAGGCGGGCGGAGTTGGCCAGGGCGGCCCAAGACCGGCTGGCCTTGGCCGAGGAACGGGCCAAGCAGCTTGCGGAAACCAACGTCACCATCGTGGTCAAGGCCGGGGACGAGGGCAAGCTGTACGGGTCGGTGGGCGCCCAGGAAATCGCTCAAGCCTTAACGGAGCAGGGGGTGGAGGTGCATAAGCGGGAGGTCATCCTTTCCGCAGGCGCCTTCCGCGTGTTGGGGGACTACGAAGTCACCCTGCAACTGCATTCGGAAGTGTCGGTTGCGATGCCCATTGCCATAGTCGCGGAATAGCCCCGCTCCATCCTGGCCCGCAATCCTTAACGGGCCTATATACTTGGCCGATGGCTTCCCAAGCGGCCTCCAAACGGCGAGCGGCGTCCTCGGCAACCATTGCCCGCAATCGGCGGGCCGGCCACGACTATGCGCTGGAGGAGCGCTTTGAAGCCGGCTTGGCGCTGCAAGGCTGGGAAGTCAAGAGCATCCGCGCCGGCAAGGCCCAATTGGTGGACAGCTATGTGCTGCTGCGCGACGGCGAGGCTTGGCTGTTCGGCGCCCACATCGCTCCCTTGGCCAGCGCCTCCAACCATGTTGCGGCGGATCCGCAGCGCCGCCGCAAGCTGCTGCTGCACAGCCGCGAACTAGCCCGCATCTTCGCCGCCACCCAAGCCAAGGGCTACGCCTGCGTCGCCACGGCCATGTACTGGAAGCACAACCGGGTCAAGTGCGAAATCGCCCTGGGCAAGGGCCGCAAGCTGCACGACAAGCGCGCCGCCAGCCGCGACCGGGACTGGCAGCGGCAAAAGACGCAACTGCTCAAGCAGGGCCGGCGCCGCGAATAGCCTGCCGCCCTAGGCGGTGCCAAGCCGCATCCTGCATCCTGACGCCCTTGGCCCGCGGCCGTCAATCAACACCGCCGGCGCTTGGGCCGCGGCCAACATTCTTGCCGAGAAGAAACCTCATCGGAGCAGCGCATTGAAGTCCTCCAGCGTGAGGATCGTGATTGGATAGCCTTCGCTGATCAGTTCCTCCGCCCGCCGATGCTTGGAGCTTTTGGCGCTCTGCCCCAACGCGCCCTTTTTGTAGCTCCCGACCACCAGCAGAGTGGTCCGGGTGGTGCAGTTGGCGTCCACGTCAGCGCCGGCTTGGGCGGCCAAGGAAGCCGCCTCCGCCTTGCTTATTGACCGGCCGCTCAATGCCGGGCGGCCGGTGAAGACGATGGTGTGGTCCGCCAGAACCCCTTGCCGTTCGGCACGGAGCACAACGCCCCGCGGCTTTCGCTTCGGCTTGAGCTTCCGCTTGGGCGGCTCATGGCCTTCGGGGTACATGATCGGCCCCTTGACCAGATCGCACCATTCGGCCACGTCCTTTTCGGTCGCTTGGCATGCCTTCAGGACTATCCGCGCAGCGGCCTTCGCGTCCTCGACTGCCACATGGTGATCGAAGCGGATGCCGAGATCGTGCGCCACGTTCGCCAGTCCCCATCCTGACCGTGCGTAGCGGAGCGGCCATGCTCGCCGTGCGACGGCGGCGCTGTCCAGCCATGTGACGGGATAGGGTTCCATCTCATGGGCTTCCAGCGCCCGGCTGAACGCCGTGCGGTCAAAGGCCGTGTGATGCACCAGCACGGAGTCGAGCAGCACTCCGCGCAGTGAGCGCAGCACCGCCGGCAGCTTGGGCGCTTCCGCCACGTCGCGGGCGAATATGCCGTGGATGCAGGAGTTGAACGGGTCGAACCAAGTCTCCGGGTTGACCAGAGTGCTCCAGCGCTTGATTATTTCGCTGTCCCGTACGCTGACCACGCCGACAGAGCAAATGCTGCTGCGGTCGGCGTTGGCGGTCTCGACGTCGATGGCCTTGAACGTTTGCATTTGAGTCCTCCTGTGAATGAATTGAACCTTGCCTTGCCTCGCCGTGCCCCGCCATGCCGGGCCTAGGGTGCCTCCGGCGCTTAGCTGCGCCTCACTGCATTAAGTCCCCGAGCTGCGCCTTGCGCAGCACCAGGGTTTTGCCCCTGATCCTCTGCATCCGCAGGTTGAGCAGTTCCACGCTGAAGGAGAAGGCCATGGCGAAGTAGAGGTAGCCCTTGGGGGTGTGGAAGTCCAGCCCCTCGCCCACCAGCGTCAGGCCGATCAGGATGAGGAAGCTTAAGGCCAGCATCTTCACCGTCGGATGGCCTTCCACAAAGGCGCTGATCGGCCCGGACGCCCACATCATGATGGCGACGGCGATGACGATTGCGGCGACCATGATTTCAACGTGCTGCACCAGCCCCACGGCGGTGATGACGGAGTCCAAGGAGAACACGACGTCAATGATCGCAATCTGCGCCATCACTCCGGCGAAGCTCGGCAGCGCCGCGCCTTGCTCGCCCGGCTCCTCCCCCTCCAGGGAATTGTGGACCTCCCTGGTGGCCTTGGCCATCAGGAAGGCGCCGCCAAGCAGCAGAATCAGGTCCCGCGCCGAGATGTCGTTGCCCAAAACCGCAAACAGGCTCTCGGTGAGCGACATCATCCAAGCTAGGGAAAGCAGTAGCAGTATGCGGGTGGTCATGGCCGCCGCCAAGCCGATTTGGCGGCCCTTCGCCCGCTGATGCGGCGGCAGGCGGTTGGTCAGGATCGATATGAAGATGATGTTGTCGATGCCGAGCACGATCTCCAAGGCGGTAAGCGTCAGGAACGCCGCCCAGATCGACGGATCCAGAAAGATGTCCATGGCGAGGGCTCCTATGTTGATGGCGGCATTGAATCACGTCCGCCGTTGCGGGTCATGGCCTGCAAGCCTCCCCAATCCCCAGACATGGATCGCCCGGCCCGCCGCCGGCGGCCCCTTGGGAACGCGGGCCTCCCGCAGGCGGGCGGGGCGTCCGCGCTCCCAAGCATCGGGCCGTCGCTGTACTGCAACCATCAGGGTCATCTCAAAGCCGTGTTCGCTCTTTGATGGTGGGATGAACATCCAAAATGAACCTTGAAAATTCACGGACAGTGGGAATATCCGTATTCCAAAGGCGCGGAAAGAACACTTGGGTGGAAGAAATGCCAGCCCTCAAACGATTCCCTAAGCGAAGATTGGGGTTTTCCCGTGGCTGGCGGCGATGGCGCTGGGATGAGATGGTTTGAATGATTTTGCTGGCGGCAGCCGATTGAACGACGGACACGCTTGGCGCCCCACTTGCTCCTTGGCGGCTTTGCGGGCGCGGGCCGACGTCTTGGGGAACATCCGCAGCTTTTTTGCGGAGCGCGGGGTCATGGAGGTGCAGACCCCGACCTTGGGCCTCACCTCCACCACGGAGCCGCAGATCGATCCCTTGCGCACCGTCGCCGGCGCCTTCCTGCAAACTTCACCGGAACACTACATGAAGCGCCTGCTGGCCGCTGGAGCGCCGTCCATCTACCAGCTTGGCCCAACCTATCGGGTCGGCGAGGAAGGCCGCCTGCACCGAGAGGAGTTCACCATGCTGGAGTGGTATCGCCTCGGCTTTGACGATGCGGCCCTGATGGATGAGGTCGCCGCTTTGGTTGACTGCATTCTCGGCCCAGGGGACTGCCGGCGCATCAGCTATGAGTCCTTGGTCGGCGCTCTGAACAGCGACCAGGCGGAGCTGGACTTGCGCTTCGCCGTCGCGGTTGAGCGCTTGGGCGAAGGGCGCTGGTTTGTCACCGACTATCCCGCCGAGCAAGCCGCCCTAGCCCGGCTGCGGGAAGAGAATAAAGGGGAAGGGATTAAAGAGGCAGGGAGCGAAGGGGAAGGGAGCGAAGGGGAAGGGAGCGAGACGCAGGGAAAACGATATGAGGCGCGGGCGGCCCGTTTTGAGCTCATCGTGGATGGAGTGGAGTTGGCGAACGGCTACCACGAATTGACCGATCCCGTGGAATTGCGCCAACGCATGGCGCGGGACAACGTCGTTCGTTCGGCTGCCGGCCGGGAAATCATGGCGGCGGATGAGCGGCTGCTTGCGGCCATGGCCAGCGGCTTGCCGGACTGCGCCGGCGTGGCCTTGGGCGTTGATCGGTTGGTGATGCTGGCGGTTGGAGCTGCAAGCCTGGCGGAGGTCATGTCCTTCGCCGACAGGTAGGCCCTAGCAAAAATCCTCCTGCTTGGCGGTTATCTGGGTGCCGATGCCGGCGTCCGTGAAGATCTCCAGCAGCAGCGCGTGGGGTTTGGTGCCGTCAATGATTTGGGCGCTGCCGACGCCGCCGGCCACCGCTGCAAGGGCGCAGCGCGTCTTTGGCAGCATGCCGCCGCTGATGGCGCCTGCGGCGATGAGCTGGTCCGCCTCCTCCGGGGACAGGCGGGAGAGGGTTGCGCCCTGCACATCCAATATGCCCGGCCTGTCCGTAAGCAAAATGAGCTTCTCCGCCTTGAGCGCCTCCGCCACCCGCCCGGCCACCAAATCGGCGTTGATGTTGAAGGACTCGCCTTCCGGCCCGGCGCCGATGGGCGCGATCACCGGAATGAACCCGTCGCACATCAAGGTGGCCAGCACCTTGGCGTTAACCGCATCGACCTCGCCGACCTGGCCGATGTCGATGATCTCCGAAGCGTCCAGCCCAGTGTCGGCCTTGGGCAGCTTGAGTTGGCTGGCGCGAATCAGCCCGCCGTCCTTGCCGGTGACTCCCACCGCCTTGCCGCCTTGGTGGTTGAGCAGGGACACGATTTCCTGGTTCACCCGGCCGCCGATGACCATCTCCACCACGTCCATAGTGGCGGCGTCGGTGACCCGCAGGCCGTTGACGAAGCGTGTCGGGATGTTCAGTTTCTTCAAAACGGCGCCGATCTGCGGGCCGCCGCCATGCACCACCACGGGATTCATGCCCACCAGCTTCATGAGCGTTAAGTCCCGGGCGAACTTGATCTTCAGGAACTCATCGACCATGGCCGCGCCGCCGTACTTCACCACGATGGTGCAGCCGTGGAACTTGCGGATGTAGGGAAGAGCCTCCGTCAGTATTTGGGCGGTGCTGTCCGCTGCACGGCTGGGGATGCTCATGTTGCCGGGCAAAAATTTAGGTTGGGATCGATCAGGCGGAGCTGCGCCCGAAAAATGCCTTGGATGCGGTCCAGGGCGGTTGCTCCGTCGCCTTCGAACCTCAGGGTGAGCGACGGGCTGGTGTTGGAGGCGCGGATCAATCCCCAGCCGTCTTCATAATCCACCCGCAGGCCGTCTATCTCCGTGCGCCGCCCAGGACCGAAATCGCCTTTTTGCACCAAGGACTCGATGACTTTGAACTTGTGGTCTTCCGTGGTCTCGATTTTTATTTCCGGTGTGGCAAGGCTCACCGGCATCGCCATGAAGAGCGCTTCGGCGCTTTGCCCGCCGGCGCTCAGCAACTCCAGAAAACGGGCGGCGGCGTAAATGCCGTCGTCAAAGCCAAGCCAGCGGTCGGCGAAGCAGATGTGGCCGCTGAACTCCCCCGCCAGCAAGGCGCCGACCTCGCGCAGCTTGGCCTTAATGTGGGAATGGCCGGTGCGCCACATGCAGGGCTGCCCGCCGGCCTCCGCGATTAGTTTGCCCAAGGCCCGGCAGCACTTGACGTCAAAGACGACCTTAGCGCCCGGATTTTGGCCGATGACATCCTGGGCGAAGCACATCAACAGGCGATCCGGCGCAATGATGTCCCCGGCGTTGGTGACCACGACCAGGCGGTCAGCGTCGCCGTCGAACGCCAGCCCGCAGTCAGCGCCCGTTTCTTGAACCTGCCGAACAAGGGCTTGAAGATTCTTCGGCTCCGCCGGGTCGGGGTGGTGATTGGGGAAGGTGCCGTCAATGTCGCAGAACAGCTCCACCACTTCGCAGCCAAGCATTCGCAACAGCTTCGGCGCAACCTCGCCGGCGGCGGCGTTGCCGCAATCGACCACCGCCTTGAGCGGCTTTTGCAGGTGGATGTCCTCGGCGATGCTGTGCAGATAGGAGGCGATGAAGTCCTGCTTGACGACGGCGCCTTGCCCGTCAATGAAGTCTTGGCGCTCAATGCGCTCATGCAGGTTCAGAATGTCCGCTTCCTTTAGGGACTTGCCGTTCAAAACCATTTTCAGGCCGTTGTACTCCGCCGGATTGTGGCTGCCGGTGACCATGACGCCGGTGGTTGCCCCGCTGGTGAGGGCCGCGAAATACAGAATCGGAGTGGGAACCAAGCCGATGTCGATGACATGCACGCCGCTTTCCATCAGCCCCTGGTTGAGCGCCTCATGCAGGGCCGGACTGGAGCAGCGCCCGTCGCGCCCCGTTAGGACTCGGTCTTGGCCGCTGGCCAATGCCTGAGCGGCAAAGCTCCTTCCTATATGGTGAACCACTTCGGGGCTGAGGTTTTGTTCGACTATTCCGCGGATGTCGTAGGCGCGGAAAATCCTAGACTCCAGCACTACGGGGCCTCCCTGAAGGCTTTTGCCATGATAGCCGCGCCATTCGACTCCATCCAGTCAAAGTTCCGACCCCCGCAGGGCCGTCACAACGGCGAAGCCCAAACATGCAGGCTAGTGTGCATTTTGGGGGAAAAACAAATCGGCCAAGCGCTGCATCAAAGCAGCGGCGAGCGCATCCTTGCTTTGGTAGGGCAACTCCGCTTCGCCGTCCGCCCAGATTAGGGTGGCGGCGTTGTGGTCGCTGTTGAAGCCAATTTCCTTGTTGGATACGTCGTTGACGACGATGGCGTCAAGATTCTTGCGCTGGCGTTTGCCGCGGGCCTGTTCAAGGGCGTTTTCCGTTTCGGCGGCGAAGCCGACCACCACAGGCGCTTGCGGCGAGGCGGCCACCGAGGCGATGATGTCCGGGTTCTCCACCAGGGCGAGCTTGATGGGCACTCCGTTGCGCTTCTTCAGCTTTTGCTGGGGCTGGCTGGCGGGCCGGTAGTCCGCCACGGCGGCCACGCCGACCACCAGCGCCTGCTCGGCGGCGCGGGCCATCACCGCGTCGTGCATGTCCTGAGCGCTGACCACCTCGATGCGCTCCACGTTCGTCGGCGCCGGTAGGCTGCATGGGCCGGAGACCAAGGTGGTCTGGGCGCCGGCCGCCGCCGCCGCTTGGGCGATGGCGTAGCCTTGCTTGCCGGAACTGCGGTTGGAAAGGTAGCGCACCGGATCCAATGCCTCTTGGGTGGGGCCGGCCGTCACCAGCACCTTGAGGCCCCTTAGGCAGGGCGGCGCCAAGGCTTGTTGAACGGCCGCCAGCAGCGCATCGGGTTCCGCCATGCGGCCCGGCCCGTTGTCGCCGCAGGCTTGGTCGCCGGCGTCGGGGCCGACAATGCGCCGCCCGTCCTTGGCCAGGACGGCGGCGTTTCGGCGAGTTGCCGGGTTCCGCCACATGGCTTGGTTCATGGCCGGCGCCAGCACGACCGGCGCATCGGTCGCCAAGCACAGGGTCGTCAACAAGTCGGGTGCTAGGCCCTGAGCCAAGCAGGCCATGAAATGGGCGGTCGCCGGCGCCGCTAGAACGAGGTCCGCCCAGCGGGCCAATTCGATGTGCCCCATCGCGCCTTCCGCTTCCCGGTCCCAAAGATCGTCGCGCACGGGGCGCCCGGAAAGGGCCTGCATGGTGACGGGCGCTACGAATTCGTGGGCGCTGCGGGTGAAGACCACCTGCACGTTAGCGCCTTCGTTGCGCAAATGTCGCACAAGGATTGGAGCTTTATAGGCTGCAATTCCGCCGGTCACACCGAGCAGAATGTTCTTTCCCGCGAATGTCATGCCTGCATCTTAGCAGCATAATTTGGCCGATGAACCGAATGAAAATCACCGACCGACGCATCATTGACCGTCCCCGCGAGCGTCTGCTGGCCGCCGACCACGGCATGCTCAACGACGCGGAGCTTCTTGCCGTGCTGCTGCGCACCGGCCAGGCGGACTACGACGCACTGGAGCTCGGCTACCATCTGCTGGCCGCCTACGGCTCCATGCGCGGCTTGCTCGATGCGCCAGTTGCCGAACTGCTCAAGCGGCCGGGGCTCGGCCCCACGAGGGTGGCGAGCCTTAAGGTCGTCATGCCCATCATGGCCCGTTACGTCGCCAGCCGCTTGAAGGAGCCGCGCAGCTTTCCCGGAACCAAGGAAGCCTCCATGTTCGTGATGGCGGAGTACGCGGGGCTGGAGCGGGAGATCTTCGGTTGCCTGTTTCTTGACGCCCGGCATCGCCTGCTCAGTTTCGACAAGTTGTTCTTCGGCTCCGTGGACCGGGCCAACGTCTTCCCTAGGGAGGTGGCCAAGGCCGCTTTGGACTGCAACGCCGCGGCGGTGATTTTCGCCCACAACCATCCCTCCGGCGTGGCGGAGCCTTCGGTCACGGACATCGAACTCACCAAGCGCTTGGTGAACATACTCAAGGAGCTTGACGTGCGCGTCCTGGACCACTTGGTCGTGGGGCATGACGGCGCCGTGTCCATGGCGGAGCGAGGCTATCTTTGACCGCCGGCGCCGACGGCGGCGAACGGCCGGCAAAAATTGGTTTGCAAGTTGCTTTTTTTGCAGTAGAGTTCGCCCCGATGCTGGGCAGGGTGCCAATGCCGGCGAACGCTCAGCAAACAGCAACAGGAGGTTGGCCCATGAACAAATTCAACAGTGCCCGCTTGCTGGGCGTCGCGCTGATTCTTTTGGCGCTGCCGGCGGCTTTGCAGGCCGCGCAGGCGCGCATGACCACTGACGTCGTCAGAACGCTGGCGGCCGAGGACGGCGCTTTCGGCGGCTGCATGGCGCAGTTGCAGCATTCCGTCATGGAGGCCACCGGCTTGAACTGCTCCGGCAATTGGGTGACGTTCAGTTGCGCCGGTGAGCACACCAGCAAGGCGGCGGCCCGGCGGCTGTACGACTCCGCGCAGTTGGCCTTCGTCACTGGGCGTTCGGCGATGCTCTGGGTGGATGACGAACGCAAGCACAATTCCTATTGCTTCGTCTCCAGGATCGACGTGCTCGGCGGTTGAGGCGGTTAATTGGCTTAAGTCCGGGGCTTGGCTATGTCGCAAGTGTGCCAAATAACCGGCAAGCGCCCCATGGCGGGGAACAACGTTAGCCATGCGCAGAACAAAACGCGGCGGCGTTTTGCGCCGAATCTGCACTACCATCGGTTCTGGGTGGAGGGCGAAAAGCGCTTCGTGCGGCTGCGCGTTTCCGCCAAGGGCATGCGCATCATCGACAAAAAAGGCATAGAGCCGGTGCTTGCCGAACTAAGGGCGCGGGGCGAAAAGGTTTAGCGCCGCCTGCTGCGGACTGGAGGCTATTCAATGGGCAATCGGGACAAGATCAAGCTCGTTTCGAGCGCGGGCACCGGCCATTACTACACCACGGACAAGAACAAGCGCCGCACGCCGGACAAACTGCAGCTCAGGAAGTTTGATCCGGTGGTTCGCAAGCATGTCCTTTACACGGAAGCCAAAATAAAGTAGTCCAGCGCCGGGCTTTGCCCCTGTGCCGGAACTGCCGGAGGTCGAAACCACCAGACGCGGCCTGCAGGCCCATGTGGTGGGCCGTCGCCTTGACGGCTGGACCCTGCGCAATCCCGCTTTGCGCTGGCCCGTTGAAATTCCGGCGTTGCTCAAGGGCCATCGCCTGCTGGCCCTGAACCGACGGGCGAAATACCTGTTGTTCCAATTCCCTCCCGGCGTGCTGTTGCTGCATCTGGGCATGTCCGGCAGCCTGCGCCTAGTGTCGGCGCCGGCACCCAAGCCGCAGCGCCACGATCATGTGGATTTGACGTTCAGCGGCGGCAAAGTTCTGCGCCTGAATGACCCAAGGCGATTCGGCTGCATTCGCTGGCAGCCCGGGGCCGCCGAGGCGCATCCGCTGTTGGCCCATTTGGGGGTGGAGCCGCTGAGCGACGGCCTGACCGGTCGCCATCTCAAGGATTGCGCCAAGAACCGCAAGGTGGCGGTGAAGAGCTTCATCATGGACAGCCGCGTCCTCGTGGGCGTTGGCAACATCTATGCGGCGGAATCCCTGTTCTTGGCCGGCATTCGGCCCTCGACGGCGGCCGGTCGAGTGACCTTGAAGGGCTTCGCAGCCTTGGCGGAGTCCATCAAGCGGGTGCTGAATCAAGCCGTGGAGGCCGGCGGCACCACCTTGCGGGACTTCGTGGGCGGCGACGGCCGGCCGGGTTACTTCAGGCGGCAACTGAACGTTTACGGCAGAACCGGAAAGCCCTGCCGGCGTTGCGGCGCCGTCTTGAAGCAAAGGCGAATTGGCGGCCGGTCCACGGTGTTCTGCCCGCGCTGCCAAGCCGCCCGATAGTTCAGAGCACGTCCAGTCGGGACAGCCGCTGCCGCACGGCCAGCACCGCTCCGGCAACGCCGAGGGCGCCGCCGATGGCCAGCAGTTGCAAGACGAACAGGGTGTCGAAGCCGCGCAGTTCAAGGGTTTCGTCAAAGCTGCCCAGCAGCCCCCGCAAGGGCGTCTCCAGGGCGAGCAGGCCCACGCTGAGCAGCATGGCCGCGAACAGTCCGCCGCCGACCCCGTAGAATGCGCCGAAATACAGAAAGGGACGCCGAATCTGCCCATCGCTGGCGCCGACCAGTTTCATCACCTTGAGCTCGTCGAGCTGCGCCTCTATGGCGAGGCGCACGGTGGTGGCGGTGATGAGCACGGTGCCGACCCCGAACAAAACGCCCAGCACCAAACCGAGCCGCTGCGCCAGCCGGGAGGCGGCGTTGATGCGCGTCAGCCAGGTGCGCTCCACCACCACCTCGGCGACGCCGTTTTCCTTGCGCAACCGCGCTGACATCCCATCTAGTTGCTCCGCCGTGACGCTGGTCGCAACCGTCACGCGCAGGGAGGCGGGCAGCGGGTTGGTCTGCAAATCCGCCAAGGCGTCATGCAGGTTGGTGTGCTGGAGGAATTCCCTTAAGGCCTCGTCCTGGCCGGTCAACGCCACGGACTCCACCTCCGGCAACTGGTCCAGTCGCATGGCCAGCAAAGGGGCGTCTTTGGCGCCCAGTTCGAAATAGACCGAAATGCCCGGACGCCCGCCCCAGTCCGCCGCCAAACGGGATAGATTGGCCTGGGTCAGCATTAGGCTCGCCGGCAGCGCCAAGGCAATGCCCACCAGCGTCCACACCAAGAGGCTGGTGCCGACCCGGCTGGAGGTGAATTGCAGCATGTCCTGGGCCACTCGATAGTGGTCTTGCCAGTGCGAAGAACGGCGCGACGGGCGCGGCCAAGGGCTTTGCGGACGCTTGCTGCGCACTGTCGGTTAGCTCCTAGGCCTCATTGGAGGGAGGCGGTGCATCGGCGCCTCCCCGCAGCAAAACCCCGTGGTTCAGCTCGATCACGGGTTTGTCCATGCTGTCGATCAGGCTGCGGTCGTGGCTGGCGACGATGACGGTGGCGCCCACATGGTTGAATTGCTGGAACAGCGCCATGATGTCCCGGGACAGTTCCGGGTCCAGGTTCCCGGTGGGCTCGTCGGCCAGCAGTATTTTGGGACGGCTCACCACCGCCCTGGCAATGCCCACTCTCTGCTGCTCGCCGATGGACAGTTGCCCGGGCAGCAAGGACTCCCTTTGCAGCAGCCCCACCCGGGTCAGCGCGGCGCGCACCCGACGGCCCACATCCCGCTCGCCCATGCCGGCCACCCGCAGGGGCAGCGCCACGTTGTCAAACACGGTGCGCACCCCCAGCAGGTTGTGGTCTTGAAAGACAGCGCCAAGATTTTGCCGGTAGCAGCACAGTTGGCGGGAGTCCAATTGGCTGATGTTGACGTCGTTTACCAGAATCTGGCCTTGGGTGGGTCGGGCCACGGAGAGCAGCAGCTTCAGCAAGGTGGTCTTGCCGGCCCCGGAATGCCCGGTCAGAAACGTCATGGAGCCTTCCTCAAAGACTAGGGAGACGTCCTTCAGCGCTTCAAAGCCGTTGGGGTAGCGCTTGTAAACGTTATGAAATTCGACTTGGCCCAAACCGCTACTCCGGCGCCAGCAGCGCATCCACAAAAGCGTTGGCGTCAAAGGGCTTCAGGTCGTCCAGCCCTTCCCCCACGCCGATGAAGTAAATGGGTTTTGGCGCACCCGCCTGCTGCAATTGGTGGGCGACGGCGATGATGACGCCGGCCTTGGCGCTGCCGTCCAGCTTGGTGACCACGAAACCGGTCAGGCCCACGGCGGCGTCGAACTCCGCCACTTGGCTTAAGGCGTTCTGGCCGGTGCCGGCGTCAAGCACCAGCAGCACTTCTTGGGGGGCGGCGTCATCGAGCCTCTGCACCACCCGCCGGACTTTCCTGAGTTCCTGCATGAGGTTCGCCTTGGTCTGCAAGCGCCCCGCCGTGTCCGCCAGCACCACGTCGCGGCCGCGCGCCTTGGCCGCCACCACGGCATCATAGACCACGGAGGCGCTGTCCGAGCCTTGTCGTTGGGCGATTACCGGCACGCCGTTGCGCTCCCCCCAGTGCTGAAGCTGCTCCACCGCGGCGGCGCGAAAGGTGTCCCCTGCAGCGAGCAGGACGCGCCGCCCTTGGTCTTGCAGGCATTTGGCCAGCTTGCCCATGGTGGTGGTCTTGCCGACGCCGTTGACCCCCACCATCAGCACGACGAATGGACGCGCATCGCCCACCCTAAAGGGCGACTGCAAAGGTTCGAGCTGCTTTTTCAACAGTGCGGCCAAGGCTTGGCGCAGGGCTTGGGCGTCGCCGAGCTCCCGGCGCCGCACTTGGGCGGTCAACTCCCCAATGATGCGCTCCGTGGCGTTCGCGCCCACGTCGGTCATGAGCAACGCGGTTTCCAAGCCCTCCAGGGTGTTCTCGTCGATTGTGCGCTGGCCAAGCAGCAGATTGCCGACCCCTTCGGCAAAGCGCCGGCGAGTCTTGCCCAACCCGTCCTTGAGCCGCCTCCAGACCGGCTCCTCAGCTTCGATTTCGCTCATTGGCGCTTCATTGCCGTGCGCAGTTTACAAACACCCAGCGTCTTGGGATATGGTTGCGCAAATGCCGCGCAATCAAGTCCGCATTATCGGCGGTTTCTGGAAGGGGCGAAAGCTCAGCTTTCCGCGCCGGGACGATCTGCGCCCAACCCTCGCCCAGGTGCGGGAGACGCTGTTCAGCTGGTTGGCGCCGACGATCGCCGGAGCGGACTGCTTGGATCTCTTCGCCGGCAGCGGAGCGCTTGGCTTCGAGGCGCTCTCCCGGGGCGCCGGCAGCCTGACGCTCGTGGAGGCGGACCGCCAGGTGGCGCAAGCCCTGCGCGAAAACGGCGCTAGGCTGGGCGCACGGCGGCTGTTGGTGCGCCGCCAAGCGGCGCTCTCCTTTCTTCGGCAAGCGGTCGGCAAGGGAATTTCCCTAGGCGGCAAGCGGCTGGCGGGTTGGAACTGCGTCTTCCTCGACCCGCCGTTCTCCTCCGCGCAATTGCCCAGGGTGCTGGCCTTGCTGGCCGGCGGCGGCCTGCTGCGCCCTGATGGCTTGGTCTATTTCGAAACCAGCGCCGGCGCTGCGCTGGACCTTAGCGGTTGGACGACCGTGCGGGACGGCAAGGTCGGGGCCAACCGCTTCGGGCTGCTGCGCCGGATTCTTGCCTAGCCGCAACCTCGCCGATACCATCAGGGCCGGTTTCCGCAAGGCTTAGGCACCCGATGTCCGTTGTCGTTTACCCCGGCTCCTTCGACCCGATCACCAATGGCCACACGGATTTGGTCAAGCGGGCGCTGAACCTGTTCGACCATGTGGTCCTGGCCATCGGCACTTCTTCGCAGAAGGCGCCGGAAGTTCACCTCAAGAGCCGCATTGAGCTTTGCCGAGAGGTTTTGGCGGAGTTTGGCGACCGAGTTTCCGTGGAGGGGTTCAATACGCTCTTGGTCGATTACGTGCGCTCCAAGAACACCACCTTCATCCTCCGTGGGCTGCGCACCGTCACGGACTTCGACTATGAGTTCCAGATGGCGGAGATGAATCAGTCCTTGGACCCTGAAATCGAGTACGTCTTTTTGCCCACCTCCAAGGAATGCTCCTTCATTTCCTCCACCTTGGTGCGGGAAATCGCCTCCCTCGGCGGCGATGTCAGCAACTTCGTCCACCCCGCCGTCAGGGCGGCCTTTGCGCCCCGTTAGGCGGCCCTTCCTGGGGTTGCTTTTTTGGCAATCGTCCCCATGAACGGATTGTGGGCCGGTGAACCAAGAGGTGTACACAGGGTTTGGCATTCGGCGGCGGCAAGTGCTAGAATCCGCCGCACGGCAACTTTAGCGGCGGCCAAGACGGCATTGGCGGCAACGAAGGAACGATGTCGGGCGAAAACACCATGTCAACGTCAACCAGCGTGCTTTCTCTGCAAAGCCTCTCCCCAGGAGCGGACATAGACAGCTATGTGCAGACGATAAGCGCCTTCCCCATCCTCTCCCCGGAGGAGGAAAAGGCTTTGGCGGAGCGTTTCTACCGCCATGGCGACCTTGAGGCGGCCCGCCGGTTGGTGCTCTGCCATCTCCGTTTTGTCGTGCATTTGGCCAGGACCTACCAAGGCTACGGGCTGCCGCAGGCGGATCTCATCCAAGAGGGCAACGTGGGGCTGATGAAGGCGGTCAAGCGGTTCAACCCGGAAGTGGGCGTGCGCTTGGTGTCCTTCGCCGTGCATTGGATCAAGGCGGAAATGCATGAGTACATCCTCCGCAACTGGCGCATCGTGAAGGTCGCCACCACCAAGGCGCAGCGCAAGCTGTTCTTCAACCTGCGCGGCGCCAAGAAGCGCCTGTCCTGGTTGAACCCCGCCGAGACCAAGGCGGTGGCGGACGATCTTGGGGTTTCGGCGGCGGAGGTGTCCCGCATGGAAAGCCGCTTGGCCGCTGCGGACGTCGCCTTTGACGGCGTTGGCGGCGAAGATGATGCGAATGCGCCGGCTCAGTATTTGCGGGCAAGCAATGCCGACCCGGCGGATGCGGTGGCTGCGGAGGACTGGCGCAGCACCGCCCAAGCAAGGCTGGGCGAGGCCATCGCCAAGCTCGATGAGCGCAGCCGGGAGATCATCGCGGCGCGCTGGCTGAGGGACGACAAAGCCACTCTCACAAACCTTGCCGAGCGCTACGGCGTTTCGGCGGAGCGGATTCGGCAGTTGGAGAAGAACGCCCTGAAGAAGCTGCGGGCCAACTTCAGCGCGGACGACGGGTTTGACGGCCCCCAAGTGTTCCACCAAGCTGCGTGACGGCGGCGGCGGGAATTCCGCAGCCCGCCGCTAAGTTCAGGCCTTGGGCTGCATTTCCTGGGCGAATCCAAGCATTTCCTTAGTTGGGCCGCCGGCGGTTGATGCGCGGGCCGGCCGCATTGGGAATTGACGCATGGAAGGACCGACCTCACACATCTACTTCTCGCAACGGCTGCGCCTGCACTATGTGGATTGGGGCAACGAGGAGGCGCCGCCCATGCTGCTGGTCCACGGCGGCCGCGACCACTGCCGCAACTGGGACTGGGTGGCCCAGGAGTTCCGCGACGAGCACCACATCATAGCGCCCGACCTGCGCGGCCATGGGGATTCGCAGTGGCTGCTCGGCGGCGGCTACAACCAGGTGGACTACGTTTACGATGTGGCGCAACTGCTGCATCAGCGCCAACACACGCCGGTGACCATCATCGGCCACTCCTTGGGCGGCGCAATCTCCTTGCTTTACGCCGGCCTCTACCCGGAAACGGTGGTCAAGCTGGTGTCCATAGAGGGCATGGGTCCGCCGCCGGCCTTCGTTGAGGAGCGCATCAAACGGCCCCCGGCGGAGCGGCTGCATGGGTGGATTGACGAACTGCGGCACATCGCCGGGCGCATTCCGCGCCGCTACAAGTCCTTGGAGGACGCCTACGAGCGGATGCAGACGGAGAACCCGCACCTTAAGGAAGCCC
Organism: Candidatus Azophilus sp.; assembly: GCA_965200465.1. Lineage (GTDB taxonomy): Bacteria > Pseudomonadota > Gammaproteobacteria > Pseudomonadales > Azotimanducaceae > Azophilus. Next base: position 2,374,379 of record OZ241358.1, on the reverse strand, counting down.
AAGCCCGGCATCTGACCATCCACGGCAGCAACCAAAACGAAGACGGCACCTACAGTTGGAAGTTCGACAACTACATCCGCGCCTTTCCGCCCATCGGCCTGCCCGAGGCGGAAATGAACGAGCTTTACGGGCGCATCACCTGCCCCACCCTGCTGTTCCACGGCAAGGAAAGCTGGGCTTCCAATCCGCAGGAGGACGGGCGCACCCAATATTTCAGGAACGTCCAAGTGGCCAGCATCAAGGACGCCGGCCACTGGCTGCACCATGACCGGCTCGATGAGTTCGTGGCGCGAACCCGCGCCTTTCTGGCCGCATGAGGGAAACCCGCTCCAAATACGTCATGCAGTCCAACAGTGATCGCGCCAAGCGGCTTCATCGCAGCCCTTGGCGGGGCGCGTTCCACCTGACTGGCGGTGCGGGGTTCCTGAGCGAAATGCTCAGCGAGGCCGGTGCCTCCCGCACCGTCCTGGAGGCCAAGGTTCCCTACGCGGCGGCTAGCTTAGCCGAACTGCTGGGCGGCCAGCCGGAACAGGCGTGCAGCGGGGCGACGGCTAGAGCCATGGCCATGGTCGCCCTGCAACGGGCATTGCAACTGGCGCACAGCGCCGAACCAGCCGCTGTTGGGGGCGCCGATGCGCTTCCCGCCGATGCGAATGCGGTGCCGGCCGCAGACCAGCTCTTCGGCTTCGCGGCCACCGCCAGCTTGGCCACGGACCACGCCAAACGCGGCCCTTGCCGTGCCCACATCGCCGTGCAAACGCTGGCCCAAACCCACCATGCGGCCTTGGCGCTTGCCGGGGAGCGGCCCGCCCAGGAAGCGGCGCTGGTGGAGCATTGCTGGCGGACGCTGTTGCAGGCGCTGGAGCTGGAGACGCCGGGAAAACCGACCACGGCCGCGGCGGACGCCGAATCAAGGGCGCCCAACCAACCACAAGCAGGGTTGCCGGCGGGCGAGGCGGGGAGGGTCGAGCGGGTGCTGGCCCCCAAGCCTTGGCGCAGCCTCATCAGCGGCGCCAGCAAGGCAATTTTCGTGGACCCGCGCCGCGGGGCGTTTTCTTCGCAGCCAGGGAACGGCGACATCGCCGGCGCGGGGGCGCCGCCATTGGACCGATGCGGCAAGCTGCTGTTTCCCGGCGCCTTCAACCCCCTGCACGAGGGCCACCGGCGCATGATGGCCGTAGCCGAGGCCAAGACCAAGCTGGCCGGCGCCTTCGAGCTTTCCGTGCAGAACATCGACAAGCCCCTTCTGGACTACGTTGCAATCCAGCGGCGGCTGGCCCAATTCGAGCACCCGGTGTGGCTCACCCGCCTGTCCAGCTTCGTGGAGAAGGCGAAGCGCTTTCCCGGCGCCACCTTCATCGTTGGCGTCGACACCCTAGTCCGCATCGCGGACCCCCGCTACTACGGCGGCGAAGCCGGCCTGCACCGGGCGTTGGCGGCGCTTGCGGCCCGGAAGGCGCGGTTCCTAGTCTTCGGGCGCACCCTCAACGCCGCCTTTCAGGGCTTGGCCGAAGTGGAGCTGCCCCCGGCTTTGCGGGAAATGTGCCTGGCCGTGAGCGAGGCTGAGTTCCGAGCCGACATCTCCTCAACCGCACTGCGCCAACAAGGGGACTGATCGACCCCGCCGCCCGCCTGAGCGGAGGCAGGCGGGCGCACCGGTGCGTTGCAGCGGAACCTTAAGCTAACATGCCCGTCTCCCAAACCTTTCAGAACATCAAGGGGCTTCTCAATGACAGACACTGGCCATTATGCGGACATCTCCGTGACCCTGGAAAATCAGGTGGCCACGGTGGAGATCCAGCGTCCGCCATACAACTTCTTTGACTTCAGCTTGATCGAGCAGATCGCGGACGCCTTCGACAGGTTGGACGAAAACCCGGAATGCCGGGCCCTAGTGCTGGCTGCGCAAGGGAAGTCGTTCTGCGCCGGCGCCAACTTCGGCACCGGCAAGGAAGACGGCACGGGCAGCAGCGATTTCACCGAGGAGGGGTTCCGCAACACCACAGGCCGGCTGTACCGCGCCGCCGCTCGCCTGTTCGGCAACAAGAAGCCCATTGTCGGCGCCATCCAGGGCGCGGCCGTCGGCGGCGGCTTGGGGCTGTCCTTGGTGCCGGATTTCCGGGTCGCCTCCCCGCAAGCCCGCTTCGCCGCCAACTTCGTCAAGCTGGGCATCCACCAAGGCTTCGGCATCTCCGTCACCCTGCCCCGGGTGGTCGGCCGGCAGGCGGCGCAAATGATGCTCTACAGCGGGCGGCGGCTGAACGGGGAGCAGGCGCAGGCCATCGGCTTGGTGGATGTGCTGGTGGATGCCGACGACCTGCGCGGCAAGGCCGCGGCGCTGGCCCGGGAGATTGCGGAGAACGCGCCCTTGGCGGTGGCCTCCGTGCGGGCCACCATGCGGGCCGATTTGGCGAAGGCGGTGGCCGAAGCCACGGAGCACGAACTGAAGGAGCAGCAATGGCTGCGGGCCACGGCGGACGCCCAGGAGGGGATTCGCGCCGTCGCCGGACGGCGCCCCGGCAACTTCAAGGGCGCCTGACGGCCAAACCGGGGAAGTCCAGCCGCCAAGCCGCCGTTCAATTGCCGGTGTCTTGGTTCAGAACGCCGCCAATTTGCCGTAGGCGCCGCGGCAGAACAGCAACGGGGAGCGCTCTTGGTCAAAGACGCCTAAGTCGCGCACTCGGCCAATGGCGATGCTGTGGTCGCCGGCGTCGTGCTCCTCGGCCAGTTCGCAGTCGATGAAGGCCAGTGCGCCGACGAGCACCGGCGAGCCGGTTGCGCCGGGCTGCCAGCTCAGTTCGCTGAACTTGTCGATGCCGGTTTGTGCAAACAGGTCGGAGACGCCTTGTTGGTCCTCCCCTAGGATGTTGATGCAGAAATTGCCGCTTTCGCGGAGTTTCGGCCAACTTTCACTGCTCTTGGACGGGCACAGCATCACCAATGGCGGGTCCAAGGACACGGAGGCGAAGGACTGCGCCGCAAAGCCGGCCGGCTCGCCCTCCAAGCAGCCGGTGGCCACCACCACTCCCGTGGCGAATTGGCCAAGCGTGTTGCGGAATTCCAGCTGGTCGATCTGCGCCATCTAAGCCTCCCTTGCGAGTGGAGCGGCCAATATACCCTGTATGCGCCCCCCCACCAATTGGGGCGTTCCGAACCGGCGGGGTGGCCTTGATGCGCTTTTTTGCGGCGGCCGGCGCATAGTGCTTTGCGCCCCGGCGCACTACAATGCGCGGCAAATGGTTTGATGAGGTTGCTTGCGGTGTCTGAACTGGAGGATTTTCGCACTGAGACTCGGGCTTGGCTGGAGGCGAACTGCCCGCCCTCCATGCGCACGCCGACGCCGGATGACGAGGTGGTCTGGGGCGGCCGGCGCGAACGGTTCAAGAATCCGGACTCCGAAATCTGGCTGCGGCGCATGGCCGAACGAGGCTGGACCGCAGCGAGCTGGCCTACGGCCTACGGCGGCGGCGGGCTGAACTTTCAGGAGGAGCGCGTATTGCAGCAGGAAATGATGCGCATCAAAGCGCGCACGCCGCTGAACAGCTTCGGCGTATGGATGCTCGGCCCGGCGCTGCTGGAGTTCGCCAGCGAAGCGCAGAAGCAGGAGCACCTGCCGAAGATCGTGCGCGGCGAGATTCGCTGGTGCCAGGGCTATTCGGAGCCCGGCTACGGCTCCGACTTGGCGGCGCTGCAAACCAAGGCGGAGGACCTAGGGGACTGCTACTTGGTCAACGGCGCGAAGATATGGACCTCCTACGCCGACCAAGCGGACTGGATCTTCTGCCTGGTGCGAACGGATCCGAAGGCGCCCAAGCACCAAGGCATCAGCTTTCTGCTGTTCGACATGGAGTCCCCGGGGGTGACCACTGCGCCCATCGAGCTCATCAGCGGCGCCTCGCCCTTCTGCCAGACCTTCTTCGACAATGTGCGGGTGCCCAAGGGCAACTTGGTGGGCCAAGTCAACCAAGGCTGGACCATCGCCAAACGCCTGCTGCAGCATGAGCGCAACATGGTCGCCGGCATCGGCGGCAACTCCGCCGTAGGCGGCAGCGGGCGCAAGCTGGAGAACGTCGCCAAGCAGTATGTCGGCGAACGGGACGGGCGCATTGACGACCGAGCGTTGCGGCACGACCTCTGCGCCCACCGCATGAACGACCGCGCCTTCCAACTCACCCTGGCGAGAAGCTGGGAGGAGGCCAAGGCCGGCGTCGGCAATGGTCATTTGGCCTCCATGTTCAAATACTTCGGCACCGAACAGAACAAGCGCAAATACGAGCTCATGCTGCAGGCCATGGGCACCGCCGGCTTGGGCTGGAGCGGCGCGGAGTTTGCGGAGCAGGAGCTCGGCACCGCCCGGCAATGGCTGCGCTCCAAGGCCAACTCCATTGAGGGGGGCACCAGTGAGATCCAGTTGAACGTGATCGCCAAAAGGGTGTTGGGGCTGCCGGACTAGCGCCTCGGGGGCCATGCAGGGGGCGCGAACAAATCATGCCTGAAGCGGTTTCCGGCCTTTCCGACCAGCTTGCCGCCTTGGACTTGGGCTCCAACAGCTTCCATCTCATCGTTGCGCAACAAACCAAGGGACGCCTGCAAACCGTCGATAAGATCAAGGAGATGGTGCGCCTTGGCGAGGGTTTGGATGGCAGCCAATCCCTAGCCGCCGCCGCCAAGCGCCGCGCCTTGGAGTGCTTGGAGCGGTTTGGGCAACGCCTAAGGCACCTGCGCGACGAGAACGTGCGCATCGTCGGCACCAACGCCCTGCGCAAGGCGCGCGACGCGGACGCCTTCATTGCGGCAGCCGAGCGGATGCTCGGGCATCGGGTGGAAATCATCTCCGGGCGGGAGGAGGCCAGGCTCATCTATCTTGGCGTTTCCCATGCCTTGGAGGACAGCCACGATAGGCGGCTGGTCATAGACGTCGGCGGCGGCAGCACGGAGTTGATCTTGGGCCGGCGCTTTCGCCCGGAGATCATGGAGAGCCTGTACATGGGCTGCGTTTCGGTGAGCAACAAATGCTTTGAGTCCGGCGCACTGACCAAGCAAGCCTTCAAGACGGCCGTCAACGAGGGCTTGAAGGAGCTGGAGGGCGTCAGCGCTCAGTACAGGAAGGCCGGCTGGGACGTGGCCATCGGCGCCTCCGGCACCATGCTGGCGGTGCAGAGCGTCTTGACGAGCCTAAGCTGCAAGGACCTCAAGCACATCGGGCCGGCCGGTGTGCAGGAGATCATCGACCGCATGATCGACGCCGGCCGCTTGGAGCGGCTGCATCTGCCCGGCCTGCCGCCGGAGCGTCGCGCCGTGTTTCCCGGGGGCGTGGCCTTGGTGACCGCGCTGATTGAGTCTTTAGGCCTGCAAAGCCTGCAAGTCAGCGATGGAGCGCTGCGCGAGGGGCTGCTCTACGACCTGCTCGGGCGGGCGCACCATCAGGACATCCGCGAGCAAAGCGTGCGCAACCTGATGAGCCGCTACCACATTGAGGAGCCGCACGCCAAGCGAGTGCGGGACACCGCCTTGAGCCTGCATGCGCAAGTGGCCGCCGCCTGGGGCCTGCAGTCGCCGGAGGATCGCCTGCTGCTGGCCTGGGCGGCGGATTTGCACGAGATCGGCATGGACATCGCCCACAACCAATACCACAAGCATGGCGGCTACTTGCTGGCGCACATGGACTTGCCGGGCTTCTCCCGTCCCGACCAGAGCCAGCTTGCCAGCCTAGTGCGCCTGCACCGGCGCAAGTTCGCCTTTGAGGACATCCCCGTCTCCGCGGCCGGCCGCATCCTCCGCCTGTCCGCGCTGCTGCGCCTTGCCGTGGTCCTGCACCGCAGCCGCAGCACCGCGCCCTTGCCGCACATAGCCGCCGTTGCGAGGGATGGCCACATCAAGCTGAAGTTGCCGAAGGACTGGCTGGACAAGCATCCCTTGACCAAGCTGGATTTGCAGGAGGAAGCCCAATACCTAGCCGACTCGCCGGTCGGCTTGAAGGTTAGGATCTGTTAGTTGCGCCGGCGATGCCTGCGCATGGCTCTCGGCGGCGGCGGCGGGTTTAGCCGGCGGCAAGCGCCGTCAGCAAGGACTCCTGGGCGTTTCTGCGTTTGCCGGCTGGGCTGGCGGCGGCTTGGTAGGCTCCGTCGCTTTGCAGTTCCCAGGCTTGGCAATTGTCCTTTAGGTAGTTGTCGAAGGATTCCGCCACCACGCGCCGCTTTAGGCTTTCGCCTTCCACCGGGAAGCAAATCTCCACGCGGTTGAAGAAGTTGCGCCCCATCCAGTCCGCGCTGGAAAGGTAAACCTTGGGTTCGCCGTTGTTCTCGAAATAGAACACCCTGGTGTGCTCCAGAAACCGGCCGACGATGGAGCGCACGCGAATGTTCTCGGAAACGCTTGGCACCCCGGGCCGCAGGGCGCAGATGCCGCGCACGATCAAATCCACCTTGACGCCCGCTTGGCTGGCCTTGTAGAGCGCTTGGATGACGTGCGGCTCCACCAGCGAGTTCATTTTCGCCATCACCCGGGCCGGCTTGCCGAGGCGGGCGTTCTCCGCCTCCGCATCTATGAAGTCCAGCATGGATTTGTGCAGGGTGAACGGCGATTGCAGCAGCATTTTCAGCCGCCCGGCCCGGCCCATGGCCGTCAATTGCTGGAACACCTTCTGCACGTCGTTGCCCACCGCTTCGTTGCAGGTGAACAGGCCGTAGTCCGTGTACAACCGGGCCGTGCGTGTGTGGTAGTTGCCCGTGCTGAGGTGAACGTAGCGCTTCAGGACGCGGCCTTCGCGTCTTATCACCATGCTCATTTTGGCATGGGTCTTATGCCCGACAACGCCGTAAATCACTTGGGCGCCGGCGCTTTGCAAGTGGTTGGCGAGTTCTATGTTGGCCGCCTCGTCGAAGCGCGCCCGCAGTTCAATGACCACCGCCACCTCCTTGCCGTTGGAGGCGGCGTCGGTGAGCGCCTCCACCACCGCCGACTGAGTGCCGGTCCGATAGAGCGTCTGGCGGATGGACAGCACTTGCGGGTCCTTGGCGGCTTGGCGCAGGAACTCCAAGACCGGCGCAAAGGATTCAAAGGGATGGTGGAGCAGAATGTCCCCGGCGGCGATGGCCTCAAACATGTCGTTGGCGCGGCGAATGCGCTCCGGCACCGCCGGCATGAACCCTGGATACTTGAGGTCCGGGCGGTCCACCAAGTCCGGCACAGCGGCTAGGCGCATCAGGTTCACCGGCCCGTTGCAGCGGTAAAGGTCGTCCGCGGACAGGTGAAACTGCGCCGTCAGAAAGGCTTCGAGCTCCTCCGGGCAATCCTGGGCCACTTCCAGGCGCACCGCATCGCCGTAGCGGCGCGACGGGAGCTCTCCCTCCAACGCCCGCAACAGGTCGTCCACCTCCTCTTCGTCCACAAAGAGGTCGCTGTTGCGCGTAACCCGGAACTGATAGACGCCGGTGGCCTCCATGCCGGGGAACAGTTCGTCCATGTGCGCATCGATGATCGACGAAAGCAGGACGAAGTCGTTCGGCCCTTCGGCGCAGGACTCCGGCAGCCGCACCACCCGGGGCAAGGCCCGGGGCGCTTGGACGATGGCCTTGCCGCTGTTGCGGCCAAAGGCGTCCTTGCCTTTGAGGTTGACGATGAACGCCAGGCTCTTGTTCAGGGGGTCCGGGAATGGATGGGCCGGGTCCAGGCCGATGGGGCTCATGATGGGCGCCAGTTCATGATTGAAGTAGCGCTTGATCCACTTTCTCTGGGCGTCGCTCCATTCCTCCTTGCTGATGAAGCGGATGTTCTGTGCGCTTAAGGCCGGCAGCAGCACTTCGTTCAGCACTGCATACTGCTCGTCTATGATCGTTCGAGCGGCCTGGGCGATGCGCCGCAATTGCTCCGAAGGCGAAAGGTTGTCCGGGCCGCGCTGCACGGCGCCGTAGGCTTGCTGCTGCTTGAGGCCGGAGACCCGTATTTCAAAAAACTCGTCCAGCAAGGAGCTGGAGATGCAGAGAAAGCGCAGCCGTTCAAGCAGCGGCGGCGTTTCCGCCTTGGCTTGGGCCAGCACCCGCCAGTGGAACTGCAGCAGCGAGAGCTCCCGATTGATGTAGAGGTCCGGATTGCTGAACGATTCGGTGTCCATGGTCAACCGTCAACTTAGCCATGCGGCCTGAACAAGCGGCAGTTTAGCACTTCGCAATGACTGCGTTCGTTCGCCAGCCGCTAACATGGCCGCCCAAGGAATGGCGCCGCCGCGCCGCTAGCCAATGGCCATGAGGCTTGGGTCCCATGCCGGATGACCGCTTTGCCGCCCTGTATGACGCGCTGCCGGACTGGTCGGCGCTCGACCAGGCCCTGCTGCGCAATTTGCGCGTTCATGGCGACTTTGGCCGCTGGCAAGCGGCGCTCAACCGCCTGCCCCAACCTGGAGGCGCAGCATGGAGTTCAGGGCGTTTGCCCCTCGCCGCCGGCGGCTTGGCGGAAAGCAAAGGGCGAACCGTCTCGGATGACGCCGCGGCGCCCGCCGCCGGGGTGCGCCTGAACGTTGGCGACTGGGTTGCGGTGGATGGTGAGTTGCCCGCCGGCGAACGGGCATTGCTGCGCGAAGCGCTCGAAGCCCTGCATCCGTGGCGCAAAGGGCCGTTCTCCCTATTCGGCGTGCGCGTGGAGTCCGAGTGGCGTTCCGGCCTGAAGTGGCGGCGGGTGGCGCCGGTTGTCGAGCTCGGCGGCTGCCGGGTGTTGGACGTGGGCTGCGGCAACGGCTACTTCGGTTGGCGGATGCTGGCGGCGGGAGCGGAGCTGGTGGTTGGCGTGGACTCCTCGGTGCTTTCCCACATGCAGCATCAGGCGGTCAACCATTTCGTCCGCAGCCGCCGCAACTGGGTGCTGCCGCTGCGGTTTGACGACCTGCCTCGGGAGCTGGCCAAGGAGAGGTTCGACGCCGTTTTCAGCATGGGGGTGATTTACCATCAAAGATCTCCTTGGCGGCATCTTGAGCGGTTGCGCCGCTGCCTGAAGCCCGGCGGCCAAGCGGTGCTCGAAAGCCTTGTGGTCGAAGGCCGGGGGGCCTTGCGCCCGCCCGGCCGCTACGCCCGCATGGGCAACGTTCGGGTCATTCCAACGCCCGGCGGCTTGGTCGATTGGCTGGCGCAGGCCGGTTTTCGGGAGGTGCGCGTGGTCGATGTCAGCGCCACCACTGCTGATGAGCAGCGCACAACCCCTTGGATGTGGTTTCAATCCTTGGCGGATGCGCTTGACCCGGCAAACCCGAGCCTCACAATTGAAGGCCATCCGGCGCCGAGGCGTTGCGTTGTGGCGGCTAGGAACCTATTCTAGGCCGGCATGTTCAGCCTCATCCCACTTAGCTTTCGGTTCCGCGGCAAGGTCCGGCGGCTGTTTGAACTGTACCGCTGCTTCCTCAACCATCCCGGCAAGGGGCTTCACCCGACGCAAATCTCCCGGCTTACGGGCATCGCCTTCGCCGACGTCTTAAGGCTGTTGGAGCGCACCCCGGAGCTTTTCGTGCGGCTGCCCAAGCGCGATGGCGTCACCCGCTATCGCCTGACCAGCGCCATGACCGCCCGTGAGCCGGAGCAGGTGGAGCAGTTCCTGCTTCGCTCCGCCCGCCGCGAGAGCTTGGTCTTCTACGCCTTCGCCGTCATGATGCTGTGCGCTTTGTTGATCGTGGTCATGCTGATGGGGCCGGCCGTCTAGCCCGCTGCTTATAGGCGGCCGTCCCCAATCAACGTTGGTGGGCCTGCAAACGCAGTGAATTCGGCGTGACCCCGAAAAAATGCCTGAAGGCAGTGGAGAAGTTGCACTGATGCTTGAAGCCCACGCGGTCGGCGATCTCGCCGATGTTCGTTTCCGATTTGAGGAGCAGCTCATAGCCCTTCTTCAGCCTTAGTTCCTGAAGGTATTTGGAAACGGTGCGGCCGGACAGGGACTTGAACCCGTAAAACAGCTTGTTTCTGTTGATTCCCACCTGCTGCGCAAGCTCTTCAATGGAAGGCGGATCGTGAAAGGCCCCGTCGAGATAAACCTTGGCCCGCCGAATCTTTTCCTTGTCTGACTCGGTAAGTTTTATGAAGCTTTTGGGATATTCAACGTTTTGCGCAAGCAAATGATGCAGGGAAAGGCAGATGAGCTCATTCGCCTTTGCCGCAATGAATGAAACTCTAAGCCCCGAATCGATGTCGGCGTGAATCACCTGTTGCGTGGTCAAAATCATCTGTTTAGTCAATTCAAAGGGCGCGAGCATTGAATCGCAGTGATCCTCATCATGCAGTGTTTGCAGAGGCTTGGGCAAATTGTCTTGTGGAATCCCGGAAATTCGGGAGACGTATTCCGGGCTGCATATGGCCGTTACAAAGGTGGTCTTGGCGCCTGCCTTGACACGTTCTATGGAACAGACGCCGCTGGGAATGTTGATGACGTTCCATGATGACAGCGCAAGTTGCGACGCATTGGCGCCGCTGGTGGCTAATTCAACATCAGTAACCTTGTTGAAATTAAAACGAATCCAGCCTCCGTCTGCAATTCGAATCATCTTCTTGCAGTGCCATGTGCAATCGAGAATGACCACCTTAAGATTTCGATTGACATGCACGAATTCGATCCGCCCGGTGCCGACGTCCGGCGGCAGAAGGCATTCGTGCGCAACGCTTTTGTGGTTGTGGATTACTCGGCTGAGTTGGTATTTTTCGCCCAACAACATCTCGAACAGCACTTTCGCGCTGGACCACCTAAACGCTTCTTTGGACATCGCGCACCTCATTGGCGGCAGCCGTTCAGTCCGGCGCAGCCGCCACTGGCCAAAGCCAAGGGGGCAAGCTCGGCCTTAGGGCCGCCCGAATGCCGCGCCCAGCTCTCTCCGCCCCCAAGAATCGACCAATATCCTGGCTTTGTCAAAAAAATTTGGCCTTTGCGCCCGGCTCTGCTACCATGCGGCGCGAATGCCCAGCGCTCAGGCGCACCGGCAAGCGAACGGAGGCGCTGGCAGCGCCTAGAACAACAAGACAACGGTTGCAACATGGCAAAAACAAAACGTCAATCCCTTCTCTCATCGGCGGATGCCCGCAAAACCATAGCGGAGGATGTTCAGGCATTTCTGGCTGCGGGCAAAAAAATCCAAAAAATTCCTGCTGGGGTAAGCGGCTGGCGCGGCAACACCGGCACTCGCCACATCGTGCTCAGCAAGGCCAAGAAAACCTAATAGGGCCGGCCTTAGCGCCGGTTGGCGCAATTTGGGCGCCGGCAGGCAGGTTGCGGCCCGCCGCGGCGCCGGGGGAGCGCCTCGGCATCGGCTCGAAGGCTAGGGAGGAATCATGAACCCCGTTGCAGCGCAGGCAGGGGTTGGCGCTTGCCCGTTCGCCGCCGCCGCCGAAATCGACTTCATGGACCCGTGCGTTCAGGAGAACTGGTTTGCAGCCTACGACGTGCTGCGCCAGGAAGCGCCGGTTTACTTCATGCCGCAGCTAGGCATGTATGTCCTGACCCGCTATGAAGACATCGAATACGTGCTGCGCCGGCCGCGCACCTTCACCGCTGGGCCGGACGTGCAGACCACCGAGCCGCTCATCACCCACGCCGAAGCTCGGGCGCTTTACGCCAAGGAGGGCTGGCCCCGCTACACGCCATTGGGTGAAAACCTGCCCAAGCACGCCCACTACCGCGCCTTGGTTGACCCAGCCCTTACCGCCTCCGCCATCAGGGCGCGGGAGGGTTTCATCCGCACCGCCATCAACGAACTCATCGACGGCTGGGTGGAAGCCGGCGAAATCGAGTTCATAGACGCCTTCGCCGAACCCCTGCCGATGATCGTCATCTCCGAACTGCTGGGCTTTCCGCGCATGGACCTGCCGCAATTGAAGAAGTGGTCCTCGGCTTGGGTGCTGCCGTTCTCCAGGGGGCTCAGCCTGGAGCAGGAAATGCAGGCGGTGCGGGAGCACATCGAGCTGCAGCACTACATCTTTAACGCCATGCAGGACAAGCGCCGGCAGCCAAGGGACGACATCATCAGCCGCTTGGTGCGCATTGAAGTGGAGGATGTGGACGAAGGCCGCCGCCGTCCGCTGACGGACACGGAGATCATCGGCATTGTCGATCATCTGTTGATCGGCGGCAATGAAACCACCACTTTCGCGCTCTCCAACGCGCTGATGCTCTTGTTCCAGCACCCGGACGTTTACCGCCAATTGAAGACGGACTCCGCCAAGATCAAGCCCTTCGTGGAGGAGGCCCTGCGCATTGAATCCCCAACTCAGGGCCTGTACCGATTCGTCACCGAAGACTCGGAGATCGGCGGCGTCAAGGTGCCGAAGGGCGCCACCCTGGCCATTCGCTACGGCGCCGGCAACCGGGACCCGGAGCGCTATCCCCGCCCCGCACGGCCGGACCTTGAGCGCAGAAACCCTGGCCGGCACCTCGCCTTCGGCATTGGGGAGCATGTATGCCCCGGCGCCACCCTGAGCCGCTTGGAGCAAACCTGGGCTTGGGAAATCCTCTTGCAGCGGCTCAGGAACATCCGCCCGGCGCCCGGCAAAAACGACTACCGCCACCGACGCGGCATGTGGCTGCGCGCGTTGGAGGAAATCCACATGCAGTTCGAGGCCGCGTAGTTTCCCTTGGGCGTTTGCCCCAACTACATGGCCCGCTTGACCATGCCGGCGAAGTCTTCGGCGACGCCGGCCGCCTCAAGGCGGTTTTCGCCCTCCACGGTGACCCGCACCACGGGCTCGGTGCCGGAGGGGCGGATGAGGACGCGGAAACGGTCGCCGAGGGCCTTCGCCTTGCGTTCCCAAGCCTGGGCGGCCCGGCCGAAGACTTCCGACGACGAGGCGCCGTTCAGGTCCACGTTGATGGAGACCTGCGGCAGCTTGGTGATGCCCCCTTTGAGTTCGTGCAGCGTTTTGCCGGAGTCCACCATCAGCGTGAGCGCCTGCAGCGCCGCCACGATGCCGTCGCCGGTGGTGGTCAGGTCGAGGCAGAGGATGTGCCCGGACGACTCTCCGCCGAGCATCCAGTTCTTTCGCCGCAGGAGCTCCAGCACATAGCGGTCGCCCACCTTGGAGCGGAGAAATGGAATTTGCAGCCTCTGCAGGCCGCGCTCCAAGCCCATGTTGGACATGACGGTGCCGACGACGCCGCCGTTCAGGTTGCCTTGGCGCTGCCGCTGGCTGGCGATCAGGTACAGCAGCTCGTCCCCATCGACGATTTCCCCCTTGTGGTCCACCATGATGACCCGGTCTCCATCGCCGTCAAAGGCGATGCCCAAGTCGGCGTCATGGGCGTCAACTTGGCTCGACAATTGCTCCGGATGGGATGCGCCGCGGTTTTGATTGATGTTGAAGCCGTTGGGGGAGGCGCCGATGAGCGTGATTCGGGCGCCAAGCTCCTCGAACACGCCGGGAGCAACATGATAGGTTGCGCCGTGGGCGCAGTCCAACAGGATGTGCAGCCTTTGCAGCCGGAACCCTCGGGGCACGGTGGCCTTGCAGAACTCGATGTAGCGCCCGGCCACGTCGTCAATCCGCACCGCCTTGCCCAGCTCGTCCGACGCCGCGCCTGTCATCTCCAAGTTCAGCTGGCTTTCGATCTCCCCTTCCAGCGCATCGTCGAGCTTGTTGCCGTTGCCGTCGAAAACCTTGATGCCGTTGTCCTGGTAAGGGTTGTGCGATGCGCTGATGACGATGCCGGCGGCGGCGCGGAGGGTGCGGGTCAGGTAGGCCACGGCCGGCGTCGGCATCGGCCCGGTGAGGCCGACGTCAGCGCCGGCGGACAGCAGGCCGGACTCCAGTGCGGACTCCAGCATGTAGCCGGAGACCCTGGTGTCCTTGCCGATCAAAATCTGCCCGTTGCCGCGGCGGGTGAACATCTTGCCGATCGCCCAGCCTAGGCGAAGGCAGAAGTCCGCCGTCATCGGGAAGCGGCCAACGGTGCCGCGAACGCCGTCCGTGCCGAAATAGCTTTTTCCCGCGCCAGCGCCTCCGCCGCCGAGCGGCAAGGATTTTGCTGGTTTTGCGGCGGGCTTCACCTCGGGCGCCCGCAATGGCTTAAGGCCGTCGGCGTCTTCGCTGCAAAGAACGCAGAGCCTGGGCGGGAGCGGCAAGCAGGAAGACCTTGACGCAAGCGCCTAGAGTTCCTCGGCAGGGCCGCCAATGGGCGCCTCGGAGGCGTCGGACTGGCTGCCCTTGTCCGCCTTCGGCGGATTGGGCGCCCGCGGCTTCGCGCCGGCCATGATGTCCTCTATTTGCTCCGGCAGCAAGGTTTCGAACTCGATCAAGGCGTCCGCCATCAGATGCAGCTTGTCCTCGTTTTCGGTGAGCAGGCGCTTGGCCTCCGCATAGCATTCGTCAATGATTCTGCGCACTTCCTCATCGATGCTTTGCGCGGTTTGCTGCGAATGGGGCTTCGGCTTGACCCCGGCGGACATGCCGAGAAACACTTCCCCGTCGTCCTCGTCATACATGAGGGGGCCGAGTTTCGGCGACAGGCCCCACTTGGTGACCATGTTGCGCGCCAGCCCGGTGGCCCGCTCTATGTCGTTGGCGGCGCCGGTGGTCACCATGTCCGCACCGAGGAACATCTCTTCGGCGATGCGCCCGCCGAACAGGCCGCAAATTTGCGCCTTGAGGCTGCGCCGGCTGAGGCTGTAGCGGTCCTCCTCCGGCAGGAACATGGTCAAGCCCAGCGCCCGCCCCCGGGGAATGATGGTCACTTTGTACACCGGATCATGGCCCGGCACCAGCCGGCCGACGATGGCGTGACCCGCTTCATGGTAGGCGGTGTTGCGCTTCTCCTCGTCCGACATGACCATGGAGCGCCGCTCAGCGCCCATCATGATCTTGTCCTTGGCCGCCTCGAACTCCACCATTTCCACTAGGCGCTTGCCGGCGCGCGCCGCGAACAGCGCCGCTTCATTCACCAAATTGGCCAGATCTGCGCCGGAGAAGCCCGGCGTTCCGCGGGCGATGATGCTGGCCTCCACGTCCTCCGCCAGCGGCACCTTGCGCATGTGGACTTTGAGGATTTGCTCGCGGCCGCGGATGTCCGGCAGGCTCACCACCACTTGCCGGTCAAAGCGCCCGGGCCGCAGCAGCGCCGGGTCCAGAACGTCGGGGCGGTTGGTGGCGGCGATGACGATGATGCCGTCGTTCAGCTCGAAGCCGTCCATTTCCACCAGCAACTGGTTCAAGGTTTGCTCACGCTCGTCATGGCCGCCGCCCAGCCCGGCGCCCCGATGCCGGCCCACGGCGTCGATTTCGTCAATGAAGATGATGCAGGGCGATTGCTTCTTCGCCTGCTGAAACATGTCGCGCACTCTGGAGGCGCCGACGCCGACGAACATCTCCACGAAGTCGGAGCCGGAAATGGAGAAGAAGGGCACCTTGGCTTCGCCGGCGATGGCCTTGGCCAGCAGGGTCTTGCCGGTGCCCGGTTGCCCCACCATCAGTATGCCCCGAGGAATGCGCCCGCCCAAGCGCTGGAACTTGCCTGGGTCGCGCAGGAACTCCACTAGCTCCTGCACGTCCTCCTTCGCTTCATCGACGCCGGCCACGTCGGCGAAGGTGGTCTTGATCTGGTCCTCGGACAGCAGCCGAGCCTTGCTCTTGCCGAACGCCAAGGGGCCGCCCCGCCCTCCGGCGCCGCCCTGCATTTGCCGCATGAACAGCAGGAACACGCCGATGATGATGAGGATGGGGAAGCTGGCTATCAGAAGCTGCGCCCAGAAGCTCTGTTTTTCCGGCTCCTTGCCGACGATCTCGACTCTATGGTTGTAGAGGTCGTCGAGCAGCTTCTGATCGTACAAATCCGGGCGGATGACGCGGAACTCGTCCCCCGACTTGCGGGCGCCGATGATCACTAAGCCGTCGATGGTGACTCTGTGGACTTCATCCATGCGCACCAGTTCGATGAACTTGGAGTAGCTGATCTGCTCCGGCCCCGGCCTGACGCTGAAGTTGTTGAACACCGTCAGCAGCACGGCGGCGATGATCAGCCACAGCAACAGGTTTTTTCCCATGTCGGACAAGAGATCGCCTCGCTCAAACCCCAAGTAAGGGTTCATTTGTGAGTGGGCAAGCCTACACTACTTAGCCGCCTCTAGACAATGCTCATGCGCTGAGGGACTTGCGCTGTGGTTTTTTTGCGCTTTTTGGCGGTGCGGCGCGGTGCGCCCTGGGTTTTTCACGGCGTCATGTCGCCTTGAACGGCACGGCATTGCCTGTCTAGACTCACTCACTTACTTACGGCACTTACGGCACTGGCTGGCAACCCCGAGGCAGGCAAGCGAGCTAGGCTTATGGCTTGGGCGTGAACTGCCGCACGGGGATTGTCGGCAGCCGGGAGGCGTTGGCGGCCTGCAGCTCGGCCAAGTAGTCCCGCCAGTAGCGGTCCTGGTTGTCCGCTAGGTCGCGCAGGTGGCTCCATGCGTAGATGCCGGTGTCGTGGCCGTCGTCGAACTGCAGGCGAACGCCGTAGTTGCCCACCGGTTCGATGGCGGTGATGCGCACCTGCTTCTTGCCGGTCTGCAGGCGCCGCTCGTCGGCGCCGTGGCCGCGCACCTCCGCCGACGGGGAGTACACCCGCAGCAGCTCCGCCGGCAGCTCGGCGGCGCCGTCCTCAAACTCCAGGCGCAGCAGGCGCGGGGCCTTGCGGTAGGTGATGCTTTGCGGGCGCATGTTCAGTTGCCCGGCGGAGCGCTGGCGGCCGGCTTGGCGCCGCATCAAGGCGCTGGCGACGCGTCGAGGCTCACAGAATGTACCTCGAAAGGTCCTGATCCTTCACCAGGTCCTCCAAGTGGCCGTCAACGTATTCGGCGTCTATGGTGACGGAGGGATTTTCCCCGCCGGCCCCGGCGGTGAAGGAGACTTCATCAAGCAGCCGCTCCATGACGGTGTGCAGGCGCCTTGCGCCGATGTTCTCCGTGGTCTCGTTGACCCGCCAGGCAAGCTCCGCGATGCGCACCAAGCCGGCTTTCTCAAATTCGATCGCCAAGCCCTCGGTGGCCAGCAACGCTTGGTACTGCTCGGTGAGGGAGGCGTCCGGTTCCACCAGAATGCGTTGAAAGTCCTGCGGCGTCAACGCGCTAAGCTCCACCCGAATGGGCAGGCGGCCTTGCAGTTCGGGGATCAGGTCCGAAGGCTTGGACAGATGAAAGGCGCCGGAGGCGATGAACAGGATGTGGTCGGTGCGCACCATGCCGTACCGGGTGGAGACGGTGCAGCCTTCGATCAGCGGCAGCAGGTCCCTTTGCACGCCTTCCCGGGAGACGTCCGCGCCCAGGGTTTCGCTGCGCCGGGTGACCTTGTCCAGTTCGTCCAAGAAGACGATGCCGGTCTGCTCCACGGCGTCGATGGCCTGCGCCTTCACTTCGTCTTCGTTGATGAGCTTGACGGCCTCCTGCTCCCGCAGCCGCCGGTAGGCGTCCTTGATTTTCAGGCGCATGCTGCGGGTGCGCTTGTTGCTCATGCTGGCGAACATGTTTTGCAACTGCTGGGTCATCTCCTCCATGCCCGGCGGCGCCATGATCTCCACGCCCACGGTGGCGGCATCGACTTCGATCTCAACCTCCTTGTCGTCAAGCTCGCCTTCGCGCAGCTTCTTGCGGAACATCTGTCGGGCGGCGCCGTTGTCGGTCGATGCCTCCTCGCGGGATTTGCTCTGCGGGGCAGGCAGCAAGGCGTCGAGAATGCGGTCCTCCGCGGCGTCGTCGGCGCGGCTCTGCACCTTGCCCAACTGCGCCTCGCGCCGCAGCTTGACCGCCACGTCCGCCAAGTCCCGCACGATGGACTCCACATCCCGCCCCACATAGCCCACCTCCGTGAACTTGGTGGCCTCCACCTTGATGAACGGGGCGCCGGCCAGCTTGGCGAGGCGGCGGGCGATCTCCGTCTTGCCCACGCCGGTGGGGCCGATCATCAGAATGTTCTTCGGCGTGATCTCGTCGCGCATCTCCTCGTCAAGCTGCATCCGCCGCCAGCGATTGCGCAGGGCGATGGCCACCGCCCGCTTGGCCGCATCCTGGCCGATGATGTGCTTGTCGAGTTCGTGAACAATTTCCCTAGGCGTCATCATTGTTGAACCATCACTCTTGCGCCGCCCCAAGGCAGCCGCGGCGGCGGGGGCGGCAAGTTTGCGGCGGTGCTTGCAACGGCAGTCAGCCGGCTGCCCCTTCCTCCGCCGAAAGGACCTCAATGCTGCGTTGGTGGTTGGTGTAAACGCAAATGTCGGCGGCTATGCGCAAGGCCCGCTCGACGATTTCCGCGGCGCCAAGGTCGGTGTTCTCATAAAGCGCCTGCGCCGCAGCATGGGCGTAGGGGCCGCCGGAGCCGATCGCCATCAGCCCCCCTTCCGGCTCCAGCACGTCCCCCGTGCCGGTCACCAGCAAGGTGGCGCCGCGGTCGGCAACCACCAGCATGGCCTCCAAGCGCCGCAACGCCCGGTCAGAGCGCCAATCCTTAGCCAACTCCACGGCGGCCCGGGTCAGGTTGCCGGAATACTTCTCCAAAGCCGCTTCAAACCTTTCAAACAGCGTGAAGGCGTCCGCCGTGCCGCCGGCGAACCCGGCCAGAACGCGGCCTTGGGACAGGCGGCGCACCTTGACGGCGTTGCCCTTGACGATCGTCTGGCCAACCGAAACCTGGCCGTCCCCGCCGAGGGCGACTTCCTCGCCGCGCCGAGCGCAAACGATGGTGGTGCCGAGCATCTGCTGCATGGCGCACCATGTTGCGGACGATTGCGCCAAGTTTCAAGGCGTCAACTGCGCTTTATCCACATGGCGGAAAGATCCTGCTCGCGCAGCAGGTTCATGATGCGCTTGGCCTCCTCGGCGGAGTCGATGGGGCCGACCGTGACCCGATGCCAGGCGCCGCTGTCTATTTCCACGCGGGCGGTGGCGGCCGGCAGCGCCTGCAGCATGAGCCGGGCGCGCAGTTGCTCGGCGTCCTCCTGGCGGCGGAAGGAGGCCGCCTGAATGTGGAAGGCTTGGGGCTGGCGGGGTTGACTGCGAAGGGGTTGAGTCCGGTCAGGGGCCTCCGCCTCCGCCGCCGGCGAAGGCGCATCCGCCGGCGCACCAGGGCCGTAGCGCTCCGGGTTGGCCGGCACCTTGCTGTTCTTCAGCAGGTCGTCAAACCTGAAGGTCAGTTCTTCGGTTTCGCCGCTGGACAGCAAGGGCGTCGAGGCCGGCAGGCTCTCCACTTGCTCGGCAAGATAGGAAGGCGCCTGGGTCGCCGCCAAACCGCCGGCGAGGCCGATCAACGCGCCGATCAAGAAGCTCGGCGTATGCCAGGCCGAGCCTTTGCCCCGCCCCGCCCCGGAGGCGCCGCGCTTGCCGGCCCGGCCGCCTGAAACCCTTTTAACCATGCGTCAATTAAAACGCATCCAAGGGGTCTACGTCGACGTCCCAGCGCAGTTGCCGAGGCGCGCGCGCCTCCACCAATCGGTCCAGGGCGCCGTGCAGAACCTCCCGGCTGGCCGCCAGCAGCATCAGTTGATGGCGATGCAGGTTGGCAAGGCGCGGCATCGGCGCCGGCGCCGGCCCCAACACCTCAAGCCGGGCGCCCTGCTCCCGGCCCTTGACTCCACTGGATGCACTTGTCAGCAACGCCTTCAGTTGCTTGAGGAACTTCCCAGGCGCCTCTGGGTCCGCCGCCGCCGCCCGCACCAGGGCCATGTGGCGGGCCGGCGGCATGCCCATTCCATGGCGGTTGGCCAGCTCCCGTTCGGCAAAGCCGGCGTAGCCCGCCTCCACCAAGCATTGCAGGGCGGGGTTTTCGGGCTGCAGGGTCTGAATCCACACATGCCCCGCCCGGCCCGCCCGCCCGGCCCGCCCGGCCACCTGAATCAGCAGTTGGGCGGTGCGCTCCGGGGCCTTGAAGTCCGCGCTCAAAAAACCGGCGTCCGCATTGATTGCCGCCACCAGGGTGATGTTGGGGAAGTGATGGCCCTTGGCGAGCATTTGGGTGCCCACAAGAATGCCGGGCTCACCCTGTCGGATCTTCGCCAACTCCGCCTCCAAGCGGCGCTGGGTGCGGGTGGTGTCCCGGTCGATGCGGATCAAGGAGAAACCGGGGAAGCGGGCCTTGAGGCCCGCTTCCGCACGTTCGGTGCCGGCGCCCAGGGCGGTGAGTTCGCTGCGTCCGCAAGCCGGACAAGCCTTCGGGACGGGACGCTCCGCGCCGCAGTGGTGGCAAGCCAGCAAGCGGCGGCCCAGATGCAGGGTGAGGCGGGCGTCGCAGGCGTCGCAGACGGCTTGCCAGCCGCAGCCGGCGCACAGGTAGGCGGGCGCGTAGCCGCGCCGGTTCAAGAACACCAGCACTTGGCCGCCGGCCTCGAGATGGCGGCCAATGCGGACGATCAACGGCTGGCTAAGGCCGTCCTGCAGCCGGTGCCCGCGAATGTCCAGAATGTGGATGCGCGGCAGCGCGGCGCCGGCGGCGCGGCGCGACAGAACTTGGCGGCGGTAGCGGCGGCGGCGGACGTTCTCCAAGGACTCCAGGGACGGCGTGGCGCTGCCCAAGATCAGGGGGATGTCCAAATCCTTAGCCCGTTTGACGGCAACGTCCCTAGCGGAGTAGCGCAGCCTGTCCTGCTGCTTGAACGAGGCGTCATGCTCCTCGTCCACCACGATCAGCCCCAACCTTTGGAACGGCGTGAACACCGCCGAGCGGGTGCCGATCAAAACCCGCGCCGCGCCGTCCCGGCAACGCAGCCAAGCGGTGAGCCGGTCTCTCTCGCCCAAACCGGAATGCAGCACGTCAACGGCGCCGAAGCGGTGCTGAAAGCGGGTTAGGGTCTGCGGCGTCAGGGCGATTTCCGGCACCAGCACCAGCGCCTGCTCGCCGCCGGCAAGCACCTTCGCGATGACTTGCAGGTAAACCTCCGTTTTGCCGCTGCCGGTGACGCCCTCCAGCAGGTTGGCGGAAAAGCCGCGCAACGAACGGCGATAACCCTGCACCACCGCGTCCTGGTCCGCAGTCAGCGGCAAGGGCCGCTCCAATTCGTATGGGCGCGCACCGGCCTTGAGGGCGCCCTTGCTGACCAGCGCCGCGATCATGGGGGAAGTGAATCCCGCCGCCCGGATGGCGCCGCCTTCGGCCCAGCCTTGGTTGCGGTCGATGAACTCCAGCAGCGCCCTTTGCCGAGCGGCGCGGGACAGGTCCGGCGCAGCGCCGGGAACCCGCCGCCAGACTTCCTCCGGACGCCAACTGAGCGGGGCGCCCTTCAAGGCCGCACTCGGCAGCATGGCGGCGAACACTTCGCCTATTGGATGGTGGTAATAGGCCGCCAGCCAACGCCCCAAGCGGAGGACGTCCTCGGTTAGGGCGCCGGTTGCATCCAGAACTTCGAGCAGCGGCTTCGGCTCCGCAAAGGCGTCCTCGGGATCCAGCGCCAAGCAGACGCCAACCAAGTTCCGATGGGCGAACCGCACCCGCACCCTAGCCCCAACCGCCGGCGCCGGGCCGTCAGCCGGCACGGCGTAGTCAAACGCCCTGGGCAGGGGCACGGGAACGGCGATGCGGGCGACGGCGGCCATGGCTGCAAGCTAGTCTGTTGCGCGGCGTCCGCCGGCGCAAGGCCCAAAGGGTCCGGGTGCATGGAAACGAGACCAAAGCGCCGCGCCATCGAAAATCCCGCCGGCGGCGCCCGCGCAAACACTCTCAAGCCGACTCCCGGCGCCAAGAGAGTGCTCTAGTGCTATGCTTGCGGCAAATTGGTTGGGGGAGCATGAACGCAGAGAAACGAGTGCGGATATTCGAGCGGCTGCGGGCCGGGAACCCCAACCCGACCACGGAACTGAACTACGGCTCCCCCTTCGAACTGCTAGTGGCGGTGATGCTGTCCGCCCAAGCCACCGACGTCAGCGTCAACAAGGCCACCGGGCCTTTGTTTAAGGCGGCCAACACCCCCGCCGCCTTAGCGGCCCTGGGCGTGGAGGGGGTCAAGCCCTTCATCAAGAGCATCGGGCTGTTCAACACCAAGGCCGTCAACCTGGTCAAGACCAGCCAACTGCTGCTGGAGCGGCACGGCGGCGAAGTGCCGCGGAGCCGCGCCGCTTTGGAGGCCCTGCCCGGCGTCGGCCGCAAGACCGCCAACGTGGTGCTGAACACCGCCTTCGGCGAACCCACCATGGCGGTCGATACCCACATCTTCCGCATCGCCAACCGCACGCGCATCGCCGGCGGCAGGAACGTGCGCGAGGTGGAGGATCGGCTGGTGCGCCTGACGCCCAAGCCCTACCTCAAGGACGCCCACCACTGGCTGATCCTGCACGGCCGCTACGTCTGCACCGCCCGCAAGCCCCGTTGCGGCGCCTGCGTGCTCGAGGATCTTTGCGAGTTCCCCAACAAAACCGAGGAGTAGAACGCTTGTTTCGCAAGCCGCTTCCCACCCGTTTTGCAGACAGCGGCAAATGGTCGAGCTGTCCGGCCCCCCGGAATGAGCCAGCGCAACTTTCCTCAACATGGGAACAAACTTTTCGTCGCGCCCCGCAAGAGTACCGCTGCCGACTATTTTGGCCGCCAATGGGAACTCCAGTGTCGCCGGCTATGGCGCCGGCAGCGCAAAGCAACTAAGGTCACCTGCTTTGCGGAGATTTTGCGGATGGAGGCAGCGGGCAAAACCATCGTCGTCACTGGCGGCGCCAGCGGCATTGGCCGGGCGCTGTGCGAGCGGTTCGCCGCCGAGGGAGCACGGCGGGTGGTGGTGGCCGACCTGAACGGCGAGGGCGCCGCGGAGGTGGCGGAGCGCATCGGCGGCTTAAGCCGCCAAGTGGACGTGGGCGCGGAGGCCGATTTGGTGGAGCTGATCGACCGCACCGAAAGCGAATGCGGCCCCATCGATCTGTTCTGCTCCAACGCCGGCGTCAGCATCGGCGAGGGGCTGGACGAGCCGGATGAGGTTTGGGACGCCATCTGGCGGGTCAACACGATGTCCCATATGTGGGCAGCGCGGCATCTGGTGCCTAGGATGGCGGCGCGGGGCGGGGGCTACCTGCTCAACACGGCCTCGGCAGCCGGCCTGCTCACGCAGATTGGCTCGGTCACCTACGCCGTCACCAAGCACGCTGCGGTGGCCTTGGCCGAATGGATTGCCGTCACCCACGGTGGGGACGGCATCAGGGTCTCCGTCCTCTGCCCCCAAGCCGTGCGCACCGCCATGACCGCCAGCGGTCCCGGCGTGGCCGCTGTCGATGGCATGATCGAGCCGGAGCAGGCGGCGGACGCCGTAATCGAAGCCCTGCGGGAGGAGCGCTTTCTAGTGCTGCCGCACCCGCAAGTGGCGCAGTACATGCGCCGCAAAGCCGCGGACTACGACCGCTGGCTGCACGGCATGCGGCGGCTGCAGGAGCGGTTTGGCGCGGAATAGAGCATCAAACAACCCTTGGGCACTTGGTGTTGGTGAAGAGGTGAATGCGCTGCGGGACTTGGTTGTCGGCCCGCTCGCGCTTCGTCGGGTGGCCCGGTGACCCGAGAGTCGGCCATCGTTGCGATCGGGCTGGTCTCGGCGACCGTCGCCATCGGCGCCGCCATCGCCTCGCTGCTCGACCTCGACGCTTTTCGGCGCTTTGCGGACGGGGTTGCGCCCGATGGCAATGTCGAAATTCTGGGCCGCGCAACCAACGCCCAATTATTGGCTGCGTTGCGTGCGTTGGCGGTGGTCGCGGCCATCGTCGCCGCCACGCTGCTGACGCTGCGACGCTCCGCGGCGCACTTTCTCGCCGGCCCGCCGGTCCCCTCCGCCAATGCCGACAACGCCAAGGCGTCAACCTTCGAACTGGCCGTTGCCGGCCTGGTTGTCGTCGTCGGGATCGCCCTGGCCGGACGCAATCTCGCGGCGACAGTCCGCGTTGACGAGGCAAACACCGTGCTGCGTTTTGCAAGTCAATCCCCGTGGACCGTTCTGAGCGACTACAGTTCGCCAAACAACCACCTGCTGCATACGCTGTTGGTTTACGTAGCGCACCAGCTCGGCGGGTGGGAGGTTGCTGCGTTGCGTGTGCCTGCTTTCTTGGCCGCCACCCTAGTGCTGCCGGCCGTTTGGCTTTTCGTGCGCCGGGAGCACGGCCGGTTTGCCGCCAGCCTGGCGGCCGCCTTGGTCGCGACCTCGCCGCTATTCCTGGAATACGCCGCCAACGCCCGCGGCCATATGCTGATGACGCTGTTCTTTCTCCTGTCACTGCTATGCGCACAAAGGCTTCTGCACCAGCCGGACGCCAAATGGACATGGCCGCTCTTCTCCCTATGCATCGCCTTGGGCTTCTTCACCGTGCCGTTCATGGCGTACCCGACCGCAGTTACGGTGGCTTGGATGCTGGTCGTCCGCTGGCGGCAGGCCGGTGCCGCGGCAATGCCGCCGTTCGCGGCCAGAACGGCTCTATGGTTGGGTGCGGCTCTGGCGCTTGCACTGGTCTTGTATGCGCCGGTGCTGGTGGTTTCTGGATGGGGCTCGGTGTTCGACAGCAGGCACATACAGGAGGCTCAGGTGTCTTGGCTGGACGGACGGCGGCTGTTGCAACTCGCATGGAACCTGAGCGCCGCCGCCTGGGGCAACTGGCATGCGGCGGCGCCGATTTGGGCGCAGGCGGCCTTGGCGATGATGGTGGCGGTCGGCGCCGCTGCGGTGCGCCGCCCGACTGGACATCGGGGTACGTTCCCCCTTGCGGTCGTTCTAGGCTTGGCGGCGGCGCTAGCGGTAAAACCAGTGCTGCTGCCAACTCGGTTCACGATCTTCCTGTTCTGCGCCCTGATGATGGTTGCCGGCGCCGGTGGGGCTTTATTGATCGACGCGGTGCTGACTCGCTTGCGGATGAGCGTGGGCCTGCGCTCCGCAACTCGGGGGCTGGCCCTGTTGGCCGTGCTGGCCTGCTTCGGCTGGTGGGCGACGCGGCCCGGCGTGGCGGAACAGTTCAGGGGAGAGACAGGCTGGTCGCCGGCCGCGCCGACGCTGGCGGCCGGCGTCGCGCACGATCTGCGGCCCGGGGATGTTCTGGCGTCTCAAGAGCCGTTGTTCTCCGGGATGCGCTTCTACCTGAAGGCCGCGGGCCTTCCTTTGACGCAGATTCACAAGCGGAAAAAGCATGGAGCGGATTCTTGTGCATCGGCGCTTCCGTCCGATGCGGGATTGCGCCGCATGAAGCCAGCGTGCGGTTGGGAGGTGCTCGCATGCCTGCCTGAAAGCGGCAAACCCTGGTGGGTCATGCGCATCGATGGGCGGCATGGGCAATCGAATGCCTCCGGCGCACTTGGCCGTCTCTTTCTGTTCGTTGAGGAAGTTGCGTATGGCCCCGCCAAAGGCCGGCGCCATCCGGTCGCCAGCAGCCGGACGATGCGGCCTCATATCGAACAACGCGGCTACGATCATCAGGTCATCGACTTGTCCGTGGGGAAGGCGTATCGCTTGGCTCCGGCTCGTTGGGGCGAATGCCGCCCCGGCGCTCTTTGAGGCGGCCTTTGTGCACCAGCATGACTTAGCGGTTGGACTTGAGGCACGGCGGGTGATAGGTTCATGGTCGTCGTTCCACAACGGCTGCCGCCCGCATTCGTCGCTAGGCGGAGTTACGCTTGGGACGGCTTACGAAGGCAGGCTGGAATGAATGGGCAAAAGGACCAGATGCGCCGTCGGGATGCACCGTCGCCGCTGCCGAGCAAATCCCCTTTCCACCCCAGTGCCGGGCGGCCTCCGCCCTGCCTGAGCGGACGGGCGCCTGAGCAGACCCGTCTGCGAGGCATGCTAAAGGGCTTAGCTGAGGGGACAGCGCCGGACAATCACCCGTTCCTGTTTGGTCCCAGAGGCTCCGGCAAGACCGTGCTGCTGAACTGGCTGGCCGACCAAGCCGAACGGCTGCATGGAAAGCGCCCCATCGACATCGTGCGCCTGACCTCTGCTGAGTTCATATCCTGGGATGCGCTGGTTCATGCGCTGTCCCTGCGGGGCAGGGATGCCTCCCGCACTGAAGCGGTGGAGTTCGGCGTGTCGGCGAAGGCCGTCATCGGCGGGGAGGGGCGCAAGAGCAGCGCTACGGAAACGGAATGGCGCGCACCGACCTTGGTTGAGGCGCTGCATGAAAGAACGTCGGGAACGGCGGGGGATGGAAAGAGGGCGCTGCTCATCATCCTGGACGAACTGCACGAGGTTCCGGCGCAGTGCGCCGACGCCCCCGGCCTGGACCCCTTGCAGGGCCTTTTGAACGCCCTGCAAACCACGGATGCCGTGCTGCTTGCAATGGCGGGCACGCCGGACGCGGAAGACCGGCTGACCCTGGCGCCGGCAACCTTCGTTGAGCGCATGGTGAAGCCGCATGGCTGGCTGGCCGTGGGACGCCTAAATCAACAAGACGCCATGCAAGCCCTCTTCCAGCCTTTCGCCGCCTTTGGCAGACGGCCCTTGGGCGCTTCGGACGAAGACTGGGCTGGCGGCTTGGCGGAGGCGGCGTTTGACGCCTGTTCCGGGCACCCCCACTTCATCCAACTCCTGGGTGACGCGCTGTTTGAGCGGGTCGATCCCAATTCGCCGGTCATTGACGCCGAAGCTCTTCAGCGGGCCTTGCCGAATTTTCACCAATGGCGGGACCGACATCACGCGGGAAGGTATGTCGAGATGGAGCGGGACGGACTGGTGGAATGCGCGGCGGAGGTTAGCAAGTTGATGCGCGAAGGACGGCCGGCTGGGCGCATCGAACTCAGCAAGGGGGAATTTCGGGAATGCGTGCGTGTGGGGTTGCGCACTAGGCAGTATGAACTCTACGACGCGGACGAAGTGGCGGCAGGGTCGCAGACAAACGCCGAGGCGCAAAAGGCGCAAAATAAGCTTCGACACCTCGGTTTTGTCTGGGGCGGAGCGGCCGGCGCGGCCGCGGAAAGATTGGTGCTCGGCATTCCCTGCTTGGCGGACTACGTGCTGGACCGGGCGTGCCGGGAACTCCCCCATGTGGCCAAGCGCATGTCCAAGTGGCGGCATCCAAGCGAGGAGTAGAAGTCCGGGGGAATCCTCTATGAAAAGGGTGTGGGAGCTAAACCGCACATAGCCGCCTCGCCCGCATCGACCGAAAATGGCAATGTTGTTGGGCGAAGGGGCGCAATGAGCGGACCAGTTGAGGCTGGTTCAGGGTTTCGGAATTGGTGACGGAGGGGAACTCCATGAGCGAAGCATTGGAGAATGTCAAGAACGCTCTCGTCGCCGTGATTGCGCTTTACGAGGACCCCGGCCGTTCCCTGCCGCAAAGCGCTTGGCTTCCTGCTGCAGAGGAACCACTGTGGTGTGAAACCGTTGCATCCGCACCATGAAATACCGGGAGGTTGCCCGGAAACTGACGGCCTTGGGTTGTCAAGAGCGATTGAACGACACGCCAAGCATGGAATTCCGTACGGCCTTGCCGGAAGCGCCGACCGTCGCCCTCCTAGGTTCACGGCGGAGGTCGGCAAGTTGATGCTGGTTCAAGGTTTTGGCTTGATGCTTGAGTGGAGTTGTCAGCGCTTCTGAGTGCAGGCAATTCTGTGTTTTCGGAAACATTTAGGAGGACGACATGTCCGGCGATGGCAAAAACAGTGAATCTCCCACCATTGAGCGCGTTTTTGAGTTGCTGGATAAGTGGCGGCATTTGCCGACCTATCAGCTTGAACGGCGGGCAGACATATTCTTTGCGTTGTTTTTGCCCGACATTCTGAAAAATCACTTTAAGCACTTGGAAATCAATCCGATGATTGTTCCTGAGTTTCCAATTAGGAAGCTGCCCGAACTTCAATCAAAGAAGCCGGATGGATATGAATCAAACAGGGTGGATTATTTTGCCTATTCGTCTAAGGGTGCGCACTCCTTCATCACTGAGTTGAAGACGGACATGTCTTCCAAAGACAAAGATCAGATAAAACGTCTAGAAAAAACAGCAAAAACGGATATAGAGAGTTTAATCTCTGACGTTATCGATATTAGTAAAAGCAAAAGCGCTGATAGGCAGAAGTACGTCCATCTTCTTTGGCACCTTCAAGAACTAGGTTTAGTTAGTGGCGTTGATGAAGATGTATATAGTAGAGCATTTCCAAAAGTCAAAAGCTACATTGTTAAGAACGGATTGGAAAATGTAAAAGTCACCAATGCTGCTAAAAGATGCTCTAAGCCAAAACCCATATACGTTCTGCCGAAGCTGCCGAAGTCCTGTATTTATGAGAACGTACACTGTATCTCCTTTGAGACCTTTGCTGGGATTGTCGAGAATGGCGAAAGCAAGGACTCCGCGATTGGCAAGAGTTTTGTAAAGTATCTCCGTAAGTGGAAGGTAAGAGCAGGAACGCTTGACCCACGGACCTTGCACTAGTGACGACTTGTGAACGACCTCCGCCTATCAAAATCCACCTACCTAACCGGCAAGCAGTGCCATTTGCGTCTGTGGCATCACTTCCACGCCCGCCACCTAGCCGCTCCCGACAGCGAGGCGCTGCAACTCATCTTCGACACTGGGCATGAGGTGGGCGAGCTCGCCTGTCAGCGCTATCCCGGCGGGCATTTGGTTGTACACGACCATGAGCATGTGCCGGAGGCGTTGGCGGAAACGCAGCAGATCATTGCGGCGAACGCCGCGCCGGCGCTCTTTGAGGTGGCCTTTGAGCATCGGCATGTCCTAGTCCGCGCCGATGTGCTGGAGCGGCTGCCGGACGGCGGTTGGCGGTTGGTGGAGGTCAAGTCCTCCACTAGGCTCAAGGAGGTCTTCATTCTGGACGTGGCGGTGCAGCTATGGGTGCTGCGGGGCGCGGGGCTGGATGTGCGCGACGCCGGGGTGCTCACCCTGAACCGGGACTATGCTTACGATGGCGTTCGGCTGGATGTGAATGCGCTGTTCAAGCTGCATCCCGTCTTTGACGAGGCCGTTGCATTGCAGCAGGGCATCGGCGAAGAGGCGCAGGCGATGCGGGCCATGCTTGCCCAACCTGAGGCGCCGGACGTCGCACCTGGGGACCATTGCTTCAAGCCATACCACTGCCCCTACTACGCGCACTGCACCCGCAACGTCATTTGGCCCGACCACGGCATTGATGAACTGCCCCGGCTTCACGGTGCTCGCCGGGCGGATTTGCAGGCGGCCGGCATTGAGGAAGTCAAGGACGTCCCGGACAGCTTTCCCCTAAACCCCTTGCAGCGGGTCGTGCGAACGGCGGTGCGGCGGGGGCGCATGCAGGTGCATGGCAACTTAGGAAACGCGCTGGCCGCCATCAGGCCGCCGGTGCGCCATCTGGATTTTGAGACCTTCGCCCCGGCAATCCCCCGCTTCGCCGGCGCCCGACCTTACGACGCCGTTCCCTTTCTCTTCTCAGTGCATGCCGAACGCGACGGCCAGCCGCCCGACCATGCGGACTATCTGCACGAAACTGGCGACGACCCGCGGCCCATGCTGGCCGAACGCCTGCTCGCCGCCCTTGGGAAGGAGGGAACCGTCTGCATCTATTCAAGCTATGAGCGGCGGATGCTGCGGACGTTGGCGGCGGCGGTTCCGCATCGAGCGGCGGCGCTCGCCGCGCTTGGGGAGCGGTTGTTCGACCTGCTGCCGGTGGTGCGCAACTGCTGCTACCACCCGGACTTCCGCGGCTCCTTCTCCATAAAGAACGTGCTGCCGGTCCTGGCGCCGCACCTAGGCTACGACGACTTGGCCGTAACCGACGGCAACCTAGCCGCCGCACTCTACCAACGCGCCCTCGCCAACGATGACAGCGCACAGCGCCGGCAAACCTTCGCAGACCTCCGCGCCTACTGCGAACGCGACACCTTGGCGACCCTGGAGCTGGGCAAGGCGCTGGCCGCATTGGCTAAGCCCGCCGCTTGACGGAGCGCCAGCCTTCATCAAACGCTCTCATGCAGCCGCTGGGCGTACTTGGCCAAGTCCTCGTCGGTCACAGCATCCGGCGGCACTAATCGATAGTGTTTCTCGGACGAAACCTTGATGTCATCGCCGTCCCGCACGAACTCGAAAAGAGCAATTTGATCACTCCGCATCAATGCTTTGGCCATTCCAGCAGGACAACTTCTTCGCGGAGTTGTTCGCCGGTGACGGTGGATGGCCTCGTTCTGAACAAGTCAATGCCTATGACCCTGTAATTCAATGACTGAGCTAAGTTGGCAAGCAATTTTCCAGTTCGGATCATTACCCTGAGGTAAGATGCTTGGTCGCCCACGACGTAGGCGAGCTTCGCACCTGGTTTTAGGGCAGGGCGAAGAGATGCCAAGTGGCGGAGCATTCCGCCGAAGTACAGTTGGGTTACTCGGGGGTAAAGTCGCTCAAAGCCGGATGTTTTCCCTAGTTCCGTTCGGCGCCTTTCAATCGCACTGGCGATTTCCTGCACCTCGTCGTTGTGCGCAATCTCAAGGTCGTCCCGGTCGGATTTATAGACGCCTCTGGTGTTGGAACGGACCATGTCCTGCTTTGATGACCGCAATTCCTGTTTGCTGAGAATCAGGCCTAAAATGATTGATTCAAGCCGGGTGGTGCGGGTGTAGTCCTTTTCGTTGGGATAGGGGGGAGATGTAATTACGGCATCGACGGATTGCGGCTTCAACACTGCGCCGACGCTTCGTGAATCCGCTTTGAACACTTGGGCGGGAACTGTGCGGCGGGCGGCGTTTGTGTCCAAGTCGTGCGCAATCGTCTCGATGTTGCGGCCCCAAGCCTCCAGTACGGGGGCGTCTTCCTTGCGTTTGCCGACTCCCACTTCCGGCCCGAACTTTAGGTTGCCGATGGTATGCACCAATGCGTTGGCAAGCGCAAGCCGCCCGTATCGCTGTTGTTGAAGGGTGCCGAAGCGGTCGATTGCGTCGAGCAGAACCAGCGTTCTGTGGAGGGGGAGGGGGCTGATGGAATCCTTTAGGAGCAGGCAGGATCGTTGGGGGGGAAGGCTGCGCAGCGATGGCCGCTTGGCGCCGTTCACGGCAAATAGGGGCAGGCCGCCATATTCGCCCAAGCCTTGCCGCTTGAGCGTTTTCTCCGCCGATGAGCTAACCTTCTCGGCATAGGCCGAGAGCTTGGCGCATTCGGCGGACCAATCGACTTTCACCGCGCTGGCGAAATGCGCCATCGGGTTGGACTCGATGCCTAGGCTGGCGATGCCGAGCTTCTTGCACTCGACCAAGGTGGTGCCGGTGCCGCAGAACGGGTCGAGGACCGTGCAGGAAGGGTCAACGCCGAACCTGCCCAGATAGTCCTGCACCAAGTGCGGCGGGAATGACAGGACGAAGCGATACCAGCCATGCACGGCCCGATCTTCGGGCCGCAGCTTGTTCAGGCCGTTTTGTGCGGCGGCGTTGGTCAAGGTTGCGGCTTGCATGGGCCGCAGTATAGCCGCTGGCTGGTCAATGTCAGTGTGGCCCCCCTTGGCTTGCGCTTTTCCGTTTAGGCGGCCTTGGCTCATCAGCGGTTTTCGGGGGAGTTCAAGGAGTTAGTCGCCGTGTTGCTGGACAAATTTATCCTTGCTAATTGAACGATAGGCGTTAAATTAGCAAGGATGATTGAGCGACATGCCAAGCGCAGAATCCTGCGCAGCCTTGCCGATGCGCCGGCCGTCGCCCTCCTAGGGCCGCGGCAGGTCGGCAAGACCACGCTTGCCAGGCACATCGCCGCCGCTGCGCCCTTCGGAACTGACGCCTACTTCTACCGCACGCGAACCGGCGCGGAGCTCGATCTTCTTCTGCTTCTGCCGAATCGCGAGCTCTGGGCCGTTGAGGTCAAGCGCAACGCAACGCCCCGCATCGGCAAAGGCTTTGCTTTGGCGGCTGAAGACGTGCAGGCGACTGAGCGGTTCGTCGTCCACTCGGGCGATGACAGCTTCCCCCTCAGCCAAAACACGCTTGCCATCCCCTTGGCGGCCCTCATGAAGCGCTTGGCGGCGCTGGATTGACGAACTTGGCTATTCGTTCGCCTTGGAAAGAACTTGAGTGACGAGCTGCGCCGAGGGGCGAGTGCGGAAACCGCATTCGCATGTGTTGCGCCTTGCTCGACCAACCAGCCGGACCCTAGAGCATCCTCAAGCACTGCGGCGCCTGGACGTCCAGAGCCTAGGGCTAGCTCATGAAGAACAGCCGGGGGAATTAGCACTTGTCCGTAAAGACGTTGCAGCAAGTCAAGTTGACGGACTCGCGCCAAGGCAATAAAAGGCCCGGCATCTGCGACGATCATGGGATTGGGCGGGCAGCGGCCACCTCCTCGTCGAGCTCGTCCGGCGGGTAGTCCACAACGACGCCGTCGGCTGCACCCGCCAGCGCCATGAAGTCCTCCGTGGACAGGGCTGCGAGCTTGGCGGCCTGCGCAAGGGTCAGGTGACGCTTCTCGAAGAGGTGCAGAGCCAAGGTGCGCTGCCGTTCAGGCCAGTCTCGCCCTGCTTTGCCCCGGGTCGTCTTCAACCCGCATAGCCGTTCATCGTCACCACCGTCTTGCCGACTGCCTCTCGGTTCTGCAGCAGGCGCATGGCCTGCACGGCTTGCTCCAAGGGAAAGGCTTTGCAGACATAAGGGTCGATTTCGCCGTTGGCGGCCATGCGGTGGACGGCGGCGGCGTTGGCCTTGCCCTTTTCCGGGTGGCGGCGGCCGTATTCGCCGGCGCGCACGCCGACCACGGAGATGCCCTTGATGAGGATCAGGTTCACCGGTGCCTGCGGCCAGCGCCCGCTGGTGAAGCCGATGGTTAGGATGCGCCCGCCCCAGTTGACGCAGCGCATGGATTCATCAAAGACGTCGCCGCCCACCGGGTCGTAGATGACGTCCGCGCCGCGCCCGTCGGTCAGCGCCTTCACGGCATTGCGGAAGCCGCCCAGGCGCCCGTCCTGCAAGCTGTAGTTCAACACATGATCTGCGCCCCGGGCCTTGACCACGGCCAGCTTGTCGTCCCGCCCGCCAGTGGCGATGACGGTTGCGCCTAGATGCTTGCCCAGGTCCACCGCCGCCATGCCAACGCCGCCCGCGGCGCCATGCACCAGCAGCGTCTCCCCGGCCTGCAGCTCGCCGCGGCAAACCAAGGCGACATAGGCGGTCAGGTAGGCGGTTTGGTAGGAGGCCGCCTTGGCGTAGGAAAGACGCTCCGGCTTGGGGCGCACTGTTGCCGCCGGCACATTGACCAATTCACAGAAGCCGCCGTAGCGCATGGCGACCACCACCGCATCTCCCTCACGCAGGCCAGTCACCCCGGCGCCCACCGCCTCAACCACTCCCGCCGCTTCGCCGCCGGGAGCGAAGGGCAGGGGCGGCTCGAACTGGTATTTGCCCTGAATCATCAGCAGATCTGGAAAATTCACCGCGCAAGCCCGCAGGCGCACCCGCACCTCCCCCGGCCCGGGTTCGGGCACCTCCACTTCGGCTAGGCGAACGCCGCCGATGTCTTTGGCAAGCGCCTCGCACAGCATGGACTTGGCCTGCATCAGAACACCGCTCCTTTTGCCCCCTCGCTACTCCGCTCCCTCCGCTGCAAGGGCCTTCGCTTGGGCGTCGCGGGCCGCTTCGTCGGCCCGCAGGTGGGGCATGGCCAGGAACAGGAAGAGCAGGCCGACCGCGAACATCGCCAACCCCAGCATCATGGCCCGCTGCAGGGCTAGGCCGTCGCTTAGCCCGGCGGCGCTGAACAGATCGCTGAATTGGCCGATCATGAAGGGTCCCAGCGCCAAGCCGATGAAGGTGATCATCAGGATGTAGAAGGCGGAGGCCGTGGCCCGCATTTTGGGCAGCATGAGGTCGTTCACCGTGCTGGCGGCGCCGCCCACCCATATCGGGGAAAGCATGGAGAACGCGAAGCTGCATCCGTAGGCGACCCACACCGAGTCCGTCAACAGGAAGAGCAAGGCGAAGGGGGTGGAGACCACTGCTGCGGCCACGCCCAGCCACAGCCTTGCCGTGGGCAGCCGCGGCCTCAGGCGGTCCGCTAGAACGCCGCCGAGGGTGACGCCCGCCCAGCCGCCGACGGCCGCGCCCAGGCCGAGCATGGTGCCGGCCTCCGCCAACCCCACGTCGTGCATGCGCAGCAGATAGGGCGGCGACCAAAAGCCGGCGCCGTAAGTGACGAAGGAAAGGCACGGAAAGCCAATGCTGATGAAGATGAAGGTGCGGGAGCGGAACATCATGGCGAAGGTCGCCGGCTCCCGCAGCTTCAACCCCTGCATCCAGGAGGCGGCGGCGTACAGGCCCAGGCCGAGGGCGATCCACTGCACCGGGTTGGTGAACGCCAGGTTCGCGGCAAGGGAGAGCAGGGCGATGACCGCCGCCAGCAGCGCGTTGACGGCCAAGGCCCGCCCGCCGCCAAGCCGGGCGACATTGAAGGCCGTGAAGGGCGGCAGCACGGCGCCCAGGGAACCCAGGGTTTGCCGAAAGGGATGCGGGTCAGGCGCGATGCGCAGCCCTTCGCTTAGGCCGCGCACCGGCTCGCGCAGCATCCACACCCAAAGGGCCATCAGCAGGCCGGGCAGCCCCACGGCCAGAAAGGCCGCCTGCCAGCCTTGCAGGCCGAAGGGGGCGAGGGCGGCGTCTGGATGCCAGCCTTCCCAGGCATCCACCACGGCCGCGCCAAGGAACAGGCCCACCCCAGCGCCGATGTAAACGCCGCTTGAATAGATGGACAGCACCGTGGCCCGCACCTTGGGGGCGAAGTAGTCGGACAGCATGGAGAAGGCGGCGGGCGTGGCGCTAGCCTCCCCCACCCCCACGCCGAAGCGGTAGGTGGCCAAGGCGGCGAAGCTCCGCGCCGTGCCGGAAAGGGCGGTCATCAGGCTCCAGAAGCCTAGGCCCAGGGAGATGAGGCTCTTGCGCGACCAAGTGTCCGCCAGCTTGCCCAAGGGGATGCCGAAGACGGCGTAGAACACGGCGAAGGCGGTGCCGTAGAGAAAGCCGATGTCGGCGTCGGAGATGCCGAGGTCCGCCTTAATCTCCTCGGCTAGGATGGAGATGATCTGACGGTCTATGAAGTTGAACACATAGACGATCAGCAGCACCGCCAGGACGTACTTGGCGTAGCGCCCCCCGACCTTCCCGCTGGGGCCGGCTTCAGAACTCAAGCGGCGTTCCGTCCCAGCGTTCGAGCACGGCGAACTCCCGCACCGGTTTGCGCTTCAGCTTGGTCAACTGCTTCACCGGGCGGCCCAAGGGCAGCATGGCGGCGAAGGCCACGTGCTCCGGCACCCCGAGAAGGGCTTGCAGCTCCTTGTCCTTGGCGCCGACGAAGGTGGTCAGGGTGCCGCCGAGCCCCTCGTTGCGGGCGGCCAGCAGGATGTTCCAAACGAAGGGATAGACGGAGGCCCCGGCGATGACGCTGATGCGGTCCGCGGCGGAGTCAAAGGCCGCAACGACGCTTAAGTCCACAAACACCAGCAGCACCACGGGCGCCTGCGCCACCTTGCGCACGAAGTGCATGGGCGGCTCGGTTGCGGCGATCTGCGCCTCGGTCACTTGCGAGGGGGTGACGGTGTTGAACGGCGCCTCGCCGGCCTGCACTTGCGCCCAATAGCGCCGGAAGGTCGGTTCAATCAGCTCCAGCAGGCGCTTGCGGGTGGCCGCCTCCCGCACCACGACGACCTTCCAGCCCTGCCGGTTGCCGCCGCTGGGGGCGAACCTTGCGTTGTCCAGAATCCTGCCCACCAGCGCATCGGCAACCGGCTCGTCGGTGAAGTCCCGGGCGGCGAAGGTGGTGCGCATCACTTCATGAAGTTCCATGAGCCATCCTTGGCTAAATTGCTGAGGCTAACGATAACCGATGGACGCGCACAGGGGTAGGCGATGCAGCTGTGCGCCTAGGGCGTGGATGTTCCCACGGCTTGCGCATCGGCCCCAGCCATTCGCCTCAAAAGTCGAGGAACTGCAAAGCCGTGCGGATTGAGGCCCAGCGCGGTTCGGCGCGGAAACGAGCAGCGTCCAGCCGTTCGAGCAGGCGCGGCACGTCCAAGTATTGCGTCCGGGACGGCGGTGCCCGCTCCTCGAGCAGTTGCCGCACCAACGGCAGGGCGTTGGAGAAGGCATCGAACATCGGGTCGAACCGGGCCGGATCGCTCTTGTCGCGGTTCCACTTCGCTGGCCAGAACATGGACCCCCCGGCCGGACGCCGTCAAGGCGCAGCACACGAACCGTGTCGTCGGCGTTCGGAGCGCGATGGAAGACCGTAAGCCCCTCCTAGCGGCACAGGGCGTCTACGCCCGGCGCGGCAAGTACGGCGTCCAGTGCGCTGTCGGCAAGAGCGGTGCTTGGGGGCGTTGCAGGCCGAGTGCGTCGCAGAGCCCTGCGCGGTCGTCAAGGCGGACATCGACAACGGCTGCCAAGCCTGCTTTCCGGTCGAAATGCAGCGCCTCGGCCAACGGCGACGAGCGGCTGCGCCCGAAGCCTAAGCCCACGCCAACGTTCGGGTCCACCCAATCGCCGCCGGGCGACGCCGACGCAAGCGACGCCAGCATGGAGTGCAGTCCGCTTGGGCTGCCGCGGCAGCAGATGCCGCAGATGATGTTCATTGTGTTTGCGCCAACATCGAGAGGTTTTGGCAATTTGCGGCGAACCCGCGAGCAAGGGTCATTTTACCGCACTGGCGGGCCAGCCGCCGCATGGACTGGCAGCCGATGGCGCTGCGGAGCCATCGCCTTGAGGTCCATGGGTGCGCCAAGGCGCTTGACTTCGGGCAAACTGGCGAAGCAACATTCACCGTTATGCTCCGTGGAGCCAAGGAAAGACTGGGCGATGCTCGCTGCACCGCGCATCAATGCCGTCTGCGGTAGCGGCTAACCCGAAACCCATTCGCCGTCCGGATGGCGGCATTCGAGGACAAGATGAAGATAGACTCGGTCGATATCGCCGGGTTCCGCGGCATTTCGGAGCTCTCGTTGGACTTCCCTGAACGGATCAACGTATTGGCGGGCATCAACGGTGCCGGAAAGTCGGCTGTACTCGACTGCATCGCCATACTGTTGTCCCGCTTGATCGGTCGGATTCGGTCCTCTACCGGAACGGGAAGGTTCTTCTCGGAATCGGACATAAACAATGACTTTGCCGTTCACGAGACACAGAATTCGATTTCAATTAAGTTTCAGGGAGAGACCATCCAATGGCGGGTGACAAAGGGCCGCAAGGGCCGCCGGAGGCAGCCCATTAAGGGGCTGGATGAGCTACGATGGCATGTAGAGCAGTTGCGTTTTAGATTGGAGGATAATGAGGACGCTGCTTTGCCTCTCGCCGTTTACTACCCTGTCAATCGTGCGGTGCTCGATATTCCGCTTCGTATAAAAAGGAAACATCGTTTCGACCGACTGGCAGCATACGACCAAGCATTGTCGGGAAGCCCGAGCAGCTTCAGAATATTCTTCGAGTGGTTCAGGCAGCGCGAGGATCTGGAGAACGAGCGGCGGCTGGAAAAATCGAAATTTCGAGATCCCCAGCTACAAGCCGTGAGGACCGCCACTGAGCGTTTAATTCCCGGATTCAAGAATCTCAAGGTGAGACGCTCCCCGCTGCGGATGGTGGTTGAGAAAAACGAAGAGGAATTGACTGTCAACCAACTCTCCGACGGCGAGAAATGCACTCTTGCGATGGTCGGAGATCTCGCGAGACGAATGGCAATTGCAAATCCGCATATGCGGGACCCACTCGTTTCGGAAGCTGTTGTCTTGATCGATGAAATCGACCTGCATTTGCATCCCGCATGGCAACGCCTGCTTGCTTCCACTCTGGAAAAGACCTTTCCGAATTGCCAGTTCCTGCTCTCGACACATTCGCCAGCCATACTCAGCCACTTGGACCCCAGTAGCATCTGGATGCTGGAGCGGACGAATCGCGGCATCGAAGCAAAGCGGCCCAGCCAAGCATACGGCCAGACCGTGGACAGAGTTCTCGAGGACATAATGAATGTTCCCGCACGGCCCGTCGAAATCAGGCGCAAGCTGGCCAAACTGTTCTTGGTAATTGAGCAAGGAAACCTGCAAAAGGCCGAGCATATCTTACGCGAATTGAAGGGCAAAATTGGAACTGACCCCGATCTCGTCAAGGCCGGCCTTCTGATCCGACGGAAGGAACTCGCGGAAGAATGAAACGAATCGGAAAAGACGCCGAGCCCATGCAATTTTCGATCTGGAAGAAGCAGGACCGGATGTCCCACCTACCACGATGGAATAGAGTCCCTGCGGCGATCAGGAAGTCAATCCACGAATCACTCATGCGCGAACAGGGCTTCATATGTTGTTATTGCGAGTCGCGAATAGCGATGGACGATAGCCATATTGAACACTTTCGACCGAAGACCAAGTTTCCGAATCGACAGTTGGACTACGAAAACTTGCACTGTTCGTGTCAGCGAGACCTCTCACGCGGTGAGCCGCGTCATTGCGGACATCGGAAAGGGAGTTGGTTCGACGAGAAACTGTTGCTCTCGCCTCTGGAAGCCGATTGCGAGGATCGGTTCAGATTCACTGCCAACGGAGATGTATTTCCTCGGTCAGCTAATGACGCGGCGGCTAAGACTACCATCAAGAAGCTCGGGCTGGACCTGCCGAAGTTCCGCGCTTTGCGCGCCGCGGCAATAGATGCGTTGCACACTGCATCGAGCAAAGAAATTGAGCGGCTTCTGGAGAGGCAGATGGATGAACCATTGCTCGAATTTCACACCACCATCGCGCAAATTCTGTCAAACCGAAGTTACCCTGGGCGTACGCAGGCGGCGCACCGATGTGGCAGCGGTAGTCCTGCACGGTGCTAAGGCCCATTCGCCACCTGTGGATTCGGCTGCGGGATCTTTGGCGCCATAGCGCTGGGGAGGGTTCCGATGCAGCGTTTCCCAAGCGGCTAAGCTTCATTCTGCCTAGGGTTTTCAACAAACGCTGGACAGCCTTGTGGATGCTCCGGCTGTGCGCCCGGTCGGCCTTGGCCGGCTGGCGGCGACAGCCAGCGCGCCGCCGGAGTGAAAGCGGCGGCGCTCGGCGCCGCTCGACTGGCGAACAGTCGGCGCCCGCCTTCGACCTGCGCATTCACAACCCGATTCACTGGCCGCGGGAGACGGGCGGCGAGGTGGCCGCCTTGGGGCCGCTCGATCTGCTGCCGTCCGGCGTCCGGGCGGACCGCGTGGTTAAGAGCGACGACCTGCTCCGCCTGCGCCGGCATCGCTGGGTGGAGGATGTGCAGGCATTTCACACCGACCTCCGAACGCGTGCCGGCAGCTTGGCTCGACTGGCCGCCGCCGGCGTGATCGTTCATGCAGCGGACGCCGACCACCGACTGCGGGCGCTGCTCGGCGGCGAGCTGCACGGACTGATGGCAGCCGACGCAACGCCCTTAAATGCCGATGCGCGTGAGCTGCGCAGCATCAGCATGCGTCGTGCGGCGATGCGGCAACACTCGTCGTGGGCGTCCGAGCCCGCACGGTTGCCGTTCGTTTCCATTTTGCTGGCCACCCGTCGCCCGTTGCTGCTGCCTCAAGCGCTTGCCGCCGTGGCCGGCCAGACCTATCCCCGATTGGAGCTGGTGTTGGCGTTGCATGGGGAACAAGAGTCTTTTGCGAACTTGGAGCGAAGCACGGCCGGCCTAGGCCTTCCGGTCAAGGTGCTGCGGTCGCCCAACAGCGCTCCGCTTGGCGCCGTGCTGAACGCAGCCGTGGCCGTGGCCGCCGGCGAGTTGCTGACGAAGATGGATGACGACGACTGGTATGGCGCCGACCATGTGTGGGATCTGGTGCTTGCGCACGAATACTCGCGCGCGACACTGGTGGGCAAAGGGATCGAGTTCGTTTATCTTGCTGCGTCGAATCAGACTCTGCATTGCAGCAGCGGGCGCGGCGAAGCTTGGCGAGCCAGTTGCTTGGCGGGGGGTGCGTTGCTGGTCGCCCGTTCCGACTTGGAGCGGATTGGCGGCTGGCGCAACGCGCCAGGGGGCGTTGACAGGGCGTTGATCGATGATGTCCTGCGCACTGGAGGCGGTGTGTATCAAACACAAGGCGCTGGGTTCATGTTGGTTCGCCACGGCTGTCGGCATGCTTGGAACGCCAGCGACGCCTATTTTCGGGTGCGGGCGGACCAAGTTGTTCCCGGCTGCGCCACGGCTATGGCCGCCGTTGAACGCCCATCCCCAATATCCTGATTAAGCGAGCGAAGGCGTGCAGCGGGCATTCCCTGCTCCCACCCAAGGTTCCCAGTCCTCGGCAGGATCGCCCAGCCCACTGCCAGCAGCCCTAGGCAGCAGACCTTCGCGAGCGCCGCAACCTGCAATTGCCGGAAAAACCTTGCACGGCGCGCCTTGCAACGCGCTGCAACAATTCCTTAAGCGGGGCTTGGGGAGCACAAGATGCGGCGCGGAAGGCAAAACCGATCTGGCGTCTCTGGGCCCCGGTGTTTTTGCTGGAATAAGGGATCTGCGGGGGTTGTACTTGGAGGACAACCGCCTAACGGCTCTCTTTCTCGTCAAGAGGCCGCCATGCTAGTGTCCAAAGGGCCGCCCGGTCAACGCCCGGTTGCGTTCCCACGGCTTGTTGGCGAAACTGACGCCGACTTGCATAGGGGAGGAGTCATGAAGAAG
This sequence comes from Candidatus Azophilus sp., assembly GCA_965200465.1. Lineage (GTDB taxonomy): Bacteria > Pseudomonadota > Gammaproteobacteria > Pseudomonadales > Azotimanducaceae > Azophilus. The sequence goes on along the minus strand of OZ241358.1, from coordinate 2,333,915 downwards.
CCACGGACGATTGGTGCTTACAGGCTGCACGAACCGGGCGGCCCGGAGGCGATGCGCTGGGAGCGGATGGCGCTGCAGCCGCCCTCCGGCGCACAGGTGTTGGTGCGCCATACGGCGGTGGGCCTGAACTACATAGACGCCTACCATCGCAGCGGCCTGTATCCGCTGCCGCTGCCGAGCCGTCTTGGGGTCGAAGCCGCCGGCGTGGTGGAGGCCGTTGGCCCGGATGCCGACGTCGAAGTCGGCGAACGGGTGGCCTACGCCGGTCCCTTGGGCGCCTATGGGGAGGCCAACTTGGTGGCGGCGGAGCGGCTGGTCAGAGTGCCGGGCGGCGTCAGCGACGAACTGGCGGCGGCCGGCTTGCTCAAGGGCCTGACCGCCTGCTACCTGCTGACGCGGACGTTTCCGGTGCAGGCGGGGCACAGCGTCTTGGTGCATGCCGCCGCCGGGGGAGTGGGCCTGATCCTGTGCCAATGGGCAAGCTACATCGGCGCCACCGTCATTGGCGCCGCCGGCAGCGAGCCCAAGGCTGAACAGGCTAGGCAAGCCGGCGCCCAGCATGTGATCCTCTATCGGGAGGAGGACCTAGCCCCTCGGGTGAAGGAGCTTACCAACGGGGCAGGAGTCAATGTCGCTTACGACTCGGTGGGCAAGGACACCTTTCAATCCACCTTGGATTCCTTGGCTCGGCTGGGCATGTTCGTCAGCTACGGCAACGCCTCCGGCCCGGCGCCGGCGGTGCAGCCTCAGGAGTTGGCGCGGCGCGGCTCCCTGTTCTTCACCCGCCCCTCGCTCTACGACTACAGCGCCAACAGCGAGGATCTGCAGGCCATGGCGGAGCAACTCTTTCGCCTGATGGCGGACGGCATCGTCAACATCCACATCAATCAACGCTATCCACTATCCGAACTGGTGCAGGCCCACCGGGATTTGGAGGCCCGCGCCACCACGGGGTCAACCGTCATCGAACCCAGCTAGGCCGCTCGATGCGCATCCTGCCGCCTGTTGCAATGCGCCACAACTTAATGCAATGTTGCGAGTGTAGGGGTTTGGTCGCCGCCCATGCGCATCCTGACCAAGCCCTGCAACGCCGAGGCAACATAGCAGCTCAGGGAAATTAAGGAATGGGGCGACCACGAGACGCCAAGGCGATAGGCAAGCCGGCGGCGGATGAGGCGGCGGACCTAGGGCTTGCCATCCATGTGCTCGGTGTCCGCGAGGATGGCGCTTGGTGCGCCATCGCCTTGGAGATGAGCCTGCGCGGTTACGGCGAAACGTTTCCGGAGGCCCTAGTCGAACTCACCCAAGCCATTGAGGCGCAGGTTTCATTTGCGGTGCAGCACGACAATCTCGATCAGATGTTCATTCCTGCCGAGCCGCATTATTTCCTGCTTTACGCGGACATGAAGCGAGAAGCTCTAAAGCGCAAACTCTGCAATCTGGAGCACTCCGGTCTTCCGGACTACCGGGTTGGCGACATCCCGCTGCCCATGCCCAAGGCGAATGCATTCACCTATGCAAGGGCTTGATTTGCCGACCACTGACATGGTGGGACTGTACATGCTCCCCATAGATGCATTGTGGGTGGATTGCCTTGATTGCAAAGCGGCTAGAACAACTAGATCTATAGTGGTTAGAAAAGGAAATGCATGGTTCCAAGACGGTGATGGCGCCGGGGATGCAGAAGGACTTGGTGCGCATGTTCCAGCTTCCTGAAGACCTATTTGACTGAGCGCCGTTGTGAGTGGGACCGCCTTTCTTTCCGCCACTGAGCTAGCCGCCGGAATTCGCGCCCGGGAGATTGGCTGCGAGGAGCTGCTGCGGCACTATCTGCAGCGGGTGGACCGCCACAACGGCGAGATCAACGCCATCGTTGTTGATTTGCGCGAACAAGCGCTGCATGAGGCTCGGAAGGCGGACCAGGCCCTTGCCGCCGGGCAGGAGGTCGGCCCCCTGCACGGCGTGCCCATGACGGTGAAGGAATCCTACAACCTGGCCGGCGCCGCGACCACTTGGGGCAACCCCGAATGGCGCGGCAACATCGCCAAGGAGGACGCCGAATCCGTGAAGAAGCTCAAGGCGGCCGGCGCGGTGGTGTTCGGCAAGACCAACGTGCCGCTGATGCTGTCGGACTTTCAGAGCTACAACGCCGTCTATGGCGTCACCAACAACCCCTACCACTTGGAGCGCATTCCGGGCGGCTCATCCGGCGGCTCGGCGGCGGCGCTGGCCGCCGGTCTTACGGGCCTTGAAACCGGTTCTGACATCGGCGGCTCCATCCGCAACCCGGCGCACTTCTGCGGCGTCTTCGGCCACAAACCCACTTGGAACCTGCTGTGGATGCGCGGCCATGCGCCGCCGGGAGACATGCGCAGCACGCCGGACATCTCCGTCATCGGCCCCTTGGCGCGGTCCGCGGCGGACTTGGAGACGGCGCTGCGGGTCATGGCCGGCCCGGACGAAATCGCCGCCCGGGGCTTTCGCCTGGAACTGCCGACCTTGGCCGGCCCCTCCCTGAAGGGCTTGAAAGTGGCGGTGTGGCCGGATGACGCCGCCGCACCCGTGGAAGCCGAGGTGCGGCAGCGGGTCGAGCAGGTTGCCGCGGCCTTTCGGGACGGCGGCGCTGAAATCGATTTCGAGGCGCGGCCGAGCTTCAACCCCAAGCAGGCGCATCGCACCTACCAAAACCTGCTGTGGTCCACCATGTCGGCGCGGATGCCGGAAGCCGAGTATCGGCGGCTTGAGCAAAGGGCCGCCGCTTTGCCCGCCGATGACGACAGCGACTCCGCCCGCACGGTGCGCGCCCAGGTGGCCTCCTTCAAGATGTGGAAGCAAAACGACGAGCAGCGCGCCCAGCTGCGTTGGCAGTGGCATGAGTTCTTCAATGACTACGACCTGCTGCTGACCCCGGTGGCGGCCACCGCCGCCTTTGCCCACGACCATCGCCCGTTCGGAGAGCGCACCATCCAAGTCAACGGCCGGCCGCAGCCCTATTTCGACCAACTGTTTTGGGCGGGGCTGACTTGCAGCGTCTATCTGCCCTCCACGGTGATTCCCACCGGGCTGAACGATGCAGGGTTGCCCATCGGCGTGCAGATTGCCGGGCCGGAATACGGGGACCTGCTCACCATCGGCGCCGCCAAGCTGTTGGAGGAGGCCGGGTTCCGCTTTAGGCCGCCCACGGGCTGCTTGGACTGAGCGGCTCATGACCATGCGCCCATGCAGACCACGGCCGTCGCCCATCCGAACATTGCGCTGCTGAAGTATTGGGGCAAGCAGGACGCTCCCGGCAACCTGCCGGCGACGCCGTCCCTGTCCATCACCTTGGACAGCTTAACCAGCACCACCACCGTTGCGGAGGCACCGGCCGACCGATTTTGCCTTAACGGACAGGCGGCGGCGGACGGCAAGGTGCTGCGCACCCTCGCCAGTTGGCGGCGGGAGCATCCCATACCTCCCTTGGCCGTCAGCAGCCGCAACAACTTTCCCACTGCCGCCGGCTTGGCTTCCTCCGCCGCCGGCTTCGCCGCCTTGGCCAAGGCGGTTGACGCCCACTGCGGGCTGGGCTTGACCGCCGCGGAGACATCCGCATTGGCGCGGCGCGGCTCCGCCTCCGCGGCCCGCTCCATACACGGCGGCTTCGTCACCCTGGCGGGGCCGCACTGGCGGGCGGCGCAACTGCTGCCCAGCGAAGCTTGGCCGCTCTGCGTGGTGGTCGCCATCGTGGAGGTCGGGCCGAAGGCGGTGCCTTCCACGGAGGGCATGGAGCGCTCCAGGACCAGCTCGCCTTACTTCAACGCTTGGGTGGCCTCCGCCGCGCCCGATTTTGCCGCCATGAAGCGGGCGATTGGCGAGCGGGATTTCGCCGCCTTGGCGGATTTGGCGGAGGCCAGCTGCCTGAGGATGCACGCCCTGATGCTCAGCAGCCGCCCGCCCTTGCTGTATTGGAGCGGCGCCACGGTGGAGTGCCTGCGCACTGTCCGTGAACTGCGGGCGGAAGGTTGCCAAGTCTTCGCCACGGTGGATGCCGGCCCCCAAGTCAAGGCGATTTGCCAGCCCCGGGACGCGGAGCGGGTTGAGGCTGCACTGCGGCGCCTTGCGGGCGTGGCGCAGACGCTCCGTGTCGGCCTCGGTCCCGGCGCCGCGGTGGTGAATTCTTGTGAGTAATGTGCAGGATCACTTACCTTCCGGACTTTTTTTCCGTCAGGCGTCCGGCGGGAGCCCGCCGCCGGGGGCGGCGGATGGGGACGACCGCGGGTTCGCCTTCCGCCGTTGCTCGTTTTGCAGGTCGGCCGCAGGTGCGGAGCGCGGCCCTGCAGTTTCGGAGTTTGCCTAACCCGTTGGGTCAGGGTCGGCCACCAGGTCGGCTTCGGGTGGAGGAGGCGCTTCGGGAGCGGGCGCCGCTTCGTCCATGCCAGCCGCCTCCATGGGAGCGGCTTCATCCGCCGGCGCGGCTGCGTCCATTGCCGTCGGCTCTTCCGCCGGCGCCGCCTCCGTCATGGGCGGCGGTTCCTCCGCCGGCATGGCCGGCGCCTCTTCGAACACGGGCGCCGGCTCCACCGTTGCCGCCGGTTCAGCCGCCGGTGCGGGGGAGCTTTCCGGCAGGATCAGCAGCAGACCAAGCAGCACGGCCCAAAGCACGAAGCCGGAGGTGATGACTCCCTTGATGGTGGCGATCGGCCCCGGCTTGCCGAAGATGGCGTTCAACTCCAAGACGGCGATGATGATCAGAATGATGATCAAGGCGGTCATGTTGCCGCCCATGGGGCCGTTGGGCAGATGGGCGCTCGACCCCATGAAGTAGAGCATGGGAATGGAGAACAGGGTGTTGGTGCGGGAGGCCAAGGCCGCCTTCGGCGCCGCCGCCGCCGCTTCCGGCAGGGCTTCGCCGCCGTTTTTCACCTGCTCATTGGAGGCTATCAAGACCTTCTGGTTGGGCCAGATGATGAGCCAGACGTTGAGGAACATCAGGATGGCCATCACGGAGCCGATAAGGGCGTCCACCGTCAAGCCGGCGCCGCGCACCCACAGCATGATGAGGCCGGTGAGCAGCGTTAGCATGGCGCCCCAGCGGAACCACCACAGGGCTCGGGGCGCCAGCTTGACGAAAGCGTCCGTGCGGGCGTCCGGGTCGGCCTCCTTGAAGTATTCGGTCTGCACGAAGTTGAAGTAGTAGAGCAGCCCAATCCAAGTGGTGCCGGCCAGGAAGTGGCCCCACTTGGCTAGGTAGTCAATCACCATCATGGTCATGCCTAGTCCCTCCGATCGGGTTGAAGATCGTTCGACGCACCGGCGAATATATACCCGCTTCGCCGTATTGCCAATGCCTTGTTCGGGATCAAGCCATTGCGGGATTTTTGTGCCTGTTGCTGTCCTCCTTTGTTCGCAAAATCGGCGGCGATGCACCGCCTAGACGGATTGGATAGACTGCCTCCAGCTGCCGAAGGAGGCACTGCTTCACCTTGGCCAAGTCCCGCTCGCCGCACAGGTCCTTGAGTTGAGTGACCTGCAGGCCGCTCATGCCGCAGGGGTTGATGCGGGCGAAGGGGGCCAAGTCCATGTCGATGTTGAAGCTGAAGCCGTGGTAGGCGCATCCGCGGCGCACCCGCAGCCCAAGGGCGGCTATTTTGGCGCCGTCAACATAGACGCCCGGTGCGCCGGGCCGCGGCGAAGCGGCGATTCCGTAATCGCCAAGCACGGCGGCAACCGCCCGCTCAATGCCGGACACCAGCCGGCCCACATTCAAGTTCATGCGGCGGAGGTCGAACAACAGATAGCCGACAATTTGGCCGGGGCCGTGGTAGGTGGCCTGCCCGCCCCGGTCGGACTGCACCACCTCGATGTCCCCGGGGGCCAGCAGATGCTCGGGGCGCCCGGCCTGCCCTTGGGTAAAGACCGGCTCGTGTTCGGTGAACCAGAATTCGTCTGGGGTCCGCCCATCGCGGGCGTTGGTGAACGCCTGCATGGCGCGCAGCGCGTTGATGTAGCGGGTGCGCCCCAAGTCCTGAACCGCAACCTGCAGCGTTGCGCTCATGCACCCAAGCTATTCGTTGAACAGGAGTGTGAGGAAATCCACCAACTTGGACAGGGGGCCCGCCTCCGCCACGGACGCCAAGGCCACCAACGGCGCCCTGTGCAGCTCCTCACCGCCCAGCGAAACCCTGAGCTCGCCAAATTCCGCGCCCGCCTCAAAGGGAGCCTCCAGCAACTTGGCCACGGTCATGTCCACCGCCACTTCGTCGTAGTGGCCTCTAGGCAGGGTGACCACAACGGGCGCGGCGACGCCCAACTCCACCGCATCGGACTCCCCGTACCACACCTTGGCGGTCTTCAGCGGCTCACCGCCTTGATACAGACGCTTGGTCTCGTAGAAGCGGAAGCCGTAGGAGAGCAGCTCCAGGCTCTCCTGCACCCGGGTGCCGTCGCTGTCGGCGCCCATGATCACTGAGATCAGCCTCATCCCGCCGCGCACCGCCGAGGCGAGCAAACAATATCCGGCCAACTCCGTATAGCCCGTCTTGACGCCGTCCACGCTGCGGTCACGCCAGAGCAGCCGGTTTCGGTTGGGCTGCTCAATGTCGTTGTAGGCGAAGGTTTTCTTGGCGTAGAGGGCGTAGTTTTCCGGAAAGCGGCGGATGTATTCGCGGGTCAGCAGGGCCATGTCCCAGGCCGAACTGTGGTGGCCCTCCGCCGGCAAGCCGGTGGCGTTGCGGAACTGGGAGTTGACCATGCCCAGCACCTCCGCCTGTTGGTTCATCATTTCGGCGAAGGCGCTTTCGCTGCCGGCGATGTGTTCGGCGAGCGCCACGCTGGCGTCATTGCCGGACTGCACTATCATGCCGTGCAGCAGGTCCTCCACCGTCACCGCGGTGCCCTCCTGAATGAACATTCGGGAACCGGGCGTCTTCCAGGCGTTGACGCTCACCACCACTTCGTCGTTCAAGGCTACACGGCCGGTCTCGATTTCCGCCGCGGCAATGAACCCGGTCATCACCTTGGTGAGGCTCGCCGGCGGCTTGGGTTCGTGGCTGTTGCGTCCGGCGAGCACCTTGCCGGTGTCCGCGTCCATCAGCAGGAAGGAAGAGGCGGAGACGCTGGGCGCCGGCGGCATGATGGGCGGCTGCGCCAGCGCCGCCGAACTTGCCTGCAGGCCGGCGACCAGAACGGCGAACAGGGCGGGGAAACGGCTGGGCATGGGCATGTCAACGACCGCCAAGACGCATGATGAGGGGCTTGGCGAAGCCCGCGGCGACCACCATGGACTGCAGCAGCCGGGCGCGCTGCTCGTCCGCCACCGGCCCTATGCGCACCCGGTACAGGGTGTCCTGGGGGCGCTGCACCACCACCGTGCGCTCCCCCGTCAGGTTTTGCAGCTTTTGCAGCTTTTGCTGCATCTTGCGGGCCGCCACCAGCTTGCGAAACGCGCCCGCCTGCAGGTAAAGCTCCTGGGCAAGGCCGCCGCCGTTGTCCAGCGCTTCAATTCTGATGCGGGCGGTGCCTTTCTCCGCAAAGCCCAGCTTAACCGCCGCCGCATAGGAGAGGTCGAGAATGCGGTGGTCGTGAAAAGGGCCTCGATCATTCACGCGCACTAGGGTTTGGCGCCCGTTTTCGAGATTCGTAACCCGAACGTAAGTGGGAATCGGCAAGGTGCGGTGGGCCGCCGTCAACTGAAACATGTCGTAGGGTTCGCCGCTGGAGGTGCGCTGCCCGTGAAACTTGCGGCCGTACCAGGACGCCAAGCCTTCCGCCCGGTAGCCGGCGGACGACTGCAAAGTGGCGTAGGTTTTGCCCAGCACCTTGTAGGAGGGCGGGTTGCCGTAGCGGCTGGGCGGCTCCTGAGTCGGCACCGGGTCCGGCAGGGAGTGCAAGTCATAGGGCACCTGGTCCGGCGCCCCGTCCCGCGTTTCCGGCTTCTCCGGAACGTAGCCCAGGGTGGCGCAGCCGCCGAGAAGGCTGGCCCCCAGCAACAAAAAACCGCAATGCAAGCCGCGAATCTTCATCAGGCCTCTTAAGCTTAGCGCAAAAAACCGAACCCAAGCCGCCGCCGAGACCGCCTACCAGGGCGCCGGCGCTGCGCCGCCGAAGCCGAAGGCGGCGACCTCAAGGCCGGCCTTGGCCGCCGCCTCCGTCAGTTCGTTCCGCCTAGCCTTGATGGCTTGGCTAAGCTGATGCACGGCAAGGGCGTACATGCGGCTGCGGTTGTACCTAGTGATGACGTGGAAATTGTGCAGCGCCACCCAATATTCAACGCCGTCTTCAAGCTCCATGCGGAGCAGCGCCGCCTTGGCGGTGGCGGGCGGCCCCTGCACCTGCACACCAAGAGTGCGCAGCTGACCGACTGTTTCGTTGAGCGCCAGCCCACTGTTGACCACCATCTCCACCAAGCTCGGCTGCGCCACCTTGGCCGGCGCAACCACCGCCGCGGCGGGACGCCAGCCATGCTCCGCAAAGTAGTTGGCGACGCTGCCGATGGCGTCCGTGGTGTTGGACCAAATGTCCCGGGCGCCGTCGCCGTCGAAGTCCACCGCGTAGTGGCGAAAGCTCGATGGTATGAATTGCCCATAGCCCATGGCGCCGGCGTAGGAACCCTTGAATTCCCCGGCTGAGCGGCCCTCCTCCCGCACCAGCAGCAGGAATTCGGTCAATTCATTGCGGAAGAACTTGGCCCGGGGCGGATAGTCGAAGGCCAGCGTCGATAGGGCGTCCAAGACCCGATAGGAGCCCATGATGCGGCCAAAGCGGGTCTCCACGCCAATGATGGCGACGACGTATTCCGGGGCCACTTGAAAGTTCGCCTGAGCGGCCTCCAAGGCCGCTTCGTTCTCCCGCCAGAAGGCGGCGCCCTGCTCAATGCGGGGCTGCTGAAGGAAGATCCGGCGGTATTCATACCACTTGAGGGTGCGCTCCTTCGGCCTGGAGATGGCCTCCAGGATGCGGGGCTGATGTTCGGCGTCCTTGAAAATCGCCGCCAGCTTCGACTTGCTGAAGTCGTGCTCGGACACCAAGGCGTCGATGTAGGCGAGGACGTCCTCGCGCTGGCTGTAGTCCGCCCCAGCTGGGCCGTACAGCAGCAAAGCCGAAAGCCCCAGCAATGTCGCCGCCCGCATGACCTTCCTCATGGGAAGGCTCCCGCCCGGCGCTGAGCTTGACAACGGCCTACCATGACTTCTGATTGCGCACCGAAATGATGATCCCAAATCCCAGCAACAGCGTGATGGCGGAAGTGCCTCCGTAACTCACCAGCGGCAAGGGCACTCCCACAACGGGCAGGAGGCCGGCGACCATGGCGATGTTGACAAAGAAGTAAACGAAAAACACCAAGCTTAGGGAGCCGGCGATCAGCCGGCCGAAAGGTTGGGCCGACTGCTGCGCTATGATGAGTCCCCTAGCCACGATCACCATATACAGTACCAGCAATCCCACAACGCCGGCAAAACCCAGCTCCTCGCCAATGACCGCCATGATGAAGTCCGTCTGGCTCTCCGGCAAAAAGTTCAGTTGGCTCTGAGTGCCATTATGCAGCCCTTTGCCAAATAATCCGCCGGAACCGAGGGCGGTGGTCGATTGAATGATGTTCCAGCCGGCGCCGAGGGGATCCTGCTCCGGGTCGAACAGGGTGAGAATGCGGCGGCGCTGGTAGTCCTGCAGCTCGTGCCAAAGGACGGGTGCGATGGCCGCCGCGGCCGCAAACCCGCAGAGAACCCAACGCCAGGAAAGGCCGGCCAGCAACAGGGTGGCCAGACCCCCGGCCACCACTAGGAGGCCGGTGCCGAGGTCCGGTTGCACGACTATACAGGCGGCCGGCGCGGCGATGATCCCCCCGGCAATCAACAGATCCTTTAAGCGCGGCGGCAAAGCCCGATTGTTGAAGTGCCAAGCCACCATCAGCGGCACCGCGATTTTCATGAACTCCGAAGGCTGAAAGCGCACCAGCCCCGGCACGTCCAGCCATCTGCGCGAGCCGTTGACTTCAACCCCAATCAACAGCACCGCGCCCAGCAAGGCGATTCCGAACACATACAGAACCGGCGCCGACCTGAGGTAAAAGGCGGGGCGAAGCTGCGCCGCCGCCAACATCAGGACGAAACCCAGACCAAGCCGCACGACCTGGCCCAGCAACAGCTCCGAATCCTGCTCCACTGCGCTGTAAAGCACGAACAGCCCGTAAACAATCACGGCGAGCACGGCAATGCAGAGCATGGCGTCGATGCTCAGCCGGCGCCGCTTTCCGGTGACGATGCCGTTTCCGGTTCGCCAAAAGCCGCGCCCGAAGCCCTGCTTGCTCATCGCGCCGCCAGCATGGGCAACAAATAGGCGTCGAGAACGTCCCGCGCCACCGGCCCGGCGACTGAACTGCCGCCGCCGCCGTTCTCCACCAAAACGCTGACCACGATGGCCGGAGCGTCGGCCGGGGCGAAGGCCACGAACCAAGCGTGCTTGCGGCTGTATTCGTCTAGTTCAGCCTCGTCATAAGCCTCGCCCTGCTTGATCTCCACCACTTGGGCGGTGCCGGACTTGCCGGCCATGCGATAGCTCAAGCCCCGCCCAATGTGCGCCCAGGCGGTGCCGTTTTGGCCGTAGCCCTTGTTGCCGCGATGCACCACGTCCTCCATGGCGTCAACCATCCGCTCCCAGTCGTCCGCGCTGGGGCCGGCCACGGGAGGCGGGGACGGCAAGGGGTCGGCCTCCACCAAGGGGCGGTCGCTGGCCAGCAGCAGGCGCGGGCGCACCCTGCGGCCGCGGTTGGCCAGCACCGACGTCGCCACCGCCGCTTGCAGGGGCGTGACCAGCAGGTCGCCTTGGCCGATGCTTAGGTTGACGTTGTCGCCGGGATACCAGGGCTCGCCCTTGGCGCCCTGCTTCCAGACCGGGTCCGGAACCAACCCGCCGCTGGCGCCCTCTACGTCGGCTGACGCCACCTCGCCGTAGCCAAACTGGCGCAGGAAGCCGGACATTTGCGCTGCTTGCAGGCGCACTCCCATGTTGTAGAAGTAGATGTTGGAAGACCGGTAGATGGCGCGGTTGAGATTGACGATGCCCTGCCCCCCCGGATTGCCCGGCTTCCAGTTCCAATCCCGGTAGATTCGCGCCTGGCCCGGCAGCCTGAACGTGCCGCGGTCGGTGATCTCCTCCTCCCAGTTCACCAAGCCGTGGCTCAATGCGGCCAAGCCCAGAATTGGCTTGACTGTGGACCCAGGCGCATAGAGGCCGCTTACGGCGCGGTTCAGCAGAGGCTTGTCCCGGGAGTTGACCAACTCCTGGTAGCGTCCCGGCGCCATGCCCAGCACGAATTCATTGGGGTCGTAGCTCGGATTGCTGACCAAGGCGAGTATGCCGCCCGATCTCGGGTCCAAGGCGACCACGGCGCCCCGACGTTCGCCCAAGGCGGCGGCGGCGGCGATCTGCACATGGATGTCCAGATGCAGCGTGATGTTTTGCCCGGGCGTGGGCGGGTCGAAGTTGAGCACCTTGCGCCGGTAGCCGTAGGCGTCCGTCTCCACCCACTGATTGCCGACCAAGCCATGCAGCGAGCGTTCGTAGAACATCTCAACGCCTCGCTTGCCGATGAATTTCGTGCCGCTGTAGCGAGCGCGGTCCAAGGTCTGCAAGTCATCCTCGTTGATGCGGCGCACCGAACCCACCGCATGGGCCGTCAAGGAGCCGTACGGATAGTGGCGGGAGGTCTGCACCTCCACATCAACGCCCGCAAAGCGATGGCGATTGACGGACAGCGCCGCAATCTCCTCTTCACTGAGCGAGGCCTTGAGCAGCACCGCCTCGAAGGGACGGCGACGGCCCGTGGAGCGTTCACGGAACTGCCTGATCTCCGCCTCGCTGATGGCGATGACGTCCGCAAGCTCGCGCAGGCGCCGCTCGCTGTCGTCAATCCGCTCCGGCACCACAACCAAGTTGAAAACCGGCCGATTCCCCGCCAGCCGATTGCCGTTGCGGTCAAACACGATTCCCCTAGGCGGCGGCAGGGGCATCATCTCCATGCGGTTTTCTTCGGAGCGCGTTCGGTATTTTTCGTATTGCAGAACCTGCAGTTGCAGCATCCTCAACATTAGCAAGCTGACCAAGCCGAGCATGACCAGAAACAGCACCAGCACCCGGCGGCCGAACGCCTGCATTTCCGTGGACCGATCCTCAACGGCAAGGTTTTGATCCACCTGCGGAATCCCTTGTGTGCGCCGCCGTCCAAGGCCGGCTTGCTTGCTGCCCCTGCCGCCCGCATCCTGCAAGCTCCCGATGCTTGGCGCCGCCGGCGCGGTGCTTATTCATGGTTTTTCACAACCTTAGTGGCCGAGTCCAGCGGCAACGGCGTCCACAACCGCTCCATGTCGTAGAACGCTCGAGTGTCCGGCTGCATGACATGCACGACAACTTCACCTAGATCGACCAGCACCCATTCATGGCTTTCCCGGCCCTCAACGCCAAGCAGCGTGACTTGGCGCTCCTTGGCCATTTCCACCAGATGATCCACCAACGCCCTGACGTGGCGGTCGGAGCGGCCGGTGGCGAACACCATGAAGTCCGTCAATTCGGTTAGCGGCGACACTCTTAGGGCGACGACCTCCAAGCCCTTAACGCCCTCAAGGGTTTCGACCACGGCGTCGCACAACCCCTGCGCAGTCACTCATGCCTCCAGCGGCCGGCCTGAATAGATCCCATGCCGCCTAATATAGGCATGGACGCAATCCGGTAGCAAATGCGCAACCTCCGCGCCGGCGGCGACTCCACGCCGAATGGCGGACGCGGACACCGGCGGCACTTCCTCTTCCAGCAGCAGGACGCCCCCCGCCGCCGCCTTGAACGAGCCTGCTTGGCGGCGTTTGCGCAGCCTCAACGCCGGCGCTTTGAGCGCCACTCCCGCCCTCGGCAGCAGGACGAGGTGGGCCAGCCTTAGCACGGTGCGCCATTGACGCCAACTGTGGAGGTCGTTGAAGGCGTCCGTGCCGACTATCCAGCACAGAGGTTCGGCGCCGCGTCTCGAACGCGCCGCCTTGAGGGTGTCAACGGTGTAGCTTGGGCCTTTGCGCCGCAGCTCCGAATCATCGGCCAGAAGTTCAGGATGGGCGGCGCACGCCAACTTAAGCAACGCCCAGCGCTGGCTGGCGCTGGCGCAGGGCGGCGGGCGGTGCGGCGGGCGGGCGGCGAGCACCATGCGCACCTTGCAGCCGAGCGCCGCCGCCGCCGCCCGCGCGGCGCAAATGTGCCCGTTGTGGACCGGGTCGAAGGTGCCGCCAAAAAAACCGATCAACGGTGGCGAATCTCGCCGTTGCCGAACACCACGTACTTCTCCGTGGTCAACCCCGCAAGGCCCACCGGCCCGCGGGCGTGCAGCTTGTCCGTGGAGATGCCGATTTCCGCACCCAGCCCGTATTCCATGCCGTCCGCAAACTGGGTGCTGGCGTTGACCATTACCGACGCGGAGTCCACGGCCCGCACAAACTGATGCGCCTTGGCGTAGTCCTTGCTGACGATGGCGTCGGTGTGCTGCGAGCCGTAGAGATTGATGTGCTCGATGGCCTGGTCGATGCCGTCAACAACGCGCACCGCCAAAACGGGGCCGAGGTATTCGGTGCGCCAGTCCTCATCCGTTGCGGCCTTGGCCTGGGGCAGCCAGCTTTGCGCCTTGGGGCATCCGCGCAACTCCACTCCCGCTTCGACGAACCGCTCGCCGAGGCCCGGCAGCACCTCGCCGGCGATGCCTTCGGCCACGAGCAGGGTTTCCAGCGCATTGCAGACCGCGTACTTTTCCACCTTGGAGTTGTACGCGATGGACTGCGACATATCGACGTCCGCGGCGTCGTCTATGTAGAGGTGGCAAACGCCGTCGAGGTGCTTGATGACCGGAATGCGCGACTCCCGCGAGACGCGCTCGATCAAGCCCTTGCCGCCTCGGGGGACGATGACGTCGATGTGTTCGCTGCTGCGCAGCAGAGCGCCGACGGCGGCCCGGTCTGCGGTGCCGACAAGCTGCACCGCCGCAACCGGCAGCCCGGCTTCAGCGAGCGCCTCCCGCACACTGGCGACGATGGCGCGGTTGGAGGCCAGCGCCTCGGAGCCGCCGCGCAGAATGCAGGCGTTGCCGCTCTTCAGGCAAAGGCTGGCGGCGTCCGCAGTGACGTTGGGGCGGGATTCATAAATGATGCCGACAACGCCCAAGGGCACACGCATCCTGCCCACTTGAATGCCGCTGGGGCGGCGGCGCATATCCGTCATCTCGCCCACCGGGTCCGGCAGTTGCTCCACTTGCAGGATGCCGTCCACCATGCGGTCAATGGCGCCGTCATCGAGAACCAAGCGATCCAAGCGGGCGGCGTCGAGGCCCTGCTCCGCGGCGGCCGCCAAGTCCAGGGCGTTGGCGCTCTTGAGCGCTGCGCGCGCTTCGTCAAGGCGCCGCGCCGCGGCCGCCAAGGCCCGCGACTTCAGCGCCGGCCCGGCACAGGCCAAAAGACGGGACGCCGCCCGGGCGGCGGCGCCCATCTCCCGCACCTCCGCCTCCACTTGGGCGTCCGGCGGCAACTTTGGCTCAGCGGCGGACATTTGCTTCCATCTTCGTCTTCAGCGCAACGGACGATTATAGCTGCAATCCCCAGTTAGGAAATCTCTGTGAGCCCTCCCCAATCCCCGCTTAAGGAATCGTTGGAGCGCGTTGCAGGGCGCACCGTGCAAGGTTTTTTTCCGGCAATTGCGAAGGCCCGCTGCCTGGGAGCACGGGCGGCCCGCCTGTGGGCCGGAAGCCCGCGGCCCCAGGGGCCGCCGGCAGCGGTCCGGGCGATCCTTATCCGGGGATTGGGGAATCTAAGCGCCGTCGGCCCGGCTGGCCTAGGTTTGCTTTTCGCTGTTCTCGTGACACCATGCGCGGCATGAAGCCAGCGGAGCGCATGCGGGCGGTGCTGCGGGCGGAGGCGGAGGCCATCCGCTCCGTTGAGGTCACCGACGACTTTGTGTGCGCGGTGGAGGCGATGGCCGCCTGCCGCGGCAAGGTTTTGGCCGCCGGCATAGGCAAGGCCGGGCACATCGCCCGCAAGTTCGCCGCCACCCTAAGCTCCACCGGCACTCCGGCGGCCTTCATCCACCCGGCGGAGGCGGCGCATGGCGACCTTGGCCTCATCGGGCCGGAGGATCTGTTGGTGGCCTTCTCCACCAGCGGCAAGAGCCGGGAGGTGCTGGAGATGCTGGAGCTGTCCCGGCATCTGGGCGTGGCCAAGGTGATCGGCGTGACCTCGCACCCGGATTCGACCTTGCGCAACCTGTCGGATCTAGTGTTGGACATGGGCGTCATCAAGGAGCCTTGCCCCTTGGGCCTGACGCCCAGCGCCAGCACCGCCGTCATGCTGGCCATCACTGACGCCATCGCCTTGGCGCTGCTCGAAGCCAAGGGCGTCACCCGCGAGGACTACGGCTTGCGGCATCACGGCGGCTACCTGGGCCGCCAAGCCCGCACCGACAACCTGTCGCGCTAAAAGGAGCTGATCGGAAATGAAAGGAAAAAAACAAAGGTCAATAGTTGATTGAATTCGGGCAGAAATTCCCGATGATGAGCACATTCCAAAACCAAACACGGAACCTTATAAAATCAAAGGATGGGGGCGTCGCCGAAATGAACCCGCACTTGTGTACTTAATCCCCAATCACAGCAACCCAGCATAGCACCGCTGGAGAAAGAGCGCATCGGCCCGGCCCTGCACGGACGCATCGGCGACAAGGCGTGGCGGGTGGAGAGACGCGACGGGGTGCCGCTGGCGAACGGCCGGCGCTCCTACTTGGTCGTCCTGTTGGAGTTCCAATCGGAGGCGGACCCGGACATGGCTTGGCGGATGCACGAGCACCTGTACCTGCTGGAACTCAATTGGCGGGACATCGGCGCACACAAGGAGGAGGGGTGCTCGCCCGACGTTCTGGCGGTGGTCGTCCACAACGGCGCCAAGCCTTGGAGCGCACCGGCCGTGCGGTGTGGCCCGCTGCTGGGGCCGCCCACGGACGCGGGCCGGGGACTCAACCAATGGCAGGCTTATGTTGTGGTTGACTATCCGACGCTTGCCGGCGACCATGCGTTCATGCGCCGGCTGCCACCGGGCAACCGCCAAGCGGCGCTGATCCGGCTGGAGAGCGCCCCCAGCAACATGCTGCCAAGGTTGTTGGGGGAGGCGTTTCGGCGTTGGAGCGGGCCGGAGTCGACGGGGTTGCGCCGGGGCTTCCACGCCCGGGCGGAGCATTTGCTGCGGCGACGGGGATTGGCGCTGCCGCCGCTTTCGGACTACGAGCGGATGTTGGCGCAGGAGCAAGGAGCGAATGAGATGACAACGCCATTGCGCAAGGCCAAGCAGACTTGTTGAGCCGCCAAGCGGAGCGGCGCTTTGGCAAGGAGACCGGCCAGCGGCTTGCGCACCTGTTGGACGGCGTTGACGCGGACCGCCTAGTGGAGGTGGGCGACTGGCTTGTCGAGTGCGCCAGCGGCGACGAACTGCTGCAGCGGCTCCGTCAAGCCAGTGGGTTGCTGGGAACTGCCCGCTAAGTCAATCGACCACTCGGTCAGTCTGGGGTTAGCAGCAGGCGGTATTCGGCTTGCAGCCGTTCAAAGCCGGCGCGGCTGAGCAATCTGTGCGCCGCGGACGCGGTTGTTGAAGCGCATTGCGCAGTGCCGGGGCGGGCGCCGGTCTTGCCCTTGCCAGCGACAGTGGAGTCCGGGGGGCGCTTGGGGCATGGCACGGTGATTTCCCGCGCCCCCTTGGTTTCGCAGACGCCGATGGCGTGGCCGAGCAACCAGCTGCCCAGCCCCTTTTTTCGGTGCGGCGCGGCGACCGCCAAGGCGGTGATGCGGTAGCGCCGGGCGGCGGCCCGCTCAAAAGCGTAAACGCCCACCACCTCATCATGCAGTTTGGCGATGCGCATGCGGTTTAGATCAAGCGAATCGGCAAAGGACTCCGGCAGCAGTTCCCAAGGCACCTGGTCAGGATAGGGCCGGTGAATCGGAACGCGGCGGGGGTCAAAATTCATGGGTCGGGCGCCGCCTTGCCGAAATCCAGCTCATCTCGGCCGCTCGCCGGCGGTGGTGACGCGGTGCAGCTTGCGGTGCTGGGGAAAGTAGTCGTTGATGGGCTTGTGCTGGGTGGAGCGGTTGTCCCACATGACGAGGGTGTTTGGCGCCCAGGTCAGGCGGACGGTGAACTCGGCGGTGGTCAGCCGTTCGTGCAGCAGGCCCAGGATGCGGCGGCTTTCCAGCGGGGCCAACTCCTCAATGCGCACCGTGAACAGGGGATTGACGTAGATGGCTCGCTTGCCCGTTTCGGGATGGGTGCGCACCACCGGATGGCGCACTGGGGGGTTGGCGGCCACCGCCGCCGCCAGCCGCTCCTCGCCGCCCGGCTCGGCGAGGCTTTCCCGAAAGCCGTGGCGGAAGTCATGCACCGCGGTCAGGCCGTTGAGCATTTCCTTTAAGGGCTTGGACAGCGCCTCATAAGCAGCCGCGGCGCTGGCCCAGAGGGTGTCCCCACCGTACTCGGGGATGATTTGGCTGTGCAGGAAGGTGAAGGCCGGAGGGGTGGCGCTGAAGGTCATGTCGGAATGCCAGACTTCTATTTTGGAGGGTGCCGCCGCGGTGCTTTCCAGAACATGAACGGAGTCCGCGCCGGGCGCCGCCGGGTAGGCCGGATGGTCGAAAAGTGGCCCGAAGCGGCTGGCTACGGCTTGCAGCTCCTCCGGCGACAGGGATTGGTCGCGCAGAAACAACACGCCATGCTCCAGAAGCAATCCGCGCAGCCCATCAAAGAGGGCGGAATCGTCCAGAGCGTCCCTAAGCGAGGCGCCGCTGACGTAGGCGCCGAGCGCTCCAGCGGCTCGCTTTACTTGAACCATGCTAGGCGGTCTTGTGGTTTGCGGATGCGCATTTTAACCAAGACGCAGGACCGCTCCATTGCCTGCCAAGGCGCCGCGCCCTCAATATTTCCGCCCAAGGCGGCGTTGACATCGCTGTCCGCGTCTTGGGGCGCGTTCTCCTACAGGAGAAGCGCCTCCCCTAGGCCAACATCAGCGCCGTCTGCAACTCCTCCGCCAAGCGCAGGCTCAGGGCGGCGATGGTGAGGGTGGGGTTGGCGGTGCCGGAGGTGGGGAACACGGCGGAGCCGGCTAGGTAGAGGTTGGGATGGTCGTGGCTGCGCAGGCTTCCATCGACCACGGATTGGGCCGGGTCCAGCCCCATGCGGCAGGTGCCGATGATGTGCTCCGCCCCCTTGAAGCCCTTCTCGTGCTGTACGGCGGTGGCGGCCAGCTTGCCGAATATCTCGTCGTGGACGGCTTGGGCGGCGGCCAAGCCCTTGCGGACGTAGTCCCCGATGTCGAAGTGGATGCGCGGCAGCGGCACGCCGTAGAGGTCCCGCTCTTGGCCGTCCAAGACCACCCGGTTGGTCGGGGAGGGCAACTGCTCGGTCAGGGCGGCCAGTTGCACATGCCGGGCGGCTTGGTCGGCGGCGGCTTGCCGCAGCGCCGGCCCGCGCCAGCCCTCGTCAGCCAGGGCGCGGCCTAGGGTCAGGGCGCCGCCGGTGGGCCAGTTCCAGCCGTCGTTGGAGATTTGGATGCGCAGGGCGGCGCGGGCGGTGCGTTCCGGGCCATCCCTTAGGTTTTCGATGCCGGAGGTGGAAATGGGGCCGCGGTAGGGCCACACCGGCTCGCCGGCCAAGGCCCAGCTCAGTTGCACCGGGTGGTCCATCAGGTTGCGCCCAACTTGGTCGGAGCGGTTGGCCGCGCCGCCGGGGTTGCGCTCCGAGCGGGAATGCAGCAGCAGCCGCGGCGTCTCCAAGGCGTGGGCGGCGATGACGTACAGGCGGCCCCGCGCCACTCCCGCGCTTAGGTCGGGCCGTTGGAAGCGAATGCCGGCGACCCGGTTGCGCGCATCCGTTTCCACCAGCGTGGCGGTGGCCCGAGCATGCAGCGCCGCGCCCAGCCGCTCCGCCTTGGCCACATGCACGGCGGCGTCGTACTTGGCCCCAACCGGGCAAATGGGAATGCAACTGGCGCTGCCGCAGCAGGCCGGGCGGCCTTCGCGAACCACGGAGTTACGCGCTTGGGGGGTGGAGCGCACTTGGTAGCGGGTGCCGGCCAGGGAGCGCTCGAAAACCTTGTCCAAGTAGCTGGTTGGAATCGGCGGCATGGGAAAGCCGCCGGAGCGGGGCGAGCCCAGATCGTCCTCCGCATCCCCGGCCACGCCAAGTTCCGCCTCCGCTGCTTGGTAGAAGGGTTCAAGCTCGCCGTAGCCGATGGGCCAGTCCACCCCCCGCCCGTAGAGGCTTTGCAGGTGGAAGTCGTTGGGCAGAAAGCGCAGGCAGGTGCCCAGCCAATGCCAGGTGCTGCCGCCCACGGCCTTGATGTAGGTGCTCTTGAACTTGTCGGGGCCGGACTGCCTGTACCAATGGTCGAGGTCGTGGCCCACTGGATGATCGGCTTCCGGCGTTGGCGGATAGGGGCTTTCCGGCGTCTTGACGGGCGCGTTGACGAAGCGCTGCAAGGCCTTGCCCCGGTCGATGCGCGGCCCGGCCTCCAGGATGGCGACGCGGATGTTGGCCTTGGCCAGCCGCTCCGCCACCAAGGCCCCGGCAACGCCGGCGCCGACGATGACGACATCGGCCTGGACCTCAGGCATCGGCCTGAACCTTGGATTCTTGGGAGGCCGGCGGCCGGCTCCAACTGCCGCTGCCGGCGCAAACTCCGGGCGGCGCGGCGAACCAGGCCGCCGCCCAGACCAAGGCGCCGTACAAGGTGGCGACCACGGCCCCCGAAGCGGTGGGCAGCATCCCAGAGTACCAAGCGCCGATGATTTCCGCTTCAAGCTCCCTGGAATCGGCGTCCTCTGGCGCCTGCAACAGGCCGCCCAAGCCGGTGCCACTCCCGGATTCGGCCAGCGCCCGCAGCAGGCCGTCAGCAAACCCAGCATCCAGCTCCTTTGCCGGGAAGCCGGTCAACCGTGCGGAGAGGTCCAGGAACGCCGCCAAACCGTCGCTCCCCGACCGGGCCGGCGCAGAGGCCGCAAGCGCCGCCGCGCCGCCGCAAAGCACGGTGAACGAACGACGGGTGAGTCCCGATGCCGGTGGATGCACTCCCAAATTCCAGAAAGCCGGTTTATTTCCTCAAGTTTGGTGGTTTCCAAGGATGTGCGCAAGTCTCTGTACGGGATCACCCAGGGTCGTTTCAAGATTCGCCGAGGGCTGACACTTTTCCCACCCAAGCACTCATCCCACGCCTTTGGAAGACGGATGCTCCCACTTTTCATGAACGTTCCAAGTGCATTTTTGTTCTTCATCCCACCATCCAAAAGGGCATCATCGCCTATACTGCGGTCAACTGATTGGCGAAGAGCGACTTGCATTGGCGGAGGGCCGCTGCAATGGGCTTCACGCATTTTAAAAGGCCCGCCAAGGTCAACTGCGCCAGCGGCGGCCCGAAACATGCGAGCTAGCCGCAAACCCGTCATGCGCCTGCTTGGGCGCTTAAGCGTTCATGGGCAAGCCAGCCGCTGAGCAGGACGGTTGGCTGGCCGCCAAGCTGCTTGCTTGGCATGGCCGCCATGGGCGCAAGGGCCTGCCTTGGCAGCGCAACCCCAGCCCCTACCGGGTTTGGGTTTCGGAAATCATGCTGCAGCAGACCCAGGTGCAGGCCGTCATTCCCTACTTCGAGCGGTTCATGGCCCGCTTCCCGGATGTGCAGGCATTGGCCGAGGCGGAACTCGATGAAGTGCTGCATCTGTGGTCCGGCCTCGGCTACTACGCCCGCGCCCGCAACCTGCACAAGGCCGCTGGGCTAGTCGCCGCTGGCGGCTCGTTCCCAACCACCCAAGCCGGTCTGCAGGCGTTGCCGGGCATAGGCCGCTCCACCGCCGGGGCCATTCTGGCTTTTTCCATGGGCCGGCCCGCTCCCATTCTGGACGGCAACGTCAAACGGGTGCTGGCGCGGTTTCATGCCGTTGACGGGGCGCCCAACGCGCCGCAGACGCTGTGCACCCTGTGGATGCACGCCGAGGCGCACACTCCCCAAGCCAACGCCGCCGCCTACGCCCAAGCCATCATGGACTTGGGCGCCACCCTCTGCACCCGCCGTGCGCCAAGCTGCTCCGCCTGCCCTTTGGCGGAACGCTGCACGGCCTTGGCCGCAGGGCGGGTGCTCGAAATTCCGCCAAGCCGGAAGCGCGCCGCCAAGCCGGTGCGCCAGGCGCGGCTGTACCTCATCAGTGCGCCGACCGGCGCCTGCCTGCTGGAGCGGCGGCCCAACTTCGGCGTTTGGGGCGGGCTGTGGTCGCCGCCGCAGCGGGGTCTGAACTGCTCGCCGGAGGCGGTTTGCGCGGACTTCGGCATCCACACCGCCAGCATCTCCGAACATCGAGCCGCGCCGACCTTCCGCCACAGCTTCACCCACTTCCACTTGGACATTGAACCCCACTACCTGCGCCTTGCGGAGCAGCCGGCCGTGGTCGGCGACGGCGGCGGACTGCTTTGGTACGACCCCACCCATCCCCCGGCCATAGGGCTTTCCGCTCCCGCCGAAGCCTTGATCGCCTCCTTGCAGGCCGTTTTTCCATAGCTGGGAAATCGGCCTCGGCCCAAGGCATCCGATGGATGCGGGCAATTCTTCGGCTAAACTGCCGCCATGCCGCGCACCGTATTTTGCCGCAAGTACCAGCAGGAGCTAGAAGGGCTGGCGCACCCGCCGTTGCCCGGCGCCAAGGGCGAGCTGATTTTCGAGACGGTCTCCCGCAGGGCTTGGGAGGAATGGCAGTCCCTGCAAACCATGCTCATCAACGAAAGGAGCCTGCGCCTCATCGACCCACAGGCGCGGCAATACCTTTCCGAGCAAATGGAGAAGTTCCTCAGCAACGAACCCGTCGACCGCATCGAAGGCTACCGCCCGCCGGAGAACTGACTCACCCAAAGGGTTGCGGCGGCCTCATGAGCGCCTAGAGGTTGGTCAGGGTTGCGCGGTGGGGGCTGGTTGGCCTTCGCCGGTGGGCTTAGGTGGTTGGCGCGGCCTTTCATTGGGGCGGGCGATGGCCTGTCGAATGCTTAGGGCGCCCTCAATCGTCCCCAAGCGCTCCCGCACATCGGCCAGCTTTTCCCGCACGTCGATGAACCCTTCGTTCATCTCTTGACGGACGGCGGCAAACCCTTCGGTCATCTCCTTGCGAATGGCGACCTGCTCGTCGCTCATCTCCTTGCGGACGGCGGCAAACCCTTCGGTCATCTCCTTGCGAATGGCGACCTGCCCTTCGGTCATCTCCTTGCGGACGGCGGCCAGCCCGTCGCTCGTCTCCTCGCGGACGGCGGCAAACCCCTCGGTCATCTCCCTGCGGACAGCGGCCAGCCCGTCGCTCGTCTCCTTGCGGACGGCGGCCAGCCCGTCATGCAGTTCCTTGCTTAGCCTGACTACGGAAGCACGCCCCGCTAAGATCAGCCCCGCCAGCGAAACGCCGACGCCGATGACAGCCCAAAAGTTCGCGTCCATGCTTGGCAGCCTAACCAACCCGAAGCGCACTTGTCAACGCCGCGGCCAGCGCCGTCCGGGGTCGTCTCGAAGTCGTGTGCGGCAATCATTGGAGCGAGCGCATGCTCTCCTAGAGATTTTTCGGAAGCGATGCAGCCGCACAGGGTCGGTTTCTTGACCTCCATTGAGCGGGCCGCTTAAATACGCATTCCTTGCGGCCTTGCGTTTCCTAGGCCAGGTAGCTCAGTCGGTAGAGCAGTGGACTGAAAATCCTCGTGTCGGCAGTTCGATTCTGCCCCTGGCCACCAAGTTGGCGACGTCCCCGAAGGGCGCAAATGGCCTCCGCCTTTAACCTCGGCGCGTTTGCTGCCGCTTTGGCTTGATTCGGCGGGCTAGCCGTCGAGCAGGGATTTCAGGTCCGTCTCCGGGTTGGCCAAGGCGGCGGCGTCCACCCTTTGGCCGATGAGGCGGCGGCAGAGCATGAACTCCTTGGGGCTGTTCACCGCGTCGGCCGCCACCACCGCGCCTTTCTTCAGGTAGAACACGGCGAATTGGTTGGCGTCCGCCTCGCCGCGCACCACCGCCTCTTCGCCATCGCTGGAGAAGCCCGCCATTTGCAGCTTCAGTTCGTATTGGTCGGACCAGAACCAAGGCACGGCGGCGTATCGCCGTTCCTTGCCGCACAGGTTGGCCGCCGCCACCCGGGCCTGCTCCATGGCGTTCGGCACGGACTCCAGCCGCAACCTTCGGCCCAACAGCGGATTGGGATGGTTGGTGCAGTCCCCAGCGGCGTAGATGTTGGAGTCCGAAGTGCGGCAGCGCTCATCGACCAGGATGCCGTCGCCGCAATCCAGCCCCGCCGCCTCGGCAAGCGCGGTGTCCGGCAGGATGCCGATGCCGACCACGGCCAAGTCCGCCGCAAAGGAGCGCTCCCCGCACTGCACGGCGGCCACCCGGCCCTCGCCGCCGAAGCCCGTCACCCGTGCATTGGTGTGGATTTGCACCCCGCGGCCCTCGTGCAGACCTTGGTAGAACGCCGACATCGCCGGCGTCGTCACCCTTTGCAGCACCCGCTGCTCCATTTCCAGCACCAGCACCTTCATGCCGGCCGCCACGCAGACGGCGGCCACCTCCAAGCCGATGTAGCCGCCGCCGACCACCACCGCGGTCTTGCCCGGCGCCATGTCCGCCTTGATGGCGTCCGCATCGGCGATGGTGCGCAGGTAATGAACGCCTTCGAGTTCGCTGCCGGGCAGATGCAGCCGCCGCACAAGGCTGCCGGTGGCCAACAGCAGGCTGTCGTAGGCGAGGGTTTGCCCTTCCGAAGTGGCTACCCGACGGGCGGCGCGGTCGATGCCCTCAACGCGCACGCCGGGCTTGATGGCGATGCCCTTGTCCGCATAGAACTTGTCCGGGCGCAGATGAACCCGCTCCAGCCCTTGCTCCCCGGCGAGGTACTGCTTGGACAGCGGCGGGCGCTGATAGGGGATGTGCGGCTCGTCGCCGATGAGGGTGATCCGCCCCTCAAACCCTTCTTGGCGAAGGCTGGCCGCCGCCTGCCCCGCGGCTTGGCCGCCGCCCACTATGATGATTGCGGACAATCAAGCTCTCCGGCTGAAAAACGGCATTGTAGCCAAGTGCGGGCAAACTTCCTTGCCCAACACATGGGCTAGGCAGAGCCACTAGCCCTGTGCAGGAGCCATTGGCGGAAGCTGTCGTTTTGAATAGGCATACCACCATGCAACCATCAAGGCGTGGAGAGATGCAATCGTAAAGGCGTTCACCAATAGGTATGCTTTGACCGGCAAGGACGCATCCCATGCCGTGGCCACTAGACAACCTATGATTGACAGCATGGGCAGCCCGGCGGCCAAGGCAATCCAAAGCGCATGCTTCTTCACCCGCACCGTTTGCGCTACGCGGTCGTCGCCGAATTTCGCGGCGGCCACTGCGAACAGAGTTATGGAGACGGCAAACGTGATGTAGAGGGGCATAGGCGGAAGCATGCCGACCAAGTTGTCGGCCGCCCAATCTGCGGCAGTCACGCTGGCGATGCTCGGTCAAATTCTTGTTGAAACAAGCGGAAGTGGTTGCCGAACATTTCCCGCCGCGCCCTGCGCGATGCACGGGTGAGGTCATATAGCCAAGTGCTCCGTTCATTGCCGCCTAATTCATGCTCAGAAAAGTAACCCATCGCATCGTCGGCTATTTTATAGTGAATGTCGCCTTTCGGCCTGCCGCCATCCCGGTACCGCACTTGGCACCTTGCGCCGAACCTGTCTTTGAGCTTAAGCACTTCTAGGTCGTGCCGTTCGTTGAACAAGATGGCTACATGCAGCTCTGGTTTGGCCTCAAGGCGCTTCTCCAAGATGGCAAGCGCCGGCGCGTCGTTGTAGATCGTCCCCTGCACCTTGTCGCCATCGTCGTGGATGATCAGTCGGCGTTCCGCACGCTCCACAACGTCAATGAATTTCGCGGCGGCCTTCTCACCGCTGTTCGGGCCTTTGACAATGCGGATCCCGTGGTATCCGCAAGCTCTCCACACGACGTACATGCCGGCTATCCCCGTGCCGAAGCACAGGATGCCAACGACGAGCACAGCCACTTGGCTCATTTCCATCCATCGCCTCCTTTTGACCAGTTAGTCCCCATCGCGCCGACGCATTCAGCCCGCCTTTGTGCTGTGGCGTTTACCCGTGGGGCCATTGCTGCTATTGGTAGCGCCCGCGCTGCTCGATGACCTCGATCTTGTAGCCGTCCGGATCCTGCACGAAGAAGAACCGCGCCAGCGGCGTTCCATCGTGCTGCATTTGCTTGACTGGGTTGGGGTTCAGGCCCTCGTCCGCAAAACGGCCGTGCTCCCCTTCGATGTCCTCCACGCATACCGCCAAATGGCCGTAGCCGCTGCCGTGGGAGTAGGGTTCCTCCTGGTCTTTGTTCCAGGTCAGTTCGATCTCGAAGTCGCTCTCGTCGTTGCGCAGGTAGGCGAGAACGAAGTCGTCAAAGTCAAACCGCGCCGCCACCTGCAGGCCGAAGGCGCGTTGGTAGAAGTCAATGGAGCGGTCCAAGTCCAGCACCCGAATCATGCTGTGGATTGCTTTCGCCATGAGTGTCCCCCTAAGCAATTGCCGGTCAAGCTAGCCTATAGCCGCCGCCCGTCTTTGTCCATTGCGGCTCAACCGCCCTTCCGTGTGCGCCGCACCGCCTTCAGCAGCGCAGACGCGCCAGTTCGTCCGCCAACTCCGCCAAGCCGATCGCCTCCACGCCCGGCCCCTTGGGGTAGCGCTCGCTACCGCCGTAAACAAGAAACGTCCTGTCCGCCTGCACGTCCGCCACCGCCGTGCGCAAGCCCTTGCTGACAGCGGGAGCAAGCCCCCGTTTGACCTCAATGGCCCAGACGCGGTTGCCCGGCAATTCCAGAACAAGATCGATCTCCACGCCAGTGGCGGTGCGGTAGAAGCTAGCTTGGCTGAGTTCCGGGGCGGCGCTGATCAGGGTCTCGATTGCAAAGCCCTCCCAGCTTGCGCCCGCTATGGGATGGCCGAGCACGGCGTCGGCGGCGTCGAGCCGCAGCAGCCGGTGGACAATTCCGCTGTCCCGCACATACGCTTTGGGCGACTTCACCAGCCTTTTGCGCACATTGGCATGCAATGGCGGCAAGCGCCGCACGAGCAGGAGGTCGGTCATCAGGTCCAAGTATCGAGCTGCGGTTTTGCCGTCAACGGCGAGGCTTTTGGCGAAGACGGCGGCGTTCCAAAGGCCGCCTTGGGCGTGGGCCAGCATGGTCCAAAACCGGCGCAGCGTCTCGGCGGGAATGCGCGGCCCCAGCGCCGGAATGTCCCGCTCCAAGTAGGTGCGGATGAAATTCTCGCGCCAAACGGCGCTGTCGGCGTCGCTTGCGGCGAGAAAGCTGCGTGGAAATCCTCCCCGGACCCACAGACGCTCCCGCTCCCGCGGCGGCAGCTCACGGGCGTCCAGCGGGGCAAGCTGCAAATAAGCCATGCGCCCGGCCAAGCTCTCACCGGCTTGCTGCAGCAACTCCATGGATGCCGAGCCGAGCAGCAGGAACTGCCCTGCCGGCTCGTCTTCGCGGATGCGTTCGTCAATGATTCCGCGCAGCACTTGAAACAGTTGCGGGCGGCGCTGAATTTCGTCCAGCACCACAAGCCGGCCGCGTTGCGCATTGAGGTAACCCCGTGCGTCGGCCAGCTTTTCCAGATCCACTGGATTTTCCAGATCCAGATATAAACCCGCCTTGCGCCGCTTCCCGCCGCTGGCTTCGGCGATGGTTCGCGCCAATGTGGTTTTGCCGACCTGACGCGGCCCCAATAAGGCGACAGCCGGGAAAAGCCGCAGCCGATCCTCCAATTGGGCGCTTAGAAGACGCGGAATCAAGTCCCCGTTCATCCTTGCAATTATGGAGTGCGAGTCCGAATTTGCAAACTTGGCGTTTGCCGGTGCCGGCGGCGTTTGCATATTGACGGTCACCGGCGGCGTTTGCATATTGACGGTCAAAGGCGCATTATCGGTGGGCCTTGTTTGAGGATGGAGAAGTGGTTATGAAGGCATTGGAGAAGGCATTAAAGGCTGAGCTGCCGCAAACTGGCGCATGGCATTGCGCCGCCGCCTTGCTGTTGGTCCTGCCGTTGCTGGCGCCGACGGCGGGTGCGCAAGCCCCGCAGGGGCGAACCGCCGTTGGCGACGTCCTGGTCGTGGAGGAAATCATCGTCACGGCCCGCAAGCGGCAGGAGAGCCTGCTGGAAATTCCCGAATCGGTCGCCGCCATCGCCGGCGCCGCCATCAATCGGGAGAACCTGCGCACGTTGGAGGACATCGGCGTCAAGGTGCCCAACCTCAACTTGGCCACCCGTCTGGACGGCTTCCCCAATGTGTCCATCCGCGGCTTGGGCTCGTTCGGCAACACCCAGGGCGTGGGCTTCTACCTGGACGACGTGCAGGTCTTCTCGGACGCCTCATCCCGCTTTGGCGACTTGGAGCGCATTGAAGTGCTCAAGGGACCGCAGGGCACGCTGTACGGCGGCAGCAACATCGGCGGCGCCATCAAGTTCGTCAGCGCCCGCCCAGACCCGGAGGAAACTTTCGGCCGGGTCAAGCTGCAAGCCGGGGAGCAGTCCCTGCTGGACGGGGAAGCCAGCGTCAACCTGCCCCTAGGCGGCGGTTGGGCCCTGCGCGCCTTCGGCTTCGCCGCCGCCCATGACGGCTACTTGAAAAACCCCAACAGCGTCCGGCTCAACGGCCTGCGCACGGACAACGACGAAGACGTGGGCAAGATGGACGAATGGGGCCTGCGCGCCTCCATCGCCGGCCCGCTGTCGGACAGCCTGTCCGCCTACGCCTCGGTGCGCTACAACGAGTTTGACGGCCCCAACAACACTTGGGTGCGGGAGTTGGACCCCACCCAACTGGAGCATCCCAACATCGTGGCCACCTCCACCAATCCGCGCCACGAGCGGGACACCATCGGCCTGATGCTGGAGTTGGTGCTGGCGTTGGAAGGGGTTGACGTCACCTCCGTAACCTCCTTTACCGACACGGACAGTGTGCGCTACAGCGACTTGGACATCCGCGAGGAGTTCCTGCTGGACCTCATCCGCCCCGAGGACATGACCGTTTACACCCAGGAACTGCGCTTCACCTCCACCAGCGACGGGCCGCTGCAGTGGCTCGGCGGCCTCTACTATTCGCTGTACGAGGAGGAGATGGACGCAGACCTGATCTGGTTCAACACCCAGGCGCTGCCGGACGGCAACTTCACCGGCCCCTTGGGCTGCGCCGCCGAACTGCCCACCTGCTCCGGCATTTGGGCGGGGGAGACCGTCACCTTGGAGCAGGAGCTGCTCACCCTGCGCACCCCCTTCGAGAAGCGCCTGCGGGACAAGAGCCACTTGGCCGCCTTCGCCAACCTCACCTACGCCTTGGCGGAGGATTGGGAGCTTGCCGCCGGCCTGCGCATCGACCGCTGGCGCAACGAGAGCGCCAACCTGGACAGCGGCATCACCAGCAAGCGCAAGGCCACGGAGGTGTTGCCGCGCGCCTCGCTCACCCGGCGGTTCGACAACTCCATCGCCTACGCCACCATCGCCAGAGGCTACGAACCGGGCGGCTTCAACCTGGCCAGCTTTGCAGGGGTCAACGAACTGTTGGGGTTCGACGCCGAAAAGGCCACCAGCTACGAGATCGGCTGGAAGGGCGGGGACGCCGCCGGCCGGGTGACGGCCACGGCGGCCGTCTTTTACATCGACTACAAGGCCCGGCAGGTGGAGTACCAAGCGGAGGATGCGTCCGGCGGCGTCATCGAGGGCATCGTCAACCTAGGGAACTCGCGGCAATACGGCCTGGAGGCGGACATCGCCGTTAGGGTCACCGACGCCTTAAGGGTTTCCGTGGCCGCCGGCTGGGTGGAGGCGGAGTGGAAGAACGGCACCTCCGCCGCCGGGGTGGACCTAAGCGGGGAGACGCCGCCGGTGGTGCCGGACTTCAACTTCAACGTCTCCGCCGACTATCGGCAGCCCATCCAAAACGGCATGGAGCTCATCGCCGGCGTTCAGCTGAGCCACACCGGCAGCTATGAGGGCTTGCTGGCTTGGAAACCTGTGACCAATCCCAGCTACACGGTGGTCAACGCCCAACTCGGCCTAGCCGGTGAGAACTGGCAGTTGATGGCCCACGTCAAGAACCTGTTTGACGAGGACTACTACAGCGACGTCCAGCACTTCCCCAACTTCTTCGCGCTGGACGGCGGCGAGCACATCGTCATCGGCACCCTCGGCCAGCCGCGGCTGGCGAGCTTAAGCCTGAGCTTCTTTTTCTAGGGAAGGCCTGAAGAAGTCGCCGCCCACGCATCCCGAACGCCAGCGGCGACAGCCCGCGCCCGGCCGTTGGCGCCGGCTCTTGGGAACGCGGGCCTTAAGGTCCGCATGCGGGCGGGGCGCTCCCTCAAAAAGTCCGAAAGGTGGTGATCCCGTACGGCGGCTAGCATGGCGAACCGGAACCCTGTACCATCTCGCTTGCGCCCTAGGCGGGGCACGGCTTCCATCCTGGGCGCCCATGCGTCCACGCCCGCCAAGGGCGCACCCGCAACCAAGAGGGCAGACCAATGAGCAAAAGCGAACAGACCGGGGGGGGGGGGGGGGTACGGAAACGACGCCCCGCAAGGAACCGAAGCCGAAGCAAAAGCGGCCTTGGAACAAGCCTCGCTTGGCGTTCATCCAAATTGACTTCACCGGGACCGGGCAAAATGCATTTTCATTTTCACCGTTTGAGGCGGAACTCACAGTTGGCGGCGACCCAACACGCTACAGAGTGCCGACTTCCTAATTGACTAGGGGGACAATCAATGACAAGCCGCAAGGAACCGAAGCCGTAGTGCGCCCATGCGGGGCTGGTGCCTGTGTTGGTTTCTCCCTCTTCGTGCCTCTAAAGGCACTGGCCCCGCGCCAAGCGCTGCGTCAAGGTCCGCCTTGGCGACCAAGTCCGCCCGCGATGCGCCCAGCGGCGCTTGGGGGCATCGATCGCGCCACGAGCCTTCCGCTTAGGCCGCTTCCCGGGCCTGCCAGGCGTCGTACACCTGCCGCCAGCCGACCAGGGCGATGGTGTTGCCATCATCGTCAATGAAGTTCAACGGCCCTAGGAACGTCATGTAGAACTCGCTGTCCACCGGGAACTCCGTGTGGTCGTGTTGGGCGTTGCACTCCTCGTAGCCATAGCCCGGCGCCACCGCCGTGGCCCCGCCCTCGACACTGCCGCCGCGCACGTGCATCTTGCCCTTGGTCAGGAAGTACTCGCCCGGCCCCATGTGAATGTGCTTGGCGAACGAGGACCCCGCCGGGCAGTCGAAGATGGCGGTCCAAGCGCCCATCTCCGGCGATACATGCAGCAGCTTCCAACGAATGGGGCCGCTGCACAGCCCTTGCGGGAACGGTACCCAATCCACCGCGTCCATCTGCACGTAGTCCTCCATGCCGCCCTCAACTTTCGTTTCCATTGCTTGTCCCTCCCTGGCGGCTTGCCGGCCGCCGCTTTGAGTTTGCTTGCTCCTCCCGGCCGGCGAATCCGCCAAGCCGGAACATCCACAGTTTCCGCTCCTAAGCCGGTCAGGTCAACAGTTTCCCTAATCCCCTGTTAGCAACAAATAGAACTGTCCGGTTTTAGAACAAATAAACTGTCCGCTTCTGCTGCGGAGAGCGCGGGCAAGGCTTGGCGCTTTCCGCAGCGCAATTTCGCATCCCGATGGCTGACGCCTAAAGCCGGCGCCATTCGGGTCCTGGTCGGGCTTCGCGCCTCCGGCGGTTTGAGTTTCTGCGGGGGATTGGCGCGGTTCGGGGACTGCGTTTTAGCTCTCCTGGTCGCCGCGAAGCGGGTGTGAGGCCGGCGGGAGTGGTGTTTTGGGGGCCCGCTTGCGGCGGGATAGCAGGCTGGCGCTTGGCGCCGGGGCGGTCTGGCTCGCTATAAGTCTTGGCGCGATGGTTGGCCCCAGGCAATGGACACCGATGTTTTATGCCGGGCAACCCTATCTAAAGCGTCTATAATGCTTGGCTTACCAAGCATTATCTGTACGAGCGTAGGTACGCATTGCTGTGGGGGGAGCTCAAATGAAAAATGCCGCCGAGACGAGACGCGACCCTCGATGCAGTCCGCAGGCGGAACTTGGCGCAAGCCTGGCTCGGCATACCTTCTACCGGGATGGCGTTGATTTACCCAGCCTACTCGGCGGCTGTTGCAATCATGGACTAAAAATTGCACCGGAGCTGACATGATCTGCGAAACCATCCCGATGGAGGACGAGGCGGGCGGGCTGCGCTACCGCTACTGGCTGCACCGGGAGGTAGCCGCCGCGGGCGATGAGGGCCTCGTGTTCGTGATGCTGAATCCCTCCACCGCCGATGAGGAAAACGACGACCCCAGCATTCGGCGCTGCATGGCCTTCGCGGAGCAATGGGGCTACAGGGAGCTCACGGTGGTCAATCTCTTCGCGCTGCGGGCGACCAATCCGGACGATCTGCGCCGTCACGGCCCCGAGGCCATCGGCGAGCGCAACGACGAGGCGCTGCGCTGGGCGCGGCAGCATCGCAAGACATCCATGATCCTGGCCGCATGGGGCAACCAGGGCACACATTTGAACCGCGACGAGGCGGCGCTGTCCATCATCGCGCCGGTCATGGCGCTGCGCACCACGCAACGCGGCTGCCCGGCGCATCCGTTGTACCTGCCGAAATCCCTCCGGCCCGTCCGCTACGAACGCCGCCAACGGGTCGTGGCAGGCGGAGCGATGTCCGCCAATCCCATCCCGGTGCGCCGCGCCTTGGCCAAGCTCGGCGAAGACATCCGCGACGCCCGCCGCCGCCGCCGCATTCCCATGGCGCTGCTGGCGGAGCGGGCGTCAATCAGCCGGACGACGCTCGCCAATATCGAGAAGGGCGACGCCGGCGTGTCCCTCGGCAACTATGCGCGGGCGTTGTTCTCGCTTGGGCTGCTCGACCGCTTGGCGGACTTGGCGGATGCCCGCCATGACGAGGTGGGGCTGGACATCGAGCGGGAACGGCTTCCGCAACGCATCCGTCGCCGCCGGCATTGGCGGTAGCGTCGGGGGGCGGGCGATGGAGCGCGAGCTGTTCGTCTATGTCGAGGTGCGCGGCGAGCCGGTGCTGGCCGGCCGGTTGTGGACCCGAGTGCGCCAGCGTGCGGAAAGCGCGACGTTTCTCTACGACAGGGGTTGGCTGGAACGTTCCGACAGCTTTGCCTTGGAGCCCGCCCTGCCGCTTGGCGCCGCGCCGCACCACACATTGCCAGGCCGGGCCTTGTTCGGCAGCCTAGGAGATTCGGTGCCCGACCGCTGGGGGCGCGAACTGATGCGCCGTCAATGGCGGCGGGAGCAGGCCGTAGGAGGCGCTGCCTCAACCTCGCTCGCGGAGGCCGATGCCGGGTTGCGGCTGGTCCCTAGCGCCTGCCTACGACCTGAACCCGGTGCCCACGGACGTGGTGCCGCGCATTCTCAGCACCGCCATTCACCCGGACGACGCCACCGCATCGTTGGAACTGGCCTTGGAAGCGGCGCCGTATTTCGACTTGGACCCAGCCACCGCGCGGGCTACTGTGGCGGAAGTCGCGCGGGCGACAGCGCCTTGGCGTGAGACGGCGAAGGCGTTTGGATTGACGAACGCCGAGGCGTCCCGGATGGCAAGCGCCTTCGAGCACGGAGATCGGGAACTCGCGGAGCGCATTGAGGGGGGCTTGTGATCATGGAGCCTGCAACGACAAGGGCCGAAACCTGTCGCGGTCACGGCCCTTGATCCAATGTTTGGACCACGAACATGACGAACAACAAGCTGACGATGGCGGTTGCACCCTACTTTGCGGACTTGCGGCGGGTGCGGGCCACGGGCGGCGGCACCAGCGAGCGCTCCAGCTACGCGGCGCTGGCGAACTTGCTGAACGCCGTGGGGGCGGCATTGAAACCCAAAGTGTTTTGCGTGGCGGAGCTTGCCGACCAAGGCGCTGGCCATCCCGATCTCGGCCTTTACACCGCTAGGCAAGTGCAGAAAGGCCGCCCGCGACCGGGGCAGGCGCCGGAGCGTGGCGTGGTGGAGGTCAAATCGCCGCAGGAGGACGTCCAAGACATGGTCGCCAGCGAGCAGGTGCGTCGTTACTTGGCCCGCTACGGCTTGGTGCTGGCGACCAATCTGCGGGAGTTCGCCTTGGTCGGGCCGGGACCAAGCGGCGGCGCGGCGCTGGAGACTTTCCGGCTGGCGGACAGCGCGGACGACTTCCACCGCAAGCTGGAGAAACCGCGCGCCTTTGCCGGCGAAGTCGGCGCGGGCTTGGGTGAACACCTGTGCCGGGCGCTGTCGCACCGGGCGGCGTTGGCCGAGCCGAAGGACCTGGCCTGGTTGCTGGCCTCCTATGCCCGGGACGGCCTTGCGCGGGTTGAGGCCGCGGGCGACGCGCCGTCGTTGGAGGCGGTGCGCAAGGCGCTGGAAGAGGCCCTTGGGGTGCGCTTCAAGGGAGAAAAAGGCGCCCGTTTCTTTCGCTCGACCTTGGTGCAGACGTTGTTCTACGGGGTGTTCTCCGCCTGGGTGCTGTGGGCGCGGGCCGGTGCGGAGGGCGCTGCCGGCGGCGGGCCATCGCGCTCCGCCGCCAGCCGATTCCACTGGCGCGAAGCGGTCTGGCATTTGCGTGTGCCTGTGCTCGCGGCGCTGTTCCAGCAACTTGCGGCACCCGGCCGATTGCAGCCTTTGGGCCTTGTCGAAGTGCTGGACTGGACCGCAGCAGCCCTGGACCGGGTGGACCGCGAGTCCTTCTTCGCCCGCTTCAACGAGGGCGAGGCCGTGCCCTATTTCTACGAGCCCTTCCTGGAAGCCTTCGACCCCGAGCTGCGCAAGCAGTTGGGCGTCTGGTACACGCCTTTGGAAGTGGTGCGCTACATGGTGGCCCGGGTGGACCGCGCCTTGAAGGACGACTTGGGCGTTGCCGAGGGGCTGGCGGCGGAGAACGTCTATGTGCTGGACCCCTGCTGCGGCACCGGCGCCTACCTGGCGGAAGTGCTGCGCCGCATCTCCGCCAACCTGGAGGGGCAGGGGTTGGGCGCCTTGGCCGGGGCGCGAGTCAAGCAAGCCGCCACCGAGCGGGTGTTCGGCTTCGAGATCATGCCTGCCCCCTTCGTGGTGTCCCATCTGCAAGTGGGACTGACCCTGCGGGACTTGGACGCGCCCTTGGCGGACGATGGGGAGGAGCGCCCCGGCGTGTTCCTCACCAACGCGCTGACCGGCTGGGAGCCGAGGACGACGAAGCCTTTGCCCTTCTTGGAGTTGGAGGAGGAACGCGACCGGGCGGAGCGGGTGAAACAGGACACGCCCATCTTGGTGATCCTAGGCAACCCGCCCTACAACGGGTTTGCCGGCATGGCGGTGGACGAGGAGCGGGAGCTGTCGGAGTCCTACCGAAGAACCAAGCGGGTGCGGCGGCCCGAGGGACAGGGATTGAACGACCTCTACGTGCGCTTCTTCCGCATGGCGGAACGGCGCATTGCGGAGAAGACCGGACGGGGAGTGGTCTGCTTCATCTCCAACTACTCCTGGCTGGACGGCCTGTCGTTCACGGGAATGCGGGAACGGTATCTGAATGCCTTCGATTCGGTGCGCATCGACAATCTGCATGGCGACCGCATCGTCTCGGAGTACTCACCCGACGGGCGGACCAGCGAGACGGTGTTTGCCCTGCAAGGAAAATCGCCGGGCATCAAGGTTGGCACCAGCATCGCATTGCTGTCGAGATCGGGAACCGGCACGTCAGCGAGCGGACGCATTCTGTACCGCGACTTCCATCAGGCGCGCGCCACTGAAAGGCGACAAGCGATGTTGGAGAGTCTTGACGCACCCGACATTAATTCCGGTTATTCGACACTGGAACCCTCGCTTCGCCTTGGTTTGCCGTTCAAGCCGATGGTGGTCAGCGAGGACTGGTTCGACTGGCCGTCCCTGCCCGAACTGTTCCCGGCGTCGTTTCCGGGAGTTCAAACCAGCCGTGACGCTTTTCTCATAGATGTCGATTTGGGTCGGCTTAAGGCAAGGGTTGCTGATTACTTTGATCGGGCCATAAGCCATGAGGAGATTGCGCGGCGCTATCCAGCAGTTATGAGAAATACGGCGCGTTTCGACGCTCAGGCAGTGCGCGAAGCGCTGCTTGTGCGTGGCGGGCCTGAAGACGCCAGCTTCGTTCGACATGCCTACAGACCGTTTGACAATAGGTGGCTCTATTGGGAGGCGGATACAAATTTGCTTGACAGAGGGCGCTCCGAATACCGGCCCCATGTCTTTCCGGAAAATCTGTGGTTCTGTATGGGGCAGCATCTGCGCAAAGGAGCGAGTGAACCACAAGCCACATTTACGCCACATGTTGGCGGGCGGCACTTGATTGAACGCGGTGCCAATTGGTTTCCCGCCTATCTGCGGGGCGGCGCCATCGAACTCGAGGACGGCGCCGCACAACGACAACCCAATGGGAAAGAGGGAACTCGCCAAGAACAGGGGCCGCATGAAAGTGGAGATGCCGCCGGACAACGCCAATCCAACCCGCAAGCGGCGGATTCTTCAAGAACGGGACCGCGGCAGCCCAACCTATCGGAAGCCGCCCGAAAATACCTTGAACGCTTAGACATGGACGTGGAGGACTTGTTCCATCATGTCCTGGCAACCCTGCACGATCCCGCCTACCGCGAGGCCAACGCCGGGGCGCTGCGCATGGAATGGCCGCGCATCCCGCTTCCCGGCTGGCCCGCCGACGAATCGAACACCAACGCCAGAAAACCACGGACCGGCCCTTCCGGGCAGGTCGACGGGATGGAGGCGGCAAAGGCGCTGGCCCAATCCGCAGCGCGGGGCCGCCAACTGGCCGCCCTGCTGGACGCCGACAGGCCGGTCCCCGGCGTCACTACGGGCGCATTGCGCCCGGAGTTGGCCGCCATCGCCGTCCCCGCCACCACGGATGGGCACAACATGGCCGGAGACGACTTCGCCCTCACCGCCGGCTGGGGACACTGCGGAACGGGCGGCGCAGTCATGCCCGGCCAAGGCCGTGCCGAGGAGCGCCCCTACGCTAAGGAAGAACAAGCCGCCTTGGATGCCGCCACTCGCACCGCCACCTTCGACATCCACCTAAACGATCGCGCCTACTGGCGCAATGTTCCTGCGGCGGTCTGGAACTACAAGCTCGGCGGCTACCAAGTCCTGAAGAAGTGGCTCTCCTACCGCGAGCGCAGCATCCTTGACCGCCCCCTCCTGCCTGAAGAAGTCCAGCACTTCACCGACACCGCCCGCCGAATTGCCGCCATGCTGCTCTGCTGAGACCAAGGCCGCCGCTGACCGAGTGTCCCTATCACCTACGTCGTCCGGCACCCCAAACAGCCTATTGACGAACCGGCCTAGAGGGTGAACACTAGGGCTTCACCTTTTGCCACAGTGGAACAGATGGCTTGGGATAGTGCCGTTTGAGACGATTTTCAAGATATCTAAAATAGGGTTAACGCCTCATTGGGGTTGCCAAGCTGAATTGGGCCGACGCAATCTTGGTGCTTAAGCTTCAGGGCAATTTTATCGAAGGTGCTTTCATTGATATAGCAGGTGTTGTAACGAGACTTTTCATAAGCACTGAATTCCTCAAACGAATAGTCCAATACGGCCTTGCGCAATACCTGCGTTGCTTGGCTGGAAAACACAGAGGCTCCCTTATCGATATAGGACCTCATGACTTTGACATACATGCCCAACGGATTTGGATTTTCGACCAAAACAACATCTAAAAACCCCCGCTGAATATCCTTGAAATAGTCGTCACGATATAATAGGCGACCTCCGTGCAGCGAAAATAGAATGCTTTCCCAATTCGTTATTGTCGTATCGAGCAAGGACCGGATGCCTTCGTATGATCGAAGCCCCTGCTTAAAAGCCCAAGTGGTTTCAGCAGACCAAATGTCAACCAGCCAAAAATCGGTCAAAATTCGGAACCCGCCAAACTTATTTCTCTGTAAATTCTTCCTAGTCGGAAGTTCCTGTAGAAATTTTCTCAACCGTCTTTCCGGCCCTGCGCATACAATATCAATATCAGATCTGAGCTGTTCACGATTTCCAAATAGCGCGATGTCCCGAATAATGCCTCCAAACAGATAGGCGGGAGCAACTGGCGGCAAGTCCTCTAGAAGACGCGAGAGAAGATCATCTCTCTTTCTTTCTCTGGAAAGAAAGTACTTCACTCTCTTTGCAAGGCGGCTAGGTGTCGTGGCAATCGGCATCGCTTTACCCGTCAGCTATTTGTTTCTGGGGCCAGTTGGTTCTGTCTGTTCTGGCGGTGTTCTCAGCAAGGCCACATTTCTATATTTTAGGTTCTATTTTGAAAGTTTCTTTAGATCATCATGAATTGCGATCAAATAGTTCTCCGTCATGCCGGATATTTGATCGCAAAGCAAATGCAGCTTATCGGAAGTTGACCTTTCGCCATCTTCATAGACTCTTCTGTAGTTTTCCGAAATTCGCCCATAGGCATATTTTGCAAAAGGATCGGTTTCGTTGTCGTTTATACCTTTCCAGAGCGCGTCCATAGTGAAATTCATATAATTGTTCCCTTCCAATTCCAGACGCAGAACGTCGGGATGATGAAAGCCATACCCTTTGTCGAATTCTTTTAGACGGGCACATAGGTTGGCAGCCTTGGAGCTTCCGATGACCTCAAACTTCCCATCAGCCTTTCCTGCTAGGATATCAGGCAATTTCTTTACAAATGCATCTGTGGCGGATTCTATCATCACAGCAATGGCCTTCACTCTGAACATCTGCATTGACAATTCATTGAGTTCGGCAGAGCTTAGCTTTTCTTTCTTGAATTCTTTATTTTTATCGACAGCAGCGTCAACCACTTCCTTGATTTTTTCGTCATTGCAGATCTCGCCGGAATGCAGGAAGTCGATCAGGTCATTGAAGGAAGCATATCCTTTTTTCACAGTGTCTTCGGCGTCGATCACCGAGTATGCAATATCGTCGCAGGCTTCCATAACGTACACCAAAGGATGTCGTATGCCTTCTGCAAGCCCCGTTTTCCGCCAAACATCTTGCGCAACATCTTTCTCTGACTGGAATATGCCGAACTTCTTGAAGCCTTTAGTATCCTTGGAAAATACAGGATATTTCATCAAAGCTGCCAGCGTGGCGCATGTGAGATTTAGCCCGAATTTGTCGTTTAATATCTGAAGCTTGGTCAGAAGGCGGAATGTTTGGCAGTTGCCGTCAAACTTGGAGAAATCTTTGAAATCAGGGCAGTCTTTGGAATTGCTGGGGGAACCGATTTTGCATTCTGCATTATTCTTGCACCAGCGCCTGATTGTTTGCTCCCCTTGGTGCCCGAAAGGTGGATTGCCGAGGTCATGGGCGAGGCCGGCAGCGGCAAGCAAAGCGGGGACCGTCCTTCCGACCTTTAGGCTGTCGGCTTCTTCGCCAAACACTTCTTTGCGGTGGTCGTTGGCCAGCCTAACGCCGATGCTGCGGGCGAGGTTGCTGACCTCGTGGGAGTGTGTCAGTCGCGTTCGGACGGAGTCGTTGGTTTCCATTGGGAAAACTTGGGTTTTGTCTGCCAATCGGCGTGTAGGTGCGGCGAAAAGCACCCTATCGTAATCCCGCTCGATTTCTTCCCGTCCAATGCCCGTGCCAATAGACTCCCTTTCACCGGCAAGGCTCTTTCGCCGCACTGGCGAAAGAAGCTTTGCCCAAGTCATTTCCGTGCTCACCCCTGTGCCCTTGATGTTGGTCGATTTTGCCGCGCCGCAAGCGGATTACACTCCATTGGCGACCCAAGGTCAATCATATCACCTGGAGAGAGTGGCGCTGTAAGGTTTTTGGAGTGTCGTTGGGGCAGCAGATGGCTAGGCGGCTTGGGTGGGCGGCGGCCTGATGAGCGAGCGCATGCTCCCGTGCGCGTTCGCCTTCACGCCGCTAGGTGCCGGGCCTTGTTCGGCAGCCTAGGGGACTCGGTGCCCGACCGCTGGGGGCGCGAGCTGATGCACCGGGAGCAGGCCGCAGGCGCTGCCTCAACCTCGCTCGCGGAGCGCATTGAGGGGGACTGTAATCGTGAAGCTTGAAGCGCCAAGGGTTGAATTTCGGCCCACCGCCACGGTCTTTGGCCAACTGTTCGGGCCGCCGCCCTAGGAAGCTCGAGCAAGGTCTTTTATGTCAACTGACGGGCAGGATGATGGGATGGAGTATATTCCATGATCGCTATATAGAACCGTCCGAAGGCAAGGGGCGCATTCGCCCATCCTGTTCGATATGGCGTATATAACCCAACGGTATTCTCCCAACGCAGCAAGGCCCGGATTGCGATCTATTGATGCATGCGGAGCTCCGCCTTGCATAAAGCCGGACAGCTTCGCTGCATACCCCAAGACACTGTAGTCCGCCCGACCAATCAAATTGGCGTGGACGCTATGAGATCCGTTAGCACAGGGCTTTCCCATAAAATCTTGAATGTAGTATGGCTGCTGCGGGTTGCTTGGCGGCACCTTGTGTATGCTGTCATCGCCGTAGGGAGAATTGGGCCAATGTGTCTGATGGTTATAGGGTGTGTTGAGGCTCTTTAATTGTTCCATATTCCAATCAGTTGCATTGGCTTGAACATATTCACCGTTGTTGAGAAGAGAAGCAACTTCCGATATTACCCAATCATCAAGGTTTCGGGCGCTGTGTTGAATAATGAATTGATGCAGAAAATTGTAGTAGTTGGCGAACACAAAAAAGCCAACGAAGATCGTTAAAGCCATAGCTGTGCAATTGGCAAAAGCTCTGTTCCGTTTGGCGACATCCAGCAGGAACTTGGCGGAAAAGGCCAGCAAAGATGCAAGTAAGGGAATTAGTGTGCGGATGTCCAAGCGGCTTACATCAGCCTGTTGAGGTCGGCGGGGTTTTCCAAATCCGGCCGATGCGCCGCCCCTCTGTGCGCCTTGGCCACTTGCTGCGCCAAGGTCGTCTTGCCGATTTGCCGCGGGCCCAGTATGACGATTACGGGGAAGGAGCGCAGCCGCCGCAGGATGGTTCGGACATGCCCTGTGCGCTGGATCATGGCCGGAGCATGCCATGAAAATTCTGCGGTTGGCGCCGAAATTTCATGGTTGGCCCGCATCTCCATCAGATGCGGTGCGGCCCATCTATTGCTTCAAATCAAAGAGCAGTTCCAGCAAATGCCCGATGTTCCGCACCTTCTTGAACCTTCCCTTGGCGAGGACGCGGGTGTTGGAACGTTCACCCTTGCGCCTTTTCGCGTCTCCCTTGGCGTGTTTCCCTTTGGGGAACGCTTTCATTGACGGCAGCGGCTTGCCGGGCTTCTCGCCGAAGAAGCGGTAGCTGAAACTCATGCGGCGGTTGCTTCGATCTTCGTCCCTCAGGATCCATACGACGCAGCCGCTTGGCTTCTTGGCCAAGGCGGCGTTGATGGTTTGCCGTGCGGTTTGCGCATCGGCGCTGGAAGTCTTCAGCCGTATGTGGCGCAGCGTTCCATTGCACTCCAGAGCTAAGTCGTACCCTGAATCATCCACTTCGGAGCGCAGCACTTCGACCTTCTTGTTGAACCCGAACCAAGTTTCCTGAATGAGTTCCGAAAGGAAAACATGCTCCGTCATGTTTTCGTAAAACGTGGAGTGCAGGGATCTTTCCGTAGTCAATGCAGCCTCCTAACCCGCAAGAGTGGCGCCACCCCAACCAATGCTCCATCGGCGTTCTGGTCCGGGCCATGTGGACGCAATGATATCACGATGCTATTGCCTCCAGAACCTCCGCACCCTAGCCGGGCCCGGTGCCGAAAGGCAGCCCTCCCAAACGCCGTTCGGCGTTTCGTCAAGCACCCACGCCTTGTTCCGCTCCGCAGCCGAAGCTCATTCGGCTGCTCAAGGAACGCCAGCCCTGTTCGGTGAGAACGCCGTCCAAGGGGACGTCCCAAGGAGCACTGGGGAGCTTGTCGGCCTCCTGGACGGCGTGGGCAACGCCCACCAGCAAGGGCCGCATCCGCGGGGGCAGGGCGCCGAAGCGCCGGTCGTAGAAGCCGCCGCCCATGCCCAAGCGGTTGCCTTGGCGGTCAAAGGCGGTCAGGGGCGTCAGCACCAAGTCCAGGGCCAAGGGCTGCACCCATGCGGCTTGCGGCGCCGGCTCCTCAATGCCGAAGCGGTTGACCACCAAGGGCCTGTCTGGACTGTGGGCGAAAAAACTCATGCGGTTGCCGGCCTCCACCACCGGCAGGGCCAGCGCCTTGCCCAGTTCGTGCAGGCGGCGCAGCAAGGGGCGCAGGTCGGGTTCGCCGTCAATGCCAAGGTAGGCGGCGATGCGCCTAGCCCGCCAAAGCAAGGGCGACGCCAGAAAGTGGCGGCGGATGCGGTCCGCATGAACCCGCTGCCGCTGTTGGGACAGCCCTTGCCGCAGCGCACGATAGCGGCGGCGCAGGCTGGTGCGCTCATCCACGAAGGGCGAGTCTCCCGAGTGTGCCGCTGATGGATAGCCCTGAACCGTTGTGGTTCAAGGCGGAGGCCTGCGCAACGTCTAAGGCGTCCCAAGCGAGCGCAAACTCGGCTTGGGCCGGCACACTGCCGCTGCCGTCAAGCCCCCTGATTTTTCTATAACGGCTCAAGGACGACACCAACTGGCGAACACCTCAGGAGACGAAGGCGGAGTATAACCAAAACGCGGGGCTTGCTTAAGGCTGTTCGCCAAGGACGGCGTCGAGCTTCGCCTCCAGCCGGCGGACCCGCTCCCTTTGCTGGCTCACATGGGCCAAATGGTCATCGACGATGTTCAGGGCCGCCGCAACGGCAAGGTTTTCGTGGCCTATGACGTTGCGGGCCTCTCGAATCTCCCGCATCTGCCTGTCCAAGTGGCGCGCCGCGGCCTCAACCGCACTAGCCGCCTCCGGCCGGCATTTGATCGGGTACTTCAGGTTTACGATCTTCACATGGACGGTGGTGAGCTTGCTTGACGACACTAACTTCCCTCCAAGGACTTCAGCCGGGCGATCATCGTCTCCAAGCCGGACTTCGCCATTTCATTCCTGCGCACTAGGTCGGCCCGCTCGGTGGACCACTTCCGCTGCTGCCGGCGCAGTGCTGCGTTTTCCTGGGCCAGTGCGTGGTTGCGCTCGATGAGTTGGTCTATCTTCGCTTCAAGCACGTCCCAACTCGCGCTCAGATCGTTGTTGCCTAGGCTTTCGTTCATCTCAAGGGCAGGCTGGAATTCGCTCGGCAGTTTACAGCAGATGCGCCCATGCACTCATAAATTACTGCTAGCATACCCGCCATGGCGCATTCGCGGGGCATTGCCGGTTTGGCTGCTCTGGCGGCCCTGCTTGAACTGGAGCAGTGCGCCAAGTTTGGCGCCTTGCTTGTGGCCACGGAAGTGCGGCGGGGGACGGATGACGGCCATTGGAATTAGCCGGCGGGAGCATCAACGGCGCCGCCGCAAACTGCTGCGGGCGATGCCGCCGGGAAGCCTTGCCGTCGTTCCCGGCGCCGGGGTCTTCGCTGCTGATGACGGCTTGGCGTCCGCCTTTCGTCAGGACAGCGACTTCTGGTATCTGACCGGCTTTGCGGAACCAGGGGCGGTGTTGGCGTTGCGCCGGGGGCGGGAGGAGGCGAACAACGGCGGCGACAAGGACGCAGCCATCCTGT
This sequence comes from Candidatus Azophilus sp., assembly GCA_965200465.1. Classification (GTDB taxonomy): domain Bacteria; phylum Pseudomonadota; class Gammaproteobacteria; order Pseudomonadales; family Azotimanducaceae; genus Azophilus. Next base: position 2,291,239 of record OZ241358.1, on the reverse strand, counting down.
TTTGCCGCGAGCGGAATGCGCGGGAGGAACTCTACGACGGCGAAAGGCTGGGTCCCAAGCGGGCGGCTAGGGCGCTGGGCTTGGACGCCGCTCATCCGTTGTCCGAACTCGATGCAAGAATGTCCGCCCTCGTCGGCGCGGCAAGCGCCATTCACTGCTCGTTGGGGGAGCATTCCGGCTTTGACCAGCGCTTGAGCGGCTGGCTGGCCCAAGCCCGCGCCCAGCACTTGCGCCCGGCGGAGGCCGTCCTCGGCCTCAAGCCCTTGCTGCATGAGTTGCGGTTGGTCAAGTCGGCGGCGGAAATCGAGCTGATGCGCCGGGCCGCGGAAATCAGCGTGGAGGGCCACTTGCGGGCCATGCGGGCCTGCCGCCCCGGCCTGATGGAGGGCGACCTGGAGGCGGAACTGCTCTATGGCTTCCTGCGCGGCGGCGCTCGGGCGGCGGCCTATCCGTCCATCGTCGCCAGCGGCGCCAATGCCTGCGTGCTGCACTACATGGCCAACGATGCGCCCCTCGGTCAAGACGATCTGGTGCTCATCGACGCCGGTTGCGAGTACCAGCGCTACGCTGCGGACCTCACCCGCACCTTTCCCGTCTCCGGGCGCTTCTCCTCCGAGCAGCGGGCCTTGTACGAAATCGTCCTGGAGGCGCAACTGGCCGCCATCGCCGCCTGCCGTCCCGGCGCTTCGTTCAATGCGCCCGACGCGGCGGCGCTGAAGATCATGCGGGAAGGCTTGGGGCGCCTGGGCCTTCCGGCGGAGGAGCCGTCGGACGCCGCCGCCGCCAGCCGCCCGGCTTGCTGCCCCCACCGGGCTTCCCATTGGCTGGGTTTGGACGTCCACGATTGCAGCGGCGACCGGCCGGAGGGCGTGCGCACCTTGGCGCCGGGCATGGTGCTCACTGTGGAGCCGGGGCTGTACGTTCCGCCGGGCATGAAGAAGGCGTCAAGCAGGTGGCGCGGCCTGGGCGTGCGCATTGAGGACGACGTGCTGATTGCCGCGGACGGCCCGGAAGTGCTGACGAGCGGCGCCCCGAAGAGCATTGAGGACATTGAGCAGGTGATGGCCGGCGGGTGAATCTCCGATGGCGGACATGAATGACCATGTCGATGTGGCGGTTGTCGGCGGCGGGCCGGTGGGCGCCGCCGTCGCGCTGGGGCTGGCCGACGCCGGCCGGCGGGTCGTTCTGGTTGACGGGATGCGTCCGCCGGCGCAGCCGGGCGATCTCGGTGCGGACTTGCGGGCCATGGCCCTGTCCCCGGCTTCCCAAGCGCTGTTGGCGGAGCTTGACCTATGGCGGCGCCTGCGCCCAACGCCCTATCGATTGATGCGCGTCTGGGAGGAGCGGGGCACGGCGGAGTTGCGCTTTGACGCCGCCGAGGTGGGCCGAGCGGAATTGGGCTGGATTCAGGAATCCGGCCCCCTGTCCGAGGCCGCTTGGGCAAGGCTGGCTGAACACCCGAAAGTGGAAGTCCTGCTTGGCGAACCGCTGTCCGTTGTGAAGCCAAAGCCGTCGGCGGTTGTCTTTCAGGTGGGAGGTCGGGAGTTGTCCGCCGCGCTTCTCATCGTCGCCGACGGCGCCCAGTCGCCCGTGCGGCGGCAGCTTGGCGTGGAGGCGAAAGTGTGGGACGCCCAGCAGGTCGCCGTCGCCAGCGTTGTGCGCACCTCCAAAGGCCATGCGCACACCGCTTGGCAGCGTTTTCTTTTGGATGGCCCGGTGGCGCTCCTGCCGGGCGCGGACGCTCAGACCGCAGCCTTGGTTTGGTCCCAGTCCCCCGAAGCCGCGGCACGGCGCATGGCGCTGAGCGAAGCCGCGTTCTGTGCCGAATTGACCCGCGCCACGGAGGCTTGCCAAGGCCAGGTGGAGGCGGTGGATCGTCGCTTGCGCTTTCCCTTGGCCCAATCCGTGGCGAGGACCTTCAGCCCCCATCACCGCGTCTTGTTGATCGGCGACGCCGCACGGGTGGTACACCCTCTGGCCGGCTTGGGCCTGAACCTAGGCTTCGAGGACGTCTCCGGCCTGCTGCGCACCGCCAAGGGCGCCTTGGACCCGGGCGCTCCCGGATTGTGGCGCACCTTCGCCCGCCGCCGCCGGGCCCGAGCGCTCGGCATGGCGCAGTTCCTTGCCGCCTTGCAGGGTTTCTACGGCTCGCCCCAACCGGCCGTGGGCTGGCTGCGCAACTTCGGTGTGCGCATGGTCAACAACAGCGCCTCGATCAAGCGTCAACTCATCATGGAAGCCCTTGGCCTTGGGCCGTTGGCGCGGCGGCTGCGTTGACCGACCTGCCGCCATTGAGCGCTTCGCAGTGGCTGCGGACGGTTCAGGGCGCTCGGTGTGCGATGGCGAACCCATTGGTTATGATGCGGGAACGAACTTCGCGCAAGGATCATGGGCCATGTCCTTGGATGCCGACCGACCGCTGACGCTGACTCTCGCCATGCTGGGCGGGCAGGGGGGCGGCGTGGTCAGCTCCTGGCTGGTGGAGGCGGCGGAGCGGGAGAACTTTCATGTGCAGGCCACCTCCGTGCCCGGCGTGGCGCAGCGCACTGGGGCAACCATCTACTATCTTGAGTTCCATCCTCGGCAGGAGGGGCGGCCGGCGCCGGTGATGGGCCTGATGCCGACGCCGGGCATTTCCGACATCGTGGTGGCCTCGGAGCTTTTGGAGGCGGGCCGCATGGTGGAGCGGGGCATCGTCAACCGACGGCAGACCACCTTGATCGCCTCCACCCACCGGGCCTACACCATCGGCGAGAAGGCGGTTGCCGGGGATGGGCGGACGCCTGCCGAGCAGTTGCTCAAATTGGCCCGGGCCAACGCCAAGCGCTTGGTGACGCTGGACATGGCGCAGATTGCCGAGGATCAAGGCGCCGTCATCAGCGCCGCCGTCTTGGGCGCCATCGCCGGCACGGGGGTTCTGCCCTTCGCCGTTGACGCCTACCGGCAGGCGATTCGCCAAGCCGGCATCGCGGTTGACGGGAACCTCGCCTGCTTCGAGGCGGCATTGCGGGCGGCCCAAGATGCCAGCACGGAAGCTGCGCCGGATTCGCCGCCCACCGCTGCCGAAAGCGCATCCGCTGCGTCCGCCGGCAGCACTAGTTCCGGCCCAGGCGCCGCTGGACGGGAATCCTATCCTGCAAGGGCTTCGGGAGATGCCGCGCAACCACCGCCGCAGCCCTTCCTTGCGCAGCAACTAAGATCTTCGCCCCAACCAGAATCCGTCGGCAAGCAGCGACCGCCATCCCAACTGGAACCTGTTGCCGCGGAAACCCCGCCCCTGCCCGAACCTTTGCGCAGGGCCGTGGATGGCTTCCCGACCCCCTTGCAGCCCAGCCTGCGCCAGTGCGCTGGGCGCTTGGTGGATTACCAGGATGCCCGCTACGCCGCCGAGTTTCTGGAGCGCATCGGCGAAATCCTGCCGCTCGACGACGAACAGCGCGGCTACCGGCTTGCGCAGGCCGCAGCCAAGGGACTGGCCTTGTGGATGAGCTTCGAGGACACCATCCGCGTGGCGGATCTGAAAACCCGCCGCGCCCGGCTGGAACGGCTGCGGGCGGAAGCCGCCTTGCAGCCGGGCCAGGTGATGCGGGTGACGGAGTTCCTGAAGCCCAGGGTCGAGGAAATCTGCGGCACCCTGCCGCGGGCCATCGGCGCGGCGCTGCTGGCTTCCGCCGCCGGGCGCAAGTTCATCGGCAAATTCACTGGGCCGAAGCGGGTCGTCTCCACCAACGTCGGCGGCTACCTGCTGCTGCGCGGCATCGCCGGCCTTAGGTTCATGCGGCGGCGCACCTTGCGCTACCATCAGGAACAGGCCGCCATCAGGGAGTGGTTCGATTTGGTCAAGGAATGCGCCCGCGCCAACTACGACTTGGCTTGCGAGGTCGCCTTGAGCCAAGAGCTGGCGTCGGGCTACGGAGACACCTTCATGCGGGGCCAGAACAACTTGAACGCGGTGCTGGACCAGGCCCGCTCGGCGCTGGCCGAACCGGACGCCGCCGAGCAAGTGCGCGCCATGCGCGAGGCGGTGCTGAACGGTGCGCCAGAAGCAACAAGCGCCGCAAAACCGCTGCCGGCGGCGGCAGCCGGCACCGGAAGATAATCGGAATGTTGCAGCGCATCGTTCTTTGCATCGCAAGATGTTTCCGGCCCAAGAAAGTGCATGGACCAGTGGGGTTTTGCCTTAGCCCGGCGAACGAGCGCGACGCTCCTGGAACCGGCGGTTCGGCGATGCGCAATGGGACGGGCGCCGACCTAGTCGTCAAACCGGCGCAGCTTGGCCGCCCCTTGTTCAAGTTGCCCAGCGCTCAAGGAGATTAGCCGCATGGGCAAATACGCCGACAACCCCCAAGCCGTGCAGGCCCTAGTGCGCCCGGACGCCGTGCATCGGGATCTGTACATCGACGAGGAGCTGTTCGCCTTGGAGATGCAGCATCTTTGGCGCAACACCTGGGTCTATGTGGGCCACGACAGCCAGGTTCCGCAAGCGGGAGACTACTTCACCACGCAAATCGGCTTGGTGCCGGTCATCCTGATGCGCGACCGCGACGGCGGCGTCAACGTGCTGATGAACCGTTGCGCCCACAAGGGCACCCGACTGCTCAGCGCCCAAAGCGGCAACTGCGGCGCCGCCATCCGCTGCCCCTACCACGGCTGGACCTACCATTTGGACGGCCGCATCCGCGCCATCCCGATGCACCAAGGCTACGAAGGCACGGCGATGATGGATAGCCCCGCCGGGCGCGGAGTGGTGCGGCTGCGCCATGTGGAGAACTACCGGGGCTTCGTGTTCGCCCGGCTGGCGGAGAATGGCATGGGCTTTCGGGACTACTTCGGAGATTCGCTGACCTCCATCGACAACATGGTGGACCGGGCGCCGGAGGGCCGCTTGGAAGTGGCCGGCGGCACACTGCGCTATCTGCACAACTGCAACTGGAAGATGTTCGTCGAAAACCTGAACGACGCCATGCATCCCATGATCGCCCATGAATCCTCGGCTGGCACGGCCAAGGCGGTGTGGGAATCCCTGCACATGCCGGAGGATGCGCCCAAGCCGATGGTTGTGGAGCAACTGCTGCCGTTCGTCTCCAACTACCGCTTCTTCGACGACATGGGCGTGCAGATCTACGACAACGGCCACAGCTACTCCGGCGTCAACTTCTCCATCCACTCCAAGTACTCCAGCATCGGCCCCTACGAGCAGGCCATGATCGACGCCTACGGCGAAGAGCGGGCGCAGGCCATCTTAGGAGAGGTGCGCCACAACACCGTCTATTACCCCAGCCTGACCATCAAGGGCGCCATCCAAGCCATCCGCGTGGCCCGCCCCCTGGCGGCGGACAAGACGGTGCTGGAAAGCTGGACTTTCCGCTTGGTCGGGGCACCAGAGGAACTGCTGAACCGCACCCTCACCTACTCCCGCCTCATCAACGCCCCCACCTCCATCGTCGGCCACGACGACCTGCACTGCTACCGCTCCATTCAGGAGGGCTTGGCGGCCAGCGGCAACGACTGGGTGAGCCTGCATCGGGACTACGACCCCGCCGAGGAGGGGGCCATCGCCGGCACTTACAATGGCCTAAGCGAAGTCTCCATGCGCGGCCAGTTTCGCGCTTGGCAGAAGTTCATGGTACCGGATGCGCGAGCGGTCCTGTGAGTGGGCCGAAGCCAATGCGCACTCCCACAACTGAAGAACTGGTGCAATTCGTCTATGACGAGGCGCGGCTGATCGACGAGAAGCGCTTGGACGAATGGCACGAACTGTTCGCCCCGGACGCCCTCTATTGGATGCCCTTGACCCGCGGCCAGCCGGAGGGCGAGGGCCACACCTCCCTGTTCCACGAAGACAAGCTGCTGCTCAAGGTGCGCATCGAGCGGCTCAAGCGCCCGCAGTCCCACTCCCAGAACCAGCCGAGCTTCTGCCAGCATGTTTTGCAGCGCCCGGAGGTGCTGTCCTTGGATGCGCAGGCCAACGAATTCATCCTGCGCACCCCCTTCATGTACGCCGAAAGCCGCTTGGACGACCAATTCGTGCTGGCCGGCCTGGCCCGCCACCATCTAACCCGCATCGGCGAACAGCTGCGCATCAAGCTGAAGAAGATCGAACTGCTGAACTGCGACGCCGCCCTGCCCTCCATTCAACTGTTTTTGTAGTTCGACAGGTGCGTTAATGGCGCGGAAAATCTCCATTCTCCCCATCAACATGGACGACTTGCTCCATTGTCGGGGCGTGGAGTCTGAACGGGTGGAGTTCAAAGCGTCTTGGGACCCGGCCACGACCGGGCCGCAAGTGCTGCGCACGATCTGCGCCTTCGCCAACGACTACCACAATCTCAACGGAGGCTATTTGGTCATCGGCGTTGAGGAGCGGAAAGGCCGGGCCGTGCTGCCTCCCGCCGGGCTGTCCACGCAGCAAGTGGATGCGGCGCAGAAGTGGATTCGCGGCAATTGCAACCGTCTCGATCCGCCCTATCCTCCCATCCTTTCCCCTGAACGCTTGGATGATCGCTTGGTCTTGGTCGTTTGGGCGCCGGCAAGCGACATGCGCCCGCACCGGGCGCCCGCCGCTGAGGGGAAGGCCGCCCGATATTGGATCCGTTTGGGCAATGAAACGGTGGATGCGGAACGACGCGGGCGGAGCGACTTGGTGCGCGGCCTGATAGCGCAAACGGCGCGGGTGCCTTGGGATGACCGCGCCGCCCGCACGGCGCGGGTGGAGGACCTGCGCGAAGGGAAGGTGCGCGAGTTCCTGCACGACGTCCGCAGCGGCTTGCTGGACGAGCCCGACGAACGGGAAATTTATCGCCGCATGGGGCTTGTAACGCGGATTAACGACCACGAACTCCCGCGCAACATTGGTCTGCTGCTTTTCTCCAACGATCCCACGGAGTGGTTCCGAGGCGCGAAGATTGAAGTGGTGCGGTTCGCCGCCGATCGTGCCGGTGATGTGCAGGAGGAACGCGTATTCCGCGGCAGTTTGCTGGATCAGGTCAAAGATTGCCTCGCCCATCTCGAAAGCCTCTCCGTATTCCACCTGCAAAAGCAGCGCAACGACATCCGCGCCAAAACCTGGGTGGCCTATCCGATGGCCGCGTTGCGCGAAGCACTGATGAACGCCGTGTATCATCGCAGTTACGACCTGGACCAGCCGGAGCCAACCAAGGTTTACGTTTTTCCGAGCCGGATCGAGATCATCAGCTACCCAGGGCCGGTGCCGGGCATTCAGCGGGCGCACCTGTTGCCGAACGCCAAGGCGGTTCGCGCCGCCCCGGCCCGCAACCGGCGCATTGGGGAGTTTCTGAAGGAATTGGGACTGGCCGAAGGGCGCCTGTCTGGATTGCCGAAAATCCATGCGGAGATGGCGGCGAACGGATCGCCACCGCCCAGCTTCGATTTTGACGATGAGCGCACCTATTTCCAGGCGACTTTTCCTGCGCATCCCCAGTACGCCGCGGTTTCGGCAGTGCGGGACGCCGCCCACCTGCGCACCCTGGGAAACCGCCAAGACGCCTGCCGCCGTCTTAAAACCGCGTTGGCCGAGAACAGGAACTCTCCGGACGCCCCGAAGATGCTGCACGAATTGGTTGCGACCCGAGCCGCCAACGATGATGCATCCGCACCGCCTCTGGCCTGGGGCGTGGACGGCTGCAAGGCGGGTTGGTTCTACGTTGCCTTGGACTCGACAGGCGAATGGTGCTGCGGCCTGGTTGGCAGCCTGCGCGAAATCGTTGCTTGGGCGGATTGCCGGGACAGAGTATTTGTGGATATTCCCATCGGCTTGCCCGACAAAAGAAGACCCGAACCGCGCAAGTGCGATTTGGAAGCTCGCCGGCTATTGAAGCAGCGGGGATCCAGCGTCTTTCCTGCACCGGCCCGAGAAACTCTGGCTGCGAAAGACTATCAGGATGCCTGCCGCATCAACGAACAGGTCACTAGTGCAAAGACCAGCAGACAGACATTTGCCATCCTCGGCAAAATCCGCGAGGCCGATCATCTGCAGCTCCGCGAACCCGATCAACGGCTGCGAGACAAAGCTCGTGCCATAGTCCGTGAAATTCATCCCGAACTGTGCTTTTGGGCACTCAACGACTGCGAGTCAATGCAGTACAGTAAAAGCAATCCCAAAGAGAAATGGGCGGCTCATGACGAGCGCTTGAAGGTACTGGGGAGATGCTGGCCGGCAGCCCAAGCCGTGGCCGAAGAAATTTGCAAAAACTATTTCCGCAGCAAGAAGTTCTTCAGCAGCAAGATCATCGCCCGCGACGACATCGCCGATGCAATGGCGGCCGCGCTAACCGCCCGAGCGAAGCCGTCAAAGCTGAACAGTCTCCCGGAGCTGCCGCCAGAGGATTCCGAAGGGCTGCCCATGCAGATGATCTGGGCCGCTAGAGAAGCGGTCCAGATCAAACGCAGCTAAGCCGCGAGTAGGGAAGGTTTAAGAAGGGGAAACGCATCGTCACTGAGATGGCACCGGAAGGCCAAGCCATGCCAAGGGTAGTTCATTGAACTTGTAGTGGCAGTTTACCGAATGGATGTAGTCGACGCATCCCTGTATTCAAGTCGGACTTGGCTCTGTTCAAGGCAGCGTGCAGACGCTGCTTGGAGAGTGCTATGAATTCGTCCTCCAATTCGCATCCTATGAATTTCCTCCCCGTGTTGATGGCGGCCACGCCAGTGGTTGCGCTGCCGGAGAATGGGTCGAACACTTTATCTCCCCCATTGGTTGACGAGAGGATGATGCGCTCAAGCAGCGCCACTGGCTTTTGGGTGGGGTGTTTCCCATGAATTTTCTCATCTCTGCCCGGTGCGGTCATTTTCCATACGGACTTCATCTGTTTGCCGGAATTCAGAGACTTCGTGAATTCGTAGTTGAAGACATGCTTGGAGCGCTTGTTCTTGGCCGCCCATATTATGGTCTCCCCCGCATGGGTGAAATATCTGCACGAAAGATTTGGCGGCGGATTCGGCTTTTCCCAAACGATGTCGTTGAGAATTTTCATTCCAAGCTGCTGCATCGCAAAACCAACTGAGTGAATGACATGATGAGTTCCTGACACCCAAATAGTTCCATTCGCCCGCAGGAGCCGCTGGCATCTTGAAAGCCAAGCCAGATTGAACTCGTGATTGAGTTCGGGGCCTTGGGATTGATCCCAATCGCCCTTATCCACCTTGACCATCTTGCCGGCATGGCAGGTGATTCCCCCGTTGGAGAGGAAATACGGCGGATCGGCAAATGCCATGTCGAATAGTCCGTCGGGCGACCGTTCGGCAAGCCGATCCATGAAATCCAGGCAGTTGGCTTGATGAAGTTGAACCCCGGCCTGGGCATCTTCGAATGCGCATCTGCTAGGGGGGAATGCCGGCGCCGCAAGGGCGCTGGTTTGTCCCGAACGATCAGAACCGTCTTTGGCGCGGCTGATGGGCATGGACCTGACTCCAAGACTCATTGCTGTCCCTCCGGGCTTGGCTCCGCCAGCCTACGCGGCCCGCTCCACCTCGAAGGCGGCGATGTTGCGCTCCGCTTGGCTGAACTCCACGCCGATCAGGTGGATGGGCCGGCCGAGGTGGCGGTACTTGTCGGCGTAGCCCTTGCTCCTTATCTGCGCCAGCGCCTCGCCCTTCGGCGCACCCCGCAGCAGCTTGAACTCGAAGATGTGGATGCCTTCGTCGCAGTACACCACCATATCCGACCGGCCCGCGCCGGAGCTGTCCTCCGGGATCAGGTCGAAGCCGTGGGAGGCGAAGCAGGAATAGACCACGCTGGCGTAGTAGCCCTCGTAGTCCCGGATGTCGTTGTTGACGTGCCATTGGTGCGGAACGCCGGCGAACAGGGCGCGGAGGAACGCCTCCAGCCCGGCGAAGTCGTTGGCGGAAAGCAGCTCCCGCAGCGGGGCGTCGTCGGCCCGCCGCCTCGCCGCGTCCGGCAGCAGGGCCGTCAGCAGGCGCTCGTTCAGGCTTTGCCGCACCTCCAGGTTGGGGTAGCCCAGCCGGTAGCGGACGCGCCCGCCCCGATCCTCCTCGTCCACAATGGTCAGGTAGCCGGTCTGGAACAGCAGCGCCTCCACGGACATCTCGTCAACGTCGAAGGCGGAGAGCAGCGCCTCGGAACTGGTCATGCCGTCCAGGTCGATGGAGGAGACGCGGCGCCGCAGCAGGGTGTCGATCAGGAACTTCGGCGAGCCGGTCTCGAACCAGTGGGCCTTGAACCGGCGGGTGTCGAACAGCAGCAGGATGTCGAAGGGGTTGTACACCTTCTCCCCGCCCAGCCAGCCGTAGCCGTTGTACCAGCGGCGAATCTCCCTCCGGTCCAGGCCGGGCAGCTCCGCGGCGAACTCCTCGTCCAAGTCCTTCTCCCGGTAGCCGCAGACGGCGGAGTAGCGCGGGTCCAGGGTGATGTCCGTCAGGTTGTTCAGGCCGGAGAAGAGGCTGACCTTGGAGAACTTGCTCACCCCGGCGAGCAGGGTGAACCTGATGCACTCGTCGCAGTCCTTGATGACGGAATAGACGCCGCGCAGGAAGTCCCGGTTGGCGCGGGCCACTTCCGGCGCATCCAGCGCATCCAGAATCGGCTTGTCGTACTCGTCCACCAAAACCACCACCCGCCGCCCGCTGCTCTCATGCAATGCCTTGATCAAGGTGGCGAAGCACCCAGCAGGCGTAGCGCCCTCCGCGCTGGCCCCGGCCGAGCGGCTGATGGAGATCAGCATTTCTTTGAAGCGGGCCTGCAACTCGCCGGGCTTGCTGAACTGCCCGGAGCCGAAGCTGAGCCGCAGCACCGGGCGGGGCCGCTTCCAGTCCCACCGATCGTGGATGTCCAGCCCCTGGAACAGCGCCTCGCTGCCCTCGAACAACTCCTTGATGGTGTCCAGCAGCAGGCTTTTGCCGAAGCGCCGCGGGCGGGACAGGAAGTAGTGCTGGCCGCCGTCCACAAGCCGGCGGATGAGGGCCGTCTTGTCCACGTAGTAGAAGCCGTCCTCCCGAATCTTGCGAAAGGTCTGAATGCCGATGGGCAGTTTGCGCCTGCCGGCGCTGTCGCCAGATGCGCTCATGGACGCACCATAACCCCTTCCCAGACCCTAGCCAACCGCACTGGCAGCAGATCAATGGTGCTTCAATGTAGCCGCGCCTTTGGCGGCCGGCGGTTCCCGCAGCGAGCGTTCATGGGTGTCAATGGGGCGCTTCGTCCTTGACCGCCACAATGCAGACGGTGATGTTGTCCCGCCCCCCCGCCTCGTTGGCGGCATCCACCAACTCCTGCGCCAAGCGGGCCGGCGCCAAGGCTTGGCGGACATGCTCATCGATGATTCGCAAGATGTCCTCATGTTGCAGCATATCGGTCAAGCCGTCCGAGCACAGCAGAAACAGGCAATTCGAAGGCGCAATCACCACGTCGATGTCGAAGGCGATTCTTTCCCACAAACCCAAGGCGCGGTCCAAGCCGGAACCTTCCCCATGGTCCGTGGTGATTTGCTTCAACTCCGAGCCGGAATGCAGCCCGCCGGGGCGGTACTGGTAGATGCGGCTGTCGCCCGCATGCACGATGGACGCCCGGTCACCGTGCAGGCACAGCGCCGACAGGGTGGTGCCCATGCTGTCCACTATGCTGTGCTTTTCCTTGTTGTGCTCCCATATCTTGGCATGAGCCTGCCTTGCCGCCTCCAAAAGATGCTGGGCCACGCCACGCACGGGCAGCAAGGCATGGTTTTGCGGCAGGCGCCCCATGTGTTGGCGAAACGCCTGCACGGCTTCGGTGCTGGCCACATCGCCTTGCGGGTGCCCGCCCATGCCATCGGCCACAACCGCCCAAGCGGTCTGCTCGTCGAATGCAAACGCATCCTGATTGGCCTGGCGCTGCTTGCCCACGTCCGTCATGCCGCAGATGGCGGCTGTGCGGCCCTCCGCCAACGCCAAGGACTCCGCCCAGACCTTTTCCGTCCACAGGCTTCGATTCGGGGCGCGCAGCCAAGCCCGGCTCTGCAGCCGCAGCCAGCCCTGGTCTCCAAGCAGGAACGGCGTGATGCAGGCTAGGCAGAGATTGCCCGCCAGTTTTCCGCCCAGTGCGTTGTAGCCTTTCTTTTCCAACAAATCCGCTAGGGCGGGCGCTTCGCCATCGACCACCAAGGTGTGGAAGGGATCGTCCTGTTCCGCGTAGGGCAGGTCGCTGTCCCAATAGCTTATGCATCTTTTGCGCACTTGGCGCCAAAAAGCGTCTTCCGTGACGTTCTCGTTGAAATCGCCGCAGGTGTCCAGGACCGACGCAACCTCATCGAAAGTCGATTTGCCTTTTGCGGCGCAGAGCTTCCCGTATTCTCCCCGCAGCCGCAGCACCGGGGCCGCCTTGCTGGTGAACAGGCTTTCCCGGAGGCGGCGGCGGCGCATGGATAGAGAAGACTCCCATTGGGAAAATAGGGCAACCGATGGGCGTTTGTTCTTTTGTTCGCGCACATCCACGAAATGCAGGTGCATGGCGTCGTCCAAGAACAGGGCGTCCACAACGCTGTTGTTGCTCCCGAATTCGTCAAAGTAGGCCATGTCCGCGGCTGCTTGGAACTTGCGCGGCGCAAGCACGCCGGGGGGAAGCCAGCCCATGATGTCCGGCAATGCGGATGCCATGCCCTCCTTCTTAGAGGCGCCGGGAAGCCACCATTGCTCGGCGCCCCGCCAATCCGCCGCCGGAGCCGGCGCAGTTTCCAACCCGTTCTCCGTCTGCCGGAACCAAACAACTCGGGAGAGCACCTGCTCCCCATCGAACAAGGAGAGAGTGGCGCCGTCGGGCAAGGTGTGGGTTTGCTGCTTGGGGACTTCCGCGTTCATGTCCGTTGCCTTCTCTTCAGGTGCAGTGCAAGTTCATGTGCAGTGCAAATCCCCCATTTCAGCCATGCCTAGGCAGACGTTAGTGCGACCATCGGCGTACTCGGTGCGTCCAAGTGCAAGCCCCCCCATCCGCTTCGGTCATGCCTAGGAAGACAGCCTGCCGATTGGGAGTTCGCATGTCAAGGCGGCGGGACTGACATATACTGCCCTAATGCATCGCCTTGGCCCCGTTCGGGCGCACAAGCACAACATGAATTTTTCGGGAGCGCTTGCAAGTGTCTTGGGAGAAGTTCGGCACCGTTTACGAGGTGTTTCAGGCCAGCGCCCAAGCCGCTCCGGAGGCCCCGTTGCTGCGCATTGTGGTGGATGCGGCGCGGCGCTACGGGATGGAATCGGGAAGCCTGAGCTACGGTGCCGCCCTGCGGGAGGTGGAGCGCTTGGCGTCCGTTTACCGTACGGCCAACCTTGGCCCCGGCCGCCGCGTCGCCCTGCTGTTGGGCAACCGGCCGGAGTTTTTCCTGCACTGGCTGGCGCTGAACTCCGTGGGCGTCTCCGCGGTGCCCCTGAACCCGGACTGGGGTGCCGCCGAAATCCAGTACGTTTTGGGGCACAGCGGCGCGGCCTTGGCGGTCACGGAGGCCAAGCGGCGCAAGGCGCTTGAGGGTGCCGCCAAGCATCTGCCGCAACCGCCGGCGGTGGTCGATTTGACAATGGCGCGGTCCGGTAACTTTGCGAACCGTCCGGACGGCAAGCCATTCCACCGAACCGACAAGCAAGCCAGCGAGCCGTTGCCTCCAGCCAGTGCGCAAACGGAGTGCGCCCTGCTCTACACCTCCGGCACCACCGGCAAGCCCAAGGGTTGCGTGCTGCTGAACGAGTATTTTCTGTGGAGCGGCGAGTGGTATCGGCGCTTGGGCGGCCTGTGCGAACTGCAACCGGGCCGGGACTGCCTGATGACGCCCCTGCCCATGCACCACATGAACGCCATGGCCTGCTCCAGCATGGCCATGCTGATGACCGGCGGCTGCATCGCCCCCTTGGACCGCTTCCATCCCTCCACTTGGTGGGCCAGCGTGCGGGAGGCGGAGGCCACCATCATCCACTACTTGGGCGTGATGCCCGCCATGCTGCTGGAGCGGAACCCGGACCCCTTGGACGCCCGCCACAGGGTGCGCTTCGGCTTCGGTGCCGGGGTGAGCGCCGCCCACCATGCGGCCTTCGAGCAGCGCTTCGGCTTCCCCTTGGTGGAGGCCTGGGCGATGACGGAAACCGGCTGCGCCGCGGCGGTCATCGCCAACATTGAACCGCGCAAGGTGGGCACGGCCTGCTTTGGCCGCCCGCCGCCGGAAGTGGATTGGCGCATCGTCAACGACGCAGGAGAGGACTGCGCCCCCAACGAGACCGGCGAACTGTTGGTGCGCCGCGCCGGCAAGCAGCCGCGCTTCGGCTTCTTCCGGGAATATCTGCACGACCCGCAAGCCACCGAAACCGCTTGGGAGGGCGGCCATTTCCACACCGGCGATCTGGTTTGCAAGGACGACGACGGGCTGCTCCACTTCGTGGACCGCAAGAAGAACCTGATCCGCCGCAGCGGCGAAAACATCGCCGCCGTGGAGGTGGAGGCCGTCATCGCCGAACATCCGCAAGTGGCCGCCGTGGGCGTGGCGGCGGTGCCCGACCGCATCCGGGGGGACGAAGTGATGGCGCTGGTGGTCGTCAAGGCGGCGCCGATGGCGCTTAAGCCAAAAGAAGGGGGGCCACAAGGCTCCAAGGCAGGGCCGGCGCCGCTTAAGCCGGAAACAGGGAAGTCCTTGGCGCAGGGGAGCGCAGCGAGTGCGCGGATGGCGCGTCACATGGGGCTTAAGCCAGAAAGGGAAAAGTCCTTGGCGCAGGCCATCGTCGCCCACTGCCGCCAACGCTTGGCCTACTACAAGGCTCCGGGCTACGTCGTCTTCTGCGAGCGCCTGCCACTGACCGCGACGGAGAAGGTGCAGCGCACCGACCTGAAAGCCTTGGCCGAAGCTAGGCTGGCCGCCGGAACCTGCGTGGACACCCGGGATCTCAAGCGGCGATAAGCCAGCCGGGGACGAAATCGCGCCTTGCAAAACCCGAAATGCACCCCGCCCGCCCGCCAAAAGGCGCGAAAAAGCCCCCACAGCGCAAGTCCCTCCGCTGCATGGCTTGCGTTGGATTTGGTTGCTTGTTGCCAGAAAATTAGCCATTTGGTGGCTGAAAATCGTCCACGATGTGGTTGATTTCCAGCCAAATAGACTTGGCGCTGAAAGACCGGATGGGCTGTTTGGTGGGCACTCACAGCGATTTTCTGCGCGGTGGGCGAGCAGGATTGGATACGTTCGTTGAATAAGCGAGGATAGCCTAGACATTCCGGGTGGGCTGCGCTAGCATCCGCTCAACTAACCCGATAACTCCATCTGCGCCAATGCAAGTTTTTGCGGTAATCAAGGTCACTGCCCCGAGCTTGGTTAAAGCCAAGATCGCTGAGCGGTATGCTGACAACTACTATGAGGTTGATGAGGAAACCCTCTTTGTCGCCGCCCAAGGCGAGACGACAAGGCAAGTGGCCACAAACATCGGCTTGGGGGAAGGTGACCCGGAAGACCTGTCCTCGGGAATTGTGATTCCAGTCACTAGTTATTGGGGTCGCTACAACCCAGAACTGTGGGAGTGGATCAACGTCAAGCAGCGCTCCAATGGCGGATAAAGACAACAGCGTAAGCCCGGAAGAGACCGGCATCGATCGGCGTTCGATCACGCCTAGTGATGTTGTTGGGGAAGCGGGTTTTCTTTTTACACAGCAGGCTTTTGAAATTGCTCAGACGCTGGGCCGAGCTATGGAGAGGTTGGATAACCATAGTGAAAAACTAGATAGATTGGAAGAATCCGTCGAGCAAGTGACCGAAAAGGTTGATGGCATATCCCAAGATTTCCGGACCATCAAGCACTTTTGGTGGGCCAGCCTAGTCGTTTTAGGTGCTTTGCTCAAGACGGCATACGATGCTTTATTTGAAGCCGTTGATTGGGTGAAGTTCAAGTATGCCCTAAAGTTCGGTTGTTTTGCCAATACCGTAAAGGCTCCATCGTCAAACAGCCAATGATGCAGCGCACAGAGGGCCAGTCCATTGCCTACCTTGACGCCGTCCTGCAGCCCCAGGCGTATCGTCGCCTTGACATGGGTGCCCGGACGGAGGACGATTGGCCCTTGGGCAACCGAGTGGCGGCTACGGCGCGGTTGCAACGAAGCGAAACCCCGAAGGAGCTGTTGAGGCGGCTGCGCCAAGAATTGCGCCGCTTCCCCGGTGTTGGTAATGCACCACACCGACGATCCCTGCACGCTTGGGCGCGAGCGCTTTGGTCGCACATGGTTGGGGGTGCGTCGGCGCTGCCGGCTTTTGAGGAACTGGAACGGGATGAAGGAGGCAACATGACGACATTGCTGGAGGCCAAGGCTAGGCAATGGGAGTCCGAGTGGCTTGCTCAAGGCATCAAAAAGGGCCGCACTGAAGAGGGTGTCCGGCTCATTGATCGACTGGCGGCACTGAAGTTCGGCGCACAAACTGCGGAACGCCTGTCAGGGCTAGTGGATGGCCTAGTACTGGGGCAGGAGCATTTGAACCTGTTGGGCGATTGGATCATAGAGTGCGAAACCGCCGAGGACCTGCTGGCCCGCGTGGATGAGCTTCAGGCATCTGGACATCGGACGGATCATCCATAAGAGCTGCTCGATCATGTCAGCCAGCTAGATGGCTGCCGATTGCGGGAGCCTCCGCTGGAATATACTGGGGTGCATGATGCGGAGTCACATGGAAACAACGCCCCCCGCGCAGCCCACGGAGCGGCGCAGCCTGCTTTACGGGCACCCGCCGTTGGACTTTGGGTTCCTGCGGCGGATGCAGTTGGATGCCGAAGTGCAGCGCTCGGCGGAACTGGACGTGCTCACTGAATGGACGCTGCCCATCGCGCAGATGCAGGGGTGGGGCATCGCCGGGTTCGAAATACACTTCATGTTGTCCGAAGGAATTGTCGCCACATCCCGGCCGTTCATTGAATACAACGCCGCCAAGGGATGGGCCATGGCCATGGTGTGCGCGGACGAAATGGCGCAGAGGCGCAAAGTGGATTCTGAAACCTTGGCTCTCCTGTGTCGTCTGGCGTTGCGAACCAGCGGAGACCGCACCGCGCCCAAGCCCGCCGAACTGAGTTGGTGGACGGATGCCGCCAACGCTAGGATTCAGGATGCGCTGGATGCTGAATCCGCCATCGCCTCGCAAGCCAAACTGTGCCTCGCCTTGTGCGCCGCTTGGCCCGGCGCATGGCCGGCCGCGCACATCGCCTCGCAAATCCCCCGCATGGCGGCGGGCCAAGCGGCCTCTATGCTTCCAATCGAGGCGTATTGGGAACATCAAGATGCGCTGGGCGCCTGTTTGCGCTCCGCCCATGCGTGGCGTCGGTGGAACGGCTCCTTCCACCCGTCCAGTGGCGCGGTGAAAACCTACGGCGACTTTCTGCGCGACGGGCAAGCCAGCTTGGAAGCATCCGTTGAATGTTGGGCCACCTTGCAGGAAAAGCGCTGCGCCGACGCCCGCAAAGCCCGGGCCGGCGGCTTGGCTGACGCTTGGCTGCCTATGCCGTCTTGGCCGGACGGCAATTCATGCACTAACTTTCGAGAGTGACATGCGTTTCCTTGACGGCATGGGTCTTGCCGATGCGCAAAAACTGAAAGTGCTGGCGCACTTGAGAGTTTTCTGGACGCACCACACCACAGCCTTGGAGGGAAACACGCTGACCGAAGGAGACACGAGGCTAGTCTTGGAGGGAGGCGTGACCATATCTGGCAAGCCGATAAAAGATCACGAAGAGGTTGTTGGGCACGTCAAGGCACTGGATGCGATGGCCGAAATCTGCGAGAGGTCGCCCCCGGTTCTGACCATGGAAGACCTGCACAGATTGCACAGCTTTGTAGTTGGGGAGCGCTTCATATCGTCCCTGCATCCAGTGGGCGCTTGGAAGCGCATGGCGAACGGCGTTCATGTGCGCACCAGGGATGGCGGCATGGAATTCTTGGAGTTTTCAAGCCCCGAACATGTGCAGAACCTGATGGCGGAATGGCTGCAGGAAACCAATGCAGCGCTCCGTGGCGGCGCTAACTTGCAAGACGCTCCTGAAATCTACGCCAAAGTGCATTTAGGCTTCACGCAGGTTCACCCGTACTATGACGGCAACGGTCGCATGGCGCGAATCCTCTCGAACATTCCCCTGCTGGCATCCGGCTTGCCCCCTTTGCTGATCGACCTAGAGCACCGGGTTGAGTACTTGGCATCGCTAAGTGAATACGGCCTGAGCATTCCGCCCCCTTCTCCAGAATCAGGGGTTTGGCCGCAAGGAAGCCGCTCAGCGCCGTTTTATGCGTTCTGCAGGCAATCTTACGAGCATACTGCGGCTATCATTCAGAAGGCCGTTGATGCGGCGAAAGAGGAAGGCGATGGAGCGAGTGAACTTGTCGGTCGATCATCCCCAAAGTGAGGGCTGGGCAAGCAGCGTTTCGTTTGTTCAGACAACTAAAAGATCTTTGCTTTGCCTACCCGTGAAAAGGGCGCTTTGACAACTTATTGCTTTGTTGGCATGGGTGCGGCGCCCGCCGTTAGGGTCCCGAATGAGATCGGAACACCTCACGCCGGTGCCACTTAAGGAATTCAGGCGCTGGTTGTTTACGGCGATGGGCGGGTGTGTGCAAAGAGCTTCCGCGAAAACGCCCCAAGGACTCATCGAATCCTTGGCCATCCGCCATATTGGTGACGAGCACCCTGAAGTTCGTCAATACGGTAAAGGCCCCTTCGTCGAACAGCCTGTGGTGCAGGGTGCAAAGAGCCAACCCGTTTTGCACTTGAGCGGGTCCGGCCGCTTCGTGCCACCGAATGTGGGCAGCGTCAAGGGCTAACGGCTGACGCTCCATTCTAACGGCGAATTTACAGACCGCGCATTGGTGCCCATAGGCTTCCAGCACCGCTCCGCGAAAGGCGGAGTTGCGCTTGCGGCGGCGGGAATTTACGAAGTCGTCAACGTCCCTGACCTGCAAGACATTAGGAGGGGGCTGCGTATCGTCCCCATCATTGATCAATGCGCCTTCAATGCCGGTTTCTCGTATAACTTGTTCCTGTAGCGTGTTGGGAAAGTGCGCCTCCACAAGTGACTCCGCTACCCGACAGGCAAAGTCAGGGTCCTTGCGGAAGGCGTCATAGACGGCTGGCGCTAGACCGCCCTGGATGTTGTGATTTAGCAGAGTGCTTTTGTGAGCATCGCCTTTTCTAGTGGTTGTTGCCAAATGCGGCCGATCGAGTTCCCAAATATCGTCGTTTTGCATCCGCCAGAATGGGAATTCCGTGTGGACCACTTGACGATGCGGGCCAAATCTTTTCAGCAGGCGGGTAAGTTCTACATCCACGAGTGCGAAAGGCGCCATCCGATCCTTGCCGCTCAGGCAACGGCCAATTGCCCACAGGGCCAGCAAAGGCTTGTGTGGTGCCCGTTGAGCCCCGTTGGCCCAGACCCTAAGCGCTTGAAACCGCCGCCAAAGCTCGCTCTGGTTCATGCTCAGGGTTGCCGCTTGGCCTAGGTAGCCTGCGCCAGAAATTGGAGGGAACGCGAAGGGCTATCGTGCTCCGTTGATGATGCGTTTCCACTTCGGGGGGCAACAGCCGTAACACTGCGCTTGGTCACCCGCCACCATGGAGCGTTTAGCTATGGTCTTGCAGCCGCATACCACGCAGTCGTACTCACGAGCATCAAACTTTGCCTTCCTCTCCTCTTCCAACTTGCGGCGCAGATCCTTGAATTCTGCGCTGTTTTGGTACGCATCATCCACCGCTTGCGCAGTTACCGAGCCCATGCCGTAGTACTCGCGCCGCCCACGGATGCCTAGAGATAATTCAGCGCCGATCGCAATTTGTGTCTCGGCGCGAGCGTTCTCAAAGTAGTGGCGTCGTTTGTCTTCTGGCAGCGCCGCCCAATATGCGATGGCTTCCTCCCAGTTGACCATCTCCCGAATTTTCTTGGTGATCTGCATGTTGCTTTGCCTCTTCCAAACTTTGTTGCGGGAATACTACCGCATTATTGCGGTGAAGAGCTGGTTAGGGTGCCCAGCAGAGCGCACTGAGGCTCAAAGCACACTATCGGGTTGCGCAGGTCCGTTGGCGCTTGGGTGAGCGCCCGTTGTAAACTCACCCAACCAAGGCCCCAGGGCCGGCATGTAAGGAGCAGCACATGGCGGAGTACATTCCATCCCCGGTCAAGTGGGCCGCGGACCAGGTGGCGCTTTATGAGGGCAGCGGCGGCACGGAGGGCACCACGCTGCTGGACACCGGCCTGCCGGTCATCATTGTCACGCACCGGGGCAACAAGACCGGCGCCGTTCGCAAGACGCCGTTGATGCGGGTCACGGACGGCGGCGGCTATGTGCTGGTGGCCTCCCGAGGCGGTGCGCCAACCCATCCGGTGTGGGTTTACAACCTGCGGGCCGACCCTCGGGTGCGGATTCAGGACAAGACCGAGGTTTTCTCCATGCGCGTTCGGGAGGTGCGGGACGCCGATGAGCGGGCGCGTCTCTGGGCGTTGGCGGTGGAGGCGTTTGCTCCCTACGAGGAATACGGGAACAAGACCGAGCGCCTCATTCCGGTTTTCCTAGCCGAGCCCGCCTGATTGGAACGGCCTGCTTGGAATGACAGTCCAGCCCGCCGGGGAGCGGCTTTGACCCTGCATGGGCAAGGGGCTATGGTGCGCCCATGAGCACACCCAACGGAGACGCCGCCAAGCGCAAGCTGCCCATCGGCATCCAGACCTTCCGCAAGATTCGGGAGGGCGGCTACTACTACGTTGACAAGACCACCCACATCAAGCGGCTGGTCGAAGAGGGCGAGCAGTACTTCCTGTCCCGCCCCCGGCGCTTCGGCAAGAGCCTGCTGCTGGACACCGTCAAGGAGCTGTTCGAGGGCAGCGAGGAGCTGTTCCGGGGGCTGGCCATCCATAGCCAATGGGACTGGGACGTGCGCCGCCCGGTGCTGCGGCTGGACTTCGGCAGGGGCGCGTTCCATGAGCCGGGCTTGGCGGCCAAGGAGACGTTGGCGCAGTTGGACGCCATCGAAAGGCGCACTGGGGTTGCAGCCCGCTACGAGGTGGCGTCAGCCCGCTTCGGGCATCTGATCGAGGCGCTCCATGAGCGCACGGGCCGGCGGGTGGTCGTCTTGGTCGATGAGTACGACAAGCCCATCCTGGATGCGCTGGAGGCGCCGGAGGTGGCCCGCGCCAACCGCAACTTCCTGCGCGGGCTGTACTCGGTGGTCAAGTCCTGCGACGCGCACGTCAAGTTCACGCTTCTCACCGGCGTCAGCAAGTTTTCCAAGGTCAGCATCTTCTCCGGTCTCAACAACCTGACGGACGTCACCTTGGAACCGGCTTACTCCGCCATCTGCGGCTACACGGACGCCGACTTGGACAGCCTGTTCGCCCCCGAACTGCCCGGCTTGGACCGGGACCAGATACGCCTCTGGTACAACGGCTACAGCTGGCTGGGAGAGGAGAGGGTTTACAACCCCTTCGACATCCTGCTGCTGTTCCGGCAGCGCCGCTTCAAGGCCCACTGGTTCGAGACTGGCTCGCCGAAGTTCCTGGTGGACGCGCTGCTGCGGCGCGGCGTTCCGACCTTGGAGCTGGACGGCATGACCAGCTCGGAGGCGCTGCTTTCGGCCTTTGACGTGGACGAGATGGCCATTGAGGCGCTGCTGTTCCAGACCGGCTATCTGACCATTGTGGGCGAGGAGGACCGGGGCGGGCGCATCCGCTACCGTCTGGGCTACCCGAACCTGGAGGTGCGGCAAAGCCTCAACGAGCGGTTGCTGGTGGCCTTGCTGCCGGACGCCCCAAGGCGGCTGGCGGACGAAGGCCCATTGCGGGAGCTGCTGGCCGCCAACGACTTCGCTGGCTTGGAGGCGTTTTTCCGCTCCGTCTTCGCCGGCATTCCCTACGAATGGCACACAAGGAACGACATCCAGAAATACGAGGGCTACTACGCCAGCGTGGTCTATTCCTGCTTCGCGGCCCACGGCTTGGACTTGGTCGCGGAGGACAGTGGCAGCAGCGGCCGTGCGGACATGGTGGTGCGCTGCGACGGCGGCGTCTATGTGTTCGAGTTCAAGACCGTGGAGCGGGCGCCAGAGGGCAGGGCGCTGGCGCAAATCAAGGAACAGGGCTATGCGGACAAGCATCGGCGCTCCGGCCAACCAGTCCACTTGGTCGGGGTGGAGTTCAGCCGGGAGGATCGCAACATCGCCGCCTTTGAGGTGGAGCGGGCCGCCTAGAATCCGCCGCTTGGAAGCTAAGGCGCCGGGTCCTCCAGAAAGGACCCCAAGCCCTTGCCCACGAACTCCGCCCAGGCGTTGATGATCCGGTCCAGGTCGCCGCCGTAGCGGTGGTCCGCCGCCATGCTGGTGAACTGGCTGCGGTAGGTCTTGCCGATGTTGACTCCGGCGATGTTGATGTTGCCTATGCGCCAAGCCCCGTCACGCCCTAGGGTGGTGGTGTAGATCACCGGGTAGATGCCCGTGCCGGTGTGAATCTCCGTTTTCACGGCGCGGCGGCGCGGGTGCTTGGGCGGGCCGTCCGCGGGCACCACCACCACCTCGCCTTCGGTGAAGTCCGTCAAGGCTAGGGCGTAGGCGCGGATGAGGCTCCACTTGAAGGTCTCCGCGAAGCGGCTGCGCTGCGCCGGGCTGGCCTGCTTGTAGTGAGCGGCCATGACGCCGCGGGCAAAGCCGTTGAAGTCCACCACCGGGGCCAGCAGCGCGTCCACCGCGGCGAAGAAGCGCTCCGGGTCCTCCTGGGCGTAGCCTTGGCCTTCACGGATCAGGGCGGTTAGATCCTTGGCGGTTCGGGCCACCAGCTGATGCGGGGGGGACTCGAATGCCACCGGATGCACCGCCGCGGCCAAGGCCAGCAAAGCCGCGGCCAGCGCCCTTGCCCACAGAGCAACCGAACCAAGCGGCCAAGTTTGCGCAGTTGCACCCTGGACCTTCGACCGCCGCGGGCGCCGCCCAGCCCGTCCCCTCATGTTTGCAGCCTTGTCGCCATTGCCGCCGGTGGGTTCCCCAAAAAGCCAAGACTACACCCTTAGCAGCCTGCTGAAAAACTTCGGCATCCAGCGCAAAATTGTTCTTGTGGACGCCGAAAACCCAGAAAACGGGGGAGAAAAAGCCCGTTTTTTGACCCCTAAAGTGCCTGTTTCGCGCCTCTTCGGCCCAATGTCATTTGGTTTTTCAGCAGACTGTTGGGGCCGCCGTTGCCGCCCCGCCTGTGGATTGCTGCGCCGGCGTCCGCTGCGGCTGTCGGCGCAATGGCAAAAAAGGCCGGTGTTTGGGCAAAAAGCCAAGGTTGTGCTGACTAATCGCCAAACACAGACTAAAGTTGAACTCCCACACAAGCCTTCGGCAGGATTCTTCAACTCCCATGTGGCTTCCGCTGCTTGCGCTGGTCATCGGCTTCATGGCCTTGGTTTGGAGCGCGGACAAGTTCTTGTCCGGCGCGGCGAGCACTGCGAGCAATTTGGGCGTCTCCAAGATGGTCATCGGCTTGACGGTGGTTTCCGTTGGCACCTCGGCGCCGGAGATCCTGGTCGCCATGGCGGCCGCTTTGGAAGGCAATCCGCTGTTGGCGGTGGGCAACGCCATCGGCTCCAACATCGCCAACATCGGCTTGGTGCTGGGCGTCACCGCCATAGTTGCGCCCTTGCCGTTCTCCAAGCGAGTGCGCCATGCGGAGTTGCCCTGGCTGCTCGGCGCCACCCTGCTGGCGCTGCTGCTGATGTTTGACTTGGAGCTCGGCTTCTTCGACGGCCTGCTGCTGCTAGCCGGGTTGGGGCTGATTCTCTACCTGTTGATGTTCGGCAAGTCATCCTCGCAGCCGAACTTTGCGGAGACCATCCGCGAGGACTTGGAGGCCCTGCCGGAGATGCAGGCTTGGCGAAGCGTCGCCTGGTTGCTTGGCGGCTTGGTGGCCTTGGTGCTGAGCGCCGAACTCCTGGTGTGGGCGGCCACGGAAGTCGCTAGGCGCTTAGGCGTCAGCGACATGCTGATCGGCCTGACCATAGTCGCGGTTGGAACCAGCCTGCCGGAACTGGCGGCCACGGTGGGGTCCGCCATCAAGGGGCACACGGACATCGCCATTGGCAATGTAGTCGGCTCCAACATCCTGAACATCCTGGCCGTGCTGGCGGTGCCGGCCCTGCTGGCCGCAACGGAAATGGACGCAGTGGCCCTGTGGCGGGACTGCGGCACCATGCTGGCGCTGACCGTGCTGCTGGCCCTGTTCGCCTACGCCGTCGGCTCCCGCCCGGTGATCACCAGGTTTGAAGGCGCGGTGATGCTGTTGTTCTGGATCGGCTACAACACGTTGTTGGTCCAGCAGGCGATGCACTGACGCGCCGGCGTCGGGGCAAGCCTTGGCAGCGGGTTCGCGGCGGTGCATTCATGAAGCAATTGGTTGCCGGTGCGCTGCTGGCGGTTGGCATGCTGCTTTTGGCCTTCTACTTTGCGCCCTGGCGCGGCGCGGTGGCGCCCCGGCAGCCGCCGCCGGAGCTGCGCGAAGTGCCGGACCTGCATCTGCAGGAGGCCGTCATCGACCAGTACCGGGACGACGGCGCACTGCGCTATCGGTTGGCGGCGCAGCGCACCCTGCACTTTGAGGACAGCCGGTTCACCCGCGTGGAGCGTCCCGACCTAACCCTGTACAACCCGCCGCAACCGCCTTGGAGGGTGCTTGCCAAGCAGGGACTGATGCAGCAGCGGCGCGGCGGCGATGGGCAGCTGGCGGAAACCATTGTGCTGCGCGAAGACGTGGTGCTGCGGCAGGTCCGCGGCGAGGCGGACGCCACCACCATACGCACCTCCCAACTGCGCCTGCATCCCGAACGCCGCCACGCTGAAACAGAGCGCAGTGTTATCATCGAAAGCCATGCCGGCCGCACGGCTGCCCAAGGGCTGGAGGCCGACTTGGAGAGCAGGTTTCTAAGGTTGAAGTCGAACGCAGATGGCCCCGTTCACACCATCATTCCGCCGCAGCTTTTCGTCCGCTAGGGTTTGCGCGGGCTGGGCGGGCGCCTGCTTTTGGCTGTTGGCTTCGGTTCCGGCTTGGTCCCTAAGGGCGGACTCCGAGCAGCCCATCCACATCCGGGCGGCGTCGGCGGAATTTGACGAACCCAACGGCCAAGCGGTTTACGGCGGCGGCGTGGAGGTGCGGCAGGGCACCCTGCGGGTGACGGGCGAGCGCCTGCAGGTGGACTACCAGGACGCCAAGGTGCGGCGCATCGTCGCCACTGGCGGCCCGGCCCGCTATCAGCAGGAGCTGGAGAAGGAGCGCGGGCTGGTCAAGGCGGCGGCCTCCACCATCGTTTACCACGCCGGCCAGGACCGCATCGACTTCCAAGGCGCGGCAAGGCTGACGCAGGCGGGCAATGCGGTCACTGGCGAACTCATTCGCTACAACATCGTCTCGGAGGCGGTGGACGGCGAACGCACGGACCAGGGGCCGGTGCGGGTGACCCTGCTGCCCACGGAAGGCGGCTAGCCCGTGGCGACTCTGCAAGCCCGCAACCTCCGCAAAGCCTACCGCAACAGGGTGGCGGTGGACGGCGTCAGCCTCAGGGTCTCAAGCGGGGAGATCGTGGGGCTTTTGGGCCCCAACGGGGCTGGGAAGACCACCTGCTTCTACATGATCGTCGGCCTGCTGCCCACGGAGGGGGGCGAAATAGAGCTGGACGAACAGCCCCTCGCCAAGGCGCCCATGCACGTTCGGGCCAGGGCCGGCATCGGCTATTTGCCGCAGGAGGCCAGCGTGTTCCGCAAGCTCTCCACCGAGGACAACATCAAGGCCATCCTGGAACTGCGGCGGGACTTGGACAAGCCGGCGCAGCAGGCGCGGCTGGAGGAGCTGTTGGCGGAGTTCAATCTTGGCGCGGTGCGCAAGTCCTTGAGCGAGCGCCTGTCCGGCGGCGAGCGGCGGCGTCTGGAGATTGCCCGGGCGCTGGCCGGCAAGCCGCGGTTCCTGCTGCTCGACGAGCCGTTCGCCGGGGTGGACCCCATCTCCGTTGGCGACATCAAACAGCAAATACGCGATCTCGCCGCCCGCAGCATCGGCGTTCTGATCACCGACCACAACGTGCGCGACACCTTGGACATTTGCGACCGGGCCTACATCGTCAACGAGGGCCATCTGGTCGCGGAGGGCGACGCCGAGGCGATACTCTCCCACCAGACGGTGCGCAACGTCTATTTGGGCGAGGGCTTCAAGCTGTGAGCCGCTCCAAGGCCCAACTCATGGCGCTGGAACTGCGATGAAGCAGGCCCTTGCAATGCGGCTTGGCCAGCGGCAGGCCATCAGGCCGCAACTGCAGCAGGCGTTCCGCATGCTGCAGCTGTCGTCCCAGGACTTGGAGATGGAGGTGCAGGCGGCCTTGGAGTCGAACCCCATGCTGGAGCCGGATGAGGCCGAGGCGGAGGCGCCGGCGGCCAATGGCGAGGCGCTCGAGGCGGGCGCGGAGCGGCCGGACCTGGACCTGGAGCAGGTGGAGGTCATTCCCGAAGACTTGCCCATGGACACCCGGTGGGACGATCTGTATCAAGCGCCGCCGCCCGGGCCGGGGGCTTTCGAGGACGGGGACTTTCTGGACCGGGCCGCCGCCGCCGGCTCCCTGCAAGACCATTTGCGCTGGCAGCTGAACCTCAGCGCACTGTCGGCTTCGGAGCGCCTCATCGCCGACGTCATCATAGACGCCGTCAACCCGGACGGCATTCTAACCGTCGGCCTCAATGAGCTCGCGGCCAGTTTCGACCCCGCGCCTAAGGTCGGCGCCGTGGCCGCGGTGCTCCGCCAAGTTCAGCAGTTCGACCCGCCGGGGGTGGCGGCCCGCAGCTTGGCGGAGTGCTTGAGCCTGCAGCTCGCGCAGCTGCCGGCGGGGGAGCCTTGGCGGGACGAGGCCGTCGAGCTGGTGGGCAGCCATCTGCACCTGTTGGCGGCCAAGGACTTCAAGGCGCTTAAGCAAAAGACCGGCTTCACGGACCGGGAATTGGCGGCCGTAGCGGCTTTGATTGAACAGCTTAACCCGCGTCCCGGCGCCGCCTATTCGGCGGAGCCGACGCTCTATGTCGTTCCCGACGTGCTGGTGCGCAAGCAGGGCGGGCGCTGGACCCTGGAGTTGAATGCGGAGGCCCTGCCCCGAGTGCGCATCAACGCCGGCTACGCCGCCTTGGTGAAGCGGGCGGACAGCAGCCGCGACAATCAGTTCCTGCGCCGCAACCTCACCGAGGCGCGTTGGTTCCTGAAGTGCCTGCAAAGCCGCCACGAGACGCTGCTCAAGGTGGCCGGCAAGATCGTCGAAGTCCAGCAAGGCTTCCTGGAGCGCGGCGAGGCGGCGATGAAGCCCTTGGTGCTGCGCGACATCGCCGAAGCTCTGGACATGCACGACTCCACCATTTCCCGAGCCACGAGCCGCAAGTACATGCACACGCCCCGGGGGGTGTTCGAGTTGAAGTACTTCTTCTCCAGCGGCGTCAGCGCCATCACTGGCGGGGAGGTTTCCAGCACCGCCATCCGGGCGCGCATCAAGAGCCTCATCGCGCAGGAGAATCCTGGAAAGCCGTTGAGCGACAGTAGAATCACGGCAATACTGGCGGAACGCAACATCAATGTCGCTAGGCGCACCGTGGCCAAGTATCGTGAGTCCCTGGCCATTCCGCCGTCGAGCAAGCGCAAGCGCTTGGCTTGAGGGAGCGCCGCGGCACTTCGGGAGGCAACCCATGCAGCTAAGCATCTCCGGGCACCACATTGACGTGACGGACGCGCTCAAGGCCTTCGTCACCGGCAAGCTGAAGAAGCTGGAGCGGCACTACGACCACATCACCAACATCCATGTGGTGCTGAGCGTCGATAAGCTGGACCAAAGGGCCGAAGCCACGGCCCACGTCAGCGGCGCCGAACTTTTTGCGGACGCGGTGTCCGAGGATCTCTACGCCGCCGTTGACATGCTGGTCGATAAGCTGGACCGGCAGGTCATCAAGCACAAGGAAAAGATGATTGAGCGGCATCAGGGCCGGGGATGAGCCATGCTGGAGATGGAAAGCCTGCTGGCGCCGAGCTGCGTGTGCTGCCGGGCGGACGCCAACAGCCGCAAGCAGGCGCTTGACCTGGCCGCCGGGATGCTGGCGCGGGCGCAGCCGCAGCTTTCCGCCCATGTGCTTCTCCGGTCGCTGATGGAGCGCGAGCGGCTGGGCAGCACCGGCATTGGCGAGGGCGTCGCCATTCCCCACTGTCGCGACGAGTGCCCGCGCACCCTCGGCGTCCTGATGTCCTTGGCGCACCCGGTCAATTTCAACGCTGACGACGGGGCGCCGGTGGACCTCCTGTTCGTGCTGGTGGCCCCCCGCGACGAGCCCAAGGCGCATCTTGAGGTGCTGGCCTTGCTCGCCGCGGTCTTTGGCGACGAGCGGGAGCGAAGCCGCCTGCGCAGCGCCGCTTCGGCGGAGGCGCTCGCTGAGCGGTTTCTCGCCGCCGTCCGGCGGCGGCCGTGAAGCTCATCATCATCAGCGGCCGTTCGGGCTCCGGCAAGAGCACCGCCCTGCGGGCGCTGGAGGATTTGGGATGCCACTGCATCGACAATTTCCCGGTGGGTCTTTTGCGCACCTTGGTGGACCATGCGTCCTTTGACCATGCCGGCGGGCAACGCGACTTGGCGGTGGGCGTTGACGTGCGCAGCGCCGGCATTGAACGGTTCGCGGAAATTTGGCGGGAGCTTGGGGAACGCGGGGGGTTGGATTGCCAAATCGTCTATCTCACCGCCTCCAGCCCCACCTTGGTCAAGCGCTTCAGCGAAACCCGCCGCCGCCATCCGTTGACGGACGCCAATGTGGATTTGCGCCACGCCATTGACGCGGAGCGCCGGTTGATCGATGACATCTCCGATCTAGCGGACTTGACCATCGACACCACCCAACTGCGGCCGGCGGATTTGTTTCAGATGGTCGAAGAACGGATCATCGTTAAGCCGCCCGAGGGGCTGAACCTGCTTTTCCGCTCCTTCGGCTTCAAGTTCGGCATCCCGGTGGATGCGGATCTGGTGTTCGATCTTCGCTGTCTGCCCAACCCCTATTGGGTCACGGAGCTTAGGCCGCTGACGGGCTTGGACGAACCCGTGCTGGAGTTTTTGGCCGCTGACGAGACGGTGGACAGGATGTGCAGGGACATCATCGGCTTCTTGGAGGCTTGGCTGCCGCGCTTTGAGGCCAGCCATCAGTCCTACATGACCGTTGGGCTGGGCTGCACCGGCGGCCGGCACCGCAGCGTCCACATGGCGGAACGGCTGGGCGCCCACTTCCGCCGGCGCCGCCCCAATGTCCTGGTGCGGCATCGGGAAATCAAGGCGAAACAGTCGTTCGATGGTGCATCGGCGTGAAGAGCGGGAAGGTGACCCTAATGAACGGCCTGGGCCTGCACGCCCGCGCCGCCGCCAAGCTGGTGCATCTGGCCAAGACCTTCTCCAGCGAGGTGCAGCTGGGCAAGGAGGGCCGCTTCGTTGACGGCAAGAGCATCATGAGCGTGCTGCTGTTGGAGGCGCCCTTGGGGACGATGCTCGACCTGCAGGTGGAGGGCGCAGACGAAGCGGAGGCGTTCGCCGCCATCGAGCGGTTGATCGGCGACCGCTTCGGCGAGAACGAATAGGCCCCTAAGGTGGACTTCGATGAGCGCTTTGGCCAAGTCCTGCGCTCCTACGGCGCTGGAACCCTCGGCGAGCGGCGCCACCTGCTGCGTTCGCTCAAGGCGTCGGAACTGGCCAATCTGCTTGAGGCCACGCCCCCTCGGGTGCGCCGCTACATCTGGGATCTGATAGACGAAGACGTCTCCGGCCAAGTGCTGCAGCACCTTGGCGAGGACGTCTTGAACGAAGTCGTCGAGGGCATGGACACGGCCCAGTTGGTGGCCGCCGCCGACGACCTGGACGTGGACGACCAAGCGGACCTGCTGCAGCAGTTGCCGGACGCCATCGCCGCCCAGGTGCTCAAC
This sequence comes from Candidatus Azophilus sp., assembly GCA_965200465.1. Classification (GTDB taxonomy): domain Bacteria; phylum Pseudomonadota; class Gammaproteobacteria; order Pseudomonadales; family Azotimanducaceae; genus Azophilus. Next base: position 2,261,314 of record OZ241358.1, on the reverse strand, counting down.
TCCATGGATTCGGCGGACCGCCAGCGCCTTGAGTCCGTGCTTTCCTATCCGGAGGACAGCGCCGGCGGGCTGATGGACACCGACGTGGTCACCGTGCGCCCGCGCCACGCCTTGGAGATCGTCCTGCGCTACCTGCGCCTGCGCAAGGAGGTGCCGAAGCACACCGATGCGCTGATCGTCGTCAACAGCAGCAACGAGTGCGTCGGCACCCTGCCGTTGTCGCGCATCCTGACTGCGGACTCCAGCGTCACCGTGCGCGAGGTAATGGACGCCAACTCGACCGCCATTCCGGTGGACATGCGGGATCGGGAGGTGGCCGCCATCTTCAGCGACGAGGACCTGGTGTCCGCGCCGGTGCTGGACGCGGACGGCAAGCTGGTTGGCCGCATAACGGTTGACGACGTGGTGGACGTCATCGCCGAGGACGCCGACGAAGCGGTGTTGGCCAGGGCCGGCCTGGACCCGGACGAGGACACCTTCGCGCCCGTGCTGAAGTCCGCCCGCCGCCGCGCCGTCTGGCTGGGCGTCAACCTCGTCACGGCGTTCCTTGCCGCGGCGGTCATCAACATGTTTGAGGCGACCATCGCCAAGGTGGTGGCGCTGGCGGTGCTGCTGCCGGTGGTCGCCAGCATGGGCGGCATCGCCGGCACCCAGACCTTGACCTTGGTGATCCGCGGCTTGGTGCTGGGCCACATCAATCGGGCCAATCTCTGGTACTTGCTGAACCGGGAATTTCTGGTGGCCATCCTGAATGGCCTGCTGTGGGCCAGCCTAGTGGCCTTGGCGGCCGGGTTGGCGTTTCGGGATCCGGTGCTTGGCGCGGTCATCGCCGTCGCCCTGGTCATCAACCTGCTGGTGGCCGTGGTGTCCGGCAGCCTGCTGCCCGGCATTCTGAACCGGCTGTCCATAGACCCGGCCATCGCCGGCGGGGTCATCCTCACCACCATCACGGACGTCACCGGCTTCTTCGTCTTCTTAGGCCTAGCGGCCTGGGCCTACGCCTAGGCAAGGATGCTCGCCAAGGACGCACTGCACATGCCGCCCTGCGCTCGCTTCCATTAAGCCATCTCCGGTTGGCTGGAGTGAATTGTCGCCGGGTTCAACAACGCTTAGCCCCATGCGGGCGTTGGCTGCAAGGCCGGTCGCTCAGGCGCTTCCGGCCACCGTCATGCGTTCGATGAGGACGCTGGGCGCGGCGATGTTGCCGCGTTCGTCGTGGTCGTCGCCGACCGCAAGCAAACCGTGCAGCATGTCCTTTAAGTTGGAGGCGATGGTCAGTTCATGCACCGGGTGTTGAATTTCGCCTTGCGCAACCCAAAAGCCGGAGGCGCCTCGGGAATAGTCGCCGTTGACGATGTTGGCCCCCTGGCCCATCAGCTCGGTGACCAGCAGCCCCTGGCCCATTTTGCTGAGCAGCTCCTCCAGCGGCAGGGGTTCGCCCTCCAGGCGCAGGTTGTGGACGCCGCCGGCGTTGCCGGTGGTGGGCAGGCCGAGGCGCCGGCCCGCATAGGCGGACAGCGCGTAGCTTCGCACTCGGCCGCCTTCGATGAACGCCTTTTCGGAAGTGGCCACGCCGTCGCCGTCAAAGGCGGCGCTGCCGAGCCGCGCCGGCAGCAACGGCTGCTCCAGCAGGCGCCAATGGGCGCTGGCGACCTTTTGCCCTAAGGCGTCGAGCAAAAACGAAGCTTGGCGGTAGAGCGCCCCGCCGCTAAGGGCGGCAATGATGTGGCCGGCGAGGGAGCGGGCGGCTTGCGGCGAAAAGAGCACCGGATGGTCGCCGGTGGCGATCCTGCGCGGCGACAGCTTGGCCACCGTGCGCTCGGCGGCCCTTCGCCCAACGTCCTCGGGGGCCTCCAGCGCCCTTGGCTTGCGGTGGGCGGAGTACCAATAGTCCTGCTGCATCCCGTTGTCGTCCTCGGCGATCAGAACGCAACTTAAGCTGCGGCTGGTGCTCGCGTAGCTGCCCATGAAGCCGTGGGAGTTGGCATAGACCGTGCAGGATTGGGAACTGTTCGCTTCCGCTCCCTCCGAGTTGACGATGCGCCGGTCATGTCCGAACCCGGCGGCTTCACAAGCCTGCGCCGCCGCCTCGGCCGCCTCCGTGTCCAAGGGAGAGGGATGGAACAGATCCAGGTCCGGCAGGCGTTGCGCCAGCAAATCCGGGTCCGCCAAGCCGCTGCAAGGGTCTTCCTGGGTGTGATGGGCTATCTCCAGCGCCCGGGCCACGGTTTCCCGAAAGGCGCTCTTGCTGCTGTCCGAGGTGCTCGCCGCGCCGGTGCGCCGCCCGTGGAAAAGGGTGATGTCGAAGTTGCGGTCGGAGTTGAACTCCACCGTTTCAAGCTCGCCCTTGCGCACCTTGACGTTCAGGCCGATCTCTTGGGAGACGGAGACTTCGGCGGCGTCGGCGCCGGCGCGCCGAGCCTCCTGCAGCACGGCTTCGGCCAGGCTTCTAAGCCCCTCCTCCTGTTGCCGGATGTCCGCTTCCTGACGCATGGTGCCAACCGATGAGGCGCTTGGGCGGATGCAGTGGCTTGAAGACGGGCCGCCGGCGGGCTTCAGGCCGAGGTGCCGCCGATGGTGATTTCGTCAACCAGCAAGGTCGGCTGGCCAACCCCCACCGGCACCGTCTGGCCTTCCTTGCCGCAGACGCCGACCCCCTGGTCCAAGGCCAGATCGTTGCCGACCATGGACACCTTGGTCATCACCTCCGGGCCGTTGCCGATGAGAGTGGCGCCGCGAATGGGCTGGGTCACCCGGCCCTTTTCGATCAGATAGGCTTCGGTGGTGGAGAAAACGAAGCGGCCGGAGGTGATGTCCACCTGCCCGCCGCCGAAGTTGACGGCGTAGATGCCCTTGGGGCAGGCGGCGATGATCTCCTGCGGGTCGTGGCCTCCGGGCTGCATGAAGGTGTTGGTCATGCGCGGCATGGGCTGGTGGGCGTAGGATTGGCGGCGGCCGTTGCCGGTGGCGGCGGCGCCCGTCAAGCGGGCGTTCAGCTTGTCCTGCATGTAGCCGACGAGGATGCCGTTCTCGATGAGCACGGTGCCTTGGGTGGGGGTGCCTTCGTCGTCAACGGTGAGCGAACCGCGCCGGTCGGGCAAGGTGCCGTCGTCAACAACGGTGCAGGCCGTTGAGGCGACCTGCTCGCCCATGCGGTTGGCGAAGGCGGAACTGCCCTTGCGGTTGAAGTCCCCCTCCAAGCCGTGCCCCACGGCTTCGTGCAGCAGCACGCCCGGCCAGCCTGGGCCGAGGACCACCGGCATGGGGCCGGCCGGCGCATCCACCGCATCCAAGTTGACCAGGGCGCTGCGCACCGCTTCCCGGGCCAATTCCTCCGGCCATTCGCGGCTGAAGGCGCTTAGGTCCCGACGTCCGCCGCCGCCGGCATAGCCGCGCTCCCGGCGCTTGCCTTCAACGGCGATGACGGAGACGTCCAGCCGCGCCATGGGCCGCGCATCCGCCGCCAAGACGCCGTCCGTGGCCATGACCAGAATGGTCTCGAAGTTCAAGGAGAGATGGACGTTGACCTCCTGCACCCGGTTGTCCATGCGGCGGGCGGCTCGGTCGATGCGCGAGAGCAGGGCCGCCTTGTCCTCCTGGGCCAAGGTGGGAATGGGGTTTGCGCCCGCGTAGATGGGCGGCGCCGTGCGCGGCCGCAATGCCCTTGCCTGTTGCGGCCGGCCGGAGCGGACGATGGCGCGGGCGGCCTCCAAGGCGCTCTCGAACCCTTGCGGCTGAATGTCCTCCACATAGGCGGCGCCGGTCTTCTCCCCGCTTAAGGCGCGCACGCCGACGCCTCGGTCAACGTTGAAGCTGCCATGCTTGACCGCGCCGTCCTCCAGCGCCCAGCTCTCCGACTTGCGGCTTTGAAAGAAGGCTTCGCCCAAGTCGGCGCCGGCCGCCGCCAGGCGGCCCAGCGCCCTTTCCACGTCTTGCCGGCCAAGGTCGGCCGGGCTCAGCAGCGCCGTTTCCGCGGCGGCCAGCAAGCCGTCCATCAGCCGCCTTCCTGGGCGGCGGCCGGCTCGTTCGGCAGCTCGCTGAAGGTTTGCATGTTGTCGTCCCAAATGCCGACCAGTTTAACCTCAGGATCGTCCCAAGGGCCGCTGACCTCGTATTTGGCGCTGCTGAACTGCTTGATCTGCTTCTTCAGCATCTGTTGGCCGGCCAGCACCGCCAGCCCGGTGACCGGGTTGGCCAGGGAGACGTAAACGGCGTACCAAGGCAGGCTGTCGTCCACCGGCAGGGTCACGATCATCTCGTTGTTGTTCATCACGCCGGCCACCAGATCGATGCTGCCGCCGATCTTGAAGTCGGAGCCGGAACCCTTGATCTTCGCCGGCTCCAAGAAGGTGAGGGTGCCGCTGTCCAGGCGGGTCTTCGCCTTGATGCGGTCGAAGCTGACGCCCTTGCCCACCACGTCCTTGAAGTTGAAGTTCATACGCTTGGCGATGGTGTTGAAGTTCAGCAGGCTGAAGATGCGCCTGGCGCCGGCGCCGCTCTCCACCTCCACGAAGCGGCCGTCCAGGGCGCGAAAGGAAACCTCGCCGATCAGGTTTTCGATGGAGACGTTCAGCGGCGAACCCGGCCAGCGGCCGTCCACGCTCATTTCCGCGGAATCCGAATGCAGGCTTGGCGCGTAGCCCCACTGGGGCAGCACTTCGTGCAAATCCTGCATCGCCAAGTGGGCGACGGCGGCGCTGGAGTCGGTTTCCCGGCGCCAGAAGACGCCGTCCGGGGCGGTTATGGCGGTGCCCTTCAGCTGCGCCTGCAAATTCGCGAAGGTCACGCCCTCTGCGCTTGGGCGCATGGCGAAGGACCAGCGCCCGAAGTCCTCCTCGCCGATGCGGATGGAGTCAATGGCTACGTCGGCGGCCGGCAGGCGGTCGATGACGGCTGCGTCAAGAGGGTCCTCCTCATCCTCGTGGTCAGGCAGGACGATGGCGTTGAAGTGCAGCTCCAAGGGCGCGTCTCCAGGATCGCGCAGGCGCCCCTGCAAATGTTCGGAATCAAAGGCCAGCGCCATCAGTCCGTCGCGGAAGTTGCCCTGCACCCGGACGTCCCGAAAGTCGGTGGTCTCGACGGTCACCCGTCCCACGTTCACGTCCTGCAGCCGCCAAGGGGCCGGAAACTCCCAGTCCCCCGCGCCCTGGGCCCACTCGTGGACGTCAACGGCTTCGGTGGCGCCGGAGATGAGAATTTCGTCTCCGGCTGGAGGGGCGTCCGGCGGCGGCCGGCGCACGCCCAGAGCGCCGCGCAGGGGCGCTTCGTCCACATGCAGCCAGCCTTGCACGATGCCGTGGCTGAAGTCCATGACGACGTGTTCGTCCAGAAAGTCCAACTCCACTAGAGTGCTGCGCTTGGCGTCCGCGGCCTTGCCGAACTCCCCCGGCAGGAGGATGGACAGCCCTTCGAGCTCGGTGCGGGTGGTTAGATGGGGCGCCCGGCCGTCGACGGGGATGGAGAGGACGGCGTCGAAGGGAAAGGTCCCTTCGGCCAAGCCCAGGTCCTCCATTGCCGCCAAATGGTAAATGTCCTGCGCGGCGGCCCGGCCGACGATGCGGAAGTCGATGGCGCCTTGCGCGGCGCTGGCCGTTAAGGTCGCAGGATGCCCGAACAGGGTTCCCGCCAAGGGCGCCGAGCTGAGTTGATGGGGAAACTGATAGCTGGCCGAGCCCCTGAGATTGGCCACCGTCAAACGGTAGTTGGGCATGGCAAGCGCAAAGTCGTCCAGCTCGATGCCTAGGTTGGCGGCCAGCGCCTCTTGCTCGTCCGCGGTGCCCGGCTGCTCGCTTAAGGGCACAAACACCCGGCCGCTGAAGCCTAGGCGGCCTTGGGCGCTCCATGCGGGCTGCACGAAGGCAAGCCATTCGGCCAAGGGGGAGGCGCGGACGTAGGCCAAGGCGGCCCCGGCGTCCGCCTCGGCGTTCAGGTCGATGTCGGCGAAGGCGCCGTTGCGCCCCACATGCACGTCGCTGGCCGCAACTTGCACGCCCAGGGAGGAGGCCGCTTCCACGCGGGCGAAGACGTCCTCTCCGGACACCGTCAACTCGCCGTTGGCGTCGGCGATGGGCGGCCAGTCCCGATGGAAATGCACTTTGCCCTCGGCGATTCCTGCGGTCAGGGCCGCCCGGCGGGAGTAGTCGTGGGGCTGGGTGTGTACTTGGCCTTGGTAGGCCAGCCGGAAGTCGGTCAGTTCGCCGCCGCGGGGCGCTTCGTCAAGCCACTGCTTGAGGCCGGCGGGAAGGGTGAAGGGAACGTAGATGCGGGCGTCCGGCACCTTTAGCCGGTCCGCGCTCAACAGCAGCGACAGGCGTTGGTCGAAGCGCCCGGGAGGGCGAGCCAAGGCGAAGGTTCCAGCCACCGAACCGTCCGGCAAGTCGGCCCGGAAGTAGGTTGACCTTGCGCCTAGGTAGCCGTCCGCAAACCAGCAGTCGATGTGGCCCCGCACGTTGCTCAACCGCCAAGGGTCGGTGAAGGTGTCGGCGAAGTGCGCTTGCATGGTTGCGGCGTTCAACGCCAGCACCAAGCCGCGTCGGTGGCCGAGCAGGGCGCCGTCCGCGCCGCGCAGCATGGGCAGGCCCCGATGCGCCGCAGTCGCCACGCCGTCCAAGGTGGCCGCATAGGCGATGCCGTCCGCCGCCAGCCGGAAATGGACGTTGCGGAGCCAGCCCTTGGGGTCCGCGCCCGCCAGCCATTCGGCCGCGGGCGCCAATTCGTCGAGCGTTGCGAGCAGCAGTTGGTTGATCTCGCCCAAGTTCAGCTCTTGGGTCCACAGATCGACCAGGCGCCCGTCGCCTTGGGCGATGATCGGCTGCAGTTCCAGCTGCAGGCCGCCTTGGCTGAGCCTTGCGTCCTTAAGGACCGCGGCGTGCGAGCCCCCGGTGCTGACCGCTTCAATGCGGGCGTGGAGCCGAGCCCCGTCGCTGGCCCTTGCGCCTTGCTGGATTTGCAGCTCGAATTCGCCGCCGCCGGCGCCGTCCCGCTGCGTCCAGCGCCCGTGCGCGCCGACCTCAAAGCTGGCGGCGAGGCCCAACCGAGGCAGGTAGGCGGGCAGCACCGCCAAGCCTCCGGCAACCTCCAGGTAGCGCTCGGACGGCCGCCAAGACCAGCGGTTCGGGCGCTCCCGCCAACGCAGGGCCAAGGCGCAGCCGGCGCCGCACTGCGTCTTTGGTCCGCTGGCCGCCGCTTGCCCGGAGGCGGCACTGGGCGCCGTCAAGGAGTTGCGGGCCAAGGTCAGGTCAAGGCCGTGCAGTCCGTTTCGATTGATGCCCAACGCCTCCACATGCAGGCTGCTGTCAGCCGCGCCGGCAACCCGCAGCAACCCTCTGAACCTGAGTTCGTCGGTGTCGTTCAGCAAGCTGGCCCAATCGAAGTCCAGAGGGCCGTCGCCCAAGCCGGACAAGGCCCAGCGGCCATCGACGTAGGCGACCTCCAGCTGGGCGCGCTCAACGAACAGCCGGCGCAGCGTCAGGCGATTGCGCACCAACGTTTCCAGCCAGTCGAATTCGACGAGCACCTGTTCGGCCCAACCGCTCGGTGCCTCCACCCGGTCCAGGCGCAGCAGCGGGTTGAGGCCGTGCCAACCGCCGCGCAGCCCAACCAGGGTGGCCTGTTCGCCAAGATAGGCGTTGACCGCCCCGCCAAGGTCGTCGAGCAGCCGCATTCCAAGCCGTCCGGCGCCCTGCACGACCGCGGCGACCAGCAGGACCAGCGCCAGGTATCCGGCGACGGGATGCGCTAGGAGGCGGCGGCAGTGGGCGAGTGCGTCCAAGCGCTGCTACCTAGGGGCGCCCTGCACCCCAACCAAGTCGAACTCGCCGGGGCCGTAGCTCGGCTCCACCTGCAGGCGGATTTCCTGTCCGACCCGGCTGGCGATTGCCGCAAGCTGCGAGGCGTCCTCGTCCAGCAATCGGTCCACCACCGCCTCCGGCGCCCGAATCAGGTATTCGCCGGCGCTTTGCCGGCGCTCGGCTTCGGCGTCGCGCAGCAGGGCGCGGAAGATCTCTATGCAGGTTGTTTCGGCGGTCTTGGTCAGGCCCACCCCAGCGCATGTCGGGCAAGGTTCGCAGGTCTGCCGGGCCAAGCTCTCCCGAGTGCGCTTGCGGCTCATTTCCACTAGGCCCAGGGAGGAGAAGCCCTCAAAGTCGAGTCGCGCCCGGTCCCCCTTGCCGGCGTTTTCGAGGGTGCGCAGCACTTGGCGCTGATGCTCCGGATTCTCCATGTCGATGAAGTCAACGACGATGATGCCGCCGAGGTTGCGCAGCCTAAGCTGCCGCGGGATCGCGCCGGCCGCTTCCAGATTGGTGCGGAAGACTGTTTCCTCAAAGCGGCCGGCGCCTAGGAAGCTGCCGGTGTTGACGTCGATGGTGATCATCGCTTCGGTTTGTTCGATGACTAGAAAGCCGCCGCACTTCAAGTCCACCCTGGGCAGCAAGGCTCGAGCCGCCTCGTCCTCGATGCCGAAGCGTTCAAACATCGGCCTAGGCTCCCTGTAGGCTTCGATGCGCACCGAAGCGTCCGGCAAAAATTCGGCGGCGAAGTTCGCCGCCCTGCGGCAGGTTTCTTCGTCGTCGATGAGTATGCGCTGCACCCGCGGACCGCACAGGTCGCGCAGCACCCGCATGGGCAGGGGAATGTCCTTGTGAATCAGCGCTGGGCACTGCGCTGCGGCCCGCTTGGCGGCGACTTTCCGCCAAATGCTCAGCAATTGCCGGGCCTCGGCCTCAAGGACCTCCCGCTCCGCGCCGTCGCTTACGGTGCGGGCGATGAACCCCATATCGACGTTCAAGTCCGCCTGAATGTCGGCGATCAGTTGCCGAAGCCGTTCGCGCTCCCCGTCGTCCTCGATTCTTCTGGAGACGCCTATCTGCTTGCCGAAGGGCGTCAGCACGATGTGCCCGGCGGCTAGGGTGACTTCCGTGGTCAGCCTCAAGCCCTTGCCGGCGATGGGGTCTCTGGTGGCCTGCACCAAGACCTCCTGGCCCTCATGCACGAGCTCGCGAATGTCCGGCACTAAGGCTTCGCCGTCTTCGTCGGCGACCCTTGGGCCTAGGCTGCGGCTGTGCAGGAAGCCGGGGCGCTCCAAGCCCAGATCCACGAAGGCGGCCTGCATGGACGGGATGGGCCGCCCCACCTTGCCAAGGTAGATGTTGCCGGTGTGGCTGTAGCCGCCGCCCCGGGCGATGTGCAGCTCCTGCAGCAGGCCGTCTTCGAGCAGGGCCACCCTGGTCTCGAATTCGTTGACGTTGATCAGCAGTTCTTCGGGCATTTCGCTGCTCGGGCCAGCCGATGGCGCCAAGAGTCGAACTTAAAGCGCTTGAGCAACTCTTCGGTCTCCGCTAGAGGCAGCCCAACCACCGCGCTGTAGCTGCCGCGGATGTGCTCTACGAATATACCCCCAATGCCTTGAATGCCATAGCCTCCCGCCTTGTCCGCCGGCTCGCCGGTGCGCCAATAGGCTTGGGCCTGCTTGGCGCTTATCGGTTTCAGGGCGACCTCCGTGGAAACCACGCAGGTCAGCGGCGACTGTCCATCGGTCAGGCAGACGCCGGTGACGACCTGGTGCGAGCGGCCGCCTAGGGCGGCCAGCATGGCCAGGCCCTCCTCCCGGCTGCGCGGCTTGCCGAAAGCCTCGTCGTCGAGCTCCACTAGGGTGTCGGCAGCCAACGTTAGGCGGCCGCGGCGGTGAGCCGCCTGCGCCTTCAAAATGGCCAGGCGCTCAACGCGCCCGGCAGCGGACTCGCCGAGGCTGGGGGATTCGTCTATGGCCGGCGGGCAAACCTCAAAAGGCAGGGCGATTTGCCGCAGCAGTTCGGCTCGCCGGGGCGAAGCCGATGCGAGTGTCAGTGGTTTATTGGGCAAAGTATTGATTTCGCTTGCGCTGCAGCAGGAAATGAATGAACGGCCAATACAGGGCGCTGGCTAGGGCGAGGCCCCAGAGCGTGGCGGAGTACGGCTGGCCGGTGGCGAGGTTGCGGACGAACTGGCTCAGCAGTTCGACCGCAACAACCAGCATGGCGACCGCCGCGGCCTGCTGCAGCGCGGGGTACATGCGCAGTTGATGGCGAAAGCGGGTGATGACGAAGGTCGCTATGGCGAAGATCGCCCCGTTCAGGCCCAATGGGTCGGCGTTGAGCGCATCGACGGCGAAGCCGAGCAGCCAGACCAAGGGAAGGCTGAGCAGCCGCGGCGCCAGGAGGGTCCAAAAGACGACCGCCAGCAGCACCCAGTGGGGCCGCAGCCAATCCATCCATTCGGGGGCGGCGGCGGGCAGATGGGCGGTGTGCAGCACCAGCGCCGCGAACAGCGTCAGCGCTGCGGAACTGCCGTCGGACCAAGGCTTCATGGCTGCTCCTCGCCAACGTCCTTCAAGATCACCAGAATGTGGCGGGCGCGGTCCAATTGGGCGCTGGGGCGGACGTTCACCAGCGCAAAGTTGTGCGACGGGCTGGGATGGACGGACTCCACCACCCCCACCGGATAGCCGTATGGAAACACTCGGCCGAGGCCGGAGGCGACTATCCTGTCGCCGCCGCGAATTTCCGCGGTCAACGGCAGGCCGTTGATTTGCAGCCGGTCGATTTGGCCGATGCCGTAGGCGACGCCGCGCAGGCCGTTGCGAACCGCCTCCACCGGCAACCCGTGACGGGAATCCGTAATCATGAGGACTCGGGCGTTGAATGGGCTGGTGTCCAGAACTTGGCCGAACAAGCCCTCGGAATCCAATACGGCATAGCCGGTTCTCACGCCGTCAGCGGAGCCCTTGTCGATCACGACTTGATGGACGGTGGAGATCGGCGTCACGCCCACGATTTCGGCGATCAGCACTGGGTCCGTGGTGCGCGGCTTGCTGCCGAGCAGGGTGCGCATTTGGTCGTTCTCGGCCCGCAGCGCCTCCGCCTGCTGCGACGATTGGGACAGCTGCAGATTGCGTTGCGTCAATTCGTCGATTTGCTCGAGCATGGCAGCGCGGCTGACGATCATCCTGCCGAACCCATGCGCCGCCATGTGGGGAACTTCCGCGACGTAGATGATGGGCGCCGTCAGCAGGTCGATGGCGCTGCGCACCGGCTGCAGCCAGCGGGAACTGGAGTCGATGATGATGAGGGTCAGGGAGATCAGGCTCAGGCCGATCACCAGGTTGGCGGTGCGGAAGTGGCCTCTGGCGAATAGGGATTTGATGCCCAGCTCTCCTATGCGCGCCTTGGGTGTGCGGCTAGGCGCTCGGCAATACGCCAAGATTGGCTTGGTTGTCCATCAGCTCCATCACCATGCCGCCGCCGCGCGCCACGCAGGTCAACGGGTCTTCGGCGACGATCACCGGCAAGCCCGTCTCTTGCGACAGCAGCAGGTCGATGTCCCGCAGCAAAGCGCCGCCGCCAGTCAGGACCAAGCCGGTTTCGGCGATGTCGGAGGCCAGTTCCGGCGGGCAGCGCTCCAGGGCGCGCTTGACGGACTCGACAATGGTGGAAAGAGGCTCCTTGAGGGAATCCAGGATGTCGTTGCTGTTCAAGGTGAACCCCCGGGGGGCGCCTTCGGCAAGGTTGCGCCCGCGCACGTCGATTTCCCGCACCTCCTTCTGCGGATAGGCGGTGCCGATCTCGTGCTTCATGCGCTCCGCGGTGGCTTCGCCTATCAAACTGCCTTGAGTGCGGCGCACGAAGGCGACTATGGCTTCGTCGAAGCGGTCGCCGCCGACGCGAACGGTGTCTGAATAGACGATGCCGTTCAGCGAAATGATGGCGATCTCGGTGGTGCCGCCGCCGATGTCCACAACCATAGTGCCGACCGCCTCCTGCACCGGCAGCCCGGCGCCTATGGCCGCGGCCATGGGCTCCTCCACTAGGCGCACGTCCCTAGCGCCGGCGGACAAGGCGCTTTCGTGAATGGCGCGGCGCTCCACTTCGGTGGACTTGCAGGGCACGCAAACCAAAACGCGGGGGCTCGGACGGATGAAGGAGTGTTCGTGAACCTTGCTGATGAAATACTGCAGGAGCTTTTCGGTGACCAGAAAATCCGCAATGACGCCGTCCTTCAACGGACGAATGGTGGTGATGTTGCCTGGCGTGCGGCCAAGCATGCGCTTGGCGTCCGAGCCGACGGCGACCACGGTCTTCTGGTTGCCTTGGGTTCGAATGGCCACAACCGAAGGCTCATTCAACACGATGCCTTGCTCGCGAACGTAGATCAGAGTGTTGGCGGTGCCGAGATCTATGGAAAGATCGCGGGAGATCAGCCCACGGATGTATTTGAGCATCGTGCGCCCTTAAGCAGCGTTAACCCAGCAGGGTTGGCGTTTGCAGTAAACTCTCTATTATGAGTGCAAATGACATAAAAATCGACCACTTGGCGAAACTCGCAGCCTTGCGTTTGAGCGAGGACGAGCAGCCGGGCGTGCTGGCCGACCTGCGGCGCATCATCGCCATGGTGGACGCCATGGGCGCCGTTGACGTGTCCGGCGTTGAGCCACTGGCCCATCCCTTGGACGCGATCTTGGCGCCGCGCCCGGACCAAGTCACCGAGGAGGTTGACCGGCAGCGCTATCAGGCCGGCGCCCCGGCCGTTCGGGACGGCCTTTACATAGTGCCCCGGGCCGTCGAATAGGCCCGTGCAGCCCTTCCAGTCATTGCGGCGGCTGGCGGACGGCCTAGCGCGCCGGGAGTGGAGCAGCGCCGAACTCACCGAGGCCGCGCTGCAGCGGGCGAAGCGCTTGGACGGCGCCCTGAACTGCTTCATCACCTTGGACGAAGAAAAGGCCATGGCCGCCGCCGAGCGGGCCGACCGGCTGCTCGGCGCGAAGCGGGCCACGCCCCTGACCGGCGTTCCCCTCGCGCACAAGGACATCTTCTGCATGGAGGGCTGGCCCACCACCTGCGCCTCCGCAATGCTGGCGAACTTCGTGGCGCCCTACACCGCCACCGCCATGGTTCGTCTGGAGGACGCTGGCTCCGTGACCTTGGGCAAGCTGAACATGGATGAGTTTGCGATGGGCTCCTCCACGGAGACCAGCCATTTCGGCCCCACGGCGAACCCCTGGTGCTTGGAGCGCAGTCCGGGCGGCTCCTCCGGCGGTTCGGCGGCCTGCGTGGCGGCCGGCATCACCGCCGCCGCCAGCGGCACCGACACCGGCGGCTCCATTCGCCAGCCGGCCGGGTTTTGCGGCCTTGCCGGCCTGAAGCCGACATACGGAAAAGTCTCCCGCTACGGCATGATCGCCTTCGCCTCGAGCCTCGACCAAGGCGGCGTGCTGGCTCGAAGCGCCGAGGACGCCGCTCTGGTGCTCTCCTACATGGCCGGATTCGACCCGCAGGACTCGACCTCAAGCAACCGCCGCGACCCTTGGCTCGAAGCAGTGCCGCAGATGGGCGTTGGCGATCTTGAGGACGGCCCTTTGACCCTGGGCTTGGTGCGGGAGTTCTTCGCGGCCCCGCTGGTTGGCGGCCAGCTCATTGAGGCGGCCCGCCGCAGCTTGGAGGGGCTTGGCCTGCGTTGCGTCGAATTGTCCCTGCCGCACGTCAACATGGCGATGCCGGCCTACTACGTCATCGCCGGCGCCGAGGCGTCCACCAACTTGGCCCGTTACGACGGGGTGCGGTTCGGGCATCGCTGCGCCCGCCCGCAGTCCTTGGCGGACCTCTATGAGCGCTCGCGCAGCGAGGGCTTCGGCGCGGAGGTCAAGCGCCGCATCCTGACCGGCACCTACGCCCTTTCGGCCGGCTACTTTGACGCCTACTACATCAGGGCGCAGAAAATCAGGCGTCTGGTCGCCCAGGACTTCGCCGGCGCCTTCGCCCAAGCGGACTTGCTGTTAGCCCCGACCGCGCCGGGCGTCGCCTTTCGCCGCGGCCAGCTGTTGGACGATCCGCTGGCCATGTATCAGCAGGACGCCTACACCATCCCCGTGAACCTGGCGGGGTTGCCGGCGTTGTCCCTGCCCTGCGGCCTGCAGGACGGCCTGCCGGTGGGCTTTCAGCTCATCGCCAACCACTTTGACGAAAAGCGCCTGCTGCGGGCCGGGGCGGCCTTGCAGCGGGCCACCGATTGGCACGAATTGCGCCCCAGTCTCAGCTGGGCGGAGGCGGCGTGACCAAAAATTCCGGCTGGGAAGCGGTCATCGGCCTGGAGATCCATGTGCAGTTGGCCACCCGCAGCAAGATCTTTTCCGGCGCCGCCAACCGCTTCGGCGCCCCGCCGAACAGCCTGGCCTGCCCGGTGGATCTCGGCTTGCCCGGCGTGCTGCCGGTGCTGAACGAGGCGCCGGTGTACATGGCGGTTAAGTTCGGCTTGGCGGTGGGCGCGGAGATCCGCCCCCACTCCAGCTTCGACCGCAAGAACTACTTCTACCCGGACTTGCCCAAGGGCTACCAGATCAGCCAGTTTGAACGGCCGGTGGTGGGCGCCGGGCGCTTGCAGGTTCGCTTGGAAGACGGTGAGCGCATTGAGGTTGGCATTGTCCGCGCCCACTTGGAGGAGGACGCCGGCAAGTCCATCCATGACGCCTACGAGGGCGCCACCGGCGTGGACCTGAACCGCGCCGGGACGCCGTTGCTCGAAGTGGTGTCCGCGCCGGACATGCGCACGCCGGAGCAAGCATCGGCCTTTTTCCGGCAGATGCACAGTTTGGTGCGCTATCTGGGCATCTGCGACGGCGACCTGTCGCAAGGCAGCATGCGCTGCGACGTCAATGTGTCCGTGCGTCCGGCGGGGAGGGAGGAGTTGGGGGAGCGGGCGGAAGTCAAGAACCTGAACTCCTTCCGCTTCGTGGAGAAAGCCCTGCGCTACGAGATCGATCGCCAAGTCGAACGGCTGCGGAGCGGTCTGCCGGTGCCGCGGGAGACCCGCCTCTACGATGCCGCGAAGGACGAGACCCGGCCCATGCGCGGCAAGGAGCAGTCAGACGACTATCGCTACTTTCCAGACCCGGATTTGCCGCCGCTAGTCATCGACGACGCCTTCATCAACGCTGTTCGGGACGACATGCCGGAACTGCCTTGGGAGCGCCGTCGCCGTTTCCTGGAGGACTACGGCCCTGGCGCGCCGGGAGAACAGGCGGAGCACGGCGCCATCGTCGAGTACGAAGCCGACCGGCTAACCCAAGACCCGGACGCCGCCGACTATTTTGAAGAGGTGGTGGCCGTCGTCCGCAGCGCCAAGCCGGCTGTGGAGGGCGGGCAAGGCCGGAACGAGAGGCAGGCGGTCGCGCGGCAGGCAAAGCAGGCGGCCAATTGGATCCTGGGGGAATTGGCCCGGCATCTCAATCTGGAGGGCTTGGACTTCGCCGAGTGCAGGCTGCCGGCGGCGGTGTTGGGCGCCCTCATCGCCCGCCTGGAGGATCAAACCATCACCGGCAAAACCGCCAAAACCCTTTTTGACGCACTCTGGGAGGGGGCGGCGCAAAGGACGGCGGCGGGCGCCGAAGGCCGGCCCGCCGCAAGCGGGTTGGCGGCTGCGCTGAAGTTGGTTGACGGAATGATCGAGGCGCGCGGACTGCGCCAGCTAAGCGATAGCGGCGAACTCAAGGCGCTGGTCGCGGAAGCGGTGGTGGCGCACCCGCGGCAGGTGGAGCAGTTCCGCGCTGGGCGGGAGAAGGTGCTCGGCTTCTTCGTCGGCAAAGTGATGGCGGCCACCAGCGGCAAGGCCAACCCGCAACGGGTCAACGCCTTGCTGCGCGAGGCTTTGGCGCCGCCCAGCCAAGCTCCGTGATCGCACAAGCGGCTGCCGGCGCCGCGCTAGTGGCCAGCGCCGCCAGCATCCGGGCCGGGGCGAATGCGCACCCGTCCCCAGGGGGTGCCGTAATGCACGCGCCCGCTTTCGTCAAGCAGGGTGCCGGCGTACAGGACGTTGTACCTCTGGCCGCCGATGACATAGTGGAACCGCGGCTCGCCGGTGCTCCAGTCCAATGCCTCCAAGGTGAACTTGCCGTCCCTGGCGCCGATCAGGTAAACCAAGTTGGCGGCGACGCTGACGATGGGCACCGAGCTTGGGGAGCTGATTCTCCGGTTCACCCAAGCCGGCTCGAAGGCTTGCGCCTCCGGCCGCCACGCGAACTTCTGTACGCCGTAGGGTTGGTGGCGGGGGTTGCTGCCCAGCGGGCCAACCAATAGGCCGTGCGCCCGCTCCGGCAAGTACCAAGGGACGTTGCGGGGTTCGTTGTTGACCACCAAGGCGCCGTAGCCGGAGACCACCACGGACTGTTCGGACTGAATTTCCGTTAGGGACTCATCGCCCATGGTCACCGGCTGCACCCCGGCCACCCGCCGGTCCTGGCCGGACAGCCCCGGCCAAGCGTCCGGAATGCGGTCACGCCAGTAGAGCACTAGATTCATGCGCGGCTCACCGTCGGTGATGACCACGAAGCGGTCCTCCTCGCCGAAGCCCATGAGCGAAGGCGTCGCTCCCGTGCCGTGCCCCCAGCTGTTGCCGTAGGGAGCAGTCCAAGCCCCGTCCTTGGGGTCGTTGGACAGCCGCTCGCCGTCCCAGACCACCTTGTGCATGTGCTCCTGGGAGGCGACGTAGATGCCGCCGTCGACGTCAACGGCCGGGCCGTTGCGTATCCAGCCACGCCCAGTGGGGCCGGTGGCCTTGTCCTCGGCGCCTTCGCTGTGGCGCAGCCGCAACGTGCGCACTGCGCTGAAGTCCCGCTTCGCCAAGACCACCCAGCCATGCTCCGTCACCGCCAGCAGCCAACCGTCGTAGGTCATGTTGAGGCCCATGACGAAGCCGGTGGCCGGCGGCGGCAGGCGCATTTCCCGCAGCTTGACGATGGCGGAGCGGGAGTTCTTGGGGTCTGCGTCCCCGTAGGCGGTGATGGCGCCGTCGCGGCTGCCGATGTAGTAGTTGTGGTCGCGGTCGAGCACCGTGTAGATGTTGGCGAGGTCCCGGTACTTCAGCATTTGCCGAAAGGCCCTGGCCAAGGCGAAGAAGCCGTCGTTGTTCGCCTCGAACGCGGCGATGGCGGCCTCCGCCTCCTGCTCCGTGTGGATCCTCTCTCCTGGAAAGCGGTATTCCTGGAGCAGGTCGAAGGTCTCGTGGTCGAGCTTGACGATGCGGTCGATGCCGTTGCCCCAGTAAACGCGCTTGCCGTCCGCATAAACGCCGGAGATGGCGGCGCCGAAGTGCCCGGGGCCTAGGTGGCGGTAGTCGATCTGCTGCGGCCTCAGGACTGCGGAGGGGCCGGCCGGCCCCGCCTGCGCCACTGAATCCTGCTGCGCGGAGTCCCCATGGGCCATGGCGTAGCTGGAGTCCGCCAAATAGGGGTTTTTCGGCGGCATGTTGGCCGCTTGGGCCGGCGCTCCGGCAAGGCTCAGCAGAGCCGCCGCGGCCGCTTTGCCCAGCCATGCGCGCCAAGGGGGAATGGTCGGCGGCTTCACGAAGCGCCCGCCGGGGTCAGTTCCGCAGGCACAGGCCGCCCAAGTACCATTTGGATTCGCAGTCGTATATCAACCGTCCCCGCTCGCCGTGCTGCAGGTCGAGGATTTTCTCAACCCCCGGCGGCGGCATGCCGGGCGCCGGCGCCGCTTGCAGGGAATCCACGGGGCGTGGGTAGGCGGCCCAGTCCTTGGGTGCCCGCCAACCCGGTGGCCCCACCAGATGGGAGCGGGTGCCGTGGATGGGGTAGAGCGCCCGCCAGTTGCGGATGCGCTCCGCCATGGCCGCCGTCAAGTCTGGGTGAGCCGCCGCCAAGTTGTTGTATTCATTGGGGTCTTCGGAAATTCTGAAGAGGTGGTTGGTGACTGTGGTGGTGACCTGGTCCTGTTGAATCTCCTGCACCAGCTTCCATTCCTCGTTGAACAGCGTCAGGTTGAAGTGGCCGTAGATCGGCGTTTCCGAAGCGAAAAAGACGTCGCTGCGCCGCGGCGCCGCCCGACCGTCGCGGATGGCCGGCCACAGGCTGGCGCCGTCCCAGGGAAGATGCTCTCCCGGCGTCAGCCCGGCGGCGTCCATGAGGGTGGGAAAGACATCCATCACCGTCATGATTTGCTCCATCCTGCCGCCGCCTTTGAGTTGCTCCGGCCAGCGCAGCAGGGACACCACCCGGATGCCGCCTTCGAACACCTCGCCCTTGCCGCCGCGCAGGGGCGCGTTGTTGGCGCCGCCGTAGGAATAGGCGGCGCCGCCGTTGTCGCTGAAGAAGAACACGATGGTGTTGTCGCTGACGCCTTCGTCGTCGAGAGTCTCGAGAACGCGGCCGATGGCTTGGTCCATGGCGTCCACCACCGCCGCGTACATGGGGCGGGCGCTGTCCTGCAGGAGCAGCTTGGCGATGGTGCGGGTGCCGTCGGTTTGCGAACTGCGCGCCGGCGGCAGATCGGTGTTGATGTCGGCGTACTTGTCCTGCAGGTGCTGCGGGGCGTCCAACGGCGTGTGCGGCGCCAGAAAGGGCAGGTAGAGAAAGAAGGGCCGGCTGCGGTCACGCTCGCGGATATAGCGGCTGGCCTCCGCGGCGAGCAGGTCGGTTTCGTAGCCCTCGTCGTCTATGGAGACGCCGTTGCGCTGGAAGTCCTTGCCGCCCTGGTTGGCGAAGGGCGGATAGTAGCCCACCTCCGTGTGCAGGTGCCCGTAGAAGTGCTCGAAGCCGCGGCTGTTGGGATGGTAGGTCTGCTGCGCGTGGCCCAAGTGCCATTTGCCGACCATGGCCGTTTGGTAGCCCATGTCCAGAAAGGCTTCGGACAGGAAGCGCTCGTCGGTGTGTACGCCGTTGTTGTCCCACGGCAGGATCACGCCGTAGGCGATGCCCAGCCGCATGGGGTTGCGGCCGGTCATCAGCGCCGCCCTGGTGGGCGAGCAAATGGGCGTGGTGTAGAAGCGGCCCAACTCCACGCCCTCCGCCGCCAAGCGGTCCAGTGAAGGCGTGTCGATGTCGCCGCCGTGGAAGCCGACGTCCGCCCAGCCCAAGTCGTCCGCCACCATGATGACGACGTTGGGCCGCTCCGCAGCGCCGGCCCCAGCCGCAAGCCAAGCCGCAAGGAGCGCGCCAAGCGCCGCCAAGCGCCGCCGAAAGCGAATTGCCGCCACCGATCCTCCGTCCCTCACCGGGCCATTCCAGAGCCCATTGATGTCCGATCGCACTCTCACTTGATTACCATGAAAACACTCAAAATTTGCCTAAGGTCAGCGAAGTTTCCCCGAGTCAGGTTCTCTCGTCTCTTTCATCAAAGGTGCCACTTTGCTCACACAACTCCGTAGCATGCTTCTCTTGAATATGTTCCAATAATAATTCTTTTTCCCTTATACCTGCATTAAATAGTTCCCTTGCGTAGCGTAGCATCAAGCCCACCATTGTTCCAGGTGGTATGTCAAGCATTGACATGATGTCATGCCCGCTAATCGGGTGCCATCAGATCGGCGAGACGGCTCACTGCTCGAAGTTCAGTGATCACCGTGCTTAGGCGTTCATTTACGATGAGTATGCGAGAAGCAGTAATTGCTTCGTTGAAGCCTTCATTTTTAGGTAGTGGTGTCGAGTGACTCTTGAACCAAAGAACTTGGCGTATGGAGGCGTTTCCAATGGCGCCTAGTACATCCTCGATCTGCAGCCAGTCACGCTCCGTTATTAGACCGTCAATAAGGACAAGGCCAAGTTTTGTGGTTGTATCTAATATGCGACTGAACAAAGGTAGCGCATCGGTTACCCGGCGTGTATTGAGCTGATTCCGGTTTAGTGGGGGACGAGCTTTTTGGTCCGGCGAATCTGCATGCCCGAAAAGGTGGTAAATAGGCGGCCGGATTCGGCTGCGAATGGCGGGCGGCATTTCTGCATTTGTGAGCACGAGTTCGGGACGTTGGTGCTTGGTAAACAAATCCTTCACAGTAGGGTCAAGAGCGGAAGTGAATATCGCGCTCCAAGGTATCTCGCCAAGTACTGTCAACCAGTCAGGCGGAACCCGCCGACTGAAACGTTCGCTAAGCCACTCATAAAACGATGGCTTTAGAGGTCCCGCGTCGAGCAACTCAAGCCAGCCCCGTTGGGTACTCTCTTCTCGTTGAAGGTGTACTAAGGCCTTGGCCAATACAGGGTCTTCCTGACTATTTTCCCGCCAAGCATCCTGCCCCAAAACCAGGACGAGGGGCCGCTTCTCTTCAAGAGTGCTGATCAGTAGATTTCGTGCTTCCGTCAACTTTTCGGTTCCTGCCAGAGTGATAAGTGGGTTCACAGTCCGTAGGCCAGCAGCTCAGAAATCTGGAGCTGTCTAGCAAGAGTGGTGGGGAGTATAAGTTCTCGGCCCTCTCGATGCAAGGCTCTTCTCTGTGATGAGGGAGTTACGCTGTAGGTTTTTTCGCGCCTTTGGGCGGGTGTGCGCGGTGCGTTTCGGGTTTTTCAAGGCGCGATTTCGTCCCCGGAGGTGCCGCATTGCCTTTTCGGGCGGTTTTTGGGGTGCGCCTTGGCCCGGACGTTGCCAAGCGCCATGGCCATCATCACCACCAGCGTCAAGCCGACCCGGGCGGTCATCCTGTCCTTGCCGCGAATGCTGTGGCGCTCGAAGCGGAAGCTGTTGTCGATGCGCGAGTTGACCCGCTCCAGGGCGCTGCGCCGGACGTAGCCGCGCCGCCAGGACGGGGAGCCCTGTGGCGTCGGCGTGAAGATGCGCCGGTCGGCGTCCCCGAGGCTCACGCGAAGCGTCCTGCCGAAGCCGCTCGGTGCTTCGAGCTTCTGCAGCGGGTGGAGCGGGCTCGGGGACATGGGCTGACGCTTGCGATGGCGCTGTCCCTGCTCGGCTTGGCCCGGAGCACCCACCATGACTGGCGCGGGCGCTTCGGGAAGGGCGGGATGCAGGGCTTGGCACCGCGCAAAGGCCAAGGTGTTCGTGAAGCGGCATCTGGATGCACCGCTGTCCATCTGGTGCGGCCTGCGACGCCTGATCAAATAGACCCGGACGGTTGACTTCACTCCTAACAGCCGCTCGTGCCAGCACCTCTATTCGGGCTTTCTCGGGGCGCAGATTTCTGGATGCTGCGCCAAGTGTTCAAGCAGGGCCTCCGCGGTCCACTGGTGACCCTTGGCGCTCCAGTGGTTGTCGTGACTGAAGTGCGCATCCCGTAGCCGGCCGCCTTGCCGCAGGATGTGGTCATGCTGCGAGACTAAAGGGATGCGCCGTGCGTCGGTTAGAGCGCGCAGGCGCTCGAACGCGGGATGGCCGGCCCCGCCCACCGTATGCGACGCCAGCACCGCCAAGGAGACACCGTCCCGCTCCGTGCGCCCTTGGAATTGATCCAGAGCAAAGGCTGTGAAGGCTAGGGCGTCTTCGAAAACCTTGGGCAGGTACGCCTGCTTGAATTGCTGATTGATGTACCGGTGCGCCGTTGGCAGCCATCCGTCGTCAAACAGCGAAGCATAGGCTGGGCGGCGGCTCAACTCTTCGGCGTTCTTGCGCAGAGACCCTAGTTTAACTTCGGGAACTAGTTTGCTCCACTTAGCTTTGGGAACTAGTTTGTTCCACTTAGCGTTTAGCCATGCTGAAAACCAAGAGCTTGATAGATGCATGCGTGGTGCCAGCGGTCGTGGCCGCCTATCGCTTGATGACACCAACGCTTGAGGGGGAGACCCGCCCGGAGGAACGAGTTGCATGGCGCCGTTCGCGTCTCGCCTTGCGGAGGCTCGGCTTATTGGATGGTCTGGATCCCATCCCCTCCGCACGGCGGTCAAAGTTGGGGAGTTGTTCGAGAAGTCGTTGACGACGAAAACGAGCACCACCAACTTGGGGCGGAACTGCCGCGCAAAGTTGTCGTAGAAGGGGAGTTGGGCGATCTGGCCGGTATCATCCCTGCCGAATGCGGAAGTGGTGACGTTGAGGTTGGGCAACCGCTGTGCGGCGAGTTCCTCCAGTCGAACATGGAACTTGGCCGCAATTGGGACATGCTTCGCCATCACGAAGGAGTCGCCGATTGCGGTGACGTGGCAGCTTTGCGCTATGTCCGGCCTCTCCCAGCTAGGCGGTTCGCGGTCGAAAAAGCCAAAGCGGTTGGCGCGCTGCACGGTCCAGTAGTCGAGCTGGTTGGTGATCCGGCACACCGAACGCGGCGCTGGGAGGTAGCCAACTTCGGGAATGAAGCGACCGTTTAGACAGTGTTCGGTGGCCATGAACGGCTTCGTCAGCCGCAGCCAAGCCTCCCCGCCTGCCGCGACCAAGGCTAACCCGGCGACCAGCAGCAGCGTATTCCAACCGAGCAGCCGCAGAATGCCCGCTGTTACAGGGGGGCATGTCTGCAATTGCCTTTTCATCGGCTGTCGGGGCCTTCAGTCGTTCCGCAAGCAAGCGCCCAGCAGCCAAGGCCGAGGGGTGCAGTCGTAGATCAAACGGCCGCCTTCGCCGTGCATCATGTCCAGTGGCAGCTTCGCTGCGGGCGGCGGCATGCCGGGGGCTTCGGTTGCCTGGAGGGATTCGCTGGGAATTGGGTAGGAGGCCCAGTCCTTGGGGGCGCGCCAGCCCGGCGGCGGCACTAGGTTGGATCTGGTGCCGTTCACGGGATGCAGCAGCCGCCAGCGGCGAATCGCCTCCGCCATGTCGGCCACGCGCTCCGGATGCCGTTCGGCCAAGTTGAGCCGCTCGTAGGGGTCCTCGGCAATCCTAAAGAGGTGGTTGGTCACCTCCGCGGCGAGCAGCCCCTGCTGAACTTCCTGGACCAGCTTCCAGTCCTCGTTGAAGGCGGTGAGGCTGAAGCGGCCCCGAATGGGCGTTTCCGCGGCGAAGAAAACCAGGTCCCGCAGGCGCACGTCGGCCTCGCCGGCCACGGCCTTGGAAAGGTCGCGGCCGTCCAGCCGGAAGCCGCCCTCGGTGCTGAGGCCGGCGAACGCCGCCAGCGTTGGGTAGAGGTCCATCGCCGTCATGATGCTGTCCACCCGCTCCGCCGCCGGCAAGCGGTTCGGCCAGCGCACCACCGCAGGAACGCGAATGCCGCCCTCGAAGGTCTCTCCCTTGCCGCCCCGCAGCGGATGGTTGTAGGCGCCGCCGGTGGCGTAGGCGGCGCCGCCGTTGTCGCTTAGAAACCACACGATGGTGTTGTCCGCCGCGCCGGCCGCGTCCAGAGCCTTAAGCACCCGGCCGATGGCTTGGTCCATGGCGTCCACCACCGCCGCGTAGAGGCCGCGGGCGCTTTCCTGCAAGGTCAAGGACGCGATCAGGTTGGTGCGGTCGCTGCGCGAGCGGGACGCCTCGGTGTTGTCGTCGAGGCCGCGGTACTTTTCCACGAGGTCCGCCGGCGCCTGCAGCGGCGTGTGCGGCGCCAGGAAGGGCAGATAGAGGAAGAAGGGCCTCGCCAAGTCCCGCCCCTCCAGCCAGCGCACCGCCTCGTCGGCCAGCAGGAAAGTCTCGTAGCCGTCCTCTGCGACGCTTTGGCCGTTGCGTTGGAAGTCCCGGCCGCCCTGGCTGGCGAACGGCGGAAAGTAGCCCACCTCCGTATGCAGGTGCCCATAGAAGTGGTCGAAGCCGCGCGCGTTCGGGTGGTAGGTTTGCTGCGCATGGCCCAAGTGCCACTTGCCGATGGCCGCGGTTTGGTAGCCCGCCTCCTTGAACGCCTGCGCCATGAAGCGCTCGTCCGGGTGTACGCCGACGTTCGACCAGGGCATGATGGTGGCGTAGGCCACGCCTAGGCGCATGGGGTCGCGCCCGGTCAGCAGCGCCGCCCGCGTCGGCGAGCATATCGGGGCGGCGTAGAAGCGCTCCAACCGCACTCCCTCGGCGGCTAGACGGTCTATGGAGGGCGTGTCTATGGGGCCGCCGTGAAAGCCCACGTCCGCCCAGCCCAAGTCGTCGGCGACGATGAGCACCACATTGGGCCGCTCGCTCGCCCAAGCAAGGCAGGGCAGCAGGAAGCCGACCAGCCAAAGCATCCGGCCACGCCCGCCGGAGCTTGAAGAGCGGCTTGCAGGCCAAGGCCGCCAGCCGCTTCCGCCAAGGCGCTCTCGCCGGCTTGGATGTGGTTCCCGCCTCATGCCGCGCCTTCCAAGGCTTCCTCGGTCGCCCTAATGCGGCTTTTCAGCCAGCCCGTTTCGCTGTAGTTGCCGCTGTCGGCGAAGGCTCTTTGCAGCAATTGCCGCAAGGCCTGCAAACGGGCTTGCAGGGCGTCCCTGCTTGCCGGTTCGCCGGCCAGCGCGATCTCGATGAAGTGCAGGGCCTCTTCGGGCCGCCCGGCGTTCAGGCGGTCCACGGCCTGGTCGATGAGCGGCCCGGCGCCGCCGCTAAGGGCGGCCAGTTCCGGGTAGAGGTCCCGCACCTGGGTCGGATAGAGCTCGGTGGTGGACTCGAAGTGGAACCAGGTGCTGTAGTGCTCCCAAATGCTGCGCACGTTCCAAGACACCTTGCCGTGGCCTTGGCTTAGGGCCAGCGCCGGCGGCAGCTTGATTTCGCGCATCAGCGCCCATAGGGACTTGCCGGCGTTCATGCCGGCGATGGTTTGGTCGTGAATGTAGGCGGTGGCGTCGCGCATGGCCCGCATGTCGGCGGCTAGCCTCTCCTCGCCTAGGATCGGGTCGAAGTGGCTGGGCAGAATGATTTGCGGCCGCAGGGCGATGAGCCGGTCCAGGGAGGCGACATAGGCGGTGGGGTCACGGAACTTCTCGCCGCGCAAAGTGAACAGATTAGGCGTCATCGGGAACAGCGGCCCGAAAAAGTCCCCGGAAAACAAGGCCCTCTGCTGCGGCAGCCAGAGCACCAGGTTGTCTTCGCCCTCCGCGCCCGGCGCCGGCAGGGTCTCGAACCGCACTCCGCCGAGTGTGAAGGAGTGCGCGGCGCCGTCCGCCACTAGCACGTCGGGCTGCACTCCGCCGTAGGCGGCGAATCCACCTTCGGGCGGCGCCTCGGGCATGAAGGGGTAGAGCAGGCGGTTGCGGGACCAGAAGTGGGGTTCAAGGGCTTTCAGGTAGCGCTGCCCGCTCGGGAACTTGGCGTGGGCGATGAGCTGCGCGTCGGGGAACTCCGCCCGCCAGAACTTCACCCCGCCGATGTGGTCCGCATGGGAATGGGAAAGAACGATGTGCGTCACCGGACCGGGCGCCGCCTCCTGCAGCAGGCGCTTGTGCTTGGCCGCCTGCGTGGCGAGGCCGGTGTCGAACAGCAGGTTCCCCTCCGCGGTCCGCACCAGATAGGTGTTGGCGACGCCGGTGGCCCGCAGGATGTTGCCTTGGAACCGGTCCACTTCGACTTCAATGAGGCTGAGGCCGGCCACGGTCCGCACCGGCGCCCGTTCATCCAGCTCGGTCTGCGCCGCGACGTAGCGGCTGGCCAAGGTGCCCAGCGCCTCGGCTTGGCGCTCTTGGGCGGCGCGGCCCAAATCCGTGCCGGCGATGAAGTAGCCAAGCGCAACGCCGGCGGCCAAGACGCCCAACCCCTTCAACAAACCACGCATGGTGCATCTCCCCCAACGCCGCTGGGCCCCTGTGTGCATGCGGCGGCCGGCGTTCGGCGCATCCTAGCGAATTCGCCGCGGTTTTTCACAGTGCGCCGGCAGCGGCCCCCAGCCCCCGGATAGGGGGCGCCCGGCCCGTTGCCGGCGGCCCCTTAGGGCCGCTGGCCTCCGGTCCGCTGCTAAGCGGGACGCCCGCGCTCCCAGGCATCAAGCCTTCGTAAGTCCCGCAACCATGCAATCGCTGGGAAAAACCTTGCACGGGGCGCCTTGCAACGCGCTGCAATGATTCCTTAAACGGGGATTGGGGAAAGCTGAGGATTGGGGAAAGCTGAGGATTGGGGAAAGCTATAGAATCCCTTGGCAAAGCGGGAGATGGAGCGATGGACAAAGCCGCCATGCTGGCCGCCATGGCCGACATGCAGGAGGCGCATAATCAACAGGTGCATCCGCAATGGCGCCAACAGGGCTATGAATACTACCGGGCCATTTGGGTGGAGTGCGCCGAATTGCTCGACCACTTCGGGTGGAAGTGGTGGAAGCGTCAGAACGGCGACCTCGCCCAGGTGAAGCTGGAGTTGGTGGACATCTGGCACTTCGGCCTCAGCGACCTGCTGCGCCAAGGCGCCGTTGCCCCTAGCTTGGTGGAGGTGCTAGACGTGCAGCCCAACGGCGCCGCTGGAGGCGAGGCCCTGCGCCAAGCCGTCGAGGCCCTTGCGCACGATTGCCTAGCCACTCGCTCTTTTTCGGCCGCCAAGTTCGCTGCGGCGATGGCGGCGCTGCCTCTGTCCTTTGCAGAGCTTTTCCGCCTCTACGTCGGGAAGAACGTGCTGAACCGCTTTCGCCAAGACCACGGCTACAAGGAGGGAGGCTACCGCAAGCTGTGGCGGGGCCGGGAGGACAACGATCACCTGATGGAGCTGCTCGCGGACTTCAAGGATTCGGAAATCTCGAAAGAGCGCCTCTACGCCAAACTCGCAGCCCGCTACCAAGAGGTTGGGAAAGCGTCCTAAACAGCCTTGTATCCACATGCGTATAGTCATGCTGCAAGAAAGGCGCAGGCGGGTTTGACAACGGCGCTCCGACGCCGCATTGTATCTACAATGGTATCTGTGAAGACGGTGAAGCGAATGGAGTCATGCATCAGGAAGTGGGGCAACAGCCTTGCTCTGCGAATTCCCCAAACTCTAGCCCGTCAAATGAATGTGCAGGTGGATTGCCGGGTTAGCCTGACCCTCCACGGCACCAACCTGATCGTCTCCCCTATAAGAAGGCCGCCGGTGCGCTTGGAGGACCTGCTCGAAGGCGTTAGGACGCACAACCGCCATGCCGAGTCCGCAACGGGGGCCGCCTATGGAGAGGAGTCATGGTGAGCGCCACGCGGTTGGTGCCGCAACGCGGCGACGCCGTGTGGATAGACGTCAATTACCCGAGGCGTGGCGCTCCCGCTAGACGTCCGGCCTTGGTGCTGTCGCCCGGCGTTTACAACAGCAAGGTGGGCATGATGCTGCTCTGCCCCATCGTCAGCCACTCCAAGGGCTATCCCTTTGAGGTCGCCATACCGGCCGGCTGGGAGGTCGATGGCGTGGTGTTGGCGGACCGAGTTCGGTGCTGGGGCTGGCGGACGCGCAACGCGGAGGTGATTGCATCGCTCCCCAACGAGACGGTCGATGAGGTTTTGGAGAAGGTTGGAGCGTTGTTGGGGAAAAAGGACGCCTAGCGGGCTGGAGACGCCTGCGCGGCGGCCTTCAGCCGGGCGTCCTTGGCGCACCATAGGCTTTCAATCAGCGGCGTCAGCTCCGCCCGTTGCGTTGCGGCGTCCGGCCCGCGCATGGCCGCGGTGACCTCATGCGCTTCTATCCACATCCGCGCCCGCCGGCGCCGCCCGCTGAGAAACGCCCAGAAACCCGGAGCGCCGTCCGGGTAGAAGATGGTGACGTCAACGAGTTGGTGCAACTGCTCGCCAAGGCCGGCCAGCACATAGCTCAGGCCACCGATCCTGGGGTTTAGGAGACGCTCGAACCGCGACCCCTGCGCCGCCTGCTTGGCCGGCGTGAAGCGGGTGCCTTCAAGAAAGCTCAGCACCGCGGTCGGATGGTTGCGGAATACGGCGCAGGCCGCCAAGGTGGCCTCCCGGTCCTTGCTGGCGGCTTCGGCGCGGCTGCCGGCCGCGCTGCTGGGCCGGCCGCGGCGCACGTAGGGAAACCCAAGGAGCTTCATGGCCAAGCCGGCCAACGGCAGCCAAATGAGCTGCTGCTTGGTGAAGAACTTAAGCGGCGGCAGCGCTGGGCGCAGCACGGTTTGCAGCAGGATGATGTCCGCCCAGGCCTGATGGTTGCTCACCACCATGCACCACTGGTCCCGGCGCAGGGGCGTCTGCGGCCAGACCACTTCAAGATCCACCGAGCGCAGCGCCCGCAGCAGGCCGCGGTTGGCGCTGACCCAAAGGTCTATCGCCACGTCCATGTGCTTGGTCAGGGCGCGGCGCCAACCGCCAACCAGCGACAGCCGCAGCAGCGCCATCAAGTAAAGCGGGGCGCAAACCAAGATGGTGTTGACGGCGATGAACGCAACCGCAAGGGAGCCCCTAAGCCATGCCATCCGGCGTTCATAGCACAGGCGACGGGATGGTTCCAGCGCCGCGCCCCAACTCCTTGCGGTTCGCAACTCCGGCGGGCCGCTAGGTCAGCAGCAGGTAGCACAGGCCGGAAATGACCGCCGCGCCGATCAGGTTCAGCACAAAGCCCTCGCGGGCCATGACCTCGGCCGGCACCCGGCCGGTGCCGAACACGATGACGTTGGGGGCGGTCGCCACCGGCAGCATGAAGGCGCAGGAAGCGCTCATGGCGGCGGGTATCATCAGCAGTTGCGGATCCATGCCGGCGCCTAGGGCGGCGGCGGCCAGAATGGGCATCAGCAGGGTTGTGGTGGCGGTGTTGCTGGTGGTTTCCGTCAGGAAGGTGATGCATAGGCAGATCGCCGCCATGATCGCCAGCACCGGCCAGGCGGAAAAGCCGGCCAGGGCGTCGCCGATGGTCTCGCTTAGGCCGGAAGCGGTGAAGGCATGGGCGATGCTGATGCCGGCGCCGAACAGGATGAGCATGCCCCAAGGAATCTTCACCGCCGTTTCCCAGTCCAACAAGCGTCCGCCCCGCCCATCCGGGGTGATGAACATGGCCACCGCCGCCAGGAAGGCGACGATGGCGTCGTTGGAATAGGGCAGGCCCAACCACTGCGTCCAGCCGCCGAACGGCTCCTTGCGGGTCACCCACGCCAAGGCCGTCAAGGCGAATACGGCGGCCACCCGCACTTCCGGGGCGCTCCAACGGCCAAGCGCCGGCACCTCCAGCTGGCCGCGATGGGACAGGCGCCGGGTCAGCCACAGGCCGATGAGCGGCACCAGCACAACCACAACCGGAACGCCGATGACCATCCATTCCAGAAAACTGAACTCGCGGCCAAGCAGGTCGCCGTAAACGCCCATGAAGATCACGTTGGGCGGCGTGCCTATGGGTGTGCCTATGCCGCCGACGCTGGCTGCATGGGCGATGCCGAGCAGCAACGGCCAAGCCAGGGCGGGATCTTCGGACTTCTCCAAAACCGCCGCCGCCACCGGCAGCAGCATCAGCGTGGTGGCGGTGTTGGATATCCACATGCTCATGAGCGCCGCGGCGGCCATGAAGCCGAACACCAGCCGCCGGCTGCTGCCGCCGCCGAAAGCGCGCACCATCGCCAGCGCCATGCGCCTGTGGGCGCCGCTTTTCTCCAGCGCCCGGGCCAGAATGAAGCCGCCGAGCAGCAGCAACACTATGGGATGGCCGTAGGCGGCGCCGACCTCCGTGGCGGTCAGCACCCCGGTAAGGGGCAGAATGGCCAGGGGCACTAAGGAGGTGGCCGGAATGGGGATGGGCTCGAACACCCACCAAACCACGCACAGCACGGTGACGCCCAAGGTGACGGCGGCCGCCGCCGCAAAGCCGGCGCTGAGCATCAACAGCCCGGCAAGCGCCGCCAGCATGGGGCCGGCCGGGCCGGCGAGCTTTCTGATCAAGGGAGGCATGGCGGCAAGATTGCCCAACCAAGCGGGAGGTTGCAATGCGCCGGGGCGGGGAAAGCGCCGCAAGCCGCGAACGCTGCGCTGTTTCGCAATAGTTCGCCTCAATCCCCGAATAAGGATCGCCCGGTCCGCTACCCGCGCTCCCAGGCAGCGGGCCGTCGCAAGCGCCGCAACCATGCAATTGCCGGAAAAACCCTTGCGCGGCGCACCTTGCAACGCGCTGCAACAATTCCTTAAGCGGGGCTCGGGGAATAGTCCCCGGTTCCACTTGGCCGCAGCGGCAAAACGCCCGGCCTTGTGCGAAGATGCGCATGTTCAGCGCCCGTGCGCGGGCGGCGGCCCCGGCCGGGAGACAACGCCAATGGCCGAGGTTGGCGGCGCCGCCGGCGTTGTCATGCTGTTTTTTGCGAGGCGGCGGGCCAGCCGAATGCAAGGCGCCCGCGGGATGGGGAAGTTTGCACAGCTTTTACTGGTATGACCTGGAGACTTCCGGCGCTGCGCCCCGCTGGGACCGCATCGTTCAGTTCGCCGGCCTGCGCACCGACTTGGCCCTTGAACCCATTGGCGACGAATGCGCCACCTACGTCAATTTGCCCGACGATGTGGTGCCGGACCCGGAGGCCGCCTTGGTCACCGGCATCACCCCGCAGTTGGCGCGGCGCGAAGGAGTGTCCGAATGGCAGGGCTTGGGCCGCATCAACGAACTGCTTTCGGCGCCGGGCACCTGTGCGGTTGGCTACAACAACCTGCGTTTCGATGACGAGTTCATCCGCTTCGGCCTGTACCGCAACCTGATGGACCCCTACGCCCGTGAGTGGCGGGACGGCAACAGCCGCTGGGACATTTTGGATTTGGCGCGCGCCGCCGGCGCCCTGCGCCCGGAAGGCTTGCAATGGCCCAAGGACGATGCCGGCCTGCCCTTCTACAAGCTGGAGGCGCTGGCCGCCGCCAACGGCTTGGAGCACGGCCAGGCCCACGACGCGCTGTTCGACGTTCGCGCCACTCTGGCGCTGGCGCGGCTGCTGCGCCAGCGCCAGCCAAGGCTGTTCGACTACTGCTTGGCCAGCCGCCTCAAGCCCAAGCTGTGGCAACTGCTCGAACCCTACGGCAGCCGGGTGCTGGCGCACGTCTCCGGCAGATATCCCCGCCGCCGCCACTGCTTCGCTCCGGTGGTCTCCGTTTGCGCCCACCCCGTCAACGCCAACGCCGTCATCGTGGCCGACGTCAGCGAAGACATCGAGCCCCTGCTGCACTGGCCGGAGGAGCGCATTCAGGAGGCGCTTTTCAACGTTGATGCGCAGTGGCGCCCACCCTTAAAGGAGGTGCGCCTGAACCGCTGCCCCTTCCTGGCGCCCTTGTCCGTCATCAGGCGCGCAGACGCCGCCCGCCTGGGCTTTGACGCCGAGGCGGGCGAACAGCGGCGGCGGCGCTTGGCTCAGCCGGCCTTGGCGGACAAGATTCGCCGGGTCTATGGGGCGCAGGCCCAACCGGCTTCCCAAGACGTGGAGGCGGCGCTCTATGACGGCTTCATCGGCGACGCGGACCGGAACCTCTGCGCAAGGCTGCAAATGGCGCTGGCGCAGGGCCGATGGCTGGACCAGGAATACGCGGATGCGCGCCTCACCGAGCTGGCGGCGCGTTTGAAGGCCCGCAGCTTCGCCGAACGCTTAACCGATGCCGAGCGGGCGGAGTGGCGCTCCTGGGTTCGCTGCAAGATCACCGCCTCGAACGCGCCTTGGCGCACGTTGGCCGAAGCGGAGGCGCGGCTTCGGGAGATGGAGCCCCCGCCGGCGGCCTCCGCCGGCGTCCTGAGTGACCTCAAGGACCACTTTCGCCGCCTCAAGACCGAGTACGGCTGTTGAGCGCCGTTGCGCAGCTGGTTGAGGTCGGCAAGGCGTTCGCCGGGCGCTGGGCGCTCAAGGGCTTGAACCTAAGCTTCCCGGCTGGCTTGACCACCGCCGTTGTCGGCGGCAGCGGCAGCGGCAAAACCACTCTCCTGCAACTGATAAACGGTGTGCTGCGGGCGGACCGCGGCGAAGTGCGGGTTTTTGGCGAGCCGGTTCCCCAGCATCGCCCGGAGGCGTTCCGGCGGCGCATGGGCTACGCCGTGCAGGGCGCCGGGCTGTTCCCTCACCTCACCTGCCGGCGCAACATCGTTCTGGTGGCGGAGCTGGAGGGCTGGCCGGCGGATGCGATCAACACCCGCTACGCCGAATTGATGGCGCAAATGGAGTTGTCGGAGGAGATGGCGGAACGCTATCCGCATCAGTTGTCCGGCGGCCAGCGGCAGCGGGTGGGGCTGTGTCGGGCGCTGCTGCTGCGGCCGGCGCTGCTGCTGCTTGACGAACCCTTCTCGGCGGTTGACCCCATCACCCGAGTGGGCATTTACGAGCGTTTCGAGCAGGTGCAGCGGCGGGAGGGCGTGAGCGCCCTGCTGGTCACCCATGACATGCGCGAAGCCGTGCGCCTAGGCGACCGCTTGGTCATTCTGAAGGAGGGGCTGGCGGTGCGCAGCGGGCCAACCGAGGAGGTAGTGCGCTCGCCCAACGACCCCTACGTCGAGCAGCTTGTGAACCAGCACCTATGAGCCGCAAGCCCATCCGCGGCAAGCGCTCGCCGTTGCGCCCTTGGCGAATCTGCTGCTTGGCCGCCATGCTGGCCGGGGCCGGCGCCGCCGAACCCGAACCCATCCGCATCGGCAGCAAGAACAGCAACGAGTCCTACCTGCTCTCCGAAATGGCCGCTCAGCTTCTCGAGTCGCAAGGGTTCCTGGTGGAGCGGCGCGTTGGCTTGGGCGGCACGCTCATCGCCTTCAACGCCCTCGTTGCAGGGGAAATAGACCTGTACATGGAGTACACCGGCACGCTCAGCCAAGCGATTTTCAAGTTGCCGCGCAACGCCGGGCGGGCGCAGCTCAATCGGCTGCTCGCCGCCAAGGGGCTGCGCTTGCTGCCTCCCCTGGGCTTCAACAACACCTACGCCATAGCGGTGCGGCGACGGCAAGCGCAGGCGCTCGGCCTGCGCAGCATCGGCGATCTGGCCAGCCATCCGCACCTGAGGCTGGCCTTCAGCCACGAGTTTCTGGAGCGCCAGGACGGCTGGCCGGGCTTGGCCCAAGCCTATGGCCTGGACCTCGGCGTCACCGGAATTGAACACGCCTTGGCCTATCAAGCCATTGCCGAAGGCGCCATCGACGTGACGGACGCCTATTCCACCGACGGCGAACTGCTGCGCTACGACTTGGCGCAACTGCGCGACGACCGGCGCTTCTTTCCGCAATACCTAGCTGCGCCCTTGGTGCGCACCGACTTGGACGCGGAGGCGGTGGCGCTGCTGCGCAGCCTGGGCGGCGCCTTGGACGACGACCGAATGCAGGCATTGAACGCCGCCGTGGTGGTGGATGGCGGGAGCTTTGCCGAAGTGGCCGCCGGCTTCCTTGGCGAACAGGGTGTTGCAACCGCTGCCCGGCCGGACGATCTGTGGCCCAGTTTGGCCGCTAACACCGCCCAGCACCTCAAGCTGACCTTCAGCGCATTGGCGGCGGCGGTGGCGGTCGGCCTGACGCTGAGCCTGCTCATCTTTCGACGGGCGGTTCTGGCGCGCAGCGTCATATACGCCTGCGGGCTGCTGCAGACGGTGCCGAGCATCGCTCTGCTGGCGCTGATGATTCCCGTGTTCAACATCGGCGCGACGCCGGCCGTGGTGGCCTTGTTTCTGTATTCGCTGCTGCCCATCCTGCGCAACACGGTCACTGCGCTGTGCGCCATAGATCCGACGCTGCTGCGGGTTGCGGCGGCGCTGGGCCTGTCCCGCCGCGAACAGCTCCGCCATGTCTATCTGCCCCTGTCGATGCCGAGCGTGTTGGCCGGCATCCGCACGGCGGCGGTGATCAACATAGGCACGGCCACCCTGGCCGCCTTCATCGGCGCCGGCGGGCTGGGAGACCCCATCGTCATCGGCCTTTCACTGAACGACGTCTCGTTCATCCTGCAGGGCGCCATCCCCGCGGCCATCCTGGCCATCCTGACGGAACTGGCGTTTGAAGCCGTGGAGCGCATCCTCGTGCCCGGCCATCTGCGGGCCGCCCAATAGGCTGCGCTCCTTCAGCTCAACAGGGCGACAAGGGCCTTTTGCCGGGACGAACCCAAACGGCGGAAGATCTTGATGAGCGACTGCTCGGTCTCACTGAGCGTGCTGCGGAAAATCGCCTCTATGTGCGGGTGCAGCGGCGGCTCCAACTGCTGCTCCATGGCGCCCTGCGGAAGTGCGCCGAAGGACTGCTCCAGCCGGGCCACTATTTCTGAATTCATGCTTCGCCGGTAGTGCTTGGCGGCCTCGGCGACCTGGTCGCGCAAGTGTACCGGCAGGCGCACAACGAACTTGTACGATTCCTGTTTCATGGCTGTTCCGGGAATGCGGCTCTCGGGGGCCGGCTAAGGCACTTCGCCGCGCACATAGTGCTCCAAGTGCTCGATGGTGTCCGCTTGCTCGTCGATGATGGCGGAGAAAAGGTCGCGCAGGCTCAGCATGCCCGCTACGACGCCGTCGTCGAGCACCGCCAAGTGGCGGATGTGGTGGCGCTTCATCAGGGCCACGCATTCGTCGATGTGCATCGAGGAGGTCACGGAAATCAGGTTGGTCGTCATGATTTCCGACACCCGGGTCTGCTTTGAGGACTTGTCCTTGAGGATGACTTTGCGCGTGTAGTCCCGCTCGGAGATGATGCCGGCGGGACGGTCGCCCTCCATCACCAGCAATGCGCCGACTTCCTTCTTCGCCATCTTGTCGATGGCGTTATAGACGGTTTCCGTTGGGGCCACGCTGAAGATGTGCCCGCCCTTGTGCTTGAGAATGTTGTGGACCAGTTGCATGGTGTTGTGCCCTCGCCAAATAACCCCGATGGCGACCAATCTGCCATGCTTGGACTGGAAATTAAAGCGGTTGCTCGACGCCTAGCCGTCAAAGGCCGCAATGGCCGCACCGCAACCCCCAAAATGGCTTAAAGTTCACTGCCAATGCGTGTTGCCTCCTGCACGGTGCGCTTGTTGCGCCGGCCGCCGGAACCCGCGGGCTTTGCAGGAACGGGGAGGAATGGGTGGACCTGACGGCTTGGTCCTGGCTGTTTCTGGCCATCTACATCGGCGTGATGATCGCCTTCGGAGTGCTTGGCCGGGCGCGGGTCAAGAGCGCCGATGACTTCGCCACCGCCCGCAGCGCCTACGGGCCGGTGTTCCTGGCGTTCGCCTTCGCCGCCACCACCGCCAGCGGCGCCACTTTCGTCGGCTTTCCCGGCATCACCTACGACCACGGCTTGGCCGCCGTCTGGTCGGTGTTTCTCTATCCCGCGGGAACCTACCTTGGGGTTTTGATTTGCCTGCGCTTGGTCAGCAACAGCGGCCATCGCTTCGGCAACCGCTCCATCCCGGAGTATCTCGGCAGCCGCTATCAGTCGGACGCCGTGCGCATCATGGTGTCCTTGTTCTCCCTGCTGCTGTTCTTCTATTTGGCGGGGCAGCTGGTGTCCGGCGTCGTCATGTTCGAGATCATGCTGGGCGTCCCTTCGGAATGGGCGCTCGGCATCACCGCCGCGGTGCTGATGGTTTACGTCGTGCTCGGCGGCGCCCATGCGGACATCCTCACCGACGGGGTGCAGGGATTGCTGATGGTGGTCATCGGCGCCGCCCTGGTCTTCATGTTCGTGATCGGCTACGGAGTGGAGGGGGGGCTGCTGGGCATGGTCGATAACCTGCGCCGCCAAGACCCGAACCTAGTGGGCTGGCTGAACGAGGAATCCGTGCTGTACCGCTCCTGGTGGTCGGTTGCCGCCATCGTGATCTCGCATCTGCCCTTGGGCCTGCTGCCGCACATCGGCAACAAGCTCTGGGCGCTGCAGAAGCCCAGCGAGCGGCGGCGGTTCATCGCCCTGGCCTTCACCTTCGGCTTGACTTTGGGGATGCTGGGGCTGGGCGGCCTGCTGGCCAGGGCCATCCTGGGCGATGCGCTCACCGAACCGGGCGCCAGCAGCAACAGCGCCTTGGCGCTGTTGTTCATGGAGCTGTTCCCCGCTTGGCTGGCCGCTCTTTTGGGCGTTGGCATTCTCGCCGCAGTCATGTCAACTGCGGACGGCCTGGTGGTGTCCAGCTCCCAGATCATCGCCAACGACCTGTACCGCCTAAGCTACGTTCCCAAGTTCGCCCGGCATCTGGACGGCAAGCAGGTGGACCGCCGGGTGCTGTCCATCAGCCGCATCGCCACGGTGGCGGTGATGGTCATCTGCACCTTCATGGCTTGGCGGCTGATGGACCGCAACGTGGCGCTGATCGTCTGGGTGGGCACCGGCGGCATGATGGCCGCCTTCGCCGGCCCCTTGGTGGTGGGTGCCGTTTGGCGCGGCGTCACCCGAGCCGGCGCCATCGCCGGCCTCGTCAGCGGCGCCGCAGTCTTCACCGTCCTGCACGGCGCCCTGATCGACCCCGAATGGTTCGCCGCCGGCGCCTTGCGCACCGCGGCGGACTGGCTGGCGCAGGAGGCGGGCAACCCCTGGTCCTGCGCCTCCATTGGGGAGATCATCTCCGTGGCGGTCACTTGGGCGGTGTCCAAACGCACCCAGCCGCTGCCGTCCGCCCACTTGGAGCGGCTGTTCGGCGGCTTGGAGCCGAGGCCGAAGGGCGTTTAAGCGAGGATTCCCAATGAACGCACAGGACGAGCAGGCGCGCATCGACCCGGTCACGCTGGAGGTGCTGCGCGGCCAACTGGACAGCGTGGCGGCGGAGATGCAGCTCATCATCCTGAAGAGCTCGCACTCCACCATTGTCTCCGAATCCCTGGACGCCACCTCCGCGGTGTTCGACCGGCAGGGCAGAACCACGGCCCAGGCGGTGGCCATTCCCATCCATCTTGGCGTTCTGGCGGAGCTGGGGCGGCGTTTCGCCGCCGCCTATCCCGAAGGCGTCGCCGAGCCGGGGGACGTTTACGCCATCAACGACCCCTACGCCGGCGGCACCCACTTGCCGGACTTCGCCGTGGCTTCGCCGGTGTTCTTCAAGGGCGAGTTGGTGGGCTACGTGGTGACCATGACCCACCATCAGGACATCGGCGGCAGCGTCCCCGGCAGCACCGCCGTGCAGGTGCATGATCATTTCGCGGAGGGGCTGCGGCTGCCGATGGTGCGGCTGGCAGCTGGCGGCCGGCGCAATGCGGACCTGCTGGAGCTGATGTTCGCCAACAGCAGGACGCCGGAGAACATGCGCGGCGACCTGAACGCCCAGATCGCCGCCTGCGCAACCGGCGTGGAGCGCACCGCCGCCCTGTTCGAGCGCTGGGGCCGGACGACGGTGGAGGCCGCCGTCAACGCGCTGCTCGACTACGCCGAACGCTTAACCCGCCGGGAGATCGAGCGCATTCCGGACGGCGACTACGAATTCGAGGACTTCATGGACGACGACGGCAGCGGCCCGGACGCCGAGCCGGTGCGCTTCAAGCTGCGCATTGAAGTGCGCGGGTCCGACATCCGCTTCGACTTCACCGGCACCGCCCCCCAAGTCAAGACCGCCATCAACAACGTGCCGGCCTCCACCATCTCCGCGGTGTACTACGCCGTGCGGGCGCTCACCGGGGATTCGGCCCCCAACAACGACGGCTGCTACCGCCCGGTCAGCGTGCATCTGCCGCCGGGCTCCATCGTCAACCCCGACTTTCCAGCGCCGATCAACGCCCGCTCGGTGTGCCTGCGGCGGGTGATCGACACGGTGCTCGGCGCCATGGCGCAAGCCGTCCCGGAGCGCATGACGGCGGCGCACTGCGGGCAAAGCTCCCTGATTCACGTCGGCGCCTGGGACCCGGAGAC
Organism: Candidatus Azophilus sp.; assembly: GCA_965200465.1. Taxonomy (GTDB): domain Bacteria; phylum Pseudomonadota; class Gammaproteobacteria; order Pseudomonadales; family Azotimanducaceae; genus Azophilus. The sequence goes on along the minus strand of OZ241358.1, from coordinate 2,224,073 downwards.
GGGGCGCAGAATCGTGGCCACTGTGGGCGGCCCCTGGATGGGCGGCATGGGCGCCAGAGCCACCAAGGACGGCATCGACGTGACCGACCACGACGCCTCCAACGTCTATCACATGCCGGTGGAGACCAGCGAGGCGGAGTTGCCGGTGCTGTTCCATCAGGTGGAGTTGTGGCGGGACTCCGGCGGCGCCGGCAAGTGGCGCGGCGGCCTTGGCTACCACACTAGGTTCGAGTGGCGCGGCGGCGAGGGCGCCGCCACCGTGCGCCGGGACCGGCACCGCTTCGCGCCCTGGGGGCTGCTCGGCGGGCGCTGCGGCCCGCTCTGCCGCACCACCTTGGCCAGAGCGGGGCAACCGCCCGCGCCCTTGCCCTCCAAGGGTTCGCTGACCTTGCATTGCGGGGACTGCATGGACCTGTGGACCACCGGCAGCGGCGGCCACGGCCCGCCGACCGAGCGGAATCCAGAGCGTGTGCTCGACGATGTGCTGGACGGACGAGTGTCGGCGCAAGCCGCCGCAACCATCTACGGCGTGGTCATCAAGGCGGGCGAGGTGGACGTTCAAGCCACCGAAGAACTGCGCACTCGGCGGCGCACGGCATAGCGGCCGACGCAATTGACGCTTTGGCGCCTCGGAGAAACTAGCAGACCATCGGGCCGACCGCTGATCCACTTCGGTCCCCAATCCCCGCTTAAGGAATCGTTGCAGCGCGTTGCAAGGCGCACCGTGCAAGGTTTTCCCGGCGATTGCATGGTTGCGGGACTTACGAAGGCCCAGGGGCCGCTGGCGGCGGGCCGGGCGATGCTTATCCGGGGTTCAGGACTTCAGGGTGCTAGGCTATGGCGCTTCCTGCACTGGTGGTACAGTTCGCTGCTTCGGGCGGCGGCTTTGACTGCATTGCAATCAATCACTGCATGGCTGTGAATGCTGCTTGGGTGCGAAATCTTGAAGACAGTCCAAAGGCCCAGTTGCGGGTGCGGGCAGCCGAACATGGGTTCGGTTGAGCGAAGGGCGATGTTCGTTTTGGACGTCCATGCGACGTAGCCCCCGCCACCAGGGTGATTTCTACCCTTGGTACGTCGTCGTCGTGCTGACGTTCGCCTTCACCGTCGCCTTCATCGACCGGCAGATCTTGAGCCTGCTGGTGCAGCCCATCCGCCGCGACCTGGGCATCTCCGACACGCAGATCAGCCTGCTGGCCGGATTTGCGTTCGCCGTTTTCTACAGCGTCCTTGGCGTGCCAATCGCCCGGCTGGCGGACCGACGCAGCCGTCGCGCCATCATCTCCGTGGGCGTGTTTCTTTGGAGCCTGATGACCGCCGTCTGCGGCTTGGCGAAGAGCTTTGCCGGCCTGTTCGCCGCCCGTGTGGGAGTGGGGGTGGGCGAGGCGACCCTGTCCCCGGCGGCCTATTCGATGATTGCGGACTACTTTCCTCCGCACAAGCTGGCCCGGGCCATCGCCGTTTACGCCATGGGCCTCTACCTGGGGGCCGGCCTCGCCATGATCGCCGGCAGCGCCGTGGTGCGCCTAGTCAGCGACGCCGGGCCGGTGACGGTGCCTTTCATCGGCACCCTGTTCCCTTGGCAGTTGACCTTCTTCGCCGTGGCCCTGCCGGGGATCTTGGTGCTGGCCGGGATGGCCACGGTGCGCGAGCCGGAGCGCCGCGACCATCTTGTCGAACCCCCAAGCCCGGCGCGTTCCGAACAACCGGCCGGCGCCAAGGGGCCGGCCGAGGCGACCGGCGCATCGAAAGGGTTCCCCACGCCGGAAGCCATCGGCAACGCCGCCCTTGCAGCCCAGCGTTTGCCGCCTCGGGTTGGGGTGCAGGCGGAGAATGAAGCGCCGCGGGCAGCGCCTCCCGTCAAGGCCGTTCCGGTGGCGGAGGTGGTTGCCTTCTTTCGCCGCAACCGGCGCTTCGTCGCCGCCCACTTCGCCGGCTTCGGGCTGCTGGGCACCGTCATCACCGCCTACATGGTGTGGACGCCGGAGTTTCTGCGCCGCAGCTACGGGTTGGACATCGCGGACGCCGGCCTCATCTACGGCCTCATCCTGCTGGTGTTCGGCGCAGCCGGCCCCTACGCCGGCGGCTGGGTCGCCACCTGGCTGGTCGCCAAGGGCCATCGGGACGGGGAGATGCGCACCGCCGTCATCGGCGGCCTCGTCATGACGCCCTTGGCCGTGCTCACGCCCTTGGCGCCCGGCCCGCTGACCGCCATCGCCCTGCTGGCCGCAACCAGCTTCGCCCTGTCCTTTCCGCAAGCGTTTCCGCCAACGCTGCTGCAACTGATGGCGCCGAACCGGCTGCGCGCCCAGGTCACCGCCATCTTCATGCTCGCGTCGGTGCTGACGGCCTACACCATCGGTCCGGCCTTGGTGGCCCTCCTCAACGACTATGTCTTTCGGGACGATGCGGCGCTGCGCTACTCCCTCGCCCTGGTCAGCGCGGTGCTCACCCCGGCCGGCGCCGCCTGTCTAATGTTTGGGATGAAGCCGTTTCGGGAACGTCCGGAGCGCCGGGTCGCGGGATAGCGCGGCAGCGCTGGGCCTCGGTCCATCCGTGGCCCTTCCCGGAGGTCGTGAACTCCGCCGCCGAGTCCCAGTCCAGCAGTTCGACGTCCTCCAGCAGTGTTTTCCGGTTCTCCTTGACCGGCATGGAGCAGTCGGCCCCAAGCGCCGCGACGAGGCGGGCTGTCTCCGGGCAGCTGTGCAGTGCGTCCATCGTCAGGACGTGCCCGAAACGGGGGTTTTGCGCAGCAGCCGACGAACGCCCAAGATCTCGCCGCTGGTCGATTGAGGGCCATGCTCGACACAGCCGCCTGCTCGGGGAGCGGCGCTTAGGCCTTAGGGCGACAAGTTGACCTTTCGGGAAGATGCAACCAAGACGGCAACCGTCGTTAACAGCCAAGAAAACACGGTTCGGTATGAAGGCGAAGTGAAGCATTCCCAATGTGGCAATAGCCGCAACACGACTAGGGGAACAAGCATGAAAAAGGACAAATGGAATCCCGACCACTGGGAAGGCGGCAAGTGGATAGTCGAAGACTGGCTAGTAGAGACCCAGCGGTGCGGGATGGTTCCACATCGGGCGGTCTGGTTCGCGAACGGAGATGCCCGGCAGATTTGAACGTCAATGGCCCTCAGTTCCGGCACCACTCGCCCTTGATGCGGCAAAAACCCCAGAGAACGGAACGCAAGTCGTCTGCGACCTAGCTGGGTTGGTGGAATGCATCGAGCGCAGTTCGTAACGACGCCATACCGTGGGAGAAAGCCGCCAGACCGGCTCGCCGGGCTGGGTTGCTTGAGGTTCGAACAGTTGGCGACGCCGCGCATCGCAACTGGATTCATGGTTTCGGCCATCTTCCAAGGCGCGATGCGGCTCAGGCCGGCATCTTTCAGCCTACCTAGAGAAGGCAACGGTAGGCCCTTGCACCAGGCGGGAACTCACCGCCTCCGGCCGCCACCTCGTGCGCGTGATCGCTGAATTGCAGGTGGGGATGGGGGCGGAGTTCGTCGAACGGCCTGCCGTGGAGAGGCCCGGCGCTGCGGTCTCCTGCACCATCCACAACCAGGAAAAAACGCGCCGGATGCCCAGCTCGCGGCCCGCCAACCTGATACGACAAGCCTCCAAGGCGGCGGGAAGAGGGCATTTCGTTCAGCTCGCGTCCCATTCTTTGCAGGTGGAACACGACCGGGCGTATGGACGGAAAATTTCCGAAAACATAGTCGCCGGGCCGCAGCTTCTCATGGATGCCGGCTGCCAGCGCCGAGGTGTTGGGCGCATAGCCCGTCTCCCAAGCGAAGCGCTCGGTCACGCCAGGGCGCGTCGCCCAATAGGCGAAGCCGCTTGCAACCAGCAAGACCGCAGCCGCGCCGAAGCCCGTCGGATCGATCCAGCGTCCGGCAAGGCCAGCTTGGGAGCAAAGCTGCGCCCATGCGACTTTGGCCAGCAGCGCGGTGCCGGTGCCGGTTATCATCATGGCCGCCAGCAGCAGGAAGATGGTGTCGCGCTCGCGCAGCGCAACCGGCTTCATTGCCAAAAGCACCGCCGTTCCCAACAGGGTGGCGAGCGCCAGGACGCCGCGCTGCCCGGAGGGCGCCGAAGGCGCCGCTGCACCAAACAGCAGGGCCAGCAGCAGCGCCCCTTGCGCCCAGATGGGCGTCGCCATGTGCCACCAGAGGTAACTCCGAGGCGCGTTGGTCAAGGCTGCCCAGAAGCCTGTCCGCCCCTCTTCCTGGGGCGCCACGACCACATTGAAGAACACTGCATCGACCCCGGAGACGCTCAGGGCCGGCGCGTAGAGGATCAAAGCAAGGGCCGCGGCTGCAGCGCAGTAGCCTGCGCCTTTGGCAACGAACGGCCAGATTTCGGCAGGGCCTTGTTCGCGCCACCGCACCAGCAGCATCCAGGCTGTCGCAACTGCCGCCGAAAAGGCCATGATGGGATGGTTGAAGAGCCCAAGCGCGGTCACCGCCGCGAACAACCCCCACAGGAGATGGCTGTTCGGACGTCGCGCCAGCCCCTGCCCGCAAAGCAGCAAGGCCATGAACAGCAGGCCCGACAGAGAATAGCCGCGGGCGTTGGTGGCGTACTCGATGAAGAACGGCGACGTGCCCACCAAGGCGACGGCGAACGCCGCAGCCAGCCAGCCGAACTCCCGGCGCACAAACCACCAAAGGGCCGGCAGCGTCAGGCAGGCCGCCAAAAACGCCGGAGTGCGCAGCGCCGCCGGGCTTGCCCCGAGGCACTGATGGGCAGTCCAAGACATCAGGGTATGGAGGATGTGAATGGGTGGTTCGTAGTTGCTCAAGATGGTCCAAATCGTTTCGGTGCTGGCTTGCGTCATGGTGTAAGCCTCGTCGGAGCGAACGGGCACATTCAGATTGCGCGCCGCCAGGGCCACGCTGGCGGCGAAGACGCAGACGGCCGTTGCGGCTTCGGCCCAACCAAGACTGCCAGCATCCTCGATCTTGGGTTCGGCAGCCAGAACGCGCGCCAAGGGACGCCGAAACGCGAGCAGCACCGCCCCAAGCGCCAGCGCCGTCGCTGTGCTTTCCCGCAGGATGGCGGCGATCTGGGCGTCACCCATCCAATGCAGCCTTGCGGCCTTTCCACTGGGGACGAATGCACCCACCGCGCTGTGCAGCCAATCCGCATCGGCCAAGGATGCAGCGCCCAATCCGCAGGCGGCCAAGATAGCCGCGCCGCCGGCAAGCAACAGCAGCATGGAGATGGGTGAGTTTAAGGGCTTGCTCACAAGAGGAACGTTTCGTTCAGGGCTCCAATTCAACTAAAATAGCACCCCAGATCCGCTATGAACCGCTCCGCTGGGCAGCACTCGCTGGCTTCCCGCCCGGCGTGGTTCCGGCCGCCGCAGTTGGGGGACGACATCTTGGCCCAGTTTACAGCCTCAAGCCCCAAGGTCGCGGTGATAGGGGCGGGATTTTGCGGCTTGGCGGCGGCCTATGAACTTGGCCGGCGCGGCATTAGCGCCATGCTCTTGGAAAGCGAAGGCGAAGTGGGCGGCTTGGCCGGCAGCTTCGCCACCGAGGGCGAGCGCCTTGAAAAGTTCTATCACCACTGGTTCGCCAGCGATGTCCATATCATGGGCTTGATTGACGAACTGGGCCAATCGCGCAAGGTGGCGCTGCGCCCGTCCCGCACCGGCCTGTACTACGCCCACGACTTCTTCAAGCTGTCCACGCCCGTGGACCTGCTGCGCTTCTCGCCGCTGCCGCTGGCCAGCCGCATCCGCTTGGGTTTGCTGGCTCTATGGGTGCGCAGAATTCGCAACTGGCGCCGCTTGGAGGAGGTCGCCGCCGCCGATTGGCTGCGCAAGCTGGGCGGCGAACGCGCCTATCAAGTGGTTTGGGCGCCCCTGCTGCAAGGCAAGTTCGGCGATTTGGCGGAAGAGGTGGCGGCCATTTGGTTCTGGAACAAACTGAAGCTGCGCGGCAGCAGCCGCGACGGCAGCGGCAAGGAGCAACTGGCTTACTATCAGGGGGGGTTCTCGGCCTTGGCGGACGCCTTGGTTGCCGCCATCCGCTCCCAGGGCGGCGACATCCAACTGAACAGGCCGGCCACTGGGCTGGAAATGGACGGCCAGCGGGTGGTGGGAGTATGCACAGGGGAAGGAACGGTGGCCGTTGATGGCGTCATCGCCACTCCGGCGCTGCCGATCATCGCCGACCTGATGGCGGCCTCGCGCAAGGCGGATGAATATGCGGCCGGGCTGCGCCGCATTCGCTACTTGGCCAACATGTGCGTGGTGCTGGAGCTGGAGCGCAGCCTTTCGGACATCTATTGGCTGAACGTCAACGATCCGAACTTCCCCTTCGTGGCGGTCATTGAGCACACCAACTTCGAACCCGCCGCCTCCTACGCCGGCCGCCACATCGTCTATCTATCCCGGTATTGCCCGGACAGCGACCCCTTCTATCGCATGCCGGACGAAGAGGCGACGGCCCATGCTCTGACGCACTTGCGGCGAATGTTTCCGGACCTGGAAGACGAGCGCGTTCTCGCCTCCCACATCTGGCGCGCCCGCTATGCGCAGCCAGTGGTGGTGCGGGGCTACCGCCGGCTGATCCCGTCCGCGCAGACGCCGCTGCGCAACCTGTTCATTGCCAGCATGGCGCAGATCTATCCCCAAGACCGAGGCACCAACTACGCCGTCAAGCAAGGGCGCGAGGCCGCCCAACTCATGGCCAAGGCGCTGGGCAAGGGCTAGCGAAGCGATGGCCAGGTTTGGCGTCTTCATGCTCTTGGCGCTCTTAGCGCTGGCGGGCGTTCTGCTGGTTGATGATTATGGAGTGGCCTTTGACGAGTCCGTGCAGCGCGCCCTGGCCGCAGTAACCGCCGCCTACATGATCGGGGCCGACGACGCCCTGCTGCAACACTATGATCGAACCTATGGCGTGGCGTTCGAACTGCCGCTGCTGTTCGTCGAACTCATGCTGGGCTTGGAGGATTCTCGAAGCATTCATCTCACCCGCCACATCCTGACCCATCTGTTCTTTTTGGTGGGCGGTTTGTTTTGCTATTTGCTGGTGCGCCGAATGCACGGCGGCCGCGTCTTGGCACTGTTCGCCATGCTTCTGTTCCTGTTGCATCCGCGCCTGTACGCCCACTCCTTCATCAACACCAAGGACGTGCCGTTCCTCAGCATGTTCATGATCGTCCTGTTTCTGATTCATCGGGCATTCAGGAAGGACGATTTCGCCGCCTTCATCTCCTGCGGCATGGCCGTTGGCGTTCTCACCAACATCCGCATTCTCGGCCTGATGCTGTTCGCCGCCGTTGTTGGCATGCGCGCACTCGACCTGCTGCAAGCCACGGATTGGCGGGAAAGGAAGCGCATTCTGGCCACTGCTGGGCTATTCGCCGCAGCGAGCGCTCTCATTCTCTACGCCACTTGGCCTTACCTTTGGAGCGACCCGCTTGGGCACTTTGCCGAAGCCTTCGTGCACATGGCGGACCACCCACAAATGATCAGTTCCTTGTTCCAAGGGGAATGGTTTGTTGGCGGAGACATCCCGCCCCACTACATTCCGACTTGGATTTCCGTAACCACCCCGCCAGTCGCGCTTCTGCTCGGCGGCATCGGCCTATTGCACGTTTTGCGCCGAGCATTGACGCAGCCTAAGGCCGCCCTAGGCAAGGGCGCGGCACGGTTTGAGCTGCTTCTAGCAGTGTGCTTCGCGCTTCCCTTGGCTGCTGTCGTCTTGTTTAGCTCCAACCTATACAACGGCTGGCGGCAGCTGTACTTTCTATATGCGCCGTTGGTTCTGCTGGCCGCCATTGGGCTCTCTTGGCTGCTCTCCATCGCCAACGGAAACGTGCGCCTGCGCTTGGCCGTCTTCGGCTTGGCCGGCGGGGGGTTGATCGCAACGGCTGCGCAGATGGCGGCGATGCATCCCAACCAAGCCCTCTACTTCAATTTCCTGGTGGATAGAACGACGCCGGAGCGTCTTCGCACCCAATATGACATGGACTACTATGAGCTGACGTTTCGCCAAGGGCTTGAATACTTGCTTGAGCGTTATCCCAAACCATCCATTTCCGTGGACATCGCCTTCGGTAACTTGAACTCAAGCATTCTGCCGCAAGCGGACCGGCAGAGAATACTTGCGAATTTCGACCAGCATGCGGATTTCCACATCACCAACCACCGTCGATACAAAACCTCCGGTGCGACGCTGGGGACCCTCGGACCGTCCATTTATGATTTCAAGGTTTACAACAACACCGTCATGAGCGTGGTGGCTCTCGACCTTTCGCTGGCGGACAAGGTCGATATTGAGCCGTATCGAGAGCTTTACCGATCGGCAATGGCTGGTCCGCTCATCGTCCGCTCGAACTACAACGTCCGTCTCAGAGAACGCTTGCTGATTTATGCGAAGGATCAATGCCGCCCGATGGACACGAGGCCGCTTTTCATCCTGCACATCGAACCCGCCGCCAAAAGCGACCTTCCCGAACATCGCAAGGCGCTAGGCTTTGTGGACCGAGAATTTCGTTTTGGCGCCCGAGGGGTGAGGTTTGACGGCAAGTGCCTGTTGACTGCGCCCCTGCCGGATTACGACATCGCCGGCATCACCATCGGCCAAGCTGTTGCCGGCACCGATAAGTTCGGCAGCCGCGACCGCTGCTACCTGTGGAAGGAAGTCATTCTGTTCAATGAGCGGCAGGAAGCCCGGCAATGCAAAGCGGATTCGCCCGCCTGCGCCGACCGCCCGCCGATGCCGCCGTGCAGTGGCAGTTAGCTTGGCGCCTTGCCGTTTCAACAAACTGTTCGACCGACAGCATTGGGAGAATCAATATGGAAAGGCTTTTGCTACTGGCCGTGGCGATCTTCTGGGCAATGCTCCATCCCTTGGCTGCTGCGCAGAAGGTGCCGGCTGACGCTGCGGCAGCGACGCCTCAACAACCGCGCGTCGCGCCGCTCATGCTGCATGACACCGATGATACGGAAAAGTACGTCAGCGAATTTCCGTTTTCGGAATATGAGCGTTATCGAGTGCCGAAGCTGCCGTGGCAGTGTCCGCTCAGGGGATTCTTTCACTGTCTGTCAATTTGGTGGGAAACGCCCTACGTAGGCCGCTTCCTCATAGAGGCGCCGCCGATCGATCCCATCAAGGAATACATAGCAACGGGCTTGATTTGGGAACCGCATGTCATCCAAAGCCTTGCAGACCATGTAGTTCCGGGGACGGTAGCGCTGGATGTTGGGGCGTACATCGGCACCCACGCCATGCTGATGGCCCGGCTGATCGGGCCACATGGCCGTGTTTACGCCTTCGAGCCGCAACGCAAGGTCTATCGGGAACTGCGCCACAACATTGCCCTCAATGAGCTCGGCAACATCGTCCCTCTAAGATACGCAATCGGTGCGGAATCGGGAATTGTGGAGATGAATCCTCTCCGAGACGGGTACTACGAGGGCGGCGTGCAAATCGGCGCCGGCGGAGAGCAAGCGGAGCTTCGGACCTTGGACAGCTTCGGGTTCGAGAACGTCTCGGTGATCAAGATCGATGTGGAGGGCTACGAGAACGAAGTGTTGGCCGGCGCCGCAAACCTCATTCGCGCAAGCAAGCCTGTCATCCTGATCGAGATACTGGGCGGAAAATCTTATCCGGGCGTACCGAATTGGTGGAACTACAATGTGCCGGCGTCGCCGCAGGATTTGGAGAGGATCCACGCCACTTGGCGCCTGATCGAGGTGTTTGGCTACAAGGTTCGCCCGGTGTCGAGCCACGACTACATCGCCCTGCCCGTGGAGCGCCCAAAGGCTTGACCCTCTGCACAGCCAAACATTCTTTCGAGCTTGCGGCGCTATTCCAATTCTGGAGGTTCGTTGGAACGGCGCAGAAGCCGCCAGTGTTCGTTCATCGCCACCAGCCCCCAATCGGCGTTAAGGTGAGCTGCCTGCACCTCCAAAATGAGAGCTGTGGTTTCGTGCGCAATGGGAAACTTGGGAATCATCAACCAATTTGCGTCCCCGAATACGAGCTCCCGGTTTGCTGCGGTGCGGCGGTTTACATGCCTGCCCACATGCAAGTAAAGCAGCGCCCCCTTAGGCGATGGGACGTCCAGCAGCGCCGGGAAAGCGTTCGCATAATCCATTGTTGCCACGGGGTCGTTTTCGTGGCCGGCAGCCTTGAGCAGCGTCAAGCCCGTTTTCAGCGTGTGAAGATATTCGGCGTTCGAAAGGTCCATGTGGCTGTGAAGAGGGTTTCGACGGGACCATAGGAGGGCATCCTGTGGAGATGGCATTTGCAAAACCCCGGCATCGAAGGCGTTGGCGCTGCCCAACCCGCCGAACCAAGCTCCTTCCATGCGCGGCAGCCCGGATGCGCAGCCAGGGCAGGCGCCGTGGGCGGCCATGAGGAACACAGCGGTCGCCAGCAACTGACGGGAGAACATGGGCAGCAGGAATATCCACATGGCGGCTGTGACCAACCGGCGATGGACGGAGCCGCGGGGACAAAGGGCCGTCATCCAAATGAATAGGGCTGATAAAGCGAACAGCACGTCTGGATAGTTGGTGTTCTGAGTCGCCAAGGCGGCGCAGGATGTCAAAACGTATGCGGCCAACAGGATGTCCTGCACAGAGAGCCGCCTGTTTAGCCCTGCTATTGCGCAGGCCATTGCGGCCAAGCCAAGAAAGCCAAACGTTGCATGCAGAACGTTTGAGATGCCGAGCATCTCGTCACGGGCCTCCGCGCCCGGTTCAGAGCTCACCTCAAGCGTGCGCAATAGGTCTCGCATATAGTCGTCCACCCAGCCGCCGATTGCTTGCACCCCTAGGACCACGAGAAGAAAGGCCGTCAACCCCCAAGCGCCTGTGCGCCGGAAGCGTCCTAATGCGACGCCAAACAACAGGACGAAGACAAGGCCAACAGCGAAATAGGTGACCTTTACGAAAAACAGCAAGGACAGCAGGGCGGCGATGGCCGCTGAATCCAATTTCCGTCGGAAGGCGATTTGCCCTTGCTCGTTCCTCCCCGTCGCCGGCAGGCCAAACAGCAGCAACGCCGTCAGCAGCGCCCATCCCCATCGGTTGTGATATGCAACTTGCGTGGAGACGAAGCCGGATTCCCCCAGCGGCCAAGGCACGGCGACCATGGCGAACAGTGCCGAAAGGAGCAGGAGGCTCGGCCCGGTGGGGGCGCGGCCATGCAGCGTCACGGCGGCCAACGGCAGCAGGATTGCGAGCATTGCGGCGCTGCCGAATTCCAAGGCGCCCCCGAACTGGCCAACGGCCAAATATCCCAGGTAAGGCAGTCCATGGACAAGCCATCCAATAGGGGTGCGGAAGTCCACATGGGGAGACTGGCCCATGCGCATGCGGTGCATGGCGTCAAAAAAAGCGAAGATGTCGTTTGGAACCTTGGCGGTGTAAGTGGCCGCCGGCAGCACGAACAGGACGACAGCCAGGGCCAGCAGGCAGCCAGTGGCCGCCGTCAGCGTGGGCCAAGAGCAATCGCCTCGGCCAGCATCTCCCAACTCGGACATCTCGTCAGTGCCCCCCGAAAAGATAAGCGAAAAGTGCAAGAGAGGAGCTCATGGCTGTGGCCGGCAGCTCAGTGGTTCGTCGGAACGGCGCAGCAGCCGCCAGTGTTCATTCTCCGCCGCTTGCTGCCACTCGCAGGCAAGGCGTTTGGATTGAGCGTCGGCGAGCAATCGGCTTGTTTCCTGTTTGTAGGGGAAGCGGGGGACCATCAGCCATTGCGCGTCGCCGAAAACCAATTCCGGTTCGGCGGCGGTTCGGCGGTCCACTTGCCGGTTGACGAATAAGCTGAACAGAACGCCCTTCGGCGATGGAGCGCCGATCAGGGCCGGGAAAGGATTGGCGAAATCGAACGTCATGACGCGGCCTTCCTCAGCGCCTTCTGCGCACAGCAGGGCAATTCCCCTGCGCAGGGTTTCCAGATACTCCGATGTTGAAAGGTGTGCGGAGCCCAAAGATCTGTGTTTGCGAGACCAGTTGAAGGCATCTGCTTGGCTTTTCCACCGTGGGAAGCCCTCGGCGAAAGCGTTTACTGCGCGGGTTGGTCCCCCGAACCAAACGCCCTCCATGTTTGGCAGATCTGCGGCGAACTGGGGGAAGCCCCCGGATGTTCCCAAAACGAAGACTGCGCTTGCCAGCATCTGCCTTGAGAGCGTCGGAAGCAAATGCAGAGTCATGGCAAGCAGGGCCAGCCGCCTGATGGTGGATTTGGGTGGACACTCAGTGGCCAGCCGAACGAAGAAAGAGACGAGGGCGAACATGACTAGCGGATTGGAGGCATTCTGCGTCATGACCGCCACGCAGGCGGCAACGGCAAAGGCAGCGTGTAGCGCCATGCGCAGAGAGAGCATTCCCGCAAATGCCGCCACAGCGCAGACCACTACCGCCAAGGCGGCGTCGCCATACGCGTCGTGCAGGACGCGGGCAATGGTTATGGAGCGGAACCCGGTGTTTTCAGATAATGCGGAGCGGCTTATTTCAACGGTGCGGAGAATGTCCCCAATGTAGTCGTCCACCCAGCCGACCGTGGCTTGCATTCCCAGAACGCAGACGGCCCAGATGGTCAGCCCTGCATAGCTTGCCCGCCTAAATTCGCCTAGTGCGACCCCGAATAGCAGAACAAAGCCCAAGCCGGCAATAAAGTAGGTGATTTTCAAGAAGAAGAGCATGGCAAGCAGGACGCCGATGGCGGCGGCATCAACAAGGAACCGCCGGCCGCCAGTGGTCGTCCCCGGCAGCCCGAACAGCATGAGAACCGTCAGCAAACCCCACCCCCAATGGTTGTAGTGGAGCCCGGGGTCCGCTTGCCAGCCCGATTCTCCGAGCCGCCAGGGAGCGGCTACGATTCCGAATAAGGCCAGCAAAACGAAAACGGATGCGCCATTGGGCGCCCTGCGTGCAAGAGCCGCAACCGCCAGCGGCAAGAGCGCTCCCAACATGAGCATGTCGGCGAACTCCAGGGCGCCGGCGAACCCGCCCTGCGCCATGCGCCCAAGATGCGGGAGCCAGAAGGCCAGCCATCCCATGGGCGCATGGAAGTCAACATGGGGCGCATGCCCGCTGTCCATGCGGTGCATGAGGTCCGCGAACTGGAAAAAGTCGCCCGGGGCGACGGTGACGAACGTTGCTCTCGGTGAGACGAACACTGCCCAGCCCAAAGCGAGCAGCACGGCGGACAGCGCCGCCAAGAACAACGGAGGGCTTGCCGTCGGCAACGGAGATGCCCCGGGGTTTGCGCCCGAGTGCGCGGTGATTTTGCGTTTCCAATCCGCGCTGCGGGCAATCAGACCATCAATCGCCGTTGCAATCAGCGTCTTGACCATCCCTGGGCATTGATGGGGCATTGATGCGTGGGCCGGCGTGGCAGCGGAGCTTTTGCGTTCATTAGTGAGTTGGGTCAAACGAATGTCGGGCGCAGCAGGAAACTGACCCTGACGTAGCTGCGCTCCTCATCTTGAGCGATCTCCGGTTCGGTTCCGTTGAACTCGCGCATGGCTTTGCGCATCACCGGCCAGCCGCGCCCTCGCTTTTCCATGAACCCCAAAGCAAGCATGCAGTTTGCCAACAGTTCATTGTGGGACCGAGGATGGGCGCCGGCGCGCACGCTTGCGACGCTCATTTGGTTGGGCAAGCCGCCCGGGCTCGTGACATCGACGCGACCGGAAAAGACCTCGAACAACACTTTGGAGCCAATAACGGCGTAATCTCGATGCACGACAGCGTTGACCAGCGCCTCCCGAATCGCGGGTTGCGGAAGCAACGGGCGATCTTTGCGCATCAGGCCTTGATAGGATTCGAATCGCCCAAGCCCCGCAAACCAGCCTATCGCCCGCTGCACTTGCTCATCGATGCAGCCAGTGATTTCAGCCACTTGCAGCACGGAGGATGCTCGATCGTCGCCTTCATAAGCCACGCAATCAACGCGAAAATTCTGCGTTTGCGGATAGCGTTGCGGCATCTTGCCAAAGGCGAGTGCGCCATACAGGGTAGGGCGCAGAGCGCCGCCGATTTCCGTCAGTACGCCGCGGTTGCGAAGGTCGTCCTCATCATCGGGTTGAGGGTCCTCCTCGGCATCAAGCCCAAGCGCCTTGAGGTAGGAATGGAACTTCAGCAGGTCGATGTGCGAGGCAGTGCCCGCCTGTATTGACCGATCCTCGGTTAGAATGTAGCCGAAGGCGTTGTAGAGTTCCTGTAGTTCGGTTGGCGATGGCTCAACGCTGCTGCGCTCGCGGCGCACCCATACACGACCGTCGTAGCGCAACGGCTCAAATCCGCGCTGCTTGGGGACTTCCAGCCAATGCACCCATCCCTTAAGGTCCTGATGTCTGCCGCCGTGGGCGGAGACAGGGGCGCTGCACCCGGTTTGCAGAAATGCCGTCAGGCGCTCCTGAACCTTTTCGGCGCCTTCTTGAACTCCGACAATTGCCCGGTCATTATCGACGCCCAAAATGAGGATGCCGCCTTCGGTGTTGGCGAAGGCGCAGATCACCCGGCCAATGGCCGATAAATCACCGAGGCCGCGCTTAAGTTCAGTTGTTCGCCCTTCGCCTTCTTCAATGCAGTTGAGTACTTCAAGCCACTCCATCTTAAGCAACCTCAGAAACCGTACTTGATCCGCCGCAGCCGAAACGCCTCGTCACCGCCATCCACGGTTCGGACGATGGTGTCTCGAACCGCGGGTTCCTCGATAGCGCCCGCGCATGCCACTCGTCCCTTATTCGCTGTGGCCTCCAATTGGATCATTTGCTCCGCATCCCCATTGACGACGATGTTGGTGTTGTGGGTCGCGATGATGATTTGTCGGCGGCCCTTTAGCCGCTTCAACGCCGGCAACACCGTCTCGAACAGAAAGCGGTTATCCAACTCGTCCTCGGGCTGATCGATCACCAAGGGCCGGTCGTCTTTGGTTTCCAGCAGCAGGGAAAGCACTTGGTTGTTCGCCGCGCTTTGCAGGAATCTTCGAGCGTATGCAGTAAGAGTTGCCGCTTCTTCGGGTAGGCCGTTGACCTCAGCCGGAAATTTCGCGCGGCCGCCTTGATGGTCGTCAACCGTATGTATATGCAGATCCGCCTTGAACCACCACGCTCCAGGCACTTTGCGCCATTTGCCCGCGGTTTCCCGTGCAAAGGCCATTTTTGCGGTCTCCATTGCCTTGAAGATGTTGGTGCAGCCAGCACTCAAGCGCCTATGGGCTGCATTAAACACCATCGGGCTGCATGGGGAAAGGATGGATTGCTGCAACGCCTGCCACCGAGGAGCGGCGAGGATGCCTTCCGCTGGACGCTGAATGCGGATTTTGCGGCATGGCAAGGGTGTTTAGGGTCGTGATTGGCAACTTGGCGAGCTGCACATACCTGAATCTACTGGTCAGGCGCTCCCAAGGCCATAAGTCGCGCCTCCAGCTCCGCAACGCGGGCTTCCGCCCTTCGGCGGGCATCGGTCTCTTCTTCAAGGGTGCGCAGGCGCTCTCCCGTCACGGGATCGCGAAAGCGCAGCTGCTCCCCCTCCGCCCGCAGGTCCAGTTCCAGAACCCGGCTGCGCAGCACCAGAACCCCGCCCTCCACGCGCGACGGCAACTCCCGGTACCTGCCGCCCTCCAAGGCCAGCCCCCGCAGCGCCGGGCGCAGGAACTTGCCGTGCGGGTCAAACAGCCAGTACTCCCGAACCCCCAGCCTCTCGTAGAGGTCGCGCTTGCGCCCCGCGTCCTCCCGCCAAGTCGATTCCGACGCCACCTCCAGAACGAAGTCCGGGGCCTTGCCCTCGTCCCACAGCCGGTACGCCTTGCGGCTCCCGGCCGCCACCCCGAAGATGACGAAAATGTCCGGCGCAACCCGCTTGGCGGGATCCCCCTGCTGGTAGTACATCAGCAGATCGCCGCCCGCGAACACGTCCGTGCGCTCCCGGTAGCGGTTGCGCAGCACCGATATGCCGTCCACCATCACCCCCAAATGCTCGTTGCTCTCAGCCATGGGCAGGCCGTCGGAGCTGGGGTAGAGCGGGTCCTCCACTTGGCTGGCCGGGGGCGGCCTTGAGGGGGCGGGTGCCAAGGGCGCTGCGGTGGGCCGGGCAGGGTGGCCCGGTTCCGTTGTTTTGGCGAGTTGGGGGCTCATGGGCTGGTCCTCCGGTTGCGGGCGCGGGCGCCCCTCGCTTGGCTGCGGGGAAAGATAGCATGGTTGAAGGGGGAATGCGCCGCGCTCCCTCGTTCAAGGATGCACGGCAGGTTGCCGTGCGTCAGGGGGCTTGTCTGTAGGAAATCTCTGAAAGCGCGGCGGTTGGGCCGGGCGGGGTTATCATTTGGAGCGCCCAACCAATGGATTCAAGGATGTGCATGCTCTTGCAGCCAACTTGAAGCACTGGCGCAGCCAAGGAGTTTTCGCTTGCCCGCAAGAAGGAAGGTGCTGGTTGTAGGCGGTGGTCCGGCCGGCCTGACCGGTGATGCGCAAAGCCATGCGCGAATTCAACGGAACCGAACCGGAGATCGCTCAAGATGAGGGGCGCAGCTACGTCAGGGTCAGTTTCCTGCTGCGCCCGACATTCGTTTGACCCAATTCGCTTTCGAAAATCCTCCGCGGCGCGAGCGGCAATCGCCCGCATGATGCTCAATTCGGTTTAACAGTCTGCTGGAAAACCGAATGGCATTGGGCCGAAAATTCGCACGGGACGCCAGAGTTTTTCAGCGGACTCTCAAGCGGAGCATGACATGCTGATGGTGGCCGCGATCTTCGTGCTGTCCGGCTTTGCGGCGCTGATCTACCAAGTGGCGTGGCAGAGGGCGCTGTTCGGCATCTATGGCCTCAATGTCGAGTCGGTCACCGTCGTGGTGACCGCCTTCATGCTGGGCTTGGGCGTCGGCAGCCTGGCCGGGGGCTGGGCGGCCGCCCGGTCCCGCATCGATCGGCTGGCGGTTTTCGCCTCCATGGAAGGCGCGATTTGCGCTTACGGAGCGGGTTCGCTGGCGTTGTTCGCATGGGTCGGGGAACTGACCGGACCTCTGGGTCCGGCGGCGGTGTTTCTTGCAACCTTCGGCCTCCTGCTGCCGCCCACCGCGTTGATGGGCGCCACCTTGCCTTTGCTGGTGGGCCACGGGGTGGAGCGTTCCGGCAACGTCGGGCGTTCGCTTTCCGCCTTTTATTTCGCCAACACGCTGGGCGGCGCAGTGGCCGCCATCGCCACCGGCGTCTGGCTGATGGGCTCGCTTGGGCTGCGAGGCAGCGTGCTGGTCGCCGCGGCCATGAACGCCGTCGTGGGCTTGCTGGCGCTCGCCATCCGGCAAGCAGGCCGCCAAGCCGGAACAAGGCCGTGAACCGATCCCTTGCTTGGGCGATGGCCTGCGCCGCGCTGGCGGGGTTCATCTCTTTGTCCCATGAGATTCTCTGGTATCGGGTTTACGCCTTCGGCACGGGCGGCACTTTGCCGGTGTTCGGCATCTTCCTCGGCATCTATTTGACGGGGATGGCCGTCGGCGCCCTGCTGGCGCAACGCCTGTGCCGGGAGACTTCGGCCGACGCCTGTGATCGAATTGCGCGTTGGGCGGGCTTGCTGGTCGCTGCTGCTGGGGCGATTGCCTATTTGCATGTTCCATTGGCGGCTTGGTTTGCCGAACATCGACATGTGGCTGGGGCCATGCCCTTCGCCGGCTTGACCGCCGGCCTCTATGGCGCCGTCCTGCCTCTGGCGGGCCATGCGGCGGTGCCGCCGGATTCCAAGGCGGGGCGTGGCGTGTCCCGCGTTTACCTAGCCAACATCATCGGCTCCTGCTTGGGTTCGGTGCTGACGGGATTCGTATTTTTGGAATATCTGGGCGTGGCGGATGCATCGCTTTTGCTGCTTATCGCTTCCGCCGCTGCCGCCCTGCTGCTGTTGCGCGGCATCGGCAGCGCATGGGCCGGCGGTGCCACGCATTGCGCAGCGGTCTTGGCCTTGGCCGCCGCCGCCTTCCTTTATGGCAGCCCGCGTTACGAGGCCCTTTACGAAAGGCTTTTGTGGCGGACGCCGAGCGGCGCGGACCATCCTTTCGCCCTGCTCGTCGAGAACCGCGCCGGCGTGGTGGCGGTGACCGCCGCCGGCACGGTGTTCGGTTCCGGCGTTTACGATGGAAAATTGAATGTCGGCCTCGCCCGCGACAGCAACATGATCTACCGCGCCTACGCCTTGGCCGGCCTGCATCCGAACCCTCGGCGCGTGCTGATGATCGGGCTTGGCTCCGGCTCCTGGGCCCAGGTCGTTGCCCACCACCCGCGATTGGAGAGGCTTGTCATCGTCGAGATCAACCCCGGCTACTTGGAGGTTCTGCGCCGCTATGAGGAAGTGCATACCCTGCTTGGCAACCCCAAAGTGAAAATCGTCATCGACGACGGGCGGCGTTGGCTCGGCCGGGCGACGGATGCCCGCTACGACGTGATACTCAGCAACGCCAGCTTTCATTGGCGGGCCAACAGCAGCCACATCCTGTCTGCGCAGTTCCTTGAATTGGCCGCCTCGCGCCTTGCTCCGGGCGGCATCGTCTATCTCAACACCACCGGCTCGCCGGCGGCGGCGCGCACGGCCTGCGCCAGCTTCGCTTCCGGGTTGCGGTTTGCCAATTTCATGGCCGTCGGCAACGGGCAGGTCGCGTTCAATGCCGAGAACTTCAAGGCCGTCCTGCGCGCCTATCGCATTGATGGACGCCGACCCTTCGACGGGCCGGCGGAGCCCTGGCTGGCCGCCAACCTTCCGCGTCTGCTGTCCCCCGACCTCCTTGAAAGCTGCGCCAGCGTTCTGGCCCGAACCGAAACCGCGCGGATCATCACCGATGACAATTTGGCCAGCGAAGCGGCGGCGCCTTGGAATTTTTCGTTTCGGCCGCCCGACCTTGAGTGATGCGTCCAAGCGCGCGGATTGTTAAGGAGGGGGTGGCCTCGGTGCGCCGGGCATTGGCCTTGCCGGAACGGCTGCGGCGTACGCCGCCCAAGCAGGTGGCGCTGGCCGGGCTTTACTATGGCCTTTACCTGCTGCCCGCGGCAACGGTGCTGGCGTTCGACGCCCTGTATCTGCTTTGGCTTCTTTCCGGCCTGTTCCTAGCCACGGCGGTGCGCTGGCTGTGGGCCTATGAAGGCGTCGCCGGCCGCCTGGCCGCGCTGACGCTCAACGCCGCCACCGCTTTCGCCAACCTGTTGCTGGCGATCTCGCTGCAAGTGCAGGGCACTGCTTTCAACCTGCAATTCTTCTTTCACGCGGAACTGGAGACCTTGCAGGTGGCCATGCGCGTGGCCGCGCCGCTGTTTGCGGGCTCTTGGGCCTATTTGTTTTTGGTCAGCGTTTGGCCCTGCCTGTTAACGGCCAGCCGCCGCCGGCCGCGACCCCGCGCCGTCGCCATTGCGACGGCGGCTGGCCTGTGCCTAAACGCGCCCATCCTCTCCTTTGGGTGGCACGGCCTGAACCAGGCAATCGACGAAGCGAACGCCATCCTGGTTCCGAAGCCGGCCAATCCTCCTGTTGCGCCCGTGCGCCTGGAGCGCCCGAAAAACCTGGTACTGATCTTCGCGGAGGCGTTGGAGGCGACCTATGGCCGCGCCGACATTTTTGGCGAAAACTTGACGCCGGCGCTGACGGCGCTTGCCGGTAATGGCCTGCAGTTCACGAACATGCGCCAAATTTCCCATACGGATTGGACCACGGGAGGCTTGGTGGCGGCCCAATGCGGCCTGCCCATGAGGGCCGGGGCCAAGGAGCAGTCTTTGACCGACCGCTTCGATGCGCGAATGCGCGGCGTCCTGTGCCTTGGCGACCTGTTGGCCGCGCATGGCTATCGAACGGTCTTCATGCAGGGCGCGACGCTTAGCTTCGCCGGCGTTGGCAGCTTCCACGTCTCGCACGGATTCAGCGAACTTCACGGTCTCGAATCTCTGGCATCCAAGCTCGGGAATGCAGCCTACCGCAGCCATTGGGCTCGTTCCAATTGGGGCCTGCACGATGATTCGCTGTTCGCCTTGGCGCGGGAAAAGCTGGCAGACATGCAAGCCGCAAGCCCCTTCGCGCTGGCGCTGCTGACCTTGGACACGCACGGTCCGTTCGGGTTTCCTTCGGCGAGTTGCGGCCCGCCCGGCGACACGGAGAGCTTGGTCTTTGCGGTTCGCTGCACGGACCGGCTCATCGCGGACTTCATCCAATCGGTGCGGACGCAATTTCCCAACACCCTGATCGCCCTGTTCTCGGACCATTTGGTGGGGCATGTTTGGAATGATCCCGAAGTTATGGATCGGCTGAAACTCCATGCTGCGCAACGCCGCCTGCGGTTTGCGGTCTGGGGGCCCGGCGTTGAACCCGGCGAAATCGACCGGCCTGGCACGCATTTCGACCTGATGCCCACCTTGATGGACTTGCTGGGGATGGCGCCTTGGATACGGCACAATATGGGCGCATCCCTGCTGCGCTTCGACAGCCCTTGGTTCAGCCATGAAAATCCTGAAGATCTGCGGGTGGTCCACAGCCTTCCCGGCATTGCAGTGCGGCCCGGCGACGAACTGACGTTCGAGGCGGACGGCCCAATGCTTGAACTGGACGGCCGCAAAATTCTGGCCACCGGCAAGGGCCTGTCCTTGCGCGACGAGGTGTTCGCCTTGGAACTCGATGCCGCTGGCGGCGTTGCCGCCATTCGCCACTTTGCCAGCGAAGGCCAAGTGGCGGCCGCCGAGGAATTCGAACGCTGGGCCGGCGGCAAAACCGTCGTCGGCGTCTCCGCCGACCCAGCCTTCAACCGCGACGCTTTGCGCCAAGACGCTGCCGACGCCGCGTTCTTCGCCGGCGCTTTCGGCACTCGGAATTTCATTGCGGGGCCGCTTCATTCCCGGTCGACGGTGGCGCTGCCGCCGCATCGCTCTCGACCTCCAGCGGATGGATGAGGCCGCAGCAGGTCTGCGCCGCCGCTTGACACTGCAACGCGCCAGCCCGGAAACTGCCGCCCAAGCCAGCGACGCCAAGCAGCGCATTGCAATGGCGATCGTTGCAGTTCGCCTGGCGGGGGTGTTCGGATTTGTCCAGGAATCGAAGGGTGCTTTGCATCGGCGGCGGGCCGGCCGGCCTGACCGCCGCCTATCTGCTTGCTCGGCAAGGCTGGCCGGTGACGGTGCTGGAAGCCCACCCGGAGCATTTGGGCGGCATCTCCCGAACCGTGGAGAGAAACGGCTTCCGCTGCGACATCGGCGGGCACCGCTTCTTCTCCAAATCGGCGCAGGTGAACCGGCTTTGGGAGGAGATTCTGGGCGACGACCTGATCGAGCGCCGCCGCAAATCCCGCATCCTCTACCGCGGCCGCTTCTTCGACTATCCATTGAAGGCCGGCAATGCGTTGCGCAGCCTCGGCTTGGCGGAAGCCGCGCTTTGCTTCCTCTCCTTCCTCTGGGCGCAAGCGCTGCCGGCCGGCGACATCAAGTCCTTCGAGGACTGGGTGAGCAGGCGGTTCGGCCGCCGCCTGTTCCACATCTTCTTCAAGACCTACACCGAGAAGGTCTGGGGCATGGACTGCCGGGAGATATCCGCCGATTGGGCGGCGCAGCGCATTCAAGGGCTGTCGCTGTGGGCCGCGCTCAAGGGCGCCCTCCTGCCCGGCGGGCGGGACCGTCCGGTGGCCAAGACCTTGATCGACTCCTTCCGCTACCCGCGCCTAGGGCCGGGCATGATGTGGGAATCCGCCGGGCGCAAAGTTGCGGAATGGGGCGGAGACATCCAAATGGGCCGCCGCGCCGAGCGCTTCATTCGGCTGGATGGGGGCTGGGAGGTCGTGTCGCGCTCGGAAGAGCGCGGCGAGCTGCGCCATCGGGCGGACTGCATCGTCGCGTCGGCGCCCATCTGCGACCTCCTGCCCCGAATCGAACCGGCCCCGCCGCCGGAAGTGGCCGCCGCCGCCCAAAGCCTGCGCCACCGGGATTTCCTGATCGTCTGCTTGAGGTTGCAGGACCGGGGCCTGTTCGACGATCAGTGGCTCTACATCCATGATCCGGGCGTGCAGGTCGGACGCATCCAGAACTTCAGGAGTTGGTCGCCCGACATGGTTCCGCCCGGCGGCGCCTGTTTCGGCATGGAGTATTTCTGCTTTGAAGACGGCAGCTTCTGGAATTCCGAGGACGCAGAGCTAATCCAACTGGCGGAGCGGGAGCTTGTGCAACTTGGTTTGGCGCAGCCGGGCGATGTGCAGGGCGGCTTCGTCGTCCGCCAGCCCAAGGCCTATCCCGTGTACGACGACGGCTATGCCGAGCGGGTGGCGACGGTGCGGCGCTTCATCGCGGCGCACTGCCCAGGGCTGCATCTGGTGGGACGCAACGGCATGCACAAGTACAACAACCAGGATCATGCCATGATGACCGCCATGCTCAGCGTCGAGAACATCATGGCGGGAGAGATGCGCCACGACGTTTGGAAGGTCAACCAGGACGCGGAGTACCTTGAGGACGGGGCCAGCGCGGCAGGGGAAAGGCTGGCGCCGAAGGTCCTTGTCTAAGTCACCCCGAATCGCTAGTGCTGCAAGCTGCGGACGACATGCGGCTCCCAAACCAAGCCGTTCGCCAAGGTTCCCTTGATCAGGTCGCGGGGCGGCGGCTCTATGTGGAAGCGGCCGATGTGGGGCGTCTCCCACCAAATGGACAGGCAATGCAGCCATCCCTTGAGCGGGCAGGCCCAAGGCGGCCTCGGCACGACATGCCGCTCATAGTCGGCGAAAGGGAAGCCCTGGACGTATCTTTCCGTTTCAGCAACATCCTGCAGAAGCAAAGGATCGAGGCATGGCGGGGATTCACCGGCGGGTGCGTGCTCGGCGTCCGCCCAAGCGGTGGAAGCGCCGCACAGGATGGCGAAGGCGACGAAGAACGTCACGGCAATCGAAAAGCATTTCAGCATCGCGGCACCCCTCCCGATGCGCTGTGCGGGATCACTCACCTTCTGGACTTTTATCCGTTAGGCGACCACGCCCAGCATGATAGTCCGTTGATTGGAAGTTCGCATGTTGAGCGAGCGGCGCGGGTGACGGCGGCGCAGATTGAATGCACTGGCGGGCAAGGCGCCGCGCCGCAAGGCCCACAAATGGACTGGCGGCGAACCCACCCTTAGTGCATCATGAGCGCCACTAGGTGGTGCCGATGAAGAAGCCCGTGACCCACGACCTCCCCCGCGCTTTGAAACTGCTGAGAGTCGGCACGAGGCAATGCCATGCCGAATTTCGCGAAGGGCAGGAGGAGGCGATTCGGCACGTCGTGGAAGGCCGCGGCCGTCTCCTCGTCGTGCAGAGGACCGGATGGGGTAAGAGCTTCGTTTACT
Organism: Candidatus Azophilus sp.; assembly: GCA_965200465.1. GTDB lineage: Bacteria > Pseudomonadota > Gammaproteobacteria > Pseudomonadales > Azotimanducaceae > Azophilus. The sequence continues at coordinate 2,200,777 of OZ241358.1, read as the reverse complement.
TCATCGCGACCAAGTTGCTGCGGGAGGCTGGGGCAGGACCCGCGCTTCTCATCTCCCCGCTACTCTCCCTAATGCGGAACCAGATTGCCGCGGCTGAGCGGATGGGAGTTCGTGCGATCAGGATCACTTCGGACAACCGCGAACACTGGCAGGATGCGGAAGACCGCCTGCGGCGCGACGAAGCGGACATCCTGCTCATTTCCCCCGAGCGGCTCGGCAATGAACGCTTCCGCACGGAGGTGCTGGCGGGGATTGCCGAACACATCAGCCTTTTGGTCATTGACGAAGCGCATTGCATTTCGGATTGGGGACACGATTTCAGGCCCCACTACCGGCTGATAGAGCGGGTCGCCCGGACGCTTCCGGCAAACCTCAGGCTTTTGGCGACCACCGCAACGGCAAACCGTCGGGTGATGGATGATCTTGCCGAAGTGCTCGGCCCCGGCCTGAAGAGACTTTGCGGCGAGCTCGACCGACCGTCGCTCCTGCTCCAAACGATCCGATTGCCCCGCCAGTCGGAACGGTTGGCGTGGCTTGCGCAGCAGATTCTCACATTGCCCGGCAGCGGGATCGTGTACACGCTCACCATCCGGGATGCAGAGCGGGTGGCGGAATGGCTCCGGTCGCGGGGGCTGGCGGTGGAGTCCTATACCGGACAAACGGGACAACGGCGCGAGGCTCTTGAACAGTCGTTGCTCGAGAATCGCGTGAAGGCTCTGGTGGCGACCACCGCGCTCGGTATGGGCTTCGACAAGCCGGATCTCGGCTTTGTGATTCACTACCAGACACCGGGCTCGGTGGTGGCCTACTACCAGCAGGTGGGCAGGGCCGGACGTGCGCTCGACAAAGCCTATGGTGTATTGTTAAGCGGTGAGGAAGACACCGAAATCACGGACTACTTCATCGCCAGTGCTTTACCGACCCGCGACGAAGTACGGCAGGTGATCGAAACCCTTGAAGCGGCGCCGAACGGTCTTTCCGTCCCGGAATTGCTCGGCAAGATCAATCTCAGTTCCGGACGCATCGAGAAGACGATGGCGCTGCTTTCGCTGGAATCACCAGCCCCCATCGCCAAGCAGGGCTCTAGGTGGCAGTTGACCGCCGCAGAGCTGAGCAGTGCGTTCTGGGAGCGGGCGGAGCGTCTGACCGCCTTGCGGCGCAAGGAGCAGCGCCAGATGCAGGAGTATGCGAAGCTCGAATCTGGGCACATGGCATTTCTCATCCGAGCGCTGGACGGGAATCCAGAGTCCGTTCGACCACCGGACGTGCCGCCGTTGCCCGTCAAGGTCGATCCAGAGCTCTTGCAGGAGGCGGTAAACTTCCTTTGCCGTACCAGCTTGCCCATCGAACCGCGCAAGCGATGGCCCACTGGCGGCCTGCCGAAATACGGTGTTCGCGGAGTGATCTCGGCGGAACATCGGGCGGAGGCCGGAAAGGCGCTCTGCATCTGGGGCGACGCCGGCTGGGGTGGGCTGGTTCAACGCGGCAAATACCAAGACGGCCGATTCGCCGACGATCTGGTCCGCGCTTGTGCTGACTTGATGGCGCAGTGGGTGCCGCGGCCGGCGCCGGAGTGGGTGACCTGCATCCCGTCACGGCAGCATCCGCACCTCGTCCCGGATTTCGCCGAACGCTTGGCGGCGGAACTGGGCCTGCCATTTCATCGCTCGCTTTCGAAGGTCGAGGATCGAGCGGAGCAGAAATCTATGGCGAACAGCGTTCAACAGGCGCGCAACGTAGATGGTTCACTTGCGGTTTGCCTAGAGCCGCTGCCCGGCGAATCGGTGCTGCTGGTGGACGACATGGCGGATTCGCGCTGGACGTTGACGGTCGCGGCGTGGCTGTTGCGCTGCAACGGCAGCGGCGAAGTGTGGCCGCTTGCCCTCGCACTGGCGGGCCAGGACCGATGAAGTTCGAACTGTCTTCCAACACCCAGGCGATCCTGCTGCTGACCGCGCCATTGATTGCCGGGCGAGGCAAACACAAACCTTCCGTGAAGCCACTCGGGGCAGGTGAGTACCGCCAGCTTGCCCACCGGCTCTGGGATTTGCAGCGTCAACCCGCCGACCTGCTGGCCCCCGGAGCGCGAGAAATCGTGGACGAGTGCCGGACCGGACTGGACCCCGAACAACTCAAACGGCTGCTAGGCCGAGGCTTTCTCCTCGCCCAGGCAGTGGAACGCTGGCGGGCGCGGGCGATCTGGGTCCTGAGCCGGGCGGATGCCGACTACCCGCGCCGCCTGAAGAAACGCCTCGGAGAGCATGCGCCCCCGGTGCTGTACGGCTGTGGCGAGGCGGTAATTCTCAATGGCGGCGGCTTGGCGGTCGTTGGCTCTCGAGACGTTCCCAACGCTCTAATTGGATACGCCGAAAACGTCGGACGACTTGCCGCCGAAGCAGGGCGCGGCCTTATTTCGGGTGGCGCTCGGGGCGTTGATCAGGCGGGAATGCGCGGGGCGCTGAATGCGGGCGGGCGCGTGGTCGGCGTCCTGGCTGACAGTCTGGAAAAGGCGGCAATGCTCCGGGAACACCGCGAAGCGCTGATGGATGGGCGGCTGGTTTTGGCTTCCCCATACGATCCTGCGGTTCGCTTCCAGGTCGGACATGCAATGCAGCGCAACAAGCTCATCTATGCGCTCTCGGATGCGGCGCTGGTCGTCAACTCTGACTGCGGGAAAGGGGGCACTTGGGCAGGAGCGACCGAGCAGCTAGACAAGCTGAAGTTCGTCCCGATCTACGTTCGCGCCAATGGCGAAGCGGCGCGGGGTCTCGAGGAACTTCGCACACGGGGCGCGAAGCCATGGCCCGACCCCATCACTTCAGATGCTTTCGAGCAAGTTCTTGACGCTACGCAAAACGAGGAACAGGGTGCTTCGGCAGGACAACCCGCGACCGCTCTTGCCCCGGCTGACGAATTGTTCGCGAAGGTCGAAGAGCTTATGGAACGCATGAACGATCCCATAACGGAAGGCAATATAGCCGAAGCGCTGCAAGTCTCGAAAAAGCAAGCCGACACATGGCTGAGACGCTTCGTTGAAGGAAGGATCAGAGAGCTGTTCAAGGACACGCATGCATGCAAGGCGGAGGCGGAAGTTGCCGAGTTGCTTCAAGTCTCCATAAAATACGCTCGCTCTTGTTTGCGGCGCTTGGTCGCCGAGGGCACATTGGAGAAGGTCTATGGCCCGCTCAGGTATCGATCCTGTGGCCCAAGCGAGGACTTGTTCTCGCTGGATGCAGGGAGCCATTGACATTCATTCAATGTGGCGAGCGACGTTTTGGACTGCATGCCGAGGTTGGATTGCTTGACGATGCGCTGGCTTTCCCGCCCGGCAGGCGGATAGCTTAAAGCCCCTTCTAGTTAACGCAGTGGAACTCTCATGAATCAACAAATATCTTGGGACCTTATCGAACTGGGAATTATTGAGTGGATTGTTATCAGTTCGCTCGCACTCCTGTTCCTCATGGGCTGCCTAGGTCAAAGAGCGTGGGCGCAAAGGGTGCGGCAACAAGCCCCCGCCATGATGACGTCCATAGGCATCTTGGGCACTTTCGTGGGCATATACTTCGCCATGCTGCCTCTGGACTTTTCCCCTGCAAACATGAACGACAGCGTGACCGCTTTGGTGAACGGCATGAAGACCGCGTTCCTCACCAGCTTGATGGGGTTGGCCTCAGCCATACTGTTCCGAGGCTTCATTGCCGTAGGGTGGCACCGAAAGGTGCCAAGCAGCCATGCCGAAGATAGCGTTCTATCTGCATTGTCCGATATCCGAACGGCCATTGCTGGCAAGGATGACGACAGCTTGGCCAGCCAAATCAGCGGACTGCGCTTGAATGTCAAGGACTCGGCTTCGGCACAGGAGAAACGGCTGGACGGCCTGTTGCAAGCGGTGGGCGGAACAGACGAAGGCAGCGTAGCCGGGCGTCTGGATAGAATGCGCTTGGATGTCACGGAGCGCCTGGACGGGCTTCGGGATGCCCAGGCCAACGGTTTCGGCAAGCTGGACGCACTGACCGAAACTATCCGCGAGGCGCTCGTGGAAAACCTGCAGAAACTGATTACGGAACTCCATGAATCGGTCGGCAAAGAATTCAGGGAGTCTTTGAATCGTCTCATACAGGATATCGAGAAGGCGCTAATTGAGCAGTTCGGAAAGACATTCGTCGAGTTCAACGAGGCCACCCAAGCACTCAAGAAGTGGCAGGAAGATCATCGGGCGCAGGTCGAGCAGCTCACTGAGGCGTTCAACATGGCCGCTAACAGCATTGAAGCCATCGCGCAAAACTGCGAGCGCATACCGCCTACCATGGACCGGCTGCAGGAGGGCGTGTCCATGGCCCGCCAAGACGTGGAAGCCCTCAACCGTCAACTGGAGGCATTCGCGTCCCTTCGGGAGCAAGCGGAGCAATCCTTCCCCCTCATCAAGCAGAACTTGGACGCCATTGGCGCTGACCTTCGCAGGAGCGCTTCCGGGTTCAACGACATGAAGGAAGTTATTGAAAAAATGTTTCAGGAAGCCCAGGCCAGCGCCATGCGCACCATGGAAACCCATGCCGCCGACGTCAAGGAAATGGCTGCGTCCATGAAGGGCGCTGTTGAGGAGGCGCAGCGGCAGTCCGCGCAGGAGGCGTTGAGCACCATTAAAACCGCCATGGAGGCGTTTTCGCAACAGGCTCAAAAGGAATTGGAGCGTATCCAACGCGATTGGGGCGGCAACATGATCGCCATTGCCGAGCGCTGCAAGGAGTTAATCGACTCCGTTCAGACTAGGAGAATCTAATGAGCCGTGCGGGCTTAAGCTCCGACAGATCGGCGGTGGGAGACGACGAGCAGTGGGCGCCGCTGTCCGACCTGATGGCCGCTCTCATGCTGATCTTCATGTTCATCGCCATCCTATTCGTGCGCACCATCGTGCAGTCGGAGGAGACCTACAAGGCCGAGTGCGACAAAATATTGATGAGTTTCAAGACCGAATTTGGAAGAGATTTCAAGAAGTGGGATGTTGACCTTCTCCATGATCTCACCATTCGATTCAGAAACCCGGACATTCTGTTCGAGTCCGGCCGGGCCGACGTGCGCCCGCATTTTCAAGCCATCCTCGAGTCCTTCTTCCCCCGCTACCTATCGATCACTAAGCGCCATGCCCAAACGGACGAGGTGCGGGAGATCCGGATTGAGGGACACACATCCAGCGCATGGGTGGGAGCGGAAAGCCCGGATGACGCCTACTTCAAAAACATGGCCCTTTCCCAAGGCCGCACTAGGTCTATTCTGCAGTTCGTCATGGATCTTCCATTAGCGCCGAGCCTACACGAGTGGGCCAAGCCACTCATCACCGCAAACGGGCTATCATCCAGCAAATTGGTGCTGAACTCCTTTGGGCGGGAGGACGCCGCTCGGTCCAGGCGGGTGGAGTTCCGCCTCATCACCGCCGCCTGTCAAAAGGCCGGCGTCTATGAATCCGACCAGTAGGTTGAAGCAAGCGCATGCAGTTCCGCATTGATGACTCCGCAATAAGCGACCGATTGCAGTCCCTACGCGAAGCCGTTGGGGTGCAAAAGGCGCAATTCCATCCGAATCGATTTCGGATTGTTGATGTCATTATCCCCGCCAACGAAGTAGAGGCGCTGTTCAGCCCCAGCGGGCTTCTGGTTAGGGACAATCGTCCCGTTTTCGCCTACATCCGTGACCACACGGAAAAAACGTTGTGGGAATGGGGAGGGCCTGACGCAATGAAAAAACTGCACTTTTCGGTTTGCCGAACATTGCTTGACATGAAAGCGCAAGGGCGTTTCGAACGCTATCGGGTTACCAATGCGACAAGTAATAAGTATGCGGTAGACGTTCGTGAAGGTGAGCGTGAAGTGCTGCTTTATCCTTGCCAAAACTGCTTGAACAAAGTGGGCTACCGTTGTTTTTCATATAAGTACACGCCTAAGGCGAAGCGTTTGGAAATTGTGCGTGAATTCAACTCGCAGGAGGCCATGGACCTGCTGTGGCAATGCTTCGATTTGTTCCGGCAGGAAGTGTCAAGCCTCTTAACCGCGCATTCTCCAACCGGATATGCACGTAACTGGTGCCGAGTGGCTCAGGCAGTCAAAAAGCAGGCTGGCTGGCAATGCAGTTCGTGCGGTGCCCGGCATCAGCTGGAAGTGCATCACGTAAACGGGGACAAGCGGAACAACAGAAACGATAACCTTAGGTGCCTGTGCAAGGCATGCCACAGCAAAGAACACCACCACTATCATGTCTAACACGATAACTTGCAGACGATTAATCAAGCGCAGAGGCGGCTTCTTTAGGCTTATCGAAATGCTCGTTCATGTAGGATGCGCCAATGAGGAGAAAAAGCGCCACTTGCTTTGCCGATTTTGCAGAAATTCCGCGCCCCGAAATTTGGATATTCGGATAGCTGGCGGGGTACGCCCACCTCCTAGTCAGCAAGCTCATGAGTTGCAATCAGCCTGCTAGGGGAATACCCTGCAGTCGCAAGATTTTGGGGTGCGGATGTTTAAGGTGGTTGAGCTTGATTAGGCAATAGCGACGGGAGAACAATCATGGCTAAACGCAAGCTGGCGCCGAGGGTGGTGCGCTATGGCGGTGCGATGTACGGTCAGGAGGAGATCGATCGGGTCAATGCCGTCCTGGCGGATCCCATGGGGCTTATTCCCGGAAGATTCGTCATGGAGTTTGAGCAGCGCGTCGCGGGCTTCATGGGCAAGAAGCATGGCGTGATGGTGAACTCGGGGTCGTCCGCCCTGCTGATTGCGATGCGCCTGTTGAACCTGCCGGCGGGGGCCGAAGTCATCACCCCGGCGCTGACCTTCTCCTCCGATGTGGCCAGCATTTACCAAGCCGGCTGCAAGCCGGTGTTCGTGGACGTGGGGCTTAGCGACTACCAGATCCTGGTGGACTCCGTGGAGGATGTCATCACGCAGAACACCCGCGCCATGCTGGTGCCGGACTTGGTGGGCGGTGTATGCGACTGGGACAAGCTCCGCGAAATTGCCGACCGCCACAAGTTGCTGCTGGTGCATGATTCCGCCGATACGTTGGGCGGCAGCTTGCGCGGGCGCAAAACGGCGACGCGGGCGGACATTTCAATCACCAGCTTTTCCATCTACCACATCATCACCGCGCTCGGCAACGGCGGCATGGTCTTCTTCGACGACACGAACTACTTGGACCGGGCCTTGTCGCTGCGCGCCTGGGGACGGTCCTCGGAAAAGTACATGTTCGGCACCAAGGCGCCGGAGAGTGACGGCCGATTCCTGGAACGGCTCGATGGCGTTGACTACGACTCTCTCTTCATTTTTGAAGATCTCGCCTACGGGTTCATTCCCAACGAGGCGGGGGCGGCGTTCGGCATCGGCCAGATGAATCGCATCGAAGAATTGTGGGCATTGCGCAATGAACGGTTCCAGCGCTACTACGGGTTCTTCAAGCGCTACGGCAGCCAATTCATCGTCCCCAGCACCTTGCCGGAAACCGAAACCACTTGGATCTGCTTTCCCTTGCAGATCAATCCGGCAACGGGCTGGAAGCGCAAGGCATTGCAAATCCACTTGGAGGACAACGGCGTTTTCTCCCGCGTGATTTTCTCCGGCAACATCACCCGCCACCCCATGCTGAATGGTCGCGAGTATCGCGTACACCCGGCGGGGCTTGCGAATTGCGATCAGATCATGGAGAACGGCATCATGCTGCCGTGCCATCCCACCATGACGGATGAGGATTGCGCCTATGTTGAGCAGTTGCTCGAGGAATTCATCGAGGCGGACGGAGCGCCTTGATCGCCCGAATCCATCCCAAGGGGGCGACGGCGCCGTTAAGGTGCCATAATGGACCCATGCGCTTCTTCAGCACCGAAGGGCCGGTTCGCCCGCACCTGCACTACGTCATCCCGCCGCTGGAGCGGGTGGATGTCGAGGAGCTCCTAGGACTGATCCGGGACGAGCGCTACTTCGTGCTGCACGCCCCCCGGCAGACGGGCAAGACTTCCGACCTTTGGCAGCGCGTGGTGGTCGAGTGCAAGGTGCTGCGGGATTCAGACAGGAAAAGCATGGAGTGGGCCATTGAGCGCGGCATGGAGCAGACCTTGGGCTACATGGCCAAGTGCCGCGCCGAGGAGGGGCATCTGGTGGTGTTCGACCGGCGCGAAGAGGCAGGCGAACGCCGGCGGGACGGCAAGGCGGGAGCGGAGCCGAGCGAACGCCGGCAAGACGGCCGCAGCCTGACCCTCTGGACGCTCTAGGGCCACCTCGCCAAGGCGTACGGTACACGCGGTGGCTGGTGCCTTTCTGGCGTGGCTCCCCGAAGCAGGCGTCACATATTTGGGACAGCGCCGAGAACCTGACATTCTGCGGATTCTTGCGGAGCGTCTTGAGGATTTCTTCTTGGTTCATGGAATTCCGTTCCCATGGCGAGGTGGAATAGCATCACTATAGATACTGAAATCAAGGCTGCGTTTGACGCTGTCCACCACACCATCCCGCAGCGGCCTCAGCTAAGGCACCGGGCGGACAGTGTGCAATCGGAATCCCCCTGCGGCTTGGAGGTGTGCGGGATCACCGACCTCCGGACCTTTGTCCGTCAGGCGGCCTTGCAGCACCTCCAGCGGCCAGCCGTGCGCCTCGCGCCGCGCCTCGGGGGAAGCGGCTGCGTCCACAAGAGTCGCGCCGGCGGCGTTCACTCGACCCCGCGAGTATTCCGGCGCTGCCCAACTCTCCAACTGCATCCCTCAAAGCTCCCTGTTCAAGTCGCCGCCAATCCCCAATGCTGCCGGATCAACCGCCCTGGCGGAGCAAGCGTTGATGCGGAGAAGATCGCGCGAACAGTCAATCAATGCACGAAATGCGGCCAGTGCGTTGCTGTTGCTGCGGTCGTTCAAGGCGCCGGCTTGCTTCCAAGCCATCAAGGACGGCACCCCTGTTGGACGGCGCTTTCCGGGCGATGCCTCAAGCCGAACAGCGCCAAGGCGGCCAGCAGGGAGCCGCAGGCCATCACCAAGGCCACGGCGTCAAGCCCCAAGTTCGCTTGGAACATGAAGCCGGCCACCACGGGGCCCAGGGCCGCTCCCGCCCGGCCCACGCCGATGACCAAGCCGGTGCCGCCGGCCCGCACCTCCGTGGGGAAGGATTCCGCAAACAATGCGTAAAGGCCCACGATGGCGGAGTTGGCGAAGAACAGCGCAAGGGCGGCGATCAAGGACAATTGCAAGAGGTCCGCCTGGCCTTGGCCGAAGACGGTGACCATGGCTGCGGAGCCAATGAAGGCGGCGATGACCAAGCGCCGCGTGGCGAACAGCTGCGTGCCCAGGCCCAGCAGCAGAGCGCCGAGGGTGCCGCCAATGTTGGCCCAGACCAGCACGCCGCTGGCTGCGGAGTGGCTGAAGCCCATGTCCGTGACGATCTTCGGTATCCACTTCATGATGAAATAGAAGGTCATGATGTGGCAGAAGTAGGCGGCGGTCAGCAGCAGGGTGATGCGCACCAGATTCCTGGAGAATAGCCTGCCGACGCCCGCCTTGGCCGGCGCGGTCAGGGCCGGCAGCGCCTCCACCGCGGCGTGCCCCATGCGCCGCAGGGTGGCGTTGATGCGGGCCAAGGCGTCCTTGGGGCGCTTTTCGCTTAGGTATTCGATGGATTCCGGCAGCAGCCACCAAACCACCGGAATGAAGACCGTGGTGGCGGCGCCCCCGAAGAGGAACACCGACCGCCAATCGAAGCTGGCCAGCAGCGCCGCGGCGACGCTGCCGCCCAAGATCACCCCCACCGGATAGCCGGAGGCCATGACGATGACGCACAGGTTGCGGTACTTGAGGTTGGCGTACTCCGCCGCCATCGCATTGATGGCGGCCAGCATGCCGCCAATGCCGAGGCCGGTGAGCAGGCGGTAGGCGGAAAGCCAAACCACATCCCCGGCGCTGGCGGCAAGCCACATGCCGGCCGCCATCATCGCCAGGCACAGCAGGATGGTCGGGCGCCGACCGGCCCAGTCCGCCAAGGCGCCGATGGTCAGGGAGCCCACCCCCATGCCGATGAGCTCCATGGACAGCACCAAGCCCAAAACGCCCCGGTCCACCCCCCATTCCTGCGCAATGCCGGGGGAGGCGAAGCTGATGGCCAGCACATCGAACCCATCCAAGGCGTTCAGCAGTACGCAGATGGCGACGGCGCCGATTTGGAACCGGCCCATGGGCTCCTCGGCCAGTATCTGCCGCGGGTCTCGGTTCAGCGGATTTCTCCCATAATGGCAGGCTGCGATGCGGTCATGGTGCCGACAACGCGCATGCCCGTCAACAAACCCTTGCAAATCAGCGAGTTGACGGCTCAAACTGGATGCTGGTCTGCCAGCACCTTTAAGGCAACGGGAAGCAACGGGAAGACCATGAAGATTCCGCAATGTATCGGGGCTGGGTTGGGCCGATGGGCGAAAAGCGCTTCGCGGACGCCGCAATCGATGGCGGCGGGGGCTTGGCGGGGGTCTGTGGAAGGGCTGCATGGGGGGCGTCTCCGCCATAATGCGGCTGGCTTCGCCAACAAGGGCTGAGGGGCGATGCGCAGGAAATTCGCGGGCTTGAAGCATTGGGGCTGGGCACGGCCTTTGCTGCTGGCCGCCGCCTTCGGCTTGGCGCCGGCGGTAGCCGCCGCTGCCGACGAGGAGCCGGTGCTCAACGTTTACAACTGGGCGGACTACATCGGCGCCAGCACCATTGAAGACTTCGAGCGGGAGTTCGGCATCAGGGTCAACTACGATGTCTATGACGCCTCGCCCACGGTCGATGCGAAGCTGATGGCGGGGCGCTCCGGCTACGACGTGGTGGTGCATTCCGCCGGCTACTCCAGCCGGCTGCAGGAGGCCGGCATCTACCGGGAGCTGGACCGCGCCAAGCTGGGCAACTGGCATCATCTGGACCCGGAATTGCTTGGCCAATTCGCCCTGTTCGACCCGGGCAATCGCTACGGCGTGCCCTACGCTTGGGGAACCACCGGGTTCACCTACAACGAGCAAATGATTCTGGAGCGCCTGCCGGACGCCCCGGTGCATAGCGCCGCCATGCTGTTCGACCCAAAGGTGACCAGCCACTTCGCGGATTGCGGCATCTCCATGCTGGAGGCGCCCACGGACGTCATGCCCGTGGTGTTGATCTATCTGGGCAGGGACCCCAACTCCATGGCGGAGGAGGACCTCAAAGCCGCCGAAGAGGCCCTGAAGTCCGTCCGTCCCCACATTTCCTACTACAGCTCCACCAAGTTCCTGCTGGACATGCCGGCCGGCAACCTTTGCCTGGCCGGCAGCTGGTCCGGGGACTACGCGGTGGCGAGCATCCGCGCCAGGGAAGCCGGACTGGACCTGCCCCTGAGGTACACAGTGCCGCAGGAGGGCTCCACCATCTGGTTTGACGCCGCCTACATTCCCGCCGATGCGCCCCATCCCGGCAATGCGCACCTGTTCCTCAACTACCTGCTGCGGCCGGAAGTGATCGCCGCCTTCACCAACTTCACCGGCTACGCCAACGCCAACGCCAGCGCCACGCCGCTGGTGCTGCCGGAGTACGCCAACGATCCGGCCATCTATCCAGACGCCGAGACCCGCAAGCGCCTGCATGTGGCCTACATCGCCGGGCCGAAGCTGGAGCGCCGCCGCACCCGGGCCTGGACGCGGGCCAAGTCCGGCCTTTAGCCCGCCTTGTCATGCCGGAAAGCCATTCACTGAAGGTTGAATGCCAAGTGTGGATTGCGCCCGCCCCCGGTCCGTGCAGCAGGCTCCGCTTGCTGGCCCCAAAGCTGCACGAAGTAAGGGTAGCCGTCCGACTCTTGGGCTATGCGCCGAACGGCTTCCGGGTCGAAGTCCAAGCCATGCCGCTTGGACTGCAGTGGCACGGCCAGAGCCTCCTCGGCCTCATCCTGGGACAGCAGGCCGATGCGCATGTCGCCCTTGCCAAGCCTGGTCCAAAAGGTGGACCTAGCCCCATTGTGGCCAGGCCCCCCGTAGTGATGAACTCCGCCAGTTCGGTGGTCGGCCCGCTGCGGTAGCGCTGCACGTTGGCGAAGTCCGGCCGGCCGCGGCGCTGTGGCGAGCGCCCGGCGCGGGTGGTGGGTCATGGCCCACCAGACATTGACGGGGCGATGAACGCCCCGCATGGCGGTTTGCCTGGATGTCAAGGGGAGCATCCGCCGCGCCGCAAAAATTCGCCTTTTGGTTGCATATTTGTGTTGACATTGCATTCTTAAAATGCAAGTCTGCCCACAAGCGGGCCGAATTCGTCCGCTTGAGGACCCGAAAAGCAACAGGAGAGGAGAACCATGATGAGTTCTGATCGATCAGCAGCATCGGCCTTGGCGTTGTTGGCTTTGGGCGCGACACTCGCCCTGCCGCTCAGCCTGCGGGCCGAGGAGGAAAGTGGGGGCCAGCCCGAAACCTATGAAACCCAAGAAGGCTACGTCATCATTGATGAGATTTTGGTGGAGGCGAGGCGGCGGACGGAAAGCCTGCAGGAGGTGCCGCTGTCCATCACGGCGTTAACGGACGGGTGGCTGCGCAATCTGGGCGTGGATGAAATCAAGGATCTGTCGTCTTTCTCCCCTGGTTTGGACATCGAAGGAGGCGTTGACAACAACACCACGCGGTTCTTTGTGCGGGGCGTTGGCACCGCCACCCCGACTTTCGGTGTTGAACAGGCGGTTCCTATCTACGTTGACGACATCTACACCCCCTTGGGTCTTGGCGGCAACATCGATATTTTCTCCATTGACCGCGTGGAGGTGTTGAGGGGGCCCCAGGGCACCCTTTACGGTCGCAACAGTCTTGGCGGCGCGGTTAAGCTGTATTCAAAAAAATTCGGCGATGCAACCGAAGGCTCCATTTCAGTCACGGCTGGAAGCTACGGCCAGCGCAATGTGAAAGGAGAGTTTAGAACGCCCGTGGTAGAGGACAGGTTGTTTTTGGGCGTGGCGTACGCCTCGATTCAAAATGACGGCATCCAGGACAATGTCTACACGGACACCAAAGGGTGGGAGGACGACAAGCAGCTGTACCGCATTCGCGTCGAAGGGCGTCCAAGCGAGATTTTGACCCTCAGGTACAACTACGAGAAAAACGATTCCGCCGGCGCCGCAAAGCAATTGCGGGTAAGGCCCGGAACTCAAGGCCTTATCGCCTTCGATGCGCACATCGGCGGTGCCGCCGCCTATAACAACGCTTTGCGGGAAGCCTATGCCGCGGGCCTTGATCCAACGGCCTTTCCACTGTTGCCTGCGGGGGATATCCCATTTGTCGTTGAGGGGAACAACGCTTTTGCGGGCGATGTGGACAACATTTTCTCCGACATGATTGGCGATAATACGGTTGACCAGGAAAGTCATACTTGGAGTTTGGCTTGGGAAATCAACGACGCCTATTCGCTCCACTACCTGGGTGCAATGCGCGAGCAGTTCAATACGCGCCTGTTTGATATCGATGGCGGCCCCCCCGCGTATCTGCCCGGTTTCGAGGAGTTTTCATTTGAGGCGGAGAGCCATGAGCTCCGGCTTGAATATCAATCGGATCGCCTGAATGTGTCCGCCGGCGCCTTCTACTATGAGGAGGACTCGGATGCGCTGCAGTTTTTCCACCTCCCTTTCTTCATCCCGTTCGCGACGGCGCAAATCGAGGCGGCCACCGAGGCGGGAGACTTCAGCGCACTGACGTTTGAACCCGTTCAGTTGATTCAGGACCCCATGGGCGGCTATACTGGGTCGAATGTCGCTCGGCTGAACAACAACCTCCGTCAAAATACGGAGTCCACAGCGCTTTACCTCAATGTAGGCTATGAGATCAGCGAAAAACTGCGGTTGTCGTTCGGCGTGCGCTACACGGAGGACGACAAATTCGGCGAAACTCCCGTGGGCAACAATGACGAAGGCGCCATCGTGACGGTCAGCACCCGCACAACTCCCGGCACTGGCAACTACATTCCGGTTGGCGGTCTTGGGCAATTCTTTTCCGCCAACGGCTTGTCCTCCGATGCGTTGCGGAACTTCATCGGCGTTTCCGGTCCCCCTCCCGTGGCGCCCGATATGTTCGGCGCGATCGGCGATTTGCAAGCAAGCTTCGATGAAGTCACTTTTGAAATCACGGCCGACTATTCCCTGACCGAGAACTCCATGGTTTACGGTTCATTCAAACAGGGTTTTCAGGGAGGGCAATTGATCCCCATCGCCATACCCGACAGGGTTCCCGTCGTGGACGCCCAAGGGAACGTTTCACAGACGGAGATCGGCGTTGAGCCGATCACATCGCCGCAGAAAATAAATGCGGTGGAAATTGGCTTCAAGACCACCATTGACGAGCGCATTCAATGGAACACGGCCGCCTACTGGTACGACTGGGAAGATTTGATTCTGTTCCAAGGGTTTCAAGTGACTGTGGACCAGAACGTGTTTGCGTCTTTCTCGGTTCCCACGAACTCCGCCACCGCCACCTCTCTGGGCATAGAATCGGAGCTTCAGTATGTCGTGAATGACAATTTTGCGATATTCGCCAATATCGCATACAACGACTTTGCCTTGGATTCCGTGGTGCGCACTGACGCGGTCGGCGGTTCGGTGGATGTCAAGGATCAATTCGTTGATGACTGGGTTGCCGCCAGTCCCGATTTTCAAGGCACGCTAGGCATCGAGTATTTTCAAGACCTAAGTAATCTCGGCGAGCTGCGCTGGTGGACGACCATCGCCTACCGGGATAAAATCAGCGCCAATGCGCAATCGTCCTTCCAGAACGCAGGCCTGAACCTGCTCTCTCCGGGCCAGGTCGATGAAAACTTTTACAGCGACAGCCATACGGACATTGGCGTGGGCGTCAGTTTTACAAGCCTTGAGGAGAACTGGCGAGTTGATCTAAGCGTAAGCAACTTGCTCGACGAGCGGCGCCCAGAGGCCATTGTCAATTCCATTCAAGGGCTTTTCTTCGGCACCCTTGAAACATGGAACAAGCCGCGCACTTGGGCGTTGACGCTTTCGTATGACTTTTGATCGGAAGAAGTCAGCCGCCGGAATGGGAGCGGCTGCGGCCGCTCCCATTCCGCCTAAGCGCCGCCGCTGTTCGCAATGCCCATGACGCCCGAAGAAGGAGTCATTGAAGCAGAGCAATGACTGTGCTATCCAATGGCTTGGGGCGCGGCCCTCTTCTGGCCTATGCCTCTCCGACATTTTGCCTAATGTTTCTAGTTGGGCCTGCCCAGAGCGTCATTCAGGGCATCTACACCCAGCACTTCGGGGTGAAGCTGGCCGAACTGGCAAGCATCATCTTGCTCTGCCGAGTGTTCGACGCCTTTACCGACCCGGCCATCGGCTTCCTTTCGGACCGCACCAGAAGCCGGTTGCCCGGCGGACGCAAAGCCCTGGTGGTGCTCGGCTCCATTCTTTCCATAGTGGCGGTCCATTTCCTCTTCATCCCGCAGGGCGCTGTTTCCGCCAATTACTTCTTCCTCTGGTTTATGCTGTGTTACCTAGGATGGACCATCATCGAAATTCCGCACCTGTCCTGGGGTTCGGAACTGTCCCACGACTACCAGGACCACTCCACCATTTTCACCTACCGCGCCTTCTTCTACTATCTGGGCTACGTCGCCTTCTTGGCCCTGCCGTTTCTGCCTATTTTCGAGCAGGAAGGCTACACCCCCGATACGCTGGTTGCCGCCTTTTGGATCGTCGCCGTCTTGTTTCCCATCACCGTTTTCGGCGCGGCGAAATTCTGCCCGCAGGGTGAAAACCTCGCCGACCGAGGCGGCGCGGGAGTGCTGCATGCCTTCCGCGCCATCGTTTGGAACAAGCCGCTGCGCATTTTCACGCTGACCTTTGTGGCCATTGGCCTTGGCATCGGCATGCAGACCGGCGTGGCCTTCCTGTACATCACCAGTTTCCTTGGCCTGGCCAAGGAGGCGCCGATCATCTTCGTCGTCAGTTTCCCCTTCGCCATCCTCGGCCTGCCCATCTGGTTGAGGATATCCAAGGGCATTGGCAAGCACTACGGCATGACGGCGGGCACCCTGCTGACCTCCGGCGCCTTCCTTTGCCTAGCCGTGATGCGGCCAGGCGAAGACATATTCTGGTGGTTTTTCGCCTTGAACGCCTTCATTCACTTGGTGCAAAGCTCTTGGATCTCCATCGGGCCGTCCATGCTTGGCGACATCATCGACTACGATCGGTCGATCACGGGCAAGGACAACAGCGCCACCTACTACGCCTTTTTCACCTTCATACGCAAAACCTTCGAGGGCGTCGGCGGCGGCATCGGCCTTTACATTGCGGCTTACTACGGATTTGAACCATCGGCCCTCGTCATCAGCGAAGACGTCATCTTCGGGATGCAGCTTGTGATGGGCTATCTGCCGGCCCTGATCTTCTTAGTGGCGGCCGCGGCCAGTTTCAAGTCGCCCATCACCGCTGCCCGGCACCGGGAAATTCTTGCGGCAATGGAGCGCCGAAGCAAGGTCGAGACTTCTTCCCCGCCAAGGGGCACCGACACTTCGGCATCGCCTGCGGGATAGCGGAAAATGGGTTGCTGCAAGCATTCCGGCACCTCGGAGTTCACTCGGTTGGTTTCCCCAGACAAGGGCTTGGCTGAAGCATGGTGGCGGGCGCTCTCCGAGCGGGGCGAACCGGAGGTTTACCGCGGCGACGAACTGCGGCACATCGGGATGCCGGTGGGCGGCATCTGCGCCGGGCAGGTGTATCTAAGCGGCGATGGCCGCCTTTGGCACTGGGACCTGTTCAAAGGCTACGGGGGCACCGACGAACCCATCGATCCCCGAGGCCACCACTACGCGGCGCCGATGCCGATCCGCGCCCCCCTCGACCAAGGCTTTGCATTGCAAGTGCGATGCGGCGAAAGGGTGCAAACGCGGCGCTTGGACGCCACTGGATTCTCCGAAGTGCGTTTTGAGGGCCGCTATCCCATCGGCTGCGTCCGCTACTTCGACGAAGGCTGTCCCGCCACAGTTTCCTTGACGGCCTTCTCGCCCTTCATTCCCTTGGATGAGGAGAACTCCTCCCTGCCCGTGACGGTGATGGAATACGTCATCACGAACCGCAGCCAAGAGATGATATCGACCCATCTGGCCGGTTGGCTGGAGAACAAGATTTGCCGCTATGACGACGAGGCGGGCAAGGGGCTGCGGCGCAACGCGGTGACGCGGCAAGCGGGCGCACTGATGCTGGGCTGCCACGCGGACGCCATCGCCGGCGCCGACCCATCCACCTTGCCGGGCTACGGGGACATGACCTTGGCCTTACTGGACAGCACCGAGGACGACAGGGCTTGCGCGTTGTTGGACGAGCTGTCCGGTCAGGATGACGCGATGGAGACGTTGGTGTTCCAACGCTTGGCCGAAACCGAAGGTGCGCCGACGGGAACCCGGCCCTTTGGCAGCAAATCGGTGGGCGCACTAGGCCGGCGAATTCGTCTGGGGGCGGGTGAGCAGCAAACCCTGCGCTTCGCCGTGGCTTGGCACTTTCCCGCCTACAACGGCGGCTACGTCTTCCATTCCACCATGGAGCACCTGCCCAATCTGGAGCGGTTGCGCCGCCACTACGCCAAGCGTTTCCAATCCAGCCAGGAGGTCGCTGCATATTTGGCGGAGAACTTCTCCACCCTCGCCGCCCAAACCCGTCTATGGGTGGAGACTTGGCATGACTCCACCCTACCTTGCTGGTTTTTGAACCGCACCTTCATCAACGCCTCCACCCTAGCCACCCAAACCTGTCACTGGTTCGACACCGGACGTTTCTACGCTTGGGAGGGCGTGGACTGCTGCCAAGGCACCTGTCAGCATGTCTGGCAGTACGCCCAAGCGGTGGCCCGCCTGTTCCCAAGGCTTGAACGCCATGTGCGGGAGCACGTCGATTACGGCGTCGCCTTCAAGGAAGACGGCTCCATGGACTATCGGGCCGAAGGCAGCCACCGGCAGCACGGCATGAAGTCCGAGAACGACGCCCAAGCCTTCTTCGCCGCCGACGGCCAGTGCGGCACCATCCTGCGGGTTTACCGCGAACATTGCATGACGGCGGACGCCGGTTTCCTGACGCGAATCTGGCCCAAGGTGAAAAAGTCCATTCAGTTCATGATGACCTTGGACGCCAACGGCGACGGTTTGCTGGAAGGGCCGCAGTTCCACACGCTGGACACTAGCTGGCATGGGGAAATTCCTTGGATAAGCTCCCTGTACTTGGCGGCGCTGGCGGCTGGCAAGCAGATGGCTAAGGAAATGGGTGACGGCGGCTTCGCCAAGGAATGCGGCGCCAAGCTGAAGGTCGGGCGCAAAAGCATGGTGCAGAAGCTGTTCAACGGCGAGTATTTTGTGCATCGCCCGGACCCAACCCGCCCCGACGCCATGAACCTTACCCAAGGCTGCTACATCGATCAGGTGTTCGGCCAGGGTTACGCCATGCAGTTGGGCCTGCCGCGGGTGATCCCCAAGCGGGAGACCCTCTCGGCCCTGCGAGCCCTTTGGAAGTACAACTACGCGCCGGATGTCGGCCCCTATCGAGCGGGCTTCAAGGCAATCAAGGGAGGCCGCTGGTTTGCGATGCCGGGCGAGGGCGGCCTGATCATGTGCAGTTGGCCGAAGAACGACTGCGACCGAGCCCGGCACGAACAGAAAGTCCTCGGCTTGGACGTGACCTCCGAGGGCTACTTGAACGAGTGCATGAGCGGCTTCGAACACCAGGTGGCCTCCCACATGATCGCCGAGGGCTTGGTGCAGGAAGGCTTGGCGATCACCCGCACCATCCATGACCGCTACCACCCTGCAAAGCGAAACCCCTACAACGAAGTGGAGTGCTCCGACCACTACAGCCGCGCCATGGCCTCCTACGGCAGCTTCCTGAACATCTGCGGCTTCCAATGCCACGGTCCCAAGGGCTATCTTTCCTTCTCCCCCCAACTCTCGCCGGAGAACTTTTGGGCGGCCTTCACCAGCGCAGAAGGCTGGGGCACGATCTCCCAGAAAATCCATGGCTCGGCCCAGAAAGCGCAAATTCACTTGAAATATGGAAAGTTGAAGCTAAGGGCCTTGGCGCTCACCCTCGGTGTTGGGGTGCGGGCATCGGCAATACTTGTGCGCAAAAATGGCGCGGCGGTCTCCTGTCGTTATAACTCATTGAAAAACCAACGCATTTTGATCAGTTTCCAAAACCAAGTGCAGCTTGTAGCTGACGATGTTCTTACGCTGGACATTGCCCGCGATGCTAGAATCTTCAGGGTCGAATGAACGGCTGAGGAAGCCGCCCATGCCGCCCGAAGCCGCAGCGCCGCCCGCCTCCCTTGCAGACAAGTACGTCAAGGAGGGCTGGGTTTACATCACCGGCACCCAAGCCTTGGTGCGCCTGCCGCTGCTGCAGCGGCAACTGGACAGCGCCCAAGGGCTGCGCACCGCCTGCTACATCTCCGGCTACCGAGGCTCCCCGCTTGGCGGCTTTGACCGGGAGTTGCAGCGGGCCGGGAGCATCCTGGCGGAGAACGACGTCGTCTTTCAGCCCGGCGTCAACGAGGACTTGGCGGCCACCGCCGTTTGGGGAGCGCAGCAGGTCGGGCTGCGGGACAACAGCGAATGCGACGGCGTGTTCGGCATCTGGTACGGCAAGGGGCCGGGGGTGGACCGCAGCGGCGACGCCTTCCGCCACGCCAATCTGGCCGGCAGCGCCGCTAAGGGCGGGGTGCTGGCTCTGCTGGGGGACGACCACACCTGTGAGTCCTCCACCACCTGCCACCAAAGCGAGTTCGCCTTGGTCGATGCCATGATGCCGATCCTCAATCCGGCCGGCGTTCAGGAGATCATCCACTTCGGCATCCACGGCTGGGCGATGTCCCGCCACAGCGGCTGCTGGGTGGGCCTGAAGTGCGTCCACGACACGGCGAGCTCCACGGTCTGCGCAAACATTTCCGCCGCCAACTTCAACATTCAAGTCCCGGACAGCGAGGGCCTGCCGAAGGGCGGCCTCAACATCCGCACCGGCGATACGGCGCGGGAGCAGGAGGCGCGGCTGCACAACCACAAGCTGAAGGCCGCCCAAGCCTATTGCCGCAGCAACGGGCTGGACCGCGTGGTGCTGGATTCTCCGGCGCCGCGCATCGGCGTCGTCACCACCGGCAAGTCCCATCTGGACGTGCGCCAAGCCTTGGCGGACCTGCACATTGACGAAGAGCGGGCGCAAGCCTTGGGGCTGCGGGTTTACAAGGTCGGCATGGTCTGGCCCTTGGAGCCGGCCAAGGCGCTGGAGGCTTGCGGCGGCCTCGAAACATTGCTGGTGGTGGAGGAGAAGCGGGGGCTGCTGGAAGGCCAGCTGAAGCAGCTTTTCTACGGCAAGCGGAACGCGCCGGCCATCATCGGCAAGTTCGACCAAGACGGCAAACCCTTGCTGCGCAGCATCCTGGATCTGAACAGCAACCTAGTGGCCGTCGCCCTCGCCGAAACCATCCTGGCGACGGTGGATGATCCTGCGCTGAAGGAGCGGCTGGCAAGCCTGAAGGCGCTGGAGGCCAAGCCCGAACCCCAAGCGCCCTTGGCGCGCATGCCCTATTTCTGCGCCGGCTGCCCGCACAGCAGCTCCACCCATTTGCCGGAGGGCAGCCGCGGCATGGCCGGCATTGGCTGCCATTTCCTAGCCCAGTTCATGGCCCGCAATGTGGACGGCTTCACCCAAATGGGCGGCGAAGGCGCCAGCTGGCTGGGCGAGGCGCCCTTCGCCGCAACCGAGCACGTCTTCCAGCAGATGGGCGACGGCACCTACTTCCACTCCGGCGCCTTGGCCATTCGCGCCGCGGTGGCCGCCGGCGTCAACATCACCTTCAAGGTGCTGTACAACGACGCGGTGGCCATGACCGGCGGGCAGGCGCACGACGGGCCGCTCACCCCTTGGGGCATCAGCTGGCAGGCGCACAGCGAGGGGGTCAAGGCCATCGCCTTGGTGACGGATGAGCCGAACAAGTACGCCGCCGAGGTGCAATGGGCGCCCGGAACCACCCTGCACCACCGCCGCGAACTCGATTGGGTGCAGACTAGGTTCAGAAACATCCCCGGCGCCACCCTCATCATCTACGACCAAACCTGCGCCGCTGAGAAGCGCCGCCGCCGCAAGCGCAACCAATATCCGGACCCGGCCAAGCGCCTGTTCATCAACAGCGAACTGTGCGAGGGCTGCGGGGACTGCGGGGTGGTCTCCAACTGCACGGCCTTGCTGCCCAAGGAGACTCCGCTGGGCCGCAAGCGGGAGATCGACCAATCCGCCTGCAACAAGGACTACTCCTGCGTCAACGGCTTCTGCCCCAGCTTCATGACGGTGCTGGGCGGCGAACTGCGCAAGCCGCAGGCAACCGCCCTGTCGGCCGCAGTGCCGCCGGAACCCGAAACGCCTTCTTTGGACAACGGTTGCAGCATGGTCATCACCGGCGTGGGCGGCACTGGAGTGGTGACGGTGGGTGCCTTGGTGGCCATGGCCGCCCACATCGAAGGCAAGGGCTTCGGCGTCCTGGACATGACCGGGCTGGCGCAGAAGGGCGGCGCCGTCATCTCGCACTTGCGTCTGGCCCCGCGCCCAGAGCACATCGGCACCATCCGCATCGCCGCCGGCGGCGCGGACTTAGTGATCGGCTGCGACTCCGTGGTCACCGCCGGCGCGGAGGCGCTGCGCACCGTTCGGCGCGGCGCCACCCGAGTGCTGGTCAACACCAGGGAGACGATGCCCGGAGACTTCACCCGCAACGCCGATCTGGATTTTCCAGCCGAGGGCCTGATGCGGACCATCGCCGAGTGTGCCGGCGAAGGCCGGGTGGAGGCGGTCGCCGCCAGCCAAGCTGCGGTCAAACACCTAGGAGACTCCATCGGCGGCAACTTGCTGATGCTGGGCTTCGCCCATCAAAGGGGACTGATCCCTCTGTCGGCGCAGTCGATCAACGCCGCCATCGAAGTCAACGGCGTGGCCGTGGCCATGAACCAGCGCGCCTTCCTGTTGGGACGGCAGTTGGCCGCCGGGCTGCTCGATGCCGAGGTTGATGCCCCGACGCCTGCAACAGCATCCATTGACCCCAACAACTTGCAGGACGTGGTGCGACACCGCCGCGGCCTTTTGGCTGAGTACCAGAACGCCGCCTATGCCGACCGCTACAAGGCGCTGGTTGAACGGGTGCGGCAGCGGGAGGCGGAGTTGGGGTTCGGCCGGTCGGCGCTCGCCTTGGCCGTCGCCAAGAACTACTGCAAGCTGCTGGCCTACAAGGACGAATACGAGGTTGCCCGCCTGCATTCCAGCCCGGAATTCGCCAAGCAGATCAAGGAAACTTTCGCCGGGGATTACAAGCTGAGGTTCAACTTGGCGCCGCCGCTCATCGCCAAGCGCGACAGGCAAACCGGCCATCTCGTCAAGCGGCAGTTCGGCCCTTGGATGCAGAAGGCGTTCCGCGTTCTGGCGTGGTTTAAGGGGCTGCGCGGCACCGCCTTCGACCCGTTCGGCTACGCTAGGGAAAGGCGCATGGAGCGCCGCCTGATCGCGGACTACGAACAAATGCTGGCGGAACTGCTGCCGGCGCTGTCCGCGGCCAACTACGACGCCGCAGTGGCGCTGGCCGAATGGCCCGAGGAAGTGCGCGGCTTCGGCCACGTCAAGGAAGCCGCCGTTCGGCGCATGGAGGAAAGAAAGGCACGGCGCTTGGCGCAGTTCCACAGCGCGGAGCGGATCGTCGAGGTCGCCTGAATCCGGTTGCAAGGCATCCGGCGGACTTGCGCCGACCACCCGCCGATGCCCATCATGCGGCTGTGCATTGGAGTATGGTCAAGTGCTCAAAAAGCGGCTCATGCATTCCGGCCATAGCTGTTGACGCCGCCGGAAAGATTTGCCAAGAATCAGCGACGTGTTCGGAATTAAGGAGGCCAGCATGAGGACATCGGGGCAAGCCAACCAACTTGTTGAACACCAAGTATTGATTGCGCCCGCCGAAGAAGGCGGCTTCACCGTCACCGTGCCCGCCCTGCCGGGATGCGTCACCCAAGGCGAGACTTTTGACGAAGCCGTGGCAATGGCCCGGGACTGCATTGAAGGGTTTCTTGCATGTTTGGCCCTCGCTCGTTAATCCGGGTCAATCACCCCCTTGGTCAGAAGGATGTTGCCGTACAGCCGCCGTTCCCCGGTTGCCACCACCGCAAAAGCCCCCTTCACTCGATCATAGAAGGCGAAGCGCTCCAAGGCGCCGCAAGCGGCGCCGGCGTCGGCCGCGGCCACCAAGCGGCGAAACTCCGCGACGATTTCAGGCACCGCATCGGCGTCCCCCACCACCTGCATGGTATGCGCCGAATGCTGTGCATAGGCGTCCAGCGGCAACACCGACAAAACCGCCCGCAGGGCTTGGGTGGCGGAAACCCCATCCAGCCGCACCAACTGCCGCGCTCCGGCCTCGGCTGGATAGTTGGCGTCAACGACGGCGATTTCATCCCCATGCCCCATGCTGCGCAGAATGCGCAGCAGCTCCGGCCCTAACAAAGGGTCCAGGTTTTTCAGCAAGTTGCGCCCCCTAGATGGCCCAGCCGCCGTCGATGACGTGGCATTGGCCGGTGGTGTAGGCGGAGGCGTCGCTGGCTAGGTAGAGGGCCAGTTCGGCGATTTCCGCGGCGGTTCCAAGGCGGCCTAGGGGTTGGCGGGCGGTGAAGTCCTTGAGCGCTTGCTCGTAGTCGCTGGTGGCGCGCAGGCGCTCCTGCAGGGAGGGGGTATCGACCGTGCCCGGGCAGATGGCGTTGCAGCGGATGCCTTGGGCGACGAAGTCGGCGGCCACCGCCTTGGTCAAGCCGATCACCGCGGCCTTGCTGGCGCCGTAAGCGAAGCGGTTGGGAACCCCCTTGAGGGAACTGGCCACGGAGGCCATGTTGATGATGGAGGCGCCGCCGGCCGCCAGCATCGCCGGCAGGAAGGCGCGGATGGTGCGGTACATGGCCTTGGCGTTGAGGTTGAAGGAGAAGTCCCAAGCGTCCTCGCCGCACTCCAGGACGGTGCCGTGGTGGACGAAGCCGGCGCAGTTGAACAACACGTCCACCGCGCCCAACTCCTTGGCCAAGGCGGCAACGGCCGCCGCGTCCGTCACGTCCAAAAGCCGGCTGTCGCAACCCTGCAGGCCGGCCAGCAAATCGGCGTTGATGTCCGTGGCGACCACCCGGGCGCCGGCCTCGGCAAAGCGCTCGGCGGTGGCCCGGCCAATGCCTTGGGCGGCGGCGGTGACCAAGGCGACCTTGCCGGCCAGCGGTTGCGGCATCGCGGCACCCATTGTTACTTCAGGCTATTCACAGCCGGGCAGGAGACGCCCCGAACCCAAGAAGAGCCATCCGCGGCGGCGCCCGACTGGGCAAACCGCGCAGCGCCTCCGGACCGTTTGCCGCCTCTGTCGGCGATGGTGCTCCAAACGGACTTGGACAGGATCCCCGCCGCCCACCCGCCAACATTTGCGGCATAGGAACTACGCCACCCGGGCGGTGGGCAGGCAGCCCGGGCCTATGGGTTCGAAGGTCTTGTAGGTCAGGATGAACTCCTGGTGCCCCAAGGCTTCGGAGGCGCTGGGAGCGCCGGCGGCCACTTCCCGCACCCGCTCGAATATGTCCTTGCCGACTTGCTCCACGCTGGCTTCGCCTTCAATGATGGCGCCGGCGTTGATGTCCATGTCGTCCGCCATGCGCCGGTAAGTGTCCGGATTGGCGCACACCTTGACGACCGGCGAAATGGCCGAACCCACCACGGAGCCGCGCCCGGTGGTGAACAGTATCAGATGCGCTCCGCAGGCGATCAGTTCGACGATTTCCGCATTGTCCGAGATGTTGGGGAAGCCGAAGCGCGGTTCGCCGTCCGGCACGATGTCCAGCAGGTACAGCCCTCCCTTGGGCGGCAGGTCGCCCGGCTTGATGAGGCCGCTGATGGGCGAATCCCCGGATTTGGAGTAGGCGCCCATGGACTTCTCCTCCTGGGTGGTCAGGCCGCCCTCGGCGTTGCCCGGCGCGAAGCTGCCGAAGCCCAATGTCTCGTAATATCGAGCCGCCTTGTCCATCACTGCGTAAATCTGCTGCGCCAGCTCCGGCGTCGCCGCTCGCTCCGCCATGATTTGCTCGCAGCCGATCAACTCCCCGGTTTCCTCGAAGATGCAGGTGGCGCCTTCGGCGATCAAGCGGTTGAAGCTGTTGCCCACTGCCGGGTTGGCGGAAATGCCGCTGGTGCCGTCGGAGCCGCCGCAGATGGTGCCCACCACCAGTTCGTCCAAGGCCATATCGACTCGCCCCTGCTCGGTCATCTTGGCGCCGATGCGGGCGGTTGCCGCCAAGCCGGCCGCCAAGGTCTTCTGAGTGCCGCCGCACTCCTGTATCACCAAGGTCTCCACCGGGCGCCCGCTGTCCCTGACGGCGGCCTCCAGTTCCTCCCGGTTGAAGCCTTCGCAACCCAAGGACAGCAGCACCACGCCGCCGACGTTGGGATGGGTGCAGAGCCGTTTCATCATGCGCAGGGCGTAGGCGTTGGGGTAGCAGCCGGGAAAGCCGATCAGCTGCGCTTCGGCTTGCGCCGATTGGTTGACGATCAGCCGCGCCACATGATGGGCGCACTCCACCAAGTAGGCCACCAACAGCTGATTGCGGATGCCTTTGCGGCCGTCGGAACGAACATGGCCCTGCATGTTCAATCCATCGCCTTGCGGGTGTGGCTGGGGATGTAGTCGCTTTTCATGTTGTGCAGGTGGACATGCTCTCCAACGGCGATGTCGGCCAGCGCGGTGCCGATCGGCGCTCCATACTTGAAGATTTTCTCGCCCTGCGCCAAGGGTCGGCGGGCGATCTTGTGGCCCAGCGGGATTAGCTGCGTCAAGACCACTTTCTGATGGTCGATGCGCAGCGTCTCCCTTGGCGCCAAATCCCGGCAACTGACCAAAATGTTGTCCTCCTGATGCAGCAGCACATGTGTCTTTTGCGCGGTCATCCCGCCCGCCCGTCTCCGTTCAGGCCGTAAAAGGCCGCCGCCGTGCCGCCGAAGATGCGCACTTGGTCCACGACCGGCAGTTCGGCGACGAAGGCTTCGCTTTGCGCGCGCCAACCGAGATAGTCGCCCGCCAAGTTCAGCACGGGCCAATCGCTGCCCCACATCAACTTCTCCGCCCCGAAGCATTCCAGAAGAAATTCCACATAGGGCCGGATTTGCGCCGGCCGGGGGTTGTCGCCGGCCTCGGTCAACAGCCCGGACAGCTTGCAATGGCAATGCTCCAAGGAGGACAGTTCGCGCATCTGCGCCCGCCAGCGGCTGTTGCCGCCGTTGGCGATGTCCGGCTTGGCGGCGTGGTCGATCACCGTCGGCAAATCGGGATGGCGGCGCAGCAGGGTCAGCAGGCTGTCCAAGTGGACCGGCCGGACCAGCGCATCGAAGCGGAGGCCCAGTTCGCGCACGGCGGCGAAGCTGGGCGTCAAGCGCGGGCGCAGCATCCAATCGGTCTCGGCAATGTCTTGAATCATGGGCCGGACGCCGACGAAATGGGGATTTTCGGCCAGTTCCGCCAACGCCTTGGGCGCGTTGCCTTCCTCCAGGTCCGCCCAACCCACCACCGCGGCGATGAAGTCCTCCCGTTCGGCCAAGGACAGCAGGTAGCGGGTTTCTTCAAGGGTGTCCGCCGCCTGCACCAGCACGGTCTTTTGGACGCCGGCGCGGCGCAGCAGCGGCTTGAGATGCTGCGGCAAAAAGTCCCGATGCAGGGGCTTGAGGTCCGGCGTCAGCCAGCGGTAGTCGCCTCTGTCCAGCTGCCAGAAGTGTTGATGGGCGTCGATGGCTTGGCTCATGCAGCGGCCTCCCGTCGGCTGGGAAGCGGAGCTTCTCGATGCATCAGGCCGGCGTCCCGCAACGCCTGCCAGAAGGCGCTTGGAATGGGATGGCGGTAGTATGCCAAGGCTTGCCGCACATCCTCGCCGCTGGCCAGGCCGGGAATCACCGCAGCGACGGCGGGGTGGGCCAAGGGAAACTGCAAGGCGGCGGCGGGCAATGGGACGGCGAACGCCCGGCAAACCCTTTCGATGCGCCCGACCCGCTCGATGACGGCGTCCGGCGCCGGTGCATAGTTGTAGCAGGGCCGCCCGTCGCCCAAGACGCCGGTGGCCAGGATGCCGGAGTTGTAGGGTCCGCCGACGATCACCGCAACGCCCCGAGCTTGGCATCTGGGCAGGAAGCGGTCCAGCGCACCCTGCTCCAGAAGGGTGTAGCGCCCGGCCAGCAGGAAACAGTCGAAGTCGCCGTGGTCCATCGCCTGGTCGCAAACCTCCCATTCGTTGACGCCCAGGCCAATGGCCTGCACCAGCCCCTCGCCGCGCAGCCTGTCCAAGGCGCGATAGCCGCCGTCCATCGCCTCGGCGAAGATCGCCGGATGGTCGGCGCCGTGGGTTTGCTCGCCGAGGTCGTGCAGCAGCAGCAGATCGATGCGCTCGAGGCCGAGGCGCTCCAGGCTGGCCTCGAAGGAGCGCAGTGCGCCGTCATGGGAGTAGTCGTACACTGGCTCGAAGGGCATGGAGGAGCAGAAGCCGTGGCGTTCGGCGGCACCCTTGACGCGGTGCGCCGGGACCAATAGGCGGCCCACCTTGGTCGATAGAACGAAGCTGCTCCGGTCTCGTCCGCGCAGGTAGGCGCCAAGCCGGGCTTCGCTCAAGCCGAATCCATAATAGGGGGCGGTGTCGAAGTAGCGGACGCCCTGCCCCCAGGCCGCATCCAAGGTCTCAGCGACGGCCTCGTCGGGCACCTCTCGGTACAGGTTGCCAAGCCCGGCGCCGCCGAAGCCGAGTTCGGTGACTCGGACGCCAGCGGCGCCCAAGGGGGATTTGGTCAGCACAGTCGCCATCGTTCAGGGCCGTTCAAGTGAAAAATGTTAGTGCATATTTGAAACAAACGGTTCGACAATACTGAATGCCGGCTTGGCCTGTCAACGGCTTTTTTCGGCGGGAGGAAGCCCGGCCAACGCCGCAGACGTCCCTAGCGCCCTTGTCTTGCGGAGGCGCGGTGGCCCAAGGCGTCGGAAATGTCCCCGGCGGCGGCGGCTAGGTATTGCCGGGCCTGCTCCAGGTCAACCTTGTGGGAGCCGTCCAAATGCTCCAGGAAGGGCACCACCAGGGCGGCGGTGATGACGCCGGAGTAGTCGAAAACCGGATAGCCGATGTCCTTGACCCCTTGCACCTGCTGGCTTTCGACCATTTCAAAGCCCTGCTTGAACACGCGGTTGAGGGCCTTTTGCAATTCGGTGCGGTTCACCTGGAGCTTCGGCTTGGCTTCGCTGAGCATCCGCCGCCGCTCCCTTTGGCCGGAAAAGGCCAGCAGAATGTGGCCGGAACAACTGTTGGCCAAGGGCGCCTCCGCCCCTAGGCGGACGCTCAAGCCCCGGTCCGCCGGGCTGCCGTGCTGCGCCACCACGATGCCCCGGCCTTGATAGTGAATGACCAGATGGCAGGATTGCTCAATGGTTTGAACCAGCTTGGACATGGCCGGCGCGGCGGCGCTGGACAGACGCTGAATGCGGGGTTGGCGATGGGTCAGGGCGAACAGCTTCAGCGTCATGCCATAGGTTTCGGACTCGCGGTCCAAATAGATGTAGTCCCGGTCGTTCAGCACCACGAGCATGCGGAAGATCTCGCCCTTGGAGCGGCCCAGCTTGTCGGCGATCTGCCCCAGGGACAGGCGGCCGGGTTCGGAGGCCATCAACTCCAAAATGTCGAGACCTTTGGCCAAGGCTGGGGCAGTATAGGTTTTGCGTCTTGTTGCCGGGGCCGCCATTGCCGAACCCTCGCCCAATTCGAGAGTCAGCTTAGCGAATGACCGCCGCCAAGTACATCAATCGGGAGTTGCTGGCCACCTTTGCGGTGACCTTGCTGGTGTTGTTCGCGGTGGCCGTCGGCGGGCGCTTCATCGGCTATCTTCAGGACGCCGCCGCCGGCAAATACGCCGCCGAAGGCTTGCTCACCATCATGGGGCTGCGGTTGCCGGGCTTTTTGCAGCTCATCTGCCCCTTCGCCTTCTACATCGCCCTGCTGCTGACCTTGGGCCGAATGCACGCCGAACGGGAAATGGCGGTGCTGCAAAGCTGCGGCGTCGGCGCCGGAAGGCTGCTGGGCTGGATCTTGGCGCCGGCGGCGCTGCTTGCCGGCGCGGTGGCCTACCTGTCCTTTGCGGTGACGCCGGCGAACAACGCGGCCTTGGACCGCTTTGTGCTGGAGCAGAGGATCAAGGCGGGGTTTGACCGGCTGCAGCCGGGCCTGTTCCAAGTCTCCAACGGCGGGCGGCGCGTCACTTATGCGGAAAGCCTTGGCGAAGATCGGCGCACCCTGAACGACCTGTTCATCTCCGAATACGACGCTGAGGGCGACGTCGCCACCATCTGGGCCAAGCGCGGCGAGCAGTACTTGGATGAAGCCACCGGCAGCCGCTTCCTGGTGCTTGAAGAGGGAACGCGGCTGGTGGAGGAGGCCGGTGCGGCAACGGTTGGACAGGGCGGCAAACTGCGGCAGCTGATCCGCTTCGCCTCCTTGAGCCAGAAGGTCGATGCCAGCGCCGCGGAGCAGCGGAGCAAGGAGGAGGCGCTGCCCACCGCCAGCCTTTGGCGGCGCGGCGATGCGGCGGCGGCGGCGGAACTGCATTGGCGCTTGGCCCTGCCCGTTTTTTGCCTCGTTAGCTGCCTGATCGCCTTCGGCGTTGCCCCGGTCAAGCCGCGGCGGGGACGGTTCGGCCGCATCGTGCCTGGGGTGCTCATCATGCTGGGCTACTATCTGGCGCTGCTGGCCAATCAGAATGCCTTGGTCGATGGCCGCCTGCCTGCGGCGCTGGGCCTTTGGCCGGCCCACGCCCTGTTTGCAGGCATCGCCGCAGCCCTGCTGTGGGCGGAACAGCCAAGGCGGAGCGCATGAAACCCCTTTCCCGAATCGACCGCTACCTGTGCCGTGCCACCCTAACGGCGGCGATGGCGGTGTTGCTCGCGTTGCTGGGCTTGATCGCCAGTTTCGCGTTGGTCGAGGAGCTTGACGAAGACCACGGCGCCTATGGCCTAGCGGCGGCGGCTTGGTACGTCCTGCTGACCCTGCCGCGCCGCGCCCATGAAATTCTGCCCTATGTTCTGTTTCTCGGTGCGCTCATCAGCCTTGGCCGCCTAGCCGCCCAATCGGAACTGGTGGCGCTGCGGGCCGCCGGCGTCCCGGTGCGGCGCTTGGCGGGCGCCTTGGCTTGGCCGGTGGGATTGGCCTGGCTGCTGGGGGCCGCAGTGGGCGAATGGGCGGCGCCGGCCACGGAGGCTGCGGCGGAGATGCACAAGGCCCGCGTCCTGCGCGGCAGCCAGCTTACGGAACTCAAGGGCGGCTACTGGTATCGGGAAGGCCCACTGTACATGCATGTCCAAGCCTTGAACAACGAGGGCGACCTATTGGGGGTGCGCCAATACCAGCTGAACGAGGACGGCGGCCTAGGGCTCATCCGGCAGGCGCAACGGGCGGAGCACCAAAGCGGCGGCGGGCGCTGGGTGCTGCACAACGGCACTCAAACCGAGTTGGTCGATGAACGCGCCAAGATGGATGCCTTTGGGCAATTGGCTTGGACCGGCCGCCTTGACCCGGCGCTGCTCAGCGAACGGGCCTTGGTGGACGCCGGCAAGCTGTCGCTTGTGGATCTGCACCGACAGATTCGCTACTTGGAGCGTGAGGGTTTGGACGCCGGCGCCCAGCGCCTAGCCTTCTGGAGCAAGTGCCTGCAGCCGGCCGCCATCCTGGGCTTGGCGATGCTGGCGCTGGCCTTCGTGCTGGGGCCACTGCGCGAGGTGGGGGTCGGCGTTCGCATCAGCGTCGGCGTCATCGTCGGCCTGTGCTTCAAGTACCTGCAGGACCTGTTCGCGCCCATGAGCGCCGTTTACGAGCTGCCGGCGCCCTTGGCGGTGGGCCTGCCCATCGTCCTGTGCTGGGCCGCCGCCCTCTGGGGCATCCGCCGCACCGCTTGAGGGCCGCACCCTCCGGCTGACGAACGGCAAGGGAAGAGCCTTACATCAAAGCCTGATGCACAATGCGGCTGCGGCTGAGCAGGTCCGGCCAAGTGCGTCGTTGCCGGTCCAGCAAAGCCCAGAAATAGCCGGCGCCCAAGGAGGCAAAGGCCGCAAGGGCGCCGAACAGGCGCAGCACCGCTTGGTTCAGGCTGATGGGGCCGCCGTCATCGGAAACTAGGCGCAGCCGCCAAGCCCGCATCCCGGCGGTTTGCCCGTCGGCGCGCCAAAAGTAGGAGAAGAAGGCGACAAGCTCCAGGAACAGCAAGCTCTGCACCGCGGCGCCGAACACCGCTTCGCCGCCGTTGGCCAACACCATGAGCAGCAGGGTCAGCATCCAGATCGCCAGAATCAGCAGGCCGTCGTAAAGCATGGCCGCCAAGCGGCGCCAGAGCCCGACCGGGGTTTCCGACTGCAACTGCGGCGCCAGCGACATCTAGAACACTGCGCCGCCACGCCATCCTGGCATGGCATCCACTGGCACTTTCCTAGACAAGATGTGGTCTCCCCAATCCCCGCTTAAGGAATCGTTGCAGTGCGTTGCAAGGGGCGCCCGCCGTGCAAGGTTTTTTCCGGCAATACCGCTCTCCTCTCTCGATGCGCTCTGTGTGCGCTTCAGGCCATGAAGCGGGCGTGATCGCCATCCAAGTGCAGGCGCCGGCCGCAGAACTCCTCCCGCGTCATCGCCTCAAGAACATCGGCGTCCCGGCAGTTGGCCCAAGCCCGCTCGCCGCCGTCCAAGCGGGCGGCGATGTGGGCCGTGTGCGGGCCTTCGCCGTTGTAAATGACCGCATAGCCCTCCACCGTGGCGCCGCCCCTGTAGTCCTCCGCCAATTCCCGGAACGGCAGGGCGTCCACCTCCGCTTGCGGCGCGGCGTATTGGAAGGGCTGCTTCGGCGGCGCTGCGCTGTAGATGCCGAAGGCGTGCTTGGTGAGGAAGCCGCCGTTGGCGGAGATCAGCCCCTTCTTGCCGGGCGCGGTGCGCAGCAGCTCCACCATGCGGGCGATGGAGTGCATGACGTAGCTGTTGAGCGGCCCGCCGGCGAAAGTCAGGCCGCCGGTCACGCTCAGGCGCTGGGTCGGGCTCAAGCCTAGTTCCGCCGCCGCCACCTGCACGGCGATGGGGAAGCAGCTGTAGAGGTCCACCATGTCCAGCTCCTTGGGCGCCAAACCGGCCAACTCCAAGGCGCGGCCGCCGGCGATGCGAATGGCCGGGGAGCTGTAAAGATTGTCTCGGTTGGAGACGAAGCAATGGTCGTGGGCGTCCGTGCCCGTCCAGGGATAGACCCACTTCGCCCGGTCGGCGCCAAGGGCGGCGGCCCTGCGCTCCGAGCACATAATGAGCGCCGCCGCCTGATCGACCTTGTTGTTGGAGTTCATCAACTTGGCGTAGGGAAAGGAGACCGGGCGGTTGGCCGGGGAGGGGGTGCGGATCTCCTCGGCGCTCCTGGCGGTGCGCAGCCAAGCGTGGGGGTTTTCCGCGGCTACGGCGCTGAAGTCGGCCCAAAGTTCGGAGATGCGCCGTAGATGCTGCGCAACGCCTTCGCCGAGATGATGGCGACGGGCGAGCTCCATGATGGGATACATGTGGGTGGGGCGGACGATGTTCAACGCCAGCTCCCGAGGATGGCTCATCGGCGTGTCTTCGCCGATTTGCAGGTCTGGCGTTCCGTCAAGGTCGCGCCACTTCAGCTTTGTGCCGGTCCGTCGCGCCCTGGCTTGGCTGTGGCCGCACTCCGCGCCGGTGATGACGATGACCTCATGCTCCCCGGACTGAATCTCCAAGGCGGAGCGGTTGACCACGCTCTGCACCATGTTGCCGCCGAAGGGCGTGATGGCGGTCTGCGCCCGGACGTTGCCGAACGCTTCGCACAGCGCCTTGGCCGGATTTTGGTAGCGCCACCAGCCGCGGATGACGCGCACGGAGTTCGCCTGCGCCAGCAGCGCCGGACAGCCGGCGTCCTCCGCCGCCATGCGGCAGGCGTCGATCATCAGTTCGATGGGCTCCTTGCCCTCCTCCGGCGCCTGAATGCGTTGCTCGAGTTGGGCCGCGCCCACTAATACCGGTGTTTCCATGAATGTCCCGCCGTTGAACCCAAAGGCGGGCATGATAACGCCAAGGCGCACGAGCGCAGCCGCTCCCCGACATCAGCCCCCAACCCCCGGATGAGGATCGCCCGGCCCCTAGGAACGCAGGCATTAAGGCCCGCAGGCGGGCGGGGCGTCAGCGCTCTCAAGCATCGAGCCGCCGTAAGTCCCGCAACCATGCAATCGTCGGAAAAAAACCTTGCCCGGTGAGTCTTGCAACGCGCTGCAACCGCTCCTTAAATGGGGATTGGAGCAACCAAGGCGCTGGGGCATGTTTGTTGGCAAGGTCGGCTTAGGCTATGCGGGTTGGGCGCCGCTCTTCGCCGTTTTGTTCATGTTGGCGCTTGCGCCCGGCTGCGGCGGCCCCGGCGGAGACGCCGGGCGGACAGCTGGAAACGAAACGGGCGGGGGCGCAACGCGGCCCAACATCCTGCTGATCGTCATTGACGACCTTGGCTATTCGGACCTCGGCGCCTACGGCGGCGAAATTCGCACGCCGCACATGGACGCCTTGGCCGAATCCGGGGTGCTGATGACGGATTTCCACGCCTCCTCCGCCTGTTCTCCCAGCCGCGCCATGCTGCTCACCGGCATTGACAACCACCTTATTGGGCTGGGCAACCTGGACGGCTTGCTGGCGGACAACCAACGCGGCCAACCCGGCTACGAGGAGCACCTCAACCACCGGGCGGTCACCTTGGCCACCCTGCTGCGGGACGCCGGCTACCGCACCTACATGGCCGGCAAATGGCACTTGGGCGACGATGCGGCCACGCGCCCCGAGGCGCGGGGATTCGACAGGTCGTTCGCTCAGCTGGGCGGCTTCCCCGGCAGCCACTTCGACCTGAGGCCCAGCCCTTGGACGCAGGGGCCAAGGGAGACCCTCTTCAATGAAGGCAAGCCCGTTGAGGAATTGCCGGAGGACTTCTTCAGCACGGAGTTCTACACCGATCGCATCATTCAATACCTTCGTTCCGGGGCCGCCAGCGGCAAACCGTTCTTCGCCTATCTCGCCTTCAGCGCCGTGCATTGGCCGCTGCAGGCGCCGGCAAGCCACATCGACCGCTACCGCAGCCGTTACGAGGAGGGCTATGACCTTCTGCGCAGCCAGCGCCTAGCGCGAATGCAGGCGTTGGGCATCGTCAATGAAAATCTGCGGGAGTTGCCGGAAAACCCCAGAGTGCCGCCTTGGGCCAGCCTGCCCCCACAGGAAAAACGGCGCCAAGCCCGCAGCATGGAGGTCTATGCGGCCATGCTGGAGCATGTGGATGAAAACGTTGGCCGTCTGCTCAGCCATCTGCGCAGCACCGGCGAATACGAAAACACCACCATCCTGCTGCTGTCCGACAACGGCCCTGCCGCCGCCGGCCAAGACGCGCCGGCGCTGACGGAGGATTACTTGGCGCAGTTCGACAACTCCTTGGAGAACATTGGGCGCCGCAACTCCTTGGCTCTTTACGGGCCCGGCTGGGCGCAAGCCAGCGCGACCCCATTGCGGCTGTTCAAGCACTTCACCACGGAGGGCGGCCTGCGGGTTCCGCTCATCATCAGCGGCGCCCAAGTGCGGCGCGTCAATGAGATGCACCACGGCTTCATCCACGTCACGGACATCGCCCCCACGCTACTGGCACTAGCGGAGACGCCCTATCCCAGCGCCTATGGCGGCAAAGCCCTGCCGCCGCTGCTGGGCCAATCCTTGTTGCCCTATCTGCAAGGCCGGGCGGAGCAAGTTCACCCCCAGGACCACCACCTAGGCTTCGAGTTGCAGGGACGGCGCGGTTTGCGCCAAGGCCAATGGAAACTCACCTTCATAGACCCGCCCCGCGGCCCTGGAGGATGGCAACTGTTCAACTTGGCTGAGGACCTCGGCGAATCCAACGACCTCGCTGACAAGGCGCCGGAGCGGTACGCCGCCATGATCGCCCTTTGGGAGCGCTACGCCGACGCAGTGAACCTCATCCTGCCGGATTCGCCTTCCAAGGCGCAGTGAGGTCCGGGTTGCGGCGGCTGCGCCCAGTTGCAGGCTTCAGGGGAGCTCAAGGCGTTCAATGACTTCCCGCAGCTCCGCCGCCACTGCCGAGGCGCGACGGCGCACGGGGTCGGTCAGCGGCTCGCTAAGGCGGGGAAGCATTGCCGCAAGCCTAGCGCCGAATTGCTGCGCTTCGGGCTTCGACAGGGGAGCCGCCTTGCCGTCCTCCGCTTGTTCAAGACGTTGGCGCACCTGCCGGCCCACCGCCCATGCGGATTCGACGTAGGCGGGGCCGTCGCCGGCCAGCCAAGCGCACCCGGATCTCAGGACGAGCAGGTCCAAGCTGGAGAAGGAAGGCAGGAGGTCATCCAGCAAGCGCAAGGCTTCCCTGGCGGGGCCGGGGCCGCCGTCGCGCAGGGCGGACACCACCCGCCAGTCCGCCCGCAGTTTGACTGCGATGGGGTAGGCTGGGGAAGTGGGCGCCACTTCGGTGAAGGCGGCATCAAGCGCCTGCAGCTGTTCAAAGCGCCCTTGGGCGCCGTAAACCCAACCCGCCAACACCTTGCGCTCCGCTCCCCGCAAGGCGTTGGCCAAGCGGATGATCGGCGGCGGAACTTGGCCTTGGGCGAACTGGCCCAAATACTCCTTGAGCAGCCCGAACTGGGCGGCCTTGTTGTCCGGGTTTAGGCTGAGCGCCTCGGCGAAGGCGGCTTGGGCGCGCTGGCTGTCCCCACTGTGGTCTAGGCCCAAGGCGTCTATCGCGGCTTTTTGGTCGGGGTAATCCGCAGCGACGGCTTGGCTGAGCAAGTGGGCGCGTTGAATGAATTTGCCGGACAGCAGGCGTTCGGCGATGTAGGCGAGGTTGAACGCACTGCCCCGTTGCCGAGGCAGTGCGCTCGACGGACTGGTCAGGGGATCGAGCTGCGCAAAGAGCCGCTGCATGTCGTCGGCGCTCAGGCCGCCGCCTTCAGGCCGGCTGAACAAGGCCAAGCGATTGTGGCCATCGGTGTTCGGCGGGGCACCGGCGGCGAAAGCCCTTAGGCCGGCATCGTCCAGGGTCAGCATCGCCAGCACGTCCTCCACGGCCCTCATGCCCAAGCGGTTGTAGTGCCGCCGATGGTCCGCCAAGGCCTTGGCTGCGCCCTGTGCGCCATCCCAAACGCCAAGAGGTTGCTCGGACGCTAGAAAAAGCAGCACATGCCGTTCCGGTTGATAGAGTTGCACATGGGAAAACTGTTCCAAAACAGTGGCGGCGAGCGTCTTCAGCAGCGCTTCGTCCACGAATTGGGAGTTGATCCATTGTAGAAACACCCCCCCCTCCCGCAGTCGGGACTTGGCCAACGCCAAGAACTCCCGGGTGTAGAGGTGGGAGGCGCCGCCCGTCCAAGGATGGGAGGGCTGCGAGACGATGGCGTCATAGCGCTTGACGGACAGCATGATGGCGTTGCGGGCGTCGTTGATGACCAAGTTAAGCCGTGGATCCCGCAAGGGGTCCGAGCGCCGCATCTCGCCGACCGCTTGGTTGGCTCGAATGATCAGAGGCTCCAGCTCCACCACGTCGAGATCGTTGATGTGGGGTGCCGCGCCGTCCAGGGTGACGCCGCCGCCGAAGCCAATGACCAACATGCTGCGGGCTTCCGGCCTCGCCAAGGTGGTCAGGCCGGCCAGCCATTTTTGCGAGTTGTTCATCGGCGGCATGCCGCGCCGGGAGATGGCGGCCTCCGGCAAGCCGTTGCTGGAAAGGGTGAAGAAGCCGTTCAAATCGCGCATGAGCACGGTGGCGGAACGGCCCACGCCGTAGAAGCGCTCGGCCGCGGGCGCCGGCTGCGGCCCTTGGGCGTAAATCAGCTCGTCGGGCCTTTGCGGATGAACCGCCGCCAACGTCAAAAGCAGGCCCCCGGCCGACAGGGCCGGCAGCACCATCGGGCGCTTGTTCATCCAGCCAAGCTGCTCCCCTCCTTGGCGCCTGCGCGCTTCGGCGCCGGCGTCGCTTGGTTGGCGGGGTTGGCGGACCCCCAACAGCGCGGCG
Organism: Candidatus Azophilus sp.; assembly: GCA_965200465.1. GTDB lineage: Bacteria > Pseudomonadota > Gammaproteobacteria > Pseudomonadales > Azotimanducaceae > Azophilus. The sequence continues at coordinate 2,163,656 of OZ241358.1, read as the reverse complement.
ATCGAGGCCAGCAGCAGGCTAATGAGCATGGCGGCCTTTAGCGTCAGGCCAAAGCCCAAGGCCGGCAAAACGAAAAAGCCCGTCACCAAAGCGCCGACGATGGCGCCGATGGTGTTCCAAGCGTAGATGGCCCCGGAGGCGTTGGCGGCCTGCTCGGCCTGCGCCGCCGCCAACCGCACCGCCAAGGGGTAGGTGGTGCCGATGAACAGGGTGGATGGAACCATGACCAAGAAGGCGTAGAGGGCCTTGGGGAGCAAGCCGTCGCCTGCCGGCAACCACCAGCCCAGCAGGCTGTAGGCGCCGTAGGACAGCAGCGCCACTAGGATTTGCGCTACGCAAAAGGCGAGGCTGGCGAATTGGCGGCGCTTTGCAACCCTGCCGGCCAGCAGCCCGCCCAAGGCGATGCCGGAGAGGAAGCAGGCCAGCATGATGGCGAAGGCGTAAACCGTGCCGCCGAACAGGTGGCTCAGCAACCGGGTCCACAGCACCTCCAAAGTGAAGGACACCATGCCGGAGACCAGCATGATCGGCATGATCCAGTGCAAGCGGGCCTTGGTCGCCCTCTTCCCGGCCCGGACATCAGGCATCGATCGTTCGAGCGGAACCCGCGCCAGCCGAACGGCGATCAGAAAGACCGCAAAGTTCAGGCCGGCCCCCACCCACAGGGCGCCGAACAACCCTAGGTGCGGCAGCAGCACAAACCCCGCAGCCAAGGCCCCGAACACCGCGCCGACCGTGTTGATGCCGTACAGCAGCCCGATGCGCGGGCCGACCTGCCGATCTTCGGATACGGCGTGCTTGGACAGCAGAGGCAGGGTGGCGCCCATGGCCCCGGTGGGCACGGCAAGGATGAGAAAGGTCGCCACCAAGTAGTAGAGGAGCTGACCCACCCCGGCATCCGCCGCCGGCGCTGGTTGGCCGCCGTAAAGGAAGACGAACAGTGCTTGGGCCGCGTCCAGCAGCAAGGGGACCAGCAAGGCGGAGCCGCCAATCACGGCTTCCAGCACCCCATAGACGAGCAGCGGGCGGCGCACCCTGGGCGCCATCCGGGCGGCCAGCGCCGCGCCCAAGGCCAACCCCGCCATGTAGGCCGCCAGCACGGTCGCCACCGCCACATGGGAGGTGCCGAACGCCACGGCGAGTTTTTTCAGCCAAGCGGCTTGATACAGAAGTGCCGCGAAACCGGACAGCAGGAAGCAAACGGCCACCGCAAGCAGCGGCGAACTGCCCGTTCGGAGCCTTTTCGAGACGGTTGACCGTTCAGCGGCGGCCCCCTCAGGCTCGACAAGGGTATGCGCTTTCGACTGCTTGCGACGATCCCGACTGACCATGGCCCCGGAGCGAATCGAAGGTTCGGCTGCCATCGGCAAACTCGAACAACGATGCGCAGTTTACAGAATTCCCCGCGTTCCCCGCAGCGTCCCGCCGCCGCTCCGACCTTCCCCGCGGCCTTCAATCTGCGCATCCAAGCAGCTGGTCGGTTTCCTTTTCGGCCCAATGCCATTTGGTTTTTCAGCTGGCTGTCGAGGCCCCTGTTGTGAAAGTTCACGGCCTTGCCGCAACCCGCAAAAGCCGCCAGTCCAATTGGTTCAAGCGCATTCTTCAGGGCATATTGCAGTCCTCCCCAGAGAACGAAGGGAAGCTGGTCGAATTGAGGGCCGTTTGCAATGGATCGCGCCAGAGAACGAAAGGGCGGCGATCCCCGTCACTGCTTTCCGGCAATTTTCGCCGGCAGGGATCGAATGACTCGGGCGGCGCCGGGCTTGCTCCAAGCCGGCTTGTCCAGCCGCAATTCCACGGACCGGGTTTTTTCCAGCAGCACCTTCAAGGCCAGCTCGGCCTCCAGCTTGGCGAGGTAGCGGCCCTTGCAGATGCGAGCGCCGCCGCCGAAGGAGAGATGGCGCTTCCCTTGCCGCTCGATGTCGAAGCGGTCAGGGGCGGGAAAGATGTGCGGATCTCGGTTGGCGGCGCCCCAGCACATGAAAACGTTGACGCCCGCCGGAATGCGCACGTTTGCGTAAGCCAAGTCTTCCAAGGCCGAGCGGTGCAGGCCGATGAATGAAGGCGCGTAGCGCATGGCTTCGGCGCAGGCGGCCGGCACGAGACGAGGATTGGCGGCGAGCTTGGCGTATTGGTCGGGAAAGCGCAGGCAGGCGTAGAGTGCGTTGGCAACGCCGCCGGCCGCCGAATCAATGCCGTCGAAGGTGATGGCTGCCGCCATAATTGCCGGGTCCGGCGGCGCATCGGGCAGCCCGCAGGCGTTGATGTCCGGTGCCAGCAAGTGCAGCAGAGTGGTGCCCGGCGCATCCTTGATGCGGCTGTAGTGGCGGTGCATGAACGCCCGCAATTTCGCGGCGGCTTGGTTGGCGGCTTTCCGCTCGGCCTCGGTGTGCTCGAATTGCAGCATGGGCCGGATGGCGGCGCTCCATTGGCTCAGCCGAGGCGCATCCGCTTCGGGCAGGCCGAGCAGCTCCGTCCAGAATTGCGAGGCGATGGCGTGGGCGTAGTCGGCGGCCAAGTCGCCCTCTCCCTTTTCCAGCAGGTCCGCCAAGTTGCGCTCGGCGATGTCGGTCAGCCGCTCCGTCATCCGCTGGCCATGCACTGGACTCAAGGGTTTGTATATCGCTTTGGCTATGGGCCCATGCAAGGGTTCATCCATGAAAAAGGGGTTGTGTTCGGCCAGTTCGGCCAAGGCGCCGGCCGGCCCGGACCCGGCCCGCCGGTGGTTCCGGTTCTGGGCCCCCAACGCGGCATGGGTGCGCAGCTCGGCTAGGGTGCGATAGGCGGTGATGATCAGGCCGTCACCATTGTGCATCCGAAAGATGCCCGGCCCCGGATGGGCATGGGCGGCGCGGTAGGCGAAGGCGGGATCCTCGGCGAATTCCGGGCGGCCGAATGCCTCTAGAACGGGGAAATCCGCTAGCGCGTCAGACGCCACGCCCGCTCGCTGGACCATTCGTCCAGATGCGCTGCCCGGGGCGCCGGGCGGTTGCGCACAAGCCCCGCCTCTTTGCAACATCGCTGCAAAAAGACGGGGGAGCGCATCGGCGGTGGCGGCCTGAGGTTGGCGAAGCTGGCAGGTTACTGGCGGGTTAAAAGCCGACTCTTGCGCTGATGCCGAAAGTGGGTGGCTCCGATGGGTAAACGACGTGGTAGTCGGTGCCGCCGCCGTCATCGTCGAACAGGAAGCGGTTGTTGTAGTAGAGCTCATCGAAGATGTTGCGGCCCCATATGGAGATGCGGTACTGGCTGTCTTCGCCAAACTCATACCAAGCTTGGGCGTTGGTGATGAAATAGCCGCCGTCGCTGGCCGCGTTGTTTAGGGTGAAATACCGTTTTGAGGCGAAGCGCCCGTCCGCGCCTATGCCAAGCAGGGCGCCGTCGCCTAGAGTCCATTCCTTGCGCACGGCGATGTTGGCGGTGAACTCCGGCGCGTTCAGCAGCTTGTTGCCAACCCAAGCCTGTTGCGGGGAATCGGTGATCTCGGTGTCCAGAAAGCCTAGGCTGGCGTCTATGTAGGCGCCTTCGGCCACCAGCAGGCTCAAATCCATTTCCGCGCCCAAAATCTCCGAATCCGTGTTGATCACGCGGAACTCGCCATCCACGAATTCATTGTTCTGCTGGTCTTGATAGTCGCTGAAGAAGACGGCGGCGTTGAAGCGCGCCCGGCCTTCGGCGAACTGCACCTTCACCCCGGCTTCGTAGGAGTTGACGATTTCCGGACGAATGGGCACGTCCCCCAGCCCCAGCATGATGGCCATGGGCGCGTTCGGGAAGGAGCCGGCCTTGAAGCCCCGGCTCCATTGGCCGTATATCAGCACGTCCTCGGCCGGACGGTAGTCAACGCCGGCCTTGCCGCCCCATTCGTTGAAGGTCTTGTCGTTGATGGTGGCGTCTGGGTCTGATGGGCCGCCGACCCGCAGCACCAAAGCGCCGGCGGCTTCTCCAGCGGCCAGCAAGTCCTTGAAGTCCGGCAGCATCTCCCCGCTCTTGGACGGCGTGGTGACGTCCAGTCCGCCGAGGGCGGACTCGAAGGCGAACAGGGCGATGGAGTTGCCCTCAATGTTGTCCGAGCTGTAGCGGAAGCCGCCCTTCAGGGTGACCTGCTCGCTTAAGTCGTATTCCGCATCCATGTAAGCGGAGTAGGTGGTGTTGTCGAAACTGGCGGTGGAGCGCACCAGCATGGTGCCCATGGGGGTGCCCCAAGTAGGCCCGGTGGTGCCGGCCTTGTCCTCCCAAAAGCCGTAGCCGCCGACGATCCAACGGAAGGCGGAGTCGTCCTTGGAGGTCAAGCGCACTTCCTGGCTGAACTGCTGTTGTTCGGATTCGATCCAGAAGTGGAAGGAGTGGCCGGGATAGGCGTCCGAATCCTCGGAAAGCTCCTGGGAATTCTCCTCGTAGGCGGAGATGGAGGTTAGGGTGAATTGGTCGAACTCCGCGACCAGATGGGCGGAGGCGCCGCCGGCGTTGACGTTGTTCTGCGGGTCCTCCATGTCGGAGCTGATTTCCCGGTCGTCCGCGGAGCCGACGAACCCGAAGCCGTTGTTGCAGGCCCCCGGCGCGAACGGCGTGGCGCAGCGCTGCCGGCCGCCGCTGATGTCTGGCGCATAGGCGCCCACGTTCTTGAAGCGGATGTTGTCGCTGCGCACCCGCTCGATGTGGGCCTTGAGGTTTACGGAAACCTGCTCCGAAGGGTCGAAGGCTAGCTGCATCCGCCCGGCGTACTTCTCGCGGCCCACATCGTCCCGCCCGTTCTCCAGATTCTTCCGAATGCCGTCCCGCAACTGAGCTTGGCCGGAAATGCGGATGGCCGCGTTATTGCCGATGGGCGCTCCGTAAGCGGCATCCACGTCGAACTGATTGAAACGCCCGTAAGTGGCGTTTACGTAGCCGTTGGCCTCGCCGCCCACCTGCGGCTTGCGGGAGATGAAATTGACCGCGCCGCCGGTGGTGTTGCGCCCATACAGGGTGTTTTGCGGGCCGCGCAGCACCTCGACGCGCTCCAAGTCGTAGGTTTGCAGGATGTTCACCACGGGTGAGTTCAGCGCCACTTCGTCCGCATACAGGCCCACCCCGCCCTGAATGTTGAAGGCGATGCCGGCGGAGCCGATGCCGCGCAGGAAGATGTTGGCGTTGGTGGCCCCGGCGTTGGAGGTGATCTCCAAGTTGGGCACCTGCAGCAGAATCTCGTCGGAATTCTTCAGGCCCAGGCGCTCAAGGGCCTCGCCGCTGAAGGCCGCCACGGAGACGCCCACGTCCTGCAGGGACTCCGAGCGCTTGGTGGCGGTGACCACGATTTCCTCAAGAATCTGCTGCGCGAAGGCGTTGCCGCCAAAGGCCATTGCGCCGGCGGCCAGCACCGCCACGGCCAATTTGCAGCCACCGACCTGCTTCGGGTCCGCCAAGGAATGCTTCGCCATCATTCAATTCCTCCCGCCTAGGCCCTTGCGCAAGGGCCATCTTGTGTCAGTCATCGTATTAGTGTACAACATTTGCCCCATGTCAATAGCTGTGGTTGATCCGCTTTGACGCCGCAAACATGGCTGCAACCTAGCCATATTCATGGAGAAATCCCATAAATGGGAGCGGTTCCCGCAAGTGCGGAGCGGGCCGCCGCCGTTTCCTACACCTTGATCTCCGCCTGCTAATGTACAACACTGACCCTGCTTGATCATCGCCACCCGCATGGTCAGCCCCAATCCCTGCTTAAGGAATCATCGAAGCACGTTGCAAGGCGCACCGGGCAAGGTTTTTTTTCCGGCGACTGCATGGCTGCGGGCCTTAATGCCTGCATTCCCAAGGGCCGCCGGCAGTGGGCTGGACGAGCCTTCTCTGGGGATTGGGGATGGTTGGGTGTGTAACAATCTTTGGTGAGCGACTTGGAGTCCGCCGACCATGCTGAAAAACCTCCTGAACCCGTCCGCTGCAATCGACATCAATGGCGGCAAGCTGCTGTTCTGCGTGCTGCTGGTGCATTTGGTCGGCCCGCAGGCGATGATCGTGCAGCCGGCCTTTGTGGATGGGTTGGTGCATCAGCTTGGCTTCAGCGCCAGCCAAGCCAACTACGTCGCTGGCGCGGAAAATCTCGGCAAGGCCGTGCAGAGCCTCTTGATGATGCTGTTGATCGTCACCGTCAACTGGCGCTACCTGCTCTACGCCGCCTTGGCGGTGCTGATCGCCGGCAATCTAGTCTGCACCCTGTTGGACGGCTACGAAGCGTTTCGCACCGTGCGTTTCCTCACCGGCATGGCCACCGGCGCCATCGTGCCGCTCAGCTACGTCATCGTGGGCCTCACCGCTGCTGCGGACCGCAATTTCGCCCTCATCCTGATGAGCCTGATGGTCTATGCCGCCATCGTGTTCTACGCGCTGCCCTCGGTGTTCGAGGCGCTTGGCTTCACGGGCCTGCTGTTGTTCTTCGCCGCCTTCGCCAGCTTGGGGCTGCTGGTGGTGCGCAACCTGCCCACCTCCGGCAGGGAGCGTCAAGAGGCCGACACCCAAGCAGTCACGTTGCCTTGGCGTTTTCGCAGCATGGCGTTGGCGACCATGTTCGTCTATTTCGTCGCCACCTTTGGGGTTTGGGCCTGCCTGTCACTCATCGGCAGGAACGGCGGCCTTTCCGAGGCCGAGACCAGCAATGCGCTGGCTTTGTCACAGTTCTTCGGCATCGGCGGCGCCTTCGCCGCCATGCTGCTGGGCGTCAAGTTCGGGCGGGCTTGGCCCTTGGCCGTCGGCTTGGGCGGCGGCGTGGCCGTCTTGATGCTGTTGGGCAACTTTCAGAGCGTGGCGGGCTTCGTGGCGGCCGCCTGCCTGTTCAACCTGCTGTGGAACTTCTCCCATCCCTATCTGCTGGGCGCACAGGCCAGCTTCGACCGCAGCGGCCGGCAGGTGACCTACGCCACCGCCATGCAAATGTGGGGCATCGCCGCCGGGCCCGCGGTGGCTGGCTGGCTGCTGGAGGACGGCGCTTACGCCGATGTCATTCTGATGTCCACCGGCTGCATGGTGCTGGCGTTGATGCTGATTCAAGCGCCGGTGTTGAAGGCGGCGCGGGCCATGCGGGACGACGCAGCGGCGGCGGATGCCGCCCTAAACGCCAAGCTGGAACGCTCCGGCGGCTAGGGGCGGCGTCAAGGTCGATGGCGAACGACACATGACGGGAAAGGTCGAAGAGGGCTGTGCCTACGTCTGCGGCGCATACGCGCCGCTGCGTGAAGCGGCCGTTCCCATTCTCGATTGGGGATTCCTGCGCGGGGACTGCGTTTACGACGCCATTCCTTTCACGCAAGGGCTGCTGTTCCGCCTGCAGGACCACTTGCACCGCTTTTGGGAGAGCATGGCCAAATGGCGGCTGCGCTGTCCCCACGGGCAAGCGGAAGTGCGGCGCATCTGCCATCGGCTGGTGGCCCGCTCCGGGCTGCGGGACGGCCTGCTGTTCATCATCACCACCCGCGGTCTGCCGCCTTCCTTGGAGGTGCGCAACCCCGCCCTGTTCGAGAACCGCTTCTACGCCTTCGCCCAGGTGCTGCCCAAGATCGCCAACGAAAATCAGTTGCGCCGCGGCCTGCACGTCGCAATCGCCAAGACGCCGAGGACGCCGGAGCGCAGCATCGATCCGACGGCCAAGAACTTCCAATGGGGAGACTTCACCCAAGCGCGCCTGCAAGCCAACGACGCCAACGCCGACAACGCCCTGCTGCTGGACTATGCAGGCAACCTAGCCGAAGGCCCCGGCTTCAACGTCTTCGTCTGCAAGGACCGGCGGCTACGCACCCCGGCCCGCAACTGCCTGAAAGGCGTCACCCGCGCCACGGTGCTCGAGATGGCCGCCGCCCAAGGCCTGCGCACCGAAGAGCGGGACATTCCCGCTGCCGAGCTGTTCGACGCCGACGAGGCGTTCTGCAGCTCCTCCGCCGGCGGCATCTTTCCCGTCGTCCAGGTTGACGGCCAGCGCATCGGCAGCGGTGCGGCGGGAACGGTCACGCAAGCCCTCCTGAAGGAGTACTGGCGCCGCCGGACCGACCCCGCTTGGTGTGAGGCCGTGGACTATGCGGTCTGGCAAAACGATTCCGCTACTCATCGGACATGAGGAGCACCGGCTTGATCGCCTTGCCGCTGCTGACGTCCGCCAGCGCATCATTGATGGCGGCGAAATCATAGGTCGTCACCAGCTTTTCGTAGGGGAACCGTCCCTGTTCATGGAGTTGCAGCAGCCGGGGCAGGAATTGCTGGGGCACCGAGGAGCCCTGCACGATGCACTGCAGGTTCGCCACCCGATCAAACAGACCGCGGGTGCTGAAGGGGAAACTGGCGCCGGCTTGGGGGGCGCTGACGATGCCGATGGTTCCGCCCTGGCTTAGGCAGGAGACCCCCGTGTTGAGGCCGGCAAGGCTGTCCGATGTGTCCAGGACGAAGCGCAGGCCGTGCGGCGCGGCCTCCCGAACCCGCGCTGCAACGTCCTCCTCCCCGGCATGGAAGACGTGGGTTGCGCCCAATTCCAACGCCAACTCCAATCTTGACTGCACTAAGTCCACAGCGATGAGCGGCGCTGCGCCCGCTAGCTTGCCGGCCATTATTGCGCTCAAACCCACCGCGCCAACGCCGATGACCGCCAAGCCGTCCCCAGCGCTGGCGGCAAAGGTGTTCAGCACCGCTCCGGCGCCGGTCTGCACGCCGCAGGGCAGGGCGGCCAGCATTTCCGGCGCCAAGTCCGTTTGCACGGGAACCAGCGTGTGTGCATGGGCGATGGCGTATGTGGCGAACGAGGATTGCTGGAAGAAGGCGCTGGTGATGGGAGCGCCGTTCCAGCTAAGGGGTCGGCTGCCGTCCAAGCGGCTGCCGCCAAACTTGAGCTTGGGTATGTGTTCGCAGCAGTATGGCTCAGCCTTGACGCAGGGCGGGCAGCGGCCGCACCAAGGATAGGAGAGCATCACCCGGTCGCCGCGCCGCACGCCTTGCACCTTGGCGCCGAGTTCCTCCACCACCCCAGCGCCCTCGTGGCCGAACACCGCCGGCAACCTCAGCCGCTCCTGAAACTTAAGGTCCGTGTGGCAGATGCCGCAGGCCTGTATGCGGACCAGGACTTCATCGTCCCGCAACGCATCCAACTCCACTTCGCGCAAGCGGAACGGACCGCCCGCCGCCTCCAAAACTGCGGCTGTCGCCATCTTCGCCACTTTATTTTCCCGCCGGTCCAGTTCGTGTGGAGCGCTTTGCCGCACCCGCGGAATTGTTGTACATTTTTAGGGAAGATTCAAACAAATCGGCGGCGGCGGGCGCCTCCGCCAAACTTTATCTGCATGGGGCGCAGCACCCCTCATCTGTGGTCAATGATCTAAAGCTGCCCCCTAGGAACTCAATTCTCCAAAATCAGATGCCCCACCGCGGTGTTGGACGCCGGCACATGGTAGTGGCGGTGCAATTCCGTCACTTGGTCGTTCAAGGCGCCGCGCATGATCAGCCACATCACCAACTCAACGCCCTCGGAGCCGGCTTGGCGCATGTAGTCCAACAGGGAGAGCTGGCATAAGCGCTCCGGGTCAGCCACTACGGCGTCCAGAAAGCGGGCGTCGAACGCTTGGTTGATGAAGCCGGCCCGAGGCCCCTGCAACTGATGGCTCATGCCGCCGGTGCCCCAAACCTGCACGTTCAGATCCGCATCAAAGGAATCGACGGCCTTGCGTATGGACTTGCCCAGCTCGAAGCAGCGCCTTCCCGAAGGCGGCGGATAGACGATCACGTTGACGGCGAAGGGAACCACCAGCACCGGCCAGGCGTCGGGCCGGTCGAACATGAGCGTGAGCGGCACGGTGAGACCGTGGTCCACCGCCATGTTGCTGACCGCGGTGAGGTCGAAATCGTCCTGAATCACGGCTTGGCGAATGTGCCAAGCCAAGTCCGGGGCGCCCATCACCTTGGGCACCGGGCGCGGCCCCCAACCCTCGTCGGCGATTTCGTATTCCGCCGCGCAGCCGATGGCGAAGGTGGGGATGAGGTTCAGGTCGAAGGCGCTGGCGTGGTCGTTATAGACCAAGAAGATCACGTCCGGCTGCTGCTGCGCAATCCAGCGGCGGGAGAACTCGAACCCGGCGAACAGCGGCCGCCAGTAGTCGTCGTCGGCCTTGCCCAAGTCCGACGCCGCGCCTATGGCCGGAACATGGGACATGGCGACCCCGGCGGTGACTCTAGCCACGGCCGGCGCTCCCTTCGACAGGCGCATTTGCGCCTTGGCCCGACTGCCGCTTAGGGGCCTTGGGCCGGCCGACGGACGCTAGGCGCGCATCGTCCTCCGGGCGGCGCCCGCCGGAGATCATCATGGCCCGATACGCCTCCTGGGTCATTCCCGTCATGGATGCGGCGGCCTTCTCGAAACTGATGCCGTCGGTGAAGAACAGCTTGCTGAAGTAATAGACGTTGGCGCCAAGCCTCAGCAGCCGATTGTAGTCCCGGTCCAGAAACGCCTGCTTCTGCTCCTCCGACATGGGCCATTCGTCCAGATAGGCCCGCTCGTCCGCCAGGAAACGCGCCCGGTTCTCCGCCTTCATCAAGGACATGCAGAACTGATTGGCGTGGAAGCCAAGCCGCGCCATGTCCGCATCGAACACGGTGGTGCCGGGAATGTCGCCATAGGGTTTGTCAAGAGCCATGAATCGCACTCCTTCCGGGGGCCGCCCAGTATCCAGAGCAGGCCGCCGCCAACAAGGGCAAACAAGCATTTCGCATGGGGGCAGCCGGATTTTTCCTAACGGATGAAAGCCCCTCAGCCAAGCTCCGCGGCCACCTTGCGCACCTCGTCCGCCAAGGCTTGCGCAGCGGGGGATAGGCTGTCCTGGGCCCTGGTGGTCAGGCCGATGGGCCGTTCCGTGCCGGGCAAGCCGACATTCAGGACAGCCAGCATGCCGGCCCGCACCTCCCGCTGGACTTGATGCCGGGACAGCACCGTGACGCTGTCGCTGTCCATCACCAACCCGCGCTGAATCACGAACGAACTGGTTTCGACGATGTGCTCCGGCTCCTGCAGCCCCCGCTTCGCCAGCAGTTGGCGAACCCGCCGCCGGGTGGGTGTGCCCCGGTGCATCAGCACCCAAGGATATTCCAGCAAGTCCTTCCAGCGCACCAGCTTGCGCCCCATCAGCGGATGGCCGAAGCGGACGATCACCGACAGGCCTTCGCGCAGCAGCTCCTCCTCCCGCACGTCGGCGTCGGCGTCCTTGCCGCGCAATGCGCCCAGCAGAAAATCCACATCGCCGCAGCGCAGCCCGGTGGTCAGGCCGTTGTACGGCAACTCCAGGGTGGCAATGTCCAATTGCGGATGCGCCGCCAGCACGTTGATGATCGCCTGGGGCAAAATCCGGGTGCGCACGAAGGGCAGCGAACCCGCCACCACGCGACCGCGGATGACGCCCGTGACGCTGGCCATCTCCTCCACCCCTTGGCGCAGATAGTTGCGGGCCAGCTTCACATGCCGCACGACGTTGCGCGAGAACGCAGTGGGCTCCAGCGCCGCCGCCGTGCGCTCGAAGAGGATGACGCCCAAGCCGTCCTCCAGCTTGCGCAGGGAAGCGGAAACGGCGGCGGAGGTGACGCCGAGCTGCTGGCCGGCGGCCGCGGCGCTGCGCGTCTGCGCCACAGCGATCAGGGCATCCAGCCACTTGTCGGACACATCCATGCAGAAAAAGCGCGCGGCGCTATGGAAGGTGCGCAGCGTCGCCGGCGGCACCAAGGCTTCCGCCTTGCGGAATTCCTCCAGCGCGGCTTGCGCCTTGGGCAGCAGGGTCGCCCCGTACACCGACAGCTTGACGCCTCTGGGCGACCTTGAGAAAAGCGTCAGGCCCAAGCCGTTCTCCACATCCTGGATGGTCTTGGTGACGCTGGTTTGGGATCTGTTGAGCGCGGTCGCCGCCTTGGTGATGCTGCCCTTGTCGGTCACCTCCAGGAAGGTTCGGGCTTGACGTACCGTGATGGCCTCCATCCCCCGATTATGGGCTTGGGCCGGGGCGGAATTCAATGGGCCGGGCGCCGGCGCGCAAGGCTCGGCCTAGAACGGGTATTTCCGTCCGCCCTTCTCCAAGGTGCGCCAGTGGGTTTCGGTGAAGGCTTCCATGGCCCAGCGCCCGCCGTGGCGCCCTAGGCCGGATCCTTTCACGCCGCCGAAGGGGGCATGGGGTTCGTCGTACACCGGGCAGTCGTTGATGTGCGTCATGCCGGATTCCAAGCGGTCCGCCAATTCCAAGCCATGCTCTTCGTCCGCGGTGATGATGGCGGAGGACAGGCCGTAGTCGCATTGGTTGGCCAGCGCCACGGCTTCGTCTTCCGTATCGAAGGCGGTGATGGCCGCCACCGGGCCGAAGGTCTCCTCCCGAAACAGCTTCATCTGCGGCGTCACGCCGCTGACCACCGTGGGCTGGTAGTGCAAACCCTCGTGGCTGCCGCCCGTATGGATGGCGGCGCCTTGGGCGCGGGCGTCCTCCACCTGCCCGCGGATCTGCTCCAGCTGCTTTTGGTTGATGATCGGGCCGATGATGTTCCGCATCGGGTCCCCCACGCCCAAGGCGGCGGTTTTCGCCGTTACCTTTTCCGTGAATTCCTCCGCCCTTGAGCGATGCACCAGCAGGCGCTCGGCGGACATGCAGATCTGCCCGGCATGCATGAAGGAGCCGAACACGGCGGCGCCGACCGCCCTTTCCATGTCCGCATCCGCCAGCACCAGCATCGGGTCCTTGCCGCCCAGTTCCACGCAGGCCTTTTTCAGCAAGCCCCCGGCCTGGGCGGCGATGCGCCGGCCCACCGCCGTGGAGCCGGTGAAGGTGATCGCCTTGACCAAGGGATGGGCGATCAATTCATCGCCCACCTCCGCGACGGATGCTCGGGAACAGGTGACCACGTTCAGCACCCCCTCCGGCACCCCGGCCTCCGCAAGCACTTCCGCCAAGACCAGCCCGCCGGTCACCGGCGTTTCCTCCGAGGGCTTCAGCACCACGGCATTGCCGGCCGCCAAGGCGAAGGCGATGCCCCGGGAGGACAGCAGCAAGGGAAAGTTCCAAGGCGAGATGGCCGCCACCACCCCCAGCGGACGGCGCACCGCCATGCTCACCTTGTTGTGGTTGGAGGGCAGAATTTCGCCGATGGGCTGATAGGTGGCCGCCGCTGCGGCGCGATAAATGCCCGCCGCGTAGCCTGCTTCATACATGCATTTGCCAATCCAAGCGCCGCCTTCGCGCACCAATTGCAAGGCCAAATCCTTCTGCCGCGCCTCCAGCACGTCGGCCGCTTTCAGCAGCGCTTGCGCCCTTTCCGTGAAGGGCAGCCGCCCCCAAGACCGCTGCGCTTCGGCGGCGTTCTCAATGGCGCGGGCAACATCGGCGCGGCTGGCGTCCGCCACCTCATAGAGGATGGCGCCGTCGGCCGGATTCAGCACCGCAAAGCCGCCGGCGCCGCCATCGACCTCTTGGCCGCCGATGATCATTCGTCTAAGTTCGCTCATGTTCCGCTCCTAGTTTTGGGCGCCTCCGGGCGGCATGGGATTGCTCGGGTCTGAACCGCGCCCTTATCGCCCCGCCACGACCTCAATGGGCAGGCCCAGCGCTCAGTCCGGCGAGGAGGCGCTTAGTTCAACCCGTGCATGTTCCCTTGCAGGTGGGAGAGCAGGCCGCCGTCCACCGGAATGTTGGCGCCGCGAATCCAGCCGGCGCCATCGGACAGCAGAAAGGCCACCGCCGGCGCGATGTCCTCCGGCCGGCCCGGCCGGTCCATGATCTTCATGTCCTCCACCGCCCGCTCCCCCAAGGTGGCGAGGAAGTCCGGCAGGATGCGCGTCTCCACCGGCCCGGGGCTGACGCAGTTCATGCGGACGCCGCGCTCCCGCCATGTCCAGCGATTCTGCATGGTCCAGCAGATGAGCGCCTCCTTGCTGAAGAAGTAGGAAGCCGAATCGTCAATGCCGTGGGCTTCGCACAGCGCGTCGATGTTGTCGAAAGCGGCCTTTTCGATGAACGCCTTGACCGCCGCCGCCCGCGCCGGCCACCCGGCCCCAGCCAAGGATGCCAGATTGACGATGGCGGCCCCCTCGTTGAGATTGCCGATCATCGCCTCGGTGAAGGCCCGCAGCCCCACGAAGTTGACGCCCAGCACCGCGACGCGGCCCGCCGTGGGCGGCAGCCCGGCAATGTTCGCCAGCCCGTCGATGCCGGGGCCGATTTCCCGGGCGGCGGTTTTGATGGCGTCCGCCTTGGAAAGGTCCGCGGCCACAAACCGATCCACAGGGTCCTTGGGCTCCACCAAATCAACCCCCACCACCGTCGCGCCCAAGGCCCGCACCCGCTTGGCGGTTTCCGCCCCGATGCCGTTGGCGGCCCCGGTGACGACGATGGTTTTGCTTTCCAACATGCCCATGCCCCTCTTGTTTTGCCCACACTCTACCGAGCAACGAACCGACGTTCAATTCACTTTTGTTGCCTGCCCATCAGATTTTGTTGATGGGGCTCGTTGATGCGCCCACCCACAAGCGCATGGAGCGAAGCGTCCGCAACTCGGCCTTCGCGGACGAAACATGGGCACTGGACTAGGTCCATCTGTGGTAGGCTGCCAGATCATGAAGCCCTGTGCCCCCCACTTCCGCCGCATCCCGCTTCCGCCGCAAGAGAGGACTATCAGGTGCCCGAACTGCTAGAGATGCCCCGGATAAGCATTCCGCAAGCGACATTTGCCCAGTGGGGGGCGCTTTGGCTGGGCGTCAGCGGGAGCGCTAGGGCGGACGGCAGCCCGCAACAGAAAAGGCCAAAAAGCTTCGACAAGAAGCAGGGCATGGAATTTGGCCGCGTCTTTGATGACGCCTTCGGTGCGGCCCTAGCAAAAATGCTTGGCGACATCTCCGTTGTCAGGCCCAACGCCAATGCCCTGACGCCCACCGAACCTGATTGTGTGGAGGTGGGAACCGCCAGAGTGATTGGAGGAATACGACCGCAAAACTACGACGTGGCTTACCGCCCTGATGGACCACGAGTGGTGTTCGATAGCAAAACCTTGAATGACGAAAGCAGCATTCGCAAGAACTGGCAGAACATGATCAACGATCTAGCATCCGAGGCAGCCACCGTGCATATCAGGTTTCCTTTCTGCATCGTCGCGTTCATCGTTGTTATGCCTGCGCCAGTGGTGAGGTCGACGCAGCTTCGGGTGATCGTCAACACCTTGGAACGTCTGGGTTCAAGAAAGGATGAGTTGGATCAACATCATTTGGCGGAAGCTATTTCCCTGGTCCTCTGGAACCCAGGCAATGGCGAGATTGAAGCAGGCGCTCTGGCGCAAGGGTCCCGATTGCATCTGGATGAGATGAGCAAGCAGATAAAGACCGCTTATGTTGACAGATATCAACATCTCCCACCCCATATAACATAGGAGAGGCTTGGAGGGTGCAATGTCGGCAAGGTTGAACTTCAAGACCAACAAAGAAGCTCCGACCGAACAAAAGATCCGGGGCGGTTATTACACCCCTTCCGTTTTGGCCGATTACCTTTGTCGTTGGGCAATCCGCTCCCCGTCTGACCAAGTGCTTGAACCTAGTTGCGGCGATGGAAGCTTCATCGCCTCTGCGGCTTCCCTCCTGGATGCAACTGGCCAGATGACAGCCATTGAAATCGTTGAGCGCGAGATCGAGAAGGCCAGGGAGTCGATTAACGGCAGCCGGGTGCCGACCGAATGGAAATGCGGCAGCTTCTTTGATGTGGCCGCCACGCTTCTGGGGAAGCGGGAATATGACGTCGCTCTGGGCAATCCGCCGTTCATAAGGTTTCAGCATTTCGACAAGCAGGAGCGGGAGCGGGCTTTTCAGCTTCTTAATTCATTCGGCTATCGGCCCAACGGCCTTGCGAACGCTTGGATCGCCTTCGTGCAGCTATCTGCCGAACTGTTGTGCGAGGGGGGCCGCTTGGCGATGGTGGTTCCCGCAGAGTTGCTTCAGGTCAAGTACGCAGCGGAGCTCCGATGCCGTCTGCCCATGCTGTTTGAGGATGTTCGCATCGTCGCCTTCAATGAGTTGGTCTTTCCGCAGATACAGCAGGAAGTGGTGCTGCTGCTTGCCGAGGGTCGGCGGCGGCATTCGGGCGCCTGTGGGCGGCTGCGCACCGCGCAGTTTGCCAATGGCGCAGCGCTGCTTGCGCAGCCGGCGATGGCGGATGCCGTATCCCATTCGCCGGAGCGCCATGCCCATGAAAGCATGAAATGGACATCGCTCTTTCTCGAGGATGAGGAATTTCGCCTGTTGAAGGAAAGCGCGGACGGACAAACGCTGCATCGCTTGGGAGGCCTAGCCGATGTTGACGTTGGCATAGTCACTGGCCGCAACAGCTTTTTCGTCATCAGCGAGGAACAGATGCACCGGCTCGGCATCAATGGCCATGCGCTGGATGTTGTTGGCAGAACATCCGCACTGAAATCCGTCCGCTTCACCCGCCAGGACATGCGGTCCTACGCGCAATCCAATCGCTCCAAGCTGCTCAATCTGAAGGGGCTTGATCGCGCTCTGTTTCCGCCTGAGCTTGAGGACTACATACAGCAGGGCGAAGTTCAGGGCGTCAGCCGAGGCTACAAGTGCCGCATCCGCAGCCGCTGGTTTGACGTGCCATCGGTCTTCGTGCCCGACGCCTTCCTGTTTCGCCAAATTCATCAGGCCCCTCTTTTGGTGGCAAACGAGGCTGGGGCCACGGCAACGGACACCATCCACCGTGTGCGATTGCATGGCGGCGTGGTCCGCAGCGCCCTGTGCGGTTCCATGGTGAACTCCTTGACGTTTGCATGGGCTGAAGTCTGCGGGCGCAGCTACGGCGGCGGCGTTCTTGAATTGGAGCCGCGGGAGGCGGAAACCCTGTTGGTTCCTTATCGGTTTGTCGGGGAACTTGACTTGCCGCACATTGATGATTGCCTGCGGTCCGGTGACCTAAAGGCTGCTTTGGATCACGGGGATGAAATCCTTCTGCGGCGCGGCTGCGGGTTTTCCAAAAAGGATGCGGCGCGGTTGCGACAGGCATGGAACCGGCTGCGCCGCCGCCGGCACGGCAGAAGGCAAAGCGCTGCGCCGATGCACCAGCCCTAGGCCGTCCTTTCCTCTGCCTGCCCCTCGAACGGCAGGCCCGCGTACTGCTCGCAAACAGCTTTCATGTAGGTGTCCGACGAAGCTAGATAGCTAAGCTCCTGCTCTTGCGCACGCAGGTCAAACGCCTCTTGGTCGGGGAAGCGGTGCAGCAGGTTGGTCAGCCACCAGGAGAAGCGGGCGGCGCCCCAGACGCGGCGCAGGGCCATGTCCGAATAGGAGGACAGGTAGGCGTCGTTGCCCTGCTTGAAGTGGGCGGTGAGGGCGCGGGAGAGATAGAACACATCGGAGATGGCCAGGTTCAGGCCCTTGGCGCCGGTGGGGGGGACAATGTGGGCGGCGTCCCCGGCCAGGAACAGGCGTCCGTGGGCCATGGGTTCGGAAACGAAGCTGCGCAAGGGGGCGATGGATTTCTCTATGGAGGGGCCGGTGGCGATGGCCTGGGCCACTTCCCGCGGGAAGCGGGCCTTCAGTTCCGCCCAGAAGCGGTCGTCCGGCCAGTCGTCCAGGTTGGCGTTCAATTCGCATTGAATGTAGTAGCGGCTGAGCATGGGGTTGCGCATGGAGCACAGCGCGAAGCCGCGCTCGCTGTTGGCGTAGATGAGCTGCGGCAGCGGCGGCGTTTCCGAGAGGATGCCCAGCCAGCCGAAGGGATAGACCTTTTCGTATTCCCGGCGCTTGGCGGCGGGGATGGCTTGGCGGCTCACTCCGTGGAAGCCGTCGCAGCCGGCGATGAACTCGCAATCCAGCCGGCGCGTCTCGCCGTCTTTAATGTAGGTGACGCAGGGCGAGGCGCCGTCGATGTCGTGCAGGGCCACGTCTTGCGCCTCGTCGATGATCTGGCCGTCCAAGGCGTCCCGCGCCGCGTACAGGTCTTCGGTGATGCTGGTTTGCCCGTAGGCCATCATGGGCCGGCCAGCGTGGCGGCGCGTGTCCAAGGTCAGCCGATGGCGGTTGCCCCAGACGATGTCCGTGCCGTCGTGAGGATGGCCTTCCCGATCCATGCGCTCGCCGATGCCGGAGTTGCGCAGCACCTCCACGGAGCCCCATTCCAGCACCCCGGCGCGAATGCGGGCCAGAACGTAGGCGCGGGTTTGGCGCTCCAGCACAACGCTGGCGATGCCCTGCAAATGCAGCCGTTGGGAGAGCAGCAGCCCCGCCGGCCCGCCGCCGATGATGACCACGGGCGTCTTCATTCAACTTCCTTGCGCGGCGGAACCATTGCGGCTGACGCAACAATCCGCCCAAGGCGCAGCGCTGGGCTTGGGGACCCCTTCCCGGCGAAACCGCACGCAACGACGATCACGGCTGCGAATTCAGGGGCGGCCTAGAGTTTGGGCCAGCAGGCATTCTACTCTTGGCGCTGGGGCGGTTCGCATTCCTGCCGCAGCCCGTTGCAGTATATCTCCCCGGAGATCGAGACCATGGAAGGCCCCAAGCCGTTTTGGGCGTAGAGCAGATTTTCCTTGAGATCTATGACTAGGGAGTCGAAGCCGACCGGATTTTTCCAAGTCAGAAAATAAATGCCGTCACGGACTTTTCGGTAGTGGGGCTGGGCCGCCCGCCTCATGCCTTTGAACATGCCGCCGAAGCCCTCCCAATAGAGGTTGTCTTGGGTTAGCTGAACGCGAAAATCCCAGCCAATGTCGTACCGCCAATGGAAAACCTTGCCGGCCAGCTCTTCGGGAATGTCGCTTTGCAGGAATTTGGGATCGATGGGGGGCCTGTCCGGCGGCCCCTCCTGCGCCAAGCCGAATGGGGCCAATGCGCAGCCGACCAAGACAGCGAGCAGCAGTGGTTTCTTCATGTCCACAGGATCCTTTTGCTTCATTGGGGCCTCCTACTCTATCTCGCATTGTTTCTGAGCCGGATGGCTATGCGTTCCTCTTGCGACATGGGCGTTGTAATGGAATCCTCTCCTCCGAATTCGCTGACCCAAGTGCCAAAATAGATGCCCTCGGCTACCTTGCTTAGCCTAAGCCCGCTGCCGCCTCCGCGCATATCCTTCAACGGGCCGCTGATCCCCTGCCAGGATACGCCGTCAGGCTGAATCAGAACGCGCAGGTCGGCGACGTTCGCGTAATTGTAATCCGGACATGCCCGCCATCGGGCGGCCCCCTCGTTGGATTGAGTGTGGATGGAAGTTGAAGCTAGGCCCCGTTCGATGTCAACTGAAAGATGAAGGAAAAATGGCATTCGGCGATGCCGGCAAGCAAAATTCATGACCGAACCATTTATCTGCGGGCGAACGAGGCGTATGGTGCAAAGCATGGAACGCCGCCGCTTCATCAAGACCTTGGCCGCCGGCACAGCGGCCGCCAGCGCCCTGACGACGGCGGGCGCCCGCGCCGCCGACCCCGCTGCGGCGAAAGCGCCGGCCCTCAGTCTAGGTGCGGACATCGCCGGCGATCTGGTCTTCAGCCAAGCCGAATACCACCGGCGCTACAACAACATCCGCGCCGGCATGGAGCGGCAGGGCATCGACTGCCTGGTCATCGGCGGCAATCGGGAGTGGCGGGAAGGGGAACTGGGCAACCTGCGCTATGTCGGCGTCGATATAGACTGGGAGCCCACCTACGTCATCCTCCCCAAGCAGGGAACGCCCATCGTGCCCACCAAGCACGGCGGCATGACGCCGCCCTTCGTCAGCCGCGGCACGGTGGAGTTCGAGTACATCAAGTCCAGCGTGCGGCCCGGCACCCGCAACGCCAACGACCACGGGCCGGCCATCGCCCGGCAGTTGCGGAAGATGGGGCTGGCGAAGGGCAAAATCGGCTTGGTCTCGCCCCGGGTGCTGCCGGCCGAGGTGCTGCTGGCCATGCAGCGGGAATTGCCGAACGCCAGCTTCGTGGATGCGGAGCGGCTGTTCTTGGAGTTGCGCTACCGCAAGAGCGACGAGGAGCTGAACTTCCTGCGCCGCTCCGCCTACTGCGCGGACAAGGGCATCGAAGCCATGATCGCCGCCGCCCAAGCGGGCAACACCGACTGGGACCTGTTCTTCGCCATGGACCGAGGCTGCACGGAGGCCGGGGCGCCGCCGGGCGGCCAGCAGTTGCTGAGCACCGGCCCTTGGCGGGGCCGCCGCTCCAATGTGTTTTTCGACGGACGCACCGCCCGCACCCTGCGGCCGGGCGACGTCATCGTTCCCGAGGTCACCTCCAACTACAAGGGCTATTTCACCCAGCTGACGGTGCCGGTGGTGCTGGGCGAGCCAAGCGAGCAGTTCCTGGCCGATCTTGCGCTGTGCGACGCGGTCTATGCCCACTTGCTGGCCAAGTACCGGCCCGGCGCCACCGTCAAGGGCTTGGACGACCAATGCGCGCAATTCGCCAAGCAAGCCTCCGAAGGCGCAATCACCACCCTGTTTGGCTTCCAGGCCGGGGAGCACGAAACCACCTTCTGGCACGACAACATCACCCTGGCGCCCGGGATGCTGGCCTACAACCAGCCCTTCTTCATCGCGCCGGGCGGCCCGCCTTGGCATGTCTATGGCGACGCCATGATCTGCACGGAAGGGGAGCCGCTGAAGCTGCATCAAACGCCGATGCGGGCGGTTTACGTTTAGCTGCGCCCCTTGCGCCAAGAGCCGGCGCCATTTTGCGTCCGGCATCCTCGCTCACCATCCCCTCTTGCCAATGCATGCGGCCTACCTGCTGAAAGCGACAGGACGCTCAGTAGTGATAGCGGCATTGAAGAATTAGACAGATCCCGCCTTCCACTTTGCATGCAAGGCGGGGTTCTTGGGTGATCCGCCGCGACCAGCAGCCAGTGAATTCGTGCTTGAGCGGCTCCGGGTGGCCGATGCCGTGGAATGGGTCCTGCAGGCAGGCGTCGATTAGCTGCGAAATCCTCCCGGCGGTCTTGCGGTCGGTACGGACCCAATGTTGGTAGCCCTCCCAGCCGTGGCGGGAGAAAGCCAGATCCGGCTTGGCGTCTTTCCTCTTAGAGCGCTTCGTGGATTTCGCCATCAACCAGCTTGGCCTTGACCATCTTGCCGGCGTTGGTTTCGGTGATGGCATCCCGCAACCGTTCGGCGTTGCGAGGGGAGCGAACGAGATGGAGCGTTTCCATCAAGGCATCATATTCCGATTTTGCGATCATGATGACAGGCTCGCTTTTGCTTCGCGTGATGGTTATGGCCGCCCGGCTGGAGATGGCTGCGTCCATCAGCGCCTTCAAGCCTCGGTGCGCCTCGGAATAGCTGAACATCGGCCCATTCATGGTTGCCGCCCCGCAGGCTCAATTGAAGTGCGGGTTATTGTACCTATGCGTCTGCACGGCGCCGTTTCCATGCAATCTTGTGGCCCAGCCATGAATTGCCTTGCCGCGCCATTGGCGGAGGCCGGGTTTGCGCGTGTACAATTTGGCCTGCAACGGGGTTGGTGATAGGGCAGGGCAATGCGCACGCCGCCGGGCGTTGAGGAATCGGAATTTCGCGCCGCACTCGGCAAGTTCGCCCGCATTGTCGGGGAGCGCTGGGTGTTCACCGCCGACGAGGACGTCGATCTGTACCGGGACGCCTACTCCCCGCTCTGGGGAGAGGAGGAGGACCTGACCGCCTCGGCCGCCGTCGCCCCGAGCTCCACGGAGCAGGTGCAGGCCATCATGCGGGTCTGCAACGAGCATCGCATTCCCATTTTCGCCTTCAGCACCGGCAAGAACCTGGGCTACGGCGGCGCGGCGCCCGTCTATAAGGACAGCGTGGTGCTGGACCTCAAGCGCATGAACCGCATCATCGAGGTCAACGACAAGAAGCATTACGCCATCGTCGAACCCGGCGTCACCCTGTTCGACCTGTTCCGCCACATACAGGAGAAGGGCTATCGGCTGTCCATGGAGATGATGGACCCGGCCTGGGGCAGCATCATCGGCAACGCCCTGGACCACGGCTGCGCCCACACCACCACCTACGGACGGGACCGCTTTCACGACCAATGCGGGATGGAGGTGGTGCTGCCCACCGGAGAGCTGCTGCGCACCGGCATGGGCGCCCTGCCGGGGTCGAACATGTTCGCCGAATACCACTACGGCTTCGGCCCCTACATTGACGGCATCTTCTCCCAGTCGAACTTCGGCGTGGTCACCAAGATGGGCGTTCAGCTGCGCCCGGAGCATGAGGCCTACCGCTCCGGCATGGTCTATGTGCCCAAGTTCGAGGATTTGCAGCGCCTCATCGAGGTGGAGGCCCATGTCACCCACTCCGGCATCGCCAATGGCATGACGCATTTCGGCAGCCCGGTGCAGGGGCCGCCGATGGGGGCGCCGCCGCAGGCCATGCAGCAGTTCTTCGCCAACCGGGAGCTGATGAAGATCATCGCCGTGCCCCACCGGCCGGATGCGGCCAAGCTGGAGCGCTACGCGGCGGACAACAACCTGGGCTTCTGGAGCGCGGACGTCAAGTTCCACGGCCCGGAGAAGATCATCGCCGCCCAGTGGGAATACTGCCAGGAGAAGTTCCTGGAAATTCCGGGTGCCTGGTGCGAAGACCACGGCCCGGTGGTCACCTTCCCGCTAAGCCCGGAGCAGGAGGCGCAGCTCAACACCTTCGGCCACGCGGAGAAGGTGCATCTGGGCATTCCCAGCCTGAACCGTTTCGACATGCAGGCGATGATGAACGACATGATGTCCACGCAGGAGGCCGCCAGCGCCGGGCATCTGTACTTCGCACCCATGATTCCCAAGGACGCGGCCAGCGTGCTCAAGGCCCAGGACGTGTTCTTTGAGGCGTTCATGGCCAGCGGCCGGCGCCTGCCGCCGGGCTTTTTCGGGCGCCTGCCCATCGGCTGGTACCACCGCTGCTTCATCTACCTGATGGGCTTCAACGTCACCCGCAACAAGGAGGTGAACCGGGCCGAGGTGGCCCGCTACCGGAGCATGATTCGCCTGGCCGCGGAGCATGGCTGGGGCGAATACCGCACCCACGCCCTGTTCCAGGACGACGTGATGCGCGTCTATAGCTTCAACGACCACGCCCTGCTGCGGATGCATGAGGCCATCAAGGATGCGCTGGACCCGAACGGCGTGCTGGCCGCTGGCAAATCCGGCATCTGGCCCAAGCACTTGCGCGATGCGCGGGGCTGAGGGCGGGGCCGTGGCGCATCGTCCATTCCGCCCGGCTGCGGCAAGGGCGGTCCGCGCCGCATCGCCCAGGCAGTGTGCGCTTGGCCCCTCCGCCACCCATCAACGGACTGTGGAACTTCGCCGATGGCGTTGCCTAGCGCGTGCGCGCCTTCGCCGCCTCCCGCTGCCCAGCAAGGGGCTGCGAAGCTTCGCCCCCGTCGGCTTGGTGGGGCGCGGCATCGTCTTGTTCCTGCTCGCCGCCGCGCCGGGGGCTTTCGCCGAGGAGCAACGGTGGCGCATCATCGAAACCTACGGCTACGAGGCGGCTGAACCGGCCGAGGGCGCGGCCCGGGGCAAGCAGGTCTATGAACAATGGTGCATCATCTGCCATGACGCCGGCCCCGGCATGGCTGGCACCTCGGCGCTCAAGCGCCGCTATCAAGGCAAAGTGCCGGCGCTGCTCACCGAACGCGACGACCTCGCCGCCGAGTACATCACCCTCTTGGTGCGTCAAGGCGTGAAATCCATGCCGTTCTTCCGCAAGACGGAGATCGGCGATGCGGACCTGGCTGCCCTGAACCTCTACCTAGCCAAGCCGCCGGCGGAGGATTGAGCCTTGGGCATATCCCCACTGGTGCATCGGGGTGTGAAGCCCGGAATGGCTGCTTGGCCAAGCCGCCAGTGGAGGGCTGAGCCTTGACGACGCGCCGGGAATTCGCCAAGGCCGCATCGGCATGGGCCGCTTTGACGAGCGCCATGCCCGCCTTTGGCGCGGCCAAGGCATCGGGCCGGCGGGATGATTTCGTGGATCTCGTGGTTTGGCGCACGGGCCTTGCGCATCCCGCCTTCGCCTCTTGGGCGGCGCCCCGCGCCGGCAAGCTGGTGGAGACCGGCGATGATTTGACGCGCCTGTGGAGCGCCGAGGTCGAACCCTTGGTGCGGCGCGGCCAAACCCGCATCGCCGGCCTGACGCCCGGCTACAGCGCTTTCGTCTTGGGCGAACTGGCCCGAGACCACGGCCACGGCTTGGTGTGGCGCCTGCCGGCCGAGCAGCCTGCGGAGCATCGGCTGACAAACGCCCCGCCCGCGGCGGCCTACATGGAAGCGCGGCTTTCCGCCGTGGAAACCAACACTGCCAGTCCCCTGTGCTGGATGCTCGCTCCCGCAGGAATCGACTTCCACGCAGCCCCCAGCCGCAGCCCGGCATAAGCAGGGTTCATGGCCGGAGAATTGGCCCAATGGCCTAGCGTAGCTCCATGTTAGAATTGACGCTCAGCCGCAGGCACGGGCAGGCACGATGGTGTACAGGGTCAGCAAGAGGGCGTTGACGTGGACAGGGCAGAATTAAGCCTGCCGCCGCACTTGGCTCGTCCGCTCATCCTCATATTGAAGCACTTCCATCCGTTCATTCCTTTGCAGATGGTCGTGATGAGCGGCGGGAGCATTCTGGCATCTAGGTGGCACCACAGAAAGTCCACTGACATCGACTTGTTCATGCCTGTGGAAATAATGAAGCAGGTTCTTGAACAAGACGATGAGGCGCTGATCAAGGCTGTACGCTCCGTGCCTGGCGCAAGAGAGATCAATGTATCACGCATTGACGAGGTTGCCGCCATGGTGGATGGGACACCCTTCTCATTGACCGACAGCCCCTTTATTCGACTTGGGCGCCAAGACACCGAACGGATTTGCGGAACGCCAGTGCAGGCGGCGTCCGCCCAAGAAGCCTTCATGGGGAAGATTGCCGGGCGCTTGGCGCATTTCAGTTTGACCGTCCGCCCGCCCCCCGTGCGGGATCTGTATGACATCGTAGTCGGTGCTCAATTGGCGCCCAGCGCCCTGCAAGATGTTTTTTCCCAGCTCGATAGGAATGTCAGTGAATCCATAGCGGAATACTTGGACGCGCAGTCTCTTGATTGGCATGCGACGGACGCAAAAACGCTTGAAGAAGCCTCTTGGTCCCTATCATTGGAACGCTTGCCGCAACGCATGTCGCGGGTCTTTCTATCTAGACAGGTTGAAGACATGCCGGTGCCTATCCCTAAACAAGGCGGGGATGGGGCCGGAAGCCTCTCGCCATGACCTCCACCGCGCCCCCGACCTTGAATTGCGGCACCCGTCAGGAGGCATTGCTGCCTTTGGCGCAATTCGATCGCCAAAGTCTTAAGCAGCATCCGGCCCATGTCACCTCGGCGCTGGCCGACGGTTACTTGGACCTCATGCTGGCCAAGGCTTGTGCCGGACTGCGGCCTAAGCTGCGCATGGGTGGCGCGGACATGCGCCAAGCGTTCATGTTGGGCCAGTTCAATGGCAGCGCTCGCAGATGCTGGGCTTGGGCTTTTTCCGGACTGAAAGACCGCCAGATCCCGGAACTGCATGCCGTTTGCGCATTGACCATATATGAATTGGCGAGGGGCATGGAGACGGTTTTCGGGGAGTACGCCGGGGGGCTGGCCGGCTATCTGAACCAATGGGCAAGGGACCCGGAACGGGCGATGCCGACCTGTGAAGACCTGTTCGTTAGCTGTCCCATCAATATCGCACCATCGGCGGCCCTCTCCATACGTCCGGGGCACCCGGACAGGCAGGATCGACCAGCGGACAGCAACTGCCGGTCCTACTCCATCCTGCGACTCGGCGACCTGAACTATGTCCTTGATACTCAGCAATTAAACGCATGGCAGCATAGTGGCTTGCCACGTTTTGATTCCGTCGCTCGCTGTCCGCTTCGGGCGCCTGCCCCATGCGCTATAGAAGCTCGAAGCGCCGAGCAGCTTCGGGATGATCGCCGAGCTCCACCCGAACATGCGCCCCGGGCGACCGAGGCGCTCCCCCTCAAAAAGTCCGAAATGCCCTGAGCCAAAACAACCTGTAAGGAAAGGGAGAGCAAGCTTCCAAAATGGGCGCTCTGAGCCTTGGGCCGCGCCTAGGGACAAAGATTAACATCATCCCCTTTCCCCCGGCTACTGCGTCAATTCCCGCAACTGCCCTTGCAGCGCCGCGTAGTTCTCCTGGGCGGCGGCATCCGCATCCATAGCCCCTATCAGATTGCGCCGCTCTCCGGGGTCTGAGGGCAGGTGGTACAGCTCCTCCCTGTCCTCCTTGCCCGTGCGCGTGATCAGCTTGTATGCGTCGTTGCGAATGGCGGAGATCTGCCCGCCGAACATCGGAGAAATGTTGAGGTCCGTGTAATTCCATTGCCTTGCCGGCGCATTCTCCCAAGACAGCAGCTGCCCGGCGAAGGACTGGGAGTCGATGGTTCGCTCCCGCCGTGCCCATTGCGCATCTCCGCCGGCTAGTTCCACCACCGTGTCGAAGAGGTCCACCGCATGGGCCAAGGAGGAGTTGACGGCGTTCGCCCGGATGCCCGGCCCGGCGGCGATGAAGGGGACGCGCACGCCGCCCTCATATACGGTGATCTTGAAGCGGTTGGGGCTTTGCTCGCTGGCTGGCCTTGTCCAAACGTCGTCGCCGTTGTCGCCCAGCCAGAAGATGTAGGTGTTGGCCAGTTGCTCCTGCGGGATGCCCGCCAGCAATTGCCCCACCAGGGTGTCCATCGCCTCCACTTGCGCCTTGAAGTAGAGCGGGATGTTGTCGTCCGTCACGCCCTCCGGGTCCAACGCCTGCAATTCCTCGGACTGAATCAGTTCGGCGGGCGGCGCATGGAAGGGTTCGTGGGGGTTGACGAAGCTGAACCAGAGGAACCAGGGCTGGCTAGGTGCCTGCCCCTCAAGCCAACGCAAGGCGGCGCCCACCGAAAACTGATCGACATAACCGAATTGCTGGCTGGGTTCGCCGTTCTCCACATGCTGCCAGGCGAAGAAGCTGGGCAAAGCGCCGGAGAGCGGGCCGGAGAAGTAGTCAAAGCCCACGTCATTGGGATGCTCCAGCCAGCCGTTTTCCCGGTCCGCCATGTGCCACTTGCCGACGGCGGCGGTGGCGTAAGGTGTCGGCAGCGCCTTGAGCAAGGCGGGGAGCATCAGTTCATCGGGGCTCGGCCCCTTGGGCGCCTTTCCAGGCGACGGATCGCGCATATTGGCTTCAGCCTGCAGGATCTCCGGCGTTCGCGGGCCAAATGGGCTGTAGTCGAGCACCTTGGGCGAGCCGGGCGGCGGCGCTGGCATGGGAACCTCCAGATGATCCTCCTGCCCCCAGAGCGGGCCGCTGACCCCGTGGCGAAAGCTGTAGCGGCCGGTGAGGGCGCTCACTCGCGTCGGCGAACAGGTGGGCTGCGACCAAAAACGGTCGAAGCGCATGCCGCGCTCGGCCAGCTGGTCCAAATGCGCGGTGGCGGCGTTGCGTTCGTGCTGGCCGAAGGCGCCGATGCTGTCGACGCCGAGATCGTCGGCCAGAATGATCAGGATGTTGGGCGGCCGGGACGAATCTTCCCGTGCGTCCAAACCGCTGGCTGGGCCTTGCCCGTCATCGGCCTGCCGGCCGCAAGCGGCGAGCAAAAACAGAACGGTCAAGCCCGGCAGCCAATGCATCCGGGGGCTCGGCTGCACCTAAACGGCAGGGCAAAGACAGGGCTTGCCGCTGCCCCTTGGCCCGGGGACGAAAATGGCGTTTTCCCGCCTGTGCGCATGCCTAGTTTGCCCTCCCGCGGGCAAGAGCGATCATCGGTCGCCCTTGCACTCCCTAGCTGCGTCACACGCCGCCTTGTACGGAGCCTGCCCCGCTCAGCGCCCACCCATGTTGTAGCGAACGGACAGGCCGTAGGTGGCCGGGCGGCTGGCGTTGGCGTTATCGGTGCCGAAGACGCCCACGCCCGCTGGCTGCCGCAGCCAGTAAAGCTCGTCCGTCACGTTGCGGCCCCAAGCCGCCACCTCCCAACGGCGGTCTTGGGAGTAGAGCGCCGCCCGCAGGTTCCAGATGGAGAAGCCGTCCTGCTCCCGATGGTCTTGAAAGGTTCGCTGGGAAGGCCGGGTGTTGTCCCATTCGTCGTAGATGACGCCATCGACGCTCAGCAGCAGGCCCAGATTGCGGCCCAAGTCGAAGTCATAGCCGGCGCTGAAGCTTAAGGTCCAGTCCGGCAGGCCGTCGAATGCGGTGCCGCTAAGGTCAATGGTGCCATTGGGCCTGCAATCGCCGGCAATCCTCTCCGAGTGCAGGCATTGGGCATTGGGGAAGGAGTTGTATTTGGTGTCGTTGACGGCCAGAGACCCCTTGGCGAAGAAGCCGTTTTCCGCCACGAACGACAGGTCGGTCTCCAAGCCTTGGATGGTGGATTCCGCCGCATTGATGAAGATGAAGAAGGTGGCGTTGGTGATGGGGTCGACGAACGCGGAGTTGACCTGCTGATCCCTGTACTTGGTTCGATAGGCCACAAGATTCCAGCGCAGCCGGTCATCCAAGAAGCTGAAGCGGCCGCCCAGTTCCACCGAACGGGCCTTTTCCGGGTCATAGAGACCCTTGGTGGCCACGATGAACGAAGACGAGCCGCGGCTGAAGCCGCCGGCCTTGAAGCCTTCGACATAGCGCGCGAACAGGCTGCCGGCGTCGCTGAACTTCCAGCGCAGGGCGATGTCCGGCGTGAAGTCCCGGTCGGTTCGCTTGAGGCTGGTGTCGCCGCCCCAGGCCGCCAGGAACGCTGGGCGGTGGGTGGCCGCGCAATCATCGCCGTTCGGGGTTTCGCCCAGGCATCGGTCCCCGGCGACCATCATGGGGATCAGCCCGGAGTAGCCGGCCGGCGCCGTGCCGTTGGGCGCCACCGTTAGGCCAGTGCCCGCTGGGCTGGGCGGGCCGGTGTTGGTGATGCGGTTGCCGGCGGCGTCCGTCAGGTAGGAATCCACCGTCCACAGATAGGCGTTCTTCTTCACCTGCTGCCAACGGGCGCCCACGTCCAAGGCCCACTGCTCATTGAAGTTGTAGGTGGCCGAAGCGAAGGCCGAAAAGTATTCCGCTTCTTCGTTGTACTCAATGGCGTTGGTGCCGGAAGGCCCCATTGGGTTGGGCAGCGCTGAGATGATGTCCAAGGTCATCGCCAGTTCCTGATCCTGATAGTAAACCCCGGCCATCCATTGCAGGTCTCCGTCGCCGCTGCTCTGCGCCCGCAATTCCTGACTGAACTGGTCGTACTCCTCGGAGTAGGGAAAGCCGAGGCTGGCGTAGGGGCTGCGGTCGAAATCCTGCATGGCGAAGGATTGGTATTCCGAGTAGCCGGACAGCGCGGTGACGACGATGTCGTTGGGGAGGTCGTAGGTCAGCTCCAGGACGGAGTTCGTCCCATCCGCGTCCGCACCCAACTCACTGTGGTGAAACAAGGGCAGCCGGGTGAGATCCAGGTTGCCCACCGGCGAACGAGCCTGGGGAAGGGCATGGGCTGACACCGACCCGCCCCGGCTAAGGTTCCGGTCGTACTCATAGGTGGCGATGCCGGCGGCGCGGGCATTGGCGCAAAGGGCCAGAATGCCGGCTTGGGCGGCTTGAGGTTCGCATACCGCATCGTCCGTGTTAAGCCCGTTGGTCTGCTGCTTGAAGCCCTCGTGCTTGACGAAAACCGACAAGTTCCCCGCGTCGCCGGCTAAGGAGGCGCGGTAGGCGGTGTTTTCGTTGGCATTACCGTCCTCCCCCGTGTATTGATGCGTCATCCAGCCGTCCGTTTCCTGGAACTTGCCGCCGACCCGCGCCGCCCAATCCGTTCCCAAGGGAATGGTTAGGGCGCCCTCCACCTTGCGGTGGGCCAAGTTGCCTGCTTCGGCGAAGACGTAGCCGTCCAAGTCGCCGCCGGGGCTCGGGCGGTTGCTCTTGTAGCTGACCAGGCCGGCGATGGCGCTTTGCCCGAAATAGACCGGCTGCGGCCCGAACAGAACCTCCACCTGTTGGATGTCCCAAATGCCGGCGACGGATTGCAGCGGGCGCCCGTAGTAGGTGCCGTCGTTGAACACGGCGGCGGACTGCTCGAACGCCGTGTTGAAGCCGCTCGAGGAAATGCCGCGAATCGTGACCGTGCTGTTGTTGCCAAGCTCCCCCTGCTCGGCGATGACGCCGGGGATGAAGGTGGCCACCTCCTCCAAGTTGTTGAGCCCTTGGGCCTGTAACTGCTCCCCGGGCATGACGGAGATGGAAATGGGGACGTCATCCAAGGTCTGCTCCCGCTTCTGGGCGGTGACGACGATCTCCTCGACGATTCCGCCCTGCTCACCTTGGCCCAGCGCTTGCAGCGGCGAGCCGAGCAACAGGGTCAGCGCGGCGGCGAAAACGAAAAGTTTGGGCATGACTCCCCTCTCCTTTGGAATCGACTTTGCGGGAGGGAAAAATCTATAGTCGAACCAACAGCATCTTGCAACACAATCGGGCGAGTTTTCATGGCCCGTCCGCAAGTTTTCATGTTTTGCGGGCGTGGGGCCGGGGCGCTTCATTGCCCCTGCGCCATTTGCTCCCGCAACTGCAGGGCGTAGGAAAGGGAGTAGTTGCGCATGGGCATGTTGAGCGTGTCCCGGGCCAAGGTTTCCAAGGCCTCGGCCAGCATCCGCTTCGCGTCGCTGCGCTGCGGCTGCAAGCGCAGCAGGTGTTGGGCTAGCTGGGCGGCGCCAAGGGCGTCGCCGGCCTGGGCGGCTTCCCGCGCCTTGGCCGCCAAAGCCTCCTCCCCGCCAAGCAGCCGCGCCATGCGCTGCGCCTGCTGCAAGCTGGTCTCCCGGTGCAGGTTCAAGGGATTGCCGTCGAACCAGCCGACCCGCTGGGCGTAGATCTGGCGAATCGTGCCCTCCCAGCTACCGTAGTAGGGCTGCAAGTAGTCCAGGGAGGCGAAGCGTTCCGGCAGCTGGGCGTACGCCACTAGGTCGTCGGGCGTCATCATCCGCTGCATGCCCTCGATTGTGCGGTCGTACAGCCAGCGCATGGCGTCGCGGCGGTTGGTCAGCTGCTGCACGGCGTTCTCAAGCAGCGGATTGCCGTGGCCGGCCACCACGAAGCGCGGCTGCTCTTGGATCATCTTGTCCAGGCTGTCCGCCCAGTCGCGGATGGAGCGGCTGGCGCCCCGCAAGGGATAGACGTTGGGCCAGCTGTGAAACACATTGTCGCCGGCGAACAGCACGCCATCCTCCGGCAGCCAGATGTACAGCTGATCGCTGGTTTCCCCTGGCGCGGCGACCAACTTGAGGGGAACGCCGGCGATGGTCAGTTCGATCTGATCTTCGGCGAAACGGTGGGTCGGCCTGACCATCCGTCCAGAACCTTGGGCCATCATGGTCGCCCTTTGCTGGGGCGTCATGGCCTGGATGGGGCCGTTGAAGCGGATTTGCTGCGCCGGCGGCAGATCGCCGCCTTGGGTCTCCGCCGGCCGGCGCCAAGCCGTCAGCCCCGCCTCTCGGTTGGCCCGCATTTCCGCGCCGAAGTTGCTCCGCGCCCAGATTGGAATGTCCCGCCCTTCGTCGAGAAAGGCCGCCGCGCCCCCGAAGTGGTCGCCGTGGCCGTGGGTGAGGATGATGGCCGCCACCGGCTTGTCCGCAATGCGCTCGAATTCCGCCCGCACCTTGGCGGAGAGCGCCGGCGCATGGCCGGGGTCGATGATGATGAGGCCGTCCTCCCCGACGATCATCGAATTGGCGGAAAGCGTGTAGCCAACCGCCGTATGCACCCGGCTGCCCACTTGAAACAGGCGCTGCTCCACCAGCTGGGACCAGCCGCGCAGCTGCTCCGTGGCGTCGCCCGCCGCCCTGTCCCCGGCAACCACCGCCTGAGCGCTGCCCAACAGACCCCACAGAGCGGCCAACCGCCAACCCCGGAGCCGCTTCCGCCCCATCCGCAAACCAAGCATTTTCTTCTCCCTATCCCTCATCTTTCCCAAACCGCTTCCAAGGCCTTCCAAGTGGGCGGGCTGGTGACCCACACCAATCGGCAGCCTTCTTCGGAGCGGAACATCACCCGCTGCTTGGCCGGCATGTGCGCCACCTGACCTTGGCGCACCTCGGTGGTTTGGCCGTCTATGGTGATGCTGAGCGCACCCTCGACGATGAGCAGGACTTCATCGAACGCCAAGGGGATGGGTTCGGTTGTGCCCTGTCCCTTCGCCCAGGTGCCGACGCCGACGCCCAAGGCTTCGCTGTCGCCGACGACGATGGCGCTTAGGTTGCCGTCCGCATCGTCCTTGGCGGCGAAGAACGACTTGAGGTCGGGGTTTTCGACCTTGGCCGCCATCATCTGGCCGATGGGGCCCACTTCGATGTCCTTGGGATTGAATACGGTGACGCCCATGAATTGCGGCCCTCCCAAACGGTGCTCAGGGTTGTAGCTGCACCGGCAGGGAAAGCAGGCCGTGCAGCATCAGGTTGGTGCCGAACTGCGCTGCTCGGTCTTCGCACAGGCGCATGTCCGGGAAGGCGCGGAACAGGGCGCTGACGGACAACCGGGTTTCCAGCTTGGCCAGATGGTTGCCCAGGCAGAAGCGGATGCCCCGGCCAAAGCCCAAGTGACGGATGCGCCCCGGCCGGTCGATGATGAATTCGTCCGCCCGCTCGAAAACGCTGGCGTCTCGGTTGGCGGAGGCGTTGCCCACGAACAGCATGTCGTTTTCCTTCAGGGTGACGCCGTGCCGCTGGCAATCCTTGGCGACCCGCCGCACGATAACATGGGAGACGCCGTTGAAGCGCACCGTTTCCTCCACCAGCTGCGGCGCCAGCGCTGGGTTCGCCTTGAACTTGCCCAACTCCGCCGGGTGGGTGAGCAGGGCGTAAATGCACTTGCCGATCAGCGACAGCGTGGTTTCATGCCCGCCGATGTAGAGCTGAATGGCTTGGGTCAGCAGCTCCCGCTCGCTCATCACTCCGCGCTGCACCGCGTCGCGCAGCAGGGAAAGGACGGTTTCCTCGCCTTGGGGCTTGAGATTGCCGCCCTGGATGATTTGCAGCAGATAGTCGCGGATGGCCCGGGCCACCGCGCCGCCCTGCTCCCGCTGCGCCTCCGTCTGCATGGGCTCAAGCGCTTCGGCCAACTGCGGCGCCCAGGCGTGGAACAGGGGAAAATCCTCCTGCGGCAGCCCCATGATGGCCGACAGCACGTCGATGGGGATGGTGTAGGCGTACTCCTTTTCGATGTCGATGACGGCTTTGCCGGAGGACTTCACCTGCGCCAAGGCGTTGCTGACGATGCCGGCGACCAGCGCCTCCCGCCGCTGCACGCTGGCCGGCAGGAAGAACTCCCGCAGCACCCCGCGCAGGCGGGCGTGGTCGGGATCGTCCAAAAACAGGGTGGAGAGCGCCATGCGCACGTCGGGATGCCAGGCCTTGGTGATCGGCATGTTTTCCACGGAGAAATGGTCGTTGTCGGCCAGAATGGCGGCGGCGTCCGCGTAGCGGCTGACGAACCAAGTGTCGATGGGTTCAATCCTATGCACGGGCTCGTGCGCCCGCAGCCAAGCGTAGGTGGGAAACATGTCCCGGAAGAATTCCGGGCTGAGCATCGGGGCGGGAATGCCCGCCGCTTTATCAGGTTGTTCCATATTAGGCTGTTCCATGGGGGCCTCAATGCCGGTCGGCTTGTTTCCAAGCTCCTGAAAGAACCAGCTTAGTATCCGAAACGATGCGCCCTCGGCAAGGGTGGGCAAGCATTTCGCATGGCGGGCGCCCGTTTTTTCCTAGCAGCTGGTTCCTGTCCTCAGTCGCCAAGCCTCAGGGGCATTCGGCCCGCCGGCGGTGTGTACACAGCTTCTTCCGCTGTCCTGCCTGCTGTTCCTTGCCCTCGGCAAATATCCCGAGGAAGGCCGTCGGAAATGGCCGGCGGCTGAGGCCGGCGCCGACGAACCTTGACCGAATCCGGGAATCAGGAAAACGGAGCGGCGGGGACATGCCGCTGGATGGCTCCCCAAAAATTCAAGGCGAAACGAAGGGCTGGACGCGGATTCAGGACGCCCCTAGGCGCAACTATGCGCCGGCCTGAAAAAAAGCACTGGACGCCTCCACAGGATGATGCTAGGTTTGGCTTCCATGCCGCTGCAGCAACAGGTTTTCGAGGCACACTCCGGCCCGCTGGCCGCAAACCGCGCTGGCACTCGGGGCACTCGGGTGAAGCACCGGGTCGTCTCCATGTTTTCCGGCTGCGGGGGCATGGACCTCGGCTTTCGGGGCGGCTTCACCGTCTTCGGGCGGCACTATCCCCGGCTGCCCTTCGAGATCGTCTGGGCGAACGACTTGAGCGAGGCCGCCTGCCGCACCTACCGGCACAATCTGGACGCCGGCATACGCCAAGGGGACGTTTGGGCGCTGATGGACGGGCTGCCCGCAGAATGCGACCTCGTCATCGGCGGCTTCCCCTGCCAAGACATTTCCGTGAACGGCAAGGGTGCGGGGGTGCAGGGCAAGCGCAGCGGCCTCTACCGGGCCATGGTCGAGGCGGTGGCGCGCCTGCAGCCAAGGGCCTTCGTCGCCGAGAACGTCAAGGGCCTGCTGATGCGGCAAAACGCCGAATCGTTGCGCAAGGTCGTGGCGGACTTCTCCAGCTTGGGGTACGAAGTGTCCTTCAACCTGCATCAGGCGTCCGACTACGGCGTGCCGCAGAGCAGGGAGCGCGTTTTCATCGTGGGCGCCCGCCCCGGCTCGGCCCCCTTCAAGCCCCCGGCCCGTCTCCACCCCTACACCGCAACGCCCATGACCGCGCGGGACGCCTTGGACGACCTCAAGCCCTTGGCGGAGAACCCGGAAGCAAACCACATCTGGAGCCGCGCGAACAAAAGCCCGGACCAAGGCAGCCGCCGCCTGCGGCCGGACCGCCCCGCTCACACCATCCGCGCCGAATGCCACGGCAACATACAGTTCCACTACGAACTGGACAGGCGAATCTCCATGCGGGAGGCCGCCAGATTGCAGTCCTTCCCGGACAGCTTCATCTTCAAGTCCAAGCTGCGGGAGACCGAAAGGCAAGTAGGGAACGCCGTTCCGCCAGTGCTGGCTTGGCACATCGCCGTGGCGGTGCAGGCTTGCTTGGGTGCGAACTGAAGGCAGCCCAAGCGGTCGCCTAGGCTTTGTTCGTTCTCAAGTGAAGCGCCGACCTTGGAACAAGACGTCCGATGGGCGCCAATCCCGCGCCAGTTTATCCGCCTTCCTCAACCATTCAGCAATGCGCCGCTCCGCGACGACATCGTGCCCCCAATACTCAATGAAAACCGCCGAATTCAACCGTTCCGCAGCACTGCGCATTTCCACTTCAATATCCTGCAAAGCTCTCTCCACATAATTGCCGCCTCTTGACTGATCCGTCCGCAAGGCGACGCTTCCAGCGGAGAACAGGTCGCGGGCTTGGGGACACAGCACACCATGATGCGTCATGAGGTACATGACGGCATCGTTATACTTGTTGCGACTTCTCGGAGGCTTGACGACCTGCGGGCACAGCAGCGCCGCTTCGGCGCGCAGGGCCCGTTTCTCATCTTGGGGAAGATGCATGTACAGCCTGACTTGCAGTGGCAGGGAATGTTCCGGCTCCGGTCTGTCGTCTAGCCACCACAATCTTTCACCAGGCTTCAAACGCGCCCTTGCATACTGGCGCACATAGCGCATCTTTCGTTCGGGAGTGGCGTGATGAAATTCCTCGTAGGTGGTGCCGAACTTCTCAAACAGGGACGTCTCCGGGTACATTTCCACTTCAAAACGGGGCACATGGGAGGTCCGAACATGCATGACGCATGATTCGTGGTGGCCCCATCGCACTTCCGGCACTCCTCCCATTTTGCCAAACAGGACATAAATCTGTTGCACGTCCTCATTTCTGGAGCTTTCAAAGACGCTGTTGGCAACGCTGCGCCAAGTGTCCTTGATGGTGAATTTAACCTCAATGCCGTACCGGCCTAGACAAATATCCGGGAAGACATGAGGATGTGGATCGAAGTCCACCCTAATCTGTTCGCCATCTCTTTCAGCAAGCAGCTCTCGCGTTCGCTGTTCAAAGCTCCTTGAGTCGGGAAACACCTTTTCTTGCGCTTCAAGAGTTAGCTGTTTGGCGATGCCGTCCAGCAGCGCTTCAAACTTGGCTTGGTGCATTTGCTTGTTCACTCGGTTGCGGCTGCTGGCCATGCGTCATGCCAGCTTGCACTCCACAAACCCAGCCAAAACTGCTTCAGCCTCCCTCAACGCAGCCTCGGCAAAGGGTCAAAAAGTCTCACATGTGTCTGAACCAGATCAAATTACACGCGAGCAATTTGCACCTCAGTGGGGCGAATTCCCAGCCAACTCCGGCTTGTACAGCCATTGAATGCTGGAGAAGTCCAAGCGGCCGGCGCCCCGGGTTTGTTCATGCACTCGGTATAGGTTCTTGGCCAAGCCGCCAAGGGGGACGGCGCTTTTTGACGCCTCCGCGGTGGCCATCGCCAAGCCTAGGTCCTTGGTCATTAGATCGACCAGGAAGCCGCCTTGGTAGGCGCGGCTGGCGGGAACGCCTTCCATGACGCCGGGGTAGGGGTTATAGACGTTAAGGGCCCAGTTGCCGCCGGAGGACTGCTTCATGATGTCGGAAAGCACCTTGGGGTCCAAGCCGTTGTCCACGCCTAGGGAGAGGGCTTCGGCGGTGCCGGCCATCAGAATGGCCAGCAACATGTTGTTGCATATTTTGGCGGTTTGGCCGGCGCCGGCGGCGCCGGCGTGAAAGACGTTGGCGCCCATGAGGTCGAACAAGGGGCGGGCGCGCTCCAAGGTGTCCCCAGCGCCGCCGACGATGAAGGTCAGAGTACCGTTCCGGGCGCCGGCGGTGCCGCCGGAGACGGGTGCATCCAGCATGGCAACGCCCTTGTCCGCGGCGGCGGCGGCCACCCTTTGCGCGGTGCCGGGGTCAATGGTGCTGCAATCTATGGCCAAGGCGCCCTTGGGCAAGCGGTCGAGCACGCCCTGCTCTAGGTAAAGCCCGGCCACATGGGTGCCGGCCGGCAGCATGCTGATGAAGACGTCCACGTCGGTGGCGGCTTCCAAGGCGGAGCCTTGCGGGATGCCCCCCTCCACCTTGCCCATCAGGTCCGCAACCAAATCGAAAACCTTGACTTGGCGCCCGGCGGCGACCAAGTTGGCGGCCATGGGGCCGCCCATGTTGCCTAGGCCGACGAAGCCAATGCTGTTGCTCATGCGTTGTTCTCCATGCCATGCGGGCGCCTTGCCCACTCCCGAGACAGCCGCCATCCCGCTCGCCGCCTACAGGCTGCCGCCTAAGTCACCCAAACGGGAGTTACATGCTTGACTCCCCAGATCACTACATGTTGTGCCTCCAAGCGGCGATGGGGCGCACAATTATTGTGTTTTGGGAGTCAAACATATAGTCCCCAAAAAACCACTGGACAAAGCCTTGCCGTCAAGGCTCCGCCTATGCACTGTCCTCCAGGTCATGCAGGGGGGACTGCGGCCAAGGCGGCTCGAAGTGCTTCAGCACATGGCCGTGGTCCAGCCCGTCCAAGTTGCCGAACAGCCATTTTGGCTGATTGTCCTTTTCGACCAGCAGGGCGCGCACCCCTTCGGGGAAGTCCTGGTTCAGGGCGCAGTGGGTGGCGATGCAGAGCTCCATGCGGAAGCAGTCCGCCAAGTTCAGGCTCGGCGCCCGGCGCAGTTGCTCCACCACCACGCCGACCGTGGTGGGGCAGCCTCGCTCCATGGTGGCCACGCCCTTGCCGAGCCAGTCGTCCCCGCGCAGCCGCCGCAGTTGCTCCACCACCCCGGAATAGCCGCCCGCCAAGCTGAGGCTGTTCGGAATGGCGCCCACTTGGGCGGCCGGCAACTCCGCGGCCGGCAGGGACTTCAAGGCTGCGTCGATGCGCTCCGCATCGGCCGCGCCGCCAACGTATTCGATGCCCAGCAACGCTTGACGCACGGCATCCCGCTGCGCATTCGCCACGCTGTGGGTGCCAATTCCCAAGGCCAGCGCGTCGCCGCCGTTGCAGTGGATGCCGGTGCAGCCGAGGAAGATGGCTTGGTGCAGCGCCATGTTGCGCAGCATCCAGGAGCCGCCGGCGTCCGGGAACAGGCCGATGGTCACCTCGGGGTAGGCCACGCGGGAGCGCTCCGTCACCACCCGAAAGCGGCAGGCGGAGAAGATGCCAAGGCCGCCGCCCATCACCACGCCGTGGCCCATGCAGACGGTGGGCTTGGGGAAGCAATGGAGCAGATGGTCCATGCGGTATTCGTTGGCGAAGAAGTCGAAGGGGTAGGCCTCCACCGTTCGCCCGGCGGCTTGGTTCTTGACGATGGCGCGGTAGAGGGCCTGAATGTCCCCCCCAGCGCAAAAGGCGCGCTCCCCGGCGCCCGTGAACAGCAACGCCGCCACCCGCTCGTCGCAGCCCCAAGCCTTGAGGGCGGGGATGAGGATTTGCGTCATCTCCAAGCTAAGCGAATTCAGCGTCGCCTGGGCGTTGAGCTGGGCTTCGGCGACAATGCGCCCGCCGCCGACCTCGTGCTCGCACAGCGCTACGCAGGCGCTTTCGTCATTCAGCCGGCGCATGATCAGCCGTTGATCCATTGCGGTTGCCGCTTCTCCAGGAAGGCGTTGACCCCCTCCTTTTGATCCAGGGTGTCGAACAGGCCAACAAAGGCGTCCCGCTCCGCAGTGTAGGCGTGGTTGATGGGGCCGGAGCGGGCCTGTTGAATCAGGCCCTTGCAGGCGGAGACCGCCGGCGGGCTTTGGCGGCCCACCCGTTCCGCCAAGGAAAGGGCGCGGCCCAAGGCTTCGCCCTTCTCCACCACTTCCTCCGCCAAGCCGATCTCCTTGGCGCGGTTGGCGTCCACCCGCTCCCCGCACAGGACGATGCGCTTCGCCCAGCCCTCGCCCACCGTCCAAGCCAGGTTCTGGGTGCCGCCGCCACAGGGCAGCAGGCCCACGCTGGCCTCCGGCAGGGCCATCTGCGCATGGGCTTCGCAGATGCGGATGTCGCAGGCTAGGGCGCATTCCAGGCCGCCGCCCATGGCGTAGCCGTTTACCGCGGCGATGGAGACGCCGCGAAAGGCGGCCAGCGCCTCAAAGGCGGCGCCGAAGCCTTCCGCCATCCGCCGGGCCACGTCCTTGTCTCCGTCCGCAAAAAGGTTGAGGTCCGCCCCGGCGGAGAAGAACTTCTCCCCTTGGCCGGTGATGACGATGGCGTAAACCTCCCGGTCTTGGTTGCATTGCTCCACCACGGACTTGAGCGCTTCCAAGTTCTCCGTGTTCCAAGTGTTCGCCGGAGGGTTGTTGATGGTCAGCAGCAGGCTGTGGCCGCGCCGCTCCGCAAGCAGCAGGCCGGACGGGGATTGGGTCATGTGGTTGCCTCCTTAAAGCAAAAAGCGAACTCAAAGCACGGCGGCGGCGCCGTCCAGCAGCAGGCGGCGGCCGATGATGACGCGCATGATCTCATTGGTGCCCTCCAAAATTTGATGCACCCGCGTGTCCCGCACATGGCGCTCCAAGGGGAACTCCTTGATGTAGCCGTAGCCGCCGTGCAACTGCAGGGCGTCGTTGCAAACCTCAAAGCACATGTCCGTGGCGAAGCGCTTGGCCATGGCGCAGTAGGTGGTGGCGTCCGGGTTGCCGCTGTCCAGCTTGGCGGCGGCCAGGCGCACCATCTGCCGGGAGGCCACCAAGTGGGTGGCCATGTCCGCCAGCTTGAACTGCAGGCCCTGGAAATTGCCGATGGGCTGGCCGAACGCCTTGCGCTCCCCCAAGTAGGCGCGGGACTGCTCAACCGCCGCCTGGGCGGTGCCCACCGAGCAGGTGGCGATGTTGATGCGCCCGCCGTCCAGCCCCTGCATGGCGATCTTGAAGCCCTCCCCTTCGGCGCCGAGGCGATGGCCCTCCGGCACGAACACCTCCTCGAAGATGACCTGCCGGGTGGGTTGGCTGTTCCAACCCATCTTCGCCTCCTTGCGCCCGAAGCCGATGCCGGCGGCGCCGGCCTCCACGGCGAAGGCGCAAATGCCGCCGGCCCCCGGCTGCGCGCCCTCGCCGTTGACCAAGCGGGCCATGACCACCAGCACGTCGGTGTCCCCAGCGCCGGAAATGAACGCCTTGACGCCGTCCAGAACATAGCCGCCGTCCACCCGCCGGGAGGTGGTTTTCAACGCCGCCGCATCGCTGCCGGCGCCGGGTTCCGTCAGGCAGTAGGAGGCCAGTTTCCCGCCGCTGAGCAAGCCGGGGCAAAATCTGTTGCGGGCCGCCTCGCCGCCGAAGCGGGCCACCATCCACAGCGCCATGTTGTGGATGGTCAGAAAGGCGGCGGTGGAGGTGCAGCCTTTGGCCAGTTCCTCGAAGATGATGCTGGCGTCCAGCCGGGACAGGCCCAAGCCGCCGGCCGCCTGGGGGGTGTAGAGGCCGCAAAAGCCCAGTTCGCCGGCCTTGGCGAGCACCGCCTTGGGAAACTCCTCGCGCGCATCCCATTGGGCGGCGCAGGGGGCCAACTCCCGCTCCGAAAACTGGCGGGCCAGGTCCTGGTAAGCGGCCTGCTCGTCGGTGAGTTCGAATTCCATGGCGCTATTTTAGTCCAATGTCCAACCAAGAATCTTCCGGCGCACTGACCGCTGCGGTTGCAACGCTTCACATCCCAAGCCTTTGTGCTTCTCAGCCCGTTTCCTCCGTCAGCACATGCAAGCCCTAGTTCAACCAAGTGTTTCATCGCCGCCGCAGCGGGGGGAACGACAGCGCGGTCGCCCGGGATGCCCCCGCAACAGTTGGGATGGGTCGTGCCCTCAGTGCATCAAAGTAGGTCAGTGAAGCCTTGCTCAGCGCACGTCCATGCCAGGCTTGGCGCCGCTGTCCGGGCTGAGCAGAAAGACCTCCTCGTCGCCGGGACCGGCCGCCAGCACCATGCCTTCGGAGACGCCGAAGCGCATCCTGCGCGGCGCTAGGTTGGCCACCACAACCACCAGCCGCCCGGCTAGGTCTTCGGGCCGGTAGGCGGAGCTGATGCCGGCCAGCACCCGCCGGCGTCCGTCGCCGGTGTCCAAGGTCAATTGCAGCAGCTTGTCGGCGTCCGCCACCGGCGCCGCCTCGACCACGCGGGCCACCTTGAGCTTGACCTTGTTGAAGTCTTCCATGGAGATCGCTTCGTTGGCGCTGTCGGCCTCGGCGGCGGCGCCGTCCGCCTCCGGGGGCTCCTTGGAGGCTTCCACCAGATTGTCCATGTCCTTCTTCCGCATCCGCGTGAACAGCGGTTGGTAGGGGTTGATCTTGGCGCCCAGCAGAGGCTGGCGCAGATCCGCCCAAGCGAAGGGGCGGACGCCGAGGAAGTCCGCCGCCGCTTGGCACATCGCCGGCAGCACCGGCGCCAAGTAGATGGCGAGGATGCGGAACAGGTTCAGCCCCTGGCTGCACACCGCTTGCGCTTGGCCGCGGCTGGCGGCCTGCTTGACCAATTTCCAAGGCTCGTGCTTGGTGACGTATTGATTGGCCAAGTCCGCCAAGGAAATGACCTCCCGCATCACCTTGGAAACCTGCCCGGCCTCGTAAAACTGGGCGATCCGCCCCTGTGCATCGGCGAATTGCCGCCACAGCGCCTCATCCTCCAGGCTGGCCGCCAGTGCGCCGTTGAACTGGCCGCTGATGAAGCCGGCGCAGCGGCTGGCGATGTTCACCACCTTGCCCACTAAGTCGGAGTTCACCCGCTGCACGAAGTCCTCGAGGTTGATGTCGTAGTCATCCACCGTGCCGTTCAGCTTGGTGGCGTAGTAGTAGCGCAGGCACTCCGGGTTGAGGCGCTCAAGGTAGGTCGAAGCCTTGATGAAGGTGCCCCGGGACTTGGACATCTTCACGCCGTTCACGGTGATGAAGCCGTGGGTGTGGATGCGCGTGGGCTTGCGGAAGCCGGCCGCCTGCAGCACCGCCGGCCAGAACAGGTGGTGGAAGTTGACGATGTCCTTGCCGATGAAGTGGTGCAGTTCGGTTCGCCCTTCGGCGGCGGCGCTCCAGAAGGCGTTGAAGTCCAAGTCCTCCCGGCGGTCGGCCAAGTGCTTGAAGCTGGCCATGTAGCCGATGGGCGCGTCCATCCAGACGTAGAAGTATTTGTCCTCGGTGCCGGGGATCAGGAAGCCGAAGTAGGGCGCGTCCCTGGAGATGTCCCAGCTTCTCAAGCCGCTGTCCAGCCATTCGGCCAGCTTGTTGGACACCTCCGGCTGCACGGCGCCGCCGCTGGTCCAGCCCTTGAGCATGTCCGTGAACCGCGGCAGGTCGAAGAAATAGTGTTCGGAGCGCTTGACCACGGTCTTGGCGCTGGACACCAAGGAGCGGGGGTTGCCCAGTTCGGTGGCGTCGTAGGTGGCGCCGCAGGCGTCGCAGTTGTCGCCGTATTGGTCGGCGGCGCCGCAGCGGGGGCATTCGCCCTTGACGAAGCGGTCCGCCAGAAACATGCCGCGTTCCGGATCGTGCAGTTGCGCCACCTCTGCGGTGTGGATCAGCCCCTGCTCCTTGAGGCGGGTGAAGATCAGTTCGGAGAGCGTCCGGTTCTCCTCGGAGTGGGTGGAGTGGTAGTTGTCGTATTCGATGCCGAAGCCGGCGAAGTCCCGGATGTGCTCCTTGCGCATGGCCTCGATCAAATCCTCCGGCGCCACCCCGGCCTGCTCGGCGTTCAGCATGGTGCCGGCGCCGTGGGTGTCGTCCGCGCAGACGTAGATGCAGCGGTTGCCGCAAAGCTTTTGGAAACGCACCCAGACGTCCGTTTGGATGTGCTCCAGCAGGTGCCCCAAGTGGATGGCGCCGTTGGTGTAGGGCAGGGCGCTGGTGACGAGGATTTCGCGGGTCATGGACGGGGACTTGGCTTGTCAGCCTACACTATAACCCCAAGCCCCGAACAACCCACAAGGGCGGTGTACACGCGCATGGTTTTGCAACCCTTAAACCGCATAAAATGCCCCGCGCCAACGGGCGCGGAGCCGAGTTCTTGCAGCAGCTTACCCATCTTCAGCGGCTTGAAGCCGAGAGCATCCACATCATGCGGGAGGTCATGGCCGAGGCGGAGCGCCCGGTCATGCTGTACTCCATAGGCAAGGACTCGTCCGTGATGCTGCACTTGGCGCTCAAGGCTTTCCACCCTTCGCCGCCGCCCTTTCCGCTGCTGCACGTGGACACCGGCTGGAAGTTCAAGGAGATGATCGTGTTCCGCGACCGCCGCGCCCGGGAACTCGGCCTGCAGCTGATCGTGCATACAAACCCGGAGGGGCTGGCCAAGGGCGTCGGGCCGGTCAGCCACGGCGCCGAAGTCCACACCGACCTGATGAAAACCCAAGCGTTGAAGCAGGCTCTCGACGCCCACGGCTTTGACGCCGCGTTCGGCGGCGCCCGCCGCGACGAGGAGAAGTCCCGGGCCAAGGAGCGGGTGTTCTCCTTTCGCAACGCCCACCATCATTGGGACCCGAAGAACCAGCGTCCGGAGTTTTGGAGCCTCTACAACGGCCGGGTGCGGCCCGGCGAAAGCATGCGGGTGTTTCCCCTCTCCAACTGGACGGAACTGGACGTGTGGCTCTACATTCGCCAGGAAGGCATTCCCATTGTGCCGCTGTACTTCGCCGCCGTTCGCCCGGTCGTGGAGCGGGAGGGCCAGCTCATCATGGTCGATGACCACCGCCTGCCCCTTGCCGAAGGCGAGGCGCCGCGCCTGCTCAAGGTGCGTTTCCGCACCCTGGGCTGCTATCCTCTCACCGGCGCCGTTGAATCCGAAGCGCAGGATCTTGAAGGCGTCATTCGGGAAATGCTCGTGGCCAAAACGTCGGAGCGGGAGGGCCGCGTGATCGACCATGAGGTTGCCGCGTCCATGGAGAAGAAGAAGCGGGAAGGCTATTTTTGATGGCTCGAACGATGGCCGGCGCAACGTCCAAGGAGGCCCCGGCGGCCGCCGACCTCGCAGCCTACCTAGGCGGCCAAGCGGCGCAGACGGCCTTGCGCTTCCTCACCTGCGGGAGCGTGGACGACGGCAAGAGCACCCTGATCGGCCGCCTGCTTTACGACGCCAAGCTGATCTTCGAAGACCAGCTGGCGACCTTGGAGGCGGACAGCAAAACCCAAGGCGCCCAAGGCGGCGGCATCGACTTCGCCCTGTTGGTGGACGGCTTGGCGGCGGAGCGTGAGCAGGGGATCACCATCGACGTCGCCTATCGGTACTTCGCAACGGAGCGGCGCAAATTCATGGTGGCGGACACGCCGGGCCACGA
The DNA here is from genome assembly GCA_965200465.1 of Candidatus Azophilus sp. Lineage (GTDB taxonomy): Bacteria > Pseudomonadota > Gammaproteobacteria > Pseudomonadales > Azotimanducaceae > Azophilus. The sequence goes on along the minus strand of OZ241358.1, from coordinate 2,119,439 downwards.
GCAGTACACGCGCAACATGGCTACAGGCGCCTCCAATTCGGAACTGGCCGTCATCCTGGTGGATGCCCGCAAGGGCGTGCTGACCCAGACTCGGCGGCACAGCTACATCGCCTCCCTTTTCGGCATCAGGCATTTCGTCCTGGCGGTCAACAAGATGGACCTGGTGGGCTACGACCCGCAGGTCTTCGCTGACATCGAAGAGGACTATCGAGGCTTCGCCGAGCGGCTTGGCGACCTTAGCATCACCGCCATTCCCATCTCCGCCCTCACAGGGGACAACGTCACTCGGCCCAGCGAGGCCATGCCTTGGTGCGAGGGCCCGGCGTTGCTGCCCCATCTGGAAACCGTGGAGGTTGCGCCCGCCGCCGGCGACGGCGCCTTTTGCCTTCCCGTGCAGTGGGTGAATCGGCCGAACTCGGATTTCCGCGGCTTCAGCGGCACCGTCGCCAACGGTTCGGTGCGCGTTGGCGACGCAATCCTGGCCTTGCCATCCGGCAAGGAGTCCCGAGTGGAGCGCATCGTCGCCTTTGATGGGGACTTGCCGGAAGCCGTGCGCGGGCAGGCCGTCACCCTGACCTTGGCCGACGCCATTGACGTCAGCCGAGGTGACGTGCTTTGCGCCGCACAGGCGCCGGCGCAGCTATCCGATCAGCTGGCCGTGCATCTTTTGTGGATGAGCGAGGACGACCTGATTCCCGGTCGTCAGTACCGGCTGAAATGCGGCACCCGCACCGTCAACTGCGTGGTGACCGAACTCAAGCACGCCGTCAACGTAAACACCTTGGAGACGCAGGCGGCGAAGCAACTGAAGCTCAACGGCGTCGGCATCGCCAACGTCAGCTTAAGCGAACGCATCGTCTTCGGCCCCTTTGCGGAGAACCCCAGCTTGGGCGGCTTCATCCTGATCGACCGGCGCAGCAACGCGACGGTGGGAGTGGGCGTCTTCGACTTCTCCCTGCGCCGGGCGGACAACGTGGTCTGGCAGGCCATGACGGTCGATAAGACCCTTCGGGCGTCGCTGAAGCAGCAGAAGCCCTGCGTGGTCTGGCTGACCGGGCTGTCCGGCTCCGGCAAATCGACCATCGCCAACCTGCTCGAAAGCCGCCTGCATGATCTGCATCGCCACACCTACACCTTGGACGGCGACAACGTGCGCCACGGCCTGACCCGGGACCTGGGCTTCACCGAAACGGACCGAGTGGAGAACGTGCGGCGCATCGGCGAAACCGCCAAGCTGATGGTGGATGCGGGGCTGATCGTCATCGTCGCCTTCATTTCGCCCTACCGCTCGGAGCGGCGCATGGTGCGGACGTTGCTGGAGGAGGGGGAGTTCATTGAGGTGTTCGTGGACACGCCCTTGGAGGTCTGCGAAGCCCGGGACCCCAAAGGGCTTTACCGCAAGGCCCGGGCCGGCCAGATAGCCAATTTCACGGGCATCGACGCCGAATACCAAAACCCGGAGCAGCCGGAACTGACCCTGGACACCGTCGCCCTGACGGTTGAGCAGTGCGTGGAGAAAGTCCTCGAGCGCCTGCGGGCCGCCGGAGCGCTGGGCTGCTAGCCTGCGGAGCGCATGAAGCCCGTCCGCGGCCGGCCCGCTGCGGCGGATCAAAAGCTTGTGGCGGGCGCGGGGTTTTATTTACAATGCCGCGAGCAGGCGGTTGCGGAGTGTAGCTCAGCTTGGTAGAGCACTACGTTCGGGACGTAGGGGCCGGAGGTTCAAATCCTCTCACTCCGACCAGCCCGCTTGCCAATGCCTCGCCGCCATCAGGCCACCCGGTTCTCCGCGTATTCGGCCAAGCGCTTGAGCGCCTCCCGGTGGGGATTGGCGGGCAGCGGCTCCAGGCAGGCCACGGCTTTTTTGCTGTGCCTTAGGACGGCGCTCCTTGTGTAGTCCATGGCGCCGCAGGCGCGAACCACCTGCAGCACTTCGTCCAAGTGGGCGGCGGAGCGAGTGATCAGGCTCTCCCGCACCCGGTCCGCTTGGGCGGGAGCGCCCTGGGCCAGGGTGAAGATCAGGGGCAAGGTCAGCTTGCCTTCAACTAGGTCGTCGCCGACGTTCTTGCCCATGGACTGCGCATCCCCTGCGTAGTCAAGCCAGTCGTCCATGAGCTGATAGGCGAGGCCGAACTCCAAGCCGAACGCCTTGAGCGCCTCCACTTGCTCGCGGCCGCCGCCGGCCAGCACTGCGCCGCTGTGGGCGGCGGCTTGGAAGAGCAGGGCGGTCTTGCAGCGTATCACCTCCATGTAGCGGGGTTCATCCATGTTCAGGTTGCCGATGTCGGAAAACTGCATGACCTCGCCTTGGGCGATCAGGTTGGTGGCGTCGGCCAGGATGGCCAGCACCTCGTCGTTGCCGAGTTCGGTCATCAGTTGGAATGCACGGGAGTAGAGAAAATCCCCCACCAGCACCGAAGGGGCGTTGCCCCAAAGGGAATTCGCGGTGACGCGCCCGCGGCGCAGTTCGGAACGGTCCACCACATCGTCGTGGAGCAGGGTGGCGGTGTGCAGAAACTCGATGACCGCCGCGAGGACGACCTGCCGGTCGCCGCGGTAGTTGCAGCAGCCGGCGGCGAACAACACCAAGGCCGGCCGCAGCCGCTTGCCGCCGGCCTCGACGATGTAGCGGCCGATTTCCTCGACCAGCGCCACGGGGGATTTCAATTGCTCGGCGATCAGCCTGTTGACCGCATGGAAGTCCTCGTCAACCAGCTTGAGGATGGCCTTCAGCGGATCCTCCTCCGGCGGCGGCGACGGCGGTTGCGGCGCCGGCTGGAAAGCGGCGGCCAAGGGGCTTAGCGGCATTGGCGTCCCCTCGGCGAGCATCGTTGCAATCTCATGTTTTCGCCTCTAGAATGCGCCGCCTTGCAAGGGTCGGCGCTTAAGCGACCTATTCTAACCATGTGCTCTGCGTTAACGGAGTAGGAGAATGTTTGCGGTTTTTGTAAGCGGCGGCAAGCAGCATAGGGTTACGGAGGGCGAAACGCTCCGTTTGGAGCGCATTGAGGCCGCGCCGGGCGATGAGGTGGTGTTCGAGCAGGTGCTGCTGGTCGGCGGCGACGGCAACCTGCGCGTCGGCCAACCCTTGGTTGAGGGTGGGCGCGTCAAAGCTTTCGTGGTCAATCACGGGCGGGGCAAGAAGGTGCGCGTCATCAAGTTCAAGCGTCGCAAGGGCTTCATGCGCCGTCAGGGGCATCGCCAGGGGTTCACCGAGGTGAAGGTCACGGGCATTGAGGCGGCCTAGGGCGGCGGTTTTTTTCGGCAAGGAGACAGCGGAGGCGGTTCATGGCGCACAAGAAGGCGGGCGGAAGCACCCGCAACGGACGCGATTCGGAATCCAAGCGGCTGGGCGTGAAGAAGTTCGGCGGCCAGGCGGTGCGCGCCGGCAACATCATCGTCCGTCAGCGGGGCAGCCGTTTCCACGCCGGCGAGAACGTGGGCTGCGGGCGGGACTATACGCTCTTCGCCACCGCGGACGGCCGGGTGCGGTTCCTTCGCAAGGGCAAGTTGAAGCGCAAGTACGTTGCCGTGGTGGCGGGGCAGTGACCGTCGCGGGCGGCAGCGCCGCCAGCCGCCCAAGCAAGGGCCGGCGGCGGGGCGATGCGCCAAGCCGCACGGCCTTCGGCAGCGGGTGGGTTCCGCCATGCAGTTCATTGATGAAGCCAAGATCCATGTTCGCGCCGGCAAGGGAGGCGACGGCGCCCTGAGTTTCCGCCGCGAGAAGTATGTCGCCAAGGGCGGGCCGGACGGCGGCGACGGCGGCGACGGCGGCGACGTGCTGCTCGTCGCCGACGAAGCGCTCAACACCCTGGTTGACTTCCGCCATCAGCCCCGGCAATTGGCCGGAGACGGCCAGCCCGGCGGCGGCCGCAACAAGACCGGAGCGCGCGGCCAAGACCGGGTTGTGCGGGTGCCCTTGGGCACCGCCGTCATCAACTTGGCCCCCCCCGGCCTGCAGGATCTCGACAAGCCCTTGGCGGCGGCCGGCCGGCCCTGCTCAACCGCCGAAAGTACGAGTTCCCAGTCGGCGTCCGAGGTGCTTGGCGACCTTAGCGAAACCGGCCAGCGCCTGCTTGTGGCTCGGGGCGGGCGGCGCGGGCTGGGCAACGCTCGGTTCAAGTCCGCCACCAACCAAGCTCCCCGAAAAACCACGCTTGGCGGCTTGGGCGAAGTGCGCGACCTAACCCTGCAACTGCGCCTGCTGGCCGATGTCGGCCTGCTGGGCATGCCCAACGCCGGCAAATCGACCCTGCTGTCCGTGGTTTCGGCGGCTCGGCCCAAGGTGGCCGGCTATCCCTTCACCACCTTGTCGCCAAACCTCGGGGTGGTGCGGGCGGCTGCGGATGCGAGCTTCGTCGTGGCGGACGTTCCGGGCTTGATTGCCGGCGCCGCCGCCGGCGCCGGGCTCGGCGTGCAGTTTCTGCGCCATCTCTCCCGCACTCGCTTGCTGCTGCACCTGCTCGACGCCTGTCCGGCCGACGGCGCCGACCCCTTGGCCAACGCCGCCTCCATTGAAGCCGAGCTCAAGGCTTACAGCCCGGCTTTGGCGGAGCGGCCTGCATGGTTGGTGTTGAACAAAGTCGATCTCTTGGACGAGGCCAATCTTGAACGCCTGATCGACCGGCTGGGCAAAGCCTTTCCCGAGAGACGGGTGTTGGCCGTTTCGGCCCTAACCGGCGTTGGCCTGAAGGCGTTGGTTGCCCAGGCGGCGTCGGCCTTGGCGGAAACCCGCGCCACGCCTGCCGCCGCCGGGCGGCCGGGGGGCTAGGATGGGCCGGCAACAGGAAAGCGGCGGGCGCCGGCCGGCGGCGGAGCGGGAAGTGCGGGCCAAGATTGCCGCGGCCCGCCGCGTGGTCGTCAAAATCGGCAGCTCCCTGCTCATGGACCCGCACACCCGGATTTCATACGCCAACATCAAGCCTTGGTGCGTCGAGCTGGTCAACCAGTTGCGCCGCGGGCGGCAAGTGTTGTTGGTGTCGTCCGGAGCGGTTGCGCAAGGGACGGCCAGTTTGGGTTGGCCGCAGCCGCCGACCGACCTGGTCAACATGCAGGCTGCCGCCGCGGTGGGCCAGATGGGTTTGGTCGGCGCCTACGAGGCGGCCTTTGCCGAACTGGGCCGGCGCACGGCGCTGGTGCTGCTGACCCATGAGGACGTGGCGGACCGGCAGCGCTACCTCAACGCCCGCTCCACCCTGGCCCGCCTGCTGGAATTGGGCGTGGTGCCGATCATCAACGAAAACGACACCGTGGCTACGGATGAAATCCGCTTTGGGGACAACGATGCGTTGGCCGCCTTGGTGGCCAGCCTGCTGTCCGCCGAAGCGCTGGTCCTGCTCACCGACGTGGATGGACTCTACCGCCAAGACCCGCGTCTGCACGACGCTGCGGAGCGGATCGCCCACGCGGAGGCCGCGGACCCCGATTTGGACCAGTGCTGCGGCCTAGGCGGCGTTTTGGGGCGGGGCGGCATGGTCACCAAGTTGGCGGCGGCGCGCACGGCCGGGCGTTCAGGCGTTCACACCGTCATCGCCGACGGCGGCCGGCCGGATGTCCTCAAGCGCATTTTTGCCGGCGAGCGGGCCGGCACCTGCTTGGCCGCCGGGGTCGAGCCGCCAGTGGCCCGCAAGCGCTGGATCGCCGGGCAGCTCCGCCCGAAAGGGGACCTGGTGCTGGACGCCGGCGCCGCCGCCGCGTTGCGCAAACGCGGCCACAGCCTGTTGTCGGTGGGCGTGGTCGCCGTGCGCGGCGGCTTTCGCCGCGGCGAAGTGGTGCGCTGCGTCACCGAGCAGGGGGAGGTGGTGGCCCAAGGCTTGGTGAACTACGCCAGCGCCGAGGCGGACAGGATCAAGGGGGCCGCCAGCGGCGAGATCGGCAAGCGGCTGGGCTATGCGCTGGAGCCCGAGCTGATGCACCGGGACAATCTGGTGGTGATCTGACCCATTTGGCCCAAGGCCGCGGCGGTTTGCCCGGCCTTGGCGGGGGCGCCCGGGTTCAGGACTCCGCTTGGATGGCCTTGATGCCGGCGCTCAACCGGGATTTGTGCCGCGCCGCCTTGTTCTTGTGCATGATGCCCTTGGCCGCGGTGCGGTCAATAATGGGCGTGGCTTCGGCCAAGGCCGCGCTGGCTTGCTCCGAGTCGCCGCTGGCGATGGCGGCCTGCACCTTCTTGATGTAGGTGCGCACCCGGGACCTCTGGCTGGCGTTGCGCCGCCGGCGGGTTTCCGCCTGGCGGGCGCGTTTTCGGGATTGGGGACTGTTGGCCAAGGGAGCCTCTTAAGCGCTGCAGTTGAGGGGACGGTAATATGCCGCCGAGGATGGTCCATGTCAACCGATAGCAGCGCCTCCGTTGCGGCCCAGGGCGCCGTCGTCAGCAGCATGACGTTGTTGTCGCGCCTGTCCGGCTTTGCCCGGGACCTGCTGTTTTCGCATTTCTTGGGCGCCACCGGCGCCGCCGACGCCTTCCTGGTTGCGTTCCGCATCCCCAATTTCTTCCGCAGACTGTTCGCCGAAGGGGCCTTCAACCAAGCCTTCGTGCCGGTGCTGGCCCGCTACAAGAAGCTCGGCCCGCAGCGGCTTAAGGTCTTCATCGCTGTGGTCGGCGGCGACCTCGCGCTGGTGTTGGCCCTGTTCGTGGCCGTTGGTGTGGTTTTTTCCGGAGCTCTGGCGACGGTTTTTGCGCCGGGCTTTTGGGCGCAGCCCGCCAAGTTGCACCTCACCGCCGAATTGGTGCGCGTGACCTTCCCCTACCTGGGCTTCATATCGCTGACGGCGTTCGCCGGCGCCGTGCTCAACACCCATGACCGCTACGCCGTGCCGGCCTTCACGCCGGTGCTGCTGAACGCCAGCCTGATGCTGGCCATGATCTTCGCTTCCGCCGCGGGCGGCGACATGGTCTTCGCCTTGGCTTGGGGAGTGTTTGCCGCCGGCGTCCTGCAGTTGCTGTTTCAAGCACCCAGCCTAGGCCGCCTTGGGCTGCTGGTTTGGCCGCGCATAAGCAGGAGGCACGCCGGCGCCCGGGAGGTCGGCCGGCTGCTTGTGCCGGCCGCCTTGGCCTCCTCGGCGGGGCAATTGAACGCCCTGATCGACACCATTTTGGCATCGACGCTCATGACCGGCAGCATCGCTTGGCTTTATTACGCGGACCGCCTGCTGGAGCTGCCCATCGGCTTGGTGGCGGTGGCGCTTGGCACCGTGCTGCTGCCGAATCTGTCGAAGCTGGCCGGAGAACGCGAGGGCTCGGCCCGCGGCGCGGCGTTCGCGGCGGCCATGGACTGGGGGTTGCGCATGGGGGTGTTGCTAGCGCTGCCGGCCGCGGTGGCCTTGGCCGTGCTGGCCCTGCCGCTGGTGGCGACCATCTTCCACCACGGCGAGATGACGGCGGTGGATGCGGCCATGACCTCCTTGGCGTTGCGCGCCTTCGCCTACGGCGCTTTGCCGTTGGTGTTGGTCAAGGTGTTGGCGCCGGCCTTCTTTGCGCACAAGGACACCCGCACGCCGCTGCGCTTTGCGCTGGTCGCCATAGCCGTCAACGTGGCGCTCAATCTGTCCATGTTCCGGTGGTTCGGCCATGTGGGGCTGGCCTTGGCGACGGCCATCGCCGCTTGGGTGCATTTCTGGCTGCTGTGGCGCGGCGTGGCCGCCGCCGGCTACTACCAGGCAACGGCTGGGCTGGCCCGCACCGCTTGGCGGGCGGTGTTGGCCGCCGCCCTGATGGGCGCCGTGCTGGCGGCGCTTGCGCCGAGCGCTGAGCAGTGGATGGCGCTGCCGTCTTTGCAGCGCATTCCCTGGCTGGCCGGACTGGTGCTGGTCGGCGGCTCGGTCTATTTGGCGGCTCTGTGGTTGGTGGGTTGGCGGCCGGCGGAAATCGACCATCGCGTTTAATCTTATAATCAAGGGATGGAAATCGTCGTTGGCCAGCACAATCTGAAGGCCCGCCATAGAGGGGGAGTCGTGACCATCGGCTCGTTCGACGGCGTTCACCACGCCCACCAGGTGCTGCTTGCCCACGCCTGCGCCAAGGCCAAGGCGCTCGGCGTCGCCAGCACCTTGGTGACCTTCGAGCCGACTCCGAGGGAGTTCTTCGACGCGGCGGCGCCGGCGCGCCTCACCCGGTTTCGGGAGAAGATCACCCTGCTGCGGCGCACGGAGTTGGACCGAGTGATTTGCCTGCCGTTCAACGCCCGCACCAGCGACGCTCCGGCCGAGTGGGTGGTGGACGACTTCCTGCGCGGCTTGCTCGGCGCCGTCCATGTGGTGGTGGGGGACGACTTCCGCTTCGGCAAGGGCCGAGTGGGGGACTACGCCATGCTCAAGGCCGCCGGAGCTCGCTTCGGCTATGAGGTGAGCCGTCTCGGTCCGCTGACCTTCGGCGATGAGCGGGTGTCCAGCAGCCGGGTGCGCCAAGCGCTTTCCGAGGGGAACTTTCGAATGGCGGAGAAGCTGCTCGGCCACGCCTACTTCATCATGGGCCGCGTGGTCTATGGCCGCCAGCTAGGACGGCAACTAGGCGCTCCGACGGCCAACATCCGTTTGCAGCGCTATCGCGCGGCCTTGGAGGGCGTGTTTGCGGTCACCGTCAATGCCGGCCTTGGCCGTCCTCGCCAAGGCGTCGCCAATGTCGGCATCCGCCCCACGGTGGACGGCAAGGAGCCTCTGCTGGAGGTGCATGTCTTCGAATTCGACCAGCCCATCTACGGCCGGCTGCTGACCGTGACGTTCCGGCACAAGATCCGCGACGAGCGCGCCTTCGAATCCCTTGATGCGCTCAAGGCGCAGATCGGCTACGACCTTGAGGCGGCGCGCGCTTGGTTCAGGATGAACCCGGTGCATGCGCCCAAGGCGGGGGGGTGACCGCAGCCATGCGGGCGGGTGTTTGGCTGCTGCTGGCCGCCGCCGTGGTGGCGGGCGATCAGGCGACCAAGTGGCTGGTGAACTCGACGATGACCCTGGGGCAACGCATTGAAGTGCTGCCGATGTTTAGCTGGGTGCTGTGGCGCAATGATGGGGCCGCCTTTTCGTTGATGTCCGGCTTGGGCGGCTGGCAGAGATGGTTCTTTGTGGCCTTGGGCGCCGGCTTCTCCGTTTTCATCGTTTATGAATTGCGCCGCCTGCAGGCGGGCGACCGCGTTCAGGGGCTGGCCTACGCGCTGATTCTGGGCGGCGCCCTGGGCAACATGGTTGACCGGCTGGCCACCGGCTACGTCCTGGACTTCGTGCTGCTGCACTACCGTTCCTGGTACTTTCCCGCGTTCAATCTGGCCGATGCGACGCTGACTTGCGGCGCCGGACTATGGATCTTCTGCATGATCCGGGACAGCCGCCGGGCCAGCGGCTCCTCCTGAATGCCGTGAACCCGTTTTAGGGGCGCTCCGGCCGGGCGCTGGCGGCGGTTGCCGGACCCTTGGTGATGCGCTGCAAGGGCAAGCCGCCCATGCCGCTCCGGCGGTGGCGATGGCCCATTCATCGGCTCGACGGTGCCGTTGGTCGAACTCCTGGCCCTGAGGCCGTCGGCTTCGCCTACCCTGCAAGGCACTGCAAGCAGGCCAACCCATGCACCAGCACCTTCAACCCTCCCAGCCTAGGAGCGCGAGCGGGAACCCCGCGCAAACCAGGGGCCTTACGCTCATCGAACTGATGACCGTCGCGATCATCCTAGCCGTGCTGGTCGGCGTAGCCCTGCCGGCGTTCAACGGCTATGCGCAACGCGCCTACCGCAGCGAGGCGCAGGGGGACTTGGCGGCCTGCTCCCTCGGCATGGAGCGCTGGGCGAGCGGTCGCTTCTCCTACCGCGGCGCGGCTGACTCGGATGGAGACGGCATTGCGGACAGCGACAACGGGCCGGTGTCGGCGCAGGTCTGCGCGCCTAGGTCGATGGCGGAGGGGCGCTATGAGGTGCGGGTGTCCGGCGGCGTTGACGGTTTTCTGCTCTCGGCGCACCCGTTGCCCGGCGGAGTGATGGACGGAGACGGCTTCCTGAGCCTAGACGAAGCCGGCAACAGGGGGTGGGACCGGAACAACGACGCCGAGGTTGCCGCCGATGAAAACCACTGGAGCGGCTGATGCGAGGCTTTTCCATGCTGGAGTTGCTGGTCGCCATGCTGGTCGTCGGGGTGGGCGTGCTCGGCGTCGCCGCCCTTGGGGCGCTTAGCCTCCAGCATGGACGGTCGGCAACGGCCCATGCCGACGCAGTGCTGCTGGCCCATGATCTTATGGAGCGAATCCGCGCCAATCCAGCCGGGCTTGCCGAGGGGGCCTACGCACGGGGGAGCGGTGCGCCGGCCTCCGCCGACTGCACGGCCGGCCCCTGCGCCCCTCAGGAGACGGCGGCGTTCGACCTGTCGGCGTGGCGTTGCGCTCTCGGCCTTGGGGAGGCCAATGCGGGCTGCGACGCCTTGATGAACGGCCAAGGCGCAGTGGCCGTCAACGGCGATGCGGTGGAAATAGCCGTCCGTTGGCGGGTGCGGGGCGAGGACCAAGCGGTGGCGTTCACCAGCCGGGGTTGAAGTTCCATGTCGCCTCATCGATCGCTGGGTTCAACCGCTTGGCCTGCGGGCCAGCGCACTGTCCGCACGGCAGTGGTGCGCCGTACGCGAGGTCTGTCGCTGGTGGAGTTGCTGTTGGCCATGGCGTTGGGCTTGGTGGTGGCCTGGGGGTTGGTGCAGCAATATTCGGGCGGCCAAGCGGCGGCGGCGCGTTTGCGTGACCGCGCCGATGTTCAGGACAGCGGCGCATACGCACTGGGCTTTCTGCGTCGTTCGGCGATAGCGGCCGGCTATTGGGGCTGCAATGGGCGAAGCGTTCGCCCCGAAAACGGGCTGAACGGGCGCTGGGCGGAGTTGTTTGAATTCGATGTCACCCGGCCGGTGCAGGGCTTCGACTATCGGGGGGACGGCGAGTCGGTGGAGCTGAACGCTTGGTCCCCTTCCCTGTTTGAGTTGCCCCGGCAAACGTCCGGCGGCGCCCTGAACGCCTTGGCGCCCGGCGCCGGCATCCGTGTTGATCGCTTGGCGCCGGGGGCTGACCTCGTCGTCTTCCGCCGCTTGCAGGCGCCGACCCTGCCGCTGGCGGCAAGGGTTTCGCCCGGCGATGACCCGGTGGTGGTCGAGGTCGATGGCGCGGAACTTGAGGCTGGGGATGTCGCCCTCATCAGCGATTGTCGGCAAGCGGCCCTGTTCCGCATCACCGGCGTCGTTGCCAACGGCCCACGCCTGCGGCTGCTGCGGGCGTCGGGCGCCGGCCCTTACGACAACGCAAACGACGCCACGCTGGCCGGAGCGTCCTATGGCGGTGAAGTCGGGCCGCAAGGGGCTCTGGTGGGGCGGGTGATGACGGAGATCTACTTCATCGCGGCCGGCGCGGCGCCGGGTGTGTCCAGCCTGTGGCGGCGTTCCGGGGCGGCGGCGCCCGTGGAGTTGGTGGAGGGCATCACGGACTTGCAGGTGTTGCTGGGCGTCGATGTGGACCTCGAGGACGGCCTTGCAGCGGTTAATCGCTACCTGCCGTTCAACGAGTTGCAGGAGAGCCACGGAATCCGCTCAATCGCGTTGACGGTCAGGGCTCGCCGCGGCCGGCAGACTAGGGAGTTCGCGCAGGTGGTCGCCCTGCGCAACTTGGCCTAGGGCCAAGTCCTCGAACCGGCAATGGGGAGAGGATTGGATGCCGCCGCTCGCGCCCGCCCGTTGGCAAGGAGGCGTCGCCTTGCTGGTCAGCTTGGCGGTTCTGCTGTTGCTCACCTTGGTCGGCGTGGCCTCCGTGCAGACGATGAGTTTGCAAACGCGCTTGGCCGGCAACGCCCACGACAATCTGCTGGCCTTTCAATCCGCCGAGTTGGCCCTGCGCGAGGCGGAGGCGTTTCTTATGCGCGAAGAGCTTGATCCTTCCCGATTCACGGCCCAGGGATCGGCCGGCCTGTGGCGGCCGGCTGCCTTTGGGGCCGCGCCGCCTTGGCGGAGGCCGGGCGTTTGGGCTGCCGCCGGCGGCAGCCGGTTGGTGAATGCGCCACCCCCGGGAATGGCGGAGGCGCCGCGTTACCTCATCGAATGGCTGGCCACCCTGGAGGGTTCGGACAATCCGCACTTGGTTGAGGAATCCCAGGCCGCCCCGCCGGTGCGAACGGCGCTGTTCCGCATCACGGCAAGGGGCGTCGGCGCCACCGCCACCGCTCAAGCGCGGCTGCAAAGCACCTTTGCCGTGCAGCTGCCGCCCGCCGGTTGATGCGCTTGGTGCGCTGCGTCGCTCGGCCTAGGCGTCGCGCCTTAGGCGTTCGCCTGACCATGCGGATTTGGTTTTGGGCTACGGGCGCTCTGCTGCCATTTCCCGCCGCTGGCTCTAACAGCCTCTTGATGACGTCCCTGGCCTACGACGCAGCGGCCACAGCGGGGAGCGGCGTTGAGTTCCGCGCCTTCCGCTCCTTGTCCGCCGCGGCCGGCGGCCTCCACGCCCTGCGCTTTAACGGTGGGGACGAGCGCCTGCTGTGGCGGGCGGAGCAGCAGCTTGCCGGCATGGAACCCAGCGAACGGGTGATTGTCACCCATGCCCGAGGCGGTGGCGGGCTGCCGTTCGAGCATGGCCGTCTCAACGAAGCGCAGCAGGCGGTGCTTGACCCAGCCGAGGTGCTTTGGCTGCGCGGCGTTGGCAACGGCCGGCGCCTTGGCCCCATCGTCCGTTCCCAACCCCTGTTTGTTGGGCGGCCTTTGGCCGCCGGCCGCAGCCGCACACCCTATCCGACGGCTCTGGGAGACCGCTATGCGGACTTCGCGGACAGCTTCCGCCGCCGCCGGGAATTGGTCTATGTCGGCGCCAACGACGGCATGCTGCACGCCTTTGACGCCGGCACGGGAAGCGAAGTTTTCGCCTATGTGCCGAACAAGCTCATAGACGGCGGCCAAGGGTTCGCCACCCGTTTGGACGCCCGCCTGCAGGAACCCGACCGCATCCATCCGCTGGTGGATCTAACGCCCACCGTGGAGGACGTCTTCATGCGGCCCCGAGCGGACGCCGAGAGGAAGGCTTGGCGCACCCTGCTTATCGGCGGCTTGGGCGCCGGCGGCAAGGGCTATTTCGCCCTTGACGTCACGGACCCCGATGCATCCTTCCGCTCCGCGGAGCAGGCGGCCGGCGTCGTGCTTTGGGAATTCACCGACTTAGACGACGCCTACCCGCTAGCGGCGGACGGCCAACCCTTGGCCAACGCCGACGGCTCGCGAATTCGCGACCCGCACGGCGGCTTGGTCAAGGACTTGGGCTACGCCCACAGCCAGGCTCGGCTGGGCATGAGCAACGCGGAGGACGCCGACGGCGCAAAGGAGTGGGTGGCCTTGTTCGGCAACGGCCGCGGCAGCACGGCGGAGAGCGCAACCCTGTTTGTTTTGTTCATTGACCGCGGCCTCGACGGTTGGGCGGCTGATGAATTCCGCAAGCTGTCCTCCTTTCGGCCCGGCGTTTCGGGTGGAGCGGCGCCGAACGGCTTGGGGGAGCCGGCTTTGGTTGACCTGGACCTGAACGGCACCATAGACCGAGCCTACGCCGGGGACCTGCAAGGCAACCTGCACCGTTTCGACCTGTCCGACGAGTCGCCGTCGAATTGGAGCGCAACGGTGGTTTTTCAAGCGCGGAGCGCAGAGGACGATGCAGCGCCGCTGCCCATCGCCGCCCGTCCCCATGTCTTCAGGCATCCGCACAAAGCCGGTTTCATGGTGGTGTTCGGCACGGGCTTGGACACTGGCGTCGAGGACGGTGCTGGCGCTCAGGTTCAGTCCCTGTTCGGCATTTGGGACGCGGACGACGGCACTGAGCGGGGTTCCGGCACCATCGTCAGCCAAGAGAGCCTAGTGTACCAACGCATGACCAACGTGCGGGGCGGGGGCGGAGAGGACGCCCTGTTCGAGCGGCGGCGAATCGTCTCCAGGCATGCGGTCCGCTACCGTCAATCCGCCGCTGGACGCTCCGCCGTTCTTGGCTGGCGCTTGGACTTTGACGCGCCCCGCCTTGGCGCATCTTCGGGCGCAGCGGAACATCCCGGTGAACGCGCGCACGGGCGCCTGCTGGTCTGGGACGGCCTGTTGTTCGTCACCACGGTTCTGCCTGGCGCCGCGGATGCGGAAGGCCCGCTTGGGACTGTCCTGCCAATCGACGTTCTGACCGGCGGCAGCCCCAGCCGACCAGTGCTGGACTTGAACGATGACGGCGAATTGAACCACGAAGACCTCGTAACTGTGGATGGCCACGCCTATGCGCCGGGCATCCTGTTTGCCGCGGGGGAATTCGGTGGTGCGCTGGTCGGCGGCCGCCTGCTGCCGCCGGGGAAGCACTCAACGAATGGTGCGCCGCTATTGGCTTTGGCTGGCGGTCAGGAGCGGCGCTTCATCGGGCTGGGCGCTCCGGCCCGCGCTCGGCGGGGCCGGCTGTCTTGGCTGGAGCTGACGGAGTTCGATTGAGCTCCGCCCAAGCCGCCGTTTGGCGGCGGCCGTCATCCCCTTGGCGGTTCAACAGGCCAGCGGGCGGCCTCTGGCGTCCTCCCGGATGCCGTCGCCATCCGCATCCACCGCATGCCGGGCGCGGCCCTGCGCATTCAGTATGATTTGGCGGGCCAGGCGGGCGTCGCCGTTCGCCGGACAATATTGGAAATTGCCGTTCTGCCAATCGGTCAGGCCGGAGCCGCGGATGCGCAGGTAGCTGCGGTTGCGGAAAGAGCGCCAGCGGATGCGCTCGCCGGCATCGAACTTCGGCAGCCGCAGGGCGACGAACTCTCCGGCGTCAATGCGTCGGTCGTTGTCTTGGTCCACGAAAACCACCGCTCCTTGATGCCATTGGTTCGCGCTCAGGCAGCGCGGCCCTTGGCCTGGGCACAGGGTGACGGAAGCGTTGCGGGTGATGGCGAGGCGGCGGGCCGCCTGCACCGCGCCCAGCATGGCGTTGATTCGCGCCGTTGCCCGATGTTGGTCGGCAAGGCCCACAAAGCTGGGCAGGGCGGCGCCGGCCAGGACCGCGGCAACCGCCAAGGTGACCAGCAGCTCAAGCAAGGAAACGCCGCCGCAGCCAAGGCCGCTGCGCCCAAGCAGCGGCGCCGCTCCGCCGCCGACCGGCGTGGCCGAATGAATTGGTTCGTCCTTCATGACCCCAAGGCTAACGCTTTTCCGCAATGACGCCAGCGGCGGAATGCCCCTTGCTGTGTAGGAAAAACGCCCGCGCTCTTGCCGCCTGCGGCCTGGACGGCCGGCGGAGCGGCCATTGCTTGGCTGATAGCCGGCAAAAGCGCTAGAATGGCCCCTCGGTCGGCCCCGGTGGCACAATTGGATAGCGCGGCCCCCTCCTAAGGGGTAGGTTGAAGGTTCGAGTCCTTCCCGGGGCGCCACCTGACTGTTTCCCTTTTCGGAATTTTGGGGCATATTTGGCGACCTGAGCGTCGCCTCCCATGTACTCGCTGTTCTTCAAATCCAATAAAATCAAGGAGTTGTGAAAACTTCCCCTCTTTAGAGGCTTAACAAGGAATTAGGGTTGACTCTTGTATGTATGGCCAGTAGGCTTACATGGCAAGCAATTGGCGAGGCGTATGCAGCGGATATGCGGCGGAAGCCCGATGGCGCAAAGGCGAGCAGCGGAAACGGCTGCTGACGGCTTACAGGACGGAGTATGAGCCGATTCAACCGCTTAGCTAATAGCGTGGCTGGGGAGAGCCTCCCGGAGCTCGGACCGGCAAAGAATTGGTCATTGTCGATCAAGCGCGTGTTAGGGCAGGATAGCCTGCGGATCGATGCTTCGTTCTTCGATCCACTGGTTGACGCCCATGTCGAGTCGCTTGATGGCCACCGCACACAACGCCTCAATCAGCTTGCCACTCTCATCCTTCCGGGCAGATTCGAGCGCGTTTGGGCAGTTGACGAAAAGCATGGCAAACCGTATCTCAACGCTACGGATCTGCTAACACTCTTTTCGCTCGGGAAGCCCAGTCAGCTCCGGTGGTTGTCGCCCGAATCCAATACCGACGTCGACGCTTTGGTGATTCGGAAGGATTGGCTCCTGATGACGTGCTCCGGAACCATTGGTCGCGTGTATCACGTTCCCGAACGGTTGGACGGTTGGGTGGCAACGCACGATCTCATTCGCATAAAGCCCAATTCACCGGACATGATCGGCTACCTATATGCATGGTGCATGACACCTGTTGCGCAAGCTCAAATTCTGAGCCATACGCATGGCGGTCAGATCAATAACGTCACGGAAGAACAAGTCGGCGAAATGCTGGTCCCTCACCTGCATGGACGTGCCGCTAAGAAAGTGAACGAGCGTGTAATACGAGCGTTGGCCGCTCGGGAGACAGCATTGAACACATTGGTGAACGCATGGCCAACATAACCACTGACAGAGAAACAAAGGCAGCCTACCTCGTGCCACCGGGAAAGATCCGTTGCTGCGTGACAGGGCATCTTCGTGACGACACGCCAGAGGAGCATGTGCGTCAGCGATGGGCGCGAAGTCTTATGGAGGAGTACGGCTACCCCAAGACCGACCTAGGGATGGAGGTCGGAATAGCGATGGGGCGCCAGAAAAAACGGGCCGATTTAGTGATCTACCGGCGAGACGCGGAACATAAGCAGGAAAATATAGCGATCATTTTAGAAGCGAAGCGAGAGGATGTGCTTCCGTCCGATATGGACAAAGGCATAGAACAGCTTAAGAGCTACATGGCGGCTAGCGCGTCATGTCGCTACGGTCTCTGGGTTGGCAAAGAACGGATCGGATTCGAGAAAACTGAAGGTGTGGGATTCGACCATATCCCCGATATACCGCGGTTCGGTTCCGAAGTCTTAAAACCTCCAACACACGACGATCTTAAGCCGGCTCACGAATTGAAATCAGTATTCCGTAGGTGCCACAACTACATATACGCAAACGCAGGATTGCAGAAGGCGGAAGCCTTCCACGAATTCGTCAAGTTGATCTTCTGCAAGACCTATGATGAAGAGGAGTCGACAGGCAATCTCCGCTTTTGCATAGGGACCAAGGAGCGTAGCGTTGAAAGTGGTCAAAGGCGACTTATGGAAGAACGTCTCGCACCTCTTTTTCGGGACGTGGTCAACCGCTATCCATTCATTTTCGAGTCGCGGGAGACAATACAGCTTGAACCCCGTGTGGCTGCCTATGTTGTGTCGGAACTTCAGTGGCTTTCGCTGTTGAACACCGAGACAGATGTGAAAGGAGACGCATACGAAGAGCTCGTTGGGGCAAACCTTCGGGGAGACAGAGGTGAGTTCTTCACGCCGCGGAATGTTTGTGATATGGCTGTGAACATGGCTATGTCGTTGCACGATGAAGACCGCCTCACCTCCCTTAAGGTGCTAGATTGCTGTTGCGGCACGGGTGGTTTTCTCGTGTCTTGGTTGAACAACCTACACGGAGTTGTGAAAAACCAAGAAGCGCGGCGACCAAGCAGGCGAATTTTACCAAATGATCGAGCAAGGCAAAGGGTCAGGGACGTATGCGACCGCAACCTTTTTGGGCTGGACATCAATCCGTTCCTAGTGCGCACCTGCCAGATGAACATGGTGCTCCATGGCGATGGGTCTTCTAATATCTTCCGGGCGAACTCTGTACAGCTTCCGGGCGAGTGGGACGATGAGCCTCGGAACAAAATTCCTCTCGGCAAGGTCGATATCGTTTTCACTAACCCGCCTTTCGGAGGAAGAGCCAAGATTGAGGACAGCCATGTGCTGGGACAATACGAACTGCCCTCATGGGAGGCGGCTGTAGAGCGGGCTTCGATGCCTGCCGAGCAGCTATTCGTTGAAGCTGCGATGCGGTTCCTAAAACCAAGCGGCATTTTGGTGATAGTTCTTCCGAAAGGGATATTGAACAACCCTGGCAATCGCTTCATCAGGTCGTGGTTGCTAAGGCGGTCACAGCTTATGGCCGTGGTCGATCTGCCCGAGACAACGTTCGCTGCGAGCAAGGGGATCAACAATCCGAGCGTAATTATTATTAAGAAATTCAGCCATGAAGAGGCGCAACAGGCTGACCACGGCGTTCGGCACGATGCGTATGATGTTTTCATGGCTTGCCCGAGTACCGCTGGAATCAACAAGCGGGCGAAGCCAATCTATTTGAGACATCCCGACGGGCGCGAGGTCGCCAGTGAAGCCGGCAAGAGGATAAGGGATGATCAAATAGCCACTGTGGCGGGCGAATTTCGCCGTTGGGTGGAGTCAACCCAGTGATGCGGGCTCCCTCCGGCATCCGCCCGTGGTTTGATAGCCGAAAGATGCCTCACAGTTTAGGGGTTCTGTGGAGATGTGAGCGTGACTAACCGCTGGCTATTTCGATGCAAGCTAAGTTTGGCCTGTACGCTTTAATGAAGCTTATTCTTTGCAAGGTCTCTTGATTTCCAGTGCGGCCTAGCTTGATTTTGGTATGGCCAACAAGGAAGGTAGATGCTTACTCTTCGTTGTACTTTTCCTCGAATTCATCTGAGAGTTGCGGCAAGGGCATTGGCGAGGTGGAGCGGCTATGTCCGCATCGCTTAAGTCCGGTTCAGCAGTTCCGTTACCCGGTCCATCATTTCGTCCTTGTCGTACAGGTCGTAGTAGATGGAGGCCATGACGTTTTGCGGGCCAAAGAAGAAGCGCTCGTAGAGCACCTGGCGGTTGCCGAAGCCGGAGACGGCCACGTCCTGGGCCAGCCGGAAGAGCGCCACCCGGTCGTGGCTGCCTAGGTTGGCGAGCTCGAAGTAGCGCTCCACGTCGGCGGCGATGTCGCCTTGGAAGTCCGCGGCGCAGGGGGTGGCCATCAGGGAGCTGGAGCCGAGCATGTGGATGGTCTCCACCAGCTTGGGGTAGAGGCGGGGAAACAGGTTGCGGGAGGTGTCCAAGGGGCGGCGCTGCGGGATGTGCAGGCCCCATTTGTCCTGCTCCGGCTGTTGTTCGGCGGCGAACAGCAGCGCCCGCACGGTTTCCGCCGTCCACATGGCTTCGGCGATCTGGCCCTTCACGTTCATGTCCTTGTCCTTGCCGGAGGCGCGGGCCATGGCGCACAGCAGGCCGACGATGAACTCCGCCTTGGCCAGCTTGCCGCAGGCCACTTGGTGCATCATGTGGACCACCGCGTTGGTCTCCGCGAAGGCGCGGTTGCACAGCAGCGGGTCACGGTGCATGAAAAGCCGCTCCCAAGGCACCAGCACGTTGTCGAAGATGACCACGGCGTCCATCTCCTCAAAGCGGGAGGAGAGCGGCGCATCGAAGGTGGATTTGCCCTGGTCGTAGCTGTCCCGGCAAATCAGCCGGATGCCCGGCGTGTTGATGGGGATGGTGAAGGCGATGGCGTAGGGCTTGTTCTCCTCGGCGGCCTTGAGCAGGGTGGAGGGGAACACCTCGATGTCGTTGGCCAGCGGCCCCAGGGTGGCCAGCAGCCGCGCTCCGTTGACGATGACGCCGGCGTCCGTCTCGCGCACCGTTTGCAGGGCCACCTCCGGGCTGGAAAGGCCCTGCTTGGCCCGTTCGGCGTTGTACTGGGGGTTGACTAGGGTGTGGGTCAGCGCCAAGTCCTTGCGGCGGGCCTCCTCGTAGTAGTTGCGCATGTTGGCCGCGAAGTCCGGGCCGCCGCTGTTCCCGCCCTCGTTCAGGAACTCCGCGGCGCCGGCGAAGGCCATGACGGAGGCGTTCTTGTAGTCCGGCGTGCGCCCGAACATGCCGTTGGACCAGCGCGCCCATGCGTAGTAGGCGGCGCCGCGGCGGCGCACGTCCTGCGGGGTGCGCGGCAACAGGAAGGACATGGGATAGCGCTCGCCCGCCTCGCCGTAGGTCAGCAGCTCTTGGTTCGTCTCCTGATGCTGCCGGTCCATGAAGCCGGCCATGGTTTGCGCTCCCCTTGCCAAGCCCGGCGCCGCGGTGACGTCGGCGATGCGTTCGCCGTGCAGCCAAACTTCGCGGTTGTCCCGCAGGGAGGCAAGGTATTCAGCGCCTGTTTTCACTGTCATTTTTCTTCTCCAGACATGGTTGCCGCCGGCATGGCGCCGCCGTTGGCCCGACACGCGATTTTGTCCATCATGGCGGTCAGCGCCCGCCACTCATCGGGAAGCATGAACTCTTCAAAGGCGGCGTAGGCCCTGTCCACTAGGGGCGTCACCTGGGCCAGCAGGGCCTTGCCGTCGCCGGTCAGCCAAACCTGCATCACCCGCCTGTCCGTTGGGGAGCGACGCCGCTCCACCAAGCCCTCCTTGCGCAGGCGGTTGATGACGCCGATGAGGCTGGGCGCGGGAATGAGGGTTCTCTCCGCCAGGGCCAGCAGGGGCCTGCCGTCCTCCTCCCACAGCACCCGCAGCACCCGCCACTGCCTTTCGGTCAGGCCGAATTGACGAAAGATGGCGCGAAACTCCGGCATTAGGGCGTTGAGCGCCCGATACAGAAGCATCGGCAAGGATTGGTCGAAGTTCCTCATGGACCTGCCGCCCTGCTAATGATTAAGATATTAACAAAAAATGCCGCCTGCAAGGCCGTTTACCCAACCTCGCCGCTGGTCCGGCTAATCGACAAGGCTTCAGAACGGGCTTCCCCGCCCGGTCACCGAAAACCAACGGCCGGATCTGGCCCCCGACCTTTCAACGACCTTGGGCAAAGCCGCTCAGTCATTGACAACGCCTGCTTCAATGCACAATATGGTGTCCCATCTCCATGAATATGGGAACCCATATTATGAAGACCACCATTGAGATCGCCGATGGCCTGTTCGAGTGTGCACGGGCCTTCGCCGCCAAGGAGCGCATTACCTTTCGGGCGTTGGTTGAGCGGGCGTTGCGGGATGTTTTGCGCACCGAACGGCAGCAGTCCGAGTTCAAGCTGCGAAATGCGAGTGTCGCCGGCTGCGGCCTGCAGGCCGAATTCCGCGACGCCGATTGGCAACGAATTCGGGATGCGGCTTACAAGGGGCGGGGCAATTGATCGCCACTGACACCAACATTCTCCTCTACGCGCACCGGGCGGATTCGAAATGGCATGAACCAGCGCTGCGCTGCGTACGGTCACTTGCCGAAGGGCGGGTGGCTTGGGGCATTCCTTGGCCTTGCGTTCACGAGTTCATGGCCATTGCCAGCCATCCCAGAATCTACGATCCGCCGTCAACCGTGGAGGAAGCAATCGGCCAAGTGGACGCTTGGCTGCAATCACCGGTGGCGGAACTGCTCGCCGAATCCGATTTGCACTGGCCGACATTGAAGGAACAGCTGCTCGTTGACCGAATCAGTGGGCCGAGGGTGCATGATGCGAGGGTTGCGGCCCTGTGCATTGCCCAAGGCGTCACCGATTTCTGGACCGCCGACCGCGACTTCAGCCGCTTCCCGAAGCTCTCCGCACGAAACCCTTTGCTCGCCTGAGTTGGGCCATGCCGTTTCCGTGCATCCAGCAAGTTTGGGTGTTTGACGCCGCCAAACACCCGCAGAGTCCAGCCCGCAAGTCCTTGCCAGCGGATTGAAGATGGGGCTTGGAGAGGCTGGCGGCGTTGCGCTTAAGGGTAGAATGTTCGCCGCAGTTGCAACAGGATGCAGGGGATGAGCGCAACCTTGGAAGCCAACTTGGCGCAGGCGAAAAAGCATCTCGCCCGCTTTGGGGGCGGCGTTTTGGGACATTTCATCGGCGGCGAGGAGGTGCCCGGCGCTTCCGGCGAGACTTTCGACAACAACACGCCCATTGACGGTTCGCTCATCAACCGAGTGGCCGCCGGCGCTGCGCAGGACGTGGACCAAGCCGCCAACGCCGCTTGGAACGCCTTTGCGGGCTGGGCGGCTTGGCCTGGGGAGCAGCGGCGGCGCCTGCTGCACCGCATCGCCGACGCCATTGAGCAGCGGGCGGAGGAAATCGCCCTGGTCGAGTCCTGGGACACCGGCCAGCCCGTGCGCTTCATGGGCAAGGCCGCCGTCCGCGGCGCCGCGAACTTCCGCTTCTTTGCCGACCGGGCGCCGGAGGCGGCCAACGGCCTGTCCTTGCCGGCGGCGCACCATCTCAACTTCACCCTGCGCCAACCCATCGGCCCAGTGGGCGTCATCACCCCTTGGAACACGCCCTTCATGCTCTCCACCTGGAAGATGGCGCCGGCCTTGGCGGCCGGCTGCACGGTGGTGCACAAGCCGGCCGAATGGAGCCCGTTGACCGCCACGTTGCTGGCGGAAATCTGCCATGAGGCGGGGCTGCCGCCGGGAGTGCTGAACCTAGTGCATGGCGTCGGCGAGACAGCGGGCAAGACGCTGACCGAGCATCCGCACATCAAGGCGGTGGCCTTCGTTGGCGAATCCCGCACCGGCAGCCGGATCATGGCGCAAGGGGCGCCCACCTTGAAGCGGGTGCATTTCGAACTGGGCGGCAAGAACCCGGTGCTGGTGTTCGCGGATGCGGACTTGGAGCGGGCCGTGGATGCCGTCACCTTCATGATCTACAGCCTGAACGGCGAGCGCTGCACCTCCTCCAGCCGTCTGCTGGTGCAGGACAGCATCCACGACGCCTTTGTGGAGAGGGTGGCCGAGCGGGCCGCCGGCGTCCGGGTGGGGCATCCGCTGGATCCGGCGACGGAGGTGGGGCCGCTGATCCACCCGAACCACCTGCAAAAGGTGTTCAGCTACTTCGAGATCGCCGGTCAGGAGGGCGCCCGCATCGCCGTTGGCGGTGGGCGTCCCGCTGGGCTTGCGCAAGGCTGCTACGTCACCCCCACGCTGTTCGCCAACGCCAAGGCGCAAATGCGCATCGCCCAGGAGGAGATATTCGGCCCGGTGCTCACCGCCATCCCGTTTGCGGACGAGGACGAGGCGGTCGCCGTCGCCAACGGCGTGCAGTACGGCCTCGCCGCCTACGCTTGGACGCGGGATCTGGGCCGCGGCCAGCGGCTGGCTAGGGCCTTGGACGCCGGCATGATCTGGATCAACTCGGAGAACAACCGCCATCTGCCCGCCCCCTTCGGCGGCATGAAGGCCAGCGGCATCGGCCGGGACGGCGGCGACTACAGCTTCGACTTCTACATGGAGACCAAGAACGTCTGCATGGCGCACGACACCCATGCGGTTCCGGCGCTAGGCCGATGAGCCTCTACTACGTCCAAAAGCTGCTGTACAACCTGAACCGCGACCCCGCAGCTCGGCAGCGCTACGCGAACGACTTTGAGGGCCTGCTCGCCGACTACGACCTTGCCGAGGAGGAGCGCCGCGCCCTAGTTGACGGAGACATCGGGCTGCTGTACGTCATGGGCGTCAACGGCCAGATCCTCATGCACTACGCCGCCCTGCTCGGCTATCCTTGGGATGAGTACATCGCCGCCATGCGCCAGGGCCTTGCCAAGCACGGCAAGGTGCGGCATGGGCTGTACTTGACTACGGACGGCAAGGGAGCGGTCTGACGCACCAGCGCACAAGCACGGCCAACGGCTTGACCTCTTCAATCATGGACGTTCCGCTACTGCCCAACTTGCCAAGGCCGTGCGGGAGCTCCTTCGTTTGCTATGGAGAGGTCCAGCCACGCCGTCCCCTGACAGGCCCTCAAGCCGTTGACGCAGCCCCCGTGAGGACTCCCCAGCCGTTGTCATGGCGACAGGTTCGGAACAAAATTTCTCCGCCTTGCTGGAGCTCCGCCGCAAGCCGCTGCCCAGTCTTTGGCGGGAACGGCGGAAGCATTGCGCGGTTATTGTTCGCCCTCTGATGAACTGGAGTTTGAGATGCCGTTGATTTTCGCTGGGGTTTGCAGCCATGCGCCTGGCATCACCGGCCGGGCGGAGCGGGCGGACCCGAAACTTCGGGACGGCTTTTACGCCGCCATGCGCCGCTTGGCCGGCGAAATCCACGCTGAGCGGCCGGACGCCTTGCTGATCATCGCCGCCGAGCACTTCGCCAACTTCTTCATGAACAACATGCCCGCCTACTGCATGGGCATGGCGGAGCGCTATAAAGGCCCCATAGAGGACCCGGAGTGGCTGGGCATCGCGCCGCGCACCTATGCGGGGGTGCCGGATCTGTCGCGCCGCCTCGTTGAGCGCATCATGGGCCGTGTGGACCTTGCCTACGCCGAGGAGTGGCAGTTCGACCACGGCATCATGGTGCCGCTGCACTTCCTGCTGCCGGAGGCGGACCTGCCGGTGGTTCCCGTCAACATCAACTGCCAAGGGCCGCCGTTGACGCCCTTGGCCCGCGCCTACGAGTTCGGCCGGGCGCTGCGTGAAGCCTGCGACGCCGTGCCGGAGCGCATCGCCGTGGTGGGCACCGGCGGCATCTCCCATTGGCCGGCCACGCCGGACTCCGGCAAGATCAACGAGGCTTGGGACCGGGACTTCCTGGACCGCTGGCTGGCCAACGACCATGCGCGGCTAACCAGCTACACGGACGTGGAAACTTGGCGGGACGCCGGGCAAGGCGGCTTCGAGATCCGCACCTTCATCGCCGCGGCCGGCGCCGCCGAGGGCGCCGTTGGAGAACTCTACTTCTACGCCCCCATTCCCATCTTCGCCGTCGGCTGCACGGTGGCGCGGATGCGCATCTAGAACCCTTCCCCAGCGCCGCATTGCATCGCTGCGATGCAGAAATTGCATCCCCAGGCTATGCCTGAAAGAATTATTCTTTTGGGCATGATATTGGGCGGGCACATCAATCAGGGGCTAGGTTTCGCCATTCTGACGCCGCCGAGAAGGCAATTGGTCGGCGAGGATATGCGTCTAAAACTCGTCCTGAATGTCGTTGCGCAGCAACCCAATGCTTGGCGCTTCCACCTCCACCACGTCGCCGGGGCTTAGGTAGCGGGGCGGGTTGAAGCGGGCGCCGGCGCCGGTGGGGGTGCCGGTGGAGATGAGGTCGCCGGGCTGCAGGCGCATGAAGGTGGACACATAGCTGACCAGGCGCTCAAAGGGAAAGAACAGGTTGTCGGTGCGGTCGTCTTGGCGCACTTCGCCGTTCACGTGGGTGATGACGCGCAGTTGGTCGAACGGCGGCAATTCGTCGGTGGTGACCATCCAGGGGCCGACCGCGCCGGAGTGCTCGAAGTTCTTGCCCGGCGTGACGTTGAACCGGGAGTGGCGCAGCCAATCCCGAACCGAGCCTTCGTTCATCAGGGTGAGGCCGGCGACGTGGCTGCGCGCCTGGGCTTCGGGGATGCGCCGCCCGCCGCGCCCGATGACCATGACGATCTCCCCTTCGTAGTCTAGCTGCACGGACTCCGGCGGGCGCAGGATGGGCTGCAAGTGCCCGGTGAGGGACTCCCGGGTGCGCATGAAGATGCTGGGATGGGCCGGTGCGGGGGCGGCCTCCTCGTATTCCTCGTTGCGGTTGCCGTAGTTGATGCCGACGCAGATGATCTTCTCCGCATCCGGCACCGGCGGCAGCCAGGCAATGTCCTCCAGGGAATGGTCGGGCACCGCACCCAAGGCCAGCCGCTGCGCCTCCTCGACGGCGCCGGCCCGCAACAGGGCCTTCAGTCCGTTGACCTCCGGCAGCAAAGCGCCGAGATCGACCACCCCGCCGTCCACCACCGCCCCGAAACTGACCCGCTCCCCGCGGCGGTAGGTCAACAATCGCATGGGTGGATTATAACCCGTGCATATCTTGTTTAGGCCGCGGCCTGCTATAGTTTGCCCGTCCGTGACGTGGAGAAAACGGATGCGCATACGGGTTGCCTTGGATGATGCGGTTGTGGTCGAACTTGACCGTCGGGCGGGTTCCCGCCCCCGCAGCGAGTTTGCTGCCGAGCTGATCGCCCGCGGGCTTGAGGACGAGCGGCGCCAAGAAAACCATGAGGCCGCATTTGGCAGTTTGCCTGACACAGGCCATGAGTGGGACGACGACCCAGCTGCTTGGGTACGCCGGGAACGGCGTGGCGACGGACCTCGATTTGTTGACCATGGCTCGCCTGCTTTGCCGCTTCGGATCCCATAAAATTTTCGCCAATGTTTGATATGGCGTTTGCCGTTCCAAGATTTCCTTTTTCCGGTCGGTTTCCTGACGGGGCGAACGATTGAACAACCGATGAGCGAAGCCCAGACAGCCATTTTTCTTGACCCGCCTGGCCCGCTCCGACAGCGGGAAGCCCCTTGCGGCAGCGAGGCCCGTTACGCCTTGCGGCAGCGTTTTGCAAAGCGCATGGTCGAACGGCCCGACCTGAACCGCCGCATCGTCTCTTGGCAGGCCAATAAAATGCAGCCGGGCCTTCGCTGGTTCAAATACAAGGAAGGTTTCTCCGCGGATCTGGTGCAGGCCGCCCTGCGCCTCGGCGATGGCCCCGTGCTCGATCCGTTCGCTGGCGCGGGAACGAGTGTGCTGGTCGCGGGCGGCGCCGGTCGCAAAGCCATTGGCATCGAAATCATGCCGGTGGGCGCGCGGGCGACGCGAGCTATCGCCTGCGTGGCGAACGGCTTGGAACGCGCTGTTCTCGAGAAAACCGGTGCGCGCTTGCTGCGGGCCTTGGATGATGGGAGCGTCGCGCCAGCGTTCCGCTTTCCCCATGTGCGCATCACCGAACGGGCATTCCCGGCAGGGACGGAAGACGCCATCGCCAAGGCGCGCGCATTCCTGCACAGGCTGAAGGACGAGAACGTCCGCTTGGTGCTGGATTTCGCCTGCATGAGCGTCTTAGAGGAGGCCAGCTACACGCGCAAGGACGGGCAATACCTGCGCTGGGACCGGCGGTGCGGGCGGAACCTGCGCGGCGGCATGGACAAGGGCCAGATCCCCGGCTTCGCCGACGCGCTGCGAAAACGCCTCGCGGAAATCCTGCAAGATGCCCCGCAGCTTGCCAGACGCTACGCAACTCGACCTCCCCGCGTTGTTGAAGGCTCCGCCCTAGGGGAACTGCCGCGCCTGGAGGCGGACTCGATTGGCCTCACCATCACGTCGCCGCCATACGCCAATCGCTACGACTACACCCGCACCTATGCGCTGGAGCTGGCTTGGCTCGGCTACGACCGAGCGGCCTTCAGCGAACTGCGGCAGGCGCTGCTGAGCGCTACGGTGGAAAACCGCTCCAAGGCGCAACAGTTGCAGCGCGAATATCCACGGTCGGATGTGCTCGCCCATGCACGGGCGGCCATCCGTTCGCAAGCAGCCCTCGCCGAAACATTGGATGCACTGCGTTCCCGCAAAAGCGAACTCAGCAATCCGCACGTCATTCGCTTGGTTGAAAACTACTTTGAGGAGATGGCGTTGGTCATCGCGGAGCTGGCGCGGGTGACGCGGCCGGGCGGCCGGGTGGTTATGGTGAACGACAACGTTCAATACCACGGCGAGGAAGTGCCTGTGGACCTGATCCTCTCCGACATCGCCGAACAGTGCGGATTCGTCTGCGAAGAAATCGGCGTACTGCCCCGCGGCAAGGGCAACGCCAGCCAGCAGATGGGACGTTTCGGGCGCCGGGAACTGCGCAAGTGCGTGTATCAGTGGCGGATGCCGGTGTCGGCCTGTGTCTGATCAGACAACCAAGCGCACCGAGGACGCATGGCTAGATTTCATGAACGAGATATTCCACCACGCGCTGCGAGTTGAGCCTGAAGGATCGTCCGCTGGATGATCCTGCTCGCGTCAGCAGTGATGTTTTAATTCCAAGAGCCAGGAACGAATAAGGAGGTGTGAACGGATGGGTGCAAATGCCATGAAGACGGTGCGGGCCTTGCTGGCGGCTTTTACGGTTGCCGCCTCGGTTTCCGCTGCGGGGGACTTGCGGGAACGCGTCGAGCACAGGTATGCGAACAGCGACGGTGTGCGCATTCACTATGTGGTAGCGGGCAATGGCCCGTTGGTGGTGATGCTGCACGGCTTCCCGGACTTTTGGTACTCATGGCGCAAGCAGATGACGGCGCTTGAAGGGGACTTCCGAGTCGCGGCGCTCGACTTGCGCGGCTACAACCGCAGCGACAAGCCGCAAGGTGCGCCGGCGTATGAAATGCCGAAGCTGGTGGGCGACGTGGCCGCGGTGATTCGAGCGGAGGCAGAGGATTCCGCCATCGTCGTCGGGCACGACTGGGGCGGCGCCATCGCTTGGAACGTCGCCATGTTCCGGCCCGAATTGGTTGCAGCGCTGGTCATCCTGAACCTGCCGCACCCGGCCGGCTTGGCTCGGGAGTTGATGACCAATCCACAACAACAACGCAACAGCCAATATGCGAGGGACTTCCAACAGCCCGACGCCCACGAAGCGCTCACCGCGGAAGGGCTGGCGCTTTGGGTAACGGACAAGGAGGCTCGCGCTGAATACGTCGCGGCGTTCGAGCGTTCGGACTTTGCGGCGATGCTGAACTACTACAAGGCCAACTATCCGCGCACTCCGCCCGACGAGTTGGACGCATCTGGAGAGTCAGCGGCGTCCGACGCATCCCAACCGGGTTCCGTCGCGCCGAAACAGCCAACGGCTTCCACGGCCATGCCGGACTTCCCGAAAGTGCGAAGCCCGGTGCTGATGTTCCACGGGCTGGACGATCAAGCACTGCTGCCGGGCGCGTTGAACGGCACTTGGAACTGGGTGGAAAGAGACCTCACGCTGGTGACCATTCCGGGCGCCGGCCACTTTGTGCAACAGGACGCGAGCGACTTGGTTTCGACAACGATGCTCGATTGGCTGCGCCGCCTGCCCTAAAGAACTTCAGAACTTCTGATGACGACTTCTGGGTTCATGTGGGCGAGCTGCCATTCCGTGGGCCATGGCCATTGTACAGAACCTTCCCATTCCGAAGCGCCTCATGGAGCGCCAAGCCGGGCACATGCCCGTATCGAGCAATTCGACTTGGCGATGCGACAATCGTATCCACGTCGGGAATGCCTAGTTCGTCCCTGCAAATCTCATGCAACGCCTCTCGAACGTCCACCCATTTTCTGCGCCTATCGCTGTCTGGAAATTCGGGCAGCACCACCAGCAGGTCGATGTCACTGTCGGCGGTGGCCGTGCCCTTGGCGTGAGAGCCGAACAAAATGATCTGGTGCGGGTTTAAGCGCTTCGCTAGGTGCCCCACCACTTTGTTCGTGAACTCCTCGATTTCAGGCGTCACAACGCATCCCAAACGAATGTTGCGGAAACTAAGGCCAAAACCAAGCTAATGGTCGTCAACTGCGGCAAAAAGGATTGAGTTCGCACATCTGCACCCGGATGGCCATAGTAGCACAGGGTCGGGATGCGGAATTGGTTGAAACGCCGCATCGCATTGCGTCTTCGCCTAAGAGGATGGATTGGTGGGGGCGGTCTGCTCGCCGCACTAGCCGATCAACACGCCCGGATTCAGGATGCCGTTGGGGTCCAGCCGTTCCTTGGCCGCTTTCAGCACTGCGGCGAAGAGTTCGGGCCTTTGCCTGTCCCAGTCGGGCCGGTGCATGCGCCCAACCGCATGGTGGTGGGTGACGGTGCCGCCGGCGTCCACCACTGCGGCGGTGGCTTCGTCCTTGATGGTTCGCCATTGCGCCACCCAACCGCCGACGGTGGACCAGGGGAAGCTCTGCGGAAAATGGCGCAGGGTGAGGTCCAGGGGACGCAGCACCGCTTCCAGGTCCAGCCCTAGGATGCCCGCTTGAAAGCGTCCGGCGCGGGACGTTTCGTCGATTTCCAGCATGGCGTTTAAGTTGTCCGGGTCCAGCGTCACGGCGCCGTCGTTGCCTGCCGCCGCCGTAGGGCATCGCCGCCAAGCGTTGCACGTCGCACCAGTCGAGAACGGCCTCCAGTTCATCCTCCGTGCGCGGATGGGCGACGGCGTCCGGCGGATTGGGGAACAAGCCCCGCGCCGCCGCCAGCAACTCCACGCTGTGCCCTCCGTAGGTATGGATGACGCGCTCGGCGTGAGCGGTGCTGACGAACGCCGCCAGCCCCGCCGGCACTTTGACGCGGCTTGGCGGCAACTCGATCTCCTCGATTCCCGGGATGGCCGGCGGCGTCACTTCCCGCCCTAGGCGCTTGGACGCCTTCCTTGCCGCAGCCGCCCGCTCCACCTCCGTCGGCTCGTCCGAAACGTAACCCCAGGTCCAAAAACTGCGCCGTTCCGCTCGTGCGGCCACTTCTCCCCTCTGGGACTGGTGCTCGATCAACTAGGCTACCATGCCGCGGCGCGGCAGCGCCTGCCGCTCAACACCAGCCCCACTTCTTGATTTCCGCATTGACTCTCACACCCCACCTCTTGTGCCACAAAGAGCAAGCCCATAATTTTGGTTAGGTCAAGGCAAGCCCATTTAGGGAAGATTTGCGCTGTGGGCATTCATGGTGCGTTATTGGCGTTTGGTGTGTTGGAACGGCTAAACGTAAGCCGAGGCCAGCAATAAATAAGGGCGAATGTCGCATGTCGATTGCAGCCAATTCCCGCAGATTTTCACTTGCAGCGCCCTTTAGAGTGGCGGCATGGACCACGACGCCGCCCATAAGTACATCCACAGCCTGCCCGAGGTGGCGGCGGACTTGCTGCGCCTCGTTATTCCGGAGTGGGTGGACGAACTGGACCTCTCCACCCTTGAGGGCCGCCCTTCGGAATTCTTGGACGCCGCCCACCGCAAGCGCGTGGGGGACATGGCGTGGCGTGTGCGTTTCCGCGGCGGCCAGTTGCAGGACGGTGAGCGGCCATATGTCTTGGTTTTGGTGGAGTTTCAGTCCGAAGCGGATAGGCGCATGGCTGAGCGCATGCGCGAGTACACGGAGTTGCTGCTGCACCTAGTGTCCCGCAGCGGAGCGGCGGAGCGGGAGGGCGGCATGCCTTGGGTGCTGCCCATCGTGGTGTACAACGGCAGCGAGCCTTGGACGGCCTCCGGCCAAGCGTCGGACTTGGCGGCCTTGCCTTCGCCTGCGGCGGCGCGTGACTTGGCGCTGCTGCAACCGCAAGCACACCGTTTGCTTGCGGCGGGCGGGGCCTTGACTTCGGGATCGGTTCGGGCGGAGGATTGGCCCTTGCGGAACCGGGTTGCGGCGACGGTGCGCCTGCAACGCTCCGGGGCGTCCGGGAAGTTACTGCCGCGTTTGCTGGAGGAGGCGGCCCGCTTTCCCGGCGCGGCGAACGAGGCTTTTCGTCGTGCTCTGCATGCTTGGGCTAGGGCGCTGTGGGAGCACAAGACGGGCGGTGATCCGGGTTTTCCGGCGTTTGATGAAATTGAGCAGAAGGAAGGAGCGGCGATGCCGACGTTGTTTGAGGCGAACTGGGACCGGTGGGAGGCCGGTGTGCGTGCGGAAGGCAAAGAGGAAGGCAGGGAGGAAGGCAGGGAGGAAGGCATTGCGCAGGGTTTGATGGCGGCGCGGGCGCGGCTGGGTCGCCAAGCGGCCCTTAAGTTCGGCGTTAAAACGGGGGAGCGCTTGGCCGGTCTGCTGGAGGGCTTCGCAGCGCGGGAGGATTTGGACCAAATAGGCGACTGGGTCATTGAGTGCGGCGATGGCGGGGAACTGCTTTCCCGTATTTCCACCATGCGGGAAAACGCAGGCAACGGCCAATAGGCAGCCCTTCCCGAATGCGGGCATGTCGCCGCTGGCGACTTGGCCCGGCGGGCTTGCTCCTGCAACCTGCGCATGGTGGCGGCCCTGTCTGTGGTGGCGGCCGTCGTGAATGCCTGTTGTGCGCTTCGTGCGGGCAAGTATTATAGGGCCGCTTGGCTGGTGGCTCCGCGCCTAGGGCGCGTTCCGGCTGCGGTGGTTTTATGAACGAAGCTTGGCGCGCTCAACACGGCGATGACTTTGACAGCGACGAAGGCCGCGGCGTCGCCACGGTTGAGGCCAAGCCGGAGCTCAAGCGCCCGCCCATGTACAAGGTGCTGCTGCTGAATGACGACTACACGCCCATGGAGTTCGTGGTGCATGTGCTGGAGGTTTTCTTCGGCATGGAGCAGGAGAAGGCGGTGCAGGTCATGCTGGCGGTGCATACCCAGGGCAGCGCCGTGGTCGGCATCTTTCCCCGGGACATCGCGGAGACCAAGTCGGAGCAGGTCAACCTCTACGCGCAGGAGAACCAGCACCCGCTCGTCTCAAGAGTGGAAATGACGGACTGACCGGCTTGCGCCTCGGAACGGGAAAATTTCGGCGTCAGCGGCTCAAATCCCTTGGGAATGACGATTCAACGGGCTTATCATTCGCGCCATGCTAAGCAAAGACTTGGAAGACACCCTCAACGAAGCCTTTAGGGAGGCGCGCTCCAAACGCCATGAGTTCATGACGGTTGAGCACCTGCTGCTGGCCTTGCTGGGCAATTCGGTGGCGGTGGACGTCCTGCGCAAGGTGGGCTGCGACCTGGACCGGCTGCGCACCGACCTTGGCGAGTACATCGAAGCCACCACGCCGTTGATTCCCGCCAGCGAAGGCGACCGCAAGACCCAGCCCACCCTGGGCTTTCAGCGGGTTCTGCAGCGGGCGGTGTTCCATGTGCAGTCCTCCGGCCGCAAGGAGGTGACCGGCGGCAACGTGCTGGTCGCCATCTTCAGCGAGCGGGAAAGCCAGTCGGTTTACTTCCTGAAGCAGCAGAGCATCGTCCGCATAGACGTGGTCAACTACATCGCCCACGGCATCTCCAAGGTTTATGGGGACAAGGCCGCCGCCGAGGGGGTTGCCGAAGGCGAGGAGCGCTCCGGCGCGGAGGAAGGGCGCAGGAACGCCCTTGAAGTCTTCGCCACCTGCCTGAACGCGGAGGCCCAGGCGGGGCGAATCGACCCGCTGGTGGGGCGCGAACCGGAGCTTGAGCGGGTCATTCAGGTGCTTTGCCGCCGCCGCAAGAACAACCCCTTGCTGGTCGGCGAGTCCGGGGTGGGCAAAACCGCCATCGCCGAAGGCCTGGCCAAGCGCATCGTTGATGGGCAGGTGCCGCAGGTGGTGGCGGACAGCGCCATCTACGCCTTGGACTTGGGCGCCCTGCTGGCCGGCACCAAATACCGGGGAGACTTCGAAAAGCGCTTCAAGGCCGTGTTGGCCGAGCTGAGGAAGCAGGAGGGCGCCATCCTGTTCATTGACGAGGTGCACACCATCATCGGCGCCGGCGCCGCCTCCGGCGGCGTAATGGACGCCTCCAATCTGCTGAAGCCGCTGCTGACTTCGGGGGAGATCCGCTGCATGGGCTCCACCACCTACCAGGAGTTCCGCGGCGTCTTTGAGAAGGACCGGGCCTTGGCCCGCCGCTTTCAGAAGATAGACGTGGTGGAGCCTGACGTGGGGGACACCTACAAGATACTCAAGGGGCTGAAATCCCGTTTTGAGGACCACTACCAGCTTCGCTTCACCGACCCGGCGTTGCGCTGTGCATCCGAACTCGCCGCCAAGTACATCACCGACCGCTTCATGCCGGACAAGGCCATCGACGTCATCGACGAGGCCGGCGCCGCCCAGCAGTTGCTGCCGCCCAGCCGCCGCAAGAAGGCCATCGGCGCCGGGGACGTCGAGCAGGTGGTCGCCAAGATCGCCCGCATCCCCTCAGCCCAGGTCTCCACTTCGGACAAGGAGGCGCTCAAGGGCCTCGGCCGGAAGCTGAAGATGGTGGTCTTCGGGCAGGACGAAGCCATTGACCAACTGGCGGACTGCATCAAGCTCTCCCGCGCCGGCCTGAAGTCCGGAGACAAGCCCATCGGCTCCTTCCTGTTCGCCGGCCCCACCGGCGTGGGCAAAACCGAAGTCTGCCGCCAACTGGCCCTGATCACCGGCGTCGAACTGCTGCGCTACGACATGTCCGAGTACATGGAGCGGCACACCGTGTCCCGGCTCATCGGCGCTCCGCCGGGCTACATCGGCTTCGACCAAGGCGGCCTGCTCACCGAAGCGGTGACCAAGCATCCGCACAGCGTCGTTCTGCTCGACGAAATTGAGAAGGCGCATCCAGAGGTCTTCAACCTGCTGCTGCAGGTGATGGACCACGGAACGCTCACCGACAACAACGGCCGCAAGGCGGATTTCCGCAACGTCGTTCTGGTGATGACCACCAACGCCGGCGCGACCGACATGGCCAGGCCGTCCATCGGCTTCTCCAAGCAGGACCACAGTTCGGACGGCATGGAGGCCATCCGCAAGATCTTCACGCCGGAGTTCCGCAACCGGCTGGACGCCATCGTGCAGTTCGGCGCCTTAAGCATGGACGTGGTGAAGACCATCGTTGATAAGTTCCTCACCGAGCTGCAGGCGCAGCTTGACGACAAGCGCGTAACCTTGGAGGTGGACGACGAGGCCAAGGCGTGGCTGGCTCGGGAGGGCTATGACGAAAAGATGGGCGCTAGGCCCATGCAGCGCCTGATTCAAGACAAAATCAAGCGCCAGCTTGCGGACATGCTCCTGTTCGGCCCCTTGGCCAAGGGCGGGGGCCTGCTGCGGGTGACGGTGGAGGACAACGAACTAGCGCTCGCCGCGGAGGAGGGCGTTGCGGCCTGAAGGGGCGCCTCGGCGCTTACTTTCTGAACGTGATGCGGCCCTTGCTCAGGTCGTAGGGGGTCAGCTCCACCTTCACCTTGTCCCCAGTTAGGATGCGGATGTAGTTCTTGCGCATCTTGCCCGAAATATGGGCGGTGACGCGGTGGCCGTTGTCCAACTCCACGCGGAACATCGTGTTGGGGAGGGTGTCCACCACGGTCCCCTCCATTTCGATTTGTTCTTCCTTGGCCATGTTCGCCCGGTTCAGTGAAGCGGCGGCATTCTGCCCCTCATGCCCGCAAGGGTCAACTCAAATGTTCGCAAGGAATTGGGGCGGCTTCGGTGCCGGCGAGACGTCCGCTGCGCCGCAGTCCGCCGCGCTCCAGCGCCCGCGGCGGGTTTGGGACTCGTCGTTGGCGCTCAGCAGCCTCAGGAATTCGGTGCGCGGGATGGATTGAACGCCCAGCGAGCGCAGATGGTCGCTGGGAACTTGGCAGTCGATGAGTTCGAAGCGCCAGCGCCGCAGGCGTTGGCCGAGATGGTGCAGAGCGATCTTGGAGGCGTCCGAGGCGCGGCTGAACATGGATTCGGCGAAGAAGAAGCCGCCCAAGGAAAGCCCGTACAGGCCGCCGACCAGAAGATCCCCGCGCCAAACCTCCACCGAATGGGCGTAGCCCAGTTCGTGCAGGCGGCGGTAGGCCCGTTGCATGGCCGGGGTGACCCAGGTGCCCGGTCGGCCCCGCCGCGGCGCCGCGCAGCCGCCGACCACCGCGGCGAAGGCGCAGTCGAAGGATACGTGGAAGTCCGCTTTGCGCAGACGCTTGCGGAAGCTGCGGCTTAAGTGCATGGCGCCGGGCTGCAACACCGCACGGGGATCCGGGCTCCACCAAAGAATTGGCGCTTGGTCGTCTTCAAACCAGGGAAATGCGCCGGCTCGATAGGCGGCCAGCAGGCGGTTGGGAGAAAGGTCTCCGCCCACCGCCAGCAGCCCGCCGATGGAGTCGTCCGCCGACTGGGCGTCGGGAAAGGGCGTTTGGCTGCGCAGGAAGGACACGGCCATGGCGCTTCAGCGCTTGGCGCCGGCGTCCAGCAGGGCCGCCCGAAAGGGCTCCGCCAGCCGATGGGCGGCGATGACCTCAAGCAAGGTTTCGCCCTGGTCGTTTTCCGCCTCCAGGTTGCGCCCGGCCTCTCGGAAGAAGCCGATGAAAGTGCGGAAGTCGTTCGGTCTCATGCTTCGGTAGGCGTAAAGCAGGGCGCTGAAGTCGGGGTCCAGCCCCGCCGCCAAGGGGGGCTTGCGCAAAAAGGAGCGAATCCGCTCCTCGTCCCAGACTTCATCCACAACCTTTTGTTTGTCAGGGCGCACCCTAAGCCTCGCCACGCTCAAAACACCTGCGGCCCCAATCATAAATGAACGAGCGGCGGCCTTGGAGTTGCAATCCCACGCCTGCAAGGCCAAGAATTTGTTCGGGCGGCGGATTGCCGCTAAACTGCGCCGCCAACCAATGGAACGCGGTGCTCCTCCTTGACCACCTATCGTGCGCCCTTTCGTGAGATTGGCTTGACCGGCTTCGGGGTCGTCGCGCTATACCTGCTGCTCGCCGTCGCCTCCCATTCCCCCTTGGACCCTTCGTTCAGCCTCAGCGTTGAGGAGCAGGGCGGGCAGGTGCGCAACTGGGCGGGCAGCAGCGGCGCCTATGTTTCCAACCTTCTGCTGTTCGTGTTCGGGCTGGTGGCCTACCTGCTGCCGGTGGCCGTTGTGCTGCTGGGCGCCCGGCTGATCTACCGGCCCCTTAGCCGTCCGGTTTGGTCCGTAGCAGCGGTGCGCAGCGCCGGTTGGGTGGCGGTGACGCTTTGCGCCTGCGTGCTTGTGCAAAGCCATGTGCCGGGGAGCGGCGAGTTGCCGGCCAGTTCCGGCGGCGTGTTGGGTTTGTCGCTGGCCGAGGTTGGGTTGCCCGTGTTTGGCGGCGCCGGGTTGACGTTGCTGGCCGCCGCGGGAGTCCTGGCGGGCGCCCAGGCGGCGGTTGGCTTCTCTTGGCTTGACGTTGCGGAGTGGGTGGGGCGCGTCATTCACCAGCTGTCCGCGGCGCTCATCAGCAGCATCGCCCGTCGCCTCGAACACCGGCGGCAGCAGCGGATGGTGCGGGCGCAGGTGCGCAGCGCAGTGGCGGAGCGCAGCGAAAAGCGGGCCAAGGAAAGCAAGCGGCGCCAAAACCGCAAGCCGCCGCGCATAGAACCCCGCACCGAAAGGAAGCCGAAGGCCAAGCAGAACGAAATGTTCGAGATGGCCGGCTTGGGCCCCGTTCCGCACATGGACTTGCTTGACGACAAGTCGCTCGATGAGGAGAGCGGCTATTCGGCGGCGTCCTTGGAGACCATGTCGCGCCAACTGGAACTGAAACTCAAGGAGTTCGGCGTTGATGTGGAGGTCGTTTCCGTGCTGCCTGGGCCTGTGGTCACGCGCTTCGAGGTGCAGCCGGCGGCCGGGGTGCGGGCGCAGAAGATCAGCTCCCTGGCCAAGGACTTGGCCCGCTCCTTAGCCGTCATCAGTGTGCGCGTGGTGGAGGTGATTCCCGGCAAGTCCGTCGTCGGCATTGAAATTCCCAACGAAAATCGGGAAATGGTGCGCTTGAAGGAGATCTTCGCCTCCCCGGAGTACGAAAAATCCAAGTCGTCTTTGACTTTGGCCCTAGGCAAGGACGTGGCCGGCGCCCCGGCGGTCACCGACATAGGCCGCATGCCGCACCTGTTGATCGCCGGAACCACCGGCTCCGGCAAATCGGTCGGCGTCAACGCCATGCTGATGAGCATTCTCTACAAGGCTTCCCCTGAAGACGTCCGCTTGATTCTTGTGGACCCGAAGATGCTGGAGCTTTCCGTTTACGAGGGCATTCCCCATCTGCTGACGCCCGTGGTCACCGACGTCACCCAAGCCGGCCATGCGCTGAATTGGTGCGTCGGCGAAATGGAGCGGCGCTACCGTCTGATGGCGGACTTGGGCGTGCGCAACTTGGCCGGCTACAACCGCCATGTCCGGGATGCGGAGAAAAGCGGCGAACCCATTGCGGACCCGCTTGCGGAGGAAGATGGCGGCGACGATGCGCCGGCCTTGGTGCCGCTGCCGTTCATTCTGGTGGTGATCGACGAATTCGCGGACATGATGATGGTGGTCGGCAAGCAGGTGGAGCAGCTCATCGCCCGCATCGCCCAGAAGGCGCGGGCCGCCGGCATTCACTTAGTGTTGGCCACCCAGCGGCCTTCGGTGAACGTCATCACCGGGCTGATCAAGGCCAACATTCCCGCCCGCATCAGTTTTCAGGTCTCCTCCAAGGTGGATTCCCGCACCATCCTGGACCAAGGCGGCGCGGAGCAGTTGCTCGGGCATGGGGACATGCTGTTCCTGCCGCCGGGCACCAGTGTGCCGTCCAGGGTGCATGGCGCCTTCGTCGCCGACGAGGAGGTGCATCGAGTGGTCGAGGATTGGAAACTGCGCGGCGAGCCGAACTACCTAAGCGAGGTGCTGACCGGCGGCGATGCGCCGCCCTTCGTTGAAATCGAAACGGAGGCTGGCGCCGCCGAGCAGGATGACGCGCTTTATGACGAGGCGGTGGAGTTCGTCATTCAGTCCCGCCGCGCATCCATATCCTCGGTGCAGCGCAAGCTGCGCATCGGCTACAACCGCGCCGCCCGGCTGATAGAGGCCATGGAGGAAGCCGGCTTGGTTTCGCCGATGAACAGCAACGGCAACCGTGACGTCTTGGTTCCGCAGCGGGACTAGCAGAAGCGGACGGCCGCCGTTGATTCGCAGCCTGCGGCCGTGCGGCGCCTTGCTCTTGGCGCCGTGGCTGGCTTGCGCGGACGCGGAGTCGGAGCTGCTTGAGCGGCTCGACGCCTTGGGCCACTTGGCGGCGGACTTCGTGCAGGCGCAGCATGCGCCGAACGGCGAACTGCTGGAGGAGGCCAAGGGCCATGTGCGCCTGCTCAAGCCCCAATTTCGTTGGGAAGTGGCTTCCCCCCATCCGCAAATCGTCATCGCCGACGGCGACGAGCTCAGCATCTATGACCCCGACTTGGAGCAGGTCATCGTGCGCCCCATTGGGGAAGCGCTGGCGGACACGCCCTTGGCCATTCTGACCAGCTCCACCTTGGCCCTGAACTCCGACTATCAGGTGCAAAGCCTCGGCGGCGGCGCATTCAGCTTGCGCCCAAGGTCGAGCACCGCCCTGATTGCGGAGATCTTGCTGAACTTCGGCCAAGAGCAGCTTCGGGAGATCGTCATTCGGGACTCCTTGGGCCACCGAACGGACATCGCCTTCAGCCGCTTCCAAGACGCCTCGGTGATAAAATCCTCCGATTTCAGCTTGGACTTGCCCGCCGGAGTGGAGTTCCATCGAGGGCCTTAGTGCGCCGCCCGGCAGCGCGGTCGGCTAAGGGAGAACGGGCGCCCGCCGGCGAACTTAAGGAGCGGAAACTTGGCAGACTACGACGGGCGACCTTTGGCGGACCGCTTGCGCCCGTCCGCTCTGGCGGAGTTCGTCGGCCAGGAGCACTTGCTGGGGGAGGGCGCCCCCTTGGCCGGCTTGGCGGCCGATGGCCGCATCCACTCCATGATTCTCTGGGGGCCGCCCGGCTCCGGCAAAACCACCTTGGCCAAGTTGCTGGCCGACTGCGCCGGCTGGCGCTGGACGTCCTTGAGCGCGGTCCTGGCCGGCGTGAAGGATGTGCGGGAGGCTGTGCGGGCCGCCGAAGCGGCGCGGCGGCTCGGCGAGGGCACCGTGCTTTTTGTCGATGAGGTGCATCGCTTCAACAAGGCCCAGCAGGACGCCTTTTTGCCCCATGTGGAGAAGGGGGTGGTGACCTTCATCGGCGCGACCACGGAAAATCCCTCCTTTGAAGTCAACTCCGCGCTGCTGTCCCGCGCCCGCATCTATGTGCTCAAGCCCTTGAGCGCCGCCGCCTTGAGACTTGTCCTGGCGCGGGCGGCCGGCGTTTTGAGCGTGGTCGTGGAGGAGGGCGCCGCCGAACGCCTCGTCGGGTTGGCGGACGGTGACGCCCGGCGCATGTTGAACCTGTTGGAGACCGTCGCTCAATTGGCGGACGGCGCCATTGACGAAGCCTTGGTCGAACGCGCCGCCGGCGCCAGCAAGCGCCGCTTCGACAAAGGCGGGGACCTCTTTTACGAGCAGATATCGGCGCTGCACAAGGCCGTGCGCGGCAGCGCCGTCGACGCGGCCCTGTACTGGTGCTGCCGCATGTTGGACGGCGGCTGCGACCCGGCCTACATCGCCCGGCGGCTGGTGCGCATGGCCAGCGAGGATGTGGGCAACGCCGACCCCCGCGCCGTGCAGCTGGCCTTGGCGGCTTGGGAGGCCCATCACCGCCTAGGCTCGCCGGAGGGGGACCTGGCCATTGCCCAGGCCGTGATCTACTTGGCCTGCGCTCCCAAGAGCAACGCCGCCTACAAGGCTTTTGGCGCCGCCATGGCCCAGGTTGCGGAGACGCCGTCCCACGACGTGCCTTTGCGGCTGCGCAACGCTCCCACCGGCCTGATGCGCAACTTGGGATATGGCGAGGGCTACCGCTACGCCCATGACGAGGCCGAAGCCTACGCCGCCGGCGAGAACTATTTTCCGGACCAGCTTGAACCGCAGCGCTACTACCGCCCCATCGACCAAGGGCTGGAGGCGAAGATCAGGGCGCGGCTGGAGCGTTTGCAGGCGCTTGACGAACAGGCCCGCGCACCATGACGGCCGGACTGGCGGCGGTGGTGCTGGGCGGCGGCTTGGGGGCGGCGGCCCGCCATCTTGTCTCCGTTTTCCTGGCCGGTGGGCAGGCTGGCTTCCCTTGGGCGACCTTGGCGGTCAACTTGGCCGGCTGCCTCGGCATCGGCCTGCTTTGGGGAAGCTGGTCGCAGCTGGGCTGGTTTCAGGAGTGGGGCAGGGCTTTTTTGGTGGTGGGCGTGCTCGGCGGCTTCACCACCTTCTCCGCCTTCTCCTTGGAGACCCTCTTGCTGGTCGCCGCCGACCGGCTTGGCGCCGCCGTCGCCTATGTGCTGGGCAGCTTGGCCGGATGCATTGCAATGACCTGGCTTGGCCTGCGCTTGGCCGAGGGTTGAGCCATGCTGGATGTCAGGCTGCTTCGGCAGCAGCCCGAGGAAATGGCGCGGATTCTGGAGGTAAGGGGATATTCCCTTGACGTAAAGGAATTTATTTCCTTGGAGTCCGAGCGCAAGGCGGCCCAGACCGAGACCGAGTTCCTGCAGAGCGAGCGCAATGCCCGCTCCAAGCGCATCGGCGTGGCCAAGGCCCGCGGGGAGGACATCGCCCCCTTGGTGGCGGAGGTCGGCGACTTAGGCGAGCGGCTGGCTGCCGCCAAGGAGCGGCTGGGTCGAGTGCAGGCGCGCCTGCATGAATTTCTGCAGCGGATTCCCAACCTGCCCGACGCCTCGGTGCCGGAGGGCCGGGACGAGGCCGACAACCTTGAGCTCAGGGCTTGGGGGCGAATTCCGCAATTCAACTTCGAGCCCTTGGACCATGTTGACCTCGCCGCCGCCGGCGCCCTGGACTTCGCCGCCGCCGCCAAGATCGCCGGCGCCCGCTTCGTGGTCATGAAAGGGGAGTTGGCGCGCCTGCACCGGGCGTTGGCCCAGTTCATGCTGGACACCCATGTCGCCGAGCACGGCTATACGGAGGTGTATTCGCCCTACATCGTCAATTCGGCGTCGCTCTACGGCACCGGGCAGTTGCCGAAATTCGCCGAGGACCAGTTCACCATCGAAGGCGGCGAACTGCACCTCATTCCCACGGGCGAAGTGCCGGTCACCAACCTTTATCGGGATGAGATTCTCGACGCCGCAGCCCTGCCCATTCGCCATGTTTGCCACACCCCCTGCTTCCGCAGCGAAGCCGGCGCCTATGGCAAGGACACTCGGGGCATGATTCGCCAGCATCAGTTCGAGAAGGTGGAGCTGGTGCAGGTGGTGGCGCCGAGCGCCTCCTGGCGCGGCCTGGACGAACTGACGGGCCATGCGGAGGCCATCCTGCGGAAGCTGGAGTTGCCGCACCGGGCCGTGGTGCTCTGCGGCGGCGACCTTGGCTTCGCCGCCGCCAAAACCATAGACCTTGAGGTTTGGCTGCCGGGACAGGGGCGCTATCGGGAGATCTCCTCGTGCAGCAACTTCCTCGACTTTCAGGCGCGTCGCATGATGGCCCGGTTCAGGGACTCCGACCGCGGCCCCATCAAGTACGTGCATACCTTGAACGGCTCCGGCTTGGCGATTGGCCGCACCCTGGTGGCGGTGCTGGAGAACTTTCAGGACGGCGCCGGACGCATCCACCTGCCGGAGGCGCTGCGGCCCTACATGGGCGGGGCCGCAACCTTGGATTTGAGGGCGGTTTGATGAAATGCGCCGGCTGGTGCGCGGACTTGCAAGTGGGCGCAACATGAGCCGGGCGGCAAAGGATTCGGAGCGGAGCCTTGGACTATCTTCCCCTGCATGTTGACCTGCGCGGGCGGCCCTGCTTGGTGGTCGGAGGCGGCGCCTTGGCGCAGCGCAAGGTCGAACTGCTGCTGAAGGCCGGGGCGCAAGTCAGGGTGGTGGCCAAAGCCGGCGGCGATGCGGTTCGCTCCCTGGCGGCGCAAGGGGCGGTGGAGTTGCATGAGCGCAGCTACGTCCCCGCTGACGTGCAGGGCCGGTGGCTGGCGGTGGCCGCCACCGATGACGAGGCGGTCAACGCCCGGGTCTTTGCGGACTGCGAAGCCGCCGGAATCTGGGCCAACGCCGTGGATGCGCCGGAACTGTGCTCAGCCATCTTCCCCGCCATCGTCGACCGCGGGTCAGTGCAGGCATCGGTCTCCAGCGGCGGGCGCTCGCCCACGCTGGCCAGAATTCTGCGCGGCTGGCTTGAAGCCCGCTTGCCGCAAGGTGCGGGAGCGCTGGCCGCCTTCGCCGCCGCACGCCGGGCCGAGGTCAAGGCGGCCTTGCCGGACCTGCGCCAAAGGCGCAAGTTTTGGGAGCGTGCGTTGACCGGCGCCGTGGCCGAACGGTTGCTGGGCGGCGACGAAGCCGGCGCCGAGCAGGCCTTCGCCAAGGCGTTGGCCGATGCTCGGAGCGCTGCGTTTACCGGCTTGGTGGCCTTGGTTGGCGCCGGTCCGGGAGACCCGGAACTGATCACTTTGCGCGGCCTGCGGTTGCTGCAGCAGGCCGACGCGGTGCTTTACGACAACTTGGTGGACAAGCGCCTGCTCGACTTCGCCCGGCGCGAGGCGGAGCGCATCTATGTGGGCAGGCGGGCTAGGGCGTCGGCCGCGGGCGTCGGCGCCGCCGGCGATCGCCAAGCCGCCATCAACGAACTGCTCTTCGCCCGCGCCGGCAAGGGCGAATGCGTGGTGCGGCTGAAGGGCGGCGACCCCTTCATTTTCGGCAGGGGCGGGGAGGAAGTGGAGGAATTGGCGGCCAAGGGAGTCGAAGTGGTGGTGGTGCCGGGCGTCACCGCCGCCTTGGGTGCGGCCAGCTACGCCGGGGTGCCGCTGACGCACCGGGACCTGGCCCAATCCGTGCGTTTCGTCACTGGCCACCGGGTGGACGGGGAACCCTGCTTGGATTGGCCGGAACTGACCAACCCGCAGCAAACCCTGGTGATTTACATGGGCCTTTTGAGCCTTCCGAAGATTGCCGCCAAGCTGATCGCCCAAGGCCTGGACCCGCAAACGCCGGCGCTTTTGGTCGAGAAGGCCACGTTGCCGGAGCAGCGCGAAATCCAGGCGTCCATCAAGGACCTTCCGCAAGCTGTGGCGGAGGCGCGGGTGCAAGGGCCCACCGTCATCATCGTTGGCGAGGTCGTTGGGCGCCGGGGCTGATTGACGGCTCCCGAATGCGGGGAAAGGGTTCGAGTTTGGCTGCGTCCAACGGAGGGCGGTGGCCGCAGGGCCTTGGGGCCTTCCCTACAAACAATGGGTTGGCCGGGGCAATCCGGCGATCTTGGCCGCCACCTTGGCGGGGTTGCCGGGAAAGAGCTTCAGCAGGTAAAGGCTGGCGCCCTTGCTTTCGCCGAGTTCGGCTCGGGCTTGGCGCACCAAGGGCCGCATGGCCGGGCTTATGTCATGGGCGGCGTAGAAATCCCGCACCAGACGGATGATGCGCCAGTGCTCGGCGGTGAGCGCAATGCCTTCGCGCTGGGCGATCCATTGCGCCACTTCCGGGCTCCAGTCCGTCAGCTCCAGCAGGTAGCCCTCCCTGTCCGTAGGCGCGGCCCGCCTTTTGGTTGGCGGCCTTAGCATGTCCAGGACACCACCCGGTCATGGTCAACCACCAGCCTGACGAAGTCATCGAACGAGGCCAGCCGAACGTTCGGCGGAAGATGCCCGAGCAGGCCGCGGGCGCACACGTCGGGCTCCAATGCCTGCAATTGGACGCTCGCGGAAAGCGCCTGCAACACTGCATAGACGCCGTCCTCAATCAACAGCACGGTGTCTTCAGGGTTGAGCAAGGGTTCGCAGTCCGCCCAGGCTGCGGCCCTGTTCACTAAGTGCAAGGTCGCCATTGCCGCTGCGCTGCGCTGTTTCCGTTGCGTTGCTGAAATGCCGCTCCCCGCCGCAGTGGGCGGCGGCGGACGCTTTTTGCCCAATCCCCGCTTAAGGAATCGCTGCGGTGCGTTTCCAGGAGCCGCCGGCAGCGGGCCGGGCGATCCTTAAGCGGGGATTGGGAGCTTCTTGCGCAAGGCGGTGCCGCCACGGTTAGCCTGTCACGATGTCCTGAGCGTTGATGAGGCGCCGCTGCCCTTCATGGTCCAGCCAAGTCACCGGCAAAATGAGGCCGCTTAGCCGCAGGCCAAGGCGCTCTGCGGATGGGCCGCAGGCGAAGAACTTCTCGGCGCCGTACTCCGGCAAGGCGCCCAGCACCTTTCCCAGGGTGCGTTGGCCCACCGCGGCGCCGTCCTGCCCGGCCAGCAGTTGGTAAAGCCCAGCGCCCTTGAACAAGAGGCTTACCTGCTGGTCGAAGGCGGCGGCCACCAGAACGGACTCCAACGCCTCAAGCGCATAGCTTGAGCCATAGGGCGCCCGGTTCAGCAAAAACAGAATCTTCTTGGACATCAGGCGGCAAAAGTGACGAAGCGGTCGGAGACGCTCATGGCCTCCACAAGCTGGCCCAAGCCGATGATGGCGAAGGCTTCATGGACCGTGGCGGCCGGCTTGGCGTAGCGGTCCCGCTCCTCGTCGCTGAGCAGGCCGCGCTTGAGCGCGTTGGCGATGCACAGGGCAAGCTCAACGCCCTGGGTTTCGTGCAGCCCAATCCAGCCCGCCTGAACGTCCTGCTCGTCCTGAGGCGCAATTGCGGCGCTCCCGGCGACCGCCACCGCGTCGTGATGGAAAAACACCCGGTGAATGCGATGCCCTAGACGCAGGGCGCTTTCCGCAAAGCCAAGGGCCGTCCTAGCCGCGGCGGAGGCGTAAGGGGCACCGTGAACGGCGATGGAAATGACCACAACGGACTGCCTCAATTGCAGACCGGCAGTATAGCAGCCAGCGACCCCGTCAATTCCCGCCTTGCGCAGGGGGTTCTTGAAGCGGGCGTGAAAAAAGTGGAGCA
Organism: Candidatus Azophilus sp.; assembly: GCA_965200465.1. Classification (GTDB taxonomy): domain Bacteria; phylum Pseudomonadota; class Gammaproteobacteria; order Pseudomonadales; family Azotimanducaceae; genus Azophilus. Next base: position 2,074,586 of record OZ241358.1, on the reverse strand, counting down.
TTGGCGCTCCCGGAGGGGTGGCTGAGCGGTCGAAAGCACTGGTCTTGAAAACCAGCGAAGCTAAGGCTTCCCAGGGTTCGAATCCCTGCCCCTCCGCCAAATCCTTGAAGCTCAGCCCCAGGTCCGCCTGCATCCCGTTTGCGCTGCTTGGGGCCTTCACCGCACTGCCTGCGTTGGCAAGCCGAGCAACTTGGCGGGTTAGAATGCCCGTTTACCTTGGATAACTGAGAGGCCATCCTCATGCAGGAAGCAGTTGTTGTTGACGCCGCCCGCTCCGCCGTGGGCAGGAAGGGCGGTTCGCTGGGGTTTGTGCATCCCACCGATGTGCTTGGCCCCGTCTTGATGGAACTGCTGCGGCGCAATGGGCTGGCCTCGGAGCAGGTGGAGCAAGTGGTCGGCGGCTGTATCAACAAACTCGGCGCCCAAGGCATGAACGTGGTGCGCACCGCTTGGTTGGCCGGGGGCGGAGCGCAAGGCACGCCCTGCATCACCATAGACGCCCAGTGCGGCTCCTCCCAGGAGGCCGCCATGCTGGCCTGCAGCCTGGTCCGCTCCGGCATGGCGGAGGTGGTGGTGGCCTGCGGCGTGGAGAACATGACCCGCCTGCGCATCGGCTCGGACTCCCTTGGCCTGCCGGAGGAGTACGGCAAGCCGGTGGCTCGGAGCTACTTCGAGCACTACGAGTTCACCAGCCAGTTCGAGGGCGCCGAGCGGATGGCGGAGAAGTACCAAGTCACCCGCAAGGATGCGGACCGCTTTGGGCTGGAATCCCAATTGCGGGCGGCGCGGGCCGTATCCGAAGGGCGCTTTGCGGCGCAGATCATCCCCCTGCAGGTGCCGGTGTTCGATGAGGCGGGCAAGCGCACCGAGGCTACCAAGATCTTCGATGCCGACGAGATTCCCCGTGACACCAGCTTGGCGGCGTTGGCCGGCCTGAAGCCGGTGGCGCGGGCCGACGGCATCCACACCGCCGGCACCTCCTCGCAAATTGCCGACGGGGCCGCGGCGGTGCTGATGATGAGCGCCGCCAAGGCCGGCGAACTGGGCTTGCAGCCCAAGGCCAGAGTGCTGGAGGCGGCGCTGGTGGGCTGCGACCCGGTGCTCATGTTGGAGGGGCCGATTCCCGCCACCGAAAAGCTGCTGGCCGCCGCTGGATTGACCATCAACGACATTGATCTGTTTGAGGTCAACGAAGCCTTCGCCTCGGTGGTGCTTAGCTGGGCCAAGACCGTCGGCGCGGACTTGGCCAAGGTCAACCCCAACGGCGGCGCCATAGCCTTGGGCCATCCCCTTGGCGCCACCGGCTGCTTCCTCATCACCAAGGCCGTGCATGAACTGCAGCGCAGCCAAGGCGAATACGCCCTCGTCAGCATGTGCTGCGGCGGCGGGCTGGGCACGGGAACGCTGCTGCAACGGCTTTGACGGCGGCGGACGTCGGTGCGTGAAGCAGTCGTTTCGCAGGCGGATGGGACCTGAGTGCCGCCGACGGATGCGCCCGAAGCCTGTGTGCTTGGCTTGCTGCGGCCGAGGCTGTTCGTCTCCGCAGGACTGCTCTGGCGGACTGTGCTCGGTTCCGCATCCGCTACGCTGCGCCGTCGAAAATCCAACCAGCAGCGGCCATACGCCAATCCCGCACGGAGATTGATCTAGGGGTGGGCGCCTAGGTCATCGAATTGGGGCCGACCATCTCGGTGAACTTGGCGCCGGAGAGAGCATCAAGATCGTCATGTCCGCCGAAGGATGCGCACTGGACACCTACTCGCTGCATCCCGAGTCCAGCCCTTGCCAGTAGAGGGCGTCAGGGCTTAAGGTGCCGCCATGAACGCCCCCGCGAACGTCGCCGCCTTTGAGGTGGAGCTTGGCTAAGTTTCCGCATAGGCTTGCCTGCCGACCAAGCCGCCGCCGTCGCGCATTGCTTGGCCCGCGCCGGGTTCGAGGCGGCGTTGCCTGACTGTCGCCTCACCGTGAATGTGGCCTTTATACTAACTGCTTTTTTAGGTCCGGAAGCAGAGGTGCGCAATGGCGGATAGGGTGCAGCGGGGCGGGCTGTCGGTGGCTGCGGAGCTCGATGACTTGGTGCAAAACGGGATGCTGCCGGGCGCCGGCGTCGATGCGGATGCCTTTTGGTCCGGTTTCCAGGACGCCTTGGCTAAGCTGGCCCCGCGCAATCGGGCGCTGCTGGAGCAGCGCGAGTCCCTGCAGGCGCAGCTCGACCAATGGCATCTGCAGCGCAAGGGCCGGCCCATTGATGCGGCGGAATACAAAGCCTTCCTCAAGGAAATAGGCTATCTGGCGCCGTCGCCGCCGAGCTTCACTATCGACACCGCCAATGTGGACCCGGAGATCGCCACCCTGGCCGGCCCGCAGCTGGTGGTGCCGGTGATGAACGCCCGCTATGCGCTGAACGCCGCCAACGCCCGCTGGGGCAGCCTCTATGACGCCCTGTACGGCACCGACGTGCTGCCGGAGGCGCCCGGGCGGGAGAAGGGGAGCAGCTACAACCCGGCCCGGGGCGAAATCGTCATCGCACGGGCGGCGGAGTTTCTCGATGAGGCGGTCCCCTTGGACGGCGCCAGCCACAAGGACGTGCGCCTGTACGCTGTCGGCACCGGCGCCGTCGGCAGCCAACTGCGCACCGTGCTGGCGGATGGCGGCAACACCGGGCTGAAGGCGCCGGGCCAGTTTCGCGGCCATGCGGGAGAAAGCGGGGGAGAAGGAGCGGGGGATGGCGAGCCGAGCGTCGTGCTGCTGCGCCACAACGGGCTGCACATCGAGATTCAGATCGACCCCGGCCATCCGGTGGGCGCCGCCCATCCGGCCGGCGTCAAGGACATCGTTCTGGAGTCCGCCGTCACCACCATTCAGGACTGCGAGGATTCCGTGGCGGCGGTGGACGCCGAGGACAAATGCCTTGTTTACCGGAACTGGCTTGGCTTGATGAAGGGCGACCTGCAGGAAACCCTGCACAAGGGCGGGCGCAGCATCGTCCGCCGCCTCAACCCGGACCGCGAGTACGTCGGCGTCGATGGCCGGCCCCTCACCTTGCCGGGGCGCAGCCTGATGCTGGTGCGCAACGTCGGCCATCTGATGACCACGGACGCCGTGCTGGACGCCGAAGGCCGGGAGGTTCCGGAAGGCTTTCTGGACGCCTTCGCCACCGCCTTGGCCGCCGTGCATGACTTGCGCGGCCCCGACGCCGGGCGCAACTCCCGCACCGGCAGCGTTTACATCGTCAAGCCCAAGATGCACGGCCCGCAGGAGGTGGCGCTGACCGCGGCACTGTTCGCCAAGGTGGAGGAAACCTTGGGGCTGGCGTCCAACACCTTGAAGATCGGCGTCATGGACGAGGAGCGGCGCACCACCCTGAACTTGGCGGCCTGCGTTTACGAGGCGCGGCAACGCATCGTCTTCATCAACACCGGCTTTCTGGACCGCACCGGCGACGAAATCCACACCAGCATGGAGGCCGGCGCCTTTCTGCCCAAGGAGCGCATCAAGTCGCAGCCGTGGATTGCCGCCTACGAGGCCGCCAACGTGGATGTGGGGCTGGCCAGCGGCTTCCGCGGCCGGGCGCAAATCGGCAAGGGCATGTGGCCGAAGCCGGACGAGATGGCGGAGATGCTGGCGGTCAAGAGCGGCCACCCCGAAGCCGGTGCCAACACCGCCTGGGTGCCTTCGCCCACCGCCGCCACCCTGCACGCCCTGCACTACCATCGGGTCGATGTGGCGGCGCGGCAGGCGGTTTTGGAGAAGCGCACCCCCGGCGGCATTGACGACATCCTGCGCATTCCGCTTTTGGCCGGCGAAAACCTTTCGGCGGAGGAGGTGCAGGCGGAGCTGGACAACAACGTGCAAGGCATCCTCGGTTACGTCGTGCGCTGGATCGACCAAGGCGTCGGCTGCTCCAAGGTGCCGGACATCAACGACGTGGGCCTGATGGAGGACCGCGCCACCCTGCGCATCTCCAGCCAGCACATCGCCAACTGGCTGCACCACGGCGTTTGCAGCGAAGCGCAAGTGCTGGAAACCCTGCAAAGGATGGCGGCGGTGGTGGACGCGCAGAACGCCGGAGACCCAGCCTACCGCAACATGGCCCCGAACTTCGACGCCAGCATCGCCTTCCAAGCGGCCAAGGACCTCATCCTCCAAGGCCGCACCCAGCCTAGCGGCTACACCGAACCCATTCTGCACGCCCGGCGGCGGCAGGCGAAGACTCTTGCTTGAGGAAAGCGCTTGGGCGGAGTGGTGCCTGCTGCTTCTGATGCGCCCTTGCCGCTGCCGGATGTCGTTGCGGCCTTCGAGTCGGGCGACGACTTCGGACGTGCGGTGGACGACCGCGTGGCAGGAGAGTTAGCGGACCTGGCGGTGCGGCGGGGTGTGCTCACGGAGGTCGAGGTGAACGACGACCTGCATTGCGGACCGCCGGCCATCCCGTCCTTGTCCCAACATTTGAGTGACCGCTACGCCCGCAAACTGGAGCAGGGCGACGCCGTCTCCCTCACTTTGGCGAAGCGACTTGGCTGAACCGCTCCCGCCAAGCGGCCTCCCGTCCTAGTGCATTTGTTCGCACCGCGCCGGGCGGCTGAGACCCCCCGTCCATGGCTTGTTGGGCGTACACTCATCCAGTGGCCGCCGATGGATGCGCGAACCAGTGACGATGATTCCATCGATAACGTCAGCGCTGATTTCCGCGGCTTGGGCGGGATGCCCGCCGGAGTGAGTGAGGGCGGCGATCAGAAGGCCCTGTCTGAACGCCTTGCTGATGTTCTGCAGACGGGAGTTCACTTGCCGTCGGCCCGCCGCCACGGTTGTTGGCGCCGGCCATCCGCTGCATTGACCTGCTGCCGGGAACCCGTTGGCTATGCTACATTCGCCTTATCAAGCGTTCCGCATCCTTTCAAGCTGACCGAACATGGGGAATAGTGGCTGAGCCAAGGGAAGTCCGCAAGGTAGGTGATCCCGTGCAGGCTTTTGCCAACGCCGAAGCGCTGCTGCGCGGTCGGCGGGTGGATTTGGCGGTGCGCCGCCTTCGGGAAATCCTCCGCGAGCATCCCGACGAGGTGAACTCGCTGCGTCTGCTGGGGTCGGTGCGGCTGGCGCAAGGCGATGCGGACGCCGCCGCCAAGCATCTGCGCCTGGCCGTTGAGCAGGCGCCGGATTTCGCTCAGGCCAACTTGGACCTGGCCCGCGCCTATCGCCGCCAAGGCCGGGCGGAGCAAGCGGTGGATTGCCTGCAGGCGTTTTGCGCCAAGGCGCCCGGCAACAGCGAGGCATGGCAACTGCTCGGCGACGCCTTGGTGGAGCGGGGCGACGTTCTGGCCGGGCGGGACGCCTTTCGCCGAGCCGCCGCGGCGGATCCGTTCCGGCGGGAAATGGCGGCGGCGCTCAAGCATCTTCGCCAAGGCCGCCGCCAAGCCGCGGAAAAGCGTTTCCGAGGCATTCTCAAACAACATCCCGACCATGTTGCCGCCTTGGTCGGTCTGGCCAACGTCGCCTTGGAAGCAAACGCAGTGGATGACGCCGAGCGCCTGCTGCGCCACGCCCTGACCATCGCCCCCAACATGGACATGGTTTGGCGCGGCCTGTCGCGGGTGCATTCGGAGCGCGCTGACTACAACGGCGCGGAGTCGGCGGCGGAGCGGGCCTTGGCGCTGGCGCCGGACGACGCGGACTGCTGGACCCTGCTTGGCACCGTGCAGGCGTGGGGCCTGCGCCCGGAAAAGGCCCGGCGGTCCTTTGAGCGCGCCCTGTCCATCAAGCCGCATGGCGCCCGGGTGGCCCTTTCCCTAGGCCATGTGCTGAAGACCATTGGCGAACGCGCAGCCTGCGAACGGGCGTATCGCCGCGCCATCGAACTGGACGCCGGCTTGGGTGAAGCCTGGTGGAGCTTGGCCGACCTGAAGAACTATGCGTTCAGCGACGACGAGATCCGGCGCCTGCGGGCCGGCTTGGACAATGGCGGCCTTGATTTGGCGCAACGGGCCGCTTTCCGCTTCGCCTTGGGCAAGGCGCTGGAGGACCGGGGAGACTGGGACGGCGCTTTTCGGCATTACGCCATCGGCAACGCGGCCAAGCACCAAGCGGCGCCGTTCGACAGCGCCGCCCTGACGGAGCGCCGCCGCCGCATGGCCGCCCTCTGCACGGCGGATTTTCTGGCCTCCCACACGCCATCCGGCTCGGTCGTCGCCAAGCCGATCTTCGTGGTTGGCCTGCCGCGCTCCGGCTCCACCCTGATCGAGCAGATTCTCGCCAGCCACTCCGCGGTGCAGGGCACGATGGAGTTGCCGCAGATGCAGACCTACACCCGGGAACTGGAGGCCAAGGGCGGTTATCCCGAAGCGCTGGAGGCGCTGCGGCCGGCGGACTTCCAAGCCCTCGGCGAGCGCTACCTGCGCGAAACCCAGCCCTACCGGGGGGGTGCGCAATGGTTCATCGACAAGATGCCGAACAACTTCCTGCACATCGGCCTTATCCACGCCATGCTGCCCGGCGCCGTCTTCATCGACTCTCGGCGCCATCCCTTGGACTGCTGCTGCTCTCTGTTCAAGCAGAACTTCGCCCGGGGGCAGACCTTCAGCTACGATCTAGGGGCGTTGGGCGCCTACTATCGGGACTATGCGGCAATGATGCGCCATTGGCAGGCGGTGCTGCCCGGTCGGGTGCTGCATGTTCAATACGAAACCCTGGTGGAGGACACCGAAGCGCAGGTGCGGCGCCTGTTGGCGCACTGCGGCCTGCCCTTTGAGGAAGCCTGCCTGCGCTTCCACGAGACCAAGCGGGCGGTGCGCACCGCCAGCGCGGAGCAGGTGCGTCAGCCCATCAACCGGCAAGGCATCGGCAGTTGGCGCCGCTTTGAGGCGCATCTTGAACCTCTCAAGCAAGCCCTTGGCCCGGCCCTGACCGGCCTGACGGCTTAGGCGGCCTAAGGACGGCGTTGCCGGCTGGGCGCTCACAGATTCACGGCAACCCTAAAGTACCCCAGCACGCCGGGCAGGTCATGGGCCACTGGGCTTATGTTGAACGGGCCGCAGGCGGAGCAGATGGGCGGCTCCTTGTTCAGGACGTTGTTGGCGCCTAGGGCGGCCGTCAGCCGGCCGTTCAGCAGCGCCTCCCGGCGAACTTGGACGTCCAGATAGGCTTGCGGTGGCAAGGCGTCTCCGGAGGGCTGCGTCAGGCTGGATATGTAGCGCAGGCTAAGGCCGACGCCCCAGGCGCCGCGCAGCCAGTCCCACTTGGCTGTTAGGCGCCACTTGGGGAAGGCTCGCTGGAAGGTCTCCTCCGTGATGGCGCCGGTGTGCTTCACGGCGCTGAAGTTCCCGTCGGGGTTGCGCACCCGCTCGATGTACTCGTGCAAACGGGTGGCGTTGACGCCGACGCGGAACCGCCCGGCCGCGCTGGGCGGGCTCTGCGCATCCACGGCTAGATCCAGGCCCGACGCCTGGATGCCGCCGATGTTTTGCAGCTGGTTGTCCACCAGTTCGATCCTGCCTTGGTCGGTCCTGCGCACCCCTCGGCAAAACAGCGGCTCCAAGGTCTCCACGCAGGCGTTGACGAGGTCCGCAGGAGCGCGGCCTTGGACGGCGTTGTCGATCTCCACCGAGTGGTAGTCCGCAGACAGGGTCAGCGTCTCCAGCCAAGCTGCGTCCTGCCCCCAGTGCGGACGCAGCGCCAAACCGAGCGTCCAGCTCTTGGAAGTCTCCGCCCGCAGAGCCTCGTTGCCGGCCGAAACAGCCGTCAGTTGCGGATTGCGCTGCGCCAAATCCGCCGGCAGGCCCAAGGCGGCGCAGTTGTTGATGATGCGCTCCGGTTGCGGCGCATCCCGTCCGCCGTTGCCGGCGCCGATGCGCCCGTACACATCGGCGCAGGGGTCCAGAAAGGTGAAGTCCTCGCGGGCGGCGCCGCCGAACAGTTCGCCGATGCCTGGCGCGCGAATGCCGGTGGAGACCGCCCCGCGCAGCGCCAAGCCAACGAAAGGGCGCCAGAGCAGACCCAGTTGGTAGGTGTTTTTGGCGCCGAAGTTGCTGTAGTCCGACCGTCGCGCCGCCGCGTTGACCTCCAACCGCTCGGCGCCGGGCCGACCGTCCAGAAGGGGCAGGTTCAATTCCGCGTAGAACTCGGTCACTTGGAAGCTGCCTCGGGTGGCGCCGGCGGGAATGCCGGCGGTCTCCCCCCGTTCGGCGACCGGGTCCGGCCGATACCAACCTTCCTGGGCGCGATGCTCGAAGCCGGCGGCGAAGCCCAGCGGACCGGCTGGCAGGGACAGCAGGCCGCCAGTCAGGTTGCCGGCGTAGTCGGACAGCTTTTGGCGGCTGTAGTCCCGCTGCACAAAGCCCACGAAGTCCAGCATCTCTTGGGTGATGGAGCCGCGGCCGTCCGGCCCTTGGCCGCCGAAGAAATTGAACGGCGTGCAGCCGGGCGTGGCGGCGCAGATGGTTGGGTCGCCCAGGGCGAGGGCCAGCTTGGCGGCGTTGTGGGCGCCCCGCTTGCGTTGGGCGCCCTTGTTGCGGCCGCGGCTGGCGTTCAGATCCCAGGAAAATGTCCGCTCCCCAAGGCGCAGCTCCCCTTCCAGCTTGGCGCTGAAAAACCAAGTTTCCACCTTTTGGCGGAACAGCCGCGGGCCGGACTCCAGCGGCCGGCGTCCGAAGAAGTCGAGATTGCCGTTCGCCACCGATAGATCCGCCCCGAAGGGGTTGTATCTTTGGTCGGCGTCGATGACCGCATTGCTTAGGATTGCGTTGCCGCAGCCGTTGCCCAAGCACAGCGGCTCCGGGGCGCCCTTGGTGGTGGAGCGGCGCTTGGCGTAGGTGACCTTGCCGATGAAGCGCAGCGCCTCGGCGAACTGATGCGCAGCTTGGGCATGGAAATTGAGGCGCTGGTTGGGCGTTTGCAGGAAGTTGTAGCGGTCGCCGTTGTAGTTGAAGCGGTCGGCGCTGGTGAAGGCGTGGAAATCCCCGCCGGTGGGGTCTTCCGGGTCGAAGGCCGGCAGGCTTGCGCCGTCGTTTAGTGCGCCGTCGTTCAACGCCAAGTCCGCACCGCCTAGATTCGGGCCGAGCACGAAGCGGCCCTGCGGAGTGAACGACGAGCAGCCGCCGTCTGCGCAGCTTCTTCCGAAGGGGTTGGGAAAGGCCGATTGCCGGCGCTCCGAAGTAAAGACGGCCTGCTCTTCGGCGAACTGGGCACCCAGCAGAAACTCCGTTTCGCCGCTGGGCGCGGCGGCGCCCCACAGAATGGCAAGTTGGTTGGCGGCGCCGTCCCCGTGGGAGACGTACTTGCCGGTTTGGGCGCTCATCTGCAGGCCGCGAAAGCCTTGCTTGGTGATGAGGTTGACCACGCCGCCGATGGCGTCGGAGCCGTAGATGGCGGAGGCGCCGCCCTGCAGGATCTCCACCCGCTCGATGACGCCGCCGGGCAGGGAGTTGAGGTCCACCGCGCTCGGCACGCCGGAGGCCGAGGCCCCGGCTATCCAGCGCCGCCCGTCCACCAGCACTAGGGTGCGCTTGGCGCCCAGGTTGCGCAACGACACCTGCGCCGCTCCGGCGCCGATGCCGGTCCCGTCCTGCGGAAAGCCGAAGTTTCCCGGCGCGTTGAAGCGGGTGTTGATGGCGGACCCGGAGATCGGCAACTGCTGCAGCATGGCGCCGAGGTTGGTCAGCCCGGTGCGCTCCAGGTCGGCTTTGGAGATGCGCAGCGTCGGCGCGGATTCATCGAGAGGCTGCCGGTGGATGCGCGAGCCGGTGACGATGATCTCCTCGATCCGAGGCTCCGCAACGTCCGCCGCGGCGTAGGCGGCGAGCAGCAGTGCGCCCAACCCAAGCGATTCGGCGCCCAGCCAAGAGCGAAGACCTGTTGTGTGCATCACTCTAGGTTTTTGGCGGCCTATCAGCGCTTCCGGCGCCGGCCCGAAGCCGAGGCGCCTGCAGTGGCCGCACGGGGACCCTTGGCGCCTATTCCGCCACCGGAAAGTCAAAGTAGGTGTCCGGGAAGGGTTCATCCGCAAGGGTGTAGTGCCACCATTCCTTGTCGTAGTTGACGAAGCCGTGCTTTTCCATCAGGTTCTTCAGCAGCAGGCGGTTGGCCATCTGCCGCTGGGGGATGCGGGGGTCCGCGGTGTTGGACCTGGCGTCGAAATAGTCGTAGGGAGTGCCCATGTCCAACTCCTTGGAGTCCGCCGCATTGGCCAAGGTCAGGTCGAGGGTGCTGCCTCGGCTGTGGCCGGAGCGATCGGCAATGTAGCCCTTTTCGATCAATTGGGATTTGTCCTCCTCCGGGTAGTGCGAAGTCTTCATCTTCTGGTCGGCCAGGTCCTGCACCCAGCGCACGAAGTGGTCCACCGCCCGTTGCGGGCGATAGCAATCGAACACCTTAAGCCGGCGGCCTTGGCCGCTCGCCTCCTGCTGCGCCTTCGCCAAGGCTTGGGCAGCCGGTTGGCTGAGCAGGCACAGAGGCGCTTCGTAGCCCTCCACCTGCACACCCATGAAGTTCTCCGTGGAGTGGTATCTGATGTCAAAGATGGCGTCGGGAACGGCCTTGTTCACCACGATGAATTCCGCCGGCCGGCGCTGCGCCGGCTGAAGATGCGCACTGCCGCCCGTACCCGGCTGCGCCGGCTGCTGTGGCGCGGTGCCGCTGGCTTCGGGCGAGCCGGGGTTGGAGGCGCCCTGCGGGCTGTCCGCCGGCGCACCGCAGCCGCCGAGCAACAGCGCCGCCGCCAAGGCAAGAAATTGTTTGTTTATGTGCATCCTTAAACCCCGCTGGTTGGCGAAGGCTGCAAAGACTGGCGAATTCTGGGTTTAACCGGCGGCAAGTCAATGCTTTTTTTGGCGCGGCCGGTTGCAACCTTCGGGCTGGGTTGGCAGGCTAATGGCCAAGGCTTTTTTCCCGATGCGGACCGATGGGCGGGCTGGCGATGGAAACGGTCAACTTCACTCGAATGGCGGACGGCACCGCCGAGGAATACGCCTTCCTGGAGCCGCTGTGTGCCAAGACCCGCGCAAGGACGCCGGCAACCCTGTTGAACCTCCTTAAGTCCATGCGCGGCGACCGGCTGGGCTACCGGGTGGACCGCTACACTCATTCGCTGCAAGCCGCCACTCGAGCGCAACGGGATGGCGCGGATGCGGAAACCGTGGTCTGCGCCCTGCTGCACGACGTGGGCGACATGCTGGCGCCGGACAACCACAGCGAGGTCATCGCCGCCATCCTGCGGCCCTTCGTGAGCGAGCGCAACCACTGGGTGCTTAAGCATCACGGCCTGTTCCAAGGCTACTATTACTTCCACCACAGGGGCGGGGACCGCAACGTCCGGGACCGCCACCTAGGGCATCCGCACCACCAAGCCTGCGTTGATTTCTGCCAGCGGTGGGATCAGGAGTCCTTCGACCCGAACTACGACACCTTGCCCTTGGAGCACTTTGAGCCCTTGGTTTGGCGCGTCTTGGCGGCGCCGCGGGACATCTACGCTTGAAGGGGCTTTGGCCGCTGCGCGAAGCCGCCGGGGCGGCTAGTGTGCAGCGCCTCTGCGCGGCCGCCCTGAATGTACGCCCGCCTTGGTCTCGGCGATGGCCATATCGACCACGGCTTTGAGCGCCTGCGCCTCGCTGTCGCCCTCCAGCCGCCGCAAGCGGAAATGGTCGATTTGGCGGTCCGCGCCGGCGCCTTCGCGGATGATGGCGGTCATGCGCTGCAATTCGAGTTCGCAGCCAAGGGCGCCGGCGTCGGCGGCGAGGTCCTGCGCCAGCTTGGCGGCGTAGTCCTCTATGTCCACCCGTCCGCCGCAGGCGGCGTCTCCCAAGAAGGCCAGCACGCCGTAGCGGGAGGCGTGCCAGCGGTTTTCGGCGATGATTGCGGTGGGCGGCTCCGGCGGCAAGGCGCCCTCGGCATCTTGGCGGGCGAGGCGGCGCACCAGGCAAGCGTACAGGGCGGCGACGCCCAAAGCGTCCTCAAGGCGGGTGCAGACGTCGCAGATGCGCATCTCCACCGTGGGGTAATGCACCGACGGACGCATGTCCCACCAAAGTTCGCTGCCGTCGTCGATGAAGTCGAAGGATCTGTACTCATCGACCAGGCGGTCATAGTCCGCTTGGGAGTGCAGGGGCGGCGGCAGGCTGGTTCGGGGCAGGGCGTCCATCACGTTCAGGCGGTAGGACTTGTAGCCGGTTTCCCGGCCTCCGTTGAACGGCGACGAGGCGGACAGGGCATGCAGCAGCGGCAGGTGGCGGCGCAGGGCGGTCATCACGCGGATGCGGGAGTCCGGGTCGCCAAAGCCGGCGTGAACATGCATGCCGCCCACCACCAACCGGCGCACCGCCTCTTGGTAGGTTATGGCGAAGCGCTGCTGCCGCTCCTTGGGCGTGGGTGCCTGCGCCCGCCAGTCCGCGAAGGGATGGGTGGAGGTGGCCATCACCCGGGCGCCGTAGCGCTCGGCGGCGTCGATCACCAGTTGCCGCGTCTCGACTAAGGCGGCGCGCAGCTCGGCCATGGATGAACAGACCCTTGTGTTGGTCTCGATCTGCGAGCGCAAAAACTCGCGCACCACCTTGTGAGGGCCGGCCGCCTGCCGGCAGGCCGCAAAGATGGCCGGGTCCGGATCCGCAATGAGATTCCGGGATTCGGGATCGACAAGGAAGAACTCCTCCTCGACGCCGAGGGTGAGCGCCAACTCGTCTTCATGCGCATTCGTCACGGACGGCTCCTGAACTCAACAAAAGTGGCGCATTGTAAGGCCGGCCCCAAGGCGTGCGCCCTTGGCGAAGGCGCCGGCGTCGCCCTAGTGTTAGGATTGCCGGCGCGGCCAACAGCCCAGCTCCCAACCAGCTAGGCAAGCGGCGCTGCACTCTACCCTAGGAGGCCGCCATCCGTCGAGCCGGCGCCGCCGACTGGGTGTTGCGCTTGTGAGTCGAATCCAGGGTCTGACACAATGCCTGAAGCGCGAAAGTCGATTCCCAAAATTGGACATCCGGGATTGAGCGCTCCGATATACGACAGGTTGGTTGCTCTCTACCTAAAACTTAGGCATTGGCTTGTTCGGCTTGATCAATTTGCCCGTGGGGGGGGGGGGGGGAGGCATGATGATGGCGTATGTAAGGGATGGGTTAATACACTAGTGATATCCTTGCCAGCCTCGCATGATCGGCGGAGGCGGTTGCTAGGCAGGCTGGAACCCAACTAGTACGGCCTTTCGTTCGTTCAGGCTTGCCATCCGCCAATGAGCAAGTCCATGAACGACCATGAATGGGCGCTTTTCCATGAAATGGCGGAGCATCTGACGGCTGGCGAGCGTGGGTGCTTTCTAAGCCACCGAAGGGCTTAGCTGTTGGCGATCAAGTCAACGGCGGAGCTCACCATCATTCTTGAGGACGACGCCATTCCCCTATGCAAGAAGCTGCCGAACCTTCCGGTTATTCCGGAAGATCTAGACGTTCTGTACCTGCATCACTTTGCGCAATACATTCCATCCGCCCGACAGCTTTTGCCTTGCCTGATTCGAACTATGGCGGCGCCTTTTAGAAATTTGTTTGCAGTGCATCCCATTGATGAGGTGGTGGCTTCACACTGTGGAAAACTGAATCGCGCAGCCATGCCGGCATCTGCATACGCCGTCACGCAGAAGGGTGCGGAAAAGCTGCTTTCGATATTTGACGAAGTCGGGCTGTACTATCAGTGGGATTCCGTCATGCCCAGGCACTCTCTTTCTTCTGCTGCATATCGGAAGATGCTGCCATACTTGTCTGATGACAAGCAGCCTTTCTATGTAGGACAGCGTCCGCAAAATGCGCCGCGCAGAGTGGCGGCCGCTCTGCTCAACGCGTACGCCATTTATCCTCCCATAACCCTGCACGACTATTTGGCGCCGTCGGAAAGGAAAGCTGTGGCGTTGACGGTTCCTAAGCGGAATTAAACGTCCTCACCGCGCAGGCCGCGGGCGATTTGCGCCTCCATGTCGAAGACGTAGGGCCCCTCCCTAGCGACGATGGCGGCGGCGTGGTCGCGCACCATGTCGTCCCAGCCGGAGTGGGGAAGGACGTAGAACCGCCCGTCGCGAATGGCCGCGAAGACTTGCCCGGCCAATTCCTCCGGCGACTTGCTGCCGGATATCAGCTCCTCAATGCCCAAGCCCTTTCGCTCCGGGTTGTCCGGGTTGTGCAAGGCATCCGGCCGGTTCCTCTCCGCATCGCCGATTTGGGTTGCCACCCAGCCGGGGCAGAGCACCGAGGCGCCGATGTTGGCGTTGGCCGCCGCCAGCCCTTGGGCCAGCGCCTCGCTGACGGTGACCACCCCGTACTTGCTGACGCCGTAGGGGCCGTTGCCGGGAATGAATGCGGCGATGGAGGCGGTGTTGACGATGTGGCTTTCCTCGCCATGCTCCAGCATGTGCGGCACGAAGGTTTGCAGGCCGTGCAGAACGCCGTAGAGGTTGACGCCCAGCACCCACTGCCAGTCCACCTCCGGCACCTCCCAGATGGGCTTGGGAGGGCCGCCGTTCACCACCCCGGCGTTGTTGAACAGCAAATGCACCTTGCCGAAGCGTTGGCGGGCTTCGGCCAGCAGATTGCCCACGGACTCCTTGATCATGGTGTTGGCGGCAACGCCAAGCACCGCTTGTTGCCGCTCTTCAAAGTGGCCGACAGCCCGCTTTAGCGCCGCCTCATCAATGTCCGCCAGCACTAGGTTCATGCCCTCCTCGGCGCACTTTCCGGCCAAGGCGAAGCCGATGCCGCCGCCGCCTCCAGTGATGACGGCGGTCTTGCTCGCGAAAGACCGCATCAGGGAGGGCCGCTCGCTGCCGGCCCCCAATGGCTGCCGAGCAGCTGTTCAACCGGGGCCTTGTGGGCGCCGAAGGACTCGTTCAATAGGTCTCCGTCCGTGAAGTGCTCCACCGTGAAGCCGTGCGGGTCTTTCCAGTAGTCGAACACCTAGCTGCCCAAAATGTGCTTGCCCACTTTCCAGCCGTGCTTGTGGCCGGCCTTGCGCAGCACGTCATGGCCCAGCATCAGGCTGTCCTAGTCCGCCGCGGTAAGATTTGTCTTGGCAATCCGCATTTCTTCACGGGTGCAGGCCAAGCCAAGGCGAAAGCCAAGGCCAGCAAAAATCTTCGGTTCATGGTTCCCCCTAGTTGCGGTTGCGCCCTTGGCGGGAATTGTTCGCTTCGGCGCTACTCAAATCTGCCGCATTCAATGGTGCTTTCCACAAACAGCAAATCCCTTTCCCCGTCTGCGAAAAGGAAGATTCCCGCCGTGGTGCTTGTGGCGGAGGACGTTCCGATGGACCATCTTGTTATGGCCGCGCCTACGTTCGTCCATTTCGGCGCAATCGTTTCCCGTTCCAAATGGTCGTCGCCCTCCGCATTGGAGCACCAAGCCCAAGGTTGGGACACATGGCGCAAAGGGTGAGTTTCCGGGCAAGGTTCGATTTCACTTGCGCAGACCCAATCGCTAGGGTGCGCCAAGGCTTCGCCTGTGGCGACGATTGCCAAGACTGCCAAGGCCGGCAAAAATCTTCGGTTCATGTTGTCCCCCTAGTTGCTAAAGGTGCGGTTGTCGTCGCCGAGTAAGCGGTTGATGGTGCGCCCTTGGCGGGCTTGGGCGCACTAGGAAATGTTCGGGTCATACCGATGGGAAGTAGGGTGTGAACCTTCGTTGTTGGCCGTAGTGCTAGCTCTTACACCCGCGCCTTTGGTCGCAGCGAATTCCACCAGACGCACCCTAGGTTTGCGCCAAGGGCGCTTGCCCAACGGCTTCCGTTCCGTGCGGGGCGTCGTTTCCGGACCCCCCCCCCCCCCCCCGGTCTGTTCGCTTTTGCTCATTGGTCTGCCCCCTCACTAGTGGTGGTTGCGCCCCGTGGCGGGAAAGTGCGCTTAGAGACGCATCATAACCTATGGTCTATAGCGAAAATGGAGAGAAAGTGAAAGTTGGGGGTGACCAAAAGTGACCTTCCAAGTCACTTTTCCCGAATAGGTTTTTATATAATTTCAGTAAAATCAAGGGATTGGACGCTTTTGAGTGCGGACGCCCCATCCGCCTGCGGGCCGCAGGCCCGCGTTTCCAGGAGGGGCCGCTGGCGGCGGACCGGGCGATCCTTATCCGGGGATTGGGGTTGAAGTGCAACTGCCGCCCGGTGTTGGGTATGCTGACGCACTTTCGGCCGCTTTGCCGGCCGTTGCAAGAGGGTGCCATGCCGTCATCGGCCTCCGCGGAAACTGAATTCGGCCACAGAATCGGCGAGAGCAACATCGTCGGGCGCATACACAAGTACGCCTTCGACGTCCACAACCCGGTCTTTTTGGTTTCCGCCGGCGGCATCGTCGCTTTCGTGCTGGGCGCCCTGGCGTTGCCGGAACTTGCCGAGGCCGCCTTCGGCTGGTTGCGCACCACCCTGACCCAATCCTTTGATTGGTTTTTCATGCTCTCCGCCGATCTCTTCACCCTGTTTTGCCTGTGCCTGCTGGCGCCGCCTTGGGGCGGCGTTAGGATCGGCGGGCCTGGCGCGGCGCCGGATTACGGCTTCGGCGCTTGGTTCGCCATGCTGTTTGCGGCCGGCGTCGGCATTGGCCTGATGTTCTTCGGCGTTCTTGAGCCGCTTTACCACATGGGCGTGTCCCAGCCCTTGGGCGTTCCAGGGGCTTTTGGCGCCTCCGGCGAAGTGGCGGCCGGCAACCTGGAGGAGGCCAAGCGCTTGGGGCTGGCCGCCGCCATGTACCACTGGGGGCTGCATCCTTGGGCCATCTATGGCGTAGTGGCCTTGGCGCTGGCGCTGGCGGCCTACAATCTGGGGCTGCCCCTGACCATTCGCTCCGCCTTCCATCCTCTGTTTGGCGAGCGTGTTTGGGGCTGGCCCGGCCACATAATCGACACGCTTGCGGTGTTCGCCGCCATTTTCGGCTTGGCGACTTCGCTCGGCTTGGGTGCGCAACAGGTGAGCGCCGGCTTAAGCCATGTCTTTGGAGCGCCGGAGACGGTGGGTTTGCAGGTCCTCCTCATCATCGGCATCACCGCCATCGCCCTGACCTCGGTGATGCGGGGCATGGAGCGCGGCGTCAAGCGCCTCTCGCAGCTCAACGTGGCGCTGGCGGGCCTGCTGCTGCTGTTCGT
Source organism: Candidatus Azophilus sp. (assembly GCA_965200465.1). GTDB lineage: Bacteria > Pseudomonadota > Gammaproteobacteria > Pseudomonadales > Azotimanducaceae > Azophilus. The sequence goes on along the minus strand of OZ241358.1, from coordinate 2,057,499 downwards.
GCTGTTCGCCGGCCCGACCTTGCGCATACTGGGGGACTTCGCCGTAGGCGCGGCCACCTACTTTCGTGAAATGCCGGCCCTGTCCAATCCGTTTGGACGCAGCGACGATCTGTTCCGACGGGAATGGACTTCGTTCTACTGGGCTTGGTGGATCGCTTGGTCGCCCTTTGTCGGAATGTTCATTGCCCGGGTGTCCCGGGGGCGCACGGTCAGGCAGTTCGTAGTCTGCGTGCTGCTGGCGCCCACGCTGGTTTCCTCGCTGTGGGTGTCCGTGTTCGGCGGCGCCGCCATCGAGCAAGCGCTGAACGAGCCGGGCAGCCAAGTGCGCGCCCATGTGATCGACGGCTACAACCTGCCGATGGCGCTGTTCGCCATGCTCGACAGCCTGCCTTGGGCGGGCGTCACGGCCGCCTTGAGCATCGTCTTGGTGATGGTGTTCTTCGTCACCTCGTCGGACTCCGGCTCCTTGGTCATAGACTCCATCACCGCCGGCGGCAAGGTCGATGCGCCCATGCCGCAGCGGGTGTTCTGGTGCGTCTTCCAAGGCGCCGTGGCGGTTGCCTTGCTGCTCGGCGGCGGCCTTTACGCCCTGCAGGCGATGGCGATATCCATCGGCCTGCCGTTCGCCTTGGTGCTGCTCCTGATGTGCGCGGCGATAGTCCGCGCCCTGCAGGGGGAACTGCGGCGGCAGCGGCGGGCCGGCGCCGCCTAGTTGCCCGGCTGGGCTATTCCACCTTGGTTCCCCGGCTGACCAATTCGTGGCGGACGATCCTCCATGCGCCATTGATGCGCCGCATGTTGGACTTGTAGGTGGCCCACAGCGTCAGGGTGGCGCCTTCCTTCGCCTTCAGGTAGTGCAGCGCCTGCACGTCGGTGCGGGCGGTGGCGCTGTCCCCTTCCACCGTGGCGAGTTGCGGCCCGAGCATGTGCTGGGTGGGGCCGTACTGCTCCAAGGCGGCCTTGACGAAGGCCAGCCAGTTGTCCGCGCCATGCACGGTCCGCTCGCCGAAGCCCACCACCTCCACGTCGTCCGCGAAGCAGGAGCGATAGAGCTCGAAGTCCCGCTCATCCACGCCGGCGGCGTACTTCAGCATCACGTCCTGCAGGGCGATGCGGTCTGCTGTCAATTGCTCGGACATGAGGTCTCCCCAATCAGCCGGCGACAGCGGAGTAGCCCATGATGGCCTTGACCTCCAGGAACTCCTCAAGGCCGTGGGTACCCCACTCGCGCCCGTTGCCGGACTGCTTGTAGCCGCCGAACGGCGCCTTGTTGTCCATTGAGGCGCCGTTCAGGTGGACGTTGCCGGTGCGGATGCGCCGCGCCACGGCCTTGGCTCGCTCCGGGTTTCCGGAGGAGATGTAGCCGGACAGCCCATAGACCGTGTCGTTGGCGATGCGCACGGCGTCCTCGTCGTCTTGGTAGCCGATCAGCGACAGCACCGGGCCGAAGATCTCCTCCCGGGCGATGGTCATGTCGTTGGTTACGTGGGAGAACACCGTGGGCTTGACGTAGTAGCCTTGGTTCAGCCCGTCCGGACGGCCCGGCCCGCCGGTCTCAAGCCTAGCGCCCTCTTCAATGCCCTTTTCGATCAGCCGCTGAATCTTGTTGAACTGGACCTCGGAGACCACCGGGCCGATGGTGGTGCCCTCCGCGCCAGGGTCGCCCACCTTCACGTTGTCGGCGGCGGCCTTGGCGATGGCGGCGGCTTCGTCCATGCGCTGCATCGGCACCAGCATCCTTGTGGGGGCGTTGCAGGACTGGCCGGAGTTCATGCACATGCCGAACACGTCCCGGGCGATGGCCTTTTGGAAGTCCGCATCGTCCAGGATGATGTTGGCGGACTTGCCGCCCAGCTCCTGGGCCACCCGCTTGACCGTCGGCGCCGCGTTCCTGGCCACTTCAACGCCGGCCCGGGTGGAGCCGGTGAAGGACATCATGTCGACGTCGGGGTGGGAGGACAGCGCGACGCCCACCGTCGGCCCGTCCCCGTTCACTAGGTTGAACACGCCCGGCGGCACGCCGGCCTCGTCCATGACCTCGGCGAACAGGATGGCGTTGAAGGGCGCCACCTCGGAGGGCTTCAGCACCATGGTGCAGCCGGCCGCCAAGGCCGGCGCCACCTTGCAGGCGATCTGGTTGATGGGCCAGTTCCAAGGAGTGATGAAGCCGCACACGCCGGCCGGCTCCTTGACGATGTGGGAGGTGCCCATGTCCTCCTCGAACTCGTAGGTCTTGAGGACTTCGAGAGTGGTCATGAAGTGGCCCAGCCCAGCCGGTGCCTGGGCCGCCTTGGCCAAGGGCATGGGGGCGCCCATCTCCTGGCTGATGACCGCCGCCACGTCGCCCATGCGGGCGCTGTAGGTGGCGATGATGCGCTCCAGCAGGGCCACCCGCTCCTCGCGGCTGGTTTGGGAATAGGTCTCGAAGGCGGCCTTGGCGGCGGCCACCGCCCTGTCCACGTCCTGCGGGCCGCCGAGGGCGATGATGTCTATGGCCTCCTCGGTGGCCGGATTGATGACTTCCAGGGTCGCGCTGGTGGAAGGGTGCATCCACTCACCGTTGATGTAGAACTTCTGCCGATTGCTCATGGCGTTTCCTCCGTTCGTATTGGCGCGGGATGGTGCGCCTTGGTTCTTGATTGGTTGTTTGGGCTATCCCAAGTTCATGCTTTGCGAGATGACGCCAAAGCCTTCGGTGGCGGCCAGCCGCTTGCCGACCACGGCTTGGTACTCCTCGGATTCATACCAGGCCTTCAGCGCCTCCGTGGAGGCAAACTTCAGGATCACGGTCTGCGGGCCTGGGGGTGCGCCCTCCAGGGTTTCGGCGGCTGCGTCAAAGGCCACCAGTTCGGCCCCGTGGGCCTGAATGGTGGGGCCGGCGCCGCCTTGGTACTCCTTGTACAGGGCGGGGTCGTTCACCTTGTACTGCAGGACGAAATAGGCTGCCATTGGCTTCTCCTTAGTTGCTGTTGATTCGGTTTCCCATCGGATGCTTGGCGTGGCGCCCTTGCCGGCCGCCGCGCATCCGGCCTATTTGCTGACTTGCGGTTCGCCTTCCCCGGAGAGCTCCGGCAAACCGGGGTGGCCCAAGTACATCTTGCCGATCTCGGCGTACAGGGGATGCGCCACCCAACGGTGGGTGGCGCAGCCGTGGGCGTCGCGCAGCTTGCGCTCCAGGGGGCAGTCCATGCGCAGGCTGGTGGTGCCGGCGGCGTTGTGGACGCTGTCCACCACATGCATGGCCACGTTGGCTGCATGGATGCAGGCCAGGCGGGCCAGCTTGGTGGTCTGCGGACCCGGGGTGGGCAGGCCGCCTTCGAGCTCCTTCGCCACGTCGTCCATGGTTTCCATCAGGAAGGCCCTGGCCGCCCGCAGGTTCGCCTCCCCTTCGCCCATTCGGTAGTGGGCGATGGGCTTGTCCTTCAACGCCGAAGCGGTAAGCAGGGGGATCTTGTTCTGGGCGAGGTCGGCGAAGGCGTCCAGGGCGCCGCGGGCCACGCCAAGGGCCACCGCCGCCTTGTTGAAGGAAAGGCGCAGGGCGACGGGAATGCGGAACACGGGGTTCGGGTAGTGGGCGGGGACGCTGAACAGTTCAACGCCGGTCAGATGCTTCGGCACCCGGGCGCCTTCGGCCCGCACGTCGTGGCTGCCGGAGCCGCGCAGCCCGGCCATGTTCCAGGTATCGACGATCTCCCATTCGCTGCGGTGCAGGAACCACATGCGGACGATGGGGTTGCCGTCCTCCCCGACGAGGGGTTCGCCTTCCTCGACGATGGGCGCGGCCATGAAGCACCACTCGGCATTGTGGCAGCCGCTTTGGAAGGTGACCTGGCCGGAGACCAAGTAGCTGCCGTCCTTCTGCTTGACGGCGAAGGAGGGCTTGGTGCCGGGACCGCCGCCGCCGCACATGATGACGCGGGGATTGTCCAGATAGACCGTGCGGGCGATGTCCGGGTCCATGCCGCCGGCGGCGATGGCGTTGATTTCGGAGCCGATCATGACGTTCCAGCCCACGGAGCCGTCAATGGCGGCCATGGCCTCCAGCACCTCAATGGTTTCGCGTATGCTGGCGTTCTCGCCGCCGAGTTCGGGGGGCAGGGTGAAGCGGTAAAACCCTTCATTGATGAGGATGTCCGCCGTCTCCGCCGGCAGGCGGCGAACCTTTTGCGCCTCGTCGCCGCCTTCGCGGATCACGTCCTTTAGCCGCTGCACGCGCTGCAAGGGCGTTTCCGTAAAGGACGTTGCCGCCACACCTGAAAATTCCGCCTGTTGAGTTGCCTCCGCCATCTGCGCCTCCCGCGCTTCATTGATTCACCAAGCTGCACAGCATAACGGCCAATCGCCGGAATGAGAAGTCCAAAGCTGCAATGTCCCCCACTGCACATGCTTTCAGGGCTTGGCCCTGCGGGCCGACCCGCCGCTGGCGCTGTTCAAGGCGCCGCCGAGGATCACCGGGCCGGTGCCGGAGGCGGCCCTGCTGGCGGATGGCGACCGGGCGCTCCTGCCGCTGGCGCACTGTTCGTCCCGACCGGGGCCGGCGAGGCGCTGTCCTACGGGGCCTTCACGGACAGCCCGGCCCTGTTCGGCGTCCGCGTCGACGGCGGCCGGCTGGTGCTGGACGCCAACGACGAAGGCGCGGAGGGTGCCGCCCGCGCCACCGTGACCGCCGCGGGGACCCCTACGGGCAGTCCTCCTCGCGGACGTTCTCCGTCACCGTGGAGTGGGTTCCCGCCAGCTCCGCACACAACTGGTGCCTGGAGTGGATGCGCAGCCTGCTTTTGCCGTGTCCTAAAATGGGCCGCCCCCGCGCCAGCGCGCACGGGCTAGGTTCGGAAGATTGCTTGCCGAACCGGCCGCCAAGCGACGCCGGTGCGCTCAGGCGCTCCGCACTTGGTAGCCGAAGTAGTCCAAAACGTCCCGACGTTTTTGCAACGCTCGGCTGAGGATGGATAGCTGCTCGGCGGTCAAGCGGGCGACTTGGCGGGCGTTCATGTCCGTGAGCGTCTCGAAGTACCGGCCTTTGACGGGCAGGCGCCGGCGCAGGTTCAGGTCGGCAAGCTCCGGCGCCAGCGACTGTATTCCTTGCGCCACCTGCTCCGGCGCCGCGCACATTGCCTCGTAGGTGAAGAAAAAACCGCGGTCCCCGTATGCCTTGATGTTGCAGCGCTGCTGGATGAGGCAGTTGAGGACATGCGCCGCGGCCCGCTCCTCCAAGCTCCGCCCCCCGGCCTCCGCCGGCTGCTGGGTTTGCCGCCCGAATCGACGGCGGTGGTTTCGGCAAATCCCTTCGCACACGGCGTAAGGGTTGCGCACCATGAACAGGAACTTGGCGTTGTGGAAATGCTCGGCGAGCTGGCCCACCTGCAGAACCTGCTGGGACGACTTGGCAACGAACACCGAAGCCTCCGGGCTGCGCGCCCGAGCGTGGAAATACCAAGCCTTGCGGGTGCGCGGCCAATCGTGGCGCCGCGGGTCTGCGAACAGGCGCAGGCTGCGCCGCTCCGCCGCCCAAATGGCCAAGTCCGGCCCCCGCGTGGTGACGGGGCCAACGTAGCCGGGGATTTTTTGGCCCTCTTCGGGAAGGCTCCAAGCGGCTAGGCAGGTTGCCAGCGCATTGCTCAGAAAGGTTGAGCCGCTGTTGTTTGGAGCGATGACAAACAGGTGGGAGTCGATGTTGCTGGCCAAGTCCCGGTTGGCGCCGTAAACGAACTCGGCGGCCGGTGCGGCGCTGTTGGCGGCGGCGGACGGCATCAGTCCAGCTCCCCGGCGCGCACCCTGCGCCTGACCAGGGCGAGGTCCTGCTTGGTTCCTATGTCGTAGTGAAAGCCGTCCATTGGCCAGCCGGCGGCGACGCCCGCCAAACGGGGCAGCACATCGTATCCCAAATCCCGGTCTTGCTCCTTGAGCAGGAATTCGAGAGCCCGCGCTTGGAAGGCTAGGACGCCGGCGTTCGCCAAGTTGCCGGCCGGCGCCTGCGGCTTCTCTTGGAAATCAACCACCAAGTTGTTTTCGTTCAGAACCACAATTCCGCAGGCTTGGGGCGTTCTGGCGCGAAACAGCGCAATGGTCGCCGCCGCCCCCCAAGCGACATGATCGGCCCAGAAGCGCCGCAGATCAATGCTCGAATAGTTGTCGGCGTATATCACGATGCTGGCGGTGGCGCCGTTGAGCCAGTCCGCATGCTTGCGCAACGTTGCCGCCGTGCCAAGCAGTGACGGCTCGTGCGCAACGGCCCAACGCGACTTGGATTGCCGGGCGTAGGCGGCCACCCGGTCGGCGATCTGTTCATGCAGGTGGTGCGCGTTTACGAGAACTTCAACGGGCCGGTCGCAAAAGCGCTCGATGCAGCGAAACCAGCGGTCCAACAGCGGCGCCCCGCCGACTTCGACCAGCGCCTTGGGCCGGGAGTGGGTCAGCGGGCGCAGCCGGGCGCCGACGCCGGCGGCCAGCACCAGAAACCTAGGCGGCTGTGCGGAAGAGGCCATTGGCCATTGCGTCCAATCCCATTGAAGCGGCTTGCCGCAACTGAACGGTCGAGCGGGGCCTTGGGTTGCGGAATATAACGCAAGGCTAAAATGGGGCGGCGCTCTTAAGGGTGGGAACGGATCTTACATGGACGACGACGAACTGCTTCGCTACAGTCGCCAGCTCATGTTGCCGGAAGTGGATGCGGCGGGGCAGGAAAGGCTGCGCCGGGCCGTTGCGTTGGTGGTGGGCTTGGGGGGGTTGGGCTCGCCCATCGCGTTGTACTTGGCGTCGGCCGGCGTCGGCAAGCTTATTTTGGCTGACGACGACCAGGTGGAGCTTTCCAACCTGCAGCGGCAGATCGCCCACGGCAACGCCTCCATCGGCCGGGCCAAGGCGTCTTCGGCGCAGGCCGCCGTGGCCGCCATCAATCCGCGCATCGAGGCGGAGGCCGTCGTGGAGCGCATGGGCCCAAGCAGCTTGGACGGGGTGCTCCGCCGGGTGGACCTGGCCTTGGACGCCAGTGACAATCAAGCCACCCGCTTCGCCCTCAACGACGCCTGTTGGCGGGCGGGCAAGCCGTTGGTGTCCGGCGCCGCCATCCGCTGGGAAGGGCAGGTGGCGGTGTTCAACCCCGGGGATGCCGCTTCCCCATGCTACCGATGCCTGTATGCGGACGGTGCCGAGGAGGCCCTGAACTGCGCCGAGAACGGGGTCATCGCGCCCTTGGTTGGCGTCATAGGCGCCGTGCAGGCCATGGAAGCGGTCAAGCTCATCTGCGGCGTCGGCGAGCCTCTGGTTGGCCGGGTGCTTTGCTATGACGGCAAGCGCGCCGAGTGGCGCGCCTTCAAACTGCCGAAGCGCCCGGGATGCCAAACCTGCGCACCGCGGCCGGCTGGGTGAATCCGGCCGGCTGGGAAGGGAGTTGCGCTGTTCCAGAACCCGCATTCCATAAGGGTTTGCAGGCATCCGAAAATATTTTTACCCCACTTTTCAATGAAGAAATGCGGGCTTGCGAGGCGTTGGAATGCGCATTCGCCATGTTTTCACCCCACGCTAAAACGGCACTTTCACCCGGTGGGACAACAGCGCAACTCTCTCGGCTAGGGCCTTGGCGGTGCTTGCAGCCGGCTTGGATGCTATGCTGCGGCCATTGCCAACGTCGATGATCATCGTTCCGCCGTGAAGATAGTTTTGCTTGGCCCGCCGGGCGCCGGCAAGGGCACCCAAGCGCAGTTCATCTGCGGCTCCTTGGGCATTCCGCAGATTTCCACCGGCGACATGCTGCGGGCGGCGGTGCAGTCCGGCAGTGCGTTGGGGCGGCGGGTGCGGCGGATCATGGACAGCGGCGCCTTGGTCTCCGACGACCTCATCACCGCCTTGGTGCGGGAGCGCATCGCCGAACCGGACTGCCAAGCCGGATTTTTGTTCGACGGCTTTCCCCGCACCATTCCCCAAGCGGAGGCTCTGGAGTCCGCTGGGGTGCGGCTGGATGCGGTGGTGGAGATCGGCGTGGCCGATGCGGAGATCATCGAGCGCATGAGCGGGCGGCGGGTTCATCCGGGCAGCGGGCGCGTCTATCATGTGCTGCACAACCCGCCCCGCACCGCCGGCTTAGATGACGCAACCGGCGAGCCACTGATGCAGCGCGACGATGACCGGGAAGCCACCGTGCGCGAGCGCTTGGCGGTGTACCGGCGGCAGACGCAGCCCCTGATCGCCTTTTACAGGAACCGAGCGCAGCGCGGCGGCTTGCGCTACTTGGCGGTGGACGGCGGCCGGGACGTCAAGGCCGTGCAGGGCGAGCTCGCTGCGGCGCTTCGCCCCTTAGATTAAACCCCGGAACGGCAGAACGTCCACTTGGCTTCCCGGCGCCAGATCGCCGGCCGTTTTGGGGATGCGGATCAGGCAGTTGGCGGCGCCGAAGCCGCTCATGCGGTTGGAGCTTTGGTCGCCGGTGGCATGCACCAGCGCCCGCCCCTCCGTTGTGGCCAGGACGCCGCGCTGGTACTCCTCCCGGCCCGGTTTGTGGCGCACCGGTTCGGTCAGTCGGGCGTGGACGCTGAACGGCGGCTGCGGCTGCATGCCGCAAAGCGCCTGAATCGCCGGGCGGGCCAGCAGCAGGTAGGTGATGATGGCGGACACTGGGTTGCCCGGCAGGCCGAGCAGCAAGGCGTTGCCGATGCGCCCGAAGGCCAAGGGCTTGCCGGGCTTGAGGTTCAGGCGCCAGAAGCTCAGGCGGCCCAAGGACTCGATGGCGGACTTCACCCAATCCGCCTGCCCCACGGAGACGCCGCCGCTGGTGAGAATCATCCCGCAGTCGTCGCCGGCCCGCCGCAGAGCCTCGGCGATGGCCGCTGCGTCGTCGGGCAGGACGCCTAGGTTGACCGTCTCCACCGGCAGTTGGCGGAGCAGGCTGGCGATGGCGTAGCGGTTGGAGTCGTAGATGTTGCCGTAGGCGAGGGCGGCGCCCGGCTGCTGCAGCTCGTCCCCGCTGGAGAAGACGGCGATGCGCGGGCGCGCGAAGACGGGCGCCGCCGCCACTCCCGCCGCCGCCAACGCGCCGATGTCGAAGGGGCCAAGCCAGCGGCCGCGTTCGGCCAGCACGTCGTCGCGCCTTAGGTCTTGAGCCTTTTGGCGCACGTTGTCGGCTTGGCGGACGGGGTTTTCGATGCGCACAACGTCTTCCGCAACCGCGCAGTCCTCCTGCATGGCCACCGTGTCGCAGCCGGCCGGCAGGGCGGCGCCGGTGGTGATGTACACCGCCTCCGCTGCGCCCACCGCACCGTTGAACGGATGGCCGGCCAGACTGGTGCCTATGATGCGCAGGCCGCCGAGGTGCGGACGCCACTTGAAGGCGTAGCCGTCCATGGCGGAGGCGGGGAAGGGCGGCAGGTCGGTGGCGGCTAGGCAATCCTCCGCCGCCACCCTGCCCAAGGCCCGCTCAACATCGACCCGTTCGCGCACCCTAGGCACCGACACCTCGTCAAGGATGCGCTGCAGCGCATCGTCAAGATCGAGCGGCGCCGCCGGGGTCGTCATGGCGCTAGGCTCCGCAGCATCAAAACGCGGAATGTCGGGCGGACTCCAAGATCGCGTTCTCTAGGACTTCGATGGCGGCGGAGGTGGCGGCAGCACCTTGCCTGGCCGGCTAGGCATTGATTCTTCTTTAATTGGCGCCAGCGGCGATTGTTCAGTGGGCATATTCATCCACCATGATTTTCTTGGCGACGACCTCGCACTCCTCGTTGAGTTTTTGATCGACTTGCAGCTTTGCGTTGCCGGCGCGGCTGGTCACGGCGTTCAACCGGGCTTGCAAGGCATTGAATTTCCGCCTCGCTTCCGCTTCATCCGCCTTGCTGGGGTCTTCAACAGCCGCCCACAGGTTCGACAAATCGACTTCCACCTCAACGCACTGATGGTGGATCATGTTGGCGACCTCGGCTTTGGCGGCGTAGTCGGCGATGAAGACCCAAGCCGTCGCCACGGCGGTGAGGGCTGCGGCAATTGACTGCACCGCGGGGACCAGGGCGGTTGGAATCAAGTCCGTTAGGGCTGTTGTTAGGGAACCGCCGACGCCGCCAGCCAGAAACAGCAAGGTGAGCGAGTGCCGATGGTGGTAGCGCACATCAAGCGCCTCATAGTAGCGGATTGTGCGTTTAAGATCGAAGAGGCACATCCATATGTCGGTTCGCGTTCGCTGGGTAACCATCGTCGCCATACTCCAGCCTTGGGCGATTTGTGAATTCCTAGGTGCTTGACCGCCGGATTGGGTTGACGCCGGCATTCTCCCATTCGCCCAAGGCGAATTCAAGCGCCCGGGCGAACCCCCAGTCCCCGCTTAAGGAATCGTTGCAGCGCGTTGCAAGGCGCCCCGTGCAAGGATTTTTCCGGCGATTGCGTGATTGCAGGACTTGCGACAGCCTGATTCTTAAGAGGGCGGGCGCCCCGCCCGCCGGCGGAAAGCCCGCGTTCCCGGGGCCGCGGCGGCGGGCCGGGCGATCCCTATCCGGGGGTTGGAGTCCGCTGATAGACTCTCCTGTGGCCTACGGCCATGCGGTTTTTCAGCAGACAGCTAAGCCACTGTGCAGTGCGCTTGCTCCGCGGGCCTGTCTGCCCGGCATGGTTGCTTGTTCGTTTGATTCAGCCGGTACGTCGCCCGGCCAACGCAATGGCCGCAGCCGCCTGTCCAGCAACATGAAGGCTAGAGGCCATGTGCAGCTAGTTTGGAAAGGTGCAGGGAGGAGGGGGCGAGCGGGTTGCAATGCCGCTCGGTCGGCAGCGCCGTCCGCACAAAAGCCTTCCTGACCAGCCTGCTTGTTCCTGTAGGAGCGGCAACCGCTCCCGCGGTCGGTCTGCGCGGGGGCAAAAAGGCGGCCCGGCGGCCCTAGGCCACCCGCCGGGCCAGCAGGGGGCGCAGGGTGTCCGCCGCCTCAAGCAGCAGCGCTTCGGTTGCCGCCCAGCCGATGCAGCCGTCGGTGACGGACACGCCGTAGCGCAGCTCCTCCAAGTTCTTGGGGATGGGCTGCCTGCCGCCGTGCAGGTGGCTTTCCAGCATCAGGCCGACGATGGATGAATTGCCTTCGACCACCTGCCGCAGCACGGCGCGGGCCACGTCCGGCTGCGCCTCCGGCCGCTTGTTGGAGTTGGCGTGGCTGCAATCCACCATGATGGCGGGCTGCAGGCCGGCGGCGCTTAGTTCCCGCTCGCAGGCGCGGATGCTGTCCCGGTCGTAATTGGCGCCCTTGCTGCCGCCGCGCAGCACGATGTGGGCGTTGGGGTTGCCTCGGGTCTTGATGACGGACACTTGCCCAGCCGGGTTGATGCCCAGGAAGCGGTGCGGCTTCGCCACCGAGCGCATGGCGTTGACGGCGGCGGTTAAGGCGCCGTCGGTGCCGTTCTTGAAGCCCACCGCGGAGCTTAGGCCGGAGGCCATCTCCCGATGGGTTTGGGATTCCGCAGTGCGGGCGCCGATGGCGGACCAGGCGATCAGGTCCTGCAGGTACTGCGGCGTGATGGGGTCCAGCGCTTCGGTGCACAGCGGCAGACCCAAGGCCGCCAAGTCCAGCAGCAGGCGACGGGCGATTTGCAGGCCGTCCGCTATGTGGAAGCTGTCGTTGAGGTAGGGGTCGTTGATGAGGCCCTTCCAGCCGACGGTGGTGCGCGGCTTCTCGAAGTAGGTGCGCATGGCCAGCAGCAGGGCGTCATCCACCTGCACGGCCAGCTTGGCCAGTTGGGCGGCGTACTCCTTGGCGGCCTTCAGATCGTGGATGGAGCAGGGGCCGACCACCACCAGCAGCCGCGGATCCTGGCGGTTGAGGATGGCGTTCACCCGCCGTCGCGCCCGCTGCACGCTGGCCCGCACGGCGGCGGAGGCCGGCAATTCCGCCTTCAACCGCTCCGGCGTGACCAGCACGTCAAGCTGCTCCACGTTGATGTTCTCCAATTCGGACATGGCTGCAATCTCCTAAACCGCGGCCTTGCTGACGAGCGGGCATAAAAAAGCCCCGCGCATCCTCTTAGCGGGGCCTTGCCTTGCAGGGAAGGCGCCCGCCGTGGCCGCCTTCCGTTCATTGCCTCGACAAAAGGGGGCTACGTCACCGTGGCGCGGCCAAAGTAACGGGTGCGAAAAAACCAGCTGTCGCCGATGCTCATGGCGGCGCATGGTACGCATATTCGCGCCGATGGCAAGGGGAAATTTAGGTTGCCCCAGTCCCCGCTTAAGGAATCGTTGCAGCGCGTTGCAAGGGGTGCCGTGCAAGGTTTTTTCCGGCAATTGCATGATTGCGGCACTTACGAAGGTCTGCCGCCTAGGAGCGCGGGCGTCCCGCTTAGCAGCGGGCCGCCAAGCGATCTTCATGCGGGGATTGGGGAAAGGAGAGAGAGGTGGTTATGAATGGATGCGAGAGCATGGTATATTCCGTTCCCTCGCCGCTTGGCAAGCCAGTTAAGCCATCCATGGGTGCAGCCCAATCGCCGCCGATGGTGCGGAATTCCGAAGCATGCAGCGCTGCGGCGCCACTGCCGCCGGTGTCCGTGATAGTGCCGGTGTACAACGAAGAGGCCCTGTTGGCGGACGCCTTGGATTCCGTGGCAAGCCAGGACTACGCCGGGCCGATGGAGGTGATCGTCGCCGACGGCTCCGACGGGCCGGAGGCGGCCGAGATGATCGCTCGGCGCTTTCCGCAATTTCGGGTGCTTGCGAACCCGCAGCGCAGCACTTCGACGGCGCTCAACTTGGCTTGGCGCGCGGCTGCCTACGAGACCATCGTGCGTTGCGACTCGCACTCGATTCTGCCGCCCGGCTACATCGAGCGGGCGGTGCGGACGCTGATGCGCACCGGGGCGGCCAATGTGGGCGGCCTGCAGGTTCCCTTGGGGGGCAGCACGGCCTTCGCCCGGGCGCTGCGGCTGGTCTTCAACTCGCCCTTGGGGGCGGGGGACGCCCGCTACCGCGTGGGTGGCGAGGAAGGTCCGGTGGACACCGTCTATTTGGGCGTTTTCCGCCGCAGCGCCCTGCAGGCGGTGGGCGGGTTCGACAACAGATTCATCCGCAATCAGGACTATGAACTGAACTGGCGCCTGCGCGAGCGCGGGGAATTGGTGTGGTTCGACCCGAACTTGACATCCGGCTACGTCCCCCGCAGCAATTTTACGGCCTTGGCCCGGCAGTATTTTGAATACGGCTATTGGAAGCGGGAGATGTTGCACGAACATCCCCGGTCGCTGCGCCTGCGGCAGGCGTTGGTGCCCTTGTTGACGGCTGGGCTGGGCCTGTCGGCGCTGCAGGCCTTGGTTGGCGGCCTGTTCGCCGTTTTTGGCGGCGCAGCCGCTGGTTCGATGTTGCTGTCCAGCGCCGCGCTGCTGCCGCTGGGCTACCTTTTGGTCCTGCTGCTGGGCTCGGCGGTTTTGGCTTTGCGCCGGCGCAGCGCCCCGCTGCTGACGCCGTTGGTCCTGATCATCATGCATGTCTGCTGGGGCACCGGCTTCTTCGCGCCCCGGCAGTCGAGGGCCTCTGCTCCCGCCTTGCCGCAAGCTCCTTCCTTACCCGCAAGACCCTTGAAAATCTCCATCATCACTACGGTTTACAACGATGTCCGGATTGCCCGCGCCTTGGACTCCATTCTCAATCAGCAGCATGACCACGAATTGGAGCTGATCGTCATAGACGCCGGCTCGGATGACGGCACGCTCGACGTTTTGGAGCGCTACAAGGACAGGCTCAACGTCTTGGTCAGCGAACCGGACCAAGGCATATACGACGGCATGAACAAAGGCATCAGGCGGGTGAGCGGTGATGTGGTGGGCATTCTGAACGCCGATGACCGTTATGCCGACGCCTATGTGCTGCGCGACGTGGCGGCTGTTTTCCAGCAGCGTCCTCAAATGCGGGTCTGTTATGGGGATCTGAGCTATGTGAACGATCACGGCAGGATGATCCGCTATTGGCGGTCCGGCGCAAACCGCAGCTTCAAATGGCGGCTGGGCTGGCGTCCGCCGCATCCTGCGTTCTTCGTGCGCCGCAGCGTTTATGAGGAATATGGCCTGTTCAACATGGACTTCGCCATCGCCAGCGACTATGACCTGCAGATGCGGCTGCTGCTCAAGCACCATGTTGCGTCCTTTTATTTGAACCGTGTGCTGGTGCATATGGCGCCGGGAGGCATGTCCAACCGTTCAATAAGCAACGTGTTCAAGGCGAACAGGGAGGTGGCCCAGTCGTGGCGGGCGAACCGCTTGCGGGGCGGGGAGCTTGTGCCGTTCCTTAAGCCATTGATCAAAGCGCCGCAGTTCTTACGCCGCCCCCCCCCCCCCCCAGTATTCCATCCAAGACAACCAAGCGCCGGCGGCTAGCGGCCTGTCGAGCTTGGGCGGCTAGCGCCGACCGGGAGGCGGCGGTCGGCGCCCGCCCAGCTCACCGCCCGCCCTGGCCTTGCGCCGCCAACTGTGCGGCAATCCAGGCATAGGTGGTTTTGACGCCCTCCCGCAGGGGCGTTTCCGGCTGCCAACCGAGTGTGCTCTTCAGCAAGCTGTTGTCGCTGTTGCGGCCGCGCACACCTTGCGGCTTGCCGAGGTCATGCCTTTTGGCCAAGCGCTTGCCGGCCGCCTCGCACACCGCGTCCACCAAGCCGTTGACGCTGACCAACTCGTCCGTGCCGAGATTGACGGGGTTGGTGCAGCCGCTCTCCATGATGCGGCGCAACCCTTCAATGCAATCGTCTATGTAGCAGAAGCTGCGGGTTTGCCGCCCGTCCCCCCAGATTTCGATGCCGTCGCCATCCTTCGCCAAGGCGACCTTGCGGCAGACCGCCGCCGGCGCCTTCTCCTTGCCCCCTTGGTAGGCGCCAAGGGGGCCGTAGATGTTGTGGAAGCGCACCAGCCGCATGTCCAACCCGAACTCCTCGTGGTAGTACAGCGCCAGTTGCTCCGCGAACAGCTTCTCCCAGCCGTAGCCCTTTTCCGGGTCCGCCGGCACGGCCTGGGCCTCCTGCAGGGGCGCTGCGTCGGCTCTCTCCTGTGCAAAGCTGGGATAGACGCAGGCGGAACTGGTGTAAAGATAGCGGCGCACTTGGCGGTTGCGGGCGGCCTCTAGCATGTGGCTGTCGATCAGGATGTTGTTGCGCGTCAGCAGCGCGTGGTGCGCCGTGATGTATCCGATGCCGCCCATGTCGGCGGCCAGATGATAGACGTCATCCATCCCTGCCGCGGCCTTCGCACAGTTCTCGTATTGGCGCAGATCCGCGATCTGGAACTCATCCGCCGCAGTTGGCGCGAACTCCGGGTGCTTGAGGTCCACGCCCCGCACCCGATGCCCTTCCGCCTGCAAACGGTTGACTAGGTGATGGCCGATGAAGCCGCCGGCGCCTGTGACTAGTATGTTCATTCCTGATGCCCTCGTTGCGGCAGCCTAGGCTTGCCGGCGCACCCGTCGTGCAAGCCGGTTCCAATGCCGATGGCGGCCCAGGCGAAGACGGCTGCGGACAGGAAATGCTGCAGCAGGAAGACTTCGAATGCACTGTAGAAGATGGCCGTGAACGCGCTGGCGGCGGTGAAGCACTGCACCGGCGTCACCTGCCCTTCGCCGCGGCGGCGCAGATTGAAGATCAGGGACAGGCACAACAGCGCCGCAGCGCCAAGGCCAACCAAGCCGGACTGCAGGCCGATGTGCAGGAAGAGGTTGTGGGAGCTTTCCGCCAGCCTTGGCTTCGTGGTTGGATTGAGAAGGCTGTTCAGTCGATGAATTTGGCGGCCCACGGGCCTTATTTTATCGGTCCATGGGTCGCAAAGGGGATGCTGGTTTAGAGAGAGGGAGCTACGCAGTGGGGAGGTTCTGACATCACTGAGGCAGCCGGTGAGCCGATTGCCCTCCAAGCGCACGTCCCGCAGCCGATGCAGGTTCTCCAACTGCTTCGGAATCGAGCCGGCTAAGGCGTTGCCGTCCAGCCTGAGCGTTCGCAGATCCATGAGCCGGCCCAGTTCCGGCGGGATGGCGCCGGTGAGCCGATTGTCGTTTAGCTGCAAGTGAACAAGCGCATCCAATGTTGCTAGTTGCGGTGGGATGCTGCCGTTCAGCCCCATCCGGGACAGGTCCAACGCCGCCACGCGCATTGGTCTGCCGCCTATGGAAACGCCCTGCCATGAGCGGAGGGGCCGGTTGTAGCGCCAGTTCAATTCAACGTCGCCAGCCAGGATGCTCTTTATGCCCATCAAAACGGCTGCATCCTCAAGCAAGCGGGGTTTGCTCCAAGGCGACGGGTCGCAGCGCAGGTCCAGTTCCAAGCGGCGGTCGGCTAGGCCGTGCAATTCCGGCGTTAGGCAGTCAGTGAAGTCGTTGCCGCCGAGATTCAGCTGCCGCCATGAGCTGAAATCCATCTTTTCCAGCGTTTTCGTCACTGAGCCAACTAGGCGGTTGTTGCTGAGCCCCAGTTGCCGAAGGCGAGGAAGGTAGGACAAATCAAGGGGCACGGCGTCGGTGAGCTTGTTGCCGTCCAGCGTTAACACTTCCAAGTGGTTCAGTCTTGCCAATCTTGCAGGAATTTTGCCTGTGAGCTGGTTGCCTTCCAAGCGTAGCGAACGGAGCTGCTGCAATCTGCTTAATCTTGCTGGGATTCGCCCGCTTAGGTTGGCGTATGGCAACCCGATCGCCGTGATGCGGGGCGGATGGCCGCCGATCGTAACGCCTCGCCAAGCGCTTATGGGAACCGATGGACGCCAGTTTAGGTCGGCGTCGCCGGCCAGTATGTCGCGCCGCTCCAGCAGGGTGGTGCAGTCTTTGTGCAGGCCAACCCCCAAGTGGGGGCTGCAGAACAGCTTGGCTTGCGATGGCGATTCGCCTGCATCAACAAGTTGCCCTTCTTCAAGCGCAGAACCTGCGGGGGGAGCGTCCGACCAGAGCACCGACAGTTGGGGCAATGCCAGCACCCTCGCCGGAATCGCCTCGCGCAGCCTGTTGTTGCCGACCAACAGCTCCTCCAAATCAAGCAGGTCGCCCAATTCCGCCGGAATCGGCCCTGTCAGATCGTTGCCGTCCAGCGCCAAGGTTCGCAGGCTGGTCAGTTCGCCAAGTTCCGCTGGAATGGCGCCCTGCAGGTGGTTGTGGCGCAGATGCAATGCGGTCAGCCGGCCTAGGCGCCCCAATTGCCTTGGAATGGAGCCAGTGAGGGCATTGCCGCTGAGCAGCAGTTCCTCTAGATGCGCCAGTTGGCCTAGCGCCGGGGGAATGGCGCCTGTCAAGGCATTGCGCTGCAGGCGCAAGGAAATCAGTTGCTCCAGTCCGCCTAGTTCCGACGGGATGACGCCGTCGACTCCCCAGCGGGATAGGTCCAACGCGGTCACGCGCAAGGGCGTTCCCCCTAAGGTGACGCCCTGCCAGAACCGGACGGGTGTTGTCCGCGCCCAATTCAGGATTGCCGAGCCGGCCAGTCGGTCCCGCATGGCCAGCAGCAAGTCGCAGTCCCCCTGCAGGCCCGGATTGCCATCCGCCAACTCTTGGCAAAGCAGCTCAAGCCCGGCGGCGCCTTCGTCCGCTTGGAGTGCGGCGGGGGCTAGGACGGGCTGCGGATTCTCCAAGTCGAGGGGCGTCCCCAGTTCTGGCGGGATGGCGCCGACCAAGTGGTTGGTGCGCAAATCCAGCACCTCCAAGCTGGGGAGCGCCCCCAGTTCCGGCGGGATGGCGCCGGTCAGCCTGTTGCGCTGCAGGTGAAGCGCTCGGAGGTTCCTGAGGTTGCCCAGTTGCGGCGGGATGGCGCCGACCAAGTGGTTGGTGCGCAAATCCAGCACCTCCAAGCTGGGGAGCGCCCCCAGTTCCGGCGGGATGGCGCCGGTCAGCCTGTTGTGCCTCAGGCGAAGCACTCGGAGGTTCCTGAGGTTGCCCAGTTGCGGCGGGATGGCGCCTTTCAAAGCACTGTTCGACAAGAACAGACTGTCCAGCTTGGTCAGTTGTCCCAACTCGGGCGGAATCCGCCCGGAAAGCTCCACGCCGCGCAATCTAAGGGCCTGCACACGTGCGGGGCTGCCGCCCACCCTAACGCCTTGCCAAGCGCCAAGGGGCCTATGCCGGCGCCAGTTTAGCGCGCCGTTGCCGAAGGTGTCCCTGACCGCCAGCAGCAGGTTGCAGTCTGCAACCAAGCCTAGACCGGCCTGCGCCGACATGGGGCAGAACCAATTCCTATGGAGATTGCGGTCCGCAGACTCCCGCAACGCCTGCGGCACTCCGTTGGCGAAATCGTTGCCGTGCAAATCCAGCTGCCGCAAATTCGACAAGGCGGCGAGCAGGGGCGGCGGGGTGCCGCTGAGCGTGTTGTTGGACAAAAGCAGAGATTCCAAATTTTGCAGCTTGGCCAACTCCGTAGGTATGGGGCCGGTCAACTCGTTGTTGTGCAAATGCAGTTGGACGAGTTGGTCCAGCTGTCCGAGTTCTGGTGGAATTTGGCCGCTGAGGCCGTTGTCCCCCAAGTGCAGGCTCTGCACACGGGGCGGGTCGCCTTCTATGGCGATGCCTTTCCACCAGCCAATGGGAGCGGATTTGCGCCAGTCCAGCCTGCCCCCGCCGGCCAAGGCGCCCTGAATGGCCAACAGGGTGGTGCAGTCCTTAAGCAGGCCGGGGCCGATGTGCGGTCCGGATGCGCAGTAGAGGTCTGCGCCAAGGTCGTGGTCTGGAGTGTCCCACAGTTCCGCCGGCACGGGCGCATTGAATTCGTTGCCAGCTAGGCGCAACACCTTGAGTCTGGGCAACAAGGCCAATTCGGCGGGAATTGCGCCCTTGAGGTGGTTGTCTTGCAAATGCAGATGGACAAGGCTCTCCAATGCGGCGATTTGCGCCGGAATGCGTCCAACTAAACCTGCTTTGGACAGATGCAGCCCAACTATGCGCACCGGACGCTCGCCGAGCTCGACGCCCCACCATTGGTCGATGGGCAGACTGTGCCGCCAGTTTAGCCGGCCGCCGCCGGCCAGAGTGTCCCGCGCCTCCAGCAGAGCGGTGCAGTCTTGCAGCAGATGCGGAAACTTCCACAATGGCGGCAGGCAAAACAGACTGTCATGAAAATCGTGTTGGATGCTGTGCAGAGCCAATGGGGGAGGCGCAGCGAAGTCGTTGCCGTTTAGGCTGATGCGCCTTAGCTTGTCCAGCGCCGTCAAAGCCTCGGGGACGTCGCCGCTCAACCGATTGTGGTCCAAGCGCAGCTCTTCAAGGTTGGCGAGGCTTCCCAACTTTTCCGGAATTGGTCCAGTCAAGTGGTTTTGGCTGAGGTCTAGAATGGTCAGGTTGCGCAGCTTCCCCAACTCCGGTGGGATGGGGCCGGATAGGTAATTGTGGTCGAGGCGCAGGGTGGACAGTTGCTGCAATTCCCCCAACACCGGCGGAATTTGGCCGTTTAGGTGACTATGGGCCAGATTTACGCCCACAACGCGCAGCGGCGAACCGCCGAGTTCAACGCCAACCCAATTGGTGATGGGTTGGTAGAAGTCCCAAGTCCAAAGACTCTCTAAATCGGTGCCGGCCAGGATGCTGCGGGCCTTAAGCAGTGTGCCGCAGTCGTTCAGCAGTTCCGGATTGGCCCAACGCAGGCAGTAGGGCTCCTGTGGATTGAACGACGCATTGCCGTTCGGCGCTAGTTTGGTGACGTCCGCGGCCGGTCCGTTGCCGAACCAAGGCGCATCCAAGATGCCCGACATGGAGGCCTGGAAGAGTATCCGGCGCCCGCTGTCGAGTGTTCCGCCAGTGTATGACCAACCAAGCCCACCCGCGTTCAACAGAGCTTCTTGCATGCGCGAGGAGCCAAGCATCGTCGAGACGAGGCCGGCCAGCGCCAAGGCGCCGCCGGCCAGCGCCAAGGCGCCGCCGCGGCGGCGCAGAAGGCGGTGGGCGCCCCAATGGAAGGCCAAGGCCAGGAGCATCGCCAGCATCAGGGCGCGGCTGCCGAATGCAAGGGCCACCGCGGCGGCCGCAAGGAAGATGGCGTGTACCCATAGATGTTGCGTGTTCCTGCTCCTGCAGCGGGCCGCCAGCAGGATGCCGATGGCTAGCAGGGCGTACCCCAGATATACGGATAAAAACACAGGATGCGCATCGGCTGAGCTCCAGTACAGGGGCAAAACCGCCAGTGTGCTCAACAAGAACAGGAGAATGGCGCTTCGGCTTTGCGCCAGCTTCGAGCCATTCTGGTGGCAGAACAAAAAGATCACGGCGATGCAGGCAAGGCCCGCGAAGTTGCGCAGGCCTTGGCCGCTGAAGTTGGAAACGAGGCCCGCCCCGTACAACGCCAGCAGCGCCGCAAAACAGAGCGGCGTGAAAAGCAGCTTGGAAGCGCCGCTCGGCAACCGGAAGCGGCCCTGCGGCGCTGCCGCAAAAATGCCGCCCTCCCGGAACAGGGACATCCCCAAGAACGCCGTCACAACGCCGAAGAGCAGGTCCACGGCCCAGCCGGGGAAGTGCAGGCGTAGGCTGTTCGCCAGCAACAATGCGGCCAGCAGCGCTACGCTGTCGTTGGCGAAGGCCAAGCGTTGGGCGGCCCTTCCCAACAGGCTGCGCATGGGAGGGCGCTGAGCGGCGCCTAAGCGGCTTGGCTGGCCGTCGGTCTCAGTCATTAGGTTGCCCGCCCGGCTAGACGGCGTATTTCCTAGCGGAGAAATAAGCGAAGTCTGCGCGTTTCGGCATCCAGACGGCGCGCAGGGAAAGGCGGGTGTGCCGGTGGAAGGCGACGCTGAGGAACAATGTGCGCACGGCCATCCCGGCGGTCAGGCCCCAAGCTGCGCTCGCTGCGCCGAGCGGAGGATGCAGCGCCAGGCAAAAGGCGATGTTGGCGGCAAGCCCCGACCAAGTGGCCCATGAGCAGAGCCCGGGACGGTTCAAGCCCTTGAAGTAGGTTGTCAGCAGCGTGGTGGCGGAGAGGGCGAGGATGCTGGGCGCCAGAATCCACATCATTGGCACGGCCGGCAGGAAGGCTTCGGACAGCAACAGCCGAACCAGCGGGGTGCTGACGGCAAGCAGCACGACCAAGGCCGCGGCGGTGGCCAGGCAGGCGAGGCGCAGGCTGCGCCCGACCAGCTCGGCAACTTGCGCCCCGCCGGCGGCGGTGCGGGGATACAGGGCGATGCCCGCCGAGTCCGCAATTAGGTGCAGTTGCAGCATGATGGCGCTGACCGCGGCGAACAGCCCAACATCCGTCTGGCCGCCAAGAACCCCTAAGGCAAGGATGCCGACGCGCGGCGCCAGCAGTTCCCCCAGCCGCGCTGGGTGGCTTCTT
Source organism: Candidatus Azophilus sp. (assembly GCA_965200465.1). Taxonomy (GTDB): domain Bacteria; phylum Pseudomonadota; class Gammaproteobacteria; order Pseudomonadales; family Azotimanducaceae; genus Azophilus. Next base: position 2,036,287 of record OZ241358.1, on the reverse strand, counting down.
AGGCCGTAGCCCAGCATTTGACGGCATTCCTGGCGTGAGGCCCATTCCCACTTTAAGCCGATGTTCTTGCCCAGGTCCCGTAAGCAGCCGGCGAGCAGGGCTGCATGCCCGGCGCAGAGGGCCAGAATGGCGCCCTCCACGCCTAGGCCAAGCCGCCAAACCAGCACTATCGTACACAACACCGTTACGATGGCGCGCACCGACAGGTGCAGCGCCAGCGCCGCGAAACGCCGCAACCCGGCCAACTGCAGTTCGGCGGCGAAGGAGCAGCCGGCGAGGGGCATCAACAGCAAGGACGCCAGGAAAGCGCTGGCCTCCGCTTGTTGAAAGAAGCCTAGGCCGGCGTTGATGAAAGGCAGCGCCGCAACGCCGGCCGCGGCGCTGCCGGCGAGGCTGACGCCAAGCCCAAAGGTTAGGCATTTGGACAGGCCGACCCGTTTTGTCATGGAGAAGAACTGGGCGCCGAGATCCGCGCTGAAGGCCAGGGACATGCCGGCCAAGGTGGCGAAAGCGACGCAAACGGCGTAGGCGCCTCGGCCCTCCGGCAGCAGAACGTAGGCGAGCAGGCTTTGGCTTAAGATGCCGGCGACGGCCACTCCCGCTTGCGTCATCAACACGACAAGCGCATCCCGCCCGCTGGCGGGAACCGGTTTGTGGGGCGCGTCTAGGGACAAGGATCGTTCGGCCATCAACAATTGCGCGGTTGTTTGGCGTCCAGGGCCGGCGCCGAATCAAGCATAGCAGCTTGGGCTGGCGGGCGGGGCAATTGAATGCGGTTGTCAATTCGCCCGAGGTTCAGAAGCCGGTTCGGCGGCTTGGGAGGCGAGGGCATGGAGGGACTCGGCCAGGGAGGCGGCTTCGTTGATGAGTGCATAGGTCTCAGGCGGCAGCCGGTGCAGATTGCGGCGGCAGGACAACCAGTCCTCCACGGATTGGTTGCCAATCTGCTTGGCGGCCTCCTGCGGGCTGCTCCCCTCAATGATCAGGCCGATGCCGTGCCGGGCGACTTGCTCGGCGTCCGCACAGCCGGAACGGACGATCAGGGGCTTGCCGAACAGGCAGGCTTCGTAGTATTTGTTCGTTTGCGACCAACGGACGGGAATGCTGGGCTGGTAGCAGTCCAGCACCAAGTCCACGCTTTGGTACAGGGCCGGCAAGTCGTCTGGGGCCGAATAGGGGCCGCGGTATTCGATGTTTGGGTTGTTCACGGCTTGCTTGAACGATTCTTCGCTGATGCCCGCCTTGCGCATGGGGAGGTCGAAGTAGCCGGCCAGAACGGCGCTGAACCTTTGCGGCGCAGCGCGGGTCAGCGCCTCGAGCACCTGCAGGTTCCAAGGCTCCCGCAGGATGCCGAACCAACCAATGCGCAAGGGCCGGCCGTGGACTGGGGCTTCCCTCAGCGGCGGCGGGTTGGCCTTCCGAACCTCGGCGGCGAAAGCGGCGGGGAGCTTGTTCTCCAGCACCAAGGCGGGCGTTTCCACGCCCAGCCAGCGCCGATAGTAGGAAACGTAGCCGGCGGTGGTCAGCACCAAAAGGCTGCAACGTTCAGCGATGCGCCTGTCAACGGCGCGCACCAAGGCGCCCCAAGGGCCGGCGACTTGGATGTTGCGGATATCGGCGGTTTCCTGCACCAAGGGCTTGCCTAGGCCCCGCTTGGCGAGCAGCGCCAAAAGAGCCGTATCCGCGTTGAAGGCGTACAGAAGGTCACTGCGGCGCACCGCTTGTCTAGTCTTGCCGACTGCCGACAGCAGCTTGGCCACGCGGGTGGCGTAGGCGCCGTGGCGCACACGGCCCAGCGGCGTGGTCGGGCAATCCGGCGCCTTTCCCGAATCAAGGTCGCGCGCAAACGCGACCGCTTCGACCCTGAACCCCGCTTGCTTAAGCATGTCCACCCGCCGGCTGATGCGGGCGTCAAACAAGCGCGGCAGCAGGCAGAGCACCGATTTTGCAGTTTCCTCCGACACTGCGGTTGGATTGTATCTGCAATCATCTCCAAAAAAGTCCCGTCCGCCTGACCGGCTTTGGCGGCTGGTCCGCATCGGCCTTGGCGCCGCCAAGTTTGATCAAGTTATCCTATTGCTCAATCTGTTGGATTGCCATGAGAAAGAGCAATTGCCGCTGCGGCGTTTTTTTCAGCCGCCGTTCACTGTCTGTTTGGCGGAGGCGTTGGCGCGAACCACTGGATCTTTTGTGGGGGTTGATCATGCTGAAGATGTTTCGGCGTCCGGTTAAAAGCCTATACGGAAACCAATGAATTTCGAGGCAGGTTGGTTTTGGCCAACCCGGGGCTGGGCTGGCCTTCGGCGGCTGTCCGAGCGCGCGGCCTTTGCCGGCGACAGCTTGGCGCTGTTGGCCCTGTTGCTGCTTGCGAACCTGCTGCGCATCCACTTTCCCGGCGGCGTCACGGACCTGGTCTTCGCGGCAGTGGTGCTGCTGATGGGCTTGACCCTGCTGCGCGGGCGCGTTCGGGCCGGTGCTTGGCCGGTGCTCCTCTGCTTCGCAGCCCTGTTCGCTCTCTACGGCTTCAGCCTGTTGTTCGCGTTCAGCCTGCAGGGCGTCCGCCATTGGGCGGCAATTCCGCTGGCCGGCGTGGTCTTTCTCTTTTGCCACCAAAACGGGCCGGCCTTGACGCGCTCCAGGGGCGTCGTTCCCGTGCTGCTGTTGGCGCTGCTGTTGCTGCTGCCGCTGTACTTCACCAGCACCAGCATCAACGCCCACACCCTTGCCGCCATCCTAGGCTACCTAGTGTTGGCCGTTGGACTAGTGGCAACTGTCCGCAGCGACGGCGGCCGGCGCCAACACTGGTGGGCGCATCTGTTTTTTCTGCTGTTTGTGGTGAACGGCGTCATTTTCGGCCATCGCGCGCTGGTTGGCGGCCTGCTGTTGGCCTACCCCCTCTATTGGGGAGGGCGCCGCCTCTTGCGCAGTTGGCAGGGCGCGGGGCTCTTGGCCGGCATGGTCGCGGCGGCGGTCTGCCTCATCGTGGCGGTTCTGGTTACGCCGCTGCCCGCCGGCACGGCAGGCTATATCGACAGATTCTTCCGGGACTACACTGGCAGCAGGGCCCAAACCGGGCGGCAAACGCTTTGGGGCGCAGCCCTCGCCGGCATGGCGGAAGCTCCTTGGTTGGGCAAAGGGCCGGGCGCGGTCATCTACTCGGTCGCCATCCCGCAGCCGGAAGCCCTGGATGAAGCGCCTGCGCAAGGGAACGGCGCCTCGCCGCCGGTTGCGGGCGAGTTCCCCCAAGGGGAGGAAAGCGCATCCCTCCTCTCCGCATCCTCGGGGCGCCACTCCTGCCTGAATGACGCCAATCCTCGTTTGGTGATGGACTGCAACGTCCTGATTGGCCTGCGCAGTACCCTGGCGGGGGATTCCGGGGATCTCTGGAGTTGGGACTACCCTTACCCCATTAGGTCGTGGCGCGGCGTCACCCTGGGCGGGGAGCCTCCCCGCGTGACTGGGTTGGAGCTGTCTTGGCGCAGAACGCTGAACGGCAGGATTCCGCCGGAAATTGCGCAATTGGACCAACTCGCCACGCTGAGCCTTTCCTTCAACTCCCTAAGCGGCCCCATCCCGCCCGAACTGAGCCGGCTGGCAAATCTTAAAAGCCTGTCGCTTGGCCACAACGACTTAAGCGGCCCCATCCCGCCGGAGCTCGGTTTGCTCGACAATCTTGAGGGGCTGTTTTTGGACGGCAATCGATTGAGCGGCGCCGTTCCCGCCGAGTTGGGGGAACTGCCTCGACTGCGGTGGTTGATGCTCGCCGGCAACGATCTCAGTGGTCCCATCCCGACCGCATTGCGCCGGATTCCGGACCATGACCTTGACCGAAGCCTGCTGTGCTTGGCACCGACCGAAAGCGGCCGGGAGAGGCGGATTGAAGGGCGAGGATGGGGTGCGGGAGGGGGATTGATTGACAACGGCTTGCTGCAGGAATGCACCGCCTTGCTGGCGGCGCGGAACGCACTCGATGCCGAAGGTCGGCTGAATTGGCGGCCGGCCACGCCCATTCCATCTTGGTTGGGCGTGGTTTTGGGCCAGGCGCCGTTGCGGGTGACCCAGCTGCAGCTGAGCGGGATGGAGCTCAGCGGCGAGCTGTCAAGGGAGTTGAGCGCCTTGGAGCGCCTTGAGCAGTTGTTCGTGGACCGCAATCGCCTAACCGGCCCCATTCCGCCGGCAATGGGCAGGTTGGCCGAACTGCGCGCATTCGTCGCGGACCGCAATGCTCTGACTGGCCCCATCCCTGTGCAGTTGGGCGATCTGGCTGAGCTTAGGGAGCTTGGGCTTGGGGAAAACCGCCTGACCGGGCCCATCCCCGCAGCCTTGGGCGCAATGCGCAACTTGGCAAGGCTGCGCCTAGGCGGCAATAGGCTCACTGGCGCCGTGCCGCCCGGTGTGCGCAGCGTCCGTCACCATGACTTGAACGAGCTGTTCTGCAGGCCTCAAGCAGGGTTGCCGGCGGACTGGTTGGGGCCGGGCTTGCTGCAGGACTGCGCCATTCTGCTGGCGGCGCGCAAGGCCTTGGCGGGCGCCGGCCACTTGCCCTGGTTCCGGGATGAGCATCTCAGCGTTTGGCAGGGCGTCGTCTTGGGCGGCGAACCGCCGCGCGTAGTCGCCTTGGCCTTGCAGGGCATGGGCCTAAGCGGTCAGATTCCGGCGGAACTCGGCGGCTTGGAGCGGCTTGTTGTCTTGAACCTCGCCCATAACCAACTCACCGGCCCCATCCCGGCGGAACTGGCGCACCTGCGCGACCTAGCGTTCCTTGCCCTGCAAAACAACCGCCTTAAGGGGGCCTTGCCTCGGGAATTGCTCAGGTTGCCCAAGCTGGAGGCGTTCAACTACCTCAGCAAGGACTTTGACGGCCTGCCCCCTTTCCCGCAGCCACGCGATGACGATGGCGGACAAGTTCCTGGTTTGTTCTGCCTGCCCTCCTCCGGATGGGAGGGCGGCGTCAGCGCCGGCTTGCTTGAAGACTGCGCCCTGCTGCTGGAAATGCGCGACCTGCTGGCCGGCGGCGCAGAATTGAACTGGCGCAAGGCCACTCCCATAGACGCTTGGCGGGGAGTGGTGTTGGGCGGTGCGCCGCCGCGCATAGTCGGCCTGCACCTCGACGGCGCGGGTCTGCGCGGCCGAATTCCTGCGCAACTCGCGGGCTTGAGCCGCCTCGAATCCCTGCGTCTTGACGACAACTCCCTCGCCGGCCCCATCCCAGCGGCCTTGGGCGGCCTTAGGAACTTAGGCGACCTTCGCTTGGGCGGCGGCCAGCGCGCATGGGATGCCGATGCTTTGCGCAATGGCCTGTTTTGCCTGCCGTTGCCGAGGGTCGGCTCCGGCCTGCTCAACGACTGCGAGGCGCTTTTGGCCTTGCGTGACATTCTGGCCGGCGGCGCAAACCTGAATTGGCGTCGAACGACGCCCTTGAATGCGTGGGACGGCGTTCAATTGGACGGTGCGCCGCCGCGCATCGTCGGCCTTGATTTGCAGGGACGGCAGCTCAGCGGCCGGTTGCCGGCGGGGTTGGCGGCCTTGGACCGGCTTCGGGAGTTGCATCTCAGCCGCAACCGGCTCCAGGGCGGCATTCCGGCCGAGTTGCGCGAGTTGTCCCTGCTGAGGTCGTTGCGCATTGGCGGCAACGCCTTCACCGGTGCGCCGCCGCTGGCGTTGCGCAAGGTGCGCCGCCATGACCTTGATGACGAACGGTTTTGCCGGTCGTCCGAGGAGGTGGGCGCAAGCGGGGCGCCCCCCCGCCTGCTTAAGGACTGCAATCTTTTGTTGAACATGCGGGACGCCTTGGCCGGCGCCGTCGACCTGAACTGGCGCAGGAACAGGCCCATCGGCGTTTGGCAGGGGGTGAAACTCGGCGGCGCCGAGCCGCATGTGCAGGAGTTGCATCTAAGCGGGACGGGGCTGCTTGGAGAGTTGCCGCCGGAACTCGGCGAATTGACCGGCTTGCAGGTGCTGGCTTTGGAGGGCAATGCCTTGGGCGGCGCCATTCCGCCGCAGCTGGGCAACCTTGGGGAACTGCGCACGTTGCGCCTGGGCGGCAACCGCTTGAGCGGCCCAATTCCGCGGCAGTTGGCGGCGTTGGACAAACTGTCGCAGTTGCGCCTTGGCGGCAACGATTTCTCCCCCATCCCCGCAGGCCTGCTTGCAAGCCTGCAACGGGTGGCCGACAGCGACCTTGCGCATCACCATGAATGCCCGCTGGTTCGGCAAGCCAATTTCGGCTTGCGCGACGACTGCGCCAATCTACTTGCCATGCGCGGCGCACTGGCCGGAACAGCCTTGCTGAACTGGAGCGAGGCGGCGCCCATGAGCGCTTGGGATGGGGTTGTGCTGGAAGGCGAACCGCAGAGGGTGGTGGGGCTGAACCTATCCCGAATGGGGCTGAACGGACGCATTCCGGGCGAACTTGGGCGCTTAGGCCAACTGGCCGAACTGCGTTTGGATGGAAATTCCCTAGCCGGCCCCATTCCCGCCGAATTGGAGCGCCTCGGCAACCTGCGTGTGCTTAGGCTTAGCCAAAATCAACTGACCAAGTCCGTGCCCCCCGGTTTGAGCGCATTGCCGCAACTGGCGGACTTTGATTTGCGCAACGATGTGCAAGGCGAGCCTTCCCTGCCGCCCGGGGCAGCCCTTGGCCTCGCCGGCGCAGCCTTGTGCCAACCGTTGCCGGCCAAAGCCGCCGCGCCCGATGCCGGCTGGGAGGGCGCCGGCCTTGCCGAGAACCATTCGGGCCTGCTTAAGGACTGCTCCACCTTGCTGGCCCTGCGCGACGCCTTGGCCGGCGGCGCGGCGCTGAACTGGAGCCCCTCCACGCCGATCTCCCTTTGGCGGGGCGTGCAGCTGGCCGGTGCGCCGCCCCGGGTGGTGGCCCTCAACCTGACGGGAGCGGGCCTCAAAGGGCGCATTCCCGCCGGTCTGGCGGCATTGGACCAATTGAGTTGGCTGCGCTTGAGCGGCAATCGGCTGACCGGCCCCGTCCCGCCGGAACTGAGCCGCCTGTCCAACTTGGTCGAGCTGGCGTTGCAGGGCAACGCCTTGGCCGGCGGCATTCCGCCCCAATTGTCGCAACTCACAAGCCTTGAGGAACTATGGCTGGGAAACAACCGCTTGACTGGCGAAGTGCCGCCGGGGTTGGGGCGGCTGGAGCACCTGTGGGTGCTGCGGCTTGTTGGCAATGACTTCTCCGGCTGCCTGGCGGACTCGCTGCGGCGGTTCGGCTCCAATTTGCACTATGCGCTTGGCCTGCCGCTCTGCGGGGAAGAGACGGAAAGCTCCGCAGAGGAGATTGGCGCGGCCATCCGAGCGCTGAACAAGTTTGTTGACCCAGCCGAGAGGGAGGGCGTGGCCAAATCCGCCCACAACCTGTTTCTGCAAATTGGGCTGCAAACGGGAATCGTCGGCCTGTCGTTGTTGGCGCTGCTGTGCGCATCCCTGATTTTTGGCGTGCGTTCGCGGCTGGGCGGGGAGGTCACGCCGGTGCAGCGCTTTGTCGCCACCTGCATCGTCATGGTCATCATGCAAAACGTCTTTGAGGTTTACCTGCTGCAGAACTTGCTGAGCGTGGGCATCTGTTCGTGGATATTGATCGGCATGGGCATGGGCGCCGTCGCGCCCCCCGGCCAGCCGGACGACGCAGCGCATGGCGCGCCGCCGCGGCGAATTGGGGATTGAGAAAACAGTTGCTTTCGCGTTAGGTTAGGGGTTCTTGGAACACAATTTGCAGGAGCTAAGGTTATGGCCGCAAGCTGCCCATTCGCCCTCGACATCTTCGCCGCCGCCGACCCGCTGGTGGCGGACCCGGGCGCCCAGTACGACTTTCCGCTGATGCCCGTGGGCCAAGCGGCGGACATGGGCCAGGCGCCGGACGGCACACCCCTGTTCGACCCGCGCATCCTCCAGTCCGCCGAGTTCATGCGCAATCCCTATCCCTACTACCGCATCCTGCGGGACCACTATCCGGTTTACCACGACCGGCTGCACAACACCTACTACGTCACCCGCTACGAGGACATCACCCGCTGCTACTTTGACGACGAAGGCTTCAACACCATTCCCAAGGGCAGCTCCAGCGGCGTGCTGGGCAACACCCAGCTGGAGCTTTCCGGGGTGGAGCACCGGCGGCGGCGCAACCTGTACGGGCAGCACTTGGTGGGCCAGTCCCTCAGGAACCGCATTCCGGCCATCCGGCGCCAAGCCCAGGACATGATCGCCGCTTGGCGGCGCATTGAGGACCCGGCGGTGATCTCGGAGCAGGGCGGGGTGCATACGGTGGAGCTGGGCAGGGCCTTCGCCAACGAGTTTCCCATCCGCGTGGTCTGCGAGGTGCTGGGCTTCCCCAAGGAGGCCCAGGACGACTTCTACTATTGGTACAACTCCATGATGTCCGGCCTCGGCGGTTCGGAGACCCACCAGCAGGGCTTGCAGGCCCGCCAGCATCTTGAGGACTACGTCGGCGGCATCGTCGAGGCGCGGCGCAAGCAGCCCACCTACCTCTACGACGAGGCCGGCAACCCCATCAGCAAGGACATCATCTCCAAGCTGTGCGAAACCAAGGTGGACGGGGACTACCTGTCCACCGAGGAGATCACCTCCAACATCGCCTTGGTGGTGGGCGGCGGCGGCGAGACCACCCGGGGCGCCATCCTCAACATGTGGCGCCTGCTGCTCGAGCACCCCGAACAGTTCGAGGCGGTGCGCCGGGACGATTCGCTGTGGGACGCGGCCTTCCACGAAACCCTGCGCCACTCCTCCTCCATCGGCGGCCAGCCGCGCCACAACACCTACGACCTGGTGATGCACGGGGTGAAGGTGCCGGCCGGGTCCCTCATGGAGATGGTGGATTTCTCCGCCAACCACGACGAGCGCGTGTTCAAGGACCCGGAAACCTTCAACATCCACCGCAGCGACCTCTACACCGGCAAGATTCTGCGCAGCGGCTACAACAAGGACGGGCGGCGCAACCACATGGCCTTCGGCGTCGGCCCGCACCTGTGCCCCGGCGCCTGGATCTCCCATCAGGAGGCGGTGGAGGGCTCCCGCATCCTGCTGCAGCACCTGCAGAACCCGCGCATCAACATGGAGAGAATGCCCAAGGACATCGACGGCAAGAGCCTAGCGCCCATGGGCATCGTCTCCGTGCGCGAGCTTTACTTGGATTGCGGCCTTGCCTAGCGGCGGCGCGGAGCGGCAGTGATGGCGGATGCGGATCTGCGCATGATCGGCGCCAACGGCGTGGCCATTCCCGAAGGCACCCACGGGGAGGCCGGCTACCGCACCTACGAGGTGTTCCAGCGGGAGCGGGTGGGCCAGAGCACGGCGAAGATCAAGCCCATGCAGCTGGTCTCCAAGGAGTTTGCGCAAGATCCCTATCCCTTGCTGGAGACGCTGCGGGAGAACTACCCCTGCTATCGGGATTGGCTGAACAACTGCTTTTGGATCACCCGCTACGACGACGTCACCTCGGTGTTCACGGATGACGCCAACTTCGAAACCCGGCCCAAGGCTTGGCATCTGGGCCTTGAAGGTTGCGGCGCGGACTTGAGCAAGACCCTGCCGGTGCTGAACGCCCACGCCCACGCCTTTGACGGCCATGCCGAGCGGCTGGCGGAGGCGGCCGTGGCCGGCTTTGCCGAACGCGGCGAGGCGGACTTGGCGGTGGAGTTCGCCGCCCGCTTCGCCATGCAGCTTTGGCTGGCCCTGCTGGACGTTCCCGAGGCCGACGCCGGATTGGTGGCGGAGCGCCTTTGGCGCTTGCGCCGGGGCGTCAACTGGGAGCCGCGGGTGCGCCAGGCGGGCTTGGCGGCGGCGAACGAACTGCGCGGCTATTTTGCGCCCTTGCTGGAGCGCCGCCGCCAAGCGCCTGGGGAGGACTTGGTTTCCGCCGTCGCCGGCTTGGAGACGGCGTCCGGTCCGGCCACGGCCGGGGACTTGGTCGCCACCTTGCTGGAAATGGACCAGGAAACCCTGCACGGCGGCCTCGCCAACCTCTGGTGCCTGCTGTTGACCCATCCCGAGGAGTTCGCCAAGGCCCGCGCCGACGCCCGCCACCTCAAGCTGGCGGTGCTGGAGACTTTGCGCCATTCCACGCCGGTGCCGGCCGCCCAGCGCTTCGCCCGCCATGAGGTGGAGCGCTTCGGGCGGCTGCTGCCCAAGGGGGCTTTGGCGCTGTGCTCGGCGGCCGCCGCCAATAGGGATCCGCGTGTCTTTGCCGAACCGGAGCGCTTCATCGTCGGGCGCACGGACATCTGCCATCGGGAGGCGCGGGGGCAATACCGCGCCGACGGCTTGGCCACCGGCGTCACCCCGGCCTTGGGGCCGCCTTCCCGCCATCCAGCGGTGCCGGAGGATCGCCCCCGCTCCCTGTACGCACTGACCAGGGACGCCTTGGTGACGGCTTCCTTGGTGCTTTTGGAGCGCCTGCGGGACATTCGCTTGGCGCCCGGCGCCGAACCGCGCCCGAGCTGCCGCCGCTTGGGTGAAATGCACGCCTGCTGGCGCTTGCCGGTGCGCTTTTAGCAAGGTGGCGAGGCAAACGGCGCCGCTAAGGGGCGCATTCATGCAGGTGCGCATGGATTTGCGGAAAAGTGCTATGCTTGTCGCCAAGCGGTGGTTGCGCGGCGGTCGGCTGGTCGGCCCAAGGGCGTGAGCATGCCGTTGCAGGCTTTGGAGTGACGCTGTTGCAGCGATTTAACGCTGGTGGGAGGCGCTGATGTCAGGCAGTGGTGGGAAAGATCGAGTGGCGCGGCGCAGAAGTTCGTTGGGTGTCGCGGTCTCAGCCGCGGTGGCGAGCGCTCCAGCCGCCCAAGCTCAGGAGGCGGCCTTGGAGGAGATCATCGTCACCGCCACCAAGCGGGAGGTGAGCCAGCAGGACACGCCCATTTCCGTAACCGCCTTTGCAGACTCCGAGATCACCCTGCAAAGGTTCAAGACCTTCAGCGACTATGCGGGGCAAATTCCCAGCCTCGCGCTGAGCGAGCGGCAGCCGGGCGCCAACTCCGTGGTGATGCGGGGCTGCTCCGCCCAGGGCCTCTCCTTTAGCGACTCGGCCACCACTTCGGTCTATCTCGACGAACAGCCCATCACCGCCGCCGGCTACAACCCGGACCCCCGCTTGGTGGATGTGGCGCGGGTGGAGGCCTTGGCCGGGCCTCAGGGCACGCTCTTTGGAGACGCCTCCCAGTGCGGCACGCTGCGCATCATCACCAACAAGCCGGACGCCGCGGCCAGCGGCGGTTGGGTGGATCTGTCCGCCTCCACCGTCACCGACGGGGGCGTCGGCTATGACTTAAGCGCCATGGCCAACATTCCCATAGTGCCGGACAAGGTGGCGCTGCGCCTCGTGGGTTTCCACGCCGACGAATCCGGCTGGGTGGACAACATCCTGACGCCCACCCCGGGGCTGCGGTCGGACAACTCCAGCCGGGTGGACAACAACGTGAACTCCTCCACTTGGAGCGGCGGTCGGGCCGGCCTGCGCATTGACGCCAACGAGGAATGGACGATCGACTTCAACGGCATCTACCAAAAGTACGACCTGGACGGTTTTGGAGACGCCAGCCTGAACCAGCAACTGTTTGAGGACACCGCCGCATTTCCGGTTTTCGGCAACCGCGAGCAGGCCCGCTATACGGAGGACAGCTGGGACGACGAGTGGTATCAGGTGGCCTTGACCTTGGAGGGGGACGTCGATTTCGGCAACTTGGTTTTCACCACCGCCTACTTCAGCCGGGACAGCGCCTACTATGCGGACGCCACCTCCTATCTGCAGATCTATCAGCAGCGGGGAGACTACTTCCGCTCCCTCAACACCGGGGACCCGTACTACGACACCGGCGGCATCTATGATTTCGGCGGAGACCCCATAGCCAACGACTACGACGGCCGGGAAACCACCAACTGGAGCGTGGAGGCCCGCTACGCCACCCCGGCGGAGGGCCGCTGGTCCGCCATCGTCGGCGGCTTCTACAACCACCGGGAGGTCAAGGAGCTGTTCATATCCAACATTCAGGACCTAACCGGCACCCCGGCCTTCTATTACTTGAACTACGCCGGCTACAGCATCAACGGCATTCCGCCGAAGGCGGAGTCCAACAACTGGTTCTCCGGCACCTACGACAGCGAGCTGGACCAGTGGGCAGTGTTCGGCGAGGCCACCGTCAACCTGACCGAGAACTTCTCCATCACCGCCGGCGGGCGCTTCTACAGCATCAAGAATGACTACATCGTCAAGAACGCCACCTTGGTGGGGCTGAACGGCGGCGAGCCGGACTGCTCGGTTGACTACTGCTACGCGCCGGGGGACTTGGGCGTGTCCGACGAAGACGGCTTCGTTCCCAAGGTCAGCCTCACCTACAGGTGGGAGGACAAGCTGGTGTACGCCACCTATTCCGAAGGCTTCCGCCGCGGCGGCGCCAATTCCGCCCGTCCGCAGTCCGTGTTCGGTCCGCCAAGCAGCACTTTCCCGGCGCCGGCCGGCACCCTGAACACCTATAAGTCGGACACGGTCACCAATTACGAAGTCGGCCTGAAGACGGACTGGCTGGACAACCGGCTGAGGTTCAACCTGTCCGCCTACCACATGGTTTGGGACGACATCCAGGTGCAGGCCGAAGACCCGCAGGAGGGCATCTTCACGCTCGGCATCGTCAATTTCCCGCAGGCCGAGATCAGCGGCGTGGAGGCTTGGCTGAGTTGGCTGCCCACGGACAACTGGAGCATTGAGGCCACCCTGGGCTACAACGACGGCTCGCTCTCCAAGGCGGACGTTCTTTTTGCCGGCACGGACGGCGCCGTGACGGTGCCCAAGGGCACTCAGCTGCCCATCGTGCCGGACTGGAAGGCCCATGTGAACGCCACCTACACGTTCTCCACAACCTGGCTTGGCGGCCAGCCCTACGTCATGGGCCGCTTCACCTACACTGGGGACTCCATCAATTCATTGGCCGGCATCGAGTCCAGCCCCTTCCTTTCGCCGGTGGTGCCCCAGGACGCATGGCATCTGCTGGACTTGCAGTTTGGCATTGAGGCGGAGGACTGGTCGGCGTCCTTCTTCGTCGATAACCTAACCGATGAGAATGCGCAGTTGTTCTTCAACAACCGCTTCGCGCAGCAGCGGCTGTCCGTCAACCAACCGCGCACCTTTGGCGTTAAGTTCCGCTATATGTACGGGGCCAAGTAGCTCCATACATAGCTCCAGCCCGCCCGTTTTCGCGCATGGACATCGGCACTCGCCTTCGGGAGCTTGGCGCAGTGGAATGCGGTGCGCTCGCCCGCACCATTCTGGCCCAGGAAGAGGCCGCATGGCGGGAGCATGAGCACCGGCAACAAGCCTATGAGGTTCACCAAGCCACCGAATCCTTGGTCATGGTGTTCACCGATGACGATGCGTGGCCGCAGCTAACGGTCAAGAAAGAGCCCGGCTGGCGGCGGCTGGCGGATGCGGCCTTGCCCCTCATGCACGAGCTCATCGGCCGCTGCTACCCGCCGGGCGGCGCCATAGTCCGGGCCATGGCGGCCAAGCTGAAGGCCGGGAGCAGGATCGCCCCCCATGTGGACAGCCACCCCTCGTTCCACATAGGCCATCGGATTCATGTGCCCATCACCACCAATCCGCGGGTTCGCTTCATCATTGACGGCCGGCCCCACCGGTTGCAGGTGGGCCAGGCTTACGAGATCAACAATCAAAAGTCGCACAGCGTCGCCAACAGGGGCGGCGAGGACCGCATCACCTTCATTTTTGACTATGTGCCGCCGGATGAGCTGCGCAGGGCCGGCCAAATGGCCGCCTGACGCGCCCGGTGCTTCACCGGGGTTGCTGATGGCCGCGCCGGCGCGGAGCCTGTTGGTTCAACCCCTCGCCTGATTGACGGCGGCGACAATGTCTTCGGCGTCGCCCGTTGTCGATAGGTTCACGCCGCCAACGCCCGGCATTTCCCGCAAGGCGCGAATCATCTCGGCGCAATGCCTGACGCCGAACGACCTCGCATCCTTGGCGTCCGCAAACTGCTGCGCCAAGCCCTCCGGGACGACATCCCCCCGTGCGTTCACGAACAGCCATCGGGCGGATTCCGCCGAGGTCAAAACCGGCAGGGACACCATGACATGGCAGCGCCAGGTGACCTGGGCGGCGACCAACACCTTCAGGTAGCGTCGCAGCAGTTCCAGGTTGAGGCAGGCCTGGGTTTGGACGAATTGCGCACCCGCGCTAATTTTTTCAGTTAATTCATTAGGTTGCCAATTTTTTGGCGGCTCGAACACGGTCGCCATGGTGCCTAGGAACAGTTCCGGCTTCCCCTGCGCCGCCTGGTGGTTGCTGACTTGCTTGGCGGTGGCCAGGAGCTTCTTGGCGCCGGTGTCGAAAACTTGCGTGGCCGGCGGCTGCGCCCCGCTTGGCAGTTTGTCCCCCCGCTGCAGGAGCAGGCTGGTGACGCCCAGCGCGGCGGCGCCGAGCAACTCGCTCTGCAGGGCGATGCGGTTGCGGTCCCGGGCGGAGAGATGCAGAACCGCATCCATGCCGTGCTGCATGAGAATGGCCGCCGCAGCCAAGCCGGACATGTGTACGACGCCATAGGGGCAATCCGTAACCGCCACCGCGTCAACCGCGGACGACAGACGCTCCGCCTGCCGGACGACCTCCTCCCGGCTGCTGTCCTGATAGAGCCGCAGCTGGCCCACCACCGTGAAGTCGTTGGCGCCGACGGCGTCTCGAAAGGTTCTCAACGCGCTTAGACCAAGCTGCCTAGGTAGCCCAACTCCCAAGGAGTGATTTGCCGGGCGGCGTCCTGCAGCTCCCGGCGCTTTACGGAAACGAAGGCGTCAACGAAGGGCTTGGAGAGAATCCTGCGCAATTTGTCGTGGGTGCCGAGGCGGCGCAGCGCTTGGCCGAGGTCCTCCGGCAGGTTCGCCGGCAGATCGTAGGCGTCGCCGTCGACCGGGGCGCTGGGCTCCAACGCCTCGTCCATGCCCAGCAGGCCGCAGGCCAGCATCGCTACGATGGCCAAGTAGGGGTTGGCGTCCGCACCCGCAACTCGGTTCTCCACGCGCCCGTTGGCGGCGCTGCCGAAGGGTACGCGGAAACCGGCGGTGCGGTTGTCGTACCCCCACTGCAGGTTGATGGGCGCGGACGCATCCGACGTGAACCGCTTGAAGCTGTTGACGTTCGGCGCAACCAACGCAAACGCTGCCGGCAGGTAGGTTTGCAGGCCGCCGATGAAGTGGCGCAGGGGCTTCGGCGCCTTGGCCTCCTTGAGCGCAAAAACGTTGGCGTTCCAGTCGTTGACAAGGCTTAGGTGCAGGTGCAGGCCGCTGCCCGGCAAGTCCATAGATGGCTTGGCCATGAAGCTGGCCAGGCAGCCGTGCCGCACGGCGCAGCCCTTGACCAAGCGCTTCAGCAGGAAGAACTCGTCCGCTCGGGCAAGCGCGTCGCCGTGCGGGATGTTCAGTTCCATCTGCGCCGGCCCCATCTCATGGACCACGGCTTGCAGCGGAATGTTCATTTTCCGGCACATCGTCCGCACGTCGTCAAGGAAGGGCGCGTACTTGTCCAGGGCGTCGCTGCTGAAGGCCTCGCCGCCGAATTCGTCCCGCTGGTCCACGCCCGGCGCCGGCCTAAGCTCCAGGTCGCCGCGCTTCGGCGGGGCCAGCAGGTAGAATTCCACTTCCGGCGCCACCAGCGGCCTCAAGCCCTTGTCAACATAAAGCCCGATCATGCGCTGCAAAAGGTTGCGCGGGTCGAAGACCATGGGCTCGCCGGCCTTGTCCAGCGTCTCGCAGATGACTTGCCCGCAGTCCTTGGCCTTCCAAGGCGTTGTTCTGTAGGTGGACCAATCGGGCCGCAGCAGCAGGTCCTCATCCCTGGGGTTGTGCGCCTCCATGGCGTCCGCATACTTGCCGTTGATGCACTGCAGGAAAACGGCGGCCGGCAAATGCGGCAGGTTGTTGGGGTCGAAGGAGGGGCCGTTGACCGCCTTGCCCCGGGGCGCCCCGTTGAGGTCCGCGACCAGCAACTCCAGGTTCTGCGCCACCTCCGTCGGCGCGGACTTGTCAAATTCCCTGTTCAATTCACTCCCCCGCACCGCTCGAAGATCGGCCAAGCCAGATGCGCATTGCGCTCCGTCGCTTGGCTTGCGCATGGCCGACAACATAACAAATTTGCCGCGCCCTTGCTGCACCGGCGGCCTCGGCGAGCATTTTTTCCGAACCGCCCGGCGCCGCAAGCTGGCCGCGGCGGGGCGCCCACCGGCAACCCTCATTTCCCCATGCGAAGGCGCTCTTGCGGCGGCCATCTGACCAGCATTTGACTAGTAGGGGTTGCATCCCTATGCTGGCGAGGTCATGGAGACCAAGTTCAGCTCCCATGCGGTTGAGCGAATGTTCCAGCGAGAAATCCCGGCGCAGGAAGTGGAGGATCTCCTGGCAAAGCCGGATGGCGTCATCAGGCAGTCAAGGGACAAGATGATTGCCTATAAGCGCATCGGCGGCAGGACGGACAACTCCGTTGCCGTTGTCGCCGTGGAGGGCAAGGGCGCATGGGAGGTCATTACGGTCATGGTCAACTTTGAGGTGCGGGAATGAAGGTTCATCACAACGCGGCCCTGGACTATTTGACGATCGACTTTGCCGATGAAATTGAAGCCAAGTCGGTCCATCAAGACGGCGTCATTGTCCGTTACGGCGCTTCGGGCAACGTGGTGGGCATCGACATCACCGACTCCATGCGGCTGTTCTCCCATTCAGACCTGATGACTTTGCAGCAAGTCTGCAACTATCTTGGCGTCTCGGAGTCCACCATCAGGCGCAGAATACGGGCCAGGAAAATCAAGTGCATCAAGGAAGGCAACAGATACCGGTTCAAGAAAACGGACATCATCAAGGAGCCGCGGGCGTGAAGAACAAGCAGGCGACTCCGGCAAGCGCCAAGCCGCTTGCGTCGGGCGGAAGCGGCGCCACCACCGGCTGCGAGGCCGAGCTTTGGGCCGCCGCCAACGCCCTGCGCGGCAACATGGACGCGGCCATCGCCGGGAACCTCGCGGCGCTGGGCTTCGGCCTTGCAGGCCGCGGCGGCGGATAGTGGCAGTGCAATGCTATGGGGAAGGTTCGGGATGCCATTCGCTTGGGTGAAAGCAGCCGAGCGCATGGCGCAGGCGTGCTACACTCCCGCGGCTATGACGGCATGACGGAGGCTGGATATTAGGCAACCCCAAACAAATCGACCATGGGGACGAGCTGGGTCAGTGCGCGGCCAACTTCGTCCCGGCGGTTGCGCCTTGACCGTTCCGTAAGCACCATCCAAGGAGAAGCCAAATGGCAGTACATATGATCGTATTGAGCAGGCCGAACGATGCCGTTGCCTCGCGGATCCAAGAAACCCATCCAGACAACTACGAAATCACGCCGAATTGCTATTTGGTGCAGAGCAAGGACATCACCCAAAAAATTGCCGCCGCAGTTGGCATTAAGGGAGAGAACCGCATCGACGACGCATCCGGAGCCGTTTTCAAGTTGAACGGCGCCTACTCCGGATTTGCTTCTCGGGCATTGTGGGAGTGGCTCGACCAAGCTGAGGAACTGGAATGAAGCAAGCGCCGCAGCTGCGCTCGGTCGAGCAAGAGGATCCGCCGGCCACCGAAAGACGGCATGGCGGCAACGGCCACAACGGTGGTGGGCGCGGTTCGGAGGATCGGCTGCGCAATGCGGAGATACAGCTTGCGGAAATAAAAACCAAACTCGATACGCAGCTAGCTCACCTCGCAACCAAAAACGAACTAACCGCGGTGAAAGTCTGGGTGCTGAGTGGCGTACTGGGCGGCATGGCCATCGCCGCTGGCATTGCCGTGGCAATAGCTCGCCTGCTTTGAGCGCACTTCAGGTCGAGCCGTGGGCGGCGGGACGGGCGCTGCGCCGTTTGCAGGGCAGCAAGTGGACTCGTGCGCAACTGTTCAGGGGGAACGCCCTAGCGGGTGCCGGATGAAGCTCAAACACGACATCTTGGAAGCGATGGGGCGCGACGCCTTGAGGGCTGCCTTGGTTCGCCTCGACTTGGCCGACGGCGTGGACAAGCGCGTTTCCAACGCCATGCGGGCCCGCCTCAAGCGGGCTCGCCGCGCCACGCCGGAGGCGCTGTTGGCGCCCATGAACGCAGCGGGCTTGCGCAGCCTATGCGCGTTGCGGGGCGTGGATGCCAAGGGCCGCAAGGGACAGCTCGTGGATCGGTTGTTGAGCAGCGAAGCCAAAGCGCCCACGCCGGCAGCGAATGTCCCCCACGCCGGCGAGCGCAAGGCATCGGTTGCTCGAACCGCGGACGATGCGGCAAAAACGCCATCCAAGAACCGAAGCGCCAAGCCGCCCGCCTCGGGCGGAAGCGGCGCCACCACCGGCTGCGAGGCCGAGCTGTGGGCCGCCGCCAACGCCCTGCGCGGCAACATGGATGCGGCCGAGTACAAGCATGTGGTGCTGGGCCTCATCTTCCTGAAGTACATCTCCGACGCTTACGATGAGCGGCGCGCGCAACTGGAGGCGGAGCGCAGCGAGGGCGCGGACCCGGAAGAGCCGGACGAATACGCCGGCGCCAACGTATTCTGGGTGCCGGAGAAAGCCCGTTGGAGCGTTCTGCAGGCGCTCGCCAAGCAGCCGAGCATTGGCAAGGCGGTGGACGACGCGATGGCGGCCGTGGAGCGCGACAACCAAAGCCTGCGCGAAGTGCTGCCGAAGGACTACGCCCGTCCGGCGCTGGACAAGCGCCGCTTGGGTCAGTTGATCGACCTGATCGGCAACATCAAAGTGGGCGACGCGGACGCTCGCTCCCGGGATGTGCTGGGCCGCGTTTACGAGTATTTCCTCAGCTCCTTCGCCAGCGCGGAAGGCAGGGGGGCCGGCGAGTTCTACACGGCGCGTTGCGTGGTGCGGCTGCTGGTGGAGATGCTCGAACCCTACCAAGGGCGGGTGTACGACCCCTGCTGCGGCTCCGCCGGCATGTTCGTGCAGTCCATGGCGTTCATCGACGCCCACGCCACGGGCAACGGCAACGGCGGTAAACTGCCGAGAGGCGCGTCCGCGGATGTTTCCATCTACGGCCAGGAATCCAACCACACCACTTGGCGCTTGGCGAAGATGAACCTCGCCATTCGCGGCATCGACGGGCTGATTGCGGAAGGCGACACCTTCCACAACGACCGCCATCCGGACCTGAAGGCGGACTTCATCCTCGCCAACCCGCCGTTCAACGTCTCCAACTGGGGCGGCGAGCAGCTTGCCGACGACCAGCGCTGGGCCTACGGCGCACCGCCCAAGCGCAACGCCAACTTCGCCTGGGTGCAGCACATCGTGCATCACTTGGCGCCGGGCGGCGTGGCCGGCTTCGTGCTGGCGAACGGCTCGATGTCCTCCCAAGCAGGCGGCGAAGGCGAGATTCGCAGGAACCTGATCGAAGCCAACCTAGTGGATTGCATGATCGCGCTCCCCGGCCAGCTTTTCTATTCCACGCAGATTCCCGTCTGCCTGTGGTTTCTGGCCCGCAACCGCGGCCAAGGCAAGTTCCGCGACCGGCGCGGCGAGGTGCTGTTCATCGACGCCCGCAATGAAGGCGAAATGGTGGACCGCATCCACCGCGAACTGTCGGATGCAGACATCAGCCGCATCGCCGGCATCTACCACGCTTGGCGCAACAAACGCGGGAAAGCCCGATACGAAGATGTGCCCGGCTTCTGCAAGAGCGCCACCTTGGACGACATCCGCGCCCACGACCACATCCTGACCCCCGGCCGCTACGTCGGCGTAGCACCGCAGCCGGAGGACGACGAACCGTTCCATGAGAAGATGACCCGCCTCGCCGCCGAGTGGCGCGAACAACGGGCTGAGGCGAAACGGCTGGACGCGGCGATTGCCAAGAACTTGGCGGCACTGGGTTTTGGCCCGCGGCCGGGGAGTAAGTGAACGTGCAATGCATCTTCGTCATTTGGCTGACTTGTCCGCGATTGTCCGCACGGAACGCCAAGTCGCGCTCGGGGACAGGGCCATGCTGAACCACATCCGAAGACGAAAAAGGGGCGAAAATGGGGCGAAGTGGTGAAAGAAGGCCGGGAAATGCGTTTTTCGCCCGTGGAAAACGACAGCGCAACTCCCTCGTATTCGCGTGAGGGGTTGACGCCGTCCTTCGGGCAGCCTATGTTCGGGCTCGACAGTCTATGACGGGTGTAGCTCAGTTGGTCAGAGCGCTGCCAGAACAAGGCAGAGGTCGCAGGTTCGAGTCCTGCCACCCGCCCCACTGTCCGCGATGGTTTGAACTCAATTGCTTTAGTGCAAGCGATGCTATCGGTCGGTGGTCTGTTCTGCGCCATGGAGAGTGACGGGCTCATTGATGGGTGACGCTATGCAATACACCGTGATTATCGAAAAGTGTCCGAGGAACTTCTCGGCCTATGTGCCGGACTTGCCGGGCTGCGTGGCGACTGGGACCACTCGGAAAGAGGTTGTTCGTGAGATCCGACAGGCAATCGAATTCCACATTGAGGGCCTGCGGGAACAGGGGAACCGGGTGCCTGTGCCGCAATGCACGGCGGCGGTCATGGACGTGCCGATAGTTGGGGCCACAGGGCGGCCATGACGCATCCAGGCTTGATACTGCGAAGGAGGACACCGTGACAGTAGAAGAACTCATCGCAATTCTGCAAGAGCATCCAAGCGGCTTGCGGGTGGTCGTGAACGGATACGAGGACGGTTTTGACGACCTGACGCCAGAGCGGATCAAAGTGACCAGCATTGCACTCAACACCGGCAGATACGACTACGAAGGAGCGCATGGCGACCCCGAGGCCGCCAAGGACCGCGCAGAAATCGTGGAAGCGGTGCTGTTCCAGCGCACCTCCAACTGACCACGGCACAACCGAGACGCGAAAATGAGTGAGGATAAGCCACTACCACTGATCGACTACGGCAAGTTCCGCCTGTCTCTGAAGCGCCTTGGGGAACAATACGCCAATTACCAGAATACGGAGGTCTGCCGGCCCCAACTCGACCAAGAAGGGATAGCCGAATCGGTCATCCAACGCTTCGAGACCTGCTATGACTGCCTGTGGAAGGTGCTGAGACGCTACCTGATCGACCGGCTCGGGATTCCCGATGTGCCCAACAGCCCCAAGCCGATCTTCAGGTTGGCGAACCAAAACGACCTGTTCCGCTCGCCCGTCGACCAATGGCTGATGTACGCCCAGAAGCGCATCGATACGAGCCATGACTACGACGGAGAAAAGGCGCAAGCCTGCCTTGAGGTGATGCCTAACTTCATCGGCGATGCCATAGACCTCTATCAGACCATGAGCGGCGACACATGGGAATAGCGCCCGCCATCGACCTCACCGCCGACCAGCGCCGAACGGTTGTGGCGCTGTTGAACCGCCACCTGCCCAACACCACGGTGTGGGCCTACGGCTCCCGCGTCAAGTGGACTTCGCATCCAGCATCCGACTTGGACTTGGTGGCCTTCGCCAAGCCGGAGCAAAGCCCACGAATTGCGGAGCTGCGTGAAGCGTTCGACGAGAGTGACCTACCGTTTCGGGTGGATTTGTTTGTGTGGAACGACGTGCCCAACGATTTTTGCAAGCGAATTGAAGCAGAGCATGTGGTGTTGGCGAGGAAGGAGCGGTCCGTGTGTGGAGAGTGGCCGATGGTGACCTTTGGAGACTGCGCGTCTTTGGTTGGCGACAAGGTTGATCCGACAGACTGCGGAGACCTGCCATACATTGGTTTGGAGCACATCGGCAAGGGAACGTTGACGCTGCTTGGCACAGGCACAGCGCGGGATGTTCAAAGCACGAAGTCCGCTTTTCGCGCCGGCGACATTTTGTTCGGAAAACTGCGCCCATATTTCCGCAAGGTTTTTCGACCGAGTTTCGATGGAATCTGCTCGACGGACATTTGGGTAGTGCGACCACAGGCGGGCGTGGACGCTGGCTACCTGTCTTATCTGATGGCATCAAAGGCGTTCGTGGACTTCGCCAGCCAAGGATCAGAGGGTACGCGAATGCCGCGGGCGAAGTGGGACTATGTGGTGCGCTATGCTTTTCGTCTTCCGCCTCTGGCAGAGCAGTACGGCATTAGCCACGCTCTCAGCACATTGAGCGACAAGATTGAACTGAACCGTCGGATGGCCGAGACCCTGCAAGAGACTCTGCGGACATTGCTGCCGCTTCTGATGTCGGGAGAGGTTCGCGCCCACGACGCGGAGAAGATCGTCAAGGGTGGACAGTGAACGGCGCTTCCGAAGCCACCGTCGAAGCCGCCGCGCTCGACTGGTTGCGCGGCATCGGCTGGCCAACCGCCTACGGGCCGGACATCGCGCCCGACGCGCCAACGGCGGAGCGTAACGACTACGCCCAAGCCTTCCTGCCGCACCGGCTGCGAAGCGCCCTCGAACGCCTCAATCCCGACCTTCCCGCTGAAGCACAAGAAGACGCTTACCGCGCTCTCACGCGGTTGGAGGGCGCAACGCTCGAAGTGCGCAACCGCGCCTTCCATCGGCTTTTGGTGGATGGCGTCGGTGTGGAATACCGAACTGCGGACGGTGCGGGGCGGGGCGCCCAAGTGCAAGTCATCGACTTCGACAATCCGGCCAACAACGACTGGCTGGCCGTCAATCAGTTCACAGTGGTCGAGAGCAAACGCGAGCGGCGGGCGGACATCGTGCTGTTCGTGAACGGCTTGCCGCTGGTTGTCATCGAACTCAAGAGCGCCGCCCAGGAGGACGCCACGATCTGGACGGCGTGGCGGCAACTGCAAACCTACAAGGCGGAACTGCCCGGCCTGTTCGCCATGAACGCGGCGCTGATCGTCTCGGACGGACTCGCCGCCCGCATCGGCACGCTCACGGCGGGACGCGAGTGGTTCAAGCCTTGGCGAACCATTGAAGGGGAGCAATTGGCGAACTCGAAACTGCCGGAATTGCAGGTGCTGCTGCATGGCGTTTGCGAGCCGGCGCGGTTTCTGGCGCTGTTGGGCGGCTTTTTCGTGTTCGAGGATGGCGGCGGCGGTCGGCTGGCGAAGAAGATGGCCGGCTACCATCAATTCCATGCGGTTCGCACAGGCGTTGCCGAAACCCTGCGGGCCAAGGCCGGCAGCCTTGACGCGAGGCAGGTGGCGGAAGCGCATGGCCGTTACGAGACGGGACGGCGCCCCGGCGGAGACCCGGGCGACCGGCGCATCGGCGTGGTTTGGCATACGCAAGGGGCCGGCAAGAGCCTCACGATGGCCTTCTACGCCGGCGCCATCGTGCGCGAACCGGCGATGGCAAACCCGACCATCGTCGTACTCACGGATCGCAACGACTTGGACGATCAGCTGTTCGGCACCTTCGCCCGCTGCCAGGACATCCTGCGCCAGCCGCCGGTGCAGGCGGCGAACCGCGCCGACCTGCGCAAGAAACTCGCCGTGCAGTCCGGCGGCCTGGTGTTCGCCACCATTCAGAAGTTCTTCCCGGAAGAGAAGGGCGACCGCCATCCCGTTCTCTCCGAGCGGCGCAACATCGTGGTGATCGCCGACGAAGCGCACCGCAGCCAGTACGACTTCATCGACGGTTTCGCCCGGCACATGCGCGACGCCTTGCCGCAAGCCTCCTTCGTCGGCTTCACGGGAACGCCGGTGGAGTTGCGCGACGCCAACACCCGCGCCGTGTTCGGCGACTACATCAGCATCTACGACATTCAACGCGCCGTGGAGGATGGCGCCACGGTGCCCATCTACTACGAGAACCGGCTTGCCAAGCTCTCCTTGGACGAGGGCGAACGGCCCCGCATCGACCCGGATTTCGAGGAAGCCACCGAAGGCGAGGAAGTGGTTCGCAAGGAGAAGCTGAAGACGAAGTGGGCGCAGTTGGAAGCCGTGGTGGGCGCGGAATCGAGGCTGGCATTGATCGCCAACGACATCGTGCAGCACTTCGAGCAACGCACGGATGCGCTGGTCGGCAAGGCCATGATCGTCTGCATGAGCCGCCGCATCTGCATCGATCTACACCGGCAGTTGGCGAAGCTGCGCCCGGACTGGCGGCAAGACGATGACGACAAGGGCCGCATGAAGGTGGTGATGACGGGCGCCGCTTCCGACCCGGCGGATTGGCAGCCGCACATCCGCAACAAGGCCCGCCGCGAAGCCTTGGCCAGCCGCTTCCGCAACCCCGACGATCCGTTCCAAGTCGCCATTGTTAGGGACATGTGGCTGACTGGCTTCGACGCCCCCAGCCTGCACACCCTGTATGTGGACAAGCCCATGCGCGGCCACGGGCTGATGCAGGCCATCGCCCGCGTCAACCGTGTGTTCAAGGACAAGCCCGGCGGCTTGGTGGTGGACTATCTGGGCCTCGCCAACGAACTCAAAGCTGCGCTCGCCACCTATACGGAAAGCGGCGGCACGGGGCAAACGGCGCTGGACCAGAACGAAGCGGTGGCGTTGATGCAGGAGAAGCACGAGGTCTGCTGCGCCCTGTTCCACGGCTTCGACCGGCGCAAGTGGACGGATGGCAAGCCGGCCGAGCGCTTGGCGTTGCTGCCGGCGGCGCAGGAACGCATCCTGGCCCAGGAGGACGGCAAGGACCGCTGCGTGAAGGCCGTGCGGGAGCTCTCGGGCGCCTTCGCGCTGGCCGTGCCGCGCGACGAGGCGATCCGCATCCGCGACGATCTGGCGTTCTTTCAAGCCGTGCAGACAGCCCTCGCCAAACGCTCGGCAAGCGAGGCACGGACGGATGAAGAGCTGAACCAGGCCGTGCGTCAGATCATCGACCGCGCCGTAGCGCCGGAAGGCGTGACGGACATCTTCGCCGCGGCCGGGTTGTCGAAGCCGGACATCTCCATCCTCTCCGACGAGTTCCTGGCCGAGGTGCGCGGCCTCACGCATCGCAACGTTGCCGTGGAACTGCTGCGCAAGCTGCTGAAGGGCGAGATCGCCACCCGCCGGCGCGAAAACGTGGTGCAGGCGCGCTCCTTCGCGGAAATGCTGGAAAACGCGCTGCGCCGCTACCAGAACCGCGCCGTCGAGGCCGCGCAGGTGATTGATGAGCTCATCGATCTGGCCCACGAAATGCGGGCCGCCAGCGAGCGCGGCGAAGCACTGGGCCTAGGCAAGGACGAGCTCGCCTTCTACGACGCCTTGGAGACCAGCGACAGCGCCGTGCAAGTGCTGGGCGACGAGACGTTGCGCTTGATCGCTTGGGAACTGGTGCGAACGGTGTATGCGAACGTCACCATCGACTGGGCGCGGCGGGAGAATGTCCGCGCCAAGCTGCGCGCCGCCGTGAAGCGCATCCTGAACAAGCACGGCTACCCGCCGGACAAGCGCGAGAAAGCGGCGGAAACGGTGCTGGAGCAGGCCGAAGTGCTGTCGGCGGCTTGGTTGTTCGGTGCCGACCGCGACACCATCCGCATCCACAGCGACATCGTCGACCCGCTGGATGTCGAGTGGGAGGCCGAGTCCGAACCCGACCGAGTGGCCAACCCGTGATACTGCTCGACACGCATGTCCTGCTGTGGCTTCGATTCGGTCACGCTCGGCTGAGCGAGAAGGCGACAGCCAAGGTGTTGGAGCAGGCAGAAGCGCTGTCCTCGGCTTGTCTGGGCTAGAGCATGTCCTTCAAGCGGTAGTACAGCATTCCCAAGGCGATGATCTGGCTGCCCATCCACTGCGGGCCGGGGATGCGCAGGCGCCTCATGTTGGCGAACAGGTCGAACTTCTCCAATTCGCCGGCGATGGCGTCCGCCAAGACCTCGCCCATGATGTGGGTGGCGTTGACGCCGTGGCCGGAATAGCCTTGGCAGTAATAGACGTTGCTTTTGATGCGGCCCACGGCGAGGACGCGGTTCAGCACGATGCCGATCATGCCGCCCCATTGGTAGTCGATGCGCACCCCCGCAAGCTGCGGATACACCTTCAGCATCTTGGGCAGTATGTAGCGCTTGATGTCGGCGGGGTCTCGGCCGGAATAGTTGCAGTTGCCGCCGAAGAGCAGGCGCTTGTCCGCGGACAGGCGGTGGTAATCGACAATCTCGTTTAGGTCGCAGACCGCGACGTCGCGCGGGTTGATTGCGTTTGCCGCTTCTTCGGACAGGGGCTCCGTGGCGATGATGTAGCTGCCGGCCGGAAACACCGTGCCGTTCAGGTGCTTGGGCTCCAGCCGGCCATAGGCGTTGCCGGCCAGCACCAGGGCGTTTGCCCGGACGCTGCCGGCTGCGGTTTGCACCTTGGCGCGGGCGCCGTGCTCGATGCCGATGACCGGCGATTGCTCGAATAGGCGCGCACCCAGTTCATGCGCCGCCCGGGCCTCGCCGATGCAGAGGTTCAGCGGGTGCAGATGGCCGTCCCGCTGGCAGAAGAGGCCGCCGACGTAGGCCTCCGTGCCCAGCATGGCGCGGGTCTCCTGCCGATCCCAGACTGCAAATTCGTAGGGAAACTGGCGGCGCTGCATCTCCTCGGCGGTTTCCTCGATGTGGGCCAGTTGCCGGGGCTTCACGGCCGCCTCCACGAAGCCGCCCTTGAGATCGCAGTCGATGCCGTACTTCTCCACCCGTTCATGGATGATGTCGTGGCCGCGCCAGTTCAGTTCCCACAGCAGATCGGCGATGCCTTCGCCGTGCTTCCTGCGAACCCTCTCCAAGCCGTTTATGCCGTTGATGAGCTGCCCGCCGTTCCTGCCGGAAGCGCCCCAGCCCACTCGGTTGGCTTCGACCACCGCCACGGAGTAGCCGCGTTCCGCCAAGGTCAGGGCCGTGGCGATGCCGGTGAAGCCGGCGCCGACCACGCAGACGTCCGCCTCCTCGGCGCCCTCCAAGGGCGGATAGTCGGTGGCTTCGTTGACCGTGGCGGCGTAGTAGGAGTTGGTGTGCTCCTGTTTTTGGTCGATGGCTTTCATCGCCCTTTTCGGCTGGGTTTTCCGCCGACCAACAGGGCGGCGCCAAGGCCAATCGGCAGCATCGGCAGGAAGGGGACGCCAAGCTCCAGCCAAGCGCCAAGCTCCGAGGCGGGCAGCAGTGCGAATGCGCCAGGCGCCCAGGCGTTCCCGAACGCCGCCAGCCACAGGCCCGCCGCCACCAGCGCTGCGGCGAAGGCGGGTTTTGCCAGCTCAAGCATCTTTCCGGCGCCGTCTCATCATGCGTCTTGCACCGCTAGAGGCCCCTAATCCTCGCTTAAGGAATCGTTGAAGCGCGTTGCAAGGCGCACCGTGCAAGGGTTTTTCGGCGATTGCATGATTGCAGGACTTGCGACGCCCGCGCTCCCCAGGGGCCGCGGGCAGCGGGCCGGGCGAATCCTTATCCGGGGATTGGGGAGGCCCCTGCAAGCCCGTTGGCTGAGCGGCGGCGCGATCCTGCTTGTCATGCAGGCTGCCGGGCGGGGGCCAATTCGGCGCCGGATTGCCGCTCGCTCAGCAGTTCCTTGCGCCAATCGCTGACGTTCATCTCGATGGCGGCGAACCCGCCGATCCAAACCAGTTCATCCCAGAGATACAGCCAATGCGACAGGGACGCCCAATAGACGCCGATGGCGATAAGCAGCAGATACAGCAGCATCTTGGCCGAATTGGCCGCCGAGATCAGCGCGCCGCCGGTGACGCCCCGATCCTGCAGGCGCACCACCACCTCAATGGCCAGCAGGATCACCAGCCAGGCAAGCACTTCGATCATGTCCGCCCAAGCCAGGTCCCGCTCCAGGTTCAGGCCGGCCAAGTCGCTGACCACTGGGTCCTGGCCCACCCAATAGAATTCCGCGGCGGCGGAAAGATCGCCGCAATTGTCTGGGTCTATGGCGGTGTACTTGAGGTTGTAAACGTAGGAAACGTCGGCGTCGGCCAAGCCGCACAAATCCGCTGCGTCCTCCACCGGAGCGGTGGGCTGCAAGTCGATGACGGTGACCGCGTAGGCATAGACCGTATGCGCGATCAGCACATAGCAGAACAGACGCGCCCCGCGCACGCTGAGCGCCACCCAGCGCTTCCAGTGCCGATCCTCCAGAACATAGGTTTCCAGCTCGAACATGAACAGCAGCAGAAACCAAGCGGATTCGTCGATCGAGGTGGCGAACTCGCTGGTCCAGTCCAAAAAGGTGGAACCTGCGTGCAGGGTGTGGGTGGCCCTGGTCCAATCCTCGAATATGTAGAACCCGAAATTGACGATGAGCAGCCCGTAAACCGTCCACTTGACGGCCTGCTGAACCCTGTGCGCGTCAAAATTCGCGCCCGCTGCCGCTGCTGTGTGCATGGATGGAGGTCGGCGGTTCCCTCGAATTGCCTTGACCCATAGGGGCGCGTTGGCCAAGCAAGCGATTTTCATGCGAGGGGCGCCCCCTCGCGCTCCCTAGCTGAAGGCTCTCAGCGCAAGCCTACCAAGCGAAGCATTCGCCATCAAGCGAAGCGCCCCCAAATCCTGATAGTCTGCTGAAAAACTCCGGCATCCAGCGCAAATTGTTCTTGGGGTCGCCGAAAACCCGGAAAACGACTGCCAATCCCCGCTTAAGAAAGCGTTGCAGCGCACTGCAAGGCGCACCGTGCAAGGGGTTTTTCCGGCGATTGCGTGGTTGCAGGACTTGCGACAGCCTGATTCTTAAGAGGGCGGGTGCCCCGGCCGGCGAACAAGTCTTCCGGCAAGGTCGCCAATCGGTTGTCTTCCAAGTTCAGAGCGTTCAGGCTGGTCAGGCCGGCGAAGTCGCCCGCCTTCAATGCCGTTATCCCTTTACTGTGCAAAAACAAGTGACCCATCCCGCCTAGGATATAGGAAGAAGCGAGGGCGCAGTCTTGGCTTCTACCATGTGTACCCAAGGTTTCCGTGATTGCGTCGCGCACTTGCGGCGTCCGGTCGCAAATGTTGACGGTTTGCGCATGGCCCAAGGCCGGCAGCATGGCGACGGCCAGCAGCATGGTTGTCAGTTTGGTTTTCATGGTCAATCTCTGTTGGTTGGCGGGCTATTCGCAGTCTGGACACACGCGCCGCGGCGCAAGTCACCCGGCGAGTGTCTCTCTCGGTTCATGTTGTTTCCCCATAAGCACCCGGCAGTCTGCAAGCGCTTGGAGCGGGGCCAGTGCCTTTACTAGGCGTGAAGGGAGAACCAACACAGGCACCGGCCCCGCATGGGCGCATCCCGAAGGCCAAGGATAGGGCGCACTAGGAAATGTTCGGGTCATAGTGCGCCCAGTTGTCTGGAACGCTTTCGGCATACGCATTGACTGAAGGTACGGGCGGCCATGCTGCTCTAGTCGATGCGAACTCCACCAAGCGCACCCTAGGCTTGCGCCAAGGCCGCTTTTGCTTCGGCTTCGGTTCCTTGCGGGGCGTCGTTTCCGTACCCCCCCCCCCCGGTCTGTTCGCTTTTGCCCATTGGTCTGTCCTCTTAGTTGCGGGTGCGCCCTTGGCGGGTGTGGTCGCTAGGTTCCCAGGATGGAGGCTGCGCCCCGCCAATGGCGCAAGCGAGAGTGTACAGGGTTCCGGTTCGCCATGCTAGCCGCTGTACGGGATCACCACCTTTCGGACTTTTTGAGGGAGCGCCCCGCCCGCATGCGGGCCTTAAGGGGCACGCGCTCCCAAGGGCCGCCGGCGACGGACCGGGCGATCCTTGTCCGGGGATTGGGATTTTGCAGGCTGCCAGAGCACTGCGGATTCTGTAACATGCAGGATAGGTCCCTGCCAAGTGGCTTTCCCCATGAAAACAGGCGTCGTGCAACAATCCTCCCTGTGGAGCGGCAAGGCCCTCAACGGCTGGGGGCTGTTTTCGCTGGTCACGGCCGGCACGGGCCTTGCCATCGTCTTCGCCATGCCCACCGTGGATTTGGCCGGCCCCTTGGGGGTGTCCTCCATGATTCAGCTTTCGGTGCGGGTGGCGGTTCCCTGGCTGTTCCTCGCCTTTGCGGCCTCGTCGCTGGCCGCGCTTTTCCCCGGCGCGTTCAGCCGCTGGCTGCTGCGCAACCGCCGCATCCTGGGCCTGTGCTTCGCCGCCGGCATGGGGTGGCAGTTGTTCTTCATCCTGTGGCTGGTGATCGGGCATTGGGGCTACTACCTCGAGGAGGTGTACAGCTACTTCGACTTGGCGGTGCAGGCGCCCGGCTATCTGGTGCTGTTCGCCATGTCCGCCACCTCCTTTCGGTTCGGGCGCGCCAAGCTGACCCCGAAGCAGTGGAAGGCGCTGCACAAGGGCGGCATCTACTTTCTGTGGGCCGTCGTTTGGAGCACCTACTGGTACGAACTGTTCTACTACGACGACATTCAGCCCATCGACTACGCCTACTACTGGGCCGGCTTCGCCGTCTGGGGCTTGCGGGTGGCGGCCTGGAGCAAACGGCCTGGCCGGCGAATGCGCACCCCTCTCGGCCACCAATGGAAGCGTCTGATTTTGGAACAATTTTCTCCCAGCACTCGGGGGAAATTGCGCTTGTGATTTGCGTTTGAGCGGCTAATATGCCCGCGCTAGGCCTGCACGCCAGCGCCTTGGCGTTTGGCGGCGGGCCGACGGCAACGAGTAGTGTGCCGAAGCCGCTGGCAAGTTCGCCCACTTCCTGGACGATCCCTACATCGAGCTTGGCTTCATCCGGGCGCCCCTGCGTGATTCCGTGGAAGTGCTCATCATCGGCGGCGGCCTGATGGCCGGGGCACGGTGGCGGGAAGCTCGGAACGGTTGGAGAACCTGATGACGGACATCGCTGCATTGGAGCGTCGCGTTGAGCGGCTCGAATCACGCATTGCAATAGAGGAGCTGATCACCGCCTACGGCGTGGCTTGCGATGAGCATGACATTCCTCGGTTGGGAGGGCTGTTCACGGAGGATGCGCAATTCGATTCGCCCAGCGGGGTGATGCGGGCCAGCGGACGGGCGGAGATTGTGGAGATGTTCGTCAAGGCGCTGCAGGTGCGCGGCCCCGGCTATCACTGGACCCATGACCCGGTCATCCGCATTGACGGCGGCAACCCGGATGTCGCCAAGGGGACCGTCCTGAGCCATGCGGAGACCACGCCGCACGGAGTGATGAGCTTGGCGGCCATGAAGTACAGCGACGACTACAGGCGCGTTGACGGCCGTTGGCTGTTCTCCCGGCGCGTGATCCAGTTTCTGTACTATGTTCCCGCCAAGGATTATTTGCAGGCCCTCACCAAGAGGGAGAGGCTGTTCTTCGGCGGTGCTTGGCTTGCCGCCGACTACCCGGAGCAGCTGGACGCTTGGCGGGAGTTTGACCGCGAATGCAAGGGCTAGCCCTAAGGGCGATAAGGATCGCCCAGCCCGCCGCCGGCGGCCCTTGGGAGCGTGTGCCCCTTAAGGTCCGCATGCGGGCGGGGCGCTCCCTCAAAAAGTCCGAAAGGTGGTGATCCCGTACAGCGGCTAGCATGGCGAACCGGAACCCTGTACCATCTCGCTTGCGCCCTAGGCGGGGCGTGGCTTCCATCCTGGGCGCCCATGCGTCCATGCCCGCCAATGGCGCACCCGCAACCAAGAGGGCAGACCAATGAGCAAAAGCGAACAGACCGGGGGGGGGGGGGGGTACGGAAATGACGCCCCGCAAGGAACCGAAGCCGAAGCAAAAGCGGCCGTGGTCAAAGCCTCGCTTGATGTTCATAGAAATGGACTTCACCCTAACCGGGGGCAGCAATGCGCCGCTTTCCCCACTCACTGAAAGTGACCAAGACCCGTCTTCTTTTCCAGGCCCAAGGTACAGAACGCCATCCTAGTGCGCCCATGCGGGGCCGGTGCCTGTTGGTTCTCCCTAGTGCCTTGATAAGGCACTGGCCCCGCGCCAAGGCGCTTGCTCGGCGGGCGCAACAACGGAGGCGAGCATGGCGAACCGGAACCCTGTACACTCTCGCTTGCGCCGTTGGCGGGGCGCAGCCTCCATCCTGGGAACCTAGCGACCACACCCGCCAAGGGCGCACCCGCAACTAAGAGGGCAGACCAATGGGCAAAAGCGAACAGACCGGGGGGGGGGGGGTACGGAAATGACGCCCCGCAAGGAACCGAAGCCGAAGCAAAAGCGGCCGTGGTCAAAGCCTCGCTTGATGCTGATTGAAATGGACTTCACTTTGACCGGGGGCAGCATGTCGCCGGAGACCATCTTGGAAGCCGACATTAACTTAGCAGATGGGATTCCAGGTGTGCGGTACAGGTCGTTTTCCTGAAGCGCCGCCGGGTGCGCCCATGCGGGGCCGGTGCCTGTGTTGGTTCTCCTAGTGCCTTGATAAGGCACTGGCCCCGCGCCAAGCGCTTGCAGACTGCCGGGTGCATTGGGAAACAACATGAACCGAGACAGACACTCGCCGGGTGACTTGCGCCGCGGCGGACGCGGGCGAATCAGTGCGGATGTTGGAGTTGCCCGCACAGCACTGCGTAGGGCGCATGGCAACGCATTGGTGGCGGCGGACAATCTGTTGCGCGACGTGGCCATGCCGATTGACAGGGCGGCCGCGGGCGGCGCGAACTCACTCCCAAGCAGCAACCCGCCGCAAGTGCCGCAACCATGCAATTGCCGGAAAAAACCTTGCACGGGGCGCCTTGCAGTGCGCTGCAACGACTCCTTAAGCGGGGATTGGGCCTTAAGGGCGCGGCGGCGGCCTTGCTTGCAGACGGTCAGCAATCCAGCGGCGGCGTGGCCTTGGCGCGGGCCGGCGCCCAGAAGGGCTTTTCCTGGCGCCGGCACCGCACCACCCGGCTGTATTGGCGCAGTTCCTTTTCGTAGTGGATCTCCGCCCAAAGCTCGCCTTGCAGATGCTTGGTTTCGAGCATGGCGAGGGCGATGTTGGCCTTCACCGCCGGTGACCACATGGCGGAGGTGACGTAGCCCGCTTCCTTGCCGCAGCGCTTGTCGGCATAGACTTGGGCGCCTTCCGCCGGTCGGTTGCCTGCAATGTCCAGCTTGGTGAGCCTGTATTTCGGACCGCGCCGCCGTTCCTTAAGCAAGGCGCTGCGTCCGCTGAAGTGGGGCTTGCTGAAGTCCACCAGCCAGCCTAGGTTCAGTTCAAAGGGCGTTTGGTCGTGTTCGAAGCGCACGGTTCTGAGCGCCTCGTTGAACTCCATCCCCGGCATGATGAAGCCGGCTTCCAGCCGGGCCATGTTGGTGGCCGTCTCGCCGTAGGGATGTATGCCGTAGTGCTCGCCGGCTGCGTACAGCGCATCCCAGAGATCCAGGGCAAGGTGCGGCGCCGCCCAGAGTTCGTAGCCGAGGTCGCCGGTGAAGCCGGTGCGCGAGACCATCAGGGTTTCCCCGCAAAAGGGAAAATGCGCGATGTCGAAGGGCTTGGCGTTTTCAATGCCGCCAAGCCCCAGCTTCTTCAGCACGGCGCAGGAGGTGGGGCCCTGCAGGGACAGCGCCGCCAGTTCGTCGCTTAGGTCCTTGACTTGGACGTCCGCAAACCCGAACGCGCTCTTCTCCAGCCAAGCGGCGCAGGGGCTGCCGCAGGTCAGCATGAACTTCTCGCCGGCCAGCTTGAAAATGGTGCCGTCGTCGATGACCCGGCCCTCGTCGGTACACCAAACGCAGTAGGCGACGCGGTTGAGCCGGACCTTGGCCAGATCCCTCGTGACCATGCGGTTCAGCATGGCTTCGGCGTCCGGCCCCCGAATTTCGTATTTCTGCATGGGGGAGATGTCGTAGGTTGCGCAGGCGTTGCGGATGCGGAAGTATTCGTATTCCGCGTCATAGTAGTGCTCGGCGAACTTGTAGCCGTTCCAGGAAGTCCAGGCGTCGCGGATGTTCAGCGCCCGCTGCCTAGGATGGAAGGGGGACGTCTTGAGCCGCTCCCCGGCGTAAGGGTCAATGGCGTTCATGGGCTATTCGTCATGGAAGTCGTCTTCGGGCACGCTGTTCGGGCGCCGCAGGTCCTTGAGTATTTCCCGCGCCGCGTTGGCGCCGCACACCGCCGAGACGCCGCCCCCCGGATGGGTGGATGAGCCGCACATGTAGAGGTTTCTTATCGGCATGCGGTACTGGCCGCAGCCGGGGAAGGGCCGGTTGAAGAAAAGCTGGTCCAAGGTTAGCTCCCCTTGGAAGATGTTGCCCTCGGTCAGGCCGATCTCCTGTTCGAGCTCATGGGGCGTTCGCACCTCGACATGGACGATCAGGTCCTTGAAGCCCGGGCTGTAGCGTTCGATCTTGTCCAAGACGGTTTGGCCAAAGCGATCGCGCCTTGCCGGCGTCCAAGGGCCCTCGGCCAACTCAGGCGGGCAGTATTGCACGAAGTTGGACATCCAGTGCTTGCCGGGCGGCGCGACGGTGGGATCCCAAGCGGAGGGAATGACGGATTCGACGAAGGGGTCGTCGGACCAGCGGCCGCGCTTCCAGCAGTCGTAGGCGCGCTCCAAGGTCTCCAAGGTGCCGATGAAGGCTTGCCCGCCCCGGTTTATGTGCGGGTTGTCCGGCACGCCCGTGAACTTCGGCAGCCCCGAAAGGGCGATGTTCACCTTGCCGGAGGAGCCGCGAATCTTGAAGTTGCGGGCTTTTTGGTGGATGCCCTCCGGCAGGTCGTTCCTGTCCATGATGCGCGTGAAGGTGCGTTTGGCGTCCAGGTTGGAGACGGTGATTCGCGCCCGGATTTCATCGCCGTTCTCAAGCGCCACCCCCACGGCCTTGCGGTTCTCCACCAGCACCCGCTCGACGCCGGCCTTGGTTCTGATTTCGCCGCCGTGCTCCGCCACGGCCCCGGCGATGGCGTTGGAGATGGCCCCCATGCCGCCGCGCGCCAGCCCCCAAGCGCCGATGGCGCCGTCGACGTCCCCCATGACGTGATGCAGCAGAACGTAAGCGGAGCCGGGTGAGTAAACGCCCAAGGCGGTGCCGATGATGCCCGGGGTGGCCATCGCCGCCTTGATCAGGTCGTTTTCAAAGTAGTCCTCCAAGTATTCCGCCGCGCTCATGGTGAAGAAGCGGATGTATTCATAGATCTCCCTTTCCCCCAAGGACCAAAACTGCTTGGCGAGGTGAAGCAGCTCCATGATGTCCCTAGGGCGAAACGAAGCCGGGTCGGGCGGGGTGCGCATCAGCGTCTTGCGGATGAGCTGCGCGTAGCGGGTCAGGTCCGCCTGAAAGCGGTGCATGGCGTCCGCGTCATGGGGCGAGTGGCGCTTCAGTTCCAGGTAGGCGGCCTCCTCGTCGTGATAGGACAGCAGCCGTTCGTCCCCTAGGCCGAAGTTGACGGTGCCTAGGTAGGGCGTCAAAAGCAGCCCGTGCCGGCTTAGGTCAAGGTCCCGATGGATGGCTTGGCGCATCATGCTGCAAACGTAGGAGCAGTTGGAGTAGGTCCAGCCCTCGTGCAGCGTGCGCGAAACCGCGGCTCCGCCGATGTAGTCGTTCTTCTCCAGCACGATCACCTTCAGCCCGGCCTTGGCTAGGTAGGCGGCGTTGGCCAAGCCGTTGTGCCCAGCGCCGATGACGATGGCGTCATAGGCGCTCATCGCAGAATCTCCTGCGCCGCGTTGTGGCCCGGCGCACCCGTGAGGTCGCCGCCCGGATGGCAGCCGGCGCCGCACAGAAACAGGCCGGGAATGGGCGTGCCGTATTGCGCGGCTTCGTAAGTGGGGCGCATCATCAGCATTTGGTCCGGCGCGAACTCCACATGGTGCCAGTGGCCGCCGGTGACGCGATAGCCCTGCTCCAAGTCCGCCGGGGTCAAGAACTCGCTGTGCAGGATCCGCTCGCCAATGCGCGGCGCATGCTGAGCGATGGCGTCAATGGCCCGCCGCCGCATCCGGTCACGGGCTGCATCGGTCCAGCCGCCTCGCAAGCGGTGGGGAACGTATAGCACATGGGCGGACAGCACATGGTGGCCCGGAGGCGCCAGCGATGCGTCCTCCAGGCTGGGCAACACCATTTCCAGCACTGGCTGGGCCGGCAGTTCGCCGTGCTTGGCGTCATCGAAGGCGAACTCGATGGCGTCCATGTTCGGCGCGGCGATCAGGCGGCCCTTGGGGCGCTCAAGACCGTTGAACTCCGGCAAGCCGTCCAAGGCAAGATGCAGCTTCGCCACATAGCCGTCGCAGCGCAGCCGCCGAATCCGGTTGGTGAAGCCGATGTCCAGAAACCTCGCCCCGACGAGGTTCAGGAAGGTTCTCTTGGGGTCCGTTGCGGAAATGACGCAGTCGGCCTCAAGCCGCTCCCCAGCCGCCAATTCCACCCCCTTGGCCGCAAGGCCTGCGGCGCCGCCTTTGAGCAAAATGCGGCTTACCTCCGCGCCGCACCTGATTTCGGCCCCGAAGGCTTCCGCCGAACGACGCAGGGCTTTGACCAAGCCGGGAGCGCCGCCGAGCGGGATGCTGTGCAGGCCCCGGGAAGCCTCCGCCATGCGCCGCAGCATGGCGAGGACCGCGCCGTTCGGAGAGCGCGGCGCCAATTTCGCGCCGATAAGCCCATCCCAGCTCAGCACCGCCTTAAGCGCGTCGTCGGCAAAGCGTTCGTCCATGAGGTCCCGCGTCGGCAGCGGGGCTATGCGCAGAAACTCCCGAAAGTCCTCCTTGCCCAGGCGTCGCAGGTTGAAGCCGATGCGCCCGAAGGTGGCCAGGCCGCCGCCGATGCGCGGCATCGTCTTCAGCCAGAAGGGCTTTAAGGCGTCGGCGAAGCGGCCCATGCGTTGCCGGTGGCTTGCGTAGGCGGCCGCGTCCTCTGCGCCGGCGCCGGTTAGGGCGCCCGGCTGCAGAACGAGCTGTTCGCCGCCAAGGCGCAGCCCAACGGTTGGCAAGGACTGCCTTGGCTGGGCGAACCCATGCGCCCGGAGGTTGAGGTCGGCGACCACCTTTGCTGGGAAATGGCTTAGGGAGTGTGCTATGGAGACGTGAAAGCCGGGATGAAATTCACGCTTCGCGGCCAGCCCGCCGGGCGCCTCCGCCGCCTCGAGCACCAGCACCCGCCGGCCGCCGCGCCCCAAGTAGGCGGCGCAGACCAAGCCGTTGTGCCCCGCTCCGATGACTATGGCGTCGTAACGCACCTATCCCCGCACACTGTTGCTTCGCTGGCCAATTCATACGCCAGTCCGGGAGCGCCCGCAAGTTTTCCTTGGTCGCGCCTGATGGCGCAGCGGGCGACAAGCCGATATATTTAGCCTGCGTCAAGGCGTTAAGTTCAGGGTGCATGGAGACCAGCGAGGAACTTACCCCAAGGGCGGCTTTCAATGAGTCGGTCGCCTTAATCAATTCGGGCCGCATAGGCGCGGCTGCGGCCGTTTGCCGCGACGCCCTTGAGCGCGATTCGGACGACGTCAACATGACGGCGCTGCTCGGTGCCATCCTGTTGAAGTCCCGCGAGTTCGATGAGGCGGAGAGGTTGTTGCGGCGGGCCATCGAGTTGGCCCCAACCTTCGCCAAGCCGCATGAGGATCTGGGCTGTCTGCTAGTGGAGCGCGGGCGTCCGGAGGAGGCGGTCGAGACGCTGAAAACCGCCACCCGCCTGGACCCCAAGGCGGAAATCGCGTTTTTCACGCTGGGCCGCGCCCTTTCCATGACCGGCAGGGGCGGGGAGGCGGACGCCGCCTTTGAAGCCTCCTTCAAGCTCAACCCGGAGCGCCGGAAACTGGCCCTGGCGGCGGAGCGCCACAAGGCCGGCCGCAACGACGAGGCCGCCCGCCTGTACCGCGAACTGTTGCAGCAGTCGCCCAACAACGTCGATGCGATGCGGCTGTTGGCCGGCATTCTGGCCGGCAAGTCCTCCACGGTTGAGGAGGCGGAGGCGTTGCTTAGAAAAGCCACCACCCTGGCGCCTGACTATGCGCTCGCGTTTCTGGATTTGGGTGGGATGCTGCACGACCAGCATCGGTATGCGGAGGCCATGGAGTGCTTGCAACGGGCTGGCCGCTTGCAGCCGCAAGCCGCCAAGCCGCTTT
The DNA here is from genome assembly GCA_965200465.1 of Candidatus Azophilus sp. Taxonomy (GTDB): domain Bacteria; phylum Pseudomonadota; class Gammaproteobacteria; order Pseudomonadales; family Azotimanducaceae; genus Azophilus. The sequence goes on along the minus strand of OZ241358.1, from coordinate 1,998,476 downwards.
ACATGCTCGCCGCGACCTTGGCGCAGGCGGGACGCACCTCCGAGGCATTGAACGCTTATCGCGAGACGCTGAAGCGGCAGCCGCGGCATGCCGGCGCCCGGCTTGGCCTCGGCCACACCTTAAAGACCGTCGGCCGGCTGCAGGAAGCCATTGATGCCTACCGGGAGTGCATTCGCATCAGGCCGGAGAAGGGGGAGGTCTATTGGAGCCTCGCCAACCTCAAAACCTATAGGTTCACCGATGCAGACCTAAGGGAGATGCAGTCCCACTTGGAGCGGGCGGACGAGCTAACCGAAAAATCCGCCGTCCACTTTCTTTTCGCGCTGGCGAAGGCCCACGAGGACCATGGCGATTTCGACGCCGCTTGGAGCTGCTACGCCCGCGGCAACGCCAAGCAGAGGATGCTGGAGCACTACGACCCGGTGCAGACCGAGGTGGCCAACGACAACATCCTGGAGGTTTTTGACCGCTCCTTCCTGCAAAGGAACGCCGGGCAGGGCCATCCGGAGGCGTCGCCAATTTTCGTGCTGGGGCTGCCGCGCTCCGGCTCCACCTTGATAGAGCAGATTCTGGCCAGCCACAGCATGGTGGAGGGCACTTCGGAATTGCCCTACCTTGGGCGGGTGGCGACCTCCCTGAACCGCAACCGCGCGGACGGCCTGAACTATCCGCAGGCGGCAAGGGAGCTGAAGGGGGCTCACTTCAAGCTGCTGGGCCAATATTATTTGCGGCAAGCCAAGCCGCACCGGCGCATGGGCCGGCCGCGCTTCGTGGACAAGATGCCCAACAACTTTCCCTCCATAGGGTTTCTGCACCTCATCCTTCCCAACGCCAAAATCATTGACGCTCGGCGCCATCCCCTGGACTGCACCCTAAGCTGCTACCGTCAATTGTTCGCCAAGGGCCAGACCTTTGTGTACGACCTTGCGGACATCGGCGAATACTTCCTGGAGTACCAGCGCATGATGGACCATTGGCACGAAGCGCTGCCGGGCCGAGTTCTGACGGTGCAGTACGAGGAGTTGGTGACGGACTTCGACCGACAGGCGCGCCGGCTGTTGGACTACTGCGGCCTGCCCTGGGAGGACGCCTGCGCCAACTTCCATGAGACGGAGCGGCCCATCCGCACCGCCAGCTCCGAGCAGGTGCGCCAGCCGATTTACGCCAGTTCCATCAACTTCTGGCGCAACTACGAAGCCCACCTAGGGGAGCTGATCGAAATTTTGCAGCCGGTGCTTCCTAGGTATGAGCAGTATCTTCAAGGCTCATCAAACGGCCAGACCTCCAAGCCGTGAACCGCGTTCCTTATGTCCATGGAGAGGTTGACCGTAAGGGTCGTCCGCATGGCTTCAAGGTCGTGCAGGGTAACGGTGGAAGGGGATGAGCCGGCGGCGACCAAGTTGTTGCTGAGGACGCACAAGCCTCTGCCAAAGGCTTGGCGGGCAACGCGGGAGTCGTCCACATCCACATGGGTGAGATGCGTTGGATTGTAGAAGGGAATTCTGAACGCCTTGTGCGGCCCTTGCCTGGGAACGTAGCGAACGAGGTTCTTGCGGGTGTCGTTGAACAGAACGCCGTCCTGGTGCGGCTGGGCGTTGTGCGTTCCTTGGGGAAGCGCCGCCACTTGCTGTATGTATCTGCCGATGTAGGCGTGCAGTCCGCCGGTGCGCAGGCCGCTAAGGTACAGGGCGTCGGACCGGCAGCACAGGCTGTTCAGATGCAGCAGATTGCCGGGGGAGGGACCGCGCCTCCCGCTAGGCGGAAATGGGGTGCCCCGCAGGCCCTTCCGGTCCCGGCTGATGTGCAGGCCCCAACTGAAGCGGTTGGCGTCCAAGTCAAACCCTAGAATGGAGTCGTAGCCCGTGGAGGTCAGGTAAAGGCGCCGCCGATGCCGGCTGATCTCGTGGCAGTGCTTTAGGTAGCGGCAGCGATGGGAGGAGAGCTGCTCGAACTGCGGGTTGTAAACGAACAACTCATCGCTGGCGGCGATGAAGACCCTTGCGCCATCGAATGCAATGCCGCGCAGGCCCCGGTCCAGGCCTCGACCGCGCCAGTCTATGTTCATGGCGTTCCAATCGATCACCTGCCGCGCCCGCTTCTTGGTGAGATCGATCAGATAAACCCCGCCGTGGCTCTCCCCTTGGCGAGTGCCCCGCACCACCGACGTGGCGACCAAGGTGGTCATGTTTCGGCAGGCGCCGCCCCCAGCACCAGCAGCAGGTTGCCGGGCATGTGGTTGTAGAGGCCGTAGCCGGAGGCTAGGACCAGGTTGCCTTGGTGCGCAATGGGGCCGGCGGCGCCGCCGAAGGAGCCGCCTTTGGCGGCGTCCCCGGTGACGGCGGCGAACTCCGCCGTGCTGTCCATTTCCCACAGCACCTTGCCGGTGGCCATGTCATGGGCGCGTAGGATGCCGTCCATGGCGCCGGCATAGACCACTTGGCCGGCGGCGGTGATCGCTTGGGAGATGCCGGGGTAGCAGTAGGTGCGGCCCTTGCAGGCGTCGGGGTTGGGGGAGTACCAGAGCAGTTCGCCGGTGCGGATGTCCAAGGCGTGCAGGCCGGGCTTGGCGGGATGCTCGTATTCGCGTCCGTCGGCCATGTCGGAGATGGGCACGAACAGGCGGTCTCTGGCGGCGGCCATGCCGAAATGCACGCCGCCCTGAACGCCGCCGCGCCCGACCCGGGTCTTCCAGACCAGGCCGCCGTCGTCCGGGTTGAGGGCGTGGACGAAGCCGGACTTCTGGCCGCCGATGACCAAATCCCTGCCGTCGCTGGCGGTCAGCAGCATGATGGCGGCGCCGAAGTCGAAGTCCGGGCCGCCCTCCGGCGGGCAGCTGTGGTCGTTTTCGGTGTCGCAGGCGCTGTTCCAGACGTCGTTGGCGGTGGCTTGGTGGATCCAATTGACGGCGCCGTCATCCAAGCGCATGGCGAAGACGGCGTCGCTGGTGAGGGTGGCGGGGGAGGACATGTTCTCCCCGGTGCCGACGTACAGTTGGTTGCGCTTGGCGTCAATGGCCGGGCTGTTCCAGATGACCGCCCCGGAGGGGCCGCGCATGTTGGCCCCGGCCCGGTTCTGGCTTTGCACCGTCGCCGGCTCGTCAATGGTGTAGGTCTGCCAAACTCGTTGGCCGGTGGCTGCTTCGTAAGCGACGACGGAGCCGCGGAAGGTGCAGCACTCGTAGAGGGGGTCCACCGGCAAGGCCACCTCCAGGCTGGAGACCGGAGCGTACAGGCGGCCTTCATGCAGCGAAGGCGTGCCGGTGATGGTGGCGTTGGGATGGTCGTCCGCCCGGTCCCGCCAGAGCTGTGCGCCGGTGGCGGCGTCCAGGGCATAGACGTTGCCTAGGACATCGCCGAAGAAGGCCGCAAAAAGGCGGCTTTCCGGGTTGCCGACCGCGCCGATGACGATGCCGGTGCGCACTTCGGCGGAGGCTTGGTAGGACCAACGCGCACAGCCGCTCGCCATGTCCAAGGCGTAAACCTTGCCGTTGTGGGCGCCGGTGAACAGCGCTCCGCCGGCGAAGTTGGGCTGCGAGCGGGCGCGGTTGGCGCCGGGAAAGCGCACCGCCCAGCGCGGCTTCAGGCTGGCCAGCTGGTCCGGCGCCAGCGCGGCGGTTTCCTCGGCGATGTAGCGGCTGTTGGTGGACTGAATGCCCCAGTTGACGAAGGCGGGGCCGGCGCTGAAATCCAAGGGCGGCAGGTCTTCGGCGCAGGCCGGCAGATCGGCGGCGGCCACCTCGCCCAGCTTCGCCCCGGCGATGTACTCGGTGACCAGAACGCGCTCCTCGGCGCTTAGGGCGGCGGCCTCCTCGCGCATGATGCCGGTCTCCAAGGTTTGCAGGATGGCCTCCGGGGTCATCAGGCCGAGCATGTCCCGATGCGGCGCCTTCGGCACCGCACCCTCGTGGCAACTGGCGCAGGCGGCCTCGTAGATGGGCCGCCCCGGCATGGCCTGCTTGGCGCGCATGATGGCCAGCAGGCTTTGCGCGGCGCTGTCCGGGTCCTCCTCCACCACGGCCGGCGCCGCGCCGGCGGGCGCTTGGCTCGGCTGCTCAGCCGCCTGTTGGGTCGGGCCGCCGCCGTCGCCGCATCCGCCGAGGGCGAGCAGCGCAAGGCCGAACGTCAATCGACGAATCCAGAGCGGCAAGGCGTCGCCGCGGACGGACTTTATGGGGCGGGCGAAGATTGTTGGGGCATCCGCCGCCTGGCGGACTTGAAGGCCCATCCGCGCCGCCAAGGTCATGGTGTTTGGGGACATGCTCACAGCCTCAATTGCGTTGCCCAATCATATCGGTTTCGGCGCCGCCTGTGGTGGGCAAGCCGAGACCATCCCCACCCACAGCCGTACGCGGGAACCCCAAAGTTGACATTCCCCCCTCATGCATGCCTACTTAGCGGGCCGTCCATTGTCGCGGCTTGGCAAACGCGGGCTGCAAGCAGGAAAAATGCTCCAACCAGTCACCATCCCCGTTCTCCGGTTGCAACTCGCCGAAATGGAATGACGCCGCCAACCATCCGCGCACCGCACCCTTTCCCCTACCAGGGCAGCAAGCGGGCGATTGCCCCGCATATCCTGCCGCACATTCCCGCCGATGTGCGCTGCCTCATTGAACCCTTCTGCGGTTCCGCCGCAATTTCCTTGGCCGCTGCGGCCAGCAACCGTGTACACCAGTTCTGGCTAAACGACGCCAATGCTCCCCTCATGACCTTGTGGGCCGAACTGCTTGAGCGCCCCCTCGACCTAGCCGCCGGTTACGAGAGCCTGTGGCGTCAGCAACTCTCCGACCGAAAGGCTTTCTTCTTTCGCGTCCGCGACGAGTTCAACCAAACGCACAAGCCGCACCTGCTGCTGTACCTTTTGGCGCGAATCGTCAAGGGCGCCGTCCGCTACAGCAGCGACGGCCGCTTCAACCAAAGCCCCGACAACCGCCGTTCGGGAATGCAGCCGAAGACCATGCGGAAGCAGCTGCTGGGCGTCTCAGCGTTGCTGGCGGGGAGAACCAAGCTCACGGCCTTGGATTTTCGGGCGGTTGCGGCGGATGCCTCGTTGGATGATGTCATCTACATGGACCCGCCCTACCAAGGCACCTCCTTCACTAGGGACCATCGATATTTCGGCGGCGTTTCCTATGATGAATTCGTTGATGCCCTGCAACGCATGAACGAAAGGGAAATTGCCTACATCATCAGTTACGATGGGCACACAGGCGGCAAGCAACATGGTCAGCCACTGCCCCGCTGCTTGTCGTTGCGCCACCTGCACATCCACGCCGGCCGATCAAGCCAGCTAACGCTCCTAGGCCAAGCCTGTGAAACAGTGGAGTCGCTGTACCTATCGCCGACTCTTGTGGAGCGATTAGCGGGAAACGCCTCCTCAGTTCCCATGCAGATGCCAAAACTAAGGCGGCCAGGATTTCAATCTGTTGCCGGACTGTCGTCGCTGTCAGATGCGGCAAGCCCTGCTGACGGCTCTCCCAGCGCGGAGCTTTCGTTGGAATCTCCCCTAATTCGAGGTGCTGTTGGTTGCCAGTGCTTGAGTCGTTGACCAACTTGCTCGTAGAAGCGAGGGACAGTCGACTCAAGCTCTTCAACGAAAGTTTTTGCGCCTGAAAACCGTCTGCTGGCGTCCAGAACCATGCGAATCTCGAATGACGTCGGAGCAAGAGATGGGGCAAAAGTTAGGATATCAGGGTCAGATCGCACGGACTCCAAAGGCGCCTGTGATGGTTTTGAACGATGAGGCCAATATGCGCAGATATGCAGATCCTTTGCTTCACTTTTTGCCAGTTGCCGCAGCAGCCAGTTCACACGCCCCCTAGCTGACTGCTTATCTTCTGGCGCTTGCAACTTCATGGAGACACTGATAGACCGCCTTCGGAGGTCTGCCACGACCGCCATTGGTGAGGCGGCGTCAGGGACATCGTATTCAGCATAAAGCTGGGCTGTCTTGGTGAGACGTTCTGCGTCGTCTCGTATGCGCACATTGGGATCGTTTCTGTGCTTCCGGGGTAATCGAACGGAAACGTGTTCGCTAACTAATTCGGTTAACTTGAGTGCGAGATCACGCGTCTCCTGATGCCAGCTTGCGACTGTATCAACAACGATCTTCGAAGTCTTGGCTAGTGGCGATTCGGCTACGACCGAAGCGACCAAACTCTTCCAATCGCTCGCCATGCCGTCAAAGCGCATCACCCCCGTACTCGGATGATCCAGAAAACGGACAAATTCGTGCAGCAAAAACTGTTGATCAGGGTCCTGAACCTCCTGAGACGTTAGCAGTAGCTTGGCATGGGTTAATATGCTTGCCCAAGACCAGTGAAGTAGCTGAACATTCTTGGGCGGCCGGGAAATCTGAATAGGATGGTGGCTTGGCACGGCCGCGAAATCATTTGATACGGTGACTACCGCATCTATGCCGTTTGCCCGTGCGAGCTGCATGTATGAAGAAATTTGATGCTCTTCAAGTTTGGCTCGCTTAATCTTCGCTTCCACCAGCGCTGTCCAAGACCGTTTGCCCGTTGACACGATAATGAGGCCATCGGGTCTGTTGGGCTGGCCGTCGAGACTTTGTGACAGCGTTACCTCGGTAAACGTTTCAATTCGAGTACGGCTTCCGATTCTTAATCCGAGCGTCTTTAGAAGAATGTTGCCAAATTCGCACACATGCGATAAGCACACTAAAAATATGGAGAGACAGCGCCCCTCCTTGGAAGTGTCGGCCAGAACGGGGAATAGGCGAGCCTCTTCTCCGCTAACGAACAAATCTGACTGCTTTTTCATTTGGCTTCCTTAGCATTGTGTTAGAAAATTTGCTGCATTTTTGAAGGCCCTCGACTCACCATCGAGCGTGGCGGAAGGCGGCGCCGTCGCTTCCGCCGCTAAGGGTTGGGGGACCTCGATGTGCTTGGCGCGCAGGTATTCGCCCAGCGACTTGGCCTGCTTGTCCAGGCGGTGGTTGGAGACGGCGCCGGTGCCCAAGAGGCCCTTGACGTGGAAGTTCAGCGCCCGCAGGTTGGGCAGTTCGTAGCGCTCCACTTCCCAGGCCGCCAGGTCCGGCAGCAGGCGCTTGAATTCGGCGGCGGTTAGGTAGTGGTGCAGGAAGCGGTAGGCGGCGTCGGAGCGCGCCCAGACGCCGCAGTTGGCGTTGCCGCCCTTGTCGCCGGAGCGGGTGCCGAACAGCCGCCCGAAGGGCAGCTTGACGGTCTCCCCGCCCGGCGCTGGGCCAATGTCAACCGGCGGCGGCTGTTGATAGTGGATCTCCGGCAGGTCCAGTCTTTGCGTCGGCGGCACCTCGGTGACGGCGCCGCCGCAATGCACCCGTTCGGTGACTAATTGGCTGTCCATGGCGGCCGGCCAATGGATGATGGAGGGTGTGCCGTTAAAGCCGGTGCCGCCCCGGCCGGCAACGCCGGGGATGGCGGCCAGAACCAGTTCGATGACCTTGGCGTCGAACAGGCGGCCCACCTTGGCCGGGTCTCCCGTCGTCACCGTGATGCGCAGCAGCGCATGGGCCGCTTCGTTGGCTTGCGGGTCCTCGTGATCGGTGCGGATCAGCTGGACGTCCACATCGTCGAATTGCTCCCGTCCGCCGAGGTTGTGGAAGATTTGGTCCGCATGGATCTCCGCCTTGCGCTCGATGTCCAAGCCGGTCAGCAGCACCTCGACCATGTGCTTGTGGGGGCCTAGGGTGTTCAGGCACACCTTGTGGGTGGGCGGCGGGCTGCTGCCGCGCACGCCGGTGACCCGCACCCGGTCGTCTCCGGCCTGCTCGATCGCCAGGGTTTCAAAGTGGGCGATCACGTCCGGGTTCATGTAGGCCGGGCTGGATATTTCGTAGAGCAACTGCGCGGTGACGGTGCCCACCGAGACCAGCCCGCCGGTGCCGGGATGCTTGGTGACGGTGAAGCCGCCGTCGGCTTCGATTTCGGCGATGGGATAGCCCACGTTGCGGAAGGACGGCACCTCCTCGAAGAAGGAGTAGTTGCCGCCGGTGCATTGCGCTCCGCATTCGATGACGTGGCCGGCGGCCAGCGCCCCGGCCAAGGCGTCATAGTCCGTGCGCCCCCAGCCGAACTTCCAGGCGGCCGGGCCCATCACCACGGAGGCGTCCGTCACCCTCGGGCAGATCACGATGTCCGCGCCCTGGTCCAGCGCCTCCTTGATGCCCCAGGCGCCGAAATAGACATTGGCGGTGAGCGTTTGCTGGCCGGAGTTGGCCAGGGCTTGGCCGGTGTCCAGGTTGGTGAAGGCTTGGCCTTGCGCCTGCAGGCTCTCCAAGTCCGCCAGCAGGTCGTCTCCGTCGATGTAGGCCACCTTGGCGTCAAGGTTCTGTTCGGCGAGGATTTTCTCCACCTCGGCGGCCATGCCCTTGGGGTTCAGGCCGCCGGCGTTGGTGACGATCTTGACGCCTCGGGCGATGCAGTCCCCGGCCACGTCCCGCACCTGCTTGAGGAAGGTGCCGACGTAGCCTAGGTGTTCGCCCCGGCTTTGGCGCTGGTTGTAGAGGATGGCCATGGTCAGTTCGGCCAGATAGTCGCCGGTGAGCACGTCGATGGGGCCGCCGTCGATCATCTCCCTGGCGGCGGCGAGGCGGTCTCCGTAGTAGCCGCTGCAGTTGCCGATGCGCATGACGTCGTTCATGAATGCCCCCTGAAATTCCTGCCGTGCTTCATGCCTCCAACCGCGGCGAGCCGCCCCACCGGACGTCCCATACCCACGATCGTCCCGGCAACTCCGCCAGCGCCCTCACTCCCAACGGCGGTGCGATCGTTTTTTGGTGCCGCCTCGGGGGCCAATCTACCCTCCCGCCGCCCAGGCCGGCTTGCGCTTTTCGCGGAAGGCGGCCATGCCTTCGGCGGCTTCATCGGAGCGGAACAGGCGCAGGCTCCATTCGCCGGCCAGCTTGAAGCCTTCCTCCGGGCTGAGCGCTGGCACCTGCTGCACCAGCTTCTTGCATTCGCCCAGGGCGATGGGGCCGCCCAGCCTGATCATGTCGATTTCCGCCTGCACGGCGGCGGCCAGCTCCGCCTTCGGCACGGCCCGATGGGCGAGGCCGAGACGCACCGCCTCCGCGCCGCTGAACCGCGCCCCGGTGAGGAACAGCCGCCGGCAGTTGCTGACCCCCAACTTCGGCAGGCAGACCACGGAGATGATGGCGGGAATGACGCCAATGCGCACCTCGGCGAAGCTGCACTGCGCATCCTCCGCGATGAGCACGATGTCGGCGGCGCCTAGCAAGCCGAGGCCGCCGGCGAAAGCCGCCCCGTTGACCGCGGCGATGACCGGCTTGGAGCTGTCCAGGACGGCCTGCAGCAATTCCTGATAGGGCGTGGCCCGCCGTTCGTCCGCCGCCTGGCCGGGTGGGTTCTTCAAGTCCGCCCCGGAGCAGAAGGCCGGGCCGGCGCCGGTGATGACGACGGCCCGCGCCTGCTTGTCTTCTTGGGCCGCGCCTAAATGGTCGAACAGCTCGTTGACCAGCACCCGGGACAGTGCGTTGCGGTTGTCCGGCCGGTTCAGGGTAATCCAGGCGGCGCCCTGCTTGACTTCATAAAGCGTCGCTTCGTTTGCCGCCATCTAGGTTGACCTTTTCGGCCGGCTCTTAGTCAACATCTGGCGGATCCTCATGCAATGCGGTCAGCACCCGGCATCAATGCCGCCGAGCAGCCTAGAACTGTTGTCTCTAGCCGGATTCCTTAATGGTTGGCGCCTCACTTCGCCCCGTGAACACTTCGAACATCCCTCCAAGCCGGGCCATGCGTTCGCGCAGGTCGCCCATGTCCCGGCGAATGCCAACGATGTCCCGCTTGATGCTCCACAAGAAGCTAAACAGGGCGACGATGACGCCTACAGCGCTCAGCAATTCAATGCTCATCAACTTTCCCATTTTGCCAGCCAAGACAATCAACTTAGCCATCGTACCGCATCCCGTCAAGCAGGAGTGAGCTAGTTGTCCGGTCGCCCAGCTGCCAATTGGGTGGTGACGGTCACCAGCAACTGGCCGTTCTCCACTTGATCGCCGGCGGCCACGTGCAGGGCTTCCACGGCGCCGTCCTGGGGAGCGGTGATGCGGTGCTCCATCTTCATGGCCTCCAGGATCAGCAGCAATTGCCCCTTGACTACGGCGTCCCCCGCCGCCACCGCGGTGGAAAGCACTGCGCCGGGCATGGGCGCGGTCAGGCCGCCGCCTTGTTCGCCGGCGTCCGCCGCCGGGTAGCGGGGCCGTTCGGTTAGGGTCAGGCCGCCGGCCTCGGTCTGCACGAACCAGTCCGCCGCATGGCCGTGTATTTGGAATTGCAGGCGGCGGCCGTCCAAGGCCGCATCGACCGAGCCTTTGCCGCAGGCGTAGGCATCCACCCGCACTTCCTGATCGTCCGCCCGCATCCGCAAGCTGCCGTCCCGTTGGCGTTGGTATTCGATCTGCAAGGCGTCGTCGCCACAGGCGAACTCCAGCCGTTGCCAAGGCATGGTGGAGTTCCGCCAACCGCTCGGCAGGGAGCGCAGCACCCGGGCTTCGGCCCGGCGGCGGGCTTGGCCCTCCAAGGCCACGGCTATGGCGGCCTCCAGCTGCTCCCGGCGGGGGATGGCGCGACGGCGCGGGGGGTTGACCCGCTCGATGAAGTCCGTGGTGGTGTCCCCGGCGAGAAACTCCGGGGTGCGCAGGGTGGCGACCAGAAAGTCCCGATTGGTGGTCAGGCCGTGGATGGCGGTGCTTTCCAGCGCCCGCGCCAGCTTGCCGGCGGCCTCCCGGCGGGTGGGGCCATGCGTGATGACCTTGGCGATCATCGGGTCGAATTCGATGTTGATCTCGCTGCCGGACTCCACGCCGGAATCGAACCGGGCCTGCCCGGCTTGGGAAGGGCGCCAGACGCGCACCACGCCCGGGGCCGGCAGGAAGCCCTTGGCCGGGTCCTCGGCGTACAGCCGCGCCTCAATGGCCCAACCGTTGATGCTCAAGTCCTCTTGGGAGAAGGAAAGCGGCTCCCCTTCGGCGACGCGAATCTGCTCGCGCACCAAGTCATGGCCGATGACGGCTTCGGTGACGGGATGCTCCACCTGCAGGCGGGCGTTCACCTCCAGAAAGTGGAAGTCGTTGTCCTGCAGCATGAACTCCACCGTGCCGGCGGACGAATACGCCAACTTGCGGGCGGCGGCGATGGCGGCCGCGCCCAAGCGCTCCCGCAGTTCCGGCGTGACGGCGGGGGAGGGTGCCTCCTCGATCACCTTCTGATGGCGGCGTTGAATGGAGCACTCCCGCTCGAAGCAATGCACTAGGTTGCCGTGCAGGTCGCCGAGAATCTGCATCTCCACATGACGGGCGCGGTCCAGCCACTTCTCCAGGAACAGGGTGTCGTCGCCGAAGGCGGCGCCGGCCTCCCGCCGGGCGCCGGCAATGGCCGCCGGGAGGCCCGATGGCTCCTCCACCACCCGCATGCCGCGCCCGCCGCCGCCGGCGGCGGCCTTCACCAGCACGGGATAGCCGATTTTCTGCGCCGCTTCCTCAGCGGATTGGTCGGCGCTCAGTTCGATGGCGCCCAAGGTCGGCACGCCGGCCTCCTGCATCAACCGCTTGGCGGAGAGCTTGTCCCCCATCAGGCCGATGACCTCCGGCGACGGGCCAATCCACCTAAGGCCGGCATCGACCACCGCCTGCGCGAAGCCTTGGTTCTCCGACAGGAAGCCGTAGCCCGGATGCACCGCATCGGCCCCGGAGCGGCGGCAGGCGTCGATGATCTTGTCCACATCCAGATAGGTCTGTCGGGCGGCGCGCCCGTGCAGGGCGACGGCGCTGCCGGCCTCCCGCACGAAGGGCGCCTCGGCGTCCCCGTCCGCATAAACCGCCACCGTGCTTATGCCCATGTCATGGGCGCTGCGCAGGATGCGCCTGGCGATCTCCCCGCGGTTGGCGATCAATATCCTAAGAATCGGGTTGATAGTAATTGGCAGCCTCCTAACTGCTAGGTGGGCAAATAATCTATCGTGGCAACCTGTATCGAATCGTGAGACTCGCACCCTGTCCAGAGAGCGGTTTTTCCATAACTTCGTCACCTTCCTGCATTTCCGTGTACATGACGCTACAGCATGCCGGCATCTGCTTACGAAAGTCCTCTGCGTTTGGTGTTCTCATTTTGCTTTCTCCACAATTACATCCGCCATGTGCCGAACTCCTTGGTGCCCTCGATCCTGTTGTTGCAGCAGGCGGACAGGGACAGGGCGATGACGGTGCGGGTGTCGCGCGGGTCGATCATGCCGTCGTCGGAGACGCGGGAGGTGGCGTACAGGCCCTTGGAGCGCTCCTCCGCCCAGTGTTCGGCGACAGCGGCGCGCTTGGCGTCCGCCTCCTCGTCGAACTCGACGCCGCGGCGCTTGGCGGCGGCCCGCCCGACGATGCTCATCACCCCGGCCATCTGCTTCGGCCCCATCACGGCGATCTTGGCGAACGGCCAAAGATAGGTGAAGCGCGGCCCGAAGCCGCGCCCGCTCATGCCGTAGTTGCCGGCGCCGTAGGAGGAGCCGGCGATGATGGAGATGTGCGGCACCGTGGAGTTGGACACGGCGTTGATCATCTTGGAGCCGTCCTTGGTGATGCCGCCCTGTTCGAAGTCCGTGCCGACGATGTAGCCGGTGATGTTGTGCAGGAACAGCAGGGGCACGTCGATCTGGTTGCATAGCTGAATGAACTGGGCGGCCTTCTGGGAGGACTCCGAGAACAGGGCGCCGTTGTTGCCCAGCACCCCTAGGGGGTAGCCGTGGACCTTGGCCCAGCCGCACACCAAGGTGGGGCCGTACAGCGGCTTGAACTCCTCGAAGTAGGAGGCGTCGACGATGCGGGCGATGGCCTCGCGCATGTCGAAGGGAACGCGCAGGTCCTTGGCGACGATGCCCAGCAGCTCCTCCGGGTCATGCTTGGGCGGCTGGAAGTCCGGGTTTGGTTCCGGCCCCAGCTTGCGCCAGTTGAGGTGGGCGACCACCTCCCGGCACATGCGGATGCCGTCCAGTTCGTCCCGCGCCAGATAGTCGCCGAGGCCGGAGATGCGGGTGTGCATGTCGCCGCCGCCCAGGCTTTCCTCGTCGGCGTCCTCGCCGGTGGCCATCTTCACCAAGGGCGGGCCGCCGAGAAACACCCGGGACTGCTTGCGCACGAAGATGTTGTAGTCGCTCATGCCCGGCTGGTAGGCGCCCCCGGCGGTGGAGGCGCCGAACACCAGGGAGATGGTGGGAATGCGCAGCTTGGAGAGTTCGGTGATCTCGTAGAACAGGCGCCCGGATTCGGCGAAGTGCTCCAGTTCCCGGCGGGTGGCGGACTCCGGGTCCTCCCCGGACTCGCCGCGCAGGTCCGCCCCGGCGGACTCCACGAACTGCACGTAGGGCATGCGGTTCTCCCGGGCGATTTGCAGGCCGCGCATGAGCTTCTTCATGTTGAAGGGGTTGAAGGCCCCGGCGCGCACGGAGGGGTCATGGCCGAGGATGACGCACTCCACGCCCTCGATGACGCCGATGCCGACGACGAAGCCGGAGCCGACCCTGTAGTTCGACCGCCAGGCGGCCAAGGGGCTTACCTCCAGGAACGGCGAGTCCCGGTCCAGCACCGCGGCAATGCGCTCCCGAATGGGCATCTTGCCCCGCGCCGCCAGCCGCGCCCCCGCCTCCGGGCCGCCGCCTTGGGCCGCCTCGTCCAGCAGCGCCTGGATTTCCTCCAGCGCCTCCAGCATGTCCCGCCTGTTGCGCTGAAAGGCTTCGTCCTTGACGTCGAGCTTGGTGTCAAGCACCGGCATGAACGCTGTCTTTCCCCCCGAAAATCAGTCTTGTTGGTTGCTAATGGTGCGGCTGCGCTCGCCTTGCGGCACAGGCTGCAACAGGCCCCAAATGTCGTCCTGAACGACGACGTTGATGCGGTGCGCCATGTCAGTGTTTCGTTTGTGGTGTGTATTGGACTACACACCATAGGCAAGGCTCGCTGAGGGTGCAAGTGCTTTGCAGCGCCGCAGTTGGTCTCTGCTGTGGAAGGCCGCTGTGCTTGGGGCGCACTCGGCGTCGGGCGGCGGAAGGCTTGGGCGGCAGTTCGCCTTGGGGCGGCGCGCCGTTCGCAACTGCCCGGCGATTGTGGTTACATGGCCCGCCTTCGGCAATGCGGCGGGGGCAGCATGAAGCTTTACCATTGCGCGGACGCCCGCTCCCTGCGGGCATTGTGGACCCTTGAGGAAATGGGCTTGGACTACGAGCTGGTCAACATGCCGTTTCCGCCTAGGGCGGCCTATCCCGGCTATTTGGACGTCAACCCCTTGGGAACGGTGCCCACCTTGGTGGACGGTGATCTGACCATGACCGAGTCCACCGGCATCTGCCACTATCTTGCGGAGCGCTACGGCCCCACCGATTTGGGCGTGGAGTGCGCAAGCCCGGCCTACGGCGACTACCTGAACTGGCTTTACCGCAGCGACGCCACCCTGACCTTTCCGCAGACCATCGTGCTGCGCTACACCCGGCTTGAGCCGGAGCACCGCCGCCTGCCGCAAGCCGCCGAGGACTACGCCATCTGGTACCACTCGCGCCTGCGCTGCGTGGAGACGGCTCTTGCGCACCGGGCGTTTTTGGTGGAGGACCGCTTCACCATCGCCGACATCGCCGTGGGCTACGCCCTTTTTCTAGGCGCCACCCTGGGCTTGGATGCAAGGTACAAGCCCAACACCAAGGGCTACCTGCAGCGCCTGACGGGCCGGGAAGGGTTCAAGCAGGCCCGTCTTAAGCAGGAGGCCGCCTAGCGCGGCTCGACCACATCCACCTCCGCGTTCTCAAAATCCCCGGCGTTGAGCGTGGCCACGGCATGGCCGTTGCTTTTGGCGATGCCGGCGATTTGCGAATCGGCCAAGCTCGTGGCCCCTCTCACGCGCTTGGGCGATGGTTGGCGGCGGGGTCCTCCAACTGGTGGCTGGGTCCGGCGCATGGACAGCCGGCAATGATTGTTTTACATTTCCCTGCCTGTAACATGGGGCGCAAGCCAAATTGGTTTGTTCCATGTCACCCACTGTGGAGGGGGAAAGTGATGAACGGGCAATTCATGGAAATCCGCGTGCTTGGGGTTTTGCTGGCCGGCGTTGCGGCGGCGCTTGCAGTTGGCGTCTTGGCGCCGGCGGCGGCTTTGGCGGCGGAGCGGGCGACCAACGCCGTGATCGAGGAGGTCACCGTCACCGCCCGCAAGCGGGAGGAGCGGGTCATTGACACGCCGGTGGCGGTTGCGGTGCTGACCCAAGAGGAAATCGAGCGCTACAACACCAGGGACTTGGCGCAGCTCACCCAGCGCATCCCCGGCGTTTCCATCGCCCACGCCGCCGGCGGCGGCGCCGGAGGCAACATGGTGATCCGCGGGGTGGGCAACATCGCGGTGGATTACGGGGCGGACCAGCCCGTGTCCTTGGTCATCGACGGCATGTCCTTCTCCCGGGGCCATGTGCTGGACACCGGCTTCTTCGACACCGCTTCCGTGGAGGTGCTGAAAGGCCCGCAAACCCTGTACTTCGGCAAGAACAGCCCGGCTGGGGTGATCGGCGTCACCAGCGTCAGCCCGCAGCTCGGGGCGCCCATGACGGGCTTCGCCCGCGCCCAATACGAATTCATTGCCGAAGACCCAGTGGTGGAGGCCGGCCTTTCCTTCCCCTTGGGAGACCGGCTGGCGATGCGGCTGGCCGGCCGCTTCCAGGACATGAAGGGCGGCTGGCTGAAGAACTCCGCCGAGCCCTTGGACAACGCCGCGCTGTACAGCCGCAACCTGCCGTCCCGGGGCGCCTCCATGGACAAGTTCCCCGGCCAGGAGCAGCACGTTCTGCGTTGGACCACGGTTTGGCAGCCCACGGACAGCTTTGCGGCGAACCTGAAGCTGTTCTACTCCAAGTCCGAACAAAACGAAGCCGGCTACACCATCCTCTACGCCTGCGCCGACGGGGTGGGCGGCAACCCCTACTACGGCGGCATCGGGCTGCTGGAGCCGGACCCCACGCAAACCTGCACGAACGGCGCAAGGCTGGTGCGCAACAGCGCCCTGCCGCCGGCGGCCATTGCCGACGCGCATCCGTTCATCGACGCGGAGGACCGCTTCTTCAACCGCTACAGCAACTGGATCAACACCCTGAACCTGACTTGGGACGTCGGCGACTTCACCCTGTCCTCCCAGACCAGCATGTGGGACTACCGGCACCGGGAGTACACCAACTACGACTACACCAGCTACGCGGTGGTGGTCTCCAAGCAGGGGGAGTCCGGCGAGTCCTGGAACCAGGAGCTGCGCCTGCAGTCCAACTTCAACGGCCGCTTCAACTTCATGCTGGGCGCCTTCTACGAGGACATGGAGCGCGACCTGGACGCGCCGGTGCAGATCTTCCCGGAAACCTCCATGCGCAACTTCGCCAACCTTCTCAAGAGCCTTGGCGTGCCCTTGCCGGCGGACCCGAACTTCGCCTTCGTGCCCAATGCGGAGCGCGGCAGCCGCTACTTCGGCAGCTACCTGAACTACCACCAGCATTGGGACAACTTCGTGGAGAGCTTCTCCCTGTTCGGCAGCATCGATTTGGACATCACGGACCAACTGGAGCTTTCCGGGGGCTTGCGCTACACGGAGGAGGACCGCAACTCCGTGGGCGGCAACCTTTACGAGGCCACCGGCGGGTTCTTCTTCTCCCCGCCGGGGGTGATCTACACGCCGGCGGACAAGTCCGACAACCTGTCTCCGGAAGTCACCCTGAGTTGGCATCCCACGGACGACGTGCTGCTGTACGCCGCCTACAAGACCGGCTTTCAGTCCGCCGGCATCTCCAACCCCGGCACCGTGCCCAACCTGACCGGCCTTTCCCTGCAGGAGCAGAGCGACACCTTGGTCTTTGATGAGACCACGGTGAAGGGCTTTGAAGTGGGCTTGAAGGGCTACTTCCTGGATGGGCGGCTGTCCGGCGACCTCACGGTGTTCCGCTACAGGTCCGAGGACCTGCAGGTGGGCATCTTCAACTCCAACACCACCACCTTCACCCTGCAGAACGCCGCCGTGGCCTTCAACACCGGCGTTGAAGTCCAAGGCATTTACCAAGTGGACGAAAACCTGCAACTGCGCTTGGCCGGGCAGTACAACAAGCTGAAGTTCGACGAATGGGAGGACGCCGGCTGCCATCCGGTCGATGGCGCCTTGGGCGCCGCCATCCTCAGCACCCGCGAGCCGCCAGGCTGCCACATCGGCCCGCAGGGGGCGCCCATTCAGGATCTGTCCGGCGTTAGCTACGGCGGCCCGCCCCTGCAGGTGAACATCGGCGCCACCTACAGCATGGCGCTGAACGGCGGTTGGGGACTGGACCTGACCTGGGACAGCATCCACCACAACAAGGGCAAGCGGGTGCTCAACCAGCCCTTTACGGAGATTCCCAGCCGCACGGTGACGCACTTTTCCGCCACCCTGTACCAGCAGGACGGCCCTTGGGAGGCGGGCCTGATCTGCTCCAACTGCTTCAACGAGATCTACGTCACCAGCATCGGCAACAAGCCGCTGGCCAAGATCAACCCCGGCGTGAACGGCGACCTGAACGCGCAAATCGCCCCGCCCCGGCTGGTGACGATGCAGGTGACCTACCGGATGTAGGCGCTGGGTCGCATCGCCGCCCGTTCGCAACTCGTCTTGAACAACAGCCAGCCGCCACGCCGGCGGCTGCGCTGGTGGATGGTTGCCGCGGCCGCCGTAACTTTGTTCGGGAGATGACATGAACTGGATGCTGATTGTCGGCTTGGGCATGGCGTGGCTCGGCTGGCAGATCGTTTGGGTGGCGCCGCTGCCGCGCCAACTGCGGCGGGCGCCGGTTGGCGGGGCGGCGACGGGGAAGGCGGCGCCAAAGGGCGGCAGGGAGGCGTTCATGCGGTTCTGGCTGGACCAGTACGCTTGGCTCGGCCTGACCTTGCTGGCGCTTGGGCTGGCGGCGGCGCTTGCCGGGGCGTTGACGGGGGCGCCGTCATGACTTCGGGGGGCCTTGTCGCTTGGATGCCGGCCACCTTGGCCTACGCCGGCCTTTTGGCGCTTATGAGCGTGTTCCTGGCCAATCAGGTGCTGCATGCGCGCCTGCGCCCCGGCAAGGCTCCGCAGTGGCGGGCGCGCGCCACGGAGCGGGTGCAGGCCAACTTCGTGGAGAACGTGCCTCTGGCGCTGGTGTTGCTGTATCTGCTGGAGGTCGGCGGTGCGCCGGCTGCCGCCGTACACCTGTTCGGCTGTGCGTTGGTGGCGCTGCGGGTGCTGCACGCCTGGGGCATGAGCGCCAACGAGGGCGCCAACTACCCGCGCCTCATCGGCGCCCAAGGCACCTTTCTGCTGCTCTCCGTCATGGGCATGGCGGCGCTGTATCTTTGGCTGGTGAATTGACGCGGTCACGGCTCAAGGCAGAGCGAAACAATCGCTCATGTTGAAAAAGCATGCTTTTTCAACACAGGCCACTCGATTTTGTATAGCTTTCGCCCCAAACGGCCAGACGTCCTCCATGTTTTGCGTTGCACCATCGCACCAACACCCGCAGGGAAATCGACTTCGTCGGCCCCAACTTCGTCGGCGTCGCCATTGAGGCCAAGCATGTTGACGGCCGCTGGCGGCGCAACGCGCAGACTTTGCGGTCCTCCGGCTGGCGAGGCATCGTCGCCACCCGCTCGGCACTCGACTTGGACGACGAGCAACTCATCGCCATGCCAACGGCCATGCTGGCTTGGCTGGTGGATGGCGCATTTGCGAATTCAGCCAGAATTCGGCCTTGCCCCATCCCAGCCGCTCAAGCGCCAAGGCCGTTTTGGTGGTGACGCCGTTTTTGCCTGCCAGTATCCGGTTCAGCAGAATGCGCGACACGCCGATGTTCTCAGCCGCCGCCTTGACCCTCAGCCCTTTCATGCGGATGCATTCCCTAAGATGTTCGCCCGGATGGCAGGGGTTGGCCTTGATGTATTCGTTGCTCATCGGTTTGCTCCCTAGTGGTAGTCGATTAGGTCAACATCCACAACTTCGCTGTCCTTAACCCTGAACTCTAGAGGCCACTCGGCGGTTTCGGCTGGCTGTCGTCAGTGCCGTCATCTTCCCTAGAGGGAAGAACCGTCCAACGCGGGGAGGCGGGGCTCGGAATCAGGATCAACTGGTTCTTCACCTGGGCGAACAAGCTGGACCAGTCCAAAGTGTCGGGCTGGTTAAAGCCCGGCGGACACGCGGTCTCTGGCGGATTATGGTGTGCAGCGTTCGTGCTCTGGTTAGTGTTCGGCATCAACTTTCCTCCCATGGAAGCGGCCAAGGCGTTGGGCCACTTCCACGGCGAGGCGGCGCAGGTGCCCGCCGAAGATCGTCGCACCCTCGCCAAGGCCGTAACCGAATGGGACTACACCCTGGCCAGCATTCTGAGGAAAGACGCAACACTGGCGCCGTAGCATCTTTAATGCGTCGGCTCAAGTGCCAGCGGCGCCAAAGGTCCGACAGCGAGTGCTCCCGTTGCGGCCACAAAACCAGCAGGTCCGCGGTGCCCAGGCCCCCACCCTACATCCCCCACACCACCACTTTGCGGCCTTTGCGGGTTTCCTCCCGGCGGAACAGCCTGTCCTCCCAGCCCTTGCCGTCCTCCTGCGGCGCAGCGCCCTGCGCCTCCCCCGTGCGGTCGAACATCACCAGGTGCCCTTGGTCGCTGCCGCACTTGTCCATGTAGCCCAGGGTCTGGGCCACGCCCCGCTCGATGCTTCCCCGCAGGCCGCGGCGGTCGCCGTCGCGCAGCACCTTGCACTCCACCACGAAGCGGCGCCAAAGGTCCGAAGGCAGGCCCTCCCGATGCGGCCACAGAATCAGCAGGTCCGTGGCGCCCCGGCCCAGGCCGTACTCCCGCTCGATGCGCCCGCCGCCGTTGACGATGCGCTGCAGGTAGGCCTGCAGGATGAGCTGCGGCCCCGCCTCCCGGTAGTCGAAGCGCCCCAGCCAATGCTCCGAGTGTTCCCGGAAGAAGGCCTGGAAGGCGGCCAGCAGCTGGTCCATGTCCAGGTCGCCGTCGGCTTTGACGTACCATGCCGGATTCTGATCAAGGCTGTCCTGCAGGACGTAGCACAACTCCCGCGGCACCACCTCCGCGTAGATGGGGTTCGCCATGCGCGGCGGCGAATCCGGCGCGATCAGCCCCAGGTCGCGCGCGTACTCCAAGTCCCGGCCGTCGTGCCGCACGTTGCCGCCGCTCAGCAGCGGCTCGATCACCCGGCGCACCCGCTCCTCCTCCAGCTTGTGCGCCAGTTGGTCCAAGTGCGTGCAGCGGGAGAGGATCAACTCCTCCCGGGCGGCGAAGATGTCGTCCAACGCGATGGCGCGGGAGCGGTCCCGGCCGGCCTTGCTGTCGAAGCAGGCCCCGGCGCACAGCGCGTTCACCAGCCAGGGCTGGCCCTGGGTCTGCTCCCAAACCGCATCCAGCGCTTCGGGCGCGAACTGCTGCCCAGTCTCCTCGACATGCTGCGCCATGAGCGCCCCGGTCTCCGCTTCGGTGAAGTCGCCCAGGCGCAGGGACTTGGCCGCCACGTTGAACGGGCTGCCGCCGGCGATCACCTCCCCGGAACTGGAACGGATGCGGTAGTCCCGAATGTCCCGCACGCCGCACAGCACCACGCTTTGCGGGAAGCCCTCAGGGCGCCGATCGTAGCCGGCGCGAAGCTGGCGCAGCACGGAGAGCAGCGTGTCCCCGACCAAGGAGTCGATTTCATCGATCAGCAGCACCAGCGGCTTGGGGGACGCGGCCGCCCAGCGGGTCAGCGCTCCGCGCAGCACCCCGCCCGGACCGGACTTGACCAGAACATCCGGCCAAGCGTCTTCAAGAAATCCGTCGCCGGCCGCAAACGCCCGGGACGCCAATTCGTCCAGCAGTGCGCGCATCGCCAGTTCCAAATTCTCGCGCATCGCCTGCCCGATCTCGAAGTTTGCGTAAACGCACAAGAGCTCCCCCGCCTCGTTCAGCAGATCGCGCAGGGCCAGCAGGGCGGAGGTCTTGCCGGTCTGCCTGGGCGCATGCAGCACGAAGTACTTTTCGTCGCGGACCAGCCCAAGCATTTCGTCAAGATCGAAACGCTCAAGCGGAGAAATGCAGTAGTGCTTGTCGGGCCGGACAGGGCCGGCGGTGTTGAACGAGCGCATCGCCCTACATCCCCCACACCACCACTTTGCGGCCTTTGCGGGTTTCCTCCCGGCGGAACAGCCTGTCCTCCCAGCCCTTGCCGTCCTCCTGCGGCGCAGCGCCCTGCGCCTCCCCCGTGCGGTCGAACATCACCAGGTGCCCTTGGTCGCTGCCGCACTTGTCCATGTAGCCCAGGGTCTGGGCCACGCCCCGCTCGATGCTTCCCCGCAGGCCGCGGCGGTCGCCGTCGCGCAGCACCTTGCACTCCACCACGAAGCGGCGCCAAAGGTCCGAAGGCAGGCCCTCCCGATGCGGCCACAGAATCAGCAGGTCCGTGGCGCCCCGGCCCAGGCCGTACTCCCGCTCGATGCGCCCGCCGCCGTTGACGATGCGCTGCAGGTAGGCCTGCAGGATGAGCTGCGGCCCCGCCTCCCGGTAGTCGAAGCGCCCCAGCCAATGCTCCGAGTGTTCCCGGAAGAAGGCCTGGAAGGCGGCCAGCAGCTGGTCCATGTCCAGGTCGCCGTCGGCTTTGACGTACCATGCCGGATTCTGATCAAGGCTGTCCTGCAGGACGTAGCACAACTCCCGCGGCACCACCTCCGCGTAGATGGGGTTCGCCATGCGCGGCGGCGAATCCGGCGCGATCAGCCCCAGGTCGCGCGCGTACTCCAAGTCCCGGCCGTCGTGCCGCACGTTGCCGCCGCTCAGCAGCGGCTCGATCACCCGGCGCACCCGCTCCTCCTCCAGCTTGTGCGCCAGTTGGTCCAAGTGCGTGCAGCGGGAGAGGATCAACTCCTCCCGGGCGGCGAAGATGTCGTCCAACGCGATGGCGCGGGAGCGGTCCCGGCCGGCCTTGCTGTCGAAGCAGGCCCCGGCGCACAGCGCGTTCACCAGCCAGGGCTGGCCCTGGGTCTGCTCCCAAACCGCATCCAGCGCCTCGGGCGCGAACTGCTGCCCAGTCTCCTCGACATGCTGCGCCATGAGCGCCCCGGTCTCCGCTTCGGTGAAGTCGCCCAGGCGCAGGGACTTGGCCGCCACGTTGAACGGGCTGCCGCCGGCGATCACCTCCCCGGAACTGGAGCGGATGCGATAGTCCCGAATGTCCCGCACGCCGCACAGCACCACGCTTTGCGGGAAGCCCTCAGGGCGCTGCTGGTAGCCGGCGCGCAGTTGCCGCAGCACCGAGAGCAGCGTGTCCCCAACCAAGGAATCGATCTCGTCGACCATCAGCACCAGCGGCGTTGGGTTGGCCAGGCACCACTGCATAAGCAGGTTCTTCAGCGCGAGATCGGGACCCGACTTGGCCAGGATGTCGGGCCAAACCTGGTTCGGGAAATCGTCGCCCAGCAGCAGGGCGCTGTCCGCCAGGTTGCCGAGCACGGCGCGCATGCCGCGCGCCGTGTCGTCCCGGGCCACCTGCCCAACCTCCACGTTCACGTCCACGCAGCGGAATTCGCCGGCTTCGCCGCTGTTCAGCAGATCGCGCAGGGCCAGCAGGGCGGAGGTCTTGCCGGTCTGCCTGGGCGCATGCAGCACGAAATACTTTTCGTCGCGGATCAGCCCAAGCATTTCGTCAAGATCGAAACGCCCAAGCGGAGCAATGCAATAGTGCTTGTCGGGCCGGACAGGGCCGGCGGTGTTGAACGAGCGCATGGCTCCAAGTATGGCACGTCGCCCGGCGCCGTGGCGAACGCCGCAGTGCTGGGGTCGCAGCCGTCCGGCGGAATGGACTTTCCGGGCAAAACCGTCGCCATTGATTTTTTTGCCGTTATGGTGGATCATGCCGCCTTTTTGCGGAGAGTGGATCATCATGCAACGCCGATCAGTTCGCTTCATTAGGGGATTAGGGGGGCTTCCAGCCCTGTCCTTGGCTCTTGCCTTTTTGGGTTCCGCCGTCCCAGTGGCGCAGGCGCAGGATGAAGTGCTGGAGGAAATCGTCGTCACGGCCACCCGCCGGGCGGAAACGGACGTGCAGTCCACGCCGGTGGCGGTCTCCACGGTCAGCGCTGCGGAGTTCTCCAAGCTGTTCGCCCAGGACATCGGGGAGATCGCCAGCTTCGTCCCGAACTTCTCGGCGGCCACCGTCACCGGCTTCAACGCCGCCTCCTTCGCCATGCGCGGCGCCGCGGAGACGGACATCATCGTTTACTTCGACCCGAAGGTGGGGGTCATCGTCGATGACTTCGTCATTCCCCATGTGCAAACCCAGCTTTTGGAGCCCTTCGACATCGAAGCCATCGAGGTGCTGCGCGGTCCGCAAGGCACCCTGTTCGGCAAGAACACCACCGCCGGCGCAGTGGTGGTGCGCACCAAGAGGCCGAGTTTGGAGGCCGGCGCCTTTGAGGCCAGCGTCCAGTACGGCCGCTTCAACGACATCAAGGTGCGCGCCGCGCTGAACGCCCCCATCTCAGACACCTTGGCGTTGCGCTTCGCTGGTCTGATGCAGAACAGCGACGGCTACTACAGGAACGGCAAGGTCGATAATCCGGTGGACGTCTTCGGCACCGGCCTTGGCGACGCCGGCAATGCGGACGGCAGCCCCGTGGCCGGGGACGGCGGCAATGTCGGCGGCAAGGACCTCTTCTCCGGCCGCGCCAAGCTGCTGTTCGAGCCAAACGAGCAGCTTTCCGTGCTGGCCCAGCTTGAATTGATCCGCGACCGCAGCGACCCGGTGCCCGTGGTCAACGACACCGAAGCCGCCGCCGGCCAGTTGGCCACCCTGTTCGGCTTCCCCGGCGTCACCGCGGGCAACCCCCTAAAGCAGGCCGGCATCCACGCAAGCAGCCTGGTCGGCTTGGACGACAGCCAGGTGGTGGATGTGTTCGGCGCCTACCTCAACTTGGAATATGCCTTGGAGGACTACACCCTCTATGGTTTGGTCGGCTACCGCGACCAGAAGTCCCGCCTGCCCAGCGAATACCTTGGCACCGCCTACGAGAGCTTCTTCGCCGCCACCCGGGACGACGACCGGGAGACCTTGCAGCTGGAGGCGCGGCTGGCTTCCGACCTTGACGGGCCGCTGAACTACGTCGTCGGCGCCTTCTACCAAACCAACGACGTGGCGTTCTGCGTCCTGCAGCAGCTTGGCCTGCTGGAGTTCTTCGGCTCCGCCATTCCGGGCGTGTTGGACAACCGCACCCCCTTGCTGCTGTGCAACCGGCAGGACGCCTCGGCCTACGCCTTCTTCGCGGAGGCCACCTTCGACTTCACGGAGCGGCTGTCCCTCACCGCCGGCGCCCGCTACACCGACGAGAAAAAGGACTACATCGCCCGGCAAGGGCTGCCGGTGGCCTTCATCTTCCCCGGCGGCGCCTATGAAGACCCTCTTGACGGGCAGGACTTCAGCCTCGCTTCGGCCTTGGTGCAGGAGGATGGGCAGAGTTGGACGGAGCCCACTTGGCGCGTGACCCTCTCCTACCAATTCACCGACGACCTGTTCGGCTACGTCACCGCCGCCGAAGGCTTCAAGAGCGGCGGCTACAATGACCAAGCCGGCTCCGGCGGCTTCGACAACTTTCCCGTGCAGGCGTATGACCCGGAGTTCGCCAGAAGCTACGAAGCCGGCCTGCGCAGCAGCTTCGCCAATGACCGGGTGCGCCTGAACGCCACCTACTTCAACGTCAACTATGAGGACTTCCAGCGCAGCACCGTGGTCTCCGTGCCGGGCACCGCCTTTCAGGAGACGCGCACCTTCAACGCCGCCGACGTCGACGCCCAAGGTCTGGAGGTGGAGCTGCTGGCGCTCTTGGCGGAGAACCTGACGCTAAGGGCCAACCTCGGCTGGCTGGACGCCGAGTACAACGAATTCGTGCTCGACCGCAACCTGGACGGCGTGCTGGAGGACTTCTCCGGCCGCGATGTGGTGCGCTCCCCGGACATCACCGCCGGGGTGGACCTCACCTATTTGCAGGACTTGGGTGCCACGGGCCGCCTGCGCTGGAACCTGAACTTCAACTACGAAGACGACAACATCTACTATTACAACGACGACATCGGCGAGCAGTTCGACACCGTGCTGGAGCAGCGCACCATCCTCAACGCCAGCGTCACCTGGATGGACGCCGAGGACCGCTGGTATCTAAGCGCCTTCGGCAAGAACCTGACGGACGACCGCTACAAGACCGCCTCCCAGGCCGTCGGCGTGCTCTGGACCTTCTCCAATTACGGCCCGCCGACCACCTACGGCGTTGAAGTGGGAATGCGCACCGGCTGGTAGAGCTAGCCGAAGACGCCGTAGGAGTAGTCCTGCGGCTTGCGGGCGCCGAGGATGGAGCCGCTGCCTTCAAGGTAGCGGTCCGCATCCGGCTCCGTGCGGGACCAGTCGTTCACCTCGGAGCGGAAGCTGATTTTCCAGATGCCGCCGCGCCGTTCGTAGCGGTCCACGTAGCGCCCGCAAACGAACAGGTCGTGCGGCCCGCCGTCGCTCGTCACTTTGTGGAAGGCTTGGAAGTAGATCTCGCCCACCGCTTGGCCGCCGCTCACCTTGATGTTGACTTGGCCGATCATGTGGTGGTTGGCGAGGTGGCTGCTTAGGGCGTTCTGCGCGAAATCCACAAAGTCGTCCGCGCTGCCTTGGAAGAAGCCGTAATCGACCGTGGCGTCCTCATGGAAAACGGTGCGCATTAGGTCGGCGTCCAGCCGGTCCAGGCCGCGCATGTAGGTGCAGCAGAGATCATAGATCTCTTGTTTGGCGAACAGGTCGTAAATGTCCATAGTGCCTCCGGATGCTTGTGCAAGTTAATGGGGGGCTTGAGTCCAGGGTCATCTCAAATTCATGCATTCCCTTTGATGGTGGGATGAACATCTAAAATGAGCCGAAAAAATTCAAGGATGGTGGGAATATCCGCATTCCAAAAATGTAGAAAAACACTTGGGTGGGAGAAACCCAAGCCCTCGGCGGACTTTGGAATGACCCTGGGGATGGGGTCATCGCGCACCTGTTTTGGCGGGTTTAAGGACAGCGCCGGTGATGCGCCGCCATTGGGCGTCGACTTGCGTGCGCAGATGCTGCAGGCTGCCGGAATTGCGGAGCACCAGGTCGGCGTGGCGGCGGCGCTCCGCGTTGCTGGTTTGGGCGCTGAGACGCTTCCGCGCGGCGTCGGCGCTCAGGCCGTCCCGCGCCACGGCTCGTTGGATGGCGCACTCGGGCTCCACCTCGACCGCCCAGATTTCGTCAAGCCCAGCCCGCCAGCCGGCCTCCACCATCACCGCCGCCTCCAGCACCGCCACGCCGTTTGGGTTGGCGGTGCGGCCGGCGGCGATTTCCGCATCCGCCAAGCGGCGGATTTCCGGCCATACGATGTCGGTGAGCTTCTTCAGTTCAGCGGGGTTGCCGAACACCTTGCCGGCCAGCCGCCGCCGGTCCACTTCTCCATCGGTTGTCAACACCTCCTCCCCGAAGGCTTCGACCACCCTGGCGAAGCCTAGCGTCCCCGGCGCATAGGCCCGATGGCCCAGCTGGTCCGCGTCAACCACATGGGCGCCAAGCTCCTTGAGCCGCCGCGCCACGGTGGATTTCCCGGCGGCCATGCCGCCGGTGAGGCCGATGGTTAGCAAAATTCCCCCTTCACACCGGCGAACCCTTGGGGAATTGCGGCGGGCGCTTGCTCCGCACCGCATCCAAGCCCTCGCGGCCTTCGGGGCCGAGGAAGCCGAGCATTTCCAAGGCGGTGGAGGCGTCAAAACTGGGGCCGGCGAGGCGCAGCCAGTTGTTGAGGGCGTACTTGGTCCAGCGGATGGCGTTGGGAGCGCCGTTGGCGATGGTTTTGGCCACCGCCAAGGTCTTGTCGGCCAGTGCGTCGTCCTCCACGCACAGGGACAGCAGGCCCATGCGCTCGGCCTCCTCGGCCGGCAGCCGCTCGCAGGTCATCAGGTAGTATTTGGCCTTCGCCATGCCGCAAAGCAGGGGCCATAGAATCACCGCATGGTCCCCGGCGGCGACGCCGAGGCGGGTGTGGCCGTCCATGATGAAGGCGGATTTGGCGGCGATGGAGATGTCGCACAGCAGCGCCGCCACCAGCCCGGCTCCCACCGCCGGGCCGTTGATGGAGGAGATGGTGGGCTTGCCGCAGTTGATGAGGTTGTACACCAAGTCCTTAGCCTCCTTCCAGGTGTTGGCCAGGGTGTGGTAGTCCTTGGTCATCTTCTCGACCATCTCAAAGTCCCCTCCGGCGGAGAACGCCCGGCCCTCGCCGGTGAGGATCACGCAGTCGATGTCCTGGTCCGCATCCACCTCCCGCCAGACATAGGTAAGCTCCCGGTGGCCGGTGATGTCGAGGGCGTTGCGCCTTGCCGGCCGGCTGATGCGGATGCGCAGAATGCGCTCAAGGGGATAATCGAACTTCAGGCGTTCATAGCCTTGGTAGGGCATGGGGATGTCTCAAGCGTGGGGACAATGCAATTTAGCCGCATGGACACATTGGTTTCAACGCGGTTTTTGGGGTGTGGAGGGAAAGCGCAGGGCCGTGCGGCGTTGGCGACTGGTTCGTCCCCATGATGCGCCGATGGCGGCGCCCTGGCTGAGGATGCTGCTGCTCGCCTTGGCGCCGGCCCTCGGCGGCTGCGGCGAAGCGCCGCCGGCGGAGGAGGCTAACCGCTCCAGCGGCGGGACGTCGGCGGGTCTGCTGGCCGACCGTGCGGAGTACGTTGGCTCGGCGGCCTGCGCCGGCTGCCATCAGGCCGAATTCGCCGCTTGGCAAGGTTCGCACCATCAACGCGCCATGCAGGCGCCGACCGCGGCCGCCATTGCTGCGGACTTTCAGGGCGCGGCCTTCGGCCAAGGCGGCCGGCGAACGGAGTTCTCCCAAGCCGCCGGCCGCCGCCTCATCCGCACCGAGGGGCCGGACGGCCGCATGACCAGCTTTGCGGTGCATTACGCCTTGGGCGCGGCGCCGCTGCAGCAATATCTGCTGCCCTTGGCGGGCGGACGCCTGCAGGCGTTCCGCTTGGCTTGGGACATCGAAAATGCGCGTTGGTTCGACCTGCACCCGGGCGAGCGCATTGGCCCCGACGATCCCCTGCATTGGACGGGGTTGGGCTACAACTGGAACCTGATGTGCGCGGACTGCCACTCCACCGCAGTGGTCAAGGGCTATGACCCTGACGCCCGCAGCTATCAAACCACCTACGCTGAAGCGTCCGTGGGCTGCGAAGCCTGCCACGGGCCGGGTTCCATCCATGCCGCCGCAGGAGGCGGCATGGAGCGGGGCGGCGCTCATGGGCAAACGCCGGGTTCCGCCCGGCCCGCCGGGGAGGATGACCAAACCGCATGGCTGGTCGAAGCCGTTGCGGGTGACGGCGGCGGTTCTTGGCCGGGACTTGCGGCCTTGCGGGCGCCGGCGGCGCAAATCAACGCCTGCGCCCCTTGCCACAGCCGCCGCAGCCAACTGCGCGAGGGCTTTGCGCCGCATCTTTCCTATTTCGACTACTATTCGCCGGCGCTTTTGGAGGATGGCCTCTACCACGCCGACGGGCAGATTTTGGATGAGGTCTATGTTTACGGCTCCTTCCTGCAAAGCCCGATGCACCAAGCCGGGGTGACGTGCGGCCACTGCCACGAGCCGCATTCGGCGCGGCTGCGCATTGTCGGCGACGCTCTTTGCACCAGTTGCCACAACGAAGCGGGGCGGCCCGACTTCCCCACCTTGCCGGTGGGCCGCTACGACCGCCCGCAACACCATCTGCACACGCCGGACAGCCCCGGCGCCAGCTGCGTCAACTGCCACATGCCGGCCCGCACCTACATGCAAATCGACGACCGGCGCGACCACAGCCTAAGCATCCCGCGCCCGGATTTGCAGGCAGCCGCCGGTGCGCCGGACCCCTGCACCGGCTGCCACCAAGACCGCAGCCCCAATTGGGCCGCCGAGGTGCTGGAAGCCGCCTTCGGCCCGCCGCCGGATGACCATTTCGGGCCGCCGTTCGCGGCGGCGCGGGATGGCCTGCCGCAAGCGGAGGCGCCCTTGGCGGCCATGGCTCAAAACAAGAGCCGTCCGCCTATCGTGCGCGGCACCGCCTTGGCGCTGCTGGCCGCATACGGACGGGGCCTCAGCGGCTTGGCCTTGGAGAAGGGGCTGAACGACCCGCACCCGTTGGTGCGCATCGGCGCCCTGCGCGGTGCTGCCCGTTGGCCGCCGGAACGCCGTTGGCGACAAGCGCGGCATTTGCTCAACGATGGGTTGCTGGCCGTGCGCAGCGAAGCGGCGCCTTTGCTGGCGCCGGCCCTGAACGATCTGCCGCAGCAGGACCGCGCCGCGCTGCAAAAGGGCATCGCCGAATATCTGCGGGTGCAGGGCTTCAACGCGGACCGGCCGGAGGCGCACACCAACATCGGCAACCTGCATGCCGCCGTTGGCGAACATGGATTGGCCGAAACGGCCTTCAAGACAGCCTTGGAGCTCAATCCCAATTGGGTGCCGGCCTTGGTCAATCTGGCGGACCTGCATCGGTTGGCGGGACGGGACGGGGAGGGCGGGGCGCTGCTGCAGCGGGCCTACGAAGCGGCCGCGGATGCGCCGGAAGTGCTGTTGGCCAAGGCGTTTTGGCTGGTGCGGCAAGGTCGCGGCGCAAAGGCCCTGCCGCTGCTCGCCGAAGCCCATCGGCTGGCGCCGAACAACCCGCGCTACGCCTACGCCTACGCCGTGGCGCTGCATTCAGCAGGGCAAGCGGAGCGAGCGCTAACCGTGCTGGACAGCGTCCTCAGCCAACGCCCGGACAACCGGCAATTGCTGCAGGCCGCCGCCGCCATCGCCAGGGACTCCGGCGCGAGCAAACGGGCGAACCACTACCTGAATGAACTGCATTGAACCGTCTAAACCTCGTTGGCGGTCCGCGGCGGCGAACGCCGGCGGCGTGGCTGGCTTGCAGGCGCTCATTGGCCGGCGCCGTTGGCGGCGGAGCTTGGCGCACCGTTCTGAAACAGGGCCGGCAGGGCTTGGTCGTCGGTTTCCAGCAGCTTGTTGACCCAGCGGTGGAAGCGCTGGCCGCCGCCTTCGTTGCGGCCGAACTGAACATAGGGCATGTGGCCGGTCAGCAGCGCCTTCTGCTGGCGCAGGCCGGTGGCGTAGTCCTCCTCCCTGACCACATATTCCAGGAACTTGAACTGCTCGTGGGCGCCTTGGGCGGCCTCCTCGTCCGGCGGCGGCTTCTCCATCAGGTAGTTCTGCACCGTGTAGGACTCCAAGGGCGTTTCGCCGGGGAAGAGCTGGGAGATCATCACCCCGCGCCCGCCGCCGTCAAAGCTGGCGATGGAGACGTGCGGAAAGATGGTCCACACGCCGGCCATCAGGTGCGCGTTGCCGGCTTCGGAAAGGTCGCCGTACTTGGCGAAGCTGGGGTCCGGCGAACTGACCCTCTGGTGCGGCCCCCAAGCGTAGTAGAGGGCTTGGTTGGGGTAGTCCGCGCCGAAGGTGTCCTTGTGCAGGATGGGCAGGTGGTAGAGGTCCAGATAGCCGTCGTAGGCCACCTTCCAGTTTGGCCCCTTGAGGGTGCGGCTCTCGAAGAAGTGCCAGTCGGCGAAGCCGAAGTGGCTGAGCATTTCGTCATAGCCGGACAGGAAGACGTCGATGTTCAGGTTGGCGTTGGGGTTGATCTGCACCCAGATGAGGCCGGCCCGCTCCGCCGCCGGCAACTCCACCAAGCTGTTGCAGGAACGCTCCACGGCACCGAAGTCCCGTTCCGAATAAACGCCGATTAGAGCGCCCTTTTGGTCGTAGGACCAAGCATGGTAGGGGCAGGTGAAGCGCTTGGCGTTGCCGGTGCCGGCAGCCATGAGCTGCGAGCCCCGATGCCGGCACATGTTGATGAAGGCGCGAACTTCGCCGTCCTCCCCGCGGCTGATGAGCACCGGCGCATCGACCGCCTGCATGGCCTTGTAGTCCCCCGGGTTGGGGATTTCGGCGCTGGCGGCCAGCATCAGCGGCAGGCGCTTGAACACCAAGTCCATCTCCCGCCGCCAACGGCCTGCGTCGTAGTAGTGCTCCGCCGGCACCTTGAATATGGCGTCCGCCTGCTCGACGGCGCCGGTTTTGGCCCACTTCAGGTTGTTGCGGGCCATGTCGATCAATTGGGCGTGGCTCACTTTGCTTCCCTCCGCAATGGAGGCCCAATTATGACAGATGGCCTGCCGATTTGCCCAATGCGCGCAAGGCTTGCCAAGGCAAGCTGGCGATGGCGACGGCTGCGTTGCGCCATCCGCAGCGGGGCGTCTGGAAATTGCTTGAGTTTGTGGGCAAAATGCGGCTTCCATGACGAGGCGGAATTAACATGGCGGTTGGCGGCGTACAGCCTGTTTGGGCGGGATGTTCGGCCTGCCCCGCGGCGGCCGTCGCGTCTGCGTCCGCTGCGCCGCAAAAGGGGCTGGCCTTGGCCGCGCTGATTTGCTTCGCAGCGCCGCTGGCCCTGCTGTTGGTTGGCGCTTGGCTTGCCGGCGCTCTCCTGCCTGAACATCCCGAATGGGCCTTGCTGGGGCTTTTGTCCCTGCCCGGCGTGGCTCTTGGGGCGCGTCGGCGCGTTGAGTTCAGCTTGGCACGGGACGCTGCTTTTGCCGCACAGGAACCAAGGACCCTGTTGATCGGTCAAACATGAACCCACCCGCAACCTAAGGAACCGAAATTGACAAAACGATCCCTTTTAGCGCTCTGTTGGCTGGCGATGGCAGGCGGCGGACTGACGCCCAGCGCCGTCGCCGTCGAACTTCCGGACTTCACCGAGCTAGTGGAGCGGAACTCCGAAGCCGTGGTCAACATCAGCACGGTGCGCCGCATGGAACGTTCCGAAAGCCAATTGCCGCGCAGCTTTGAGGAGCTCTTTCGCGGCTTTCCGCGGCAGGCGCCGCGTCCCCGCTCCTTAGGCTCCGGCTTCATCATCAGCGAAGACGGCTACATTCTGACCAACAACCATGTGGTCGAGGACGCCGACGAGATCCTGGTGCGCTTCAGCGACCGCCGGGAGTTGCAAGCGGAGGTCGTCGGGGCGGACAAGAGATCGGATTTGGCGTTGCTGAAGGTGGATGCGGAGGACTTGCCCAAGGTGCGTCTAGGGCGCTCCGAGAATCTGCAGGTGGGAGAATGGGTGCTCGCCATCGGCTCCCCCTTCGGCTTCGATTATTCGGTCACCGCCGGCATCGTCAGCGCCAAGGGTCGCAGCCTGCCCACCGAGCGCAACGAAAACTACGTCCCCTTCATTCAGACGGACGTGGCCATCAATCCGGGCAACTCCGGTGGGCCGCTGTTCAATCTGAGCGGCGAAGTGGTGGGGATCAACTCGCAGATTTACTCCAGGTCCGGCGGCTTCATGGGCGTTTCCTTCGCCATCCCCATCGACGTGGCGATGGAGGTGGCCGACCAGCTCAAGAGCAACGGGCGCGTCTCGCGCGGCTGGCTTGGCGTGGTCATTCAGGAAGTCAGCCGCGAACTGGCGGAGAGCTTCGGCCTGAAGCGTCCCCACGGCGCCCTGATCAGCGAGGTCATGCCCGGCAGCCCCGCGGAGGACGGCGGTTTGCTGGCTGGTGACATCATCACCGAATACAACGGCAACTCCATCGAACGGTCCGCGGAACTGCCCCACTATGTGGGCCGCACCAAGGCCAACAGCGAGGCGGAACTCGAAGTCACCCGTGACGGCGAGCGGCTGCAGCTGCAGGTGGAGGTGGGTGAACTGCCGGATGAGGACGGCCCAAGGTTGGCGCGCCGCGGCACTGCGGAGCCTTCGGATCTGGGCTTGGGGCTGGAGGACCTGCCGGATGCGGTGCTGAACCGCTTAAATCTCGAGGGCGGCGTCCGAGTGGTGCAGGCCGAGGGTTCGGCCGCGGAGTCCGGTGTGCGGGTGGGGGACATCGTCACCAAGTTGAACAATCAGCCGGTGCGGGATGTGGACAGCTTCATGAAGATTGCGGAGGCCTTGCCGCGCGGGCGGCGGGTTCCCACCCTGATCGTGCGCGGCGACGCGCAGATATTCGTGGCGTTGATCGTGCCGGAGTAGGGCCCGGGGCCGGCAAGCCATCATCGCGCCATCAGGTTGGGGAGAATTGCGGATGTCTTCGTGCGAATTCCGCCCAAGGCGCGTTTTCGCCTTGCTCAGGGGCCGCAGGTCCCTTAATGTGCCGTCTGCAAGCACAAGGACGCCCCAATGCCCTTCGCGATAGACACCCACGCCGCCGTCAGGAAGTTTGAGCGGGCCGGCCTGAACACCCGGCAGGCGGAGGCCATTGCCGAGGTCATCAACGGCGCCACCGGCGAGCTGGTGACCAGCAAGGAATTCAACGAAGGCATCGCCGGCCTCAAGAAGCAGATTGCGGGCTGCGCCCGCAAGGAAGACCTCAAGGGCTTCGCCCTCAAGGACGATCTCAAAGGCTTCGCCCTTAAGGACGATCTCAAGGGGGTCGCCATGAAGGACGACCTCAAGGTTTTCGCCACCAAGGAAGACCTCAAGGGGCTGGCCACCAAGGAGGACCTCAGGGCGTTTCCCACGCGGGATGATCCCAAGGGCTTCGCCATGAAGGACGACCTCAGGGACTTCGCCACCAAGGAGGACCTCAAGGGGCTGGCCACCAAGGAGGACCTCAAGGCGTTTCCCACGCGGGATGATCCCAAGGGCTTCGCCATGAAGGAGGACCTCAAGGGGCTGGCCACCAAGGAGGACCTCAGGGCGTTTCCCACGCGGGATGATCCCAAGGGCTTCGCCATGAAGGACGACCTCAGGGACTTCGCCATCAAGGACGACCTCAAGGGGCTGGCCACCAAGGAGGACCTCAAGGCGTTCCCAACGCGGGATGACCCCAAGGGCTTCGCCATGAAGGACGACCTCAAGGGCTTCCCCACTAGGGAGGACCCCAAAGGGTTCGCCACCAAGGAAGACCTCTACCGAGTCGCTTGGCTGCAGGGCGGAGCCATAGTGGCGGCGATGGCGGCCTTGCTGAGCATGGGGCGCTTCATCTAAGCCGCCGCCGGGCGGCGCCGGCGGGGGGCCGCAACTCCAGTCAGTCGCCGGAGGCCCGTGCGTTAACCAACTCGTGCGTGCGCCCCGCCTAGCGGGGTCGGCGCGGCGCTGTTGGTGCCGGCGGGGAATTGCGCGAAAATGCCGCCCATGCCGGCCAGCATTGACCACATCCGCAACTTCTCGATCATCGCCCACATCGACCACGGCAAATCCACCCTATCCGACCGCCTCATCGAGCACTGCGGCGGCTTGAGCGAGCGGGACATGGCGGAGCAAGTGCTGGACTCCATGGATCTGGAGCGCGAGCGCGGCATCACCATCAAGGCGCAGTGCGTCACGCTCAACCATCGGGCCGCCGACGAACTGGCCTATCAGCTCAACTTCATCGACACGCCGGGCCATGTCGATTTCAGCTACGAGGTGTCTCGCTCCCTAGCGGCTTGCGAAGGCGCCCTCTTGGTGGTGGACGCCGCCCAAGGCGTGGAGGCGCAATCGGTGGCGAACTGCTATACGGCCATCGAACAGGGGCTGGAGGTGCTGCCGGTGTTGAACAAGATCGACTTGCCGCAGGCGGACCCCGAGGCCGCGGCGCGGGAGATCGAGGAAATCATCGGCTTGCCGGCCGATGACGCCCTGCGCGTCAGCGCCAAGACCGGCGCCGGGGTGCCGGAGTTGCTGGAGGCTTTGGTGCGCCGCATCCCGCCGCCGCAGGGAGACCCGGAAGGGCCGCTGCAAGCGCTCATCATCGACTCTTGGTTCGACAACTACCTCGGCATCGTCTCCCTGGTGCGGGTGGTGGCCGGCCAGGTGGCGCCGGGGGATCGCGTCGCCGTGAAGTCCACGGGCCAGGTTCATACGGTCGATGCGGTGGGCTGCTTCACTCCGAAAAGGCGGGTTGGGGAGCGCCTGAAGGCGGGGGAGGTGGGCTTTGTCGTGGCGGGCATCAAGGACATACGAGGCGCGCCGGTGGGTGACACCATCGCTCCGGCCCGCCACGCCGCCGTGCCGCAGTTGCCGGGCTTTGCCGACGCCAAGCCGCAGGTGTACGCCGGCTTGTTCCCGGCGGACTCCCAGCATTTTGAGGATTTCCGCGACGCCTTGGCCAAGCTCTCCCTGAACGACGCCGCGCTGTTTCACGAGCCGGAAACCTCGGACGCCTTGGGCTTTGGGTTCCGCTGCGGCTTTCTCGGTCTGTTGCACATGGAGATCGTGCAGGAGCGCCTGGAGCGCGAGCATGGCCTTAATCTGATCACCTCCGCGCCGACGGTGGTTTACGAAGTTGTGCTCCCGGACGGCGCCGTCCTGCGGGTGGACAACCCCTCCCGCCTGCCGGCCCAGTGCGCGGAGATACGCGAACCCATCGCCGCCGCCACCATCCTGACGCCGGAGGAATTCGTCGGCAACGTCATCGGCCTGTGCGTGGAGCGGCGGGGTGTGCAGAAGGCCATGCAGTTCTCTTCAGGCCAAGTCTCCATGTCTTGGGAATTGCCCATGAATGAAGTTGTGATGGACTTTTTTGATAAGCTCAAGTCCGCCAGCCGCGGCTTCGCCTCGCTGGACTACGGCTTTGCTCGGTTTCAAGCGGCGGATTTGGTGAAGCTCGACGTGCTGATCAACGGCGAGCGGGTGGACGCCTTGGCGAGCATCACTCATCGCGGCCACGCCCAGCGCCAAGGCCGTCAATTGGCTGGAAAAATGCGGGAATTGATTCCAAGGCAGCTTTTTGACGTCGCCATCCAAGCGGCCGTAGGCGGGCGCGTCGTCGCCCGCGAAACCGTCAAGGCGCTGCGCAAGAACGTCACCGCCAAATGCTACGGCGGCGACGTCACGCGCAAGAAGAAGCTCTTGGAGAAGCAAAAGGCCGGCAAGAAGCGCATGAAGCAGCTAGGCCGGGTGGAGATTCCCCAGGAGGCATTTCTCGCCGCCTTGAAGATGGACCGTTAAGCGGCTCGATGAGCCTCGGCGCGGCTTAGGCGAACATGCAGGCTAATATGGCGCTCCGTGCAGTCATGCCTAGTTTGCTGCAAGTGGCGCCGCGGGAGGGCGTCTGTGCAAAGGGCCAAGGGAGCAAAAGGATGATCGCATTTTTGCGGAGCGGCCCGCTCCGGGCGCAGGGGCGTTTGCGATGGACATAGACTTTCCCTTGGTGCTGACTTGGGCGGTGCTGATAAGCGGCGTCGTTTGGTTGGCCGACGCCCTGTTCTTCAAGGCGCGCCGTTTGGAGGCGCATGCCGCCAGGGGCGAGGACCAGCCGGTGCGGGAGCCGGTCCTGGTCGAGTACGCCCGCTCCTTCTTCCCGGTGCTGCTGCTGGTCCTGGCGCTGCGCAGCTTTCTCGCCGAGCCCTATCAGATTCCCTCCGAATCCATGGTGCCGACCTTGGAGGTTGGGGACTTCATTCTGGTGAACAAATACGCCTACGGCATGCGCCTGCCGGTGCTGGGCACCAAGGTTCTTGAAGTCGGCGCCCCGCAGCGGGGGGACATCATGGTGTTCATTCCGCCCCATGATTCCCGCTACTTCATCAAGCGGGTCATCGGCCTGCCGGGAGATCACATTCGCTACGTCGATAAGGCGCTCTACATCAACGGCGCAAGGGCCGCCTACGACTTCGTGCGCGAATTTGAGGATCAGATCGGCGGCGCGGTTGTGCCGGTGCGCGAATACTTGGAGACCTTGGACGACGTCAGCCACCCAACCTATCGCTATCCCGTTGAAGACCGCAACGGCGAGTGGGTGGTGCCGGAGAACGGCTACTTCGTCATGGGGGACAACCGCGACCGCAGCGACGACAGCCGCCGCTGGAAGTTCGTCTCCGAGGACAAGATCGTCGGCAAGGCGGTGGCCATATGGGTGCATAAGGCCCCGGGTTTCCACCTGCCCACCTTCGCGCGCAACGGATGGCTGAGCTAGGGCAAGCGCCGGCCGGGGAAGAGGCGCACCAGCGGCGCTTGGATGCCCTGCAGCACAAGCTCGGCTACAGGTTCGCCGACGTCGACCTGCTGCTGCGGGCGCTGACCCACAAGAGCGCGTCGGCTCGGCGCAACAACGAACGCTTGGAGTATCTCGGCGATGCGGTGCTCGGCTACGTCATTGCGGCGCACCTGCACCAAGACTTGGCGGCGGCGCCGGAGAGCGTCTTGACGCTGCGGCGCGCCGCCTTGGTCAAGCAGGCGACCTTGGCGGAGGTTGCCCGCTCCCTCGACCTCGGTGTGCACTTAGCCCTCGGCGTTGGCGAAATGCGCAGCGGCGGGGGACGCCGCGCCTCCATCGTGGCGGACGCCCTGGAGGCGGTGGTGGGCGCCGTGCATGAGGATGGCGGCATTGAGGCGGCGCGCGCCTTGGCGCTGCGCCTCTTGGCTGATCGCCTTGCCGGCCCGGCCGTCGCCAAGGACGCCAAGACGGCGCTCCAGGAGTTCGCCCAAGCGCGGGCGGTTGACTTGCCGGAGTACCGCATCGTCGAGCAAGTTGGGCCGCGCCATCGGCCCTGCTTCACCATTTGCTGCGAGGTCGCCCAGCTGGGGCTTAAGGCCCAAGCGCGGGGCGCCAGCCGCAAGGAGGCGGAAATGCAGGCGGCGGCGGCGGTGCTCAGCCAGGTCGAAGCGGACGATGAGCGGGGTTGAGCGTTGCGGCCATGTGGCCATCGCCGGTCGGCCCAATGTCGGCAAGTCCACGCTGCTCAACCGGGCCTTGGGGCAAAAGATCAGCATCACTTCGAGAAAGCCGCAGACCACGAGGCGCAACCTGCTCGGCATTGACACGGAGGGCCTGAATCAAGCGATCTACGTCGATACGCCGGGCATTCACCGCGGCGTTCGGCGGGCCATCAACCGCAGCATGCTGGGCAGCGCCAAGGCGGCGCTGGCGGAGGTGGATCTGGTGGTCGCGGTGCTGGACCGGGACCGGCTGACGGATGGCGACGCCTTGGTCCTGCGGGAAGTCGAGCACACCGGCAAGCCGGCCTTTGCGCTGCTCAACAAGATCGATCTGTTGAGCGACAAGCCCCGTCTGCTGCCGGCCATGGAGCGCTTGGGCGCAACCGGCCTGTTTGCGGAAATCCTGCCGGTGTCGGCGTTGCGGGGCGAGGGGGTGGAGGCGTTTCGCCGCCTGGTGTTCGAACGCCTGCCGCTGGGGCCGCATCTTTTTCCCGCGGACCAGCTGACCGATCAGAGCGAACGCTTCCTCAGCGCCGAGATCATCCGGGAGAAGCTCACGCGGCGGCTCGGCGATGAACTGCCGCATCGCCTAGCGGTGGTGGTTGAGGCGTTCGAGTCGGCGTCCGAACGAGTCGATGTGCAGGCGCAAATCGTCGTCGAACGCACCGGGCAGAAGCGCATCGTCATAGGCAAGGGAGGCAACAAGCTCAAGTCCATTGCCCAGGAGGCCCGGCTGGACATGGAGAAGATCCTGGGCCGGCGAGTCATGCTGCGGCTTTGGGTGAAGGTGCGCTCCGGCTGGTCGAACAATCCGGCCGCTGTTTCGGACATGGGCTATGGCGTCTCCAGGCTTTAGGCCCGCCCCTAGGCGAAGGGACGGCCCTCGGCGGTGCGCCGGACGCGGATAGGGCCATGAACCGCATTCAGGACGAGTCCGCCATCGTGCTGCACACTCGGGCCTACCGGGAAACCAGCCTGATCGTGCAGTTCCTGACCGCCCGCCACGGCCGCATCGCCGCCGTCGCCAAGGGCGTGCGCGGGCGCCGCCGCGGGCACAGCCTCCAGCCATTTCATCAAGGGCTGCTGAACTGCTCCGGCCGCGGCGCCTTGGCGTCCCTGCACCGTTTTGAACTGGTGGAAAGCCGCTGGTTCACCGGCAACGGCGTGGCTTTGGCCTCCTATGTGGCGGAGCTGGTCATGCGCCTGACCAAGGAGTGGGCGCCGGCGCCCCGGCTCTTTGACGGCGTGGCTTGGGCGCTTGAGCGTCTAGGCGCGGCCAACGGCGCAACGGAGGTGGAGTGCTGCCTGCGCCGCTTCGAGAAGTTGCTGCTTGAGGAGCTCGGCTACGGCTTGGATTTCAGCCGGGACGCCGGCGCCGGCGCCGCGTTGGAGCCGGCCGCCCGCTACGAACTGCTGCCGGAATCCGGCTTCGTCCGCGCCGCCGCCGAACAGGGCTATTCGGGAGAGGCGCTGCTCGCCATCGCCGAAGAGCGCTTCGATGGGGCGGAAACGCGCCGCGCCGCCAAGTCGATATTTCGCGCCCTGCTTGCCGCTCACCTAGGCCCGGCGCCCCTGCTGAGCCGTCAGCTGTATCGCCGGCAAGGGCCATCTGCGGCCGTCGGCGCCGCCGGGCAGTCCGAGGCTCCGGTCGTTGATTCGCCCCAGTCGTTCAATCGCAACGGGCGGTCGTAGGGACATGGCCAAGCCGAGGCTTGCCGCCGCCGGGGATGGCGCCGCCGTCGAAAAGTGGGCGTACGGGCTTGGCGGCCGCCATCCGGGGCTTGATGGAGAGGAGGTGTTGGCGGCCGCTCGCAAGCTCGCTGAGGGCTTTCCGCCCGTCCATCTTGAAACCGGCGTCGAACTCGCCTCCCTGATCGCCGGCATGGAGATGGACACCACTTCCGTCATAGCGGCGTTGTTTTGCCGCCCGGCCCGTCATGGAGGCTTGGACCGGCAAGCCTTGACGCCGCTCATCGGCGATGCGGCGGCCAAGTTGGCGGCTTCGGTCAACCGCATGGCCGACAGCAATGTGCTCGACCTCACCAGTTCGCGCATGCTGGCCAGCGAAGCCAAGGACCAAACCGCCAACATCCGCCGCATGTTGGTCGCCGTCATTGACGACGGCCGAGTGGCCGCGTTGAAGCTCGCGGAGCGGGTGGTGGCCTTAAGGCGCGCCAAGGACAGTTCCGAGGAGCGCAAAGCCCGCATCGCCACGGAGGCCATGACCGTGTTCGTGCCCTTGGCGGACCGGCTGGGCATCTGGCAACTGAAATGGGAGCTTGAGGACCTCTCGCTGCGCTATCTGGAGCCGGACGCCTACCAGGACATCGCTGGGCAGCTGGACGGGCGCCGAGCGGAGCGGGAGCAACGGGTCAGCCGCTTGGTGGGGGAACTGCGGCGCTGTTTTGAACGTCATGGCCTCAAGGCGGACATTCAGGGGCGGGCCAAGCACATCTACAGCATCTGGCGGAAGATGCGGGCCAAGCACATTCCCTTTGATGAGGTTTACGACCTGCAGGCGGTGCGGGTGATCGTTGACGGCGTGGCGGAATGCTATGCGGCCTTGGGTTTGGTTCACGCCCTGTGGCGGTACGTTCCCCAGGAGTTCGACGACTACATCGCCACGCCCAAGGACAACGGCTACAGATCCATCCACACCGCCGTGCTGGCCGCCGACGGCCGTCCCTTTGAAGTGCAGATCCGCACGGTGGAAATGCACCGGGAGGCGGAGCTTGGCGTCTGCGCCCATTGGTCCTACAAGGGCTTGGCCGACGAGGACGACTATTATGCAAGCAAGGTGGCTTGGCTGCGGCGGGCGATTGAGGCCCACGACCGGGAGGGCGTGGGCTTGGCCGACGTTTTGTTCGGCCGCGCTCGGGAGCGGCGCGTTTTCGTGCATACGCCGGACGGCCAGGTCGTGGACTTGGCGGCTGGCGCCACGGCGGTGGACTTCGCCTATCGGGTGCATACGGAGGTGGGCCATCAATGCGTTGGCGCCGAAGTGGACGGCCGGTTGGCGCCCCTGGACCGGCCGCTGCAGTCCGGGCAACGGGTCAGGGTGCTGACCGACGCCGCCGCCAAGCCGCAAAGGGCTTGGCTGGACCCGCAACTCGGCTATGTGTACACGGCTCGGGCGAGAAGCAAAATCCGCACTTGGTTTCTGGAGCGGGGGCTGCATGAAAACGCCGCCGCCGGCCAAGCGCTGCTGTTGGGCATGATCGACAGCCTGGACTTGCCGCCGCCGAACGAAGCGGGATTGACCTTCCTGGCCGCGGATTGCGGCTATGAGAGCGTTGAGCGCTTCCTGCTCGCCATTGGCATCGGCGAGCTTGACGGAATTGAGGCGTTGCGCCGCCACTTGCAGCGCCAAGGCGCCGCGCAGCAGGCCGGTCTGTTTGCGGACCTGGCGCCGGCCGGGGAGCGGCATCGGCTGCGCATAGAGGCCAAGGACCGGGAAGGCCTGCTGCGCGACCTCACCTTGGTCTTGAGCCGTTTTGGGTTGTCCATGTTGTCCAATTCGGCAGGTCTGGACGCCCCGAGCGGGGCCGCTTGGGTGGAGCTGGAGCTGGAGCTGAGCTCATTAAGTGAGCTGGCGCGAATTCTGCACCATCTGCGCCAAGTGCAGGGGGTGCGGCAAGCTCGTCGAGTAAACTAGGCGGATGGCTGCAACAGCAAATTGCCCATGAGCTGGCCGTTGGCGGACTACACCGCCTACGGTTTGCGGCTGCGCTCCGCCGTCGCCCTGCCGTTCATCCGCTTGCCCGAGGGCTTGGAGGGCGAACCGGATGTGGTGATTCGCTTCGGCGCCGTGCCCGCTTCGCTTCCCGCCCCAGTTGACAAGCGCCAGCTGTGGGAAACGATGTCCGGACGGTTTTTGTTGAGCATCGACGGCGTGGCTCGGTACTTGGTTGCGGACGGCAAGGACGTTCTGGTGGAACGGCGCGGCGGCAGCGACCATGACATCGGCGTGTATCTCACGGGTTCGGTGCTTGGCGCCCTGCTGCAGCAGCGCGGCGTGGCGACCCTGCACGCCAGCGCCGTGGAGACGCAAACCGGCGCGGTGCTCTTTCTAGGCCGGTCCGGCGCCGGCAAGTCCTCGCTGCTTGCGGCGATGGTCAAGCGCGGCTACCCCATGATGGCTGACGACGTCTCCGGGGTGGTCTTGGACGCCGGCCGTCCCACGCTGCTGCCGGCGTTTCCCAGTGTGCGGCTATGGGCGGATGCGTTGAGCCAGTTGGCTTGGTGGCCGCGGGCGGGGGCGCGAGTGCTGGAGGGCATGGACAAGTACCTGACGCCCATAGATGAGTTCCACGCCTCCCTGCGCACCTTGCGGGCTTGTTTTGTGTTGTTGGCCGATGACCGCAGCGACGTCGATCTTAGGGCGACCACCCGCAAAGACGCTTTTCTGTGGCTGAGCGAATACACCTACCGCAAGCAGTACCTAGCCGGCATGGGGCGGGCCGCGAACCACTTTCGCATCGTCCAGGCCATCGCCAAGCGCTTGCCCGTCTTTTGCGCAATGCGGCCGATGCACTCGCTCCAGCTCCGTTCGCTGGAGGAAAAAATTGACGATCACTTGGAGGGCAAGGGCGCACTCCCCTCCGCCATGCAGTTGATGGACGCCAAGGAGTGGAGCGTCCTCCCCAAGCATGGTT
Source organism: Candidatus Azophilus sp. (assembly GCA_965200465.1). GTDB lineage: Bacteria > Pseudomonadota > Gammaproteobacteria > Pseudomonadales > Azotimanducaceae > Azophilus. The sequence continues at coordinate 1,956,104 of OZ241358.1, read as the reverse complement.
GACGCCTAAGTCCGCAGCGCCCGCGCCAGCGGCGTTGGGGCGCCGGAGCGCCGCAGCCTGTTCTTAAGATAGGCGTTGGCCAGGCAGTCCATGTAGGCGTTGTACCAGAGCTTGAAGCCCGGCGGCATGTTGGCCTCAGCGCCCTTGTGCGCCCATTTCAGCATGGCCTCCGGTCGCCAAGGCTTGGGGGAGGATTGGAAGTGCAGCACCTTCGCGCTGCTGAGGTCGATGCCCTCGTTCGCTTGGATGCGGGCGGCTTGGAGAATCAAGTAGTTGTAGGTGGAGCTCACCAGGGTCTGACGGCCGGCGAAGTAACGGTTGAGGAGCAGTTGGTCCGAGATGCGGACCCGCACGTTGGCCCAGGCATCGGGCGTCAGCATCGCCAGCAAGTCGGCGTAAGCCTTCCCCTGCGTGAGTTGTGCGTCAATGACCAGCAGGCCGCTGTTGAACGTCCCGCACAAAGCCTGCTCTCGGCCGGCGGCCCCCACAGGCATTGGCGTCGGCAGATAGGTCACTGCGTCCCGCGCCAAGCCGCGCACTTGGGGAGAGTCGCCGCAGCAGACCAGCGCCTCGTCGGCATCGAGCAGCTCCTGCACGGAGGCGCGGAACAGCAGGTCGCCGTCGCAAAACAGAACCTTGCGGTAGCCGCGCAAGCGAAACGCTTCAAGGGAGTAAAAGTGCGCCAAGCGGTCGCGCAGCCTAGGCTCGGCGGCGGCTAGGCCGGTCAGGCGCCGTTTGAGTTCGGACGCTATGGTTGCGAAGCGCAGATGCTTGAACAAAGGGAGCAGCGCCCTTTGCGACGCATCGGACAGGCCGTCATGCAGGACGAGGATGTCCCCGTCGAACCCGGGGTGGCATTTCAGGAAGGTGCCCAGCATGGCCAGCGTGCCGGGCATGAAGTTGTCCGAAGTCGCCGTAACTAGGCAAACCCGTGCGGGGCGCGGATTTGCGCCATGCGGCCGGCTGCGCAACGCGACGGTTGAAATTGGCGATGCTCTCCCCCCTGCCGCCGCCTCGCCTTGGCGTTCCGGCGCCTTGGCGGTGTGCGGCGTTGGGATGGCTCCGAGGCGCAGCCGGCGCCGCAAATGCATTGCCGCCAAGCACTGCACATAGGCGTCGTACCAGAGCTTAAAGCCCGGCGCCAAGGCGTAGGCGGGATTTGACCGCGCCCAATGCAGCATGTCCCTTGGCGACCAAGGCTTGATGGGCAGCTTGAAGTGCAGCACCTTGGCGCCTTCAAGATCGATGCCTTGGCCGGTGCGGATGTCGGCGGCGCAGGGAACTAAGTAGTTGTAGGCGGAGCTCACCAATGTCTGCCGCCCCGCAAAGTATCGATTCATAACGAGCTGATCGGTGCTGACCGCCTTGACGCCGCGCCAGGTTTCCGGCGACAACATCCGCAGCAAGTCGTCGTACACGGCCTTGTGCATAAGGCGTCCGTCTATGACTAGGAACCCGCAGTTGAACGTTTCCGCCAAGGTTGGCCCGGTGCCGGCTCCAGCCTCGACCGGCAGGTAGGTGACGGCGTCCCGATGTTGGCCGCGCAGGGAGAACTGGTCGGCGCAGCAGAGCAGCGCCTCAGCGGAGCCGAGCAGTTCCCCGACGGAGGCGCGAAACAGCAGGTCGCCGTCGCAGTACAGCAACTTGCGGTAACCGCTCAGGCGGAACGCCTCCAGGAAGTGGAAGCTCGCCTTGCGGGCGCAAAGCTCTGGGCGCAGGGCGCACAAGCGCGTCACTCGCTCCCGCATTGCCAATGAAACGGGTTCGAAGCGCAGTTGCCGGAACGATGCCGCTAGAATTTCACGCGATGCGTCGGACAGGCCGTCTTCGATGACGACGATGTCCCCGTTGAAGTTGGGATGGTGCTGCAGAAAGCTGTGCAGCATCACCAACGTGCCGGGCAGGAAGCCGTCCGTTGTCGCCGTGAGCAGGCAGTCGGAATTCCGTTCGGTTGCCAATTGGCGGCGCAGTCCATCCATCGCCGGCTTGCCTCCCCAAGCCGTGCGGTCGGCTGCAAGTAGCGGCCTCGAGTTTAGCAGAACTTCGGCGGTGGCAACGAACGCGCCGCCGGCGTCGCCCAGCGGGGGGCGTTGGCGGGGTGGGTATAATGAATCCCATGCGGGCGAAGGAAGCCATCAGGGGCAAAGCTTTGGCATGGCGATTGTTGGGGATGGGGAGTGCTCCCCTCGCGGCCAAATGAATTTGGTGTTCGGCGCCGGTCGTGACTTGGAGGCTAAGGTGCGGACGCATCTTTTCATCGTCTCCCCAAACCATAGCGGTTCGACCTTCCTGAAAATGGCGCTCGCCACCTGCCGGGCGACTTGGAACTTGCGCCGCGAAGGCCAGCTGTCGTTTGGCTTCCCCAGGCCGCGCCCGTTGTTGATTCCGGGGTTGCCTAGGCCCAACAAGTTTTGGGCCTTGGGCTGTCGCCGCCTGCACCGCTTGGCCGCCCCCAACCTGTATTGCTGGCCGCGCCTGCGCAAGGCGTGGTACTTCCAAGCCTACGCCCGCTGCCCGGCGGCTTCGGTGTTTGTGGTCAACTCGCCGCGCCATCTTTTTCAGCTAGGCATGCTGACCCAACACTTCCGCAACGCCAAGTTCCTGTTCATGGTGCGCAACCCCTACGCCACCTGCGAAGGCATCTGCCGAACCTATCGCAGCAAGTATTTGGAGGAGGAGCGGCGGCGCATCGGCAAAAGCCGCGTCAGCTTGGAGGAATGCGCCGCAACGCACTTCGCCAACTGCTTGGCCAAGCAGCGCCGCAATCTGGATGAGTTCGGCGATCGAGGCGTTTTCTTCACCTACGAGGCGATGTGCGACGAGCCGGAGCTAGTGGCGCGGAGCATTCAGGCGCTCGTGCCGGAGCTTGACGATCTCGAATTGCGGCAGCGCCTGCCAGTAAAGGACGCCTACAACGAAAAGGTCACCTACAACGAAATGCTGACCAACATGAACTCTCGGCAGGTTGCGCACTTGGACGCCGCGCAGATTGCCGCCATGAACAAAGTGTTCCGGGCGCGGCGGGAGCTGCTCGACCACTTCGGCTACGAGCTCATGGATGCGCCCTAGGAAGGCCCCTTGGCGGGCTTCCGTGAGACAGCGGCCCCTAGGCCTGGCGCGGGCGCCGCTGGCGTTGGCGAGTTGCCCCCAAAGCCTTAACGCAAGCCCCGAGACCGGTCGGCAACTCCGCGGCGCCCATTAACGACGCCGCAGCTTATAAACCCTCAGCGCCCTCGGCTCGACGCCGTCGTCATGAAAAACCCGGTAGTGGTCGTTCAGCAGGTTGCTGAAAGCCTCGGCCTCTTCTCCGCGAAGGCGAAGGTAGCGGGGAATGGGTCCCCTGCTTGTTGGCCACACTGCTGTGACCAGGTAGGTGGGGCGCAGGCTTAGGATGCGCCCGAGTTCGTCCTCCGCCACATAGCCGGCCTCGGCAAGCGGCCGCAAAAGCGCCTTCTTGGCCAGATTGGAGGGGTGGATGATTGCCGAAATCGGCGCCATGTCCAGATACCAGTAGATAAGCTGACGGTTGAATGCATAGATGGTCTCGCCGGGCTGTCGCTCGGCCTTGATGGCTTGCGCCGCAGCCTTGATGCTGTGCCGTTCGGTTAGGTGGCCCGGCGTCGCGACCAAGCGGAAGGCGGAGGGTGCGGTCTGCGCCAATGCGCCGGCGATGGCGATGGCGGGCAGCAGGTGTCCAGCCCAGCGCAGGTGCGCCTTGGAGCGCAGCCAAGCGATTCCGTATGCGCAAAAAACCGCAGCTATGGGGTAAAGCTGCAGCCAGTGGTGTTTCCAGACGCTGCCTGCTGCCAAAACCGAAAGGAAAGTGGCTGCGAAAGTAAGCCACAGCAGTTCAAGCTCCGCCCGGCTTGCCGCTCCTGCAAGCGTTGACGCCGCTTGGTCCGGCGCTGGGGACTCTGATGCCTTGGGTCCATTGCGCAGGCAAGCCGCGATGCCGATGGCCAACGTTGCCAAGAAGGGCGCCAGCAACAGCGGACTCTCCAACGTCGTTTTTAGGAACCAGTGCCCGTGCAGCAGCAAGGCCGGCCACATGCCGATTTGCCCCGCATAGGCAAGGGCGGCCTCAACGTTGGCAAGGCGCAGAACGGACAGGGCGTCCGCGCTCCAGTAAAGCAGAATCAGGCCGGCGGCCGGCAGCAAACCGGCGCCGGCGAACAACCCGGCGGCCCACCTGTGGACATCTAGGGAAGGGCGCAACGCGGCGGCAAGAAGCCAAGCGAAAAGCGCCGCAGCCACGATGACTAGGTTGGAGCGCGTCAGCACCGCCAAGGACAGCAGCAAGCCGGCTGCGGCAATTGCCCACCACCGCTCCCGCCGGGTTGTCAGCAGCCACAGGGCCGCCATGAGCATGGCCATGGCCGGCAGCTCGGAGCGGGTTTCGAACGCATACTTCATGGCGTGGACGGCGATGAGCAACATGACGCCAAGTCCGGCGGAGATCGGGTCGGTGCGGCGCCGGGCGATTGCGAAGACGGCGATGCAGGACAACAGCAGGCAAAGGTCGCCCAGGGCCCGCACCACGAACAGGGATTCGCCGAACGCCGCCATGGCGCCGGCTAGAAGGAAGAAGATCATCGGCGGCTTGATGTCAAAGAACTTGACGTAGGGCAGGTCGCCGTCGAGCAGCTGCGCCGCCATCACCGTGAACGTGCTTTCGTCGGCAAAGAACTCCTGCTCCAAGCTGCCCACTTGCGTGGCGCCGATCGCTAGGGCGAACGCCAAGATCCAAGCCGTTGCGCTGGTTGGAATTGTGCGCATGCTCAGGTTCCACTCCAATCGTTGTCGGCGGTTTTGCTTGCTGTTGGGGGTTGGCTGGGCGGGGGCCGTCCATGACTATGGTATCTTGCTTTCCACCCGGCGTCGCCAACCAGAACTCGGAGCCCAAACTTCAATGGCGGAGATGATGTGCGGCTTGGTCGGCGGCGGCGGGGGTGCGGCCGGCGCATTGGACGCCATGCTTGCGGCCATGGCGGGCTACGGCGCCGAAAGCGCCTCTTGGTCGGGCGCCGGCTGGGCCTTCGGGGTGCGCCGCTGGGAAGGCGGCGCAACTCCGGCCGCGGCAAGCCCCTCCCAGGACAACGGCGGTCTCGCCATCGTGGCGGCCGCCCGGCTGGACGACCGGGACGCGCTCTGCGGCGCGCTTGGCCTGCCGCCCGCCGGCCGCGCGGCCCATGCGGACCCGGAGCTCATCCTGGCGGCCTACCGGCGTTGGGGGCGGGAGTGCCCCGGCCGCCTGCTTGGGGACTACGCCTTCGCCGTCTGGGATGGCGGGAAACGCCAGCTGTTCTGCGCCAGGGACCACATCGGCGTCCAGCCGTTTTACTACGCGCAGACGCCGTGGGGCCTCGCCTTCGCCAGCGCCGTGGAGGGTGTTTTGGCCGCGCCGGGCGTCTCCGGCGAACTCGACGAAATCATGGTGAGGAGCCATCTTACGGGACACGCAATAACGACCGCCCGCACTTTCTTCCAAGCGGTGCGCAAGCTGCCGCCGGGCCACAGCATGGTGGTCAGGGGCAACGCCCTGCGGCTGCGGCGTTGGTGGCGGCCCGAGGAGCTGCCGCGTCTGCCCCCGGCTTCGGACGACGACCATGCGGCGCAGTTTTTGCACCTCTACCGCCAAGCGGTGAGGGACCGCCTGCACGGCCCCGACCCGATGGGAACCCACTTAAGCGGCGGCTTGGATTCGTCAAGCGTCACCGTGCTGACCGCTCGGGAACTGCGGCGCCAGGGGCGTCCGCCGCCGCTGGCCTTCACTTGGCTGCCCTCCCTGGGCGAAGCGGCAACGCCGCTGGACAGGCGCCATGAAGCGGAGTACGCGGCCGTCGCCTGCGTAGCCGAACAGGAGGGCCTGCAGGTGTTCTACGCGGCCCTCAACGCGACGGACATCGTTGCCGGCCTGCGAATGGACGCCGCCTTTCCGCAGGTGCTGAGGGGTCCCGAGACCGTGGTGCAGCGCCAAGCCGCGGCGCAGGGCGTGAGGGTGCTGCTCTCCGGTTGGGGAGGCGACGACGGCATCTCCTACTTTGGCCGGGGGCACTACGCCGCGCTGCTGCTCGGCGGGCGTTGGCGCAGGTTTTGCGCCGAGACGCGGGCGGTGGGGGAAAGCCCTCTTCGGCAGGCGGTGGGGGTGCTGTGGGACATCCTTCCATACGGCTTCAATTTGGACTTGGCCCGGCGCCGGCTGCGCAAGCGTTTGCGTGGTGGGTGGGCCATGCCGGAGCGGGCAGCCACCCACCCCGAGTTTGCGCGCCGGGTGCGTCCCTTCCGCCGGCGGAATTGGTTCCGTGCGGGCGTTCGGCGCAGCCAGTTGGCGAGGCTGCAATCAGGCATCGTGACCATGCGCTTGGAAAACTGGGCGGCGAGTGGCGCCACGCACGGCTTGGAGTACCGCTACCCGCTGCTGGACCGCCGCCTGCTGGAGTTCGCCTTGGGCCTGTCGCCGGAGCAATTCAAGCGCCCGAAGGCGCAACGTTGGCTGATGCGCCATGCACTGAGCCCGCAGGCGCCCACTCCGGTGCGCCGGTGCTGCCGCCGCAATTGTGCTGGCGCCACCCCAAGGCGGATCCAGCGCGAGTTGATGCAGGATATAGGGCCTTGGTTGAGGCGCTGCCGTTGATTCGTGAGGAAATTGCCGTCTCGCCGTCGCTAAGCCGGGCCTGCTACATTGACGTGCCGCGCCTTTTGGAGCATTTGGACCTATCCCGGTTTAAGGGAGTGCAGCCCTCGCTGTTGCGCATTCTTAATGCAGTCAAATTTTTGGACTTCCACCAGGCTCCAACTCAATCCCAGATGGACTAGGCGCATGCATTGCGCAGGCAGTAAGCTAAGGTTCCCGCCGGGCAGCCCGAGTCCAAGAATGCGCTCCAACAAGCCAAGCGGCGTTCCCTTCACCGTCGCTGCGGATTTGGATCTAGGTGAAACGGCCGCGCCTTGGCTGCGGTCCAGCGGTGCGGACGTAAGCATTCGGCGCGGCGCCGTGCCGGATGCTCTGCCAAAGGCGCAGGCGGACAGCGGCACTTGGACCGCGCCCAAGTGCGGGAAGTGGTGAACGCGCATGGCCGCCTCATGACCGCACTTGCGGCTTTTTAGTGCGAATGCAAAAAAATCGCCAACGTTTCGGCAAAAGCTTCCGGAATCCTGCGCCAAAGGGCGCCCCAAAGTCCGGTCTAATGGATGGTGTTTCAGGCAGTTTGTCTCGGTTGCGAAAAAAATGGGCCTTGCCTTTGCTCCGCAACCCATTAGGCTGGATGGCGAAATCTCTTTGATGGCCTTCGCAGGCGGCGGAGACCGTCGCCGCCCGCGCAACGGCCCCCCGCACGAGGGCCGGGAGTTTGACGAAGCACGGCGAGTACGACCATGGCGCTCATAGACCAACAGTTGCGGGAAGTTTGGGCCGCCTTGGCGGCACAGGGCGGCCAACGCTCCAATGCCCTGCGGGCGGTGCGCATCAAGCGTCTGCGAGGCATAGCCGACCTCCAAGTGCGGTTTCCTTACCCTGTTTGCGTCCTGGCCGGCGCCAATGGCTGCGGCAAATCCACCGTGCTGTTCGCCTGTGCTTGCGGGTATGGGAATCCGGTTTTCGGGAAAAACTTAAGCCCAGGCAATTTGTTTCCGAACTTCTCAAGCCAGCGCACTGCGCTTGGGGACGCCTTGAACGATGCGGCGTTGGAATTCGACTTTGTGCATGGCGGCGCCAGCCACGCCATGGCTTGGAGGCGAGGTCGCGGCGGCGCTTGGCGGCAAACCGGAAAGTCGCCGGCACGACCGCTTTACCTGCGCACGCTGGCGAACCTCACTAACCTTTCGGCAGTGCGCACCCTGCGGCGGCTGGCGAACAAGCCCTTTGTGACCGAGGAGCTAACGGAGGAACTGCTGCTCTTCGCACACCGCATCCTGCCCTGGCGGTATCGGAGCCTTTCGGTAATCAGCGCCCGAACGCACGACCTGCTGTTCGCTGAAGTGGAGGGAGAGCGGGGGACGAGCTACTCCGAATTCCACATGTCCGCTGGCGAACGCGCCATCCTGCGCCTTTCCAAGGATGTTTCGGGCCTGCAAGACGCGTTGGTGCTGATCGACGAAGTGGAGGCCGGGCTGCACCCGTACACCCAACAACAGGCCATGCTTGAACTGCAGCGCATCGCCCTACGTCAGAACCTGCAGATTCTGGTGGCGTCCCACAGTCCTGTCGTGCTTGACAGCGTTCCGCCGGAAGCCCGCGTGTTTCTAGACAGGGACAAAAGGAGCGGAGAGGTTCGGGCGCTGCCGCCGTACCGCGACATCCTGCAAAAGGCGCTGTACGGTCAATCCCGTGACCAGCTTTCCATTCTCTGCGAAGACGCCGTCGCCGAAGCGGTCATTCGCGGCGCACTCGATGTGCTCAACGCCATAATGGGACTGCGCCACGACGATTTCGCAATCGGCAGGAACACGGGACGAGACGAGTTCACCAACCACATCCGCACGTTGGGAAAGTTCGGCAAGCTGAACGACTTTCTTCTGGTTCTCGATGGCGACTCCAAAGATTATGAAACCAAGCTCCGCGGCGCCGCCGACCAATACGGGCATCTCCTGCAGCCACTGTTTCTGCCCGGCGAGGGCGCTCCGGAGCAGTGGGTTTGGCAGGCGCTTGGGGAGCAGCCTGAACAGTATGCACAGGCTCTAGGCCTGTCCGCCGACGATCTGGAGGAGAGAATGAGGGCGATCGAGCAACTCGCTGAAGGCTCCCTAAAGAAGCAGGAAAACGCCAAATCCACCTTGCCTATGCTGGCCACGGAGCTGAACCGCTTGCCTGAGGACATAGCCCGCATAGCCGGACGGTTGGAGGCGGACCGCAACCGGGGAATGATGGCGCGCTTTCGCCTGGAATTGCAGGAGCAGATCAACAAATGGCGAGGCGGCGGGCGTTGAACCACGGGGAGCTGATGCGGAATGGGATGCAGCAGCCAAAAACTTCCGGAATCCTGCGCCTTTCTTTAGTGTGAATGCAAGGCGTTGGAGGGCTATTGACGTGGCGGAACGAACTCTCCGCGCCACAGTTCCCCGCCGTGCGGCGCGTACTGGCCGGTGCTGATGCGGGCGATGCCGTAGTCGGGCAGGGGAACGGACGCCAAGCAGGTTCCGTCGAACCTCACGCCTTGCTGCACGAAGTCGAAGTCCAGCGCATCGAAGCCCTGCCGCCGGCGCCATGCGGGCAGCGCGTCAACTTGCAGAGGGACCGTGCGCAGGAAAAAGCGGGCTAGAAAGTCGTCCGGCCCGCAGGCATCCCTGACGTAAACCAGGCTGCCCTCGTGCAGGTGGACTCGAAAGCCGGCCTCCACCAAGGAGTCGCCGGCCGTGGCGGCTGAGAGGAGCCTTCGGTAGCCGTCAACCGCCGCCTCGCCGGCCAAGTTCGGGTCAACGGCCGCCACCGTCAGAATGGTGCTGTTGTAGATCCTGCGATCGTACAGGGAGGGGGCGAAGCTCCCCTGCGCCGGGCGCCCGAGCCCTTGGCGCCAAGGGTAGCCGCCTATGTAGAAGCTGTAGTAGCCGGGCGGCGCCGGGCTTTTGCTGATTCTTCGGCGCTCCGCCTCCGGCAGCAGCGCCGCTGCCCGGCCTATGTTGCCGTATGCGCCGGCCACGTGGATGGAGGACGCCGGATATCGTTCCAGCAGGTGCTCCAGCCCCTCGCGCACTGCGGTGCCCCAGTAGTCCATCTGGTATTGGGTGCGCAGGCGCTCCGGGGTCGTTCGGTCCGCCAGAATGTTGAAGTAGAGGTGCTGGTAGGGATGCATGGCCGCCATGGAGGCGACCACGGCGGCCAGCCCCAGGGCCGCCAGGCCGTAGGCGGCGGCCCGCCGGCGGACGCCGCCGGCGGACGCCGTCCAGTGCAGGCCGAATGTCGCCAACAGGCAGAAAGGCGCGTAAATGAAATGCATTTGGCGCCAGCCGTTGTACAGGGTGGAGCCGAGCACGGCAGCGGCGACCACGGGCGCAGCGAAGCAGGCGGCCAGCAGGAGTGCGAAGCGCAACGGCCCGTTGCGGAGGGCCTCCGCCGGGCGTTGCGCACCTTGGCGAAGAATCCAGGCCGCGCCAACCAAGCCCAGCAGCAGGGCGGTCGGCGGGGTGCTGATGGAGAACCAAACGGGCAGGTAGCGCTTGGGCGGGTCCCTCCCGTCCACATATTCGCCTTGGAACAGCTCGAGTGCGGGAAGGGGATGGTGCGCGAACGTTGCGAGGCCTTCCAAAAAGGCCAGCGGGTCCGCCCACAGGTAGGGGGAAGCCGCGTACAGGCTGAGGCCGGCGGCCAAGGCGAAGGCGCCGCCGGTCTTCAGGATGCGCCGGCGCTCCCGCCAACCGGACGCCTGGAGGAGATCGAGAGCCCGCATGGCCAGCACGGCGACGAACAGCACGAGGCCCATGACGCGGAGGTTGACCAGCACGCCGACGCCGGCGCCGCAGAGCAGGAAGGCCGGCGGGCTGTCCCTGGCGAACGCTCGGTGGGTGAGCAGCAAGGCGATCATGAGCATGCTGGCGAAGGGGCTGTCCTTGGAGTTGAAGAAGGAGTGGGCGTACAGGCGGGGGTGCAGCAGGAACAGCAGCAGGGCGAACGTCGCCAGCAGCCGGCTGCCGAACAGCCGGCGGGCGAGCAGCCAGCAGCAAAGCCCGCCGCACAGAAAGAAGGCGTGGGTGAGGATGTGGCGGGCTAGGTGCATGCTGCGGCTGTCCCGCAGCCCCAAGGCGCGTTCGACGAGCAGCAGGGGCAGCTCGAAGGCGACGCCGTAGTACCTGTCGGAGGCTTTGAGCCCGTGGTCTTCCAGAAGGCTGTCCTGCAGACGGCCCTCCCCTAGAATGTGCTTGAGGTTTGCGGCTGCAATGCGCCTTTGCGTGGTCTCGTCCAAGGACAGGCCGTAGTCGTCCACCAGCGCCGCGCCCACGGCCAGGAACAAAGCGCACAAAACCAAGGCGCCTCGGTTTGCCGGGAAGTTGCAAGCGGCCCGCCAGCGCGGGGCGTTCGGCCGGTTCAGCGGCTGCGCAAAGGGCAAGTTCGGCGGCATGGCTGGCGTGGGCTGCGGCTGGTTGCTGCGACGGGATTGCGTAACGTGGAATAGTTTACAAGAGGCCAGCCCAAGCCGCATGGCCAACCCTGCACATATAGCATGTATATGCAAGGTCAAGAGGGACTGGCATGATGCAGGTCCGCCCGCCAAGCGTGCAGCAAATGCTGCGCCGTTCGGCGGAGGCGCGAACTCGGCTTCGTCAGTTTGGACAGCGCCTCCCGGCAGACGGGCGCCTTTCCATCAGCTTCCCGTCAAAGGAAGCCAGTGCCATGTGTTAGTGAGTCTGTACACCTTGGCCGGAAATGGGCAAAAATGCCGAGAGGGGAGCCGGCGCCGAAGCCCTCTTGCACTTCGGCTGCGTTGCCGCCAGCGGACGGGCCGACGGGATTGCGCAGTGTAGAATGGCCTACATGAGGCCAGCCCATTGTTCGTCCGCCGCTTCGGGTTCCGCTAGGGCGTTTGCGACCGGCGGGGGCTAGGCGAAGCCGGTGCGCAACGAGGCCGCAGCAGGGGGCGCCCGCCCCCGGCTTCGCCTGCCCGGCGGCGCACTCTGGTTGGCGGCGCTCATCCTGGCGGTCGGCGCCACGCAAATCAAGAGCCTTGAGCAGGAGTACTTCAACGACGAAAGCACCGCCACGGTGATGGCGGGGCATCTGCTTGACGGCAACCTGCCCTACGTCAAGCTGTTCGACAACAAGCCGCCGATGATCTTCCTGCTCATCGCCGGCGCCATGGCGGTGTTTGGCGAGTCCCTGCTGGTCGTGCGTACAGTGGGGGACTTCTTTCTGCTGATGTCGGCCGTCGCCGTCTTCGCCGTTGCTCGCCGCCGCACAAGTTCGTCTGCGGCGGGGCTCGGCGCCCTGCTGCTAGTCGCCATACATGTGAAGGGGCCTGGAACGGCGACCATGGCCGCATTGCCGGCCACGGCGATGGCGATGACGGCCCTATGGCTTCTACTGGCGCGGCGGCACCGCTTGTGGGCCGTCGCCGCGGCCGGATTGTTGCTGTCCTTGGCGACCCTGACGCGCACCAACCTAGGCTTCCTGGCGCTGGCCTGCGGCGTTTGGCTCAGCGTCGCCCCCTTGCGCCCCTCCTTGCGCGTCAGGTGGCTGGCCGTGCCGGTGTTCGCCCTCGCTGGGTTGGCGCCGCTTGGCCTTTTGCTGCTGGCCTATTGGTGGGCGGACGCCTTGGAGGCGTTTTACTTGGCCAATGTCATTGTTCCGTTTTCCTTTTCGTCCTCAATGAGCATGGCGCAGGTCTTGTGGGGGCTTGAAGGATACATGCAACGTCAAATTTGGTCGGCGCCGCAACTGTTCCTGCCCTTTGCCGCGGCGTTCGTCGCCGGCCTAGCGGCTTCCATCCCGTGCTTGCCGTTCGTTCGCCGCCGCTTCGCGGCATCCTCTCAGGCGCACCTAGCGGCGGAGAGCGTCAAGGCTCCTGATGACGGGAGAGCCATTGACCGGGCGGAGCTGGAGCTGCCGTGGCTGGTGCTGTTGGCCACTCTTCTGGCCGTATTGATCAGCGGCGCCGCCTATCTTCACTATTGGCTTCAGCTTTACCCGATATGCGCCCTCTTTTGCGCATACGGCATTGATTGGATGCGCTCCAAGGCGCTCCTGCGCTGGGCCGCGTATCTGCTTCCGGCAGTCGCCTTGGCCAGCGCGGTGGATAGGGCGGCGCCGGGGGCCCTCAGGCTGGCCACCATTCCAGGGCATCTGTCCGCACAGCATGGCATTGAGGCCGCCGCGCTGGCCATCAACCGGGAGCGTGGGCGTTGCGACACGATCTATGCGTTTGTTGGCCAACTCATCTATTGGTACCTGGGCATGACGCCGGTTTCCGCGGTCGTGCATCCCTCCAATTTGGGAAACGCGGAGATCATGCGGCCGCTCGCCGAGGCCGGGCGCGTTGGCGCGGACGAAGTGGGCCGAATCCTTGGGCTTCGCCCCACATGGCTGGTTGTTCAGGCGCGGACAAAGCCGAAAAGGGAAGCCTTCGCGCCTAGTTATTTCAACAACCGCAACGCCGATCTCCTTCTGCGCTTGCTTGAAAACGAATACCGTCCCTTCCATGACGGGAGGGTATGGTGGATGAACACACACCAAGTTTTCAGGATCTACCAACGCCGGGACAGTGCAGGCCCGCCGAACGTTGCGGGCTGCCATCCCGCGCCTGCGCAACCCGCGCCGCCTTGACTTATCGGCAAGCCCTGGGTTGGCGCCGGCGCCGCAGTCCTCGGTTGCTCCGCTCGTGGCGCAACCGTTAATCTATGCGAATGCTCGGCGGCTGGGAGCTTCTGGAAGGCGATTGGAGGATTGAACGGGCAATGCAGCAAGGGCAATCGACTCGGGGCGTTTGCCTCGCCACCGTGACCACGGAGGGCTTCCTGCCGGGAACGCTGGTGATGATCGCCTCCTTCCTTAAGGCGCACCCTGGCTTTGCGGGGGATGTGGCGGTGATTCACGACGGGCTTGCCGATAAGTCGCAGCGGCGCCTGCAGGCGCTGTGCGACCGGATGCGGTTCGTAGCCGTTTCCAACGGCCTTAAGCAGCGCCTGCAGCGCTTGGGCGCTGAGCATCCCCGCTTCATTCCCATTCTGTCGCATCTGTACGCTTTCGAGGCGTACCGCTTAGCGGAGTACCGCAAGCTGCTGCTTTGCGACGGCGACCTGTTGTTCCAACAGCCAGTCGATGAATTGTTCAGCGCCGAAGGTGCGCTGCTGTGCTGCGGAGACTGGGTTTGCATCCGCGGCGGCCGCCGCGACGCCGCAACCTTTGAGCCCCTTGCAGGCACTGCCGCCGCCGGCCGCGCCGGCGCCTTGGAGCGAACCTTCAACGACGGCTTGCTGCTGCTTGACGGCAGCCTCTTGGGGGAGCAAACCTATGCGGACTTGCTGGCGCTGGCCAAGCCGCAGACTTGGCGCAACACCACCACGCCGCACTTCAAGCAGTTCCTGCACAACAGGCACTTCGCGGGGCGGCAAACGCTGCTCAGCTCCACCTACAACTACATCCTGGGCGCCGCCGCCGCAATCCGGGAACGAGAGGGGCTGGCGGCGGCGGACGCCAAGGTCCTGCACTTCAACATCAACGCCAAGCCATGGACGCCGTCCTCCATGCTGCGCTGGATTGACAGCGAAACGCCGGTTGCCGAGTTCGGGCTATGGTACGGGGCTTGGATGGAGTGCCTGTCCTGGGCGCACCTGCGCACCTCCAAGCGCTCCAATGGATGGTCGGTGCGGCCGGATGCTTGACCATGTGCGGGGTCACCGGCATTTTGCGCACGGACGGCGCTGCCGCTGACGCCGCCACAGTGCGGCGCATGGCGCAAACCTTGCGCCATCGCGGGCCGGACGACAGCGGCGTCGGGTTGGCAAGGCACCAGCGGGTGAGCAGTTCCTTGAAGGCGGCCTCCGGACCGAACCTTTCCAGGATGTCTGACCAGACGCGGTCTGGGTAATCGTCGCCCAGAAGCATCGCGGTGGTTGCGAGGCTGCCGATGATCGCTTGCAGGCCGCGCTCAGTGTCGTCCCGCGCCACTTGGCCGACCTCCACGTTCACGTTGACGCAGCGGAAGTCGCCGGCTTCGCCACCGTTGAGCAGGTCGCGCAGGGCGATGAGCGCGGAGGTCTTGCCCGTCTGCCGCGGCGCATGCAGCACGAAGCACTGCTTGTCCCGAATCAGCTTCAGGACTTCGTCGGCGCTCCCGCGAGCCAGAGGTGGAATCGCGTAGTGGTCCTCCGGGCGAACCGGCACGGCATGCATCCGGACCAAGTCAGGGATTGGCGCAAGCAGGTCGAGGCGGTCATGGACTGGGCCATGCGCCTCAACGATTCCTTAAGCGGGGATTGGGGGAAGCTTAATCGCTCGCCGCCCAGCCGAAGGCCCCAAGGGGTTGCGAACTTCGGCGCAGCTTATTTCGGCGCCAGCTTGCGAATCCAGCCGTCGCCCTTGGTCAGCAAGTACAGTTCGCCTGCATGGTCGATCGATATGCGGGCGTCAACGCGCCTGTGTCTATAGCCTTGGTAGCTGGCGACGTCCGCGAGCGCCCGTTCCCGGCCGTCAAAGGCAAGGCGCAGCTCCTCAATGGCTTGGCCTGGATGCGCCGCATCCGGGTTCAGCATGAACACGCGGCCGGTGGGAATGTCCGTGAAAACGTACTTGCCCCGCAGCTCCGGGATTTGCCCGCCCCGGTACACGAAGCCGCCGCCGATGGCCTTGCCTTCGTCGTGGTCGTACTGCGCGATGGGATAAAGATACGGCTGCGGATCCCTCGACGGCAGGGAAAACAGGGAACGGTAGTTGTAACACCCATCGGCCAGCTGCAGTCTGGCGAACGTTCCTTCTCTCCTCGGCCAGCCGTAGTGGCCGCCGGCCACGCCCAGGTTCACCTCTTCAACGTGTCTCTGCCCGATGTCGGCTATGAACATGCGCCCGTCCAGGTCCCAGGAAAATTGTTGCGGGTGGCGCAGTCCGAAGGCCCAAACCTCGCCGGCGGTTTGGGCGAAGGGATTGTCGGCGGGGATGCCGTAGCGCCCCCCTCCCTCAACAGGCAAGGGGGCAATGCGCAGGATGGCGCCGCGCGGCGGGGATGGAGCCCCCGAACAACCGTCCCCCCATTGGCCGTTGCCAAGGCCCACGTACAGCAAGCCGTAGTCGGCCTGTCCTCCGTTGGCCGTGGGATTGAAGGCGATGGTGCCGATGCTGTGCCAGCAATGGCGCATCTGCACCCTGAAAAGCTCCCGCGCCGTGCCCGAAAAGACGTTGGCCTCACTGGCCGCCGCCGTCCATTCGACGATGACCGCTTCACATCTTACTTCGCCTTCAATGCGGTGGTCGGCGGCGCCGCTGCGCGGCTTGGCGGTGAACGCGGTGTAGAGCCTCCCGTAGCCGGGACGGCCCCTGTGCGCAAAATCGGGATGGAAGGCGAAGCCCATGAAGCCGTTGTCCCGCAAAGGGATGGTGTTGAGAAAATCCGGCCGTCGGCGCCGCAAGTCCAAGTACAGGCTCGGCGGCCCGCCGGCCCTGTCCGTGACCCACAGCAGCCCACGAGTGTCGTTGAAGGCCAGCCGTCCACCGCCATCCGGAACTGGCTGCAGGTACTGGATGCGCGCATGTGGATCCTCCCTGGCCCCGCCAGTTGGTCTTTGGGAGGGCGGGTCAAATGTGCGCGGTGCCTGCAGGAAGGGCACTGCGGCGACGATGGTCTCGCTCTTGGCGATGGCGCTGGGCACCGGGTCCGCCAACTCCCGCATGGCTGAATCCATGCCGGCCGCCGAGCCCGGCGCCGCCAATGCAGCGGCCAATGGGACCCATGACCGTCCTCCCAACTTTTGGCGTGCGCCCCGATGCACCTCTAACCTCAGGCGCCAAGCCGCCCCCGCACATCCCGCTCAAGGCAGTCGAGCGCCGCATGCAGCAGGGCGCCGTGGGCCAGCTCCGCCTGGCCGTAGCTGTCCGTCGGCACATGGAACGAGAGCGTCGTCGGCAACCCGCACAGGCGGTTGCGCGCGGAGAAGGCGGAAAAGGCCGCCACCTCCAACCCCATTGCCAAGGCGGCCTCCGCCGCCCTGACGACGCTGTCCGACATGCCGGAGCTGGACACCGCCACCAGCAGGTCCCCCTTCTCCGCCAGGGCGGCCAGCGGCCGTTTGAACGCCTCCTGGTAGCCGTAGTCGTTGGCCATGCAGGTGAGCAGGGCGGGGTCGTTGAACGTCAGGGACTTGAGGCCGCACTTGTTGAGCAGGTCCTGCGACAGGTGGGAGGCCATGGCCGCGCTGCCGCCGTTCCCCGCCCAAAACACGGCGCCGCCGCCGGCCCGCCGCCGCGCCCAGAGGCCGACCAGCGCCTCCAGGCCGGCCGCCGCGGGGACGGGGACGCCCAGATGCCTGCAGCTGGTGCGCTCCAGGGACTCGCCCAGGCGGCGCAGCCACACAAGCGGACGAGCGGGCGCCGGTTCGGAAGCAAAAGGGGTCATCCAACGTCTCCAGTGCGAACTGCGCGGCCGGCCGCGGCCTTGGCGACGGCCAGGCCAAGGATTGCACGGGAGGGCCGGGCGGCGCAAGGCCTGTCGGCGCACGCTCCGGAACAGGCGGTCGAGCGGCGCGGAAGGTCATTCCGGGCTTTTGCGTCCGCCTCCCAACTTGGCGTTGCGGACGGGCGTCGGCCGCGCGACGGCCCGGGAGCTCGACGGCGCTCCCGAAAAAAGCGTTGACAATTGTTGCAGTTGCGTTGTATAAAGCCACAACCGCGGCGGGCGTCCGCCTCCCCGCACCATGGGCGCCTGCGCCACGCATCAAGGAGTCAGGAGCATGAGCAGTGAACAAATCAACCCCCCCCCCCCCCCCCCGAGGCTGAAGGCGGCGCCAGGAGGCCTTGGATGAAGCCAAGGCTGCGCTTGGTGGAATTCGCGGCGACCGAAGGACCTCCCACGGCGTCGGTCAACACCTACACGGAACTTCCGGGCGGTAGTCGTTATGACCCGAACGTTTCGTAGCGTGTCGTAGCGTGCTTGCCCCAATCCCCCAACAAGGGTTCAGCGGTCGGAGCTTGGCGCCTTTTCGCGGCGTTTTGAGTTTCCAGGGGTTTGGCGCGGCTCGGGGCAGTGCGTTTCAGCGCTCCTTGGTCGTTATGTAGCGAGCGGGAGGTTGGCGACCCGCTCCAACGTGGTTTCGCCTTCCGGGTAGCGGCCTTGCACCAGCTCCGCCGCCAAGGCGCGAACCTGTGTCAGCGCCAAGGGGCGATAGTCGATTTGCTCCACGGAGACGTTGACGTGCGGGGAGCGCGTCAGCGGGGCGGCGTGGGTGTGGCCATGCACGTTCACCCAGCCGGGAGGCACCTCAGCCAAGGGCATGTGGGTACACAACAGCGGCGGGTCTCCGTCCATCCACAGCAAGGAGCAGATGTCGTCAAAGCCGGCAACCCGCAGACGGCCGGCGCCGGTGAGGTCGTGGTTGCCGACCACCAGTTGCTTGCGGCGCCCAGGAGCGCCTCGAATGCGCCGCCAAGTGGCGTCGCACAAGGCGTCCCGCATGGCTACGTCGCCAACGCAAATGAGCTGGTCCGCGGGCGCCACCGTCGCCTCCCAATTGGCGTAAAGCCGCCGATCCATCGCCTTGACGTCCGCAAAGGGCCGTGCGCAGTAGCGGATGATGTTGCCGTGGCCTAGATGCAGATCAGACCAAACCCAAGCAGCTCCATCGCTGGGCTCGAAGCGCCTGGCCGGCAGTTCATCAAGGGCCTTCAGCATGGCTAGAAACACTTTTCCGCCGTGGCGGCCGTCGCCGGTTCGCGCATCCATTTCCAGTTGGCGCCGGTAGCGGGCCTTCAAGTCCGCCGCCAGCGCCTCCGCACTTTCGCAGTTCATGCTGGTTGGGGCGTCAGCCGGCGGCTAGGCGCTTGCGGCCGGCGGCGACGGCCTCCGCCACGGCCTTGGGCGCGGTCCCGCCGACATGGCTTCGGGCCGCCAAGGCGCCTTCCAAGGCGAGAACCCCAAACACGTCCTCCTCCACCAAGTCGCCGGCCAATTCCCGCAGCAGCGGCAGGGGAATTTCCTCCAGGCTGACGCCTTGCTCAATGGCGTGGGCCACGGTTTTGCCCACGGCCCGATGGGCGTCCCTGAAAGGCAGCCCCTTGCGCACCAAGTAGTCCGCCAAGTCCGTGGCGGTGGGGAAGCCCCGCAGGGCGGCGGTGCGCATGGCGTCTGCGTCCGCCTGCACTTGGGGCAGCATATCCAGCATGGCGGAGAGGCAGCCCTTGAGGGTGTCCACGGCGTCGAACAGGGGTTCCTTGTCCTCCTGGTTGTCCCGGTTGTAGGCCAGGGGCTGGCCCTTCATCAGGGTCAACAGCGCCGTCAGGTCGCCATAGACGCGGCCGGTCTTGCCGCGCACCAATTCGGCCACGTCCGGGTTCTTCTTCTGCGGCATGATGCTGGAGCCGGTGCAGAAGCGGTCCGGCAAGGTGATGAAGGCGAAGGGCTGGCTGGTCCAGAGCACCAGTTCCTCGCACCAGCGGCTTAGGTGCATCAGGGTCATGGCGGCGACGGCGGCGAACTCGATGGCGAAGTCCCGGTCGCTGACGGCGTCCAAGGAGTTGGCGGCCAGCCCCTCGAAACCCAATTCCTCCGCTACGAAACGCCGGTCGATGGGAAAGGTCGTGCCGGCCAGGGCGGCGGCGCCGAGCGGCAGTTGGTTCACCCGGCGGCGGCAGTCCGCCAAGCGCTCCCGGTCGCGCAGCAGCATCTCGAACCAAGCCAGCAGGTGGTGGCCGAAAGTGACCGGCTGCGCCGCCTGCAGGTGGGTGAAGCCGGGCATGACGGTGCTTTGATGACGTTCCGCCAGGTCCAAGAGCGCATTGAGCAGGACCGCTTCCAGCCCAATCAGGGCGTCGATTTCCTCGCGCAGGTACAGGCGCAGGTCCGTGGCCACCTGATCGTTGCGGGAGCGGGCGGTGTGCAGCTTCTTGCCGGCCTCGCCGACGAGCTCGGTCAGCCGGTGCTCAATGTTCATGTGGACGTCCTCAAGGCCCGTGCGCCAAGCGAAGGCGCCGGACTCGATCTCCGCCTCCACCTGCCCAAGCCCATCGAGAATTTGCGCCACCTCCGCGCCGGACAGCACCCCGACCTTGCCCAGCATGCGGCAATGGGCGGCGGAGCCGCGGAGGTCCTGCTTGTAGAGGCGCTTGTCAAAGGCCACGGAAGCCGTGAACGCCTCCACGAAGGCGTCCGCGCCCTCCCGCAGACGGCCATGCAGCAGTTTGGGCTTGTTGCTCATGGGGGAATTATAGCGGGTGCCCGAGCGGCCGTTCCCCATTGCGTGGGATCACCAGGGCGGTTTTAAAGCCGTCCGCATGGCAGGTCTCCTCGAACCGGGACGAGTCCGCGAACGTCTCCGCCAGAAGAACTGGATGCCCGCGAAGCGCCTCCATGTCCGCAGACAGCCGCTGCAACGACAGACCCAAAACTTGCGACGCCAAGTTCGCTGCCCGAAAACCCGGCAAAACCAAAAAGCGCACTTAGCTCTTGAACCCGGCCGCAGCTGCATCGGATGCCGAGTCATGGCCTAGTTCCTGCATCAACGCTTGTGGTTCAGCGTTGCTAACCGTTTAACCCTTAATCCCACTTTAGTTGGGTGCATGACATTCCTTTAACCTCACAGTCAAATGGACAAGCCCCGCTGCTGCGTTGCGCTGTACGCACTTGCAACCTCAATGACAGACTGTGCTATCAAATCCTGCACCAATTCGTCATCGTACTCCACACCATACAACCCGCAATGAGTTTTATCATCAGGCTCGGGCCTGTGTAAAAATTCAAGAGTTGCTCGATCTTTCACTGCATCCTTTGTTTTGCCTACGTTTAGGATGGCCAATGAGGATGTTTTCCTAATATTCAGCTTCTTTCTAAGAATTTCGCGGAGATGCTGGATTCGAGTATCATGGCCTCCACTAATTAGGTCAAGGCAGTTCAAAGAGAGGTAGCTCTCTCCCCGCCGGACAGCAAATGCTGCCCCATCAATTTTGCCGTCTTCACGTTTTTGCGTGGCCTTGACCAGCCTAGCACAATCGAACGTATCCAATATCTCTACCATCTAATTCGATATCCTTCCAATTCCAGCGTTCTCAAAAAAACCTTCTATTGACGAATTTCCACTCTTGCGACATATTTGCGTAGGCCGAAATCGATCAGGAAAAAAAGTTACATATGAGACACTGGCATTGTCTATGAACCGGACAGCGATTCGATGATTGATGTCTTCTTCCCAAATTGCCCTTAAGTCGCCCTCCATCGTAAGCACTAGCTTCGGGCGCGGGCCAATTCTCGGCCTGTGAAGATAACAAAACCTCCAAAATCCGATCAAAGACTCTAGGCTCAAAGCGCACTGGTCGTCCTCTTCCAAGGCCAATAAAGCGAGTTCTTGGACTCTTCGACTTAACGATTCCACAAAGTTATCCTGACTATCCTGAACTGTATTCGATAGGAAAAACAAATACTCGTTGCTTTGCATTTCTCCATGCAAAGATGCATTCGATATGTCCAAATCAACCTGTTGGATGGATTCAATGTACTCATATGGACTCCGCATTTCCTGATATGGATGAATAGGAGCGCTTCCTTCATCTAGTGGTTCTTTGTGTAACCCAAACATAGGCACTGAGGCCATAGGTGGCAAAGCACTGGCATCTTGCATTTGCACGAAAGTTGGCATGAGAGCTAGCGACGCCAATTTGGCGTACCGCGCCAAGGGTTGCACCGTAACGCTTCGGAGCGTCTCTTTGGGTGTATCGTAGCGGACGTCAGGCATGGATGTCCTCCCGAAGTGCATCAGAGAATCTGATGAAGTCTTCTTTGTCTGCCTTCATCTTAGTAATGGCATGCAATGCAGCTTTCGTGTTGGGTGTGTTGCGGTGATAGTTGGCGCCTATCGACACCACTTGAACATTCTCTTCCACACCCCCGTCACTTTTTGACACTGTGGCGCCATTTATTTCAACATTTCTTTGGCAATTATCAGGCAGGCGGTACGCCAATTTCACAAATAGGCTGATTACGCCATCCATGTGGCGTCCCTCGTGCCTGAAAGAGTCGATGATTTTTTGGTTCGCGTCAGGGCACTCGAACATGGCCCTGAAGTTGTTTCCCACCGCGCTGTACGGTATGTGCTTCAATGTTTCAATGTAGTTTGTCGTTATAGACATGGTGATGCCTTCTGCTTCACAGACATCGTCCCCCAATGACACTCTGACAACTAGGTGGCCTGCGGTCAAATCAATATTAGTGCCGTTCCGATAGCGCAGCAGAGACATCGGCGGGGTTGCGATGGGTGGTTGATCCAGTTCCCATTCAACACCCTGAATCGTAGGCAATATTTCGTTCGCTCTCAGCCATTCATGATTGAGTATCGACGGGTTATGGGCATTCGCCACAATAACGTTCGCCGCTTCAACGAGAGTGATCATTGCTGCAACTTAGCACTCGATGATGGGGAGCTGAGGTGTACCAAGTGCATCCATGCCGCACATGTTTTCCTGAATCCGGTCCGTCTTCTTACGCTGAGCTTGTGCCTAGTCACAAATTCTCGACCGTGCTCCTGCGTACCACAGACAACCTTCATCATCGCCAACCTTCCGAACGGCCAAGGGTCACCCTCCACGAGCATCCTTCCATTTTGCCAATGCAAAAAGGCATCTTCCGCCAGTCGACAACGCCTGTGGGCAGGTCGATGTCCCTCCAACCCCGTCCGCGACAACCGTCGCCCATGCGGGCAAGAGACAGCGGAGCCAGTTGGCTGGCGCACATGCAGTGATGGCCCCACCGCGCTAGCGGGCTGCAGAGCTGCTTCCAGAATGCGGGAATGCACCCTGCGCGACGCAAACCGCGGCCCCGCGATGCTCTGCGTTTCGTCGCATACCAATTGACCAAACGCCCTTGTCGCCTGCGTCGGCACCAATGGCTCTCTCTGCTCAGTCTCCCCCTACGGCTCCCGTAGCCTCGGACTCCCTCTCTTCAGGAAAGACTTGATAGCACAGATTCGTCCAGTTTTTCAACAAATCTGGAATTTTGATGGAAATTCACCCTTGGTTCCACCCCTTAGCCGGTCCAGCGATCCCGCGCCCCCGCCCTGAGCGCCCCAAGGATCAACCAACCAGCGTCGCCCAATTCTCGCCCGGCAATTCCGCACATGCCGCAGCACCGCACCCCAAAACCCAAGTAGTGGTGCGCCTCCATGAGGCCATCCCAAGCCGCCATCTCCTCGGCTTTCCGAGCTAGCCACGCCCGCAACGCCCTCAAATCCTCTGCCTTCGCCAAGCCCACCATGCCCAACGTTCCCTGAAAGACAAGTGGGTGGGCATGGCAGCGCCAACCAAAAAATATCCGGAATCCTATTTTTTTTTCAATTAAATCAATAAGTTAAATTCACCTATAAAATCGACTTGGTGGGATCACTGACCTTCCGGTCCTTTGGGGTCAGGCGGCCGTGCCGTTGATGGTGCTATAGTCGATGCCATGCGCTTCATCAACACCGCAGGGCCGGTGCGCGGCGGACGTTCTGGCGCCGCGGCCGCTTGAAGGAGATGGAATGAGCATCGACGAATTCATCAACAGCGCCTTGGGGCCAGTGACCCTATGGGTGCAGAGCATCGTGTTCCACGAGGTTTCGATGTTCGGCGCGGACGTGCCGTTGATCGTCTTTTGGCTGGTGGTCGGCGGTTTGTTCTTCACCGCGTATCTGCGTTTCATCAACGTGCGCGGCTTCGCGGAGGCCATCCGCATCGTCTCCGGCCGCTACCGCAACCCGAACGACCCCGGCGAAATCTCCCAATGGCGGGCGCTGACCACGGCGCTTTCCGGCACCGTGGGCATCGGCAACATCGCCGGGGTGGCGGTGGCGATTTCCATGGGCGGCCCCGGCGCCACCTTCTGGCTGATCGTGGCCGGCTTTCTGGGCATGTCCACCAAGTTCGCCGAATGCACCCTAAGCGTGGTCTATCGCAAGACCAACCCGGACGGCTCCTGCTCCGGCGGCCCGATGTACTACTTGGAGCAGGGCCTTGCCGCCCATAGGAACTGGCCGCGGCTGGGCAGGATGCTAGGCTGCTTCTACGCCGGGACCATGGTGCTGGGCTGCCTCGGCATCGGCAACATGTTCCAATCCAATCAGGCCGCGGCCATCGTTGTTGACTTGGCCGACAGCGCCTGGCTGGCGAACAACGCCTGGTCCATCGGCTTGCTGTTGGCGGTGCTGACCGCGCTGGTCATCATCGGCGGCATCAAGTCCATCGCCAGCGTCACCGTGCGGCTGGTGCCGAGCATGGCGGTGCTGTACGTCATCTCCGCGCTGGTCATCATCCTCATGAATGCGGAGCGGGTGCCGGCCGCCTTCGCCGCCATCTGGCAGGGCGCCTTCGCGCCGGAGGGCGTGGCCGGGGGGATGCTGGGCGTCATCATCATCGGCTTCCGCCGCGCCGTGTTCTCCAACGAAGCGGGCCTTGGCAGCGCCGCCATCGCCCACTCCTCGGCGCAGACCGCAAGGCCGGTCACGGAGGGCTTCGTGGCCTCCTTGGGGCCGTTCATCGACACGGTGGTGATCTGCACCATGACCGCGCTGGTGATCATCACCACCATCTACGATCCGGGAATGAACAAGGGCGTGGAAGGCATCGAACTCACCACCCAAGCCTTCGCCTCCACCCTGTCCTGGTCGCCCATTCCCTTGGCCGTGGCCGCCTTCCTGTTCGCCTTCTCCACCATGATCGCCTGGGCCTACTACGGCCTCAAGGCGTTCACCTACCTCACCGGCGAAAGCCGCGCCATGGACTTCGGCTTCAAGCTCGCCTACTGCCTGTTCATCATCATCGGCGCCAGCATCAACCTGCACGCCGTGATGGACCTTTCCGACGCCTTGGTCTTCCTAGTGGCCATCCCCAACCTGCTGGGCATGTACCTGCTGGCCCCGGTAATCAAGCGGGAGATGGACAACTATGCGCCGGGGGTTCATCCATGTACATCACGTTGTGCCTCTCGCAAGGATTCGTGGCGCACATCAAGTCGATCCCGTTAAGGACCTGATCCCAGTGTGTCCGAATTGCCATGCGATGCTGCATCGCGGCAGGAAACCAGACCGCCCGCGAAAGGTTGAAAAATTGAAGATCTTAATGGCAAACGCTAGGAAAACGCGGCAAGGTTCCTGATATCTTGGGTTGGATCATGCTTGGAAGCGGCAGATGAAGGCCGTCCCACAGAGGGAGCCGGCCCATCAAGGCCAACAAGCACATGAGGTCCTAGCACGGGTTTGGCAGCCACGTCGATGCCGCAGACCTTGGGGGATGGACCGAAAAACGAAGCGCGTGTTTAATCCGCCCGCCTTAGTAGTAGCATTGACGGTGCCTAGGCAGCTTAAGGAGGCGTATCATGGCCACATTGAGCAAGGAAATCGCCGCTTACAAACGGATGCGGCCCATTTTGGAAACAGACCACTTCGGCAAATGGGTCGTAGTGCATGACGAGGCGTTGGTGGATGCCTTCGACTCTTTTGAGGCGGCTGCCGAAACCGCCATAGAGCAATTCGGGCATGGCCCATACCTCATCAGACAGGTTGGCGCACCACCGCTCAGGCTGCCGGCTTCTTTGCTCTACCGAACCGCCAGTGCCAACGGTTGAATGCGGCTTTACGGGCGGCTCAATAGTGTCCGCACAACGGGCCTTGGTGGTGCATGGGCCAACTCTAGCTGTGCAAATCGGTTTCGACCCTGCCAGCAGGCCCGACAGCGGCATTCCCGACCTGCCGGTGGATCCGCTGCCTGCCTTGATGGACACTGGAGCCATGGCAAGCTGCATCGACTCAACCCTTGCCGTAGAGTTGAAGCTCCCCGTCATTGACCGTCAAGTCGTGGCGGGTGTCCATGGGGAGGACGAGGTCAACATGCATCTCGCCCAGATTCATGTTCCGGCTCTCAGGGTGACCGTGACCGGTTCGTGCGCCGGGGTTCACCTGACGGCGGGGGGCCAACCTCACTACGCCCTCATAGGCGGAACTTTTCTGCAGCATTTCAAAATGACCTACGCAGGCACTACCGGGGCTGTGAGCTTGAGCAACGATTGAATGTTTGGTCTGCGCTGGCGATCAATCGCGTCCAGCCCCGCAGCACGAAAGAACGCCCGCCAACCCGCTTCCAGAACGTCGGGCCATTGTCCTACACTGATTTCAGCCTTTGCCGGCTTCCATTTCCTGTGGCGGCGGCTACTTTCATGCCCATTTGGGGGCGAAAGTTGGGCGTGCAGCCGATGGGCGTTGTCCGCAGCCGCATTGTCGTTAAGTCCTTGCGGGGCGTTGAGTTGGTGCCCGTGCGGCATGTGCGGTATTTTTTGGCGGACCAAAAATACGTCACCATTCATTACGGCAAGGGGGAAACCATCACTACGGAGGTGCTGGCCCGATTGGAGGCCGAGTTCAAGGGACGATTCCTGCGCGTTCACCGCAACGCCTTGGTCGCCATTAAGTTCATCGACGGGCTGGTGCGCCTAGGCCCCCGCCGTTTTGAACTGCGCATCACCGGCCTAAGCGAGCGCATTCCGGTCAGCCGCCGGCGCGTTGCCGCCGTGCGCCTCGCCCTGGAAGCCCGCGTCCAGCGGATGGCTGCGAATGCGCCGCGTCCGCCGGAACGGGCGGTTGGCCGCAGTTCGCCGTCGCCGGGAGCGTTGCCGCCCAGTCGCGTTGAAGCCGAGCGGCCTAGGAAAGGTCTGGCCGGGCCGCAGCTAGGCTTGCGCACTTCGCCATAGGCATTAGCGCCAATATTGGGGATTCCTTGCATCTGTGCTTGGTTATGGCAACATGAACCCCAATCAGAGGTGTCCGCTATGCCCAAACACCGGAATCCAAGGCTTTTCTGGCTGCACTTTGAAGGAGCCGGAACAGACAGCAATGCGCTCCCAGCGCAGGTTTTGGCGAAATCGCTCCAGCAAGTGCAGCGAATAGTGCATCTACTAGCCAAGATCCATCAGGGCGGCCCATTGGGGCAGGGAGTCCAAATTCCAAATGAAATTCGGTCTCGCTTCGGGCTGATGTGCAAGCCCCCTCAAGAAGGGAGCTTCGATCTCCCGGTTGAAGTGAGCGACCTTTCCAATCAGGCGTCTGAACTTGAGGACTACGGCGACCAAGAAGCCGTGTATTGCAGCTTTCAGGATGTAACTCGGGCGATAGGTAAAGGTAACGGTGAGGCTTTTCGACAACTGGTGCCCGACGTTAGTTTTCAGGCTGCTCTGATCAAAGCGTATAAAAGCGCACAACCCTCCAAGCGGATAGGCGTCGTGCTGTCGATCAGGGATGGCAGTCAAAAGACAATTCTCGATGGCAGGACGTTCCAGAGCGCCTATAACCAACTTTATTCCCGCGGCAATCCCAATGCCGTCCCCAGAAGTTCAGAGTATATGATAGGGCTTTTGACTGGTATGAATTTTGGCAGACGGCGCATGCAAATCAAGCCATCACGCGACTGTTCCTTGAACGTGGAATATGATGAACGCTTTGAGCCGATGCTATGCAGTTTGCGGAATAAATTGGTTCGGGTGCGCGGCCGCATTTGCTACGATGAAAAAGGGCAACCTATCCGCCTCACCGATATGGACGAAGTGCAAGACGGTAGCGTCCTGGAATATAATGAAATAGCGCTGCGCAATATTCCTTATAAAGCGGAGCCGCCGTTGAGCTTTGACGTCAAATTTGATCACGAACACCAACTATACGAACTTCAAGGAGAATTTAATATCCTGATATCAGGCAAGTCCTTTTCTGAATTGCGAGATTCATTGGATGCCGAGCTGGACATGCTGTGGGTGGAATACGCCAAAGAAGACCCCCAAGCCTTATCGCTAGACGCACAGGAATTGCAGAAACAACTGGTAGATCGGTTTCGGGACCTACGATGATGTTCAAGAAACGGGAAGTCGAAAGTGCTCTTGAGAGAAAAGGGTTTGAGCGGCGTGAAAACGATCATTCCTTCTTCATATACCACACCAATAGTGGCCAGAAAACTAGTGTGCGGACAAAAACTTCTCATGGGAGCGGCGGTAGAGATCTTGATGACTCGTTAATCAGTAGCATGGCAAAGCAATGCAAAATTAATGCACAATACTTCAAGGATTTAATTGAGTGCCCACTTTCGCGGCAGAAATACGAAGAAATGCTCGTGAACGAAGGGCATATTCGCCCACGGTAAATCAAGCGATGCGTAAGATGGCCCCTGCGGACAACGATATGCAGGGATTTTGGCCCTTGTGGGCACCTAGGCTGACCGATTCCAACCCCACAGCCCTTAGAGAATGGTCGCCAACCCACCTCAAGAACGCCGGGCCATTATCCTGCACAACTTTCAGCCTTTGTCGGCTTCCATTTCCTGTGGCGGCGGCTACTTTCATGCCCATTTGGGGGGCGAAAGTTGGGTGTGCAGCCGTTAGGCGTTGTCCGCAGCTAGGAGGCGGCTTTGGATAGGGTGCGCATCGCCACCCGCCGAAGCAAGCTCGCGCTCTGGCAGGCGTCGTTCATCAAAGTGGAACTGCGGCGGGCTCATCCTGGGCTGGCCATTGAACTGGTGGGAATTTCCACGGCGGGGGACCGCTGGCTGAACGCGCCTCTAAGCGAGGTTGGCGGCAAAGGTCTGTTCATCAACGAGCTTGAAGCGGCCTTGGCGCGGGGGGATGCGGACTTGGCGGTGCATTCCATGAAGGACGTGCCGGCCTTGATGAACGAAGAATTCGCCATGCCGGTCATCGGCTACCGGCAGGATGTGCGGGATGCTTGGATCAGCCCCAAAGGCGGGTTGCAGGCCATGCCGTCCGGGGCCGCCGTGGGCACCTCCAGCTTGCGGCGCCAAGCGCAAATTCTGGCGTTGCGCCCGGACTTGCGGGTGCTGCCTCTGCGCGGCAATGTGGACACTAGGCTGGCAAAGCTGGAAGCCGGCGACATTGATGCCGTCATGTTGGCGATGGCCGGATTGGTCCGCTTGGGATGGGCCGACCAGGTCACCGAAGCGCTGCCGCCATCCCTGTTTCTGCCGGCGCCGGGGCAAGGCGCCCTCGGCGTGGAGTGCCGCGCCGATGACGGCCAAGCACTGGACCTTCTGGCACCCCTTCGGGACCCCGCAACCGCCGCCTGCGTACAGGCCGAACAAGGCGTAAGCGCCGCCTTGGAGGCGGATTGCAGCCAACCCTTGGCGGCCTATGCGCAACCTGCAGGCGCCGCCGTGCTCCTGCAGGCGCTGTTGGCGTCGCCCGACGGCGCAACGGTGCTGAAGGCCGAAGCCAAAGGCCCCGCCGAACAGGTGGCCAACCGAGTGGTGGAGGATTTGCTGGCCCAAGGCGCTTTGCAGTTGCTGCGCCACACGGGAAGATAAGCCAGTGGGACCATTGTCCCTAGCCGAGGGTGTGTGGGGGGAGCCCCTCTCATAAAGGCAGAGGGGCTATGGCTGGGTGAACAAGGACGCACATTAGGGGTCAAAGGGCAAGTAAGAGGCGCGACCAGCGCAGTTCACACCTTGATGGTTTGCGGAAAAATTCAGGCGACTAATTGAAGTTGAAAGGTTTTTTTTCAGGGAGCAAGCGGCTTGGCGCAATATCCGGGCGGCGGGCTCCGACCTCGGCGGGTGGGCGAGGAAACCTGCGCCCGCCCGGCTCGGCCGGTAGCGCATGAACGTTTGGATCACCCGCACGGAGCCCGGCGCCACGGCCTTGGCCCATGCCGTCGAAGCGGCGGGGTTCGGGGTTCTCAAGGCCCCTGTGCTGGAGATTCGCCCGTTGCCGTTCGCCGCTCCCCAAGGCCGCTTCGACATCGCCGTGTTTCTGTCCGCCCACGGCGCTCGCTTGGCCGCCTCCCGCATCGGCCGCTGCTTTGACCAGGCCTTCGCCATCGGCCGCCAAACCGCCGCCGCCTTAAACAAAGCCGGCGTAAGCACGGGAACCGCCAAGGTTGCATCCAGCGAGGGGCTGCTGGACAGCCTGCCGGATGTAAAGGACAGGCGCATTCTGCTGGTTGCCGGCGTCGGCGGGCGCAATCTAATCGCCCCGGCCTTGGCCGAGCGGGGCGCGGATGTGCAGCGGCTTGCCGTTTATCGGCGCACGCCATTGGCGCCCACCGTAAACCCCAAGCAAATAAACGCCATCGTCGTGTCAAGCGGCGATGGATTCCGGCAAGCGGTGCGGGTATGGTTTGCATCCAACGGCGCCCCAGACGCACCAATATTGGCGCCTTCAGGCAGAGTTGCGGCCCTTGGCGCCCAACTTGGCGTCTCCAGGGTGCTGCGTTGCGAAGACGCCGGGGCGGATGCGGTGGTCGCCGCTTTGCGGCGGATGGCAGGGGCAGATGGCTGAATCAACCGCTGACAACTTGAAGCTTCCCTCCGGGAGTGCGCAGATGCCGGCGCCAGGGCCAGGACCGGCATCCAAGCCGCCATCGGGGCGGCTGCTGGCGGCCGCCGCCTTGCTGCTGGCTCTCTTCGCCTTGGCGGCCGCCGGCTATCTTTACTTCATGCTTGTCTATTTGCAGCCAAACGCTGCAATGGAGCGGGGCTTGGCCCAAGCCCAAGCCGAGCGCAACGCCTTGGGGAACGGGCTGGCCCAAGCGCAGGAAAGTTGGCGGCAGGGGCTTCAAGACTCCACCGACCAACTCATTGAACGTTTGCAAACCACCGAAAGCGGGCTGGTCGAACGGCTGAGCCAAGTCGCCAAGGCGGCGCCGCCTTCGGCAAGGGATTGGCAGCTCGCCGAGTTGGAGTACCTGCTGCAGGTGGCCAACCACCGGCTGCTCATGGAGCGGGACGTCGCCACGGCGCTGGAGCTGCTGCGCTCCGCCGACGGCATCCTGCGGCGCTTGGAGGACATGGCGTTGCACGGGGTGCGTTCGGCCTTGGCCAGCGAAATTCTCAGCTTGGAGCAAACCCGGGGCGCGGATGTTCAGGGCCTCTACCTGCGCTTGGATGCGCTGAAGCGCCAGCTTAAGGATCTAGCCTTGGCGCAGCCGCAGTTCGCCTTGCCCAAGAAAGCCGCCGCCGTCGGCGGCCAAGAGGCCGGCTTGTGGGCGGCGCTGGCCGATGAGTTCCGCAACCTTCTGCGGTTTCGCCGCATCGACGCAGAGGTGCGGCCCCTGCTGGCCCCGGACGAAGCCCTTTATCTGGAGTTCAACCTCCGGCTAATGCTGGAGCAGGCGCAATTGGCCGCCCTGCGGCGGGACCAAGCGGTGTTCTCCAGCAGCTTGGATTCGGCGCGACAATGGATGGGCGACCATCTCGACGCAGCGGACCCCGGCGTCCAAGCCGTGGGCAACGCCTTGGCGAAGTTGCAGCAGGCGGACCTGAACCTTGCCCTGCCCAACATTTCCGCTTCGCTCCAGGAACTGCGCAAGGTGCGGCGGGGCGGCGCCGGCGAATGAAGAGGGCCGCCTTGCTGGGAGTCGCCGTCATCGTGCTCGGCGGTCTGCTCGGCATCCTGATGGCGCGGGACCCCGGCTATCTGCTGGCGACTTACGACGGCGCGGCGGTGGAGACCAGCCTGTGGTTCGGCACCCTCGTCCTGCTGGTCGCCTACGTCGCCCTGCACTCGCTGTTGTTGGTGGTCAGGCGCCTGCTGCAAGGCAAGGGGTTGTTCGACGCCTGGAGGCGCAACCGGCGCAACCAAGCAGCCGCCCGGCGAACGGCTAGCGGCCTGCTGCTGCTGGAGCAGGGCGATTGGGAGCAAGCGAAGCGCCTGCTCGCCGGGGAGGCGGACAAGGTTGCAACGCCGGCCGTCAACCTCCTAGGCGCTGCCCTGGCCGCCCACGAACTCGGCGCCGTTGAGGAGCGCGACCGGCTGCTGCGCCAAGCACGGCGGGCGGACCCAACTGCCAAGCTGCCCGCCGCCCTACTGCAAACCCGCCTGCAAATGGCCGCCGGGCAGTGGCGGCAGGCCCGCAACGGGCTGCTTGCAATCCAGCCCGAGGCGCCCAGGCACCCAGTGGTGGCGCAACGCCTGCTGCGCTGCCATGAAGCGCTTGGCGACTGGCAAGCGCTCACGGAATTGGCGCCGACGTTGCGCAAAGCCAAGGCGGTGGACGCGGAGTCCTTGGACGCCTTGGAGCGGCGGGCGTGGCGGCGGCGCATCGCCGCCGAAGGCTTGGATGCTTGGGAGCAAACGCCGAAGAAACTGCAGGCCGACCCGGAACTAGTGCTGGCGACAGCCCGCCAAATGCTGGCGGCGGAAGACCCTGGAGCAGCCGAAGCCGTGTTGCGCGAGGCCTTGGAGCGCAGTTGGAGCGGCGGCTTGCTGCAGTTGTACGGCTGCGTCAGGTCGCCAAAGCCGGAAAGGCAGCTGGCCGCCGTTGAGGGTTGGCTGCGCAAGAGGCCAAGCGACGGCGAACTGCTGTTGGCCGCGGGGCGCATCGCCCTCATGAATGCGGACTGGGCCAAGGCCCGAGAATTCCTGGAGGCCAGCCTGCGCACCGAGACCAATGCAACCGTTCAAGCCGAGCTGGGCCGGCTGCTGACGGCGTTGGGGGAGCCGCGTCGGGGCGGCGAACTGCTGGCGAAGGCCGTCGGCAACCTGCCGGACCTGCCCCTGCCCGCCCGCTCCGGCTAGGGCTCGAACGGAGGCTGGCGCAGCCCAACTTGCGGGCGGCGGCTGTTGCGTCAGCGGCTCGGCTTGCAGGAATGGGGACGGGAGCGGCTACTTGCCGCGCATGGAGTTGAAGAACTCTCCGTTGGTCTTGGTGTCCTTGAGCTTGTTGATGAGCCACTCAATGGCGACCAGATCGTCCATGTCGTGCAGCAGCTTGCGCAGAATCCAAACGTTCTGCAGCTCCGTCTCCCCCACGATCAGTTCCTCCCGCCGGGTGCCGGAGCGGCGGATGTTGATGGCGGGATAAACCCGCTTCTCCGCAATCTTGCGCTCCAAGTGCAGTTCCTGGTTGCCGGTGCCCTTGAACTCCTCGTAGATCACCTCGTCCATCTTGGAGCCGGTATCGACCAAGGAGGTGGCCAGAATGGTCAGGCTGCCGCCTTCCTCGATGTTGCGGGCGGCGCCGAAGAACCGCTTGGGCCGCTCCAAGGCGTGGGCGTCAACGCCGCCGGTCAGCACCTTGCCCGACGACGGCACCGTGGTGTTGTAGGCCCGGGCCAAGCGGGTCATGGAGTCCAACAGGATGACCACGTCCTTTTGATGCTCCACCAGCCGCTTGGCCTTTTCGATCACCATCTCCGCCACCTGCACATGGCGCGACGGCGGCTCGTCAAAGGTGCTGGCGACCACTTCGCCGCGCACGGTGCGCTGCATCTCCGTGACCTCTTCGGGCCGTTCGTCGATCAACAGCACGATGAGCACCACCTCGGGGTCATTGGCCGTTATGGACTGGGCGACGTTCTGCAGCACCAGCGTTTTGCCGGCCTTCGGCGGCGAGACGATCAGGCCGCGCTGGCCCTTGCCCACCGGGGCGATGAGGTCAACGGTGCGGGCGGTGAGGTCCTCGGTGCTGCCGTTGCCCCGCTCCAGCTTGAAGCGCTCGGTGGGGAACAGGGGAGTGAGGTTCTCGAACAGGATCTTGTGCTTCTTGGTGTTCGGCTCGCTGAAGTTGATCTCGTCAACCTTGAGCATGGCGAAGTAGCGCTCGCCGTCCTTGGGCGGCCGAATTTTGCCGGCCAAGCTGTCCCCGGTGCGCAGGTTGAAGCGGCGGATCTGGCTGGGGGAAACATAGATGTCATCCGGGCCGGCGAGGTAGGAGCTGTCAGGCGAGCGCAGGAACCCGAAACCGTCCTGCAGAATTTCCAAGGTGCCGGCGCCAAAGACGTCCTCGCCGGCCTTGGCCTGCTTGCGCACGATGGCGGCGATGACCTCCTGCTTGCGGG
Source organism: Candidatus Azophilus sp. (assembly GCA_965200465.1). Taxonomy (GTDB): domain Bacteria; phylum Pseudomonadota; class Gammaproteobacteria; order Pseudomonadales; family Azotimanducaceae; genus Azophilus. The sequence continues at coordinate 1,922,692 of OZ241358.1, read as the reverse complement.
AACGGGCCAAGTTGTCCAAGCCTAGGTCGCGGCCCATGTCGATCAGTTCGCCCACCGGCTTGGCTTTAAGGTCTTTGAGATACATCACCATGGCATCTGCTCTTTGCTGAAGTTGACTGGGGTTTTGCTGGGAATTCGTCGTCGGCCAAATGCACGGTTGGGGTGCGCCGCCATCCTAGGGGATGCCGCCGCCAGTTCCGTGGCGGCCAAGGCTCAACAGACCCGGATGGAGGAAAGTGAATTCAAGGAAATGGCCGAGTTGAGGCGCTGTTCCCACCTAACCCAAGCGCCAGTTTAATGTTTTGTTGGGCATCGTCAAGCAGGGTGGGCGAACTAACGCCGCTCCGCTTGGCGGCGGTTCAGATGTTGCTGTCAAGAAACGCCTCAAGGGCGGACTTGCTGAGCACCCCGACCTTGGTGGCCTCCACTTCGCCGCCCTTGAAGAGCATCAGCGTTGGAATGCCGCGAATGCCGTACTTCGGCGGCGTCTCCTGATTGGCGTCAATGTCGAGCTTGCAGATCTTCAGCCGATCGCCGTAGTCCTCGGCAACCTCGTCGAGTATGGGCGCAATCATCTTGCAGGGGCCGCACCATTCGGCCCAGTAGTCCACCAAGACAGGCTTGTCGGACTGAAGCACGTCGGCCTTGAAGTCGGCGTCGGTGGTGTGAACGATGTTATCGCTCATGCGTTGTTTCTCCACTAAAGGGTTGGTTTGGAAAAAGGGCGCGAAGTTTAGCATGAATGCGGCGGGCGCAAGCCCGGTTTCCGGGCGGCCAGGAGCATTTTGCCGCAGGGCGCCCCGGCGGGGTTTGGGGTTGCGGCTTTTCTGCTATTATGCGCGGTCCCTTCGCCGGCCCCGGTCGTTGGGCGAAGGAGCGCCTCCCCAATTGCCGGCGCGGAAACAAGGAGAAACTAGGAACTGCGGCGATGCCCCAGCGCTTTCTGAACAGCTTGGTTTTGGCCCTGTGCGCCGCCATGCCGGTCGGCGCCGCCGCGCAACCCGTCAGCTACGCCACGGCCACCGACGAGGAGTTGACCGCCTTGAGCGCGCGCTGGAACGACTTGGCCCCCGACGAACGGCGGGCGCTGCTCTCGGAAGTCAAGATGCGCATGGCCCGGGCCCGCAGCCAGGGCGCGGCCACGGGTGTTCTGCGCATCAAGCTAAGGCGCCGCTACGGAGCGGTGCCTTCCGGGGCCGCCAAAGGCGACCTGCACATTCAGGTCACAACCCGCAAGCAGGTTTCCAAGCCATTCGGCGTCGGTTTTGAGCGGCGGACTGGGCAGGCCGTCGCAGCGCCTGAGGTTCAGGACGCCTCGGCAGAGGCGTCTGACCCCGGCTGACCGCAACGGCGCCAAGAGTCTCTGGACTGCTGCAGGTGGAAACCGAAGGCGCTAGGCTGCTCTTGGTGGACGACGACCCGGAGCTTTGCGAACTCACGCAGACCTATCTCTCCCTGCAGGGCTTCAACGTCGATTGCGTGAGCAGCGGCGCGGCCATGGACGCCCATCTGGCCGAAACCACCCCGGACTTGGTCATTCTCGACCTCATGCTGCCGGGAGAGCACGGCTTGTCCATCGCCCAAAGGCTGAAGGCCGCCAAGGGCCTGCCCATCATCATTGTTTCGGCCCAGGGTGAGGACGTGGACCGCATCGTCGGCTTGGAGGTCGGCGCCGACGACTACCTGAGCAAGCCCTTCAATCCCCGGGAGCTTCTGGCCCGGGTGCGCGCGGTGCTGCGCCGGGCCCAAGCGGTTCCCGTCAAGGACGAGGAGCGCATCCGCTTCGGCTCATTTGAACTCGACCTGTTGGCGCACCGGCTAACGACCGCCGGCAAGATCGTCCCCCTGACCTCCGGCGACTTCGACTTGCTGAGAGTCCTGTCCGCCCATCCCAACAGGGTGCTGGACCGAGACCGCATACTGGATTTGTTGACCGGGGCCGAGCGCTCCCCCTTCGACCGCAGCATCGACGTGCGCGTGACGCGGCTGCGCAGCAAGATTGAAGCAGACCCGGCCGACCCCGTTTACATTAAAACCGTCTGGGGCAAGGGCTACATGTTTTGCCCGGACGGGCGCTAGCCGCCGCAACGCCGCGTCGTGACATTCGGCCCCACTTCGCTGCTTGCCCGCACCATTCTGACCTTGGCGGTCAGCTCCTTGACCATCGTGGCCATCGTGGTCGCCGCCCTGCAGTCCTTCGTCGTGAACCCCATTTCCGAGCAGTCCGCGGATGACGAAGCGGCGCTTCTGGTGCTGACGGCGCAGACTTGGGTGGAACTGCCCCCGGAGGCGCGCCCCTACTTCGAACTCGAGCTTGCCGAGCAGCATGACCTGATCATCAGCGCCAAGGAGCAGTCCTACCCGCCAGTGCGCTACGCAGAGTCGCCGTTCCTGTCGCTGCTGGAGGAGAAGCTCAACGCCCGCCTGGAGCGCCCGGTGACGATGGCTCAGGGCAGCAACCTGATTTGGGTGACTTTGCCGATGGCCGGCTATCCCCTGCAAATAGGCTTTTCGGCCGTGCGGCGGGATGTCCAGCCGCTTTACGTCGGCATCGTCATCGCCGTGCTCGGCGCCGTGGTGGTGTTGGCGACCTCAGCGATCATCGTGCTGCGCGTGACCCGGCCTCTGGTGCAGGCGGCGGAACAGGCGGATGCATTTCGCGGCGGCGCCAACTTCGACCCGCTGCCGGAGAAGGGCCCCAAGGAACTGGTGGTGCTGGCGCGCAACTTCAACACCATGGCGCGGGAGATATCGGCGCTGCTGTCCAACCGCACAACGCTCTTGGGCGGCGTATCGCATGATCTGAAGACGCCGCTAACCCGAATGCGGCTGGCCGTGGAACTGCTTCCCGACACGGTGGACCCGCAACTGGTGCAGCGTTTGGAGCGCAACTTGGAGTCCATGGACGAACTCATCGCCAACGCCCTAAGGTTCGCCCGCGGCGCTCATGAGGCGCCGCAGTCAGTCGATCTGGCGGAATTCGTTAAGGCGCTGGTCGCCGGCTTGGACCCGACCATGCCCATGGAGTGCGTCGCCCCTCCAAAGGAAAAGGTCAGCGTGGCGCCGGGCGCTCTGACTCGGGTGCTCACCAACCTGATCACCAACGCTGAGCAGCACGGCGAAGGGGCCAGGATACGGCTGCAGGGCCGGGAAATTCATGTGGTGGATGCCGGCCCCGGCATTCCCGAGGCACACCGCGAAACGGTGTTTCAGCCGTTTTTTCGCCTAGATCGCTCGCGCAGCGCAACGACGGGCGGCAGCGGCTTGGGGCTGGCCATCGTCCACCAACTTTGCCAAACGCATGGTTGGCGAATTGAAATCACGGATGGCGAGGGCGGCGGCGCGGACGTCTGCGTCGCCGTTTAGATGTTTTAATGGGCCTCCGGCGCTTGGGCGAAGCATAATGTGACCAGCCTCGTTACAAACTGACACAAAATGGCCCTTGCTTGAAATTTTCAAGCAACAGGCTTTGGGGATTCTAGTTCTCGCCAAATGATCCTCCTTCAAGCATTTGGCGTGGGGGCAATCTCTGTCCTCTAGACCATTCGTGGTCTATCCCTAGCCGCCGGCTTCCTCTCCAGGCCGGCGGCTCCTATTTCCCCTCTTTCCTTGCCATGCATCTGTACATCCAAGCCCTGATCGCCTACCCTAGGCCCTTCGTAATTGGCGGCGGCAAGGAGTGCCGGTGAATAATCCAAAACAGGACGATTTCAAGAAAACCACCTCAAGGCAGGTTTGCCGCACGGCGTTGGCGGCCCTTTTGCTTTTGGCCTTCAGCAATGGCGCCCGGGCCGCGGAAGACGCCGCCGGCCCCAAGGCCGGCAAGGCCTATCTCACGCCGGGCTTGGCCCTGTACCGCGCGCCCGACGGGGACGACTATGACGGTGGCGCCGCCATCGGCATCGGCTACATGGTCAGCGAGGACTTCGGCTTTGAATTGCTCTACTCCAGCATGGATGCGCATTTCAACTCGCCGACGGGCAAGGTTAAGGAGGACGCGGACCTGCTGTGGCTGAACATGCTCTACAAAACGGGGCGCGGCGAATGGTGGCAGCCCTTCCTGCTGTTCGGCGGAGGACGCACCGAAATCGGCCGCTCGGAGGACGCCCAAATCAACATCGGCTTGGGCGTGTTCGGCAAGGTCAACCACCGCTTCTCCTATCGTGCGGACGTACGCGCCGTACACTCCACGGACGAAGGCGGCATCGAACCCTTCGCCTTCATCGGCTTCACCGCGAGCCTCGGCGATGTCACCCCGCCGCCCTTGGACAGCGATGGCGACGGTGTGGTTGACGGCGCCGACCGTTGCCCCGACACGCCAACCGGCGTGGCCGTCGATGCGAACGGCTGCCCGTTGGACGGCGATGGGGACGGCGTGCCGAACTACCTTGACGACTGCCCCGGCACCCCGGCCGGCGCGGTGGTTGACGCCAAGGGCTGCCATTTGGAGACAACCGAAGACGTCAGCATGGAGGTGGTCATCCACTTCGACTTCGACTCCGCGGAGATTCGCTCCGGCCACTACGGAGACATCCGGCGAATCGCCGAATTCATGCGCACCCATCCGGACGCCGCTGCGGTGCTGGAGGGCCATGCGGACGCCAGGGGCGCAAACGCCTACAATCAGCGGCTTTCCGAGCGCCGGGCCAACGCCGTGCTCAGCCGCTTGGTCGATGTGGAGGGCATCGCTCCCAGCCGCGTTCGGGCCACCGGCTACGGCGAGACGCGCCCGTTGGCGAATGACAACACCGAAGAGGGCCACCAGCGCAACAGAAGGGTGCGCGCCCAGGCGGACGGCACTCGTGTGGTCATTCGCATGAAGTAAGCGCCGGGCCGCTTAGGCAAGGCAGTTGGCATTGCGTGCCAAGCGCATGAACGTCCGCTACGCGGCGCAGGGCCCCATGGCCCTGCTCACCATCTGCCGGGCGGCCAAGCACAACGCCATTTCCCTGGCCACCTTGGAGGAGCTGCACGCCGCGGTGGGCCGAGCAGCGGCGGACGATGCGGTGCGGGTCATCGCCATCACGGGAGAGGGGGAGCGGGCCTTCGCCTCCGGCTCCGACCTCAGCGAAGTGCTGCACCGGGACTTCAAGAAGGCGCTTGAGCCCATCGTCCAAGGCTTGGCGGACCGCTTGGAGCGCCTGCCCAAGCCGACCATCGCCGCCATCAACGGCATCTGCATGGGCGGCGGCCTGGAGGTGGCCTTGGGCTGCGACCTGCGCATCGCCAGCCCCAACGCCAAGTTCGCCACCCCGGAAGGCAAGCTGGGCCTCATACCCGGAGGCGGCGCCACGGCGCGGCTGCCGCGCATCGTCGGCCGCGGCTGGGGCATGGAAATGCTGCTGATGGGGGAACCCATGGACGCGGAGCGCGCCCTCGCCATCGGCCTGATCACCCGCATCGTTCCCCAGGACGAATTGCTAGCCGAGGCGCAGCGCATGGCGGAGCATTTGGCCAGCTTCGCGCCCTTCGTGCCGCGCACCATGAAGGCGATGGTCAACTTCGGCATGGAGGCCAGCCTAGCCGGAGCGCTGATGCTGGAGAAGTACGCCCAGGGGGCGCTGGTGCAAACGGAGGACAAGGCGGAGGGCATCAACGCCTTTCTGGAAAAAAGAACACCGCAGTTCAAAGGGCGTTGATTCCGCCCGGGCGCTGATGGATACTCAAGAACTGCGCGGCGCCAAGCCGCGCCCACCACTGCAAGCAAAAGGGGGATTGGATGGCTGTTGACAAGTTTCCCGTGGAGGCGAGCCACATCATGATGTTCGCCCGCTCCATCGCGGACGGCAACCAGATCTACTACGACGAGGACTATGCGGCCACGACGGAGCCCGGCAGGATCATCGCCCCGCCGACCTTCGCCCAGGCCAGCGCCCAGTTCGACCCGGACTATTTCCTGCGGCCCAAGATCGGCCAGCCTTGGTTCGGCTCCGGCAAGGAGGCCACTGGCATTAAGCGCACTGGCGGCGGAGGCGGGGGCGGCGGAGGCGGCATCAGCGGCGGCCTGCACGCCGAGCAGCACTTTGAGTACCACCGCCACATCAGCCCCGGCGACGTGCTGACCGCAACCGTCAAGCCCGGCAAAACCTGGGAGAAGCAGGGCAAGCGCTCCGGCAAGCTGGTGTTCGCTGAGACCATCACCGAGTACCGGGACCAAAACGGCGAACTGGTCATCACCGCCCGCGGCGTGGGCGTGCGCACCGAACGCCCCGTGGACCAATAGGAGGCATTGGCAATGGCATTGAAGGCAAGCGAATTGAATGTGGGGGACACCCATCAGGAGTGTTTGGTCGAAAACCTGACGCGCACCCAGATCGTGCAGTACGCCGGCGCCTCGGGAGACTACAACCCCCTGCACACGGACGAACTGTTCACCACCCAGATAGCCCGCTACCCCTCGGTGTTCGCCCACGGCATGCTGACCATGGGCATGACCGGGCGCATGTTGACCAACTACGTCGGGGACGGGCGGCTGAAGAAGTTCGGCGTGCGCTTCACCAACCAAGTCTGGCCGGGGGACACCCTGCACTCCACGGCCACGGTGGAGGGGGTGTCCGAACAGGGCGGCGAGCAGGTCGTCAGCCTGCGGGTGGAGACCACCAACCAGGACGGCAAGGTGGTGGTCTCCGGCAGCGCCGAAGCGCGGGTGGACCCTTGAGGAACGCTTAGGCGACGCCGTCAACCAAACCAAGGCCGGCAGGGCATCGCCCGCGGAATTTCCCACCCCGAGACCTAAGCATCATGACCAATCTGGAAGACGAGCAGACGTTCATGGAGGCCGCCAAGCGCTTCAACCTGCAGGAGAACGCCCTGTTTGAGCACCGCACACTGACCCTGTTTGGGGAGATCACCCAAGAGGTGGCGCGGCGCACGGCGGAGAAGCTGCTTAGCCTGTCCTTTGACAACGATGACCCCATCACCATCTACTTGGGCTCTCCGGGCGGCCATGTGGAGTCCGGGGACAGCATTTTTGACCTCATCCGCTACATCAAGCCCAAGGTGCGCATCGTCGGCACGGGCTGGGTGGGCAGCATCGCCACCCACATCTATCTGGCGCCGGAAAGAGAGCGCCGCTTCTGCCTGCCCAACACCAGGTTCTTGATCCATCAGCCGGCCGGCGGCTTTGGCGGCGATGCGTCGGACATCGAAATCCACGCCCGGGAAATCCTCAAAACCCGGGAGCGCATCAACAAGATCATCGCCGAACGCACTGGCCAGAGCTTGGAGCGGGTGGCGGAGGACACCGACCGGGACCACTGGATGAGCGCCGAAGAGTCCCTCGAATACGGCTTGGTCGGCAAGATCATCACCGGCGTGGGTGAGTTGGGGTAGGGCCGCGCCACCCGCCGATCGACGTCTTTCGGCAATGGCGTCAACATGGCCGCGCAACTCCACGAACGGGCTGGGGCTTAGGGCGTTTTTCGGCTACAGACCAAGCACCAGTTTGGCGACGATGTTCTTCTGCACCTCGTTGGTGCCGCCGGCGATGGAGTTGGCCCGCAGGTTGCAATAGCGGGAGAAGACCACCTCGCCATCCGCCGGGCCAACGGGTTCGAAGTTGCGGCCAGGCGCCGGGGCCGCCGTTTGCAGGGGCGCAATGTAGGCGCCTAGGGCCTCCAGCGCCAGCTCGGTCAGCCTTTGGCCGATGTCGGCGCTTAGGTTCTTCATGATGGAGGACTCCGGGCCGGGATTGTCGCCCTTGGAAAGCGCCGCCATGATGCGCAACTCCGTGTGCATTGCCGCCTGCAGCTTGATTTCCGCGCCGTCCAGCCGATGGCGGAAATCCGCATCGTCCATGAGAGCGCCGGCGCCTTGGGGAACCCGCTGCGCCAAGCGGCGAACACGCCCCAAGGCGGCTTGCTGGGCCGCCAGGCCGCCGCCGCCCCGTTCAAACTCCAAAAGATACTTGGCCACCGTCCAGCCTTGGTGCTCCCGGCCGACGATGTTGGCCTTGGATGCCCGCACGTTGTCAAAGAACACTTGGTTGACTTCGTGGGCGCCGGAGGCGAACAGGATGGGCTCAACACGGATGCCGGGGCTGCCCATGTCCAGCAGCAGGAAGGTGATGCCCTGCTGCGGCTTGCCGCCGGCCTTGGTGCGCACCAGGCAGAACATTTTGTTGGCGTAGTGGGCGTGGGTGGTCCAGATCTTCGAGCCGTTGAGCACGTAGTCCTCCCCGTCGGACTCCGCCCGCAATTGCAGGGAGGCCAAATCCGAACCGGCCCCCGGCTCCGAATAGCCTTGGCACCAATAGTCCTCCCCGGACAGGATGCGCGGCAGCAACTCCGCCTGCTGCGCCTTGCTGCCGTGGCCGATCAACATGGGGCCGCACATGCCCAGCCCCATGGGGGCCAGGCTGGGCGCTCCGGCGCCGCTGGCCTCCAAGGACCAAATGTAACGGCGCATCAGGTCCCATCCGGCGCCGCCGTGCCGTTGCGGCCAACTCGGCGCCACCCAGCCCTGTCGGTAAAGAATGCGGTGCCAGCGAATGTTGTGCTCGTAGTCCAGAAAAATGCCCGGACAGAGCCGTTGCGCCTCCTTTAGGTCTTCGCTTAGGGCGGCGTCCAGAAAGGCCCGCACCTCCCCGCGGAAGGCTTCATGTTCGTCGCTGAAGGAAATGTCCAAAGACGTTGCTCCATGCCCCCTTGGCCACCCATTGTGCGACGGCTAGGCGGCGAAGGGAAAGCGCTTTGATCGCCAACGAGGGAAAAACCGCTAACATCCACCCACAACATCGTCCGGCGGGAGCTCGCCGCCGGAGGCGCCCGCGCCTTCGCATCGCTTGACCCATCCGCTGCGCATCCCGATACTTCCGCTTTGCTGGGCGGGGGACACGGCGCCCGAGGGGCTTGTGTGCTTGGTCGAGCCCCGCGCAGCAAAGCGGATTCAACAAGGAGCGGAACGGCATGGCACGTTGGACAACGGCGTTTATCTTGGGCCTGATGGCGGCGCCCGGCTGGGCGCAGGATGGGTTGAATCAAGGGGACACGGCTTGGATTTTAACCTCCACCGCCTTGGTGCTTTTCATGACCATCCCGGGGCTTTCGCTCTTCTATGCAGGCTTGGTGCGCGCCAAGAACGTGCTGAGTGTGCTGATGCAGTGCTTCGCTCTGACCTGCTTGGTGTCGGTTCTGTGGTTGGTGGTTGGCTACAGCCTAGCCTTTGACGAGGGCAACGCCTTGGTCGGCGGCCTCGGCAAGGCGCTGTTCGCCGGCGTGGGGGAGGGGAGCCTGTCCGGCAGCATTCCGGAATCGGCCTTCTCCCTGTTTCAATTAACCTTCGCCATCATCACGCCGGCCTTGATCGTCGGCGGCTTCGCCGAACGGATGCGCTTTTCCGCCATGCTCCTGTTCAGTGCGTTGTGGCTGCTGCTGGTCTATGCGCCCATCTGCCATTGGGTGTGGGGCGGCGGCTGGCTGGGGGAGATGGGCCTGATGGATTTCGCCGGCGGCACGGTGGTGCACATCACCGCCGGCGTAGGCGCCATCGTCGCCGCCTTGGTGCTCGGCAACCGTCGCGGCTTTCCGCAGCAGGCCATGCCGCCGCACAACATGACGCTCACCATGGCCGGCGCCGGTATGCTGTGGGTGGGCTGGTTCGGCTTCAACGGCGGCAGCGCCTTGGCGGCCAACGGCGATGCGGCCATGGCCATGCTGGTCACGCATCTGTCCGCCTCCGCCGGCGCCTTCACCTGGATGGTTTGCGAATGGGTGCGCTTCGGCAAGCCGAGCGCCCTCGGCGCCGTCACCGGCATGGTGGCCGGCCTCGGCACCATCACCCCGGCTTCGGGCTTCGTCGGCCCCGCCGGCGCCCTGGTCATCGGCGTCGCCGCCGGCTTGCTCTGCTTTCTGGCGACCAACTACATCAAGCGCTCGCTCAAAATTGACGATTCGCTGGACGTCTTCCCCGTGCATGGCGTCGGCGGCGTCCTCGGCACACTGCTGACGGCGGTGTTCGCCAGCACCTCCCTAGGCGTCTTCAGCGGCCAAGGCTACGCCGCCGAGGGCATGACCATGGGCGGCCAATTGGGTGTGCAGGCGGTCGGCGTCATCGCCACCCTGGGCTACACCGCACTGGCCACCTTCATCATCCTCAAAGTCACCGGCGCTCTGCTGGACAATCGGGTGTCGGAGGAGGACGAGCAGCGCGGTTTGGACTTGGCCCTGCACAACGAGCGCGGCTACGATCTGTAGCTGTAGGCAACCAAGGCAAGCCGCGCCTCAGCCGCGGGCGATGGCGCTCCCCACTAGGGCGTCGAGCAGCTGGGGGAACTCCAGGCCTTCGGCGCGGGCGCCGTCCGGGTACAGGCTGGTGGGGGTCATGCCCGGCAGCGAGTTGACTTCGAGCAGGCGGATCTCATGGTCGTCGCCGACGATGAAGTCCGCCCTGGAAAGGTCCCGCAAGCCCAAAGCCCGATGGGCGGCCACGGCGATGCGCTGCAGTTCCGCGTTGACGGCGCTCGGCAGGGCCGCTGGAATGAGGTGTTCGCTGGCGCCCGCCTGGTAGCGGTTCACGGCGTCGTACCATTCGCCTGCCGCGGTGCGAATCTCGATGACCGGAAAGGCCCTAGGCGCTTGGCCATGCAGGTCGAGCACACCCACGGTTATTTCCTTGCCCGGGATGAAAGGCTCGACGACCGTCTTGCCTAGGGCGAGCGCCTCCGCTAGGCGCGGGCCCATGGCGTCGCGGCTCGGCAGCCGCGAGACGCCGATGGCGCTGCCTTGGCCGGCCGGCTTGATGACCACCCGCTCGCCCAAGGTCGCCAAGATCCGCTTGACCCCTTCGCCAATCGGGGTTTCCGGAAACAACACCAGGTCCTCCGCAACCGGCAGCCCCACTTGGCGGAACAAATCCTTGGCGCTGGCCTTGTCCATGGCCAGGGCGCTGGCGTGAACGCCGCCGCCCACATAGGGCAGGGCTAGGATGTCGAGCAGCCCCTGCGCCGCGCCGTCCTCGCCCGGCGGGCCGTGCAGGGCGGGAAACACGGCGTCCGGGCGCAGTTCAGCCAGCTTCGGCGGGGCGCCCTGGTCCAACTCCAGCAGGGTGGCCCGATGCCCAGCCGCCTCCAGTCCGGCGGCCACCTGTCCTGCGGAGACCCTGGATACTTCGGCTTCCAGGGAGTTGCCCCCCATCAGCACGACGAGGCTCTTAGCCGGCATGTTCCACTCTCCCGATGGGGATGATCATTTCATAGGTTCTCCATTGCGACCTCCGGCAGGCCGTCCGGCTGCGGCAGGCCGAAGACGCGGCAGAAGAAGACGTATTCGGTGCCGATGCAGCGGGCGATGTTGCGCCCGTCGCGGAAGCCGTGCCCTTCGTCCGGGAATTCGATGTAGGCCACGGGCAGTCCCTTGCCCCGCAGGGCGGCCACCATCGCCTTGGCTTGGTTCGGCGGCACGATGCGGTCCTTGCCGCCCTGAAAGAAGATCACCGGGCAAGTCAGGCGGTCCAGCCGATGGATGGGGGAACGCTCCCGCAGCGCCTGCGCGGCGCCGAGCAGCCCGTCCAGGTAGTGGGACTCGAACTTGTGGGTGTCGCGCCCCAGCGCCTCCAGGTCGCCGATGCCGTAGTAGCTGGCGCCGGCCCGAAAGACGCTGCTGGTGGTCAGGGCGCGCAGCGTGGTGTAGCCGCCGGCGCTGCGTCCGCGGATGGCCACCCGGGCCGGGTCCGCCGCCCCTTGGGCTACGAGGTGACGGACCGCGTCTTCGCAATCCGTGACGTCCAGTTCGCCCCAGCGCCCCAGCAGCGCATCCCGGTAGGCGCGTCCGTAACCGGCGCTGCCGCGGTAGTCCACGTCCACCACCGTCCAACCCCGGCTGGTGTAGAACTGCACCAGAAAATTCAGGGACGGCGAGGCGGAGCCGGTGGGCCCGCCGTGGCACAGCACCATCAGCGGCGCTCTGCGGCCTTCCCAGTGCTTGGGCTTGGGCCGATAGACGTAGGCGTAGGCCCGTTGCCCGTCCCGAGTCGGGTAGGCCATGTGCTGCGGCGCACTCAGCCAGTGCGCTAGGTCTGCGGGTGGGGCAAGCAGTGCGCCGGCCTTGGCCGACCGCGCCGCATCCGCTTGGCTGGCTGGCGGGGGTTCCTGCGGGAAAGGCAGCGGCTGCTGCGCCAGAACCGTTCGCTCCCCGGTGCGCAGGTCGAGGCTTTGGCAGCTGGTCGGGCCATCGGCTTGGGTTGCTGCAAAGTAGAGGCGGCCGCCTTGGGCCGACAGGTGCGCGTAGGTGGCGCAGCCGTCGGTCAGGGGGCTGGCGAGGCCGTTCATGCGGTCGATCAACACCAATTCTTGGCGGCCCTCCCGGCGGCGGCAGGCGGCGATCAGCCTTGCGTTCAGGCAAACGTAGCTGCGCTGCCCGAACTGCCAAGCCGGGGCGCCGTAGTCGGCTTCGTCGCGCAGCACCGGGCCGGCGCCGCTGTCGTCGAGACGGTGGATGTTCCAGTAGCCGGTTTGGTCGCTGATGTAGAGAACGGCACCGTCGGGCGCCCAGTTGGGCTGCATCACCGATTCGCGGTCGCCGCCGGCGATGGCCTTGGCTGCAACAATGTCGCCCTCTTCAGGCGGGGAGGCTCCGTCGGGCGGCATGGGCGGGCGGCAGGCGGCGGCCTGTGCATTGGCAGTTCCGGCCAGCCGGCAGCGCCACAGCCAAGCGCCGTCCCAAGGCATGTTGGGGTGGTCCCAAGCGACGAACAGCAGTTCGCGGCCATCGGCGGACAGCTTCGGCGAGGCGTAGAAGTCATGGCCTTGATGCAGCAGGCTGACCTTCCCGTCCTCAAGGCTGATGGCGGCCAGTGCGTTTTCCGGCTCTGCGCCGGTCGCTTGGCCAACCTCCCCAGCGGCTTTCGCGCTCGAACCGTTCCTGCCTTCAGGATGGATCTCCGTCACGGCGATCAGGCGCCGCCGGGCGGCGTCAAGGCACAGGTCGGCGTAGCGGACCGCGGCGGTGGAGTGGGTGATTTGGCGGATGGCGCCGCCCGCGGCGGCGAAGTGGATGTTTTGATCCCGATCGTTGACGAAGTAAGCGCCCTCGGCAACGGGCAGATAGGCGCCGCCGCCGTATTCATGCACGCGGCTTCTGACGCTGTGGGGTTCGGGCGTCAGCTCCAGGGGGTTGGCGCCGGCCTCGGTCTTGCCCAGCAAGGTGGCCCGTCCGCCTTGGGCGGGACGAGTTTCCAGCCAGTGCAGGACGCCGTTGCAGATCCGCGGCTCGCTGAGGCTGACCGCCGCCGCGGCGACCAGCTGCGGCGTGATGGGGGAGTGATCGGCTTCGCGCGCAGTCATCAGGGCGAGCGCAGATGGGGGCGTTTGTCCAGGTAGGCCCAGCGCTCATGGTCGCGCCAGGCGCCGCCGATGAAGAGGTAGTCTCGGGAGAGCCCCTCCTTCACGAAGCCGCAACGCCTCACCAGCGCGATGGACCTTGCGTTGCCCGGCTGAATGTTCGCCTCCAGCCGATGCAGGCCCAGCTTTCCTACCGCCTGTTTGATCACCTGCTCCAGACCCGCCCGCATGTAGCCGCGCTCCGCGAAGGGTGCCGCCACATAGTAACCGAGCGAACCGCTGCGGAACGAACCGAGGACGATGTTGTTGATGTTGAAGCAGCCGGCGATGGCGTCGGAAACCTGGTCGATCACCAGCAGCCCCGCGTGGTCGTCCCGCTTCAGCCGGTTGAGGTAGCGGCTGAACATCTCCGTGGTGGTGGGCGGGTGGATCCAAGGCTCGTGCAGGGAGGCGCTAAGGCGCATGACGCTTAGGAACTCCTCCCGGTCGCCCTTGGTGACGGGGCGCAGGTAAACGCTCGGTGCGGCGTCCTCACTCATCGGTTTTGTCGCCGCGTTCGTTTTGCTCCGCCAGAAATATCTCCCACAGCGCCGGCGGCACAACGGCGATGCCGAGAATCAACAGGTAGAGTGGATGCAGGCCGTCGTCAAGGCTCAGCAGACCGTTGATTAGAAAGGCTTGGTCATGCCAAGAGGCCACCCCGGCGGTGATCAGGGCGAAGCCCGCCGCCAGCAGAATGAACCAGCTTGCATGCTTCATCAGGGCGCCAGTATGTAGGCGGCGCCGCGACGATCGAACCAAGCGCGGCTGAAGGCGTTGAGCTCGTAGCGCCTTCCGACGGAGGCCGGGTCTTCGGCGGCGGGGTCGTTGACCAACACCTCGCTGCCGTCTATGCCGTAGCAGGTGACCAGGTGGCCGCAAGTTTTCGGCAGGGGGGCGTTGGGCAGCTCGCCCTCGCCGAAGTCTATGCTTGCGACGATGGGCAGTCCGGCGTTCAGCACGGCGATGGCCGCCGACCAGCCCGGCAGGGCTTCGACGGCGCCCAACCGCCCGTGGGCGGCGGCGCAGCGGATCGCCAAGGGCCAGCAGCCGTAGGCGCCGGTGCTGGGGTCGAAGCATCTGGCCACCGTGTCCAGCCAGTCGATGCTCGGCGTCTCGGCTTGCAGCAGCATCGCCAAGGCCGTGGGGGAGCAAATGCGCCGCCGCATGCCGTCCGGCGCCTGCATCTGGCTAAGCCTAGGGGGTTGCGGTGTGAGCGCCTGGACGGTTCTCGGCTCTTGCGGCGCCTGCTGCAGCGGACGAACGGAGGCCACGACCAGATACCGTTCCGGCGCAGCCCATTGGCGAAGCCGGAAGAGCAAACGGCTGGCCGGCAGTTCGGCGTGGGTGTGGAAGCAGTCGATGTGGGTGCTGACCGGGCCGAGCTTGGGCTGACGCTTGCGTTTGTTGAACAGTCCGCGCCCGCGGGCCGGCACCGGCTGCAGCGGCCAGGCGTCGCCGCCTGCGCGGAGGAATGCCTGATAGCGGTAGTCCGCTTGCCGGATGGACAGGCTGGGCACGATGATGTGGTTCGCAGGGCAGGGGGGCAGGGCAATCTCGCACCAGATTTGGCCGGCGCGTCGCCGCCAAGGCAAGCCGATTTCGGTGGCCAGGGGATATTTGGCGGCGGTCTCCGGGTCCCCGTAGCGGTAAGATGCCTGCATGAAGCCCTTGATTCTCTACTCAACCGATCACTGCGCCCTTTGCGACGAAGCGCTGGAGCTGCTGTTGAGTATGCCAGAGTTGCGCGGCGCCGCCTTGCGCGTAATCGATGTCGCCGCCGATGAGGAGCTGACGCGCCTCTATGGGGAGCGCCTGCCGGTGCTTTGCCACGAAGGACGGGAACTCGATGCGCCCTTTGCTCGGGCCGGAGTCTTGAACCTGCTCCATCGGAGCGGAAGCGGTGCGCCATGTGCGAGGCGCAACCCCGGTTGAAAATCGGCCAAACCAGCCCTGCATCCGTCCCGCGTTCTTGGCCGGGCCGCAGGCATCGGCATGACCTGCTGGCCAAGTTGGGGTTTGGAGTGGTTCGCCGGCGGCCGGCGCCCGCATCAGTGGTTGGTGGAGGGGGGCAGCCTGAACAGGCGTCGGGCGTTGGCGGCGGTGCGGTTGGCGACTTCCATGGGCGGCATCCGCAGCAACCCGGCGATGAACTCGGCGATGAACGGCAGCAGGCAGGGCTCGTTGCGCCGCTTATAAGCAGTTGGGCTGGCGGTCCCTTGGGGCAGCAGGAAGGGAGCGTCCGTTTCGATAAGCAGCCGGTGCAGCGGAATCTTCGGGACTAGTTCGCGCAGCCGGCCGCCGCGCCGCTGATCGCAGACCCAGCCGGTGACGCCGATGCAAAAGCCGGCGTCCAAATAGCGGATGAGGTCTTGTTCGCTGCCGGTGAAGCAATGGATGACCACCCCGGCCAAGTCATCCGCCCGCTTGATGAGGATGTCGTGAACCGCTCCTTGGCTGTCCCGATCGTGGACGAACAGGGGCAGGCCCAGTTCAGCCGCCAACTCCACTTGGGCGGTGAAGACCGCCTGCTGCGCCGCATGGGGGGAGAAGTTGCGGTGAAAGTCCAGCCCTGTTTCGCCGATGGCGCAGACCCGCTCGTCGGCGGCCAGGGCGCGAATTTGCCCCAGCCAATCGCCGCCGGCTGCATGCACCTCCCCGGCGTGGTGCGGATGCACCCCCGCCGTGCAGGAAAGGCGGTCGTGCGCGGCGCAAAGCCGAGCGGCGGCGACGGCGTCCTGCGGGTTGGTGGCCGTGACGATCAGGTGCTGCAGGCCGGCCGCCCAAGCGCGCGCAAGCACGGCGTTTAGATCATGGCGAAACTGCCCGTTCAGCAGGTTGGCGCCGATGTCGATCATGGGCGTTGCGCCAACCTAATGCACCCTTGCCCCGACCACCCCCAAGGGCGGCGGCGGCTCGCCGAGACGGTGCGCATAGACCAAGGCGAAGGCGAGGACGTTCTTGACGTAGTTGCGCGTCTCCCGGAAGGGAATGGACTCGATCCAGACGTCCATGGGCGCCCCGGCCAGTTCCTTGGCCCAGCGGTCGGCGCGGTGTTCGCCGGCGTTGTAGGCGGCGGCCGCCAAGGGCAGGGATTGGTCGTAGCGCCGCAGCAGCCAAGCGATGTGGTGGCTGCCGAGCGGAATGTTGACGGCCGGATCGTAGAGGTCGCTGGGCGAGGGCGGCGGCAGGCCGGCCCGCCTGGCCGCCAGCCGTGCGGTGCTAGGCAGCATCTGCAGGACGCCCCGGGCGTTGGCGTGGGAACGTGCCTGGGCTGCAAAGGCGCTCTCCTGGCGGGCGAAGGCCAGCAGCACCGGCAGCGCCACATCGGCGTTGTGGCTGCCGCGCTCGAACAACGGCAAATGCAGGATGGGGAACCGCAGCGCCAAGTCGTCCCTGAGTTCCGCCTTGTTGGCGGTGTGGATGGCTAGGGTCGGGTAGCCGACGCTTTGCACCCAATAGGCGGCGGCGCGGCGCTCCTCCGGCGCCAGCCTAGGCATGATGTGGGCGAGTTCCCGCCGGGCGTTCACCTCGTCGCCCACCGCGAAAAGCTCAATGGCCCGCCCCACGCTGGGAATTTTCAGCGCCTGCCGCCGCGCAGCTGCGGACGGCTTCCCGGCGTCGTTCATGTTGATGGCGGCGCCGCTGCTCTGGGCCGCCAGAAACCCGTAGTAGGAGCGGTTTTCGGCCAACGATTCATAAGCCAGACGCGCCCGCTCCGAGTTGTCGTGGGTTTCGCCAACCGCGCGCGCCAACCAGTACTGCCAGTTTTCGGCGAAGCGCTCGTCCTCCGGCATTTGCTCAATCCAAGCCGCCAGCAGGGACCATTTCCGTTGTCTAACGTAAGCCTTGGCGAAGTTCGCCGCCGCCTCCGGCGAGGCGCCCGCATCGGGCGCCCGGTCAAGCAGCCCGGCGCCGGCCAAGGCGGCTTCCACAAGGCTGTCGAGGCGCCGCCGCTCCGCCGCGGTGAAGCTGTGGCTTTCCCGGTATTTCGCCCAAGAGTCGCCGGCTTCCTCCGGGTTCCTTGCGGCCAGCCGCTGCAGACCATGCGCGATGACCTGCCGGGACAGGGCGTTGTCCGTGCGGTGGCGGGCGGTGGCCTTGACGTGGTTGGGGGAGACATGGACGTCATAGTAGGCTTGCGCCCAAGTCCTGTGGCTGGGCGTGAAGAAGCGGATGAGGTAGCGGGCCAGCAGCCTCTCATTGGCGTTGATGGCCGAGCGCAGGCGCTGCCAGGCCACCTCGTCGGTGAGCCGTTCCTTCTGCCACACTTGGAAGATGGGGTCGCAGGCCTTGGGCTGCGATTCGCCCACCGTCCACAGCGGCGGCACTGCGTCCAAGGCGGCCTTTTTCCTGCCGGTGAGGTAAAGCGCCCGCAGGCGGTGGCATTGCAGTGCGGCGCTTTCGGTTGGTTCATAGTGCTTGAGGAAGGTTCGCCAGTTGCCGCGGTGCGCTTGGCGCTCCAGCCATTGCCAGTAGATGCGCTGGGCGCCCGGCAGGTCGGGATGGGCTTGGCGGAAATCGTTGACTTGCGCCGCCGTCAACCGCGAAAGGCGCAGCCGGTTGCGGTGGTAGGTGAGGTAGGGCGCAAGAATGTAGCCGGACAATTCCTGCTGGACCCTGCTGGCGGCGGTGGTCTGGCCGGCGCGCAAGTGGTCCACCGCCCGCCGGTAGGCTTGGCGCTGCTCATAGAGCGACATGCCGCCGCCGTCGTCGGCCCATGACGGCATCCAAAAAAACAACGCGCAGGCTGCGACGATCAGCCGGCTGGCAAGGTTGGTCAAGGAAGTCTCTTCGCTGGTGGGTTAGGCCCCCCCTAGGTTACAGGGAGAGGCGGTGGTTTCTCAAGACAGTGTACGGGATCACCCAGGGCGATTTTATAGTTATTCGCAACTCATTGACTTTTCGGCAATAAGTTTGACTCTGGACATTTGCGGCGGGCTGGGCGGCAATTGGGGAGACTCAGGGGTTCGCCCGGGAGACGGGGGCTGGCGGGAGCACGGTCGGCCGAAGGCGGTTTGGGTTCGCCCGCTGCACAAGGGGGTGGCGTTGACACCGCAGGCCTTGGCGAGCTGCCAAAGGCCATGTTCCATCCGAGGGTGGCTCCAGCTAGCGGCCCTCGCCCGTCCGTAGCTGGACGCCATCCGCGATCAGTTCGTCGCCGCTGGCGAGAGGGCCGTTCGGTCCGGCCTCGACATGCTGGAGCTGCACTGCTTTCACGGCGTGGGAGAACGAACGACCTAACCAAGCCCTTGCAGGAGTCTGCGGTTGCGCGGCATGATCTCCGTCAGTATGTTAGGGTGTGCCGGGCTCGGCGGTGTGCAGGTCGCCTTGCTGAAGTGTGGTGACGATGGAGATGTCGGGCTGACATGAGGTCTAAGCACCGCAAGACGCTCGCACGCATCTACGGGCAACCAACGCCTGTGAACATCCGCTGGACGGAAATCGAGGCCATGTTGCTGGCGTATGGTATGGAAGTGGCGTCGCGTAGGGGCTCGCGGGTTGCGCTCGCGAAGAACGGCGAGCGGATGGTGGTCCACCGTCCCCATCCGCGCCCCGAAACTAGCCGTGCAACCGTCCGCGACATTGCGATGTTTCTGAAGGCGGCAGGTGTGGAGTTGGACGACCAGCAGGAGTAGGAGGATGATGGAATACAGAGGCTATGTGGCAACCGTGGAGTTCGACGATTCCGCGGGTGTTCTGCACGGGCGTGTGGTGAACTGCGGCTCGTATCCGATTGCCACCTTCGAGAGCACGGACGCGCAGGAACTGCGACGGGAGTTCAAGCGATCCGTTGATGAGTACTTGGCATGGTGCAGGGAAGACGGCGCAACACCGAAGCAGCCCTTTCCCACCCACCTTCACTCCGGCCCCGAAGAGTGCTCAACCAGCGGCATCGCCACTGTGCCCAGCAGGCATCTACTCTCTCTGATAGGCGACATCCTGAGGGAACTGTGTACACGCGGCATCTGTCGGAGCGAAAACCTGCCGACGGGAGACTTTGCAGAATACCTGTTCTGTCGGGCTTTCGATTGGCAGCGCGAAGCAAACTCGAAAAGAGGATTCGATGCCACGGACAACAGCGGCACAAGGTATCAGATCAAAGGAAGGAGACTGACCACGCACGGCCGCTCATCGCGCCAGCTTTCGGCTATCAGAAGGCTTGACCAGTTCGACTTCCTTGCCGCCGTCCTGTTCAACGAAACTTACGGCATCCAACGCGCTGCGCTAGTCCCCATTGCCGAAATCCGAGAAAGGTCCAAATTTGTCCCTCATACAAATAGTCACAGGTTCCAGCTGACTGACGAGATCTGGGACGCCCCGCAGGTACGCGATGTGACGGACATCCTAAAGGCGGCATACTTGGACTTGTAGAACGCCAATGGAGAACAGGCGTCAGGTCGTCCAAGGCGTTCTCCCGCGCCGCCTCCCACGTCGCCGAAGCAGCGAATTCAAGCACTGCCGGAAATGGTCCCCTGCCTCAGCGCGGTTCGAGCAAGCAGCCATCCAAGCTCGTGCAGCTTATGGGAACATACGGGAATGCGTTCAGCATGCTCTGGTGGCGAGCTCCCAATTTCAACACATTAGCATGACACCCCTATGTTTCCAATCATGGCCTCCCGCAAAAAGGACCGGCCTATGAATATGCATAAGATCTCATCACAATATTTTCATATCCCTAGGTACTAATGCGGTCGAATTCGTCTAATGCTTAGACAAAGACCAATTAACTCCATCTTCTCCAAGAAAAAGGTTTGCTTTGAATAAATCTCCTTTGACCTTATTTACAAACCTTTTCTCTTGGTCTTTGTTACCATAAACCGAAGGATGGCGTGCGCAAAAAACCTTATGGCGCGGGCATATCATCTGTGCCTTTTCCTTCGCCTCATCACCCCACAAAAAGAATACAACCTTCTGCTTATTCTTCTGCTTATTCGTACTAACTATTTCAATAATCTTATCCGTAAATATCTCCCATCCATGACCGTAATGAGACTTCGCCATGTCCTCTCGCACAGTAAGCACGGTGTTTAGTAATAGAACACCCTCTTTCGCCCACGGCTTAAGGTTATGCACATCATCATCGACATTCATGCCTTCGGTGGCGCGCACCGCCTCTAATATTCTCTTTAATGAGTTATTTCCCTTAGGGGGTTGCCACATAGAAAAAGCCAATCCGTCCGCCTGCCCATTGTGATAAGGGTCTTGGCCAATAATAACAGCCTTTACGCATTGCAAAGGAGTTTCCTCCAGCGCAGCAAATACCTGTTCGGGCTTCGGGAAAATGTCTCCCCAACTCTCGTGTGCATCCTTTGCCTTTCTCTCCAACCTTAGAAACTTGCGTAAATGCCGAACATATGGCTTGCCAAATTCTTCCCTAAGATGAGGCAGCCAAGTACGCTTACCGGCACCGCTTCGAAAGTGACATGGTGTCAGAACGTTTTCTAAATTCAATCCAGTCATAATTCTAAAGGCTCCTTGGATTCGATCATGAATTTCTGAAATTCTCCAAACTCGGCGAACTTGAACTTCTTTCCAAAGGACCTTGCAAGACCACTAAGCGCCCTGACCGCCTTATCTGGATCATTAGAAGCAAGAGCGGAATCTACCTTTTTGAAATATCCGTCGAAGGTGGCTTGCCTGACTTCCATATAAATGGCGAATTTCGCTTCGAACTCGCTCCTTTGTTCGTCCATGGATCCAACCGCCTCATCACACAAGGCAACCACTCGATCAGCTTCTTCTTCCGTCAAACGGGCTTCTTGCAAAATCGCTATACAGGACTGGTACACGGATGTAGACAGCATGTAACCAACAATAGATCCGACAATGGCTCCTGGCGGGCCAAAAATGGCGCCTGCCGCTGCGCCACCATATATGCCTGACAGAGCGCCACATCCAGTATCTCCAAGGCGTAGAGCGGTATCTTCGGCGGAGATCTCGCCTTTAGCAAATTTAAGAACAGTAGCGCCAGCATCTATGATTCCCGAAGCCACGGCAGTTGCAATGTTGGATTTAGTTAGCGCTTTAATGCCCGCCTTACTTCCAACGTGTCGAATTACCGCGCCGAGACTGCCAGCCGCACCACTCCGAGCAGCAGATTCCCCTGTATCCCTAGCTATGTCCAATGCTGCCTGTTCGCCGTCCTTGTGGCCCTTGGAATAAGCATATAGATTTCTGATGGCCGACATTGATCCTCCCATTATTGCGCCAGCGGCAGCAGCGGCCTTGCCAGCGCTAGAGGCTTCGTCTAAGACTTGCCCCAACTCTTTCCGGGCGGCGTAAGCCTTTGGGCCATTAGTGGCACACATCAATTCATTATGTGTAGTTCCTCCTGATGAAACCTCTCCTTGCTTCATTTCACCACTGGCATCAGAAATCTTCATTTCATGGTCCTTCACCGTTTGTTTCTTCATGCCGTCATACTGCCTATCCTGCAAAGCTCTTTTCGCATCGGTAGGGTTTTTATGCGCCTTCAGTTGTGCTTTTCCCACGATTTTGCCGGATTTGCGAAATTCTATGTCGTGTTTTGTTTTATGTTGCCCTTCCGCTGCCATTACATGAGCCTTCACACCAGCCCCTTTGCTGGCGGCATCAGTATTGAATTTTGCTGCTTCGATATACTCAAAGAGTTTACCCTTCAACTTACTGTTGTCTAAATTAGACTTGGCTGCTTGCTGGAACTTGTCCATGCCCTCGCGCATGGCATCGGATGCTGCGGCATCTAAGGATGTGCATTGAGCACCAACGAGGCCTGCAGTAAAATCCGTGGTTTTCTTGCTACGCCGCATCTGCGTCACCTTGGCTAATTAGCAGCCGGCCAGTCTTCAGTGCCTGCGGGCAGTCTTGGGAAAGTGCTCCTTCCTGCGTTAGCAGCGGGGTTTCAAGCACAATCTTAAGGGTTTGCGCAAACACATAGGCGAAGTGGACTGCTCTCTGTTCCGCTTCCGATAGCTTTGCGAAGTTAATGCGCACCCTCCGCCTCCGTCTCTTCGTAATCAGCGCATCTAAGCCGTCCAATATGGGCGTGAACCGTTCATCTAGTCCCATAATGACATCTTGGAATTGCTCCGCCACTCTGCGAATGCCGTTGACCACAGTGGTGGCAGCCTTCATTTCGCTTGCCGCTTTTTGGGCCTTGGCGAAATTGGACCGTGCCTCCGCCAAATTTTTCCTAGCTTTGGCGGCTAGGGCCATTCCGCCGACAGCCAACACTGGGCCGGCAACTAGGCCACCCAACACAGCCGTTCCACCAGCGACGCCTAGTCCCCCAGCTGAAACGGCTCCGCCACCGAACCAAGCAAGGGTGGCATTTGTCGCCGCCGCGCCGCCGAGTGACGCAATGGCTGTGCCGGTGGAAGCACTTCCAAGCATCCCAACCGCACCATAGCTGGCGACCCCTACAAGCGCACCAGCTCCGGCGGCCTTGACACCCCCTGTAATGACTTCGCCAGCAAGGTTGGACATCTCCACCATCTGTGCCAATTCGTCTTCAGAAAATGCTTTAGCTCCTAACCGATCGACCTTATAGGAATCAACAAACTCAATGTTGCGTAGTTGTTCAAATAGAGAGACGAGCCGTCCGAACTGTCGGTGCCAGACCTCGCACTTGAGTTGGCCGAGCGATTCCAAAGCCTTGGAGCAGCTGTCTTTAGCCTGTTCTAGGTTCTTCTTTGCCCTGTCAAACTTTTTTGTAGCCTTCTGGTTGAGATCCTTAGTCTCTTTGCTGTCGGAGTGGGCATCAAGACCTTTCTTAGTCCCGAATAGTCCGGCGACAAGAGCTACCCCACCAAGCAATAAAGGGAGAGGCATTACAGTTCCCCCTTGCCTGTTTGGCTCATAAAGTTCGCCGCCTCCTCCACAAGGGAGACTTGTCGGACAATCCAACTTTCCATCCAGAGAAGTTCATCTTCCGTGAAGCCCAAGGCATTGGAAAACTCAGCCATCAAAGCAGCCTCAGCTGGATGATACTCGCCGTCCGCAAGACCGAGGCCCATCATTTCGAGCATTGCCGACGCCTTGGATTGGCGGGTTTGAAACGCGCCGGCAAGTTCCTTCAGCGAGCCTGAAACGGCATCAACCCCGGCGGCATCGGATAGCGACGAGAGCAATTGCGTTTCCTTGGGGGAGAGAACCTCGTCAGCCTCAATCAGTAACTTGGCGAGGCCAAGAAAGGCGGCTTTCTCGCCATCGGTCAAGTTCTCAATAAACACGTTGGCCCTCCTGACGGCCCATTGGGTGGGGCCTGGCTGCCGCATTTTAACCCGCCAAGCCGCCGCTTGGTGTTGCCCTTCAGGCATCAATTGGCAAAAACCGTGGCTGCCAGGACCCTATTTTAGCCGAGTTTTAATTCGTCGCTGACGCCGGCTCGGCGCATGACGGAGCGCCACTCGCGGCGGACGATTTCGGTTTTGTGCGCAGGATTGGCTGGCTAGGCTGATGGGCATGGCCGGCCCTTGGGAAGTGGTTCAGGTGAGCGAGCCGGAAGGAAACGACGACGGATGCGCGACCGAACTGATGAACGCATAAACGCCAAGCTGCGGATTGCATTGGATGTAAATGGGCGTTGAACGCCTCGTTGGCGGCCCGGCGATCACTTGCGCGAGGGGGCGGTGGACGATTACAGTCAGCCGTTCATTGGCTGCGGGCGCCCCTAGCATGCGTTGGATTTTGTTGGCGTTGTTGATCTCCTCGGTCGCCACTTGCGGGCAGAAGGGGCCGCTGCATCTGCCGGAGGATGGGCCTGAAGGCGCCGCCGGCGCGAATGCGGCGGCGGGCGGCGGCGGCCCGGCAACCTTGCCGCGGCCATGAGCGGCGTCATGCCTTCGGGAGCAAGCGCCCAGAGGCGGGTGCAATCCAGCACGTTCGCCAACAACCGACGATCCTGGCGGCCGACATGACCTTCCACGTTAAGGACGGCCAGCTTTGCGCCGGCGTCGTTCCTTTGGTTGAGGTCGCGGAGTCCGTGGGCACGCCCACCTATGTGTACTTGGGCGACGCCATCGCCGATCGCTATCGGCAACTGCAACGGGCCTTTGCGGAAGTTCCCGTGCGCATCTGCTATGCGGTCAAGGCCAACTCGAACTTGGGCGTTCTGCGCCTGATGAAGGATCTGGGCGCCGGCTTTGACATCGTCTCCGGGGGGGAGCTGCAACGGGTCGTCGCCGTAGGCGCCGCGCCGGAATCCGTCGTCTTCTCGGGCGTTGGCAAGTCCGTGGCGGAAATCGACCTAGCCTTGAAGTGCGGCGTTGGCTGCTTCAACGTGGAAAGCGCGGCGGAGCTTGAGCGGCTGGCCAACCAGGCGGCTCTGTTGGGCCGCACCGCGGTGCTGGCCGTGCGGGTGAACCCGCAGGTGGACGCCAAGACCCATCCCTACATCGCCACGGGTTTGCAGGAAAGCAAGTTCGGCGTGGGCGTGGCGGAGGCCCGAACCCTGATGCTGCGCGCCCAGCAGCACCCGCAGTTGCAGCCCCGCGGGCTCGCCTGCCACATCGGCTCGCAAATCGAGCAGGCGGCACCCTATCTTGAAGCCTTGGACTGCTTGCTCGGCTTGGCGGACGACCTAGGGACACGGGGACTGAAGCTGGACCACATCGACATCGGCGGCGGCTTCGGCGTGACCTACAAGGACGAGACGCCCTTGGACCCGGCGCAACTGGCGGCGGCGGCGAAGCGGCGGCTTGATCTTGCCAAGACGGGGCCGCGAACGCTGGTCATCGAGCCGGGGCGCTTTCTGACCGCCGGCGCCGGCGTCCTGCTGACCCGAATCGAATATCTCAAGCCGGCTCGGGAAGCCGGGCAGCCGCATTTCGCGGTGGTCGATGCCGCCATGAACGATCTGCTCAGGCCAGCCCTCTATCAAGCATGGCATCCTGTGGACAGGGTCCAGCCGGCTGATGCGAACGCTGCGCTCGCCTCTTGGAACATCGTCGGCCCGGTTTGCGAAAGCGGGGATTTTTTGGCGTTGCGGCGGCGGCTGGCGCTGTCTCCCGGAGACCTCTTGGCAATCGGCGCCGCCGGCGCATACGGCATGGCGCAAAGCTCCAACTACAACTCCCGCGGCCGGCCGGCGGAAGTGCTGGTGCAAGGGGACGGCTTCCGGACGGTGCGCCGGCGGGAGCACATCAACGATCAGTTGGCGCTGGAGCGCCTTGCAGCCGATGGCTAGGAGCCGCCGGCGGCGTGGGCGGCGCTTCCGTCGCGCCGGTTCCGCGGCGCCGCGGCCTTTGCGGCCTGCGGCGGGCGAATCCCGGCCGGCTGAGGAGCCGCGGCTGCGCTTCGCCAAGATGCACGGCCTTGGCAACGACTTCATGGTCATCGACTTGGTGACCCAGGAGATGCGCATAACGCCCAGCCACATTCGGCGCTGGTCGGACCGCCGGACCGGCGTCGGCTTCGACCAAGCCTTGACAGTCGAGCCGCCGAAGGCGCCGGAGGTGGACTTCGACTACCGCATATTCAACGCCGACGGCAGTCCGGCGGAGCAGTGCGGCAACGGCGTTCGCTGCATCGTTCGGTTCGTGCATCATCGGCAGCTGAGCTTCAAGCCCCGCCTGCATCTTGCAACGGGGCAAAGGCGGGTGCAGGCAACGCTGGTGGGGGAGGATGTGGAAGTGGAGTTCGGGCCGCCGGCCACGGACTTTGCGGACGTGCCCTTCGCTCCCGCCGACGTCAACGCCGCGGCGGCCGCCGTGCAAGCCGTGCAAACGAGCGTCGGCACGGTGGAGCTTATGCCGATTTCCTTGGGCAACCCGCATGGCGTCCTCTTTGTGGAGGACGTCTCCGATGCGCCAGTGCGCACCATTGGTGGCGAGCTTAGCCGCCACGCCTGCTTCCCTAAAGGGGCCAACATCGGCTTCTGCCAAGTCGTCACCCCCAGCAGCGTTCGGCTGCGGGTGCATGAGCGCGGCGTCGGTGAAACCCGCGCCTGCGGCACGGGCGCCTGCGCCGCCGTGGTGGCCGGCCGCCTGCAGGGCCGGCTCAGTGCGTCGGTGCAGGTGTCGCTGCCCGGCGGCGAGGTGCTTGTGCAATGGCAAGGTGCCGGGGCGCCCGTTAAAATGACCGGTGCCGCCGCACTGGCCTATGAGGGCGAACTCGAAGCGTGACCAAGTCGAAGCCGAAGGAGATCTCCGAGCGGCAGGCCCTTGCCTACCTAAGGAACCATCCGGACCTTTTCAAGGACCATCCGGGCCTGCTCTCCGAACTGGACCTGTCCCATGAGTCCGGCGGCGCCGTTTCCCTCATAGAACGCCAAGTGCAGGTGCTGCGCGAACGCAATATTCTGCTGCGCCGCCAGTTGAACGAACTGCTGGGAAACGCCCGCGCCAACGACGAGCTGTTCGCCAAGGTGCGCTCACTGACCTTGGCGCTGCTGGAGGTGTCCGGCTGGCATGAGCTGAACGAGGTGCTGGCCACCCATCTGCTGGTGGACTTTGACGCGGACTTCGCTTGTTGCCACCTGCTGCGCGAGCATCTGCGCCTCGACCATTTGATGGGTCATTCGGCGGCCCTGCCCACCGCCGCGTTCGCTAAGGGCGCCCGCCCTGCGTGCCTGCCCCTGCGCGACGCCGAGCTGCAGCGGATCTTTCCCGCCGGTCAGCATGGGCAGGACGGCAGCGCCCTGTTGCTGCCGCTGAACCTGGCCGCCGGCGAAGGCTGCCTGGCCGTTGGCAGCCGCGACCCGCAGCGCTTCTCCGCAGAGATGGACACCCTGTTCATCGGCTACGTCGGCGACGTGCTGTCGCGCATCATCGACCGTCTGGACTTTAAGGGGGGCTAATGGACGACCGACTGCGGGAGTTCCTCGACCATCTAAGGTTTGAGAAACGTTACTCCGCGCACACCCTGAAAGCCTACCAGCGGGACATCGAGGGCTTCGCCGCGGATGTTGGGGTGCCTTGGGAGGCGGTGTGCGCGCATCATCTCTCCAGCGCGGTGGCGCGGCGGCACGGCCGCGGCGCCAGCCCCCGCACCTTGCAGAGGCTGCTGTCCAGCCTGCGCAGTTTCTTCGCCTACCTGGAGAAGCAGGGGGTCCTGCGCGGCAATCCCGCCGCGTCCGCCAAGTCCCCTAAGCAGAAGAACCGTTTGCCCAACACGCTTGATGCGGACATGACGGCGAAGCTCTTCGACGGCAAGCCGCGCAACGCACTGGAGAAGCGGGATTTGGCGATGCTGGAGGTCTTCTACGGCAGCGGCGTCCGCTTGAGCGAACTGGTGCAGGCCAACATTGGCCACCTGGACTTGGCCGCGGGGATGGTTCGAGTGACGGGAAAAGGCGGCAAGACGCGCATCGTGCCCCTCACGGAAAAGTCCGTCACCGCGGTCCGGTCCTATTTGGCGACTCGCCCGGCGGCGGCGCCGGGGGATGCGCTGTTCGTCAGCCGCGACGGCAACCGGATAAGCCAGCGCACCGTGCAGGAACGGCTGAAGCGCTGGGGCATGGCTCGGTTGGACAGCAACGTGCTGCATCCCCACCTGCTGCGCCACAGCTTCGCCAGCCATTTGCTGGAATCCTCCGGCGACCTGCGCGCCATTCAGGAAATGCTGGGCCATGCGGACATCGCCACAACCCAGATCTACACCCATCTGGACTTTCAGCATCTCGCCAAGGTGTATGACGCGGCCCACCCTCGGGCCGGCAAGCAGGCGAAGTGAGGCGGCGCATCCGGCCTGAAGCAGCATGCCGCCCATTCGGCTAGTCACCTTCGATTTGGACAACACGCTTTGGGACGTGCGCACGGTCATTCGCAACGCCGAGCGGCGCTTGGTGGGCTGGCTGGACGACCAGGCCCCGGCCGCTGCCGCTCTCTACCGCAACGGCGAGGACATCGGTGCCATGCGCAGGGATCTGATCGCCGCCCAGCCGCGCTTGGCCCATGACATCTCCGCGCTGCGCAAGGAAATCCTCCGCCTGCTGCTGCGCCGGGCCGGCTATGGGAGTGCGGATGCGAAGCGGCTGGCCGCCCAGGCATTCGCCGCGTTTTTGGAGGCCCGCCACGAAATTGCGTTCTTCGACGGCGCCTTGAACGCGCTGGAGGCCCTGTCGCGTCGCTATGTTTTGGGCTCGCTCACCAACGGCAACGCAGACCCCAAGAAGCTGAAGCTGGACCGCTACCTAGCGTTCAGCTTCTGCGCCGCCGACGTGGGCGCCGGCAAGCCGGCGCCGGATCTGTTCCGCAAGGCGCTGCAGCACAGCGGCGTCCTTCCGCACCAAGCCGTGCATGTGGGTGACCATCCCATAGACGACATTGCCGCCGCCGCCAAGCTGGGCATGCACACCCTGTGGCTCAACGGCCCGGAGCAGCGCAGTCTGCGGCCGGCGCCGGCCAAAGCGCCCGCGACGGTGGAGATTGAGCGTCTCGACGAAGTGGTGGACGCCATTCAGCGCATTGAAGGGATGCCGAGCTAGCCTCTAGGCTGGCGGTTCAACCAGGTTTCGGCGATGAGCCCGGCGGCAACGGCGTGGCCGCCGTCGGGCGACAGGCTTTTGGCGGCGATGGTGGTCAACCGTTCGTCGATCACATCGACCCGCCGCCCGTAGCGTTCCTTAAGGGTTCCGGCGAATCGCTGGGCGCGCCGCGACATTTCGCTTGCACTACCGTCCATGTGGATGGGCAGGCCCACCAGCAAGCGCTCCGGGCGCCATTCCCGCACGGCGGCGTCCAGGGCGCTCCAGTCCGGCTTGCCGTTCTTGGCGGCTATTACGCCGAGGGGGCTGGCGGTTCGGGAAACCGTTTGCCCCACCGCCAAGCCGATGTGCCTAAGGCCGAAATCCACGGCCAGAACCGTTTCAGGCATGGCCGGTTTGCCCGGACATCAGGCGCAGGTCTATGCCCAGCGAGCGGGCCGCTTCGTCCACGCGCTCATCAAAGGGCACGTCGAACAGGATGCCGCTGTTGGCCGGGCAGGTCAGCCAAGCGTTTTCCGCTAGTTCCCGCTCCAGTTGGTTGGGGCCCCAACCGGCGTAGCCCAAGGCGATCAGGTAGTGGTACGGGCCGCGGTCGTTGGCGATGGCTTCGAGCACGTCCCGGCTGGTGGTGAGCTTGAGGCCGCCGCCCAGATCCTTGGACGCGGGAAAGTTGCCGTCGTCTGAATGCACCACAAAGCCTTGCTCCGGGGAGACCGGCCCGCCTTCCAAAACGGCCGCCTCCGCCAGGGACGGAGGCGCCGGAAACCCGAATTGCTTCATCAGCCGGTCAACGGAAAGGTTGGTGGGACGGTTGATCATCAGACCCATGGAGCCGGCGTCGCCGTGTTCGCACAGATAGGTCAGGGTGTTGGCGAAGTAGGTGCCGGCCTGGTTGGGCATGGCGATTAGAAAGTGTTTGGTCAAGTCCACGGGGTGCTCCGGGTTGTGGATGAGGTCACTCGGCGAGTTGCGCTCCCGACCGGGAGAAGCGCCACAGGCGCAGGATTTCCAATTGGTCGTAGGATTTTCGCATATCCACGGAAAACTGGGCAAAGGGAGCGGCGAGACGCACGATGTCCAAGGCCGCTTGGTCCAGTTCGGCGATGCCGGACGCCTCCACTACGCGGGCGTCGAGCAGGGCGCCGTCGTGGTGGATGAGCACCTGCAGCCTAAGGTCGCCGTAGGCCGCCTCGGCAGGGTAGTTGGCGTTGCCGATGCGCTCGACCCTTTGCCGCCACATCTCCAGATAGGCGGCCTCAACCGCGCTCTTGGGGGTGGCGCTCGACAGTCGCCGAACCCTCGGCCCCCCCGTGCCGCTCCGCGCCGCGGCGTCTAGGCCGAAGGCGGCAATTTCGCTGCTTAGGGCGGCGTAGTTCAACGCCTTTTGCGGCTTGGGCGCTGCGGCGGCGTCCGCGCCCCCAGTCGCGGCGTCTGCTTGCTGGAGGGCTGCGTTTGGCTCCACGTCTGCGGATGCGGCCGGCGTCGCCTCGTCCGCAGCCTGATTTGCGTTGGCCGGCGCCGGCAACCTGGGCGGCTGGGCTTCGGGCTTGAGCGAAGGGACTAGGGTCACTTCGAGAACGGGGGGCTGCGTCTCCCGTTGCAAAGACGTGAAGTGCAGCCCGGCTATGAGGGCCGCATGGAGGCAGACGGCGAGCAGCAGGGCGAGGCCGAACCGCTCGCTTCGCCATCTCCTAGAGCGTGCGCAACTTGCGGCTAGCCCCAATCCCTGCTTAAGGAATCGTTGCAGCGCGTTGCAAGGCGCACCGGGCAAGGCTTTTTCCGGCAATTGCATGGTTGCGGGACTTACGAAGATCTGCTGCTTGGGAGCACAGGCGCACCGTCCGCATGCGGGCCGGAGGCCCGCGTTCCCAAAGGCCGCCGGCGGCGGGCTGGGTGACCCTTATCCGGGGGTTGGGGCCTCAATGGTCGGGAATTGGACATTGGCGGCTGCTGCTGGAGTCCCGCCGCCTAAGGCAATTTGCCGGCAATGGCGTCAAGCAGGTCGCCGGCGATGTCCAGCGAGCATTGCGCGTCCAGCTCCCGGATGCAGGTGGGGCAGGTGACGTTGATTTCCGTCAGCTGGTCGCCGATGACGTCGATGCCGACGAACACGAGGCCAAGCCGCCTCAGCGTCGGGCCGACTTGGGCGGCGATGAAGCGGTCGCGCTCCGTCAGCGGACGGGCCACGCCGGTGCCGCCGGCGGCCAGGTTGCCGCGGCTTTCGCCGTGCGCCGGCACGCGCGCCAGGGCGTAGGGCGACGGCTCGCCGTCAATCAGCAGTATGCGCTTGTCGCCATCGGCGATTTCCGGCAGATAGGCTTGGCCCATGATCTGCTCCCGGCCGCCGTTCGTCAAAGTCTCCAGAACGACGCCTAGGTTGGGGTCCCCGTCCATGACGCGGAACACGGACATGCCCCCCATGCCGTCCAGGCGCTTGAACACCACATTGCCTTGCGCCTTCTGGAAGGCGTGCAGCAGGTCATGGCGGCGGCTGACGATGAGCGGCGGGCAGCACTCCGGAAAGGCGGTGGCGAAGAACTTCTCGTTGCAGTCGCGCAGCGCTTGGGGGCGGTTGACGACCAGGACGCCGGCCTGTTCGGCCCGCTCCAGCAGGTAGGTGGTGTAGATGTACTCCATGTCGAACGGCGGGTCCTTGCGCATCATGATGACGTCAAAGTCCGCAGCCGAGCGCAGCCGACCTTCGCCGAGCGAACGCCAGTGCCCGCCGTCCGCTTGCAAGGCCGCCGCGTCGGCGGGGTCGAGGGAGCTGGCGAAAGGCTCGTTGAGCCGCAAGGGCTGCGTGAGCAACTGAACGTCGTTGCCTTGCAGCAGAATGTCCTGCTGCCCCAGGCAGTGGACCTCCCACTGCCGCGCTTGGGCGGCGCGGACCATGGCCAGGGTGGAGTCCTTCTTCAGCGACAGGCTGTCGAGGGGGTCCATCAGGAAGGCTATTCTTGTCACCGATGGTCCTTGCAGCCAAACTGAGCTTTGCGCCGTGCCGCGCCCAGTGGCCGCCTACAGCGCCGCCGCCAGGGTTGCGGCTTGGTCGGTGCGCTCCCAAGTGAAGGACTGCTCGGTGCGCCCGAAGTGGCCGTAGGCGGCGGTTGCCTTGTAGATGGGGCGCTGCAGGTCCAGCATGGCGATCAGCTGTCGAGGCCGCAGGTCGAAATGCTCCCGCACCAGTTCGGCGATGCGCCCATCGGCGACCTTGCCGGTGCCGAAGGTGTCTATGCGAATGGAGGTCGGCTCGGCTACGCCGATGGCGTAGCTGATTTGGATTTCGCAGCGCTCCGCCAAGCCGGCGGCGACGATGTTCTTGGCCACGTAGCGGCCGGCGTAGGCGGCGGAGCGGTCCACCTTGGAGGGGTCCTTGCCGGAGAAGGCGCCGCCCCCATGCCGGGCCATGCCGCCATAGGTATCGACGATGATCTTGCGCCCGGTGAGCCCGCAGTCCCCCTCCGGCCCGCCGGTGACGAACTTGCCCGTGGGGTTGATGAAGTAGCGGGTGGCGGCGGACAGCCAGTTGGCCGGCAGCACCGGCTTGATGATTTCCTCCATCACCGCTTCTTCGAGCCTTGCGGCGCTGACGTCCTCCCGGTGTTGCGTTGACAGCACCACCGCGTCTATGCCCATGGGCTTGCCGTCGCCATCGTAGCGGACGCTCAGTTGGCTCTTGGCGTCGGGCCGCAGGAAGGGGAGGCGTTCGCGGCGCGCCTGGGCTTGCCGCTTGACCAGCTGGTGGGCGTAGGCGATGGGCGCCGGCATCAGCACCTCAGTGTCGTTGTTGGCGTAGCCGAACATCAGCCCCTGGTCGCCGGCGCCTTGCTCGCGGTCGGCGCTGGCGTCCACGCCCAAGGCGATGTCTGCGGACTGCCGCCCTAGAGCGTTGATGATGTCGCAGCCGGGCAAATCGAAGCCGCTGCCGGCGCCCCCGTAGCCGATGTCCGCGATGACCTGCCGAACCAGCCCCTCCACATCCACCTCGGCGTTTGAGCGAACCTCTCCGGCCACCACCACCAAGTCCGTCTTGATGAGGGTTTCGCAGGCCACGCGGGAGTCTGGGTCCTGCTCCAGCATGGCGTCCAGCACCGCATCGGAAATTTGGTCCGCCACCTTGTCCGGATGCCCCTCGGAAACGGATTCGGAAGTAAAGACGCTGTTGCCGGCCATTGAACTCCTCTCGGTGGCAAGGGCGAAGGCTGGCCATTTTAGCGGAACTGTCGGCGCCATTGCTTCCGCC
Source organism: Candidatus Azophilus sp. (assembly GCA_965200465.1). Taxonomy (GTDB): domain Bacteria; phylum Pseudomonadota; class Gammaproteobacteria; order Pseudomonadales; family Azotimanducaceae; genus Azophilus. The sequence continues at coordinate 1,889,728 of OZ241358.1, read as the reverse complement.
TTCGTCGTTGAGGAAAATAGCCGCCCCTCCACCAAGGCCGCCACCACATGCCGTCTCGCGCCGCTAGGGCCAACGCCATTCGCGCCCTGTCCATGGACGCCGTTCAACGGGCCAATTCCGGCCATCCGGGAGCGCCTATGGGTTTGGCGGACGTGGCGGAAGTGCTGTGGCGCGACCTGTTGGCGCACAATCCGCAGGACCCCGCTTGGCCGAACCGGGACCGCTTCGTGCTTTCCAACGGGCATGGCTCCATGCTTCTCTACAGCCTGCTGCACCTCACCGGCTACGACCTCTCCTTGGATGACCTGAAGGCTTTCCGCCAACTGCGCTCCAAGACCGCTGGGCACCCGGAGCACGGGGAATGCCCCGGCGTCGAAACCACCACCGGCCCCTTGGGCCAAGGCTTCGCCAACGCCGTGGGCATGGCCTTGGCGGAAGCGCGGCTGGCGGCGGAGTTCAACCGTCCCGGCCATGCGGTGATCGACCACCGCACCTGGGTGCTGGTCGGCGACGGCTGCCTGATGGAGGGCGTCTCCCACGAAGCCGCTTCCTTGGCCGGCACCCTAGGGCTTGGCAAGCTGGTCTGCCTGTACGACGACAACGGCGTCTCCATCGACGGCGACGTAGGCGCTTGGTTCACGGAGGACGTGGCGGCCCGCTTCGCCAGCTACGGCTGGCGCGTCATCGGCGGCGTCGATGGGCACGATGCCGAGGTCCTCCAAGCGGCCCTGCACAACGCCATGCGCAGCGACGGGCGGCCAACCTTGGTCTGCATCAAGACCGTCATCGGCTTTGGCGCTCCGAACAAGCAGGGAACCGCCGCCGTTCACGGTGCCCCCTTGGGAGAGGCGGAGGTGGCGGCGGCCCGCCAAGCCCTTGGCTGGGTACACGAACCCTTCAAGGTGCCGGAGGAGGTTGGCAAGGACTGGAGCTGCATCGACAAGGGGGCGCGGCTGCAGGCGGACTGGCAAGCTCGTTTCGACCGCTACCGGGCGCAGCATCCGGCCTTGGCCGAGGAGCTTGGGCGGCGCATGGCCGGCCGTCTGCCGAAGGGTTGGGCCTCCGGGCTGCGGGCCTTGGCCCGCTCCGCCCAAGAGGGGATGCAGTCCTTGGCCACCCGCAAGTCGTCGCAACTGTGCCTGGATGCCCTAGCTCCGGCCCTGCCGGAGCTGTTCGGCGGCTCCGCTGACCTGACCGGCTCCAACAACACTAGGTGGCGGGATGCGCCGGACAGCCGCTACCTAAGCTTCGGCGTGCGCGAATTCGGCATGACCGCCATCTGCAACGGCATGCTGCTGCACGGCGGCTACCGGCCCTTCTCCGGCACCTTTCTGGTGTTCATGGAGTACGCCCGCAACGCCGTGCGCTTGGCGGCCCTCATGGGCATTCCCAACATTTTCGTTTACACCCACGACTCCGCGGCCGTCGGCGAAGACGGCCCAACCCACCAGCCGATTGAGCAGCTCACCAACCTGCGCACGACGCCGAATCTCTCCACTTGGCGGCCCTGCGACACCGTTGAAGCCGCGGTTGCTTGGGAGGCGGCGGTCATGCGTCAGGACGGGCCGACGGCGCTGGTTTTCACCCGCCAGGCGGTGCCTTGCCAGCCCCGCAACGAGCAAGCCTTTGCGGACATTGGCCGAGGCGGCTATGTGCTGAAGAGGGAGGCGGGCCAACTGGACGCCTTGCTGATCGCCACCGGGTCGGAAGTGCAGTTGGCGATGGCGGCGCAAGCGGCGCTGGCGGAGCGCGGCCTAGGCGTGCGGGTGGTGTCGATGCCCTGCGTCGATGCGTTTCTCGCCGCAGAGCAGGCGCACCAAGAGGCCGTCATCCCTTCGCGAGCCCGCGTGCGCATCGCCGTTGAAGCCGGCCACCCGGACTATTGGCGGCGCTTTGTCGGCCTGGACGGCGAGGTGGTCGGCATCGATGGCTATGGCCTGTCCGCTCCCGGCGCCGAAGCCCTGGCCGCCTTGGGCATGACGGTGGAGAATGTGGTGGCCGCCGTCGAGCGCAGCCTAGCGGCCTGCAAATGACGGCTTTCAAGCGCATGGAGGAGTTGGACTTGGCGGGCAAGCGCCTGCTGGTCCGCGAAGACTTCAACGTGCCGCTCGCCGCCGGCGCGATCAGCAGCGACCTGCGCATTCGCGCCGCCCTGCCCACCCTGCGGCGGGCGCTGGAGCAGGGCGCCCGCACGATCGTCATGTCCCATTTGGGCCGTCCCGTCGAAGGCCGGTTCGACCCGGATTTCTCCCTGTCTCCGGTGGCGGAGCGGCTCTCGCGGCTGCTTGGCCGCCAAGTGCGTTTGCTGCCGGACATCGAAGGCGCGGCCCGCTCAACCGCCCGCATTGCGCTGTTGGAGAACACTCGGTTCCTGGAGGGAGAAAAGGCGGGGGATGAGGGTCTGGCCAAGCAGTTGGCGGCGCTGGCGGACGTCTTTGTGATGGACGCCTTCGCCGCCGCCCACCGCTCCCATGCCTCCGTGTGCGGGGTGGCCCGGCACGCTCCCGTCGCCTGCGCCGGCCCGCTTTTGGCGCAGGAGCTCGATGCCCTAGCCCGCGCCCTGCAGGCCCCGGCCCGCCCGTTGGTGGCAATAGTCGGCGGCGCCAAGGTCTCCAGCAAGCTGGCGGTGTTGGAAAGCTTGGCGGTGCGGGTGGACCGCCTCATCGTCGGCGGCGGCATCGCCAACACCTTCGCCGCGGCCGGGGGCTTGCCGGTGGGCGCCTCCCTGCATGAGCCCGAGCTGATGAACGCCGCCGAGCGAATCGCCCACAAGACGGACGTCCTTAAGCCTGTGGATTGGATGGTCGGCAAGCGGGCGGCGGTGGATGAGAAGGCGTTGCTGCGCCTCGCCCAAGAGGTTGAGGACGACGACCTGATTCTCGACCTCGGCCCGGAAACCGCCCGCCGCGGCAAGGCGGTGTTGGCCGCTGCCGGCACCATTGTCTGGAACGGCCCGGTGGGGATGTTCGAGTTCGACCAGTTCGGCGAAGGCACTCGGTTGCTGGCCGAAGGCGTGGCCGGCAGTTCGGCCTTCTCCATTGCTGGGGGCGGCGACACCTTGGCCGCCATCGACAAATACGGCGTGGCGCAGGAGCTCTCCTATAGGTCCACCGGCGGCGGTGCCTTCCTGGAATACATGGAAGGCAAGACTTTGCCGGGCATTGCGGCGCTGGCCGCCCGCGCCGCCGGCTAGGCGGCTTTGCCGGCCAAGGGGCAAAACGCCCGGCCAAGCTACATTTGCGTGACGCCTCGCTGGCCGGCGACCAAGACCACATCGGCGGCGTTGACGGCGAAAAGGCCGTTGCAGACGACGCCGGCAATGTTGTTGATTTCCTTCTCCAGCGCCAGCGGGTCTTCGATTCGCAGGCGGCGAACGTCGAGAATGTGGTTGCCGTTGTCCGTGGTGAAGCCCTGCCGCCACTCCGGGGCGCCGCCCAGCCGGGCCAGCGCCCTAGCCGCCAAGCCGCGGGCCATGGGGATGACCTCCACCGGCAGCGGGAATGCGCCCAAGCGGCGCACCAGCTTGGACTCATCAACGATGCAAACGAACTCGTCCGCGCTGGCGGCGACGATTTTTTCCCGGGTCAAGGCGCCGCCGCCGCCTTTCACCAAGCATCGGTCCGGCGCCACTTCGTCGGCGCCATCGACATAGACCGCCGGCGCCGGCGCCGCATTCAGGTCCAGGACAGCGACGCCCTGCCGCGCCAGCCGCTCGGCGCTGGCTTCGCTGCTCGCCACGGCGGCGTCAAACTTGTGGCGCACCGCCGCCAAGGCGTCTATGAAGCAGTTGGCGGTGCTTCCAGTGCCGACGCCGACCACGGCTTTGCGCGTCAGCCGGGGTTCGATGCGCGCCAGCGCCGCTTCGGCGGCCAAGCGTTTCAATGTGTCTTGCGCCATACTATTCTCCCACCCCGACACTTCCCCGAGCGCATCCCATGCTGGAGCAATACGTCAAGAAAATCCTCGCCGCCCATGTTTACGACGTCGCAGTGGAGACTCCGCTGCAATACGCCAGGGGAATATCGGAGCGCTTGGGCGACGGCTACGAGGTTATGCTCAAACGGGAGGACTTGCAGCCGATTTTTTCGTTCAAGCTGCGCGGCGCCTACCACAAGCTGAATCAGCTGTCCGCTCGGCAACGCGCCAAGGGCGTGGTTGCCGCCTCGGCCGGCAACCACGCGCAGGGAGTTGCCTTGGCGGCGCGGGAACTAGGGCTGCAGGCGCAGATCCTTATGGGCCGCAACACGCCGAACATCAAGGTCAGCGCCGTCAAGCGCCTGGGCGCCGAAGTCATCCTCCACGGGGACGGCTACGACGAGGCGGCGGCGCAGGCCAAAGCCTTGGCCAAGGAGCAGGGCGGCGTTCTGGTGCATCCCTATGACGATGCGGAGGTCATCGCCGGCCAAGGCACGGTGGGGATGGAGATCATGAATCAGCATCCCGGCCCGGACGCGGTGTTTGTGCCGGTGGGCGGCGGCGGCTTGATCGCCGGCATCGGCGCCTATGTGAAGTATTTGCGCCCGAGGACCCGGGTGCTGGGCGTTGAGGCCGAAGGCTCCGCCTGCTTGCAGGGCGCCTTGGCCGCCGGGCGTCGGGTGCGGCTGCCCCTGCACAGTCTGGACCGCTTCGCGGACGGCGTCTCGGTGGCGCAGGTGGGGCGGTTGCCGTTCAAGATCGCCCAGCAGTGCGTGGACGAGGTGGTGACCGTCTCCACCGACGAGATCTGCGGCGCCATCAAGGATGTCTTTGACGACACTCGCTCGGTGGCGGAGCCGTCCGGGGCCTTGGCGGTGGCCGGCCTCAAGAAGTACGTGCAAGCCCATGCAACCGAGCGGCGGCGCGGACGCCGGTTCGTGGCCGTCATCAGCGGCGCCAACGTGAACTTCGACCGGCTGCGGCACATCGCCGAGCGGGCGGAGGTGGGGGAGCGCCGGGAAGTCATTCTCGGCGTCACCATAGAGGAGAGGCACGGCAGCTTCCGCCGCTTCTGCCACGCCTTGGGGGACCACGCGGTCACCGAATTCAACTACCGCTTTGCGGATGCGGACAAAGCCCATGTCTATGTGGGCGTTCAGGTCGCCGCGGCTGACGGCCGCCAAGCCCTGGTGCGGCGCTTGCGCCGAGCCGGCTACCCGGTGGTGGACATGACGGACAACGAAACCGCCAAGCTGCATGTGCGGCACATGGTGGGCGGCCACGCCATTCGCTTCAAGCCGGAGCTTCTGTATCGGTTCGAGTTCCCGGAGCGCCCCGGCGCCCTGATGCAGTTCCTGGACGGACTCGGCAGCCGCTGGAGCATCAGCCTGTTCCACTACCGCAACCACGGCTCCGCATGGGGGCGGGTGCTGGCCGGTTTCGACGCCGACGCCGGGCAGCGCCGCCAACTTTCCGCCTACTTGGACCGCATCGGCTACCGCTACTGGGAGGAGACGGACAACCCGGCCTACGAACTGTTCTTGCGTTAGGCGGCTGCCGCCGGACGCGGCAAAGCCAAGCGGGCCAAGATCCCCGCCGCCAGCATGACCAGAAAAATCGGCGTCAGGCCCCCGCTGGAGAGCAGGGCGGCCAGCGCTCCGAACAGGGCGCCGACAATGAAGGTGACCGTGGAGTTCAGCGAGGCGGCGCTGCCGGCGTTCTCGTCGAACAGGCTCATGTAGAAGCCGGAGGCGGAGGGCGCCACCGCGCCGCCGATGGCCATGATCGTCAACAGCACGGCCATTCCCGCCGCCAGGCTGTGCGGCAGCAGCCATGCGCAGGCCAAGCCCGCGGCAACCGCGCCAAGGTGCAGCGCGTTGGCCCAACGCAGGATTTGCAGGGGCGCGCGCTTGCCCATCAAGGCTGCGGCAACTCGGTTCCCAACCATGATGGCCAGCCCTCCAGCGGCGAAGGCGGCGGCGAATTCGAACTCGTTCAAGCGGAAGTGCTGCATGTAGATGAAGGCCGCATTGGTCAGATAACTGAGGAAAATGCCGGCGCCGCAGGCGCTGAACGCGGTCACTCGCTGGGCGATGGGCCTGCCCCGCACACGGTGCCGGAACACCGCAAGATAGCCGCTTGTCAGGGCGCTGAGGGTCGGGGTGCGGCGCCGGGCGGCGTTGGTTTCCGGCACTTGCAGGAAATAGACCAGCAAGTAGCAGCCCGTGTAGGCGGCGAGGAAGTAGAACACCGACTTCCAGCCAAGCTGCATCAGCAGGGCGCCGAGGGTTGGCGCCGCCATCGGCGCCACCAACATGACGAGGGTCACGTTGGCGATTTTCTTGGGCACTTGCTCCGGCGGGTAAACGTCCCGGACTTGCGCCATGCAGACCACGGAGGCGCCGCCCCCGCCCAATGCCTGCAGCGCCCGCAACACCCACACCTGCTCGATGTCCCTTGCCGCGGCAATCGCCAAGGATGCGGCCGTGAACACCAGCAAGCCGACCAGCCCCACAGGGCGCCGGCCCAAATGGTCGGACAGGGCGCCGCCGAAAAACTGGCCCAAGGCGTTGCCCAGTATGTAGGTGGTCAGGGTTAGGTTGACGGCGACGATGTCCACGCCGAAATAGGTCGCCATGTCCGGCAGGGCCGGCATGTAGGCGTCCATGGACAAAGGCGCCAAGGCGATCAGCCCGCCCAGGAAGACCAGAAAGAAGTGCGAGCCTCTTAAGGCTTGGACCGGCCGCATGAGGTTAGGGGGCTTCCTCCGGCCAATACAGCCGCATCGGATTATCGACCAGCAGCGCTTGCTGCAGGGCGCGGGTTGGGGCGATGCGGGGAATCAGGTCCACCAGCTTGCCGTCGTCCGGCATGTGCGACTTCATGTTGGGATGCGGCCAGTCCGTGCCCCAAAGCACCCGGTCCGGGAAGCGCTCCACCAAGTGGCGGGAAAAGGGAATGACGTCCTCGTAGCCGTGGGGACCCGCTTTGGACAGCCGCTCCGGACAGCTCACCTTGGACCAGAAGTTCGGCTGCTCCGCCAGCAGACGGACGAAGCGCCCGAACTCCGGACCCTCGACTGGCAGGCTGACATCGGGCCGCCCCATGTGATCGACCACCACCTGGGTTGGCAATGCGGTGACCAAGCCGTGGATCTCCGACAGTTCCGCGGCCTCGAAGTAGAGCACGACATGCCATCCCAAGGGGGCGACCTTTGCGGCGATGATCCGCAAATCCTCGTGAGGCGGCTTATCGACCAAGCGCTTAACGAAGTTGAACCGTACGCCGCGCACCCCGGCGGCGTCCAGAATGCGCAGTTCCCGGTCGGTCACGTCCCTATGCACCGTGGCCACGCCCCGGGCCAAGCCGTTTGCCGCCGAGAGGGCATCCACCAAGGCGCTGTTGTCCGCGCCGTGGCAGGTGGCTTGGACGATGACGTTGCGGGAGAAGCCCAGGTGGTCCCGCAGCGCCCAAAGCTGCCGCTTGCCGGCGTCGCAAGGGGTGTATTTGCGCTCTGGCGCGAAGGGAAAGTCCGCCGCCGGCCCAAACACATGGCAGTGCGCGTCCACCGCCCCGGACGGCGGCGCGTAATGCGGTTTGGAGGGGTTGGGATGAAAAGGCAGCCAGTCTGCGTCCACCTAGGGGAGCCTCCGCCCATTTTTCGGCTTGATGCAGTTCCAGCACCGCCAACGGGATGATTGTATTGCCAAGGGCACTGCCTTCCAACAGCAAGGCGTTGGGTAAACTTGCGGCGTTGGGCGGAACCACAGCCGGCGGTGATCCCCTAACATGAGGTTTAAGATGAGACCCTTCTTCAGTACACTGCCGCAACGAGGTCGAAGGGCGGCGGGAGCGGCGCAATGAACCAAGTGTTCGTCTATTGGGACAACTCAAACATCCACCATGAGGCGCAGCGTCTAGCCGAAGAGCGGGAAGGCACGCCGGGCGCTCGATACTTGGTTCGCGTTCACTGCAAGGGCCGGGGCAAATCTATCTGGTGGGCGGCGCCTCGGCGGTGCTGGTGGGGTGGCGCGACACGACCGTGGATGTGGACCTCAAGCTGGCGCCCGAGCCGCCGGGGGTGTTCCAAGCCATCGCCCAAGCCAAGGAAGCGCTCAACATCAACATTGAACTGGCCGCGCCGGACGACTTCATTCCGCCGCTGCCGAATTGGCGGGAGCGCAGCCCGTTCGTTGCGCAGCATGGGCCGGTGGTGTTCCGCCACTACGACTTCCACGCCCAAGCGCTGGCGAAAATTGAACGCGACCACGAAACGGACCGGGGCGACGTTCGCGCGATGCACCAGCACGGCTTGATCGAGGGCCGGACATTGGCTGCGATGTTCAACGCAATCGAACCGAACCTCCCGCGATATCCGGCCGTCGACGTTGCCAGCTTCGCCAGCCGAGTGCGAGCGGCGGCGAGTGCAATGGGCGGGGGCTAACGGCGGTGACCCCGGGCGAGCAGCGCACGGCGCTGACGGACCTGCCAGGCGCAGACCTAGTGCTGGCTGGGCTGGATGCACTGGACGCCTTAGCGCAGGGCGAGCAGGACGGGTTCACCCCGGAGGCGCTGCTGGTGGCAATCGGCGCACGACGGCTGCGCGCCGCTGGTCTCGTGCTGCCCGACGCACCGGCTTTGCCGAAACACCCCGAGCTTGCCCTGTATGAAGCCATCGCCGCCGCCCACCCAGACGCCCATTCCCGCTACAACGCTCTCATCCGCCGCTTGGTGAGCTTCGAGCGCGCCTTGGAAGCGCGGGGCCGCCACGACAGGCGTTTTGCATGCCGACCGAGGCTTGCCTAAGGTGGCCAAGGACATGATGCTGGTTGTTTCGCTTGGCCTCTCAATGGCAAGTGCGCTTGAATCATTGATGGGCGGCTAGCATGGCGAACCGGAACCCTGTACCATCTCGCTTGCGCCTTTGGCGGGGCACGCCTTCCATCCTGGGCGCCTATGCGTCCATGCCCGCCAAGGGCGCACCCTTCAACTAGGAGTGCGGACCAATGAGCAAAAGCGAACAGATCGGGGGGGGGGGGGGGGTACGGAACCGACGCCCCGCACGGAACGCAAGCCGTCGGGCAAGCGGCCTTGGCGCAAGCCTAAGCTGCATTTGGTGGAATTCGCAGTTACCGAAGCTAACTTAAACCAACCTGCAAGCACCGTACGTGTCGAAGGACCGGGTCTGGTTTTGTACGACCCGAACGTTTCATAGGGGCGAGCATGGCGAACCGAACATTTCATAGTGCGCCTTAGCCTTCGGGGTGCGCCTATGCGGGGCTGGTGCCTATTGGTTCTCATGGCGTCTGGGACGAAGGTCTCAATGGATGGCGTTCCACAACCACGAAAGGCCGCACTCGGCGCTAGGTGGGTCCACGCCCGCCTTGGCTTACGGGATTGGTCGGCAAGGGAATCCACCTTAACCAAGCCCTCAAACTGACGCAAGAAACGGCCCCTCCTCTGGGTGCTGTGGTAGCCTGTGCAGCCATCCCCTTGCAGGAGTCGTTATGAACCGGATTTTGCGAATCGCGCTGGCTGTTGTTGGCCTTGGCGCGGCCTTGCCGCTTGGTGCGCAGGACTACGAGGCCCTGCTCGCCAACCTGAGCTCCGTCGTTCCGGATGGGAAGGCGAAGGTGGTGGCGGAGAGCGTCATCCCCGGCATGGTGTTGGTGGAGTACGGCAATGGCCAGCTGCTCTACGGCAGCGCCGACGGCCGCCACCTGCTGTTGGGGGACCTGCTGGAGTTTGGCGCGGACGGCTTGGTCAACCGCACGGAGGAGCGCCGGGCCTTGCGCCGCAAGCATCTGCTCGATGAGGTGGACTCCGGCGACATGGTCATCTTCTCCCCGAAAGGCGAGGTGAAGACCTCCGTCGTCGTCTTCACGGACGTGGACTGCGGCTACTGCCGCAAGCTGCATCAGGAAATGGATGAGATCAACGCCCTCGGCATTGAGGTGCGCTATCTGGCCTTCCCGCGCGCCGGCCCCGGCTCCCGCTCGTTTGAAAAGACCGTTTCCGCTTGGTGCGCCGATGAACCGCACAAGGCCATCACGGAACTGAAGCGCGGCAACAGCGTGCCTGACCGCACCTGCCCAAACCCGGTGACGGCCCAGTACGAGCTTGGCGTTGACCTAGGCGTGACCGGCACTCCGGCGCTGGTGACCGAGGCAGGCAAGCTGCTGCCCGGCTACATGCCGGCGGCCCAGCTGGCGGACGCCTTGGGCCTGTAGTGTACCGTTCGGAGAGGGCCGCCGGCAGTTTGCAGCCCTTGAGAATCGGCGTCGCCGGCCTCGGCACCGTGGCCGGCGGGGTGGTTGCTTTGCTGCGCGACAACGCTGACGCGCTGGCGCGGCGGGCGGGCCGGCCGCTGTCCTTGGTGCGGGTGGCCAGCCGCTCGCCCAAGCCGGGGGTCGATTTGGGCGGCGCCGCCTTCACCACGGACCTCAACGCCCTGCATGACCCGGACATCGACGTCGTCGTTGAACTCATAGGCGGCGAGGACCGCGCCCTGGAGTTGGTGCGCCGGGCGCTGCAAGGCGGGCAGTCAGTGGTGACGGCCAACAAGGCCGTCTTGGCCCGTCACGGCGGCGAACTGCTGGGTTTGGCGCAAACCCAAGGAGCGGCCTTGGGTTTTGAAGCGGCCGTTGCCGGCGGCGTTCCGGTGCTCGGCGCACTCATGCGGGGCTTGGCGGCCAACCGAGTGCAGGAGGTCGCGGGCATCGTCAACGGCACCTCGAACTACATTCTGACGGCCATGGCGCAGCATGGCGTTTCCTTTCAGGCGGCGCTCAGCCAAGCTCAGGCGCAGGGCTTCGCCGAGGCCGACCCAACCTATGACGTGGAGGGAATCGACGCCGCCCACAAGCTGACCATATTGGCGGCGCTGGCCTTCGACATGGACTTCAGGTTCGATGCGGTTTACACCGAGGGCATCTCCGCCGTCGCCAAGGAGGACCTAAGCTATGCGGAGGAACTGGGCTACCGCCTCAAGCACTTGGCCATCGCCCGTCGAGTGGAAGGCGGCGTGGAGGCCCGCGTTCACCCAACCTTGGTGCCGGAAAGCAGTTTGTTGGCGGGCGTTTCCGGGGTAATGAACGCCGTTTGGATCGACGGCGAGGGAATCGGCCCAACGCTCTACTACGGCGCCGGTGCCGGCGCCATGCCCACCGCATCGGCCGTGGCGGCCGACTTGATCGCCATCGCCCATGGCGATTCAATGACGTTGCCGACAGTGCCGCCGTCGCGAAAGGTGGCGGCCGACTTGATCGCCATCGCCCATGGCGATGCCCCAGCTTGCTGCACGGGCGCCAAGCAGCAGCCCGTGCTGCCGATTGAGCGCGTCGTTTCCGCCTTCTACCTAAGGATCCCCAGCCGGGATGCGCCGGGCGTTTTTGCGGAAGTGGCCGCCATCCTCGGTCGGTACGGCATCAGCATTGAAGGCGCCATTCAGCGCCCGGGCGCCGTTCGCTCCGGCGCCGGCGGCGCGTCCTGGGTGCCCATCGTCATCCTCACTGCGCCCGTGGCGGAGGGGGCCATGGCCGCCGCCTTGCAGCAGGTGCAGGAACTGCCGGAAGTCGTGGGCGACATCGCCCGCATCCGGGTCGAGCGGCGGTTCACATAGCTCGAACAACGCTCCGACCATTGCGGAACCATATTTGTGGGACAGTTTCCAAGTGCGGGGCCGGCAAGGCGAGGCTGCACGGGCGCTTTGGTCGTTGGCTTTCCTGGCGGGGATTTGCGATCTTGAACGAAGCGCCTGTGCTCCGGCCATTTGCAGCATTCGCTGCGGCGCCCGGAGTTGCCGTTGAGGTTTGGCTTGGCTCGGCGGGCGGCGGGTGAGCGCAGTCAAGCAAATCATTGAACGCACCGGGCCGGCGCCTGACCTGCCAGGGGTGCCGGCCTTCCTGCGGCGCATTTACGGCGCCCGGGGTGTGCGCAGCGCCGCCGACCTGGACCTTGCCCTCGCCGGGCTGGAGCGGCCCGCCAAGCTGCGCCAGATCGACAAGGCGGCGGAGCGCATCGCCTTGGCGGTGCGGGAGGGCCAGCGCATTCTGTTCGTGGGCGACTACGACGCGGACGGCGCCACCTCGGTGGCCTTGGGCGTCTCCCTGTTGCGGGCCTTCGGTGCCGAGAACCTGGATTTCGTAGTGCCGAACCGCTTTGAGTTCGGCTACGGCCTGTCGCCGGAAATCGTCGAACTGGCGCTGGCCCGCGCTCCGCACCTCATCATCACCGTCGATAACGGCATCTCCAGCGTCGCCGGCGTGCAGCGGGCGAACCGAGCGGGTGTCGATGTCATCGTCACGGACCATCATCTGCCGGGCGCCGAGTTGCCGCCGGCCTACGCCATCGTCAACCCGAACGCCCCCGGATGCGCCTTTCCCAGCAAGGCCTTGGCCGGCGTCGGCGTCATCTACTACGTGCTCAGCCAAACCCGCACCCTGCTGCGCGATTGCGGCTGGTTTGACGGCGCAGGCCCCGAGGAGCCGAACTTGGCGCAGTGGCTTGATCTGGTGGCGCTGGGCACGGTCGCCGACGTGGCGCCCTTGGACCAGAACAACCGCCGGTTGGTGCATCAGGGCCTGCTGCGCATGCGCCGGGGGCGCTGCCGGCCCGGCATTGTCGCCTTGGCGGAAGTGGGCCGTCGGGCGCTGTCCGGTTTGAGCGCCGCCGATTTGGGTTTTGCGCTAGGCCCCAGGCTGAACGCGGCGGGCCGTTTGCGCGACATGACCGTCGGCATCCGCTGCCTGTTGGCGTCGTCCTTGGATGACGCTAGGGAGTGCGCGGTGCAGCTGGACGCCTTGAATCGAGAGCGGCGGGAAATCGAGCAGTCCATGCTGGCGGACGCCGAACTGCTGCTGGCCCGGCATCCGGTTGATGCGGACGACCGCTTCGGCGTCGTCGTGTTCGACCCGTCCTGGCATGAGGGCGTGGTCGGCCTGATCGCCGGCCGCCTACGGGAGCGCTGCCATCGCCCGGTGGTCGCATTTGCCGAAGGCGGCAACGGCGGGGAGTTGAAGGGCTCCGCCCGCTCCCTGCCGGAACTGCACATCCGCGACGCCTTGGACGCCATTGCCGCCCGCAATCCAGCGCTGCTGAGCAAGTTCGGCGGCCACGCCATGGCCGCCGGCATGAGCATCAGCCGCCATGCCCTTGAACGGTTCGCCAAGGCTTTCGACGAGGAGGTGCGCCGCCGGCTGCCGGCTGCGGCCCTGCAGTCCAAGGTGGAGACGGACGGCGAACTTGAGGCGGAGGAGTTGACGTTGGCAAACGCCTTGGCGCTGGCCGCCGCCGGACCTTGGGGCCAAGGGTTCCCGGAGCCTCGCTTCCACGGCGAGTTCGATTTGGTCAGCCAGCGAGTGGTCGGCGACGAGCACCTTAAACTGACGTTGCGCTGCGCCGATCGCCTGCTCGGCGCCATCGCCTTCGGGCAACCGCCCTTGAGCGGCTGCAAGCGGGTGCGGGTGGTGTACGCCTTGGACGTCAACAACTACCAAGGCCAGACCCTGCAACTGCGGGTCACGCAAATCGAAGCCGCTCAATGAACGCCCGTGCATTCGCCGGGGCGCTGAAACCGTCAGGGCGATTTTGTAGTTATTCGCAACTCATTGATCTTTCTGCAATGAGCTTGTCTCTGTCTAGACTCACTTACTTATGGCACTGGCTTCCTCTGACGGGAAGCTGACGGAAAGGCGCCCGCCAAGCTGGCTTGGCGGGCGCGGTTCAGGCAAACTGAAGCTGTGACTAACGGCGGGGGTGTAAGGCATTCTAGTAGCATTTTTTCAACGAAGGGTCTCTGCCGTGGTCAACTTCATACGACCCGAACGTTTCGTAGTACGTCTAGGAACAATCGGCATGGCTTTTCGCGTTCGCGCTACGGCGGGAATCTTCCTTTTCGCAATGGAGTGCCTTCAATCCCTGCCGAAGGAAGGTCAGACCCGGTCCCAAAAATGTGCTGAACGAGACAGGGCTATTCCAAAGTCCGCCGGGGGCTTGCATTTCTCCCACCTAGGCGTTCCTTATTACGCCTTTGGAATGCGGATGTTCCCACCATCCGTGAATTTTCCCGGTTCATTTTGGATGTTCATCCCACCATTAAAGCGTGCGCACGACTTTGAGAAGACTCTGACTGAACGAGATCAGGTTGTTCCTAGGGGAGTGAACTGGCGTTATACTGCTTCCCTTCCTGATGTTTCACCTTGGCGGGAATCCCATGCCTGAAATCACCTCCATCAGAGAACGGGTCAAGCAGCTGAGCGACCGCGCCGCGGCGCTTCGGGGGTATCTTTGACTTCAACAAACGCCGGGAGCGGCTTGAGGAGGTCGAGCGGGAACTTGCCGTTCCGTCGGTTTGGGAAGATCAGGAGAAGGCCCAGGCGCTAGCCCAGGAGCGGGCCAACCTCGCCGAAACCGTAACGGTGCTGACCGACCTGGGCGACGGCCTGCAGGAGTTCGCTGAACTGGCCGAACTGGCCGCCGCGGAGGGCGACCGCGGCGCCTTGGCGGAGGTCGATCAGGAATTGGACGGCTTTGACGAGCGCCTCGGCCAGTTGGAGTTCCGGCGCATGTTTCAGGGGGAGATGGACGCTCATGGCGCCTTTGTGGACATCCAGTCCGGCTCCGGCGGCACCGAGGCCCAGGATTGGGCGGAAATGCTGCTGCGCATGTACCTGCGCTGGGCTGAAAAACAGCATTTCAAGGCGCACATCGTGGAGCTTTCCGCTGGTGAAGTGGCCGGAATAAAGAGCGCGACGGTGCAGTTCAACGGCGCCTACGCCTTCGGCTGGCTGCGCACGGAGACCGGCGTTCACCGCTTGGTGCGCAAATCCCCGTTTGATTCCGGCAACCGCCGCCACACCTCCTTCGCCTCGGTGTTCGTCTCCCCGGAGATCGACGACCACATCGTGGTGGACGTCAATCCCGCGGAGGTGCGGGTGGACACCTACCGCGCCAGCGGCGCCGGCGGCCAGCACGTCAACCGCACGGACTCCGCCGTGCGCCTCACCCATTTGCCCACCAACACCGTGGTGCAGTGCCAGAGTGAGCGTTCCCAGCACCAGAACAAGGACCGGGCGTTCAAGCAGTTGCGGGCCAAGCTCTATGAACTGCGGATGCTGGAGCGCCGGGCGGAGCAACAGGCCATTGAGGACGCCAAGGCGGACATAGGCTGGGGCAGCCAGATTCGCTCCTATGTGCTCGACCAATCCCGGGTCAAGGACTTGCGCACCCTGGTGGAGCGCAGCGACCCCAACGCCGTGCTGGACGGCGACCTGAACGCCTTTATGGAGGCCAGCCTCAAGGCTGGGCTGTAGGGCTTGGCGGCGATGGGCGAAGAGCGGGACAGCCTGCGGACGCGGCGGCGGCGCAGCGCCCGCTGGCGGGCGGGCGGCGGCGCCTTCGCCAACGACTTCCGCCCGGACGCCGACTCCCGGAACCTGCACGCCCGTTATAAGGATTGGGACAAGGAGGCGCTTGCCGCGCAGCCCAAGGATGTGGCCGTGGCGGGGCGGGTGATGCTGCGCCGGGTGTTGGGCAAGGCCAGCTTCATCAGCCTGCAGGACGGTGCCGGGCGCATTCAGTGCTACTTCACCCAAACTGACTTGGGCGCAGACGCCTATCAAGGGTTCAGGGACCTATGGGACATTGGCGACATCGCCGGCGTGCGCGGCCGGCTGATGCGCACCAACCAAGGCGAACTGACCGTGCGCGCCGCCGAGGTGGTGCTGCTGAGCAAGTGCCTGCGCCCCCTGCCGGAGAAGTTCCACGGCTTGGCGGACACCGAAACCCGCTACCGCCAGCGCTACTTGGACTGCATCATGAACGAGCAGGCCCGCGCCACCTTCGCCCTGCGCTCCCGCATCGTGCAGGAATTGCGGGGGTTCTTCCTGGAGCGGGACTTTCTGGAGGTGGAGACGCCCATGATGCACCTCATCCCCGGCGGCGCCAACGCGGAACCCTTCGTCACCCACCACAACGCCTTGGACTTGCCCCTCTACCTGCGGGTGGCGCCGGAGCTTTTCCTGAAACGCCTGACCATCGGCGGCTTCGAGCGGGTGTTCGAGATCAACCGCAACTTCCGCAACGAAGGGCTCTCCACCAAGCACAACCCCGAATTCACCATGCTGGAGTTCTATTGGGCCTACCGCGACTATCGGGACCTGATGGAACTGACCGAGGAGCTGCTGGAAAAATTGGACCGGGAGCTGTTCGGCGACCAAGGCTTTTCCTACCAAGGCGCAAGGCTCGCCTTCCGCAAGGGCGGCTTTGAGCGCATGACCTTGGCGGAGTCCTTGGCGCACTACGCCGCCCTGACCGAGAGGGAGGCGGAGGACGAAGACCGCCTGCGGGGGCTGCTGCGCAAGCGCGGCGCTGCGGTGGAGGACGCTTGGGGCTTGGGCAAGCTGCAAATGGAGGTCTTTGAGGCGGCGGTGGAACGCCGGCTGTCCGCCCCCACCTTCATCACCGAGCATCCGGCGGAGGTCTCGCCCCTGTCCCGGCGCAATGACGCCAACCCCTTCGTCGCCGACCGCTTTGAACTGTTCGTTTGCGGGCGGGAGGTCGCCAACGGCTTCAGCGAACTGAACGACCCGGAGGACCAAGCCGACCGCTTCCGCCGCCAAGCGGAGCGCAAGCAGGCCGGGGACGCCGAAGCCATGCACTTCGACCAAGACTACATCACCGCCTTGGAGCACGGCCTGCCGCCCACCGCCGGGGAGGGCATCGGCGTGGACCGCTTGGTGATGCTGCTGACGGATTCGCCGTCCATCCGCGACGTGCTGCTGTTTCCGCTGCTGCGCCCCTTGTCGGCGCAACCGGAGGTGCCCGAATGAGCGCGGCAAGCGCCGCCGAGCGCGTGCGCCTGGAGGCGTCCTGGAAGGCCGCCCTGCTCGGCGAGTTCGAGAAGGGCTACATGCAGCGGCTGCGCGCATTCCTGCAGCAGGAGAAGCAGGCGAAGAAGGTGATCTATCCGCAGGGGGAGCGCATCTTCGCCGCCCTCGACCTGACGCCGCTGCCGGACGTCAAGGTGGTCATCATCGGCCAGGACCCCTACCACGGCCCCGGCCAAGCCCACGGTCTGTGCTTCTCCGTGCGCCCCGGCGTGGACTTGCCGCCGTCCTTGGTCAACATCTTTCGTGAAATCAACGACGATCTCGGCGCCCCCGAACGTCAACTATACGACGACCGCGGCTGCCTGGAAGCTTGGGCCAAGCAGGGTGTGCTGCTGCTGAACGCGGTGCTGACTGTGGAGCGGGGCCGGGCCGGCTCCCACCAAGGCCAGGGCTGGGAGACCTTCACCGACGAGATCGTGCAGGTGCTCAACCGCGAGCGCGAAGGGTTGGTCTTCATGCTCTGGGGCAGCTACGCGCAGAAGAAGGGCGCCATCGTGGAGCGCAGCCGCCACTGCGTCCTGACCGCCCCGCATCCCTCGCCCCTTTCCGCCCACCGGGGCTTCTTCGGCTGCAAGCACTTCTCCGCCGCCAACGCCTACTTGCAGAGCCGAGGCGCAACGCCCATCGATTGGTTCGACCTGGGCTGAATTCAGGCGCCGCCACTAGCGGGCGGGTTGACAACACCGCGGCGGGAAGTTTCCCGCCATGCAACCAAAACCGTAGCCAAGAAACTGCGGCTTTCGGAAAAAAGCTATTGAAATCAATAAGCTGCACATTTGACGCGGCGGCTTTGCTAAGATGCCTTGGTGGTCAGTTTCGAGCAGCCCTATCCTTCCGCCCGCTCGCCGGTCTGCGCCGCCAACTTGGTGGCCACCTCGCAGCCCCTAGCGGTGCAGGCTGGGTTGAACGCTCTGCGGGATGGCGGCAACGCAGTGGATGCCGCCTTGGCCGCCGCCATTGCGCTCACCGTGGTGGAGCCCAACAACAACGGCGTCGGCAGCGACGCCTTCGCCTTGCTCTGGGACGGTGCCCGGCTTGTCGGGCTGAACGCCTCCGGGCGCTCCCCCGCCGCTTGGACCCCGGAGCGCTTCGCCGGAGCCAAGGCCATGCCCCTCACCGGCTGGGACTCGGTCACCGTGCCCGGCGCCGTCAGCGCTTGGGCGGCGCTGTCGGAAAGGTTTGGCCGCCGGCCCTTCGCCAGCCTCTTCAAGGCCGCCATCGACTATGCCGACAACGGCTTCCAAGTGGGGCCGAAGACCGCCCGCCATTGGCGGCTTGCGGAGCGCCACTACGGTCAATTCCCGGACTTCGCCGCCCACTTTCTGCCGGCCCCGAATCCCGGTGAGCGGTTCCGCCGCCCTGAACTGGCCAAAACGTTGAGCGAAATAGCGGACACCAGGGGCGAGTCCTTCTACCGCGGCGCATTGGCCGCAAAGATCTCCGAGGCCGCCGCCAAGGCCGGCGGCGCCTTGACCCAAGCCGACCTTGCAGGCCATCAGGCCGAATGGGTCGATCCCTTGAGCCAAGACTACCGGCAAGTCACCGCGCATGAGGCGCCGCCGAACGGACAGGGCTTGGCCGCCTTGATCGCCTTGGGCATCCTGCGGCATCGGGAGGTTGGAGCCTTGGATTCGACCGCAGCCGTCCATCTGGAAGTGGAAGCCATGAAGATCGCCATCCGGGCGGCCTTTGAGCAGATCGCGGACCCAGCCGCCATGCGTAGAACCGCGGCGGAACTGCTCGACGAGCGGTCCTTGGCGCGGGCGGCGGCCGGCATCGGCGACCGAGCCGCCGCCCTTCCCCCAGCCGCGTTGCCGACCAGCCGGGACACGGTCTATCTGACCGCCGCCGACGCCTCCGGCATGATGGTGTCCATGATTCAGTCCAACTACTTCGGCTTCGGTTCCGGCATCGTCGTTCCCGGCACCGGCATCGCCATGCAGAACCGCGGCGCCGGCTTCGTGCTGACGCCCGGCCACCCCAACCGAGTCGGCCCCGGCAAGCGGCCGTTCCACACCATCATTCCCGGCTTTGTCACCGAGGCGGGAGCGCCCCGCCTAAGTTTCGGCGTGATGGGCGGCCACATGCAGCACCAGGGGCATGTGCAGATGGTGCGGCGCATCTTTGACCACGGGCAAAATCCGCAAGCCGCCAGCGACGCTCCCCGCTGGCACGTTTACGCGGATTTCAGCCTGGGCTTGGAGAGGGGCTTCAGCCGCAAAGTGGCCAAGGACCTGGCGGCGCGCGGCCACAAGGTGCGCTTTGACGACCGCGAGCGCATCTTCGGCGGCGCCCAGCTCATCCTAAGGACCAAGGACGGCTGCATCGGCGGTTCCGACCACCGCAAGGAAGGGCTCGCAGCCGGCTTTTGAGCCAGGGCGCTGACGGTGACGGGAAAAGTCCGGAAGGTCGGTGATCCCGTACGGCGGGTTGTGTTGCGAACAAACAAAGTGTCGTGTTGTGGTCCGCCGCCACGCCCTGTTTTGCGGCATGGAGTGGCGGCATGGGTCCGCACAGCTTGCGGCGGGAGGTGCGGCGGCTGCGGTTCGAGGAGGTCCAGGGGCGCTGTAAGGGGTGGAGCGGCAACGCAGGAGGGGCGGGCCTTTAGGCGGCAAGGCCGCTGATTATGGATAACCTTCTGATATGGCTAGTAATTTTGGCTGTCCTGGCGGTGGCCTTCGGCCCCGTCTTCCTGTTGCTGCCCAGCAAACGGGAGCGTCGGCTGGCGGCTTTGCGAACCCAGGCGCGGCGCTTGGGCTTGAGCGTGGAGCTGCGGCCTGTCCCCAAGCTCGGCGCGGACCTGGGGGAGCGAGTGACCGCCGGCGGGCGCATCCGCAAGCCGATGCATCCAAGCGTCCGCTATGCCGTGCCCCTTGCGTTGGAGTTGCAGCGCCATCTTCCGGCGAATGCGGCGGACGTCGCCCCTGCGCTAGGCGACGCCCAAGCGGAGGAAGCCGCCGAAACGCCGTCAAGCAGCGCTGCGCTTGGCGCGGCCGGCAACTGGCGGCTGCTGCGCGGCCCGGCTGGTTGGCGCTCCGATGCGGATGCGCCGCCTCCTGAGGAACTGGCTGCGCAACTGCTGCCCCTGCTCGCCCAACTGCCGGAGGACGCCGTGGCGATTGACCGCCAAGGCCGCTCGCTGGGCTGCTGCTGGCTGGAGAGCTACCCCGCCCAAGTGGACTCCGTGGCCGGCATCAAGGCGGCGCTGACGGAAATCGCCAAGACGGTTGGGGCTTGGGAGGCGGAGGTCCGCAATCAACCCCGAACCCCCTCAGCGGTTTGACTATCCATGCCTGCTTGCGCCTAATATGGCCCATCAGAATCGACTGCCGCCGTTGCCCCAAGCTCGCCACAGGCGCCGATGGCCAAGGCCGGGGCGGTTGGCGGAAGGGTCGCGTTCCAAACCAGGAGGCTGTGGCTGTGGACCATCCGAGGGAATTCATCCTGCGGGACGTGCGCTGCTTTGAAGGCGAGCAGCGCGGCCGGCTGCGGCCCATTACCCTGCTGGTGGGGGAGAACAGCACCGGCAAGACCACCTTCTTGGGCTGCTACCGCGTGCTGCATCGGGTATTCTCCGGGCGCAGCTTTGACCCTTTGGCCGGCCTGCTGGACCGTGCGCCCGACTTTAACGAGGAGCCCTTCACCATGGGCTCCTTTCGGGACATCGTGCGTTCGAGGCTTGGCCCCAAGGGACGCATTGATGAATTCAAGTTGGGGCTTGATGTACAAGAGCCCGACAGCGGCATGCCGCCCTATGAATTGATCGCCGCATTCAGCGAACAGGGCTCGCAACCCGTGGTTTCCGCGCTCCGGTTCCAGTTCGACGCCGATTCGTTCCTGCAACTTCGACAAGTCGCCGAAAACACTCTCTTGGAGATGCCGGGCTACCACATGGAGATTGGCGAAGTCCCCTTGGGCCAAATGGGCATTCCGTTGAATTACCCGGAGCTTATCTCTGGAGACCGGAAGTCAAGGTCCAGCGTTGTGCAAAAATTGGCGCCTGTCAGAAACTATCTGAACGACCTAGCCAAACCACGCCGGTCCGGACGGTCTTCCGTTGGTGGTAAACAGGCCCGCGCAATCCGGTTGCCATTCCATGTTGGCGGGCCGAACCTCTCCCAGTTGATACCCGTGGCGCCGCTGCGCTCGAAGCCCAAGCGCACCTATGATCCCGTTCGGGAGACCGCCTCGCCCGAGGGGGAGCACACGCCGATGCTGATGATGCGCCTGGACCGCACCGACAAGCGCCATTGGGATTCACTCCACAGTGAACTCGTCGCTTTTGGGCGCGACTCCGGCTTGTTCTCGGACATCAAGGTGAAAAGCCACGGCAAGCAGATGAGCGACCCTTTTCAGTTGCAGGTCAAGGTGCGCTCCGGGCCGCACGCCAACATCATGGATGTGGGGTACGGCGTCAGCCAAAGCCTGCCGATCTTGGTGGACATCATGACGGAGGAGCCGGCCCGGGGCAGGAGGCGGAACGGCGGCGACGAGAGGACATTCCTGCTGCAGCAGCCGGAGGTGCATTTGCACCCCCGCGGCCAAGCCCAGCTCGCCAACCTGTTTATGGAGGCGTTCAGGAAGCGCGGCAGCCGGTTCCTGATCGAGACGCACAGCGACTACATTGTTGACCGCGTCCGCATTGCGGTGCGGCAAGGCCGGTTGAAGCCCGACGACGTCTCCATTCTCTACTTTGAACCCAATGGCAGGGCGGCGAAGATCCACAATATGAGCCTTGATAAAGACGGCAATCTGCTAGACGCACCCCCGGGATACCGAGACTTCTTCGCCAAGGAGACGGACCGCCTGCTCGGCTTTGCCGACTGAGCGTCTTGGGCATGTGCATCATCGTGGATGCCAACAAGCTGGGGCAGTTTCTCGCCGAGCCGCCCCATGAGGACTCCGCGCCGATACACAATTGGCTGAACCGTCGCCAAGGCAGTGGAGTCATCCTGTACTCGACCGGCGGGCGCTTTGCAACGGAAGTCATGGGCAAAAGGCGCGCCAAGTTGGCGGATTACGTTCGCTCGGGCAAGGCGAGGCTGATTCCCGCTGAACGGTTCGTCGCCGATGAGCAGGCCTTGCAGGCCGATGGCAACCTGCGCTCCAACGACGCCCATGTGCTTGCACTGGCGCGAGCAAGCGGCGCCCGACTTCTCTACACTGGGGACAGGAGCCTTATGGATGACTTCAGGGACAGGAAAATCATCCAGCCAAAAGGCAAAGTCTATTCCGGCGCGGCAAACGCCAAGCTGCTGACCAACTCGGCCTGCGTCCAACCAAGACGAACATGATTGGCTGCATCATTAGCCTTGGCGTTCCCTCCTCCAAATGGCGCCGCCGCAACCCTTTCGCCGCATTGGCGTCTTGACAGCGGTTTTCCGCTAGCCGTATAAACGCCGCCCATTCGGGCGCACCGCCCCAAGCAACGCAAGGAATCAGCCTTGGCCCGATCACTCGTCATCGTCGAATCGCCGGCGAAGGCCCGCACCATCAACCGCTACCTAGGCAAGGGCTACGTCGTCAAGTCCAGCGTCGGCCACATTCGTGACCTGCCGGCCGGCGGGAGCGGCAAGGACGCCGCCCAAGGCGGGGCCGCAAAGGGGGGCAAGGACAAGGCCCGCACCCGGTCCGCGGCGGAGCGGGCCGCGCAGCGTGAGAAGCTGGCGCGGCAGCAACTCATCAGACGCATGGGGGTCAACCCTGACGATGGCTGGAAAGCGCGTTACGAAGTGCTGCCCGGTAAGGAGAAGGTGGTGGAGGAACTGTCCCGGCTGGCGGCCGGCGCCGAGGCCGTCTATCTGGCGACGGACTTGGATCGGGAGGGCGAAGCCATCGCTTGGCATCTGCGCGAAACCATCGGCGGCTCGCCCAACCGCTATCGCCGCGTCATCTTCAACGAGATCACCCGCAAGTCCATTCAGGAGGCGTTCCGCGCCCCCGCGGAACTGGACATGAACCGGGTGCAGGCCCAGCAGGCGCGCCGCTTTCTGGACCGGGTGGTGGGCTTCGAGCTTTCGCCCCTGCTCTGGGCCAAGGTGGCCAGAGGTCTTTCGGCCGGTCGGGTGCAGTCCGTGGCGGTGCGCTTGGTGGTGGAGCGGGAACGGGAGATCCGGGCGTTCAAGCCGGAGGAGTATTGGGAGCTGTTTGCGGACTTGCAGCGGGCCGGCGAGGCCGATGCGCTGCGCTTTCAGGTTGTCAAGGACGGCGGCAAGGACTTTCGCCCCGGCAACCGGGAAGCCGCCGAGGACGCCTTGGCCCGGCTGCGGCGGGCTGGGCGCGAGGGCGCTTTCGAGGTCAGCGCCCGCAACGACCGGCCGACCAAGACCCGCCCCAATCCGCCGTTCATCACCTCCACCTTGCAGCAGGCCGCCAGCGCCCGCTTGGGCTACAGCGTCAAGAGAACGATGAACTTGGCGCAACGCCTGTACGAGGCCGGCTACATCACCTACATGCGCACGGACTCCACCAGTTTGAGCGGCGAAGCCGTGGCCGCCTGCCGGGGGCACATCGGCGCAAGTTACGGGGACAAGTACCTGCCGGCCAAGCCCAGGTTCTACGCCAGCAAAGCCTCCGCCCAGGAGGCCCATGAAGCCATCCGCCCGTCCAACGTCGGCACGGCGCCTGAGCAACTGGCCGGGGTTGTCCCGGAGGCGGTGCGCCTCTACGACCTGATCCGCCGCCAGTTCATCGCCTGCCAGATGCCGGATGCGGAGTATCTGGCCACCACCGTGCTCGTCGCAGGGGGCGATTTTGAGCTGCGCATCCGCGGCCGCATCCAGCTGTTCGACGGCCACACGCGCGCACTGCCGCCCTTGGCCCGCAACGAAGAAGACAGGCCGTTGCCGGACCTGGCCGTTGGCGAGGCGCTGGAATTCGCCGACGCCGAAGCCACGCAGCACTTCACCAAGCCGCCGCCCCGCTACGGCGAAGCCAGCCTGGTGCGGGAGCTGGAGAAGCGCGGCATCGGCCGGCCCTCCACCTACGCCGCCATCATCTCCACCATTCAGGAGCGCGGCTACGTCACCTTGGCCAAGCGCCGCTTCCATGCGGAGAAGATCGGCGAACTGGTCAACGACCGCTTGGTGGAGCAGTTCCAGGATCTGCTGGACTACGGGTTCACCGCCAAACTGGAGCGCGAACTTGACCAGATCGCCGCCGGCAAGTCCCGCTGGCGCACGGTGCTGGACGCTTTCTACCAGGACTTCAGCCACAACTTGGTCAGCGCCCGGCGCAGCGAAGGCGGCATGCGGCCCAACCTGCCCACGGACACGGACATCGACTGCCCGAAGTGCGGCCGGCCCATGCAGATAAGAACCGCCGGCACCGGCGTGTTTCTTGGCTGCTCCGGCTACCGGCTGCCGCCCAAGGAGCGCTGCCAAGGCACCCTGAACCTGATTCCCGGCGAGGACGTCGCCGTCGCCGAGGACGACGAAGGCGAGTCCAAGCTGCTGCGCAGCAAGCGCAAGTGCCCCCGTTGCAGTGCGCCGATGAACGGCTACTTGGTGGACGCCGAGCGCAAGCTGCACATCTGCGGCAACAACCCGGACTGCTCCGGCTTTGAGGTGGAGCGCGGCCAATTCCGCATCAAGGGCTACGAGGGGCCGGTGATCGAGTGCGATCGTTGCGGCGCCGAAATGCAGTTGAAGTCCGGCCGCTTCGGCAAGTATTTCGGCTGCACCGCCTGCAGGAACACCCGCAAGTTGCTGCGCAACGGCGAACCGGCGCCGCCCAAGGCGGATCCGGTGCCCATGCCGGAACTGCGCTGCGAGACGGTGGATGACCACTACCTGCTGCGCGACGGCGCCTCCGGCATCTTTCTGGCGGCCAGCCAGTTCCCCAAGAATCGGGAGACCCGCCCGCCCAAGGTGGCCGAACTGCTGCCGCACGCCAACGAACTGGACCCCAAGTTCAAGTACCTGTTGTCCGCGCCGGCGGCGGACCCGGAAGGCCTGCCCACATTCATTCGCTTCAGCCGCAAGACCAAGCAGCAGTACGTGCAGTCCGAAAGGGACGGCAAGCCCACGGGCTGGCAGGCTTTTTACCGCAACGGCCACTGGGTGGAGGGCCAGGCGGCGCCGGTGCGGAAAAAAGCCGCGGCAGGGAGCGCCAAGCGCGGCGGCAAGGCCGCAGCCGGGGGACGGCGGGTGCGGCGCACCAAGGCCGCCAGCGGCTGACTTCAACCGCTCCGGGTCGTTCCAAAGTCATGCACCGCCAAGCTGCGTCTCCGGCGGCGGGTTCGATGGTTTATGCTTGGCTTGTTTAGCCTAGCGGGTGAAGACGATGGCTCGATGTCAGGCCGGTGTGCTGCAAGACGACAGCGCCCATCACATCTTCCTTGAATTCACCGTGTACGGCGCCCCAGCCTCCCTGCCGGGACGTGGCTTGGCGGCGTCGCCGGTGCCGGACGGGGCGCAGGTGGTCGCCTTCGGCGCCGGCTTGCTCGGCGGCCTGTCTGCGGTGCCGGCGCCGGAAGGCGCCGCCGATTTCACGGCCATTGCCGGGGTGAACGGCCTCAGCGCCCCGGCCACCCAACGGGACCTGTTCATCTGGCTGCACGGGAAACGGCGCGACGAGCTGTTCGTCCGGGCGCTCGCTTGGCGGAAAGCGCTGCTTGAAGTTGCGGACCTGTCGGGCGAGGAGCACGGCTTTCGCTTCCGTGACAGCCGCGATCTGACCGGCTTTGTCGATGGCAGCGCCAATCCCAAGGGAGACGCCCGGCGCACGGCGGCGATCATCGGCGAGGGCGACCACGCCGGCGGCAGCTTCGTCATGGCGCAGCGCTGGGTTCACGACCTAGCCGGCTTCAACGCCTTGCCGGTTGCCGACCAGGAACGGGTCATCGGCCGCACCAAGGCGGACAGCGTTGAACTCGAAGGGGACGCCATGCCCCCGAACAGCCATGTCAGCCGCACGGACATCAAGCGCGCCGGCCAAGCGGTGAAGATCTACCGGCGCAGCGCTCCGGTGGGCGGGGTGCGGGACCCGGGCCTTTATTTCCTGGCCTTCAGCGCGGATTGGAACCGCTTTCGCTGGCTGCTCGACTCCATGTACGGCTTGGCGGATCCCGGCTTGCGCGACCGGCTGCTCAGCTACTCCAAGCCCATTAGCGGCAGCTTCTTCTATGCGCCGCCGGCCGAGGCGATGCTGGCGGCTTTCAGGGATTGACGAATGCTGGTGATGCGTCACTCCTTGCTGGCGGCGGAGATGTTGACGGCTTCCGCAAAGCCCTCCCGGTAGCCGAACAGGCGGGACTGGTTCTGCTCCAGCGCCAGAAGGCGGGCATTGACCTCGGAGCGGAAGGCCTTGATTTCGCCCCGGACTTCGCTGATCTCGTTGCGTGTTTCAAGACGTTCGCTGCGCATTTCGTCGCGTAGCGAGGCGAAGGCACCGTAGATCATGCCCCCCAGTGTCAGAGTGACGGCGGCTAAGGCGATCAGAATGTTGATGGTCGATTTGTCCATTGGCGGCCTCTGCTGCAAGTTCCACTGTAGCACGGTTCGTGCCCCTCGATGCAACGGCATCAGGCCGTAGATTGCGCAAATTGCAAGGGCCTTGTCTGTAGGAAGGTCGCGCCAATTTTTCGGGTCGAAGGCTGCTGCCCTGAGTGCCTAAAGACGCACGGGAAGCCGCCGCTTTTGACTGCATTGGCGTCACCAAGCCATTGCAAAAACAGCGTTGATAAATCCTAGGTTTCCGCCAATTCGATGAGGCCCGGGCGCAGCAGGGGGGCGCTGCGCTTGCGCTCGTACTTGCGGGCCGGAGTGTTGATGATCTCCGTTAGCTCCCCGGCGCGGCGCCCGGCTTCAATGCGCTCCGGGCTGGCGTCCTCGTAGAGGGTGTTGCGCTGCCGCGGCCGGCGGCTGGCGGCTTCGATCATCGCCGCCATGGCTTGCGGCGAGGTTTCCTGGCCGTGGGTGGTGCCGGCGGCGCGGCTGATGCTCTCGTTCATCAGGGTGCCGCCAAGGTCGTTGCAGCCGGCGTTGAGGCAGGCGACCACGCCCTTGTGCCCCATCTTCACCCAGCTGGCCTGGATGTTGGTGATGTGCGGGTGCAGGGCTAGGCGGGCCACGGCGTGCATGAGGACGGCCTCCCGGAACGTGGGGCCCTTGCGGGCCTTGCCCTTGAGGTACATGGGCGCCTCCATGTGGACGAAGGGCAGCGGCACGAACTCCGTGAAGCCGCCGGTCTTCGCCTGCAGGTTGCGCACCCGCAGCAGGTGCCGCGCCCAGTGCCGCGGCCCCTCCACATGGCCGTACATGACGGTGGCGGTGGTCTTGAAGCCGGAGCCGTGGGCGGCCTCCATGACCTGCAGCCATTGTTCGGTGTTGATCTTGTCCGGGCAGATCTGGGTGCGCACCTCGTCGTCGAGAATCTCCGCTGCGGTGCCGGGCAGGGTGCCGAGGCCGGCGGCCTGTAGGCGCCGCAGGTAGCTGGGCAGGTCCAAGCCCAGGGTGGCGGCGCCCTGCCAAACCTCCAAGGGCGAAAAGGCGTGGATGTGCATGTCCGGCACCGCGGCCTTCACGGCTTCCAAGATGCCGACGTAGGTTTCGCCGGTGTATTCGGGGTGGATGCCGCCCTGCATGCAGACTTCGGTGCCGCCCCGCTCCCAGGCTTCCAGGGTGCGCCGCTGGATCTCCTCAGATGACAGGTCATAGGGCCGCCCGCGCAGGTTCTCCGCCAGCTTGCCCTTGGAGAAGGCGCAGAACTGACACTTGAAGTAGCAGATGTTGGTGTAGTTGATGTTGCGGTTGACGACGAAGCTGACCAGGTCGCCATTGACCTTCGCCCGCAGCCGGTCGGCGGCTTGCACCACGGCGGCGAAGTCTGCACCGCGGGCCTGGAACAGCCGCACCACTTCGGCTTCCTCCAAGCCCTCGCCGTCCGCCGCCTTGCGCAGCATGGCGGCCAAGTCCGCGGAGGCGCGCGGAGACGCCGGCGCCGCAGCGGCGCCGTTGCAGCGCTGGGCTATGCGGGCCAAGTCCTGCGGCGGCGGGTCGCTCTGCTCTCCCGGCGACCAAGAGTCCGTGCGCGGGAAGCCGTCCGCATCCACTAGCTCCAGCAGCTTTTCATGCAACTCCGGCGCCACCCAGGCCGCGTGGTTCCGCGCATAGGCGGGGTAGATGGTCAGGCGTTCGTGCAGGTCCTTGCCGGCCAGCGCCGTTTCCCGCGCCAAGTCGTCCAAATGCGGCCAAGGGGCTTCGGGATTGACGAAGTCCGGCGTCAGCGGCGACACGCCGCCCCAGTCGTTGATGCCGGCGTTGACGATTTGCGGCAGCACGCCGGGGCTTAGGTTGGGCGGCGCCTGAATGCTCATGCTCGGCCCGAAGATGAGGCGGGCGACGGCGATGCTCCAGAGCAGTTCGTTCAGGTCCGGTTCCGGGGCTTGGGCCATCTTGGTTTCCGGCTTGGCGCGGAAGTTCTGGACGATGATCTCCTGAACGTGGCCGTGGCGCTCATGCAGGGCGCGGATGGCCAGCAGCGACTCGATGCGCTCCCGGCGCGTCTCGCCGATGCCGATGAGGATGCCGGTGGTGAAGGGAATCCTAGCCTTGCCGGCGTCCTCCAAGGTTTGCAGCCGCACGGCGGGCGCCTTGTCCGGCGATCCGAAATGGGGCATGCCCTTAGCGCAGAGCCGCTCCGCCGCGGACTCCAGCATGATGCCCATTGAAGGAGCGAGCGGCTTTGACCGGGCCAGTTCCTGCGGCGTCATGGTGCCGGCGTTCAGATGCGGCAGCAGGCCGGTTTCCTCAAGAACCACCTTGGCGGCTTGGTTCAGGTAGTCCAGGGTGGATGCAAAGCCAAGCTCCGCCAGCCCCTCCCGAGCCGCCTTGTAGCGCAACTCCGGCTTTTCGCCCAGAGTGAACAGAACCTCCTTGCAGCCCATGGCCGCGCCGTGGCGGGCGATCTTGAGCACTTCGTCCAGCGTCATGTAGGGCGCCTTGATGCGCCGCGGCACCTGGGCGAAGGTGCAGTAGTGGCAGACGTCCCGGCACAGATGGGTTAGGGGAACGAACACCTTGCGCGAGTAGGTGACGACGTTGCGGAAGCCTTGGTCGCGCAGTTCGGCGGCGATGGCGGCTAGGGCGTTGACGTCTTCATGGCCGGCCAGCGCCAAGGCCTGCGCGTTGCTGAGCCGCTCGCCGTTGCCGGCCTTCGCCAAGGTGGTGCGGAGATTCGCCATGTTGTGCCTTCGGCTGTTGCTGTCAGGGCGATTGTACAGTCGTTTGCCGGCGGATTCGTTCCGCCGCCTCTCCCACAAGGGCGGAACATGCTACTACAGACGAGCGTCGCGCATTCGCGCAGGCGAACGGGGCCGCAGCCCTTCAAGGCCAATGCAAGGCTCAACTATCGCGGTCTTGCCTGTGGTTGGCCAGGCCGCACTCGCGCAGGTACTCGGCGGTTTTGCCGCCTTGGCCTTGGCGCAGCAGTTGCGCCAAGTCGTCCGGGGTGTCTATGTCCAAGGCGAAGCCGGAGTTCGGCACCACCTTTGGCGGGAAGCCGGCCGCACGGGCATGGGCGGCGTGGGCCTTGAAGCTCTTGCCGTCGAAGACGAAGGGAATGGCGTTCGGCGGTGTGCATATCAGGCCGTTGGTGCCGATGGCCTCTCCGTCGGGCAGCAAGGTGACGTGCTGATGCGCTTGGATGAGCTGGTCGATCTCGTTGGCGGCGATTAGGGGCGTATCCGCCGGCACGATGAAAACCCCGCCGGCGCCCAGTTCGCTTGCGGCGTGGTCACGGGCTTCCTCCAGGGCTTGGGGCAGGTTCGCCGCTTCGCTTTCGGCGAACTGGCGTACGCCGAAGGCCCGCGCCAAGGCATCGGCTTCGGGAGCCCGGGAGACCAGCAG
Organism: Candidatus Azophilus sp.; assembly: GCA_965200465.1. Lineage (GTDB taxonomy): Bacteria > Pseudomonadota > Gammaproteobacteria > Pseudomonadales > Azotimanducaceae > Azophilus. Next base: position 1,860,075 of record OZ241358.1, on the reverse strand, counting down.
GACGCCGCTCAATCGGCGGGCTTGGCGGAGGGCCGTCAGCACGTCCCGGGCCATGGCCAGCATCAGGCCGCGCCGCTGCCGAACGTTCAACACGCTGGCTAGGCGGCGCTTGGCTTGGTCAAAGCGCTTGATGGGAACGATGGCCCAGATGTTGGGTTCGCCCGGCATGGCGCATTCGGCCTCTATTGGGCCGCGTCCGTGTCCGTCGCCTTGACGACTCGTCGTGAGCCCGCAAACCTTGGGCTGTCACGCAAGTCCTGAATGAAATGCAGCACAGTGGCGGCCAAGCGCTCCCGGTCCGCCAAGCTGGCCATGACGGAGGGCGCCACCCGAGTCGGCACCTGCAAGGCGCCGTGCAGATGCGCGTCCTGCTCATCGAGGATGAAGCCGTCAATGAAGCCTTGGTAGTGCTCGGCCACCTGCTCGGCGGTCGTTGGAACGCCAAGTTCGGCCATCATCTTCGCCGTGGGGCCTTTGATGGCTGCGCCGCCGACGATGGGGGAAACGGCGACGATGGGCGCTCCACAGGCCCTTAAGGCCAAGGCCAAGCCATGCACCGCCAAGATCGGGTCGATGGAGACGTAGGGATTGGAGGGGCAGACGATGACGCCCGTGCAATTGGGCAGCAGGGCCGGCAGGGCGGAGCTTGGAGCGGCGCGGTCGGCGCCGGCGAACTCGAAGCCGAGCACCTGCGGCCGGCAGCGGTCGCGCACGAAATAGTGCTGGAAGGCCAGCGGGCCGTCCGCCGTATGCACCAAGGTCCTTACCGGGTCGTCGCTCATGGGGATGATGGGATGCCGCACGCCCAGCCGGGCGCTGAGGGCGCGGATGGCTTCGGTGAGGGTTCTGCCGCTTTTCAGCATTTGGGTGCGGGTGAGGTGCAGCGCCAAGTCCGCGTCGCCGAGCCGAAACCAAGTCTCGCCGCCCAGCTCTGCAAGGGCCGCCATGAAGCGCCAAGTCTCGTCCTTGCGGCCCCAGCCGAGGGCGGTGTTGCTGGCGCCGGCCAAGGTGTAGGCCAGGGTGTCCGCATCCGGGGAGATATGCAGGCCGAGATGCTCGAAGTCGTCCCCGGTGTTGACCAGGAAGCTCAGCGCCTCGGGCTGCAGAATGCGGGCCAGCCCCAAGCCCAGCTTGGCGCCGCCGATGCCGCCGGTTAGCGCAATATAGCCCATTAGCGGAACAGATCCTCCTCCAAGGGCCGCACCGCCATGCTGGCGCTGTCTGCGCTGTGCTGCGGCGGCAGCCCCTTGGCGACCACCAGGGGAACGCCCTCCGCGGTTTCGCCCATCAGCAGGGTGGCGGCGGCGGCTATGGCGTCCACCCGGTTGATCAGAGTGACCTTCAGTTCGCGCCCGAACAGATCCACGCCGCCTCGAAAGTCCTCCAGCACCTCGATGCCGGCGGCGCCGATGGCCACGCCGACGGTGCCCAGGCGCCAAGGCCGGTTGTGGCTGTCCGTAATGAGCACGGCGAGCGCCACGCCGGCCGCGGCCTGCAGCCGCTCGCGCAGCGCCGCTGCGGAGCGGTCCGGGTTCTCCGGCAGCAGCAGCGCTTGCTCGCCGCCTTGGTGATCGATGTTGGATTGGTCGATGCCGGCGTTGGCGCAGACGAAGCCCAGCCGATGCCGCACGATCACGATGCCGGGCTTTTGCCGCACGATCTCCGTGGATTCGTCCAGAATGAGCTGGGCCAAACGCGCGTCCTTGTCCGTTTGCGCCGCCAAGCGCCGCGCCTGCGCCGACGGCCGGACGTCCGCCAAGGCGACCTGCCGGCCTTCCGCCTTGGACACCACCTTCTGGGCAAAGCAAACCACGTCGCCGGCGGCCAGTTTGATCTGCGCTTGGCCGAGCGCGGCAACGGCCAGGCCGGCAAGGTCGTCGCCCGGCTGAATCATCGGCAGGCTTGGCGCCGGCAGCAGGCGCAAGCCCGGCGCCCTTAGTTTGTGCGGCGGCGCCATGTTGCCGTGCGCAGAGCGTGCATCAATGCTCCGACTGGCCGACGATCTTGATGCCGGAGTGCGAGACGTCGTGCCGCCGGTTGATCTGAATGAGAATGGAGGTAAGCGCCTCCGCCGCCGCCGAGTTCTCGATGGGGCCGGCGTGCCAGCCGGTCATGCCGGCCTCCTGCACAAGCCGCATCACCTTGTCCCGAGCGGCCTTCTTGTTGCCGGCGACGAGCACGTCGCATTCGATGCGCACGTCCTCCTTAAGCAGGTGGGCGGCGACGTTCTGAAAGGCCGAGACCACCATGACCTGCTCGCCGAGCAAATCCTGCGCCCGCTTGCCGGCGCTGCCCTCCGGCGGCAGTTGCACCGTGCCCACCTTGGGCGGCGCCAAGGGCACGGTCACGTCGATGAGAATCTTGCCGGCCAAGGCCTCCTTGACGCCGGCTAAAGTGGCGAGCTGATGGGCGGCGGGAACGGTCAGCACCACGATGTCCCCGGCCGCCGCCGCATCGGCGTTGTGCATGGGCAGGGCGGGAGTGTCTGGGCTGATGGCGTGCAGGTCCGCCACCGCCCGCTCCGCCTTGGGCAGGGTGCGTGAGCCGATGATGATGCGGTGGCCGGCCTTGGACCAGCGCATGGCCAGGCCGGTGCCCAGATCTCCAGTGCCGCCGAGAATGGCGATGGTTTCCCCGCCCCCTTGGTTGTCCTGCACCTCAGGCCCTCCTGAAAAAGCGGCCATTATGATGGCAAAGCACACCCCTGCGCCACTGCCCCAGCGGGCAAGCTGGCGGGGGATCGTGGGTGATGGCGCTTGGGGAGTTCGCGGGGCGCTGGCCCTAAGGGTTGCCCTCTGGTTCCACTTGAGTTACTTTTGCCATCCGCCTCCAGCAAGCTGGTTCGTGCGCCAATTGGCTGCCGGCGGTTGGCCCATTGTTGGGAGTGTTTGGAAACGGCAAGTGAATGGCTTGATTGTTAAGGAAGCCTAGGCGAATGGCTCTCACACGGGAATTCAAGGAAACGGTGCAAGCGCGCGCTCGAACCGACCCGGAGTTCAGGGAGGCGCTGCTGCAGGAGGCGGTTGACGCGATGCTGGCGGGCGAGGTGGAGGTGGGCAAGGCCGTGCTGCGTGACTACATCAACGCAACCATCGGCTTCAAGGAGCTTGGCGTCTGCGCCAACAAACCGGCCAAGAGCCTGATGCGCATGTTCAGCCCAGCCGGAAACCCGCAGGCCCGCAACCTCTTCGAGATCATCGGCCACATCCAAAGGCATGAGGGCATTCGCCTGCAGGCGAATGCCATTCGCTAGCGCACCGGCGGGACCGCGACGGCAGCCGATGTCCTCGGGGTCATCGCCTTCGCAACAGCCCCCCTTCCTTTTCCGTTTTCTTGCGTTGCCGATATTCGCTCCAAAGATCCCGCGCCTTGGCGATATCCGCTTGCTGACGCCTTTTCGTGCCGCCTCCAATAGGCCCGCCATCCATCGATGCGATCCTCAAATGAGAAAAAGTCTTTCATGTCGCAAAAAATGGCCCATGGATGGGACTTTTGGGCTTAGCCCATGCTTGGAAGGCGGGGTGTGGGGATGCGATCCCCTCCCCCCACAGCGCAAGTTCCTTGAGCTGTTTACCCTGGTGCGCCTTTCGCTTAAGGTGCGGCTTTGCATGGAAACTGCCGAAGGAGTGGCTGCAATGCGCATGGGAATCATGCTTGGGGCGGACGGCGTCCGCCGGGACCTTGACGGCCTCATCGCCGTGGCCAAGCAGGCGGAGCGGGTTGGTCTGGACGACGTCTGGCTGGCGAACATCTTTTCCTTCGACGCCATCACCCTGATGGCGTTGGTCGGCCGGGAGACGGAGCGCATCGGCTTGGGCACCGCGGTGACGCCCACCTATCCGCGCCACCCATCCGCCATCGCCAGCAGGCCCTCACCGCCCAAGCCGCCTGCGAGGGACGCTTCACCCTAGGGATAGGGCTTTCCCACAAGCTGGTCATAGAGGACATGCTGGGCCTCTCCTACCAGCGGCGGGCGGCGCACATGCGCGAGTACCTGCAGGTGCTGATGCCGCTTGTGCGCGGCGAAACGCTCAACTACGAGGGGGAGGAGTACCGCGTGCATGGCTTGACCATGGACGTTCCGGGTTCGGAGGGGATGCCCGTTGTGGTCGCTGCGCTGGGCCCGGCCATGCTCAGGGTTGCCGGGGAGCTGGCGGACGGCACCAACACCTGGATGGTGGGGCCGAAGACCATGCAGGGGCATGTGCTGCCGAGGCTCGCCGCGGCCGCCTCGGCGGCCGGCAAGGCGGCGCCCAGGGTGGTGGGCGGCTACCCGATCGCCCTTACGGCCAAGCCGGACGAGGCCCGGGCCGCGGTCGGCAAGGGCTTGGTGATCTACGGCCAGTTGCCCAGTTACCGCGCCATGCTGGACCGCGAGGGCGCCGGCGGGCCGGAGGACATCGCCATTCTGGGCGACGAGAACCTGCTGCGCGGGGAGCTCAAGCGCCTTGAGGACATGGGCGTCACCCACTTCAACGCCGCCATCATGGGCGTGGAGGAGGGCGCCTATGAGCGAACGCTGGAGTTCCTCGGCAGCTTGGCTGGCTGAGGCATCCGGCGTTCTAGCCGCCGAAGCGGCGGCTGACTCCCAGGCGCAGCATGCCCAGCTTGTTCCTGACCTTGTAGGGGCAGGGCCTGCGCGGGTTTCCCGGCCCGCAGCGGCCGCCCGCCGAGAGGTTCACGTAGTGGGTGCTGCGCCCCAAGTCTAGGTGCGAGCCTTCCAACCGCAATGTCCAGGCCGGGGAAAGGGCGGCCTCCACGCCGACGCTTATCGCCCAGCCCACTTTCGTTGAGGTTTGGCGAAAGGAGTCGTCCGGGTCCAGATGCCAGGGATCGTCCAGGCCGCTGCGGTCGAGATCGGTGACCGAATTGCGAATTCGGGCGGCGGCCGGCCCTCCGGTGGCGAAAACCGTCGCCGGGCCAACGGCCCATTCGCCGCCGGCCCGCAGCGTCGCCGCCCAGTGGAATTTGGACCTGGCGGTCTCGTCCAAGCCTTCCGGGTCCAGAGTGTTGGTCTTGGCCGCCGGGTCTCCAAGGGTGCCGTCAAGCTCCAGCCTGAGGCGCCCGGCCTTGGTTTGGAACTTGCGGCCGACCAGGGCGCCGCCAACGAACCCGCTGTCGTCGTAATCGACGGTCCAACCCGGATTGCCCCAATCCGAAAAGCCGTCAACATCGACGATCCGGTTGCTCGCTCGGCCGGCGCCCAGAAAAGCCCCGGCGTAGAACCCGGCTTGCCCAAAAGCGGCGTCGCCGCTTGCGGCATTGGCCGCAATGCCGCCGCCAAGGCAGGACAGGACGAACAAAGCAACGGCCGCACCAGGCCGCGCTAGTTTGCATGGGTCGCGTTCGTTCATCTTCATGGCCTCCCTGGGTTGATTGCTTGGCGTGTTCCCATGTTTCCGGCTGGCAGCCTTGCGCTGGCGGCCAAAAGACCAGCGAGGGCGCGGCCTGCTTCCGGATGATTTGCCGGAAAATACCGGCGGCTGATTGAAGTTGAAAGACATTTCTCCAAGGGCTGGGCGGCTTGGTGCGGCATCCGGGCTTAGGCGTCCGCGTAAAGATGGCTGCGGGTCATGGGCACGGCTTGGTTGTGCTTGGCCAGTTGCCATTGGAGCACCACTAGGTCGCTCACCTCGAACGCCGTTTGGCAGGCCACCAAGTAGAACTCCCACATGCGGCAGAAATCTTCGCCCTTGCTCGCCGCGAACTTCGGGCGCACCTCCTGAAACCGCTGGTTCCAAGCCTCCAGGGTCAGGGCGTAGTGGCGGCGCAGCACTTCGACGTCGGTGGTGGTCAGCCCGGCCCGCTCCACCGCGGGGGCGATGTCGGAGAGGGATGGAATGTAGCCGCCGGGAAAGATGTGGCGCCGGATCCAGGGGTTCACCGGCGATGGCGGCGCCTTGCTGGCGATGCTGTGCAGCAGCGCCACGCCATCGGCGTCCAAGCAGCTGCACAGCTTGTCGAAGAAGGCTTGGTAGTTGCGTTTGCCGACATGCTCGAACATGCCGACGGAGACGATGCGGTCGTAGGCGCCCTTATGCTGCCGGTAGTCCTGCAGGCGGAACTCCACTTTGTCCGCCAAGCCGCGCTGTTGAGCCCGCTCCTTGGCGACGCGCAGTTGCTCGGCGGAAAGGGTGAGCCCGGTGACGGACACGCCGTGCAGCTCCGCCAAGTGGAGGGCCAAGCTGCCCCAGCCGCTGCCGATGTCGAGCACCCGCTGGCCCGGCCTTAGACGGAGCTTGGCGGCGATGTGCCGGCACTTGGCCTGCTGGGCTTCCTCCAGGCTGTCGTCCGCATTCTTGAAGTAGGCGCAGGAGTAGTGCATGTCCGCGTCCAGGCAGGCGCGGAACAGGGGTTCGTCCAAGTCGTAGTGGCGGCTGGCGTTGCGGCGGCTGGCGGCGACGCTGTTCCACGAGCCGAGCAGCGTTTTCAGGGGGTTCAGCCAACGGTTCTGGTGCAGGCCGCCTGCAAAGTTGATGCGCAGCACCGTCAGCAATGCGTACAGGCCGCCCTCGCCGGCGTCCCAGCCGCCGGCCATGTAGGTTTCGCCTAGGTTGAGCGGAGGATTGCGCAGGATGGCGTTGAAGGCGGACGCCTTGCGCAGCCGCCAAACGGCCTTGGGTTCGCCTTGGCCGAAGCAGTACACCCGCCCGGCGTGGTCCTCCACCCTAAGCTGGCCTTGGCGAATGAACTTGTCAAGAAATTGCGGATTCACCAGCGAACCGCCTGCTGTTTGCGCTGATTCTACCCAATGGGGACGGCAAAAAATGCGCCTGTCTTGGGGCTGGCCTGCGCTTGCGGCTAGCGGCGCACGGAGGACCGCTTTATGTGGTCGGTGATGGCCCGGGCGATTTCCGGCACCAACGGCTCCGGCAGGTCGTGCCCCATCTTGTCGAACACCTTGAGCTTGGCGACGGCTAGGGCCTTGGCGGTGTCTTCGCCGGCGGCCAGCGGCACCAGCGGGTCGGCGGCGCCGTGGATGACCAGGGCCGGCGCTGCAACTTGGGCAAGGGCCTTGCGCCGGTCCGATGCGTGGCGGACGGCCAGCAGTTGGCGGGCGAACCCTTCGTTGGTGAAGCCGCGGTCCATCGCCTGTTCGGAAAATCTGGCCAGCCCTGCGGCCAGCGAGTCGTAGTGGGGGCCGCCTAGGATGCGCCAACCCCGCTGGTATTGGGCGATGGCCTGCGCCCGGTCTTCGGGAAGGTCGGCAATGAAGGCGGCGAAGGCTTCCGGCGTTGGCGGCGGCAACTCCGGGTTGCCGGTGGAGGACATGATGGAGGTTAGGCTGAAGCAGCGTTGCGGGTGCTCAATGGCCAGCACCTGGGCGATCATTCCGCCCATGGACAGGCCAACCACATGGGCGCCGGCTTGCCCCAAGTGGTCCAACAGGGCCACGGCGTCCGCCGCCATGTCGCTTAGCCCGTAGGCCGGCGGATGGGCGGACAGGTCGGCTGGGTTGGCGGCGATTTCGGCCACCTTGGGCGCCGGCGCATCGACTGTGGAGGACAGTCCGATGTCTCGATTGTCCAAGGCGATGACCCTATGCCCGGCGGCGGCCAACAGTTCGATCAAACGCGGTGGCCAGTGGACGATCTGGCAGGAGAGGCCGTGGATGAGCAGCACGGGCGGGTCGGCGCGGGCGCCCCATTGCTCATAGTGCAGGCGCAGGTTGGCTCGAGTGAAGCTGGGCATGGCGAACGGCAAAATGCGGATTCTAGCAGTTTCCCCCAAAGCGGAACGCCGGCGCCCGTTGGCGACAAATCCCTTATCCGGGAATCAGGGACCATGCAGGCCATGTCCTAAGGCCGGCCGGCCATCTGCTACCATAGGGGCATCCAAGCATTGGCCCTAGCTTTGCCCAGCTTCTTCGAGCAGCCGATTCTCAATTCGCCCTACGAGCGCCCGCAGCGGCATTGGGAGCTCGACAATGGCCGGCCCACCCACCGCATCGTCGAGGAGCGGCGCGAGGCGTCCTTCATCACGCCCATCCCGAAGCCGCAACGCAAGCGGCGCGACCAGCGCGAGCTGGCTCTCGACGAGGCCGCGGCGGAAATGGACACCGCCCACCAGCAATATCAGCATGCGCACATCATCAACGGCGTGCGCCGGGAGGTGGCCGCTTGGCGGCAGTTGCCGGAACACCAGTGGAAGGTGACACCGGAGACGGCGCGCCTGCTGCGCCACTGGCGGCACCATTCGTTCGCCGGCATCCGGCCCTTCTTCTGCCAAGTGGAAGCCGCGGAAACGGCCATCTGGCTGATGGAGGTGGCGCCGAAGCTCGGCCGCGGGGCCCGTGGCTTCCTCGAACACCTGCAGGGCGCCAACGAGCAAGCGAACCCCGGCCTCAGCCGCCTCGCGCTGAAACTCGCCACCGGCGCCGGCAAAACCACCGTGATGGCCATGCTCATCGCTTGGCAAGCCGTGAACGCCGCGCGCCGCCCGAACAGCCCGCGCTTCACCCGCGGCTTTCTGGTGGTGACGCCGGGCATCACCATCCGCGACCGCCTGCGGGTGCTGCTGCCGAACGACCCGGAGAGCTACTACGCCGGCCGCGAACTGGTGCCCACGGACATGCTGCCGGACTTGGGCCGCGCCAAGATCCTCATCACCAACTTCCACGCCTTCATGCGGCGTGAACGGGTGCAGCTATCCAAGGGCACAAGGCGGCTGCTGCAAGGCCAAGGGCCGGGGCAGGAACTCGCCACCTTGGAAACCGAAGGCCAGATGCTGCACCGGGTGTGCCCGGAGCTGATGGGCATGAAGAACCTGCTGGTGTTCAACGACGAGGGCCACCACTGTTACGCCGCCAAGCCCGAGGACGCAAGCGAGGAGGGTGCGCTCAAGGGCGATGAACGCGGCGAAGCGCAACGGAACGAAGAGGCGGCGCGGACGTGGATCAGCGGCCTGCAAACGCTCTCATCCAAGCTCGGCGTGAGCCGCGTGATCGATCTCTCCGCCACGCCGTTCTTCCTGCGCGGCTCCGGCTATGCCGAGGGCACATTGTTCCCGTGGACGATGACGGACTTCTCGCTGATGGACGCCATCGAGTGCGGCATCGTCAAGCTGCCCCGGGTGCCGGTGGCGGACAACGTGCCGAGCGGGGAGATGCCGAAGTTCCGCGAACTCTGGGCACACATCGGCAAGCGGATGCCGGGCGCCGGCGCCAAGCGCAGCCTGGACCCGTTGGCGCTTCCGGCGGAGCTGCAAACCGCCTTGGAAGCGCTCTACGGCCACTACGAGCAGACCTTCGCGGCGTGGCGCGAGGCGGGCGTGGGTGTGCCGCCGTGCTTCATCGTGGTGTGCAACAACCAAGCGACGTCCAAGTTGCTTTACGACTACATCTCGGGGTTCTTCGTCGGGAGTGGGGAAGGCGAGGCAGGCGGGGATGCATCCCGGCTGGAGCAAGGCCGCCTGCCGCTGTTCCGCAACTTCGACGAACAGGGCCAGCCGCTCTCCCGCCCCAACACGCTCTTAATCGACAGCGAGCGGCTCGAATCCGGCGAAGCCTTGGACAAGAAGTTCCGCGCCATGGCCGCGGACGAGATCGAGCGCTTCCGCCGCGAGCGCGTGGAACGCACCGGCGATTTGGCCAGTGCGCAGAACATCTCAGACCAAGACCTGCTGCGCGAAGTGATGAACACCGTCGGCAAGGAAGGTGCCCTGGGCGGCGCCATCCGCTGCGTGGTCTCCGTTTCCATGCTCACCGAGGGCTGGGACGCCAACACCGTCACCCATGTGCTGGGCGTGCGCGCCTTCGGCACCCAACTGCTGTGCGAACAAGTGGTGGGCCGCGCCCTGCGCCGCCAGTCTTACGAACTGAACGAAGACGGCCTGTTCGGCGTGGAGTACGCCGACGTGCTGGGCATTCCCTTCCACTTCACCGCCGAACCGGTGGTGGTGAAGCCGCGCCCGGTCGCTCGGCCGGTTCACATCAAGGCGGTGCGCCCGGAGCGCGACGCCTGCGAGATCCACTTCCCGCGGGTTGTGGGCTATCGCGTGGAACTGCCGGCGGAGCAGGTGTCCGCGCGGTTCAACGAAGATTCCACGCTGCTGCTCACCCCGGAGCTCGTCGGCCCGTCGATCACGCGCAACGAAGGCATCGTCGGCGAGGGCGTGAACCTCACCTTGGAGCGCCTGAACGCCTACCGCCACAACACCATCGCCTACCACCTGACGAAGCGGCTCTTGGAGACCAAGTGGCGTGCGCCGGGCGAATCGCCCAAGCTGCACCTGTTCGCCCAGCTCAAGGCCATCGTGCTGCATTGGCTGGCGGCGCATCTGGTCTGCAAGGGCGACACCCGCCCAGCGCAGTTGCTCTACTTGGCCCTCGCGGACATGGCCTGCGAGCGCATCGCCAGCGCCATCGTCGCCCAGCACGTCGGCGAGAAGCCCATCCTCGCCACCCTCGACCCCTTCAATCCGCAAGGCACCAGCGCCGACGTGAGTTTCCGCACCGTGAAGCAGACCATCTGGCGCACGGACGCCAGACGCTGCCATGTGGACGGCGCCGTGTGCGACAGCGACTGGGAGATGGAACTGTGCCGCGTGTTGGAATCGCACCCCAACGTGCTTTCGTATGTGGCGAACCAAGGCCTCGGCTTCACCGTGCCGTACCGCATGGGCGGCGAAGCCCGCACCTACGTCCCGGACTTCATTGTACGCGTGGACGACGGCCAGGGCGCGGACGACCCGCTGAACCTGGTGGTGGAAGTGAAGGGCTACCGCCGCGAAGACGCCAAGGTGAAGAAGCAGACGATGGAGACCTACTGGGTGCCAGCCGTGAACCGGCTGGGCGACCGCGGGCGCTGGGCCTTCGTGGAACTCAAGGACGTGTACACGATGCGCGGGGATCTGGATGCGGCGCTGGCGGCCGCGGTCACGGAAGCGCTGGCACCGCTTCTGCTTGCACAAGCTGCCGGCAGCGGTCGCTTCCTGGACAGCGGTTCTGCTATGGTGCGTTAAGGCTACGGAATAGACCCCACGATATGCCCAGCCTGCCCATACACCAAATGGCGTCCCGTCACTCGGGCCTCACGCCGGCCACTGCCGACGCCAATACGGAGGCCGCGGCAGTCTGCCTAGATCGCCATCATCAGCCGCCACTGGACATGACCCTCGATCGGGACGGCATCGCGAGCATCGCCACCGTCGACTGGACTGCGCCGGACGAGAGGGCGAGGCTGGCGTGGGCGAACGAGATCGACGCCACGGAGGCAGGCGCCTGCGCCTGCGCGTTGGCGGCAATCGAGCTGTCCGACGGGTTGTTCGCCGTCGGCAGAGCCGAAGTCTTGGCTGGGGCGGACTATTATGTTGCTCCTGCGGGCAAAGGAATTCACGACCTTGAGGAATGTCGTCGCTTCGAGGTATCCGGCACGGACCGGGGCGATGCGAAGGCGATCCGCAGACGCCTTGACGAAAAGCGCACACAGGCTGCCAAGGGGCAGAGCAGTTTGCCCGCGACAGCAGCTGTCGTGGGTTTTCGCGCCGCGCAGATCATGCTCGCCGACGTGGATTTGACGACGCAAGACGCGATGGGCACCAGCCCGACAGCACCATGACTTGGATTCAGCACCACAGGACAAGCGAGGCCCACGCGTCGGAAGCAGAGGCGCGCGTGCGTCTCGGCAAACGCGAAGACGCACGAGCGCTCTACGCCTTGGCGGCAGTGGCCGAAGAGCAGGCGCTTGAGGCACTCGACCTCTCCAAGGCGCGAACCTACGGCATCACCGCAGTGAGCGCTACATCGCTGTATTTCAAGGCCGGTCAATTGGACTGCGCTGAACGCATCGCGCTGACTAGCATGGCGTTCGACCAGCTGCCGGCTTTCGCGCGGCATCAGCTACAGCACATAATGCAGGTCGTCTGGACGGAGCAGAAGCGCCAAGCGAGCGGCCTGCGATTTGTTCCTGGGCAACTGATGGTGTCCGTGAGCGGCGGTCAGGTCGTTACCGGCGGCGCACCGCTTCAGCCGATCTTGGACAAGGTCAAAACGATTGAGTCGATGCACTGTCGAACGGTGGAGTTCTTGAGCGATACGGCCTTTCGCACACGCGGGCCGCCGAGCAAACGAATTCGGGAGAACTACCAGGCTTGGCTCTTCCAAGCGCCGCCCGGCAGCTACCAGTTCGCGGTGGCGATACAACAAGACGACAACGAGGAAATGTTCGATTCGCGTGGCGAAACAGTGGCGGACTTTCTTTTCAAGGTCCTCCGTCTTGGCAGCGACGGCTCCGATGAGGACTTTTCCGGCGTTGTGCCGGACGCTCACTACAGGGAGACCTTTCTGAAGCTGGCTCGGAACCTCGCCCCTAGCGGCAAGGTGTTCGATGCTCTGGAGGTGAGGTCCGCGGACGACTCCCAGTCGGTGAAGCTCGACCAGGAAGTCCGCAGGCGTCTAGGGGAAAGAATCCGAGGCTTGGGGAAGGCCAACGTCGACGCAACCGTCCACCGTCAAGCCCACACTGGTGTGCTCCGGGCCGTCCATCTAGACAAGGACTGGTTGGAGGTAGCCGTTGAGGGCAGGCATGTAAAGGTTGTGGGCGTCGGTGAACAGGTCGACGACGTCATCGGCCCCCTAGTCAACAAGCGCGTTCTAGTCCATGTAGATTCTGATGGCGAGAAGCACCGGTTCGTCGACATCGAGCCCGATGAGTAGGAGGCGGCGATGAATCAGAGCTCGGCGCGATCAACTGGGGCTATTTCAATGACCATTGACGAGCATGCACTTCGAGACCTTCTATGCCAACGTCTGTGCCAGGACGTGAGCATTCATGGATGGCCCGCGCGGGGCGCTCTTGGATCGCATCGTCGCGTAGCCGGCACAACCCCGGAGACGGAATCATGAGCGAAGCATCGATCGAACCAATGCGCGGCCGGCGTCAGACCGTATCGCTCGCCAACCTGTATCTCGACCCCAACAACTTTCGCTTCGCCGACAACCCGGACTACCGCCATGTTGCCGCCGAGGACCTGTTCAAGGCAGACGTCCAACGCTTAGCCCGTACTTTCGTTGCGGGGAAGTCCCAGGAACACATTCAAGACCTCATCGCCAGCATCAAGGAGAACGGCTGGCTCGACATCGACCCCATCCTGGTGGAACGGCGGGAGAGTGGCAAGTTCCTAGTGGTGGAAGGGAATCGTCGCGTCGCCACCTTGAAGCACCTGCAACGCCACTATGAGGACGGTGCAGTCCACTTGGGCAAGCTCGACGTGGCTCTGTTCTCCAAGGTTCCGGTCGTCCTCCATGAGGCGGCCGACGAGCGGCAGCACATGGTGATGATGGGGCTGCACCACATCAGCGGCAAACGCCGCTGGCCAGCCATCAACCGCGCCTTGGCGATGAAGCGGCTGCAGGAGCAGTTCGATGGGCACGCCGCCGCGGTGTGCCGTGCCCTCGGAGTCACCAAGCAGGACTTCAATCGGTCGGTGCGAACTCTGTCTCTGGTGGACGCCTACAAGGCAAGTGACTACGGCGATCAGTTCAAGTCCGACCAGTACACGCTGTTTCGAGAGGTTCTTGGAAAGCCGGCCATCCGCTCTTGGTTGGGTTGGAACGACAAGGCTTCGGCTGCCTCGCAACAAGACAATCTGGATCGCTTGTTCAACTGGATGTCGGAAGTCGTTGACACCGAAGATGGGGACGCAGACAGCGGCGATGTGGACCTGCGTTCCGAGTCTGGCCCGGTCATTACAACTCCTGGCCATGTCCGGGAACTGGCGAAGTTGATTGAGGATCCGGCTGCCGTGAGCAGACTTGACGAGACGCGCAGCCTTCAGGAAGCAACGCTGTCGAGCGACCTGCTGGTGAAGACGGATATCGCCCGTGCGTTCGACGCTTGCGATGACGGAATAACGAAATTGACCAAGTGGGTCGGTGAACTGGACTCGGAAGATTTGGACCGGGTAGAGCATATGATCGGCAAACTGCATGGCGTTGCCTTTGCGCGGAAGCGGCGTCCTGCGCTGTCTGGTGATCGACTGCCTTGGGAGCCTTTCAACGAGATAACGCAATCCCAGTTTTCGACCATTCATGTCGACCAGTACCGAGGCATAAATGGTGTTGTGTTGGAAGAATTGCGGCGGGTCAATCTCATCTCTGGCGTGAACAATGCCGGCAAGACTTCCTTGCTGGAGGCTATTTACCTGCTGGCGCACCAGAATGATGAGACCGCGCTGTTGGATGTCCACCGCTGGCGCGGTCGCGTTGAGGGGGAACCGGACCCCGTTTGGCTGGTCGGGCAGCTACAGCCCGAAGTTCGCCTTTCCGGTTCCTTTGACGATGTGCCCGACAACTCGTGTCGCCTTGACATTAGACGCTTGGACGAAGCGGATATCGACATCAGAGATCAGAGATACTTCCTCGCCAAAGTGTCCTTGACCTCGAACTACGGGGATCGGAGCCAGAGCGCCGATGTGGCATTGTTCTCCAACCGGCCGCCGCGCGCCAGCTTCCAGGGCCGGCACTGGCTTTGCCGATCGGCTCTGACCAGCTCATTCTGGGCCAATCGCTTGGACACGATCGTCAAGGCCAACGAAGCTGCGTTGGCAACGGGCAGCAAGGCCAAGGTGATCGAGTTCATCAGGGCGCGGGTTGATGCGCATTTGATCAACATCGAGCTCGTGGACGAGCAGCGCCGTTTTCTGGTGAGCCACCAAGACTTCGATCCGGCACCTGATCTGTCGTCGTTCGGCGATGGAATGCGGCGCGTATTCGAGATCGGCCTGCTGTTCGCAGGCGTTCGCGGCGGCGTGTTGTTGATTGACGAGTTCGAGAACGCCATTCACCCGGAACTGCTCACCGCCTTCACCCGAGTAGTGCAAGAGCTGGCTGTGGAACACAACGTGCAGGTGTTCCTCACAACACACAGCAAGGAGGCTCTTGATGCGTTCATCCTGAACGACTACGCCACCGACGACATCGCCGGCTACGCCCTGTGCCGTGGAGAGAGTGGCGTCACCGTTCGGCGGTTCGATGGTGAGAAGCTCGCCCGGCTGCACAATGCCCTCGATTTCGACCTCAGAGGCATGGGCGTGGAGACGGCTACGTGAAGGCGGTGCTTGTGATCTGTGAAGGGCTGCACGACATCTTCTTTGTTCAGCGAAGTCTGGGCGCGTTGGCAGGCTGCAAATGGTTCGACCGGCCCATCAGGGAGCTTCCGTCACCCCTCGGGAGTATGCCGTCAAGATCGAAGGGGCTGGTTGCCCGCCGACTCGAGCGGAATCCTGATGCTCTCACATTACAGGCGACCGCCTATCCTCCGTTGCCGCAGTTCGTGTCCGCGGTCGTGGACAAGGGTAGGCAGACTATCTATGTGCTGATCCTTGCGAATGGCAAGCAGCAAGCGGGTGCCGTGGTCGGCTTGCTTCGAGATCTCGATGATTCCTTGGACGTAGGGTCGGTGGACATCTCGCGTTACGCTACGGCCTTGTTGTTTGACGCCAACGACGAGGGGCTGGAGGCTACGCTGACCGCCTTCCGCAAGGGCTACGGGCAACACTTCGGCGATTTGTCGGCCGCCGACCATGCGGGTTGGGTAAACGCGCCCACATGCCATGTCGGGGTGTTCGTGGTCCACAAGTCACGCTCCGACCCAACCGGTACGCTCGAAGACCATCTGGCACCTTTGGTGGCAGCTGCTTGGCCGGGGCACTTCGACGCCGCAAGTGCGTTCATTGATGGTGGCAGGCAACCCGACGAAGCCGCGTCCAAAAGCGAGGCGGGCCGGCTGAAAGCCATCATTACCTCAGCCGGCCAGTTCCAACATCCCGGAGCGCCTTTGTCCACGCTTGTCGCTCGGGACGGCATCCCGGAAGCACATTTCAAGACGTGCAAGCTCAGCGAAGAATTGGTGCGCTTTCTGCAGGCCGTGCCTTGGCAAGAGTCCTCTGACGAGCCAACCATGCAGACGCAGACGAACTAGACGATGCCGCGAAAGCCCCGCAAACCGAAGGAAGTGACGGCGTTGACGCATGACGACGCCTCGCACGGGGCGCTCTTGGAGCGCATCGTCGCCGAGAGCGGCGTACAGCGAGAAGGCGGCGCTTTCTGCTTGGACACGCCGGCCGACAGGCTGCCGGAAGCGCTTTTCCAGTTGGGACAGGCGCTCACCAGAATCTACGGGCTCACGTCGGTGGGGAGATGATCTCGCCCCTTGATTCCGACCCGGTGCGCGTCCCGGCGCGCGTCCCGCGGGTTGAGCGCCAGCGAACTCGCGTGTCGCGCCAACGTCCCGCGAGCATCGGCACCATCGAGACGGGCGCTTCAACCGGTTCGGCGCAGACGCTCCGGCGCTACGATCGGTGCGCTCATGCTGTCATGAACAGGCACCGGAACCGCCCAAGATTGTCGCCGGCCCCGCCCGGGCTTGGTCTGGTCGGTTGGCGTGGGCCGCATGGTCGTAGTATGCTAGGCGCCAATGGCAACCGAGCCCACGGACGGTGGCCAGGATGACATGGCTGCCTGACGGACAAAAGTCCGGAAGGTCGGTGATCCCGCACACATGACCCTCGGGTGACCGGCAAGTGTGCAACGACAAGGAATCGACGGCATGAACAAGCGTGAGGAAGGCAAGAGTCGCCCCAGGTTCCTCGAGAGTCTGTTCCCTAGGCAGCGCCCGAAGCACGAGTGGGAGCACGTTTATGTGACGCGCAACGGTACGCGCTATGTGGACGTGAAGGAACTGCTTGCAGACGAGCGCGTGAAGGCCCTCATCCGTAAAGCGGCCGGGGTCGAAGTTGAATCGCCACGTCAGAACGCACCGGCGGAGCGCCGGGGCCAAGATGGAGGGGATCGTTGAATCTGGGCATTTGGCTGGTGCCCGTTCTGCTCGGGTTCGCCATCCTCAACTTCACGCACTACCATCGACGCGCCTTCACCGCCACAACTGGCTACCAGTTCTTCTTCTCGGCCGCCTCGGCCGGCGCAATCCTTCTCGTGGTGGCCCATCTGACGATGCTCGCGGCAGATGCGCTTGGCGGTGCCTCGGACTCTGAAGGTTGGTTGAGGTTCAAGGCGTTCTGGAAATACGCGGTGCCATTTGCGCACTCCGGCAAGTTGGCGGCGGCGGCACTGTGGGGGTTGTTCTACGTCTTGGCGATGAACATGAGGATAAGCGACCAAGACGCCGCTGCCCGGTGGGCCGAAGACACTGAGGGTCGTGCGGAATCCCTGCTTCGCCGGTCCTTGGAAGATCGAACTCTAGTGGAAGTCGCAATGAAGACCGGGCGCTCCTACGTTGGATTGGTGTTGCGCGGCAATAGCCCGAATGTGAATTGGTCTGGCGATGTGGGCCTTCTGCCGATGTTCAGCGGCTACCGGGACAGCGACACGCGAAACCTGCGCCTGACGAACAACTACGCCAAGTCGCACGACCTCGAAGAACGCGAGGTCGTCGTGATGCGATCCGAGATCGCCTCGATACGGCGCTTCGGCTTGGACGCCTACAGCGCCGTCGAATCGGGCGACGCGGCGTTGCCAACGACCAGCCAAGAGCGTCCGCTCTAGGCACCGGCACAGCGCCTATGGCTAACAAACGCAAACAGCGAACCCCGAAGCGCGTGGAGGCGTTGACGCATGACGATGCGTCGCGCAAGAACATTCCCACGGCGGAGTACCAGACGGCGTTGGCGGCGGATGATCGCTCGCCCATCCAAGTGGCTTACGAGCGCACTAATCGGGATTTGGATCCGCAGCTAGTGTGGCGCGGCAAGGACGTGCAGGACTGGGCCGATCTCGTGGTGCCGGCGCCGCCGCTCTTCATTCAGGAGAAGGTTCACCCGAAGGCGCTGATCGACGATCTCTTGCGCCAGAGTGCCGAGACGCGCGGGCAGGATGCGCCGCAAGTCGATCTGTTCGCGGATTTCAACGGCTTGGCCGACGACAACGCCCGCACCGAGTTCTACCAGCACGACGCCAACTGGGCGAACCGCATGATCCTCGGCGACAGCCTGCAGGTGATGGCGTCCCTGGCCGAGCGCGAGGGCTTGCGCGGCAAGGTGCAGTGCATCTACATCGACCCGCCCTACGGCATCAAGTTCAACTCCAACTTCCAGTGGTCCACCACCAGCCGCGACGTGAAGGACGGCAAGGCGGAGCACATCACCCGGGAACCGGAGCAGGTGAAGGCGTTCCGGGACACTTGGCGGGATGGCATCCATTCTTATCTGACCTATCTGCGCGATCGGCTGACAGTGGCGCGGGATCTGCTGACGGAGAGCGGCTCGGTGTTCGTGCAGATCGGGGATGAGAACGTACACAGAGTGCGGGCGGTGATGGATGAGGTCTTTGGGGAGCGCAACTTCGTAGTTTTGCTGAAATTCTCGAAGACGTCAGGCCTTGGCGGACGCTTCGTAGATGAGACCTTCGACTACGTCCTTTGGTTCGCCAAAGACCTAGATCACCTCAAGTTCAGACGGCTGTACGCAGAGCGCGTGAGGGGGGAATCGGGTGCGACACAATATACGTTCGTCATGCATGACTCAGGTGTTTACGAGAGCGCATTGCCTTCGGAGGGTCACGGTAGGTTGTTCGCGCACGGAGACATGAGATCTCAGACCGGAAACCAGACAACGGTGTTCGAGTTTTCCCTTGGCGGTCACACATTTGGCGCTCCTCGGAGCGGAGGTTGGAAGTCAAGCCGGGCCGGCTTCGAGCGGCTAAAGCGCGCTGGTCGCATCATTCGTGTAGGGAATAGCCCGCGATACGTCCGCTACTTCTCTGACGCCCCCTATTATCCGATGGCTTCGGCTTGGCTGGACACGGGGATTAGCGGCTTTGGGGACAACAAAATATATGTCGTGCAGACCCTTCGCAAGGTCGTCGAGCGCTGCATCCTAATGACCACCGACCCCGGCGATCTCGTCCTAGACCCCACCTGCGGTTCCGGCACCACCGCCTACGTCGCCGAGCAGTGGGGGCGGCGCTGGATCACCATCGACACCTCCCGCGTCGCCCTTGCCTTGGCCCGCGCCCGGGTCATGGGCGCCCGCTACCCCTACTACCTGCTGGCGGATTCACCGGAGGGGCGGCAGAAGGAGGCCGAGCTGTCGCGTAAGGTGCCTTCGGAGAACCCTACGCAGAGTGCGGTCCGGCAGGGCTTCGTCTATGAGCGCGTGCCGCACATCACCCTCAAATCCATCGCCAACAACGCCGAGATCGACGTCATCTTCGACAACCACCAAGCCACGTTGGAACCGCTGCGCGAGAAGCTCAACAAAGCTCTCAAGCAGGAGTGGGAAGAGTGGGAGATTCCGCGCAACGCGGAAGCCGAGTGGCCAGAGAAAGCGCAGCGGCTTCATGCCCAGTGGTGGGAGCGGCGCATCGAACGGCAGCGGGAGATCGACGCCTCCATCGCCGCCAAGGCGGACTACGAACACCTCTACGACCGCCCCTTCGAGGACAAGAAGCGCGTCCGCGTGGCCGGCCCGTTCACCGTGGAGAGCCTGTCTCCCCACCGCGTCTTGGATGCCCAAACGGAACCGCTGGACGCGGACGGCGTCGCCGAGGCGAGGGCCGTCTATCAAGTGACTGGCGGCGAGAAGCGCGACTTCGCCGCCATCATCCTCGACAACCTGCGCACCGCCGGCGTCCAGCAAGCGCACAAGGAAGACAGGATCGCCTTCACCGCGCTCACCCCTTGGCCCGGCGATGCCGTCTGCGCCGAAGGCCGCTACCCGGAAGGCGACGAGGAGACCGGCAGCGAGCGCCGCGCCGGCATCTTCGTCGCCCCGGAGTTCGGCACCGTCTCCCGCCCAGACCTGGTGGACGCCGCCCGCGAAGCCGCCGAAGCCGGCTTCGACGTGCTCATCGCCTGCGCCTTCAACTACGACGCCGGCGCCTCCGAGTTCGCCAAGCTCGGCGCGTTGTCCGTGCTGAAGGCGCGCATGAACGCAGACCTGCACATGGCCGAAGACTTGAAGAACACCGGCAAGGGCAACCTGTTCGTCGTCTTCGGCGAACCGGACATCGCCGTGGAGGAAGCGGAGGGCGGCCAACTGCGCGTGCGCGTCCACGGCGTGGACGTCTACCACCCCGGCTCCGGCGACATCCGCAGCGACAACGCCGACGGCATCGCCTGCTGGTTCGTCGATACGGACTACAACGGCGAGAGCTTCTTCGTCCGCCACGCCTACTTCCTCGGCGCCAACGCCACCGATCCCTACAAGTCCTTGAAGACCACGCTGAAGGCCGAAATCGATGCGGACGCTTGGAACACCCTCTACAGCGACGTCTCGCGGCCGTTCGAGAGGCCAAGCTCCGGCCGCATCGCGGTGAAGGTCATCAACCACTTGGGGGACGAGGTGATGAAGGTGGTGCGTGTCTAGCCAAGCGACGTCCAAGCTGGGCGGTGCAACTTTGGCGCTGCCGTTCAGGCCGCGGGCGCGCATTCTCCAGCTCCTTGGCGATGAGCTGATCGGCTCCGCCCGGCTGGCGGTCTTCGAACTGGTGAAGAACGCCTACGATGCCGACGCGCGCATGGTCAGAATCGTCTTGGCAGATGTGGAGAGCGCCAATGCGAGCATCGTGGTCGAAGACGATGGCGGCGGGATGACTCTGGAGACCATTCGCGACATCTGGCTGGTTCCAGGACATGACCACCGCGCCCGGCAACGGGCGGCGCTGCGGCGGACAGGGCGGGGCCGGCTCCCCCTTGGCGAAAAGGGTCTTGGTCGGTTCGCGGCCCACAAGCTGGGGAACCGCATCGAGGTCGTCAGCCGAGCCTGTGGAGAACCCGAGTGCGTGGTCTCCATCGATTGGAACGCCCTGATCCAACAGCAGAATCTCTCGGATGCCACGGTCCAGGTGACTACGCGAGAACCGAAATTCTTCTCGCAAGACAACACCGGTACCCGCATCACGATCTCCGGTCTGCGAGAGAGATGGACCCGGGGCGAGGTGCGCCGCCTGCAACGTCAGATCACGTCCATCACATCGCCATTCGAGCGAGGGTCCGACGAGTTTTCGCCGTGGCTGGAGGTCCCGGGTCATGAGGATTGGGTAGCAGATGTACCGGATGTCGATACGCTGCGGGAACGTGCGCCTTGGCACTACCGTTTTCGTTTCGATGACGGCCGCTTCGAATGGCAGTATCGTTTTCGTGGCGTTGCGGGCATCAAACTGGAAGATCGGGATGCGAGAAGCGAGGACAGTGAACCGTTGCTCATCACGCCTGATGCTGGTTTGAGCGAGGTCGAAGACATGGGCTTGGGCAGTGGCCGCCCGAAGCCCGTTCGCGCCGATGCCTCCTTTGCCGATGGAATCGGCCCTGTCAAGGGAGAATTATACGTTTTCGATAGGGATCCAGCCGTCCTCTCCAAGCTCGGCGAACCTAGGCTCATCAAGAACTACTTGGATGAGAACGGCGGCATCCGGCTCTACCGCGACGGCATCCGGGTCTACAACTACGGTGAACGGGATGACGACTGGTTGGGGCTTGACCTGCGCCGCGTCAATACGCCCGCTCGGATGCTTAGCCGGAACATAGTGGTGGGCGCCGTCGACCTCTCTCTTGAGAGTAGCACGGGATTGCACGAGAAGACTAACCGTGAGGGATTTGTTGAGAACGCCGCGTTGGGGCGGCTGAAACAGATCGTCCTTGGAACGTTGACGCCCTTGGAAATTGAACGCGAAAAGGACAAGAGCCACATTCGCAGGATCATCGGCGGAGCACAGGACCGCGAGACGAAACTCATCAAGCGACCACTACAACAGTTGCGAAATGCCGCTGACGAACATAACTTGAAGGATGAGTTCGAGCCACTCATCGACAAGCTGGAGAGCGACTACAACGAACTGCGCGACTCCATACTGCGCGCGGGCCTTTCTGGTATGGGTCTCGCGGTTCTCTTCCACGAGGTGGAGCACGGGGTTAGCAGTTTATGCGAGTTGATCGAAGCCGGGGGTAAACGCGAGGCCATCCGGCTAAGGGCCCGCGAGCTGGCGGGCCTTCTCGGCGGCTTCGCCGATCTGTTGCGCAAGGGCAAGCGACGCCCCAACAGCCTGAAGAATCTGATCCGCCGAGTGCGGGACATCAATCGGGTGAGGTTTCGCAAACACCACGTTCGTCTGGAGTGTCCGGCTTTGGAAGATGACGTGCCGAACGCTACTGCCAACTTCGTCTTTGGCTTGGCACTAGGGGCATTGAACAACCTCCTCGATAACGCCTTCTATTGGCTTCGAGTGCGCTGGCCGGAGGGAGACGAAAATGCATCCAAGAGGGCGATTCATCTGAGCATCAACTTGGACATGGGCTCCGGTCCGTCGGTCGTGGTGGCTGACACCGGCACTGGATTGCAGGACGGGCCGGATGAGTTGACGCGCCCGTTCTTCAGCCGACGCCCGGAGGGAATGGGCCTTGGCCTCTACTATGCACAAATGGTAATGGAGCTTGGAGGCGGGCACTTGGCGTTTCCGGACCGAAGCGAGGCCGAAGTGGCCGAGGCGTTCGACGGGGCTATAGTGGCGCTGGTTTTTCCGCAGGAGGGCCAGCAATGATCTTCACGCCGCCACGATTCATCGTCGTAGATGACGAGCCCGAGCACCTTGATGCGATTCTCAACGTGTTCCAGGAGCTCGGATCGCCGTGCCTCGGAGTCACCTATGAACCCGAAAAGGGCCTCGACAAGACGAACTTCAAGGGTGTGCGGGCGCTCTTTCTGGACCTCCACCTGCTCGACCACACGCCGACGACGGACGACAAGCAGCACTTTGCGCACATTGCGGGCCTTCTAGTGGACCACATTTCGCCGACTGGCGGCCCCTTCGTATTGGTCGTGTGGACCGCCTACCCGCAATCAGTCCGACAGCTAACGGACTACCTCGACGAATCCATCGAACCGGCCAATCTCTATGCAAGACCGCTCGCCGTCGTCGGCCTACCCAAGGACCGCTTTATCAACGTCGATACCGGCGAAATCCTTGCCGACAAAGCGCGGGCTCTACGCGATGCGGTAGCTGCCACCGTCAAGGACATACCCCAGCTCGCAGCTCTTCTCTCTTGGGAGGGCGACGTTCTGGCAGCCGCCGGCGAGACGCTCGCCACCCTGATGGAACTGGTGCCGGCGGAGAACCAGCGTAGCGCGAGTTTTGCGGATGGCCTTGGGGACGTTCTGACGCGCTTGGCGCAGGCCGCAGTTGGCGAATCCCACGTCGCGGACGATCCCCGAGCGGCGATCACGTCCGCCCTCGCGCCCATCCTTGCCGATCGGATCGTCAACCAGCAGGGGGCCGAAGCTGCGTCAGAGGCATGGCGTGGCGCACTTACGGGCGATAGCAGCACGGCGCTGGACTCGACGCGGTCCGGCAAGATCAACCGAATGCTTCACGTCGCGGATCCTGCATCGGAGACCATCAGGCCCGTTGACTGGGGCGCGGTAGTGGAATTGCCCGAAGCTTGGTGGACAGATGAAGAGATGACGGCTCGTTTCGGCGTGACTCGGTGCGAACTATTGGAAGGGGAGCACAAGCTGAGGAAGGAAGATGGTGGACAATGCCGGCCGCGGCTAGTCCGCGTTGGCGCCGCTTGCGACTACGCTCAGAACCGATCCGGTCCACTCATGTATCTGTTGGGGCTCGAAGTCCCCAAGGATTTATATGGGCGCAAGAGTCGACCCATGTCGGTGTGGTCGTCGCCCACGCTTGTCACGGAGTCGCACGAAGCCCCGTTTGTCCTCGCCGTCAACGCCCGCTACGCCATCAACATAGTGCCGGCGGCCACCGCAGAGGCTTGGCAGCCGGCTTACCGGCTTCGGGAGCAGCTATTGATGCACCTGATTGCACATGCCGGCAGCTATCTGACCCGCCCTGGCATCGTTTCAATGTAGGACGCCGACCGTCCTCAACGTGCGGCGCTTGGCCTTGGGCTCCGGTACGCCACTTCCAACGAGCGCCTCGACTGCCGCCTGCATGACCGGCGGGCACACCGCGTTGCCGAGCATCATGATCCGCTCCCGACGTGTGCCTCGGCGCAGGATGAGGTCGTCATTGAATCCCATGGCGCGCGCGAGTTCGGGAACTTGGAGCATTCTCAGCGTCGCGCCGTCCGGCGAGGGCTCGCAGAGCCCAAACCGGTCAATCGTGGTGACCGTGCGCAATGGTGCCATCAGCGGCTGCCAGCCGCCGGCGCCGTCGTTGCCGTAATACACGATCAGGAACGGCGAGTTGTCGCCCAAAGCAGCAACGGCTTTGCGAGCACGAGCAATCGTGGCAGCTGC
The DNA here is from genome assembly GCA_965200465.1 of Candidatus Azophilus sp. Taxonomy (GTDB): domain Bacteria; phylum Pseudomonadota; class Gammaproteobacteria; order Pseudomonadales; family Azotimanducaceae; genus Azophilus. Next base: position 1,835,865 of record OZ241358.1, on the reverse strand, counting down.
ACGGCTGCGGCTGTAGAGAGGAGACCGGTGCCAAGTGCCCGGCCGATCGAGCACCCTAGTCGCCGAGGGCTTTGGCCCGCGCCTTTTGAGGATGCGCGAGGGCGGCTGCGCCTCTCGGTCACAGAGCAGGAAGAGCCTTCTGCGTCGCTGTGGGACGCCGTGGTCCGCGGCGTCCAAAACGTGCTCCGCGACTTGGTATCCCAAGCGGCGCAGGCCGGCCAAGAGCTCCGGGTAGCGGGACCAAGACCGCATCGGGATCACGTTCTCGATCACGATCCACCGAGGTGACATGGCGCGGGCGTAGCGCAGAGCCTCGAATGCGAGTTCGCGGCTTGCGTCTGACCGCGGGCGTCCTCCGCGGGCGCAACTGTGGCTCGTGCATTCCGGCGACGCCAAGAGGAGATCTATCCGCCCCAGTTCCTTAACGATTTGGCATGGATCTTGACGCTCGACGGGTGCTGCGTTGACGCAGGCATCCGGAAAGTTGTCGGCGAAGACTTGGACAGCAAGATCCCATGCGTCAACGCCGCCCACGATCGTCGCCCCGGCCGCAGCAGCACCGCGGCTGCCTCCGCCCAGCCCGCTGAACATGTCGTAGGTACGAATCATCGCCCGCTCCGCGCAGATCCAATTTCGTGTCAAGCGAAAACTGGTGCGCAGATTCAGCCAGCGCACCTCAACATAAACCCGGCATCCCGGCACCGGATCCCGACCCGGGCGTCTGGCCCCGCGCCCGCACCTGCAAGTCGATCGTAGCATGCATCCCCAAGAAGTGCGTCCATGGCGGGGCCGTTCACCGTGGAGAGCCTGTTACCGCGGGGCGCCTTGACAGCAGGCCCCTTGGCTTCGATCATGCCCGCATTCATCGCAATGGCTTGACGAGGACGACTGACATGAAGCAAGCAATGATCGCCGCGGCCGCTTGGCTGGCGGCCATGCTGGCGCCGGCGGCGCTGGCGGAGGACTATGCGGATGGTTGGGGCTTGGCCGTGGGCGCCAAGGCGCCGGCCATTGAGGCCCAAGACCAAAGCGGCGCCCTGCGGGACTTGGCGTCCTTGGCGGGTGAGCGGGGGTTGCTGCTGTTCATGAACCGCTCCGCCGATTGGTGACCCTTCTGCATGCACCAGTTGGTTCAACTGGAGGAATGGCGGGAGCGGTTTGAAGCGGTCGGCGTACAGGTGGCCGGCATGACCTATGACGACCTGGAGGTGCTGGCGTCCTTTCACGCCGACCGGGAACTGGGCTATCCCTTGCTCAGCGATGAGGGCGCCAAGCATGCGATCGGCTTTGATGTGTTGAACGAGGAGTACGAGCCCGGCCACGGCGCCTACGGCGTCCCCCATCCGGGCATTTTCCTCATTTCTCCGGAAGGGGCCATAGTGGCGAAGTTCGCCGTGCCGGGGTATCGGCAAAGGCCGCCGATGGAGGAGGTGCTTGCCGCGGTGCAGGCCGCGGCGGGCTAGCAGGGGCGGTTCGTTCGGCATGTTGCGTTGCACCGTTCGAGCGAACCGTGCGGAAGCGGCGCCGTCCCCCGCTCGGTGCGGCGGCCTTGGCCGCAGAAGGGGCGCCTGTCGCAGTGTGCTGCCGGCCTGTCTGTTGGCGCTGGCCGGCTGCACCACGCTGATGTCGTCCGTGACCGAGAGCCTGGCCGGGGACTTGGCGGCGGCGATATTGGAGAATCCCGACGTTGACATCGTGCGCGAAGGGGCGCCGGCCTTTCTGCTGTTGATCGACGGCCTGTTGGAGGGCAGCCCGGACAGCGTCGCCCTGCTGTCCCAGGCCGCGCTGCTGAATTCCGCCTATGCCGGCGCCTTTGTGGAGGACGGCGAACGCAGCCGCCTGATGGCCGCCAAGGCCAAGGGCTTGGCGGAGCGGGCGCTTTGCCTTGGAGTGGGGGGCGGCTGCGGCGTCGTCAACCGGCCCTTTGCCGAATTCGAGCAATGGAGCGCCGCCTTGCAGGCAAAGGACGTTCGCCTAGCCTACGGCATGGCCACCGCTTGGGCCACTTGGATGCAGGCCAACAGCGACGACTTCAACGCCATTGCCGACCTAGGCCGGGTGAAACTCTTGATGCAGCGCCTCGCCGAACTTGACGAGGGCTACGAATACGGCGGGCCGCACCTGTACCTTGGGGTTTTTGAAACCCTGCTGCCTCCGGCCCTGGGCGGCCGGCCGGAACTGGGGCGCGCCCACTTTGAGCGCGCCTTGGCGCTGGCGGAGGGCAAGCATCTGCTGACCCTGGTGATGTTCGCGGAGCAATATGCGCGGCTGGTGTTCGACCGCGCCCTCCATGATGATTTGCTTGGCCAAGTGCTGGCCGCCGAAGTCGAGGTCCCCGAACTGACGCTGATGAACGCCATCGCCAAGCGGCGCGCCCAAAGCCTGCTGGAGACCGCCGATGCCTACTTTTAGGCCGGTGCGCATTTTCGCCTCCAAGGAACGCCCAAGTGGGGTGGCGCGCCTTGATGGGCTTGGCAACAGTCTTGGGATAAGGAGATGCAATTGATTGCAGTGCATTCGCGTTCGGGTTGGCTGATTCTTGCCGTCGCCTGCGTCCTTTGGCCTGGCTTCGCTGTCGCAGCAACCCTCAAGGTGGCGGCGCTGTCGCCGGAGGGCTCCGTATGGATGAACGTGCTGCGCGAGGGCGGCGAGCGGGTGGCGGCGGCAACCGAAGGCAGGGTGGCCTTCAAGTTCTATCCGGGCGGCGTCATGGGCGACGACAAGGCGGTGCTGCGCAAGATGCGGGTGGGCCAGCTGCACGGGGCGGTGGTCACCTCCGGCGCCTTGGTGCAGGTTTACGCGGACGTTGGCCTCTACAGCCTGCCGATGGCCTTTCGCTCCGCCGCGGAGGCGGACTATGTGCGGCGGCGCTTGGACGGCCGGCTGTTGGCCGGCTTGGAGGAGGCCGGCTTGGTGGCTTTCGGCTTCGCCGAGGTTGGCTTCGCCTACGCCATGTCGCGCACCCCGCTGACCAGCGTGGCGGACGCCAGAACGCGCAAGGTGTGGACGCCGGACAACGATCCGGGTTCGGCCCGCGCCCTGCAGGCGTTCGGCGTCACCCCCATACCCCTGCCCATCGTCGATGTGCTGGGCGGCCTGCAGACCGGCCTGATCGACTGCATCGCCGCGCCGCCGGTGGGGGCCATCGCCCTGCAATGGCACACCCGCGTGACCCATGTGCTGGATTTGCCCCTGCTCTACATCTACGGCCTGCTGGCCATCGACAAGGGCCGCTTCGACGGGCTGGCCGCCTCAGACCAGGAGGTGGTGCGCAAGGTCATGGGGGAGATGGTGGCCAAGGTCAACGCCCGCAGCCGCCGGGACCATGAGCAGGCGTCCGCGGCGCTGGCCAACCAAGGGCTGGCTTGGCTGTCGGCCTCCGCCGAGGAAACGGCCGAATGGGCGGCGTTGGCGGACCAGGCCTCGGCGCGGCTGGTGGAGGAGGGCTATGTTTCCGCCGACCTGCGCCAAGCCATGCTGGAGCATCTCGCCGCGTTCCGAGCCGATTCCTGATTCTCCGGCCGCCCGGCTTCGCCAAGGCCAAGACCTTGGCGCCGCTTGGCGCAACGAGAGCGAGCCGGTGCGCCTTGCAACGCGCTGCAACGGTTCCTTAAGCGGGAATGGGGGTTGCGGCCGCGCAGTTCCTTGGCGCAGGGTTTAACATGGGTGGATGCATGGATGGCGATCCCCGTCCCAGTGGGAAATGGCGGCACATGCGGGCTGAGCTGAGCGCCCGGCAGTCGGCCTTGGCTTGGCTGCGGCGGCTGGAGGACGCCCTGTTGGTGCTGATCCTGGCCGCCATCATCGGCGTCGCGGCCTATCAGGTGGCGGCCCGCAACCTGTTCGACACCGGCCTGCTGTGGGGGGACGCCCTGGTGCGGGTGCTGGTGATCTGGGTGGCGATGCTGGGAGCCATGGTGGCCTCGCGCAGCGACGACCACATCCGCATTGACTTGGCGGCCCGCTTCGCCCCGGCCCATTGGCGGCCTTGGCTGGCCCGCTTCGCCAATGGCTTCACCTGCGCCGTGCTTGGCGTTTTCGCCTGGTTCAGCCTGGAGTTCGTGCTCTTTGAACATGAATACGGGATGATCGCCTTTGGCGCCGTTCCGGCTTGGCTCTGCGAGGCCATCCTGCCCTTGGGCGCGGCGGTCATGTGCCTGCGCTACCTGCTGCACACCGTGGCGCCCCGATGATTTGGGCCGGCTTGGCGCTGACGCTGGCCGCCGCCTTGGCCGGGGCGCCGCTGATCGCCGTGCTCATGGCCGCCGCCATGCTGGGCTTTCTGGCCGCCGGCGTCGACTTGACGGTGGTGGCCATCGAGGTGTACCGCATCGTCGATACTCCATTGTTGGTGGCCCTGCCCTTGTTCACCTACGCCGGCTACGTTCTGGCGGAGGCCAAGACCTCGGAGCGGCTGGTCGCCCTGGTGCAAAGCCTGTTCGGCTGGCTGCCGAGCGGCTTGGCCATCGTCGGCTTCGTCGCCTGCGGCCTGTTCACGGCGCTGACCGGTGCCTCCGGCGTCACCATCGTCGCCTTGGGGGCGCTGTTGCTGCCGGCCTTGCTGCAGGCCGGCTACGGGGAGCGCTTCAGCTTGGGGCTGGTGACCACTTCCGGCAGCCTCGGCCTGCTGCTCGCGCCCTCGTTGCCGCTGATTCTGTACGGCGTCATCGCCCAGCAAATCAACGTTGGAGAACCCTTCACCATAATCGACCTGTTCAAGGCGGGGGTGCTGCCGCTGCTGCTGATGCTGGCTTGCTTGATTGCTTGGACCCTGTGGACTCGGCGGGGCGCCGGCCGCTTGGAGCCCTCCGCGCCGCGCCCGTCCATTGGCGCCGCCCTGTGGGACGCCCGCTGGGAGCTGCCGCTGCCGGCGGTGGTGCTGGGCGGCATCTACTCCGGCCATTTCGCCATCTCCGAGGCGGCGGCGGTGACCGCGGTTTACGTCACCGTTGCCGAAACCCTGCTGTACAAGGATCTGCGCCTGCGCGACCTGCCGCAGGTGGCGGTCAAGGCCATGGTCATGGTGGGCGGCATCCTGCTGATACTCGGCGTGGCCTTGGCGTTCACCAGCTTCTTGGTGGATGCGGAGGCGCCGCAGCGTTTGTTCGATTTCATGCAGGCCCGCATCGAAAGCCCGATTGCCTTTCTGCTGCTTTTGAATATCCTGCTGTTGGCGCTGGGCGCGATGCTGGACATCTTCTCCGCCTTGGTCATCATGGTGCCCCTGATCCTGCCGGTGGCGGTGGGCTACGGCATCGATCCCGTTCACTTGGGAATTGTGTTTTTGGCGAACATGCAAATCGGCTACTTCACGCCGCCAGTGGGCATGAACCTGTTCATCGCCAGCTACAGGTTCAACAAGCCGGTGCTGGCGCTCTACGCCGCCTGCTGGCCGTTCATGCTGGTGCTGCTGGCGGCCTTGCTGCTGATCACCTACGTTCCTTGGTTCACCTTGGCGCTGGTGCGATGAGGCGGGCCTTGGGCGCCTTGGCGCTGGGCTTGGGTCTGGCCGCCCAAGCCGCCCTGCCGGCGCCGGCCGCGTCCGCCGCAGAGGCGCAGGCCAAGGTGGACCGCTTCCACGAAGCGCTGCTGGCGGCCATGCAGGCGGGCGGCTTGGACGAGCGGCTGACGCTGCTGCGGCCGGCGGTCGCTGAGTTCTTCGACGTCGCCACCGTTGCCCGCATCAGCGTTGGGGCCAGTTGGCGCGGCTTGGCCGAGGAGCGGCGGGCGGCCTTCGTCGAATTGCTTGGGCGGCTGATTGTCGCCACCTACGCGGACCGCTTCGACAGCTACGGCGGCCAGCGCTTCGTGCGCGTCGATGCCGTGGCGGCCAGCACCGGAACCGTGGTCAAGTCGCAACTCCTTAGGGCCAGCGGCGAACCCGTGAACCTGGACTACTACTTTCGCGGGGAGCGGGTGTTCAACGTGGTGGCCGACGGCGTAAGCGATCTGTCCCTGCGGCGGGCGGACTACGCCAGCATCATCAGAAGCCAAGGCCTTGACGCGCTGGTCGAGCACATCAAGGCCGACATCGCGGAGTTGGGCGTCGGCCCGCCTGATTAAGCGCAGGGAATTGGCCGGCTCGAAGGCCCCCCTGCGACCGATGGGAGAAACGCATGGAATGTTGCGCAACTTTCCGCAGGACGACGGCCCTGCAACAAAGCGACGCCGGACCCATTCGGCCCAAGCCCAGGGCGGCGCCCTTGCCGGCGACGGGCGGGCGGTTGAGCGGCTGGCGTGGCTTGGCGGCGGCGGCGCTGCTGCTGCAGGGCGCCTGCGCCAGCCTTGGGGACGGCGCCGACTCCGCCGCCTACGACGCCAGCGAAGGCTTCAACCGAGCTTCCTTTGAGTTTTCGGACAGGGTGGACCGAAGGTTCATCGCGCCGGCGGCCAGAGCCTACCAAAGCCTGTTGCCGGACCCGGTGGAGAGGGGCACCTCCAACTTCTTCGCCAACCTGGCCTCGGTTGACAGCAGCATCAACGGCTTTCTGCAGGGCAAGCCCAAGGGCGGCGGCACGGATTTGATGCGGTTTCTGCTGAACAGCACCCTGGGCTTGGCCGGCGTCTTCGACGTGGCCACGCCGGCTGGCTTTCCGGCCCAGAACGAGGACTTCGGCCAAACCCTGGCGGTGTGGGGCTGGCGCAACAGCCGCTACCTCTATGTGCCCTTGGTGGGGCCATCCACCATCCGCGACCTCCCGGCCATGGCCTTCAGCGCGGTGCTTGCCCCACGCCTGTTTCCCAAGGACTACCGGCTTTGGGTGAGCGGGGTGGGCCTGTTAAGCGCCCGGGCGGACGCTCTGGCGTTGACCGATGCGCGGGATGCGGCGGCGCTTGACCCCTACGTCTTCACGCGCGAGGCGTACTACCAACGCCGCGAGTTCATGATCCATGACGGCGACCCGCCTCTCGACGACTTCGACGCCTTTTTCGATGAGGCCGACCCCATCGAATGATTCAGCGTTGGCTGATAAACGGCTTGGCCAGGTGGGTTGCCCTGGTCTCCAACCGCCCTTGGACAACCTTGGCCTGCATTGCCTTGGTTGCCTGCGCCTCTGGCTGGGTGGCGGTGGACCGCTTCAGGATGAACGCCAACTTGGGCGACCTCATCGACCAGGAAGCCGCATGGCGGGATGACTTCGACCGCTTTGAGTCTTTGTTCCCGGACCAGGTCAAGACCGCGGTGGTGGTGGTTTCCGGCCCCGGCTTCAAACAGGTCGAGGATGCGGCCCGCCGCATCGAAGCGGAGATTCGCCGCCGGCCGGACCGTTTTCGCGCCGTTTTCGCGCCCGGCAACCACCCGTTCTTCCGCGACCACGCGCTGCTGTATCTCGACCCGGACGAACTCGACGAGGTGGCCGACCGCTTGGCCGAGGCGCAGCCCTGGCTGACCGCGGTGGCGGAGGACCCGAGCCTGCGCGGCCTTCTTGAACTGCTCAACGAAGGCGTCAGAAACGAGCTGCCCAGCAGCGCGGACAACGTTGTGGGCCTGCTGCGGGATTCGGCGAATGCGCTTCTTGGCGGCGGCGACCCCACGGTCTATTGGGCCAACGAGTTCTTCAAAGATCAGGAAACCTGGCGCCGACTCATCGCCGTCAAGACCAATCTGGACTTAAGCGAAACCGCCGCCAACGCCGAGGCGGTGCGGGAGCTGCGGGAAATCATCGCCGCGGCCGGCGCCCCGCCTGGGGTGCGCGTCGGCATCACCGGGGAAGTGGCCTTGGCCCATGAGGAGATAGAAGCGGCGGTGGGCGGCGTGCAACTGGCCGGCTGGCTGGCCGTGGGGCTGTTGGCGGCGGCCATGATCCTCGGCGTGCGGTCGCTCAAGATCATCGTCGCCACCTTCACCATGCTGTTGGTCGGCATCGTTCTGACCTCGGCCTACGCCATGCTGGCGGTGGGCGAGTACAACACCCTCTCCATCGTCTTCATGGTGATGTTCTTCGGCTTGGGCGTCGATTTCGCCATCCACTTTTCCCTGCGCTACCAAGAAGCGGTCAACACCGGCGCCGGCGCTGTTGGGCAGGCGCTGGAATCCACCATTCACAGCGTTGGCGGCGCGATCTTCGTCTGCACCCTGACCACGGCGCTCGGCTTTCTCGGCTTCTGGCCGACGGGCTACAAGGGGCTGGCCGACCTTGGCGTCATTTCCGCCGGGGGCATCTTCATAGCCGGATTTCTGACCTTCACCCTGCTGCCGGCCCTGTTCGCCGTTCTCGGCCCCATAAAGTCCCACTTCATGCCCATACCGTCCAGCGCCCAGCTGGTGAGCCTGCTGATAGCCCATCGTCGCAAGGTGGTTGCGCTGTTCGCTGCGCTGGCCGTGCTGGCGGTGGCCAGCGCCAGCCAAATGCGCTTCGACTACAGCGTGCTGGCGCTCAAGGATCCGAACGCGAACTCCATGCGCACCCTGCGCGAACTGCAGGAGAGCGGCCAAGCCACGGACTACGCCTTGCTGCTGGTCTCCGCCGACGGCCAAGCGGCCCAAGCCGCCAAGGCCTTGCCGGTGGTGGACAGGGTGATCGGCCAAGCGGACTTCGTGCCCGAGGAGCAAGCGGACAAGCTCTATGTGCTGGAGGATCTGCAGTTCATGCTCGCCAGCGCCTTGGCGCCGTTGCGGCAGTTGCCGGTGCCGGTGGCCAGCGAATTGCGGGGCAGCGTTGAGGCGCTGGTTCGGACCCTGGAGGAAAGCGATGGCGACGGCCGCTTCGCCGGCCTGGAGGAGGCTCTCCGCGCCTTGGCGAAAGGGCCTGCGCAGCAGTTGCAGCTTTGGCAGCAGGGCGTGGTGGCCAACTTGGTCGAGGAGCTGGACTGGCTGCGTCGAGCGCTGCATGCGGCGCCGGTCACGGAGGATTCGTTGCCGGAGCAAATCCGCCGTCGATTCACAGCCGAGAGCGGCGAGCGGCTGAGCGTCATCCTCCCCAAGGAGGATGTGGCCGATGTGGGCGCCATGACCAGATTCATCGAAGGTGTCCGCGCCGTCGCGCCGACCGCAACCGGGCGCCCGGTGATCGAGTGGGGCGTCGGCGGCGTGGTGGTTGCGGCCTTTAAGCAGGCCTTGGCGTTCGCCCTTGTCTCCATCGCCTGCGTCCTGCTGCTGATGTTTCAGAGCCTCCGCTACGCGGTTCTGGTGGCGGTTCCCCTAAGCCTCGCCGTGGCTTTCACGCTGGCGCTTGGCGTGTTGCTGGACATGCCCTTGAACATGGCCAATGTGCTGGTGATGCCGCTGATATTCGGCCTCGGCGTGGACAGCGGCGTGCATGTGGTGGACCGCTATCGAGGCGAGGGCGGGGTGCCGCACCTGATGCACTCCAGCACGCCCCGGGCCGTGGTGCTGAGCGCCCTCACCACGGTCGGCGCCTTTGCCGCGCTGTCTTTGTCCCCGCATGTGGGCACCGCCTCCATCGGCCTGTTGCTGGCCATTGCCGTGTCGCTCCTGCTGGTGTTCACGGTCTTTCTGCTGCCGGTGCTGTTGTCCTGGTTTGCAGAGCCGGCCGGCGGGGCTGGCCGATGAGGGTCTTTTGGATTCGCTTCGCCGTGCTGTGCATGACGCTGTGGTTCGGCTTGCGGCTGGCGTTGGCGCTGTCGTTGCCGGCGCAGTCGGTCGGCGATCGGCTGGTCGCCCTGGGCTTCGGTTTAGGCAGCGACCTGCAGGCGCTGGCGCTACTTGGCGGCTTGGCGGCGGCGGGGTTCCTCTTGACGGGCCGACGTTGCGCCGTCCTGTGGCTGACGTTGGCGGTCGTCCTGTTCGCCCTGATGTTCGCCACGGACGCGCTGTACTGGGCGGAATTTCAAACTCGGGTGGGCCGCGTGGCCCTTCACTACATCGTCTATTTTCGTGAGGTGCTCGAGTTCGCCGACGAGCAGGTTTACCTTAGTTACTACGCGCTTCCGGCGGTGGTGCTCGCTTGGCTGGCCGCCCGTTGGCTGGGTCGGTGGCTGCCTCCCGCCTTCACGCCCGCCCATCGCTTGGGCTTCCTGGGTTGGCTGGCCGCCGCTGCCCTGGTGCTGGCCTTCGGGCAGGCTTGGCCCACGGGCCATTCCCGGCCGCTCAATCAGCTGGGCAGCAATGGCTACTTGGAGATGCTGTTCGCCGCCCGCGTGGACTTGGCGGCTTGGGAGGGCGTCTATTGGAGTTGCCAGGCGGCTGGCGGAACCGCCGCGGACGGCGGCGCTTGCGCCATCGACAGCGGCTTGCCGCCAGCAACAGGCGCGGTTCCCCCAACGCCGGCCCCCCGCAGCCGGCAAGGAGACGGCTTGCCGGCGCCGAACGCCGATGGTTTTCGGCATCTGCTGTTGGTGATCGAGGAATCCATGGGCGGAGAGAACTGGCGCGACCCGGAACGGCGGCGGAAATACATGCCGCAATTGGCGGCGCTGGCGCAGCGGGGGCTTTACTTCGACCGCGTTTACGCCACCGGCAGCCGCACCATCAGGGGGCTGGAGGCCATTCTGAACGGCTACCCGCCGTTGCCGGGCAAGGCCCTTTCCCAGCGCCCGGGGTTCGAGCGGATGCCGTCGCTGCCCCGAGTGCTGGGGAACGCTGGTTTCCACACCGTCTTCGTCTATGCGGGATGGCCCAACTTCACCAACTTCTTCAACTATTGGCGCGGCATCGGCTTTCAGGAAATGCTGCAGCGCGAGGATTTCGCCGAACGCAAGGCTTCCTTGCTGGCGCTGCAGGAGCAGGGGGGCTGCGAGGACTGTTGGTTTGAAACCAGTTGGGGGGCGGCTGATGAGTTCCTGTTCGAACGGGCGCTGGCGGAAATGGACCGCCGCACCGCCGTCCATGACCGCGTGATGCTGGCCACCCTGACGCTGAGCAACCATCTGCCGTTTGACTTCCCGGACGGCCGGGTGCCCTTTCCCAGCGACGAGCGGCGGCAGGAACATGTGATCGCCTACGCCGACTGGGCCCTTGGCGAGTTCATCCGCCAAGCGGACGGGCGCCCCTGGCTGGAGGACACCCTGGTGGTGATCGTGGCCGACCACGGGCCGGACGTTCCCGGCGGCGCCTTGGTGCCGGCGGACAACTTTCAGGTGCCGCTGGTGATGTACAACCCGGCCAAGCTGGCCCCGGCAGTCATTGCACACCACGGCTCCACCATGAGCTTGGCGGTGACCCTGCTGGAGCTGCTCGACGTGCCGGCCACGGAGCCGCTGTACGGGGGGAACCTGCTGCGGGGCGAGTTGCCGTTGGCGCCGGTCGAGGAGGATTACCACGTCGGCGTCCTCGGGCCGGACCACCTGACCGTTCTGGCCCGGGACGGCGCCTTGCACGGTTGGCGCTACGACGGCCGGCGGCTGCTGTTCGACCAGCCGAACATGCGGCAGGCGCGGCAGGCCGCCGCCCTGTTCGGCGATGCGCACCGGCGGTTCTACGGCGGCTAGGGGCTTGGGTTCGCCTGCTTCTCCCGCAGCCTCTGCGCCCACTGCCGATGGCCTTGCGGGTCCAGAATCATGGAGCAGAAGTAGCGCAGCAGGTCCTTGTGGGCGCTTGTCAGCCGAGCTTCCCGCATGGCCGCTTCGCCCTGCTTGCTGTTGAGGAAGGCGAAGCAGCCGGTCAGATCGGCGTCAGCGCCAAGCACCTGCCTGAGTTCCTCGTTCAGCAGGTCGTGCAGGGCTTCGAGGTCCTCTTCGCCGATGCCGGCCTCGCTGGGCTGCAGCACCACATTGGCCCAGAGGGTGGCGACGTAGATGCGGTATGCGTCCCGATGCAGGAAGCGGCCGGTGACGGCGGAGCGCCGTTCGATGTCTTCGAGCACCGGCGCAAAGCGGTCGCGCAGGGCCTTCAAGTCAGCCACCGCCAGCCCGGTCCTGGGCGAATCCCGAAGGGCTCGGCGAAGCCAGCATGCGCATGTTCGGTCTCCCATTGGTTCGTTCAACTTATAGGCTACCCGAACACGCGCCCCGTGCGACCGGGCGCTCCCTCAAAAAGTCCGCAAGGCGGTGATGCTGGATACGCTGTTGCCACGGTGTTTTCGTTAGGGCATCCTGCATGAACGCGGGTTGGCGGAGCCGAAGGGCGCCGGCCCGTTGCCGTTGGCTTGCGGAGAACTCCTAGGCTTTCCGAAGAGGGGACGATGTTTCAGTTCGATCCGGTGCGGCTGCCGAGCGGCGCCGCTCAATTGCGCATGGAGGTGCGCGAGTTCCTGGCCGGCTGCGCGGACGAGCTGCGTGCACCGAATTCTGACTTCGGCAGCGGCCACGATGCGGAGTTTTCCCGCAAACTGGGGCGGCGCGGCTGGATCGGCATGACTTGGCCCAAGGCGTACGGCGGCGCGGAGCGCAGCTTCTTTGAGCGTTACGTCGTCACGGAGGAGTTGTTGGCCGCCGGCGCCCCGGTCGGCGCCCATTGGATAGCCGATCGGCAGAGCGGGCCGCTGCTGCTGGCCTGCGGCAGCGAGGAGCAGCGCCGCCGCCACCTGCCGCCCATCACTAGGGGGGAGAGCTTCTTCTCCATCGGCATGAGCGAGCCGAACGCCGGGTCGGACTTGGCCGCCGTGCGCACTGCGGCGAAGGCCGTGGATGGCGGTTGGCTGGTTAACGGGACGAAGCTCTGGACCTCCTCCGCCCACCTCAACCACTACATGATCGCCTTGGTGCGCACCGCGCCGCCCAGCGACAACCGGCATGCCGGCCTTTCCCAACTCATCATCGACCTCAAGGCCGACGGCGTAAGCATTCGCCCCATCAGGAACATGGCCGGGCGGGAGGATTTCAACGAGGTGCTGTTCACCGATGTCTTCGTGCCGGATGCGGAGTTGGTGGGCAAAGCCGGCAACGGCTGGGCGCAGGTGACTTCCGAACTCGGCTACGAGCGCAGCGGTCCGGAACGGTTCCTGTCCGCGTTTCGGGTCTATGTGGAGTTCGTGCGCTTGGTGCAGGGCGAGCCGAACCGTTTTGAGGCGGCCGCAGTTGGCCGCATCGCCGCCCACCTGATGACTTTGCGCCGCATGTCCATGTCCGTGGCGGGGATGCTGGAGCGGGGCAAGGCGCCAAACGTGGAGGCGGCCTTGGTGAAGGAGCTGGGCAACAACTTCGAGAAGCTGCTGCCGGAAATCGCCCGGCTGGCGACGCCCGTTGACGAACCCTTGGCCGGCAACGGCGCAGGCGCCGCCGGGCGGTTTCGCCAAACCTATGCGGACACTCTGCTGCTTTCCCCGCCTTCACCTTGCGCGGCGGTGCCCGGGAGATTCTGCGCGGCGTCATCGCACGGGGCTTGGGGCTGCGGTGATGCGTGAAGTGTTGCTTGACACGGCGGCGCGCATCTTTCAGGACGCCTGCGCCAAGACGGACCTGGACGCCGCCGAGTCAGGCGAGTTCCCCACCCGGTTGTGGCGCACGCTCTGCGACAACGGCTTCCACCTCATGGCGCTGCCGGACAGCGGCGTCGAGTTCGGTGACGTCTTTCGGGTGCTGCGGGTCGCCGGGCGCTTCTCCGCCCCCTTGCCGTTGGCGGAAGCCCTGCTGGTGAACCGCTGGACCCGGGAGCAGGGCGACGGCCTCAACGTCCTCGGCCTTTGGGAGGCGGCGGAGACGGCCAAAGGCGGGGGGCCGGCGGATGCACCGCCTGCCGCCGAAGCGGTTGGGCGGGTGCGCAACGCGCCTTGGGGCCGCGCCGCCCAGCGCGTCGTCGGCTTGGCGGCGAATGGGGAGCTGCTGGTGGGAACGCCCTGCGGGGTGACGCCGGGAACGAACCTAGCCGGCGAGCCTAGGGATCAGGTTCAGGTGCGGTCCGCACGGCCGCTGGCTTGCCGGGAGCCGGCCCTTGCTCTTTTGGCGCTTTCCCGCGTTGCGCTCTCCGCCGGCGCCTTGCAGCGGGTTTTGGAGATGGGCGTCGGCTATGTTCAGGAGCGGGAGCAGTTTGGCCGCCCGCTCTCCAAGTTTCAGGCCGTTCAGCACATGCTGGCGGTTGCCGCGGCGGAGGCGGCGGCGGCGAGCCGGGCGGCTGACGCCGCCATCGACGCCCTTGAGGATCCAAGGTTCGAACTCGAGGTCGCCGCCGCCAAGGCGCGGGTGGGGGAGGCGGCCGGCATTGTTGCCGAAACTGTGCATCAGGCGCATGGCGCCATGGGCTTCACCTATGAGCACCCGCTGCACCACTTCACCCGCCGGCTTTGGGCGTGGCGCGATGAGTTTGGCAACGAAGGCTATTGGCAGGCGCGGTTGGGCCGGCGCATTTGCAGCCTTGGCGCCGACCAGGTGTGGGACTTTTTAGCGACCCCGAGCTGAGGCCGTCGCCGGACGACGCCCGCTCGCTCCTGTTGGAATTGCTTGAACGCCATCCGGACCCCTATCTGCAAAAGCAGGCACACCTTTCCTGACGGCTGCTGCCGAGCAGGGGCAAGCGTCTTGATCCCCCCACTGGAGGGGCGTTTAGTTGATGGCGGCCAACGCTTCCTCTTTGGAGGCGTGGATGTCGATGATCTTGTCGAAGCCGCTGACCGAGAATATCTCCCGAATGGGGTCTGACAGTGTACACAGGGAGAAGGAGGCGTTCCGTTCCCGCAGGAGTTTGGCGGTGACCAAGGTGGCCCGCAAGCCCGCGCTGCTGATGTAGGTGACGGCGCCGAAATCGACGATGACCACCTTGTCGTCCTTGCCGATGGCGGCCTTGAGCGCCTCTTGAAAATCATGGGCGTTGAGCCCGTCGATGCGGCCTTCCGGAGCGGCTATCAAAGCGCCTTGCTCCTGACTGGTCTTCAAATTCATTGCCGTGTCTCCTCGCTTGAGGGTCTGCATTGGTAGCAGTTTGAGAGTCGCAGTTTAACCCGAACGAATCGGGCGAACCAAAAGTATATCTGGACTTGCGGGGAAATTTCGTCGATTTTTCCCTCAAGCCCAAGGCGGTCGGCGGCGTTTTGCCCCTGTGCGCGGGATCGCTTTGGTGTGCGGGGCAAGTCGGTGTACTATTTGGCCCGTGCCTGACTCCAACGAACACTCCACCGATGCCGGCGGATACGACATTCGCCTAAGCTCTGACCTCGCGGAGGCGCTGCAGACCTTGTCGGAGACGGTCGAACGTTTCGCCGAGGCCGAGTCCATAGGCGGTGCCCTGCCGTATCGGCTGAACTTGGTGCTTGACGAACTGGTGACGAACTGCGTCACCCATTCCTTGCGGGAAGTGGCCGCGCCGCACTTGCGCTTGCGCCTCAGTCGTTGCGAAGATGCGGTGGAGGCGGAGGTGGAGGACAACGGCCGCGCCTTTGACCCGCTCACCGAGGCGCCGGCGCCGGACACCAGCCTGGAGGTCAAGGACCGGCCCATCGGCGGCTTGGGCGTCTATTTCGTGAAGGAGTTTACGGACCGCGTCTCCTACGAGCGAAGCGCCGGGTTCAACCTGGTCAAGCTGCGAATGCTGTTGGAGTCCGGCGACGGTGCGTAGGGGCATTGGGCTTAGGCGGCTCCCGTGCGCTTGCCCGAACCCCCAAGGACGGCGCGTTGGCGCCCTGACTAATTTCTGCAAGGTGCTGCAACCACCATGAGTGCAATTCGCATATTGATGGTCGATGACGAGGAGGATTTGGAGCTGTTGGTTCGCCAACGGTTCCGCCGCCGCATCCGCAAGGGCGAGTTCGAGTTTTTGTTCGCCCACAACGGCAAGGAGGCATTGACGAAGCTGGAGGAGAACCCGGACATTCGCCTGGTCCTCTCCGACATCAACATGCCGATCATGGACGGGCTGACCCTGCTCGGCCAATTGGAGGAGTTCAACCCCGAAATTCGCGCGGTCATCATTTCCGCCTACGGCGACATGGAGAACATCCGCACCGCCATGAACCGGGGCGCCTTCGACTTCGTGACCAAGCCGATCGACTTCAACGACTTGATGATCACCATCGAAAAGACGCTGAAGCACATCGAAACCCTGCAGCAGGCCCTGCAGAACCGGGATCGGCTGGTCGCCCTCAAGCAGGAATTGGAGGTCGCCCGGCACGTGCAGACCTCATCGCTGCCGGAGGACCTGCCGGAGGGGGAGGAATTCGACATCGGCGCCGTGATGACCCCGGCCCGGGAGATCGGCGGGGACTTCTACGATTTCTTTCACATCGACGACCACCGCATGGGCTTGGTCATTGCCGACGTGTCCGACAAGGGAGTGCCGGCGGCGCTCATCACCATGGTCACTAGGGCGCTGCTCAAATCCGCCTCCCGCCGCCATGATTCGCCCGGCGCTTGTTTGGCCGAAGTCAACGAATTCCTAAGCCAGGACAACGACGCCTGCATGTTCGTCACCCTGTTCTACGGCGTTCTGGACTTCCGTGATGGGTGCCTGCGCTACTCCAACGGCGGCCACAATCCGCCGCGCCTGGTCCGCGTGGGCGGCGCCGTGGAGGCGCTTGAGCCCACCGGAGATCTCGCCCTTGGCGTGTTCGGCGGCCACAGCTTTAAGGAGCGGGAGATCGGTTTGGCCCTTGGGGACACCCTGTTTCTCTACACCGACGGCATCACCGAAGCCTGCAACCCGGTCAACGACGAGTACGGCGAAGGACGGCTTGACGAGGTGCTCGGCCGCAGCGGTGCGCAGCCGTCCGCAGACGTGGTGCGGGCCGCTGTCGAATCCGTGGAGGCGTTCGCCGAAGGCGCCGCCCAGTTCGACGACATGACCTGCCTCTCCCTGCGCCTGAAGGCGTTTCGGCCAGCTGGGTCCGGGGGCTAGCTCTCGGCCTGCCTTGCCGAAGGCCCCTTGAGGCTTGCATCCAGGAATGTTGCGGAAACGAACCATGCGCCCGGTTGAGGACAGAGGCTTTGCGGCTTGGCGGCGGTGCGCCCTGGAGTTGCCGGCGCGGCGCCTTTGCTCCGCCTGTCTGGTTGCTTGGGGGTTGTTCGGTTCGGCCCTTGCCGACGAGCGGGAAGCTGCGGCCCCGACGGACCTGGTGTTCGGCCAATCCGCCGCTCTGACGGGGCCGGCCAGCGAGCTTGGGTCGGGAATGCGGCAAGGGCTGTTGGCGGCTTTTGAGGAAGCCAATCGCAGCGGCGGCGTTGACGGCCGGCGGCTTTCCCTCGTGACCTTGGACGACGCCTACGAGCCGGAAGCCGCCATCACCAACACCCGGAAATTGCTCGAGGAAGTCCAAGCGCTGGCGTTGATCGGCGCCGTCGGCACACCGACTTCAAGGGCCGCGCAGCCCGTGGCCGCCGAAGCTGGCGTGCCCTACATCGCTCCGTTCACCGGCGCTGAGTTTCTGCGCGAGGCGGAGCTCCGGCCCAACGTGATAAACCTGCGCGCCTCCTACTTTCAGGAAACGGCGGAAATCGTCGCCCGCCTGACTGCGGACCTAGGGCTGACCCGCATCGGCATCTTCTATCAGGACGACTCCTACGGACGCGCCGGGCTGCAGGGCCTGCGCTTGGCTCTGCAGGCGCACAACCTGCCGTTGGTGGCCGAGGCGGACTATCCGCGCAACACCGAGAGCGTTAAGGTGCCGCTGCTGGACCTGCGCCGCTTCCAGCCGGAGGCCGTGGTCATCATCGGCGCCTACAAACCAGCGGCCACCTTGATTCGTTGGGCCCGCCGCCTAGGGTTCGACCCCTACTTCGTCAACATCTCCTTTGTCGGCAGTTCGGCCTTGGCGCGGGAGCTCGGCCCGGACGGGGAGGGGGTTTACATCACCCAGGTGGTGCCTTTTCCCGGCGACGACAGCGTGCCGGTGGTGGCGGACTACCAGCGGGCGCTGCGGCTCCTAGCCCCGCAGGCGGTGCGGGGGTTCGTCTCCCTGGAGGGCTATTTGGCCGGGCGGCTGCTCATTGAAGGCGTGCGCCGGGCCGGGCCGGAGGTGGGGCCGGCCCAGCTGCTGCGGGCCTTGCGGCAGGCTTCGGCGATCGAGCTCGGCGGTTTGCAGCTCAGCTACGGCCCCGCCGACAACCAGGGTTCGGATCGAGTTTATCTGACCAGGATAGACGCCAACGGCCAAGTGCGGCCCGTGGCGGGGATGGTTGAGGGATGAGCGGCCCGGAAACCGGCGCCCCCGCGCAGGATTTGGCCATTCAGGAGGCCAAGGCGGCGGTGCAGCAGCCGGCCGGGCGCCGCTTGGGGATTGCGCCGCAGATCTACCTCGGGCTGATGGGCAGCGTGGTTTTGGTGTTGCTGGCCAGCTTTGTCGCCTACTTCTTCCTGAACGAGATTGTGGAGCATCAGTCCCGCCTGGCCGAGCGGAGCATTCCCAATCTCAGCCGCACCGTGGAGGTGGCGCGGCGCAGCGCCAGCTTGGTCAACGGCGCCGCCCGCATGGTCTCGGCCGGCTCCGTTGGTGAGCACGTTCGGGTTTCGCAGGAGGTGCGTCTGGAGCGGGATCAGCTGGTGGCCTTGGTGGAGGAGCTGGCGGCCGGCGCAACCCTCAAGGGCTACGCCTCCCTGCTGGAGGCCCGCTTGGAAAACTCCTGGTCTTTGCTGGACCGAGTCTATGAGTCCTCCGGCCGCCGCTTGGAGATCCAGCAGTCCCTGGAGCTTTTGGTGGATGAACTGGCTGAGGTCAACAGGCGCATGCAGCGCAGCATCGGTGCCGCAATCGACGATCAGGGCTTCTTCCTGGTGGAGGGGCTGCGCGGTTTGCAGGACAGCAGGCGGCCCTTGGCGGAGCGGGCTTCGGAATCCGAACTCGCCTACTACCGGGATCTGATCGACATCGGCCAACAAGCGAACTTGGGCGGCTCCCTGCTCGGCGAAGCGCTGTCCCTGTCGGACCGGGACCTGATGGAGCCGCTGGCGGAACGCTTCCACAGCGCCGCGCAGAGCTTGCAACGCTCCTTGAAGCGCATGGCGACCCACACTCCCAACGCGGCTTTGCAAACCTTGGGCGGCCGGCTGGTCGAGATCGGGGAGGCGCCGGAGGGCGTCCTCAGCCTGCGGCGGGAGTTCCTGGACCGGCTGGCCCAGGAGCGCCAAGCCTTGGCCGCTGGCCGCGAAGCGTCCGCCGGTTTGCTGAGCGACATGGAGAAGCTGGTGGCGGAGGTGAACAGCGAGGCGGTCAACGTCAACGCCGAGTCGCAAGCCGCCGCCAGCACCGGCATCGGCTTGCTTGCGGTGTTGAACGTGCTGAGCATTGGCGGCGCCTTCCTCATCGGCTGGCTGTTCGTCGGGCGCCATCTGCTGCATCGGCTGGTGGCCCTCGCCGCCGCCATGCGGGACATGGCCGGGGGAGACCTGGAGGCGCCGGTGGCGGTGTCCGGCAACGACGAGGTCACGGACATGGCGAATGCGCTGGAGGTCTTCCGGCGCTACGCCCTGGAGGTGCAGCGGCTGAACTTGGTCGAGAAGCTGGCCAAGGAGCTTGAGGAGAAGAACCAAGCCCTGGAGCAGACCTTGGAGCGGCTGAACAAGGCGCAGGAGCAGATGGTCGCCGAGGAGAAGCTGGCGTCCTTGGGCCAGTTGACGGCCGGCGTCGCCCACGAAATCAAGAACCCGTTGAACTTCGTGCGGAACTTCGCTGAGCTTTCGGCTGAACTCGTTGACGAGATCGGCGAGATCCTCGAGGAGTCCGAACAGAAGGACTCCGACCTTGCCGAGGAGATCACCGAAATTCTGGCCGACCTCAAGGTCAATCTGGGCAAGGTGGGGGAGCACTGCGGCCGGGCGGACGGCATCGTCCACAGCATGTTGGAGCACTCCCGAGCCACCCCGGGGGATTGGCGCGAAACGGACCTGAACGCCATGCTGAAGCAGTACATGGAGCTCGCCTACCATGCCATGCGGGCGGAGAACCAAGACTTCAATGCGGCCTTGGCCGTGGACCTTGACGACCAGGTCGGCATGGTTGAAGTGGTGCCCCAAGACCTAAGCCGAGCCTTCCTCAACATCCTGACCAACGCCCTGCAAGCCATGGAGGAAAAGCAGGAGAAGGCGGGCGAAGGCTACCAGCCGGAGCTGCGCATAGGCAGCCGCCGCTTAGGGGACGGCGTGGAGTTCAGCATTCGGGACAACGGGCCGGGCATTCCCGACGACCTGCGGGAGCGCATGTTCGAGCCCTTCGTCACCACCAAGGACACGGGCAAGGGCACCGGGCTGGGCCTGTCCCTGACCGTTGACATCATCACCCGGCACGGCGGCGCCATTGAAGTCGATTCCGAAGTCGGCGCCTATACGGAGATGCGCATTCGGCTGCCGTTGCAGCCGGCGGCCAATCTGGAGCGGGTGGCGAACACGGAAAACACGGAATGAGAAGGCGCTCCGGTGGGTTTCGCTAAGCGCAGCGGCCAAGCGCTGGGGGCTTTCTGCGCCCCCCGGCCGGCTGAACGTTTACGCCCGCCCGCAAAGGCTGGCGTTGGAGCAGCCGCAGCTTTGCGGCGAGGAAGTGGCGTCCCCTAGGGGAGTCGAACCCCTGTTGCCAGGATGAAAACCTGGAGTCCTAGGCCACTAGACGAAGGGGACAAGGCGCAAACGGCGAATTCTATTGGCGGCGCGTTTCAGCGTCAACAGTTTGTTCGGTCGATAGCCGCCGCAAGGCCTGCGACAACCACAGGATCAACGGCTTGCCGTTCGCACCAAAATGCCCGCGCACGGCGTCGAGTGACCGGCCTAAATGGGTGGCCCGGTCGAATGCGGTGCGAAAACCGCTCCGGAAGGGCTCGGGCGGCGGCCCGAATTCGCCGCTCAACGGCGCCTCAAGACGTTCCGCCCGCATTGGGCATTCCTTTGGCGCATTATATGGATGAAAATCTCCGCAACCAACGAGAGGAATGCTCATGACTAGCCTTCAGGACATCGCCCCCGCCTTCGTTGAGATGGCCCACGCCATCGTTTGGTGCTCCGCCGCCACGGTGGACGCCAAGGGCCGCCCCCGGTCCCGGGTGCTGCATCCCATCTGGCAATGGGACGGGGCGCGCCTCACTGGGTGGATCGCCACTGGCCCTACGCCCACCAAGCGGGCGCATCTGGCGGCCAGCCCGCACCTCTCCTGCAACTATTGGTCGCCGAACCAGGACACCTGCGTTGCGGAGTGCCGTGCCGAATGGGCCTTTGATGACGACGCCCGCTCCATGGTTTGGAACCTTTTTCGGGATGGTCCGGCGCCGGTGGGCTACGACCCAGCCATGATTCCCGGCTGGGACAGCGCCGTCTCGCCGAACTTCGCGGCGCTGAAGCTGCGTCCTTGGCGCTTGCGGGTCATGCCCGGCGCGGTGCTGATGAAGGGCGAGGGCGCCGCAATGGTTTGGCGGGAGTGACAGTTCAGTCCTCAAGAGGCTCTATGGCGTAGGTGTGGCTGATGGCGCGGCGCAGCACCGGATCCTCCAGCTCAACGGTGAAGGCGTCGGCGAAGCGCAGGCCGCCCGGCACCGCCAAAGTGCCGCAGAACATTGCGTCGCCCGGCTGCAAGCCTTCGCCGCGCTCGGCGTATCGAGACAGCAGCTCCTCCGGCCGGCGAATGCCCGCCAGTTCGCCTTCTTGGTAAAGCGTGCGTGCGGCGCCTTCGTGCGCAAAGGAGCGCAGCCTGATCGAGTCCCAGTGCTCCGCAATGTCCTCAAAGGCCCAAAACTCCGCCGCAATGGGCTTCGCGCAGACCTGCTTGGACACGGAGATGTCATAGGCTTCGACCTTGCGGTCGGTGTGGTCGGAGCCAACCCCCACCCAGATTCGCCCGCCTAGGTTGACGAGCACCGGCTCGGCCTCGCCGCTGGTTTCGGCGCCGGCAACCTGAATGCCTTCGGCCTGCGTCAGCAAGGACGCCGGCAGGCGGAAATAGATGGGCGTGGTCTTGGGGCGCGGCACGCCAAGGGCCTCAAGCTCGCGGATGTGGGCCTCCAGCTCCTCGGCGTTGCGCCCCGTCCAACCGGCGATGACCAAGTTCTGAATGGTTGTTGGAGCGCCGTTGACGGCAATCTGGGGCGCCTGGGGCATTTCTTGGGCTGCATTGGCGGGCGGCTTTGCAGCGATGGCGTTTTTCATGGGCTAGTCCGGTCCAGTTTGCAAACACATGTAATATATCACGCGGTTCAGGACATGGCGCAAAACCGGCGCTGTCCTTCGGTTTCCTGGACGAGGCCCCAGTTCGAGGAGGCCGGGGGAGCTTGCAACCGGCGCTAAGGCCCGGCGGTGCGTGGCTTGCGGCGCCCGAAGCGGCGGCCCGGCTCCATGATGGCTTGGTAGGTCAGCCGGCGGGACAGGGAGCGCACGTCAGGCCGCTCGTCGCCGAACTGTTGGATCATGCCCACGAAGGCGAGCTCCTCGATGGGGTCGATCCAAAACCAAGTGCCGGCGGCGCCCCCCCAATAGTATTCACCTTTGGAAACGCCGTCCGCCTCCACCGGGTCCAGCACCACTGCGAAATTCAGGCCGAAGCCCTGGCCGGGGGAGAACTCCGGGTGCTCCCTGGGCAATTGGTTGCGCCGCATGAGCCGCACCGTGGAGGGCGCCAGCAGACGCGCGCCGTCCAATTCACCCCCGTTCAGCAGCATTTGGCAGAAGCGCATGTAGTCCTCGGTGGTGGAGACGAGACCGCCGCCGCCGGAAAGGAACTTAACTGGCGCCAAATAGTCGTGGTCGCGCAGGGGCTCATCGTCCGGCGCCTTGAGTTGGCCGTCCTCGTCGTAAACATAAACCTCGGCGAAGCGGTGGGCCTTGTCCTCGGTGACCCAGAAAGCGGTGTCCACCATGCCCAAGGGGTCGAAGATGCGCTCCTTGAGGAAGTCGTCAAAGCGCTGGCCGGAAAGCACTTCGACCAAGTGGCCCTGAATGTCCACCGCAACGCTGTAGTGCCAGACGGTTCCCGGCTGGTGGCGCAGGGGAATGTCCGCCAGTTTCTCGATCATGCCGCGCAGGGTGATGTCGGGGCTGAGCAGATCCTCTTCCCGATAGCGCCGGTCCACGGCGGATTCGGAGAAAATGCCGTAGCTGAAGCCGGCGGTGTGGCTCATCAGCTCGCGCACCGTAAAGGGGTGGTCGGCCGGCTCCGTGAGGATGCCGCCGATGGTCTCGCCGGCGGCGACGGGCAGGCCGGTGAATTCGGGAATGAACTTCTCCACCGGGTCGCTCAGCCGGAACCGGCCCTCCTCGTACAACAGCATCAAGGCCACGCTGGTGATGGGTTTGGTCATGGAGTAGATGCGGAAGATGGCGTCCTCCGCCATGCGCTTGCCGGCCTCCAAGTCCTGGTGGCCGAAGGTGCCGAAATGCACCACCTTGCCGCGCCGGGCGATCATGGTGGTGGCGCCGGCCAGGCGTCCTTCGTCCACTAGGTTCCGCATGGCTGCGGAGAGGCGCTGCAAGCGTTCGCTGGACATGCCGGCCTCCTCCGGCGCCGCCCTCGGCAGCGGGGCCGCCGCGGCTGGAGACGTCGCCGCGGCCCACAGCAAGGCGCACAGCAGGGCCGGCGGGAGGATGGAAGGCTTATGCTTGGGCATGGGTTTGGCTCTCCTTCACTTGGTCGCGGACGTCGGCGGCGGGTTGGCGCTCCAAGGTTTTGGCTTCGTGCCGCCCGGCGGTGCGCAGGATGACCTCCACCCGGCCTTCGCTGCGCAACGTCCCGCGCTCCATCTCAAAGGCGTTCATTGCGCCCACGAGTTGCTGCTGGGAATGGGCATGGGCGGCGGGTTCGAGCGCACCGTCCTCCAGCCGAACGACTTCATCCGTTTTCCTGATGCCGTACCAGTGCCGCATCATCGGCCGGGTTTGCTTCAACGAGCAATATCCGTGGGCTAGGGTTTCGGCCTTTAGGAAGCGGCCTAAAACGTCGTTGAAGATGCGCACTTCGTCCAACGACAGATGGTTGGGAAACTCCCACAGCAGGCAGATGTCCAAGGGCGCGTCGATCATCGACAGGGACTGCGCAAAGTGCGCGGCCAGGGCCTTCGGGCTAGGCCTTGGCGACTGCGCGGCGGAGGGGTTGCGCAACAGGTCGGCGATGTGCAGCCGGCACTTGAAGCCGCTTAGGAAATCAAGGGTCTGCGGCACGGCGGGGCCGACGTCCAAAATGTGCATCCGCCGGCGCCGATTGAGCTTTTCGAGCACCAACGGCAGCAGCCCGCTGGGTTCGGTGATGGACTGGCCGACCTGCGTCAACGCCGCCTGCTTGGCTGCGGTTTCCAAGCCCTATCCTAGGGAGGCTTTCGAGACTGATGCTGGGTTCGCCTCCCGCTTGGGGGACTGGGTTGGTTGGCTTGCAGCCGGGTTTGGCGTTTTGGCGGCGGGCGCCGATTTGCCCGCTTGGTCTCCCGCCGGGTCCATGTCGATGCTGCCCTTGAACTGGCCGCCTTCCTCCAGGATGACCCTGGGTGCCTTGATGTTGCCTTGGGTCAGTCCATTGACGGTGAGGACGACCTTCACCGCGCCGATGATGTCGCCCCTGACGCGCCCCTCGATGCGCACTGTGGATGCCGAGATGTTGGCGCTGACGACGCCGGACTTGCCGATGATGACCGCATGGCCGGGCAGGTTTATGGTGCCTTCCACGGCGCCCTCAATGACTAGGTCCTCATCCCCGGTGACGTCTCCGGAAATTTTGATGGCCGGGCCGATCAGAGCCTTGGTGCTGTTCGAGCGCGCCGCTGGGTTGGCCCCCGAAGGTTGGTTTGGCGCCGCGGCCGGCGTGGTTTCGCTTTCCGTCTTGGAGCTTTCGGCGTTGCGTTTGTCAAACATGGAAGCCTTTCCCCCTGTTTGGATTTGTGGAGGCCCGAGTATAGCCCTTTTCTCCGTGCGTTGCCGGCAAATTCCGGCCAAGGTCGGCTAAACCCAAGCAATCCAGCCGAGCAGCCTGAACGAGAACTCCGCCAAATGGCGGAATATCGGCAAACCAAGCACGCCGAGCAGAATCAAGACGAGGAAAAGCCGGTGCCGTAGCGGGTGCGCCTGCGCTAACGTCCCCGGTAGTTGGGCTGGCGTTTCTCCATGAAGGCGCGCGGCCCCTCCCGGGCGTCCTCGGTCTGGAACACCGGCGCGGACAGCTTGGACTCCAGCTTCAGCGCCTCCGCTTCGGGCAGGCCTAGGCAAGCGCGGGCGGAGCGGCGTATGGTGCGCACCGCAAGGGGGCCGTTGGCGGCGATCTTTTCGGCAATGGCCATGGCCTTTTGCAACGGATCGTCCACCACATGGTTGAGGAAGCCCAGTTTGAGCGCCTCCTGCGCACTGATCAGCTCCCCGGTCAGCAGCAGTTCCATGGCCTTGGCGAAGGGCATTTGGGCGGGCATGCGCACCGTGGAGCCGCCGGCTGGAACGAGCGCCCATTTGGCCTCCTGCACGCCGAACTTGGCTTTGGGGACGGCAACGCGGATGTCCGTGCCTTGGACGATCTCCATGCCCCCGGCGATGGCGTGGCCGTTGATGGCGGCGATGACCGGCTTTTCCGGGTCAAAGTTGCGCAGCAGGGCGCGGTTGGTGGTGCGCCGGTCGGCGAGCAGCCGTTCGTCCCATTCGTCCTCCGCTTGCCGCGCCCCGGAGAACAGCGGAATGAGCCGCCCCAAGTCCGCACCGGCGCAAAAGGCGGCGCCGGCGCCGGTCAGCACGGCGACGCGCACTTCGGCATCGTCGCGCACCCGCCGCCAAGCCTCGTCAAGGCGCACGGACAGTTCGGGATTGATGGCGTTGCGCACCTCAGGACGATTCAGGGTGATGAGGGCCACATGCCCCCGCCTTTCGTAGTTGAGCGCCGTCACTGTCCGCCTCCGCAATGCCTTGGAAAAAGGGGCATTCTGTCAGAAAGCGCCGCCACCGCAAGCGCAGGGGGAGCTGCGCCGGCGGCGCACTAGGTTGACCCCCCAAGCAGCCGCCGCTTGGCGCTCTTCACGCCGTTGCATGGGGCTTGACGGCGGCGTCTAGCTGCGCCCGGCTCAGCCGGTAGGCTATCCAGTATTTGTAGATGTTGCGGACGTAGTCCACCGGCTCGCGGCCGATGCGCTGCGCGGCCAGCGCCTCCACGTTGTCGAACCATAGGTTTGGGTCCAGCCCCTTGGCTGCCGCCAGCCGGCGCAGTTCGGCGATGCGGGCCGGGCCGGCGTTGTAGGCGGCGAAGGCGAACAGGGTTTTGTTCAGGTTGTCCATGCCCTCGTCCGCAAAGTAGCGGTCGCGGATGAAGCGCAGGTACTTGTTGCCGGCGTGTATGTTGTTCTCCAGCTTGTCTATGTTCGGTATGTTGACGTTTTTGTCCGCCGCGGTGCTCGGCAGCAACTGCATGATGCCCACCGCGCCGGCGTCGCTGACCGCGTTGTGGTCGAGACGGGACTCCTGGTAAGCCTGCGACATGATCATCAGCCAGTCGAAGTTGTATTGGTCGGCGTAGCGCTGGAAGAGATGGGCGGTGGCGCGGAACTTCCGCATTTCGGAGGATTGCAGCGCGTTCGCCAAGTGGTCGGTCTCCTTCAGGTAGCGCGCGAACAGCAGGTTGCCGAGCAGGGAGCCTTCCCGGTTCTCGGCCAGGAACTCGTTGACCATCCCTTTCAGCTTGGGGCTGTTCTTGCGCAGCGCCCAGGCGATGTTGGCGCCGGTGCGCAGGGCGATGTCCTCGCGGACGTCTATTGCATCGAAGACCTGCGCCCAGAACGCCGCCTTGTGGGAGTCCACCACCACGGCGGGGATGAGGCCGGCCTGCACCATCTCCAGCAGCCCTTCGTCTTCAATGTGCTCGTCCGCGGCCAAGACCCGCACCGGCGCCTTGCCCTGGGCCTGCAGCCGCTCGTTCAGGGCGGCCAGGCTCTCGTAGTAGCTGCTGGAGGCGCGAACGTGGACCCTCTTTCCGGAAAGCTCCCGCACGGACGCAACGGCCGGGCTGGCCGGCCCGGTGACCAAGACTTCGCTGACGTTGCGCCAAACGGGAATGGAGAAGTCCACCTGCCGCCGGCGGGCGGGGGTGATGGTGAGGTTGGCCACCGCCAAGTCTCCGTAGCCGGCGGTGAGCGCCGGCAGCAGTTGGTCCCGGGTGACCGGAACGAACACTAGGCTGATCTTCAGGGCGCCGGTGCCCAGCCTGTCGTTCAGGAACTGCTCGAACGCCTTGAGCATCTCGTAGGACAGGCCCCGCTGCACGGCCCCGTCGAAAAAGTAGAACGTCCGGCTGGGCGCCACCAAGGCCCGCACGATGCGCCTCTCGGCAATGCCGTCAAAGTCGTCGAAGTGCGGTTCGCTGACCAGAGCCAAGTGAGCAAGGGCTTCAGGCGCCTTGAGGCCAACCGCTGGCGGGGCTGAAGCGTCCCCCGGCTTGCCGCCATTGCCGAACAGGTTCAGCAGAACGGCCGCGGCCGCGGCGAATAGGACGGCTGCCAGAGGAACTAGGGCGCGACGCCCTAGGGGAGCGGGTTGCTGCATGGGCGGAGACTAACACGGCGCCGCTGCCGCCAAAAGCCGGCGTCCTGGTTCCGCGGCCAAGCCTTGATTCGAGTGCAACGCACTATGAGGGTTTGCGGCCGAGCTGAGGCGAAGGAGTCTTCAATGTCTCGTCAATCGTGCGCCTTGGCCAAAATTCGCCAATGGGCGCTTTCCCGTCCTGTTTTGTCAATGTGGACGGGGTTATCGAGCGGGTTTCACTCCCGGCTTTTCGCCGGCAAGCCGGATGTGCGGGACAGCAGTTCGTCGCCGTCGCCGCACTCCAGCACCCAGTCGCCCACCTTGTCCAAGTCCTCCTGCTTGGTCAGGCCCTCCAACAGCGCGGCCAAGCGCTCCGCCGTCCCAGCGCCGAACTTCAGCGCCGCCAGCCGGCTGATAAGGCGTGCGCCGCCCCGCCGGACGCCGCGCTCGACGCCTTGCTCTATGCCCTGCTCAAAGGCTTCCGCCCGCACCTTGGCGTCCCATCTGTCCCAAGCCGCCTCCGCAACCGTCGCCATAACCGCTCCTTTCGTTCGCTCAAGTTCCTCAAAAGCCGGAAAGCCCCCACCGCCGGTCTTGTGCTCCCACAGCGCCCGCGCCCAGGAATGCAGCGCCCGCCGGAATGCCTCATTGCCCCGGCCAGGGAAGCGGGCCGCCTCCTGCAAAAGGCGCGACGGCAACTCCTGCGGCGTTCCGGCCGCCTGCAGCCGCACCGTGGCCGACACCCGATTCTTCAATGGCCAATCCTCCGCCGGCCGCACCCCCGAAGTCAAGGCCCCGCCGGCCGCCAGCAGATGGTGTACCTGCGGCTGAAAGAGCGCCAAGTCACGCATCGCCGCATCCGAAGGCAGCATCATCAGATCGGTTGCCCGGCCGGACGCGGTCCAAGGCTCGCTGCCGTTGTACACCACGATGGGCAGCACCCAGGGCTGGCCGCCCTCCCGCTCCGCCGCACCGCTGCGGGCCGCCCGCTCCAGCAGCATCTCCGCGTACTCGCGCACCCGCTTCGCCATGCGCTTGTCCACCTCGGATTGAAACTCCACCAACACCAGAACATGGGGAGCACTGTCGAGCAGCTGGCCCCCGCGGAAGTTCACCCGCCAAGCCATGTCGCCCAGGCGCTTGCGGTGGGCGGCGTCCAGATGCTCCGAGGATCGATCCTCCAAGGTGGAAAGGTCCAGTTCGTCCACCCAACTGGGAACGACCAGGCGCAGCAGGTCGGCCGTGACTTCGGGCAGGCTGTATATGTACTTGTGGGCGGCGTCGTGGTCCATGCGCACAAATTAGGAGGGCCGCAAGTGGAAATCTGCGGGAAATAGCTGTAATCGGTGTGCGGGATCCGCTCTTTAGACCTTGACCTGCCCGCGGCGGTGTTTGCCCTGCTTTGAAGTCCGTATCCGTTCGGCGAAACCGACAAGGGAGCGGCTACCCTTCCACTTCCGCATCCGGCTTGCCGGCGGCCAAGGCATTGATCCACCCGAGGCAGAGGTCGCGGGTGCGGTGGTGCCCGTAGGCGGCCTCTTCTTCCCGTTTGACGATGGGGAAGGTGGAGTAAACGTAGCGGACATCGTCGCGGCCGGTCACGCCGTAGAGATGGAAGAACACCGCGTCCAGCTTGGCCAGCAGGCGCAGGCGGCGTTCGGCGTTCCAAACGAAGGGCGGCTTGACTTCGCCGGCGGCATCAATCCAGCCCAGTTCTTTGGCGAAGGGCGCCATGTCGTGGGCGGTGTAGGTGAGTTCCAAGACGGCCTCGCGGATGATCTCGGCGGCGGTCTTGGCACCAAAGAGAACCTCGTCGTAGCGGCTGGGCGGCACCACGGGAAGTTGCTCCACGATGAACAAGTTCAGCGTTTGGCCCTGCACTTTGGAGCGCGTGGCGAAGTCGAAGACCGTGGCGTTGAAGTTGGCGGCCAGCAGCCACTCCTTGCGGTCGGCGGTCTCCGGCACGAGGACGGGCACCTTGTTGCCGAAGCCAACCGCGGGGAAGATGGCGGCGATAAACGTTCTCGCGTTGGTCGGGGCGGTAATCTCCTTGAACCCGAGCACCCAAGACTGCTCTGGCGGCCAATCACACTCCGATGCGCTCACCCAATACTGTGGCGTCGGCAGCCAGCTTGGGTCACCATGCTGCTCGTCCGTGGCGGCCACGGGCTGGCCGGGGCGGTGAACGTTCTGGGGATTCACCTTCACGTGGGCGGCACGGTGGTCGAAAGACTGCGCCATCTTGCCCTCATACAGCGGCAGCCATGCGCCGCCGGGGCTGTCGAAGCGGTTGCCGGCCAGCGGCCAAGCGCTCTCCTGCTCCTCTAGCTCCTCCCTCGTTCGGAACAGTTTGGAGTCGTTTGTCATGTCGAACATGCGGCGGTACTTCAATGGCCAGAGTCGCTTCTCTTCGCCGGATGAGCGGTCCACCATCACTGGCACGCGCTCGTAGATGGCGGTGGTGAGTTCAGCGTCGCGGCTGGAACGGAAGATCGGTGCCGTGCCGGTGTTCGGGTTGACGCGGGCGAAGTCCTTGGCGGCAAGGGGGAAGCGCTCGGCTTCGATTTCCGAGACGTCTTGCAGAAAGAACGCGCATTGCGCTGATTTCGGGGTCGGCGACCGGCTGGCGATGAAGGCGCAGAACTTGAAGCGCGAGTCCACGGCCGGGAAAGATGGCCGCGAATCAAAGCGTGTGCGGCGGTTCTCGAAGTCATACAGCGCCCGCAGCCGCCCTTGGGTGGACACGCCGCGGAAGAAGGGCGCCGCGGTCTTGTCCGAAGCGATGCCAGAGGGCGTCAGCAGACCGACAATCCCGCTCGGCCTCACCAGCTGCATGGCGCGCTCCACGAACAGCGCATAGAGGTTGAGGTCGCCGCGGCCGAGCAGCGGGTAGTCACCGCCGCGGCGCACCATGCGCATGGCCATGTCGATGCGTTCGTTGGCGGCTTGGAACTCAACACGCAAGGGATCGTCGGTGTCCAGCTCGCGCACCATGCGATTGCGATCGTCGCCCTTTTGCGCCTTGGCGATGGCTGGCCGCCTAGCCGCGAACCATTCCACCTGCTGCATCTTCATGCGGTCCCACGGTGGGTTGCCGACGACCGCATCGAAACCCCCAACGTGCCCGCCGTCCTCCGCCAACTCTGCATCCTGCCAATCGCGCCAAACGCCGGGAAACGCCACCTGCCAATGCAGAAAGCGCTCTTCCTGCGCCAGTTCGCGGGCTTGCTCCAGCAGGTGGCGGAACTCGTCGGCCGGCGGCGCTTCGCCAGTGGCGATGGCCACGGGGTCGCCGACCATGCCGGTCAGCCAGGAGCGAACCAAGGCTGCGTCTTTACCGGTTGGCCGCAGCCAGTCGAAGGCGTGCAGCACGGCCAAGAACTCGGCAAGCGGCGCGGTGTCCCGCTCGACGTCCGCAAACAATGCCGAGGACTGCTCCGCTTCGGCCAGCTCGGCATCCGTCAACGCCTCCAAGCGTTGCATGGGATCGGCGGCGGCCAGGGCGCGTCGCAGCGGCTCGCGGACGAACAGGGCACCCCCTTCGGCCTCCGCCTTGTCGATGGCAGCGCGCACCCAGCAGCCGAACAGGCTGTCGCCGCAGCGCAAGTGGTGATCCAGAAAGCTCAGGGGAGCGCCCACGGTGAAGGTGTGCAGCCACAGCGACAACTTGGCCAGTTCCACCGCCATCGGGTTCTTATCGACCCCATAGACGCAGCGCTTAAGCACCATGCGGCGCACGATCTGCCGGTCGTCCAAATGCCCGGCGTCGATGAGCCAGCCCTGCGCTTGCGCGTTGTCGCCGATGGTCTTGCGGATGGCGGCGATTTCGTTGGCCAATGGCGAAACGTAGCCCGGCACCTCTTCGGCCTCGGCCAGCGCGGCGATCACCCGGTCGCTCAGCAAGTCCACCAGATTGACCAGAAAGTGGCCGGAGCCCATCGCCGGGTCGCACACCCGCAGTTCGAGAATGGCCTTGGCCGGGTCCACCGCGGCCAGCTCCGCGGTGCGGCCGGCGGGCAGTTGCCCTGCCTTGGCGCGGAAAGCGGCCAAGCGTTCCTCAACCAGCGGCTCCACAGTTTCGGCCAACACCAACCGCACCAAGTCGTCCGGTGTGTAGTAGCTGCCGGAGCCTTTGCGGGCGAAGACGTTGAGGCGGACGCTGATGCCACCAGTCGCGTCGCGCACCAGTTCGTGCTCCAACAGGCGCTCGTATAGGGAGCCCAAGTGCTGCACGGAAAGGCTGCGGTAGTTGATGTAACGGCGTTCGCCGCCGGGTGCTTGCACGAAGGAGAGCGCGTCCACCACGTCGGCCATGCAGGCGTTGGACAGGCGGATGTGGTTCAACAGCGGTGCCCTGCCGACATCGAACAAGCCACCGTTGTAGGGCGGCAGGCCGAAGGCGGGATCGCCTTGGTCTATCGCCTGGGCCAAGTCTTGCAAGGCGTGGTAGTAGCTGGCGGCGGTTTCCGAAAACGCTTGGCCTTGCTGCTTGCGGCGCCGCACCTCTTCGCGCACCCGCTGCCGGAAGCCGACGTTGGCGTAGGCGTCGTCCTGCACCGGCAGCAGGTTGCGGTCTTCGGCGTAGAGGATGAACAACAGGCGGTAGAGCAGCACCAAAGTGGCTTCGCGCACATCTGCCAAATCGGCGGCCGGGGCTGCGGCGGCTATGGCCGAGGCCAGATCCGGAAAGGCGCGATCGAAGACGAGTTGCGAGAGATTCTCGGCAATGCGCTGCTCGAAGTAGCGCCCCTTCCGCAGGGCGCGTTCGTGCAGGTTGTGGCCGGCCTCGTCTTGCTCCGTGAAGGCGCGACGGTGGAACAGCAGCGCGAACAGCTTTAGGGCGTGGCGGCGTTCGTCCATGTCCGCCCGAAACAGGCCATCGTTGCCGCCGGGCAGGTTCAGCGCCGCCGCCAAATCGATTTCGAGGAATTGATTGGCTACGGAGTGCGCCCCCTGCCAGTACAGCCGCCATTGGGCGCCGTTGGTGAGAATGCCCCAACGCGGCCCGCCGTCCCTGAGGCCCTCGGCGCGGCGCAGGTAGCGCAGCATTTGTGAAGAGGGCGCCAAGGTCTCGCCGTGTCGGCCGGAGGCGCGGTCCAAGGGGCGCAACCAGCGCTTGGATTCCACCAGCACGGCGCCGATGGCGTAGCGGGCCGGCCCTTCCGCCACGCCGAGGGCACGGGTCTTGGCGCCGTCGTCGCTGAACAGCAGGCCGTCCGGAACGTCTTCCCGCCCCACGGCGCTCAAGTTCTGCTGCCGCAGGTTGGCCGTCCAGCCGAGGCTGGTGAGAATCGGCCAGATCAGGTCGTCTTCGGTGTGGCTCTCGTTGGGGCTCGATGCGCCGCCACTGGCGAAAGGCTCGAGGATGCGCTGTGCTTTGGCGATGAAGGCATTGAGCTCGTCCTCGCCCAAGGCGTCCCACTCTGGCAGTTCACGGACCGCGTCCCGCAGGTAGTCCGGCGGGAACAGGCCGCCGTTGACAAGGGCCAGCCCGTTTGTCTTGTCACGCACCGCGTTCATGCAACGCAATTCGTTGATTGGGGTGAGCAAGAGCTAGCCGGCTGGGTAGCGGCGGGCCAGCCAGTCCAGCATTAGGCGGTTGGTCTCCTCGGGTTGCTCCTGTTGAATCCAGTGGCCGCACTCCAGGGTTGCCGCCTCGAGGTCCGGCGCGATGCTTGGCAGGGCTTCCGACTGCGGCACTAGGTCGTAGCGCCCGTAGATCATCAGGGCCGGCTGCCGCACCCGCTCCGGGAAGCGGCCTAGGATCTCCCAGTTGCGGGTGAAGTTGCGGTACCAGTTGAGGCCGGGGGTGAAGCTGGAGCGCCGGAAGCTCTCCACAAACACGGCCAGCTCCGCCTCGCTCATCATCAACTCGCCGGCCGGGGCGTCCGTTTGCGCCAAGTTGATGAGCGCCATGCCGGGGCGCGCCGCCGGCATGGGGGAGCGCCACTGGCCGGTGCGGTAAAGGTTGCGCAGGAAGCGCTCCGGATTGGCGTCGAAGACGGCGTCCGCCACGCCGGGCTGGCGGTTGAAGTGAACGATGTAGAAGTCCGGCCCCAGCCGCTCCTCCCAAAAGCCCACCCATTCGCGCTCGCCGCGCACCAGAAAGGGCACGCTCAGGTTGATCAGCCCGGCCAGGCGCTCTGGATGCATCAGGGCTAGGCCCCAGACGACCAGCGCTCCCCAGTCATGGCCGACGAATAGGGCGTCCTGGCAGCCGAAGTGGTCGAGCAGGGCGGTGAGGTCCCCGGTCAGGTGCTCGATGTCGTAGGCGGCCGTCTCCTTTGGCCTGGAGGAAGCGCCGTAGCCGCGTTGGTTGGGGACGATCACATGGTAGCCGGCGTCCGCCAAGGCGGGGATTTGGCGGCGCCAGGAATAGGCATGCTCGGGCCAGCCGTGGCACAGCACGATGGGCCGCCCGGCGCCGGCTTGGAAGACCTCCAGTTCAATGCCGTTCGCCTTGATGCGCTGGCTGTCGGGGAAAGCCGCCACGGAACGCCCTAGCCGAACGGCTTGGCTGCTAGGATAATGGTCCCGGCGCCTTGAATCCACAGGGCGCGGCAAAGGTCGGCGCGAAGGGTGGCGAGCTTGGCGTCTAGGCGGACTTCAAGAGCATCAAGGTCGGCTTTGGTGGCAAGACCGGTCCGGGCGTCCCGAATGCCGGCGACGATGGCCTCCGCTTGGCTGTCGGGAACGCCGGCGGCTTCAAGGTTTTGGGTCAGCCTTGGGGTGTCAAATTTCTTGACTTCCATGAGCGTCCGCCAAGTTGTTGGAAAACGACAGCATGGCACGGGGACGGTTGGCGGCGCAAGGGACAAATCGGCGCTGGGCATGGCGAAAGTCCGCCGTCGGCCGGCTTGGTTGCGCCGGCGGTTCATGGGCGTTTTCCCGCATGGCCCGGGGTGAATGTCCCCAAAAAACCAAGGGCGCCGGCTGCCGCCACATGGCGGTTTTGGCTTACGCCGCAGGGCTTGACGGCCTGTTATGGTGTGCCTCCACATTCATTATTGGAGGCCAAAAATGGCAAATGCAAAACTGCGCCCTAGGGCGTGCGGAGGTCTGCGTGAACTGGAGGCCCATGAACTGGGCTTGGTGAGCGGAGCTTGGGGGTTCTTCGGTTTTCCCAGAGGCGGCGACAGCACGTCCCTGACCGTGCCGAGTCCAAAGCCGTATCGCCCGCGTCAGCAGAGGCTCCCGTCGTTTTTGATTCCGAAGTTTTGATCCTCCTTAGCCTCCGCTAGGGAAACGGCCGGCAAGGCGGGTCTCCGCTGTTTTCCGGCTCTTTCCGTGGGGGCGACTGTGCGGGGCCTGCAATGGGCCCCGCACGCTTTTGGGCGTGCTCCCGGCGTTCAAGCCGCGTCCTCCGGCGGCTGGCGGGCGTTGCCCAGCCACCAAAGCCAAAGAGCGGCGAACCACAGATCGACGGCGCCCACCGCAACGAGGCGGGGTGAGGCGTCGGCCAGCAACCACAGCCCCAGGACGACGGCGAACAGGCCCAGCTTGCCGAGCGCCGCCACCGCCAACAGCGGTTGCGTGGGCCTTGGCTGCAAGGCGAGCCATGCGTAAACGCAGCCGAAAAGCCCCACTAGGTAAGCGGCCAGCGCGGCGTAAAGGGGATCGGCCGCGGCCGGCAGGCCCAATTGTTGGCCCAGCCAAGCGCCGGGCCGGGCCAGCACATAGGCGGCGCCTAGGTGCAGCGGGAAGCTGACCCATAGGGACATCCTCAGCAGAACCTCAACGGCCACCGATCGATGCGCTTCGGCCATGCTGAACGGCCTCCGTCAGCCTCTTCGCCTAGGCGCCGAGGGGCTCCTCAAGCCAGCGGCGGCTTGCAACCGGCCGGCGGCCTTGAGAATTGTCGGCCGCGCAGCCCATGCCCGGCCGATTGCGCTATCATGCCCGCCAAGGCAGGCGTCGAGGGGCGCTGCTCGCCTTGAGGGTTTCGGGTACATTTCCATAGGACAGCACAGCCGCGCGCAATGAGCAAGCACCAAGGCCCGCCTCCCCTCGGCTTCGACACCCTAGCCCTGCATGCCGGCCAGGAGCCGGACCCGGCCACGGGCGCCCGCGCCACGCCGATCTACCAATCGGCGTCCTTCGTGTTTCCGGATTCGGACTTCGCTGCCGGGCTTTTCAACATCGAACGCGCCGGGCATGTCTATTCCCGCCTCTCCAACCCCACCAACGCGGTGTTGGAGGAGCGCATCGCCGCCTTGGACGGCGGCGTCGGCGCCATCGCCGCGGCCAGCGGGCAGGCGGCCATGCACTTGGCGGTGGCCACCATCTGCTCCGCCGGGGAGCACATCGTCGCCAGCCGCTCGCTCTACGGCGGCACCCACAACCTGTTGGAATACACCCTGCCCAGGTTCGGCATCGAAACCACCTTTGTGGACCCGCGGGACGCCGCCGCCTTCGCCGCCGCCATTCGGCCCAGTACGCGCCTGCTGTTCGGGGAGATTCTCGGCAATCCCGGCCTGGAGGTGCTGAACGTTCCGGCGCTGGCCGAGGTGGCCCACGAACGCGGGTTGCCGCTGCTGGTGGACGCCACCTTCGCCACTCCCTATCTCTGCCGGCCCATCGAGCAGGGCGCCGACTTGGTGATGCACTCCGCCACCAAGTTCCTCAGCGGGCACGGCGTGGTGATCGGCGGGCTGCTGGTGGACGGCGGCCGGTTCGATTGGGAGAGCGGCCCCCACGCCACCATCAACGAACCCTACGCCGGCTTTCATGACTTGGTGTTCGGCGAGGAGTTCGGCCCCGCCGCCTTCATCACCCGCGCCCGCAAGGAGGGCATTCGGGACTTCGGCGCCTGCATGGCGCCGATGACCGCCTTCCAGATCCTGCAGGGCTTGGAGACCCTGCCGCTGCGCATGGCCCGGCACGTGGCCAACGCCCAGCGGGTGGCCGAATTTCTGGCGGACCATCCCTTGGTGGAGTCCGTCAGCTACCCCGGCCTTGCGGACCACCCGGACCACGCCCTCGCCAAGAAGCTGCTGCCCAAGGGCGCCGGGGCGGTGTTCGGCTTCACCGTCAAGGGCGGGCGGGAGGCCGGCAAAGCGCTGATCGAGGCGCTGAACGTCTTTTCCCATCTGGCCAACGTGGGGGACGCCAAGTCCTTGGTCATCCATCCGGCCAGCACCACCCATCACCGCATGGACGCCGCCGCCTTGGCCGCCGCCGGCATCGGGGAGGGGCTGATAAGGCTCTCCATCGGCCTGGAGGATGCGGAGGATCTGATCGGCGACTTGGCCCGCGCTTTGAGCCGTGTGCGAAGGATGGAGTCGGCATGATGCGTCGAGCGGCGGCTGCGCTGGACGTTGAGGCGGGGAGTTTGGCGTGACGATGCTGGAGTCGGCATGAGGCTGCAGGTGGACGGCGAGGCGGCCTTCGCCTCCACCGGCAGCGGCACCCACGAAGCGGGGCGGCCGGCGGTGGTGTTCATCCACGGCGCCGGCATGGACCACAGCGTTTGGGTGATGCCATCCCGCCACTTCGCCCGCAACGGGCTGAACGTGCTGGCCCCCGACCTGCCTGGCCACGGCCGCAGCAAAGGCCCGGCCCTGACCTCCATTGCCGACATGGCCGCTTGGGTGGTGCGGGCCATGGACGCCGCCGGCTTAAGCGACGCCGCGGTGGTGGGGCACAGCATGGGCTCCTTGGTCGCCTATGCGCTGGCGGCGCAGCATCCCGCAAGATGCCGCGCCTTGGCGCTGCTCGGTGCATCCGCCCCCATGCCGGTCACCAACGCCCTGCTGGGCGCCGCCGAAGACAACGACCACGCCGCCATCGACATGGCCAACACCTGGAGCCACAGCCCGCAGGCCAAGTTGGGCGCCAATCGCAATCCTGGCCTATGGATGCTGGGCGGCGGCGAACGCTTGCTGGAGAGGGCGTCGCCGGGCGTCTTCCATGCGGACTTGAGCGCCTGCAACGGCTTTGACCCGCAGGCGGACGCCGGGCCTGTTGGGTGCCCGGCCTTGGTCGTGGTGGGGGAGGCAGATCAAATGACGCCGGCGCGGGCCGGCATTCGCATCAGCGAGCAGTTGGCGAACGCACGGCTGGTGCGTCTTGCCGGCTGCGGCCACGCCATGCTGGCGGAGCGCCCCAACGAGGTGCTCGACGCCTTGGCATCAATAGTGCCTTGAGGCAGGCGCCTGATCGCTGGTCGGCGCCCTACGCTTCCGGCTTCGCGCCAAGGGCGCCAACACCTCATGCGGGGCTGCCGTTGGGCCGTGCCGCGTCAGCGGGGATTAGGGGTTGAATGTAGGGAGCGACAAAAGCGGCCGGCGAACAGGTACACTTGTTTGCAGGATGGCAAGCTAGGAGTCACCCGTGTCCGAACTGCTGATCGCCGGCGTCTTGTTCTTGGGCACCCACTTGGGCGTCAGCAACTCTCCGCTGCGCGGGGCGCTGATGCGCGGATTGTCGGAGCGGGGCTACCAGGGCCTGTACTCCTTGGTGGCGCTGGCCGCGGTGGTTTACTTCGTGATGGCCTACAACGACGCGCCGCGCCTTGCGTATCTGTGGAGCCTGGACCCGCGCCTGTACTGGGCGCCGAAGCTGCTGATGCTGCCGGCGTTCATGCTGTTGGCCGGCGGCCTCATGGGCGGCGCCACGCAAACGGCGGCGGCGCTGAAGGGCTGCGCCGAAGACCAGGCCAGGCTGGCCAGGCTGACCGGCGGCATGAACCGGATAACGCGCCATCCGGTGCAGTGGGCCATCGCCCTCTGGGCCCTCTCCCACATCGTCGCCAACGGCGACGCGGCGTCGGTGGTCTTCTTCGCGGCCTTCCTGCTCCTATCCTTGATCGGCTCCGTGTTTGCGGACCGCAAGAAGGCCGCCTTCGGGGAGGACTGGCAAGTCTTCGCCGCCGCCACCTCCCACCTGCCCTTCGCCGCCATTGCCTCTGGGCGCAACAAAATGGCTTGGGGGGAACTAGGCGTCCCCGTCGCCGTGGGCTTGGTGCTGTACATCGCCACCTTTTGGGGCCACGAATGGCTGTCCGGCGCCAGCATTTATTGGTGATCGAAGGGCGCTACCAGCAGTTCCACCCTACCATCTGTGCTCCCACTTGATCAGGAGCCCATGGCTGGGCTTGCCCAGCCCTTCCCGGCGATTCAATTCCAGGCTGATGCGGGGTCCGCCTAGCACGTTCAGAAAACCGCCGAAGCGATAGTCCCGTTGACCCATGCCCTGATGAGACAGGGCGCCTTGCAGCCTCAGCAGGCCGGCGCCGCCTCGCAAGCCGAATCCGTAACCCCACTCCAGGTCAAGCCGCTCCGAAGCCGTGCCCGGTCCGGTCTGCGGGGCCGTGCCGCCAAGGCGCAGCAGCGCTTCGTCATTCAACAATTCCCCGGCTCCGCCTGAGTGTGCGCCCCACGCCGGCCTAAGCGCCAAGGAAAAGCCCTGGCCCTGAACGCCGGGGTCAAACTCCAGCGTCAGGCTCACACCCTTGTCTTCGAAAGACTGCGCCCGGTGAACCAGCAAGTACCGTCCCTGCAGGACGACTCCAAGACCCAGGCGCGCATGGCGGTAGTCCAAGCCGCCGCCGACTTCGGTTCCCCACCCAGTCTGGGCGTCGCCGCCGTCCCAGCGTCCCCCGAACTCCAGATTCGCTCCCAAGCGCCCCTGTTCGGATGTCATCAGTTCCCGGCGTCCGGCCAACGTCAACCGAATCCCCTGTGCGCGCGCTTTTACCTTTGGCTGCGCTGCGCTCCCCTCGGGGTCAGCCTCCATTTGCATTACGAAGGCGTCCGACTTCAGTTCCAAGTCCAGGTTCCTCCAGGTGGCCAACGCCCTGTTGGCGCCTAGGGCCGCCATGCTGAAGCCCAGATCGAGCCTGCCCCGCGCATCCTGCAACTCCGTCTGGCCCGATCGCACGGCATCCTGAAAATCGCCGTCGCCCCAGCCGACGCCCAGTACGCTCCAAATCTCCAGTTTCTCGCTCAACTGGAAATTCAGGTACGGCAATACGCTGGTGAGGGACACATCCAGTTGCCCAGCAAAGTCTGCGATCCCATAGCCCATTTCCCCATCGCTGTGCGCCAAGGCCACGCCGGCAAACAGGCGCTCCCCGACCTGTGCGTCCATGCCCAGGTAGCCGGTCACCACTTCGCCATTAGAGGACAGACCAGTCGAAGGCTGCCCCGAAAAACGCCCGCTGGACGCCCGGCCCCACAACGACAGGTTCCAGCCCCTAGCTTCGCCTTCATCGCTTTCCCCCAGAGCCAGCTCAAAAGACGACTGTTGCAGGAAATCGCTAAGGGAAAGCCGGCTGCGCCCTGGGCCGTGCGAGCCCAGTTCCGCCAGCTCGTGGAGCGTCCGGAAACCAGGGGCGGCATGGTTCCATCCCGCGAACTGGTCGGCAAACAGGGTTTCCTCGTCGCCCGACGGGAGACGCTGCCCCCCTAAAACCACATGAGAACCACGGGCCGCCGGCGTTTCCCTGAAACGTCCACTGACGGCGCCCATGGCATCTCGGGTCAAAGTGCGCCCGAAGCCGGCCAGAGACGCCTCAAGTGCTCGATCACGCGCTTCCACCACGTCGTCATCAACGATTACGCCGGTCGCCTTCGTCGTCCGGCCCAGTGCCGCGTTGCTCGGACTGCTGAGCGTCACCGTGAAGGTTTCGTCGGCCTCCGGCGTCAGGTCTCCGAGCACCGGCACCGGGACGGTCAGCTCGGTCTCGCCGGGCGCGAACCGCAGTTCGCCGCTGGCCGCCCGGTAGTCCGTCCCGGCGCTGGCGGTGCCGTCGGCGGTGGCGTAGGCCAGGGTCACTTCAAGGTCGCTGGCCACCGACAGGGTGACGGTGAAGTCGAGGTCGGCGGCGCCGCCGTCGCCCTCCTCGGCCCGTGCGTCCGCGATGGACGCCAGCGCCGTGTCGTCGTTGACGATCAGCCCGGTCGCCGTGGCGCGGGCCAGCTCCGCGTTGACCGGGGCGCTGAGCGTCACCGTGAAGGTCTCGTCGGCCTCCGGCGTCAGGTCTCCGAGCACCGGCACCGGGACGGTCAGCTCGGTCTCGCCGGGCGCGAACCGCAGTTCGCCGCTGGCCGCCCGGTAGTCCGTCCCGGCGCTGGCGGTGCCGTCGGCGGTGGCGTAGGCCAGGGTCACTTCAAGGTCGCTGGCCACCGACAGGGTGACGGTGAAGTCGAGGTCGGCGGCGCCGCCGTCGCCCTCCTCGGCCCGTGCGTCCGCGACGGAAGCCAGCGTGACGTCGTCGTTGACGATCAGCCCGGTCGCCGTGGCGCGGCCGAGTTCCGCGTTGACCGGGGCGCTGAGCGTCACCGTGAAGGTTTCGTCGGCCTCCGGCGTCAGGTCTCCGAGCACCGGCACGGAGACCGTCAGTTCCGTCTCGCCGGGCGCGAACCGCAGTTCGCCGTTGGCCGCCCGGTAGTCCGCCCCGGCGCTGGCGGTGCCGTCGGCGGTGGCGTAGGCCAGGGTCACTTCAAGGTCGCTGGCCACCGACAGGGTGACGGTGAAGTCGAGGTCGGCGGCGCCGCCGTCGCCCTCCTCGGCCCGTGCGTCCGCGACGGACGCCCCCGCCGTGTCGTCGTTAACGATCGTCCCCGTCGCCGTGGCGCTGCCCAGTTTCGCGTTGACCGGGGCGCTGAGCGTCAGCGTGAGGGTTTCGTCGGCCTCCGGCGTCAGGTCTCCGAGCACCGGCACGGAGACCGTCAGTTCCGTCTCTCCCGGCGCGAACCGCAGTTCGCCGTTGGCCGCCCGGTAGTCCGCGCCGGCGCTGGCGGTGCCGTCGGCGGTGGCGTAGGCCAGCGTGACTTCGAGGTCGCTGGCCGCCGACAGGGTGACTGTGAACGTCAGCTCCGTCGTCCCGCTGTCACCCTCGTTCACCGTCTGGTCCGGTCCTGCGTACGCCGTCACCAAAGGGGGTGGGGGTATGAAGACCTGGCCACTCGACACTGTCACGTCCACCGTGTCGGTGTCGCTTTCCGGGAACTCACTATCAGCGCCCAACGTCACCGTCAGGCTGAATGTCAGCGTCACGTCCGCCGTCACGTCCGGCGCCGTGAAGCTCGGCGTCTCTGTCGTCGCGCCCGTCAGGCTCACCGTCGGGGCACCCCCGGTCTGTTGCCACGAGTAGGTCAGCGCCTCGCCGAACGGCCCGGTCGAGCCGGTTCCATCCAGGCTCACCACCTGGCCCGGGTTCACCGTCTGGTCCGGGCCCGCGTCCGCGGTGAGCAACTCGGGTGTGAAGATCGGGCCAAACCGCTCGACCGTCACGTCCACCGTGTCCGTTTCGCTGGCCCCGCCCTCTCCGGGCAACGTCACCGTCAGGGTGAACGTCAGCGTCACGTCCGCCGTCAGACCCGAGGGCGCGGTGAAGCTCGGCGTCGCCGTCGTCGCTCCCGTCAGCGCCACGTTCGGGCTGCCCCCCGTCTGGCTCCACGAGTAGCTCAGCGGGCCGGCGCCGAACGGCGCCGTTGAACCGCTCCCGTCCAGGCGCACCGCGTCGCCCTCGTCCACCACCTGGTCCGGTCCGGCGTTCGCCGCCAGCACAAGGCGTTCAACCGTCACGTCCACCGTGTCCGTGGCGCTGGCCCCGCCCGCGGTCACCGTTAGCGTAAACGTCAGCGTCACGTCCGCCATCACCAACGGCGCCGTGAAGCGCGGCGTCGCCGTCGTCGCGCCCGTCAGCGCCACGTTCGGGCTGCCCCCGGTCTGGCTCCATGAGTAGCTCAGCGACTCGCCCTCGGGATCTGAACCGCTCCCCGACAGCGTCACTGCGCCGCCCTCATGCACCGTCTGGTCCGAACCCGCGTTCGCCGTCGGAGCGTCGTTGTCCGCCTCAACCGTCACGACCACCGTGTCCGTCATGCTGTCGTTGCCCACCGTTGCCGTCAGCGTGAACGTCAGGTCGGCGTTCGTCAGCAGGTTCGGCGCCGTGAAGCTCGGCGTCGCGGTCTCCGCTCCGGTCAGAATCACCGTTGAGGTGCCGCCGCCCGTATGGCGCCATGAATAGCTTGGCGGCCGCACGCCCTGAAGGATCAGACCGGCGCCGTCCAACAGGGCCCTTCCCGACAGGCTCACCGTGTCCTCTTCCTCCACCGTCTGGTTCGGCCCCGCTTCCGCCACCCAGTCCACGTTGGCCGCGTTCACCAATATGTCCGCCGAGTCCGACGCGCCCTCGTTGTTCGCCTCCACCACCAGCGAAAACCGCATCACCTCATCGGCCCTCAGACCCGTCGGCGCCGTGAAGCTCGCCGTCGCCGTCGTCGCGCCCGTCAGCGTCACCGGCGGGCCGGCCGTCTGTGTCCAGCGATAGCTGGTGATCGGGTCCCCATTGGGGTCCGAACCGCTGCCGGTCAGGGTCACCGTGTCGCCCTCGCTCACCGTCTGGTCCGGGCCCGCGTTCGCCGTCGGGAAGCCGTCGTCGTTCCTGATCGTCCCGGTCAAGCTGTTCATGCTCGCCGTTAGAAACCGCGCGTTCCTCAGATTGCTCAGGGTCAGCTCCACCGTTTCGTGCCGCTCGGTCACCGTGTCCCCCGTCACCGACACCGTGATCGTCCCGCTCGTTCCTCCTACCGGAATGGTCACGGTCCCCGCGGCCAACGCCGTGTAGTCCGTGCCGCTCGTCGCCGTCCCCGTGCCGGTGTCGGCGTAGTCCACCGTCACCTGTCTGACGGCCGGCTCCGTCAGAGTCAACGTGAAGGTCATGTCCGTCGAGCCGCTGTCGCCCTCCGTCACGCTCGCCGGGCCGGTCCGCAGAAGCCTCAAATCGTCGTCCGTGATCGTCCCGGTCAAGGTGTCCATGCCCGCCGTATGGAACGTCGCGTTCGTCAGATTGCTCAGGGACACCACCACCGTTTCGGGATCCTCGGTCTCCGTGTCGCCCTGCACCTCCACCGTGATCGTCCCGGTCGTTTGCCCTGCCGCAATGGTCACGACACCCGCGGTCAACGCCGTGTAGTCCGTGCCGCTGGTCGCCGTGCCCGTGCCGGCGTCGGCGTAGTTCACCGTCACCTCCTCGCCGGCCGGCGCCGTCAGCGTCAACGTGAAGGTCATGTTCGTCGAGCCGGTGTTCCCCTCCGTCACGCTGGCCGGGCCAGTCCGCAGCACCCCCAGGTCGTCATCCGTGATGGTCCCGTCTCCCCTGGAGTTTGTCCCGAGCGTTGCGTTTGTTGGCGAGGCGATCTGGAGTCTCACTGTCTCGTCCGGCTCGTCGGCCGTGTCCCCCAGCACCTCCACCGTGATCGTCTTGCTCGTCTCCCCCGGCGCGAGCGTCAAGGTCCCCGGATTAGCAGTTGTCTCCGCAATCGCCCTGTAGTCCGTGCCCGAAGTCGCCGTCGACTGCGCCACGACCAGCCCGTAACGGACCGTCACCAGCCTGCCGCTCGCCGCGCTCAGGCTCACCGTGAAGGTCATGTTCGTCGAGCCGCTGTCGCCCTCGGCCACGGTCGGCGAATTGATGGAGATGGTCGGCGGGTCGTCGTCGTCCGTGATCGTGCCGGTGCCGGTGCCCGTGCCGATCGTCGCGCCGAAGCCAACCCCGCTCAACCCCACCACCACCGTCTCGTCCGGCTCGTCGAGCGTGTCCCCCTGCACCGCCACCGTGATCGTCTTGCTCGTCTGACCCGGGCTG
The DNA here is from genome assembly GCA_965200465.1 of Candidatus Azophilus sp. Lineage (GTDB taxonomy): Bacteria > Pseudomonadota > Gammaproteobacteria > Pseudomonadales > Azotimanducaceae > Azophilus. The sequence continues at coordinate 1,792,057 of OZ241358.1, read as the reverse complement.
AAGCGCAGCCGTATCCGGTTGTTCTGCAAGGACGTCGTGTAGTCCGTTCCGCTGGTCGCCGTGCCCCCCGTGATCCCGAAGACCACCGCGACGTTCCGATTGCTCGCCGGGTTCAGGCTCACCGTGAAGTTCATGTTCGTCGAGCCGCTGTCGCCCTCCGTCACGGTGGGGGAGTTGACCGAAAGCGTCGGAGTCGTCGAGTCGTCGTCCCTGATGGTGCCCGTCCCGCTGCCGGCCGTTGCCGACAGCGTCGCGTTCGTCGGGTTGCTCAGGGTCACCACCACGGTCTCGTCCGACTCGCTGGTCCCGTCGCCCGTCACCGACACCGCGATCGTCTGGCTGGTCGTCCCCGCCGCGAACGTCAGCATCCCCGCCGTCAGCGCCGTGTAGTCCGTGCCCGAGGTCGCCGTGCCGGTGCCGGCGTCCGCGTACTGCACCGTCACCTGGCTGGTGCTCGCCGCGCTCAGGGTCACCGTGAAGGTCAGGTTCGCCGAACCGCTGTCGCCCTCGTCCACATACGGCGAATCGATCGACAGCACCGGCAGCGTCTGCGCGGCCGCGTTGACAGCGAACATGCACGATGCGGCAAGCAGCGTCCCGACAACGAGTCGAGTCGCGCGAAGCAGTCTTATCGGGAACAATTCAGACGGCATTTGCAGAATCCATGATGATTTTTTCTCCCTAATTGGGAACGCTTCCCATTCTGTTGAGATGGCGCCATTTCATAGGACAGGTTGAAGGCTACTGCGTTGAAGGTGCATGCGGCAACCTCAATGACGACAAGAACACCAAATTGTACCCCCCCCCCCCCCCAATTCAACGGCTTCCCCCCTTAATTTCCTGACAATTTTTCATTGCCAAGGCCTTGGCAGCCTGTCGGACATTGAGAGGAGGGTCCGTTTCTTGCGTCAGTTTGAGGGCTTGGCTAAGGTGCATTCCGCCGTTGTCGATGCCCTCGAGTTCCCAGTGTCGCCGGTCGCCGAGCCGGCATGCCTCGGCGGGCATGGCGTGCCTGTGCCCAATTGGCCAAAAAACAGTTTTGGGGCTTGAAAAGTCAAAACAAGCCCATATCTTTGCGCACCATTGCCCGCCGCAACGCCCGTCGGCGGCATCGCTGATAAGGAAAATGCCTTGGCCGTCGCGTCGGCTTGGTTGGTTCGGGCGTTAAGGATTGCTGATGATTGAAGCGGATCGGCTGACGCGCCGCTACGGTGACTTCGTGGCGGTCGATGAGGTGTCCTTTTCCATTGAGCCGGGGGAGATCGTGGGGCTGCTCGGTCCCAACGGCGCCGGCAAGACGACCATCATGAAGATGCTGACCGGCTTTTTGGAGCCGAGCAGCGGCCGGGCCTTGGTCGATGGCGTGGAGCTGGAGCAGGAACCGCGCACCGTGCAGGCGCAGCTGGGCTATCTGCCGGAGAACCTGCCCCTGTACCCCGAACTTGCGGTGATGGACTACCTCACCCACGCCGCCGAACTGCGGCAGGTCGAGGACGTGCGCGGCGCGGTGGTGGCGGCCATTGCGGCCACCGACCTTGGGGAGAAGGCCCTGGACCCCATCAGCACGCTATCCCGGGGCTTTCGGCAGCGCGTCGGCGTTGCCCAAGCCATCCTGCACAAGCCGCGCTTTCTGATCCTGGACGAGCCCACCAACGGCCTGGACCCGGGGCAGACCCAGCACATGCGGCAGTTGGTGCAGGACTTGGCGCAGTCCGCCACCGTCATTCTCTCCACCCACATCATGCAGGAGGTCAACGCCATCTGCGACCGGGCGCTGATTCTGCGCAACGGCGCCTTGGTGCTCGACGAGCGGCTCAAGGACCTGCAGCAGGCCAACGCCCTGCGTCTGCGCACGGATGCGGCGGCGCCGGTCGCCTCCTTGGTCAGCGGCGCGTCCAGCTTGGGGGAGGGCGCTTGGCTGCTGGAGGCGGAGGGGGACTTGGACGCCGCCGCCGCCCGAGCGGCCAAAGCCCTGTTGGGCGCCGACGCGCCAATCTATGAACTAGCCCCGCAGCAGCGGGACTTGGAGACCCTCTTTCGGGAAGTCAGCGAAGGAGCAAGCTCATGAGCTTTCGAGTGATGCGCAGGGTGGCGGCGAAGGAGTTGACGCTCTTCTTCGCCTCGCCCACCGGCTACCTGTTCCTGGCGGCGTTTCTGGCCGTCACCCTGTTCGTCTTCTTCTGGGTGGAAGCCTACTTCGCCCGCAACATCGCCGACGTGCGGCCCATGTTCGAGTGGATGCCAGTGATGCTCATCTTCCTTGCGTCGGCGCTGACCATGCGCCTGTGGAGCGAGGAGCGGCGCACCGGCACCATCGAGTTCGTCTCCACCCTGCCGGTGAGCGCCTGGGAGTTCGCGCTGGGCAAGTTCCTGGCCTGCCTGTGCCTGCTGGGCATCGCCCTGCTGTTGACCTTGCCGCTGCCCATCAGCATCGCCTTCCTGGCGGAGCTGGACTGGGGGCCGGTGCTGGCCGGCTACGTTGCGGCCTTCCTGCTCGGCGCCGCCTACGTGGCGATCGGCCTGTTCGTCAGCGCCCGCACGGACAGCCAGATCGTCAGCCTGATCGTCGCCAGCTTCGCCTGCGGCCTGTTCTACTTGATCGGCAGCCCGGTGCTGACCGACCTGATGTCCGGCGGCTTGGCGGACTTCTTCCGCGCCCTAGGCTCCGGCGCGCGCTTTGAGTCCATCACCCGGGGCGTGGTCGATCTGCGCGACCTCTACTACTACGTCTCCCTGGCCGCCGTGTTCCTGGCCTTGAACGTCCATGGTCTGGAGGTGCAGCGCTGGGCGGGGGACGGGGCGGCGGCGCGGCATCGGGCCTGGATGCTGGGCACCGGCCTGCTGGCGGCCAACCTGCTGGTTGGCAACCTGTGGCTGAACAGCCTCTCCGGCCTGCGGCTGGACGTCACCCAAGGCCGCATCTACTCCATTTCCGAGGCCACCCGCACCTATCTTCAGCAACTCAAGGAGCCGCTGCTGATTCATGGCTACTTCAGCGCCAAGACCCATCCGCTGCTGGCGCCCTTGGTGCCGAGGATGCGCGACCTGCTGGCGGAGTACGAGGTGGCCGGCGGCGGCAACGTCAAGGTGCGGATCATCGACCCGGCGGAGGACCCGGAACTGGAGGACGAGGCCAACACCAAGTACGGCATTCGGTCCGTCCCGTTTCAGGTGGCGGACCGTTACCAATCGAGCTTGGTCAACACCTACTTCAACGTGCTGGTGAGATACGGCGACGAGTACGAGGTGCTGGGCTTCCGCGACCTGATCGAGGTGAAGGTGGAGGGCGAGGCCAACATCGACGTCCAGCTCCGCAACCCGGAGTACGACGTCACCCGCAGCATCAAGAAGGTGCTCTACGGCTTCCAGGGAGGCAGCAGCGTCTTCGCCAACATTCAGGAGCCGGTGGCCTTCAAGGGCTATCTGTCCAGCGACGACAAGCTGCCGGAGACCTTGGTTGAGTACCGGGCCGTGCTCAACGACGCGCTTGACGAACTAGCGGCGGAGAGCGGCGGCAAGCTGGCCGTGGAGATTGTGGAGCCGGAGGCCGGGGACGGCGCCGTCGCCACCCGCATCGCCGAACAATACGGCTTTCAGCCCATGGTGGCCAGCCTCTTCGACGCCAACGTCTTCTACTTCTACCTGACCTTGGAAAGCGGTGAAACGGTGGTGCAGATGCCCTTGCCGGAAGCGCTGTCCGCCGAAGCCACCAAGCGCGCCCTGGAGGAGGGCCTGAAGCGCTTCGCCACCGGCCTGTTGCGCACCGTGGCCTTGGTGGCGCCTCCCGCTCCGCCGCCGTACATGGCCCAGCAGGGCATGGGGGGCAACCAGTTCAGCCAGTTGCAGGGCACTCTCGCCAACGACTTTAACGTGAGACGAACGACTTGGCCGATGGCTTGGCGCCGGAGGCGGCGGACTTGATGATGGTGGTGGACCCGAAGGATTTGTCGCCAAAGCAACTGTTCGCCGTCGATCAATTCCTGATGCAGGGTGGCACCGTGGTCATCGCCGCCAGTGCGTTTGAGACCAACATCACCGCCCAGTCCCTGAACGCCATGCCGCGCAGCACCGGCCTTGAGGACTGGCTTTCCCATTTTGGAGTGGGCATTGGCGGCTCCTTGGTCATGGATCCGGTGAACGCGGCCTTCCCGGTGCCCGTCACCCGCCGCGCCGGCGGCTTCAGCTTCCAGGAACTGGTGATGCTGGACTACCCCTACTTCCCGGACATTCGGGCGCCCGGCCTCAACCCGGATTCGATCATCACCTCCGGCCTGCCGCAGGTGACCTTGGCTTGGGCCTCGCCCATCGAGCTGGACGCGGAGAAGAACGCCGACCGGGAAGTCCTTGAACTGCTTAGGACGTCGCCGCAAAGCTGGCTTTCGACCTCCACGGACGTGATGCCGAAGATCAACGAGCTGGGTTCGAGCGCCTTCAGGCCGGAAGGGGAGCAGGCGAGCCGCTTGGTGGGCCTGATGGTCGGCGGGCGGTTTGACTCCTTCTTCGCCGGCCAGCCCTCGCCCCTGTTGGAGGATGAGGAGGAGGACGAGGCAGCCGCGGACGAATCCGGCGAAGACGCGGAGGGCGCCGAGGAGGACGAGCTGGGCGTGGTCACCTCCGTCATCGAGCGCTCCCCGGAGTCCGCACGGTTGTTTGTGTTCGCCTCCAACGGCTTTCTGGCGGACCAAACCCTAAGCATGATCGGCTCCGCCGGCGGCACCCTGTACGGCAATTCGGTGCAGATGATGGCGAACGTGGTCGATTGGGCCTTGGAGGATGAGACCCTGCTGGGCATACGCGCCCGGGGCAACTTCAACCGCACCCTGCCGCCGCTGGCCCCCAACGAGCAATCGGTGCTCGAGTACCTCAATTACGGCCTGGCCTTGGCCGGCATCGCCCTGGTCTTCTTCCTGCACCGGCGGCGCATGGCCAAGGGAATGCGAACCTACGGCCAATGGCTTGCGGGAGAGGCGTCATGAACGAGCGAGTTGGATTGCTGGGCGGCCTGCTGGCGGCGCAACTGCTCATCGTCGCCGGCATTTTGGTCGGCGACGTTGTGGGTTCGGCCCCCGGGGCGGAGCGCTTCCTGGCTTTTGACCCGGCGGCGGTGGCCAAGTTCACGGTCGCCGAAGCCGATGAATCCGTGCTGCTGCTGCGGGAGGGGGAGGGCGACGAGGCCGCTTGGCGCTTGGCTGGCGGCCTGCCCGCCGACGGCGACAAGGTGGCTGAGGTGCTCGGCAAGCTGGCCGACTTGGCCGCGCCTTGGCCGGTGGCCACCAGCGGCGACAGCGCCGAGCGCTTCGAGGTGACGGAGAGCGCCCACCAGCGGCGCCTGACCCTTGAGAGCGCCGACGAGGTGGTGGCGGACTTCTTTCTCGGCACCTCCCCGGGCTACCGCCGCGTCCATGCCCGCGCCGCAGGCGAGGACGAGGTGTACAGCGTGGACTTCTCCAACTACGAGGCGCCCGTGGACGCCGACCAATGGCTGGACAAATCCCTTTTGGGCAGCGCCGGCGAGCCTTCCAGCATCGCCTTGGACGGCGCTTGGCGCCTCAGCCGCAAGGAGGATGAGTGGGTCGTCAAGGCGGCGGCGGCGGATTCCGAGGAGGCCCCGGCGGACTCCGAGGCCGCCGACAAGCTGGCCGGCCGCTTCAAGGAGCTGCGGGTGCTCGGCACCGTTCCCGACGCGGATGAAGACCAAGCGGCGAGCCAGTTGGAGAACCTGTTCGTCGTGGCCGACGACCAAGGCGAACACCGGCTGACCCTTTTCCACGACGAGGAGGCCGACAGCTACAGCCTTGCCTCCAACCGCATTGAGGGCCGCTTCGAGTTGGCCAGCTACATAGCGGAACAGATGCTGGTGGATGTTGCGGAATTGCAGGCCAAGGAGGCTGAAGACGAGACTGGAGACGAGGCCGAGCCGGAGGCGGAGGATGCCGCCGTGTCGGAAGCGGCCGCCGCGCCGGCTGCGGAGCAGGCCGGCTGAGCGCCCTTGCCGGTGATCGATCTTTACACCTGGTCCACCCCCAATGGACGCAAGGTGTCCATCGCCCTTGAGGAGTTCGGCCTTGAATATCGAGTGCATCCGGTCAACATTCTGCAAAACGAGCAGTTCGACCCGGAATTCCTGAAGATCAGCCCCAACAACAAGATTCCCGCTGTCGTTGACGCCTGCACGGGCCGGGCGATGATGGAGTCCGGTGCCATTCTGCTGTATCTGGCGCGGACGCATGGCCGGTTTCTCGGCGATGACGAATGGGAGACCTTGGAATGGCTGATGCTGCAAATGGGCGGCGTCGGCCCCATGCTGGGGCAGGCGCATCACTTCCTGCGCTTCAATCCCGGCAAGTCGGCTTATGCGGAGGAGCGCTACGGCGCCGAGGCGAAGCGCCTGTACCGGGTGCTCGACGCCCGCCTGGCGGACCGGGAATGCCTAAGCGGCGCCTACTCCATCGCCGACATGGCCACTTGGCCGTGGATAGCCCGCTACGAGTGGCAGGGAATTGCATGGGCGGACTATCCGAACCTCAAGCGCTGGTACCTCAGCATAGCCGCCCGGCCGGCCGTGCAGCGCGGCTATCAGGTGCCCGTGCCGGCCGGCCCCATCCCAACGCCTTGACCGAGCAGCCAGCCGAGAACATATAGCAGTTTTGGCGGGGCACATGGCAAAAGTTGACATCTTACTTCAAGGCTTGCAAGCAGATGACCACCATGAAGCTGCGGTTAATAAATTGCTTGCGCTCCCTAATGCTGAAAACATATTGCTTAGCGTTGCTTTTGTGCGCAGAGCCGGGGTGGATAGAATTAGAGACAAGTTAAGTGACGTGTCAGGAATAACAGAAATATTTTTGGGAATCAGAAACGGAGTTACTTCTGTGCAGGGCATTCTATCCTTGCTTGAAATAGGAACCCATCTCTATGTGGTAGATACGGCATCTCAGAATATAATTTTTCATCCAAAGCTCTATATGGCCTACAATAACATAGAGGCCCGTATAATAATTGGCAGTGCGAATCTTACACTTGCTGGGCTTATGAAAAACATTGAATTCAGCACACATGTCAGGTTGAACAGAAGGAAGCAAAAATATGAAAAGATTCTTCAAGGGCTTAAGGACACAGTCAAAGGCATGCTTTCTTCCTATCCAAATCACGTTTTTCGCATACAGACAAAACGGGAAGCTGTCCAATTGTTAAGAGAAGGAAGATTGGAGGATGAACGGGCTTCCCGTTTTCCTAACAGGGTTAGGGCACGGGTGAAATGTCAGAAGGTCTCACTTGCCCCTATTCCGCTGAATATGGATGGAGACAACATACATGAGAAACTAATTCGTAAGAGCTCAATCGCAAGAAGGAAGGGTGATCCAAGTTTGGTTTGGATAAGCAAGCCACTAACCGAGAGAAGCCTTAATATTCCCAAGGGAAAAACTACCCATCCCACTGGTGGGATGAGTTTAGGCAAAGGTCAAGTGGAAGGCATTGATTTTCAAAAATATTTCAGGAATGAAGTATTTTCAGAACTGAGCTGGAAAACGGACTCCAGTGGTCTTGAAAAAGCCACCGTGAATTTTGAAATTATAGTTGCCGAAGTATCTTATGGTCACTATGACCTGCAGATCAAGCATAACCCAAGTGAAGATACAAAAACCTATGAACAGAGAAACTCCATGACGTCAATTAGCTGGGGCTACGCAAAGAATCTTGTCGCCAATGAAAGCCTTTTAGGAAGGACGCTTTATCTGTATAAAATGGATTCCAAGAATTTCCTGATTGATATTGACTAGCTTTCTAATAAATAGGGCAACTGAATGAACTTGTCGGATTTCATACAAGGACCTCCGTAGCGTTGGGCTGACCTGATGCTTTGTCAATTCGTCTGCTTAGACGTTGCCGTCGATATCGCAGTCTATGCCAAGAATCTTGTATGCATGCAATTTGACTGCTTGACAATCCAGCATCCTTCAATATCTTTTTGTCCTGTTCAACCAAAATTTCGGCGGCATGAATGGTCCTGACCATGTTATCGAGGCACTTGAGCGCAGTCCGCGTTTTGCTAGGAATAGGAATGTGCAGGCGTTCTATTTCGGAGGGAACCAATTCTAGCACTCCGCCGCCGTAGTGCCTTCCTTCGAGTTCCGCACTTAGCGCGGTCAAAGAGTTAAGGAAGCAATACACCAGCTTTTTTGGGTTACATTGCCTTGCTTCAATTCGATAGGCCGTGTCGGTGGTGTAGGCACCTATTTCGTTGTAGATAAGGCGCGGCGCATCATGGGCTCGCTTAAGCATTCCTACTGAAGTCAAATATACAGATGGAACCTTAAACCAAGGACTCCTCATCCGGCATTTATATCTTTTGTGAAGATTCTCTCGTTCGCCTGCATATATGTATTTCAAGGCGTCTTCGGAAAGGTCCCCGACATTGTTAACATCAAACCACAGGAAATTAGATGGTAAACCATGGCGACTATTTTCTTGATGCTGGCGAGCATCATAGAGAATGCCCGGGCAGTGACTGCTTCTACCAAACATAGGATGTGACCACTCTGCCAAATTATGGCGTTTGATGGTAGCGTCATTGACCAGAAAAAATCGGTTGGCACCAGTTACTAGGCCGACGTCAACACTAGCTATATCTCCAAAGCGATGGACAGATGACCTGGAAGCAGCATCCTCAAAAGCCTCCAACTCCTTTGGATACAAGAGTGCTCTTGTCCATTTTCCTTCGACGGTTTTGCCGTTTATATAATTGGTGTCCTTATACTCGCTCGGACTTTTTTCAAGAAAGTGTTTACCCACAGTGGAGATAATGCCAAGGCCGATGGAGTGTTCCGCTGCGTTTCTTTTTTTTTCGGCAAGAAACAACACCGCACCTTGGAGCGTGCCATCAAACCAGATCTCTTGTGGGTCAATGATGGTGATTCGCCTGCAATTTTGCCCTACATAGTTACGAAGGGATTGCGCATGCAGAACATGTAGAATTTCTGCCGGCAGGACCATTGCAATTCTTCCTTTTGGACGAAGCAGGGATATGCAAGCCACCACGAAGGGAACCCAAGCATTAGTGTGCCTTGTGAATGGCAAGCAGTGCTTTTTGAATATCTGTTCAGAAAAAGCTTGGTCTTTCTTTGCTAGGTATTGGTACCGAATGAATGGTGGGTTTCCTACGATGGCGTCAAATTGGCATTCACTTCTGTTTGCTTGCAAATACCATTCCAAAAAGTTGGCGCATATAATATTTGTTGATGGTTCCCGGTCGGAGTGGGTTCTTGCGATTGCTTTTTTTGCTTCTTGCCTTTCGATTTCAATCGCGGTGATTTTTGCTTCATCGGATACATGGGCGGATAGGGCTTCAAGAAAAACTCCGTCGCCGCAGCTTGGCTCAAAAATGGTCTTGGGGGCCATTTCGGCCACCCATTTGGCAAGATAATGGGCTAGAAATGGAGGGGTGTAGTATCCTCCCCTCAGTTTTTGAGCGGATTCATTAGCTTTGAAATTCATCTTGGCTTGCTTGAACGGGCGGGTCAATCCCAGCTTAGCGCGGCGGCGCCTTGATAGTCGATCACCCGGGTTTCGAAGAAGTTCTTCTCCTTTTTGAGGTCCATGATCTCGCTCATCCAGGGGAAGGGGTTCTTGACGCCGGGGAAGGGAGCGCCGAGGCCGATTTGCGCGAGGCGGCGGTTGGCGATGAACTGAAGGTATTCGGCCATCATGTTGGCGTTCATCTCCAGCACGCCTCGGGGCATGGTGTCCTTGGCGTAGTCGATTTCCAGCTCCATGCCCTCCAGGATCATTTTCTGGGCCAGCTTCTGCATGGCGGCGTCCCATAGGTGGGGGTTCTCCAGCTTGATCTGGTTGATCACGTCAATGCCGAAGTTCACGTGCATGGACTCGTCGCGCAGGATGTACTGGAACTGCTCCGAGGTGCCGGTCATCTTGTTGCGGCGGCCCATGGAGAGAATCTGCGTGAAGCCGCAGTAGAAGAAGACGCCTTCCAGCACGCAGTAGTAGGCGATGAGATTCTGCAGCAGCGCTTTGTCCGTTGCCGGGGTGCCGGTGGTGAAGTTCGGGTCGGAGATTTCCTTGGTGTACCGCAGCGCCCAAGCGGCCTTGCGGGCCACGGAAGGCACCTCGTGGTACATGTTGAAGATTTCGCCCTCGTCCATGCCCAGGGATTCGATGCAGTATTGGTAGGCGTGGGTGTGGATGGCCTCCTCGAAGGCTTGGCGCAGCAGGTATTGCCGGCACTCCGGGTTGGTGATGAGCCGGTAGATGGCCAGCACTAGGTTGTTGGCCACCAAGGAGTCCGCCGTGGAGAAGAAGCCTAAGCTGCGCTTGACGATGAGGCGCTCGTCATCGGACAGGCCGTTGGGCGTTTTCCACAGCTTGATGTCCTCCGCCATGTTGATTTCCTGCGGCATCCAGTGGTTGGCGCAGCCGTTCAGGTACTTCTGCCAGGCCCAGTCGTACTTGAAGGGCACCAGTTGGTTGAGGTCCGCCCGGCAGTTGATCATCGCCTTCTGGTCCACGGTGACCCGCTCATAGCTCGGCGGCGGGTCGCGGCGGGCGTTGAGCTCGGTGACCACGGCGTCGGCGCGCAGCCGCTCGCCGCGGTCTGCCGGCGCATCGGCTGACGTGGACGAAGAGGCCGCGCCTAGTGCGGGCGTTGCGGCGGACTGGACGGCGCCGGTTGCCGGCGTCGGCGCATCGGGGGCTGCGGCCTTGCCCGAACGCGATTCAGGCACCCGGCCAGCATCCCTAGCCGCCTTGGGGTTGGCTGCGACCGTGGTTGCGCCGTTGCCGGCCGGCGCTTGCTCCGCCCCGACCGCCGGCGCACCATGATCGAGTTCGTTGTCGTCAAAGTCTTCCCAACTCAGCATTTTTCCACTCCCTTGCTGCTTGCAACTGCTGTTGTGTACTGGCACCAGACGCGATTCACCGCCTGCGGCAAGGTGCCAGCCCCCTGCTTCCTCCGGCAACAACGCCGCCCTGCTCGCCAAGCGAACGGGCGGCGCCAGCCTTCCTTGACCTGCCGGGCCTCATTCCCCCGCGGCGGCGCCGGTCATAATGGCCGATGCCGGCGCCCGGCGCGTTCCTCGGCCTGCAAAGTCCGTTTCCCTTCGCCTTCATTGGCAGGCTTCGCACTCCGGGTCGTCAATGGCGCAGGCGGTGCCGGCGGCCGGCGCCTCGGTGGGCGCCACCGAGTTCAGGGTGCTGCGCTCCAAGGTCGATTTCTCCGTGTTGGTGGCGCTCAGGGTGCGCAGGTAGTAGGTGGTCTTAAGCCCGCGCAGCCACGCCATGCGATACATGATGTCCAGTTTCTTGCCGGACGGCTCGGCGACGTAGAGGTTCAAGGACTGGGCTTGGTCGATCCACTTCTGGCGGCGGCTGGCGGCGTCCACCAGCCAGCGCGGCGCCACCTCGAAGGCGGTGGCGTAGAGCTGCTTCAACTCCGGCGGCACCCGGTCTATGGACTTGAGCGAACCGTCGTAGTACTTGAGGTCCGCAACCATCACCTTGTCCCAAACGCCAAGAGCCTTCAAGTCCCGCACCATGTAGGGGTTGACCACGGTGAACTCGCCGGAGAGGTTCGACTTCACATGCAGGTTCTGGTAGGTGGGCTCGATGGACTGGGTAACCCCGGTGATGTTGGCGATGGTGGCGGTGGGCGCAATGGCCAGCACGTTGGAGTTGCGCATCCCGTCGATCTGCACCTTGGAGCGCAGGGCGTCCCAGTCCATGGTGCTGTCGAAATTGACGTCCAGATGGCCCTCGCCACGCTCTTTTTGCAGCAATTTCAAGGAGTTGATGGGCAGGATGCCGCGGCTCCAAAGGGAGCCGGAGAAGCTGGCGTAGCGCCCCCGCTGCTTGGCGAGCTTGGATGAGGCTGCAATGGCGAAGTAGCTCACCGCCTCCATGGAGCGGTCTGCAAACTCCACCGCGGCTTCGGAGCCGTAGGGCAGACGCAGCTGGTACAGGGCGTCCTGAAAGCCCATGACGCCCAAGCCCACCGGCCGGTGGCGCATGTTGGAGTTACGCGCCTGGGGCACCGAGTAGTAGTTGATGTCGATCACGTTGTCCAACATGCGCACGGCGGTGCGCACCGTGCGGCGCAGCTTCTTGGCGTCCAGCTTGCCGTTCTTGAGGTGCCGGGCCAAGTTGACGCTGCCGAGGTTGCACACGGCGATCTCCTCCGGCCCGGTGTTCAGGGTGATCTCCGTGCAGAGGTTGGAGGAATGCACCACGCCCGCATGCTGCTGCGGCGAGCGCAGGTTGCAGCTGTCCTTGAAGGTCACCCAAGGGTGGCCGGTCTCAAACAGCATGGAGAGCATCTTGCGCCAAAGCTCCTGGGCCTTGACGGTCTTGAAGAGCTGCAGTTCCCCGGTGCGGGCTTGCTCTTCGTAGGCTTCGTAGCGGGCCTCGAAAGCCTTGCCGTACAGGTCGTGCAGGTCCGGCGCGTCGGCAGGGGAGAACAGCGTCCAGTCCCCGTCTTCGCTGACGCGCTTCATGAACAGGTCCGGAATCCAGTTGGCGGTGTTCATGTCATGGGTGCGTCGCCGGTCGTCGCCGGTGTTCTTGCGCAACTCCAGAAACTCCTCGATGTCTAGATGCCAGGTTTCCAGGTAGGAGCAGACCGCCCCCTTGCGCTTGCCGCCTTGGTTGACCGCCACGGCGGTGTCGTTGACCACCTTCAGGAAGGGCACCACCCCTTGGGAGATGCCGTTGGTGCCCTTGATGTAGGAGCCGAGGGCGCGCACCGGCGTCCAGTCATTGCCGAGGCCGCCGGCCCACTTGGAGAGCAGGGCGTTGTCCCGGATGGCGCCGTAGATGCTTTCCAGATTGTCCGGCACTGTGGTCAGGAAGCAGGAGGACAGCTGCGAGCGCAGGGTGCCGGAGTTGAACAGGGTGGGGGTTGAACTCATGTAGTCGAAGCTGGAGAGCAGGTCGTAGAACTCCGCCGCCCGCTTGTTGGGGTTGTCCTCCTGAATGGCGAGGCCCATGGCCACCCGCATGAAGAAGGCTTGGGGCAGTTCGAAGCGCACCTTGCTGCTGTGCAGGAAATAGCGGTCGTAGAGGGTTTGCAGGCCCAGATAGGTGAACTGCCGGTCGCGGCTGGGCTGGATGGCTGCGCCTAGGGCGTCCAAGTCAAAGTGCGTCAGCTCAGGCGACAGCAGCTCCAATTCCACGCCCCGCTCCACAAAGCGCTTGAACGCCCTCGGATAGGCGGCCGCCATCTGCGACTGGGTGGCGGAGAAGTCCCCCTCCTTGGCGCCTTCCGCCTGCACCCCAAGCAAGCCCAAGGCTTCGCTGCGCAGTTGGTCCAGCAGCAGTTGGGCGGCGGCGTAGGAGTAGTTGGGCTCCTCCTCCACCAGGGTGCGGGCGGTCATGAGCAGTTGGGTGGCGACGTCGGCGGCGCTGATGCCGTCGTACATCTTGGGCAGGCTCTCATCGATGATGCGGTTGGGATCGACGTCCTCCAGGCCGGCGCAGGCCTCCGCCGCCAGCGTGCGGATGCGGCCGATGTCCAAGGGGGCGCGGCGCCCGTCCGCCAGAACCACGGTGATGTCCTCCCGCAGTTCCGGCTTGCCGCCTTGGTCGCCCCGCTCCTGGGCGCGCGCCTCCCGGTAGATGACGTAGGAGCGGGCAACCTGGTGCTCCCCGGCGCGCATGAGCGACAGTTCCACTTGGTCTTGGATGTCCTCGATGTGCATGGTGCCGCCGGTGGGCAGGCTGCGCTGAAACCGGCTGCTGACCTGCTTGGTGAGGGCGGCCACCTGTTCGCGGATGCGCGGCGAAGCGGCGCCGCTGCTGCCCTCCACCGCCAGGTACGCCTTGGTCATGGCGATGGCGATCTTGCTGTCGTCGTAGGCCACCACCACCCCGTCGCGCTTGATGACCCGCAGTTGCCCCGGGGCCGAAGGCGGCGGCGGCTCGGCCGGCGCCGGTTGGCTTGGGGCGTAGGTGGAATCTTCGATTCGGCTTTCCATGAAATTTGGCTCCTCCCAGCAGCCCGCAATTTACCCGCTGGCGTCCTTAGTCCGTCTCAACCCTGGAGGGAAGACGCCACAATATGTTGGGGTTTTGTCAGGGTGGCAACACAATACCTAGATGTTTGGAGGCAAGTCAAGCAAAAAGTTGGAAAAAAACCGGACCGGAAAAACTGGGCCATGCGCCGGAGTTTTTCAGCAGACAGCCAAGGGCGTGGCTGTGAGCCCGCGGCTCCGGTGCGGTATTGTGGGAAACTTGTAGGGAAGGACCTGCCGAGGCGTTCCGTGACGTTGATTTTGGCCATCGACCAAGGCACCTCCAGCTCCCGCGGCCTGGTCCTCGACATGGCCGCCGGCCGCGTTCTAGGGGTGGGGCAGCGCCCCTTCGACTTGCTTTTTCCTCGGGACGGTTGGGTGGAGCAAGCCCCGGAAGCGCTGTGGCGCACCACCTTGGAGGCGGCCCGCGCCGCGGTCGTCGCCGCCGGGGTTGCGCCCAAGAGCATCGCCGCCATCGGCGTCGCCAACCAGCGGGAGACCACCTTGGTTTGGGAGCGGTCCACCGGCGAGTGCCTCCACAACGCCATCGTCTGGCAGGACCGCCGCACCGTCGATCGCTGTGAGCGCATGGCCGCCGACGGCTTGGCGGATGGAGTCAAGGCCAGCACCGGCCTAGTGCTCGACCCTTACTTCTCCGGCACCAAGCTGGCTTGGCTGCTCGATGAGATTCCGGGTCTGCGCCGCCGCGCCGCCGCCGGGGAACTCTGCTTCGGCACGGTGGACAGCTTCCTGCTCTGGCGGCTGACCAAGGGCCGCGCCCACTTGACGGACGCCACCAACGCCTCCAGAACCCAGCTTTTCGACATCGGCCGGCAGCAGTGGGACGCCGAATTGCTGGCCTACCACGACATTCCGCCGGCCATGCTGCCGGAAGTGTGCGACAGCGCCCATCCCTTCGGCGTGGCGGACGCCGAGTGGCTCGGCGCGGAAATCCCCATTCTGGGCGCGGCGGGGGACCAGCAGGCCGCCTTGGTCGGCCAGGGCTGCTTCAGGGAAGGCGCCTGCAAAAGCACCTACGGCACCGGCTGCTTCGTCATGGCCAACACCGGAGCTGGGCAAGTGGCCAGCGGCAACGGCCTGTTGACCACCGTTGCCTATCGCCTGAACGGCCAAAGCACCTACGCCTTGGAGGGCAGCATCTTCGTCGCTGGCGCCGCCGTCAAATGGCTGCGCGACCGGCTGGGGCTGGTCGAGAGCGCCGCGCAAACCGAGGCGATGGCGCTGGCGGTCGGCGGGGACGCCGGAGGCGTTCATCTGGTGCCCGCCTTCACCGGGTTGGGCGCACCGCACTGGAGCCCCGATGCGCGGGGCGCCATTACCGGCCTCACCTTGGACAGCGGGCGCGAGCAGCTCGTCACCGCCGCCCTGCAAAGCGTCGCCTTCCAAACCGCCGATCTGCTTGAGGCCATGGCCGCCGACGGCGCCGCGGCGGCGCAACTCGCCGTCGATGGCGGCATGGCGGCCAACAACTGGCTCTGCCAATTCCTAGCCGACGTCCTGGACCGTCCCGTGCATCGGCCCGCCGTTATTGAGACCACCGCCCTAGGCGCCGCCACCTTGGCCTGCCTCGGCCTCGGCATGGACGCCGCCGCCCTGCGCTCCGCGGGAAGCGGCGGCCAAACCTTCACGCCAACCATGCCCTCCGCCACGCGCAATGCCCTGCGGGACGGTTGGCGCCGCGCCCTGCGCCAAGCGTTGGCCGGCGCCGGCTAGCATGGCTATTCGGCCTGAAAAGCGCCCAACAGGAACTCCAGCAGGGCCTTTTGGCTGTGCAGGCGGTTGCCGGCGGCCACCCAGGCGCCGCTGCGCGGATCGTCCAGGACGCTGTGGTTCACCTCCTCGCCGCGGTGCGCCGGCAGGCAGTGCAGGAACAGGGCATTGGCCGCTCCCTGGTCCAGCAGGGCCTCCGTGACTTGGTAGGGGGCGAAGCGCTGCCGTCTCTTCGCCGCCTCCTCTTCGTGGCCCATGCTGGACCAGACGTCGGTGACGATGAGCTCCGCCCCCTCCACCGCCTCGCGCGGGGACTCCACCAAGGCGGCGTTGCCGGTCTGCGCCAGCATCTTGGCGGCCGGCTCGTAGCCGGAGGGGCTGGCGATGCGCAGTTCAAAGCCCCACTGCCGGGCGGCGTCGATGTAGGAGTTGCACATGTTGTAGCCATCGCCTAGGAAGGCGACGCGGCACCCAGCCACCGGGCCGCGCAGCTCCTCGAAGGTCTGCATGTCCGCCAGCAGTTGGCAGGGATGGTGCAGGTCCGTCATGGCGTTGATGACGGGAATGGCGGCGGCCTTGGCGAAGCTCCGCACTTCTTGGTGGCGGGGGCTGCGGATCATCAGGATGTCCACCATTTCCGACAGCACCCGGGCCGTGTCGGCAATGGGTTCGCCGCGGCCGAGTTGGATGTCCCCGGGGCTTAGGAAAATGAAGTCCCCGCCAAGCTGCTGCATCCCCGCTTCAAAGGCCACGCGGGTGCGGGTGCTCTTGAGTTGCATGATCAGCGCCCCGGTGTGCCCGGTCAAGGATTGCGGCGCCGTTCCCGCCCGCTGCCGGCGCTTGAGTTCCGCGGCGCGCTCGGTCAGCGCCCGGAGTTCCCTTGGGGAACAGTCAAGCAGCGTGATGAAATCCCGCTTCGCCATGATGCCGGGGCCTTTGGGTCAGTTTTGGACTAGGGCGGCGACCCGGGCGACCAGGTCGTCGGCTTGGGCGTCGGTCAGGATCAGCGGCGGCAGCAGGCGCACCACCTGTTCGCCGATTTGGTTGATGAGGACGCCGGCCTCAAGCCCGGCCTGCACCAGCCCCGGGCGGGGTTCGTTCAGCTCGATGGCGATCATCAGCCCCTTGCCGCGAACTTCCTTGACCGAGTTGTTGCCCACCAGCGCCCGGCGCAGCCCCGAGACGATGCGCTCCCCTAGTTCAGCGGCCCTGCGAATGAGGTTGTCGCGCTCCAGCGTGTCGAGCACGGCGTGGGCGGCGGCGCAGGCCAAGGGACTGCCGCCGAAGGTGGAGCCGTGGTGCCCCGGCTGGAACAGTTCGGCGGCGGCGCCCCGGGCTAGGCAGACGCCGATGGGCACGCCGTTGCCCAAGCCCTTGGCGGTGGTCACCAGGTCCGGCAGGATGCCGCTGTGCTGATAGGCGAAGAAGGCGCCGGTGCGGCCGTTGCCGGTCTGCACCTCGTCCAGCATCAGCAGCCATCGGTTGGCGTCGCAAATGCGCCGCAGCGCCTCCAGGTAGCCCGGATCGGGGATGTTGACGCCGCCCTCGCCTTGAATGGGCTCCACGAACACGGCCGCCACGTTGGGGTTGTTGGCGGCGATTCGCTCTATGGCCGCCACGTCGTTGAACGGGGCGCGGGCGAAGCCGGCCAGCAGCGGTTCGAACCCGGCCTGCGCCTTGCGCTGGCCGGTGGCGGTCAGGGTGGCCATGGTGCGCCCGTGAAAGCTGGACTCGGTGACCAGCACGTCGGGCTTTTTGACGCCTAGTTGATGGCCGTGCAGGCGGGCGATCTTGAGGGCGGCCTCGTTGGCCTCCGCGCCGGAGTTGGCGAAGAACGCCCGGTCCATGCCGGAAAGCGCCGCCAGCCGTTTTGCAAGCTCGGCCTGCAGGGGAATTTCGTAGAGGTTGGAGGTGTGCAGCAGGGCGTTGGCTTGGTCGCCCAACGCCTTGGCGACGGCGGGATGCGCATGGCCGAGGCCGCACACGGCGATTCCGCAGAGCGCGTCGAGATACCGTTTGCCGTTTTGGTCCCTCAGGTAGGGGCCTTCGCCCTTGACGAAGGCGACCGGCAGGCGGGCGTAGGTGTTCATCAGATGGCTCATGGGCCTGAGCGTCCCTGGGTCAGCGCCAAAACTCAACCCGCATTCGCAATTGCTGCCGCCTTGGGCGCCGAACAGCGCCGCCGCCTTGCCTGCGGACTATAGGGCGAACTGAATCCAGCCCCAGAACTTGGTGGCGTCAACTGCGGTGGCGCCGGCGTTGGAGGCGTTGCGGTCAGCGTTGTAGTCCGCGAACTTGAAGCCCACCGTCACTCGGTCCATAGGCTTGGCGGTGGCCATGAAGCCCCATTCCCGGCCGTAGTCGAAGGAGCCCTTTTCGGAGCTTAAGGTGTGGTAGGCGACCAGCAAGGAGACCGGGCCGAGCTGGGTCCTGGCCGTCAAGTAAGTGTCCAGCACGCCCATTGCCGGGGTGGCGAGGAACTTGTCCGTCCAGCCTTGGTAGCCGTGCAGGGTGGCCAAGGGGGTGCTGAAGCCGACTGTGCCGTCCCCCTCCAGCCGTTCATGGCTCAGCTTCACCGTTAGGTTTTGCCAATTCGGCAGGCCAACGCCCAAGTCAAGCAGCCAATAGGAAAGGGAGAGGTCGTTGGGGTTGTCGCCCACATCCTTCTGCTTGGCGCCCTCAACGGCGTAGATCAGATTGGCGGAGTCGTTCAGCGCCCACTGGCCGGCCGCCCTTAGGCCCAGGGTGCGCGTGGATAGGCTGACGGCGTTGGTGAAGTCCAGATCATAGAAGTAGCCCTCTATGGCGGCGCCGCCGAAGCCGGAATAGACCGCCCGGGCCACCCAGGCGTCCAGGTCGTGGTCGCTGCGGTTGGGCAGCTTGTTGTCTTCGCCGAAGATGCGGTTGACGTTGTGGATGTAGCCGGCGTTGACGGTCAGGCCCTCAATGGAGTTGTTTTCCAAGTGGAAGCCGTCGAAGGACTGGCGGTTCTGCCGCCAAGCCACGCTGCCGAGGAAGCGGTTGGCCGGATAGGGCCGGTGGACGATCATTTGGCGGCCGTAGCGGATCCGGGTGCCCGGCAGCCCGGTGAACTGCACATAGGCCTGATCGACCTCCGTGCCCTCCGGGTCCGCCACCACGGCGTACTGCGTCTTGCCGTTGCTGCCGCCGTCGTTGAACTTCTCGCCGCCGACGGCGGAGACGTGCTCCACTTCCGCGGTGAGGCTCCAACCCATGACCTCCGCGCTGTCGTAGCGAAACGCCGCCCGCAGGGTGGAAGCCTTGGCGTTGCGGTTGATGTTGTCGTCAACGCCTTCAAAACGATAGCGCAGGTTCAGCCCCCAGTCTCCCTGCGCCCACTGCGGCAAGTCAGCTTCCTGCGCTTGGGCGGAAAAAGCCAAGACCGCGGCAATCAACCCAACAATGCGAGCTGTCGTCGCCATATTTGTTGCCCCTTGCACCAATGGGCGCACCCTATACGCAAATGCGCCGTTCTGCAAATTTCTGAACCCCGCCAAGCGATTGCGGCCTCAAAGCGGGCTGCGCCGGCTGCCTTGGCGACCAGCTTGCCATGCATTGCTTGGCTGCTAGGCGGCTAGCCTAACAGCTTGACAACGATGGTGGCAATGGCGCTGACAACGCCGGCGGTGGCGCCCACGGCGACAAGGGTGGTTTTGAGGAACGTCATGACTTGCTGCCGCAGCGCATCCATGAGTTCAGCTTTTTGGGCGTGGATGGCTCCCATCAGCCTAGCTTCAAGGGCGGTAAGCCTTTCGTCCAGCATGCCCTGGTGTGCGGCAAGCCTTTCGTCCAGCATGCCTTGGTGTGCGGCAAGCCTTGCGTCCTGCCTTTCCTGGTGTGCGGCAAGCCTTTCGTCCAGCATGCCCTGGTGTGCGGCAAGCTTTTCGTTCAGCCGGCCTTCCAAGGCGTCCAGATCGGCTTTCGTGGCTAGGTCGGCGGTGGCGTCCCGAACGACGTTGGCAACAGCCTCCGCTTGGCCGTTCGCCATGCCCGCCATTGCCAAGGCTTTGGCGGCGGCGAGGGTGTCGATGCTCATGGCTTGCCCCTTGGTGGGTGCTCCTTGCCGGGCAGGATAACGTGGCGGCGCTTGGCGCGTCAACAACTGGATGCAGCCCCGTCAACGCCGCTGGCGCCTGTGAACCTAAGGAGCGCGACGGAGGGCCTGCCAACGAGGCTGGCCGAAGTTCAGCCGAAGTTCGAGTATGTGCTGCTGGAGGTGCGGCGCTTTGCCGCGCACGATTTGGCGCTGGGCTTGCAGGCTGTCCCCGCTGGCGTAAACTTCGCCTTGGCGCAGTTCGCTTTGGAGAACGCCTCCGCCGAGGTCTTGCCGGCCGCCATGGCCGCCGTCGCCAAGTTGCTTAAGGCGGAGGGCGAGTTGGGCTTGGCGGAGTCGTTCGGAATGTGGGTTGAGGGCGTGCTGGAGCCTAGGTTGGGCGTTCGGCTGCCCTCGCTGATGGACATGATGGAGGAGCCACCGATGCTGGCGGAGACGTTGGACGAATGGGCCGAGGAGAAGTTCCGGCTGGGCAGAGCTGCAGGCATGGAGCAGGGCCGCTTCAAGGGCCGCGTTGAGGGGGGAGCGGGCGTTGCTCGTCCGCATGGCGCAGCGGCGCTTCGGCGCGGATGTTGCGGAGGCGCTGTCCAAGCTGGTTGACGGGGTTGACGACCCTGACCGCCTCGCCGAAGTGGGGGATTTGGTGGTCGATTGCGCCACCGGCCGCGAACTGCTGGACCGCGCCGGCCGCGCCTGAACACTTCATTGGGGCGCTCAATGCAGCCCCCGGACGGCGCCGCGGTTTCGCAAACAACTAGCAGCGCAGTCAATGTCGGTAAAACCCACCATTCAGCATGGAAAAATCTTTCCGGCGCATGCATTCCCAGTTCGGTTTGTTCGTTGAAAGGGCCTTGCTTTGGGGTGTCCGCGCCGGCCTTGCCCTGCTGCTGCTCACGCCCTTCGTCATTTCCGAAAACACCGTTTACCCCTTTGTGGTGGGCAAGGCGCTGTATGCGCGGATGCTCATTGAGGTCGTCTTTGCGCTCTGGGCGGCGTTGGCCTGCTTGAATCCGGCGTTTCGGCCGCCACGCTCTGTGCCCGCCGCCCTATGGCGCAGGTCGTTCAAAGCAGCCGTTGCCCTAGGCGGCGCGACGCTGGCGTCCAAACTCTGACCGAACTGCCTTGCGGCGGCGCTTTGGTTGAATTCGCCTTGTTGCGGTTGGAAAATGCCGTGCGTTTCACCCACTGGAGGCTCGAGTTGATGCGCATGCTTGGCGGGCGGCGGTTTTTTTGCGTCGCCGCCGTCATGGCGGCCTGCTGGGCTCTTGCGCCCTGCGCCAAGGCGCAAGCCGGCGCTGCGGGGGAGGGTGCAGGGGCAGGGCCGGCGTGGGCTGGTTCGGTGGAGGAGATGGTGGTGACCGCTCGGCGGCGGCGGGAAGCCTTGGTCGAAATCCCCGTCTCCATCACCGCCTTGGACGAGTGGCGCCTGCGGGAGCGCGGCCTCACCGAACTCAACCAGGTGGAGAAGTTCGCGCCCAACGTGGTGCAGACCAACTTCGGCCAGGGCAACACCGGGCACACCGCCGTGTTCATGCGCGGCATCGGCCTGCAGGACCACATCATCACCACGGATCCGGCGGTGGGCATCTATCTCGACGGAGTGTATCTAGGCAGGAACATGGGCGCCAACATGGACCTGATGAACATCGAGCGGGTGGAGGTGGTGCGCGGTCCGCAGGGCAGCCTGTCCGGGCGCAACACCCTGGGCGGGGCGTTGAACATCGTCACTCGCAAGCCCGCCGGGGAGGGCTTGGCCCGCATCGACCTGAAGGCCGGCAGCCTGGGCAGGCTGAACGGCAACTTCTTCACCGACTTGGCCTTGGCGGACGCCCTGATGCTGTCCGTCTCCGGCGGCGTCAAGTCCCGGGACGGGGTGGGGAGGGCGCTGCTGATTGCGGACCCGAAGGCGGAGATCGGCGAGATCCTTCAAGGCTTTGGCCGCGCCGTCCTGCTGTGGGAGGCGGCGGACCACCTCAGTGTTCTGGCCACGGCTGAGGTGTCGCGCTCCGACCAGGGCATCACCCCCCATGCGGTGGAGGTCTTCAACCCGGACAACGGCTTCGGCCTCCGGCCGGACGGCCAACCCCCGGACCCGGACGACACCCATTCCCTGAACAACCGCTTGACCGCCACCGAGGACCGCACCCTGGGCGTCTCCCTCACCCTCGATTGGGAGGCCGCCGAGCAACTGCGCTTGAAGGCCATCCTCGGCTACCGGGACATGTGGTTCGAGGGCGGCTTGGACAACGAGAAGACGCCGGCCACCCTGATCGAGTTCCCGGAGCGCGGCGAGGCCGATCAATGGACCCTGGAGCTGCAGTTCAGCGGCGCCGCCGGTTGGGGGGACTGGGTGGCCGGCCTCTACTATTTCCGCGAAGAGGGCTGCAACGACAGCCCCTTCGTCTTCCGCCCGGAGGGGCTGGCCGACGGGCGCCCGGCGGTGATCCCGCTCAACGACTTCGACGGGCGCCTCTACATCGAGCAGGAGACCGACAGCAAGGCCGTCTTCGCCCACGCCAACCTCGACTTGGCGCCGCTTTGGACGCTGGGCCTAGGGCTGCGCCACACCTGGGACGCCAAGGAGGCCCTAGGCTCCCTGCACTACTTCCCGGCCCCGGCGCAGCGCAGCGACGATTGGGGGGAACTGACCGGCGACGTCTCCCTTACCCGGCGGTTGGGCGCAGACGTCAACGCCTTCGCCAGCTATGCCCGGGGCTACCAAGCCGGCGGCTACCCGCCCCGGCCCTTCGGCGGCCCGGACACCTTCGCGGCCTTCAACCCCGCCTTTGCGGACTCCTTCGAGCTGGGCCTCAAGGGCGCCTTCGGCGGCGCCTTGAGCTTAAGCGCGGCCTTCTTCCATGTCCGCTACACCGACTTGGCCGTGCAGCAGAACGAACTGATTGGGGAAGGCTTCCTCACCCTCACCCAGAACGCCGCCGAATCCAAGGCCAACGGCTTTGAACTGGAGGGCGTCTGGTCCCCGGCCCCCGGCTTCAGCCTGCAATTCGCCTTGGGCTGGATCGACATCGAATTTTCCGAGGTGGATGACGGTGTGCAGGGCATTGAAGAGGGCGACTCCCCGGCCCTGACGCCGGAGTGGACAGTCTCCCTGTCGCCGCAACATGCGTGGGATCTGTCCGGCGGCGGCACCCTGAGGGCGCGGCTGGACTACTACCACCGCAGCGAGATGTTCGGCCAGCCGGTCAACTCGCCGCTGAACCTGATGGCGCCCGTGGACCTGCTGAGCGCCAGCCTCGGCTACGAGAGCCGGCAAGGCGATTGGCGCCTGTCCCTGTACGTCCACAACCTCACCAACGAAACCTACCCCTTGGCGAAACTGGACTTGGACCCCACGGTGCTCATCATCAACAGCAACGACCGCCGCGAGTGGGGGCTGCGCTTCAGCAGGACGCTGCGCTGGCGCTAGCCGGGACTCCGCGTGCAGCGAACCAGCACCTTGCCCTTGCGGCTGCCGGCTTGCCTGCAAAGGCCGTGGCTGAAATAAGCCGTGGCGAAGGCGCCGGCGTCAACCGGTTCGTTGCCGTGGCGGTGGCCGGGAGAGTGTCGGCGGTGAAGACGGAGGAGTTCCTAGCGGCGCTTCGGTGCGCGGCGGATGTTGAAGCGGCCTAAGCCGTTGGTTTGGCGCGGGCGTTGCCGAGGCATTGCCGGAGTTGAATCAGGGTGCGGTCAATCGCCGCAGGGGATGCCCTCCCGGTGCAGATCGGCCATGACGGCTTCGATGGATGCGCGGAGGACGGCGACCAGCTCGTCGATGCCCTCCTTGCTTAGGATGAGCGCCGGGGACAGCACGCACAGGTTGTCGATGAGCCGCACGATCAACCCCCGCGCCTGGGTCTCCCGGTCGATGCGCCTTTCGATGGCGGCCGCCTCCGGGAAAAGCGTCTTGGTGCGCTTGTGCTGCACCAGCTCCACGCACAGCATGAAGTGGCTGCCGCGCACGTCCCCAACGATGGGCAGGTCGCCGAGGGTTTGCAGGCGCTTAAGGAAGTAGGGGCCGGTTTCGCGCACCCGGGCGCAGAGGTCCTCCCGCTGCATCAGTTCGATGTTGGCCAGGGCCACGGCGCAGGCCGCGGCGTGGCCGGAGTAGGTGAACCCGTGGGCGAAGACGCCGCCGTCCGCGCGGGGCTTGGACAGGCCCTCGTAAACCCGCTCCGAAATGATGGTCGCGCCCAGGGGCATGTAGCCGGAAGTGATGCCCTTGGCGACGGTGATCATGTCCGGCACGACGCCGAAAACGGCTTCGCTGGCGAAGAAGTGGCCCAGCCGTCCGAAGCCGGTGACCACCTCGTCGGAGACGTAGAGGATGTCGTTCGCCTCGCACACCTGCTTCATGCGGCGGTGGTAGCCGGCCGGCGCCACCAGCACGCCGCCGGCCCCCATGATCGGCTCGGCGAAGAAGGCGGCGATGTTGTCCGCGCCCAACTCCGCCACCTTGCCCTCGAACTCCGCCGCCAGCAAGTCGCAGTAGGCCGCCTCGCCGTTGACGCCGGGCGGCATCCGGTAGCAGTTGGGGGCGGACAGGTAATGCACCAGCCCGTCGGGGGAGTGGAAGCCGCGCTTGTCGCTCATCTTGCCGGACAGGGCGGCGCTTAGGTAGGTGCTGCCGTGGTAGGCGTTGCGCCGGGAGATGAACAGCCGTTTGGACGGCCTGCCCAGATTGTTGAAGTAGTAATGGGCGGTGCGCCCGGCGGTGTCGATGGCCATCGAGCCGCCGGTGCTGTAGAAGACGTGGTTGAGGTCCCCGGGCGTCAGTTCCGCCAGCTTGGCCGCCAGTTGCGCGGCCGGCGGGTTGCCCAAGTCCGTGAAGTAGGAATACTGCGGCAGTTCCGCCATCTGCTTGGCGGCGGCATCGACCAGCTCCTGGCGGCCGAAGCCGACGTTGGCGAACCAAAGCCCGCCGATGCCGTCAATGAACTTGCGCCCCTCCGCGTCCCAAACGTGCGCCCCCTCGCCGCGCACCATGATGGTGGCGCCCGTCTGCGGCCGGTCCTCGAAATCCGGCCAAGGATGGATGCAGTGGTCCAGGTCCGCTTGGCGCAGCGCTCGCGCGTTGTAGTTTAGCTGCGCTGACAACTTCCGTGCCTCCGATTGGCTTAGCTGATCGAGAGGCGAGTTTAGCCCAAGGCGCGGCGTTTCGGTTAGGGTGCCGCCAGGGTTTCATAGGCGTCCGGGCGGCGGTCGCGGTAGAACTGCCAAGTGGAGCGCACCTCGTCAATGAGGTCCAAGTCCAGCTCGGCGATCAGCAATTCGTCCCGAGCCTCGGGCGCTTGGGCGACGATTTGGCCGCGGGGGTCCACGAAGTAACTGCGCCCGTAGAACTCGCCAAGGTTCCAGGGCGGCTCGACGCCAACCCGGTTGACGCAGCCCATGAAGTAGCCGTTGGCCACCGCATGGGCCGGCTGCTCCAACTCCCACAGGTGATCGGAAAGCCCCTTTACCGTGGCCGAAGGGTTGTAAACGATTTCCGCGCCGTTCAGGCCCAGCGCCCGGGCGCCCTCCGGGAAATGCCGGTCGTAGCAGATGTACACCCCGATCTTGGCGTAGGCCGTGTCGAACACGGGGTAGCCGAGATTGCCGGGGCGAAAGAAGAACTTCTCCCAAAAGCCGGCGGTGTGGGGAATGTGGGTCTTGCGGTACTTGCCCAGATAGGCCCCGTCGGCGTCGATGACCGCCGCGGTGTTGTAGAGAATCCCGGGCGCCTCCTTTTCATAGACCGGCGCGATCATCGCCATGCGGTGTTTGGCGGCCTGTTCGCAGAGGCGCTCGGTGGTCGGCCCCGGCACCGGTTCGGCGGTGGCGAACCAGGCGGCGTCCTGGCTGGGGCAGAAGTAGGGGGCATTGAAGATTTCCTGCAGGCAGAGAATCTGCACGCCCTGCCGCCCGGCCTGCTCAATCAGCGGAATCTGCTTTTGGGTCATGGCCTCTAGGATTTCATGCTTGGGCGCCGCCGGGTCCATGGGCGGCAGGGAGGCTTGAATGAGGCCGGACTTCACCTTTCCTGGCATCTGTTGCTCCGCTTCCTAGACCGGGCCGTTGAACAGCCCGCGCTTGAGGAAGTTGCCGGCGCCGGCCCGGCCCAGCCATTGGTTGTCCTGCACAATGACCTTGCCGCGGCTGATGACCGTCTCGCTGAAGCCCTGCACCTCCATGCCCTCGTAGGCGTTGTAGTCCACCCGCATGTGGTGGGTGCAGGGGTTGGCGGCGCTGATGGTCTCCTTGCGGTTGGGGTCGAAAATCACGATGTCGGCGTCGCTGCCCACGGCGATGGCGCCCTTGCGCGGAAACAGGCCGAACAGCTTGGCCGCCGCCGTGGAGGTGAGCTCCACGAAGCGGTTAACGGATAGGCGACCGCCGATGACGCCGCCGTTGTAAACCAGGCTCATGCGGTTCTCCACTCCGGGCGCCCCGTTGGGAATCTTGGAGAAATCGTTGAGCCCTAGGGTCTTTTGCTCCTTGAAGCAGAACGGGCAGTGGTCGGTGGAGATGCTCTGCAGGTCGCCGAAGCGCAGCCCACGCCAGAGTTCGTCCTGGTTCCAGCGCTCCCGCAGGGGCGGCGTCATGACGTACTTGGCGCCCTCGAACCCCTCTTGTTCGTATTGGTTGATGTCCAGGAAAAGGTACTGCGGGCAGGTTTCGGCGAACACCAGAACGCCGCGGTTGCGGGCCAGGGTGACCTGCTCCAAGGCGTCCGAGCAGCTTAAGTGAACGATGTACACCGGCACCCCGGCCACCTCGGCGATGGCGATGGAGCGATGCACCCCTTCGGCCTCCATGCGGGTGGGGCGGGTTAGGGCGTGGTGCCTTGGCGAGGTCTTGCCCTGCTGCAGCGCCAACTTGACGAGCTCGTCGATGACGATGCCGTTCTCCGCGTGCATGCAGACCAGGGTGCCGTCCTCGCCGGCCTTGCGCATCGCCCGGAACAGGGTGCCGTCGTCCACGTACAGGACGCCGGGATAGGCCATGAACATCTTGTAGGAGGTCACCCCCTCATCGGCGAGGCGGCGCATTTCCCAAAGGCGTTCGTCCTCCATGTCGGTGACGATCAGGTGGAAGCCGTAGTCGATGGACGCCTTGCCGGCGGCTTTTTCGTGCCAAGTCTCCAAGCCTTCCAGGGTGGAGCGCCCCTTGGTTTGAATGGCGAAGTCGATGATGGTGGTGGTGCCGCCAAAGGCGGCGGCGCGGGTGCCGGACGCAAAGTCGTCGGCGCTGTTGGTGCCGCCGAACGGCATGTCCATGTGCGTGTGCGGATCCACCCCGCCGGGAATCACCAGCTTGTCGGAGGCGTCTATGACTTGGTCCGCCGCCACCTCGAGCCGGGCGCCGATCAGCGAAACCTTGTCGTCCTCCACGAACAGGTCGGCGCGGTAGTCGTCGGCGGCCGTCACCACCCGGCCGTTGCGAATCAGCAAAGACATTTTGTTTGACGCCCCGGGCGCTGCTAGAGACGGTAGCGCGCCTTGATGCCGAATTCCCGCCGGTCCGTGTTCCACAGGGCGAAGCCGATGAAGCCGGGGAAGTAGTTGCGCACCCGGGTGTACTTCTTGTCGGCGAGATTGACGCCGTAAGCCGCCAGACTCCACCTTTCATCCGGCGACAGGTACTCCACCCGGGCGTTGAACAGCCCGTAGGAGCCCTCGCGCTCCTCCGGCGCGTTGGCGATCTGCCCGAAGAAGGCGCTGCGGTAGGCATAGTCGGTGCGCCAAAGCAGGCTGCCGCCGTTGGGCGTCGGCACGTCAACCTGCGGCGAGATGCTGTAGGTCCACTTGCTGACGTAGGGCAGCCGGGAGCCCTTGGCGAAATTGGCGTTCAGGGACGGGTCGATATCGACCTTGGCGATCTGCGCGTCCGTGTAGCTGAAGGTGCCCAGCACCCGCACATTGGGGGACAGGATCGCAGTCAACTCCAGTTCCACGCCGTCGATTTCCGCCTTCGCCGCGTTCAGCGTGCGGGTGTCGAAGGCGTCCGCAAGGGCGTTGACCTGGGCTTGGTAGTCGTCGTAGTCGCTGGTGTAAAGGGCGATGTTGGCGCGCAGGCGGTTGTCCAGGGCGTCAGCCTTCAAGCCGACCTCGTACATATCGACGTATTCCGGGTCATAGACGCCGACGCTGGAGGGCCGTGAGGGCCGTGCGGCAAAGCCGCCGCTGCGGAACCCTCGGGAATAGGTTGCGTAGAGCATGGCGCCCTCCGTCACGGAGTATTGGACGCTCACAGTGCCGGACACCGCGTCCCAGGAATCGCCTAGGGAAGTGGGCGCAACCCGATAAACCGGCTGCCCCTGTTCATTCAGGGCCTGCAGCCCGTCCCTAGTGAGGGAGCGGTAAACTAGGTCGTAATCCTTTTCCTCGTTGGTGTAGCGCAGCCCGGCGGTCAGGCTGACCTGCTCGGTTAGGTCCAACGTGCCTTGGCCGAACAGGGCGTAGCTGTCGGTCTTCACAGCGGACCTGCGTTGGTCCAGCGCCCCGAACTGATCGTCGTCCTGCAGGTTGTGGCCGTCCTCCGTGAAGTAGTAAGCCCCGGCGATCCAATTCAGCGTGTTCGCGTCGTTTTCTCCAACCAATTGAAATTCTTGGGAAAATTGATCCGATTTGCCGGATTCCAGATAGTGAATCACCACTTGCGGGGCACCGTCGAACTCCAAGTTGCCGAGGTATTCCATGTCGCGGTAGGCGGTGATCGACTTGAAGCTGATTTGGTCATTCAAATCCCAAGTCCAGTTGGCCGATACGCCGAACAGGTCCTGCTCCGTGTCCAAGTCATCCAAGGAGTAGCTGTCGAAGGGGTCGCCCTCGACGCCCGGCGGGCAGGGGACATAGGGCTCCGCCCCCGCGCCATCCGTGTAGCAGGTGGAAATGCCCAGCCAGGGCGCATGGGCGTAGAAGCTGTGCGGCATGGCGGCTTGCCGGGCGCGGGTCATGTCCGCCACCAGCGAGAATTCCGCGCCATCGCCCTGCCAGAACAGCTGGGCCCGGGCGCTGACGCTGTCCTCATCGCCGCTCTCGTCCCCAGTGAAGATCTGTTCGCCCACGCCGTCCCGCTTCTTCCGCTGCACACTGGCCCGCAGCGCCGTCCGCCCGCTGAGCGCCAATTCACCGGACGCCAGCAGGTTGAAGCGGCCATCGTCGCCGACGGTCAGCTCCACTTCGCCACCGTTCTCCATGCTTGGCTTGCGGCTGACCACGTTCACGGCGCCGCCGATGGTGTTCTTGCCGAACAGGGTGCCTTGCGGACCGCGCAGCACCTCCACCCGCTCCAGGTCCAGCAGGTCCAAGGCGGCGCCTTGGTTGCGCCCGACATACACTCCGTCGATGTACAGGCCCACCCCGGGGTCAGTGGTGACCATGTGGTCGGACTGCCCGATGCCGCGCAGGAACATGGCTCCCGCCTCGGAACTGCCCATGCCGTAGGAGGTGAAGGACATCCCCGGCGTGTACTTGCCGATGTCCCGCAGGTCGATCATGTTGGCTTGGCGCAGGGCGTCGGCGGAGAAGGCGGTGATGGAAATGGGCGTCTCCTGCAGGGACTCCTCCCGCTTGCGCGCCGTGACGACGATTTCCTCCAGCATCGCCGCCTCGGTTTGCTGCGCCCAAGCGGGACAGGGGGACGTCAGGGAGGCCAGCACCGCGCCGGCAATGGGAAGCCACAACCCGCAAGGCGCCCGGCGGGGAGACGGGTTTGATTTCTGGGCGGTTTCCATGTGCGCACACCTCCATGCGGATGACAGACAAACCAAGCGTATATAGATAATTGACATTTTTGTCAATCATTTTTGTCAAATTTTTTTCAGGCTTGATCATAGGCAACGAAATCCAGTGGAAACTGCCCTTGTCCAAGGGAGCCATGGTGTGCCCCTTGCCGGAACGCCACTATGTAATGCAGAGTAATCTATTGATTTATATGAAATTATTTTGAAAAACCCTAGACATTCAACTCCCTATCGACGCTACGGGAACGCCCTGTTGACATCGCTGACAAAATAGTTCAACAATATCGTCAGAATTTTCTCTTGGAAAAGGCTTGTTTGGGCATGTCCGAAGCCACATTGTTTCGCAACTGCATCAACGGGGAATGGGTGGAATCCAGCCGCACCCTTGAGAATCGCAATCCCGCGGACACCAGCGATTTGGTTGGCGTCTTCTGCCAGGCGTCAGCCAAAGACGCAGCCTTGGCCGCCAGTGCTGCGGAAGCCGCCTTTCCGAGTTGGGCCTCCATGCCCCCGCCGGCGCGTGGCGCCCTGCTTTATCGAGTGGCCGACATTCTCGAGGGGAAACTCGACGCCCTTGGCGCCGAAATGACCCGGGAGGAAGGCAAAACACTTCCCGAAGCCAAGGCTGAGGTAACGCGGGCGATCAACATTTTCCGTTACTTTGCCGGTGAAGGGGCGCGTCTGCCCGGTGCGCTTGTTCCTTCCGAGCGTCAGCGGGTCTTCATGTGGGCTGAACGCAAGCCTCTAGGCGTTGTTAGCCTGATCACCCCTTGGAACTTCCCCGCCGCCATACCGGCTTGGAAGTTGGCGCCGGCGTTGATTGCCGGCAACACGGTTTTGCTAAAGCCGGCTTCCGCGGCGCCGCTAAGCGCTTGGCGGCTGGTGGAGGCTTGCTGTGAAGCGGGGCTTCCGAAGGGCGTGGTTAACTACCTCTGCGGCGCCGGTGATGAAGTGGGCGAAGCCGTGGTCGGGCACCCAGCCGTCAGGGCCGTCTCGTTCACGGGCTCCTGCGCCGTTGGCCATGCACTGCATGCAAAGGTGTCCGCAAGGCGGATGCGCATCCAGTTGGAAATGGGGGGCAAGAACCCAACCGTCGTTTTGGCTGACGCGGACCTTGGGAAAGCCGTAGCCAACACCGTGAACGCCGCCATGTTCTCGACCGGGCAGAAATGCACGGCGACCAGCCGGGTAATCGTGGAGGAGGGCGTTTACGACCAATTCACATCGACGCTAATCGAAGCGGTGCAGAAGCTTAGGGTCGGCAACGGGATGGAGGAGGGCGTTCAGGTCGGCCCCGCCATCGACAAGGCGCAACTGGAAACCAACGACCGCTATTGCCGGCTGGCCGAAGCGGAAGGCTGCAAGGTCGAATGCGGCGGCCAAGTGCTCAGCGAAGGCGCCTACGGCAAGGGCTACTTCTTCGCGCCCACGGTTCTTACCGGCGTCACCAACGACATGCATGTTGCCCGGGAAGAGATATTCGGGCCAGTCTTGGCGGTGATCAAGGCTAGGAACTTCAATGAAGCGATGGACATCGCCAACGACACCGAGTTCGGCCTTTCCGCATCGGTGCAAACCCAGGACGTTTCCCGCGTGTTCGAGTTTGTCAAGGGCATCCAAGCCGGATTGGTTGCGGTCAACCTGCCCAGCGCCGGGGTGGAGTACCAGCTTCCGTTCGGCGGCGCCAAGGGTTCGAGCTTCGGACCGAAGGAGCAAGGCCCCTCGGCGCTGGAGTTCTACACTGACAGCCAGACCATCTACTTGGGTTACTAAAAGCTTGGCAAAACGCTAGATGAGTGCTCCGAAGTCATTGGTGGCGGTTGTGGGCACTGGCGCCTCCGCGGCCATGATATTCAATATCCTGCCGGTGTTCCTTGGCAAGGCGGCGGAAGCCTATGCCTTGAGTGACGCAGACGTCGGCTGGCTCGGCGCCATCTATCTCGCCGGCTTCGGCCTAGCCTCCGTCCGTGCGTCTTTTTGGCTGCAACGAGTCAATAGAAAAGTGCTTGCTGTTGGCATCTATGCGGCGGCTGGCCCGCTGTTGCTTTTGGGCGCGATGTTGGATTCATACTCCCTGTTTGCAGCCTTGTTGTTCGCCATCGGGTGCGCGTTGGGTGTGCTCTATGCTCTTTCCTTTGTGTTGGCTGGTGAGTTTCAAGACGCCACACGAGCAGTCGGCATTAAACTCGGAGGGGAAGTTGCGTTGGGCGCATTTCTGTTGTTCTTGTTGCCAGTGTTCGTTTACCCAGCATTCGGCTTCGGCGGAATGCTGGTCGCACTCGCCTTGGTTCTGTTGATTCTTTCTCCCTGCGCCAAGTTTGCATCGGCCGCGAACATGGCAGCGCAACCAATCTCGATTGCCGAGGGCGAGGGCGGCAACGGCCGGGGTATTTCCGTTTCGGCATTGACTGGCTTGGTCGCCTTGCTGATCTTTACGGTCGGGCAAAGCGCAGTTTGGTCTTTTGTGGAACGGATCGGCGTGCGAGCGGACTACGGCTCCGCCGGCATCGGCGTCGCCCTGTCCGTTGCTGTGTTAATGGGGGGCTTGGGGTCGTTCCTGGCGGCAGTTGTTTCGGAGCGCTTCGGCAAGCTAAAGCCAATTGCCTTTGCCGCAGCGGTGTACATGTTGTCCATGCTGATGTTCACGCTTGGCCGAGGCTTCATTTTCTACGCGGCGGCCATCAACCTATTCTTTTTCGTTTGGCTGTTCGCCTTGCCCTACTTCGTGTCGCGGATTAACGCGGCAGACAGCAGCGGGCGAGCGGTGTCCTTGGTGACGGCCTGTTTTGCGTTCGGCAGCATGTTGGGGCCGGCAACCGCCGGCCAGCTTGCCCGAGGCGGGGATTTCAACCTGCTCTACCTTGCTGCCGCATTGCTCACGACGATTGCTTACGCCACGATTGCCAAAACTGGCGCACCGTCCGGCTTTGGGCGCCCCTAGGTGAGACCCCCTTACCGCATCGGTGAAAAGGAAACCGGGCGCAGCATCTTGATGTTTTGCTCAACGATGGCGTCCAAGTCCCAAATTTCCTGGATGAACTTCCCCCAAGCGGGGTCGGCCTCCATGTTGGCGCGACGGGCCTCTCGGTCTCCTAGGCTTGCGTAGCCCCACATGAACACCACTTGGTGCAGGTTGCCGATTTCCGTGGTGAACATGCCGAGGAACTCCCCTAGGTATTTTTTCTGAATGGGCAGGCCGTCCGCCTCGTACTTCCTCAGCCACTTGTGCATCGTTCCCGGACGGAAGCTGTAGGTTCGGTGATCGACGATCATTTGGGTGCCTCCTAAGCTGGCGATGGGTTGAGAATTAGGTCGCTGGCCTTTTCGGCGATCATGATGGCCGGCGCGTTGGTGTTGCCGCGGGTGATCTCCGGCATGATGGAAGCGTCTACCACCCGCAGGCCGGCGATGCCGTGGACCCGCAGTTCGGCGTCCACCACGGCTTCGGCATCGACTCCCATCTTGCAGGAGCCCACCGGATGCAAGGTGGTCATGGCCGCGTTGATGAGCCATTTGCGGATTTGCGCATCGGTCTGAACGTCGGGGCCGGGCGCCGCCTCGCGTCCCACGATGCCCCTGAATGCCTTGCTCGCCATCACGTCGCGCATGAGCTGCAACCCCGCCGCGGCGGTGTCCGAGTCACGCTGGTCCGCCAAGTAGTTGGCGTGGATCAACGGCGGGTCTTCGGGGTTGCTGGAGCGCAGGGCGATGCGCCCGCGGCTTTTCGGCTTGACCGGGCCGATGCGGATGGTGGTGCCGTGGTTCTTGGCGATGTCCTTCCCGCCGCCGAAGGAAAGCAGCGACCAATGCAGATTGGCGGTCTCTTCGGTGGCCGGCATGAAGTGGGTTTGGATGTCCGGCACCTCAAGGTCGGCGGACGACCGCATGAACGAGCCGGCCTCGTACGGAAAGGTGGTGACGAAGCCGGTTCCGAAGGCCGCCGCCTGCAGAACGCCCAACGTCACTTTGTCGATGCGTAGGTCGTCGTGCAGCGACACCGGCTGCTTGCACTCATGCACTAGGCAGCAGTCCACATGGTCCTGCAGGTTCCTGCCGACGCCGGGCAGGTGATGCGCCACGGCAATGCCTTGCCGCTCAAGATGCTCGCTGTCGCCGATGCCCGACAGCATGAGCAATTGCGGGGAATTGACCACGCCGGCCGCCACAAGCACCTCCTTGGCCGCCATGGCCCTGGTGCGCTGCTGACCGGCGCGGTACTCCACGCCAACGGCCCGCATTCCCTCCAGAACCACTCGGTGCGCCAGCGCTTGGGTCACTACGGTGAGGTTGGGGCGGCCCTTGGCGGGGACCAGAAAGGCGGTGGCGGCGCTGCACCTTTTGCCTTGGCGGATGGTGAAGTCGTAGCGCCCGAACCCCTCTTGGCGCTCGCCGTTGAAGTCGTCGGTGAAGGAGTGGCCGGCTTGCTGCCCGGCTTCGACGTAGGCGTCGAACATGGCGTTGCTTCCGGTGGCCCGGCGCACAGTGAGCTCTCCCGTGCGCCCATGAAACCGATCCTCGCGGTCGATGTGGGCCTCCGAACGCTTGAACAGGGGCAGCACCTTCTCGTAGGACCATCCGGGCAGCCCAGCCTGCTCCCAGCCATCGTAGTCGGCTGGATTGCCGCGCACGTAGATCATGCCGTTGATGGTCGAACTGCCGCCAAGCACCTTGCCCCGGGGCCAGTAAACTTGGCGCCCGGCAAGCTGCGCCTCCGGCTCGGTGTGGTACTGCCAGTTGTAGATGCCGGAGTGCATCAGCTTGCCCATCAGCATCGGCAGGCGGAACAGGTAGTTGCGATCCCGGCTGCCGGCCTCCAGCAGCAGCACCCGGTTTTCGGGGTTTGCGGAGAGCCGGTTGGCGAGCACGCAGCCGGCGGAACCTGCGCCCACCACGATGTAGTCAAATTCTTGGTTCATCCTTGGCTTTCCCTGCGTCACCAATGAATGGGCCGCGCCTTTAGCCCCAGCAGCTTTTCGTTGCAGCGGACGAAGGGGTTGGGGCAGCGCAGAAAGTCGTTGCCGGCGGCTGGGTGCGGGGAGGCGACGAACAATGGATGCCCGTCAATGGCCTCGGGTTCGACAACGCCGCTGGCGGCCGCGGCCTGCCGGGCGGCCTCGCCGAACAGCATGAACGCCGCGGGCTGGCTGCTGCGCTCGGCGAAGTGCTGGATGAGGCGCACCGTCAAAGGCCGCCAGAGCGGCAGATGGCCCTTGGTTTGGTGCGGGTCCCCGTCCACCGCGAAGCGGCTGAGCGTGAGGCTGGCGTTGAGCAGCAGCACACCTTGGTCCACCCAGTGCCGGGCGAGCTGGCTTGGCCGCGGAAAGCCGTTGCCGGCGGCCTGAATGGCCTTGATGGTCGCCGCCCAGCCGTCCGTTTCCTTGGCGTGGTCGTGCTGGCCCGAACGAAAGGCGTGCAGGCTTTGGATGAGGCTGCGCATGCTGCACGAACGCATGTTCTCCAGTTCGCGCCAATGACGGTGCTCGCCGGTTTCAAAGGCCCGTCCGGTGCTGAAGGCGATGTTGGGATAGGGGTCCTGGCCGATTAGGACGCAGCGCACGGCGTCTGGATTGAGGCCGTCAAAGGCGCGGAACAGGTGCGCTCCGGCTGGCGCTCCTGGAAGGGGGAAACGCCGCCGCGACGGGAAGATCGGCTCCCAGGGATGGAGTTCCAATTCCTCATCCACGGCGTCAAACGCCAATTCGACGCCATCCAGCACCTTGCGCCACTTAGGGTCCAAGTCCGCCTGCCAGCCGGACAGCATGGCCCGCAACGCCTCCTTTAGGGACATCGCCGCGTGTTCCCCCGGCATCGGCGGCGCTTCGGCGCGGCGGGTATAATGGCGGCTGCCCGCGCATCGGTTGGCGTACAGCCCCGCCAAGCGCTAAGAAGGAACGCCAAGACAGGGAGGTGGCGCCCATGCCCCGCGAACTGAAGGCGCGCGACAAGAAGGAGGCGCGGATTCTCCGCGCCACGGAGAAGCTGCTCGCCACCCGCGGCTTCCACGGCACCCGCATGGACGACATCGCCAGGGCCGCCCGCCTGCCGCGGCCGAACCTGTACTACTACTTCTCCTCCAAGCGCCAGATCTACCGGCGCATCATCACCGAACTGCGCAACGAGTGGATCAAGGCGTTCGAGCAGATCACCGCGGAGCGCGAACCCAAGGAGGCCATCGCCGACTACATCCGGGTGAAGATCGAGTACTCCCGCAAGCATCCCGTGGCCTCCAAAATCTTCGCCAAGGAGGTGATCCGCGGCTCGGACATGCTGACCAAGGAGGAAAACGACGAGATCAAGGCGTTGACCGACGAGAAGTGCGCGGTGGTCTGCCAGTGGATGGAGGAGGGCAGGATGGACGCCCTGGATCCCCGCCACTTCTTCTTCCTGCTTTGGGGCGCCACCCAGTACTACGCCGACTTTGAGCAGCAGATCAAGAGCATCCTCGGCGTCAAGCGCTTGACTGCGGCGCAGTTCGCCACAGGCGTGGATACGGTGACCCATATCGTTCTCAAAGGCGCCGGCCTTGCGGTCTGAAGGTGCGGCTGCCGAACGCCGCGTCCGGCCCCCTTGC
This sequence comes from Candidatus Azophilus sp., assembly GCA_965200465.1. Taxonomy (GTDB): domain Bacteria; phylum Pseudomonadota; class Gammaproteobacteria; order Pseudomonadales; family Azotimanducaceae; genus Azophilus. The sequence continues at coordinate 1,755,938 of OZ241358.1, read as the reverse complement.
GCTTGTTCTTCCATGTTTCCGCCTCATCGAGCAGGCGCCGCCCGTCCAAACCAAGGGAATTGGCGCACCCATGTTGCCCAATGTATTAGTTTCTGACATTATCGTCAAACAATTTTGTCGGAAAAGGCGCTTTGAGAGGGATGATGATGGATTTTGGCGTTGTCCTGCAGACCAATCCCCCGGCCCGCGAGGTGGTGGAACTGGCCAAACGGGCCGAGGCGAACGGCTTCACCCATGTTTGGGTGTTCGATTCGCCGGTGCTCTGGCAGGAGCCCTTCGTGGTGCTGTCCCGAATTCTGGCGGAAACCGAAAGGGTCGTCGTGGGGCCGATGGTCACCAATCCGGGCAGCCGGGACTGGACGGTGCTGGCCTCCACCTTCGCCACCTTGAACGACCTGCACGGCCCACGCACCATCTGCGGCATGGGCCGGGGAGATTCGGCCTTGCGCTACGTCGGCCGCAAGCCCCGAACCCTAGTGGAGATGGCGGAGGCCATGCGCGTCATCAAGGGCTTGGTGGCGGGGGAGAGCGTCGATTGCCGGGGCAAGGAAATTCGCTTCCCGTGGTTGGAGCGGGGCTGGGACCTGCCGATGTGGGGGGCCGGATACGGCCCTCGGGCGCTGGACTGCATCGGCCGCCATGCGGACGGATTCATTCTGCAGCTGGCCGACCCGCAGATTCTGGAATGGACCCTAGGTGCCGTGACGCAGGCCGCTGCGGCCCAAGGCCGTGCAGCAAGCGCGGTGACCACCTGCGTGGCGGCGCCGGCCTACATAGGCGATGACCTTGCCCATCAGCGCGAGCAACTGCGCTGGTTCGGCGGCATGGTCGGCAACCACGTGGCGGACATCGTCAAGCGCTATGGGGAAGGGTCCGGCCCTGTGCCGGCGGCGTTGACGGGCTACATCAAGCAACGTCAAGGATACGACTACGACCATCATGGCCGGGCCGGCAACCCCAGCACGGACTTCGTGCCGGATGAAATCGTTGACCGCTTCTGCCTGCTTGGCCCGGCCGCGGAGCACATCGCCAAGCTCAAGACGCTGCGGCAATTGGGGGCGGACCAATTCGCCATCTACCTCATGCACGACGCCCAGGAGGAAACCTTGGACGCCTACGGGCGCCTGATCTTGCCGGCGCTCCAAGCCGCAACGCGCTCCCCGAGCCGCGCCAAACCCGAGCCGTAGCTCAAACCGCCGCGAAAGGGCGCCAAGCGCCAACCACGGAACCCCTGTTAGGGGATTGGGGTTAGGGACTTCACAAAGCCGTCGCCAATGGGGTAAAAACAGGCCTTCAACTGCAAGGGGAGCGCCACATGGCTTGGGACTTTGAAACCGATCCCGCCTTTCAGCGGGAACTGGACTGGATGGACGACTTCGTGCGGGAGGAGATCGAGCCGCTTGATTTCGTCATCGGCCATCCCAACGACTTTTCGGACCCGAACCGCGCCAAGCTGATTCCGCCCCTGCAGCAGCAGGTGCAGGAGCGCGGTCTCTGGGCCTGCCATCTCGGTCCGGAACTGGGCGGCCAGGGCTACGGCCAATTGAAGCTGGGCCTGATGAACGAGATTCTGGGGCGGGCCAAATGCGCCCCGGTGGTGTTCGGCTGCCAAGCGCCGGACTCCGGCAACGCCGAAATCCTCGCCCACTACGGCACCTTGGAGCAGAAGGACCGCTATTTGCAGCCCTTGCTGGACAACGAAATTTGCTCCTGCTACTCCATGACGGAGCCGCAGGGCGGGGCGGACCCCAAGGTGTTCAAGTGCCGCGCCGAACGCATTGGCGACGAGTGGGTCATCAACGGTGAGAAGTGGTTCTCCTCCAACGCCCGCTACGCCTCCTTCCTGATCGTAATGGCGGTCACCGACCCGGAGGCGCCGCCCTATCAGCGCATGTCCATGTTCATCGTGCCGATGGAGACGCCCGGCGTCGAGATCCTGCGCAATGTGGGGGTGGGCTTTGGGGAAAAGGGCGCCCACGCCTACATCCGCTACAAGGACGTGCGCATCCCTGGGGACCATCTGCTTGGCGAGGTCGGCCAGGGCTTCGTCGTCGCCCAGACCAGGCTGGGCGGCGGGCGCATCCACCACGCCATGCGCACGGTGGGCAAGATTCGCCAAGCGTTCGACATGATGTGCGAGCGCACCCTGTCCCGGGAGACCCAGGGCGAGGTGTTGGCCAAGAAGCAGTTGGTGCAGGCCATGATCGCCGACAGTTGGATGGACATCGAGCAGTTCCGCCTGTTCGTGCTGCGCACCGCCTGGAAGATCGACAAGCTCAGGAACTACAAGGAGGTGCGGGCGGACATCTCCGCCGTCAAGGCGCAGATGCCCAAGGTCTATTACGACGTCTACGCCCGCGCCGTGCAGATACACGGCTCCCTGGGCATCTCCAACGAAATGCCCTTCGCCGCCGGCGTGCTGGACAGCTTCCACATGGCGCTGGCGGACGGCCCCACGGAGGTGCATAAGGTCACCGTCGCCCGCCAAGTGCTCGGCCGCTACCAAGGCACCGACCAACTGTTCCCGGACTACCACCTAATCAAGCGCCGCGAGGCGGCCTTGGCCAAGTACGCCGACCTGATCGAGGTGGAGGTGGCCGCCGCCTAAAAGCGCGATTGGCGCATCCTGCCGCGCCGGCTTTGGAGGTCAGGGTCCAGAATCTCCGCAACGGCTCCACCAAGCGGAGCAAATCCCCACGGCGGTAGTAGCCGCTGACGATTCCGGGCCACTGCGCCTTGGCGGGAAGCAGCCGGCCCGATTTGGCCTAGGGTCCGCTTTCCACTATGCTAGGCGCCCGAAACGGCCGCCGGCGCACTTGCCGCAGGCGGGGAAGGGCAGGGGTTTCCCCTTGGCAGCGCGAACAAATTTGGGAGGAATGATGGCGCACACCCACGATCATGAAATGGTTTCAATTTATCCGTTCTCCGACGAGGAGGTGGATCAACTGATGAACAACTCCAACGAGTGCGTTCTGATGTGGGCCACCAAGGACGGCTGGCCGGTTGGCGTCACCCACGCCTTCCTCTGGCATGAGGGCAAAATCTGGCTGACCTTCGCCGTTCACCGGCACCGGGCGGTGGCCATCCGCCGGGACAACCGCGTTTCCGTGAACGTCAGCAGCCGCGGCTACCCGGATGGCGCATCGGCGGATTTGCCCGCTGGCGCCATCACCTTCAAGGGCACCGGGGAGTTCTTTGAGGACGAGGCAACCAAGAAGTGGTTCTACACGGCCCTGTCGAAGAAGCTGAACCCAGACAACCCGGAGGGCGAGCAGTTCTTCACCAATCTGCTCGACTCGCCGTTGCGGGTCATGCTGGCCATCACGCCGGTGAAGAAGATCATGTACAACGGCAAGAAGGCCCAGGCGCACATGGCCGGCGCCATTGCGGAGGAGGAGCTTGGCGAGCGCCTGCCGGTGGACCAGGAGCGCATGAACCGGGAGCGGGCCAAGCGCGGGCTGCCGCCAAGGTAGCGGCGGCGCCCGCCGAGGCCTGCTGAATTGCTCAAGCCGTTGGCGCGTAAGGGGGGCAGGCAGCTTGTTGAAGCAATGGGCCATTTCGGGCTGGCGGCCGTTCGCTGCAGGTGCGGGGAAGCAGTGAGATCTTGGCGAATGCGCAATGGAAGGCAAATTGGCGTTTGGCCGGGCTTGGTCAAGGCGTTTTTTGCTTGGCTGCCGTTCGGCTTGCTGTCGCCGCCCTTGGCTTGGGCCGCGGGGGCGGAGAGCATCGGCTGGCCGGCCTACGGCGGCTCGGCCGGCGGCGGCCACTACACCGCGGCGGCGCAGCTCACCAAGGGCAACGTGGACAGCTTGCAAGTCGCTTGGGTGCATCGCTCCGGGGACTTTCGGGACGGCGTCATAAGCGGGGTGGATGGCTTCGACGCCAGCGGCCAAAGCGCTTCCGCCTTCGTCAACACGCCCATTGTGGTGCGGGACACCCTCTACTACTGCACGCCGTTCAACCGCGTGTTCGCCCTGCACCCGGCCACCGGCGCCGAGCGCTGGCGCTTTGACCCTGGCGTCAACATGGACGAAGAGCACCTGACCAACTGCCGCGCCGTCAGCAGTTGGGTGGACGCTGACGCGCAGCCGGGCGATCTTTGCGCCCACCGCATCATCCTGCCCACCTTGGACGGACGCATCTTCGCCTTGGACGGCGCCACCGGCAAGCGCTGCCCCGGCTTTGGCGACAACGGCGAAATTGACTTGACCGTGGGTCTGACGGAGCACGGCGCCAAGGAGTACGGCATCACCAGCGCCCCGGCCATTCTAGGAGATGCGCTCATCACCGGCGCCTACGTCTTGGACTCCTTCCGCGCCGACGTGCCCTCCGGAGTGGTGCGCGCCTACGACCTGCGCAGTGGCGCCTTCCGCTGGGGCTGGAACCCGGTGCCGCCCGGCGCCGAGCCGGTGGACGCGGACGGCAACTTCGTCCCCGGCACCACCAACGTCTGGTCCACCATTTCCGTGGATGCGGAGCGCAACCTGGTCATCATCCCCACCGGCAACTCCTCGCCGGACTACTTCGGCGGCGACCGCCGCGGCAACCTGGACCACTACTCCAGTTCCGTGGTGGCCTTGGACGGCGGCACGGGCGAGGTGGTTTGGAGCTACCAAACCGTTCACCACGACATCTGGGATTTTGACGTGCCTTCGCAGCCCACCTTGGTGGATGTCACCATTGACGGCCTGACCAGTCCAGCGGTGGTGCAGACCACCAAGATGGGCCTGACCTTCGTGCTGCATCGGGAAACGGGCGTGCCCCTGCATCCCGTGGAGGAGCGCCCGGTGCCGCAAACAGGCGCCGTGCCGGGGGAGTACCTAAGCCCCACCCAACCCTTCCCGCTGAAGCCGGAGCCCCTGCACCAATTGGGCGTCAGCCCGGATGACGCTTGGGGCTTCACCTTCTGGGACGAGGGCGAGTGCCGCCGCAAGCTGGAGGAGCTGACCACCGGCCCCATCTACACGCCGATCAGCGAAAAGGGCACGGTGATGTACCCCTCCAACATCGGCGGCCAGAACTGGGGCGCCCCGGCGGTGGACCCCGGCCGCGGGCTTATGGTCACCAACACCAAGCATGTGGGCATGGTGCTGCGCCTTGCGCCCCGGGCGGAGTGCGACCAATCCGCGAACGTCGGCATGCCGCAGCGCGGCGCACCCTACTGCCTCTTCATGAAGCCCCTGCTCTCGTCTTGGGGCGCACCCTGCACCAAGCCGCCTTGGGGCACCTTGGATGCGGTCGATCTGTCCTCCGGGCGCATCAAATGGCGGGTGCCCTTGGGCAACCTCAAGCACTTGGCGCCCTGGCCGATCTCGCTGATGATCAAGGGCACGATCGAGTTCGGCGGGCCGATGGTGACCGCCGCCGGCCTCACCTTCATCGCCGCCACCGCGGACCGGCAAATTCGCGCCTTTGACACGGATACGGGGGCGGAGCTTTGGCGCGACGAACTGCCCACCACCGGCAACTCGGCGCCCATGTCCTACGTTTCCGGCGGCAAGCAGTTCGTGGTGGTCGCCGCCGGCGGCCATTTCACTTCGCCGTCCCCGCCGGGGGACTATCTGGTGGCCTACAGCCTGCCCTGACCTCGCTCCCACCACTTGGAGGACAACCGTGAGCCTGACCGCCCAGCAATGTGAAATCATCCGCACCCGTCCCGGCTTCATCGCCGCCCTCGACCAAAGCGGCGGCAGCACGCCCAAGGCGTTGCGCCTGTACGGAGTGGAGGAAGGCGCTTGGTCCAGCGAGGCGGAAATGTTCGACCTCGTGCATGCCATGCGCACTCGCATCATGGTCAGCCCCGCCTTCGGCGGCCAGCGGATTCTCGGTGCCATCCTGTTTGAGAACACCATGAACCGACAGGTGGAGGGGCGCGGCGCGGCGTCCTATCTGTGGGAGGTGAAGCAGGTGGTGCCTTTCCTGAAGGTCGATAAGGGCTTGGCCGAGGAGCGCGAAGGCGTGCAGTTGATGAAGCCCATGCCGGACCTTGAGGCGCTGTTGGAGCAAGGCAAGTCCAAGGGCGTTTTCGGCACCAAGATGCGCTCCGTGATCAAGCAGGCCGATGCAGCCGGCGTCAACGCCTTGGTGGCGCAGCAGTTCGAGGCCGCCAAGCGCATTTTGGCGGTGGGGCTGACGCCCATCGTCGAGCCGGAGGTGGACATCCACTGCCCGGACAAGGCCGGCGCGGAAGCCCTGCTCAAGGCCGCCGTGCTCAAGGAATTGGACGCCCTGCAAGGCGCACAGGTCATGCTGAAGCTAACCCTGCCGGAGGCGGACAACTTCTATGCGGACTGCATCGCCCATCCGCGGGTGCTGCGGGCGGCCGCCCTGTCCGGCGGCTACAGCCGGGAGGAGTCCAACGCTCGGCTGCGCCGGCAGAGCGGCATGACCGCCAGCTTCTCCCGCGCCCTGACGGAGGGGTTGAAGGCGCAGCAAACCGACGCGGAGTTTAACAGCCTGCTCGACGCCTCCATCGCCAGCATCTTCAAGGCATCGACCACCTAGTTGGCGCGATTAACGCCGCTGCGGGGGCCAGCTTGGATGGCGGCAAGCCCCAATTGCGCAGCATCCCTAGGGTGTGCGGCGACGGTTTGGGCGACCGCGTTTACGGCCAGAGCTTGAGGGCGGCGAACAGCAGGCCGGCGACGGCTATTAGGGCAAGCAGCATCCTGTTGGAGACGGCTTCGACCTTGGTTTCCAGCTTGGCGAAGTCCGCCTTGGTGGCGAACTGATCCTTGAAGTCCTCCCGAAGTTCCCTGAGGTCGCCCGTGAAGTCCTCGCGCAGTTCCTTCAAGTCGCCCGTGAAGTCCTCGCGCAGTCCCTTCAAGTCGCCCGTGAAGTCCTCGCGCAGTCCCTTCAAGTCGCCCGTGAAGTCCTCGCGCAGTTCCTTGATGTCGCCCTTGAAGTCCTCGCGCAGTTCCCTGATGTCGCCCTTGAAGTCCTCGCGCAGTTCCCTGATGTCGCCCGTGAAGTCTTCGCGCAGTTTCTTGATGTCACTCTTGGAGTCCTCGCGCAGTTCCCTGATGTCACCCTTGGAATCCTCGCGCAGTTCCTTGAAGTCCTCGTGCAGTTCCTTGAAGTCCTCGCGCAGTTCCTTGAAGTCCTCCCGGACGACCCTTAAGTCCTCCCGGACGGCCCTTAGGTCTTCCTTCGTGGCTTGCTCGCCCGCCACCCCGTTGATGACCTCCACCAAGGCTTCCGCTTGTTCGGTTTCAAAGCCGCCGTTCTCCAGCTTTCGAACGGCAGCGTGGGTGTCGATGGGCATGGTTCCACTCCAAGGCGCTGCTTGTCCGGCAGGATAGCGCAACGGCTTTTGGCGCGTCAACAACGTGCCGTCGCGGTCAGTCCATCGGGATGCGGATCACCACGCCGCCCATCACGTCGCCTAGCTTGGCGTCGGTGCGCGGGGAATCATTGTGGTTGTTGTGGCAGTTGACGCAGGCTTCGGCCACGGCGACGTCGGGATACACCGCAGCGAAGTAGCGCTGGCCGCCTAGCTCCTCCTCGCCGTAGAAGTTCTCGCCCGGATTGTCGGCCACGAATTGCAGGCCCTTCTTCTCCAGCTCCGTTCCCGGGCCGTTCTTCTTGTTGACCGGATGCAGGGAGAGCAGCGAATAGGAGAAGTCCTCGGTTTTGTCCGCCGCCAGTTCCGCGCCGAAGCGGAACATCTGCGCCGGCAGCGGCAGCGCCGAGTCGTCCTCAAAATGCTCCGATGCGGTGAGGATCCGCTCGTCCCTAGTGAGGCGCTGCACCACCTTCTGCGCATAGACCGCCCGGTCCGAGGACATGACCAAATACAGCATGTCCGCCGCCTGACGATAGGGCAGCCCTGCCGCCGCAACGCCAACCGCCGCCAGCGCCACGGCCGCCGCCAGCGCCATCCTGATAAACCCGGAGGACCTTTGCTGCATGTGGATTCTCCCGCTTGCGCCTCGTTCCATGGTTAGCATGTAGCGCGAAGCCGATTTGTCAACAGGGCGCTTGAAGACCGTATGGGCGTTGGCTATGCATTGGCAATCCGTCCAACCACGGGCCGATTCCAGCCGAGGGGTCCGCCGAATGGGGCAAGTGAATTTCCGCATGAAGGACGAACGCCTAGCACTCATTGACCGAGCCGCCGCGGGCATTTATGCAAAGACCAAGGCTTGGCGTCCGCTTGCGCTAGTTGCCGGCTTCCAGCGTGCGCCGCACGGCCCAGTCAACGCTTTCGACATGGATGCTGGGCCTGCCGCGAAAGTTCCGGGCCACTAGGTCGGCGTCCGCTAGGGCGTCGATGGCGAAGCCGAGGCCGTGGCAGTCGAGGCAGACCGGGCGAATCATCTTCTCGATGGGCCGCAGGGTGGCGCTTTGGTTGTGGTTGGTCGCCAGTTCGTCGCGGCGCTCGGCCTTGGGCATGTGGCAGGTTGCGCAGCTCACCCCGGTGCCCGCCGGCGCCTCGCCGGCCAGTTCCGCCCGCCACAGCTCATGATGGGGGCCGCCGAAATAGGCGCGGCTGTGGGCGTCGTCATGGCAGGATGCACAGGCCTCCACCGCGGCCCGCTTGGTGTCCGCCGCATGGGGCTTGTGGCAACTCCCGCAGTGCAGGGCCTCGGCGGCGGTCTCGGTGCGCATCGGCAGGCGCGCCTCGGCGACGGTCATGTGTGCGGGCCGGGGTGGGTCCGCCAACCAAGCCGTTGCGGCCTTGGGCAACAGTCCCTTGATGCCGATGGCCTGCAATCCGTGGTCAGGGTTCCGAGGGGGTGCGAGCAATGGATGTTGGCGCATGCCGTGCCGGCCTTGGACAAATGCCTTCCTTTGGGCTTGGTGGCAGTCCTTGCAGATGGCGGTGTCCGGCGCATTGATCCATTGCGCCTCCACAGCGGCGCGGGAAGCGCCTTGCGCCGCCGCCGGCGCATGGCAAGCGGCGCAACTTACCCCCGCTGCCGCATGGGCGGAGCCGGCCCAGTCGTGCAGCGCCGCCGGGTCGGCCAGCGCCGCCGCCGGCGCCCAGGCGGCGCTTTGCGCCAGCGCCTCTTGGCGCTGTTGGGGGGAGCGGGAACCTGCGGCAAGCCCATGCACCGGCGTCGGCGCAATCCAGGGGCGGCCGGCGTGGCGCACCAGAAAGTCCTCATAGAGCGCCCGGTTGTCGTGATAGTTGTGGCAGCCGGCCGATGCGCAGCTGTCGAAGGCTAGCCCCGCATGGCTAGGCCGCGCCTTGCGCACGTCCTGATCGCCCTCGGCATGGCAGGCTGCGCAGAAGTCCACTGTTGCGGTGACCGCGCCCGTGCGTGTGATCTCCGGGCGGTGCTCAATGTGGCAGGTCGTGCAAAGGCGCACATTGAGCTTTTCCAAATAGATGGCCATTCTGGGGCTGCGGAACAGTTTGCGCGAGTGGCTGTCATCGGCGGCCCGCAACTCGTCGTCGTGGCAATTGCGGCAGGTTTCGTTCAGCGCCCTAGTCGCGGCGGATGCACTGGCGAAGGGCGGGGCGGCGTGGCAGGTCTCGCAGGCCAGTTCGATTTGATGGTGGGCGTCGGTGGCGTCGCCGCTCAAGAGCATCCGGCGGTCGCCGCCAACGAGCATCCAGATTGCGGCGAGAGCTGTGGCGGCCAAGGTTCCCGCAACCCCAAGAATCCAGGCAAGCAGTTTCCTCGGCATCGGCCCCTTCAATACAGATAGACGATGAGGATGTGAATGATCAGCAGCGCCGGCAGGGGATAGAGCGCGACGCGGTGCAGCCTCATCAGGGATGTGCGCAGCTTGGGGGCGATCCCCAATCTGCGCAACTGCGGCGCTCCGTAGGTGGAAATGCCGGCCAGTGCGCCGAAAATCAACGCCGCCAAATAAGAGCCCATGAGCACGGCATTGAGGTTGGCGCCTAGGCGGAAGCCGGTGTGGGCGAACAGCAGGAGGACGCAGCAAAGGCCGAACCCAACGTGGCCGAGCCGCCACCATTGGAGGCCGCCCAGCCGGGCCACCGGCCGCGCCTTGATGAGCAGGGCGGCCAGGGCGCCGACGCCGCTGCAGCCAAGCAGCAGGTAGCCGCTCCACTGCCGCCAGACCTCGTCGAACCAGAGCAGCCTGAGCAAGCCGTCGGCGAATTGGTCCGGCGCTGGAATGCGCGGGGCTGTAAGCGTCGCCGCCGCGGTGAGGCCGCCGACTGCGGAGAGCAGCAACAGCAGCCGGCGAAGACGCGCGGACCTAGCGCGAATAGCGAGAATGACCGAGCGTTCGACGTCGGCGATGGCGCCGGCCACCTCGCGGCCGATCAAGTCCATCCTGTGCAGTTGCTCGATCCGGGCGCGGCGTTCCTCGATCTCCTCCGCGGGGAGAATGTCCGCAAGCAGGTCGCAGGCGTCCAACAGGGAGATGAAGGCTATGTCCCGTGGGTCGGGGATGCCGTCGGAATGCAGCGCTTGCCGAACGCGCCGGCCGATCGCCCGCCCGGCTTCGCCGTCCATCGTGGGATAGCGCAAGGCGCCTAGGCCGCGCAGGAGCTTCCGGTCCCGCTGAGCCAAAATGCGCCCCGCAACCAAGCCGGAGAGCACTTCCTCGTAAATGGCGCCCGCCTCGTCGATGCACAGCTCCCTGATCCAAGCTCGGGTGTCCATCGCCTTCGGACGGGCTGCGAGCTTTGCGAGGATGCGGTCGAGCGTAGGATTGCCGGTCGGCCCCTGATCGGTGACCACGAGCCGGTGCAGGTCGGTGTCGATTCGATGGGCGAACGCCAGATCCATCAGCACGGCGCCCGCCAAGGCGCAGTCGAGCGCATCTTGGCGAATCGGCAGCGGTGCGCCGTCCTGGTCGTGCAGCAGCAGGACGAGTTCTTCGGCGAAAGTCAGCATGGCGCGGCGCCAAGGCTGCGGCGGGGGCTTGAAGTTACCTGCGCGTGCCTGGGGAGACCCTGCAATACCGCCGTCAGTAGGCGGAGGCGCCAGGGTGGTGGGGCGCTCGATTGCGCACGTCAAAGACGATGTGGAGGTGGGCCAAGCCCCTTAGAAAGCTGCTGGGCACATGCAGGAACTCGTCCGCCGGGTCCTGCAGGCGGATGTTCTCCAAGCGGTGCAGCAGGATGGTGAAGGTGGAGAACATCTCCTGCCGGGCCAGGGCGGCGCCGGGGCAGTGGTGCGGCCCGGAGCCGAAGGCCAGATGGGCGCCGGCTTTCCTGCGGGCGATGTCGAAGGTTTCGCTGTCCTCGAACACCGCTTCGTCCCGGTTGGCGGAGGCGTAGCCCAAGGCGACGGTGGCCCCCTTCGGCAGTTGCGCGCCGCCAAGCTCGGTTGCTTGGGTGGTCACCCGCCACAGGTGGATCACGGGCGTCTCGTAGCGCAGGGACTCCTCGATGAAGTTGCGCAGCAGCTTGGGGTCGTCGCGCATCCGCTGCATGGTGCCGGGGCGCTGCAGCAGCAGCATCAGCGCGGAGCCGAGGGCGTTGGTGGTGGTCTCGTTGCCGCCGGTGAGCAGTTGGTCCAGCAAGTCCTGCAGCTCGTGCATGTCCAGATGCCGCTCTGCGCCGTCGTCGTCGGTGACCTTGGTGTGGACCAGATCGGAAATGATGTCGTCTTGCGGCGCCTTGCGCCTTTGCTCGATCACCTCGGCGAAGAACCGCTGCGCCTCCACCACCAGTTGGCCGCACTTTAGGGCCGCCGCGTCGTCGGTGAAGCCGCCGCCGGGGGCCAGCATGGCGTCCGACCATTCCTTCAGTTGCCAGATCTTCTCCCTGGGAACGCCCAATTGGTCGGCGATGACGGTGCAGGGCAGGGGAACGGCGAGGTCCCAGACGAAATCGCAATGGCCTTGTTCAATGAAGCCGTCAATGAGGTCGTTGACCACGGTTTCCACGTAAGGCGTCATGGCGCGGATGCGCTTGACGGTGAAGGCGTGGTTGATGAGCTTGCGGTACTTGGTGTGCAGCGGCGGGTCCGTGCGCTGCAGGGTGGAGACGCGCCGCCAGCCATGCTCGTTGCGGTAGCTTTCGGCGATGTTGCGGCCAGCGCCCCGGTTGGCGCCGAGTTCATAGATGTCGTTGGAGAAGATCTGCGGGTGCTTCTTGACGTGGCGCACGTCCTCGTAGCGGGAGACGTACCAAGCGCCCAGCTCCTTCATGAAGTAAACGGGCTGCTCCCGGCGGATGGCGTTGAAGTAGGGGAACGGGCACTCCCGGGTGCTGTCCTCCATGAGGTTGTAGTCGGCCAAGGCTGCTGTCATTCGTCCCTCCTTGCGTTGTTGCCTCCCCATGCCTTCCCTAGAGGGCCGTCAGCCGGTTTGCAGGGCTCCAATCCCCGGATGGAAAGGCGGAGTTGAAGGCGTGAGCTTACCCCCGCCCTCCCCCCGGAAGTCAAGCGCGAGTTAACGGAATTGTTGTCAACGGGAGGCGATTCGCGCCTGCCTGACCAACCAATGGCTCATCTAACCAATTCGTTTGCGGGAATGCTTCGCGCAAGGCGGGCGGCGATGCTTTGGAACTGCTCCTGCGCCTCTTTAAGGTCGCCCGCGATTTGGGCGGCAAGCACATCCGGCGGGGGCAGGGAATCCGCGTCGGTGATGCTCTGGTCTTTGATCCAGAATAGGTCCAGGCTGACAACAATTTTGTTGACAACAGTTTTGTTGAGATTTATGGTTCCGCAAAATTGCTGGCATGAAGCCTGTCCATGAAGTCCTCCACCGGCCGCTGGGTGAGCGGCGACGATTTTTTTGACCGCAAAGCCGAGCTGGAAATCTTGGAGACGCAGGTTCGCGCCGGCAACCATATTCTGCTCACTGGACAACGACGCATGGGCAAAACCAGCATTGCCCATGAGCTTGGCCGCCGCCTTGAAACCCAAGGATGGGTGTTTCTGTTCACGGATGTGGAGGGTGCGAGTTCCCCGGAAGACCTAATCGCCGCCATCGCCGCGGCGACGCATCCGGTTCGCGCCATCTCGTCACGAATTGCCAGCGCGATGAGCCGTTTCATCAAAGAGAACATTGATGAGATCAACGCCCACGAATTCGGATTGAAGATTCGTGCGGGATTGGGCGCGGGAACTTGGCGGCGGCATGGCGAGCGGCTTTTCCAAGTGTGCGCCGTCCACGACAAGCCGGTTCTCCTGGTTATCGATGAATTGCCGATTTTCCTTAAACACCTGCTCACCGAAGACCAAGGCGCAAAAAGGGCCGATGAATTCCTAAGCTGGCTGCGCAGCGTCCGCCAAGGCTTGGCAAGAGGTTCCCCCGTGCTGTTGCTTTCAGGCAGCATTGGCCTCGCGCCCTTAGTGGGAAGGTTGGGCATGCCAGACCGCATCAATGACCTTTACGATTTTCGGTTGGGCCCATGGAGCCGCGAAACCAGCGTCCACTGCTTCGAGCAGCTTGCTCGGCACAACGGACTGCGGGTGGACGATGGCGTGGCGGATGCTGTTTATCGCACCCTCGGCATCGGCGTTCCCCATCTTGTGCAATCGTTCTTCGCCCGACTACGGGACTTCGCCACGATGCAAGGCCGCAACCGCGTAACAGTGGCGGATGTCGATGAGGTTTACCGAACCGAACTGCTCGGCCCATCGGGGCAAATCTATTTTCTGCATTACGAGAAGCGTCTTGAGCAGGGCTTGGACGACGAGACTTTCCAGATTGCAATGGAAATCCTCGCCGAAGCGGCCACCCAAGGTGCATTCACAGAAAATGCGAGGCGCAACCTGTCACGGGGGTACGCCGCAATAATTTCTGATGCGCCCGACTGCATCAGCGAGGCGCTGGAAGTTCTGGAGCATGATGGCTACCTAACCGCCGGGCGTGGCGACCATCGCTTCACGTTCCGACTGCTTCAGGACTGGTGGGCGGTACGCTTCCGCGACCACTACATCCCTTTGGCAAGCCGATTCCAGGATAAAAATCTATGAAAACCGCAATGCACGCTTCGCCTGATCGGACAATTCGCAAGTTCAACCCTGGCACCTTCCAGTCGGACGAAGAGGTAATCGAACAATTCGTGGTCAGAGAAAAAGAACTCGGCATGGCAATGGAGACTTTGCGTGGCAACATCGACTCGCCCTCCTGCCAACATCTTTTGGTCGTGGCGCCCCGCGGCAGGGGAAAAACAATGCTGCTGGCCCGGGTCGCAGCGGAAATAAGGACGAGCAGCGAACTGTCAGAACGGCTTCTGCCGGTGTGTTTCATGGAGGAAAGCCACGAAATTTTCAACATGGCCGATTTTTGGCTGGAAACGCTGTTTCACCTAGCTAGGGAAATCGAGGGCGGCAACACCGGCTTGGCGCAAGAACTGCGAGAAATCCACAGCGACTTAATCCGGCAGTGGCGCGGAAGTGATTTGGAGGAACGCGCCCAGGCCGCCGTATTGGAAGTGGTTGATCGACTGAAACGGCAACTTGTGCTCATGGTGGAAAATCTGCAGGCGATGAACAACGCCGTGGACGACCGTTTTGGCTGGAAGCTGCGCAAGGCGTTGCAGACGGAACCGCAAATCATGCTGCTTGCCACGGCCGCCACTCGCTTCAGAGACCTAGACGATGCGGAGCAACCCTTCTTTGAATTATTTCGAATCATTTCTCTCGACCCGCTAGATACCGAAGAATCCCGTCTCCTATGGCAAATGGCCTCTGGCGACAAAATGGGTAAACGGGCAATCCGACCTTTGGAGATCCTAACGGGGGGCGACCCTCGGCTGATGGTCACCATTGCCCAACGTGCCCGCCAGCGCTCCATGCGCGAGCTTTTGGAGGAATTCGTATCGCTAATCGACGATCATACCGAATACTTCCGCGCTCATCTTGAAGGTTTAGCCAAAACTGAGCGGCGCGTTTATTTGGCGGTGATCGATCTTTGGCAACCTGCAACCGCCAATGAAATTGCTGCGCGAGCCCGCATGGACATCAGAGCCGTTTCATCCTTGCTTGGTAGGCTAGCCGACCGTGGCGCAATCGCTGCGAATGGAAGGGGCAAAGCGCGGCGATACATTGCTGTCCAGCCGCTTTACAGCATTTACTATAAAATGCGGCATGAACGCGGTGGCGCGGCCGTCGTCAATCATTTGGTCAACTTCATGATCGCATTCTATTCAACTGCCGAATTGGTTGATGTCTTGGCAATGCCCGTCGAATCAACCGTTGAGTGCATTGCCAACGCGCAAGTATTTATTAGACAGGGGGTTTATTTGCTAAAGAATGCACAGCCTGAGGAGGCAATGCACGCCTTTGACGAGGCACAAGAAAAGGTCCGTCATCTCCGCTCCGTCGAAGCGCGGCGCGTTGCTGCAATGGCAACGATACACAAGCAAGGAACCTATCTCGAATTGGGTGATCCGATGTCTGCAGCGGCGCTTTTCGATCAAGTGGTGAAGCAACTGAACGGCGAAAAATACGACGATCTAAAAGAAAAGAGCGGCGTATTCTTGGTATGGCAAGCATTGTGGATCCAGGCCACTGCTTTGCTGCGCGGGCAAAGAGCCGATCTGGCTGGGAACATATTTCGAGGCTTGTATGGAGCCTTTGACCCAGCCAACCACGATATGCTCAGGGGCATGATTGCGGGCGTTATTCAGCTGGTTGCGAACGGAATGTCGGAACGGGAGACCATCGACATTTTGATGATAGAGCAAGAGAAGGCCGACGCCTTGGCGCCGCTGGTCGCAGCCCTTCGGCAGAGGCAGGGCGGTGCCGTCAGCGTGACGGAAGAGGTTAGCGCGGTGGCGAAGGACGTTCGTAAGGAGATTGAATTGGGAAACGAAAGACGCGGTTACCTGCTCAACCATTGGCTCATCTAACCGGCTTGTTTGCAGGAATGCTTCGCGCAAGGCGGGCGGCGATGCTTTGGAACTGCTCCTGCGCCTCTTCAAGGTCGCCCGCGATCTGGGCGGCAAGCACATCCGGCGGGGGCAGCGAATCCGCGTCGGTGATGCTCTGGTCTTTGATCCAGAAGATGTCCAAGCTCAGCTTGTCGCGCTCGAGCAAGCGCTTGTAGTCATAGCTGCGCCAGCGGCCGGTGGGGTTGGCCTCGCTCCACGTCTGCCTTCGCGCATGGGGGCGGCCGGGCTTGTAGCAGGCGATGAACTCGTCGAAATCCTCGCGGCGCAGGGGCTTCTGCTTCAGGGTGAAGTGCTTGTTGGTGCGCAGATCGTAGATCCACAGCTTGTCCGTCCAAGCCTTGGCGCTGCCTTCCTTCTTGTCGAAAAAGAGCACGTTGGCCTTCACGCCGGGCGAGTACCAGATGCCGGTGGGCAAGCGCAGCAAAGTGTGGACGCGGCACTTCTGCAGCAGGTTGCGGCGCACCTTCTCGCCGGCGCCGCCCTCGAAGAGGACGTTGTCCGGCACCACCACGGCGGCGCGGCCGTCGATCTTCAGCAACGTGTGAATGTGCTGCACGAAGTTGAGTTGCTTGTTGCTCGTGGAGGTCCAGAAATCCTCCCGGACGATCACTTGATCCTCTTTGGACGTTTCGCCCTCCTCGTTGACGAAGGTGAGGCTCTGCTTCTTGCCGAAGGGCGGATTGGCGAGCACCACCGAGTATTCGTCGCTCCAGGGCGCGGCAAGGCTGTCGTGGCCGCTGTGGATCACCACCTCGTCCTCGCCCTCGCCGCCGATGCCGTGCAGGTAGGCGTTCATCGCGCACATCCGCCCGACCTTGGGCGACAGCTCCATGCCTTCCACCAACTCCATCCGCAGGGTTCGCAGCTCGTCCCGGTCCAGTTCGCCGCCGAAACGATCCAGCACATGCTGATAGGCGTTGCAGAGGAAACCGCCGGTGCCGGCGGCCGGGTCGCAGATGCGGTCTCGCGGCGTCAGCCGCACCACTTCGCACATCGCCTGCACCACCGGCCGCGGCGTGAAGTACTGCCCGGCGCCGCGGGAGGATTCCTGCGCCGAACGCGCCACCAGCTCTTCGTAGATGGTGCCCTTCACGTCCACCGGCAGCGACATCCAATCCACTTCGTCCAGCAGGTTCACGATGAGCTGCTTGAGCAGCGCGGGGTTGTGTATCTCGCAGCGGGCGCCGCGGAAGATCACGCCAAGCATCCCCGACGCCCCGCCCAGCGCCTCCAGGCTCCTGCGGTACTGCGCTTCCAGCGCCGTGCCGTCCAGCCGCAGCAACGGCTGCCAGCCGAGGTCAGGTGGCACCAGTGGCTCGCGCTCGTAGGGCGGCCGGGTGAGCTGATCCGCCATCTTCAGGAACAGCAGCAGCGTGAGCTGCTCGACGTACTCGAAGCAGGAGAGGCCAGCGTCCTGCAGCACCCCGGCGTAGCTCCAGGCGCGCTTGCCGATCTGCGAGGCGTCCATGCGGCTAGCGCACGATGATGGCTAGGGGATGATCGACGAGCAGCCTGTCTGTGGTGAGGAATCGAAGGCGCTCCACCTGCGCCTGCACCAACAGGACTTCGTCGAAGGGGTCCTTGTGGCGCAGAGGCGCATCCAACGCTCGGACGGCATGGACCGGTTCGAGTGGCAGGAGCGTGACGTCTTCGCGCTTGAGGGTCGCGAAGACGATCTCGGGATCAAAGGGGCTCTTGCGCACTCCCGAGCGGTGGCGCGAGCCGTACTTGATCCGCAGCTCCCAAATCGACACGGCGCTGACGTGAACGCTGGCTTCGCGCTCTGCAAGATACTGACGCTCGGATGGCGAGAACATCCTGTTCAACGCCATCAGCTTGTAGAGGTAGATCGTGTCGAGGAGGACGCCCAGTTCTGAGCGGCCGGAGCCCGGCTTCGACCCGCTAGTCATCATCCTCCAAGCCGAGCACCTTGCGGCTGAGCGCGGGGTTCTCAAGAGCCGCGATCATTTCCCTCGCGACCTCGGGCGGATCGTCCACGATTCCCAAGCGCCGCCGCGTCTCCGCGAGCCGCTTGAAATTGATGCCGCCCCGGCGCTTCCGTTTGGGGCACGCGACGAGTTCCACCGCGGGCTCCCCGCGCCGAGTGATGACCACCCGCTCGCCGCGCTCGGCGGCGGCGATCAGTTCCGAGAGGCGCGGCTTGGCCTCGCTGACGGCAAGTTGCATGGTTCTACTCCTGTTGTTCTGAGGCGCAGTTTACACCTTATCTACCGCTTGGCGGCTAGGCGGCGCCTGGCCAGTCGTCGTCCAGGCCCAGCACCTTGCGGCTGAGCGCAGGGTCGTGGAACGCGGCGATCATCTTCTCGGCCACTTCGGGCGGATCCTGCTCGATGCCAAGCCGTTTGCAGGTCCCCTCCAGCCTCTCGAAGTCGATGCCGCCCCCGCGCTTCCGTTTGGGGCACGCGACGAGTTCCGCCGCCGGCTCACCGCGCCTGGTGATGACCACCCGCTCGCCGCGCTGGGCTGCGGCGATCAGTTCCGAGAGGCGCGGCTTGGCCGCGCTGATGGCGAGTTCCATGCTGCTGCTCCTGCTGTGCTAGGCGGCAGTTTATGCCCTCTGCCGCTTGGCGGCTAGTCGGTCCCTGGCCAGTCGTCATCTAGGCCGAGCACCTTGCGGCTGAGCGCGGGGTTGTGGAACGCCGCGATCATTTCTTCCCCGACCTCGAGCGGATAGTCCACGATCCCCAAGCGCCGCCGCGTCTCCGCGAGCCTCTCGAAGTCGATGCCGCCGCGGCGCTTCCGTTTGGGGCAGGCAACCAGTTCCACCGCGGGTTCCCCGCGCTTGGTGATGACCACCCGCTCGCCGCGCTGGGCGGCGATCAGTTCCGAGAGGCGTGGCTTGGCCTCGCTGATGGCGAGTTGCATGGCTACTGCTCCGTTGTCTTGGGGCGCAGTTTACGCCCATCTGCAGCTTGGCGGCTAGTCGGTGCCTGGCCAGTCGTCCTCCAAGCCGAGCACCTTGCGGCTGAATGCGGGGTCGTGGAACGCCTCGATCATTTCCTTCGCAACCTCGGGCGGATCGTCCACGATCCCCAAGCGCCGCTTCGTTGCCGCCAGCCTCTCGAAGTTGATGGTACCCCCGCGCTTCCGCTGGAGACACGCCACGAGTTCCACCGCAGGCTCCCCGTACTTGGTGATGACCACCCGCTCGCCACGCTGGGCTGCGGCGACCAGTTCCGACAGGCGCGGCTTGGCCGCACTGATGGCGAGTTTCATACGCGGCTCCTGCTGTCCGAGGCACCAGTTTACGCCATGCTGCCCCAGTTCAACGCCTAGGCGGCGAGCGCTCATGTCAAAGCCCGTGCTGCAAGTCGTGGATGCATTGACAGTAGATGCTCAGCGGGTTAAGGTCTGCCTCGAATCGTGGCTGCCTCACGAGGGGCGAGCGACACAGTGGCCGTAACAGCACGAGACAAGACCATCCTCTGGGCCAAGGCCGCAGGGCGCTGCTCGTACCCATCCTGCCGCAAGCAGCTCATCAAGGATGGCAGCAGCGCCGGCGAGGACGTGCTGGTGGGCGAAGTGGCGCACATCGTCGCGCAAAGCGCCAGCGGGCCACGAGGCAAGCAGGATCCGCCAGGCGGCACTCGCGATGGCCAAGCAAACCTCATCCTGCTGTGCAGTGAGCACCACACGACCGTTGATCGACAGCCGGCCAAATTTCCGGTGGCCAAGCTGATCCAGTGGAAGGCAGACCACGAGGCTTGGGTTGGCAACCAGCTATCGTCGCAAGACCAGTTCACCGGTCTCGCCGCTGCTGCCGAAAAGGTCAGCGAGCGCGTATATAGTACGCTTCTCCCTGTTCAGCACATTCCGGGATTTGTGTGTCTTGCTGAATGCACAAGCACTGAGGCCGAAATTCAGAGGTCCTTGGCTTGCAGCCCTCTACCACCTGGGTTGGTCGCACCGTTCATCGTCCGTAGCGGCAAACTGTTGACCTTCTGTGACCTCGACGATGAGGAGAATCCCTTTAGCCGGTTTGCCGATCCGTACAGTGCCGAAAGACACCATGCAGAGGATTGGTGGAACGATCCAGACTTGGACAGGAACTACATGGAGCTGTTGAACAGATCATTGAACAAGCTTACGGGCCGGCTTGGCCTGAATCTCGACAAGGACCACAAACGATATTACTTTCAAACGGACGACGGTCAACCGCGCACAGTAGAATACAAGTCGATGGGTGACCGACATCAGACTCGCTCGGTTGCATGGCAGCCGACGATCCGGGCGACTGGTGAGACCAAGCAATACTGGGAACATCTTGCCGTTGGGCTGCGTTTCCGCCGCACCTCGGAACGGTCATGGTGCCTCTCTATTCGTCCTGAACGCCGGTTCACCCGCGATGGAACGGAGCCGTTGACACCAAAGGGCATCGGTCGCCGCTCGACGAGCCGAAAGTCTCACATGTACAATATTAATGTCCTTGGTGAGGTCCACTTCTGGCGGCATTACCTCTCCCGAGGATCGTCACGGATCATCATGCGCTTCGGAAAGCAGATCCTAATTGTCCGCAATAAGTTCCTAACAACGGACGTGAGTTACCCACAGATCCGCAACGATAACAACAAGCACATGAAAGTGATGTACGACGATGATCTACTGTCACTGGCGGACTACTACGAAGCGGTGGAGTTCGAAGACGGCGGTGCGTTGTCCATCGACGAAGGTGAGGAAGGTTACGACGATGAAGTTGACTAATTCCGCGTTGCATGCGACGTTACATGACGAGCCCCCGCTCGAGTTCGCGTGTGGCCGATTGCATTTGAGCCCGAAACTTGGCCTGACGATCTTCGGTCCCCGTTCGCTGGACCTGTACGACCGTCATCCCGACGCCATCCGCTTGGGATTTGTAGGGTCGGGTGCCAGCACCGCCTCGGCGAAGCGTTGGATCGAGGCTTGTTCCCAAGGGGTGTCCGGCGAAGGGAAGTACGACGATTTCCCGGGCTTTGGCGGCGACGTTGGCTACTTTACGCGCCCAATGATGGCAGACGTGCTGTCGGAGATCATCACCGCCAAGGAAATCAACCAAGTGTCGAAACCTCGCCTGCGGCGCGAACGGTTTGATCTCGCGGCAGAGCTGATTGACGACAAGCTGCGCCTTCTCGCCGAACGTGACCAAGCACCCACTTGCGTTGTCCTCGCGCTTCCGGACGATCTCCTCAACCATTGCAAGGTCGTGGAATTCAACGATCCTCAGCTAGGCCTCGTGCATCGGGACTTCCGCAGGGTCATCAAGTCCTTGGCGATGAAGTACCGCCTACCCACGCAGATTCTTCTCCAACGCACGTCCGAAGCACGGCCGGACAGCAAGACTGTCGATCACAAGTCACGCTGCGCGTGGAACTTCTTCACCAGCCTCTACTTCAAGGCAGGCGGCATTCCGTGGAGCCCCCACAAGCTGACGCCAGGAACCTGCTATGTTGGCATCAGCTTCCATCGCCGGAACAGCGTTGACGACCGGGGCTACTTCACGAGTACGGCACAAGCGTTCGACGAGCATGGCGAGGGGCTAGTGTTGCGTGGTCAGGACTTCAGCTGGGACGAGGATCGGTTGGGGAGGTCGCCGCATCTCTCGAAGGAGCTTGCCGCTGATCTGATCAGACTCACTTTAGCCCGGTATCGGGACGAAATGAAGCAGTTGCCCAACCGTGTCGTTATACACAAGACGTCGAAGTTCTGGCCCGACGAACGGGAGGGATTTGAGGACGGGCTGTCCGGTATCCACTCCTATGATCTACTGGCGCTAAACCCGGTGAGTGACGTGCGGCTGATTCGAGACGGCAAGTACCCGGCGTTTCGAGGTACGCACATACAACTTGGATCGCAGCAGTTGTTCTATACGACTGGTTTCATTCCGTGCCTCAACGCATATCCACATGGCCATGTCCCTTCGCCGTTGATGGTTTTTGACCACTACGGTGACAGTGACATGGGAGCTCTCTTTGACGACGTGCTCGTTCTTACCAAGATGAATTGGAACACGGCATCGTTCGCGGGCCTGCTGCCTATCACGATGGGTTTCTCGCGAGTCGTCGGCGAGATCATGACAGAGATACCACGCGAACGGACACCACTGCCGCAGTTCAAGTTCTATGTGTGACTTGTAGCGCTGCATCCTAGCCGTTTCGTGCGGCGGCAATGCGTCCAATCAGGTCCGAGGCTGGTTCGTCGTTGGGGTCTTGGGGCAGCAGGTTGCCGGTGAAGGCGCGGTGGAGAATCGATTGGCGGAGGCGCGTTGCCGCAGCCAGCTTGTCCGTGAGCGTCGTGTCGATTTGCTCGATGCCGGTGGCATGGCCTTCAACGCAGTCAGCGATGGCCTGCTGCTCCGCTGTGGGCGGAAGGGGGAGCGACAGGCGCTTCACTTTGTTGACGCTCAGCGTGTATAGGCCGCTGGTGGAACTTGCCGCCTGCTGAATGGCGAACTGGCCGATCGGCGAGTTCAAGAAGATATTGACGTACTGTGGCGACACGCCGGTCGCCAAGCGCACCCTGATGATGTGGTTTTGGTGGACGCAGTCTTCGATCTCGCCGTTCCACAACGCGCATCGCCCGATCTCCGTCCGGCTGCCGTTGCCTTCCACCAGCAGCACGTCGCCCGTTTCCAAGCGTAGTTTTGCGAGTTCCTGGGGCGTCAACTCGAAACGATGCAGTTCATCAAGCTGCAACCGCCCGCGACGGACGTTCGCAACGCGCAGGTAGGGGAAGTGGTTGCGCTTGGGTGCCCGCGCCGGGGATTTCTGCAACCCTCCCTGTATGGCGCCGATCTGATCGAAGCCAACCCACTCCCAACCCGCTGGCAGGGGCGGTAGATCGGCAAGCTCCGGGGCGACGGGTTCCTTGTACTTCGCCTTCCAGTTCTTCGGTGGCATTTTGCCCTTGTCGGCGTAGATGCGCAGTTGCTCTCGCTCCCAATGCGCACGGCGCTCGGCGAGGATGCGTTGCAGGAGTGTGCTTGCGGGCTCGGCATCAGGATGCGCCGAGCGCCAGTCGGCGGTCAGATCGCCCTCCACTGCGGCCTTCAGCACCGAGGCGCGGTAGAGGTGCAGCTTCTCTCGGCATCGCTCTAAGGCGGCGACGCCGGTGGCCAGATCAAGAGAGAGTTCCTCCAAGGCTTGCGCTACCCGGCCCTGCTCACATCGTGGCGGGACGGGTACTTGAAGGGATTTCAGGAAACTGGCCGGCACACGCATCTGGCCGACGGCACCTGCCATCTTTAGTTGTGCCTCTCGGCGTGTGTCTTGACGAAGGAGATACAGCTCCAGCCACTTCCCATTGATGCCTTCATCAGGGCGAACAACGTGGAACTCCGTGGAACCGAAGCAGACTCCGTCAGGCACATCTGGCACCAGCATGGTCTTGCCGTTCTCCATGCACGGCGTGATCTTGGCCGTGATGATGTCGCCGGAACGGAAGGCGGTGTAGCCACGCTTGACTTGTTGGTAGGGTCGGGTCTCCGTTGCAATGAAGCCGCTTCCTTCTACACCGACAGCCCGCATGGGTACGAAGGTCACGGGCGTATCGTCGCTTGCTACGCAACGACCGAGAGGCGGGTTGATCTGGGCGATGTCCGAAAGCGGTCGAAGTATCCAACCTTCCGGCAAGGATTCCTTCTTTTTCGCGCTCACGCCGCCAGCCGCTCGTTCAACTCCGCCAGCAGCGGCTTGAGTTCGTCGCCGAACAACGCATGGGCTCGTCCCAAGCTCCCTTGTTGGCCGAACCAGCCGCTCTCGAAGTCCGCGGATTCGATGGCCAGGCTGTTGGCGATGTGCTCGGCGATGCGGTCCAGCCACTGGCGCTGGTCTTCGGTGAAGGCGTTGTCCGCGTCGCGTTCTTGCAGCCACGCTTGGTAGCGCTCGCGCAGGCCGTCACGATAGGGCACCAACGTGAAGTCCGGCAGCAGGGCGCAGCGAACGAGGTTTACCAAATCCGCCAGCGGTTCTCCGCCTTGGCCTTGCACGCGATCCGGCGCACTGGCTTCGAACGCTCGCCAAAGCTGTGTTGGCGTCGTGGCGAGCGGCGGTTCCGCGATGGCGGTTCGCAGTTGGCGCAGGTCCGCAAGCGTCAGCTTGAGCGGCCGCGCACCGGCATAGATAGCTTGGATGGCGGCGATTTCGTCCTTGTTGTCTTGCAGCCAAACTCGGAAATCCGTCACCTTGGTGCGCGCCTTCTCCAGCGCCGCGGCGTCGAAGCCGGAGTAGAGCACTTCGTCGATGGTGTGGCGGTCCACGGTCTGTTCGCTCTGGCGCTGCATCTCCAGAATGCGGCGGCGCAGGGCTGGCTTGAGGAAGGGCGTCGCGGCGTCGCGGGCGAGTTGCCGGGCGGCGGCATCGATCTGCGTTTCGCTGGGTTCTGTGACGTCGAATTGCGCTTTGGCTGCGGCAGCCACCTCGTCCGCATCGCCGGCTTGCAGCAGGCCGTGCGCCAACGTCGTCAGCGTCTCGCCGCCGGCCAGCTCGCGCAACTCGGCCAGCTCGGGGGTGGCGAGTCGGCGTTGCAGGCGGGCGAGGCGGCTGGCCAAGGTGGTCAACGCATCCGGGTCCAAGCCGCCTTGGGCGATGTAGTCAAGCACCTGCTTCAACGACTTGGAGGGCTGGCGGTTGAGGGTTTGCGAATCCGTCTTGTCCTGCTCGCACACGCCCACCGCATCCACGATGACGAAGCGGTCCTTCGCCTTGGCGCTGGGCGTCACGGTACGCAGCTTGTCCGGCGAGATCACGCGCACGCCGCGGCCCTTCATCTGCTCGAAGAAGCCGGCGGACTTCACGTTGCGCAGGAAGAACACGCACTCGATGGGCTTCACGTCCGTGCCGGTGGAGATCATATCGACCGTCACGGCAATGCGCGGGTGGTAGCTGTTGCGGAAGTTGGCGAGCAGCTCCTCGGGCGTCATGTCCGCGGTCTTCCTCCACTCGAAGGATTCTCGCTCGGTGCCGTCTGCGTCCTTCACCGGCACCTTGGTGAAGCCGGTGCGGTAGGTGATCTTCTGGCAGAACTCGTTGCCTTCGCCGAACTCCTCCCGCGCCAAGCGCACGATGTCCTCGGCATGGGAGTCGTCCTTGGCGAAGACGAGCGTCTTCGGCACTTCCTCGCGGTCTGGGAAAGCCGCCGGCAGCACGGCGTCCCGGAACTGGCGCAGCACGGTGCGAATCTGGCTCACCGCCACCACGTCCCGATCCACTTGGGTGGCGGTGTAGGTGAGGTCGTCCGTCAATAGTTGCAGGCGTTCCCGGCGTGTCAGCTTGTCGCGCTTCGCCACATAAACCCGGTCGGAATCCGCAGCGATGGTGGCGCCTTTTTCCGTAATGCGCGTCTTGATGCGGTACACGTCGAAATCCACGTTCACGCCATCCACCACGGCCTCGTCGTGGCCGTACTGCATCACCAAGTTCTGGTTGAAGAAGCCGAGCGTCTTGCCGGCCGGCGTCGCCGTCAGGCCGATCAGAAAGGCGTCGAAGTAGAGCAGCACTTGGCTCCACAGGTCGTAGATGGAGCGGTGGCACTCGTCGATGATGATGAAGTCGAAGAACTCCGGGGGAATCGCGGCGTTGTAAGCCACGGTCGGCGGCTCGCCCCGCCAAGGCGTGGCGTCGAAGGCGGAGTCCTCCTCGTTGCCGGCGTCGTAATCCGCGTCACCCTTCAACATCGAAAACAGCCGTTGGATCGTGGTCACAACCACCTTGGCCGCCGGGTTGATGGCGTTGGCGTCAAGATGCTGCACGGTGTAGAGCTCGGGGAACTTGCGCACGTCGTCCGGTGGCGCGAAGTTGGCGAACTCGTCGCGCGCTTGGCGGCCGAGATTGTTGCGATCCACCAGGAACAGCACACGCTTGGCGCCGGCGTGCTTCAACAAACGGTAAACCACGTTGACAGCGGTGAAGGTCTTGCCTGAACCGGTGGCCATCTGAATGAGCGCACGTTGGTTGGCTTGGGCGAAGGAGGCTTCCAGCGCCTCGATCGCACGGGCTTGTACCGTCCACAGCCGCGATTCGTCCAGCGCCGGCAGGTGCCGCAACCGGGAGCGCAACGGCTGCGCCTCATCCGCCCAATCGTCCAGGGTTTCCGGGCGCGGGAAGTTGAACACCTCACGGCTGCGGGGCCTAGGGTCCCGCAGGTCGGTGAAGCGCGTCACAGCGCCATTGGATTCAAACAGAAAGGGCAGGGGCTGCTCATGTACGGCAAGGCCGTCCGGCATCCCCTGGCTGTACTTGAGGGTTTGCGGCTCCACCCCGGTCAAGGCGCCGAACGCCTTGGCCTCGACAACGCCGGCCGCCATGCGGTCAACGTAAAGCATGTAGTCGGCGGTGCCGAAACCCTGCTTCAAGGGAAATTCGGCAACCGCCACTCCGCGCCCGGCGCTTAGGTCGAGGTCCTGACGGTTTTGCACCAGCCAGCCGGCCGCTTGGAGATTGGCGTCGATGGCCTGCCGTGCCTGTTCTTCCGGCTTGTCGATCATGGCGGCCTAGCGCAACGGCATGGATGTCGCGGCGGGGTGAATGGGCTGCGCTTTGTTCATTGCCCTCCCTTGGAGCGTCCGTTTCCCGCCAATTGGCGGGCGGCCCAGCGACTATAAGTCCCCCGGACGCACATCTCCAATCCTGTCCACGGGCGGCGGAGGCCGTTCGGCAGCCATCAACTCTTCCGGTTTCTCGCGTGGGCGGCAAGCTCAACTATGCTTTTCCGTGGGCGGGTGCTTTAATTGCGCTTAGCGCGGGGGCGTTGCTGGAACCGGGTGCGCGAGGCGGCGGTTTTGCCCTAGCTGGGGAGTTTCGCGGCTTTCGCGGCCTTTATTTCAGTGAGGAAGATATTTATGGACGCATTTCGTCTGGACGGCAAGGTGGCGGTGGTCACTGGGGCGGGCAAGGGCATCGGCCGGGGCATTGCGCTGTGCTTGGCGGAGGCTGGCGCGGACCTCGTGCTGGGCGCCCGCACCCGTTCCGACTTGGATGAGGTGGCGGCCGCGGTGCAAGGCCGCGGCCGGCGGGCGGCGGCCGTTCAGGCGGACGTGACCGTAGGGGAGCAACTGGACCTGCTGGCGGCGGCGGCCAAGGAGTTGGGCGGCTTGGACATCTGGGTCAACAACGCCGGCGGGCTGCCGGACGCCACCCCCCGCTACCTCACCCGCACCCCGGAGGATCGTTGGGACGCCCAGCTGGACCTCAACCTGAAGGCGGTTTGGGCCGGCGCCCTGAGGGCCGCCGCAGCCATGGAGCGCGGCTGCATCGTCAACATCTCATCCCGAGCGGCGCAGGGGCCGCAATTGAAGAACGGCCCCTACGGCGCCTCCAAGGCGGCGGTGAACAGCTTAACGCAGACCCTTGCGGTGGAGTTGGCGCCCAACATCCGGGTCAACGCCGTGGCGCCCGGCCCCATTCCCACGGAGAACTTCAACCAATCCACCAACTTTCCGGAGGGCAAGCCGGTGGAGCAGATCATCGGCGTCCCCCTTGGGCGGCTGGGCGCCCCGGAGGACATCGGCCGCGCCGTGGTCTTTATGGCCTCCCCGGCGGCGGACTGGATCACCGGCCAATGCCTGTACGTCACTGGCGGTCTGTAGCGCTTTGCGGTTGCGCCTTGGGCCGGAAGCCAGCCCACCATGCCTTACAATCCGCGGGAATGTCGGTTCTTGCCGGTTCGCCCGCTTAGCTGGGCGCGGCTTAAGGGAGTGTGGATGCGGCGGTCGATTTCCGGGGTGCGTTGAGGCATTGGAATTTGCTGAAAGATCAATTGACCGCTGAAGTGTCGGGCATTCCATCGCGGTTTTGCGTGCGCCGCCGGGCGGTTGTGCTTGGGGGCGGCGCATGAGTTGGAACGGCAAGCTGACCGGCGGCATTTTGGGGCTGTTGTTTTGGGGGCCGTTCGGCGCTCTGCTGGGCCTGTTCCTGGGCCATTTGTGGGATCAGGTTGGCGGCGGCCTCAGCCAGGGCGCCGGCTTCCGCTTCGGCAGCCCGGATAGGACGGTCTTCTTCAACACCACCTTCGCCGTCATGGGCCATCTCTCCAAGGTCGATGGCCGCGTCTCCAGGGAGGAGATCCAGGTCGCCGAGCAGGTCATGGCGCAGCTGGGCATGAACGCGGAGCGGCGCCGGGAGGCGCGGGCCATGTTCAGCCTGGGCAAGGCGCCGGACTTCGACTTGGCGGATGCCCTGTCCGCCTTCCAGGCCGCTTACGGCAATGCTTCGCAATTGAAGATGCTGTTCCTGCACATTCAGATGTCCGCCGCTTGGGCGGACGGCGCGGTGGGCGGTGCGGAGCGGGATGTGCTGCATGAGATCGCGCAGCGGCTGCGCATCCCGGAGGCGGCCTTCCGGCAGGTGGAGGCCATCGTGGCCGGCATGGCCAACCGCGCCCATTACGGCCATGATGAAGGCTACCGGGCCGGCCCTCGGGCGCCAAGCCGCTCGGAACTGCAGGGCGCCTACCGTGCTCTAGGCGTTGCGGAGTCCGACAGCGACGCCGTCATCAAGCGCGCCTACCGCCGACTCATCAGCAAGCACCACCCGGACAAGCTGGTGTCCAAGGGCCTGCCGGAGGACATGATGCGCATCGCCACGGAGCGCACCGCCGAAATCAAGGCCTCCTACGACCTCATCATGGCCAGCCGCGTCAGCGCCGGCTGAGGGCGCCCGGCGCTGGGGCCGGAATGCCGTCCTGACGCGCCGCCGGCGCATCCCATCTCATCGCCGAACCCTTTCATTCATAGGCGCTGACAGCACTGCCGGGCGTTGCGAACTGCAGCGCCGCCGACTGCCCGGCGACATGCGCGGCCTGGGCCGGGGGGCCGCCGTGTGCGACAACGCTGGCCATCAGACTGGGAATGCCCGCCTCCACGAAGCCTTCGACGTTCCACAGAACGCCGAGCCTGCACAATTGGCCGAAAGCCTCTTCCCCGGATGACCCAGGCGGGGCGAAGCGCTCCATGACGTCCACCAGCATTTCGGCGGACGTGCGGCCGCAGTATAGCGCGGCTGCGGGACGCCAACGCCGGCCCTATCTACAGGCGGCGTTCTGATGGTATGGTGCGCCTGCCAGGGCGCAGCAGCAACTTAGGGAGGGATCTATGATCGTCATTGCCGCCAACATTGACTTCGCCAGCGCAGCGCACCGGGATCGGGCGGTGGCGGAGAGCGCACCGGTGCAGCAGGCCACGCGGGACGAGGAGGCCGGCTGCCAAGCCTACTGCTTTGCGCCGGACCCCTGCGTGCCGACGCGCATCCAGGTCTATGAGCTTTGGGACGACGGCCCCAGCTTGGCGGCGCACTTCAAGCACAAGAACTATGAGGACATGAAGGCGGTGCTGGGCAAGCACGGCATTGTCAACAACTGGAACCAGATGTATCTGGTCAGCGACCATGAGCCGGTCTATGACGCCGAGGGCCTGCCCAGGGAAACCTTCTTTGGCGGCAAGGCGTAGGGGTGCCCGGACCCATGACTGGGCTTGCAACCATGAGCGCAACGAACGGCCGCATCATCGACACGCACGCCCACATCGTGCTGGAGGAGGGCTTCGGCGTCGCCGGGCGCTACGGCCCGGAACTGGCGGTGGACGCTAAGGGCGTCCCCTTCTTCCGCATCGGTGAATACCGGATGCAGCCCATGGCCTACCGGGGCACGGTGTTCATGGACCTGGGCAAGCGCTTGGAGCTGATGGACCGCCTAGGCATTGACTTGCAGCTTCTTTCCCCCAATCCCCTGACGATGTTTCACGGCATTGAGGCGGAGGTCGCCGCCGAGTATTGCCGGGTCCACAACGACGCCATGGCGCAGGTGGTTTCCCGGCGCCCCGACCGGCTGCTGGGCGCCGCCGCCCTGCCGATGCAGGACCCGGAGGCGGCGGCCAAGGAGCTGGAGCGGGCGGTGCGGCAGCTTGGTCTGGCGGCGGCCTACACCGGCACCGACTATCCCTTCCCGCTGGACGATTCCCGCTTGGACGACTTCTACCGCACCCTCGTCGCCCTGGACGTGCCCCTGTTCCTGCATCCCGCCTCCACGGACGGGGCCGGCCAGCCCCCGGACAAACGCCTCAACCGCTTCGATCTCGGCCTCATCCTGGGCTACGCCTACGACGAGTCCTTGGCGGTGGCGTCCCTGGTGTTCGGCGGCGTGCTGGAGCGCCATCCGCAGTTGGACGTGTGCATCTCGCACGGCGGCGGCGCTCTGCCGTTTCTCATGGGGCGCTATGAAGGCATGGCCAGGCTGCGCGATTGGGCGCCGGAGTCCGTGCGCCAAAACGGCTTCGCCAACGAGGTGCGCAAGCTGTGGTTTGACGCCCATGTGGAGGGGGCGGCGGCGCGGGCGCTGCTGGAGGAGACCCTGGGCCGGGAGCGGCTGGTGTTCGGCACCAATTTCGGCGGCTGGGACACGCCCAGGGAAATCGGCCCGGAAGAGGCGTCCCTGACGCCGAACGCGGAAAAACTACTGAGGCTTTGACATGAGCAAGCACACCCTGTTGACCAACGCCAGGCTGTTCACCGGCGTTGACGGCGAAGTGGTCGAAGAAGGCAGCCTTTGGTGGGAGGACGGCTTGGTGCGCTTCGCCGGCCCGTCCAAGGATTTGCAAGGCGTTCCCGAGGGCGCCCGGCGCATCGACTTGGGCGGCAGGTTCCTGATGCCGGGCATGACTGAATCCCATGCGCACATCTCCTACACCCACAACGGGCCTACGGAACTGGACAAGACGCCGGTGGAGGAGGCCATGCTGCACTCCGTCGCCAACGCCAGGCTCATGCTGGGCGCCGGCTTCACCTCCGCCATCAGCTTCGGCTCCGTGCATCGCATCGACGTGCATCTCAAGCGCGGCATCGAGCAGGGCCACATCCCCGGCCCCCGGCTGGTGGCCTCCGGGCGGGACGTGGGGGCCACCTCCAGCAATGCGGACCTGCACCCGGACCACGCCCGCCCGCAGATGGAGGGCTTGGGCATGCTGGTCGATGGCCCTTGGGCGGTGCGCCGGGCGGTGCGCGTCCTGAAGAAGAACGGCGCCGACATCATCAAGATCTTCCTGGACGGGGAGGGCCTCTCCGACCACGCCCCACCGGGGGAGTTGACCTATACGGACGAAGAGGTGGACGCCGCCGTGTCCGAGGCCCATCGCCGCAACATGCGGGTGGCCTGCCATGCCCGCTCCGCCGCCGCGGTGAAGCAGGCGGTGCGCTTCGGCGTCGATGTCATCGGCCACGCCAACTACCTGGACGACGAGGCGGTGGACCTGCTGCGCCGCAACCGCCATCGGCTGGCGGTGGGGCCGGCCATCGCCTGGGAGATCGAGTTTCTTGAACACCACGAAAGCCTGGGCTTCAGCCGCAAGGAGGTGCTGGACAACGGCTATGACCGCGAGGTGGAGGCCACGGTGGACGCCGTGAAGCGGCTGCGGGCGGCCGGCGTGCGGGTGCTGCCGGGCGGGGACTACGGCCTCAAGATCACCCCCCACGGCACCTACGCCAAGGACTTGCAGTATTTCGTGGAGCGCTTCGGCATGTCCTCCGCGGAGGCGCTGCTGTGCGCCACCCGGGACGGCGGCGCGGTGGCGGACCCCAACGGCATGGTCGGCACCCTGGAGGAGGGCAAGCATGCGGACATGGTGGTGGTCGATGGAGACCCGCTGGCGGACATCCGCGTTCTGCAGGACCACGCCCGCCTCGCCGCCGTCATCAAGGGCGGGCGCATCTACCAAGGGCTGATGGACAACAATCCCTATGAGCGGCCGAACGCCGGAACGCTGGCGTTTTCAAGCTCTGAAGGGAACGGCGCCGGCGTTCTTGGCGGCGCCCAATGATCGTCCGTCCGCCCTGGCCTGCTGTCGCGCGAAGCAAGTGGGTTTCGGCTGCGCGGGGCGTTTTGCAGTTGGGAAGTTCGCAAGGATGCCAAGAGGCTCCCTGAACTCGAAGGCGTTTTTTCCGGGAGCTGGGGGCTCGGCGCAGCATGTCGGTTAGCGCCCCCGCAACGGTTCCCGCCCCCGCTAAGGACTTTCTCGGCCATCCCCGGGGCTTGGTGGTGCTGTTCTTTGCGGAGATGTGGGAGCGGTTCAGCTTCTACGGGATGCGGGCGCTGCTGATCTTCTACCTCACCGAGCACTTCCTGTTCGATGACGCCATGTCGGCCGGCATCTACGCCACCTACGGCTCCCTGGTCTATCTGATGCCGGTGGTCGGCGGCATGATTGCGGACCGCTACCTGGGCTTCCGCAAGGCGGTGACCCTGGGGGCGGTGCTGCTGTGCATCGGCCACTTCGGCATGGCCTTCGAGGGCGAGCCGGCCCGCCGCGGCGCCGAAGGCGCGGTGCTGCGCGACGGGCTGGGGCTGCAGGTCTTCCACCTGTCCCTGGCTTTCATCATCATGGGGGTGGGCTTCCTCAAGTCCAGCATCTCCAACATGGTCGGCGCCCTGTACGGACCGCAGGACAACCGCCGGGACGGCGGCTTCACCCTGTTCTACATGGGCATCAACCTAGGCGCCGTGGTGGCCGGCTTGGTGTGCGGCTACCTCGGCCAGACCTACGGCTGGCGCTACGGCTTCGGGCTGGCCGGCGTCGGCATGCTGGCCGGCTTGGCCACCTTCCTGGGCGGGCGTCGCCTTTTGCTGGGGGTGGGAGAGCCGCCGGCCGGGGCGGATTTGGGGCGCAAGCTGGCGGCCGGCGTCAGCCGCGAGTGGGCCATCTACTTGGCGGCGCTTCTGGGCGTGGCGGTGGCATGGCAATTCATGCAGCACCATCGGCTGGTCGGTGCGCTGCTGCTTGGCGCCGGGGCCGCCGTGGTCATCGGCGTCGTCTGGTTCTCCTTGGCCCGCTGCACGCTGGTGGAGCGCGGCCGCATGCTCGTGCTGCTGACGCTCACCGCCTTTTCGGTGGTGTTTTGGGCCCTGTTCGAGCAGGCCGGCAGCTCCATGAACCTGTTCGCCAACCGCAATGTGGATTTGGAAATGGCCGGCCTGGAGGTGCGATCCTCGCAGTTTCAATCCTTAAACCCTCTGTTCATCATCCTGCTGGCCCCCCTGTTCGCCATGCTCTGGCCGCTGCTGGCGCGGCGCGGCTGGGAGCCCAGCACTCCGGCCAAGTTCGGCCTGGGCATCGTGCAGGTGGGCTTGGGCTTCGGCGTGCTGGTCTATGGCGCCTCCCTGGCCGGGGAGGACAAACTGATGGCGGCCGGTTGGCTGGCGTTGGCCTATCTGCTGCACACCACCGGCGAGCTCTGCCTGTCGCCGGTGGGCCTGTCCATGGTGACCAAGCTGTCCGTGGCCCGGGTGGCCGGCCTGATGATGGGCGTTTGGTTCCTGTCTTCGTCCGCCTCCCACTACGTGGCCGGCTGGATCGCCGCCGACGCCAGCGTTGACACCAGCGACGGCTTGGACCGAGCGGTTTCCCTAGCCGTCTATGCGGACACCTTTGCATACTTGGCGCTGTTGGCCGTGGTGGTGGGCGCCGTGCTGCTGGCTGCCGCCCCTTGGCTGCAGCGCCACATGCACGAAGGAGCGGCTGCGGCAGGAAGGCCCTAGGGCGGAACAACTTTGGAAATAATCAAAAAATGGATAAAACAACCCTGTAAAAAATCATATAGACTGAATAATGTCCGGGTTAAAAGAGCTTTTTGGCTATGGAGCGCCATGCAGGGGTTTCTGGAGCGCCATGAAATCGACCACCTAGAGCAATGGGCTGCGCAACCGCAGCACAAGCCGTTGGTGGTGCGGGGGGCCAGGCAAGTGGGCAAATCCACCTTGGTGCGTGAATTCGCCCGCCAAGTGCGCATGCCTTTGCTGGAGATCAACTTCGAGCGCAACCCAGAACAGCGGGAGGCATTTGCAGCTAAGGTCCCGGCTCGAATTCTCGACCGGTTGGCTCTGCTTACCGGCCGAACCCTTGCCGTCGGCAAGGACTTGCTGTTTCTGGACGAGATCCAAGCCGCCCCGGAGGCCTTGACTGCGCTGCGCTACTTCCGTGAGGAAATGCCGGAACTGCATGTGGTGGCGGCCGGGTCCCTATTGGAGTTCGCCCTCGGCGATCAACGGCTTCCCATGCCCGTGGGCCGCATCGAGTACCTGCACCTTGGCCCCATGACGTTCGAGGACTTCATGATCGCCTTGGGGCTTCCGCAACTTGCCGCCCACCTCCGCAACTTCAGGGTCGCCGACCTGCGGCGGGAGGTTTTTCCGCAGGTGGTGCATGACAAGTGCATGGAGTTGCTGCGGCTGTACCTGGTGGTTGGCGGACTGCCGGAGGCCGTTGCCGCTTACGCTCGAAACGGTGACGCAGCCTATGGCTTCGAGCCTGTGGCGCGGGTTCAGCAAAGCGTGGTGGCAACCTACCGGGATGACTTCAACAAATACAGCCACGGCCGGCTGAAAGACCGAGTGCAACTGGTGTTCGACCGTTTGCCGAGCATGGTGGGGCGCAAGTTCAAGTACGCGCAGGTCAGCCAAGAGCATCGCGCCGCGGAGCTCGCCGACGCCTTGCGGCATCTCTGCATGGCGCGGGTCGCCGGCAAGGTGCATCGCACTGCGGCCAATGGCGCACCCTTGGCGGCGGAAGCCAGCGAACGGCACTTCAAGTGCCTTTGCATGGATGTTGGCTTAATGTGCGCCGCCTTGCGCCTCAACCTGCTGGACTTGGCGAAGGGGGATTTGACGCTGGTGAACAGCGGCGCGGTGGCCGAGCAATTCGTGGGCCAGCACCTGCTGCACGGCGGCTCCGGCTACGAGGCGCCGGCCCTGCACTATTGGGCGCGGGAGGCCAGAAACTCTACGGCGGAAGTGGATTATGTGATCGCCGTCGGCCGGCGCATCGTGCCTGTGGAGGTCAAGGCCGGCGCCACGGGTTCGCTCAAGTCCCTGCATCAGTTTCTGCGCGAGAAGCGCAGCGACTTTGCTTTAAGGTTGAACGCCGAGCCCCCCAGCCTTCTGCAGGAGGCAAAAAAGCTGCCGGACGGCACGGCAATGCAGCATCGCCTCCTGTCGCTGCCGTTGTATCTGGCCGGTCAGGCGCGGCGGCTGGCGGGCGAAGCGTTCGCAATCTGACCTTGCGGCCCCAACGCGGGTTGGGCTTGGGCCTAAAGCCGCACCCGGAACTGCAAGGTGAGCTGCCGGCCCAAGGAGGTGGTGGTGGTTTGGTCTTGGTTGTTGGCCCCGGTGTTGACGCAGACGGCGGCCAAGGGCGGACCCGGAGGGGGCAGGGCGTTGGCGCAGGCGCCCGGCCTGGACCCGGCGCCCAACGCATAGATCTTGTCGCTGAGGTTGCGCCCGAGCAGCGCTATTTCGTAGCGCCTGTCCTCCGAGTACAGGCGCAGGGCGGCGTCAACGACGGCGTAGCTGCTCTGCTTGTACGGGTCCAGGGTGGCGCTGTAGCTGTAGCTGCCGCTGTAGCGCATGTCCAGTGAAACCATGGCTCGCCAACCGCCCATGGCCGGCCAGTCATAGTCCAGGCCGAGGTTGCCGACGAACTTGGGGGCGCGGTTGGCCCTTTCGCCCTTCAGGTTCTGCGCCGAGGCGTTGATGAAGTCCTCCTTCAGCTTGGAGTTGGTCAGCGCGGCGGCGGCGCGCACCGTCAGCCCCTCCACATCGGTCAGCCAGAGCAAGTCCGCTTCGATTCCCTGGGTGCGGAGCTTGGAGGCGTTGGACGTGAAGAACTGAATGACCTGGGAGTTGAAGAGCTGAACCTGCAGATCGTCGTAGTCGTAGGTGAAGGCGCTGGCGTTCAAGCGCATGGAGCCTTCAAGCAGATTGGACTTGACGCCGACCTCAAAGCCGGAGGCTTCCTCGGAGTCGTAGATCAGGAAGTCCGGGAAGGCCGGATTGGTGGGCTGCAGCGCCGCGGTGGGCAGGGCGCTGTTGTCCACCCCGCCGGACTTGAAGCCCTGCTTGTAGGAGGCGAACAGGCTGACCTGATCATTGGCGTGCCAGTTGACGGCCACCTCCGGGGACAGATTGTCGTCGTCGAACTTAAGCCCCTCGATCAACGGCGGCGCGCCAAACCCGAAGGCGCCTGCGCCGGCGTGGAGATAGGGAATGGTGATGCTGCCGTCCTTGCTTTCGTCCGTGTAGCGCACCCCTGCGGTGAGCTCGAGATCTTCCGTGAGGTCCCAATAGCCGGCGAAGAAGGCGGAATAGACCTTGGTGTCCAGGAAGTGGTTCTTGTTGTAGTCGTAGCCGTTGCCGGTGACCGGGTCGGGACCGGCGATGACGCCTAGGTTGAAGGCGTACTGCCAAGCGTGGAACTCCTGCTCGACGTTCTGGTAGTAGGCGCCCAACATGAAGTTGAGCGGCCCGTCGAAGTTGGACGCCAGGCGGAACTCCTGGGAAAAGCTCTTGTAGATGTTGCGGTGCTGGCCGCCGAACACCCCGGCGTTGTAGTCATAGACCTCCAGCTCCACATGGTCCAGATCCACGTAGCCGGTGACTGAGGTGAGGGAGAGGGCCTCGTTCAGATCCCAATCCGCTTGGACGGAAATGAAGTGCGTGTCTTGGTCTAGGAAGGGAATGCCGGCGTCACCGCCGTGGGGCAGGCCGAGGGCGAGGGTTGGGTGCAGGTCCGCAATGGAGGTGTTGCCGTTCAACTTGCAGTCGTCCACCCCGACGTACAGGGCCAGCGGAAAGCTGGCGGCGGGAATGGCTGTGGGCTGCACCCTCCCTTCCGGGCAGATCTCCTCCGTGCGCCGGTTGGCGCCGTTGTTTTGGTATTGGGAGTAGGAGTACTTGGTGCGCAAGCGGAACGCCTCGCTGGGGCTCCAGAGCAAGGTCAGGCGGCTGTTGAGGGCCTCCTCCCCGCCGTATTTGTGCTTGGCGCCGCGCACCCCGTCCAGGGTGTGCGCCGGCCCGACCTCATGGGCTAGGTTCCTGAAGAGTTCGTTGGAGTCCGTGTAGCCGATTGCCAGCCGGGCGCCCAAGGTTTCCGACAGGGGGCCGGAAAGCACCGCCTCGGCGTAGCGTTGGTCATGTTCGAACTCGTAGCCGAGCATGGTTTCAAACTCGAATTCATCGCCCGGGTCGTTGGAGGTGATGGACACCACGCCGGCGGTGGCGCTCTTGCCGAAGTACAGGCTTTGCGGGCCTTTGAGGACTTCCAACTGGCCCATGTCCATGTAGGCGTTGTGGATGAAGCGGCCGACGTTGACCACCACGCCGTCGACGTTGATGGCCACGGATTGGTCGAAGGCGGCGCTGATGGAACTCGAGCCGACGCCGCGCAAGTACAGGTTGGAGCCGTTGCCGGAACCGCCGTGGTAGATGTAGAAGTTCGGTATCAGCTTGGACGCCTCCGTCAGGGTGCTGATGTTGTAGCGGTCCAGGTCCGTTTCGGTCAGCGCCGCCACGGTCACCGGCACGTCCTGCAGGGTTTCCTCCTGCTGCCGGGCGGTGACGATGATTTCCTCAACCACGTTGCCGCCGGCGCCGCTTTCCTGGGCTTCTGCGCCGGCGGCTGCCGCAAAGGCGACGGCGCAAGCGAAACTTCCCAGCAATGGGAGCAATTTCCTCATGGTTCCCTCCTTAGTGATCCTCATTGCCCAGCGATGTGGAACCGCTGCCCGGGCGGGGATTTTACAAATCGTTGCGCCGGTGTCAAAAAACCATCGGCTTTGACGGTTATCGCCTAGGGGCCGCCCTTTATGGAGATGGTGTGCCCGGTCATCCAGCCCGAGGCGTCCGAGGCCAGATAGACCACCGCCGGGGCGATGTCCTCCGGCGTTCCCACGCGGCCCAAGGGTATTTGGAAGCGCTCGCCGAGTTCCGGAATCTCCTCCTCCTTCAAGTTGAGGAACTCCATGAACACCTCCGTCGGAATCGGTCCCGGCGCCACCCCGTTGACGCGAATGCCCAGGCCGGCCAGCTCCGCCGCCAAGGTTTGCGTTAGGTTATCGACGCCGCTCTTGGCCACGGCGTAGGGGCCGTTGAAGGGGGCGGCGCGCCCGGCGGCGGACGAAGAGATGTTGATGATGGCGCCGCCGCCGTGATCCTTCATGATGTTGGCCGCCGCTTGGGCGCCGGTCCACACCGCCTTCAGGTTCAGGTTCAGCTGAAAGTCCCATTGGCGCTCCGGCATTTCCAGGAAGGTGCGCGGCACCCGGTCGTCGGCGCCGCCGGCGTTGCTGACCCAGCAGGTCAGGGCGCCCATGTCCGCAAAGGCTTGCTCCGCCAATGCCTGCACCTGCTCGATCTCCATGACGTCGGCGGTCACCGCCAAGGCGCGGCGGCCCAGGGCGCGCACCTTCTCCGCCACCGCCTCCACCTCGTGGGTGCGGCGGGCGGCCACCACCAGGTCGGCCCCGGCTTCGGCCAGCCCCAGGGCCAAGCCCTCGCCGATGCCGCGCCCGCCGCCGGTGACCACCGCCACCTGCCCGTCCAAACGAAACCTGTCCAAAATGCCCATCGGCGCTCCCCGTTGCTTCTAGAAGGGACGCAGCTTAGATGATCCAGGCGATGCGCTCCACTTGCAGCGGCGACTTGTCAAACCAAAGCGGTGGCATCCCCTTTCCGCAAATGTGCGCATGGGCGCACCCTTGGCAATGCTAATGCCACCGCTACAATCCGCGTCCCATAAGGCTTTGGGGCGATTTTTGCAAACGCAACGCAAACGCTGCACTGGCCCGCGTGGGGGCGCTTCCACGCTTCGATTCGCCCCACGAGGCCGAAGTTTGCAAGCCCAACCTAGGGCCGCCGGCGCCTTGATCTCGCCCCACAAACCGCCGCGGGTCGGATCGTGCGGTAGTGATCCCGCACCACAGTGCGGTTGGCCCTAGGTGGCGATTTGCGCGGCGGGCCTTCCCAATAGCTGGCCGACACGGCGCTTGAGGTCGTCGGCTATCAGCACGTTGGCCGGCACCAGAATCAGGGTGATCGCGGTTGCGAACAATATGCCGAAGCCCAGGGATATGGCCATGGGAATCAGGTATTGGGCGGTGGTGGACTTCTCCAGCAGCAGGGGCGCCAGCCCGAAGAAGGTGGTCAGGGAGGTCAGCATGATAGGTCGAAAGCGCAGCGCCCCGGCGTTCAGCACCGCCTCCGTCAAGGGCCGGCCGGAGCGCACCTGCTTGTTCACGGCGTCCACCAGCACCAAGCTGTCGTTGATCACCACGCCGGTCAGCGCCATCAGCCCCATGACGCTGAGCATGGAAAGGCTGTAGCCCATCAGCCAGTGCCCGGCCACGGCGCCGATGAGGCCGAAGGGAATCACCGACATCACCACCAGCGGCTGCAAGTAGGACTTGAGCGGCAGCGCCAGCATGCAGTAGATGGCGAACAGCACCACCAGCGCGCCGGACTGCAGGCCGTCGAAGGACTCCCGCTGCGCCCTCGCTTCGCCCTCCATCTGGTAGGTCATGCCGGGGTAGTCGGCCACCACGCCCTTAAGGCGGCTTTCCAGCTCCCCGCGCAGCACCGTCATGTTGGTGTTCGCCTTGTCCACTTCGGCGGTGACGTTGATGGTGCGGAAGCGATCCACCCGGCGGATGCTCTCCGGCCCCTTGCCCGGCTTCAGGGTTGCCAGATGGCCCAAGGGGACGGCTTGGCCGGATGGGGTGGCGATGAGCATTTCATCCAGGGTGGCGTAGTCGCCGCGCTCGTCCGGGGGCAGGCGCACCAACACCCGGATGTCGTCCCGGCCCCTTTGGATGCGCTGCGCCTCAAAGCCCTTGAACGCCTGGCCCACTTGGGAGACGATGTCGTTGCGCGTCAACCCCAGAACGTGGCCCTGCGGGGTCAGTTCGATGTGCAGCTCCTCCTTGCCGTCGGACAGGCTGTCGGCGATTTCGTGGACGGTCGGGTAGCCGCGCAGGTGCGACTTGATTCGCTCCGCCGCGTCCGCCAGTTCGTCAAAGGAGTTGCTCGACAGCTGGATGTCGATGGGGTTGCCCAAGCGGAAGAACTGGGCGCGGAAACTAAGCGCCTCGGCGCCCGGAATGACGCCGACCAGACGCCGCCACTCGGCGACGATGCGCCGGGTGGAGACGTCCAAGGCGCGCTTCTCCGGCGGCGTCATCTCGATCTGCACCCGCCCGTAGTGCGGCCCGCTGGAGCCCCAAATGGACCCGGTGCTGGCCAGCACATGGCGAATGGCGCTCTCCCCCGTCGCCTGGTCCCGGTATTTCTCCTGCAGAGCTTGGGCCGCCTCCTGCAGGCGGGCGACGTGCCGGTCGGTGACGGCGAACTTGGTGCCCACCGGCATGGTCAGGGAGGCCGTGGCGGTCTCGCTCTCGACGTTGGGCGAGAAGGTGAAGCGCGTCCAGCCGCTGGCGATGAGGGAGCCCATCACGAACAGCAGGCCGGCGAAGGCGGCCAGGGTGGCGTAGCGATGCGTCGTCAGCACCTCCAGCGCGGGGCGGTAGCGGTTCAGCACCAGCCCCTCGAACCGTTGCGCAAACGTTTGCTGCCAGCGGCTCAAGGCGCCTCCTTGGCTGTCTCCAGCGGGCGGCCGCAGCCCCTTCAGATGGGCCGGCAGCACCAGCTTGGACTCGATCAGCGAGAACAGCAGCACGCACATCACCACCGCGGCGACCGGCCCCATGAAGTCGCTCAGCACACCGTCGGTGAAGGTGATGGGCGCGAACGCCGCGATGGTGGTCAACACGCCAAAGGTGACGGGGATGGCCACCGCATGGGTGCCGTTGACCGCCGCCTCCAACCCGCCTTCGCCCTGCTGGGCGTGTCGGTAGATGCTCTCCCCGGTGACGATGGCGTCATCGACCACGATGCCCAGCACCACGATGAACCCGAAGGCGCTCATCAGGTTCAGCGTGATGTCGAAGGCCGCCATGGCGGTGAACGCGCCGAGAAAGCTGATCGGCACGCCGATGAACACCCAGCAGGCCACCTTGGGGCGCAGGAACAGGCCGAGCAGCAGCAGGATGAGGACGGTGCCCTGCAGGGCGCTGGTGCCCAGCACGCCCAAGCGGTTCTTCAATTGCTGGGCGTCGTCGTCCCAATAGGAGAGCTTCATGCCCAGCGGCAGGGCGGCCTGCTGCTCGGCGACGTAGTTTCTGACCGCCGCGGAGATTTGCAGGGCGCTCTCCTTGCCGGTGCGCCGCACATCGACCAGCGCCGCCCGCTCGCCGTTGAACAGGGTCTTGACCGCGTCCTCCTGAAAGCCGTCCCGCACCTCCGCCAAGTCCGCCACGCGGATGATGGCGCCGTCCGGGTTGGTCTTGACGACGATCTCCTCGAAGTCGGAGCGGCGGTAGGCTTGGCCCTTGGAGCGTATGAGCACGTCGCCGCCCTGGGTGCGCAGGTTGCCGGCGGAAAGGTCCAGGGAGCTGTTGCGAATGGCGCGGGCCACCTGCGCTAGGGTGAGGCCGTAGTTGCGCAGCCGGTCTTGGGAGACCGCGATGACGATCTCGTAGCGGCGCACCGCGTCCAGAGCGACTTGGCTGAGGCCGGGGATGCGCGCCAGATCGTCCCGCACCCGTTCCGCGTAGCGGCGGATCTCGTCCTCCGCCTGGCTTCCGGAAACCACCACGTTGATGACGTCGAAGTTGCGTTGCGCCAGCCGGATGACGGGCTTTTCCGCATCCGCCGGGAAGGTGTTGACGGCGTCCACCCGGGACTTCACCTCGTCGAGCGCATCGCGCGGGTCGTAGTCTTCGTCCACTTCAACGGTCACCCGGGCGCCGCCTTCCCGGGAGGAGCTGATGATGCGCTTGACGCCCTCCAAGCCATCCAGAGCCTCCTCGATGCGCACGGCGATGCCCAGTTCCGCATCCTCCGGCGTCGCTCCCCGCAGGTTGACGGACACAGTGATGCGGTCCCGGTCCGGGGACGGAAAGATCTCCACCGCGGTCTCGTTGACCAAGGCGTAGAGACCGCTGACCAGCACCGTGACCATCAGCAGATTGGCGACCACGTCGTTGCGCGCGAACCAGGCGATCATGAGGCGCTTCCCCGCCGGCGTTGGGGAGCGTCCTGGCCGGCCACGCGCACCGGCGTGCCCGAATAGACCTGCCCCAAGGGAGTGATCACCAGCGCATCCCCAGCCCGCAGACCTGAGCCGATGAGGGCATCGACCTCGTTCTGCCAAGCCACCGCCACCTCCCGCCGCTGCAGCGTCCCGTCCTCCACAACGTAGGCGTAGGAGTTTTGCTGGATGGCGTCGCTGGGCACGACGATGCTGTCCTGCTGCACGCTGCCGATGATCTCGGCGGTGACGTACTGGCCGATCTTGAGGGGGCGGTCGAGGGGCTGGCCGCGCAGGCCGAAGGGGTCGTCGATCTGGGCGACCACGTGCAGCTGGCTGGAGTTCTCGTCAATGGCGCCCTCGGTGCGCACGATCACGCCTTGCCAAAACCCCTCGCCGCCGAGCTCCGAACGAATGGTCACCGGCGGCTTGGCGGAGCGCCCGATTTCCGGCAGGTCGATGAACGACAGGTCGGAGTTGCGCAGCGGCAGGCGCACCTCCACATAGTCCGTTGCGTAAACCTCCGCCAGCTGGGTGCCGTTTTGCGCCACTTGGCCCACATCCACCAGCTTGCGCAGCACCCGCCCGTCGTAGGGAGCGCGCAGGGCGGTGCGCTCCAAGTCCAGCTTGGCCTTGGTCAGGGCGGCTTGGGCGGAGGCCACCCGGGCCTTGGCGGCCTGCAGTTGCGGGCGGCGCAGCACCAGATCCGAAGGCGGGTCGCCGCCGCCGAGACGGCGCCAGTCGGTCAGCGCCTGCTCGGCCCTGGCGGCTTCCTGAGCCTCGGCTTGCACGGCGTCCAGCAGGGCCGCCTCGGCGATCTTGACGTTGGCGTCGTAGTCCCTGGGGTCGATGTTCAGCAGCACGTCCTCCTTGGCGAAGAAGCCGCCGGGCCGGAACGCCGGGGCGATGCTTTGGATCTGGCCTCTCACCTGGGCCACCAGCATGCTTTGCGTGCGCGGCGCCACGGTGCCGTAGCTTTGGATGCGCATGGGGTAGTCGGTGGGGGCGATGCGCAGGGTCTCCACCAGCAGGCGCGGGCCGCCGGCCATGCCGCCGTCCTGCAACGTCGGCGGGTTGCGCAGGATGGCTAGGCCAACCGTCGCCAACGCCACGAGAATGACGGCGGGCAGGAGCCGACGGCGCAGGGTTGGCGTGATTCGGCGCATCAGTTTTCCGCCCCCAACGCCCCACCTAGGGCCAATTGCAGGGTGACGCGGCTTTGCAGCAGTTGGGTGCGCAATTGAACCACAGTGGTCTGCGCATCGAAAGCCCGCCGCTGCGCCTCCAGGACGGTGGTGTAGCCGACCAGCCCTCTGCGATATCGGTCGGAGGCGATTTCCAGCGCCGCCTCCGCATCCCTTTGCGCCTCCTCGAAGGCCGCATGGCGCTCCTGCAGGGACTGCAGGCGGCTGAGTTCGTTCTCCACCTCCGCGAACGCCTTGAACATCGTTTCCAGGTAGCGCTGCTCCAGTTCCAGCACCCGCTCCCTCGCTTGCGCCTCCAGCGCCCGCAGGCGGCCGCCCTGAAACAGGGGCAGCGCCAGGCTGGCCGCCGCCGTCCAGGCCGTTTGGCCTTCCTGCAGCAGTTCCGCAAACCGCGCCCCGACGGAGCGCGCCGAACCGGTGAGGTTGAAGCTGGGGAAGCGGTTTTTATGCGCCGCGGCCAGCGCGGCGTCCGCCGCCAGCAGCTCAAACCAAGCCAGCTGCAGATCCATGCGTCGCTCGAGCAACTCCGCGGGCAGCCCGGCGGGAACCGCGCC
Source organism: Candidatus Azophilus sp. (assembly GCA_965200465.1). Taxonomy (GTDB): domain Bacteria; phylum Pseudomonadota; class Gammaproteobacteria; order Pseudomonadales; family Azotimanducaceae; genus Azophilus. The sequence goes on along the minus strand of OZ241358.1, from coordinate 1,712,510 downwards.
TTCCAGCACCGGCAGGCCGCTCGGCAACGGCATCCGCCCGTCGGGATACTCCGCCAGCAGCAGTTCCAGGTTGGCCACGGCCTGATGGGATGCCTGCTCCTGGCTGGCGATGTTGGCGCGCTCCAAGTCCACCGTGGTTTGCGCCAAGTAAACGTCCAGCGCGTCGCTTAAGCCGCTGGCGTAGCTGCGTTCGATGACGTCGAGGGATTCCGTCAGGTTCTCCAGCCGCTGCCGGAAAAGGGCCAGCAGTTGGTGCGCCGCCACGGCCTCGAACAGACCCTTAAGCACATCCGCGGCAACCCGCCGCCGCAGATCCGCGTGGCGGGCCTCCTCCGCCCGCAGCTGCAGAACCGCCGCCCGTTGCGAGGCGCTCAAGCGGCCCCAAACGTCCAGTTCCAAGGCGATGGAGGCGCTGAGCTCGATGCGCTCCGTCACCGGCGCCGCCACGACCGAACGGGAGCGTTGGGCGCCGCCGCCCAGGGCAAGGCTGGGCAGACGATCCGCTCGGCGGACAATGACCGCTTGGCGGGCCGCCTGCACCCGGCTGCGCTGCTGCGCCAAGGCGCGGTTTTGCGCCAGCGCTTGGGCTAGGAGAGCGTCCAGCCCGGCCATTTGGTAGTCGGCAAGGTCGACAAGCGCAAAGGGGCTTGGCGCCGCCTGGCGCCGCCATTGCTCCGGCAGGTCCGGGTCCTTTGCCCGTTCGGTAATGGCCGAGCCGGCGCAGCCGCCCAAGGCCGCGGCGAGGCACAGGCCGCAAAGCAGGCGCTGACTTGGGGTTTTGATGGCGAAGTTCATGCCGGCAATTAAACGCATGGCGGCCCGCTCTTCCTGCGGCTAAGCGTTGGTGCGTCCTTACATTCTACGAAAATCGGCGCTGACTGCCGTTCCAGGTGCGGGAGGAAATCCATTCGGCTTGCGCAACATTCGGCTGGCGCTGGTTGTGCATTTGGGGATGATTGGGGTTAACCTTTGGGCAACGCCACTTTCAACAACGCCAAGGGGAAATCCATGAAACAGCTTGCTCGCATGGCCATTGCGGCCGCTTTGGCCGGTTTGGCCTGCACCGCCGCGGCGGCTTGGGACGTGCCTTCAGGGCAATACGGCTTGGACAAGACGCACGGCTACATCACCATTTCCTACAGCCACCTAGGGTTCTCCAATCCCCATGTGGGCTTCGACAGCTTTGACGTGAACCTCACTGCGGACGCCGAAAACCCGGAGAACAGCCAGGTGGAAGTGCTCATCGACGCCACCAGCGTCAACAGCCGGGTGGAGGAGTTCGACGGCCATCTGAACGACGAGGACTTCTTCGACACGGCCAACTACCCGGAGATCACCTTCAGGTCCACGGCCGTCAAGAGCACTGGGGAGAACACCTTTGACGTCACCGGCGACCTGACCATCAAGGACGTCACCAAGCCGGTCACCTTGGCGGCGGTCATCAACAAGGCGGCCGACCATCCCATGCTCAAGGTGCCCACCATCGGCGTTTCGGCCACGGCCAAGGTGTCCCGCTCCGCATGGGGCCTAAGCCTCGCCGTGCCCTATGTGGGCGACGAGGTCATGTTGATGATCGAGGTGGAGCTGCCGCAGAAGAAGCAGGACGGATAGCGCCCCGCTGCGCCTTCTGCGCCCGCACTCCAGCATCAATCCCCGTTGGCGCCCTTGGACGGCGATGAGCGCGGCCTTCCCGAATGCTCGGCGGCTGGCCGGCCGATACGGCTTTTGGGCGCTTTTGGCCCTGCCTTCCGTGCCCATGCTGGTCGGCTTGGGGCGCGGCGGCGCCCAGCCGGACCTGCTGCTGCATCCCTCCGGCGAGTTCGCCGCCCGCTTCATGATCCTCGCCTTGGCGTTGACGCCGCTGCGCCTGATGTTCCCCAAGGTGCGCTGGCTGGCCTGGCTGGCCGGCCGCCGCCGCGCCTTGGGCGTGGCCGCCTTCGGCTACGCCGCCCTGCACACGGTTCTCTACTTGGTCGATATGGAAACCCTGCGCAACGTCCTGGCCGAGTTCTGGGCCTTGGGCATCTGGACCGGCTGGGCGGCCTTCGCCGTCTTCCTGCCCTTGGCGGCCACCAGCAACGACTTCTCCACCCAGCGCTTGGGGCGAGCTTGGAAGCACCTGCATCGCGCCGCCTACGCAGCGGCGCTCTTCACCCTCATCCATTGGATTTTCGTACACAACAACCTAGGCCCGGCCTTGGTGCATTTCATCCCCTTGGCGGCCTTGGAGCTTTATCGAATCGCCAAGCAAGCGCGAGCCGCCAAATCGGCAGCGCTTGTTCATGCGCTCTAGCAGCAATCCCGCACAGCCCGCAACCCGAACAGGAGTGACCACATGACCACGACGTGCAAATGCAGCCAAGCCCTCTGCCTCATCCTTAGCCTTGCGCTGGCCGGCCTTGCCCAAGCCACCGGCATGATGAGCTGCGATTCCGGCGACCAATCCACTTGGCAGCCCCAGTCGGCCCTGCAGGAAAGGCTGCTGGGCGAAGGCTGGGAGGTGCGCCGCGTGAAGGTGGACGGCGGCTGCTACGAAGTCTATGGCGCCACCCCGACAGGTGACCGGGTGGAGGCCTACTTCCATCCGGTGACCTTGGAGAAGCTGCTGGTCTCCCGCCGGGGGGAAATCCTGTTCCGCGCTGAGGAGGCCGCAAGCGAAGGCGCTTCGGAACGCTGAAACCGAGCGGGCGATTTCGCCATGCGCAAGACGCAGCCGAGCGCGGGCAAACGGCGCAATCTGCTGCGGCAATCGCAACATCGCGCTTCGATAGGGCAGCCCAGACTGCGGGCGGAGACAACGACCGTTGCGCCATGCGCAAGCGGAAGCCTTCTTGGGGGCGGCGCGGTTTGCGGATTGGCTTGCAATCCGGCGCAAACTTAGGGCCGAGTGAAAAAGGGCGCGATGAGCGAACCCGCTGCCGCACAGCACTACGGTTCCACGGCGAAAATCCTGCATTGGGCGGTTGCCGGGCTGGTTGTCGCCCAATACGCCTTGGCGAATCTCGCCGAACTTGCCGCCGAGGCCGGCGCCCAGGTGCGGCAAATCGCCTTGCTCGCCAACCACAAGTCCGTGGGCGTCAGCATCCTGGCGCTGGCCCTGGTCCGCTTGGCTTGGCGGGCGGCGCACCGCCCGCCGCCGCTGCCCGCCGCCATGCCGCGCTGGCAGGCGGTCGCCTCCAAGGTCAGCCACGGGCTGCTGTACGCCCTGCTGCTGGCCATGCCCTTAAGCGGCTGGCTGATGTCCTCCGCCTCCGCCTATTCGGTGAGCTGGTTCAATCTCTTGCAACTGCCGGACCTCGTGGCCCCGGACGCCGAGTTGAAGGAGGTCTTTGAGGGAATCCATGAATCCTTGGCCCTGCTTCTGGCGGCGGTGGCCGGGATGCACATCCTCGCCGCCTTCAAGCACGCCCTGATCGACCGGGATGGGGTGCTGCGCCGCATGACTTCGACGGTGGGCCTAGGGGTCTTCGTCGCCGCTGCGCTGTTCGGCATCCTGGTGCTGGGCGCGGCGGGGCAGGGGGGGACGCTGCCCGAGGAAGGCGTTGCATCGCCGCCGGCCCTTGGCTCGGATGCGGCCCAAGAGGAAACTGCTGGGGAATCCGGCGTCGGTTCGGCTGTGGCGGCCGGAGAAGTTGCGGCGGAGTCCGCCGCCGTTGCGGATGCACCCTTGGCAACGACGGGCGCCGAGGACGTCCCCCCGCGCTGGAGCATCGACTACGGCGCCAGTTTCATCCGCTTCGCCGGCGCTCAGGCCGGCGCACAGTTCCAAGGAGCCTGGCCGTCCTGGGAGGCGGACATCCGCTTCTCCGGGAGCAACCTGGCGGCCAGCAGCGCCGTCGTCGCAATCAACACCGGCGTGGCGGACACCCAGGACGCCGAACGGGACGCCACCCTGGTCGGCCCTGACTGGTTCGATGCGGACAACTTCCCCCAAGCCCAGTATCTTGCCTCATCTTTCTCCCGCGGCGAAGACGGCGCCTACGTCGCCCAAGGCGAACTGATCGTCAAGGGCGCGGCAACGCCGGCGGCGCTAAGCTTCTCGGTGCAGGCTGACGGCGCCCGGAGAGTGCTGGTCGGCGAAGCTCAGTTGGACCGCATCGCCTTGGGCCTTGGCGAAGGAGAGTGGCTGGACACCTCTTGGGTGGGCCGGGAGGTGCGGGTCGATGTGCGGGTGGAGGCGACCGTCGCCCTCAGGGCGGGCCAAACTTCCGGCCTCGGACCCTAGCCCAGACAGCCCAGAGGACGCACCTGGCCCATTGCAGTGCAAACCTCGCCCGCACTAAATGGGCGGCGGCGTTTCCCTTCGCCCGACGAACCCTTCAACCAGCCCTTCAAGCCGGGCCATGCGCTCGCGCAAGTCCGCCATGTCTCGATGCAGGCCCCACAGGAAGGCTATCACGGCGACAAACCCGCCGAAGTTCAACCACCCGCTAACCAGTATTTCGTTCATGAACAACGCTCCATTTTACTGGCCGGAACGATGACTGCAATGCCTGTGGTTACTGTAACGCACCCCATCAAGCGGGCGCAATTGGCAAGTGCGGCCCTAAACGCGCCCTAAGACGCCCTTGGGCGGGTTCGGGCCGGCGCCAGTTCCCAGCGCCGCTTCGGGCTGCCGTCAGGCGCCGGGGCAAAGCGTGGCGCGGTTATCGCGGCTTTTGGTGCTTTGGCGGGGCCAAGCGGGTATAGTCGCCAACGTTATGGAAATTCCGTGAAGAATTAGGGGGAGAGGACCATGCAGTCACGCCAACTTCATCTGCATCCTTGCGCCAACTTGCGCCAAGCCGCTTGTCCCAAGCGGAAACTTGCTTTTCCTGCGCTTTGTTGGTCAATGCTTGCGTTGGCGGCGGGCGGCGCAGGCTCGCTGCAGGCGCAAAGCCCGGAAGGCGCTTCCGCCATTGAGGAAATTGTGGTGACGGCGCGCAAGCGCGAGGAGTCCCTGCAGGACGTGCCGCTTTCCGTGACCGCCTTTGATGAAACCACCATCGAGAACGCCTACGGGGAGAACATCGGTGAATTCTCCAAGTTCGCGCCCAACGTAACGCTCACCAGGCAGCCCTACGCCGGCAACGCCCTGTTCGCCGGCATGCGCGGCATCGTCTTTGGCGATCTTGAAAAGAGCTTCGACCCAGCCGTTGGGGTGGTGGTGGACGGCGTCGCCTTGGTCACCAACACGGGCGCCTTGATCGACACCTTTGACTTGGAGTCGGTGGAAATACTGCGCGGGCCGCAGGGCACCCTGTTTGGGCGCAACACCATCGCCGGGGTGGTCAACGTGCGCCGCACCCGCCCCACCGGGGAGTTCGGGCTGCGCACCCAGGTGCGCTACGGGGCGCACAACGAGACCGACGTGAAGGCGGTGCTCAACTTCCCCTTGGGCGAAACCTTGGCGGTGAAGGTCGCCGGCTTTCTTGACAAGGGCGACGGCTATCAGGAGGAAGGGCTTTTCGACTTGGCCACAGGCGCCATCGAGGGCACCGGCGACGACATTCCCGGCGAGGACACCATCAACGCCTACGCCAGCGTTCTCTGGACGCCCAGCGAGGCGTTCAACGCCCTGTTCACCGTTGAGTACATCAACGACGACTCCACGCTCTCCACCCCGTCCAACTTGACCGTGCCCAACCTTTCGCGGCAGCAGTGGGGCTCCATCACCGGCGCCCTGTTCGCAAACCTGGGCATGGGCGTGCCGCCGGGCGCCGCAGTCGGGGGCGGCATCGGCAGCGCCTTGGTGCAGGGCGGCAACTTCTGCGACATCTACGGCGCCGTGCTCGCCCCGCTCAACGGCTGGGTGCCCGATGTCGCCTGCGCCGCCTACGGCTATGAATTGGGCGAACGCAACGGCTACAAGTATTCCCTGGCGGCGCAGCAGTTCAACAACGCCATCGAGCAGCACGGGTTCACGCTGGAGCTCAACTACGACTTGGGCGATCTGAGGTTCACCTCCGTCACCGGCTACAAGCAGGAGGACGAACTGCTTGACGAGGACAACCTAGGCGCGCCGGTCTATGTCTTCCATCCTTGGCGGCCCCAGGAGTACGAGCAATTCAGCACGGAACTGCGGGTGGCCTCGGACTTCGACGGCAAGCTCAACTTCGTGGGCGGCCTGTATTACGTGGAGTCCGAGTACTTCATCACGGCCAGCGTTTACGTCTTCGGCAACCGCAGGGTGCCGGGCGCCGCGCCGTCTCCCGATGGTGACGCCGGGCAGGACCTGAACGCCTACGCCCTGTTCGGGGAAGCCTACTATCAGGTCACGGACGACTTGCGGCTTACCTTGGGCGGCCGATGGACCCGTGAGGAAAAGGACTTCTTCATCTTCCAGCGCATCTCCGGGGACGCCAGCGGCCTGCTGCCGCCGACTGCGTGGGGCTGCGGCCTGGAAGGCGAGCTGCAAGCGCAGGCCGATGCGGTGGCGATGGCTTGGATTGCCGCCGCCCCGACGCCGGAACTCGCCGCGGCGCGCACCGCCGGGCTGGCCTGCAACTCCGACGCCAAGGAAAGCTGGACCAAGTTCACGCCCCGGGTGAGCCTGGACTACGCCTTCTCCGAAGACGTCATGGCTTATCTGTCCTGGTCCCGCGGGTTTCGCTCCGGCGGCTTCAATGGCCGCGCCACCACGCCCAGCTCCATCGGCCCCTATGATCCCGAAACGGTTGACAGCTACGAAATCGGCCTAAGGTCCAGCCTGTTCGACAACCGGCTGATGTTCAACGCAACCCTGTTCCGCGCCAAGTACAAGGACAAGCACGAGAGCGAGATTTACCAGTTCGGCGCGGCCACGGAGACGGTGGTGAACAACGCCGCCAAGGCGACGATCAACGGCCTCGAAATCGAGGCCAGGCTGGCGGCCAGCGAGCAGGTGCAGCTGCGCCTGTCGGTCGGCATGATCGACGGCAAGTACGAGGAGTTCCTGGCGCCGGACCGCATCGCCTGCCAAGGCATCTCCCGCGCCAACTGCCCCAGGGTCGATCGTTCCGACGACTTCGAATTCGGCTTCCAGCCGGACTGGAGCGTCAGCGCCGGCCTTATCGTGACGCAGCCGCTCAGCGCCGGCTGGGGCCAGTTGACCGGCTCGGCGAATTATTCATGGGCCAGCGAAACCATCGGCAATTTCGGCCAGCCGGACCCCTTGGGGCTTGGCCGCAACGAGTTCCCCGCCCGCGGCGAAGTGGACTTCTCGCTGATCTGGGAGCGCGCCCCGTTCAAGGTGGCCGGCTACGTCAAGGACGCCTTCCACAGCAACAACTACTTGGCGACGTCCGTTGACGTTGGCGTGTTTTGGTTCGGCACCGTGTTGCCCGGCCGCACCTGGGGCATTGAAGTGACGCACGAACTCTAGGGAGGCGCCGGGCGGCAAGGGCGCCTCTTCGCTGCCCGTCTAGAGCTGGAAATAAGGCGGCAGGTCTTCGGCGGTGATTTTCACCAACGCCGCGAGCGGGCTGGCGCCGAAGTAGATGTCCTCGCCGACCAGCTTGCCGGCGGCGTCCGCCGGCCACAGCGTCACCAGTTGGGGAGCGCCCAGCCAGAGATCCTCGGCCCGCACGGGGGCGCCTTGCACCTTGGACATGCCCATCTCAAGCAGCGCCCGCCCTCGGTGGACCTGCTTGACTTGGCCCTCGGTCACCACATGGTCGTCGCTGGCGATGACCTTGTCCACCACCACCTCGAACTGCTGGCCGCCAGTGGCGAACATGCCGGAGTAGAAGGCCCGCACCGCCTCCCGCCCCTCAATGACCGACGGCTCGCCGTTGCCCCAGAAGTGGTAGATGGGCCGCTCCGTCAGCGTATCCATCAGCGCCTCCAGGTCGCCCTTGATCTCGTGCTCCATGTGGTTGCGCACCTCGGTGATCAGCGCCTTGCGGCGAGGGGTCTGCGCACGAGCGGCGGCGGCCTCCAACGGCAGCCAGCTATGATGGGGATTGATGGCGTAGCTCATGGACCTCTCCTTGGCTGTGGTGAACGCCGGCAAAAACTGGCTCTCGGCGGGAGCAACCCATATAACATTGGCGGACCCTGGCTTGGCGAAGGCTGGAAGCGCGGTTTGGCCGAACGGACGGCTTGCGCAGCTCCGCCGCTTGGCCGGTGTTGGCGGGCGCCTGGCCGGCGCCGCATCCTGTGGGAGGGAATTCCGTGTGCGGACACTGAAGCGCTCAACGCTCTTTTGCTACAGCCTCACCGAGATGCCGTTGATGATGTCCATCTTTCCGGCCTTGGTGTTCATTCCGAAATTCTACACCAGCGAAGTGGGCGTTCCCTTGGCGTTGGCGGCCAACATCATTTTGGCGGTGCGCATCTTCGACTTGGTGAACGATCCCCTGATGGGCTACGTCAGCGACCGCACCGAGACCCGTTGGGGGCGTCGCCGCCCGTGGCTGGCGCTGGCCGCGCCGCTCATGATGCTTGGCGTTTACAACCTCTTCATGCCGCCGCCAGGCGCCGGCGCACTGCACATGCTGGCTTGGATGATGGTGGTGTCGGCCGGCACCACCATGATCCTCATTCCCTACTATGCCTGGGCGGCGGAACTGTCGCCGGACTACAACGAGCGCTCGCGCATCACCGGCGCCCGCTCCATGATGGGAGTGGCCGGCAACCTGCTTGCCCAGTTGACGCCGGCGCTGGCGCTGCTGCTCTTCGGCATCGGCGGCAGCGCCGTCGTTCTGGAGGTTGTGGGCTTCACCATGCTCGCCTTGATGCCGGTCTGCATCCTCCTCACCGTGACGCAGGTGCCGGAAACCCGGCTGCGGGAGCGCAGCCAAATGCCGGTGCGGCGGGGCCTGAAGCTGATGTTCGCCAACGGCCCCTTCAAGCGGCTGGTGCTGTCGTTCATGCTGGGGCAGGCCGGGCTGGCCATCACCGCGCCCCTGTACCTGTTCTTCATCGCCTTCGTGTTGGGCGCGGAGGAGCAGGCCATCTTCATGCTGACGTTCTTCTACTTGGCCAACTTCGCCGCCATTCCCCTTTGGGTGCGGGCGTCCGCGCACATCGGCAAGCATCGCGCCTATGTGGCCAGCTATGCGCTCGTCGCCGCCGTGCATCCATTCTACATGCTGCTGGGCGCCGGCGACTTTTGGTGGATGCTGCCGGTCACCTTGGCCACGGGCTTCGCCGCCGGCGGCTTCTCCGCCATGCTGCCGAACTCCATGAAGGCCGACGTGATCGACTTGGACAGCCTGCAAAGCGGCGAGAACCGCGCCGCCCAATTCTTCTCCGTGTGGTCGTTCACCTTCAAGTCCGCCGCCGCCTTCGGCGCTTGGCTGGCCTTAGCCTGCCTCGCCCTGGTCGGCTTTGACGCGGCGCCGAACGCGGTCAACGGCGAAGGGCCGCTGCTGGGCCTGCGGCTGCTGTTCGCCGTCTTGCCCTCGGTCTTCTTCCTATTGGCCGGCGCAATGGTTTGGAACTACCCGATCACGGAGGCCCGCCACGCCGAACTGCGGGCGCAACTGGAGGGGCAGGGGGCCGCCGCCTCATCGCCCAAGCCCGCGGGGGCCGCGGTCTGATTCATGGCGCAACCTTGGGCGGAGTGCGGGCCATGCAAACCGCTTAGCGCACCACCACGGACTCCTCGTTCCAAGGGGTGAGGCGCTTGCCGTTTTCCGCTTGGAAGGCCGCCGGCAACTCCTCCGTCATGGCCAGCGTGGCGGCCAAGCGTCCGAAGCCGACGAAGAAGGCCGCGGTCATGCCCAGTTCCATCACCTCCGCCTCCGTAAAGAGTTCCTGCAAGCCGGCGTAGGCGTCGTCGTCAATGGCAAGGTGGTTGGTGGCGAAGAGATCCGCGAAGGCCAGGGCGGCCTGCTCCCGCTCCGTCAGGTTTTGCGCCGCAGGCGGGTCCGCCAGTTCGCAAACCAAGTCTTCGGTGACGCCGGCGGCCACCGCGTCCGCATAGCGAATGGCCATGCAACTGCGGCATTGGTTGTGGAAGGCCACCCGCAGGCGCACCAACTCCACCAGCCGGTCCGGCAACACACGGTGCATCTTCAAGGCGCCGCCAAAGGCCGCCAACCCCTTGGCGATGCCCGGGCAGTGGGCGAACATGCGCATCAACCCCTGCTCCAGCGGCGTGGCGGTCTCCGGCCTCGCCATCTCCCTAAGCCCCGGATCCCAATGCTCCGGCTCGATCTTGCTGATTCTGCTCACGCTGCCCCCTGTTCGCGGATGGTGCGGATAGCTTGCCATCTCCGCCCGGTTCGGTTCAACTTGGCGTTGTCGCGGCTGCGGGAGTTGCTCCTTGGTCGGTCCACAGGCCGCCTCATCCCGGATGGCTGGGAAGGCCGCGTTGGCCGTGGTTGCTAGCCGTGGTTACTATATGTTGCGCTTGAGGAGGAAGGAGGAGCGCCAGATGTTGTGTCTTGGGCTTCAGGGGCATAGTCCGCCGCCTGTTCGCGTTTTGGTTTGCGCCGCGGTGGGGACGCACGGCCGTGGATGATTCCGTCAGCGCGGCCAAGCCCGTGCCCCCCGTCACCGCGGACACCGCTCCCTTTTGGGACGCCTGCGCCGCCGGCCGGCTGCTCCTGCAGCGCTGCCGGGACTGCGCCCACTGGCAGTTTTATCCGCGTCGCCTTTGCACCGCCTGCGGCGGGCGGGCATTGGCGTGGCGGGAGGCGTCCGGGCGCGGCCAAGTCAAGTCCTGGACGATCATCCGCCGCCCCGTCAGCCAAGCCTTCGCGGCGGACGCTCCCTATGTGGTGGCGCTAGTGGCCTTGGCGGAGGGGCCGACCATGATGGCCAACATCGTCGGCTGCGACCCGGAGAGCGTCGCCATCGGCCAGCCGGTTCGGGTAACCTTTGAGGCGAGGGCGGCTGACGTCGCCGTGCCGCAGTTTGCGCCCGATGCGTCTTGAGGCGGCGCCGGAAGCCCAAAGTCGTGGCGCAACTTGGCCATTTGCTCGGCGCAAGCGTCCAGTGCCCGGCGGCCTGGAAGCCGGCCTCAGCGTCCCGAGGCAACCAACTGCAATGGGCAAACAAGGAGAACCCTGAAGCATGGACCGCGCCCTGAACATCGCCCAAGCCCGTTTCGCCATTGAAGGCATCATCTTCCGCTACGCGGAGGCGCTCGATGGCGGCGACCTGGAGACGCTGGCCGAACTGTTCGCCGCCGGCGCCGTCAAGCCGGCCGTGGGCAAGCCGGCGAAGGGCGCCCAGGAAGTTCTTGACCTCTACGCCAAGGTGGTCAAGTTCTACGACGCGGAGGAAAACCCCGTTCCCTACCAGCGCGGCCAATGCACGCCGCGCACCCGCCACCTCACCACCAACCTGATCTTCGAGTTCGACAACGCCGTCACCGAAGCGGAGGTGCGCAGCTACTTCACCGTGCAGCAAAACTTGGGCGGGCGCAACGAGCTCATCGCCGGCGGGCGCTACGTCGATCAGTTCCGGCGCACCATCTCCGGCTGGCACCTCGCCGAGCGGCAAATTCTGCTCGACAGCCCCGGCGACCTAAGCCGCCATCTGCATGAGGTCGCTTGATGGGCTGTCGGTTGGGCGGGGCGGCGTCGAGTGCCGCCGCGACCGGCTATACTGTCCCGCCTGTGGACGGCAGGCCATTTGCCGGGCGTTCCGCGGGCGCCTCCGCCAGCTTGGGCCGTCCGTGGTCGCTGTGCGCAACTTGGCGCAGGTGTTAAGCTGCCCCGCAGTCAAGAACAACTAGGGAGGACATCTTTATGACAACCGTTTTGGTCACCGGCGCCAGCCGCGGGGTGGGTGCGGAACTGGTCAAGCAATATGCGGCGGAGGGCGCCGAGGTGATCGCCTGCGTGCGGGATGCCGCCGCCGCGCCCGGCCTGGAGGGGGTGCAGGGCAATGTCCGCATCCTGCAGATGGACACGGGCGAGCCGGTCTCCATCATGGCCGCCGCCAAGGAGGTGGGCGAGCAGCCCATCGACGTGCTCATCAACAACGCCGGCGCCGTGGGCGGGGACCCGGCTAGGCAGGTCCTGGACGACCTGGACCTTGTGGAGTGGCACAGGACCCTCAACGTCAACACCATCGGTCCGGTGGTCATCGCCAAGGAGTTCAAGGCCAACCTGGCCGCCTCCGGGGACGGCAAGCTGCTGAACGTCACCAGCCAGCTGGCCGCCTCCACCTGGCCCTTCGGCGGCATGTACATCTACTCCACCACCAAGGCGGCGCTTAGCAAGGCTTCGCAGATCCTAGCCTTGGATTGGAAGGAGCAGCCCATCACCGTGGCCTTGGTGCATCCGGGTTGGGTGCGCACGGACATGGGCGGCCCCAATGCGGACATCAGCGCCGAGGAAAGCGCCTCCGGCATTCGTGTGCTGGTCGCCGGGCTGACCAAGGAGGACTCCGGCAAGTTCTACAAGTGGAACGGGGAGATTCATCCTTGGTAGGAAACCAAGGGCGCCATGTGCTTGCAAGTTGGTTTGGAGGGCGGTGAATGGGCATTCTTGACGGCAAGGCGGCGGTGGTCACCGGCGCCGCGGTGGGCTTGGGCAACGCCTTCGCGCAGGCTTTGGCCGCCGAAGGCGCATCCTTGGCGGTTTGCGACGTCCGCCCGGACATTGCGGACTTCAAGGCCGGCGATGCGCAGGTGCTGGCCATGCAGGCGGACGTTGCAGACGCCGAGGCGGTGCGCCGCTTCATCGACGCCGCCGGGCAGCGCTACGGGCGCATCGACGTGCTGGTCAGCAACGCCGGGGTTTGGGCGGCGTCCGAGGCCAGCGACGGCATGGACAAGACCTTGGCCGACGCCGCCAGCCTGATCGGCACCAATCTCAAGGGCCTGTTCCTCTGCGGGCGGGCGGTGATGCCCCTGATGATGCGCCAGGGCGGCGGCCACATCATCAACATCAACACGGACCATGTGCATACCTGCGGCTCGCCTTTCGAGGAATCCCACGAGAACGCATCCAACTGCCCGTTTCTGGACATCGCCCCCCGGCCCACCGGCGGCGGCCCGGCCATGGACCTGTACGACGCCGCCAAATGGGGCGTCAACGGCCTCACCTTCGCTTGGTGCCAGGCGCTTAAAGCCCATCGCATCCGCGTCAACGCCTTCTGCATGGGCGCCACGGACTCGCACATGCTGCGCGGCTTCCACAACTTCGACCCGCCGCCGGAGGAAGTGGCGCAATGGATGAAGGCGGAGGACATCGCCCAAGTGATGATCGAGTTGATCGCCGAAGGCCCTGACGGGCGCACCGGCGAGAACATCGGCTTCGCCATGGGCCATCCCGTGGTGCTGCCGCCGCCGCGCCGGAATCCGTACTTCATGGCGGAGGCGGACTGATGGGAGGGAGCAAGCCGATGGACGGAGGACAGGGGGAATAGCCGATGAGCACACTTGCAGGACGCTCCGCCGTCGTCACCGGCGGCGCAACCGGTTTGGGCCGCGCCTTCGTGGAGGCCTTGGCGGGGCAGGGCGCTGACGTGACCTTTTGCGACTTGCTTGCGGAAACGCCGGCCGTCGCCGCCGGCATTCAGGCCGCCGCCAAGGCCCAAGCGGGCGACGGCCGGGCCGGGAGGGTGCAGGGCATGGTTGCCGACGTCTCCCAGCTGGACGACCTCAAGCGCCTTGTGGACGGAGCCGGCAGCGCCTTCGGCGGCGTGGACCTCTTGGTCAACAACGCCGGCCGCTGGCGGCGGACGCCGGTGACGGATTCCTACGACAAGGCCGTGGCGGACTGGGATTTCATCATGGACACCAACCTGATGGGCGTCCTGCTGCTCTCCCGCCTGTGCGTGCCGCTGATGGTCGAACGCGGCGGCGGCGACATCGTCAACATCAGCACCTACTACGTCCTGCCGGCCAAAAGCCCCGGCACCAACAGCCCGGACACGGACCTCTACAACGCCTCCAAGTGGGCGCTGAACGGCTTCACCCAAGCCTGGTCCCGCTCCCTGGCCGACCAGAACGTCCACGTCAACGCCCTGTGCATGGGCGCCGTTGACACCGCCATGCTGCGCGGCCTCTGGGACGGGGATCCGCCGCAAGACCTAGCCGCCGCCTGGATGCAGCCGGAGCAAATCGCCGCCTTGCTGCTGGACCTTCTGGCCGACGGCCGCAGCGGCGAAAACATCGGCGCCTGGGTGGGCGAACCCGTGCGGCTAGGCCCCCGCAAACCAGCCCACCGAACGGTGACTGGGTGAAGGACCCTGCGCCAATAGCCATCGAACGCCGAATTGCGCCGCCGCCATGCACTTCCGGGTCCACCGAAGGTGAGTCTGCCGTTGGTTGATCGCCCTCATGAGGTGTCGCGCCATTGCAGGAGCGCCTGCTCCAGCCCTGCAGACAGAAGCTGAATATCACTATCCGGCCGCTCAGCCTCAAGCCTAGCAATCACCCGGCAGACATCAGGAGTGTTCCACGCGAGATCTTCCGCGAAATTGCGGAGCTTGTGTTTAGCAATTGTCGAAGGTCGATCAGACGCCGCCCGATAAATTGCTTCTAGTTGATTGATTTTTTCCGAAAGACTGCCCGAATCAATGCCAAGCGTCTGCGCCACATCCGTCTGCGCCACATCAATGGATGCTCTCTGCAACTTTTTCCACACCCAAACTTCCGGTGCGCCCCCGCCGGGAAGAAACAATACTGGAACATCCCTTCGTTTTGCTGCTTCCCTTATATTTTGTTCAATTTCGCTGCCCTGCCCGTCGCCATCGACTACAAAAACGAAATTGTCTATTTGCCCAAATTTTCTGAACGCTGAGGCATGCGCCGGAAACTCACTGGCGCCGGTGTCCCGCCCAATGCGAACTGACTCCCGTCTGACCCTATGCTTGATGAGCAGAACGTCCAAAATGCCGTGCAACATGCCTTCCGCTGCATCGTCCTCGCAAAGTACGTTAAGGGTGTTGCCAGACCTTCCATACAGGGCGTCCTGCACCAAGTCTCGGTATGGTGGCAGAACGGAAACTCGGCCTGTTTCGTCCCTTTCCAGAAAAACGCGCCCATGACTTGGCACTGAATCGAGCACAACTGGGCTATGCGAAGTCACGATGATCTGCAGGTCGTTGCGCAAAGCAAGTTGCTGCAACTGCAGCATAAGAAGCTGCTGCACCCAAGGGTGTAGCCCAACCTCCACCTCATCAATTAGCACCAAGGCGCCGTCTAGTTGGGCAATTTCCTGTGATAGTCGCAGGATGGCTCGTTCGCCAGCGGCCATGTGCAATTCGGAATACGCCGCCCCGCCCTCCTGAGCCGCGAAGAGCAAATTTTTGCTGCCGCTGTAAAGATCCACAACCTCTGAATATTTGAAGGGAAGCATCCGCTGTGCGAACTCGATCTGCAAGGCGGTCAAGGGTTTTTCCTTCGGAAGGGAGTTCAATCTTGATATGCTGCTGAGTACGCCGCGCACTTCTGAGGGGTTGCTGAGGTTACTTAGGGTTCTTAGATAGAGGCTGCGTTCCGGTTGTGCGGCATTTTTGCGGCCCAAAAAGCTGCGATTCCATCCCTTGGTGCGACGCCATCGCATGGACTGTCGTCCGTTGGGCGTTGAATAATCAAATTCTATGACGATCTCCTCCCTCCCGTCCGAACGATCGCCTAGCTTGGGGCGATAGTCGGGAAAGAGCGTGGAGGGAACAAAGTCCTTCACGCCTGATCCTGGAACCTTGTAAGCACAGGCAGCAGCGAAAAGCACCGTTGACTTGCCGCTGGCATTGCCGCCGGCGATAACGCTCACCGGATAGTCAAACCTGACTCGAATGTCGTCTATGCCGCGGATGCCGGCTAAGTGGATTTCGGAAAGAAAATGCGGCAGATGGGGCTTCTTTCCCTGCAATTGCCCCCAGATCTTTTTGAAGCGTTGCTCGATCATTGGCATATCTCCCGACAAAAATGCAAGACCTCTCCGAGTTCTTCCCGACCTTTGGCTTAACCACTGCCCCAGCCATGGCTTGACGCTGCGATCTCCAGGGCAGACCAAACAGGCAATGCAGCCAGCGCTTGCAAACCTTTGGCCTTCACAAGGATCGATGATCTCGTTGCGGATTCCTGTTTAGGCCCACTTTATGCACATTGGAAATTTTGACCGGCCGCATTCGACCAGTCAAGACCTTTTAATGGGACCAAGGGCGGGTGCCCGGCCCCGCCTCGCCGGAGCCATCCGTGGCCGTCACACCGCCCTTCAGCCAGCCGAGCCGCACCTTGACGCCCCGCCTCACAGTGCGGTTGCCGAAGCCGTGGCCAAGATCCTAACGGCGCCGGCCCCAAGCGCCGACCATGTGAACGCAATCCTGTGCTGCGGAAAGCGCCAAAGCCTTGCCCGCGCCAACCTAGGCGGCTGAGGGCGGCCGTTCCTCCCGTGGCGGCAACGACTTCACAGGATCATCCAGCTCCCCGACATCCGCTTTAGCCGTCGTCCGCTCCGTTTTGCAGGCGTCGTTGCCCAGCTTCAGATGCACGGAGCGATTCAGGAACTCCACAGCGTAGCGCCGCCGGCCGCGCTCAAGGCACCCGTCATCCGCCGGCTTTTCCAACGCCAATTGGTTATGGCACGCCCATGGTTTATAGGAAATTTTCACACCCAATTTTGGGCCGATTTCGAATTCAAATTTTGATTTTGACCTTTGGCATTGGTTCTTCCTGCCGTAGCGATCATCACCATCGCGGCGCCTGTCGGCGCCAGTGCCGCATGCAAGATCGCTTCCACCATCAGCAATCAGGAAGTCAACCACTTCCTCCGCTCGGCGATTGCCTATTTCGCAATTCAATGGAACCGATGATGGGAAGCCCCCGCCTCCGCCAAGACCTTCCCCCTTGTCAGGTGCAATGCTGGCAAATCCCACAACCTCCAACAGCACTTTCGACTTCTCGGAGCACTTGACGACAGCATCCTTGAATTCGGCCAACCACGCCTTGTGATAGTCGGTAAGACAAATTCCGGCACCTGTTCTAGGGCTTCCGTCTTCCACAAAAGGCAACGAAAACACCGTTCCCTTTTGAAATAAATATGAACTGACGGGATCATTTGGCGCCATGACCACCACATGCGGCGGCGGATCATGAAGATAACCGAGGACCTCATTTCTCCACTGGTTATCCTTAGTTCTCCACTGGTTATCCTTAGTCATTGACAAATAGGCCAACAGCACTAGTATTACGGCCATGGACGAGGCAATGACTAATTGCCAAGAGTACGCATTCGCCCTTATTGCACTTGTAAACCACAGGTCAATGTTGCGTTCCCGAGTCACCGCAATGCTTTTGCGGAAGTCCAATGCAGGATATGGCATCCAGCCGTCTCCAACAATCTCCAGGATTGCCTTTCCAATTTTAGAAAGAGTGCTGAGGACGGCTTTCCAGATTGGCTTCAGAACAGCACCAAATACGCCCAAGGTGCTGAGAAGGACATAGACGTTAAGGAACTTTGTGAGAAAATCGGGCAGTTCTGCGAGCGCGTCTTCTCTAAGTGCCATCCATGCAATAATCAGCGAAATGGGGATAATCAATGCCGCTTCCAATGTGAAAATTAGCAGGATGGTCCGCGCAGCTATGCGGAACAAAAAGTGAAATGGAAACAGGATTATCTGTATCAAAATCATGTTGAGAAGCCGGCGGTCATTACCAAGCTTTGGCGAAATGCAATCCAGACCTGTCTAACGGAGGATCTGCCGCCCTACGAATTCGCACCCGGCCTTCCCGAATGTTGCAGGCCCCGGCGTCCAACACCCTTATGAAAGCTGATCGGTTCAGGGCTTCCTGGCCCGTCTTCCCAGCGTTGCGGACGCCAAAGTAGGCCGCTGCGGCAATGAGGACGGCAACAAGGGCGAACAGCAGGAAGTCCTTCATTTGCGGCATGTCCATTGAACTGGTGTTTCGGCACTCTCGGCACTGGGCGCATCCCGGCCAACTTGCCGACGGGGGAGCTTGCCGTGCGCCATCCCAGAGCGGGTCATTCCGCCAGCACGTCGATGCGCGGGGCCAGGCAGTAGCCGCCGTGCCGGCGCCCGTCGTCCACCCACAGCACCGCCCGGCGGCCCGACATGAACGCCAACTGCGCCGCGTCGTAAAGACGCCGCGCCGCCGCCTTGGAGACGTGCTCCCCGGAGCAGCCGAACGTCACCCAGCGCCCCGGACAGTCCAGCCCCGTCGCCTCCGCAACGGACTCCCCCAGCTGCGCCATGCAGCCCCCGTAGCGCCCGTCCTCCGCCGCCAGCGTACGCACCACCGCCGCCGACATGCGCATCTCCGCCGCCTGCGCCCCGGGCGCCAGGCCCCCCAGCGCCGCGCACAGCAGGCCCGCCGCGCGCAGCTTGGCGCCGGCCGTCGTTTTGTTTCCGCTCATCGCTCGTCTCCTTCGTTCGTTGCTTGATTCGGGATCATTCCAAAGTCCGCGCGGGCCTGCGCTTCCCCCGCCAAAGCGCTCCCTTCACGCCTCTGGAACGCCGGCACTCCCGCCGTCCGTGGATTTTCCCGGTTCGTTTTGGGCCTTCATCCCACCGTCAAGGGGTGCGCACGACTTCGGGACGGCCCTGGCCGCTTGGTTCAGTGTCTTGGAACCCAGTGGCATGCCGCCCGCCTTGAAGCTCATTGGGGTTCGGCGCCCGGCGGGAGTTCGCCGGAGGCGTCCGCGGCCGGCGCGCTCGCGCCCGTCAGCCAGAGCAGCCGCCAGCCGCGCGAGAACGGGCGCGACTCCGGCAGAACCTCCACCTCGAAGGCCGCCTCCGCGGACAGCCCGTCCGCGTCCGTCGCCGTCACGGTGACCGTCACGAAGCCCTCAAGGCCGTCGCCGTTCGGCAGCACCCTCAGAACGCCCCCCTCCACCCGCGCCGACGCCAGGGACGCATCGCTCGACTCCGCCGCCCAGGTCAGTTCCTCCCCGCCGTCCGCCTTGAAGAACTCCGCAAGGTCAAGGGACGCCGCACCGCCGAGGGACTCGGCCTCCAGGCCCGGAACCGCCCGAACCAGGCGCGGCGGGCGCTTGAAGAGCAATAGGCCCGGCCCCGCGGCCGTCCGAATCCCCTGGAAGCAGGGATGTCGGCCGTCCTGCACGTCCCCGCACAGGCCCGCCGGAACCTCGGGCGCGCCGGCCGGCGACAGCCGCGCCGCCCCGCCCGCCGTCAGCGCAACCATGATGGAAGCACTGGAAGTCTCCCCGGCCCCGATGCGGGCCGTTTCCGTCGAAAGCTCCGCGCTCCCCCGCACGGCCAGGTTCGCGGACAGGGCGAACGGCGCGCCCTCCCGCACCCGCGCCGCCACCGTGGCCGGGCCGGGCGCCCAGGGCTCCGCGTCCGTGCGGGCCAGATTCATCGTCAAAGTGAACGGCGCGCCGGGGTTGTCCAGAAGGTTCAGTTCCGCAAGCCCGCTTGCGCCCGTGAAGAAGCCGGCCGGCAGCGACTCGACGCGGTTGCCGGACAGGTCCAGCCGCGACAGCGAAGGGGCGCCGGACAGCAGCCCGGACGGCAGGCCGGACAGGCGGTTCCCGGACAAGTCCAGGGACGACAGGCGGCTTGAGTCCTCGAACAGCCCCGCCGGAAGCGTCGCCAGCCGGTTGCCGTCCAGGCGCAGGCGCTCCAGCGACCCCAGGCCCGCGAACAGGCCCTCCGGCAGTTCCGCCAGCCGGTTGCGGTGCAGGTGCAGCACCCGCAGCCCGGACAGGCCCAGAAGGTCCTTCCCCCGCAGCGCAGCGATCCCCCGCCCGCGCAGATCCAAATAGCCCTGCCCGGCCAGGTCCCGAACCGAAGGCGCCCAGCACTCCCGCGAACCCCGCAGGGCGTCCCGAACCTCGGCGCTGCGGTCGCACACGCCCTCCTGCACGACCACCGTCGCCGTCGCCAGCCCCAGCGCCCAGTCCGCCTCCGAAGCCGGCGCCAGCAGACGAACCCGCAGGAACTCCCGCGCCGGCTCTATGTCGCCGTCATCCAGAATCGGAACCTCAATGAAAGCCTCCGTCCCCCCGGCGGCGAAGGTCGCCGCTCCCTCCGTGGGGGCGCCGTGGTCGTCCGCGTCCGCGTCCGCCGTCAGGGGATCCCCGTCCGCCTCCAGAACCCAGCCCACGACCACCGCCCGTTCCGAAGGACTGTTCAACTCCAGCCCCAGGCGCGCAACGCCGCCCTCCGGCGCCGACGCCGACCCCCGGACGAACGACAACACCCGGCCCACCCTGACCTTGAAGGCCAGCCGCGCCCTCAGGCCGCCGGAGTCCTCGGCCGTGACGAACACCGTCGCCTGCCCCGCCGAGCGCCCGTCCACCCAAAGCCTCCCGTTCGACACGACGGCGCCCGCCACCTCCGGGTTCAGCGACTCCGCCGAAAAGGCGAGCGCCCCGCCCTCCGGGTCCCGGAACTTGCCCAGCAGGCTGACCTCCATGCTTTCGCCGGGGTCCAAGTCAACGTCCCCGAATTCCCCGACCGCCACCGGCCGCTCGTTCGCCGGGGGCGGAGGAGCTCCGCCTCCAAGGGAAATTCCGCCGTTGACTCCCGCGACAAGGGAACTGGGAAATATGGTCAAGTCGGCGTTGTTGTTGTTGCCGCTGTCGCGGATCGTCCCACCGTTCAGCGCCACGTTCGTCGCAATTCTGATTCTTCCGAACCGGGACCCGTCGGACGACTTCACGGTGTAGCCAAAAGTCAGCAGTCGGTGAGTTCCGGCCGGATCCCCAACGTAGTGCGCACCCCGCAGGTAGACCGCCTGCCGGGTCCAGGTCCCGACCGTCAGCGCCAACTGCGGCGTTCCGGTGACTCTGACCGGCTCGTTGTACAGCAGGGTCACCTCAATGGTCTCGCCGGCGACGAAGGCGGTGCCGCTCTGCGGGCGGGAGACATGCGGGAAAAAGCCCCTGCCGTCTAGGTCTTCTAGCCCGTTCATGAAGAAAACAGAAAATGGCGCCGAGTCCATGCCGCCATTGACCTTGCGAGGGGCGAGCGGATTATTGAAGATTGATAACGGCAGACTGTTTAGGGCCAAGTTGGCTGCGTTTCCGCCGCGGTCCGAGATCGTCCCGCCATTCAGCGTCAACGCCGTGGACGCGACGGAAATGCCGTCCGCGTCAACGTCCGAAGACTGCACGACGTACCCGAACACGAGGGTGTTTTCCGGACAACGCGACCCGGGAGCAAGAACCGTCCGAACAAACGATGCAAGCGACGCACCGCAGTTCAGGTATTCCGCTTGGCGGGTGCTTGTCCCGATCGTCAGCGCCAAACGTGGGGTGCCGGTGACTGAAACCGGCTCGCTGAAAGCGACTGCCAGTTCAATGCGCTCCCCAATATGCCAAGCGCGGGCTGTGGGAGGTGTTACTATTAGGCCGTTGGGATTAACGATCGGCCGTATTAACCGCACCACGGGCGCATTGTCGGTGCCTCCGTTGACCTTGCGGTTGTCGTCGTTGGCGAACGCATGGGTGCCGAAGTTCAGGTGGACGGGGGTGCCGTCGGCGACGTACTGGAGCGTCCCGCCGGTCACCGTCAGCGCGTTGGCGGCGATGCTCAGGCCGTCCGCGTCAACGTCCCCGGATTGGATTTCGTAGGCGAATAACAGTCGATTACCGATCAATCCATCCGTCAATGGCATTTCAACCTGTCGAGTGGCTGAGCCGATTGTCAGCGCCAGCCGCGCAATTCCCGACCCGCCGGGAGTGGCGGGGCGAAAGGCAGCGCCAAATTGCCAGCCGACCCGAACCGCGACAAACTCGTTGACGCCGTAGGTGTCGCCAACGGCTGGTGACGAGGCGATGGAGAGATGGATCCGTCCCTCCACCTTGTGTCCGGAGGCGTTGGATACGGCGTGGGCGCCGAGGCTGAGGTTGGCGTTGACGCCGCCGGCGCTCCGGATGGTTCCGCCGTTCAGCGTCAGGGCGTTGGCGGCGATGCTGACGCCGTCCGCGTCGACGTCCGAGGACTGCACTTGATAGCCGAAGCGAAGGGAACTGGCGCCGCTTCCCGACTGGTAGTCGGCCTGCCGGGTCTGGGTTCCGATGGTCAGCGCCAACTGAGGGGCGCCGGTGACCGTGACCGCTTCGCTGAAGGAAACTGATACGGAAATGGGAAAATCATCTTCCCATAGACTAGAGGAATAGGTGTCCCCAATAGTGGGCGTGGACGTGATTGCCACGCCGGAAACGGTCGGCGTGGTTT
This sequence comes from Candidatus Azophilus sp., assembly GCA_965200465.1. Lineage (GTDB taxonomy): Bacteria > Pseudomonadota > Gammaproteobacteria > Pseudomonadales > Azotimanducaceae > Azophilus. Next base: position 1,690,472 of record OZ241358.1, on the reverse strand, counting down.
GCGCATCCGCGGGCAGCGACGACAGGCCGGCGAGGGCGAAGCAGCAGAGTTGGAGCAGCGGGCGAAGGCGGCGGAGGCGCCCGCCAAGGAATCTAGTCCGTTTTAGCGCCTCGCGCGCACGGGGGGGGGGGGGGGGGGGGCGATGCGCGGGCCAGCCGCGGGCGAGCCGGCGGCGGCAACCGCCGTCATGGCCGCAAGCCGCAGCCGAAATCCGCTTTGAGTGCGCAAATTCACCGGAAGGCTCCCCTTGCCCCGCCTAAGGGTTGCGCACCATACGGGCGAATTTCCGAATGTCAACAAGTTTTTCGTTCACGGGCCATCGGCGGCCTCCCCGCTCCGCCGTTGCGGCGGACGGGGCGGGTCGGATTGCCGTCCTTGCCCGCAGCGCGGACCGGACGGGCCGCAAACCCCTTTGGGGATGGGCTTTGCAGCGCTCCAAGGCATTCTCCCCGGCCCGCCGAAGAACTTGGCGCATGGCCGGCGAACCCGACCCCGCCCGCGCCCGGAACTTCCATTTTATCTCCATTATTTGAATGGCCGCCGCCTTGAAGCCGGGCGCGCAAGCCCTAGGCGAGCTCGCCGTTCGTTTGCCGCACCCGCTCTAGCAGTTCGCCGCCGGTGGCGCAGTCGATGATGAGCTCGCCCACCTCCGCGAAGCGCTCCGCGTCCCGCACCTCCGCCAGCAGCCCGAACAGGGCCTGCGCAGTGGCCGCGTCAAAGCGCCGCGCCGCCTGTCGCCGCAGCAGGCTGCGCTCCGCCGCCCAGCCCTCCTCAAGCCCAGCCGTGCGCCCCTCTTCGCGGCCCTTTTGGAGGAACTCCGCCTCCCATTCGTCAAACCTCGTCGCCAAGCCCATCGGATCCTCCATCAACTCCAGCGCCAGGCGCACGTCCGCGCCGCCGCCGCCAAACCTCTTCGCAACCATCGCCCCAAGCACGTCCCTGAGATCCCGCCTCAAGGACGCATCGCCGGGGCCGCGCAGCAAGCCGAACAGCGCACCGACCCGACCCGGCAACTCCGACGCCCGCCCGCAGCGCTGCAGGGCGAACAGCGCCAAGGCCCGGTTGCCGCCCCGGCCACGCTCCGCATCCTGCTCCCCAACGGACTCCCCGTCAAGCGCCAAGTAGCGCAACTCCGGCTGCATGGGCAGCCGCGCCCCAAGCCCCGCCGCCGTCAACCCGCCCAGGCTCAGGGGCGCGGTCCAGCGGCCGCGGCCCGTGTAAACCACCACGCAGAGCACTTCGGGAAGCTCCCGGCCCGGCTCCGGCAGCCCCCGCCGAAGCAGGTCCTGCCGGGCCAGGGCGGCGTAGGCGTCCAGGCGCAGGGCCATGTGCGCATCCACCGCGGACTGGAACTCCAGCATCAGCAGCAGCCGACTTCCCTCCGGGCGTCCCGCCGAGGGCCGGAAGCCGACGCTTAGGGGCATGTCCGCCAGGCGCTGCTTGGCGCCCTTGCCGACGTTGGCGGAGGGCAGGCGGCGCAGAGTGCGCAGGTCCAGGTCCCCGGTCAGGCTGCGGGGCAGCAGGCGGATGAGGTCGCGCACCATGGCGGGGTGGGCGAAGGCGGCCTTGTCGATGGGGTCGTCCATGCGGGCAGCTTGCCCGGTTCGGAAGGGAGGCGCGCAACGACATCCGCCCGATCCTGTGTGCGAATTCGCCGCTGCGTGGTTGTGTGAGTTGCGCCGTTGGCGTTTGCGACATGGCCTACCGGAACCCTTGGCTGCTCCGCCGCCGGAGCTGACCGGGGCCGGATCTTGGGCGACGATGGCGGCGCCCGCCCCAGCACCCGCAAGCCGAATCCCAACACAAGGAATGTGCCCCAGCGCCATGCTTTTGCCGGATCAGCATCCACTGCAAACCCTTGTTGGGGCATCGGGGTATCATTTGATAGGCTGGTTGCAGCCAAGGAGGATGCGGCCTAGCATTTCCCGCCATGCCCGAAGCAGAGCCCAGTCATCTTGCGCCGCCGATGGACGGTCCGCGCATCCGCCTTCTGCGCATGCAGCTAGGGTTGACTCAGCAGCAGTTTGCCGAGCAGTTGCACGTCACCCCGCTAACCGTGCTGCGCTGGGAGTCCCGCCAATCCACGCCCAGGCGCTTGGCGCTGCAGCGGTTGCAGGAGCTTGAGGCAACGGCGTCCGTGCCGGCGGCCGGCGGCGCAGCGGCACCGGCGTCGGTGTTGCCAGCCGCGTCGCCCCCATTGGATTTCGCCGGCAACCCCGAAGCGGTTCTGGCGGTGGCAGAGGCCCATCGGCTGGCCTTCGGCCACCAGTTCAACCCCGCCTTCGCCAGCGAGATCTCCCGCATCGACCCGTTGCCGCACCAGCGCATCGCCGTTTACGAGCACATTCTGGCCCAAGACCCCATCCGCTTCCTGCTGGCCGATGACGCCGGCGCCGGCAAGACCATCATGACCGGCTTGGCGGTGCGGGAAATGCTGGGCCGGGGCCGCATCCGGCGGGTGCTCATCGTGCCGCCGGCCGGCTTGGTGGGCAATTGGGAGCGGGAACTGCGCACCCTGTTCCAATTGTCGTTCCGCATAGTCACCGGCGCGGACGCCAGGGCCGGCAACCCTTTTGGCGGCGAAGGCGGCGACTTGGCGATCGTCTCCCTGGACACCTTGGCCGGGGAGGGCGTCTTCGACCGGCTGCGCCGCGCCGACACCCCCGCCTACGATCTTGCGGTGTTCGACGAAGCGCACAAGCTGGCGGCGGCCACGGACAACCACCGCACCCGCAAGACGCGCCGCTATCGGTTGGCGGAAGCCTTGGCTGGCTGCGCCGCGCCGGAAGGCGACTACGCCGGGCTGCGCTGGTGCGCCCGCCATCTGCTGCTGCTGACCGCCACCCCGCACATGGGCAAGGATTCGCCCTACCACCATCTCTGGCGCTTGCTGGACCCGCAGGTGTTCGCCACCGGGGAAGCCTGCCGCCGCTTCCCGGTGCAGGAGCGGGACCGCCATTTCATCCGCCGCACCAAGGAGGAAATGGTCGGGCTGGACGGCCGGCCGCTCTATCGGCAGCGCGTCTGCGACACCTTCAGCTACGACCTGAGCGCCGGCACCCAAGGGGAGCAGGCCCTGTACGACGCCACCAGCGCCTATTTGAGCGACACTTACGGGCGCATTCTGGGCAACCAAGGCGCGGCGCGGCTGGCCTTGGGCGTCTTTCAGCGGCGCCTCGCCAGTTCCTCCTGGGCGCTGCTGCGCTCCTTGGAGCGGCGCGCGGAGAAACTGCGGCGCACCGTCGCCGAACTCCAAGACGGCAGCTTGAGCCCCGGCGACCTGCGCCGCCGCCAGCGCGACCTGGACCGCCGCCATCGAACGGACTACTTCGACGAACGCAGCGCGGACGAAGACGCGCTGGGCGAGGACGGCCGGGAAGCCAGCGAGAGCTTTGAAGCCGAGGTGCTCGGCGCTGTGGTGGCGGCCACCATCGAAGACTTGCAAAGCGAGTTGCAAACCCTTGGCGGCTTGAGCGCCCGGGCGCGGGCCATTCTGGATTCCGGCAACGAATCCAAGTTCGAGAAGCTGCGGGAAGTGCTGGAGGAGCCGCGCCACGCCCAGGAGAAATGGCTGATCTTCACCGAGCATCGGGACACCTTGGACTATCTGGTGCGCCGCTTGGAAGGGCTGGGCCACGCCGGGCGGGTGGCGCAGGTGCATGGCGGCATGGCTTGGCCGGAGCGGGAGCGGGAGGTGCAGCGCTTCCGCCAGGCCGACGGCGCCCGCTATCTGGTCGCCACGGACGCCGCCGGGGAGGGCATCAACCTGCAGTTCTGCGCCCTGATGGCCAACTACGACATCCCTTGGAACCCGGCCCGCCTGGAGCAGCGCATGGGCCGCATCCACCGCTACGGCCAGCGGCGGGACGTCTACATCGTCAACTTGGTGGCGGGCAGCACCCGGGAGGGACGGGTGCTGCAAGTGTTGTTGGAGAAGCTGGAGGCGATTCGGCGGCAACTGCGTTCGGACAAGGTGTTCGACGTGATCGGCCGGCTGTTCGAGAACGCCTCCCTCAAGGACTACATGATCGAGGCGTTGACCGAGGAGGGGGAGCGCAGCGCCAAGGCCCGCATCGGCGAGGCGCTGGCCAGCGAACGGGTGGCCGGCATCAAGGCGGCTGAGGAGAAGGTTTACGGCGCCGGGGGCGAGGTGGCCGCCCGCTTGGACGGGCTGCGCGGGGACTTGGAGCGGGAGCGCTACCTGCAACTGCTGCCCGGCTATGTGCGGCGCTTCGTGGAGAAAAGCGCCGCCCTCCTGGGCTTGGACATCCGCGGCGACTTGGACGGACATTTCGCCTTGGCCCCGCAACGCATCGGTGCGCTCGACGGCCTGCTGCCGGCCTTGGAGCGCTACCCTCCAACGGCCCAAACCCACCTTTGCGTCCAACGTGCGGCGCAGGACGCGGAGGGCATCTGGCTGCATCCCGGCGAACCGGTGTTCGATGCGCTGGCCGAACAGGTCCTCTCCCGCTTCTCCCAAGACGCCTTGCGCGGCGCCATCTTCATCGACCCCAAGGCGGATGCGCCCTATCTGTTGCACTTGGCAATCGCCACTGTGCAGTTGCAGGCGGACGATGCAGGGGCCGCCCCGCAAGTTCTGGAGCGCCGGCTGCTGGCGGTGCGCCAGGAAGCGGCTGGCAAACCTGAGGAGAGCGCCATCGAACCCTTGCTTCTGCTGCATGGCGCGGGGCACATCGCGCCGGGCGCCGTGCCGCTGGCTGGCCGGGGCATCGGCATGAGGGCGGACGCCGCCCGTTTCCTCAACCAACTGGCGGAAATCCAATTCGTCGAACAGCGCCGCGAGGCCCTGCGGGCGGCGTTGCCGGAACGCCGCCGCCGCCTCGCCGCCGGCTTCGACCTGCAGGCTGCCGAACTGGCCGCCCGCCGCACCCGTCTGGCCCATGCGCTGGCCAAGGACGAAGACAAGGATGAAGGAGCGGAGGCGAGCGAGCTGGAAGCGGCCAAGCAAGCGCAAAGGGCGCTGGCGGCGCAGCAGTCCCAAGCGTTTGCAGCCTTGGAGAGTGCGCCGGAGCGCATCGCCCTAGGCGAGGTCCGGTTCCTGCTCCACGCCCTGGCGGTGCCGGCCACGGACGCAGACCAAGCGCAGCGCTACGACGAACGCATTGAGGAAATGGCCGTGCGCATCGCCGGCGCTTGGGAGCGGCAGCGGGGCGCCGCAGTGCGGGACGTCTCCAAACCGGCGCTGGCCCGGGCCGCCGGCCTGCCCGACTGGCCCGGCTTCGACCTGCTGGCCACCCATCCCAACGGCGGGCAGCGCTGCATCGAGGTAAAGGGCCGCGCCGGGCGCGGCGCGGTGCAAATGGAGGCCAACGAATGGAAGCAGGCCTGCCACTTGGGCGAGCGCTACTGGCTCTATGTGGTGTTCGACTGCGCCACCCCGTCCCCGCAACTGGTGCGGGTGCGCGACCCGTTCCATCAACTGCTGGCGAGCAGCCGGGGAACTTCGGCATACTCCATCTCCGCCAAGTCGCTGCTGGCGGCGGCGGATGGCTAGCGTAGCGCCTTGCAAAGCGAAAGGGCGAGCAAAGATACTACCTACTGTGCGCCCTAGGGAAGTTCAGCGCAAAGCAACTGGATTGGCGGGAGTTCGCAATGGCTGACAAGACTGCGCCCAAGACATTGGCGTTCTGCTTCGACGGCACCAGCAATGATCCGGGAGACGCCGGCGGCTTCAAGGAGGATGAGAGCATCACCAACATCCTGAAGCTGCACATATTGATGGGCGGCGGCGTTGAGGACGACCGCTCGGCCACGAAAACGCCCGCCGGCAACCGGCAAAGCGCCTTCTACTACAACGGCATTGGCGCCAGGGAGGGCAACAGCCGGATTCCGCTGTTGGGCAAGCTGTACCATTCCGGCAGATCCCTGCTGAACATGGTGGTCGCCCCAACTTGGGGGGACGCCAAGCGCATACTCGATGACGCCAGAGCGGACTTCGACGGCGCTGATTGGCGGCAGGGCGACACCCTGGCCATCTTCGGCTACAGCCGCGGCGCGGCCTTGGCGCGGAAGTTCGCCAGCATGCTCCTGCGTGACCGAAAGGATTGCAAAGTCTCCTTCCTAGGCGTGTTCGACACCGTGGCGGCCATGAACGGCGTTCATCGCCAAGGCGACAAGATCAGCAGCGATGTGGTGTTCGAGGACGGCACCTTAAATCCCCGCATCGAAAGGGCGGTGCATTTGGTGGCCATCGACGAGGACAGAGTGAGCTTCACCCCCACGCTGATGAACAAGGACGCCGACCATCCCGAACGCATTCTGGAGGTCTGGTTGCCCGGGGTTCACGGCGATGTTGGCGGCGGCTGTTGGGCGGACGGGCTTTCTGACAACGCCCTTGCCTTCATGATCGAGCGCTGCAAGGAGACCCTTGGCAAGGCCATTGCCATAGCGGAAGGCGACCCGGCCAGCATCCGCAAGCTGCTTGCGGAACAAGACGACGCCCTCGCCGGCCTTGATGCGGACGACATCGCCATCAATCCGCTGGTCAACGGCCCGCTGCACGCCCACACCGGCGCGATGGCCGCTGTCCTTGACCAGGATGCGCGCTCCATACACGTCAGCGACAACGACCGGCCAAGCAAGGCGGCGGCAGACTTGCCCATTTTGCACGCATCCGTTGGCCAACGTTTCATCCAAGTGCCGGACTACCGCCCAGCCGCCTTGCGCGGCCTGAAGTTCCGGCTGTGGGAGAACGGCCAGGTCGGTGAAGAAGCGATTGCAGGCGTCAGCGGCCTACGGGCGCATTGCCGAACGCAGCAAATTTCCTGATGAAGCGGCCCAACCACAGGAGGAATTGAAGCATGGGCGTCATGCACATTGAAGCCACCATCCGCAATCCCGCAGACCGCAGCAAAAGCTGGCGGGGCCGGTTTCTGGTGGATATTGGCGCCACCGATTCGGTGGTGCCCAAATGCCATTTGGAGGCCATCGGCCTGCAGCCCGAGGAACAGCGGCGCTATGAGTTGGCCGATGGCAGCGAAGTTGACATGGGGATTGCCGGTGCGCGCATCGAGTTCATGGACACTTTCACTCACGGCTTGGTTGTGTTTGGAGACGCAAAAGCCGAGCCTATTATCGGAGTGACCGCCTTGGAATCCGTGGGCGTTGAAATCGACCCGCGCAATCAGCGCTTGCAGCGACTGCCGGCGGTGCGGTTGAAGGCATCGTCGGGAAAAGGTTTTACAACCTAGCTCGTTGTTGGCAATGATTGATCTATTTGCTGATGGCGGCGCCTTGTAAAGATGCAGGAGGCATAATGTCTTTAATAGACCTGTCGAACATTTCGAGGCCGGCAAACACATTCGTCAAAAAAATATCCAACGCCATAGGCGGCATTGCCGAACCGGGGCAAATCAGACGAATAGCCAAAGCTAAGGCGGATGCAGCAATCATTGCGGCGGAGGCGGATATTCGCATAACGGACCTGCATAAACGCGCAGCAAATCGGTGGTTGGAGGAAGAAGCAATGCGCCAGAAAAATATTGAAGACATTACGGCCAAAGCGCTACCGCAATTGAAGGAAGAAGCAGATCCAAGTGCGGTCGAGGATGACTGGATAGCCAACTTCTTCGATAAATCGCGCATTATATCTGACGATGATATGCAAAACCTGTGGTCCAAGGTTTTGGCCGGCGAGGCGAATTCTCCTGGAACTTACTCCAAGAGAACTGTTAACTTTATTTCGGATATGGATAAACGGGATGCAGAGTTGTTTTCCAAGCTGTGCGGATTCGCATGGCATATTGGCGATCTAGTTCCTTTAATATTCGATACAGAGGCGGAGATATATCGAAATCAAGGGATTACATTCGACAGTTTAAGTCATCTTGAATCGATTGGTTTGATACAGTTTTCGGACGTTGGCAGTTATGTTCGAAAAGGGCTGCTGAAGAATTTTTTGATTCACTACCACGGAACATCCATGCATTTGGAAATGCCGGATAGCAAGGAGTCCTTAGAAATTGGACAAGCGTTGCTTACGCATGTTGGACAGGAACTGGCCCCAATATGTGAAAGCCGGCCAGTGGATGGTTTTAGGGATTATGTGAAGGAAAAGTGGAAAGAATATTCACCCAAGGATAGTATGGGAGTCAGCCCTTGACCCGCCGCCTAATCGAGGCTGCCTTCCCCCTCAAGCAGGCTTCCTTGGATTCCGTTCACGAGAAGAACGTTCGGCACGGGCACATCTCCACCCTGCACATCTGGCCGGCGCGGCGGCCTTTGGCGGCTAGCCGGGCGGCTTTGCTGGCGACCTTGCTGCCGGACCCGGGCACTGCCGAGGGGCGGCGGGAGGTGCTGCGGCGCATGGCCGGAACGGTGGTGGAGACGCCGGACGCCAAGGGTGAGCGGATGCGGGAGGAAACCCGTGGCGGCATCCTCCATTGGGGGCGGGAGGGCGCTCTGGACACGGGGGGCGGCGCCGGTGTTGGCATTGAGGCTTTTCGGGAACAGATTCGGCAAGCCTTTGGCGGGCGGGCGCCCCGGGTTCTGGACCCCTTTGCCGGCGGCGGGGCCATTCCCTTGGAGGCCATGCGGCTGGGCTGCGAGGCGGTGGCCTCGGACCTCAACCCGGTGGCCTGGTTCATTCTGCGCTGCACCCTGCACTATCCGCATCTGCTGGCCGGGCAGCGGCGGCCCCTGCCGGAATTTGCGCTGCGCGACCGGGCGTTCGCCACCGCCTTCCTGAAGGGGCAGGGCGTGAAGGGGCGGAAGGCTCTGCGCCAATGCCTCGCCGCTCTGGGGCATGGAGAGGGAGAGGATGGTTCCGGCACCGAGCAAGACCCTGCGCATGAAGGCATGCAAACCCTCTTGGCCCTTGGCCGCGGCGCCGGAAACAGGGGCGCGGGCCGCTCCGCGCCCGATGCAACGAGCCAAAGTCATTTAGCGCTTAAGGCGGGGGGCCAAGACTCCTCGGCGCTTGCGCGCGGCGACTGGAGTTTGGGCGTGGGTCGCCCGGCAGCCGAAGCTGGGGGAACCGGCCAAACCCCCTCCGCGCTTGGGCGAAGCGATGGCGCGGCGCACCCGTCTGCGGATGCCTTGGATGCGCCGGTTCCGGTGGAGGCGGATTTCGCTTGGCATTTGCGGGCTTGGGGGCAGCGCATTCTGGAGCGGGCGCGGCGGGCGCTGGCGGCGCGTTATCCCACCTACGCGGAATTTGAGCCGGTGCGCCGCAAGGGGCGGCGGGCGGCGGCGGTGCGGTTGGAAAGGCGGTATCGGCCCAAGCCGCGGCAACTGCTGGCGGCGGACGACGCGGGGCGGGTTTCCACGGCGGCGCTCAATGCGGAGTTCGACTCCCTCTACTTGGAGGACGAGGCCAATCCCCGTTGGGTGGCGAAGCCCGCGGTGGCCTATCTGTGGGCGCGCACCCTGCGTTGCGCCGGGTGCCGCAAGGAGGTGCCGCTGCTCAAGACCCGCTGGCTGTGCAGGAAGGGCGCCAAGCGGGTGCTGCTGACCATGAAGCCGGGGGAGGACGGCGTTGCCTTCGGCGTCGCAGAAGATGCGCCCGCCGGCGGTGCGGGGGAGCGGCGGCAGAGCGATCAGCAGCTTGGCGCCGGCACCATGTCGAAAAGTGGCGCCACCTGCCCTTGCTGTGGGGTGATCGCCACCATGGCCGATCTGCGCGCTGCGGGACGCGCCGGGCAGTTGGGCGCAAGGCTGACGGCGGTGGTGGTGGAAGGGCAACAGGGCAAGGAGTACCGGCTGCCGACGGATGAGGAAGTCGATGCCGCCCGCATTGAGGAAGAGGCGTTGGCCAACCTTTATGCGGAACTTCCCTTGGGCCTGCCGGAAGAACCTACGCCCAAGGCGGGCATCGGCGCTTCGCGGGCGTTTTCGATTGACGGCTACGGCTTTGACGCTTGGCGCAAGCTGTTCACCAACCGGCAACTGCTGGCGTTGGGAACCTTCATCCGCGAGCTGCGCAGCCTATGGGCGGAACTGGACGAGGCATCAACCTGGTGCCGGTCTGCGTCCGCTCCGCTTCCTGCGCCTGGCGCCCAAATCGAAACGGAAACAACGGGAGCAGACGAGAGCAGCTTGCCGACGGCCTCCCCTCAGCGGGAACGATTTCCGGTTGCCGTTGACAGGCTGGACGGCTATCCAAACGAACGGCGGAAAGCACCGGAAGATCGAGAAGGGGGAGCTGCCCTTGGGCATCGCATGGACGACTATCCGCAAGAGTGGCGGGAAGCCATCGCCGCTTACTTGGCCTGTGTGCTCAGCAAGCTCGCAGACTACAGCAGCGCTGTTTGTTCCTGGCACAACAGCGGCGAAAAAATAGGTCATACATTTGCTCGTTTCGCACTCCCAATGATGTGGGATTACTGTGAAGTCAATCCACTGTCGGAGAGTTCTGGCGGGTTTTCGGGAATGTCGGATTGGGTTGCGCGGTACGTCGATCATGCGCTCGCGGCAACTGCGTTCACGCCTGCGCCGAAAGTCCAATTGGGGAGCGCCTGCGCCGCAGATGCAACAGAAGATTGGTGCGGTGCCGAGCAAATCGACCTGATCTGCACCGACCCGCCGTACTACGACGCCATCCCCTATTCAGACCTGATGGACTTCTTCCACGTTTGGCTGCGGCGGGCGCTGCACGGCCTGTCCCCGGAAACGGACGCGGCCTTCGCCGAACCCCTTGGCCCGAAGTGGAGCGCGGCGGCGAACGACGGCGAGTTGATCGACGACGCGGCCCGTTTCGGCGGCGACAGGGCGGCCTCCAAGCGCAACTACGAAGACGGCATGGCGCGGTCGTTCGCCCGCTTCCACGAGGCGCTGCGGGAGGACGGGCGGCTGGTGATCGTCTTCGCCAACAAGCAGCCGGACGCTTGGGAGACGCTGGTGTCCGCCCTCATCCGCGCCGGCTTCGTGGTGGTGGGCTCCTGGCCCATTCAGACGGAGATGCAGAACCGGCAGCGCTCCCTGTCCTCGGCGGCGCTCTCCTCCTCCATCTGGCTGGTGTGCAGGAAGCGCCCGGCGGCGGCCCGCCCCGGCTGGGACCGCCAAGTGCTGGCGGAGATGCAGGCCAACATCCGGCAGCGATTGCGGGATTTCTGGGACGCCGGCATTCGCGGCCCGGACTTCGTGTGGGCGGCCACCGGCCCGGCCTTGGAAGCCTTCAGCCGCCATCCCCTGGTCAAGTTCACCGACGCGCCCGGCGAACGGCTGACCGTGGCGGAGTTCCTGCGCCAAGTGCGGCGCATGGTGGTGGGCTTCGTGGTCAGCCGCCTGTTCGAGGCCGGCGATGGCGCGCTGCAGGAGCTCGACGACCCCACCACCTACTACCTGCTGCACCGCAACGACTTCGGCCTGGCCGCCGCCCCGGCCGGGGCCTGCATCCTCTACGCCCTGTCCTGCAACCTCTCCGACGCCGACCTGTCCGGCCGCCTGGACTTGCTGGTTAAAGGCGGAGGCGCTGCGACCAAGGACGATGGGGAGGACGGCGAAGACGACGAGGACGCAAGCGGCCAAGCCTCCGGCAGCGAAGCCCGCCTGAAGCCCTGGAACCGCCGCCGCGCCAAGGGCTTGGGCGAACCCGCCGCCGACGGCGGCCCCCCGCCCCTGATCGACTGCCTGCACCGCCTGATGCGCCTGTGGAAGACCGGCGAGCAAAGCCGCGTGGACGCCTACCTGGAAAGCCGCGGCCTGTGGCGCCACGAACTGTTCGCCCGCGTGGTGCAAGCCCTGATCGAACTGGCCGAGACCGGCGCCGACGAACGTGCTACCCTTGAATACATCCAAAACCACCTAGCGGCCCAAGGCGCCGCCGCCGCACCGCAGCAAGAGACCATACTGTAGGCTAGGCCCATGATCCGCCGCATCCAAGCCCTGAACTACCGCTGCCTGCGCCTTGTGGATGTCCACTTGGACAGTTTCCATATCCTGGTCGGCCCCAACGCCAGCGGCAAGAGCACGCTGTTGGACGTCATAGGGTTCTTGAGCGACTTGGTTCGTGACGGCCTTGTGGAGGCGGTGGAGAAGCGCACCCAGAACTTTCAGGACCTTGTTTGGAACAGGCCGAAACAGGACATGGGATTTGAGCTGGCCGTGGAGTTCGATGTTCCATCTCGCGTAGTCGATGCGCTTCCGGCGGGAATGGACTGCCAGCGGCTGCGTTACGAATTGTGCATAAGGGAGGACGACCAAGGTCTCCGAATAAATTCCGAGAGGGCGATGCTAGTTCCGAAACCGAGCCGGCGGCGCGGGCGTGGAAGGGCCTCCAAGTTCCCGGAACCTCCTTCCTCCCCCAAAACAATACTAGGCCGCAAAGCGAAAGGTGGCGTTCCGGTCTTTTCCAGGTCAAGAAATAAGGTGAAGTTCATTGTGGAAGGCCCTAGAGAGGCTTCGGGATCAGAAGCGTTGCCAAGTGCAATAAAATTCGATTCGGATAGGCCGTTGCGCCCGGGGGCAAGGGGCTGGCGGTTGGCAAAGTTGCCAAGTGCAATAGAACTCGATTCGGATAGGCCCGCTTTGGGTTATTTGCCCGGACTATTGGGCTTGGGGCATTTGCCTAGCCCAGGGAAGGGCCTTTGGTCATTTGTGTATGTCAGGGATATTCTCGGCGGCGTCAAGCCCATGTTTTTGGATAGCTTGAAGGTTCGGCAGCCCAGCCCCCCTCACCTTCGGCGCGGAGAATTCCCAACCGACGGCTCCAACCTTCCTTGGCTGGTTATGAAACTGCAACAGGAGCACAGGGCTGAATACGAGGATTGGCTTGCGCATGTGCAGACCATGCTTTCTGACTTGGAGGGGATGCGCGTTGTTGAACGGGAGGAGGATCGCAGCGCCTATCTCATGCTTAGGTACGAAACGGGGGTGGAGGTGCCTTCATGGATGGTTTCAGACGGCGCCTTGCGTTTTCTTGCCATTACGCTAATTCCCTATTTGCCCCATGTCGGTCAAATTGCCGGCCGTCTTGCCGGCCAAGTCTATATGCTGGAAGAGCCCGAGAATGGCGTTCATCCCTTGGCGTTGGACGCCATTTATGATTCGCTTTCATCCGCGTATGACTCCCAAGTTTTCGTAGCGACGCACTCTCCCGCTTTCTTGAAGTTGGCGGAGCCGAGCGAAGTGCTCTGCTTTGCAAAAGACAAACAGGGCGCAACGGACGTCGTTCGAGGCGATCTTCACCCCATTCTTAAGAATTGGCAAGGTTCCATCGATATAAACGCATTGTTCGCAACGGGCATAGTTTCGTGAACCAAGCCGCTGCAGAAAAAGACCTTATAGTGTTGGCCGCCGATGCTGATATTAGTTTTGCTATGCAGGCCTTGCTTAGTCGATGCGAAAGCCTTGGGATTGCCCCAATCGACTTCGACGTAGTTCGGCACCATAACAGGGACCCTGGATGCCGCACCCAAGCGGCCGATTATTTGAGGCCACACCTTGTCCGCTACGCTCGCAGCCTAGTTATATTCGATCGCGACGGATGCAGCAGCGACCGTTCCAGGGTGGATGTTCAAAACCGAGTCGAGGTGGACTTGCGCAGAAATGGATGGAAGGATAGGTCCAAGGCAATCGTAATCGATCCCGAACTTGAAGCTTGGGTTTGGGGGTTCCAAGAGGCACTGCCGATCTTAGATTGGAGCGGGAGCTATGGCAGTTTGAGGAATTGGCTGGGCGAACAAGATCTTTGGCCGGCTTCCGCACAAAAACCGCCTGATCCAAAGAAGGCTTTGGATGCGGTGAGGAGGCGCACGAGGCTTAAGCGTTCGCCAAGAATCTACGAAAGGATCGCGAGCGCCGCGAATTTCGCGCACTGCCAAGACGTCGCTTTTTGCGAACTTAAAGATACCCTGCAACTTTGGTTCCCGTTGCCGCAAGAGGCCCCTTCGGACGGATAGCCATGCTCACTGCGCTCAGGCTCAAGAACTTCAAGAACTTCGCCGACGAAACCCTGCGCATGGGGCCGTTCACCATCATCGTGGGCGCCAACGCCAGCGGCAAGAGCAATATCCGGGATGCGCTGCGCTTCCTGCACGGCATCGGGCGGGGCTACACCTTGGCGGAGATTCTCGGCGGCAAGTACGGCGCTGGCGGCCATGTCGAGTGGGAGCAGATCCGCGGGGCGCCAAAGGAAGTTGTGCGCCGAGATCAAGAGCAGTTTGCGTTGGAAGTGGACCTCGCGTTGGATGAAAGCCATAACCATTTGCGAACTGGGTTGGGGCTGAGCGAGAACCAGTCCACCATTGACTACGCCATTTTGGTAAAACCAAACGCCCGGCAGGACGGTGCCTTCCGTGTGGGCCAAGAAAAGTTGTATGCGCGGTTGCCGGAATCAGGAAGCTTTCTACGGGAAGCCGCTAGACGTAGCGGATTTGAGTACCCTATGGAATCAAGTAGAAGAGTGTTCTATACAAGCTATCCTTCCGAACCCGATCCGGTGAGAAACCAAGATGACGAGCACCATCTTTTTGTGCGCATGGAGAAGGCGGCCGGTCAGAGAAAATACGGGCACCGAGTCGTCGCGCGTCCCGAGCAGCCGGCGCTAACGCAGATTGGGGAACACAAGCAAGTGCGCAAGGCCCACAAAGACTTGGTTCGCCATGTTGCGGATAACCTTGGGAGCATGCGCTTTCTGGATCCATCGCCATCGCAAATGCGCGAGCCGGCGTTTCCCGGCCAAACGGTGCTTGGCGACAGCGGCGAAAACTTGCCAACGGTATTGCAAGCCATCTGCGACGACCCGCAAAGAAAGGAGACGCTGCTCGAATGGACCCGGGAACTCACGCCCATGGACATAGCGGATTTCAAGTTCCTTAGGGAAGCATCTGGAAAAATACAGCTGATAATCAAGGAACATGATGGGAAGACGGTGTCCAGCCAGTCCGCTTCCGACGGCACGTTGCGATTTCTTGCTATTTTGGCTGCATTGCTGAGCGAGCACAGGCCTAGGCTCTATGTTTTCGAGGAAGTGGAGAACGGCATACACCCTTCCCGACTGCATCTGCTCCTAGAGCTTATGGAAAGCCAAACCGATGGTGGTGATGTGCAAGTTATCACCACCACTCACTCCCCAGCGTTGCTAAATTTAGTCAGCGACAAAACATTTAGGAATGCGTCTGTCGTTTGCCGTTGTCCGGAAACGGATAATGCGGTGATCAGAACCATCTGTAGTTTGCAGAACGCAACCGAACTACGGAGCAGCCAAGGTTTGGGGAGGCTCCATACTGGTGGCTGGCTGGAGAACGCCGTTTACTTCTCTAATCCGGACAAAGGCATTGCCCAATGAGATTGCTCATTATCCCGGAGGACTTTCGCCACGACCAATACATCCTCCGGCCACTCTTCGAGCGTTTGGTTCGATCAGCCGGCCGAAGAGTGCGAATCGAAATCTGTCGGGATCCGCTGCTTGGCGGAGTGGCCGAAGCCCTGAAAGTTGAAAGATTGTCGGAGATCGTTGAACAGTACCAAGGCATGATGGACATCTTCGTGCTGTGCGTGGACCGGGATGGCGTCTTGGGACGTAGGCAGCGGCTAAACGCTATTGAAGCGCAGTTTCAGCCACAGACGGTGTTCTTGTCGGAAAATGCTTGGGAAGAAATCGAAACGTGGGTGCTTGCTGGCTTGGCTCTTCCGGCAGGCTGGCGTTGGACTGACGTGCGCGGAGAAGTGCAGGTGAAGGAAACTTACTTCGAACCACTGGCTAGGGAGCGAAAACTCTATCTTGCCCCTGGACGCGGCAGGAAACCGTTGGCGGCGGAGGCTGCCTGCAACATCAATGCCATTCGCCGGAAATGCGATGAGTTCGACTGCTTGGCAACGCGATTGGAGAACGTTCTCGCCGATGGCTTGGGGTCAACCCCATGACCCTAAAACCCTGGCACCACTTCGTTCGCCTAAAGGACGAACTGCGCACCGGCGAGCTCACCTTGGCTGAGTTCGCCGCGGACCTGCATGAGGTCACCTTGGCCCGCGGCAAGCGCCCGGTTTACGAAGACCCGGCGCAGTTCTTCGCCCTCACCTATCCCACCCATACGCTGCGCGAGTTGGTCAAGGATGTGGCGGTCCGGCTGGCCGGGCGCAGCGACAAGGCGGTGCGGCAACTGGAGCTCACCTACGGTGGCGGCAAGACCCACACCCTCATCGCCCTTTACCACCTTTTTCGGGCGCCGGCGAAGCTGCCGGACGTGCCGGCGGTGCGGGAGTTCCGCGAGCATGTCGGCATGGAGTTGCCCGAAGCGTTCATCGCCGCCCTGTGCTTCGACAAGATCGATGTGGAGAAGGGCATCGAGGGGGTGCGCGGCCCGGCTGGAGAGACCCGCACCCTGCGCCATCCGTGGAGCGTTCTGGCCTTTCAGCTGGCCGGCGCTGCGGGTCTGCGGGCCATGCACGGAGAGGGCCGGGACGAGGAGCGGGAGACGCCCCCGGCCGAGCCGCTGCTGACCAAGCTCCTGGAAATTCCCGCCCGGCAAGGGCTGGCGACGCTGATTCTGGTCGATGAAGTGCTGATGTACGCCCGGGAGAAGGCCGGCATTGCTCCCGTTTGGCGGGAGCGCCTGGTCGATTTCTTTCAGTATCTCACCCAAGCGGTGGTGAAGGTCGATAGCGCCGCCATCGTCGCCTCCCTGCTGGCCACGGACCCGGCCAAGCAGCAGGGCGACTTGGGCCGCCGCCTGACGGACGATCTGTTCAGCGTCTTCCGCCGCCAGCGGGAGGAAGGGGTGCAGCCGGTGCGCAAGCAGGACGTGGCGGAGATTCTGCGGCGGCGCTTCTTCGCCGGCGAGAGCCTGCGCGGCGAGGCATCCCATCGCTCCCACGTCATCGGCGTGGTGCGGGGCTTGGCCAAGCTGGATGAAACCACGGCCAAGGACCGGGCGGAGGCGGAAGGCCGCTTCCTGGAGAGTTTTCCCTTCCACCCGGACCTCACCGACGTCTTCTACAGCCGCTGGACGCAACTGGAGGGCTTCCAGCGCACCCGGGGCATTCTGCGCACCCTGGCCACCGCCCTGCGCGAAGCGGAGCAATGGGACTCAAGCCCCCTCATCGGCCCGGCGGCCCTCTTGCCGGCGCCCGAGGAGGCGGCGGCTTCGGATGCGCTGAAGGAGCTTGCCAACGTGGCGGATGCCGGCGGCGCCGGCCGGCCGACGGACTGGGCGAAGCTGCTGGAAGGGGAGTTGGCCAAGGCCCGCCAGATCCAAGGGGAGTTCCCGGCGCTGCGGCCATTGCGCGAACCGGAGCAGGCGGTGGTCGCCGTCTTTCTGCACTCCCAGCCCACCGGCGGCAAGGCCAACACCCCGGAGTTGCTGCGCATGGCCGGCGGCGGTGCGCCGGACGCCATCGAATTGGAGAAGGGCCTGCGCCGCTGGCGGGAAATCTCCTGGTTTCTGGACGACGAGGATGCCCAGGAGGGCGAGGCCCAGGGGTTGCCGAAGGCTTGGCGGCTGGGCAACCGCCCCAACCTGAAGCAGATGCACGACGAGGCCTGCCGGCAGCGCATCAGCGACGGCGATGTGGAGGCGGCGCTGGCGGAGGCCATCCGCAGCGCCAGAAACGCCTTGGACGGCGGCGCGTCGGCAGCCGGGGCGAAGCTGCATCTGCTGCCGGCCTCGCCGCGGGATGTCGGCGACGACGGCGCCTTCCGCTATGTGGTTCTCGGCCCGGAGGCGGCGTCGGATTCCGGCAAGCCCAGCGCCGCGGCCAAGCGCTGCATCGACGAAACCACCGGCCCGCACCGGCCTAGGGTGCATCGCAACGCCTTGGTGCTGGCCGTGCCTTCCCGGGACGGCCTGGACGCCGCCCGCAGCAGCGTGCGCACCTGGCTGGGCTGGCGGGACGTGCAGCGCCAGCTTCAGAATCAGGCGGTGGACCCGCTGCGCGGCGAACGGCTGCGGCGCAAGCTGCAGGAGTCCAAAGGCCAAGTTCCGGCGCTGGTGCGCCAAGCCTACGCCGTCGTGGTGACGGTCAACGAGCGCAACGAGATTCACGCCTTCAAGCTCACCGCCGCCGCCGGGCCGCTGTTCCCGGAGATCAAGAACGACGAGCGCTCGCGCATCAAGGAGACGCCGGTGGACGCCGAGGCGCTGCTGCCGGGCGGCCCCTACGACCTGTGGCGCGAAGGCGAGGAGGCGCGCTTCGTCAAGGATTTGGCCGGCGCCTTCTCCCGGGATCCGCGCCTGCCCAAGATGCTGCGCCCAAGCATCGTCTTGGATACGGTTCTGCAAGGCGTGGAGCGCGGCCTGCTGGTGGCTAGGCTGCGCCGCCCGGATGGCACCCTGCGCACCTGGTGGCGGGAGCGCCCCGATGCGGGCGCCGGCGCGGAGCCGACGCTGGAGGTGGCGCTGCCGGAAAAGGCCCAGCTGGCTGAGTTGCCTTGCGGCTTGCTGGCGCCGGGAGAGTTGCCGGCGCTTTGGGGGGAAGGCCCGCTGCCGCTGCCCAGGATTCTGGCCTACTTCTCCGGCAAGCACGTCGCCGCCCTGCCCAGGGAGGGCTATGAGGAGACCTTCGCCATCCCCGCCTGCCCGGAACAGGCCGTGCGCGACGCCGTCGCCCAAGCGGTGGAGCGGGGCGCGGCCTGGTTGGTCAGCGGCCCCACGTCGTGCTGGAAGGAGCGGGTTCCGGCCGCCGCGCTCGACGGCGACGCCGCACTGCTGCCACCGCCGCCCATCATTGCCGCCCAGGAGCTCATGCCGGGGGCGTTGCCCCATGCTTGGGACGATGGCGTAGCCAACGGGATGTCCATCGCGCAGGCGCTGTCTCATGCACGGGGCGAACCGGTGCCTTGGGGCTTGGTCCTTGACAGCGTCAAAATGGCCGTGGCCAGCCGTTGGCTGGAGCTTGTTGACGGCGGCGGAGTGGGGGAGGGCGAATATGCCAACGCCGGCCTTTTGCGGCTGCGGGTGCCGCAACGCTCAATGAAGCCCCCGTCGCCGCCGCCAACGCGCAGCGTCTTGCTCGATAGCGCACAGATTCAGGATTTGGCCGAGCAGGTGCCGGCCTTGTTGGCGGCCAGCGCCGGACACGACCTGCGCTTTCACCTTGGCGTGTCGTTGGGTGCCGGCGCTCCGCTCGAGGTGCGGGTTGAGGTGGACAAACTGCTTGCCGAAGTTGCTCCGGACCTCAGGATCATGGAAAGCCCGGACCCCCCTAGCAATTAGCCGAACTTTTGGCCGCTTGCCTAGCTGCGGGGCGGCCCGTCTCCGGATGCGCGCGCACCCGTGCGGCTTACGCCGTGCTGTCGGTGCATCGGCTTGTCAGAATGGCTGCGGAGCGATGCTCTCGCATTACTGCAAGCGCTTGGGAGAAACAACCACCATGATTGGGGGATGTTTGTGCGGGGCCGTGACCCTCGTTGCGGAGGATGTTGAAACCGATGTGGAGGCCTGCCATTGCGGCCCCTGGCAGCAGACTGCCGTAAGTCCCGCAACCATGCAATTGCCGGAAAAACCTTGCACGGTGCGCCATGCAACGCGCTTCAGCAATTCCTAAACAGCCTGTCGGACTTTGCCGCTAAGCGCCTGATTTATAAGGAGTTCATGTTTTTCGTGAAAATAAGAAAATGCTTTTAATTCAATAAGCTACATGTTGCAAAAAAACCAAGTCCGATAGGCTGTTAAGCGGGGATTGGGATGAATGTTAGGGGAACGCACGACTTTGAGATGACCTGCGGCTTCCATTCAGTTCCATTTCGGTGTTGAATCCGGTTTGTTGGTGGTGGAGAAGCAGCCATGTCAATGACCGGCAAATGTTTGTGCGGGGCCGTGACCTTCGTTGCGGAGGATGTTGAAACCGATGTGGAGGCCTGCCATTGCGGCCAGTGCCGCCGCTGGTCCGGGTCTCCGATCATGGCGGCCAGCGTGGGGCGGGTGGAGTTCAGCGGCGCGGAGCACATTCGCCGCTATGATTCGTCGGAGTGGGCGGAGCGGGGGTTTTGCCGGGAATGCGGTGCCAACCTGTTCTATCGCCTCAAGCAGGCGGACAAATACGTCCTGTGGGTGGGCGCATTTGACGACCAAGCGCCCTTCCGGTTGGCCGGGGAGATTTACGTTGACGAAAAGCCGCCGGGCTATGCGTTCGCCGGCGACCATTCGCGCATGACCGGGGCGGAGTTCCTCGCCTCGATTGGCGAGTCTTGACGGGCGGCCCGGCGCTCAGTCGTCTAAAGGCGCCTAGGTCTCCGGCGTGACTTGGCTTGAGCGGAGCAAGGGCGGCCGATGCACAAGCGCAGGTGCAATGCGCTTGCGTGGGCCCTGAACGACAATGGCCAGCCGCCCGCCGTGCCTGGCCGACTGCAAGGAGTGGACAACGCTATGAAATTTCTGAAAATTATCGCAATCATCGGCGTCGTTTACGTCGCCCTTGCGCTGATTCTGGACAGCGCCATCGGCTACTTTCAGCCGGAAGGCGGCGACAGAACCGCAGTGCTGCGCACCTTTGACGCGGCCGGCGAACCCTATGATCGGGTGCTGCTCCTGCTCAACGACGATGGGCAGCTTTGGGTGGAGTCCGGCCACTGGTTTCGCGGCTGGTATCGTCGAGCGCTGGCCAACCCCAATGTGGAGTTGGTTCGGGACGGCCAAGCGGCGCCCTACGTCGCCGTGCCGGTGAACACGCTGGAGACGGTGGACAAGGTCACCCGGCTGATGGGCAAGGGCAGCGACTTCCGCTATTGGGTGGGCCGCACCATCCTGATGTTTGCGCCCATCAAGCCCTTGCGGCTGGACCCGGTGAGCGCTCAGGAGGCCCCGGCTGGTGTGCCACTGGAAGCAGTTGATTCCGCGCAGGATGCGGTCGGCGCCCAACAGGATGCAACGGACGTCGAGCAGGGTGCGGTTGACGCCCCGCCGAATCCGGCTGGCGCCGAACAGGAGCCAGCCGGTGCCCAACAGGAAGCGGCCAGCGCCCCACCGGATGGGGTTGGCGCCGAACAGGGCCCCAGCGGCGCAGGTTCGGACCCAGCTGGCGTCTAGCTAGGCTGGCCCTGCAACGGCCGGCTAGGTCGTCAGCCAGCCGAACTGCTGCGGCTTGCGCCCGGCCTGGGGGTGAATGAGCACGTTCACCAAGGCTGGGCCGTTGAAGGCCATGGCCTCGTCCAAGGCGCCGCGCAGGTCGGCCGGGTCCTCCACGTACAGGCCCTTGCCGCCCAAGGCGGCCAACATGCCTTCGTAGCGGGCGCCGTAGGTGAGGATGGGCGGCGGCACCTTGCGGCCTTCCGCAAGCGGCCCCACGCCGCCGCCGATGCCGCCGTTGTTCAGCACCACCATCTTCACCGGCAGCTTGTAGCGCACCATCGTCTCGATCTCCATGCCGGAGAAGCCGAAGGCGCTGTCTCCCTGCACGGAGACGACGGGCTTGCTTGGGTTGGTGACGGCGGCGGCGATGGCGAAGCCCAAGCCGATGCCCATGGTGCCGTAGGTGCCGGCGTCCAGCCGATGGCGCGGTTGGCGGTTGGCCATCTGGGTGCGGCCGATGTCCATGGTGTTGGCGCCTTCGCCGATGATGATGGCGTCCTCCGGCAGCCAGGCCTCGATGTCCCTGTAGGCGCGGTAGTAGTTCATGGGGCTGGAGTCGTCCTCGCTCATCGGGCGCACGGCCTTAAGGTTCGCCTGCGCCTTCTCCTGCAGCAGGCTGCGCCAAGGGGTTTCGGCGGGGTAGAACCACTGGCGCTGCGCCAAGGTGCCGTTCAGTTGCCCGACCACCGCCTTGCCGTCCCCCAGCAGGGCCACTTCCGCCGGCACGTTGGCGCCGATTTCCTCCGCAGAGATGTCCAACTGCACCAAGCGCACGCCGGGCTTGAAGCGGGGCGGCAGGCCGAAGTGCATTATCCAATTCAGGCGGGCGCCCATCAGGAACACCAGGTCCGCCTCCTTGAGCGCGGTGCTGCGGGCGGCGCCCACGGAGAGCGGGTCGTCGTCGGCCAGGACGCCCTTGCCCAAGGGCGAGGCGAGGAAGGGCAGCTGGGTGCGCTCGATGAAGGCGCGCACCTCGTCCTCCGCCCGGGACCAGGCCATGCCCTTGCCGACGATCACCAAGGGCCGCTCGGCGGACTCCAAGGCGGAGAGGGCGGCCTCCACGGCGCTCGGGTCCGCCAGGCTGCGCGGCGGCTCGCCTACGGTGGCGGCTGGGTGTGCGCGGTCCTCTTCCACTTCGCCGCGGATGACGTCGTCGGGAAAGTCCAGATAGGCGGCGCCGGGGCGCCCGAACTTGGCGTGGCGCACCGCCTGCTCCACATAGTAGGGAATGCGCGCCGTATGCTCGATGGCGTGGGCGTATTTGCAGTAGGGTGCGGCCAACTGCACCTGCCGCTCCTCCTGGAAGCCGCCCATGCCGTTTTGGTAAACCGGGGAGGCGCCGCCGATGAGGAGCATGGGCCAGCAGTTCTGCTGCGCGTTGGCCAGCCCGGCCAAGGCGTGGATGACGCCGGGGCCGGACACCGTCAGGCAGGCCTGCGGGCGCCCGGTGAGGTAGCCGGCGGCCTGCGCGGCGTAGCTGGCGGACTGCTCGTTGCGCATGCCGATGTAGGTGATGCCGGCCTTCTGCGCCGCTGCCGCCACCCCTATGACCGGGAAGCCAACGATGCCGAACATGCAGTCCACCCCTTGCTGCTTCAGGCTCCGCGCCATCAGGGTGGCGCCGTCAATCTTGCCCATGACTTCCTTCCTTGCGTTGTTGCTGCTTTAGTCCCGCTATAGCCTTGTCAGTGGCCCTGGAAGGCCTGGTTTCCCTGCCCCCATTATTGCACCAAGCCGCTTGTCCCTTGGAGAGAGGGCTTTCCGTCCGCTTGCGCCGCGCAATGCGGCACCTCAGGGGCTTAACCGGCCTTGGCTTGGCCGTTGCCTAGCACACCTTCGGCCATCAGTTGGTTGACGCTGGCGGCGTCCAGCCCTAGATCTTGCGCCAGCACCTCCGCCGAATGCTCCCCAAGGCCCGGTGCCGCCTTGATGGGGACCTTGCTGGCCGACATGCGCGCCGGCCAGCCGTGCAGCCGCACCCGGCCTCTTTCCGGATGGTCCACCTCCTGAATGAAGCCGCGGGCGTTCAGGTGCGGGTTGTCGTAGAGGTCCTTGGTGTCCAGCACGGCGCTGGCCGGCACGCCGCCTTCGGCGAGCAGGCGCATGGCTTCGTACTTGTCCCGCGCCGAGGTCCAGGCGCCGATGGCCTCCTGCAGGACGTCTCGGTGCTTGAAGCGGGTGCGCTCGTCCTGGAAGCGGGGGTCCGCCAGCAGCTCCTCCCGGCCGATCACCGCGCACAGCGCCTCCCACATGCGCGGCGTTACCGCCATGACGTAAACATAGTCGTTGGGGCCGCCGCCCTTGCAGGGATACAGGCGCAGGGTGGGCGTGGGGCCGCTGCCGGTTCTTAGCGTGGGCCGTTCGCCGAAGTTGGTTTGGGACATGGCCGTGCGCATGTAATAGGTGACGGCCTCCTGCATGGACATTTCGATCATCTGGCCCCGTCCGGTCTTGAGCTTCTGCACATAGGCGGCGGCGATGGCCAAGGCCATCTGCACGCCGGTGCCGGAATCCCCAATGGTGGGGCCGGGGCGCATGGGCGGGCCGTCCGCCTCGCCGGTGACGGAGAAGGTGCCGGCGGCCGCTTGGGCCACCATGTCGTAGCACTTGTAGTCGGCCCAGGGGCCGTCCAGCCCGAAGCCCTTGATGCGGGCGTAGATGATGTCCGGCTGCACCGCCTTGAGCGCGTCGTAGCCGAGGTCCAGCTTCTCGATGACGCCGGGGCCGTAGTTTTCGATGAACACGTCGTAGCGGGGGGCCATCCTGAGCAGCAGGTCCCGCCCTTCGGGCCGCCGCAGGTCCAAGGCGACGGAGCGCTTGTTGCTGTTCCAAGCCCAGAAATAGCCGTTCATGCCGACGATGTTGCGCCCCGGGTCCCCGGCGCCGGGCGCCTCCACCTTCACCACGTCCGCCCCCAGCCAAGCCAAGCACTGAGTGCAGGCGGTGCCCGCCTCGTATTGGGTCATGTCCAGAATGCGCAAGCCGTCCAATGCCGCCATAGCGTTAACCTCCCTTTGCCGCAAAAGCTAAGCCCTAACGACGGCAAAAGCAACCGCGAAGCCGATTATCGCCAGTCCAAAGCCTTAATGTCCCCTTTTGCCCGCCCCTCCGTGGCGCCGCGTTGCAATCGGCTGGCGATCGGTCTAAAACGCCTCGCCCATGGAGTTCGACTACGTCATCGTCGGCGCCGGCACCGCCGGCTGCGTGCTGGCCAACCGGCTGTCGGCGCGGCGGGATCTGAACGTGCTGCTGCTGGAGGCGGGCGGCAAGGACGACTACTTCTGGATAGACGTTCCGGTCGGCTACCTCTACACCATCGGCAATCCGCGCACCGACTGGTGCTATGAGACGGAGCCGGAACCGGGCCTCGGCGGGCGCAGCATCGGCTACGCCCGGGGCCGGGTGCTGGGCGGCTGCTCCTCCATCAACGCCATGATCTACATGCGCGGCCAGCGCAGCGACTACGACCACTGGGCGGCGCTGGGCAACCGCGGCTGGTCCTGGGAGGAGGTGCTGCCGTTGTTCAAGCGCTCCGAGGACTATCAGCACGGGGCGGACGAATTCCACGGCGCCGGCGGCGAACTGCGGGTGGAGGAGCGGCGGGTCAACTGGGAAATCCTTGACGCCTGGCGGGCCGCCGCCGCCGAATGCGGCATTCCCAGCATTGACGAGTTCAACCGCGGCGACAACTTCGGCGCCGCCTACTTTCAGATGAACCAGCGCCGCGGCCGCCGCTGGAGCGCCAGCAAAGCCTTCCTGCGCCCGGTGCGGCGGCGCCCGAACCTGGAGGTGCAGGTGCATTCCTTGGTGGAGGGGCTGGTGCTGGAAGGCCGTCGCGCCGTCGGGGTTCGGGTGCGGGACGCGGCGGGGGGCCGCCGCAAGGTGCGGGCGCGGCGGGAGGTGGTGCTGGCCGCCGGCGCCGTCGGCAGCCCGCAGATTTTGCAGCTTTCCGGCATCGGCCCCGGCGCCCTGTTGCGGGAAAGGGGCGTTGCCGTCGTCAACGACCTGCCCGGCGTGGGGGAGAACCTGCAGGATCATCTGCAAATCCGCAGCATCTACAAGGTGCCGGGCGCCCTCACCCTGAACCGGCGGGTCGGCGCCCTGTTCGGCAAGCTGGGCATGGCCTTGGAGTACGCCCTGCGCCGCACCGGCCCCTTGACCATGCCGCCCTCGCAGCTCGGCGCCTTCGCCAAAAGCGGGCCGGAACGGACTTCCGCCGACCTCGAATGGCATGTGCAGCCCCTGTCCTTGGACAAGTTCGGCGACCCCCTGCATCCCTTTGACGCCATCACTCCGTCGGTGTGCAACCTGCGCCCAACCAGCCGCGGGCATGTGCGCATCAGGAGCGCCGACCCGGCGGCGGCCCCGGCCATCAGGCTGAACTACCTGTCCACCGACGAGGATTTGCAGGTGGCGGTGGCCGGGCTGCGCTTCACCCGCCGCATCATGGCGGCGCCCGCCTTGAGGCGCTTTGCGCCGGAGGAGTGGAAGCCGGGGGCGGAACTGCAAACCGACGCCGAACTCCGCCAGGCCGCCGCCGCCCTGGGCACGACCATCTTCCACCCGGTGGGCACCTGCAAGATGGGCTCCGACCAGATGGCGGTGGTGGACGCCCGCTTGGGCGTCCACGGCATCGACGGCCTGCGGGTCATCGACGCCTCGATCATGCCGCGCATCACCTCCGGCAACACCAACGCGCCGACAGTGATGATCGCGGAAAAGGGCGCGGAGTTCCTGCTTGCTGGTGCGCCTCCCTAGACCGCCGCGGCCGAAGGCGCCGCCTTCCCCCCACCCTATATGACGACCCAATCCCCGCTTAAGGAATCGTTGCAGCGTGTTGCAAGGGGCGCCGTGCAAGAACTTTTCCGGCAATTGCATGGTTGCGAGACTTACAACGGCCTGCTGCCTGGGCCGGAGGCCCGCGTTCCCAGGGGCCGGCGGCGGCGAGCCGGGGACTGGGGTATGACGATGGCCATATATCCGCCCGTCAAGGGATGGTGGTATTCTCGCCGCACTTACGGGAAGCGAATTGTTTCCGGCCGGCTGGAGGGGAGATAACCATCAGCGCAACTTCCTTGCTGCCCACCGCCATAGTCGTCGTGGTCGCAATCGGCACGCGGCGGCCCCTTCATGCATTGTTCGCCGGTGTGCTGACCGGCCACTTGATGTTGGCCGGCGCTGATTTCTTCGGCTCCTTCACCGATGGCGCCTTGGCCACCATGCAGGAGGAGATCACCGGCTGGATAACCATCACTGCGGGCATGTTCGGCAGCCTAGTCGCGCTGCTGATGCGGGGCGGGGCCGTTTCGGCCTTTAGCACGAGCATGGGGCCCAAAATGAAAAATCGCGCTTATGCGGTGGTCATGACTTGGCTGATGGGCATCGTCATCTTCATAGACGACTACCTGAACGCCATGATGGTTGGGTCCAGCGTGAAGTCGCTCACCGACCGTTTCAAGGTTTCCCGGGAAATGCTGGCCTATGTTGTGGATTCAACCGCCGCTCCGATTTGCATTTTGATCCCGATCACTTCCTGGGCGCTGGTGGTGATGGGCCTGCTGGAAACCAACAATGCAGCGCCGGCTGGGGGCGGTTTCATAGCCTATTTGGAAGCCATTCCCTACATGTTCTACGCATGGGCTACGGTGTTGATGGTGCCGTTGGTGGGAATGCGGGCGATTCCCCTCATCGGCCCGATGCGGTCTTTTGAATTGCGGACGGAGCGGGGCGAGGAGCGATCCTCCGAACCCGGCATCGAACTCGGCGAACATTCCGGGGACGGGGGCCGGCTGCACAATTTCCTAGTGCCCATCGGCGCGCTGGTTCTTTCGTTCTGGCTTTTTTCCGATGGCCTTGAGGTCGATATTCTGCAAAGCATGGTGGCCACCGTGCTGTTCACGGCCGTGTTCTATGTTGCGCAAGGCGTCATGAAGTGGAACGAAGCGGTTGCAGCCATCAAGGATGGATTCATCTTCATGATACCTCTGTTGGTGCTGATCGCCGTAACCTTCATGCTGCGGGACATCAACGAACAACTGCAACTCGCGGAGTACGTCATTCAGACCGTCACGCCCATCATGACGCCGCAATGGATGCCCGCCGTTGTCTTTCTTGCCCTTTCCCTGGTGACCTTCACAGCCGCAACTTTCTGGGGCGTCATCGCCATCTCCCTGCCCATCGTGGTGCCGCTGGCGATGGCGATGGAGGTTCCTCTGCCGGTTGTGATTGGCGCGGTGGTGTCCGCCGGCGCATTCGGCAGCCATGCCTGCTTCTATGCGGACGCCACCATTCTTTCGGCTCGGGCGAGCGGCTGCGACCCGATGGACCATGCATTCTCGCAGTTTCCCTATGCGCTGATTGCGGCCTTGATCGCCACGGCCTGCTTTTTCGCCTTCGCCTGAGAGGTTGTTGGGTGCGGCGGCGCCGTCACGGCCCTGGTCGGTTTGTTGGAAGCGCGAAGCTCGAGGTTCGGGCTAGTGCCGCAGCGTGTCAATGAATAGGGAGAACAGCTCCGCCTGGGAGGAGACGACGAGCTTTGCATACACGTTCTGCCGGTGAATTCTCGCCGTGCCCGGGGCGATGCCCATCGCCGCGGCAATGGACTTGGTTGAATGCCCCCTCAGCATCAGCATCACGAGCTGACGCTCCCGCTTGGTCAAGACGTCTGATGCGAAGTGCTCCAGAGTGTGCCGCACCTTCTGGCTGACCGAAGCGGCTTCACCCTCCAGCAGCCGGGCTTGGCCTAGTGCCGTCCAATAGGAGATGGCCGTAGCGCGAACCACTGGTTCGATGCGCTTAAGCTGGGAGATGTCCTCCTCAGTGAAGGCGCCGCTGTCCGCAACCCGGCCGTGGGAGAGCACCAGCATGGATCCATCGTCCAAGGAGACGAAGTAGCAAACTTCGTCGCTGAGCCCCGTTTGCGCATAGTGGGACCTGTAGTATTCGGATTGCCTGAACTCATCGGGCGCTATGTTCTTCAGCGGGTAAACCCCAGGAGGGGCGTTGCGCATGAACGCATGATAGACCGGATCCAGCAGGTAGGTTCCCGCCAAATACTGGTCCACGTTTATCCCGTGGCGTTTTGGTTGATGGTCGTCAAACAGGTAGATCGGCGGTGCGTTGCGCCGATAGATGACGGCGACGGTGCTGTCGATGGCGACCACGCCGTAAATCGTCTCCAGCAGGCGGGAGGGCAGGGCTTCCGTATGCAGGTCCGCAATCAGCGCGGCAAGCTGTTCATGCCATCGCCGGCTGTCCAGCGCCAGGGTGGGCTTCCGGCGGTGCGTTTGGGCATTGACTTGCAGCGGCAATTTTCCAACGTCCATGGGCAACATTGGCTTACCACAGCCGGGCAGCCGGGTCAAGGTGTCTCGGCCTCGGTGATTCGCGGCCCGGCTCCTCCCGGCGAAGCCTTTCGACCCGCTTCAATAGGCAATCGTAAGGCTGACGCCGGCGGTGCGCGGGCGGTTGTAGATCAGGGACTGCATGCCGAGGAAGTTGAACCCCTCGGATATGTAGTCCTTGTCGCCTAGATTCTTGGCGAAGACAGCCACTTGGTAGCGCCCATCATTGCTGGTCCAAGCCGCCCTAGCGTTCCAGATGACATAGTCGCCGCCCACGTCGATGGGCTCGTTGGAGGCGCCGAAGAAGTATTCATCCGAGTAGTTGAAATCCACTTGCAGGGTGCCCTTGCCGCCCATCATCGGCTGCATCAAACGGAAGATGCCGTTGGCGGAAAGCTCCGGGGAAAGCACCAGCTCGGCACCGGAGAGATCGGTCACCGCGCCGCCCAGCCCGACATTGATGAAGTCGGAAGTGTCGGTGTTCAGATACCCCAACCCCAGCTGCATTTCAAACCAATCCGTGGGCGCCGCCATCAGCTCCGCCTCAAAGCCAAGCACCTCGGCGTTGCCGGCGTTGGTCAGGCGGTCCACCGTGTTGGTGCCGCTGGGCAGCAGATTTTGCGTGAACGCCTGAAAGTCCTTGTAGTCGTTGTAGAAGGCGGTGATGTTGATGCGCAGCAGGCCGCCCATTTGGGTGGTCTTGAGGCCCACCTCGTACATGGTGACCTCTTCGCTGTCATAGGGTTCGAGCTCCTCCGGCGTACCGAGGAAGCCGCTGGTGTTGAAGCCGCCGCTCTTGAAGCCGCGGGCGATGTTGGCGAACAGCAGGCTGTTGTCGCCCAGCTCCCAATTCAAGCCGAAGTCCCAGGACAGATCGTCCGACTCAAAGTCGTCCTCCCGCGTGAACGGTGGAAAGGCGGGCATGTCCGGGGGTGAGTCCCAGTTGAACTCGCCGCCGGGGTCCACCACGTTGCTGACGTCCTTCTTCTCGCTGGTGAAGCGTACGCCGGCCTTGGCGATCAGCCGGTCGGCAATGCGGCGATCCCAGTGGGCGAAGAAGGCGAAGGCGTCGGTGTCTTGGTCGTAGGCGTTGTTGAAGGAGGTGAACTGCGGCGGGCCGACGTCTTGAAAGCCCTCCTTGCTGTCCGTGTAGTAGTAGAAGCCGAGCAGCCAGTTCATCGAATCGCCGTTGTTGTGCAGGCGCAACTCCTCAGTGAATTGGTCCGAGTCGATGGCGAAGGTGCTGGCGTTGGGCAGGTCGATGCCGGAGAAGCTGGCTTCGGTGTGGGACTTGTCAACGTTCTCGAAGGCGGTGATGGACACCAGTTGCCAGGGGCCGCGCTCCCAGACGAACTTGGCGGAGGTTCCGAAGGTGTCGTTTTCCAAGCTTACGTCGAAATTCGGGTCCAAGGTCACGCGGTTCGGGTCGGGATTGTCGTCCCGAAAGCCGAACACGTCAAAGCATTGGCGGGCCTTGATGGCCTCAATGGCGCAGTCATCGCCGGCGGCGGTCACCAAGCCCCGGTGCTTGTAGATGGTGGGGATGTTGTCCATGTTGGCGCCGTGCAGGTTCAGGTACAGATAGGCTTCGGCGCTTAGGTCGATGTCCAGTTGCAGGCGGTAGGCCTCGATGTTGGCGGAGGCTGCTCGGCCGCCGCGAATCCGGTCCACCTGATAACCGTCGTTTTCGTCGTGCAGGAAGGAAACCCGGCCGCGCACCGCATCCGACAGCGAGCCGCCGGCGGCGCCTTCAAATTTGATGCGGTCGTAGCTGCCAAAAGTGGCCTCGCCATAGGCTTCAAAATCCGCGCTGGGCTTGCGGGTGATGAAGTGGGCCAAGCCGGCGGTGTTGTTGCGGCCGTAGAGGGTGCCTTGCGGCCCGCGCAGCACCTCCACCCGCTCGATGTCGAACAGCAGGGAGCCTTGGCCGGGCAAAGTGCCTAGGAACACCTCATCAACGTACATGGCCACTGGGCTTTCGGCGGTGTCGGTGAAGGAGTTGACGCCCACGCCGCG
This sequence comes from Candidatus Azophilus sp., assembly GCA_965200465.1. GTDB lineage: Bacteria > Pseudomonadota > Gammaproteobacteria > Pseudomonadales > Azotimanducaceae > Azophilus. The sequence goes on along the minus strand of OZ241358.1, from coordinate 1,660,147 downwards.
AATGGAAAGCCCAGGGGTGGTGCCCTCGCCTAAGGGCGCGGCGTAGCTGAAGTTCGGGGTTTGGGCGGTGATGCCGGCCACGTTGTCCATCCCCAGCTCCTTGAACTGGGCGCCGGTGACGGCCGTCACGGAGCTGCCCACGTCCTGGATGTTCTGCTCCCGCTTTTGCGCAACGACCACCACTTCTTCAATGATGGTGGAAGATTGGGGCGCACCGCATGGCAGCAGCACCGCCAAGCCCAGCCCTAGCCGCATTGCATGGTTGTTCATCTCGATTCCTCCCTGCTTGGCCTTGATGGCCCTTCCCTGACCGCAACAGCTTGGCGATCAGTCCTTGATCCGCAATAGGCACTTGCCGGAGAGCTTTCTGGACTCCAGCGCGGCGAACATTTCCGGACACCGCTTGAAAGGAAACACTTCGGCGATGGGCGCAGCCAGCTTGCCGCTGGCCAAGCCCTCCAGGCAGTATTGGGTGCCCTGCATCCAGTGCAGCGTGCCTTCGCAAACGTCCAGCTCGAACCCAGCGAAGGAGGTGGAGCGTTCATACAGTTTGTCGCGCAAGTCCCGCACGGCACCCTCGGGCCAGCCTTGGGTTTCGCCGATGTTCACCACGCGGCCGTAGAGCGCCAAGGCGTCGAAACTTTGCCAAAGGGTTGCGCCGCCGAGCGAGTCCACCACCAGATCGACGCCCTCGCCGTTGGTGTGCGCCATCACCTCCTGCACGAAGTCGCACTGGCTGCGATCGATGACCAATTCGGCGCCCAAGTTCAGCGCTTGCGCAATCTTGTGCGGCGAATAGGTGGTGCCGATGACCTTGGCGCCGGCTTGCACGGCCATTTGCGTGACCATCAGGCCCACGCCGCCGGAGATGGGATGCACCAGCACCCGGTGGCCGGCCCTTAGGTTGAAGGCGCTGAACAGCAAGTGATAGGCCGTGCGGGCCACCACAAAAAAAGCCGCCGCCTGGTCCAGCGGAATGTGGTCGGCCAGCTTGATGGCCCGCGCTGCCGGGGCGATGGCGCATTCCGCAAATCCGCCTCTTTGCAAATTGCTGGCCGCCACCCGGTCGCCGGGCTTGATGCCGGCCACCTTTGCGCCAACCTCCGCCACGACGCCAGCGAACTCCTCGCCCATGATGAGCGGAAAGCGCAGGTGGGACAGGTTGGGATAGTGGCCGCGCCGGATCTGCGTGTCGCCCCAGTTCAGGGCGGCGAAGTGGTTCTCCACCAATACTTCGCCGGGACCGGGGCGCGGCCTCGGCACCTCGCCCAATTCCGTTTGCGCATCCTCGCCTGGGGTGTGCAGAATGTGCGCCCGCATCAGTCCTACGCCCGTTTCACCTTGGCCGCACAAACTAGCAACCCGGAAATGGGCTGTCCATATAGCAAACGCCATAGGCGTGACGGCCCCAAGCCGACCGACCTGGCCGCCCCCGCAGATGGCTGCTTGGCGGTGTCTTGGTTTTGCAGGCCGCGGGAACTTAGGCGTGCACAAGCGCCGCTTAAGCGGACTTCCTGCGGGACTCCAGCGCCGCCATTTGGTCGAGGCGCGGGTCGTTGGGGTGGATCCACTCGTCGCCGATCACTTGGGCGACGCGCAGTTCCTCCGGGATGTTGTCGATGCCGATCATGCGGTCGGCCTGTTGGTTCCAGTGGTAGATGCGCGCCTCCTGGTAGCTTAGGGGCACCCCCTTGAAGCCGTAGGACTGCACGGACTTCTGGATCCACTCACCGAATTCGGTGTCCTCGATGAGCACTTGGGTGAGCTGCTCCCCGTCGTTGACCGTCCACATGTCCGGCTTGGGGTTGTTTCCCCAGTCCGGGGCCAGTGTCCAGGTCTCCAGCCGGCACTTGCTGATGCCGTTGGGCCAGAACAGCAGCGGCGGCAGGGTCAGGTGGCTTAGCGGGGAGACCCAGTTGGGGAAGATGCCGTAGCTTTGCGTGCAGGTGCGGCCGATTTCGCCGACGGTCTCGATCTGGTTGATCTCCGTGGGCAGGGCGAGGGCCGATTTCTTGGCGCCGTCGCGCTGCAGGGCGTTCTTGGGGGCCGGCGCCACCATGCGCCCGTGGCCGTTGGGGTAGAGGGTGTTGACGTTGCGCCGGTCGTCCAGGATGGGGGAGACGGTCTTCGGGTGGATGCTGCGCACATGATAGACCTCGGTGTTGGCCTCCATGGCGATCTTCCAGTTGCAGTGCAGGTCGAAGGAGTGGCGGGCCGCCAGGCGGCAGTTGTTGAACTGGAACTCCCGCCACTCGTCGGCGATGGGGCCAAGCCAATCCAGCAGGCTGGGGGCGTTTTCGTCGAAGTTGACGAAGATCAGGTTGCCGAACCGCTCGCAGCGGATGCGCTTGAGGCCGCGGCAGGAGAAGTCCAGCCCGCGGAAGTCCTCCGGGTCCCGAATGGCCAGCAGATCGCCTTCGTGGTTGTAGGTCCAGCCGTGGTACTTGCACACCAGGCGCGGGCGCTGGCCGAACGCTTCGGTGACGATGGGGGCGCCGCGGTGGCTGCAGGTGTTGTAGAAGGCGTTTACGGCGCCGCCGTCCGCATGGACGATGAGCACCGGCTGGCCGGCGTTCTCCCACAGGCGGAAGCAGCCGGGTTCCGGCACCTCGTCAATGTGGCTGGCCAGCAGCCAGGACTTGCGCCAGATGTGCTCCTTCTCCAGTTGGTGGAAGCGCGGGTCCGTGTAGCGCCCGCCGGGAATGTCCGGCAGCGCCGGAAAGCCGCTGGGCGGTTCCGTGCGCCCGGCCTCGAACTCCATCAAATCCCGCAGGCGGGCGATTTCCTCTTGGTTCACAACCCCTCCTTACAGATCGTTGGTTGGATCCGGCGGCCAAGTTTACGGCAACTAAAGGAACTTGCCAGATGGGCAGGCAGGGCGGCGACTAGCCGTTCAAACACGCTCGCTCTCCTCGTGGCGCCGCCCGGTGAAGCCCGCGAACAGCCCTTCAAGCCTAGCCATGCGCTCGCGCAGGTCGGCAAATTGGCCATGCAGCCCGGCGATGTCGCGGTGCAGTCCGCCGATGTCGCGGTGCAGGCCGGCGATGTCGCGGTGCAGGCTCCACAGAAAGGCGATGACGGCGAGGCCCACCGTGATGTTGACCCATTGTTCGGCGCCCATCAGGGGATTCTCCTTATTCTCGGTTGCGGCTACGGGCGGGATTGTAGCTTGGCCCGTTGTGAATTCCCACCGGATTTTGGCGGCTCCTCCGCTTGCGCAGTCTTGGTGCGCCGATCTCAGCGTGCTTCAACGAGTTCTTAGACGGGGGTTCGGGTCTGCTTTGGCGGGTGGCGTGATGGGATGCTGTTATGATGCCAGCCCGTTTATTGTTCCCTCTGTCACCTCGTCACTCCATGAGCATGATCCACACTTTCAGCGGCAACCCGCTGGACCGGGCCGATGCGCAGCGGCGGGATGCGGCTTGGTTGGCGCGGGCGCAGAAGGACTTTGCCAGCCGCTTCCTGCCCTTTGCGGACTTGAAGGTTCTGCTCAATGGCAATGGCTTGGGCTGGGTTTCCGTTGCCGAAGTGGAGGCGGTGGGCAATGGCGCATCGCCGGTGCTGCTGGGCTTGGCGGAGGACATGGCCTATTTCGCGGTGGATGTCTCCGGCCATGAGGACCCCATCGGCCGGCTTGGCTTGGGCGGCGGCTGGCGCTTTGAGGACTGCCGCATGGCGGCCATGCGCTTGGTGCCGGGAGACGCCGGGGTGGTGGCCCAGGCCAGGGCGCAGCTTGGCTGGCATCAGCGGCATCGGTTTTGCGCCCAGTGCGGCGCGGCAACGGCGCCGGAGAAGGGCGGCCATCTGCGGCGCTGCTCCGCCTGCGCCGCGGAGCACTTCCCGCGCACGGACCCGGTGGTCATCATGCTCGTCGTCGCCGGGGAGCGCTGCCTGTTGGGGCAGCCCCACGGCCCACTGGTGCGCATCGGCATGTACTCCGCCTTGGCGGGTTTCATGGACCAGGGCGAGTCCATTGAGGAGGCGGTGCGCCGCGAGGTGCGGGAGGAGGCGGGCATCGCCGTCGGCGAAGTGCGCTACCACTCCTCCCAGCCTTGGCCCTTCCCATCGTCCCTCATGATCGGCTGCCACGGGCAGGCGGAAAGCCATGACATCCGCATGGACCCGGAGGAAATGGCGGACGTCCGCTGGTTCGAGCGCAGCGAGGCGCTAGCCGCCTTGAACGATTCCTCCCCAACCCTGAAGCTCCCCGGCCCCATCGCCATCGCCCACCACCTCATCAAGGACTGGGCCTCCGGGCGGGTTGGGTTTTAGAGCTGCACCCGCCAGCGCCAGCAGGCCGGTGCTGTCGGACTAGGTCGCTAGGATGGGGATATCGTATTTGGCGATGTTATTGTCGCCTGTAATTAGGGTGAGTCCATCGAGCTGGGCTTGCGCCACCAACATGCGGTCAAAAGGGTCGCGATGATGCATGGGCAGGTCGGCGCAGAGTTCGATATGGGGAACCTTGATGGCGAGGAGTTCATAGTCCTCGGAGACGATTGCAAAGAAGTTCTTCGGGACATCCAGCTTGCCGATGGAGGACTTGATGGCGCACTCCCACAGGGAGGCGACTCTGACATGGAGCTCATTGCTTGGCGATTGCAAGGCGGCGACTGCCTGCGTGGAAAGTAGATCGGGCGCAGACCGCGCCCAAAGCAAGGTGTGGGTGTCCAGTAGGCATTTCATGGGCGTTCGGCCATCCTTCGGAGGGATTCCCTGCTAGTTGCCGCAAGTTTCATGTTTCGGCAGGCGGCTTATCGGGGCCAGCCATTCCCAAGGCAGCCTGCAGGTCGGTGGGCCACTCATCAAAGTCTTCGCTGATTCGTATCTGCCCGGCGAGGTCGCCCAATTTGGGCGGCTGGCTTTGCTTGCGGAAGCGGCTGATCCGCACCACCGGACTGCCCAAGCGGGTGATGATGAATTCCTCGCCGTTGATGGCCTTTTCCACGATCTCCGAAAAGCGGGCTTTCGCGTCGCTGAGCGTAAGCATGGACTCCACGGATGCATCTCCTCGTCAAACTAGGCCGGACTATATGCAACTTGGTGGCGTCAACGCAAACCCAGTCCAGCTAATGGCACCTTCTTGGATGACTATAGCAGCTTAACCACTGGATGTGCCCGTAGTTGCCCTGTCCAAGTAAATTGTCCGACTGCGCCTTCCGGCCACTCTAAAATAAGCCTTGGCTCCCAATGTGGGTGAGGTCACCATCAGATTAAGCTTGGAAACGGGAGAAAGGAAGCCCGTTCCCATGCGAACGGTGCCCTCAGGCCAACTTGAATGGGAGGACAGAGGCCTGAGGGTGCATCCGCCCTAGTGGAAAAAGCCGCAGAGCAAGATTGGCAAATCGGACTTGATTTTGGCCTATTCCCCAGTATGATCCTGGGCAAATTCTAGGGATCAACGTCTCTAGGGGAGCCTTAACCAAGCCCTCGAAATGCCCTAATTGAGGAGGCCCAGTTCAGTGCAGCAGCTCAAAAACGACAGCGAGAAGTACGCAGTCCTGTTTGCCAACATTGATAGCGGCAGGGTCAAAATACCCCAGTTTCAGCGCGACTTCGTTTGGGGCAAGGAGAAAACGGCGGCACTTATCGACAGCATTTTGAAAGGCTTTCCGATCGGGACTTTCATCCTATGGAAGACCCGGGAACGTCTGCGCCACATGCGGAACATCGGCAACTTTGAGCTCCCTGAGCCTCCTTCTGGCGATGCAATTCAATATGTCCTTGACGGTCAACAGCGAATAACGTCTCTCTATGCTGTCCGCAAGGGTGCTCGAATCACGCAAGATGGAAGAGAGATTGACTAAAGGACATCGTCATTGATCTTATAGCTGATTCCGAGGAAGAAGAAGAAGTGGTTCTCGATATGCCACCGGAGGATCGGGATTACATCAGTGTCTACGAAATATTGAACAGTAGCATCGCGGACTTGGTGAAAGGTCGCGACGACGAAGGCCTTAATCGGGTGTCGTACTACAAAAGTAAGCTGGAAGGCTATGAGTTCTCTACGGTTGTAATTGACGATTATCCAATTGAGATCGCATGTGATGTATTCACACGAATCAATACTGGTGGGAAGCCTCTTACTTTATTTGAGATCATGGTGGCGAAGACTTTTGATCCGGAGAAAGGCTTTGACTTAGAGAAGCGCTATCGAGAATTGATATCCTCGGAAACCGCCGACAAAGATCTTGAGTCAGCTAAATGGGATACGATTCCACGCGAGACGATTCTTCAATGTGTCGCTGCGATCGCTTGCGGTTCGATCCAGCGGAAAGACGTACTGAAGATTAGTAGGGATGACTTCATACACTATTGGGACAAAATGAAAGATGGTCTATTTAAAGCCGTGGATTATCTCCGATCCCACGTCGGCGTCCGCGTCTCTCGCATACTGCCCTATAACACACTATTGATCCCGATTGCGTGGTTTTTCTTCCACAAGGGTGGTTCTGATGTTCTTCCATCGGAGAATGAGCGCCTTCGTCAATACTTCTATTGGGCGGCCCTCAATAATCGTTTTAACTCGGGGCAGGGCACGAAAGTTGGATCTGACTTGGAAAAAATGCAGGCAATCCTTGATGGACATGAGCCAGAATACAACGGTCATGAGCTTGATATTTCGGCCGAGGACTTAATGTCGAGGCCCTTTAGCGTTGGAGACGCCTATTGTATGGCCATTGTGTGCCTTCTATGTGAAAAAGAACCACGTCGATTCAACACAAAAGGCAAAGTTAATCTTGATAATGATTGGCTGAAAATAGCAAGTAGTAAGAACTATCACCACTTCTTTCCACGTGCCTTTTTGAAGAAGAAAACCGACTATGAAAATTTGCCTAATTCAATTGTGAATATTGTCCTAATAGATGACCTTTTGAATAAGCGGACTATTCATGCCAAGCCACCGAGTCAGTATATGATGGAGTTTCAAAAAATGAACTCGAAACTGCCTAAGATAATGAAGACGCACTTTATTCATTTAGATGGGTGGGGAATATTCGAGGATGACTACGATAGGTTCGTGCATAAGCGAGCGAAAGCCATCGCTAAAGCGCTGAACAACGTGCTTAACCCAAAAATGGATTAGCCGCCCTATTGTGGCGGGGTTAGGCTTCCGGCGATAGTCGCACTAGATGCTTCGGACCAAGCCGAGCAGAGCCAGCGACGCCGCAAGCTTCACCCTGTGCTCCCGCGCTGCAGAAACTCGAAGCGCCGAGTGGCTTTGGGATGGTTGCCAAGGTCCACCTGAACCTTTCGGCAACATGCCCGGTCCTGTGCGAACCCCTAGGGCTCGGCGAAGCCAACCTGCGCATGTTCGGTTCCCCCATGTTGTTCGCAACTCGTAGGCTACCCGAACACGCGCCCCAGGCGACCGGGGCGCTCAACTCAAAATGTCCGATAAGGTGGTGATCCCGTACACTCGCTGGCAAGTGTTACGATATGCAGCAAGTTCTGCTTTCCCACCGAATACGCCAAGGACCCTCTGATCGTCTCGTCAAGCATCGTGACGCGATCAACGCTATTGCCGTGGGAAACGGCCTGTGCAACGTGCGTCTGTTCGGCTCGCGCACCCGAGGCGATTATCGGCCGGACAGCGACATGGACCTGCTCGTGGACAGGCAGGCACCTCGCGGCCACCTGCTGAACATCTGTAACATGACGCGGCGGGTGGGTGAACTCACCGGACTCCAGGTGGACGTCGCTGCGGCAGGCATGCTGTACGACAGCATCCTGGACGAAGTGGTGCCACTGTGAGCCCACTAAACAAGGAGCTGCGCAAGCGAATGCTTGATGGGGATAGGTTGCAATCCATCTTGAGTAAATTGCGGGGCGAGGGTTTGCGGGATGTTCTTGACCAAGGCGAAGCTGTCTGCATGAGGCATGAGGGAAACAGCCATGCCCACGCTCCGCCATCAGCCGGTTCCAGCGGCGGCGCTCGTGCGCCCGCGTCGGTACACCGACACCTCCTGAACCACCATGTCCGGCCGCCTCGTCAGTGCTTCGTCCTTCTCCATCCGCCACTTGACACAGCTTCCGCGCCTTGCCTCTCGACCACTTGCGCGATGGCGTGAAAAAGCCCCGTTTCGGGGGTCGCCGTGCTTTTGCCCAGCTTGTGGTTAGTGTAGCCTCGGCGCCATCGCACACAGGAGGGTTCCCGATGCCGCATTCCAACCCTGGGTTCCAGGGCGTCGTCCACGGCAACTTGCGCACGCCGAAAATCTCCGCACCGGCGCCCAAGCGCAGGAGGCTCGCCACCCTATTGGTGGCCGCGCTGGCAGTCTGCCCGATGGCCCTCGCCGACCAGCGAGTGCTGGGCGGCGCCATGCGGGAAGCGGGCGGCCTCGGCACTGGCGACACGCCGCTGGCGGCGCATCTGCCCACGCGGCTTGACTACTCGGCCGTGGAGCCGGGGATGCGCATCGCCCTCACCCCGCCCGAAGCGGAGCGTCTTGCCTCGCCCCCCACGCCGGGCGGGCCTTTGCGCATTGGCTTCCATCGTGCGTTGCCGGCGCGCTTCCAAGGCGAGTTGGCGGGACGCCTTGCATGGACGGACTTGCCCGACGGCGGCGTGGTGGGATCGCTTACGGTGGCTTCGCCGGACGCCGCGGCCATCCGGTTGGCCCTCTCGGCGCGTCTGCCTCATCAGGGCGAGATTCGCTTCTTCAAGCCGGATGAACCGGCGCGACGTTTTCCCGTGACCACCGCGAGGGACTTTCACACCAAGCCTGACGGGGAGTTGGAACCGCTGTGGTCGCCGGTGGTTGCAGGGGACGCCATCGGCCTGGAGGTCACGCTGCCTTCCCGTGCGGCCCTCGCCGACTTCTCGTTGCACCTCGACAAGGTCTCTCATCGCACCGCTCGGCACCCCAAGCCGCGCCCCAACCAAGTTGCGCAGTGTCCTGGCCAAGTCGATGTGCAGTGCCGTGCCGGCAGCTTTCCGGCAGGAGTACAAGATGCGGTGGTCAAAATCGTGGTCGAGGGGGGAGGATGGGCCACTCGCTGCAGCGCCACGTTGTTGAACAACCGATTGCAGGACCACATCCCCTACCTTTTGACCGCCAATCACTGCATCTCGACGCCGGAGGCGGCGCGAAGCATCATGGCGACATGGTTCTATGAGCGTTCCGCTTGCGGATCCACCGCACCCGCTCAGCGTGTCGTGGGGCCGGTCGGTGCTCAGGCTCAGCTCTTGGCAACCTCCGCGGACCAGGACACGACTCTCCTGCGTCTCATCAACGACGGTGTGCCGCAGGGTGCGTTTTACTCGGGCTGGAGTCCCTTTCCGCTAACACACCCAACCGAGGTTTATGGCATCCACCACCCCCAAGGCGACTACAAGAAGTACTCGGCTGGCGAGACCAGAGGCAATATCGACGTCTTGGAAGCCGTCAACGCGATTGGGGTCGAGTGGCGCGACGGCCTGACTGAGCCTGGTAGCAGCGGTTCCGGTCTCTTTGTGCAAGAGTATCTCGTCGGCGTACTATCAAGCGGCGGCGAAGAGTGCGATAACAGGAGTGTTTACGGAAACTTTGCGGATTTCCACCCCAAAGCATGTCCTTGGCTCAGCCCTGACGCTGCCTGCGTCGGTCGCAACATACCCCTTTTCCTATCCGCCTCGAACGCGGTTCGGCAAGGGTTCGCGCGCATCGTCAATCGTTCGGATTGGGCTGGCGAGGTGCGCATCACCGCCATCGACGACGTCGGCGCAACCTTCGGCCCTGTGACCTTGGAACTGGGGGCCGGGCGAACCGTCCACTTCAACTCGGATGATTTAGAGCGCGGTAACTCGGCCAAGGGCCTTGCGCGGGGGGTGGGCGCCGGCCAAGGCGATTGGCGTTTGCAGCTTAAGAGCGACCTCAACATTGAGGCGCTGGCCTACGTCCGCACCGCCGATGGCTTCGTCACCACCATGCACGACGTGGCGCCGGCCTTCGCCACTGCGGCCGGTTACGCCTACTTGGCGCCGTTCTTCAACCCCGGCAGCAACACGCGCCAAGTGAGCAAGTTGCGCCTCGTCAATCCAAGCGCCGGCACGGCCACCGTGCTTATACAGGGCCGCGACGATTCGGGCTTCACGCCCCCTGCCGTGCGGCTCAGCCTGCCGGCCGGCACGGCGCGGACGGTCACGGCGCGGCAGTTGGAGCGGGGCGAAGGCTTGAGCGGCGGCTTGGGCGACGGCGACGGCAAGTGGCAGCTGACGCTGGAATCCGATGCCGCCATCCAAGTGATGAACTTGCTGGAGGCCCCCACCGGCAACCTCGCCAACCTGTCTTCGCCCAACATTAACCCCGAGCTCGCCCAGATCGAGATTCTGCCGCTCTTCCTGCCGGCGGCGAGCCCCCAACGGCAAGGGTTCGCTCGGGTGAGCAACCTCACCGGCACACAGGGCACCGTTACGATCCACGCTCTTGACGATCGGGGCAGGGAGTTCGGCCCCGTCGAGCTGACGCTTGCGCCATGGCAGACGACGCACTTCAACTCCACCGATCTGGAACGGGGCAACCCGGACAAGGGCCTCGTCGGCCGGACCGGCAACGGCACTGGCGACTGGGTGCTCGCTTTGACGACGAACCTGGAATCAGTGCGGGCCCTCGCCTATGTGAGGACGGCCGATGGATTCGTCACCAGCATGGACGACGTGGTGCGCTACGTAGACGGAAAACACACCGTGCCGATCTTCAATCCCGGCAGTAATCGAGATCAGCAAAGCAGCTTGCGCCTCATCAATCTGGGCGATGGCGACGCGGCCTTGACCATCACGGCCATTGACGACGCTGGCCGGGCCGGGGGAGACGTGCGGCTCACGCTGGGGGAAGACCAGTCCCGTACGCTCACCGCACGGGAGTTGGAGTTGGGGGGCGGCGACATCACCGGCCGCCTTGGGGACGGCGCCGGCAAGTGGCGCTTGACGGTTCGGGCGGACCAGCCCCTTGGCGTGATGAGTCTGCTGCTCAGCCCCACGGGCAACTTGGCCAACCTGTCCACCGGGACGGCGCCCTGAGTTGCCTAGCGCGCCAGAAGCAAGTTTGATTGAGGAATGATGTGCATAGTGCGAGGGCGAAGTGGGTGTGGCGCATCGGGAGGCTATTGTTGATTCTCGCTGTGCCTCCAGTCTTTGCCGATGCCGGGGACTGTGTGCTCGACCCGCAGGCGTCATTGCCCGCCGATGCGCTTCCCGACGAGATCGACGCCTCCCTTAGGGAGGCGCTCAGGCGCAGCCTGCTGAACTTTGAGGACTGCCTGCCTGCCCCCGTGCTGGATGCGCAGTCCGGCAGCGAAGCCGCTAAGCCGTCAAGCTCATCCAACCTTGCGGAAGCTGTGGAGCGGCCAGGGCAGGATGCGGCGCCCCCGTCCGCGGAGGGCGACGCCAAGCCGGCATGGGCGGATGGCGTCTCGGACGCTTCCGTCAGTGCGCCGGAGGCGGCGCAGTCGGCCGATGCGCCGGCAACTCCAAGGGGCAGTAGGTCGGGGCGGATGACGAATGCGCCGGCAACTCCAAGGGGCAGGTCGGGCCAGACGATGGAAGCGCCGGCAACCCCGGGGGGCAGGTCGGGGCAGATGGCGAATGCGCGCACTGACCCGGCCTCTGTGGACGGTGGCGGGTGCCCCGACGGGCGTTGCGGTTCGCCATACGTTGAAGACGACGTGGCCCGCGCTCTGCGGGCGCGGGCCGAACGGGAGGCCGACCCCGCCATTCAGCAAGAGCTATGGCGGGTTTACCGGGACTATGTGGAGAATGCCGCCCAATAGGCAAGCGTCGTCCCCCTCTTTTTAACGCTTGGATTGCAGTTGCAAGCCTCGTAAGGAGAAAACATGTTTGCGCACCACCAACGACTTGCTTTGACAACGACGCTCGCCGTGCTGCTGCACATCCCCTTTGCCCTGTCGGTGCCGCCCGGCCCGAAGCCGCCGGGCGTGGCGAGCGGTGCGCCTTCCCTGCCGGCGGCGAAGGCAAGGCGCGAACACCAAATCCCTCCTTTGACCATCGCCGTTCCCGTGTTTGATCCGGGGCTGCCTAGGAACCCCGCCACCTGGGATGAGAAGGGCATTTGGCCGGAACTGCGCAGGGCGGAGACGGTTTACGCCGCCCACAAGGTCCAAGCGGCGCTGCAAAAGCTGAACCGCTTTGAGGACGTCCTCATGTCCCCGGACGACAGCGTGAGCGCGGACCTGTACTTGTTGGGCGTCATCCGGGAATCCAACGGCGAGGATTTCGCTTTGGCGTTTTCCCTAACGGACGCCACGGGCACTCAATGGCTGCGCGACCAGAGAGTGCGTGTGCGGCGGCCCGAACAGGAGCTGTACGCGCCCGTCAGTTCCCAGCAGGACCCGTTCCAAGCGGTGTGGGATGAAGTGGCCCGCCGGGTGGATGCGGCCCTCGCCCAAAAGGCCAAGCGCCATGAGCGCGACGCGCTGCGCAACGCGGAGCGGGCTAGGAAGGGCCGAACGGCCAAAATGACGGAGTTGGAGCGCGTGGCCGCGGTGCGGGACTTGGCGTTCGCAGGATATTTCTCGCCGGATGAGTACGGCCCCGCCCTGCAATACGGGAAGAGCCGCATCAGGCTGGTCGCCCTGCCGCCCATGTCTGGCGAGTCTTGGACGCTCATCCAAGCGGTGCAGGCCCGGGACGATCAGTTCAATGACCGCTTGACCGCCCACTATGCGGACTTTGCCAAGCGGATGGGCGCGGACTATGCGCTCTGGCAGGCGGATGCGTTCCCCGTGGCCCATGAGCGGCGCAAGCGTCGGGAGGCGGCTGTGGCGCAGGGCATCGCCGCGCTCCTTGTGGCCGGGACCGCCGCCGCGGTTGGAGCGGATGACTTGGGCGTGGCGGGAACGACCGCAGCGGTGGTTGCCGCCGGCGCCTTGGCGGTGGCGAGCTTTCGCTCCAACGAGTCGAGGCGCGAGGAAGCCAGGCGCCTGAACGAGCTGGGCGCTTCCGTCAACGCCTCCATGCAGCCCATGAACGTCGAGATGGGCGGACGGCAACAAACCTTGACGGGCGCCGCCCATGAACAGTTCGCCCAGTGGCGCGGCCTGCTGAAGGCCCTTTACGAGAACACGGCGGGAAGCCCGGATGCCGTGCGCATCATTTCCAGCAAGGCTTAGCCCGCCTGCCGCACCAAGCCGGTTGTCCCAAGGCGCAATGTTCTTTTCCCCCACAAAGTCGCCAGCCATTCCTAGGCGCAAACTGCGCTGGCGGCGCCCTTGGTCGCGGCCCTTGCGCGGACTGGCGGGGCGTTGCCTCAGACCAAGGATGAACGGGGGCGCCGGCCATGCCGGGGGCGTTTGTTCAGGCGTGCTGCGGTGAGGAAAACCGGCCTCGCCCTGCTGTTCATCGGCGCGCCCTTTGCAGGGTTGGCCGCGGCCGACCAGCCGGCGGATGCGGGCGGCTTCAAACGCGCCATGACCGAAGGCCATCGCGTTTTGTCTGCGGACCCCGTGCAAGCGGAGGAATGGTTTCGCCGCGCCTTGGCCTTGTCGCCAAACGATCCCAACGCGCTGGACGGCATCGCCGCGGCCCAGCAGTTGCGCGTTGATGCGCAGTTGCAAAGCCTGCGCCAGGAAATGCGGCAGCTCATGGCGGCGGAGGATTGGGGCGGCGCTTTGGCCGCAGCCGAGCAAATGGACGCTTTGGCGCCCCAGAGCGTGGATGAAGGCCTTAGGTCGCGTCTTGCGCACTTGGTGGAACTGGAGGAGGGTCTGGACCGATACTTGCAGCGGCCCGAGCGGCTGGGCATCCCCGCCGGCCGGCAAAGGGCCTTGTCCTTGGCGGCCGCCGAAGGGGAGGCGAGTCGGAGAATCGCCGACAAAATCCGCCGTCTGCAAACGCTGCTTGCGCAGGATGGCCCGCCCCGCGCCCAACTGCTGCTGCGTGTCAGCCTTTGCCAGTCCGTGCGCCTGCAGCCCGGCCGGGACTTGGGCGCCCTGCGCGGCGAAGTCGCCTTGGACGTGGCCCCGGGGGACTATCAAATCATCGGCGTTCGGCGGGGCTACCGGGAAGCCCGTACGCAGGCCACGCTAGCCCCCGGCGAAACGCTGCGCCAGGCCATCGTCTGCAATGAACGAATCTGAACTCGAGGCGGCCCGTCGGGATTCCGCCGCAAGGCAGCCGCCGGCGATGAGCGAGTCTGAACTCGCATTCCGCGTCCGCCGCCGACAGCGACGCACGATTTTGGCCGCGGCGGCCATCTTGGTCGTGCTTGGCGTTTTTGGCCTCGGCGCTTCCGCCTTGTCGGTGTTCACCCTGGAGGCGGCCGTGCAGCGCCCGACGGAGGTGCGCTGGACATTGCGGGACGGCTTGGGGGTCACGGCTTGGGGGAGGGCCATGCTGCTTTCCGAAACAGGCGTCGTGCGGGCGCAGGCGCAAGGGCATTTCCCCAGCGAGGCGCCCTTGCATCGGGATGGCGCGAGGCATGCGGCTCTGTCCTTGCAGCCCTTGCCCGGCATCGTCCGCATTGAGGTGGAAGCGACCGACTTTACGCTTTCCATCAATGGCAAGACGGTTGCGGACGCCATGCCCGTGCAGTTGGAGTTGCCGCCGGGCGGCCATCAGGCGGCGCTGAGCGGCCCGTTCCTCAAGCCCTTGCAAACCCGGTTGGAGGTTGTGGGGTTCGGGGAAGCGCAGCAGTTTGTGCTGCGCCCGGAACCGGCCGGCAGCTTCCTGCAGGTGGCCCTGTCCCCGGCGGAGGCGCGGATTCTGTTGGACGGCGTCCCTTGGGGACAGGGAGCGCACCGGGCGCCGGTCGCCTTGGGAAGCCACGAGCTGGCCGCCCAACTCAGCGGCTATTACAGCCAAACCACGCAGTTTCAAGCGCAAGTCGATTCCACGGCTGTTTTTGAATGGACGTTGCGCCCCCGTCCGGCGGCGATGGAGGTGCATACGCAGCCCAAGGGTGCCGCCGTGCTGCTGAACGGGGAGTACGCCGGGGCGTCGCCCATCACCTTGAGCCTTGCTCCGCTGCGCACCCACCGCATCGCCGCCCGTTTGGCAAACCACCACCCCGTCACCGTATCCATCCGGCCCGAACCGGGCCAACGGGTGCGGCGGACGCTGCATTTGGATGGGCGGCGCATCCAACTGTCCGCGGACGCCAGCCATGCGGCGGACCTGCAGGTGAACGGCGCGCTGGTCGGCCCCGCTCCCCAACGCCTGACGCTGAGCGTTGGGGACCTTGTGGAGGCGGTTGCCCCCGGCTTGCGGGCGCCGCCTCTGCTGGTGGCGGCGGCGGGAGGCGACCAGCGGCGCTGGACGTTCCAGCTGCTGCCCCCCGTGGAGCATGCGCACCGGCAGGCGCCGGAGCGGGAGGAGCCGGCGCCGGGCTTGGCGCTTCTGAAAATGCCCTTGCGCGGACTGCAAGGCGAGCTCACCCGCCCCTTCATGCTCGGCGAGCGGGAGGTTTCTTACGACGCCTACGCCCAGTTTGCGGACATCGACATCCCGGCCGGCCGCAGCCGCAAAAATCCAGTGACGGACCTGACTTGGCGTGAGGCCGCCCGCTTCTGCAACTGGCTGAGTGAAGAAAGCGGCCTGTCCAAAGCCTACGCCTTTGATGCGCAAGGCGTGCTGGTCGGCTTTGACGCCAGCTCCCTAGGCTACCGCCTGCCCACGGAGTTGGAGTGGGAGGCCGCCGCCGGGCGTCTAAGGCCGCATGGAGGGATCGCAACCCCGTTCGCCAACCTGTCCGGGCGGGAGCGCGGCGCCGACCGCCATCTTGCCGACTATGTGGATGGCCATGCCGACACGGCCCCCACGGACGCCCATCCTCCCAATTCCCTGGGGCTGTACGGCATGGCCGGCAATGTCGCCGAATGGATGACCGACTACTACGCCGACCGTCCCGACCCTTTGCCCAATGACTACTTCGGCCCGTCCACCGGCATCGATCATGTGGTGAAGGGCGGCTCCTACTTGACGTTCGACTGGCGGGAGGTGGATGCGCATTACCGGCGCTTCGTCACCGGCCGGCAGCCGAATCTCGGCTTCAGAGTGGCCCGATGGCTGCATTGATTGGCTTTGCCGCCCTTTTGCTGGCGGCGTCCATCCAAGCAGCGCCGCCGCCGGACGCTGGCGCTGCATCCCTGTCCGCGGACGCAGAAAAGGGCGCAGCGCAGGAGCGTCCAGCCGAGGAGGGGGAGGCGGGCGGCCCCACCGCGCCCAGCGTCCGCCGTCCCCCGGACGACAGCGAACTGGACAGCAACGCCATCGTGGATTTTCCCCAGGACATCTGACAGGAGGACGCCTGATGCCACAGGCCCGATCCATGGCCCAACGCCCCTTGTTGGCTGATTTGGGCGGCCTGCTCGCCGCTGTCGTGTGCATCCATGCGCTGTACCTCATCTTCATTGACCCGGCCGCCGCGGAGGCCGTGCGGGCGGCGTCCGATCTGGGCGCCGCCCCGCCGCGCACCGTCGCCGTCATGCTGAAGGACGCCGAGCAGGAGGTCTGCTTGATTCTTGGCCTGTGGTGCCTATGGCTGCTGGCCGTGCGCCACCAGCTGTTCGATCAGGACGCGCACCTGCTCGAGGTGGATTTCCTGCGGGTGGGCGAGTTGCGGTCATACGGCCCGGCGGCTTTGCGCGCGCTTGATGAGCGTTTGCGGGAGGCCGCCAAGGCCATGCCGGGCTCGCTTCCCGTTGCCGCCGCCCAAGCGGCCTTGGGTGCCCTGCGGCTGAACGGCTCCCTGCACGAGGCCAACGAGGCCGCGGCGGATGTCTGCGGGCAGCGGCTGGAGGCGATGTACGCCCGCTTGGCCATCGTGCGCTATGTTCTGTGGGCCATCCCCTCCGTTGGCTTCCTCGGCACCGTGCGCGGCATCGGTCAAGCCTTGGGGCAGGCGGACGCCGCGCTGGCCGGGGATTTGGCCGGCATGGCCGGCAGCTTGGGCGTGGCGTTCAACTCCACCTTTGTGGCCTTGTTCGTCAGCTTGGCGGTGACGCTGTGCGCCCAGGCGTTGCAGGGGCGCGACGAGCGACGGGCGGCGGACGCCCGGCAGTTCGCCTCGGAACGGTTGCTGGCCCCCTTGGCCGAGTTGGCGGAGCGCACCGATGCGGCCGGGACGCCGCCGGCGGAGCCTGCCTAGTGCGCCGTCCCGGCCCGCCAGGGCAACCCTTGGCGCTGCTTGACGTGCTTTGCTGCGGCTTGGGTGCCGCGGTGATGCTGCTGATGTTGGTTCGCCAAGCGCCGGCCTCCGAACAGATGGCGGCGCAGGTCGAGCAGGCGCAGGCGGCCTTGCTGCAGGCCCAGGACGAACTGGCCGAATGGCGGCGCTTGCTCGCCGCCGCCGATGCGCAGACGGCGCAGGCGACGCAGGCGTTGCAGGCGGCCCGAGGCGGGCGCAGCGCCGCCGAGTCGGCCGTGCAGCGGCGGACCCGGTCCGCGCAGGCGGCGGCGCAGTCCGCCCAAGCCGACAAGGCGCTGCTGCGCGAGCTGCTGGCATCCGAAGAGGCCGAGACAAGAACGGAAATGCCCCCTCCGCCCAAGCAGTTGACGGGCCTGCGGATGCTGCCGGACCGCACTCTGGTGCTGCTGGACCGCTCCGCCAGCATGCTGCATCGAAACATCGTCGATATCGTGCGCCTGCGCGCCTCGCCCGCCGCTGCGCAACTAAGCGCCCACAAGTGGCGCACGGCGCGGGACGCCGCCCAATGGGCGCTTGCCCGCATTCCGCAAGGCGGCCGTCGGCGGCTGTTGATGTTTTCCAACGCCGTCATCGGCGTGGACGCCCCCATGCCTGAAGCGGGCGTCGTTAGCTGGGAGCGGCAGGGCGCCCCTGAGCAGGACGCCGCCGACTTGCGCCGACAGCTAGACGCCGCAGCGCCGGAGGGCGCAACCAACCTCAAAGCCGCCCTGCAGGCGGCCGCCCGCCTATCGCCCGCCCCGCGGCAAGTGCTCATCATCACCGATGGGCTGCCCACCTTGCCGGGCGCCACGCCGTTGCGCTCCCTGCGGGGCTGCCCCCGCGTGAACCGCCCCAATGCGCCGATCGTGTCCGGCGATTGCCGCATGAGCGTCTTTTTGAACGCCGTCCGGGTGGCGGAGCGGCAGTTGGCGGGCACTCGTTTCGACGTCATCCTGCTGCCCATTGAGGGCGATGCGCATGCCACCCAGGGCTACTGGATCCTGGCCGCCTTGAGCGGCGGGCGGCTGCTCTCTCCCGCTTTCGGCTGGCCCACCTCCTGATGCGCCCCGTCCGCCGTCCGGAAGCGCCCGGCGCCTTTTCCATCAGCCTGCTGGACGCCATCGCCTGCGCTTTTGGCGCCGTCATCCTGCTGGTGATGCTGACGCCAAGCCGCGCCGAAGAGGAGCAAGCCGCCGCCGAGCAGGCCATTCAGGCGGCGGCCTTGGAGCAGGGGCGAACGGCGGAGTCCATTGCGGCCGCCGCCGCCCGCCATCGTCGGCAAGTGGCCGAGATGCGCCGCCATCGTCGGCAAGCGGCTCAGGCCGAACAGGAATCCCGCCGTCTCATGGTCGTTGCCGAAGAGCAGGAGGCGATGCGCGGTCAGTCCGAGCGTCTGCGGGAGGCCCTCAACCGCGGCCGGGCGCTGCTCGCCGCCGCGCAAGACGAGGACCGGCCGCCGCCGCCGCAGGAGGCGGCCGGCATTCCCGTGGACTCCGACCATGTCGCCATTGTGCTGGACACCTCCGGCAGCATGATGCCTCTTTGGCGCAACGTCATGAGCGAGATGTCCAACGTGCTCTCGCAGTATCCGCAGCTAAAGGGCTTCCAAGTGCTCAGCGATCAGGGCGAGTACCTGCACTCGCAGACCCGGGGACGCTGGATACCGGACACGCCGGGCAACCGGCGCGCGGCGCTGCGCAAAATGAGCGCATGGCGGGCCTATTCGGCCAGCAACCCGGCGCGGGGCATCCTGCAGGCGGTGGGGGATCTGTACGCGCCTGGCCGGCGCATGGCGGTGTTCGTGTTCGGCGACGACTACCAAGGGCTGGAGTTCGACGCCCTGATCGACCGAGTGGACCGGGGCGTCCAGCGACAGGGCGCCGCCGATGAGCTGCGCATTCACGCGGTGGGGTTCTCCAACTTGGCCTCCGCCAGCCACGGGGCCAACTTCGCCATGCTGATGCGCGCCCTGACCGAGCGGCACGGCGGCGCCTTCCTGGCGCTGCCCGAACAACAGTTGCCCGGCCGCATCGCCATCCGCAGGTCGAGAGGCGAACCCGTGCCCCGGCCCTTGGACTAGGCTGGCCGCCTCAATCCGACAGCCCCAGCATGCGCTTGGCGATGATGTTGAGTTGGATGTCCCTGGCGCCGCCGGCGAGAGGGACTTGTCGTGCAGCCAAGTGCGGGCGTTTTGACGGAATTCGTCAATTTGGCTCATCTTGGGAGTGGCCCGCCTGCAACTGGATTGATGGGCTTGCCGCGCCAGAACGCGGTGCTGAACCGTCTGCGCCTCCAAGTCGGCAATCGACGCCACGTCCTCCCAGTTGGCGAAGATGCCAAAACCCTGTTCATCCCTGATGATGCGGAAGTCGATGGGCATCTCCTTCATCATGTCGTGCAGGTACTCGACGACGAACAGGCTGGAGCCGATGTCCGGCAGGTCTTCGCAAAATTCCTCGGAGCCACGGCTCTCCGGTTGGTGAAGGGTGAAGTGGGCCTGCAGGAAGCCCATTTGCAGCAAACAGGTGTCCTCCTCCGCCACCACGCCGCCGTGGGCGGCGGCCAGTTGCGGCCAAGCCAGCAGCGCGGCAAACGCGCAAGCCTGCGCCAGCAGTGCCGGAATTATCCAAAGGTGGTTTTTAACATGTTGTTTTACAGACATTTTTTCTTGAAGGGCGGTTGTTCCCCGCCAAGGTCATCGCAAAGTCGTGCACACCCTTTGACGGTGGGATGAAGATTTAAAATAAACCGAAAAAATCCAAGGATAGTGGGAATATGCTGAATTTCATTGGGGCGTTATGTGGCCGTCGCCCTCGCTGGCAAGTGTTATGATTTTTGGCTGGTTCCGCTTTGCCGCTGGGTGTGCCATGGACCCTCTGATCGTCAAGCATCGTGACGCGATCAACGCCATTGCCGCGGAAAACGGCCTGTGCAACGTGCGTCTGTTCGGCTCGCGCGCCCGCGGCGATTATCGCCCGGACAGCGACTTGGACCTGCTCGTGGACAGGCAGGTGCCCCGCGGCCACCTGCTGAACATCTGCAACATGACGCGGCGGGTGAGTGAAATTACCGGGCTGCAGGTGGACGTTGCTACGGAAGGCATGCTGTACGACAGCATCCGGGATAAAATCCTGGACGAAGCGGTGCCGCTGTGAGCCCGCTAAACAAAGAGCTGCGCAAGCGCATGCTTGACGGGGACAGGCTGCAAGCCATCTTGAATGAGTTGCGCGGCGAGGGTTTGCGGAACGTGCTCGACCAAGGCGAAGCCGCCTGCATGAAGCATGAAGGAAACAACCATGTCGCACGCTCCGCCATGCACAGCTTGGCCACTATAGGCATGGCGATGTCCGAACTATCCCTTTCCTTGCAAAACGCCTTTCCTTCCCTTGATTGGGATGGCCTGAAGGAACTCCGCAACTACATTGCGCATGATTACCTGAAACGGGAAATGCCTGTGGTGTGGGACGCTGTGGTCGCATGCACTCCCATCTTGGAGGATGCGGTGCCTCGCATGATCGAATGGGACGCCAGCCATCCGGCTCCGGACCCAAACAACACGGAGGCGATGGCCGTGCAGGGCATCCCGGATTACATCAAGGAAGCGGTTGCGGGACAGGTGAAGAAGCAAACCGGCATATGACGAAAGGGCGATGGAGGTGCGCTGCCAAGAGCGATTCCAAGCAGCAGTGTCCACATTGACTTAGGATCGGCTTGCACAGTCAGCGTCGGGGTAACTGGGGAGTTTGCCGCGGGCGACGAAGCGGCGCCGATGTCAATCCGGCAGCCCCAGCACACGCTTGGCGATGATGTTGAGCTGGATTTCCTTGGTGCCGCCAGCGATGGTGAGAGACTTATCGCGCAGCCAGGTGCGGGTGGCTTCGACCTCCTCTGGGCCGAAGGCGTTGCCTTCCCAGCCTAGGCCTTGGCTGCCCATGGCGGCCAGGATGAGTTCATGGCTGTCCTGCACCTGCAGGGCGTTGCTCAGCTTGACTGCTGAGGACGCGAAGCCGGGGGCGCGGGCCTGCACTTCCTCGATCACCCGCTGTTGGGTCAGCCTTTGCGCATGGCCGTTCTGCTCCACTTGGATGAGCCAGTCGCGCAGTTCCGGGTCGGCGATGGCGCTGTCGGCCATTGGCGCGTAGCGCTTGACGAGCTGCGGCAGGCGGCTTCCCGCCGTGCGTCCGCCTTGGGAGCCGGAGATGTTGATGCCGGCGTGGGTGGAGCGCTCGAACTGCAGCAGCCGCTTGCCCACCGTCCAGCCGTTGTTGATGCCGCCCACTAGGTCGTTGGCTGGAACGATGGCGTTCTCGAACAGGGTTTCGTTGAAGGGTGAGGCGCCGGAGATCAGACGGATGGGGCGCACCTGCACGCCGGGCTGGTGCATATCGACCAAAATCAGGCTGATGCCTTGGTGCTTGGGCGCGTCTGGATTGGTGCGCACCAACATGAAAATGTAGTCGCAGTCCATGGCGTCGGAGGTCCAGATCTTGCGCCCGTTGATGACGAAGCGGTCGCCGTCGCGCACCGCCCGCGTCGAGAGGCTGGCCAAGTCGGAGCCGGCACCGGGTTCGGAGTAGCCCATCGCCCAGCCGCCCTCGCCGCGGGCGATGCCGGGCAGCCAGCGGGCCTTCTGCTCCTCGTTGCCATACTCAAGGAGGGTGGGGCCGATGTAGTTGACGCCGCGCCCGGTCAGCGGCGTCCGCGCCCGGATGCTCTTCATTTCGCTGATGAGCACTTGGTATTCGGCCTTGTTCAATTCGGCGCCGCCGTAAGCCTTGGGCCAGGTGGGCACTGTCCAGCCCTTTTGGGCCATGCGTTCCAGCCACAGGCGAACATCGGGTTGCAACTCGATCTTGCGGCTGCCCCAGGCGATTTGGCCGGGGCCGCGGGCACCGGCCGGGCAGTTGGCTTCAAGCCATGCCCGGGCGTTTTGGCGGAATTCGTCAATTTGGTTCATCTTGGGAGTGGCCCGCCTGCAACTGGATTGATGGGCTTGCCGCGCCGCTGCACAAGGCGCTGCAGGGCGCCGGTGCTGGACCAGAAGAGCAGTTGGGCGGTGACGATCAACCCCACGAACAGGGGGATCCAGCCGTAGCCGGCGTTGCCCACCTCGAAGTAGAACACGGCGTTGTAGGTTTTGCCGTTGTCGGGATTTTCGGCGACGGCGACGCCGATGTAGCCGCCGGGCTGCTCGAACTCGTGGCGCAGGGCCAGAACGCCGGCCGGCTGCGGCGCCAGAACGCGGTGCAAGACCGTCTGCGCCTCCAAATCGGCAATCGACGCCACGTCCTCCCAGTTGGCGAAGATGCCGAAACCCTGTTCATCCCTGATGATGCGGAAGTCGATGGGCATCTCCTTCATCATGTCGTGCAGGTACTCGACGACGAACAGGCTGGAGCCGATGTCCGGCAGGTCTTCGCAAAATTCCTCGGAGCCACGGCTCTCCGGTTGGTGAAGGGTGAAGTGGGCCTGCAGGAAGCCCATTTGCAACAAACAGCTGTCCTCCTCCGCCACCACGCCGCCGTGGGCGGCGGCCAGTTGCGGCCAAGCCAGCAGCGCGGCAAACGCGCAAGCCTGCGCCAGCGGTGCCGGAATTATCCAAAGGTGGTTTTTAACATGTTGTTTTACGGACATTTTTTCTTGAAGGGCGGTTGTTCCCCGCCAAGGCCATCGCAAAGTCGTGCGTACCCTTTAACGGTGGGATGAAGATTTAAAGTAAACCGAAAAAATTCAAGGATAGTGGGAATATTCGTATTCCAAAGATGTAAAAAGAACACTTGGGTGGGAAAAATGCAAACCATCGGCGGACTTTGGAATGACCCTGTTGTTCCCTACACTTTGCGATCAAGCCTGCGCTGGTTCGGCGCATCGCTGGGCCCCAAGATGTTGTTTCCCGTCACAGGGCCGCAGTCCCCGCCTTGAACCAAGCATAGGCCAACAGCCACAGAGCGAAGCCGCCGCAGATGGCTTGGCCGCTCTTGCCCAAACGCCGGACGTCGAAGGTGGAGGCCAGCAGGCCGCTGCCAACGCCGGCGGCGAAGCCGGTGAAGTGTGCCATGACGTCGGTGCGTTCGCCGCCCACGCCAGTGTAGGCGAGCAGGGCCACCGCGGCGAACAGCGGGGCGAAACTTCGCCGCCAAGCCTGGTTTCCGACGCGGCGGCGCCACATGAAGGCGCCGGTCAACCCCAGCGCGGCGAAATTGGCGGTGGAGGCGCCCAGGGACGTGAAGGCGGGCGGCTGCATCAGGGCGTTGGCGAAGTTGCCGAGCGCACCGCTGAGCAGCACCAGCAGCCAGCCGAAGCCGGCGCCCAGATGCCGGCCGACGAAGACGCCGAACACCGCCGCAAAGACGGAGTTGCCGACGATGTGGCCCAGGTCCCCGTGCAAGGTCAGCGCCGTGAAGGTTCGCCACCATTGGCCGTCCTGCACCAGACCGGCGCTCATGAGGCCGGCCTGCCGCCAATCCCAGCCGAAGGCGCCCCGGGCTTCCAAGTTGGGCAGCAGCCACAGGACGGCCAGAAACACCAGCATCCCCACCCAGCCGCGCTCGAAGGTGTGGATGTAGGGCGGCGGCGCCTCCGGGCGATGGTTTTCCGCTTCGTAGGAGCGCAGTTGCGCCTCGGCCCGAACCACTTCCTGCTCCGGAATCAGCAACAGCCATGCGTGGCCGCGCCATTGGGTGCGGTGGGGAATTTGCATGGCCGCCAACACCAAGGCCGCCTCGGTGATCTTGCGCCGGTTGAGCGACGAGCGCAGCACCGTCCAGCCGTCGCCCAGGCTGCCTTCAGCACACACAAGCCCGGCCCGAACAAAGGTTGATGGTGCCACCCTGCATGGCGGGCAGCATAACCCGTTGCCGGGGGAAAGCCCATGCCGGCTAGCCGCTGGCGGCGGCCCGCCGATTGACGGGCCGCCTTTGCCGTGGCCGCGCTAGCGGGGGATGGGTCCGGGCCGCGGCCTAGGGGAGCCTGAGAGCGGCCCGGAGCTAATGGGCCGGTGGACTATCCGCCGCCTCGGCCAAACCCAGCTCCTCCACCCCCGAAACCACAGCGGCGGAATCATGCCGCCGCCGACTTCGGCCATTTCCTGTTTGCTAAGCGTTTGCATGGACTTCTCCAGAAGAAATTTGGAGCGCCACGATGGCTCTTGCGCATCTTGGAGGCAAGGTTCAACGGCCCATTTCCAGCATGTTTTCAGGTTGCGCCGGCAATCTGATGGCGATCCATGGGCAATGACGGCGGCCCCTCGGGAGAGGGCTTGCCGACGCCATGGCGGATGACGGCGGCCGCGCAGGTGCAAAGTGACGCAACCGCCTTCGGCAACAGCAGTTATCATGCAGGGTTGGCGCTGCCTGCCGCCGGCTTTTCGCCTTGGGAAGCCGTTGCAGCCGCCGCTTCACTTGGAATGGCCCGGATGCGACCCCTTCACTACTATCTTTTGGGTGCCAGCTCTTGGTTTCTGGCCTTCGGCATGCAGACCGTGCTGTTTGCTTGGCTGGTGACCATGGTGCTGCGGGAATCCCCGGAAATGGTGGGGGTGGCGCAGATGACGCTGCTGCTGCCCGGCACCTTGCTGATCTTGGCCGGGGGTGCCTTTGCGGACCGCTACGGCGGACAGCGCATGGCGGTGGCCGGCCAGTCGGCGGCGATTCTGGCGCCGCTCCTGCTGTTGCTTTTGGTGGCGTCGGGCCGTTTGACCTTCGCCGGCATGTTGCTCTACGCCGCGGTGATCGGCTGCGCCCAGGCGTTCGTCACGCCGGCTAGGGACGCTCTGCTCAACCAAGTGGCTGGAGGCCGCGTCCAGCGCACCGTGATGCAGGTGAGCGCGGCCCAGTTCGGCACCCAGATAGTCGGAATTTTGTTCGCCTCCTTGGCCGACGATCTAGGCGCCGCGCCCATTTTGGGTGTGCAAGTGGCGATTTTGGCGGCCGGCGTTTTAGCCTTCTTGGGCATTGACGACCGACGGCCGGCGCCGGGGAGTGGCGGCGGTGCCGCAGCCGGCTTGTTTTTGGGAAGTCCGCGCCCACCCCAAGGGCGGTCTGCAGGCCAACCGGCGTCGGCAGGCGGCCGCGGCTTGGGCGGCGGCGCTCTGCCGCAATTGATTCTGGAGGGATTGACCGCAGTTCTCCGCCACCGCGCCTTGCGCATGGTGGCGCTGCAGAACGTCGCCATGGGACTGTTCCTGATGGGCGCCTACATCGTCACGCTGCCGGTGATGGTGCGGGAGGTGTTTCAAGGCACGGCGGCGGATCTGAGCCTGATGAACAGCTGCAACCTAGTCGGGCTGGTGCTGGCCATCCTGCTGCTGTTGCGCCGGGGCGACGTGGTGCGCCAAGGCCGGGCGCTGATCTTGGCGCAGTGGAGCGGCGCCTTGGTGCTCATTCTGTTGGCGCTGGCCCCGAACTATCCGGTTTTTCTGGTGGTGCTGTTCTTTTGGGGCGCCAGTGCCGGGGTGGCCATGAGCATCGCCCGCACCATCATGCAGGAGCAGGCGCCGGAAGCCCTGCGCGGCCGGGTGATGGCCTTCTCCGCCCTCTCGTTCATCGGCGCCGGCCCCTTGGGGGCCTTGCTGAACGGCTATCTCGCCGAGCAGTTCGGTGCGCAAGCCGCCCTTGGCGTAGCCGGCGCCGGCATGGCCGCCGTGATGTTGGCGATTGGCTTCCGCTCCCCCCTTTGGCGGCTGCGCACCGATGCCGCGCCCTGACCGGGCGTCCCGTAGCAGCGCGGCCCTAGGCCGCCAGTGGCCGCCAATGGCGAAGATGCGCGAAGCCCCTGTGCGGGATCGCTTGCCTTCCGGGCTTTTTCCCGTCAGGCGGCCCTGTCCGGAGGAATGGCTCGTTCCGCGGGCGTTCGCATCCCCAGGTTCAAGGCGGCGTTCATGGGCTTGCGGTTCAGTTCCCCGGCGTGGAGGTGCGCCGGCATTCGATTCCCGCCAGCCCCGATGTTGGAAAGTGCTTGGCCATTTGGCCTCAACGTTGCGCAGCGCTGGGAACGCCGGCTTCGCCGCCGCCAGTTGCAGCGGGTCACTCCGCCAGCACGTCGATGCGCGGGGCGAGGCAGTAGCCGCCGTGCCGGCGCCCGTCGTCCACCCACAGCACCGCCCGGCGCCCGGACGCGAACGCCAACTGCGCCGCGTCGTAAAGACGCCGCGCCGCCGCCTTGGAGACGTGCTCCCCGGAGCAGCCGAACGTCACCCAGCGCCCCGGACAGTCCAGGCCCGTCGCCTCCGCAACGGACTCCCCCAGCTGCGCCATGCAGCCCCCGTAGAGCCCGTCCTCCGCCGCCAGCGTGCGCACCACCGCCGCCGACATGCGCATCTCCGCCGCCTGCGCCCCGGGCGCCAGGCCCCCCAGCGCCGCGCACAGCAGGCCCGCCGCGCACAGCTTGGCGCCGGCCGTCGTTTTGTCTCCGCTCATCGTTCGTCTCCTTCGTTCGTTGCTTGGTTCAGAATCATTCCAAAGTCCGCCGAGGGCTTGCGCTTCCCCCGCCAAAGCGCTCCCTCCACGCCTTTGGAACGCCGGCATTCCCGCCGTCCGTGAATTTTCCCGGTTCGTTTTGGGCCTTCATCCCGCCGTCAAAGGGCGCGCACGACTTCGGGACGGCCTCGGCTGCATGATTCAGGGCCTTGGAACGCAGTTGCGCGTCGCCCGCCTTGAAGCTCACTGGGGTTCGGCGCCCGGCGGGAGCTCGCCGGAGGCGTCCGCGGCCGGCGCGCTCGCGCCCGTCAGCCAGAGCAGCCGCCAGCCCGACGCGAACGGGCGCGCCTCCGGCAGAACCTCCACTTGGAAGGACGCCTCCGCGGCCAGCCCGTCCGCGTCCGTGGCCGTCACGGTGACCGTCACGAAGCCCTCAAGGCCCTCGCCGTTCGGCAGCACCCTCAGAACGCCCCCCTCCACCCGCGCCGACGCCAGGGACGCATCGCTCGACTCCGCCGCCCAGATCAGTTCCTCCCCGCCGTCCGCCTTGAAGAACTCCGCAAGGTCAAGGGACGCCGCACCGCCGAGGGACTCGGCCTCCAGGCCCGGAACCGCCCGAACCAGGCGCGGAGGACGTTTGAAGAGCAACAGGCCCGGACCCGCCGCCGTCCGAATCCCCTGAAAGCAGGGATGTCGGCCGTCCTGCACGTCGCCGCACAGGCCCGCCGGAACCTCGGGGGCGCCGGCCGGCGACAGCCGCGCCGCCCCGCCCGCCGTCAGCGCAACCGCGATGGGGGCGCTGGAAGTCTCCCCGGCCCCGATGCGGGCCGTTTCCGTTGAAAGCTCCGCGCTCCCCCGCACGGCCAAGCCCGCGGACAGGGCGAACGGGGCGCCCTCCCGCACCCGCGCCGCCACCGTGGCCGGGCCGGGCGCCCAGGGCTCGGCGTCCGTGCGGGCCAACTCCATCGTCAGCGTGAACGGCGCGCCGGGGTTGTCCAGAAGGTTCAGTTCCGCAAGGCCGGAAAGCCCCTTGAAGAAGCCGGCCGGCAGCGACTCGACGCGGTTGCCGGACAGGTCCAGGCGCGACAGCGAAGGGGCGCCGGACAGCAGTTCGGACGGCAGGCCGGACAGGCGGTTGCCGGACAAGTCCAGGGACGACAGGCGGCTTGAGTCCTCGAACAGCCCCGCCGGAAGCGTCGCCAGCCGGTTGCCGTCCAGGCGCAGGCGCTCCAGCGACCCCAGGCCCGCGAACAGGCCCTCCGGCAGTTCCGCCAGCCGGTTGCCGTGCAGGTGCAGAACGCGCAGCCCGGACAGGCCCAGAAGGTCCCGCTCACGCAGCGCAGCGATCCCCCGCCCGCGCAGGTCCAAATAGCCCCGCCCGGCCAAGTCCCCAACCGAGGGCGCCCAGCACTCCCGCGCACCCCGCAGGGCGTCCCGAACCTCGGCGCTGCGGTCGCACACGCCCTCCTGCACCACCGCCCGCATTGAGACGACTCCCGGAGCCCAGTCCGCACCCGCCGCCGGCGGCGCCAACTCCACCCGCAGGAACTCCCGCGCCGGCTCGATCTCCCCGTCGTCGGGCACCGCAACCTCAATGAGCGCCTCCGTCTCCCCGGCCGCAACCGCGCCCGACCCCGACAGCGCCGCCAAGTCCCCGGCGTCCGCGTCCGCCGTCAAGGGATCCCCGTCCGCAACCGCCCGCCAGGCGAACGCCGCGGACGCCTCGGACGGACGGCTCAGGCGAAGCCGCAGACGCAGAACCCCGCCCTCCGGCGCCGACGCCTCCGCGTCCGCGAACGACAGAACGCGCCCCACCGACGCCGAGAAGCTGGTCCGGGCGCTCAAGCCCCCCTCGTCCTCGGCCGTCACCGTCACCGTCGCCAGCCCCGGCGCCAGGCCCTCCACCAGAACCACGCCCCCCACCGCCCGCGCCGAGGCCGCGGACGGGTTCGAGGACTCCGCGGAATGGCGCAGGCGCCCCGGCGCCTCGTCCCCGAACACCCCGACCAGCGAAACACGCGCCAACTCCCCCGGGTCGATGTCCAGATCGTCGATCCCGCGCCGGACGTAGGGCGCAAGGTTGACCGGCGGCGGCCCGGGATCGACCGTCGCGGGCCGCACGGCGAACTGCCGCGTCGGGTCGAGCCCGCCCCACTTCAGCGACGGGTACTGGTCCGAGGCGCCGAAGTCCCAGGCGTCGTCGTCCGCGTCGATGCGGCCGTCGCCGTCCGTGTCGTGGTCGTCCCAGTACGCGTAGATGTCCGTCGCCCCGGCGCCGTAGCCGGTCGGCGTCCGCAGGGCGCTGGTGGTCTGGGCGCTGCCCCCGAAGCTGGAGCTCCACCCTGTGGCCTCGCTGTCCCAGTAGGACGACGTGGCGGTGGCGGTGGATGTTCTGCCGCCGAGTAGACCGCCTCCCGACGCATGCCCAGTGGTGCGGGTGACGGCGCCCGCCGCGTAGGAGTTCCTGACGACGGTGGTTCCTCTGGCGCTGCCGACCAAGCCGCCGACATTCCTTGGGGCGGTCGCCGCGCCGGCGGCGTAGCTGGCGGAGATCGCGGCGTTGTCGGCAAGTCCCACCAAGCCGCCGGCGTATGTGACTGGTGTGAATGCAGAATCCGCGCTCGAAACGGCGGCCGTCGAGTAGCAGGCCGTTATGCTGCCGCCGGTTTGCCGACCCACCAGACCGCCCGCAAGCGCATCGCTAAGGGCGCCGGAGTTGGAGGCGGAAATCATGCCGCCTTGGACATAGACCGCCGCGATGGTTGCACCAAAGGGGCTGTCTCCGGCCAAGGCGCCCGCAAAGGCGTCACTTGCGGCTGTCGGGCGGGAAACGGCGAAGTTGACCAGGCCCAGGTTCGACACGCGGGCGCTCCCTCCCAGCCTTGCGAACAGCCCCCGCTCGCGGCCGCTGCCGCTCGTGGTCAAGTTGGAGATGGTGTGGTTGTTGCCGTGGAAGGTGCGTCCGAGCGCGCTGATGGGCGTCCAGTTGGGGTAGGCGTCGCTGGAGTCAACGCTGCCGTCGCCGTTGGTGTCGAAGTCCAGGTCCGCGGTCAGCTCGTAGCCCGTGCAGCCGTCCGACAGCTGGTCGCTGTCGCCGCCGTCCGGGCAGCCCATGCCCGCGGCGGCGCTCGGAAAGGCGGCGGCGTAGGCCGCGGCGTTGCCGGCGGCCACCGCGCCGTTGCCGTCCACGTCCCAGCGCATCGCGTTCAGCTTGGCCAGGCTGTCGATCTCGATGAGCTGGTCGTCGTCGGCGTCGTAGTCCGTGCCGGTGCGCTCGTCGTCGGCGACCGTCACGCGCACGGTGCGGTTCGCGACAGTGCTCGACGCGTAGCCGCCGCCGGTGGCGACGTTGGTGACCAGCGCCAGTTCGTCGACGGCGTCCGCGTTGTCGTCCGCCGGCGTGACCGTGACGGTCTGCGGGCTGTTCCAGGTCGTGGTGCTGAACGTGAGCGTGCGCGTCAGCGGCGTGGAGTCGCTGTCCACCGTGACCGCGGCGTTGTCGCTGGTGACGGCGACCGAGACGTTGCCGGTGGGCGGGCTCTCCAGGACGACCGTGTAGGAGCCGGCGCCGCCGCCTTCGGCGAGGGCGACGGTCTTCGTGGAGACGTTCACCCAGCGCACCGGGCCGACCGCCTGCGTGCTCGTGGTGAGCGCCGCGTTGTGGTTCGTGCCGGTAGCGGCGACGGTGACGGCGATGGCGGCGGCGGCGTTGAAGTCGGAGCCGTCGTAGTGCAGGCGCAGGGTGGCGACGGTCCTGCCGCCGTTGAAGCTCACGCTGTGGACGGTGAGTCCGGGCACGGCGGTGGTGAGGGTGAAGTGGGAGGCGTCCGTCGCGGTTTCGTAGGTGGCGCTGGTGAGGGTGACGGAGACCGTCGCGCCGCGCAGGTTGCCTTGGTTCAGCGCGGCGGGGCTGGATGCGGAGATGGCCGCGGACTGCGCGAAGGCGTGCCCGCCGGCGAGCAGCGCCGCCAGCGCCAAAAGCGCCTGAGCGCACCGTGCAAGGCAGGAGCGGGATTCGAGGAGGCGCCGTTGCCGCCGCGGGGCTCCGGCGTCGTCAAGCCGGCACCGCGCACGGTGTGCATGATGCACGGCTGCCTCAACCCGCGGGTTCGGGGGGGGGGGGGGGGATCCGAACTGCGTCGCTGCACATGCACAGGGCGACCCGCCGCGCACCAAGCCGGCGCACCGCCGCAGCCATGCGTCGAACGGCTTGCGTCACTGAAAAACGCTCCTGCAACCCATTACGGCTGGACAAAATATCACGGTGAACTGCGTTGTCAACAAGAAAAATAGGGAAAGCGCAGGGGACTATATACTTGACTCCCGAAACACAATATTTTGCACCCTATCGTCGCTTAGAGGCACAACATGTAGTGATCTGGAGAGTCAAACATGTAATTCCCAAAGCGAAGGATCAAGCCCTGCGGTTGAGAGAGTTGCGCTGTTCCGGACCCCGCGTCCCCTGAGGGATTGCGGGCGCACAAATTGGCCGCCTTTACCGCAAAAAAATGGGAATCCAAAGACGAAAAATGGGCGGAAACGGGGCAAAGTGGTGAAAGAAGACTTGGGAATGCGTTTTCGCCCGTGAAAAACGACAGCGCAACTACCTGCAGCTGCCTCTGTGGGCTAGGAATGCCTGATCGGCCTAGCTACAATCCCATTCGCAAACGGAACCATGCACGGGATGATCCCGGAACAGTGGCTGATAAGGCGGCGAAAGCAATGGGGCGAAAGCAATGGATGGCTGCTAAGCCAGCAGGCGTTGCAGGCAGTGAGGTCGCCGAGAGGCATGGGGTCGTGGCGGCGGCAGTTCAGCGTCGCGAGCCGTGCATTGGGGTTGGATCCATGTCCATTAAGCCTGTTTTTGAGACCGTTCGGCAAGTCAAGCAAAGCCTTGAGAACCTGTCGGTGGAGGACTTAAAGCGCGAGCTTGCGCAGCGGCGCGACCTGCTGCTCGTCGATGTCCGCGAAATTCAGGAATGCGTCGATCTGGGCGTCATCCCCGGCGCCCGCCATGCGCCACGGGGCATGCTGGAATTCTGGGCGGACCCGGCAAGCCCCTACTACCGGGACTACTTCCAACCGGACAAGCGCCTCGTCCTCTACTGCGCCGCCGGCGGCCGCTCCGCCTTGGCCGCCAAAGCGCTCAAGGACATGGGCTACCCCGATGTGGCCCACTTGGAGGCCGGCTTCAACGGCTGGGCCAAGGCCGGCGAAGCGGTTGAACCCGCCGCCAGCCGCTGGATGCGCAAGCCAGACGGCGCCTGCAGCGCTTAGGGTGGAGTGCAGGCCGTCAGGCGCAAGCGCCGCCCGAAGGGCGCAGCCCGCAAGGTTTCATCCGCTGAAAACAATGGAGAACAGCATGTCCGAAGACTTGCAGAACTATGAAATGGTGTCGATCTACCGCCTGAACGCGGACGATCAGGAGCGCCTGCTGAACACCCAGCGGGAGTGCGTGTTCAACTGGTGCACCAAGGACGAATGGCCGGTGGGGGTCATCATGTCCTACATTTGGCGCAAGGGCCGGGTGTGGCTGACCGGCGGCGCCCATCGCCACCGCATCGCCGCGGTGCGGCGCAACCCCAAGGTGTCCGTGGTCGTCACCAGCACCGGCACGGACCTGGGGCCGTCCAAGACCATCACCATCAAGGGGCGCTGCGTGGTGCATGAAGACCGCGAGACCAAGGATTGGTTCTACCCGGACTTCGCTAGGGCACTGCGGCCGGAGGAGAAGGCCGCCAAAGCCTTCCAGAAAATGCTGGACTCCCCCTTGCGGGTGGTGCTGGAGGTGGTGCCGGAGAAGTACATCACCTACGATGGCGTGAAGATGTGGGCGCACACCGAAGGCACCTTGGACCCCTCCGAACTGGCGGAGCCCTTGGAGTCCGACACCGAGCGCCTGCGGCGGGAGATCAAGCGGCGGAATCTTTAGGCGCCGGTGATGGGGTTGGCGGATTGGATCGCCGGGGCCGCCGCCGTTTCGCTGCTGGGCCTGCTGGTCGCCTATCGGCTGTGCGCCGCCGGCCATGATGCGCGGCGCTATGACCCTCGCTTGGCTTGGCTCTGCGCCGGCGCCTATTTTTGCGCGGTCCTGCCGTTGAGTTGGGCCTTGGGCGTGTTGCCCGGTTTGCTGGCGGCGCCTTTGGTCACGGCGACGCAATGGCGGGACCCCTATTGGATCGCCTACACCCTGTTTTACGCAGCCGTGCTGTGGGTGGCCTACATGCGCATCTGGCCGCATGGCAGCTTCACCGACGGCCGCCGTCGGCACCCTTTGCTGACCACGGGCTACGGGTTGGCCTGGGGCCTGTGCCACGGCCAAGCCTTCCTCTGCTTTTGGGCGTTGGCGGAGCGGAGCGGCCTTGGCGGTTTTTGGGTTCCGGGGCTGACCTTTCTGCTGCTCAGCGGCTACAACTTCGCCTTCCATCAGTTCTTTTGGGACGTGCGGGTGTCGCCCCCGCACAACTATGCGGCCTGGAACCTGAGAAAGGTGCTCTGCTGCCACACCCCCAACTTGGCGTTGGGCTTGGTTTGGTTGGCCCTTTGGGGCAACTTCGGCCTGTGGCTGCTGCTGCAGACAGCCTGTCTGCTGGCCTCGGCCCACCACATGCGCTTCCCGGCTTGGTACGACGACTACACTGCGGTGGCCGGGGAGACCCGTTAGCGGTGCCTCCCTAGCCGGGAAAGGCCACGCCGGTTGCCTGCTCGCTCCACCGCCATAGCCGTCGTCGCGCCGACGGGTCCTCCGCCAAGGGCGCCAAGGCCTTTTCCTTGCAGTTCTCGAAGTATCTGCCGGACAGGCCCTCGACTTCGGGCGAGGACGCCAGCCAGACATGGGTGCGGGCGCCTTGCTCGGCGGTGTTCAGGCGCAGCAGGGCGCTGATGCCGAAGACCAGTTTGGCGCCTAGGGCGAAAACGCCGGTTAGCTGCCGGTGGATGGCGGTGTTGATGAAGTAGCCGGGGGAGGCCGCGTTCACCGTCACGGCGCCGCCCTGCAACCGTTCGTGGAGCTCCTTCATCATGTGGATGTTGCTGAGCTTGGCGCGGTGGTAGGCGGTGAAGGCGCCGCCGTTTGAAGCGGGCCTATCCCGCCAGACTTTCTC
Organism: Candidatus Azophilus sp.; assembly: GCA_965200465.1. Lineage (GTDB taxonomy): Bacteria > Pseudomonadota > Gammaproteobacteria > Pseudomonadales > Azotimanducaceae > Azophilus. Next base: position 1,626,505 of record OZ241358.1, on the reverse strand, counting down.
GTTGTTGAGGTCGTCGAAGTCCAGCCCTTGGCCGGCGCGGTAGGCGGCCGAGGTGATGCAGATGATGCGCCCGGCGCCGCTGGCCCGCAGCAGCCCGAGCAGCAGGTTGCTGAGCATGAAATGGCCGAGATGGCAGGTGGCCAAGTGCATCTCGTAGCCGTCCACGCTTAGCCGGCGCACCGGGTCGGTGATGCCGGCGTTGTTGATGAGCACATCCAGTTTTGCATGACGGGAGCGGACCTCGGCCGCCAGGGCCTTGACCGCGGCGATGGAGGACAGATCGCAGTACAGGAATTCGGCGGTTTGGCGGCCTGTTGCGGCGTTGATGGCGTCTCGGCTCCGAGTGCCTTCCTCGCCATGCCAATCCACCAGAATGATCTTGTCGGCGCCGAGCGCCGCCAAGGCCGCGCCAGCGGCTCGGCCCATGCCCCGGGCGCCGCCGGTGATCAACAGAATCTTGCCCTGCACGAGATTCCTCCTTGGTCAAAAAAACCTGTTGCGCAAGTCGATTCAACCTAATTGCGGAATGGCCCCTTGCCGCCAATGCAGCCGGCCTGCGGATGGTGCGCCGCCGATTCGCCGAGCAGGCCTTGGGCGGGGCCTTAAGGACTTGGCGCTTGCTTGCAGTTTGTCTTAATGATACATGTTTGGGGGAAAGGGCGGGAACGGCTCCCGGCCTCATCCGCATATCCGAATGTTGCCATGGCGTGGAATTCAAGATGGGCCTGCCGGTTGTGACAGTTGCCGCATTCGCCGCTTGCCTGCTGGCTCAGCTTGGCCTGCTGGCTTGGTCGTTCAGGTTCCCCAAGCCTGAGTCGCTGCGGCCTTGGTTGCTGCGGCTTCTGCTGCTCAGCATGGCCTACGACAACTTGGTTCTGGCGTTGGGCGGCGTCGGCGGCGTTTCCTCTTGGTATGCGGGGGCGACTTGGCTGCGCTTTGCGCTGCACGCCTTGGTTTTGCCCCTGCTCATTCCGTTCGCTCTTTCGGCGATGCGGGTCTGCGGCACGCCGCTGGCCCGGCGGCGATCCTTCGCCGTCTTTTGTTGGCTGTGCGTCGGCGCCGCTTGGTGCTACGGCCTGGGCCACGACCTGCTGGGGTTGGAACTGGCGCCCAAGGAAGTGCTGGGCCATGCGCGGTTAGCCAGCGTTTCTGCGCAGCCGCCGTTGGCGACCATTGCCGTAAACCTGCTTTTTCTGGGCTTGGCGGCCTCGGTTTGGCGGCGGGCCGGGTGGTCGGCGGCTTTTCTCGGCGGCCTGTTCATCCTAGTGGTCAACGGCGCTGTCGGCGCCCGGCCTTGGGGCCTTCTGGCCGGCAACGGCGCGGAATTGGCTTTCGTGTTCAGCCTGCTGTTGACGGAGCGGTTTCTCGGCCGGCTGAGGGCCGATGGTTCCGGCGCCTCCGTCTCATCTGGCCTTCCCCATGAAGTGGGGCGGAGCGGTGCGCCCGGCGGCGCCGCAAAGCCTGTGGGATCTTTGGCATGAGCAACCAATACAATCGCATGTCCTATCAGGACATCGCAAAAAAATACAACAAAATCAATCAGATACCTATAGATGCAGCCAGCCGTTTAGGGGCCGCGGTAGCCGCCTGCGCGGGTTCTGGCAGCCGCATTGTTGACCTGGGCGGCGGGGCGGGGCGCATTTCCGTTCCGGTGGCGGCGCATAGTGATCTGATCGCCGTGGACCTCGAACCCGAAATGCTTAAAGCCTCCAAGGCCTTGGCCGCCGAACGTGGGGTCGCCATGCGGTTCAGCGTGGCGGACGTTCTTCATTTGCCCTTTGCCGACGGTTTTTTCGACGCCGCGCTCATCACCAACGTGCTGCATCAGGTGGCGCGTTGGCGGGACGCCTTGGCGGAGGCCGTCCGGGTGCTGAAGGGGGGCGGCGTTCTGATCATTGGCCGGGACATTCTCGATGAGGCGTCCTGCGCTGGGCGCCTGCGCAGCCAATCCCGGGCCATTACCGGCGAACTGGCCCCGGAGATGCGTCCCACGGATGCCGCTGGTCCCGCGTTGTTTCGTCAGCTTGCGGAAATGGGCGGGCAGCCGGGTGCGCCGCTGACCGCCTGCGCTTGGACGGAAGCCCTGTCACCCCGACAAATCCTGCGCCGCATGGGCGACCGCACCCACAACGAAACCTGGAGCTTGAACGACGAACAGCTGTCCGGCCTGATGATGCGCATCGAACCTTGGGCCGAAGCCGAATTTGCCGATCTCGATGCCGTTGAGGAGGTGCGATGGGAGTTTGGGCTGTACCCCATACATGGCTTGGCCTGAACCCGTTGCCCCTTGGATTCGGGCGAAGCGGCGCTGCAGTCGGCCGGTGCGCCCGGCGGCTTGGCCTTGGAATGGGGGGATGAACGAAGGGGCCGCCTTGCGCCGGGTGGTTCTGGCGGTTCAACTGACCTTGCCGAGGGCGGCGGTCGGCTGGTTGTTCGCCCTGCTGACCAGCAACTACAACCGCATCGCCATTCACGAGCTGGGCATCGCCGCGGTGACCATCACCGCCCTGCTGGCGCTCTACCACTTCCTCTCCCCCTTTCAGGTGGTGTTCGGGCGGTTGGCGGACCGCTTGCCCATTTTCGGCTATCGGCGCTCCCCTTATGTTCTGTTGGGATTGCTGTGCTCCGCCTTGGCGGTGGCCGGCCTGCCACCGGCCACCTTGGCCATGAGCCAAGGCGCGGTCTCGGGCCAGCTTGCCGTGCTGCTTCTGCTGGTGCTGTTTGGCATCGGCTTCGCCATGTCCGGCGTCTCCCATCTTTCCTTGGTGGCCGACGTGGTGCCGGAACGTCGGCGCGGCCTGCAGGTGGCCTTGATCTGGAGCATGCTGCTGGTGGGCATGATCGTCTCCCTGGCGTTCATCCGCGCCTTCATGCCGGTGTTCGACTATGCGCGGATGCAGCAGCTGTACCTGCTCAGCATTCCGGTGGTCGTCGGCCTGACCCTACTGGGCTTGGTGGGCGTGGAAAGGCGTTTGCAGCCGGACGAGCGCACCGAACGCCCGACATCGAAGGCGAGGGAGGGGGACGGAACCTCCGCGGCGACGCTCATGCGGTTCGTGCGCGACGCGGCGGTCGGCGGCACAACGCGGAACTTCTTCCTGTTCATCTTCATCGCCCTGATGGGCATCGGCATGCAGGAGAACATATTGGAGGTGTTCGGGGCCCAGGTGCTGGGCATGACCGTCGGGGAGACCGGACGTTTTCAGCAACTCTGGGGCGGCGGCGCCTTGGCGGGCATGTTCGCAATGGGCGTTGCCACCCAGCGTTGGTCCCTATCCAAGCACAGCGTCATTCTAGCCGGCACGGTGGGCATCGCCGCCAGCTTGGCCCTGCTGGCTTGGGCCGCCCTGACCGCGGACGCCGCCTTGGTGCATGTCGCCCTGATCGCCTTCGGCTTGTTCAACGGCTTTTTCCTGGTGGGGTCCCTGACCGCCATGATGGAGCTGACCACGGCGGCGGATCGCGGCGCCTACATGGGACTTTGGGGGCTGTCCCTGGCCTTGGCCAACGGCTTCGCCAGCATCGTCGGCGGGGCCTTGGTCAGCGGGCTGGTCGAGACCGGGCTGACGCCGGCTCAGGTCGGCTACGCCGGCATCTTCCTGTTGGAGGCATTGCTGATGCTCGCCAGCCTGCATTTCATTCGCAAGGTCGATATCGGCGCCTTCCGGCGCATCCGCAAGGAAGGGGTGACTGGGGCCATGACGATGGATGTTTGAGCAAAGACGGGAGAGAGGCAAGTGATCGTCAGCGAAAATCAGGCCAAGCTGCAGTTCACCTTGCAGAAGATCGCCATCGCTTGGGGCTTCTGCTTGGTGGTGACCAGCATCAATCGGGTGGCCATCGTCGAACTGGGCATTCCCGCGGTTCTGATGGCCCTCGTCATTGGCGTTTACACCCTGTTCGGACCCTTGCAGCCAGTGATCGGGCGCATCACCGAGCGCTATCCGATTCTTGGCTACCGGCGCACGCCCTACCTGTTGCTTGGCGCCCTGCTGGGCGGCCTCACCTTTCCCTTCTTTCCGCAGGTTCTGGCGGCGATGCAGGCCGGCTCCGCAACGGCCACGGCGCTGTGCCTGCTGCTGTTCTGCGCCTTCGGCCTAGCCATCGCCATGCAGGCCAACACCTTCCTGGACTTGGTGAAGGACTGCACCAGCGAGGAGGCGCGCAGCCGCATCACCACCCTGACCTGGACAGCGCAGGCCTTGGCGATGGCCTTTTGGGCTTGGATTTTCGCCCTGTTCATGCAGGAGTATTCCCTGGCGCAGATGCAGTTCCTCTACTGCCTCTCGCCCTTGGTGATGGTGGGCCTGACCTTGCTTGGCGTCATCGGGTTGGAAACGCCGCTGACCCAGGCGCAGCGGGCGCAGATCCGGCGCGATCCGCCGCCGCCTGTGGCGTTGCTGGAGCCCATGCGCGAATCCATGGGGGTGCTGGGCTACAACCGACATGCCCGCCTGTTCTTCGTCTTCATCATCTTTTCGCTGCTGAGCGTGTTTCTGCAGGACATCCTGCAGGAGATCTGGGCGGCGGACCTGTTCGCCATGTCCGCTGGCGAATCCACCGTCTTCCAGCGCATCTACAACGGCGTGCAGACGCTTGGCATGGCGGCCATGGGCATCTTCGTGGGGGTGCAGGCGAAAAAGCGCCGGGCGGCGCTGGCTGCGGGCGAGGACCCCGGCCCCACCTTGCCCTTGGCCCAAGGCAAACGGCTGCTGCTGCTCGGCGCCATCCTGTCGGCAGCCAGCTTCCTGCTGCTGGCTTACGCCGCCTACGGCCAGAGCTTGGCGCTCTTTTACGCGTTCTACGTCTGCTCGGCCTTTTCCTTGGGGCTGTTCGTCTTCCCCGCCATCAGCTTCATGGCGGACATGACCGTGCCTGGGCAGGAAAGCCGCTATCTGGGCGTTTGGAGCCTGGCTCAGGTGATAGGGCTGTTCCTGTCCTTCACCGTCAGCGGCGCCCTGTACAGCGCCTTGGTGGAAACCAGCTTGCTGGCGGCGAATTCCGGCTTTGCCCTGATCTTCGTGCTGCAGGCGCTGATGGTGGCCTTCTGCTGCCTCGCTGTGCGCCCGGTCACCGTGGCGGGCTTGCAGGCCGAGGCCCGTTAGGCCCTTACAGGGCGTACTCCAAGGTCAGACCGACGGTGCGCCGAGATCCCAAGCCGACGATGTAGCGGTTAAAGGAATGCAGCACAAAGCTGTTGGCCACATACTTCTTGTCGAAGACGTTTCTGCCCCACAGGTTCAAGCTCCAGTTGCCGTCGCTCAGGCCGATGCTGGCGTTGGCCAGCGTTCGGCCGCCGTTGTGCGCCAGGTTCATCGGCGTGGCGTACATGCGGCTGCGGTAGTTGAAGTCGAAGCGGGCGCTTAGGCGCCAGTTCGCAAAGAGGCTGTCGGCGTAGTTCAGGCCAACATTGTACTGAACCTTGGCGGTGCGCTCCACTTGGTTGCCATCCACCCGCCCGTCAGCGCGGCAAACGATGTCGTCGCAGCTCCAGGATGAATAGCGTTCGGCCACGGAACTGAGGTAGATGGCGTCCTTGTATTCGGCGTTGCTGTAGGCGAAGCCGAAGTCGATGGAAAAGTTGTCCGTGGCTTGCAACAGGCCGTCCACCTCCAAGCCGAGCACCTCGGCGGCGCCGATGTTGCCCACCACGTCCCGGGTCCAGGCGTCGGCGCTGGTGGCCGCTTCGGAGCCTTGCACATTCTCCCAATCTATGTAGTAGAAGGCGGCGTTGAGCGTGAAGCGCCCGCCGAGGAACTGGTTCTTGCCGCCGAGCTCGAGGGTAAGGTTCTCCTCTTCGTCGTAGATGGCCTGTTCGGGGTTCTGCGACGGGTCCACCGCGTTGAAGCCACCGGTCTTCACGCCCTTGGCGACCAAGGCGTACAGCATGTTGGCGTCGGTGGGGGTCCACTCCAGGATGACCCTAGGGGTGAAGAAGGTGAAGGTCTCCTCTTGGCTGGTCGCCACGTTGGCGGGAATGGCAATGCCAAAGGTGGTGGACAACTGCTCGAAGGACTTCTTCTCCCAAGAATAGCGGGCCTCCAAGGCGAGGCTGAGGGTTTCCGAGACATCCCACTCCACATCGCCGAACAGGGCGGTGACCTTGTCTTCGTAGGCGGCATGGTTGCCAAGGACGCCATGACCGCCGGAGAGCGGATGCGGAACCGGGGCGTTCACGCCAGGCGCCACCTGCACGACGGTGATGTGCCGACCCTCAAGGACATTGGGCGCATCCAACACGGAGACGCCGCAGGCCGCGGCGCTGGTGCAAGGGGGCACGAAACGGAAGGTGCCGCCGTCTTCGTCTTCGTTCTTGGACCTATACAGGCCGGCCCTGGCGGACAGGGCCTCGCCCTTCCAAGCCAGGCGCAGTTCGTGGCTGCTGGCCTCAAGCTCCTCTGCGGGGTTGGCGTTGAAGGTGGATGCATAAGCCACGGCGCCGGAGGTGCCCGGAAAGCCGAGCAACCGGAAGAAAGGCGGCTCATTGAGTTCCAGAATCGGCGCATAGGGCACTTCCGAACCCACTAGGCTGGCGCGGCCGGCGGCCGTTCCGTAGCTGGTGGCCTCGTGGTCAACGTAGGCGAACCTGTAGGCTAGGGACAGGGCGCCGCTGAGGTCGTAGGCGAGGTTGAATTGGGCGATGTTCGTCTCCGAGTCCAAGGCCATGGAGCGCGGATCCACCACGATGCGGTCCCGGGTGTCGCCGTATCCGGCAGCCGCCAGCCGGGGGTCGTCCAGCACGGGCGGCGACCATGGCAGCTCGCCGCACCAGGCATGGTTGCCCCGCACGGGAAAGGGCACTTGGCTGCTGAAGGATATGGTGTCCAGGCAATTGGCGGCGATGGGCGCGGTGAAGGCGAAGGTGGGCGGGCCGGCGTTTTCACTGCTGTCGTAGGCGTAGCGGGCGCCGTTCAGATCGTAGAAGGCCTGAGGCTCGCGCACCGATTCGGTGCGATGCAGGGCGCCGCCGATCTCGAAACGGTCATTGGGCGTCCAAGTCAGGGCGGCGGAATAGAACCGATCGTCCCAACCCCCCAACAGGTCATTGGTGGCCCGGGGACCGCCGGGACCTGCGTTGGCGAATGGATGGTCGTTGTCGGTGTGGCCATCGAATTCGGAAAGGCCGACGGAGACGCGCCCGTAGAGCCTGTCCGCCACCAAGGGCCCAGACAGGCTGCCGCGCAGGTCGAACCGTTCGCCGCTGCCGTAGGTGACCGCGACCTTGCCGGAGGGCGCATCCGTAGGCTGCTTGCTAATGTAGTGAACCACCCCAGAGAAGGCGTTGCGCCCGAACTGGGCGTTCTGCGGCCCCTTGACCACCTCCACCCGCTCCAGATCCATCAGGCCGGGGTTGATCATGGATTGCCGCTGCAGATAGATGTTGTCGAAGAATACGGCGGTGTTTTGGATGCGGGCGGTGGAGAAGGTTTGCCCCATGCTGCGGATGACCGCCGCTGTGGACAGGCCGGCGGTGGCGTAGTTCTCGTAGATCAGGCCGGAGGTCTCCTGTGCGAGGTCCTGCAGATCGTGCAGGCCGCGCCCTTCGATCTGCTCCGCCGTGAAGGCGCTGACCGACAGGGGCACCTCCTGCAGGGAGTCCTCCCGCCGTCGCGCCGTCACTAGGATTTCCATGATGGTTATGGGTTCCGCATCGGCATCGGCGCTCTCGTCCTGTGCCGAAGCCGACGGCGCCGCCCCTCCGTAGATCGCCAGCACCAGGGCGCCGAACAGTTGTCTTTCGAGTTTCATGGCCTCTTCCCTAAGCCTGTGGGTTTCGCAATGGATGCCTCTATTAACCTAACAATAAGACTAATGCAATGCGGCAGCGCTGGCGGACTGATCGACCAACTCGCCAATCGGCCTCTCCGCACTTTCAATGGAATACGCAACGGCGCAATCCGCGGAGTCCGGCTGCGAGCTCCCTTGCGGCCAAGGGGACGAACCGATGTCCGTTTGCGGATAGGGGGGAATTGACCGTTGCCGTTGACCTCATAAAATGCGTTCAAGCGCAATCAACCCCTGAGGAGCCTTCCATGAAGACCTTGGCCATTCGCAATGTCTCGGTCGAGTTGGCCGTTGCGTCGTGCTTGGCCTAGTTGCATCGCAAGTCGTCTTGGCGGCCGTGCTGGTCGGTCTGGGCGCGGTGCTGCTGTCCTTGGCTCGGCAGATTGGCGTGCTGCACGAGCGCACCGCCCCGGTCGGCGGGCTGCTGCAAAAGGTGCGGCAAGCGGAGCGGCTCGACTTGGACGCTGTTCGGGTCTCCACTGCGGCGGGCGCCGACCAATCGCTGCGCGGCATGGCCGGCGGGCGGCCCCTTGCCCTGCTCTTCATTGCGGAGCGCTGCCCGGTGTGCAAGTCCCTGCTGCCGAGCTACCCTGAGGTGCTGCGCAACGCTGGCTTCTCCGCCTTCGTGGTGGGGGACGGAGCTTCCCCAACGGCCCTGGCGCAGCTGGCCGCCCAGCACGGCTTGGCCGCCGACGGCATCCTTGCCGCCCCGCACCTAGCCGCTGCTCTGCAGGTGCTGCAAACGCCGACCTTGGCGCTGCTGGACGGGGAGGGCAGGGTGTTGCGAAAAACGCGCCTCAAAGGACCGGGCCACATGCTCAGCGTGGCCGAGGCATGAGCGCCATCCCAAAGCGAATCCAGCAATTGGTTGTGGGTGACCAAGTGCGGATTTCCCTGCACGGATGCGAAGCAAAAGCCATCCCGGAAATCCAGCCCGAGGGGCGGACGGACGATGCCTTGATGCAATTCAGCCAGGATGTGCCTTGGCGCCCTCATTGAATGGACCCCTTCACGCAAGCGGCCCTTGGCGCCGTCACGGCCCGCAGCGTTGCCCCGGCGGACATGGCCAAGGGGGTGTTGGCGGCCGGGGCGGTGCTGGGCGCGGCGCCGGACCTCGACGTGCTGTTCAGCGTTGGCGGGGACTTCTTTGACAATCTCGTTCATCATCGCGGCTACACCCACTCCCTGATCGTTTTGGCGGCGGTCGGCCCGCTGTTCGGCCACTGGCTGTGGCGGCGCTACGGCGACGGCCGGCGCTGGCGGCGGCGGCACTGGTGGTGGCTGGCCATCGCCTCCTTGGCGCTGCTTTCCCATCCGCTGCTGGACTGGCTGACGCCCTACGGCACGCAACTGCTGCTGCCGTTCACGGACCGGCGCTACGCCGTCAACGCCATGCCCATCGTCGATCCCCTCTACTCCCTGATTCTGCTGAGCGGGCTGCTGGCCGGCGCGGTGCTTAAAGCGCCTCGCCGCCGCAAAATCGCCGCCGTTGCGGCCCTGTTGGTCAGCTGCGGCTATTTGGCCTACGCCGGGCAGCAGAACCAATTGGCGGAGCGGTTGGCCGGCGAGCAGTTTGCGGCGCTGCGCGTTGCGCAAGCGGCAGGGGGGCTTGCGCAGGGTGGCGGCTACGAACTCCAAGCCTTTCCCACGGTGCTGCAAGTGCATTACCGACGCATCGTCGCCCGCGCCGAAGACGGTGTGTGGGTGGGGTACATTTCCACTTGGGCGCCTTGCGCCCTGGAGTGGGGAAGGGCGCCCCCAGGGGACCGGCGCGCCCACTTGGCCTTGACCGGCACTCGGGAAGGACGCATCTTCGACTGGTTCAGCATGGGCTGGAGCTACCCCTTCCTGCGGCGCACCGGCAACGGCTTGGAGGCCGCCGCCAGCGACCTGCGCTATGGCGCCACCCTGAACCCGAGGGACAGCTTCTTCTCCATCGGCGCTAGGTTCGACTCCGGGGAGGGGTTGCTGGGAGGCCCGGTGGGGGCATGGAGCAGCCCGAGCGCAAGAAGCATCGATCTACGGGAGCTGTTTGCCGCCGCCTATGCCCCGGGCTGCGCATAGGAGGCCCGGCGGGGGACATCGGCTTGGCTGCGGGGTCTTTATGAAATCAAGGCGTTTTACTAGGGCGCTGCCGGCTTGGTGGGACACGCGGGTCAGCCGCAATCCTGAAAGAGGGCGATGATGGGTCCCGTTGCGCCTCCGGTTTGCGAGCTGCTGCTGGTTGGCGGCGGCCACAGCCATGTGCAGGTGCTTAAGGCGTTTGGCATGGCGTCCTTGGCGGGCGTCCGTCTGACCGTTTTGGCTCGGGAGGTCAACAGCCCCTATTCGGGCATGTTGCCGGGGTATGTGGCCGGTCGGGGCGAATGGGAGGACCTGCACATCGACTTGGGCCGGCTTTGCCGCTTCGCCGGCGCCCGGCTCATTGACGACGAAGCCGTGGCCCTGGACCTTGAAGGCAATCGGGTCCACTGCCGTCGCCGCCCGCCGCTCCGGTTCGACCTGCTGTCCATCAACTGCGGGGCCGTGCCGGAGGCGCAAGCGGAGGCGGGGGTTCCGGTCAAGCCCATCGGCCGCTTTCTGCCGGCTTGGGAAGCCGTGCGGAAAAATGTCCGCGCCGGCGAACGGGTGGCTTTCGTGGGGGGCGGCGCCGGCGGCGTGGAGCTGGCCCTGGCGGCTCGGCGGGCGCTTAGGGATGAGGTTCAGGTCCAGCTAGTCGCCGCCGAGTTCCTGCCCGGCCACGGCGCCGTTGCCAAAAGGCTGCTGCGGCGCAAGCTGGCGCAGGCCGGCATCGGTTTGACCCTAGGTGCCGTTGCCGTCGCCGATGCGCAGGACGGCGATGGTGTGGGAACGGGCTTGCTGCACCTTGAAAACGGCGACCGCCTGCCGTTCGACCATCTCTTTTGGGTCACTGGCGTCATCGCCCCGGATTGGATTCGCAACAGCGCCCTGGCCACGGACGCCAAAGGCTTCATTCGGGTGGACGCCGGGCTTAGATCCGTCTCCCACCCGCAGGTTTGCGCCGCCGGCGACGTCATTCGGTTCGCCGACCGCGCCCTGCCCAAGTCCGGCGTTTACGCCGTGCGGGCCGGCCCAGTGCTGGCCGACAATTTGCGCCGTGCCCTGCTGGGGCGCCGTCCGCGAACGTTTAAGCCGCAGCGCCTGTTCCTTAGCTTGGTCGGCACTGGCGACGGCAGCGCCGTGGCCTCCTGGGGGCCGCTGGCCGTGCAAGGGCGCTGGGCATGGCGCTGGAAAAACCGGATCGATCGGCGCTTCATGGCCAACTACCAGCAATTGCCTTTGATGCAAACCCCGCCCTTGCCGCCGCCCTTGAGTGTCGGTGCGGCGTCCTTGGACACCATGCGCTGCGGCGGTTGCGGCGCCAAGCTGGGGGCCACTGCCTTGCAGCGGGCCCTGTCCCGGCTGCCGCCCCAGCGCAGCCCCAACCTGATTCAAGGCGTCGGCGACGACGCCGCCGTGCTGGCCGCCAATCCCGCTCCCTTGGTGCTCAGCATTGACGGCTTTCGCGCCCTAGTGGATGACCCGCATCTGTTTGGCCGCATCGCCGCCCACCACGGCCTGAACGACATCTACGCCATGGGCGCCCAGCCCACCAGCGCCCTAGCCTTGGCCACGGTTCCCCTGATGGCGGAGGCCATGATGGAGGACGACCTTCACCAGATGCTCGCCGGAGCGGTGGCCGTGCTCAACGATTGCGGCGTTCCCTTGGTTGGCGGCCATTCCGCCGAAGGCGCGGAACTGTCGTTGGGGCTTGCCGTCAGCGGTGCCCTAGTGGAGCCAGTGCTCAACAAGGGGGGCGCCAAGCCGGGAGACCGGCTGCTTCTCACCAAGCCTTTGGGCGCCGGTGTGTTGTTTGCGGCGCACATGCGCGGCTTTGCGCCGACCGGCTTAGTGCAAACCGCCTTGGAGCACCTGGACCTGTCCAATCGTTTGGCCCTCGCCGCTCTGCGCGCCCACGGCGCGCGCGCCGCCACGGACGTCACCGGCTTTGGGCTGATCGGCCATCTGCTGGAAATGCTTGACGCCGGCGGCCTAGGCGCGGAGCTCCGCTTGGGCTCGACGCCGGCCTTGGATGGCGCCTTGGCGGCCTTCCGGCAGGGCGGGGCAAGCGTGCTGCAGGCCGACAACGAGCGGGCGCTCGACTCATTTGAGCTGCGCGGCTGCTCCTCGGCGGACGAGCGCGTCAGGCTGTTGGCGGACCCCCAGACGGCCGGCGGCTTGCTTGCGGCGGTGCCGGAAGCACAGGCGGGGGCCTGCTTGGAGGCATTGTTGCAGGCGGGCTACCGCGGCAGCGCCGACATTGGCGTGATCACCTCGGCGGAGCGCGTCATCCTGGCGTAGGCGCCTTTGCAGGTTGACGGCCACGCCGGCCTGGGCCAAGGACGGAGCAGCCCCGGGCGCTAGCGAAAGAATCCCGCCACCGCCGGACGAAAGCGGTCCATATCGACCAGAAAGGAGTCGTGCCCTTGAATGGACGCCAAGCGCTTGAACGCCAGCTCCCGGACATGGGGCCGCAGCGCCTCGGCCAGTTCGGCCTGCTGATGCAGCGGAAACAGGAAGTCGGACTGGACGCCGATGATGAGCGCCCGCTCCAGCTCGACCTGGGCTAGGGCCTTGTCCAGGCTGCCGCCGTGGTCGGTGGCGTCGAACAGGTCCATGGCGCGGGACAGATAGAGGTAGCAGTTGGCGTCGAAGGCGCCGATGAACTTGTTGGCGTGGGCCTCCAAGTAGGACTCCACCTCAAAGTCGATGCCGAACGGGTCTCCCCGCTGCGGCTCCTGAGTGGCCCGCTCCCGGCCAAAGCGCTCAGCCCACTCCTCGGCGGAGCGGTAGGTGATCATGCCGAGCTTGCGGGCCAGCCGCATGCCGGTCACCGGGCCTTGGCCGAACTGGTACTGGCCCTGCCGCCACTCCGGGTCCTTGCGGATGATCTCCCGCTGCAGGGAGCGCAGGGCGATGGCGAAGGGCAGGCTGCGGGCGGCGGCGGAAATCGAAAGCAGGCGCCGGCAGCGCCCCGGAAAGAGCAAGGCGAAGGCTAGGGCGGTCATGCCGCCCATGGAGGCGCCCACCACGCTGTGCGCCGTCTCCACGCCGAGGCGGTCCAGCAGGGCGGCGCCGGTGGCGGCGATGTCTTCCAAGCAAAGCACTGGAAAATCAAGCCGGTACGGAGATTTAGTGATGGGATTTATTGAGGCTGGACCGGTGGAGCCGAAGCAACTGCCCAAGGAGTTCACGCAGACGACGAAGAAACGGTTGGTATCCACTGGCTTGTCCGGCCCCACCATGTCCTCCCACCAGCCGGCGGAGGGATCGTCCGCGGACGAGGCTATGTGGGCGGATGGCGACAGCCCGGTGAACACCAGCACCGTGTTGTCCCCCTTGGGCGCCATCCCGCCCAAGGTCTCGTAAGCGATGCTGGGGCTGTGCAGGACGCCCCGGCGCATGGGGAAGGGGCCGTCCAAGGTCAATGTCCGCAATGCACTCACCACTTGACGGTAGCAGATGGCTTTTGGGATGGCCAACTCCGCTGGGCCGTTTCCGTCGGCGGCGCTTGGAGAAACAAGCATTGACGACTGTTTTCTGGATGATTAGGATACGCCGCCAGATTCAAGCCACTGGAGAGAACCAACCATGAGGAAACGCAACAACGCCGCCGACCTTCCGCCCGCCAACATCGACAAACTTTCGGGTTTGCAGCCGGGCGGGGCGCCGGCCGGGCGCCTAGCCGCCGCAACGGCGGCGTTGGCCGCCATTTTGGCCGCGCCTTGGGGCGTTGCGCAGGAGGAGGCCGAGCAGGGGGTGCTGGAGGAGATCATCGTCACCGGCACCAAGCGGGCGGCCTCCCAGCAGGACACGCCCATCGCCATATCGACGCTCACCGCAAACGACATCGCCCGCACCTACGGCAATGACATCCGTGCGGTGGGCGACCTGTCGCCGAACGTCAACCTGACCCTGCAAACCGGCTTCAACGCCGTGGCCGGGGGCATTCGCGGCACCGGCACCATCTCCATCCTGACCACCCAGGACCCAAGCGTCGGCATCCTCATCGACGAGTTTGCGCTGAACCATGTGCAGACTCAGTTCGTGGAGCTTTTCGACCTGGAGCAGGTGGAGATCTACCGCGGCCCGCAAGGCACCCTGTTCGGCAAGAACAGCACCGGCGGCACCATCGCCATCACCTCCAAGCGGCCGAACCTAGACGAGATGGGCGCCACCGCGCAGGTGTCCTACGGGGGCTATGACGGCGGCTCGGACAACTTGAAGGCCCAGGTGGGCATTGACGTGCCCATCATCGAAGGGCGGCTTGGCTTTCGCTTCGCCGGGTCGCTGACCGACGAGCAGGGCTTCTACACCAACGACAAGGACACCGCCACCTTCCCCAATTCTCCCCTGTACGGAGCCTTGGGCATTACGCCGGACCTGTTGCCTCCGGAGTTGAGTTTAGTGACCACCGGCGCGGGAGAGCGGCTGAGCGGCAAGGACGTCCTCGCCGCCAAGTCCAAGCTGCTTTGGCAGCCCAACGACCGCTACGAAGCCTACTTCATTTGGGAGATCGTCCGGGACGATTCGGACTCCCCGGCGAGCGTCAATGAAACCCCAGCCGGCGAGGGCTTTCTGTTCGAGACGCTTGGCTTTCCCGGCATTCACGCCGCCGGCCACGACGATCCGTTCAGCACCGGCATGACCCAGCAAGGCAACGGCATCAACATCCGCGACGGCCACCGGGTGGATGTGGACGGCTACTACCTCACCCAGTCGATGGCCTTCGACAATTTCACGGTGAAGTCCATCAGTGGGCTGCGCAAGCAGGAGGAAACCTTGCCCAGCACCTACACGGGCGAAGCCTTCCTTTCCCTGTTCGACGCCACCCGCAACCTGGAGCGGGAGCAGATTCAACAGGAGGTGCGCCTAGTCACGGAATTGGACGGGCCGTTGAACTTCGTGGCCGGCGGCATCTACATCAGCGACGAGCTGGACTTTCGCGCCTACTCCACCGTGGGGCTGTCCTCCCTGTTTCCAAGCGGGCTGACGCCCGGCGTGCCGTTCTTTGACGAGCGCGGCTACGTCAACATGGACCTGCGCGGCATCACCGGCAACCCCAACCACGGCATCGTCAAGCAGGACCGGAAGTCCTGGGCGCTCTACGCGGACGGCACCTACATGTTGAACGAGCAGTTCAGCATCACCGCCGGGGTGCGCTACACCAAGGACAAGAAGGACTTCTACAAGCCCACCGGCGGCGGCGGCCCTTGCAACCAATACACGGAGCTTCGGGATGCGCAGCCGGCGGACCCCAGCAAGCCGTTCGACCTGCAGACCAACTGCATAGACGCGCTTTCCGCCACGGTCAGCCGCGCCGGACTGGAGGGCTCGCAGATCGATCAGCGCAACCAAGTGCTGCCGGATTCCGCTTATTTGTTCATCGCTGACAGTTCGGAAACCTGGTCCGAAGCCACTTGGCGCGTCGTGCTGGACTACAAGCCGTCCGACAACCAACTCTGGTACGCCAGCGTCGCCACAGGTTTCTTGGCCGGCGGGTTCAGCGAGACCTGCTCCCAAGAGCCCACCTGCATCGCCTACAACCCGGAGAAGAACATCAACTACGAAGTGGGCGTCAAGGCGGACCTGCTCGACAGCCGCCTGCGCCTGAACGTAGCCGCCTTCTACACGGACTTCGAGGACCTGCAGCGCAACCAGGTGTTCCGCTTCACAGACCCGATCAGCGGCGTGGAGGGGCAGGAGACCATCACCCTGAACGCCGGCGAGTCCAACGCCAAGGGGGTGGAGGTGGAGACCACCTGGCTGGTCACGGACCGCCTGCAGCTCAAGGGGTCCCTCGGGTTTCTGGACGCCAGCTACGACGAGTTCGAGTTTGAAGGCCTGGACTTGACCAGCTTGGACATTCCCTTCGCCTCCAAATGGCAGCTCGGAGGCCAAGCCATCTACGATCAGGATCTGGCGAACGGCGGCAGCATCACCTACAACCTGAGCCTCCACTACCAGAGCGATGCGGAAATGAGCCCGTTCGACCCGAACGCGGCGACGGGCACCAACCCGAAGTTCGGCAGTGCGCCGGTGGCGCGGCATCCCACCTACACCCAGTTGGAGGCGCGCACCCTGCTGGACGCCAACATCACCTACACCAACCCAGACGCCCGCTGGTACGTCACTCTGTTCGGCAAGAACCTGCTCAACGAGGAGTACCGGGTGTCGGCCAACTCCGTGGGCGGCCTGTGGAATTTCAGCCAGTACGGTGCGCCCTTGCAATGGGGCGTTGAATTCGGGGTGAGCTTCGAGTAGCCAGCGCCCGTTGCGCCCGCTTTGGTCGAATGACGGGGCGTAGGTTCAGGGGAGGGCGGTGGTGCGCCTTCCTGGCCGGCTTGGCTGCTTGGGTGGAATAAGAGCAGTCTTGGATTGAGGATCGAGGAGGAGAGCGATGGGTGCCCAAGCCGGCAATGAGGGAACGCTGCGGCAACTCTACTTGAAGCGCGTGCCGGAGGGCGTCGCCGGGCCGCAGGACTTCGAGGTGCGCACCGGCCCCATTCCCCGCACCGGGGAGGGCGAAGTGCTGGTGGAGGTCCACTACCTCTCCGTCGATGCGGCCCTGCGCCTCATCGTCCGCGACAGCGACGAGTTCCTGTTCCGGGTGCGCCCCGGCGACTTGGTGCGTGGCACCGTCGCCGGCCAAGTGATCGAGTCCAACCATCCCGGCTACCAGGCCGGCGACCATGTTCTGGGCGGGCTGGGGCTGCAAAGCCACGCCTTGAGCAACGGCGAAGGGCTGGAGAAGTGCGACCTCGACCAAGCGCCCTTGGGAGCTTGGCTGGGGGGCTTCGGCGTCTCCGGCCTGACCGCCTACTTCGCCGTCACCGAGGAGTGCAAGCCGCAGCCGGGGCAGACCGTGCTGATCAACGGCGCCGCCGGGGCGGTGGGCTCCATCGCCGGGCAGATCGCCCGTCTGGCCGGGGCGCGGGTCATCGGTTTGACCAGCAGCGCCGAGAAGTGCCGCTGGCTGACCGAGACGCTTGGCTATGACGTGGCCATCAACTACCGGGAGGGCGATCTTTACGAGCGCTTGGCCGCCGCGGCGCCGGAGCGCATTGACGCAATCTTCGACAACGTGGGCGGCCCGGTGCTGGACGCAAGCCTGCGATTGATCGCCATGCGCGGCGTCGTGCTGCTGTGCGGTGCCACCTCCCAATACGCCGCCGAGGCCATGACCGGCCCCAACAACTACATCTGGCTGGGCACCATGCGCGCCCGCATGCAGGGCTTCGTCATTTTCGACTACGCCGACCGCTACGCCGAAGCGCGTTCGCGCATGGCCCGTTGGATAGCCAACGGCGACCTCAAGCTGGTGGAGCACGTCATGGACGGCGACGTGGGTGACTTCCCGCTGGCGTTCGAGAAGCTCTACCAAGGCGCAAACCGCGGCAAGATGCTGCTGAGGCTGCCGGCGGCGTCAGGTTAGCCTGCTGCCGCGCCCAGGGCTGCCTCCCGGTCTGTGGGCGGCGCTTCCCGCTTGGTCAGGGAAACAACTTGAGGGCGGCGAACAGCAGCCCGGCGATGCCAAATGCGCCAAGCAGCATCTTGTTTGTGGCGACCGCGATGTCCGCCTTGACCTCCGAAATTGCGGCCCTTAAGTCCGCCTTGGTTGCGAACTGGTCCTTGAAGTCCTCCCGCAGCTCCTTCATGTCGGCCTTGAAGTCCTCCCGCAGCTCCTTCATGTCGGCCTTGGAGTCCTCCCGCAGTTTCTGGATGTCGGCCTTGAAGTCCTCCCGCAGCTCCTTCATGTCAGCTTTGGAGTCCTCCCGCAGTTTCTGGATATCGGCCTTGGAGTCCTCCCGAAACTGCTGGATGTCGGCCTTGGAGTCCTCCCGAAACTCCTTCATGTCGGCCTTGGAGTCCTCCCGAAACTCCTTCATGTCGGCCTTGGAGTCCTCCCGAAACTCCTTCATGTCGGCCTTGGAGTCCTCCCGAAGCTGCTGAATGTCGGCTTTCGTGGACTGCTCGGCCGTCGTGCCGTTGATGACGCGAACCAAGGCTTCCGCTTGCTTGGCGTCAAATCCGCCGTTCTCGAACTCCCGAAAGGCCGCGTGCGTATCGATGGGCATGGCTTTCCCCAAGGTGCTGATTGGCCAGCAGGATAACGCCGCGGCGCTTGGCGCGTCAACCTGGGAATTTGTGGCGGAAGAGGTAGGAGTCGAACCCACCAGGCGCGTTGTCGCGCCTCAACGGCTTTGAAGGCCGTGCGCCCCACCGGAGACGATGCTCTTCCGCACGGGATGAACCTTAACGCACCTTGAGCCGCCCAACCACCGTGCGGGCGTCGCCGACGCGCTTGGTGAACCCCTGGCCATCGAAGAACTCCAGCAGTTCGATGGCCACGTTGCGGCCGATGCCGGTGCTGTCCCGGAAGCGGCGCACGGACAGCGGCGCCTGTTCCGCCAAGGCGGCCGCCTGCTCGGCGATGGTCCTAAGGCGCTCCGGCAAATAGAAGCGCTTGGCGGACACCTGCACCAGCAGGCCGCGCCGCGCCAAGGCGCTTAGGCCGGCTTGCAGCTCGTTCATGGGCAGGCCGTGCTCCTTGGCGAGGTCGCCAAGGCTGGGCGCTTGGTCTTGGTCCAAGCAGGGCCGCAGACGGTCGAACAAGGCTTGCTCCTCCTTGGGAATCTCGGCTATGTGCGAGGGCAGGTGATAGGCGTTTCCCGTGCGGGTTAAACTGCCGTCGGCGACCAACTCGTTCAGGATGGCCAGCCCCAAGCGCACGGGGATGGCCGGTGGCAGAAGGTTCGGCTGCACACCGGGCGCGGTGGGGTTCTCCTTTTGATGCCGGCGCACGCAGTCCAACGCCGTGCGCCGCCACTGCGCCCATTGTTTGCTGAGCACCGCTTCGCCGTCGCGGCGCACCAGCTCGAATGCGGCAAGCGCCGAGGCCAGTTCGGCGTCCGTCAGCCCCAAGGTGTTTTGCAGCGCCGCCAGCGCCACTGGGCCTTGGTTCAGGAGGGCGGCGATGAGTTCCTGCCTGTTGCGGCGCCGGAAGGCGCTGACGGGGGCCAAGCGCGATGGGTGCCGCCGCCGCAGGGATGAGGGCGCCATGTCGGTAAGCACCCGGCCGCCGCCCAAGGTCAGGTGCAGGCTTTGGTCGCGCAGCACCAGGCGGTCGCCATGCCGGGCGCAGAGGGGTTCGTCGGTGACCAGTTCCGCCTCCTGGCGTTCGCCGGGCGGCGCCTTGCTGGAGTGCAGCAGAGCCAAGCGGGCGGTGCAGTGGGAGCTGGCGTGGTAAACATGCACCGGCAGCCAGTGGCGCACCGGGCGGGGAAAGTCTTTGAGCACCAGCAGGTCAACAATGAAGTTGCGACGCTCCGGCATGGGCGTCCGCGTAAGCCAGCGCCCGCGGCCCATGCGGTGGAGGCCGGCGCCGGCTAGGTTGATCGCGGCGCGGTCGCCGGCGGCGGCGCTTTGCGCCGGCTGGTCCTGCACCCGCAGGCGGCGCGCCCGAACCCTGTCTCCACCGGGAAAAACATGCAGTTCATCGTTTTCGGCCACTCGCCCGCTATGCACCGTTCCGGTCACCACCAAGCCGGCGCCCGGCATGTTGAAGGCGCGGTCCACCGCTAGGCGGAACTGGCCTTGCCCGGTGACCGCCTGCGCTGCAAGGCGGTCGGCGGCGGACCAGAGCGCCTGCCTCAATTCGGCAAGGCCGGCGCCGGTGGCGGCGGAAGTGCGAAGAATCCGCCCGCCTTCAAGAAAGGTGCCTCGCAGGCAGTCGCGCACTTCCGCTTCGGCGGCCCTGATGCGCTCCTCCGCAACTTGGTCGCACTTGGTCAACGCCGCCAAGCCTTGGGAAAGCCCGCTTAGGGAGAGTATTTGCAGGTGCTCCCGAGTCTGCGGCATGGGGCCGTCGCCGGCGTCAACCACCAAAAGGGCGTGCTGCATGGCGGCGACGCCGGCCACCATGTTGTGGATGAAGCGGTGATGGCCCGGAACGTCAACGAAGCCGATGGCGCCGCCGCCTTCCCGCCGCTGGTAGGCGAAGCCAAGGTCTATGGTCAGGCCGCGCCGCCGCTCCTCGGCCAGGACGTCGGTGTCCACGCCGGTGAGCGCCTTGATGAGGCTGGTTTTGCCGTGGTCCACATGGCCGGCTAGGGTGACGATCACTCTGGCCCAAGCTCCTGCAGGGACGCCAAGGCGCCGTCGAAGTCAACCACCGAGCGCACATCCAGCCACAGGACGCCCTGCTGCAGGCGGCCGATCACGGGCTGGCGCAGGCGCCGCAGCCGTTGGCCTAGGCGGGGCGGCGCCTTGGCGTCGTCGTGGCTGAGGACCAGGGCGCGGCTGTCGAGCCTTTGCGTCGGCAGGGCGCCGCTGCCCATTTGCGCGGCGCTGGGCTTGGCCTCCAGGCGCCAGCCCGGCAGTTTGTCGCCGAGCGCCGAACGCAGCGCCTTGACGCGGCGCTCCAACGCCGGCAAGGGCGTCGTCAACATGCGCAGCACCGGCAGCGCTTGCACCAGCCGGTCCGGTTGCTCATAGAGCTTTAGGACTTCGTTGAGCAGCGCCAGCGTGATCTTGTCCGGCCGCAACGCCCGCATGAGCGGATTCGCCCGCAACTGCGCGATCAGCTCGGCGCGGCCGACGATCAACCCCGCCTGCGGGCCGCCCATGAGCTTGTCGCCGCTGAAGGTGACCAGGTCCGCCCCTTGGGCAAGGACCTGCTGCGGCATTGGCTCCGCGGGAAGGCCTAGGCGAGCCAGATTCACCAGGGTGCCGCTGCCGAGATCGACGCAAAGAGGCGCGTTGCGCCGCCGAGCCAGCTGGGCCAGCTGGGCGCTGTCCACCGCTGCAGTGAAGCCGGAGATGGCGTAGTTGCTGGGGTGTACCTTCAGGAACAGGGCCGGCGACTCGACGGCGGCGAAGTCCCGCAGGTGGGTGCGGTTGGTGGCGCCGACCTCATGCAACCGGCAGCCGGAGCGCCGCATCAGGTCCGGCAAGCGGAAGCTGCCGCCGATTTCGATCAGCTCGCCTCGGGACACCGGCACCGAACGTCCCTCCGCCAAGGTGTTGAGAACCAGCAGCAGGGCGCCGGCGTTGTTGTTGACGATGGTGGCGTCTTCGGCGCCGGTAAGTTGCGCCAGCTGCTTGGCCACCAAGTCGTCACGGTGCCCGCGCCCGCCTTCAGCCAGGTCGTACTCCAAGTTCAGGGCGCCGGTGACCAAGGGCTTGACCGCATCCCAAAGCGCGGCGGCCAAGGGCGCCCGGCCCAGATTGGTGTGGATGAGGGTGCCGGTCATGTTGTGCATTAGCCGATAGCCGCGCCCGGCCAAGCGCTTGGCCAAGCGCTTGGCGTACCCGGCCGGCTGCGCGGCCCAGTCCGGCGCGTCGCCCTTGCGCCGCAACTGGCCTTGCAGCGCCCGCAGCCCCTCCTTGACCGGGCCGGCCCCGTGCTGCGCCACCAAGGCTTGCAACGCTGGGGCGTTCAGCAGTTTGTCGATGGCCGGCAGGCGGCGTGGCTGCATGGAGCGGACCTCGCTGTTCGGAGGCGGGCGATGCAACTAGTTTACAAAAAGCGCTGCTTGGGAGTTGGGCGTGGGTGGGCGCAACGCGGAATGTTCTTGTGGATGGACAATCCGGTCCTGTAGGGTGCCGTCCATGAAGGCGGGCGGCAACTCCCAATTCCAGACGGTCGGCCTGCTCGGGCGCCGGGCGAGCGCCGGCGTCGCCGAGAGCCTTGGCGCGGTCATCGATTGCCTGCGGCGGCACGGCGTGGACGTTTTGGTTGAAGACCAAACCGCACGGCTAGGGCCTTGGCAACAGGAAGCCTTGCCGGCCGGGCTGACAACAGCCTCTAGAGCCGCCTTGGGGGAGCGTTGCGACCTGATCGTCGTGGTGGGGGGGGACGGCAGCCTGCTGGGGGTGGGGCGGGACTTGGCCCATGCGCAAGTGCCCGTGCTCGGCATCAACCGCGGCGGCTTGGGTTTTCTGGCGGACATCGCCCCCAAGGAAATTCCCGAACAGCTAGGCGCCGTGCTGGCCGGTGAGTATCGGCTGGAGGACCACTTCCTGCTGGCGGCCAGCCTGTGGCGGGACGGGCGCAAGCTTAAGGGCTCCCCGGCCTTGAACGACGTGGTGGTGCATCCGGGCAGCGCGGCGCGAATGATGGAGTTCTCCTTGGCCGTTGATGGGGACTTCGTTTACGACCAGCGCTCCGACGGCCTGATCGTGGCCTCGCCAACCGGCTCCACCGCCTATGCGCTGTCGGCCGGCGGCCCCATCATGCATCCCTCTCTGGACGCCATCGTCATCGTGCCCATGTATCCCCACACCCTGACCTCAAGGCCGCTGGTGGTGCGGGGCGATTCAACCGTCGCCGTCACCCTGGGGCAGGTCGATCAAGCCCAGGTCAGTTGCGACTCCCAAGTCAACTTCGACCTGCAGCGCGGCGACCAAATCCGCATCAAGAAACACCAGCCTCCCCTGCGCTTGGTCTATACCTACGGCCACAGCTTCTACGAATCCTGCCGCAGCAAGCTCGATTGGGCCACTCGGCTCAGCGGGCGGGAAGGGGGGGCAAGGGATGGCCCCCAATCGGCCTAGGCGGAACGGGCTGCAGGCGGATCTTCCGGCGCCCCAGCGGTTTCGCGTGGCTATGCAGTCAGGCGTCGGCCCTTGCTGGGACGTCCGCTCGACGGTCCAGGTCCCGCAGGACGCCGGAGTCGTTGACGGCCAAGCAAATGACTTTGTCCGCATGGCGGCTGAGCACCGCCTTGGCGCCCCGGTCACCAGTGAGGTTGCGCAGGTCGGAGAAGTAGGCGCGCCCAAATCCCACCGGATGGCCGGGTGCGCCCAAGTGCGTTGGGCGGACGATCGCCGCGACGCTCCGCATGGCTTGGCGCATGGCTTGCAAGGTGGCTTTTTCGATCCAGGGCATGTCTCCCAAGGCGACGAAGACGGCGTCCGGGCCGCCGGGCGATTTGCCGGCGAGCCCCTCCAACGCCCGCACGCCGGCCGCCAAGGAATGGCCCATGCCCAGTCGAGCGCTGGCGGTGAACACCTTTGCGCAGCCGGTCAATCCCGCCGACCAGTCCCGGTCCTCGGGGCGCAACACCAGGACCAGGGGGTTGAACAGGCCGTCGTAGCAGGCGAGGGTGCTCTCCAGCAGGGTGCGTCCATCCGTTAGCCGCCAGCGCCGCTTGTCGCCGCCGAAGCGCTCGCTGCGACCGCCAGCCAAAATGACGGCGCCTTGGCGCGGCAGGGCCGGCGGTTTCCCTAGCACACCGAAACGTTCCTCTTGCTGTCTCCGCAATGGCATTCGCAGGTGCTTTGATGGCTCAGGCTGGAGGCGCCGCAATCCAGGGATGCCGGGAGGCTCGTCGCCACGTCTGTGAAAGCTGCTGCCGTTGAGCACTTGGCTTGCGGAAAGCCGCGGAATCCAATTTTTGCTGGCTCGCTAGGGCCACCAGCAGGCGCAGGGCGCTCGGCATGGTTGCCTCCATCGGCGCGCAATTTTCTGGCTAAAGCTAGCACACCGGGCGCCTTCATGTGAAGACGGATGATTGCTCTCCCCAATCCCCGGATAAGGATCGCTTGGCTCGCTGCCGTCGGCCTTAAGGCCCGCAGGCGGGCGGGGCGCCCGCGCTCCTAGGCAGCAAGCCTTCGCAAGTCCCGCAACTAGGCAATTGCCGGAAAAAACCCTTGCACGATGCGCCTTGCAACGCGCCTCAACGATTCCTTAAAGCGGGGATTGGGGTCGGGTGCGCACGCAGCCGAAGCGTTTGTGCTTGGGGCGATGAGCGTCTATGCTTCCATGCACTGCGGCGCCGGCGCCGCATTCCAGGAAGCGAGAAGCATGAAAAGCGAGCGGATTGCCCCTCCATCCCCCAAGGCTCCGGGCGGCGGGTCCAATCCCAACCTTGCATGACCGGCCGGCCCCCTCGGCGCGGTCCGTTGCCCCGAGGTGGGGCGGAGCGGCGGCTGCCGGCCTTGGCTAGGGCGCTTCCGGCCAACCGATGAACGTCACGGTCTTTGGGGCCGGCTACGTCGGCTTGGTGACTGGCGGCTGCTTTGCGGAGATGGGCAACTCGGTGGTCTGCGTCGAGGTGGACGCGGAGCGGGTTGCGGCGCTGCAAGCAGGCCGAATGCCGATTTTTGAGCCGGGCCTTGAGCCGTTGGTCGCCAAGAATTTCGCCGCCGGGCGGCTGCGCTTCACCTCCAGCGCCGAAGAGGGCGTTGGGCACGGGAAAGTTCTTTTCGTGGCCGTTGGCACACCGGCGCTGGAGGACGGCGGGGCGGACTTGAGCTCGGTGCTCGCCGTAGGTGCGCAAATCGGGCGGCACATGAACGCGCCCAAGATCATCGTCAATAAGTCAACCGTGCCGGTGGGCACCGCCGACCGGATGCGCCGGGAGGTGGCGGAGGCGCTCCGCGCGCGCGGCCTCGACTTGGACTTCGATGTCGTCGCCAACCCGGAATTCCTCAAGGAAGGCGCTGCGGTCAACGACTTCATGCGTCCGGACCGCGTCATCATCGGCGCCAGCCGGGCCGCCAGCCGGGTACACCTTGAAAGGCTCTACGAACCCTTCGTGCGCAATCACGACCGGTTCATCCACATGAACGAACGCTCCGCCGAATTGGCCAAGTACGCCGCCAACGCCATGCTGGCCACGCGCATCAGCCTAATCAACGAGTTGGCCGGCGTAGCAGAGCGGGTCGGGGCGGACATCGAGGCCGTGCGGCGCGGCCTGGGCCGGGACCACCGCATCGGCACCCACTTCCTGTACGCCGGCGTCGGCTATGGCGGCGCCTGCTTTCCGAAGGACATCAAGGCGTTGATTCACACCGCCGACGAACTAGGTGCGACTACGCAGATCCTGCAGGCTGTGGAGGCGCTGAACCAACGGCAAAAGGGCGTCCTGGCGGGCAAGATGCAGCACCACTACGCGGAGGGGCTGGCCGGCAAAACCTTGGCCTTGTGGGGGTTGGCCTTCAAGCCCAACACGGATGACATGCGCGAGGCGCCCAGCTTGGTGATGATCGAAGCGCTGCTGGCCGCCGGCGCCAAGGTGAAAGCCTATGATCCGGTGGCCAACAGCCAAGGCGAGCGCCTCTTCGGCAGCAAGGTCGAGTTCTGCGCCACCTGCTATGAGGTTGTCGCCGGCGCCCACGGGTTGGTGATCCTGACCGAGTGGAGCGAGTTCCGCACCCCGAACTTCCAGCGCCTGCACGCCGCCATGAAGGAGCCGGTCATCTTTGATGGGCGCAACCTCTACGACCCAGCCTACCTTGCTGACTTGGGCTTCATCTACCACTCCATAGGCCGGCCGACTGGCGGCGCCTGACCGGCTCCCAAGCGCCGTTCCGCGGGCGCAGCCCTTGAGCAAGACGCGAACGTGCGGGATCAGTTGCCTTCCGGACTTTTTTCGTCAGGCGGCCCGGAAGTGCTTCGCCATTTGGCCTCAACGTTGCGCAAGCGCTGGGCAAACGCTTCGCCGCCGCCAGTTGCAGCGGGTCACTCCGCCAGCACGTCGATGCGCGGGGCGAGGCAGTAGCCGCCGTGCCGGCGCCCGTCGTCCACCCACAGCACCGCCCGGCGCCCGGACGCGAACGCCAACTGCGCCGCGTCGTAAAGACGCCGCGCCGCCGCCTTGGAGACGTGCTCCCCGGAGCAGCCGAACGTCACCCAGCGCCCCGGACAGTCCAGACCCGTCGCCTCCGCAACGGACTCCCCCAGCTGCGCCATGCAGCCGCCGTAGCGCCCGTCCTCCGCCGCCAGCGTGCGCACCACCGCCGCCGACATGCGCATCTCCGCCGCCTGCGCCCCGGGCGCCAGGCCCCCCAGCGCCATGCACAGCAGGCCCGCCGCGCGCAGCTTGGCGCCGGCCGTCGTTTTGTCTCCGCTCATCGTTCGTCTCCTTCGTTCGTTGCTTGGTTCAGGATCATTCCAAAGTCCGTCAAGGGCCTGCGCTTCCCCCGCCAAAGCGCTTCCTTCACGCCTTTGGAACGCCGGCATTCCAAAGGCGTTCGTGGATTTTCCCGGTTCGTTTTGGGCCTTCATCCCGCCGTCAAAGGGCGCGCGCGACTTCGGGACGGCCTCGGCTGCATGATTCAGGGCCTTGGAACCCAGTTGCGCGTCGCCCGCCTTGAAGCTCATTGGGGTTCGGCGCCCGGCGGGAGCCCGCCGGAGGCGTCCGACGCCGGCGCGCTCGCGCCCGTCAGCCAGAGCAGCCGCCAGCCCGACGCGAACGGGCGCGACTCCGGCAGAACCTCCACCTCGAAGGACGCCTCCGCGGACAGCCCGTCCGCGTCCGTCGCCGTCACGGTGACCGTCACCAAGCCCTCAAGGCCCTCGCCGTTCGGCAGCACCCTCAGAACGCCCCCCTCCACCCGCGCCGACGCCAGGGACGCATCGCTCGACTCCGCCGCCCAGGCCAGTTCCTCCCCGCCGTCCGCCTCGAAGAACTCCGCAAGGTCAAGGGACGCCGCACCGCCGAGGGACTCGGCCTCCAGGCCCGGAACCGCCCGAACCACCCTAGGGGGACGTTTGAACAGCAGCAGGCCCGGACCCGCCGCCGTCCGAATCCCCTGAAAGCATGGGCGTCGGCCGTCCTGCACGTCGCCGCACAGGCCCGCCGGAACCGCGGGCGCGCCGGCCGGCGACAGCCGCGCCGCCCCGCCCGCCGTCAGCGCAACCATGATGGGGGCGCTGGAAGTCTCCCCGGCCCCGATGCGGGCCGTTTCCGTCGAAAGCTCCGCGCTCCCCCGCACGGCCAGGCCCGCGGACAGGGCGAACGGGGCCCCCTCCCGCACCCGCGCCGCCACCGCCGCCGGGCCGGGCGCCCAGGGCTCGGCGTCCGTGCGGGCCAGATTCATGGTGAGGGTGAACGGCGCCCCGGGGTTGTCCAGAAGGTTCAACTCCGCAAGCCCGGAAAGCCCCTCAAAGAAGCCGGCCGGCAGCGACTCGACGCGGTTGCCGGACAAGTCCAGCCGCGACAGCGAAGGGGCGCCGGACAGCAGTTCGGACGGCAAGGCGGACAGCCGGTTCCCGGACAGGTCCAGCGACGACAGGCGGCCCAAGTCCCCGAACAGTCCCGCCGGAAGCGCCGCCAGGCGGTTGCCGTCCAGGCGCAGGCGCTCCAGCGACCCCAGGCCCGCGAACAGGCCCTCCGGCAGTTCCGCCAGCCGGTTCCGGTGCAGGTGCAGCACCCGCAGACCGGACAGGCCC
The DNA here is from genome assembly GCA_965200465.1 of Candidatus Azophilus sp. Taxonomy (GTDB): domain Bacteria; phylum Pseudomonadota; class Gammaproteobacteria; order Pseudomonadales; family Azotimanducaceae; genus Azophilus. The sequence goes on along the minus strand of OZ241358.1, from coordinate 1,599,477 downwards.
AGAAGGTCCCGCTCACGCAGCGCAGCGAGCCCCCGCCCGCGCAGGTCCAAATAGCTCCGCCCCGCCAAGTCCCGAACCGAAGGCGCCCAGCACTCCCGAGCTCCCCGCAGGGCGTCCCGAACCTCGGGGCTGCGGTCGCACACGCCCTCCTGAACAACCGCCAGCGCCGAGGCGACCCCCAAGGCGTGGTCCGCGCCGGCGGCCGGTGCCAGCAGTTCAACCACGAGCCGCTCCCGCGCCGGCTCGATGTCGCCGTCGTCCAGAACCGGAACCTCAATGAACGCCTCCGTCCCCCCGGCGGGAACCGCGCCCGTCCCCTCCAGCGCCGCCAAGTCCCCGGCGTCCGCGTCCGCCGTCAAGGGGTCCCCGTCCGCAACCGCCCGCCAGGCGAACAGCGCCGGCGCGTCCGACTGCCGGCTCAAGCGAAGACGCAGACGCAGAACTCCGCCCTCCGGCGCCGACGCCTCCGCGGCCGCGAACGACAGCACCCGCCCCACCGTCACCCGGAAGCTGAGCGCGGCGCTCAGGCCGCCGCCGTCCGTTGCCGTCACCGTCACCGTCGAAAGCCCCGCCGCCAAGCCCTCCAACTCAACGGCCGCGCCCGCCGCCCGCGCCGAAGCCGCCGCAGGATTCGAGGAGGAAGCCGAGTACGACAGCGGCGTCCGGGTCTCGTCCCGAAACAGCCCGCCCAGCGCAACCCGCGCCGACTCACCCACGTCCAGCTCCAGATCGCGGAGCTCGCCCACGGCGACGGGTGCGGCGTTGGGCGGAATCACGCGCACCTGCCTTATCAGGCGGATGCGGTAGTTGTTGTTGTCGTTGATGTACAGGTTGCCATAGGGATCCATGGCCCCGTCCCAAGCGTCGTTGATTTGGGCCGTCGCCGCTGGGATGCTGTCGCCGTTGTAGCCGGCGGTGCCCGTCCCCGCCAATCTGGTGATGATCCCGGTCGCGGCGTCCACCTTGCGGACGGTTTCGGTGCCGTAATCGACGGTGTACAGATTGTTCCACCTGTCCACGACCACCCCTTCGAGGTCCCTGAACTGCGCCGCAGTCGCCAAGCCGCCGTCCCCGCCGGAGCCGGCGGTGCCGTCCCCCGCGTAGGTGGTGATGACTCCCGTCGAGGCGTCCACCCTGCGGACGCGGCGGTTCCCGTAGTCGGCGATGTACAGGTTGCCTTGGCTATCCGACTCCAATCCAAAGGGCTGGCTGATTTGGGCCGCGGTGGCTGGGCCGCCGTCCCCGCTGAAGCCGGCGGCGCCTGTCCCTGCGTAGGTGGTGATGATCCCCGTTCTGGCGTCCACCTTGCGGATGCGGTGGCCGTAGCGTTCGGCGATGTACAGGTTGCCCTGGGGATCCACGTCCAAGCCGTAGGCATTGTTGATTTGGGCCTCGGTGGCTGGGCCGCCATCCCCGCCGGAGCCGCCGACGCCCGTCCCCGCGTAGGTGGTGATGATCCCCGTCACGGCGTCCACCTTGCGGACGCGGTTGTGGTTCTGCTCGCTGACGTACAAGTTGCCCGAATGATCCACCTGAATATCTATCGGCTCCCCAAAGCTGGCCTGGGTGGCCAAGTTGCCATCCCCAGTTACTGACCCAGTGGGCCCTGACCCCGCCACGGTGGTGATGATTCCCGTGTCGGCGTCCACCCTGCGGATGCGACCGGCGTCAAAATCGATGAAGTACAGGTTGCCCGCCGCGTCCGTGTCGAGGAAGTTCGTTCTGCCGATCTGGGCCTCCGCGGCCGGGCCGCCGTCCCCGCTGAAGCCGCTGACGCCCGTCCCCACCACCGTCTCGATGATGGGCACGGCAAGGCGCTCGATGGTTTGCGCAAAGGCGGGGCGGGGAGCCGCCGCCAGGACGACGGCGAGGGCCAGCAATCCCCACGCCCCAAGGCGCCGGGCGGGACGCTTCGCCGCGCCTAGGAGGCGTTGACCGTAACTACGGGGGGGGGGGGGGGGGGGTCACGAAAAACGCCGGCGGCCAACAGGGCGCGGAAGCAGGAGGAGCGGAGGGTGAGGCAAGGCCGCCGGCCGGAGAGCGCAGCGCCCGCGCCGCTGACGGTCGAACCTGTTCCATTCGCATTGGCATTCGCATCCCGGCCCCCTTGCGCCGCCCGCCACTGAAATCGGGTTCCTTAATATGGGAATTGGCGGGAAAAGTCAAGGTTTGGAGGGTCGAAATTGACATGGGCGCGGTTTGTTTGTACGCTCGCCTTCCATAGGCTTCGGCCAATTCCAAGAACCAGGCGCGGCAATGCGGCGGCCTGCGGTGAACCAAGGGAGGACTAATGACGCAGGCAAGCCCAAGGGTTGCCCGGCTTCTCATTGACGGTAAGGAACTAGAGCTGCCCATCAGGTCCGGCAGCGCCGGTCCGGACGTTGTTGACGTAAGCGGCCTGACGCGCCAAGGCTACTTCACCTATGACCCGGGGTTCGTCTCCACCGCTTCCTGCGACTCCGCAATCACCTACATTGACGGCGGCAAGGGCGAACTGCTGCACCGCGGCTATCCCATTGAGCAACTCGCCGAGCACTCCGACTTTCTGGAGCTTTGCTACCTGCTGCTGAACGCCGAACTGCCGAACGCCGCCGAGCGGACGGAGTTCGTCAACCAAATACGGCGCCACACCATGGTCCACGAAAAGCTGAGCGCCTTGATTCAAGGCTACCGGCGGGACGCGCACCCCATGGCCATCATGTGCGGCGTCATCGCGGCGCTGTCCGCCTTCTACCACGACTCGCTGGACATTGACGACGCCGAGCACCGGCGCAAGACCGCCCATCGCCTGATCGCCAAAGTGCCCACGCTTGCGGCCATGAGCTACAAGTACGCCCTTGGGCAGCCCTTCATTTATCCGCGCAACGACCTTGGCTACGCGGAGAACTTCCTGCACATGATGTTCGCCACGCCCTGCGAGGAACTCCGCATCAACCCAGTGATCGCCCGGGCCATGGACCGCATTTTCCTGCTGCATGCGGACCACGAGCAAAACGCCTCAACCTCCACGGTGCGCCTGGCCGGCTCCACCGGCGCCAATCCGTTCTCCTGCATCGCCGCCGGCATTGCGGCGCTCTGGGGGCCGTCCCACGGCGGCGCCAACGAAGCGGTGCTGAACATGCTGGCGGAAATCGGCGACGAGAAGCACATCGACAAGTATGTCGCCAAGGCCAAGGACAAGGACGATCCCTTTCGCCTCATGGGCTTCGGCCACCGCGTTTACAAGAGCTACGACCCGCGCGCCAAGGTCATGCAGCAAAGCTGCCATGAGGTGTTGAACGAACTGGGCGTTGCGGACGACCCCACCCTGCGCATGGCGCAGCGGCTGGAGACCATTGCGTTGGAGGACAGCTACTTCGTGGAGAAGCGGCTGTATCCCAACGTGGACTTCTACTCCGGCATCATCCTGAAGGCCATCGGCATTCCGGTGGAGATGTTCACGGTCATCTTCGCCATCGGCAGAACGCCCGGCTGGATTGCCCATTGGAACGAGATGATCGGGGAAGGCTACCGGCTTGGCCGACCTCGGCAACTCTACCGCGGCCCGGCGCGCCGGGACTATGCCCCAGTGGAGCGAAGGTGAGCGTCCCGCCGGCGCCCTTCAATCCTTGAGCCGAGCGATCAGGCTGGAGGTGTCCCAGCGGGCGCCGCCGTGTTCGCCCGCCCACTGCTCCGCCTTGGCGGGGCTGCGATTGTGGATCCGCATCTCATAGCCGGCCCGCGCCAAGTGCCCCGCCATCGGGTAGCCCATGACGCCCAAGCCGATGAAAGCCGCCCGCCCAAGGGTCATGGACGTTCGGCGCCCAATGCGGTTTTCGCCACCACCTTGCCCATGGCCGCAACAATTTGCTCGATCTCTGCGGGCTGGTGGGCGGCGCTGACGCTCATGCGCAGCAAGCTGCCGCCGCCCGGGGCGGCCGGGGGCAGCATCAGGTTGACGTAAACCCCCTCCTGCAGCAGGCGCCGCCAAGCATGCAGCGCCTCCGCCTTGTCGGCCAAGCGCACGGCCATCACCGGGCTGGGCGCCTCGCCCACCTGCAGACCCAATTGGGTCAGCCCTTGGTGCAGTTGCTTGGCGTTGCGCCAGAGCCGCTCCTGCAGTTGCGGACGACTGCGCAGCGCCCGCAGCGCCGCACGGGTGCATTCCACGGTGGCCGGGGAAGGCGACGCCGTGAACATGTAGGGACGGCTCGAATAGGGAAAGAGCTCAAGCTCCGGGTGCCGACTGGTGCAGAAGCCGCCCATGGTGCCAAGGCTCTTGCTGAAGGTGCCGACGATGAAGTCAACTGCGTCCAACGCCCCGGCGGCTTCGGCCACGCCGCGCCCGCATTCGCCAACCACGCCGAGGGAATGGGCTTCGTCCACCAGCAGCAGAGCGCCGTGGCGGTCCTTCACCTTGACGAGCTCGCGCAGGGGCGCTTGGTCGCCCAACACGCTGTACAGCCCCTCGACCACCACAAGCGCGTTGCCGGCTTGGTTGCCCAGCCGGGTCAAGCGGGCGTCCAGGCTGCCTGGGTCGTTGTGACGGAAGGTATAGACCTTGGCCGGGCAAAGGCGGCAGCCGTCGAAGAGGCTGGCGTGGGCGTCCGCATCCAGCAGCACGGCGTCTTCCGGACCCAGCAAGGCGGCCAGCGCCCCCAGGTTGGCGGCGTAGCCGGTGGAGAACACCACCGCCTTGGGATAGCCGTAAAAGTCCGCAATCTCCGCTTCAAGGGCCAGGTGGCCGGCGTAGGTGCCGTTCGCCATGCGCGACCCAGTGGTGCCGGTGCCCAACCGACGCAAGGCTCGGCAGCCGGCCTCCACGCCTTCGGGGGCGAAGGTCAAGCCGAGATAGTTGTTGGTGCCGGCCAATATGGTGGGCGCCCCCTGGACAATGCCCTTGGTGGGGGACTCCAAGCGTTCTATGACCACCCGGGTGGGGTCCACCTCGCCCAAGCTGCGGCGGACCTCCGCCACGGCCTCGAACTTGTCCAGCAAGCTCATGCGGTCATCCGGCGAACGATGTCGGCCAACTGGGCGACGTTGCGGACGCTCGCCAGCTCTTCCTGTTCGATGACGATCTCGAAGTGGTCCTCCACCTCCATGACGAACTCCATGATCTGCGCCGATTCCAGGGCCATGGACTCCAGCAGGTCCGTCTGCGGCGAAAAGTCCGCCGGCAGGGGCGTCACCGTCGCCAGCAAATCGCGCAATTTCAACTCCACTGGGTTCATTTCGTTGCCCCGTCAAAGGTGTGCCGCAAACCGCTGGCCAGATCATACCGAGGTCGCCAGCCAGTCACCAAGCCATAGCCGCCGTCGTCGGCCGACCAGCGTTCGTGCAGCAACTCCCGAACCTTGCCCGGCGTCAACATGGGTGCGCGGCCCGACATTCGAGACAGCAGCAGGTTCAGACGGGCCGCCAGCCTAAGGGCGATGGGAGGAATCACCAGAACAGGCTTGCCTGAGCCGCCGGCCGCGGCGCGAATGGCCCGCCAATCGTAGCCGCCCGGCGCTCCGTCGTCGATGCTGAACTGGCCTTGGCGGCAGCGGGCTGGGTCTTGCAGCCAGCAAAGAATCGCCGCCGCCAAGTCGTCAACATGCAGAAAGGCCAAACGTTGGCGCGGATTGCCCGGCACCAGGGTCAGCCCGCGCCGCATCAAGCGGAGCATGGGCATGAGCTCGACGTCGCCCGGCCCGTAAACCGCTGGTGGGCGAATGATGGTCCAATCCAAGTGCGGATAGGCCTGCAGCGCCCGCTCCCCGGCGCTCTTGCTGGCCGCGTAGTCCGACAGTTGCGGCTGTGAGGCCGCGAGGGAGGAGACTAGGAGGAACGCCGGCGGGTGCGGCTGCCGGGCGGCGGCTTCGGCAAGGTTGACCACGGCTTCAACATTGGCCGGCCAAAAGTCCGCCGCTCGCCGGCCGCGCACCGCGCCAGCGAGATGAATGGCCGCGTCAACGCCGGCAAGCGCCGCCTCAACGCCGGCACGGTCGCTCAAACTAAGGATGCGGGACTCCATGGGCGGGGCCTCAATGGGAGGGGACCCCATAGGGAAGGCTATGGAACGGGCGAGGTCAGGCACCGGGCGTCTGAGAATGGCCCTTACCGCAAAGCCCGCGGCGGCTAACCGGGGGGCAAGGCGGCGGCCGATGAAGCCGTTGAGGCCGGTGATGGCGACGGTTTGCGGGCTGGCACCGCAACCCCGCGGGGCCGCCGCCCCCCCGGCCTCAGCCAACGGCCAATTGGGCGCTGTCGCTAGGCCATTCCGGCAAGGGCGCCGGACGGTCGTTCTCGTCCCATTGGGTGCGGGCTAGGAATCCTTTGCAGGCGGTGATGCGCGAAAGCTTGCCGGAAGAGGTGCGCGGCAGGGTGCGCGGCGGCACGATGTCAATGTGGCAGGAAATGCCGAAGTGCTCCCGCATCAGCGCCTCTATGCGCTTGGGCAGGTCCTGGTCGGCGCGTTTGGCCTCGATCACCAGAACCACCAGGGGCTCCCCGTTCGGGCGCGTCACTTCAAAGGCCGTGGTGGTGCCGGTGCGCACCCCCGGAGCGGTTTCCGCCAACTGCTCCAAGTCCTGCGGCCAGATGTTGCGCCCATTGACGATGATGACGTCCCGGCTGCGGGCGGTTACGACTAGATGGCGGCCGCGCCTATAGCCGATGTCTCCCGTGTCCAGCCAGCCGGAGTCGTCAAGCACTTCGGCGGTGGCCTCCGGGTCGTTGAAGTAGCCGCGCATGACGCTTGGCCCACGCACCAAAATGCGGCCGCATTGCCGCTCGTCGAGTTCATTGCCGAGTTCGTCGCAAATGCGGAATTCGTAGCTGGGCATCACCGCGCCGCAATCGACCAAGCCAAGGACTTCCCGGCTTGGGAAAGCAGCGCCGTTGACCTGCTTGGCCCGCCCTGAGACGGCCACCAGCTCCTTGTCCACCAAATCCACGTCAACGCCTTGGTCCAAGGGTGCGAAGCTGATGGCCAAGCCGCATTCCGCCATGCCGTAGCAGGCCACAAAGGCCTTGGGGTTGAACCCGGACGGCGCCAGCACGCTGCTGAACCGCTCCAGCAAACGGGGATTGATTCGCTCGGCGCCGACGCAGGCCACCCGCCAATGGGAAAGGTCATAGCGTTCGTGGTCCAAAGAGCGCAGCCGCGCCGCGCAAAGGCCGTAGCCGGACGGTGGGCTTGAGGAAACCGTGCCTCCGTTCTCCGAAATGAGCTTGAGCCACAGTCGCGGGCGCATGGCGAAGGTGCGCGGGCTTAAGTAGTCCACGGACAAGGCCCGCATCAGGGGAACGAGCACGAAACCGACCAAGCCCATGTCGTGGTAGAAGGGCAGCCAGGAAACGAGCCGGTCGTCATCCCTCATCTTTGCGCCCACCTCGGTTATTTCGCGCAAGTTGGACAGCACCGCCGCTTGCGACATCTCCACGCCCCGAGGAAACCGAGTGCTGCCGGAGGTGTACTGCAGGTAGGCCGACTCATCCCCCGCCAAGGGGCGCAGAGGCTTGGAGGATTCCGGCAGGGCGTCAAAATACTCCGCGCCGCCGACGAAGTTCATTGACAGGGGCGCCGCCGCCTGATCAAGCAAATTAACAAAGCCTTCCGGGGCGATGGCCACCGACGCGCCGCTGCTTTTCATCATGCGGCGAATCTGGCCCACATAGGCGTCGCCGCCGCCCATTTGCAGCCCAGCCGGTATGGGCACTGGAATCAACCCGGCGTACTGGCAGGCAAAGAAGAAACGATGGAAAAGAGGCGTGGTGTCGGCGATGATGGCGACCCGGGCGCAACGGGGCAAATTCAAGCTGCTGAGGCGACGGGCGGTGGACATGGCTTGGTCGCGCAGCAAAGCGTAGGGCAGCACATGGGTTAGGCGCCCGGAACCGTCGTAGAAGTTGCATCCGGTTGGCCACTGCGCGGCGAACTCCAACGCGGCAACCAAGCCTGCAAAGCGACCCGTAGCACGACGCGGCATGCCAATGCCGGTCGGGGTTGAAACTAAATCCGCCACTCTTTGCTTAATCCGCTTGCCTAATCCGCTAAGACTGGGATTCCCTGCCCCAAGGCGTAAACGGCGCCCTCAGAGTTCAACCTCGAACTCCGACGCTGGCGGAATTCTAAACGAATTTCACCGCAACGCACAGCCAATCTGTTTCAGGAACGAGAAAAAACCGAAGCATTATGAAAGCATTTTGGAGAAAATCAAGCACATAATGACAAAAAACCGCCCAAGCTCGGCATGGCGCCTGCTCCCGCCGGCGCCAACCTAGCGGAATTTCCCGCTAAGGCGCAGAACGCAGCGAGTGCGCCCGCCCGCCATCAGGCGCTTGCGCTCGGACGCGCCGAGACCGCCTCGTGCCAACGCTTGATGTTCCCGCAGCCGTCGGGAATGGGCGTTCTGGCGGCGCTGACGATGAAGTCCACCGCGCACAGTGCGGTGATGTCGGCGATGCTGAAGGCGTCCCCCGCCACGAACTCGCAAGCGCCCAAGGCTCCGTTCAGGCGGTCGTAGAAGACCTGCAAGCGGACGGCGCCTCGCTGCGCCAGCGCCGGAATGGCCTCCATCCCGCCGCCAAACCCCGGAACGCCCCGCTTGGCGAAGCCCGGATAGGTGTTGCGGAACACCTCGGCGGCGGCCCACATGCCGTCAAACTCCATGTGGCGCTCCCGGGCGGCGATCAGAGCCTTGCTTACCGGGTCCGTTCCCATGAGCGGGGGCGTTGGATGGGTTTCCTCCAAGTAGCGGCATATCGCCGGGGATTCATCGATCACCGTGCCGTCGTCGAGCACCAGGGTCGGCACCAGCCCGCGGGGGTTCACGGCCAAATAGTCCTCGTGCAGGTTCTCGCCCTTGACGACGCCGATTTCAATCTTCTCGCAGGCAACGCCCTTCTCCGCCATGAAGATGCGCACCCGGCGCGGATTGGGCGCCAAGCGGCAGTCATAAAGTTTCATCAAATGCTCCTCCGTTTTCGGGGCCGCCCCAGCCCACTGGCGCCGCCTAGGATGATTCCGCAGCGGCCAAGCCGCACATTGCAGGCCGCATATTGCACCAAGGGGGGCTGCAAGCTCAATGCCCGCCCTTCAGTCGCCCAGCCAATCCAAGCGGTAGCCTGGCGGCAAGGGCTGGCAAAGCTCCACCCGGTCGGCGAAGGACTTTAGATCTTCGAGCAGCATCAGCAAATAGGGGTCGTCGGCCGGTCTGGCGATGTCGCCCAGCAGGAGCAGTTGCTCGATGCACCACCAAAACGCCTCCTCCCCCGGCAGCGGCGGGCGGCGCGGCGGCATCAGCTCCACCGCCTCCTCGTCGTCAAGCACTTGGCTGAGGAAGGCGGCCACCCGGCGGTTGCCCTGCAAGGCTGGGGAAGCGCCCCGCAGAATGCCGAGCAGCTCCGGCCTGTGCCGTTCCATCAGTTGCGCACCGTTCATGTCGCCGTCCCCTCCCCGGCCGCCGTTCGCCTCCGCCGGCAACCTCCGAATTGGGGCACCGTCGGCCCGAACGCGCCGGAACGCATCCGGCTCGGTGCATGGTTCCCGTCCATGCCGCCCATTGTCCGCTCCGGCGCCACATAGGAACAGAGCGTTTCTCCGCACGGCCTGCAAGACATTGACCCTGTGGTTCATGGGTGACGGCGCGCGCCTTGGCCGCCATTGCCGGTCGTCTTCCATTACACTGACTCGCCCCAGCGCCGCCGGTCGGCGGCGACAGCAGCCAAGGAGAGGCCAATGACCGAGATTCAATCCTTCGCCATCAATGCGTCGCCAAAAGACTTGGAGGAGCTGAGGGAGCGCTTGGGGCGCACCCGCTGGCCGGAGGCCGAAACTCCCAACGACTGGAGCCAAGGCGTGCCCCTAGCCTACGCCAAGGAGTTCTGCCGCTATTGGGCCGAGGGTTACGACTGGCCCAGTCGCCAAGCGCGGCTGAACCGCTTTCCGCAATTCAAGACCACCATTGACGGGCTTGGCATCCACTTCATCCATGCGCGCAGCGAAGCCCCCGGCGCTTGGCCGCTGCTCATCACCCACGGCTGGCCCGGCTCGGTGGTCGAATTCCACAAGATCATCGAACCCCTGACCAACCCAGCCGCCCACGGAGGCGACGCCGCCGACGCCTTTCACGTCATCTGCCCGTCCCTGCCGGGCTACGGCTTCTCCGACAAGCCGGCGAAGGCCGGCTGGGGCGTGGAGCGCATCGCCGAAGTTTGGGACAAGCTGATGCTGCGCCTAGGCCATGACCGCTATTTCGCCCAGGGAGGCGATTGGGGCGCGGTCGTCACCACCGCCATCGGCGCCCAAAATCTCGGCCATTGCGCCGGCATTCACCTCAACATGCCCCTCGCCCGACCCACGCAGGAAGCGCTGGCCAAGCCCAGCGAAAGAGAGCAAGCCGCTCTGGAAGCCCTCCGCCACTATCAGGAATGGGATTCGGGCTACTCCAAGCAACAGAGCACCCGGCCGCAGACCCTAGGCTACGCGCTGGTCGACTCGCCGGCCGGCCAAGCGATGTGGATTCTGGAGAAGTTCTGGGCTTGGACCGATTGCCAAGGCCATCCGGAAAACGCCCTAAGCCGGGACGAACTCATCGACAACATCATGATCTACTGGTTGACGGCTTCCGGCGCATCCTCGGCGCGCCTCTACTGGGAGAGCTTCGGCAAGGCGTTCGCCGACGACGGCCTGAAGGTGCATCTGCCCACCGGCTGCAGCATCTTTCCCAAGGAGGTGTTGCCGGCGCCCCGCTCCTGGGCTGAGCAGCGCTACGCCAACATCCTGCACTGGAACGAACTGGACCGGGGCGGCCACTTCGCCGCCTTCGAGCAGCCGGAACTGTTCATTGACGAGGTGCGCAGCGCTTTTCGGCTGATGCGCTAGCCAAGGCGCGGCCAGCGTATGGTGGAGCCAGGGAGGATCGAACTCCCGACCTCTACAATGCCATTGTAGCGCTCTCCCAGCTGAGCTATGGCCCCACGGCGACGATGCATCGGGAAAAGGCGAATGCTAGGCGCAGGCGGCGCCCTTGTCAATGCGCCGTTGCCGCATCCGGGCTTGGAGCCCCCCAATCCCCGGATAAGGATCGCCTGGTCCGCTGCCGACGGGCCTTGGAGCCGCCGAAAACCCAGAAAACGGGGAGGAAAAGGCCCATTCTGCCCCCAGAAACGCCTGTTTCGCATCTCTTCGGCCCTATGACATTTGGTTTTTCAGCAGACTTTTGGGGGGGCTTGGAGTTTTCCGGCGCAAACGTAAAATGGCGTTCCGCTTCGCCTAGGCGCATTGAGAGCGTTCCATGACCAGCAGTTTAGCCCCAGCGCTGCAGGAAGCCGCCCAAGACCGCGTGTGCGCCGCGGCGGACTGGCTTGCGCAGCGCATCATCGGCCAGGACAGGCTGATTCAGCGTCTGCTCATGGCCATGCTCTGCGGCGGCCATCTGCTGGTGGAGGGTGCGCCGGGGCTGGCCAAGACCCGAGCCATCAAGGAGTTGGCCAGCGCCGTTGAGGGGGACTTCCACCGCATTCAGTTCACGCCGGACCTGCTGCCCAGCGACGTGACCGGCACCGAGGTCTATCGCCCGGAAGACGGCTCCTTCAAGTTTCAGCGGGGGCCGGTTTTCCACAACCTGTTGTTGGCCGACGAGATCAACCGCGCCCCCGCCAAGGTGCAATCCGCCCTGCTGGAGGCCATGGCGGAGCATCAGGTGAGCTTTGGCCGGGAGACCTTTCCCTTGCCGGAGCTGTTCCTGGTGATGGCCACGCAAAACCCCATTGAGCAGGAAGGCACCTACGCCCTGCCGGAGGCGCAGTTGGACCGCTTCCTGATGCACGTCAACGTCGGCTACCCGGAGGGCGACGCGGAGCGGGCCATCCTGCGATTGGTTCGGCAAGAGGCCGGCCAAGGGGAGCGCCCCGCCGCGCCGCCAATGCTGCTCGACGAGGCGGCCATCTTCAGCGCCCGTGACGCCATTGTGTCGCTGCACATGGCCGAACCCGTGGAGCGCTACATCATCGCCTTGGTCCTCGCTTCACGCCGCCCGCAAGGCGAGTTGGCCGAATGGGTGGAGTACGGCGCCAGTCCCCGGGGCACCATCGCCCTCGACCAGTGCAGCCGCGCCTTGGCTTGGCTGGACGGGCGCAATTTCGTCACGCCGGACGACGTGCAGCAGGTCGCCCACGATGTGCTGCGCCATCGGCTGATACTGTCCTACGAAGCCCAAGCCAAGAGCGTCACCGCCGACCTGGCCGTGGACGCGCTGCTCGGGCAAGTGCCCGTGCCCTAATTTCAGGGTCATCTCAAAGTCGTGCGTAACCTTTATGTAGTGGGATGAACATCTAAAATGAACCGAGAAAATTCACGGATGGTGGGAATGTCCGTATTCCAAAGGCGTAAAAAGAACACTTGGGTGGGAGAAATACAAGCCCCCGACGGACTTTGGAATGACCCCGGCCCCAATTCAAGGCCCGTTCGGCATGCCGTTTCCTTCTTCAAAAAACATTTTGCTTTCAAGATGTTAAACGGAGTTTTCCAGCATCTTCCGCAGCCGCGCCCAAGTGGCCGCGGTCGGGTGCTTGCGCGCTTGGCGGGGCTGGCCGGCGCTGAGCGGCCCTGAATTCAGCCGTGCTTGCCGGCGCCTACGTGGATTTGGCCGACCTCCTGGCCTTGCGCAACCGCGGTGCGGAAACGCGGCGGCAGGCCCCGCTGCGCCGCGGCCACCCGCCCGGTGCGCGGCTGTCCAGGCTGCGCGGGCGCGGGGTGGATTTCTCGGAGGTTCGCCTCTACCAGCCGGGGGACGACGTGCGCACCATCGAATGGCGCGTCACCGCCCGCAAGAACAGGCCCCACACCAAGGTGTTTCGAGAGGAGCGGGAGCGCCCCGTTTTGGTGGTGGTGGACCAGAGCCAAAGCCTGTTCTTCGGCAGCCGGTTGCGCCTTAAGTCCGTCGCCGCCGCCGAATGCGCCGCAACCGCGGCTTGGAGCGCATTGGCCAACCACGACCGGGTGGGCGGCTTGGTGATCGGCAACGAGCGCACCCGGGTCCACAAGCCGCTGCGCAACGTCAAGGCGGTGACTCGGCTGCTCTCGGATCTGGCCACCGAGAACCAAGCGTTGAGCCGGCGCACCAGCTTGCTGGATGAAACGCACTACGCCAACGGCTTGATGCAGGTGCAGCGTCTGGTGCGAACCGGTTTCCAAGTGCTGCTGATCTCCGATTTCGCCACCGCGTTGGACGCTTGGCGCCGCGTCGTGCAATCCTTGGCCAAGCACAATGACCTCACCTTGGTGCGCATCGCGGACCGGCTGGAGCGGGAATTGCCGCCGGCCGACAGCTACGCCGTCACCGACGGGTCGGCGCACGGCCAGTTTCACAGCGGCAGCGCCAAGCTGCGCAAGATCTACGCCGACCGCTTTGAGGAGCGCGAACAGGCGTTGGACGGGCTGTGTGCCGCCGAGGCGGTGCGCTACGTTTCCATCATGACCGACGACGACGCAAGCAGGGCGCTGCTGCAGACCCTTGGGCGGGCGGCGGGTCGAGAGTTTTAGCGGAACGCACCCATGACGCCGGAGCTGCTGCAGCAATTGCGGGACATTCATGCGCCGCCGGCGCCCGGTTGGTGGCCGCCGGCGCCCGGTTGGTGGCTGGTGGCGGCAACGGCGGCGGCTCTGTTCGTTTGGGGGGGCCTGCGCCTGTGGCGGCGCTGGCGACGTTTTCGCCCGGCTCGGGCCGCCAAGGCGCTGCATCGCCGTTTGGCCCTTCAGCTCGAAGCCCAGGCGCTGTCGCCGGAGGCTTGGCTGCACGAGACCAATCAACTACTGAAGCGGCTGGCGGTGCATGGTCTAGGCCACGGGGACGTCGTTCGCGCATGGAAAGGGGACTGGCTTTGCTATCTCGACGGACGGTACGGCCAGCCGGCCTTCTCCCGGGGCGCCGGACGCTGTTTCGGAGCGGAGCGCTTCCGCCCCGAAGCCAAGGCGGACATCGAGGCCGCCAACGCCTTGGTGCGCCGCCTGCTGGTCCGCGAGTGCCGCCGTTTCTGGTGGCCCCGAACGACCGTCGGCAAAGGGCGTCGCCATGCTTGAATGGGTGTGGCCCCATGTTCTGGCGCTGGCGCCGGCGCCGCTTCTGGTGCGCCGCCTGCTCCCTCCCCTAACCCGCCGGCAGGCGGCCTTGCGCGTGCCGAACCTGGATGCGTTCGACCTGCCGGGAGCGGCCGGCCGGCGGCGGGGGCGGCGGCCGCCTTGGCGAACCTTGGCGCTGTGGCTGGCTTGGCTGGCGTTGGTGGCCGCCGCCGCCCGTCCCCAATGGACCGGCGAACCGGTCGCCTTGCCGACGTCCGGGCGGGACCTGATGCTGGCGGTGGACATCTCCGGCAGCATGGGCACCGCGGACCTGCAGCTTGGCGGGGAGTTCGTGGAGCGGTTGTCGGTGGTCAAGCGGGTGGTGGAGACCTTCTTCAGCGCTCGCCAAGGGGACCGGGTGGGCCTCATTCTGTTCGGCACCCAAGCCTATCTGCAGGCGCCCCTGACCTTTGACCTCGCCAGCGTCAACCGCTTGCTGCAGGAGGCGCCAGTGGGAATCGCCGGCGGCAAAACCGCCATAGGCGACGCCATAGGGCTGGCGGTCAAGCGCCTGCAGCGGGCCACAGGGGACCGCGTGCTCATTCTGTTGACCGACGGGGCCAGCAACGCCGGCGAGGTGGCGCCCGTCAAGGCGGCCGAGCTGGCCGCCCGCCACGGCGTTCGCATCTACACCATCGGCGTCGGCGCCGACGAGATGCGAACGCCCGGCATTTTCGGCGTCTTCGGCTCAAGGTTGGTTAATCCGTCCGCGGACTTGGACGAAGCAACCCTGACCGCCATCTCCGCGGCCACCGAAGGACGCTACTTCCGCGCCCGCAACACCGAGAAGCTGCAGGAGATTTACGGCATCATTGACGCCTTGGAGCCCATCGAACAGGACCCGGAGACCTTCCGCCCAATCGCCGCCCTCCATCAGTGGCCGATGGCCTTGGCTTGGCTGCTGGTTTGCCTGCTGCTGTTGCCGCGACGCCAAGCGCCGGCCTAGGCCATTCCTGAAGTTCTGCCGTCCTGAATTCAGAAATTCATTCAACATGCTGAAAATAAAGAATTTTTATCAAAATCAAAGGCTCCTTGACGGCCTGTCCGGAGCGGCGGCGTGATCGACGGCTGGCAGGAATTCCACTTTCTCAGGCCGCTGTGGCTGCTAGGCGCCCTGCCGGCCCTGCTCCTGCCCCTGCTTTGGGCCCGCCGGCACGGGCGCAACTCGCCGTGGCGCCGCGCCTTGGCGCCGGAGCTGCTGGCGGTGTTGTTGGCGCCGGCGGATTCGCTGCATCGCCGCTGGACGCCCTGGGCCTTGGCGGCCGCCCTCCTGGCCGGCGCGGCCAGCCTGGCCGGGCCGACTTGGCAGCGCCTGCCGCAGCCTGTGGAGCAGAAGCAGGACGCCTTGGTCATCCTGTTCGACCTGTCCCTGTCGATGTTCGCCGAGGACCTCTCCCCGTCCCGGCTGACGCGGGCGGCGCACAAGATCACGGACGTGCTGCGCCGCCGCGAGGAAGGCTTCACGGGACTGGTGGCCTACGCCGGGGACAGCCATGTGGTCGCGCCGCTGACGGATGACGTGCGCACCATAGAGAACCTCTTGCTGGCCTTGAGCCCGGCCATGATGCCGGTGCTGGGCAGCAATCCCGGAAGCGCCCTGGAGCTCGCCCATGAACTGCTGGACAACGCCGGCCTGGAGCGGGGCCGCCTGTTGTTGGTGACCGACGGAGTGGATGCGGTCAGCGAGCTGGCCTCCCGTTGCCGCCCGCGCTTCCCGCTGTCCGTGCTCGGCGTCGGCACCGCCGCCCCTGCGACCATACCCTTGGACCGGATGGAGCAGCCTGGCCGGCATCTGGCCGACCGCCAAGGGAAACTGGTCCGGGCGCCCTTGGACGCGGACCGCTTGGCGGCGGTCGCCGAGCTTTGCCGCGGCCGCTATCGGAGCATCGAAGTGGGCGACTCGGACATTGCCCACCTGTTGGCGGCCCCTTGGTTGAAGGTGGCGGAAAGCGTTGAGGCGGAGCGGTTCTTCGACGCCTGGGCGGACTTCGGCTACTGGGGCGCCCTAGCGCTCCTGCCCCTGCTGTTGTTCGGCTTTCGCAAAGGCTTGCTGGCCTGTGCGCCCCTGTGCATGGGCGTTGGCTTGGCGGCCGGCCTGCTGCCGGCGCCGGCGGCGGCCGGCTTCTGGGAGGACCTCTGGTTGCGCCCGGACCAGCAGGGCTACGAGGCGCTGCAGGAGGGGCGTCCGCAAACCGCCGCCGACCTCTTCGCCAACCCAGCTTGGCGGAACGCCGCCAAGTACCGCAACAAGGACTACCAGGGCGCCGCCGACGGCTGGGCCAACGCCGAGGCGACGCCAAGGGAGCTCTACAACCTTGGCAACGCCTTGGCCCAGCTCGGCGACTATCGAGCAGCCATAGCCGCTTACGACAAGGCGCTGGCCGCGGCGCCGAACCACGAGGACGCCGCCTTCAACAAGGCGCTAATGGAGCGTCTCTTGGCCGAACAGCAAGCGGCTGAGCAGCAAAAGCAGGCGCAGTCCGGGGACCCAAGCTCCGGTGATTCCCAAGATTCAGAGGACGCCCAAGGCGCACAACAAAACCAAGGCCAAGAGCAAAGCCAAGGCGTGCGGCAGGGCGCCAACGAGCCGGAGCGGGCTGAAGCGGACTCGGCAACGGAGCCGGCCGACCAAGCCGCAAGCGAGGACGGCGCAGAAGCCGAGGCGCCGCCGACCGCCGGCGAGGAGGGCCTGCGGGACGAGCAGGCGCAAGCCCTTGAGCAATGGCTGCGGCGGGTGCCCGACGATCCCGGCGGGTTGCTGCGGCGGAAGTTTCAGTATGAGACCAATCAGCGGCTGCGGCGCGGCGACTACCGTGACCGGCAACAGGAAAAGACATGGTGAAGCGTCCGCCGGCGGTGATTGCCGCTTTGTGCGGCGGCATGCTGGCTTCGGCCGCGGCGTTCGCCAAGGTGACGGCAACCGTCGAGCCGCCGGTGATCGACGAGCTGGAAAGCGCCCGGCTGGTGCTGCGCGTGGAAGGCGCCGGGGATGGCGGAAGCCTCGACACGGGTCCTCTTGAAGCCGCCTTTGAGGTGCTTAACCAGAGCACCCAGAGCCAAATCAGCATCGTCAACGGGCGGATGCAGAGCTGGGTTGAGCACCACTTGGAGCTGCGGCCCAAGCGCACCGGCGTCCTGGAGATTCCGCCACTGGCCGTCGGCGGCGAACGCAGCCCGGCGCTGCGCCTGCGCGTCAACGCACTCAGCGCCGAAGCCCGCAACGCCATCGACCGCATGATTTTCTTCGAGGTGGAGGCGGCGCCCAATCCCGTGCGCGTGCAGGCGCAGACCCTGTTGATCCGCCGCCTGTTCTACGCGCCCGGCGTGCAGGTTTACAGCGACCTGCCTGGTGCGCCGGAAGTGGCGGACGCGGTGGTCATCCCCTTAGGCGACAACAACGCCGCCAACCAGGTTCTGAACGGCCGGCCCTACGGCCTGTTTGAGCAGCGCTACGCACTGTTCCCGGAGAAGAGCGGCGCACTGCGCATTCCCGGCGCCTCGGTGGTGAGTTCGGCGCCCCTCGCGGGGCGCGACGGGCGGCGGTCGGGCATTCGAGTGCAGGCCGCCGAGACGACCGTTGAGGTTCTGCCGGCGCCCGCCGCATACCCAGCCGGCCAACCTTGGCTGGCGGCGCAAGAGGTGTCCGTCCTGGAAGCTTGGGAGCCTCCCAATCCGGCTTTCAAGGTGGGCGAACCCTTGCGCAGAGTCATCACCATCAATGCGGTCGGCAACACCAGTTCCGCCATTCCGCCCTTGACGCCTAATTTGCCGGAAGCCTTTTTCAAGCAGTATCCCGAACCGGAACGCCTGGAGGACGCCAAGTCCAGCACCGGTGTGCTTGGCATGCGTCGCCAAGCGTATTCCATCATTCCCACCCAGCCGGGCGCCAGCACCCTGCCGGCCTTGGCGCTGACTTGGTGGGACAGCGCCAACGAACAGGTGCGCAAAGCCGTTTTGCCAGCCCGGCCCGTCAACATAGTCGGCGAGCCGCCAACGCCGGCGGACGCGCCCTCCCCCGCGCTCCGCCCGCAGCAGGCCGAGGCGGAAACTGCGCAAGCCCTGTCGCCGGCCGCTGAACAAGCGCAACCCGCAGGGCCAACCCTGGGCGGCCAGCCTCCTTGGGCATGGGCCTTGGCTGCAATGGGCTTCATCGGCTGGGCCGCAACCTGGGCCGCTTTGCGCCGCCAACGCCCAGCCAGCTCGAAGCGGCGCCGCGCCGCCGCGCAGAAAGCGGCGGTCGGACAAGCCCGCAAGGCGTTGGCCAAAGCCTGCCGAGAAGAGCATTGCGAAGCGATGCGCAGCGCTTGGCTGGCCTGCCTAGGCGCCTTTTGGGGCACTTCCGCGGCCGACACTCTGGCGCGCGTCAAGGACGACGCCGAAGCCAAGGAAATGCTCAACCGCCTAAACGCAACGCTCTACGCCGACGCCCAATCCGCCCCCATCGACGGCCAAGCCTTGTTGCGCCTCACCAGCAAGCTGCTCAATGAGGATGCGGACGAGCAAGCCGCCATCCTGCCGGAACTGCACGGGTTTGCGCCCAGCAAGGCGCCGAAGGCCGTCTAGTCCTGATCCCCCAGCGACTTGGTCACCACCTCGAAGACGTCCTTGGACAGCTTGGCTTGGGCCTTGATTCGCCGCAGGGCGCCGCGCATGAGGCTTTGCCGGTTCGGGTCGAACTTGCGCCAGCGGGTCAGCGGGGTCAGCAGCCGCGCCGCCATCTGCGGGTTGCGGGCGTCCAAGTCGGCCAGGGCGGCGGCGAGATAGCCGTAGCCGGCGCCGCCGGCGGCATGGAAGTTGCGGTTGTTGCGCCCGCCGAACGCGCCGTACAGGGCGCGCAGCTTGTTGGGGTTGGCGGCGTCGAAAGCCGGGTGCCCCTCCAACTTGCGCACCGCCGCCGCATCGTTCAGGCGGCAGGCCGCCTGAACCTGAAGCCATTGGTCCACCACTAGGCTCTCGCCGCGCCAGCGGTCGTAGAAGGCGCCCAGCACTCTCCCCCGGTCCGGGAAGCTGGCGCTGTTGGCGATGCCGCCTAGGGCGGCCAGCCGGTCGGTGAGGTTGTCGGCGGCTTCGAGATGCTTGGACAAGCGGCCGTGCGCCTCGGTGGATTCACTCAGGGACAAATAGCGCAACGCCAAGTTGCGCAGGCCGCGGCGGGCCATGCCTTGGGCGTCGGGCGCGTAGCGGCCAGTGGGCGCCTTGGCCTCGTAAAGGCTGCGCCAAGCGTCGGCCAGCGCCTCGGCCAGGGTTGCGACCAGCTTGTCGCGCGCGCCGATGACGGCGTCCACATCCACCTCTTCGAGCTGCTCAAACACATAGCTTTCCGAAGGCACGGACAGCAGTTCCCGCAGCATCGAGCCGGCTTCCGCCTCCTCCGCGCGCTGCGCCTGTGCGACCAGGCCGCCGAACAGTTCAAGCACTAGCCGGCTGACTTCGCCGCCGTTCTGAATGGCGCGCAGTTCTTTCAGCAGAAGGCTCTGCATGGCGTCCCAGCGGGCGAAGCCGTCGCTGTCGTGCCGCGCCAGAAAGGCCAGCTCTTCGGCGGCACGCGGATAATGCACCCGCACCGGGGCGGAGAAGCCGCGCAGCAAGCTCAAGCGCGGCGCTTGGCCAAGGCCGCGCACCCGCAAGTGGGTCGTCGCCTCGCGCAGATGCACCAGCAGGCTTGAGCCGCGCCGTTCGACCTCGGCGCCGCCGGCGAATTCGAGCCCGGCCTCCACCAAATCCCCGCCGTCCTCGCCCAGCAGGCCGAGCAGCACCGGAATGTGCAGGGGCTTCTTGTCCGCCTGCCCCGGCGTCGGCGGGCAGCTTTGTTCGATTTCGACGTTGAACTCCCCGTCGCGCCAAGCGCTTTGCACCTTCAGCACCGGTGTGCCGGCCTGGGCGTACCAGCGCCTGAACTGGGAGAGGTCGCCGCCGCTGCCGTCCTCCAGCGCCGCCACGAAGTCCTCCGTGGTCACGGCTTGCCCGTCGTGCCGCGCAAAGTAGAGGTCGCAGCCCTTGCGAAAGCCCTCCCGCCCGAGCAGGCGCCGCGCCATGCCCACCACCTCGGCGCCCTTCTCATAGACCGTGGCGGTGTAGAAATTCGCTATCTCGATGTAGGAGTCCGGGCGCACCGAATGCGCCAAGGGGCCGCTGTCCTCGGCGAACTGCACGGTGCGCAGAAAGTTCACGTCCTCAATGCGCTTGACCGTGCGCGAATGCATGTCGGAGCTGAACTCCGCGTCCCGAAACACGGTGAAGCCCTCCTTGAGGCTCAGTTGGAACCAGTCCCGGCAGGTCACCCGGTTGCCGGACCAGTTGTGGAAGTACTCGTGGGCGATGACCGCCTCCACCCGTTGGTAGGCGGCATCCACCGCCGTGTCCGGCGAGGCAAGCACGCAGGCGGTGTTGAAGATGTTGAGGCCCTTGTTCTCCATGGCGCCCATGTTGAAGTGCTCCACCGCCACGATCATGTAGATGTCCAGGTCGTATTCGCGCCCGAACGCCTGCTCGTCCCAGCGCATGGCCCGCTGCAAGGCGCCCAGGGCGTATTCGCACTGGCCGATGTTGTGCGGCTCCGAGTAGATGCGCAGCTGCACCCGCCGCCCGCCCATGGTGGTGAAGTGATCGGTCATGCAGGCGAGGTCCCCCGCCACCAACGCAAAGAGATAGGAGGGTTTGGGGAAGGGATCCTCCCAGGTGACGGTGCGCCGCTTGCCGCGGCGCTCGTCGGCCACGGGATTGCCGTTGGCCAACAACACCGGGAAGCGCTCCGCGTCGGCGGTGATCGAGGTGGTGAACTTGGACAGCACGTCCGGGCGGTCCTGGTGGTAGGTGATGCGGCGGAAGCCTTCAGCCTCGCATTGGGTGCAGTAAAGGTCCCTGGACTTGTACAGGCCCTCCAATGCGGTGTTCGCCTCCGGCTCGATGCGGGTGGCGACCTCCAGTTCAAAGGCGTCCGGCAAGCCGAAGACGCGCAGCGACTCATCGTCCACCTGATACTCGTTGCCGTTCAAGCGGCGGCCGTCGAGATGCACCGAAAGCAGTTGCAAGTCCTGGCCGTCCAGCACCAAGGGGGCCTGGGCGTCGGCCGGCGGCGCCCGGCGAATGCGCAGGCGGGAGCGGACGGTGGTTTGGCCGTCCTCGATGTCAAACGCCAGCGCCGTGCTTTCGGTTCGGTAGGCCGGCGGCGCATAGTCCTTGCGGTGAATGGCTTGGGGAGCGGCTTCCTGCAACCTGCTTTCTCCTAGAGCGTTTCGCCTTGCCGGCGGTTGGCGGCCTAGGTTAGCAAAGCCGGTGCTAGAATGCTCCGCGCAAGCCGCGGCTTGGAGCAACCGTCATTCATGCAGGCAGTCGATAACGAAGTGCTGACCCAGGTGGCCGCTTGGCTTAAGGCCGGCGAATCCTGCTGGCTCGCCACGGTGGTGCGGACTTGGGGTTCCTCGCCGCGTCCGGTCGGCTCCCTGCTCGCCTGCAACCGGCAAGGCCGGTTCACCGGCTCCCTTTCCGGCGGCTGCGTGGAGGACGACCTGCTGCGCAAGCTCACCGAGGGCGAACTCGCCGCCGAACGGGCGCAGTTCCTTGAGTACGGCGTCACCTCGGAGGAGGCGGAGAAGTTCGGCCTGCCCTGCGGCGGCCATCTGCACATCGTCATCGAACCTCTCCAAGCCGCCGAACCCTGGCGCAGCCATTTTCAACACATCAGTGCGCGGCTTGCCCAAAGGCGGCCGGTGCTAAGGCGGGTGGAGCTGCGCCGCGGCGCCTTCAGCCATCGGGACTTGGACGCCCCAACCCCCCTGCTGTGGGACGCCGATGCCCAGATTCTCCAGCACAGCTACGGTCCGCGCCGGCACCTGTTCATCATCGGCGCCGGCATGGTCTCCAAATATCTGGCGGAACTGGCGCAGCAACTCGACTACGACGTCACCGTCTGCGACCCGCGGCGGGAGCTTCTGCAGGACTTTGGCATTGCCGGCGTCCGCCTGGTCAACGACATGCCGGACGACGCGGTGCGGGAGCGGGCCAGCGACCCGTCCTCCGCCGTCGTCGCCCTCACCCACGACCCGCGCATCGACGACATGGGCCTGATGGAGGCGCTCAGGACGGAAGCGTTTTACGTTGGCGCAATGGGCTCCAGCCGCACTTCGGCGGCCCGTCGCAAGCGCCTGCGGGCGCTGGATCTGACGGAGGCGGAAATCGAGCGCCTGCGCGCCCCCATCGGCCTGCCCATCGGCAGCAAGACGCCGCCGGAAATCGCCGTCGCCGCGATGGCGGAGATCATCGCCGTGCAGGCGGGCCGCAACGCCGAAGCCCACCGGAAACTTGCCGGCGCCGGGACATCCAAAACCAATTTCTGATCGAATCCGTCATTCTGGCCCTGCTTGGCGGCGTGCTGGGCGTCGCGCTGGGCATGGCGGCCGCCTACGCCATTTGCCTGTTCTCCGGCTGGGCCTTTCTGGCGTCGCCGGCGGCCATGGCGCTGGGCGTGGGCGTAGCTTCCGCAGTCGGCGTCTTCTTCGGCTTCCATCCGGCCTATCAGGCCGCTCGGCTGGCCCCCATCGCCACCATGCGGGCGGAGTAGCTGCAAGCGGCGTCCCCACCCGACACACCGGATTCCGCAGAGCAATCCCCAATCTCTGCTTAAGGAATCGTTGCAGCGCGTTGAAGATGCATCGTGCAAGGTTTTTTCCGACGATTGCATGGTCGCGGCACTTACGACGACTCAATGCCTGGGAGCGCGGGCGCCCCGCCCGCCTGCGGGACGGAGGCCCGCGGCCCCAAGGGGTGCTGACAGCTAACCGGGCGATCCTTATCCAGGGATTGGGGCATGGCTTGAATCCCAACCGGAGATGTCGCCATAATCCCCCTTTGTCTGTTGAGTCAGGAGGCATGCAATGGCCAATGAGGCGTTGGAGAAGGGCCGGGAGCTGCTGGCCGCCCGCATAGGGCAGGCGTCCGAGCCCACTGATTGGTTTGAGATGACCCAGGAGCGCATCAACAACTTCGCGGACGCCACCCGGGATCATCAATGGATTCATGTGGACCCGGAGCGGGCCAAGCAGGGGCCGTTCGGGGCGCCCATCGCCCACGGCCAGCTCACCATGTCGCTGATGAGCTTCCTGCCGGGCGGCGAGGGCATTGGCATCCCGCGGGTGCCGGGCGTGAAAATGGGCATCAACTACGGCTGGAACCGGGTGCGCTTCCCGGCGCCGGTGCCGGTGGGCGCCCGCATCCGCACCCGGGGCGAGATCTTGAGCGTGGAGCCCAAGGGCGACATGCTCGAAGTGGTCAATCAGCTCAGCGTTGAGGTGGAGGGCCAGCCCAAGCCGGCCTGCGTCGGGGAGAGCGTGCTGCGGCTCGTTTTCTAAATTGCGGCCGGGCTGGAAAGCCGGGAGCGCTGGCGACCTAACCGTCCTGCATGGCCCGGACGCGGCCTGTGTAGGCTCGGTGCCCTTGCAGCAGCAGGCAAGCCGCCAAGGGGCCGATGACGGCGGCGACCAGAGCCAGGGACTTGGCCACCGCTTCGGGGTCGGCGAACAGGTAGTCCGTGGATGCGGCCACCAAGGTGGGGCCGAGGGCCAAGCCGATGACGTTGGTGGTCACCACATAGAGGCCGGAGACCACGCCGCGCATGTCGTTGGGCGTCACTAGCTGCATGGAGGAGGTCATCAGCGCCAAGGGCAGGGTGACGAAGAAACTGGCCCCGAACACGCAGGCCAGCCCCGCGTAGGGGTCGGCCTGCCAAGGCAGCAGCAGCAAGCTCCCCGTCGCCGCCAGGCCGGCCGCAGCGGCGATGCGCAGGGACTGGTCGCCGCGGCCCCGCTCCTTGAGAATTCGGGCGATGGTGGGGCCGGTGAGCACCCCGCCGGCGCCGGCCAGCATGGCCACCAAGCCGTAAACTCGCCCCGCTTGGGCCAAGTCCCATGCATAGACCCGCACCATCACGGTGGGAATCCAGCCCTGCAGGCCGTACAGCATGACCACGATGCAGGGCACGCCCACATGGATGGACAGGTAGATGCGCCAGTGCCGCCTTAGGTAGCGCAGGATGTCCGCCCAAGGCGGCGCCTCCGGGCGCTGCCGGTTTTTGCGCACCGGTTCGCGCACGGTCATGAGCAGGACGGAGATCAGAATGCCGGGCAGCCCCACGGCGATGAAGGTGAACTGCCAAGGCGCCAATTCGCCGAGCAAGGGCAGGGCGACGCTTTCCGCCTGCTGCGACCAGTCGAGCACCTCGGCGCCGGCGATCATGGCGATGCCGGCGCCGAGGTACGGCCCCATCAGATAGACGCTGATGGGGCGGGGCAGGCGCTGCGGCGGAAAGTAGTCGGACAGCACCGACCAGGCGGCCGGGGTCAGCGCCGCCTCGCCGGCGCCCACTCCCAAACGGGCCGAAAACAGTTGGGTGTAGGTGCGGGAGAGGCCGCAGGCCACGGTGGTGGCGCTCCATACCACCACGCCGCCGATCATGATGGCGACCCGGTTGAAGCGGTCCACCATGCGGCCTATGGGCACGCTCAGGCCGACGTAGGTGAGGACGAACGCCAGCCCTTGCAGCAGGCTGATTTGGGTGTCGGAGATGCCGAGGTCCGCCTGAATGGGCTGCACCAGCAGGTTCAGCACTTGCCGGTCCACGAAGGAGAAGGTGAAGGCCAAGAGCAGAACGAAGGTGACGTACCAGCCGTAGCGGGGGTTCGGCCAGTCTGATTCGTCGGGGGATGGGGGCAAAGAGGCGGCCGGCGACGACGGATGGGAAGGGGGCGGGGCAGGTTGAGGGGCATCTTGGAGCATGACTGCGCTTGACAGGCGAAAGCACCGGATTATACTCCCCGACTTCCCGCCGCTTCCAAATGGAGCGGTCGGGCGGAACAACCGCACCAACGGACTGCTCTAAGGTCGCCTTGGCTGGTTCCGCCGGCCGCAGGGGGCAAGGGGCTTTGGAGGGCGTCCATGAATGGATGCTGTGGGAAACTGGGAGGAGCAATCAGATGAAAACCCTTTTCGGAGTTGCAACCGTGCTGGCCGTTGGGCTGGCGGCCGTGCTGTCGGCCTCGCCGACCGTCGCCGCCGATGACGAGGACGATCTGGAGGCCCGCTACGGCGTCCTGGAGGAAGTGGTCAGCACCGCCCGCAAGCGGGAGGAGCCGCTGCAGGAGACGCCGGTGGCCTCCACCGTGCTGGCCGGGGAGCGGCTGGACCGGGCCTTCGCGCCCAACTTGGCCGCCATGCCCTTTCTGGCGCCGAACGTGAACCTGTCCAACGGCTTGTTGACTTCGGTTCTGTACCCGTCCATCCGCGGCTACACGCTCACGGACGTGGACTCCACCTTCGACCCGCCGGTGGCCATCATGGTCAACGGCATCTATTACTCCCGCCCGATCATGAACAACTTGGACATGTTCGACGTGGAGCAACTGGAGATTCTGCGCGGCCCCCAGGGCACCCTGTTTGGGCGCAACACCGCCGCCGGCGCCATTCAACTGCGCACCAAGCGGCCCACGGACGAGTTTGAGACCTCCGGCAAGCTGACCTTGGGCAAGTACGGCACCCGCAACGTGCGCGCCGCGGTGAACGTGCCCTTGGTGGAGGGCCGGGTCAACGCCAGGCTCGCCGCCTACTCCCTGAATTCGGACGGCTACTACAGGAGTGCGATCACCGGCAACAGTTCGCGGCGCAAGCTGGGCAAGGAGGACAAGCTGAGCATCCGTCCCACCTTGCAGTTCATCTTGAGCGACGCCATGGAGCTGACGCTGATCGGCGAGTACCACCGGGACAGTTCGCACATCAGGCCGCAGAAGAACTATTCCGGCCCGGCCCGCTCCCTGTGCGGCAACCACGGCTACTGCGGCGTGCCCTTCGACCAAGGCGGCAAGCGGGACGACTACCAAGCGGACATCATCGAACCCGGTTTTGTCGATGTGGACATCATCTCCATCACCAAGGAGTTCAATTGGGACATCGACAGGGGCACCATCACCTGGTTGAGCAACTTCCGGGATACGGACGAACTCTGGGTTTACGACGCGGACGGCGTGGGTGCCTACGACATGTTCCTAGTCGATCGCCGCCAACCCCACCAGCAGTGGTCCACCGAGCTGCGCTTCGCCTCCAGCGGCTTCGACCGCTTGGATTTCATCGGCGGGGTGTTCTACTTCCACCAAGAGTACGATCTGGAGCGCAGAACCGGCATCGCCAACGACCGTTTGTCGGCGCCGGACCCGAACGGCTTCGTGATTCCGCTGTTCAGCGTCACCGGCCAGAAGCACGACGCTTGGTCCGTGTTCGGCGAACTGAACTACGATCTCACCGAACAGCTCACCGTCACCGTCGGGGGGCGCTACACGGACGAGAAGAAGGACTTCTACCAGCGCACTTTTGCGGCCTATCCCAACACCGGGCCGAGACGGGACAAGTCCGAATCTTGGAACGACGCCGGCCCCAAGTTGGGGCTGCGCTATCAGTTCAACCCGGAGATGATGGCTTACGCCAGTTACCAAAAGGGCTTCAAGAGCGGCGGGTTCAACGGACGCTGCGGCCAAACCGCCACCTGCGAGCGCTCCTTTGACCCGGAGGAGGTGGACGGCTATGAATTGGGGTTGAAGGCGGATTTGCTCGACAACCGGGTGCGCACCAACCTCGCACTGTTCCTGACCGAAATTGATGGCCTGCAGCGGGGCCGCTTGGTGCCCCTGCCGCCGGGCGCCACCAACCCCCAGGAAACGGTGACGGACAACGCCGCCAAGGCGCAGATGAAGGGCATCGAACTGGAGGTGTCCGCTTGGGTCACGCCGGATTTGCGGCTTGACTTCACCTTGGGCGTGCTGGACGCCGAGTACAAGGATTTCTGCGCCGACATCAACGGCGCGGGCCTTTATGACAGCGTCCCCACTTCGGATTGTGGCGGCGAAGTGGTCCTTGCCATCGACAACCCGGAAGGGCCGGACGCCTACATCGTTGATGAGGACAACTCCAACAACGAGGTGCAGTTGGCGCCCAAGTTCAACGCCTCGGTTTCCGGCACCTACAACATCGCGCTCGGCAACGGCGGCGCTGTGTCCCTGAGCGCCGCCTACAGCTATGTGGACGAACTGTTCACGGACCTTACGGAGTTCAGCTATCGCCCTTCGGTGAACTTTGTCGATGCCAGCGTCACCTACGAGGCGCCCAGCCGCAACTACAAAGTGAGCTTTTACGGGAAGAACCTGACCGACGAGATCTACGTCGTCAGCCGCACCATCGTGCCGCCGCTGTTCGACTACCGCAACGTCAGCCCGCCGCGCATGTGGGGCGTCGAGTTCATGTGGGATCTGTAAGGGGCCAATGCCTTGCTTGGATGGAGCCTGCGCAGCGGCGCTACACGAAGAATCTGACCAGCGTCATGACCACGCTGGCCAGCGTCGCGCTGGTGATGCCGAGCAGCCAGCGCTGCATGGACGCCTCGCGCTCCGAGATCAGGGTTTTCAGGTCCGCAATGGAGGTGCGCAGTTCGGCCTTCACGCCCACGATTTCGCGGCGCGCCAAGGCGATGTCCTCCCGGGTGGCCATGAACTCCATCCTTGCTTCAATGCGGGCTAGGCGTTCGCCGAAGTTGCCGCCGCCGGCGTCTTCGTTCTGGGCGGCGGCGG
Source organism: Candidatus Azophilus sp. (assembly GCA_965200465.1). Taxonomy (GTDB): domain Bacteria; phylum Pseudomonadota; class Gammaproteobacteria; order Pseudomonadales; family Azotimanducaceae; genus Azophilus. The sequence goes on along the minus strand of OZ241358.1, from coordinate 1,571,784 downwards.
AGGGGTTGGGGTTGCTGTTGTCGGGGCTCATGGAACGCCTTCCTTATGCCGGTTCATAAACTTGGGAAGCCATGCTAGCGCCCTTGGCCGCCGCCGGCAATGCGGCTTTGGATGCAAACCCCGTGGGAAATTCGCCCGCCTCCGCCGCTTAGCCCTTGCGCTTCGACAGGCGGGCGATTATTGTTCGCGCCTACTCCGAGCTTGGCTTGCTCAAGCCATCCATGCAACCGCAAGGAGACATTATGGGGCCTGAAGCAGGCGTCCCCAGCGAAGCCGCCGGCCAAGACCTTTGGCCGCTGTTCATTTACGCCCTGTGCGTGGGGGTGGTGCTCGTCGCCTCCATCGGCGGCTCCTGGCTGTTGGGCGCCCGCACCCGGCGGCGCAAGGCCACGGACATGCCGTTTGAGTCCGGCATCGTCGCCGTCGGGGAGGCGGAGCGAACCCGGCTGTCCATTGAGTTTTACCTCATCGCCATGTTCTTCGTGATCTTCGACTTGGAGACCATCTTCATCTTCGGTTGGGCGGTGGCTTTCTTTGAGCTTGGCTGGCGCGGCTACGCTGGGGCGGCGGTGTTCATTCTCATCCTGCTGGCCGCCTTGGTTTACGAATGGCGCAGCGGCGCTCTTGACTGGGGCGTTAAGCAGCGGCTTGTGCGCCGGGACTACGCCCGCTCCCCGCTGGTGCAGACCGCGCTGGCCAAGGCGGAGGGCGCCTAGGATGCAGTGGCGGCTGGTCAAGGCGGAAGCGGACGCGCCCATGGCCGCGCCCGATGCGGTCTATGAGGAGCAGGTGGCCAAGGGCTTCCTTACCGCCAAGCTGGACGACTTGGTGGCTTGGGGCCGCGCCAACTCCATGTGGCCGTTCAACTTCGGCCTGTCCTGCTGCTATGTGGAGATGGCCACCGCCCTGACGCCCCGGCACGACTTGGCCCGCTTCGGCGCGGAGGTCATTCGCGCCACGCCGCGCCAAGCGGACCTCATCGTCATATCCGGCACGGTGTTCCGCAAGATGGCGCCGGTGCTGCAGCATCTCTACGATCAGTTGCTGGAGCCCAAGTGGGTCATCTCCATGGGCTCCTGCGCCAATTCCGGCGGCATGTTCGACATCTACAGCGTCGTTCAGGGGGTGGACAAGTTTCTGCCGGTGGACGTCTATGTGCCCGGCTGTCCGCCCCGTCCGGAGGCGCTGCTGCAGGGGCTGACCCTGCTGCAGGAGGCGGTCAGGAACCGGCCGCGCCCATTCAGCTGGCTGGTGGGCGAGGACGGCGCGGTGAGCAAGTACCAGCCAAGCCAGCGGGACATGCATACACCGAAACGCATGCGGGCCACGGTTCTGGAGGAGCCCAACAGCGTTGGGGAGGCGCCTCTCTCCAGGGACTTGCTGCGCGAGAAGCGCGCATCCCCGGCCGTCCGCATCGGGCGCCGGGATGGCGGGCGGCGCTGATGGCGGCTGCGGCACTGGCCCAAGAGGCGCCCGGGCAGGCGGACGCTTGGCGGCAGCGGTTCGGGCCGAGCGTCAAAACGCAGACCAGCGCGGACGGCATTCCCAACCTTTGGGTGCCCCGAGAGCGCCTGCTGGAGGTGATGCGCAGCCTAAAGCCGGACTACCCCATGCTGTTCGACCTTTCCGCGGTGGATGAGCGCGCCCGCACCCAGCGCAACGGCCTGCCGGACAGCGACTTCACGGTTTTCTACCACCTTCTTTCCCTGGATGGCAACGCCGACCTGCGCGTCAAGGTGGCGCTTGCCGAGAATGACGGCAACCTGCCCAGTCTGACCTCCATTTGGCCGGCCGCCAATTGGTACGAGCGCGAAGCCTACGACATGTTCGGCCTCAACTTTGCGGGCCATCCGAACCTCTACCGCATCCTGACCCCGGCGCTTTGGGAGGGCCATCCGCTGCGCAAGGAGCATCCCGCCCGCGCCACGGAAATGGAGCCCTTCCGCATGACGGACGAGATTCTTGACGCCCAGCAGGACAGCCTGCGCTTCAAGCCGGAGGAGTGGGGCATGTCCCGGGGCACCAAGCACACGGACTTCATGTTCCTGAACTTGGGGCCGAACCATCCCAGCGTCCACGGCGTGTTCCGCATCGCCCTGCAGTTGGACGGCGAGGTGGTGGTGGACGCGGTGCCGGACATCGGCTACCACCACCGGGGCGCGGAGAAGATGGGGGAGCGGCAGTCCTGGCACACCTACATCCCCTACACGGACCGGGTGGACTACCTTGGCGGGGTGATGAACAACCTGCCTTACATGATGGCGGTGGAGCGCATGGCCGGCATTCAGGTGCCGGAGCGGGCGCAGGTGATCCGCGTGATGATGGCGGAGTTCTTCCGCATCGCCAGCCACCTGCTGTTCTTCGGCACCTTCGCCCAGGACGTGGGGCAGATGTCGCCGGTGTTCTACATGTTCGCGGACCGGGAGCGCCTGTTCAGCATTGTGGAGGCCATCACCGGCGGGCGCATGCACCCGGCTTGGTTCCGCATCGGCGGCGTCACCCAAGACCTGCCGGAGGGCTGGGACAGCATGGTGCGGGACTTCGTCGATTACATGCCGGCGCGCCTGGACCACTACGACAAGATGGCCACCCACAACAGCATCCTCAAGAAGCGCACCGTCGGCATTGGCCAGTACAGCACCGCCGAAGCCATCGACTGGGGCGTCACCGGCCCGGGGCTGCGCGCCACCGGCTTGGATTGGGACCTGCGCAAGAAGCGCCCCTACAGCGGCTACGACCAGTTCGACTTCGAGGTGCCCACCGCCAACAACGGGGATTGCTACGACCGCTGCGTGGTGCGGGTGGAGGAAATCCGCCAAAGCCTGCGCATCATCCGCCAATGCCTGGACAACATGCCGTCCGGCCCCTGCAAGGCGGAGCATCCGCAAGCGACGCCGCCGCCCAGGGAGCGGACGATGCAGGACATCGAGACGCTCATCCAGCATTTCCTGAACGTCAGCTGGGGGCCGGTGCTGCCGCCCTCCGAGTGTTGCGTCATGGTGGAGGCCACCAAGGGCCTGAACTCCTACTACTTAACCTCCGACGGCGGCACCATGTCCTACCGCACCCGCATCCGCACCCCGTCCTTCCCCCATTTGCAGATGATTCCGCTGATTTCCCGAGGGTTCATGGTTGCCGACCTCATCGCCATCATCGCCAGCATCGACTTCGTGATGGCGGACGTGGACCGCTAGGGGAGGGTGGCATGGTCGAACCAGCGCTGATAGAGACGCTCACCGACGAGGAGGTGCGCGCCATAGAGGCGGAATGCGCCCATTTGCCGGACCGCCAGTCCGCCGCCATCGACGCCATGATGATCGTGCAGCGGCATCGCGGCTGGGTGTCCGACGCAAGCCTGGCCGCCATCGCCCGCCTCTTAGGCATGTCCACCGCCGCCCTGGACAGCATCGCCACCTTCTACAACCTGATCTACCGCCAGCCGGTGGGCCGCCATGTGGTGATGGTCTGCGACAGCGTCTCCTGCTACGTCATGGGCGCCGACGGTCTGCGCAAGCAGGTGGAGGAGCACCTAAGCGTCAAGCTAGGCCAAACGACGGAGGACGGCCGGTTCACCCTGCTGCCAATCGTGTGCCTAGGCGCCTGCGACAAGGCCCCGACCATGATGATTGACGATGACTTGATCGAGAACGTGAAGGCGGAGAGGCTGGGGGAGATGTTTGGGGGGTATGAGTGATTGGGAAGTGACTGCAGGTTCGGTGGTGCATTGGGGCTAGCAACGTCATGAAACTCTTGGAGCTTCGCGCCGACCGCTACCGCAGCCTGCGCAACGCGCAAATTGAACTGGGCGATTTCAATCTGTTCATTGGCGCCAACGCAGCGGGAAAGAGCACCATCCTTGATGCGCTTCGGTTTTTGAACGAGGCCGTTTTGCGGCGGGACTTCAAGGCGCCGATGTTTTCGCGTGGCGGCCTTCTGAATCTTGCGTGGAAGGGGGGGCCGGCGGAGAGCATTGAGCTAAATGTGCGCATGGGGGACGATGGTAGGACATATGAGTGGTCTGTTTGCCTTGTTCGTGATGACTACGATTTCCAAGTTAAGGAGGATGTGCATGAGCTAACCACAACTGGTCCAATGCATGTGCTGCAGGCCGATGCGGGCCAAGGATGGTGGTGGAGCGGCGAGCAGCGCAAGAAAGTCCCTCTGAAACAAGCGGCTACATCCTGCGCACTTGCCGCTGCGGCTGCGGACGCCTCCTTCCCGGCGCGTGAAGTTGCTGAATTCATCGGCCGCTGGGGTTTCTTTGACCCCAACCCCTTCCTGCTGCGGCGTGACTGGACAAGCATTGACGCCGTCGGCCTAGATCACTATGGCCGAAATCTAGGTGAGACTTTGCACACTTTGGATAACGGAACGCGGCAACGGATATTGGAGGCCACCCAAGCAATTGTCGGCTTGCCCCAGACTATTGAGCCGAGGCAGTCTCGGGACGAGGATCGGTTTTATTTCGTGCAGACCGAGCCCGGGCTGCAATACCCGGTTCATCAAATGGGCGTTTCCAGCGGCACCTTGCGGATGCTGGCGCTGATGACGGCGCTGATGACAACCTCCGAAGCAAAGCTGATTGGTATTGAGGAGCCGGAGAACTACATCCATCCAACCGCTTTGTCCGCTTTTGTGGACCATATCCAAAAGGCGCGAGAGAACACCCAGTTCATGATAACCACCCATTCTCCGTTGGTGTTGGACGCCCTCAACGAACCGGAAGCCGTCCGGGTGGTGCGTCGCGACGGGAAGAACGGCACGGCTGTCGAGGCGGGAAACCCTGAAGGGGCGCGTCGGGCTTTGGACGAATCTGGCTTTGGCCTCGGAAGCGATAGCCAATCACCTAAGCGCTCCAACAATTTCGGAACGCAGTCCTAGTTTTCGCCGCTTTGCGAGTGCGGTGTTGAACGGCCAAGGAGCGGAGGCGGCCCGGACTCGGTAGGGATTGCCCATTGCCTTGCCGCTTTGCATGGTGTAGTTTTCGCCCGCCCCTAGACGCTGGGGCCAAGGGGAGCCAACTCCACTTGGGAGCGGCGCGGTTGCAGGCCGCCGCACAAAGTAAGTGTCCGGTCGAGGTGCTTGAACAAAAATGACTAATGGCGAAAGGCCGCTCATCGGCTTGGTTGACGACCTAGGCGGCCCGGTGGATTTGGCCGCCTACGAAGCTCACAGCGGCTACGCCGGCGCCCGCAAGGCGCTGTCGTCCATGGCGCCGGACGAGGTGGTCACCTTGGTCAAGGACGCCAACCTGCGCGGCCGCGGCGGGGCCGGCTTCCCCACGGGCCTGAAATGGAGCTTCGTGCCGCAGGGGGAGAAGGCGGACGGCGGGCCGAAATATCTGGTTTGCAACGGCGACGAGATGGAGCCCGGCACCTTCAAGGACCGCTACCTGCTGGAGTTCAACCCGCATCTGTTGGTTGAGGGCATGATCATCGGCGCTTGGGCCATCGGCGCCGAGCGCGGCTACATTTTTCTGCGCGGCGAATACCACCTGCCGCACCGTCGCCTGCAGGCCGCCATCGACGAAGCCTCCGCCAAGGGCTACTTGGGTGAAAACCTGTTCGGCAGCGGCTTTAAGTTCGATCTGCGCATCCACCGCAGCGCCGGGCGCTACATCTGCGGCGAGGAAACCGCCTTGCTGAACGCCTTGGAGGGCAAGCGCGGCCAGCCCCGCACCAAGCCGCCGTTCCCGCCGGCCAGCGGCGCTTGGGGGCGGCCCACCATCGTCAACAACGTGGAGACCTTCTGCAACGTTCCGGCCATCCTCCGCAACGGCGCGGAGTGGTATCAGGAGCTTGGGTTGGGCGACGACGCCGGCACCAAGCTGTACGGCGTTTCCGGCCGGGTGAACAAGCCCGGCCTTTGGGAACTGCCCATCGGCACCCCCATCCGCGAAATCATTGACCAGTACGCCGGCGGCATGCAGGACGGCTACAGGCTGCGCGGCCTGCTGCCCGGCGGCGCTTCCACGGATTTCCTAGTGGAGCAGCACTTCGACCTAGCCATGGACTACGGCGCCATTCAGGCGGCTGGCAGCCGCATGGGCACCGGCACCATGATCCTAATGGACGACTCCATCTGCCCGGTCGATATGTGCCGCAACTTGGAGCACTTCTTCGCCCAGGAGTCCTGCGGCTTCTGCACCCCCTGCCGCGAGGGCCTGCCTTGGGTGGAGCAACTGCTCACGGACATCGAGGAAGGCCGCGGCCGGGAAGGGGACCTGGAGATGCTGGACCGCAACGCCGCCTTCATCGGCGGCGTAACGAACACCTTCTGCCTGCACGCGCCGGGCGCGATGGAGCCGCTGTCCAGCGCCTTGAAATACTTCCGGGAGGACTTTGAAGAGCATGTGCGGACGGGGAAGTGCCGGTATCGTGGTTAATGCAGCGTTAACTGCAGCGAGGTCTTGAGCATGTCGAGAGCAACTGCCACGGAAACGACTGGGCGAGGCAAGTACGATCCTAGATGGCGTGGAATTTACGCTATTGAAACAAACTGGTATGAGTATGATTACGGGCAGGAGGACGCCACCTCGATCCGTCCAATACTCCAACTATTGAGAGACGGGTACTGGAAGACCCCACATATTTCGCGTGATGCGGCTACCGCTGGTGAGCTGTTTCACTACCTTAACAAATGGGTAATAGTGAATAAACGGAACAGTGTAAACTTTCACTTTCCTATTCTTTATCTCGGTTTTCATGGTTCCAAGCAAGGTAAAATATGGCTTGAAACTGAATCCGGAATAACAAATATGGTGAATTACGAAGTGCTTCAGGAACACCTTTCTGGATCATGTGCTGACTGTTTAATTCATTTCGCCGGGTGCAGCGTAATGAAGGATATGAAAGGAAAGCCACTGAGCCAATTCCTGAAATCTACCGATGCGGTAGCCGTAAGCGGATATGGTAAGGACGTAAATGCTGACGCCTATGCTCTTGAGTATTTGTATTTACAATATCTTCAATATTTCGGAAGAGACAATCTTACCAGTTCAGTCGTCGAAAGAGTTAAAGCAGACCTGATGGGCAAATATAAAGAACTGTGCAAGTGTTTTGATTTCCAGATACACATTGCCTAGAAGGTGTTTGGAGCGTCGTTGGGGCGGCGGGTGGCCAAGCCCGCCTTGGCGGCCATCGGGCGGCATTTGGAAGTAAGCCCTGCCGACCGCGCCTCAACATAGCTCGGCTTTGCCGCTGCGGAGGTAGGCGGCATTTGCCGGCGGTGCTCCATCGCTTTGTTTAGTCTAGTGGGCTCGGGTCTTCCACAGGCGCCAGATCATCCGCGGTGACGCTCAGTGCGTTGGCAATGCGGCGAAGGGGTTCTGGAGAGATGGGGGCGTTGCCTGACTCAATGCCGGAAAGGTGATGTTTGGGCAGGTCTGCCGCCATGGCTAAGCAAGCGAGGGACATGCCTCGATATTCGCGCCATGCGCGCACGGGATTGTGGCCGGCGCAGAGCCGGTCCACCAAGGTGGCGGGGATGGTTTCCTGGTCGGAATCGGCTCGGCTTAGGCGCTGCGCTTCGGCATCCGCAGCATCCTCCAAATCCTCGAGTGGGGCGTCGTAGTCCTTGACCGGCGCGATGGCGCATTCGGCATCTTCAGTCGTGACCGTTTCTGGTTTCATGGCCGGTATGCGCTGCCGCGTTGTCTGACGGCTGTTACCGTCATGGTTTTGGTTCCGCTATCGAGCTCGTAGATGATGCGCCAGTCACCGACGCGCAGCCGATATCCACCGCCCCGCAACGACCGCACGTTGTTGTTCGGCGCGAACGGGTCGGCGGCGACGGTGCGAATGGCTGTCCGAACGCGGCGTCTGGTTTTGTTGGTCATCCGCATGAGCACCCGAGACGAGGGCTTGAGGTATCTCAGCTCGTAGGCTGTAGGCATAATTGTTGCCGAGGGGAGCCGAGGCTGTCAACGGTTTTGGGCAGGCCCCCCACCGCGGCCGCGATGGCGTAGAGGCGCTTGCGGATGGGGCTTGGGCTGGGGTTGGCATCGCTCATGGACGCCAACTTAGTTCGCCGTCAAATGGCAGTCTGTAGGCGGAGGCTGCATTTGCCGTGCGCCATTGGCGTTTCGGAGCGGAAGGCTAATGTGCCGCTATTTTCGCCTGTTGCCCTGTGCGGGATCACCGACCTTCCGGACCTTTGTCCGTCAGGCGGCCATGCCCAGAAGGATAGCCTGTTCCGCGGGCGTTCGCATCCCCAGTGAGCGGCGCGGCCTGCGGTTGTTGTAGTATTCCAGGTAGGCTTGCAGGGTCTTGTTCATGGCCCTGCAGTTGAGTTCTCCGTTGTGGAAGCGCCAGCACTCGGCGCGGGCGGTTCGGTTGGCCCGCTCGACGACGCCGTTCAACTGCGGTCGTCGGGGCGGCAGGACCTTGAGGGGCGGGCTTCGCCTGGCGCACTCGGCCTCGAACTCGCCCATGAACTCTTAAGCCGCCGTCGACTTGGATGGGTTCCTCGCCGAGGCGCTTAAGCGCCTCGGCGAGGAACGCCTTGGCGACGCCGGAGGTGGCGCGGGAGAACACTTGGGTGTGCTGGCGTCTGGTCTTGGGGCACACCGCCCGAACTCCGAAGGGCTCGGCGAAGCCAACATGCGCATGTTCGGTCTCCCATATTGTGCGTAACTCATAGGCTACCCGAACACGCGCCCCGGGCGACCGGGGCGCTCCCTCAAAATGTCCGAAAGGTGGTGATCCCGTACATCCAGGGAGAACGCTTTGTGCCTGAACCGGAAGCCGTGCCCCGGCGCCTTGCCTTGGCGGCGCGACGGCAGCCGGCCGAACAGCTCCTCGCAAAGTCCGTGCGGCTGCTCCGCGTTGACCCGCGACAGCGACGACCTCGCCACCCGGCCGACGCCGAGATGGCAAAGCCGTCGGGGTTGCGCCGCCAAGCCGGCCGCCACGTTGCGCCGGCCGCACCGCCCCGACAGCTGCCCCAAGGCCAGCGCCACGAACTGCACCCAGCGAGTCATGCTGCGCAGACGACGCTCTTCGTGGCACCGCTGCGCCAGCGCCTCGAACTCATGTCTCGGCACGGGCTTGAGCAACTGCGAGAGGATTGTGCCATGGTGCGCCATGAGCTTGGATTTCCTTTGTCCATGTGGGTTTTAGCCAATAACATGATGCCAAAAAGGGGGGCCAAGCTCTCAAACAAAGCCAAAGTTTATGGGACAGCAATGCTGGGACACTAGCTTCGAGGATTAGCCTGGGGCCGCCGCCTCGTAGCCGTTCATGGTCACCACGCACTTGCCGACGACGTTGCGGGCCTCGAGTGCGCGTCATGACTCTGCATCCCCCGAAGATTCGTCAAGATTGTGCATCTTCCCACCGAAGCCTAGCCATTGCCAGCATCCCGCTATTTCCGCTAGATGGCACTAGCGGTCGAAGGTGAGCAGCGCCTATAAAGCGCGTTTTCCAGTCGCCGCCACTGACGTTCAGGAAGCAGCGTTGCGCTTCCTCTGGCACTGCCGTACTGTGCGATGGCGAATCGCCGGCATCACTAGCGCCGAGTGATTGACTCGCCGTCGAGCTCGATGAAATCGAACGCTTCGAGCGCCTGCACGATCATCTGGAGGTTGTCTCCAAACATTCGCAGCAGCTCTCTGTTGTTGACGTTGCTGGTGGCAATCAAGAGTAGTTTGTGAGGTGTGCGTTGCTGCAGGAACGTGTCCACGAAGTCGCTGTCTTTCGTGACAACGACACGTTCTTCGCGTATGGAGATGGCGTTGATCCTAGCGTCTGGGGTACGGTTGCCGTCGGGGAGGAGGTCCATCGTGTGGACTGCGTCGTGCTCCTGAGCCACAAGCCAACGCGCCAGCCGGGGCGGCAACTGCGCGTCGATCAGGAACCTCATCTCAAGCAGACATCGCTTGCATTCGCTTGACCCTGCTCAAACGTGCGGCGTAGTCGAAGACCGCCAAGATGTCCGCCCGTTCGAGGTCCGCATAGTCCGCCAGAATCTCATCGACACTCATGCCGGAACTCAGCAACTCCAAGATCATGTCCACTGGGTACCTCAGCCCTCGAATGCACGGCTTGCCATGACAGATGGAGGAGTCGGTGGTGATGCGTTCCGTACCGAAGGTGCGCTCTGGAACAGGGTCCCGCAATTGGGACGGATCCACGATCCACCCTTCCAGCGCATCGCACGACTCAGGCACGCCGTAATTGCATTGCGTCGAAGACCACGCCGCCTGAAGTACGCACAAGACGGCGTCGAGCCGATCGCCGGTTGGGTCGTCGATCAGGTCGCGGGGAGTCGGCGCCTTCGCATCCAATCGCAGGACGATCCCGTAGGTTTCCCTGCATCGCGCTCCGAGCAAACCATCCACGATACGGCGTCGAGCATCCTTGTGTTCTGGCGTTTGGTTGGCTGGCTTGTCATTCTTGTAGCTCTTCGTGCCCGCCATCGCTATCGCGACCAAGGCGGGATAAGCTTCAACAATTACTCTGTCGCCGTCGTTCGGTGCGCAAGGCACGATGCTTGCGCCAGAGCGAAGGATGCGGGGCGCTCCCTCGAAGAACATCTTGCCGACGGGCTGACCGTACAGTTTCATCGGACTCAGGGACTTGGCGCATTCGTCCGTGATTCGCTTGTGCTCTTTGTGGCCTTTCAGTCGCTTCTCTTGATACGCTCTAATCTCACACACAAACTCGTCCTTCTCCATCTTCTCTACATGGCGCACATAGGCAGGCCACGACTGGGGCCAGCCGAGTGCGCAGATTAGTCTCCTTGGCTGCCCGAAGGGGAGATCGATGCCCGCGACCCATGGGCCCGGCGCGGCAAGCTGCTCTTCAAAGTCCTTGAACGACTTGAGGGGACGCGCCGAATCGATACAAAGGTCGCCACCCGCCAACACCGCGCTAGCAGCGGTGATTGGTTTGCTGGGCTTGGGCGCACTGGTGAAGTCGAGACCAAGGATCTTCGTGGATTCCTTCATAGCACATCTCCTGCCCGGGGCCGTACCGGCTGTCCGAGCCTGTGACTATCGCACACACTAACTGGAAGCACAAGTGCCCGCAAGCTTGGGCGGGCTCAGCAGCCCTCGACCGCCTGCTTCTTCCACAAGCTCACCTAGTTCGGATGCACCTCGTGCTTCGCCGCCAGTGCTTGCACCGTGCTGTCGCCGCGCAGCGCGTCCAGCGCCACCCGCTTCTTGAACTCCGCCGTGAAACGGTGCCTCTTCCCAGTCATCCTAGCCTCCTCAGGCGTGGAATACACCTTAGCCGACTGTCTCAAAAAGTGGGACCACTTCAGGCGCCGGCTTCGCGGTTCACAAGTCGTCCCTCAAATACAATGTCTCCCTCCTTGTGCCATGCGTAGCGCGGGAAATCACCCTCCCAATGAGTGCTGACGGCCCCGCGGCGGATGGCGGGAGCGCAGCCACTCACAGGCCGTGGACTTATTTATTTCGGGCGGGCAGCAGGAGGCGTCCGCCCGCAGGCGAGGCTGCCCCACAAAACTGGGAGCAGCCTTGTGCTCGGGGCTGCCGACATATTCGGCTCGGTTGGCCAAGCCGTCGAGGTCAATGTTGTCCCGCACCCGGATATGGCGTCTTTGCGGGCGTTTGCGCCTTGGTGCCCTCATAACCCAGCGTCTCTTGGACGGAGGAAAAGGCTACCACAGCTTGCACTTTGGAATCAGTGGATCATGGCTGAGCTCCCCCTGCCAATAGGCGTTTCAACCTGCAGATGGTTGACAGTCGGCAGCTAAGTTGATTAGCTGCCGTGGTGAACGCCCGTGAACTGCAAAGGTGGCTCAAAAAGCGTGGCTGCACCTTCCATAACCATAGAGGCGGCAGCGGTCATGTTACCGTTCGCTTGGGCGAGCGCACGTCGCAGTTGCCCATGCATGGCGGTCGTAGGGAGCTTGGGCCGAAGCTGGTGGCTAAGATCAAGAAGGACCTAGGGTTGAACTGATGTTGTCCTATCCGATTAGTCTGGAGGCCGATGCTGGGATGGTGCTTGCCACCTCCCCTGATTTCCCGGAACTAACGACGTTCGGGGCGGATGACGACGAAGCCTTGGCCCGCGCTGTTGGCGCAATTGAGGAGGCCATGGCAGCGCGCATGGAGGCTGGTCAAGACATTCCGCCGCCTTCGCCGGGGGCTGTTCGGGTCGCGCTGTCGGCTTTGACCGCCAGCAAAGCGATCCTTTACCAGGAAATGAGGGATCAGGGCGTTGGCAAGGCGGAGCTGAGTCGGCGCCTAGGCTGGCGCCTGCCGCAGGTTGATCGTGTATTGGACGTGCAGCACCGCTCCCGCCTTGACCAAGTCGATGCCGCCTTGGCGGCCATCGGGCGGCATTTGGAAGTAAGCCCTGCCGACCGCGCCTTAACATAGCTCGGCTTTGCTGCTGTGGAACTTGGCTGCATTTGCCGTGCGCCATTGGCGCTTCGGAGCAGATGGCTAATGTGCCGCCTTTTTCGCCTGTTGCCCTTGCCCCTTGCGGCCTCAGTCTGTATTGTTGCGCGGTTTTCCGCCCTGCGTGTCCTTAAGGTGCCGGCCCTTAAGGAGCGCGGGTTGGGGCTGCGGCAACATCGGGGTTGGTGGAGGAATCAGCGCACCTATGGCTCGCGTCAACATAGACGGCAAGGACTACGACCTCAAGGAAGGCCAGAACCTTCTCCACGCCGTCCTCTCCGAACATCTTGACTTGCCCTATTTCTGCTGGCATCCGGCCATGGGGTCGGTGGGCTCCTGCCGCCTGTGCGCGGTCATGCACTACGCTGACGAGCAGGACGAGCGCGGGCGCCTGCAAATGGCCTGCATGATGACCGTGCAGGACGGCATGCGCGTCGGCATCGGGGCGCCGGGGCGGGAGGGGCCGGGCGCTTTCGCTGCGGACTTCCGCAAACAGGTGATCGAGTGGCTGATGGAGAATCACCCGCACGACTGCCCAGTCTGCGAGGAGGGCGGCGAATGCCACCTGCAGGACATGACCGTCATGGCCGGCCACACTGCCCGGCGCTACCAAGGCGCCAAGCGCACCTTCCGCAACCAATTCCTCGGGCCGTTCATCGGCCACGAAATGAACCGCTGCATCACCTGCTACCGCTGCGTGCGCTACTACCGGGACTACGCCGGCGGCAAGGACTTGGACGCTTTCGGCTCCCGCTCCCGCATGTTCTTCGGGCGCCAGGAGGACGGGGTGCTCGAAAGCGAGTTCGCCGGCAACTTGGTGGAGGTTTGCCCCACCGGCGTGTTCACGGACAAGCCGTTCAGCGCCACCTACACCCGCAAGTGGGACCTGCAGTCCGCGCCCTCCATCTGCCCCGGCTGCGCCGTCGGCTGCAACACGCTGCCCGGCGAGCGCTACGGTTTGCTCAAGCGCATCCACAACCGCTACCACCCGGACGTCAACGGCTACTTCCTCTGCGACCGCGGGCGCTTCGGCAGCCACTTCGTCAACGGCGCCACCCGCCTGCGCCAGGCCGGCGCCAAGGCCAAGGACGGCGTTTTTGAAGCCTTGGACCAAGCAGCCGCAACCCGGCGGCTGGCGAAGATTCTCGGCGGCGGCAAGGCCATCGGCATCGGCTCCCCCCGCGCCTCGATGGAAAGCAACTTCATCCTGAAGCGCTTGGTGGGGGAGGAGAACTTCAGCGCCGGCGTCCCAGCCGCGGAGGCGGCGTTGCACAGGCTGGCCCTGGCCATCATGCAGTCCGGCGGCGCCCGCTTGGCCACGGTGGCGGAGGCGGAGTCCGCCGATGCGGTGCTCATTCTTGGCGAGGACATTCCCAACACCGCGCCGCGCATCGCCTTGTCCCTGCGCCAGAGTGCGCGCAACCTCTCCTTGCGGATGGCGGCGGAGGCGGGCATACCGCTCTGGCAGGAGGCCGGGGTGCGCGGCCACGCCCAAGGTGCGGCCAATCCGTTCTTCATTGCCACGCCGGCCCCCACTAGATTGGACGAACTGGCCACCCAAGCGCTGCGCCAAGGCCCGGAGGCCATCGCCCAAGCGGGCTTCGCCATCGCCCACGGCATTGACGGCGCCTTTGCGGAGGGCGTTTCCGGCCCGTCAAACGCCGCCGAAGAGTTCATTGCGGAGGCAGTCAAGGCCCTGTCGCAAGCGCACAAGCCCTTGATTGTCACGGGCGTCGCTTGCGCCTCGGAGGATGTCCTCAAAGCCGCGGCCAACATCGCTTGGGCCTTGACTGGGCAGGGCAAGGACGTCGGCCTGTTGATCGCCGGCAAGGAAGCCAACGGCATGGGCGCGACGCTGTTGGGAGCGGGCCTGACCTTGGAGGCGGCCATGCAGCGCCTAGAGGAAGGCTCGGCGGACGCAGCCATCGTTCTGGAGAACGACCTGCATTGCCGTTTGCCGGCGGAGCAGGTCGATAAGGCCCTGTCCGCCGCCAAGAACCTGGTGGTGCTGGACGTGCTGGAGACGGCCACCGCCGAAGCCGCCGCTTTGGTGCTGCCGGCCGCCAGCTATGCGGAGACCACCGGCACCTTCGTCAACTACGAAGGCCGCGCCCAGCGGTTCTACCAAGTGTTTGCACCCAAGGGAGGGGTGGACGCCGCTTGGGGTTGGCTGTCCGCCGCCGCCCAAGCCGCCGGCCGCAACGACTTGGGCTTCGAGCAGGTGGATGAGGTGTCCGCCGCCTGCGCCGCCGCCAACCCGGCCCTGGCCGGCATGGCCGAAGCCGCTCCGGGGGCCGGCTACCGCACCAACGCCCAGCAGCGCATTCCGCGCATGACCCATCGGGCCAGCGGGCGCACCGCCCAATACGCGGATTTGAGCGTTCACGAGCCGAAGTCCCCCGTGGACGAGCAGACGCCCTTCGCGTACTCCATGGAAGGCGGCAGCGGTGCCCAGCCCGGCGCCTTGATTCCCTATGTCTGGTCCCCCGGCTGGAACTCCAACCAATCCCTGTTCAAGTTCCAGCAGGAAGTGGGCGGGCCGCTGCAGGGCGGGCAGGGCGGCGCCCGCTTGATCCACCCCAAGCCGCACCATGGCGGCAACGGGCTGGCGGGCCGGTTCCGCGAACCGCCGGCCGCGGTTGAAGCCGATGGGAGGTTGCGTCTGACGCCGCTGCATCCGGTGTTCGGCGCCGAGGAACTCTCCAACCATTCGCCACCCATTGCCGAGCGCAGCGGCCATCCGGAAGTTCTGCTGCACCCGCAGGACGCCGCCGCCTTGGGCCTGGAGGCGGGGCAGGGCGCCCGCATTGCCGGCGTCGGCGCCTTGGCGGTGCGCATTGAGCCGGGCATGGCCCCGGGTTGCGCCGCCGTCACCTTGGGCATGGCGGGTGGCCCGAAGGCGCTGCCCGGTTTGCTGGGCACCCTTGCAGGGGACCCGGACTTCGTTGCGCCCCAAGCGCCTGCACTCATCGCCAAGGGTTAGGCATGGAGCTGAGCGTTTTCGGCTTGAGCGTCGAACTGAACATGGCGTTCGTCATGATCGCCCCGGTGCTCGGCGGCGCCTTGCTCAGCGCCGCGCTGCTCATTTGGTGGGAGCGGCGGTTGCTGGGCTTTTGGCAAGACCGGCTGGGGCCGAACCGGGTGGGGCCGTTCGGCCTGCTGCAAATCGTCGCGGACGTGGTGAAGCTGTTCACCAAGGACGACTGGGTGCCGCCCTTCGCGGATCGGGTGGTGTTCACCCTGGCGCCCACCGCCATCGTCGCCGGCATGTTGATGGGCTTCGTCGTGGTGCCCTTCGGCCCCGGCTTGGCCGTCAGCGACCTGAACATCGGCGTGCTGTTCTTTCTGGCCATGACCTCCATCGCCGTCTATGGGGTGCTGCTCGGCGGGCTGGCCAGCAACAACAAATACTCTCTGCTCGGCGGCCTGCGCAGCGGCGCCCAGATGATCACCTACGAAGTCTTCATGGGCCTGTCGATCATGGGCGTGGTGCTCTTATCCGGCTCCTTCAACATGAGCGACATCGTCCGCGCCCAGGAGGACATTTGGTTCGTGTTTCCGCAGGCGCTTGGCTTCATTGTCTTCCTCATCGCCGGCCTGGCCGAAACCCACCGCCTGCCCTTCGACCTGCCGGAGGCGGAGCACGAACTGGCCGCCGGCTTCCACACGGAGTATTCGTCCATGAAGTTCGGCCTCATCATGGTGGGCGAATATCTGGGCGTGATCCTGACCTCCGCCATGGTCGTCACCCTGTTCTTCGGCGGCTGGCTGGGGCCGAGCTTTTTGCCGCCAATCGTTTGGTTTTCGCTAAAGACGGCGTTTTTCGTGTGCGGCTTCATCCTGCTGCGGGCGGCCATTCCGAGGCCGCGCTACGACCAACTGATGTCCTTGGGCTGGAAGATTCTGCTGCCGATCACCCTGGTCAACCTGCTGGCCACCGGCGCCGTCGCCCTGCTGCGAACGGGAGGCTGAACCCATGTGGAGCCATTTGCGAACCCTGTGGACGGTGCTGCAGCACACCTTCTCCCGCAACGAGACGGTGCAGTACCCGGAGGAGATGCCCTACTTAGCCCCCCGCTACCGGGGCCGCATCGTGCTGACCCGGGACCCGGACGGGGAGGAGCGCTGCGTGGCCTGCAACCTCTGCGCCGTGGCCTGCCCGGTGGATTGCATCGCCCTGCAGAAGACCCAAAAAGAGGAGGACGGGCGCTGGTATCCCGAATTCTTCCGCATCAACTTCTCCCGCTGCATCATGTGCGGCCTGTGCGAGGAGGCCTGCCCCACCTACGCCATTCAGCTTACGCCGGACTTCGAACTGGCCGAGTACAACCGCGACAGCATGGTCTATGAAAAGGAGCACCTGCTGATCGACGGCGTCGGCAAGTATCCGGACTATTCGTTCTGGCAGGTGGCCGGCAAGACCATCGCCGGCAAGGACAAGGGCGAGGCGCAGAACGAGCGCCCGCCGGTGGATGTGCGCGAGCTGCTGCCGTGAGCTTGGAGATCGTCCTGTTCTACTTGGCGTCGGCGGTGGCCTTGGCGGCCACGGGCCTGGCCGTCACCCGCACCAACGCCTCCCATGCGCTGATCTACCTCATCATTTCCCTGCTGGCGGTGGCGGTCATTTTTTATCTGCTTGGGGCGCCCTTCGCCGCCGCCCTGGAGGTGTTGATCTACGCCGGCGCCATCGTGGTGTTCTTCCTGTTCGTGGTGATGATGCTGAACCTGGGCCGGGAGGCGGCGGCGCAGGAGCGCCGCTGGCTCCTGCCGCGCATGTGGATCGGCCCCGGCGTGCTGACCGCGGTGCTGCTGTTGGAGATGATCTACCTGATCGCTGGTTCCCCGATCACGGCTTCGGGAACGCCGGTGTCGCCCAAGGCGGTTGGCGTTGAGCTCTTCGGCCCCTACTTGCTGGCGGTGGAACTGGCCTCCATCCTGCTGTTGGCCGCCTTGGTGGGCGCCTTTCATCTCGGCCGGCGCTACATGCGGGCGCGGCGGGAGGAGATCGCGTGACCGCCGTAGCCGTGCCCATCGAACAGGTGCTGGTTTTGGCGGCGGCCTTGTTCGCCATCGGCCTCGCCGGCGTCTTGGTGCGGCGCAACATCATCTTCCTGCTGATGTCCCTGGAGATCATGATGAACGCCTGCGGCCTGGCCTTCGTCGCCGCCGGCGCCCGCTGGGCGGAGGCCGACGGGCAAATCATGTTCATGCTGGTGCTCTCCTTGGCCGCCGCCGAGGTGGCGGTGGGCCTCGGGCTGGTGCTGCAACTGGCCCGCCGCTTTGACAATTTGGACATCGACGCAGCCAGCGAGCTTTCGGGTTAGACGGGGATGGATTGGCTCTGGCTGGTTCCGGCGCTGCCCCTGGCGGGCTTTCTGGTGCTGTTCGTCACCGAAGGGCGGTTGCCGGAGCGGCCGGCGGCTTGGGTCGGCGCCGGCTCCGTGGGCCTGTCGGCCTTGGCGGCGGCCGTAGCGGGAAGCGACTTTCTGCAGCAGGGCGGCGTTCCGCAAACACAGCATCTGTGGGCCTGGATCGGCGCTGGCGGCTTCGACGTGGCCGTTCGCCTCTACTTGGACGGCCTGTCCTTGGTGATGATGGGCGTCATCACCGGCGTCGGCTTCCTGATCCACGTTTACGCCACCGGCTACATGGCCGGGGAGGAGGGCTACAGCCGCTTCTTCGCCTATATGAATCTGTTCGTGTTCGCCATGCTCATGCTGGTGCTGGGGGACGATCTGCTGACCCTGTTCCTCGGCTGGGAGGGGGTTGGGCTGTGCAGCTACCTGTTGATCGGCTTCCACCACAAGGACCCGGAGAACGGCTACGCGGCCCGCAAGGCGTTCGTGGTCACCCGGGTGGGGGACACCTTCATGGCCATCGGCCTGTTTCTGCTGTTTCGGGAGTTCGGCACCCTGGACATTCAGGCGGCGATGGACGGCGCCCAGGCCGCTTGGCCGGACGGCGGCGCCCTCTGCACGATCATCGCCCTGCTGCTGTTGGGCGGCGCGGCGGGAAAGTCCGCGCAGGCGCCGCTGCAAACCTGGCTGCCGGACGCCATGGCCGGCCCCACGCCGGTGAGCGCCTTGATCCACGCCGCCACCATGGTGACCGCCGGGGTTTACCTCATCGCCCGCACCCACGAGCTGTTCCTGCTGTCTCCGGATGCGCAGTTCGCGGTGGCGGCGGTGGGCCTCCTTACCCTGTTCATCGCCTCCTTCACGGCGCTGAACCAAAGGGACATCAAGCGCATCCTGGCTTACTCCACCATGAGCCAGATCGGCTACATGTTCTTCGCTTTGGGCGTCGGCGCCTGGTCGGCGGCCATCTTCCACCTGATGACCCACGCCTTCTTCAAGGCGCTGCTGTTCCTTGCCGCCGGCTCGGTCATTTTGGCCCTGCACCACGAACAGGACATCTTCAAGATGGGCGGCCTGTGGCGGCGCCTGCCGGTGCCGTTCTGGTGCATGGCGGTCGGCTCGGCGGCGCTGGCGGCCCTGCCGCTGACCTCCGGCTACTACAGCAAGGACCTCATCCTGCTGGCCAGCTTCGACTACGGCGCCGTCGGCCCTTGGTTCTGGGGCTTGGCGGCCTTGGCGGCCTTCATGACCTCGCTGTACACCGCACGGATGATCTTCATCGCCTTCTTTGGCGAAATGCGCACGGCGCCGCACGAGCGCAAGGGCCTCAATATGCGCTTGCCCTTGGCGGTGCTGGCGGCGCTGGCCGTTGGCGGCGGCTGGTTCGGCTTGGTGCCGGTGGCCTCGGTGCTGCCGGACGGCGGCGTCGATGCAGCTCACCACGAGGGCGCCTTGGTGTGGGTGACCATGCTGGCGCCCATGCTTGGCTTGCTGGCCGGCTACCTGATCTTCGGCGGCAAGCAGCTTTCCGTTGACGGCTTGGTCAACTCCGGCTTGGGCCAGGGCTTGGCCCGCTTTTGGGGCGGCGGCTGGGGCTTTGACGCCTTCTACGACCGCCTGATCGTGCGTCCGTTCATGTTCGTGGCGCGGGTCAACAAAAGCGATGCGGTGGACCGGATCTACGCGCTGATCGTGGAGATTGCCCGCCGCCTGAACGCCGTGGTGACGCAAAGCCAGACCGGGGCGCTGCGCTGGTATGCGGCCAGCATGGCCCTAGGGTTGGTCTTGGCCCTGTTGATCGTCCTGTTGGCGCCGTCGCTGTGATGCTGCTCGGCCTCATCTTGCTGCTGCTGGTCGGCGGGCTGCTCGCCGCCTTGACGGAGCGCCTGCACCTGAACGCGCCGCGCTGGGCGTCCCTGGCGGTCCTTGCCGCCGCTGGGCTTTACCTGCTTGCCGTTCCCGTTGGGGCGCAGGAAACCTTGGCTTGGATACCCAGATTCGGCATCAACGTCACTCTGGCCATGGACGGCCTCAGCCTCGCCTTGGTGGCCCTGACCCTGTTCCTAGGGGTGGTTGCGGTGGTGTCCTCCTGGACCGAGATCGAGCGCAACCCGGGCTTCTTCCAATTCAACCTGTTGTGGACCCTGGCCGGGGTGGTGGGGGTGTTCACCGCCTTGGATCTGTTCCTGTTCTTCGTGTTTTGGGAAGTGATGCTGGTGCCCATGTACTTCCTCATCGCCATTTGGGGCCATGAGGAACGGGCCTATGCGGCGATGAAATTCTTCCTGTTCACCCAGATCAGCGGCTTGCTGCTGCTGTTCGCCATTCTGACCCTGGTGTATTCGCACTACGCCGCCAGCGGCGACCTCACCTTCGCCTACGCGGACCTGCTGGGCGCGGACCTGCACCCGACCATCTCCTTCTGGCTGATGCTGGGCTTTTTCGTCGCCTTCGTGGTCAAGCTGCCGGGGGTGCCCTTCCACACTTGGCTGCCGGACGCCCACACCCAGGCGCCCACCGCCGGCAGCGTCATTCTGGCCGGCATCCTGCTGAAGACGGGCGCCTACGGCCTGCTGCGCTTCGTGGTGCCCCTGTTCCCGGAAGCGGCCCTGGACTTTCGCTGGCCGGCCATGCTGCTCGGGGCGGTGAGCGTCATCTACGGCGGCTATCTGGCCTACAGCCAGAGCGACTTCAAGCGGCTGGTGGCCTACAGCAGCATCAGCCACATGGGTTTCGTGCTGCTCGGCGCCTTCGCTTGGAATGTCGTGGCGGTGCAGGGGGCCATCGTGCAGATGGTGGCGCACGGCTTCTCCACCGCGGCGCTGTTCATGATGGCCGGCGCCTTGCAGCAACGGCTGCACACCCGGGAGATGGGACGCATGGGCGGCCTCTGGCAACGGGCGCCGCGCATGGGCGCGGTGGCGCTGTTCTTCGTGGTCGCCTCCCTGGGAATGCCGGGGCTGGGCAACTTCGTTGGCGAATTCATGGTGCTGCTGGGGGCCTTTCAAGTGGATGCGCCCTTGGCCATCGCCGCCGCGGTGGGCATCGTCGTCGCCGCCGTTTACGCCCTGTCGCTGATGCAGCGCTCCTTTCAGGGTGCGCTGCAGGAAGCCGAGAACGGAGGGACGCCGACCTTTGCTGATTTCGGCGCCCGCGAGCTTAGCGTGATGATCCTCATGATGGCGGCGCTGGTTTGGCTGGGCGTCCATCCCAACACGCTGCTCGACCTGTGCGCCCCGGTGGTGGCCGGGCTTGGGGTGGCCCCATGACCGGGCTGGACTACCAGGCCTTGGCGCCTCACCTGACCCTGACCGCGGGCGTGCTGCTCGTTTTGCTCGTGGTTTCCTTTCGGCGCAGCCACCGGCTGACCGCCACGCTGGCCGGGCTGGTCTTGGCCGCCGCCTTCGCCGCCTTGCCGTTTGGATTACTGAGCGGCGCCAGGGAGGTGACGCCCCTGCTGATGCTGGATTCCTACGCCGCCTTCTTCAACGGCTTGTTCATCATCATCGCCGCAGTCACGGTGCTTTTGTCACATCGCTATCTGCAAGGCAGCGCCGGCAGCCAGGACGAATTCCATCTGCTGCTGCTGATCGCCACGCTGGGCGCCATGACCTTGGCGAGCGCCCAGCACTTCGCCGCGGTGCTGCTGGGTTTGGAGGTGCTGTCCATTTCCCTCTACGTCATGGTGGCCTATCCCGAAGAGGACAGTCCGCCCTTGGAGGCGGCGCTCAAGTACCTGGTGCTCTCCGGCGTCGGCTCCACCACCATGCTGTTCGGCATGGCGCTGATCTACCACGCGGTCGGCGGCATGGGCTTTGCCGAGATCGGCGCCTTCGCCGCCACTGGGGAGCGCTCCGACCTTTGGTTGGCGATGGGCCTGCTCCTGTTCGTCTCCGGAGTGGCCTTCAAGCTGTCCTTGATTCCCTTCCACATGTGGACGCCGGACGTCTATCAGGGTGCGCCGGCTACGGTGACGGGCTATCTCGCCACCGTCTCCAAGGCGGCGGTTTTCGCCATGCTGCTGCGCTTCGCGCTGGAGGCGAACCTGCTCGACAGGGGCATGGCCTTCACCTTCCTGGCGGTGATGGCGGTGCTGTCCATGGTGGTGGGCAATCTGCTGGCGCTGCTGCAGGAGAGCATCAAGCGCCTGCTTGCGTACTCTTCCATCGCCCACATGGGCTATCTAATGATCGGCTTGCTGGTGCTCGCCACCTTGGGCGACCGAACGATGGCGGCGGAAACCGCCTTGGTCTTTCTGGCCGGCTACCTCGCCATGACCTTGGCGGCCTTTGCCGTGGTCAGCGAGATCAGCTCCGCCGCCGCCGGCGACCGGGACCTCATTGAGGAGTATGCCGGGCTGTTCTGGCGCCGGCCGGCGCTGGCTTCGGTGTTGGCGACGGCCCTGCTGTCCTTGGCGGGAATTCCCCTGACGGCCGGTTTCATCGCCAAGTTCTATCTGTTCATGGCCGGCATTGAGGGCGCTTTGTGGGGCTTGATCTGGGCCATGATCCTCGGCAGCGCCCTAAGCATCTACTACTACCTTAAGATCGTGTTCGCCATGACGCTGCGCGAAAAGGAAGGGGAGACGCTGTCGGTCTCCGCCCTTGGCGTGGCGGTCTTGGTTGCGCTCGGCGCCATCGTGCTGGCGCTGGGCGTCCATCCGGCGCCGTTGATCGAACTCGCCGGGGAAGTTGCTCGGCAGCTGGTTCGATGAGCGAACCGCCGTGAGCCGCTTGCAGGCCGCCCTTGACCAAGGCCCTTGACCTTGCCTTGCGTCCAAAGACCGCTGGACGAACGGGGACGGACCGTGGCTGACTTGCCGGCGTCGCCGCGCTTCGGCAGCCCCGCCGTTGAACCAACCTCCTTTCCCCTCGGCTCTCCCGCCCACCATCCCGGCGTGGGCGTCATGAATGAGGCTGTCCGGCGGACCCGGACAAACTTGCGCAAGCCCGCATCGTTGACGACAACTGCGGCGAAGTGGAAGGGGATCGCCTGCGGCGGCGCCTACGCCCACCCAACCAACGGCCTGCGGGCAACGATCGGAGTGGAGTTGGGGCTGAGCCAAACAACGCCCCGGTCCGGGCGGTCGTCGTCCCGCACGGACACGTCGGCAAAGCCGGCCGCGGCCAAGCGGGCCATGAGGTCGCTCAACGCAAAAACCCTCATCTCCAACGTCACCCCCGCGCCGCCGTGCAGCCGCACGTCCGCGAACCGCCGCTCCCGCCCGTCTTCCGCGATGTCGATCAGGTCGAACCGGCGGGGCCGGGACTCGCGCCGCCAGGCCAGCGGCGCTCTTCGCCGGACAACCCGCCAGTCGTTCAATTCCGGGAAGTGCTCAATGGTCTGCTTCAGCCGCCGGTCGAACGGCGCCGTGAGCACCAGCAGGCCGCCGGGCCTCAAGGCGTTGAAGGCGCCGCTGAACGCCGCGCCGACGGGCGGGGGAACGTGCTCGAACACTTCGGAGGCAATCAGGAAGTCGGCGGGAGCAAGCCCCCGCCCCGGCTTGGTTACGTCAAACCGAACCTCGCCCCGGAGCCGTTCATGCTTCATGCGGGCGAGCGCCGCCGCCAGCCGGCCGGCAAGCCCCCCGCCGTCCCTGCGGTGGTAGGTGTTCACATAGGAAAACACCTCCGCCAGCCGGCCGGCGTACCCCCGCCAGTCGCCCAGGCCAATGCCCGAAACGCCCTTCGACTCCGGGAAGTCGCGCAGGCTCAGGCTCTCGCCAAACAACTCGGTGGAGAGCAGGTGGACGACGGAGCGCAGGCGAACGGTGGACCGGCAGCCCATGCAGGTTGGGGCCTCCCTGCCGAGGCGGAATCGCTCCACCCGGTTGCGGCGCCCGCAAACGTTGCACTCGAACCGGACGAGGCCGCGTCCTTCGCTCATGGCCCGCCCCAAGCGCCCCGTCGGGACGTGCGGCGGCGCGATTGGACCGAGCGTGAAAAGTCCCGCGACAAGATACTGCCCCGCCGCCCCTGCGCTGCGAAGGGGCGGCAAAATGGGAAGGCGGCTGGACTTGGCCGCTTCATTGCGGTCGGTCAACAGGACGTGCGCCAAAACCACGACAAGCAGCATCGTCATCCCGTCCGCAACGGTTGCTACCCATCCGGCAACCCAAGCGGTGGAGGGGAACGCGCAGAAGGCGACAAAGCCGGCCAGCACCGCGGACGGCTTGGCGACCACCGCCAGCCACGTCGCTCAGGCCGCACCAATGTGCGAGCATGGACCACCTCCGTTGATTGGTGTCTTCCGGAACGCCTGGACAGCCGCGAAATACGAGGCAGGGTGGCTAGGATAACATCGCCCGCCGCACGAACGGCTTCAGGCGGCGGCGAAGAAAATGGCGCAAGCTAGCCCCGCGTCACGGATAAAACAAACAAAATGACAGAGGGCAGGTTCAACAGCAGTAGTGGTCTCTATTGAGGCTTTCTGCCTACAACAAGAGTTGGATCCACCACAGCGCCCGCCTCGCAAGTACATCCTTATGGATTCTTCATTTTTCGGGTGGCATGCGTTCCGGCTGAAAAAGTAAAGTAAATTCTGTTCTTATCCCTGAACCCTGCACACTCATTACAAAATCGACGTTCATGACGACCCATCCAAGCGACTCGCATGTCCGCACAAGCTAGCCAAAGCCACTGGGAACGCTTGGTCAAGTATGCGCTAGGCTGCGTAGTGGGGGAAATGGCGCAGACTTGGGTGCCGTTGCGGCCAGCCCCGGATGAGCGGCCTAGGTGGTTCCCGCACGAAGGCCCTGAGCTTTTGGTCACGGGGCGGGCCGACCATGCCGAAGCCCCCAAGCCCGTCGCCGACCATCTGAACGGGAGGATGGGCGGGCAAAGCCCCCTGCTCTACGGTTGGCCCATTGTGGTCATTCAGGGAAGAGACACAGGCTACAGACGGCAAAAACAGGTCACTCCCCTGTTCCTGCTGCGCTTGGAGCGCACGAAGATGGATGGCGGGAAGGGGTGGCGGCTGACGCCATCGCACACCCCGGAATTCAATGCGGCGACGCTGGCTAGCCAGCCTGAAGACGCCGACGTAGTGGCTGAAATCAGGGATTTGGAACTGCCTTTCGAAGACGCGGACGGCATGGCGCAGGCCGCCGACGAGGTGGCGCAACGACTTGGCCATCCACCGCAGGCGCTGGACCCTGACAACTGCAAGACGCTGGATGCGGGCGCGAACTTGGCGGAGGGCGTACATAACGCGGCGATTTACTTGTCAGCGGATTTCGCTGCGCACCGCTGGCTCGTGCGGCAGGATTTGGAAGATCTGCGCGAACGGGAGGATTGGCGCGAAACGGCTGCCTCTTGGCTGGTTGAGCCGCCCCGCAAGGGAGAGCGCAACCCGTCAAGCCCGCTCGCAGCGGCGCTGCCGTGCAACGAATCTCAGGAGGATGCGCTCAAGCTAATGCGCACCCAGCCGCTGACGATCATCACGGGGCCGCCAGGCACGGGCAAAACTCAGTTGGTGGTCAATGCGGTCGTGAACGCATGGCTGGACGGGGAGAAGGTGCTGGTGGCCTCAACCAACAACGCAGCTGTTGACGTGGCCGTCGAGCGCGCCGATGCGGATGTGACGCTGGGGCTGCTGGTCCGCACGGGCAGGCGGGAGATCAAGCAGGAAGTTCCTGCCGTCATATCCGCCGCCCAAGCCCGCTCCCGCAGGTTTCAAGGGCCATCGCCCGAAAGGGCGGCGCGGACCATGGCGCAAGCAAGCGGGCGCAGATCGGCGCAAACGGCCAAAAACGTGAATAGGCAAAAATTGGGACAGCGGCTTATGTCGCTGGTGAGGGAGAGGGATGAGATGCAAGACCGCCTCTTGGAGGAAGCGGAGGCAATGGCGCAGGGCGGACAAGTATCGGCGGCTAGGCTTGCGGAGATCAGGAAAGGGATGAGGCCCCAGTCGAACGCTTGGGCCAAAGCCTGCAATCAGCGGGACCATGCGCCCGCTTTCGTGCCCCGCAAAGTGCGGACATGCTCGATGCGCACGCGAAAACGCTTCACGGCAGCCGAGGCGGCAAGCCTAGGCAAACAAGCGGAGCGGCTGGACTTGGAGGGCATCTCTAGGTTCGTTGGGCGCATAAAGCTGAGGTCGTACATCGGCTGCCCCATCAGCACACCGATGGGGCGCATACGCGAATGGGCTTCGTGCATGGCTGAAGCGGAGGCGGAGCGACGGCGGGCGGAAGACGATCGCAAGCAGAAGCAAGATTTGGATAAAGCGGCGAACGATGCGGAGAGGCGGCTAATTAAGACGATGGGCAGTGTGTTCGGCGGAACTTCGGATGCCAAGCGCCTTGAATGGGCGTGTATGGAGCGCCGCCTCTCGCAAAAGGAGAACGAATACAAGCGGCTTGGCGATGAATGCGGCAAGCCTGTTCAATTGAGCGCCGCTGCCGATGACGAGTTGCGGCGGGTGGACATTGAGTGGTGGCGCCATAGCTTGACCGCGGTGCAATCCAAGGTGGCGCATCAGATCGCGGACCCAAGGCCAGGAGCCTTGCCTGCGTTTTCCAGTGTATCCGACCACTACCAGACGTTCGGCACGGCGGTGCGCAAATCCCTCCCTGTGCTGCGGGGGTGGGCCTGCACGTCCATGTCGGCAAGGGGCAGCTTCCCGTTGGATTCGGCGCTCTTCGATCTAGTCATCGTGGACGAGGCCAGCCAATGCACTTTGGCGGACATCCTACCTCTGGCGTACCGGGCCAAGCGCATCGCCATCATCGGCGATCCGAACCAATTGCGGTCGATCACGACGCTGGGCGACGCGCACCTGCGCCGAATCGCCAAGGACGCGGGGCAGAGCGAGGCCGAACTGCGCACACGCGGCATCCACCACAAGGATGGCTCCGCGTACCAAGCCTTTGACCATGCCAGCGAGCAGGCGGGCGTGACGGGGCCGTGCGCCATTGACGAGCATTACCGATGCCACCCGCACATAGCCAAGTGGTTCAACGAGGCGTTTTACGGCGGCTCACTCCGTGTGCTGACTCCCGTTTCGGAGCCGCTAGGGAAGCGGGTTCTTACATGGCATGATGTCTCAGGCGACTCCCGCCGCCCACGCGATCGCGGTGGTTGGGTGAACGAGGCGCAGGGCAGAAAAGCAGTCGAACTAGTGCGGGATGCGCTCTCGCCCGATCGATCGATTGGCGTGATTACGCCCTACGCCGCGCAAGGTGCTCTCATTGCTCACCTAGCCACCCAGAAAATAGATGATGCGGCGCTGGCGGACGCCGACTTCATATCAGGCACCGCGCATAAGCTGCAGGGATCTGAGCGGGACGTCATCATCTTTGCAACGACGTTCACGCCGAACATGCCCTCCGGAGCAGCCAAGTGGATAGAAAAGGAGCGCAACCTTATCAACGTGGCGGCGAGCCGTGCGCGGCGGCACTTGTTGGTGATCGGCCACCCCGACTTAGACCACAAACACAGCAAAACGCTGGCCTCGCTGCGCGAATACATCATTGGCGTCAGGGATGGCGCAGGGACGCCCGACATCCCCGTCCATTCCCACAGCGATGCGGAGCGTCTGCTGTGGGAGGCGATGCGGCGGGCAGGGCTGTCGCCCATTGGCAAAATGGACGTCAACGGCTACGAGCTTGACTTCGCGCTGACCGACGGGGACATCAAGGTTAATGTGGAAGTGGACGGCGACCACCACAGGAGCGAAAGCGGGCGGCGGCGGCGCAACGACTTGGCCAGGGATGAGATTTTGAGTGCATTGGGCTGGCATGTGCTGCGGCTGGATGCATGGCATTGCCTTGGCGCGCCTGATGATGCGGCAGCCGAGGTGCGGGAGCAATGGCGCAGGCTTCGCAACAGCGCCTAAGCAGGGGCGCCGACCCAGCGCCGCCGGGTGCTCATCACCTGCATGAACGCGGGCAAAAAGCCGCCGTAGTCCAAGCCAACGCTCAGCTTCGCCGCGCTCTTTGTCCATCTGAAACCTGCCCAAGGGAACATCGAAAGGCACAGTTCAATGGTGGTGGAGTCCAAGGAGAGCAGCTTGTTCCCAAACCGGAAGCCGTGCCCCGGCGTCCCGCCTTGGCAGTACGACAGCAGCCGGCCGAACAGCTCCTCGTAAAGCCCCTGCGCTCGCTCCACGCGCCGCATAAGCTCGAAGCGCCGAGCGGCTTCGGGATGGTCGCCAAGGCCCCTTGCAGCAACAAGTCCGGTCCTGTGCGAAGGGGCGCATGTTCGGTTCTCCCATGTTGTGCGTAACTCATAGGCTGCCCGAACATGCGCCCTTGGCGACCGGGGCGCTCCCTTCAAAAAGCCCGAAAGGTGGTGATCCCGTACATGCCCTTGCGCTGTCATCCAAGTAGGGTAGAATGGCGAGATTGACGTGCCTTCCAAAGGGTGGCAGGAGGCTTGGCATGTACTCATCACTGCGTATTCAGGGGTTTCGGGGATTGCGCTCGTTCAGCATGGAAGGGCTAGGGCGCATCAATTTGCTCGTTGGTGCGAACAATTGCGGCAAAACCTCGATTTTGGAGTGCATTGAGTTGTTGAGGTCAGCCGGGGAGCCATCAGTACTTGGTTCGGTCACTAGGCGACGGGGTGAGTTGGGGTGTGGTGATGATGGCCGGCGCCTGCACCCAAATGTGGCTCACTTGTTCGTCAACCGCGACCTCGATAGCAATATTTGCATTGACGCAAAGAGCACCAAGCATGCGTGGAGTGATAGGGTGTCCATTCATGTCGAAGAACAGGACGACCCTGTCCAAGGGGAAGCAGGAACAGTCGTGAAGCCTAGCCTATTGGATCAGGAACCACTAGTCTTGGTTATTGAGTGGCGGTCTATTGCCAACCGCCCTTTCAAAAATTCCATATCGCCAGAGGGTTTGATTTCTTTTGTGCAGGTGTCGCGGCGACGCAACGGCCAGGAGCCGTCAGTCCAAACAATAGCAGCCAATGGCATGACGGCAGCCACCGTCGTGCGGCTGTTTGACGAAGTCGTTTTGACAGATCGAGAAGCAGCCATCGTGGAAGCGCTCCGCGCAATTGAACCGGAAGTCGAACGCCTCGCTACTGTGGCGGACCAGTCCTCCTACTTTGAAGGCGGTCCAAGCGGAGTGTTCCTAAAATTCAACAACAATCCAGAACGGGTTCCCATTGGCAGTGTCGGCAACGGTATGTGGCGCCTGCTCGGTTTGGCGGTTTCGCTGGCAAATGCTAAAAATGGTGTCCTGCTTGTTGATGAAATTGATACTGGGCTTCATTACACAGTGATGAAAAAGATGTGGGAGATGATTAGTGAACGAGCCGCCGCGCTCTCCGTGCAAGTATTTGCAACCACCCACAGCCGCGATTGTTACGAAAGCCTAGCCTCCGTAGTGGAACCTGAATTGTTGAAAGCAGGAGATGTGACCATTCAGAGAATCGAACCAGATCGCCAAGAAGCCGTTAGAATCCATAACGAAGCCATCGCTGCCGTAGCGAGACGCGGGATTGAGGTCAGATAATTGGTAAGTCATAGGGTGCATCCTCGCAAGCTGCTTGTCGAGGGCGAAACGGACAAGCGCGTGATTCCATACTTGATGGAGGCAAACGGCGTTGATTGGGATCGAGGCAATGAGCCAGTCTGGATCGCTTCCTACGGGAGTACGGAAGAGCTGCTGCGCAGCGAGGTCATTGAGGGTGAGTGGGGAGCTTCGGGCCTTGAGGTGCTAGGCATCATGGTGGATGCAAATGGCAATGCTCCCAGACGATGGCAGCAGTTCCAGACTTGTTGCCGGGAGCAGTTCCCAGAGTTGCCCTGTCAGATTCCTGAGGAAGGCTTTGCGCTAACGCATGACAGCGGCCGGCGCCTCGGTATGTGGATCATGCCGGACAATCGGTTTTCAGGCATGTTGGAGGACTTCTTGGTCAGGCTGATTCCAAGTGAGTCAGGGAACTTGCACGAGTTCGCCAAGAGCTGCACAGCGGAAGCCGCAAAAAAAGGTGCGCCCTTCAAGACTCCACATAAAACCAAGGCGGAAATCCATACTTGGCTTGCTTGGCAGGACGCACCCGGGAAGCAGCTACACCAAGCCTTACACCATCGGGTATTGAGTCCCACAAACAGTGAGTCGAAAGCTTTTGTTAGCTGGTTCCGACAACTTTTCGGAGTGTAGAAACAAGATCCGATTTGCTCGAACTCCGGCGCGGCCACTGTCCGGCGAATGTTTAGAGGCTACAATCGGCGCATCGTGACGGGTGTCTCAGCATGTGCTGATTGGATGTGGGCAACGCACCGGCGACTGTGCTGAAACTTGATCCCAGAATACGGAGCGGCTAAGTTTAGGAGCGAAGGAATCCAAATTGGGAGCAATTCATGAATTTTGCAATTCCAGCGGAATTGGCCGGCTACCTCAGGGAGCTCGACGACTTCATCGAACGGGAGATCAAGCCCTTGGAGCAGCGGGACGACAACATCCGCTTCTTCGACCACCGGCGCGAGGACGCCCGCACCGATTGGGAGCGCGGCGGCCTGCCCAACGAGGGCTGGGAGGCCCTGATGATGGAGGCCCGCCGCCGGGCGGACGCCGCCGGACACTACCGCTACGCCTTCCCCAAGGCGTACGGCGGGCGCGACGGCACCAACCTGGGCATGGCCGTCATCCGCGAGCACTTGGCCGTCAAGGGCTTGGGCCTGCACAACGACCTGCAGACGGAGCACTCCATCGTCGGCAACAACGTCGGGCTTTTGCTGATGATCGAATACGGCACCGAAAAGCAGAAGGCCGAGTGGATCGACGACTTGGCCGAGGGGCGGCGCGGCTTCGCCTTCGGCATCACCGAACCGGAGCACGGCTCCGACGCCACCCACATGGAGACCAACGCTTACCGGGACGGCGACGAATGGGTCATCAACGGCGCCAAGACCTGGAACACCGGCATCCACCGCGCCAAGTACGACCTGATCATGGCCCGCACCAGCGGCAAAGCCGGGGACGGGGAGGGCATCACCGCCTTCCTGACCCCAACCGACTCCAAGGGCTTCAAGATCGAGGAAATGCTCTGGACCTTCAACATGCCCACGGATCATGGCCGCATCTCCCTGACGAAAGTGCGGGTGCCGCACGGTGCCATCTTCGGCGGGGAGGGGCGCGGCCTGCAGATCGTGCAGCACTTCTTCAACGAGAACCGCATCCGCCAAGCCGCCTCCAGCCTAGGGGCGGCGCAGTTCTGCATCAACGAATCCATCCGCTACGCCAAGGAGCGCAAGCCCTTCGGCAAGGCGCTGGCCTCCAACCAAGGCATTCAGTTTCCGTTGGTGGAACTGCAAACCCAGTGCGAGATGCTGCGGGCGCTGATCCACAAGACCGCCTGGCTGATGGATGAGCAGGGCGCCTTCTCGCAGTCCGACAAGGTGTCCATGTGCAACTACTGGTCCAACCGGCTGTGCTGCGAAGCTGCGGACCGGGCCATGCAGGTGCATGGCGGCTTGGGCTACTCCCGGCACAGGCCCTTTGAGCACATCTACCGGCACCATCGCCGCTACCGCATCACCGAGGGCGCGGAGGAAATTCAGATGCGCCGCGTGGCCGGCTACCTGTTCGGCTACATGAAGCAGCGGGCGCCGAAGGGTGTGCGCGAAGGGTAGCCCAGCACCCGGCCCGGCGGACGCCGGCGAGGCCGCCGGATGTTCCGCCGAGGCATCGAGCGGTTTGCCATCCGCCGATTTGTCGAGAGCCCGGATTGGTTCAAGCGTTTGGTCCCGCCATTGCTTGGCGCACAGGACTTTGGGATGCTCCTGTTTGGCGCAGCGCTGGCGCTTGGCCTTTGGGTAGGGCGGATTGCAGCAGCCTAGGCGCCGCCAAGAGGTTCGCCATCCGCTGGGCGCAAGTTCATGATCGACGCTGACTTCAAAGCCAAGCTGAACGCAGTCCTTGCCGTACGGCTGCCTAGCTGTGAAGGCTTGGTCTCCGTGGAGCGCTTGTCCGGCGGCGCCAGCCAGGAGACCTACCGCATCGTCGCCCGCACCGACGGCGGCGAGCGCCCGCTGGCCTTGCGCCGCTCCGCTGGCGGGTTGCGGGCGGAGGGTCCGGACATCCATTACCCGGGCCTGCCGACGGAGGCGCAACTCATGCGGGCGGCCCGGGTCGCCGGCGTGCCGGCACCGGAAATCCTCCATGTGCTGGAGGAGGCGGACGGCTTGGGCGAGGGCTTCCTCATGGAGTGGCTGGACGGCGAAACCCTAGGCACCCGCATCGTGCGTTTGCCGGAGCTTGCCGAATTGCGCCCCAAGCTGGCCTTCGAGTGCGGGCGCATCGCCGCCCGCATCCACGCCATCGACCTTGAGGCCGCAGGGCTGCGCCAAGCTTTGGCCGTCACCAAGCCGGCGGAGTTCATCGAACGAACCTGGGAGCGCTATCGTCAGTTCCCGACGCCGCAGCCCATGATCGACTACGCCGGGCGCTGGCTGCTGGACCATCTGCCGGAGGCCCATGAGTTGAAGCTGGTGCACAACGACTTCCGCAACGGCAACCTCATGGTCAACGCCGACGGAATCGTCGCCGTGCTGGACTGGGAGACGGCCCACATTGGCGACCCGATGCGCGATCTCGGCTGGATCTGCACCAATTCCTGGCGTTTCGGCAGAACCGAGCTGCCGGTGGGCGGCTTCGGCCATTACGAGGAGCTGTTCGCCGGCTACGAGTCCGAGTCCGGCATCCGGGTGGCCCCGGAAAGGGTTAGGTTTTGGGAGGCGTTCGGCTCCTTTTGGTGGGCCGTCGGCTGCCTCGGCATGGCCGAGCACTACCGCAGCGGCCCGGACTCCAGCGTGGAGCGCCCGGCCATCGGCCGCCGCACCTCGGAATGCCAAGTGGACTTGGTGAACCTGCTGATTCCCGGCCCGGCGACGCTGGCGCCGGTCGAGGACCCTACTGCCGCTTCGGAGATGCCGCGTTTGGACGAACTCCTGGTCAGCGTTCGCGACTACCTGCGGGACGTGGTCATGAACGAAACCCAAGGCCGCACCAGCTTCCTGGCCCGGGTGGCCGGCAACTCCCTGGACATCGTGCTGCGCGACCTCGCCGGCGGCCCGGCCCACCGCCAGGCCGAGCGCCAACGCCTGCAGGCGCTGTTGGGTGGGAACGAGGGCCTGGACGCACTGCGCTGGGCCTTGGTGCGGGGCTTGCGCGACGGTTCCATTCCCTTGAATCATCCAGGCCTAGCCGCACACCTGCGCGACACCGTCGTCAATCAAGTCGCCATAGACCAGCCCAAGTACTCCGGGTTCAAGACGGCCACGAGGATGGGCTGAACCGAGGCCGGCGGTTCATCCTTCGCTCGGCTTTGAGCGGGCCTGCACTCAAACTTGGGCGGGGTGACGGCCTCTGTGTGCTGCACATAGGGTTGAGGTTGGAGGCCTAGGGCGAAGTCGGCCAGTTGCGCGGTGGCTTTTGGATGGCGGTCGATCACCACGCACAGGTCAAGTCGCGCCAACGCCTCGCGCAGGCGGGATTCGCCGCCTATCCCATTGACGCCTGAAAGCGCCTGCAAAACGTTGCATCTAGGAGACGGCGGGCTTTGTGAGAAACCTGTCCCCCCGCAGAGAGATGCTGTCTCCAATCAGGACTAAGGAGGCGCGAATGGGCAACCCAACGACCAAGACAACCAAGGCCAGCACAAAGGCCAAAGGGCTGGTGGTAATGAGGGCGAGCATAAGCCCCTGCTTAAGGCGAATGATCTTTTGCGCGACTTCGGCGTCATCAGAGATTTCGGCAAGCACGGCTTCATGGTCCTTGTGCAACGGCATCAGCATGGCGGTGATTAGGCCGCTTAAGATCAACCAAGGCGTTGTTGGCTTGAAGGCCATGTCCGCAAGAAGAGGCAAGGCGGCCCGCAATTGCGGATTAACTCTTCCATCCTGCCCCCATTGGTCGGCTTGTTTTCCGATCTTGATGCGAAAGTCTTGGGTAACCACCATGAGGCGCCAGCGCAAAAGCCCATAACCAACCACCGCAAAACCTAGGTAGATGATTTTGATCATGACGGCATCAGTCATGGCTTGTGTCTCCCGAGTTTTGCGATTCTTGAGCATCCGGTTCGTCGCTCATCGGTTCTCTCTGAATGGGCCTAGCGCCAAATTATTGCATACAGAGCGCTAGGAAAAGGCCCGTTCGTCGGCTAAAAGACAAACCCCTTCCACACAGAGCACAAGCCACTCGTCCTGTTCAGCCGATGCCGGGCCTGCCCTAGTGCGTTATCATGCCGTTTTCAGGGGTGGTGCGGGGCTATGGACCTCACTGGCAAGACGGCTTTGGTGACTGGCGCCGCCGGCGCCTTGGGCGGCGCGGTGGTGCGGAAGTGCGCGGAGCAGGGCGCAAGAACCGTCCTGCTTGATGTGGTGGAGGGCTTCGCCGACGGCGCCGGGGAACGCCTGCAAGTGGACCTCACGGACGCGGCGGCGGTGGATGCGGCCGTCGCCTCGGTTGGGGACTTCGACATCGTCTGCAACATCGCCGGCGGCTTCGACATGGGGCCGAAGGTGCATGAAATCACCGACGCCCACTGGGACGCCATGTTCGCCATCAACGTCACCACCCTGCGCAACATGCTGCGGGCCGCGTTGCCGCCCTTGGTGCAGCGGGGGCGGGGCAGCGTCGTCAACGTCGGCGCTCTCGGCGCCTTGCAGGGCTTGGCGGCCATGGGCGCCTACACGGCCGCCAAGTCCGTGGTGATGCGCTTGACGGAGGCGGCGGCGGAGGAGGTGCGGCATCAGGGCGTCAACATCAACGCCGTGCTGCCCAGCCTGATCGACACGCCGCGCAACCGGGCGGACATGCCCAAAGCGGACCACAGCACCTGGGTGCGTCCGGAAAGCATCGCCAACCTAGTGTGCTTTCTGGCCTCCGATGCGGCGGCGGACATCCACGGCGCCCTCATTCCAGTCAAGGGGCGGGTGTGACCACCGGCAAAGTGAAACGGCTGCGAACGCAAGCCATTTGCAGGGCGCCTAGGGCAGCACTCCCGTTCAAGGGACCGCTGGCGGAAAACTATTGCAATTACTTCCGCTCTGGTCAGACCGGGCCGCAAAAGGCCCACCCCGATGCCTTGGCGTTCCCACAAACCCAGCGAAATCATATTTATGAGATGGCCGCTAGTCATGTATGGGCGTGGAAGCTGGTTGGACAGTTGGTTGGCAGGGCGTAGCTGGACGCACTGACCAAGCAAAGGGAAAAAGTAGGCGGCCGTGTTGAAACAAGCAGAAATAGAGCAAGCCGCCCGGGACCTGCACGAGGCCGAGCGCGGGCGCCGGCAAATCCGCCCGCTGACCATCCGCCACCCGGACATGGACTTGGCCGACGCCTACGCCGTCCAAGACGCCTGGATGGCCATCAAGCTGGCGGAGGGGCGCAAGGCCAGGGGCCGCAAAATCGGCCTGACCTCCCGCGCCATGCAGCAGGCCATGCGGATCGACGAGCCGGACACCGGCCTGCTGCTCGACGACATGTTCTTCAATGGCGGCGCTCCCATAGACGCGGCGCAGTTCACGGACCCCCGCCTGGAGGTTGAACTGGCCTTCATTCTCGGTGCGCCTCTAAGCGGCGCCGACCTGACCTTGGCCGACGTGCTGAACGCCACCAGCCACGTCATGCCGGCGGTGGAGATCATCGCCGCCCGCAGCTTCCGTGTGGACCCGCAGACCGGCCAGCCGCGCACCGTGCGCGACACCATCGCCGACAACGCCGCCAACGCCGGGCTGGTGCTGGGCGGGCGGCCCATGCGCCCCATGGAGCTGGACTTGCGCTGGGTGAGCGCCCTGTTGTTCAAGAACGGCGTGGTGGAGGAGAGCGGCGTGGCCGCAGCGGTGCTCAACCATCCCGCCAACGGCTTAGTCTGGCTGGCGCGGCGCTTGGCCGGCCAAGGCAAGGGCTTGAATTCCGGGGAGGTGGTGCTATCCGGCTCCTTCACCCGCCCGGTTCCCATCGCCCCGGGCGATCACTTCCATGCGGACTTCGGCAGCCTAGGCAGTTTCGCCATCGAGTTTGCCTGACGCCCCCAAGCCCCGCTCATAAAGCGTCCGGATGCTTCTCCGCATCCAGCGTCGCCGTGCAACCTGCCGGACTGGACCCGTGTACGATGGTCCCGCCCAAACGGATGGCAAAAGACATCAGATCGAATACCATGCGGCTATGGACGACCTGCCTTTAACCGCCCAGACGCTGCGCGATGCAAGGCGGCGCACCGAGGGCTTTGCCGTCAGAATTGAGCGGGAGCCTCGCATACGCGAACGCGATGGCATGGGCCGCGGCTAGGAACTAGTGGAAGTGTTGCGGCTTGCGGAGCAGTTCCCAGCCAGACACCAACCGCCAGTGCAGTTCCTCTCCGTTTTGGGGCGCTAGGGTTGATGCCGGCGGAACGCCGCGCCAGGGAGCCAATTTGAGCGCTGTTTGCAACCGTGAATTCTCCTGTATAATCCGGCTCCGACCAACAGGGGATACGGGGGATTTCCAAGTGGGGCAGTCCCGTCAACGGATAGTCAAACTTGCGGGGGCAGTCGGTCTCAGGACCGTCCCGCAGCACGGCCTGAAGGTTGCTTGGCGGCCTGAGCGCGTCCGAGCGTCAGCCCACACCTTGGTGGGTGGCATTGGCAAATTCGGACCCCCCCCCCCCCCCCCCGTCATTCCCGCCTAAGAACCCGTAATCTCCCGCTTGCCCAGCCCAACTGCTTCCGCCGCTTAGGCGGCGAGCAAACAGGCGTTCACCCCGCCGTCAAGCTAGGGATCTTAGGGTCTTCGGCATCCTTTCCGTGCAGCATGGTGTCGCCTGCGCGTCTCATCACTTTACTTCAGCCGGACGACAAGCACAGCTTGCGTCTAGGGCGACCAGCGGCAAATCCATAGGAGGTTCATGAACATGGCAAACGAACCTAACAGCCAAGACCGGCAAAAAAAGGAAGAACCTAGCGAGGAAGAGCAGCTCATCGTCGAACTCCGGCCGTTATTTAAACACATTAAGGACCTAACCAAAGCAGAGCCGTTCAACTATCCGGCATTCATAACTGCCATCATATCCTTTGGCATTCTAGTGCTAGTTGCCTTGCCTTTGGGAGCAGTGTGGATTAGTTCGAATTCAGACTGTTGTTTTAACTATTCTGTATCGGACCAGTTGACCTTTTGGGCAGCTATGTTGGGCGGATTCCTAGCTTTTTTTGGAATCATAATTAGCGGGATCTTCGTCGTATTCGCATTTAGGATAGACCATGGTGCTAAGAATGAATCCGTAAAATTTGCCATGGATGCGGTCATACAATTCCTTAACGCTAATCCCAAAAGGACAATAGCGGAATTCAGGGACATAATCGAGAAAATATACAGAGATTTTGACTCTTGCGCGAAGGCTACAAAAGAGGATATCTGTAAAAAGAAGAGCGAGATAGATGACGCGATGAAGAAAATAAATGAATCTATTAACGAATTCAAATCGAAATTGAAGGAATTGAATGCAGAGGCCGACGAAATTGAAAAGTCCCACCTACCGGAGTTGAAGACCAAACTGGCTCAAGCGAAGCAAGACATCGATAAAGAAATTCCGCAAATCGTCGCTGGTATGCAAGCTTCTAGCGAAGCAGCAATAGAGCGCATTGATAAACTTGTCGCCAGCGTAGAGCAAGCCTCGGAAGCGGCATTGCGCAGGCTGCAACCGCCGGGAAACCGGGAAACCGATGAAGATTCCGGCAATTAGCAAATTTCCGCATGGGTGGGTAATGAGCGGCAAGGTGAAGCCCCGCCCAAGGGCAATGCTGTGGCTGATGGCAGTCATCCTGTCGGCCATTGCCGCTTGCGGCCAGGAGCCCAAGGAGGGCATTGCTTTCAAGGCGATGGCGAAGGAGGTTGCAAAGCTGCGCAAGCAGGTGGACGCCTTGAGCGCCAAGCCATCCTCTGTTCACTTCAGGTTTCAGAACCTGATGCCCGCAACGATTTCGGACATCAATAGCGGCTTTGTCTCGCTGGTGATTTTCCCAGAACAGGCGCGGGTTGGTGATTGGCAGAGATTGGGTCTTAAATATGAAAAGTGCGGAAACTCTGGGGAAGGAGGCAGCGCCTCGGTATGTCCAGAAAGGGCATTCCACAAGATGCTGCTTGGTCCTCTGATTACGGAGCTAGTCCATTGCGCAAGTTCGGAGAAAATAGTCAAGCTGCAAGTTGTCGCTTTTGCGAGCGACTCGGGAATAACGAACTGGAACAATGATTGGAGAAAGTTTGTTGATGAGAGGATGCCGTTAATTTATTGCCCCCGACGTTGCATATCGGATTCATGCCGTTCCAAAAAGTTCAATCTTATGGTTGCCAATCTTCGGGCAACCAACACAGCAGAAATGCTGCGGGATTTTATTCGCAATCGACCGATTGACGTTGATGCGAAGCAGTGGAACAACCACTGCCAAATGCTCCGGGAGCGCGACCGTCACGGTAGTGAAGCCAGTGGCGAACGCAGTCCAAACAGCGGCCTGATGAACCGTAGAGCGGAAATTCGCATTGTCACCCTGCCTTCATGCACCTTCGTCAAGTTGCCGAACGGTTACGATGCTGGCGAGGACAAGCAGCTTGGGGAGATTGCGCAAGCAAACGTGGTGCTGGCCAAGGCGGTCGGCCAATAGGGAGGATCGAAATCATGCCAATTAGACGCCGAGGTGACGGAGAAATCATTGAGGAAGGCACGGAGCATGTGCGGAGCCGGCAAGCAGGCCCCGCCGACCAAGGCTCCAGCGAAGCCTCAACTGCGCCGATCGAGCGCGGGGGCCGCAGCGACTCCCTGTTTGTTGGCGGCGGTGCCGCTGAAGGTTGGGAGGCGCCGACCAAGCCCATTGGCGAGGGCGGCGACGGCAAAACCCGCATCGTCACCCCTGGCGTTCGGCGGCAGGGCGACGAGGGGGCGGGTGTGCAGGAGGAAGATCCCATGGCCGATCCCCCGGTAGGCTGGCTGGTGGTGGTGCGCGGCCCCGGCAAGGGTCGGGTGCTCACCTTGGGCAACGGCCTGAACCCCATTGGCCGCAGCGCCGAATCCCGGGTGCGCCTGGATTTCGGCGACGACAACATTTCCCGCGCCAACCATGCCCGGCTGGTGTATGAGCCGCGGCGGCGGTGCTGGCTGCTGAACCACGGCGACGGCACCAATCTCACCTACCTCAACGGCGAGCTGGTGATGAGCGCGGTGGAACTCCAGTCCGGCGCGGAAATCCAGCTGGGCGAAACTAGCCTGCGCTTCCAAGCCTTCTGCTCCCAGGAATTCGACTGGCCCGACGTCGATGATTGAAGGCCGGGACTTCGCGGCGGCCGCGACTGTGGGCAGGCGCCAAGCCCAGGAGGACGATTGGGGCACACATGCCAATCCGCCGGCGTTGGAGGCGGGTGCCTGCCTGCTGGCCGCCGTTGCCGACGGCATGGGCGGTGCGCCGGCGGGGGACAGGGCCAGCCAGACCGTCGTCCGCGCTTTTTTGGACAGCTACCTTGACCTCGCGCAGCCCGCCAGGGCGCGGCTGCACGACGCCATGCTCCGGGCCAATGAAGCGATTGAACGCGCCGTGGAGGCGGCACCGGAGTTGTCCGGCATGGGCGTCACATTGGTTGCCGCATTGTTCCTCCCGGACCGTTGCGAGTGGCTGAGCGTTGGGGATTCCCTCATCCTCCTGTGCCGCGACGGCAAGGCTGAGCGGGTCAATCCGCTGCACATCTATGCGAATGAACTGGACGAGCAAGTTCAGCAAGGAAGGATTTCCGCCGAACAGGCCCGCACGGACCCCGACCGAAACGCGCTGACCAGTGCGCTCATGGGCGGTTCTGTGGATGAGGTGGACCAAGGCGAACTGCAATTGCTGCCCGGCGATTTGGTCCTGCTGGCGAGCGACGGCGTCGCCTCTTTGCCTGAGGAGGAAATCGCGGCTGTCTGCACGGAGTTGGCGGCTGAGGACGCCGTGCGCATTGCGGAGGCCCTAGTGGCCCGCATAGACGCGGCGCAACGGGAGGGGCAGGACAACGCCACCTTGGTGGTTGTGCGCCGACCCGCGGACGAGGCGGACACCGCCCCCATCCGTGAGCGCAAGCAGGCCGAAGAAGTCGATGAGATGGTGCCGGCGAAGGGGGAAGGCCGGATGGAGAGGACGACTGCATCGGTCGCCGACGAATGATCTTGGCAATAGGGTGATGGCGATGCTGCGAATGCAAAAGGCCGCATTTCTGACGATTTTAGTTGCTTCCCTAACCTCGGGTTGCTCCCAAGCTGTTAGGGCACAGGACGACACAGAGGCGCAAGTGGCGGGAAGGTCCATCCAAACCGAGCAAGCCTCTACATCGATTGAGGGAGCGCCCGCCTCCACGCTGACCGAAGCTGAGCAGCGGCCCTCTCCAACGGACCGAGCCCAAATGCCGGCCGATGCGGCTTCTTCCGCAGTCGAGGAGGGAACCGCCCAATCCGGGGAAGAGCCAGAGCAGGCAGCAGAAGAAACGGCGGGAACCCCTGCCGCAGCGGAGGAGAGTCCGGTACAGGCAGAGGGAGACCCAACCGAAACCGAACGACCTCCCGCCCAACCGCAAGAGAACGCCGGCAGGGTGCGGGGCAGCATTGTGCAAATCGTTGTCTTAGGACAAAACGGCGAGGTCAAGCGCGTCGGTTCCGGTTTCGTTGCGGCGGCCGACCGAGTGCTGACGGCTGCGCATTTGGTTTTGGATGAAAATCGGATTGTTGCAGTGCCGCTGACTACGCGCACGGAACTGGTCGCCCGCATCATCCATTGGAATGAGCGATCCGGCTTGGCGCTTCTTGCCGTCAACGGCTTGAATCTGCCGGCCCTGCCATTCGCCAAGGACGGGTTTGCACCGGGCCGCTTGGTTTATTCCGTCGGTGTTTGGAGCGCATCCGACGAAAGTCTGCTGGTTGCCTCGGCGGACGAGGAAGCGCCTCTCGCCACGGCGGAAGGTGCTGTGGGCGAACATGGGGAAATCCCAGCCGCAGCGGGCGCCCCGGCGGTTGGATTGATTCGGCACAACGCCCTCATTCCTGCGGCCGGCTACGGTGGTCCATTGCTAAACGAGTGCGGGGAAGTGGCTGGCGTCAATCGTGGGCCGCCCGGCACGTCGATTTGGCGCTTGCGTCGGGGACAGGCGCCGGAGGGCGTTGTGCATGCTGCCGAGGCAACCGCCATTGCCGGGTTTCTCCAGCCAGTCG
This sequence comes from Candidatus Azophilus sp., assembly GCA_965200465.1. Lineage (GTDB taxonomy): Bacteria > Pseudomonadota > Gammaproteobacteria > Pseudomonadales > Azotimanducaceae > Azophilus. The sequence goes on along the minus strand of OZ241358.1, from coordinate 1,530,895 downwards.
GAATTGCGTTCACGCAGAGCGAAACCTCCTGTGTTGCAGCGCGGGAGGAAGCTGAGGCCCAGGCCGCTGCCGCCCTGGTTCAAGCGGAACAAGCGCAAACCCAAGCCCAGCAAGCCCAAGTGCAAGCCGATGAGGCGGCTAGGCAGGCCGAGGAAAAGGGCCGGGAACTTGAGCAGCGGCAGCAGGAGCTCGAGGCCGCCTCAGCCCGCGTGAGCGATCTCGAGGAGCAATATCAAGAGGCGGTGCGGACGGGCGCAGCGGAAGCGGAATCGCTACGCGCCAACTTGGACGGTGCCCGTGGCGAACGGGATGCCGCCCAAGCTACGGTTGCCGTCCTTGAAAACGACTTGGCCGCTTTGGAGGCGCGACGCGCTCAAGAGGCGCAAGCGGAGCGGCGGCGCCTGATGGCCATCGTCATCACGGCTGTTGTCGTGGTCTTGCTGGTGATCTTCTTTGCCGTCTTGGCCCACCGCAAGCGTGTGCAAGAGCTGACCCATGCCCAACAACAGGCCGCCCATGCCCAGCAGGAGGTCCAACGGGCAAGAGCCGAAGCCTCGGCGCCCAATTTCCCGGATTGCCTGTTGACCGGCGAAACAGGCGAAGGCCGACCGGTGTCGCTGAAAATGCCGGGCAGCCTGCTCATCGGCGACGGGGTGGTCGTTGGCCGCAGCCCTCGCCATTCCACATTTCTGGTCGATGACAAGACGATGTCCCGCGAACATGCGCGGTTCTTTGCGGAGGGCGGCTCGCTCTACATTGAAGACTTGGGCACTACCAACGGCACACAGGTCGGCGGCCGGCAACTCCAACCCCGAACGCCCGTTGCCTTGCGGGAAGGGGATCTTGTGGCATTGGGCGCAATGAGGGCGCAGGCGTCGTGGGAAGCCTAGGGAGCTGCAAACGCGGCAGGGGTAGGGGAGCAAGCATGAAGGCCGGCTTCCTTGCGCTATTTTGCGTTTTGGTTTGCCTTTCCCAGTGCATCCAAGCCGCCACGGCACTCAGCGACAGCGACCTGCACAGCAAGGTGAATTCCGCGGTTGTGAAGGTGCTCACCGAAACGGGGTCCGGCAGCGGCTTCGTGTTGAATTCCCGGGGCGATGTGGCAACCAACCATCATGTTGTGGAGGGCGGCGGCCAATTTGCCGTGAAGCAGGGCACCCGGCACGCGCCGGCCGACTTGGTTTGGTCTTCGGCCGAATTCGATTTGGCGGTGCTCCGCATTCGCCAACCCAGCCTGCCCGGTTTGGCCACCGTCGTCTTCGCAACGTCGCCGCCCGCCCCACCGCTGAATGCGGTTGCCGTTGGCTTTCCCGGTGCCGCCGAAACCATTGCCACCTCGGACACCGCCATTCCCAGCTACAACAAAGGCAATGTGGCTCGAATCTTTTCGGGAACATGGAATGGCCGCCGCGAACTCCGCATCGTCCAACACAGCGCGGACATCAACCCTGGCAACAGTGGCGGGCCGTTGTTCGACGCTTGCGGGCGCGTCATCGGCGTCAACACCGCCGGCCCCAGCGTCACCGTCTCCCAAACGCCCGGCGGCCCGTCAATCAATGCGCCCACCGGCATCCTATGGGCCTCCTTCATCGGCGAATTGGCGCGTGAATTGGGTTCCCTGTCGGTACCCTTCGAGTCGGTGGGCGACTCCTGTTTCGCGACGGCGTCCGCCGGCGGCGCCTCGTCGGAGCAAGTGGAGGACCTGCAGCGGCAGATCGAGGACTTAGAGCGTGGTCTAGCTGCCGGCATGGCGGAAAACCCGGAGGCGCGGCAAGAGGAACTGGAGGCCATGCGCCGCCAGCTTGAAGAGGCTCAGGCCGCCCGAACGGAGGCTTTGCAGCGCCAAATCGAGGGCTTGGAGCGCAGTTTGGCCGAGGGCGCTGGGCAGGACGCCGAGGCGCAACAAGCCGCGTTGGAAGCCATGCGTCGTCAGCTTGAGGGGGCACAAGCCGCCCAGCAAGCACAAGCTGAGACCGATCTAGCCGATCTTCGGGAAGAGTTCGCCAGCCGTTGGTCGGCCACTTTGTTGATCGCCTTTGGCGGCATCCTCGTTCTCACTCTGGCCGCGTTCTTTTCCTTCGCATTGTTCAGGAACAGCCTGCTGCAGGCGGTTGCCCGCACTCGGGAAAGCATCTCCCGGATGGCACCATCCCGCCGGTCCCGCCGCAAGGCCGGTGATCCCGCACAGGTGCCGCCAACCCCTAAACCAGCCTTGGCTGAAGATCGGTCCTGCCGCCTGCGCATCGGCAGAGGTCAGGACATGGATGTGAGGCTCAACTCCACCAAGGTTTCCAGGCTGCATGCGGAATTGGAGGTCGCAGGTTCGCACGGCGCCGGCAAGAGTCTCTCCCAGCAATACCGCTTAATGGATTGCGGCAGCACCAACGGCACCCATGTGTTCAGGGAAGGTCGTTGGCGAAGCATTCGTTCAGGCTTTGTGGCGCCGGACGAACGACTGCGCTTGGGGGACTACGAAACCACGCCGGCGAATCTGCATCGGATGGCCCCACCGGCAATGGTTGCCGTTCAGTCAGGCGGGCGGCGAAGTGCAGGCCATGCGGATGATCGGCCCAGAGGGCCGGTGCGGCGCGAGGCCGGCACTGGTGAAATAGTGGGCGAGTGAATCCGCCCGCCAAGCCCACAGCGACAGGGAGACAACAATTGGATGAAACAACCCTGAGAATGGCCGCCGCCGGCGGGGGCCTCCTTTTCGGCATCCTGTTCATTGCTGTGATGAGCTTTGCTTTGTCGGCTCCTCCCAACGAACTCAGCGCCAGCGGCATTCTGCTTGACCGCAGCAGTGGGATTTATCCGTTCACCATCCAAAACCTGATGTGGCTGCTGTTTTTCGTTGGCATGGCCGATGTGTTGGTACGTTTCCTGCGTGGCGGCCGGGAGTTGAGGCAAATGGGCTTCGAACTGTTACCGGAGGACGAGGAGACCATGCTGCGGGCCAAGGATCTAGGCGACATTTACGCACGCATCCGCCCGTCCCCGTTTGCCGAAACGGGGTTCCTGCAGCGCCTGATCGCCCGCATCGTGCTGCAGTTCCAAAGCAGCCGCTCCGTGGACCAAGCCAACGCCTTGCTCAACTCCAGCTTGGATCTCTTCCAGCACGAGATCGACCTGAAGTACAACATGCTGCGCTACATGGTTTGGTTGATACCCACCCTGGGCTTCATCGGCACCGTCATTGGCATTGCCTTGGCTCTTGGCGAGGCCGGCAACATGCCGAATATGGAAGAGTCCGACGCGCTTGGCGCTTGGATGAAATCGCTAACCGGCAGCTTGGCCTTGGCATTCAACACCACCTTGGTGGCGCTGCTGCTGTCCGCCGTGCTGGTTTTCCTGATGCACATCGCCCAAGGGCGGGAGGAAACGGCCCTCAACCGAGCGGGGCAGTATTGCCTGGATAACCTTATCAACCGTCTGTATGAAAAATAAGGTGCCGTTTTGAAGCAGCGCAACCGCGAAGTCAACGTCTTCAGCGTTTCGGCGCTGGATCTGTTTGCGTCCGCTCTCGGTGCCTTCATTCTGATGTCCCTGATCTTCATGGTTTTCTTCACCATGACCTCCCAGGATGTTGGGCAACTGGAGGAGTTGCAGGCGGCCTTGGAGCAGTGCGGAACGGAGCGCGCCCAAGCGCAGGCGTCCTTGGCCCAATGCGAGGCGCGTTTGGGTCAATCCGTGGACGCCTCGGCGCTTGCGCAGTGCGAGTCCGACTTGGCTGCGTGCGAGGCGCAACTAAGCGGCGCGGTGGACGCTTCGGAGTTGTCCCAATGTCAGGCCGACCTTGCAGCCGCGCAGGCCCGCAATGCGGACTTGGAGGCGCAGTTGAACGCTGTCGGCGGCGTCACCGATCGGCTGGACCGCGCCAATGAAGAATTGGACGCCTGCTTGAATGCGCTCAAGAGAACATTTGTACTGGTGATCATGAGCTGGTCCACGAGCGATGACATGGACCTGCATGTCGTCGATCCGGAGGGGCGTGAGTTTTACTACGCCAACAGTCGGGTGCGCGGCTCCCAAGCTGCCCTGGAGGAGGACAACACCCGAGGGCCGGGCAATGAGATCTGGCTGCATCCCTCCGCCGAGGCTGGGCGTTACCGGGTCTGCTACAAGCTCTTCAGCAATAGAAGTTCGCAATCGCCCTCCGTGCGGGGGACCGTGCTGTGGCAGGAGGGCAAAGTGGAGCTTCCCAACTTGGCGCTGACTCAGGATGATCAGGTCAGACTGGCGGCGGAAGTCCTAGTGGACGAGGAAGGGGACATTTCGGTTAATCAGTCACGCTCGGGCCAAGTGCTTGGCTACGACATGTGTCGTTAACGACCATGTCAGACGCAGACCACAAGCAAGCCCTGCCTTCCGGCCATCAACTGGGCCACTACCGCCTGCTGGAAGTGCTCGGCGTCGGTGGTTTCGGCGTCACCTATCTGGGTGAGCATGTCAGCCTCGGCCACCGGGTGGCGGTGAAGGAGTACCTGCCCAACGAGTTCGCCGTGCGCGACGGGACCACGGTGCATCCGAAGTCGCCCGCGGACCGGGAGGACTTCGAGTGGGGGCTGTCCCGCTTCGTTGACGAGGCGCGCACGCTCACCCGCTTTCGCCATCCGAACCTAGTGCGGGTGTCGGACTACTTTGAGGCCAACAACACCGCCTATATCGTGATGGACTATGAGGACGGCGAGCCGCTGGACGCGCTTCTGCAGCGCCACGGCACCCTGACGGAAGCGCAGTTAAGGCGGGTGCTGCTGCCGGTGGCGGACGGGCTGCGCCAAGTTCATGCAGCTGGCTTCCTGCACCGGGACATTAAGCCCTCCAACATTTTCGTGCGCCGTTCGGACGAGACGCCGGTGCTGCTGGACTTCGGGGCGGCGCGGCAGGCGTTGGGGCGCAAGTCCAAGAGCATGACGGCCATCGCCTCGGCCGGCTATTCGCCCCCGGAGCAGTACGAGAGCCAAGGGTCGCAGGGGCCTTGGACTGACATCTACGCCTTGTCGGCGCTGTGCCACCGGGCCATCACCGGCAAAACGCCGATGGAGGCGCCCCGGCGGCAAAGCCAGTTGTTGCGCTCGCAGGCGGATCCGCTGCCGAAACTGGCGGAGGCGGGGGTTTCCAACTATTCGCCGGCGTTCCTCAAGGCGGTGGACTGGGGCTTGCGGGTGATTGAGACGGAGCGCCCGCAAAGCCTGGATGAATGGCTGGCGCAATGGGAGGACGCCGCAGCGGCCGACCCGCCGATGGCCTCCAAGCGCCGCGCCCCATCCAAACGAGGGGAGGATGGCGACGCCAAGCCTCCCAAGGCCAGCATGCGCTCCGAGGGGAGAAAAGCGCCTAGCCGACCCGGTGCGGACAAAGCCGGATGGTCCGGCGTCAAAGCGGCATGGCTGGCCGGCACGGCAGTGGCGGCGGTTGGGGTTGGGCTTTACTTCGCCTTGGCTTATTGGCCGCAAAGCCCGGACGAAGGCCAAGCGCCGCCTCCGGCGTCCGATTCCCCCGCAGCCCAAGCGAGCGGCGTTGGCGAAGCAGGCGGAAGGGGAGCCGAGTTCGCGCTAAGCGGCTTGGATGGAAGCCCGGTGGGCGGCGGTTCGGCGCTGCTGGTGGTGGAAACGCGGCCGGCCGGTGTTGAAGTGCTGCTTGGAGGCAAGCCAGTTGGCGAGACGCCGTTGGAGTTGGCTAATCTGCGGGCGGGTGCCCACGATCTAACGCTGCGCCACCCCCACTACGAGACGATTCACCTTGAAGGCCAAAGGTTCAGGGGCGGCGAGGTGCTGCGGGTGGAGCGGACGCTGACGCGGGGCGTCGGCAAGCTCACGGTGCTGACCACTCCCCGCAACGCCTGGGTGGAGCAGGATGGGGAGCGGCTGGCGTCGCGCACGCCGGTGACGCTGGAGGGGTTGCCGGCGGGACCGTTGGAACTGACCTTGGGAGCGGAAGGGCATCGAACGGCGCGGGTGCGGGCGGAGGTGCCCAAGGACGGCCTCGGCCGGCTGGAGCGTACCTTGGAGCGAATTGCCTACGGCACACTGACGCTGGAGTTGGTTCCGGAGGACGCCGCGGTGACGTTGCCGGACATTGGGCCGCCGTACAGTCCCGGCATGAGGCTGCCGGAGGGCCGCTACCGGGTGGTCGCAAGGCGGGAGGCCTACGCGGACTTGATGCGGGAAGTGGCGGTTCCGGCCAATGGAGAGGCGCGGGAGCGGATCGAATTGGTGCCGCTCCCGCAGCCGTTCACGGTGGCGGCGACGCCGGAGAACGCGAGCGTGGAGATTTTGGGCGTTGCGGAGGCTTATCGGGCTGGAATGCCGCTGACGCCGGGGGACTATCGGGTGCGGGTGAGTGCGCAGCGCTATGAGGCGAAAGAGGAACTGGTGCGGCACGGCTTGAGTCCAACGCGGCACGAGGTCGAGCTTGCCAAGGTTCGGCAGCCGTTCACGGTGCAGGCGACGCCTTCCACGGCGCAAGTGCGCTTGATGGGCAGCACCGAGGACTACCGTGTGGGAATATTGCTGCCTTGGGGCGAATATCGAGTGGAGGTGAGCGCAACGGGCTATCAATCCAAAACCGAGACGGTGTGGCACCCCTCTTCGGGGCCGACGGTGCATCGGGTTGAGTTGGAGAAACTGCTTGAAGTCGGTAGGCGTTTCCGGGACTGCCCTGATTGTCCGGAATTGGTTGTAGTGCCTGCGGGTGCCTTCATGATGGGTTCGCCCTCCCATGAGCAAGGGCGTTTTGAGGACGAGGGTCCTGTTCATCAAGTGAGGATTGGCAGGCTTTTTGCGGTTGGCGTTCACGAGGTGACGGTGGCGGAGTTCGGTCGGTTTGTGGAGGTGACGGGCCATTCGACTGGGGGTTCCTGCCATGTGTGGACGACGGGCGGTCGGTGGGAATTGAGGAACGGCTTCGGCTGGCGCAATCCCGGTTTTGGGCAGGGCGGCGGCCATCCGGTGGTTTGCGTGAGTTGGGATGATGCGAGGGCTTATTTGGAGTGGCTGTCGCGGAGCACGGGTGAGCGCTACCGGCTGCTGAGCGAGTCGGAGTGGGAGTACGTGGCGCGTGCGGGGACGGTGACGGCGCGTTGGTGGGGCGAAGGCGAGTCCGGCCAGTGTGCGCGTGCGAACGGAGCGGATGCGAGTGCGGGCTTGTCGTGGGGTGTGGCTTGCAGTGACGGCCATTCGCGCACGGCGCCGGTGGGGAGTTACGGGGCGAACGCATGGGGCTTGCATGATGTGTTGGGGAACGTGTGGGAGTGGACGGGGGATTGCTGGAACGGCAGCTATGCGGGAGCGCCGGCGGACGGCAGCGCATGGGAGAGCGGGGACTGCTCCCTCCGCGTTTTGCGCGGCGGCGCCTGGGTCAACGAGCCCAGGAACCTCCGCTCCGCGAACCGCAGCAGGGTCAGCTCCGGCTTCCGGAACGTCGATGTCGGTTTCCGCGTGGCCCGGACGCTCACGCCATGAGTCCTCACCTCCTTGCTTCTGGGGTTCGGGGGCTTGCCCCCGTTGGGGTTCCAAGGGGCGAAGCCCCTTGGTCCATTTTTTCGCCTGCTTAAGGAATCGGGTCGTTGCCGGCAGAGGATGGAGCTGATCGAGGGTTCAGCGGCGAGCGTGACGGCGCTCGGACCACGGGGGCGGCCTTGGAGGCGCACTACCGCTTCGTGCTGTGGCTGGTGCCGGCGGTGGAGCGCTTCCCGCGCAGCCAGAAGTTCCTGCTTGGGGATCGCATCCAAGCCGCGGCGCTGGACGTCTTGGAGCGCCTCATTGAAGCCACCTACACCAAGCAGCGGGAAAGGCAGTTGGCGGGCGCCAACCTGGGCTTGGAGAAGCTGCGCCTCCTGTGCCGCTTGGCGCGGGATCTGCGCTGCCTGGATCACCGCCGCTACGAGCACGCCGCCCGCAGCCTCAACGAAACCGGGCGCCGCGTGGGCGCATGGAGGAAAACGCACCGTGCCAAGACGGCGCCGCAATCTGTTTGACGGCGTCGCGTCGTTCCCCGCCCTGTGCGCGGCGGCCCTGTGCGCCGCCAAGGGCAAGCGGGCGAAGCCGGGCGCGGCGGCCTTTCTGGCCAACTTGGAGAAGGAGGTCCTGCGCTTGGAGTGGGAGCTGCAAAGCGGCCGCTACCGCCCCGGCCGCTACAAGAAGATCGAAGTGTTCGACCCGAAGCACCGCGTCGTCTCCGCCGCCCCGTTCCGGGACAGGGTGGTGCACCACGCCTTCTGCGCCGTCTGCGAACCCATCTTCGAGCGCGGCTTCATCCATGACAGCTACGCCAACCGGGTGGGCAAGGGGACGCACCGCGCCGTCGCCCGCTACGAGTGGTTCCGGGACCGCCACAAGCACGTTCTGCGCTGCGACGTCCACCGCTACTTCCCGGCCATTGACCATGCGATCCTCAAGGCCGACCTGCGCCGCCGCATCGCCTGCGAACGCACCCTCGCCCTGGCCGACCGGATCATCGACGGCTCCAACCGGCAGGAGCCGGTGCATTCGCCGTTTCCGGGCGACGACCTGTTCGCCCCCTTTGAGCGGCGGCGCGGGCTGCCCATCGGCAACCTCACCAGCCAGTTCTTCGCCAACCTTTACCTGGACGGTCTGGACCACTTCTGCAAGGAGGTGCTGCGGGCCAGGGGCTACCTGCGCTACGTGGACGACTTCGCCCTGTTCCACGACAGCCCGGAGCAACTGCGGGAGTGGCGGCGGCGCTTGGTTCGTTTCCTTGAAGGCCGGCGGCTGCGGCTGCATCCGCGCAAGACCGCCATCCTGCCGACCTCCGAAGCTGCGCCGTTCCTGGGCTACGTTCTGATGCCCGGCGGCTGGCGGCGGCTGCCGGAGGACAACGTGCGGCGCTTCCGCAACCGCCTGCGCGGCATGAAGGACCGCTACCGCCACGGAACCATTGGCAGGGATGAGGTTCTGCGGCGCGTGCGTTCCTGGGTCGCCCACGCCGAGCACGCGAACACTTGGCGCTTGCGCCAATCCATCTTTCGCGCCGTGCGCCTTCGGGCGGCGCGGGAGCCTGTCCGTCCCCCAACCGCGTTTTGCGCGGCGGCGCCTGGAACAACAAACCCAGGAACCTCCGCTCCGCGAACCGCAACAGGAACAACACCGGCAACCGGAACAACAACGTCGGTTTCCGCGTGGCCCGCACGCTCAACTGCGGGAGCCGACGGCCTCAAGGGGCCGCCGGGTGAGTGACGAGCGTCCAGGGACGGCCATGATGAGCGCCGGGGTCCCGCCCCTCTTGCCCCGCCTTGGCGGGGGAGGGGCGGCCCCATCCACGCATCTGGAGCGAGTGCAAATCCTTTGCTGGAAAAACCTTGCACGGTGCGCCTCCCAGTGCAATCCAACGAATCGTTGGGGGCGGGAAATCGGATGGAAATCGGGCTGTACACGGGGTTGCAATTCCATTTCGGCGGTGTAAGGTCGATTCAGTTCGGCGGGCTGTGCGGGCTTCCGCCGGTTCGGCATTCACACACGGAATTTCAGACACTCCCGCCACGGGACAAGGCACCAGCGTGAACAGGCCACCAGTGGACCAGGCAACGCAGGGAGCACACGGGTGTGCACGAGCCTCCGCACTCGCGCCGCCCCTTGCCGCAACTCAGGCACCAGCCCGTCCACGCGGCAGCGTGGTGGACGTGTTCTGCGGCGCCGGCGGCCTAAGCCACGGTTTTCTTCTCGAAGGCTTTGATGTACGCGCTGGCATCGACATTGACACCTCCTGCCGCCACGCCTACGAAAGCAACAACGGCGCCCGCTTCATTGAGAAGAACGTCGCGGACGTTCGCGGCGACGAGGTGCGCGGGCTGTTCACTCAAGGGCAGCCGCGCATTCTGGTGGGATGCGCACCCTGCCAGCCATTCTCGACCTACAGCCGCAAGCGCGCGGACGACAAGTGGAAGCTGCTCGGCGAGTTCGCCCGCTTGGTGCGCGAAGTGCAGCCCGATGTGCTCTCGATGGAGAACGTGCCGAGACTCGCGAACTTCCACGACGGCGCACTGCTGCGCTCCTTCCTGCGGAACTTGGAAGATGCCGGCTACGCGGTGTGGTCTCGCGTGGTCGATTGCGCGGCCTACGGCGTGCCGCAAACGCGCCAGCGGCTGGTGGTGCTGGCGTCCCGGGTGGGGCCCATCGAGCTCGTCCCACCCACCCACGCGCCAAGCAGCTACAGAACTGTCCGCGATGCCATCGCCGACTTGCCGCCGATTGCCGCCGGCGAGAGCGCGGCGGACGACCCCTTGCACCGCGCCAGCCGCCTCTCGGCGGTGAACCTCGCCCGCATCCAAGCCGCGAAGCCGGGGCAGACATGGCGCAACTGGGACCCTCGCTTGGTCGCCAAGTGCCACCGCAAGCGCAGCGGCCGCTGGTACCAAAGCGTCTATGGCCGCATGAGCTGGGATGCGCCAGCCCCCACCATCACCACCCAGTGCAACGGCTTCGGCAACGGTCGTTTCGGCCATCCGCAACAAGACCGCGCCATCTCGCTGCGCGAAGCCGCACTGCTGCAGACGTTCCCAAGCGACTACCAGTTCTTCGTCCCAGACGAACGCTGGTTTCTCTCCTCCGCGGCGCGTTGCATCGGCAACGCCGTGCCAGTGGCGCTGGCCCGCGCCGTGGCGCGGAGCGTCGCCCAGACGCTGGACCGGAAATGCGATGACTGAGCAAACCGTCAAGCGGCCATTGGCCATCAAGATCAGCTTGGCCGCGCTGGAACACTTGGGGATGAACCTCTACAGCACCATTCCGGCGGTGCTCTCGGAGATCGTCGCCAACGCCTGGGATGCGGACGCCGGCCGGGTGCTGGTGACGCTGGGTGAGGGGCAGATTGTCATTGAGGACGATGGCGTTGGCATGACGCGGGATCAGGTCATCGACCGCTTCCTGGACGTGGGTTTTCGGCGGCGCAAGGCGATGGGGCCTCGCACTGCCAAGAACAGACGCCCGATGGGACGCAAGGGCATCGGCAAGCTGTCTTCCTTCTCGATCGCGAACATCGTCGCCGTGTACACCACGAGCGGCGGCGAACGCACCGCCTTCCGCATGGACGCGCAGCGGATTCGCGAGCAGATGCGCCAAGAGAGCCAGAACAGCCAAGCCGAGAGCGACGCTTGTCCTGTCGAGGAGCTCGACGACTGGCCCGACGAGCTCAACGCGGGAACCCGAATCGTCCTCACTGATTTGAAGCACGAGGCCGATGGGCGGACGACCCGCGGCCTGCGCCAACGCATCGCCAGGCGCTTCTCCGTGATTGGGCCGCAGCAGAGATTCGCGGTGGTGGTGGATGGTGAATGCGTCTCGTCCAGCGATCGCGGCTACGATCAGCATGTGGAGTACTGCTGGACCTACGGCGACGACGCCGGGGAGATACAGCGGCGCTTCAACTTGGCGGACAATCAACCGCCCGCCGCACGGAACCCCACGCTGCCCGATTCGACGCTGAACGTCACCGGCTGGATCGGCACCGTGAAGAAACCGAACTTCCTCAAGGCCGAGGATGGCGACAACCTCAACCGATTGGCCGTGTTCATGCGCGGCAAGGTCGCCCAAGAAGACCTGCTTGGCGATTTCGGGCTGAAGGAAATTTTCGCGGACTACATCGTCGGCGAAATCCACTGTGACAACTTGGACCAAGACGACGGCGAAGACATCGCCACCAGCAGCCGCCAAGCGCTCAAGTACGACGACCCGCGCTTCGCCGCGTTGCGGGATTTCGTTCATGGCGAGCTTCGACACATCGCCGGGCAATGGACAAACCTTCGCAATCAACAGGGCGCGAAGGTCTTCTGCCGCGACGTGCCGGCCGTCGCCGAGTGGCTGAACGCCCTGCAAGGAGACACCAAGAAGAAGGCCGAACGCTGGATCGGCCGGCTCAACGTGCTGCCGGCGGAAGATGAAGCCAAGCGCGAACTCCTGAAGGCGTCCATCCTGGCGTTCGAGAGCTACCGCTGGAAGGAGCAGCTGGACTTTTTGGGCGACATCTCCAACGAGAATGTCGAGACGGTTCTGCGCGTGTTCAAGGACATCGCCGACCTGGAGCGCAGCTACTACGGCCAGATCGCCAAGGGTCGGCTGCGAATTATCGACACGCTTGAGGAAAAGCTGGATGCGGACGAGAAGGAGCGCGTCATCCGCGACCATATCTACAAGAACCTGTGGCTGCTCGACCCCTCTTGGGACATCGTGGAAGGAACCCAAAAGAGCGAACGCGCCATCACCACGTTCCTCCAGCGCACGTCGCAGGATCTGACCGACGAAGAGAGGAGAGGCCGAATCGACATCGGCTTTCGCACCGCCGGCGGTGCCCATGTGATTATCGAGCTCAAGCGGTCTTCCGAGCGGACTTCCATCTACCGGTTGATGGAGCAGATCACCAAGTACCGCGACGGCGTAGCGAAGCTCATACCTCAGACAGGCTACAGCGACTGGCCCGTGGAAGTGATCTGCTTGATGGGAAAACACCCGCCGGAGTACAGAGACAACCCAGAGCGCGTGCGGCAGCAGCTAGCCACCATCTCCGCCCGCGTGGTGCTGTACGACGAACTGCTCGGCAATGCCCGTCGCGCCTACGCCGAGTACTTGGAGCAGCACAAGAAGATCGACCGCCTCTCCGGCATCTTTGACGCCATTGACGATTTCGCGGCGGCGCAAGTGAACTAGGGCCTATTAACACTAGCATGCGGTGCCACTATTGATTTACGCCGCCCGCGAAGCGCAGACTGGCGAACCCGCCTCTCCACCAACGGATACTGAGGACACTTAATAGGCAGCTCAGCACCTATGAGCAATTAAGCGCAGCCTTCAAGGAGCTGCTTGATGAAACCCACCACATCGGCTTGGATATCGTCGTCGGGCGTTCCCTTGATGAACGCCGCCACCCGGCGTGGGCCAAGGCTGTCGCGGTTAAGGAAATCCTCTTGCAAGATGCGCAGCGCTTTCTTTGCTTGGCAGTCCTCCAATAGATGCTTCAGTCGGGAAGTGACATCGGCGGGGTGGCTTCCGTAGTTTCTCACGACGTAATACAGGTCATATGCGTCTTTGTTTTCACCGCGGTCTCGAAATGCGAGCGCCTTTAGAACGACGTAAGCGCCTGGTCCGCAAACCCATATCGACCTAGTTGCCTTTTCTCCTGCAATGGTCTTCCCTGAAATGGTGGCCGCTTCACGGTCTTGGAAAGCAAGATGCAGGCCCGGCGTGATGATGGCCGCAAAGTCCGGCTCAATGTTGCGCAGCCTGCCACCTTCGTCGTCCGGTCGGCTCGGCTGGATGAGAAAATCCACTGGTACCCCGTGTGCCCCGTCAGTCCGCCAACGTTGGCGGGTTGGATTGTTTTGATCATTGAAATCCGGCACGAACTGGGCTCGGCGCAACCGTTCAGTGAGGGTTTGGTAGCGGCCTCCATCCAGCATCGCTAAGCCCAAGCCGATGTCTAGGTCTCGGGTCCCTGCATGGGAGGCTTCCTTCGAAGAAGGGTCCTGCTGAATCAGCAGCGTCGGGACCAGACCACCAACTACGACCAAATCATCCATCAGATCGCCGAGTTTAGTGGCGACGTAGAGGCAGGTTGCCCGCACGAGGTCGGTGTAGTCGTCCGCATAGCCAGCGGCTGTGGTCGGCTTGTTGATCATCGGTTCACCATTGCAGATGTTCGCGCCTGAGTTCATGGGCGACGTCTTGGGCCCTTTCGGGATGGGCGTGGAGGTCAAGATAGGTCTGCACCGGATGAACGCAGCGAATGCCGTCGTGGACCGCGGTGCCGTGAAACACGCCCTCGTCATTCGGGGCGATGAGCCAGACATTGGCGCCGCGGTCGTCCTCATTGAATGACATTGCTGCAAGCAGTTCGGGGGACAGGGACTGCCGAAGATACAGGCTGACCACCCGGAAGCCGGCCAAGCGGCTCAAACTCCAAGCCGAAGCAAGGCCAGTGGCGGCATGGGGAACGGTGGCATGGTCCAAATGCGCACTTAACGCCCGCATCAGCGCCTCGCCCGAACGTGCTGGAACGTGCCCGCGCAGGAAGCCGTGCTTGCTGAATTTGTAGTCGTCAAGCCAAGCATCAAGCAGCAGATTCGGGTCTTGGGCGCGAATGCGCAGTTCGTTGTCCCGAAAGATCAACCCATCATCTTGGAATTTGCCGACTAGCCGGCTGATGTGGCCTTCATCCATGCCGGTAGCTTGGGCCAACTGGCGCTGCGTGAAGCGTTCGGTTGGATGCATGAGCAGCCACCTAGCGATGCGGGAGCTTTTCGGCGCGAACACCGAAGCCGGCCTTCCAAGCCGTTTGTACTTGTTGGGCTTGCCGTCCATCAGGATTTTGATCCCCGGCGCATTGAACCCTGCGTTGCCCGAAAGGTCCAGCCATCCGACGCCTTGTTCCGCGCAGAGCTGGCGGCTGGTCTTCCCAATAAACGGCGCCGCCACCAAAGGGACAATTAGGCGACCGGAGGGAAGGGCACCTGCATCGTCAGCGTGGCGTTCCCTCTCAAATTCCGCAGTGTACCGACGAACTTGGTCAACCGCCAAAGCCACCAATCCCGGCGATCCATCGCTTTTCCACTCCACCACGAAAAGGAAAGGACCGGCCTGCAGCAGGGCATCCACCGAACTGCGCGGCTGCAATGGGAGTTTTTGACAGCCAGTGTCAGTCAGGTCGGCAAGACGCTTGATGATCTCGCAGATCGCTTGTTGTTCGGTGGGTACTTTCATTGGTTGACTAAATAGCATGATTTGACCAAGAAGTCAAATTAATCTTTTTAGTCAAGCCGCATTGTCAAAAAGGTTGTCGTCCTGCTGTCGCAGTGTTCGACGCCAACGCCTTGCGGAACAATCCCGGATTCCGGGAGAGCCGTGCAAACGGGGCTTGGTCGAGCAGGTTGCATGTGGAAAAATGTATCCTGCTGTGCCAAAGTCGGTGATGGGCTTGCCCCACATGGAAACTGCTTGCCTTGACGACATCGGTGGACGGGAGGAGCAGCAGGATAGGGTAGGCGTCCTTGAGGGCGACGGCGCCCAACTGCTGGTTCTCGCCGACGGCATGGGCGGCCATGAGGGTGGCGCTTTGGCGGCGCAGGCGGTTGTCGATGCGGCTTCTGAAGCGTTCCAAGCGCTTGGCGGCGCACCAGCCGATGATCCCGACGGCCTGTTGGCCCGCATCGTGGCCAGCGCCCATGAGCGCATCAACGCCTTGGGCGCGGAGCGAGGCTTGCAGCCGCACAGCACCTGCGCACTGCTCTACATCGCCCCCGTCGCCGCCGCTTGGGCGCATGTTGGGGACAGCCGTTTGCACCGCTTCGTCAATGGCCGCCTTGCCGAGCGCACCATTGACCATTCCATCGTCGAGTTGATGCGTCTGCAAGGTCGGATCACGGAGGAGGAGATGAAAACCCATCCGGACAGGAACCGGCTGTACGAGGCCCTTGGCGGCGAGCAGCCGCCGCAAGTCGAGATCGGCGGCAAGGAGAGCGCGGTTGGGGATGGCTTCCTGCTGGCCAGCGACGGCGTTTGGGAGAACGTGGCGGATGCCGATTTGGAGGCCGTGCTCCAAGCGGAGGATCTTGCCGAAGCGTTGCGGCGCCTGATCGAGTGCGCCAAGGCCCGTGGCGGGCGGGAATGCGACAACCTGTCCGCTGTCGCAGCCCGCCGCCGCACCGGGGCTGCATCCAGCGCCTAGGGGCTCCAAAGCCCGTCCAAAAACACTTCCCAGGGCAGCACCCGAATGCCGTCCACCAGCCTCGGCCTAGGCTCCATGCACACCAGCAGGTGGCGGGCGAACAGGTTTTCCTCACGCAGCGCCCGCAGGCCGCGCAGATCCCTTGCGCCAACCACGCCCTTGGCCTTGACCTCCACGGCGGTCTCCTCAAACAGGAAGTCCACTTCAAACCCGGACTTGGAGCGCCAATAACGTGGGCCGTCAAGCAGGTGGTGGTCGCAGAACGCCTTGATTTCCTGGAAGATGTAGCTCTCGAAGGCGCTGCCGTATTCCGGCGTGCCCGGCGCCAAGCCGCGCCGCCCTTGCAGATGGCGGGCCAAGCCGATGTCGAACAGGTAGTATTTGGCGGTGCTGACGGCCTTGCGCTTGGCGGTGCCGGAGAAGGCCGGCACTTCGTGGGCGATGAAGGTGTCCTTGAGGATGGCGTAGTATTCCCGGACAGTGGAAACGGGCACTTGCGCGTCGCTGGCCAAGTTGCTGAAGTTGATCATCTCGCCATGGGCGAGGGCCGCCACTTCCAGAAAGCGGCTGAAGGCGCCGATGTTGCGCACGATGGCTTCGGCGGCCACTTCCTCCCTCAGGTAGTCTCCGGCGTAGGCGGCCAAGTCCTCCCGAGGCGCGTCGGAGAAATAGATGGACGGCAGCAGGCCGTATTCCAGCACTTTGGCCAAGTTGAATTGCTTGCCCAACTCCGCTCGCACGAAGGGGTGCAGGGTGCGCGACCTAGCCCGGCCGCCCAAGAGGTTGACGCCCTTGCGCCGCAGGCTGCGAGCGCTGGAGCCCGTGAGCAGGAAGCGAACGTCGCGCTCCTCGATCATGAGCTGCACTTCGTTCAGCAGCGCCGGCATCTTTTGCACTTCGTCGATGACCACAATCGTCGCGTCCGGCACCAATGTCTCACGGATCAGCCCCGGATTCCGCGCAAGCCGCACGAACAGCTCTTGGTCGAGCAGGTTGTAGGTTGGAAAGCCGCCCAATTGCTGGTGGATCAGCGTTGACTTGCCGGTCTGCCTAGGCCCGAACAGGAAGCAGGAGCGCCGTTCCAAGATGTCCCGAACATTGAGGCGACGGTCAATAAGCGGCTGCGGCATGGATGCTAACTGGCGTTGGAATTGTCAATTATCATGACAACTGGCGGCAAAGATGTCAATTTAGCTGAAAAATCGGCGAGAACATGCCTCCCGTGGAGATTGCCCGCTTCAACGACATTGGCCACTGCGGGACGGACGACAGTACCGGGCAAGTCCTCAATTCGTCCGCCCGTTCCACAGAGCGTCCAGATACTTCTCCGCATCCAGAGCCGCCATGCAGCCGAAGCCGGCGGAGGTGACCGCTTGCCGATACACTTGGTCCGCCACGTCGCCAGCGGCGAACACGCCGGGCACACTGGTGGCCGTGGCGTTGCCGGCCAGCCCGCTCGCCACCCGAATGTAGCCGCCGTCCATCTCCAATTGGCCGTTGAAGATGCCGGTGTTGGGACTATGGCCGATGGCGATGAACACCCCAGCAAGGTCGATGACCTTTGCGCCCTCGCCGTCCACCGGGCCGACGCGCATGCCGGTGACGCCGGTTTCGTCTCCCAGCACCTCCCGCAGTGTGTGGTTCCAGATGGGCTTGATGTTCTCTTTGGCGAACAGGCGTTGCTGGAGAATCTTCTCCGCCCGCATCTCATCCCGCCGATGCACCAGGTGGACTTGGCGAGCGATGTTGGAGAGGTACAGCGCCTCCTCCGCCGCCGTGTTGCCGCCGCCGATGACCGCCACGTCCCGCCCCCGGTGGAAAAACCCGTCGCAGGTGGCGCAGGCGCTCACCCCCCGGCCCTTGTACGCCTCCTCCGAAGGCAAGCCTAGGTAGCGGGCGGTGGCGCCGGTGGCGATGACGAGCGCATCGGCGCTGTAGCGCCCTCGGTCACCCTCAAGGATTAGCGGTCGGCGGCCTAAGTCGGCGGCGGAGATCTGGTCGTTGATGACGAAGGCGTCAAAGCGCTGCACATGCTCCGCCATCTGCATCATCAATTCCGGACCCTGCAGTTCGGCGTGGCCGCCGGGCCAGTTCTCCACCTCCGTGGTGGTGGTGAGCTGCCCGCCCACCTCCACGCCGGTGATCAGCGCTGGCCGCAGGTTCGCCCGCGCCGCGTACAGCGCCGCCGTGCAACCCGCCGGACCGGAGCCGAGCACGATGAGCCTGTGATGTTGCGGCATGAAGCAGGGGAAGCACCGAAAGACGCCTATCTTGCCCGTATTTGGGGCGATGTCCAGCCGCCAATCGACAGCGCCAAGCGAAGGACGCCTGCGGGCGGAGCAACCTTTGGAAGGCGAGTGCTGCTCTAAAGCCGCTTGACATGGCGCTCACATGGACGGACTCTAGGGCCCGCAACTAGGTGCGCGGCGGCTAGGCGGTCAGGGTTTTGGTGCAGTGGCGAACTTCGCCGCTCCTGACCTTGGCGGTTGCAAGCAAGTGGGTGTGGTATGATGCGGCAACATCCGCGAAAGCGCCGCGCAAATGGCGTGGTTGCAAGCCATTGGCAGGTTGGCGGCGCATGAAGTTCGGTTGGCCCTTGCTTTTGGCGGCGTTGGCCGCCTTTGCACCTTCGGCGCATGGCGCAACGGCGCTCAGCAGCCCAGCCCTGCGCGGCAAGGCGCAGGCCGCGGTGGTGCGGGTGCTTGCGGAGGGCAGCGCCGGCAGCGGCTTCCTGCTAAATGCACAGGGCCATGTGGCGACCAACCACCATGTAGTGGCCAACGGCAGCCAAATCACCGTGCAGCAGGGTCGGCGCTCGGCATTCGCCAACTTCATTTGGTCCTCTCCCGAAATGGATTTGGCGATCATTCAAATCACCAGCGGCGGCTTTGAAGGCTTGGTGGGCGCCGTCTTAGCGCTGTGGCCGCCGGAACCCCTGTTGAACGTGGTGGCCATTGGCTTTCCCGGCTCTGCCGACAAGATCGCCGCCTCCAACGCCGCCATCGCCAGCTTCAACAGCGGCAAGGTCAGCCGCGTCTTTCCCGGAACCTGGGGCGCAGGCGAACTGCGCATCATTCAGCACAACGCCGCCATCAACCCCGGCAACAGCGGCGGCCCGCTGCTCGACGCCTGCGGGCGCGTCATCGGCGTCAACACCCGGGTGCCCAGCGTTACCGTTCAGGAGACCTTGGGCGGCCCGAAAATAGACGCGCCTTCGGGCATATATTGGGCCTCGTTCGTCGGCGAACTAGCAAGGGAACTGGATTTTCTGTCCATTCCCTACCGACCCGTCCGTGACCCCTGCGTTGAAGCCTTGGCGGTGCGGGTAGCCGAGGATGTTCGGAGTCCAGCAGGCGTTGGCGACCCGTGGGCGGCGCAAGCGGCGCGGGACGCCCAGCTGCAGGCCAGCCTTGCGGACCTTCGGGATGGGTTCGCCAGCCGCTGGCGAACCGCCATGCTGGTGGCCGGGGCCGTCATCCTAGCCCTGTTGGCGCTGGCCCTCATCGCCATCATGGGGATCAGACGCTCCGCGCTGCAGGCCGCAGTCAGCACGGACGCATCCCAGAACGCGCCGCCACAAGCCGAGCCGCCACCGATGCCCAGCCCCCCTAACGGATGGGCCTAGGTTCAACCGTTTTCCTTGGGCTGCAATCAACGGTCCTAGGTGACTTGCACACAATTCGGGTTGCGTTAAATCCCATTTGCCAGCAGATTTCCGGCCCGTCTCAGCGGGCTATCGTGTACAGCGACGTTTCGCTTGACCGCTTCCAAGCAGGGGCGGTGCTCGGCATTGGCGTAGGTCGCCAAGTCCACCAAACTTTGTTGGGGCCGCTGCTATAGGCGCAACTGCGGCAAGTGCTTGCGGGCGCAGTCGAAATCTATTGCGAGCTGCGTTACGATTCCCCTTGCCTGCCCAATCTTGATTTCATAATCATTGCCTGCCCCATGAGGGCCTTGCGACACCCGGACGCATTTACCCTGATAACGTATCCACCGCAGATGCGTCTTGTCTTCAATGGTGTGTCCCGGGGCGCACTTCTTCAGCATCTTCAGGACCTTCTTGAAGGCCACCAAACCACGGGTGGGCATCTAGGCAGTGCTAGGCGGCGCGGGCAAGACCGTCGAGTGCGTTGAAACTTGGCTCGGGTCTTTTGGTCAGCAAATCAGGGCCTTCCTCACCGCCAAGGGCGACCTGCACCACCTCCACACTTCGGGGAGATTCGGCTGGTTGTTTGCCCAGCCAATCGGACGCCAAGCCGCCTCGCCGCACTGTGGCGACTGCCTCTTTCCAAGTTTTCGCAAAAACCCGGTCTTCGTCTTTGAAGAAGTCTTGCACTTCCTTCTGAAAACGCTTGAAATCGAGCGCTTCCGCCGCTAGGTCGTAAAGCGCAGCCCGGTACATGGAGCGAAACTCCGCAGCAGCTTCCCTCTGGCTGTCGCCGTCGGCGCAGATGCCGCCCGGCAGGACGCCACACATCCAGAAACCCTCGTTGTCCTCTCTGATAAGGGCGCGGCCGGCAATGACGACGCTGGCCAGAAAGTCATTGCCAGCGACCAGATCTCTGAACTCGAATAAGAGCGGATAGTTGACCATGTTGAGGCAATCCTGCTGTTGTCATAGGTCAAGGGCGAACCCAACATCCGACCCAGCGGTAGAACCCGCCCTTCATTCGCATTTTTTGCCAAAAATGCCCTCATTGTCAAATGCTCTACCCATTTCCGCCTAAAAAGGCCAGTCCAGAAAGGCTTCGGCGATTTACTCGAACAGGAAGCCGCCTTGAAGCTGGATTTGTGCGCCAACTTGCGAACCAAGCGGCTGCTAGGCGAAGGATGCTTCTAGTTGCCGGGCTTTGCGTTGTTAGTCTTGCCTGTCTTCAAGACGCTTGGCGATCATGGTTGAAGCAATGGCGGCGGCGACCAGCACCGCCATGGCGCCCACCATTTTGGCAAGCAACGCAATGGGCGCTCCGTCAACATAGGCCAGCCCTGCGCCGAAACCGATGCAGCACAGCGTCCAGACGGTGAACCCTAAAATGGAGTTCGCCGTTAGAGGGGCTTCGTGCTGCGCGGACGGTTTGCGCTTGAGCCGCCACCTGCTGAAGGTCTGGCCGACTACGACGCCGACGACGCCGGCCAAGAACGCTGTTGCAATGGGTTGGGAAAGAGCGAGCGCAAGGACAACGGCCAACGCTGCGCCAGCGAGTGCATCACGACCGGCGTAAAGGTCTTTGCGGCGGAAGGAATTGTCTTTTGGCATGGGTTTGGTGGGGCTCCCGCAGGAGCCCCTTTCTAAGCCAAAGGCGATCAGGGCACAAACACGCAGGCCGAGCCGGTGTCAACTATGCCGCCACTGGGCTGGCGGCTGAAAGCTCTCGTCGCCTTGTAGCTGGCGGCAGTCAAACTGGCGGAAGCGACCGCCCACCCGAAAATCGGGAAAAAGCCGCCGCTGGCCCGTTCCTGTTCCTGAAAGGTTAATTCACGCATTTCGCGTCTCCAAAAGTTGAATGGACGCCTACGATTGCATGCGGGCCGAGGGAATGCATCATCAAGATGCAGGATTCACCAATATTTCCATATTGCGATATCAGGAACGAATTACTTTTGGGCGTTGGAGGACGAGGCGTACGATTTCTCCACCGCAAAGCCCGCCCCAAAATAATACAAAATTCCAAAAACTCTCTAAAATTTGTATTGCTTTATGCTAACCTCGTCCGCCTGTCGGCGAACTCGAGGTGTCCCCATGTCCGCAGCGGCGGAGGATTTTCAGGCCCGCATCGACCGGGATGAGCGCATCGAGCCGAAGGATTCGATGCCGGAGGGCTACCGCCGCACCCTGGTGCGGCAGATTTCCCAGCACGCCCACTCCGAGGTGATCGGCATGCAGCCGGAGGGGGGCTGGATCAGCCGGGCACCGTCCTTGGAGCGCAAGGTCATCCTGCTGGCCAAGGTGCAGGACGAGGGCGGCCACGGCCTTTACCTTTACGGCGCGGCGGAGACCTTAGGCGCCAGCCGCCGGGACCTGATCGCCGCACTGCACGGCGGCAAGGCCAAGTATTCCTCCATCTTCAACTATCCGGCCCTCACTTGGGCGGACGTGGGCGCCATCGGCTGGCTGGTCGATAGCGCCGCCATCATCAACCAAATTCCCTTGCAGCGCTGCTCCTACGGCCCATACGCACGCGCCATGATGCGCATCTGCAAGGAGGAGAGCTTTCACCAGCGGCAAGGCTACGACCTCATGCTCGCCTTGGCGCGGGGCACGGACGCACAGCGGGAAATGGCCCAGGACGCCTTGGACCGCTGGTGGTGGCCGACGCTGATGATGTTCGGCCCGCCGGACGCCTCATCCGTCCACTCCTCCCAGTCCTTCGCTTGGAAAATCAAGCGCTACGGCAATGACGAACTGCGCCAGAAGTTTGTCGATCAGGCCGCGCCGCAAGCGGAGCTGCTGGGCTTGAAGATTCCCGACGGCGACTTGAAATGGGACGCCGCCGCCGGCCACTACCGCTTCGGCGCCATCGACTGGAACGAGTTCCAGCGGGTGGTCGCCGGTAACGGCCCATGCAGCCGTCAGCGTTTGGCCCATCATCGGCAGGTGCATGAGGACGGTGCTTGGGTGCGGGCGGCCATGGCCGCCCATGCCGCGAAGCAGGCATCCGCCGCCGGCAACGGAGAGGCCCAATTCCCCGGCGACCGCGCCGATTCGTCTGGTTTGGACGGAGCTGCAGGCGCCGCCGCCGGCCCGTCGGGTTCCGGCAAGGAGGGTGGGGCGGATGCCGCTCTATGAGGTGTTCGTCCGCTCCCGCCGCGGGCTGGACCACCAGCATGCCGGCAGCCTGCGGGCGGACGATGCGGAGATGGCCCTGCAGTACGCCCGGGAAATCTACACCCGGCGGCGGGAGGGCATCAGCATTTGGGTGGTGCCCTCCGCCGACATCACCGCCAGCCAGGAAAGCGACGCGCCGGCCTTCTTTGACCCCGCCGACAGCAAGCCCTTCCGGGACGCCACCTACTACGAGCTGCCCAAGGAGGTGAAGAACCTATGAGCCTGCTGCCGGCGGTGGTGGCCTTGGGCGACGACGCCTTGGTGCTCGGCCAAAGGCTTGCGGAGTGGTGCAGCCGGGCGCCCACCTTGGAGGAGGACATGGCCATGGCCAACACGGCCTTGGATTTCCTCAGCCGGGCGCGGCTCTACTACGGCTACGCCAACGGCTTGGGCGGGCGGGACGAGGACGCCTACGCCTTCGAGCGGGACCCCCGCGAGTTCACCAACCTGCTGCTCTTTGAACTGCCGGGGGCGGATTTCGCCGCCGCCTACGCCCGGCAATTCCTGGTCGATGCCTTTGACGAACTGCACAGCGCCGCACTGGCCCAAAGCGCCGACGCCGCCTTGGCGGACATCGGCGCCAAGGCGCACAAGGAGGCCATCTACCATCGCCGCCACTCCGCCGCCTGGGTGGTCCGTCTAGGCGACGGCACCGAAGAAAGCCGCCGCCGGATGCAGCAAGCCTTGGAGGACGTCTGGGGCTACCGGCAGGAATTGTTCGTCAACACGCCGCCGGAGCAGCCCTTGGTGGAGCAGGGCGTCCTGCCGGACCGCGCCAAGCTGCGGCCGGCTTGGCAAGAGGCCGTCGTCGCCACCCTTGAGGAAGCCACCCTCGCCATGCCGCAGGGCGGCTGGACGGTGGACGGCGGCCGGCAAGGCGTCCACACGGAGCACTTAGGCGTCATGTTGGCGGCAATGCAGCACCTGCCGCGCAGCCATCCGGGTGCGAAGTGGTGAACCGCCACGTCGGTCAGCCGCCATTCCGTTGGGGAAGGACGCGCAGGGCGTTGCGTTGATCAGGATGGATATGCATGAACTGGAAGTGGCCGAGGTCAGGCCGGAGACGGAGCAGGCCGTGCGGGTGACCTTTCGAGTGCCGCCGGCGCTGGCGCCGGCATACGCCTTTAGGCCGGGCCAGTACCTGACCTTGGAGAGGAACTTCGACGGCGCCCCCCTGCGCCGCGCCTACTCGATATGCAGCATTCCCGGCGAGGCGCTGCAGGTGGGCGTTAAGCTGGCGCCGGACGGCCGCTTCAGCACCTACGCCAACCAAGATTTGACGGCTGGGGAGCGGCTGCGGGTGGGGGTTCCCATGGGTTCCTTCACGGTGGACGCCAACCGCCGGCCGCCGGCGCATGACCTCTGCATCGCCGCCGGCAGCGGCATCACGCCGGTGCTCTCCATCCTGCGCGCCACCTTGGCGCAGCATCCGCAAAACCGTGTCACCTTGCTCTACGGAAATAAAACCACCGCTTCAATGATGTTCCGCAACGATTTGATGTTCCTAAAAAATTCCTATCTCGACCGCTTCCATTTGATCCCCATTTTCAGCCAAGAGCAACAGGACAACGATCTATTCAACGGACGCATCAACAACGCCAAGGGCGCGGCCCTCATCCGCCGCCTGCTGCCCCTCAGCAGCTTTGACGACTTCTTCCTCTGCGGCCCGGAGTCCATGATTTCCGAGGTCACCCGCGGCCTGCGGGCCGAGGGCGTGGCGGCGGAGCGCATCCACTGCGAACTCTTCTCCGCCTCCGCCGAGGACGCGGCGCAGCGGGTCCACAAGCAGGCGGAGCGGGCGCAGCGCTACGGCAGCAGGAGGTCGCGGATCAGGGTGTTCTTCAGGGGGCGGGAGTACCGCTTCGAGTTGGAGGTGGACGGGGAGAATCTGCTGGATCGCGGCCGGGCCGTCGGCCTCGACCTGCCGTTCTCCTGCAAGGACGGCGTCTGCGCCACCTGCAAGGCGCGGCTGCTCGCAGGGGAGGTTGATATGGATGTGAACCATGCCCTAGCGCAGGACGAAGTGGACGCCGGCTTCATTCTCAGTTGCCAGAGCCATCCGTTGTCGGAAAGCCTGTGCTTGGACTTCGATGTGTGAGGTTGACGCCCTGCTAAGGGCAACGCTCGGCGGCGCCAAGGCCCGCTCCCTGATCGTCACCTTCATGGGCGACGTGGTTTCCGTGCAGCCGCAGCCGGTTTGGTTGGGCAGCCTCGTCGCTGCGTTGGATTGCTTTGGTTTGAACGAACAGCTGGTGCGCACTACCTGCAACCGGCTCCGGCGGGAGGGCTGGCTGCGCTCCCACCGGCGGGGGCGGCGCAGCTACTGCCAATTCAGCGCCTTCGGCGCCCGGCAACACCAACGCGCCGCCGCCCGCATCTACGCCCCGGCCAAGCCCGACTGGGACGGTTTTTGGACCATTGTGCTGGCCGCCGGGCTGCCGCCGCCGCAACGGCAGCGGCTGACGGAGCAACTCGGCTGGCTGGGCTTCGGGCGGCTGCGCGGCGACGTGCTGATCCGCGCCGGCTACGGCGATGACCACCGCGCCCTGCTCGAGGAACTCGGTGCGGACGCGCCGGTGTTCCGCGCCGAAGGCGCCGCCTTGGGCGACAGCCTCCCGCGCCTGTGCCGGGAAACTTGGGCGGTGGATGAACTGAACCAAGCCTACGGGCGCTTCATGGAGCGCTTTGCGCCCTTGGCGGAAGCCGCCCCTGCGCCGTCGCCGCGCACGGCCTTTCAGTTGCGCTTTTGCCTGGTTCACGCCTATAGACGCATTGTCCTCACCGACCCGGAGCTTCCCGCCAGCCTATTGCCGGACGGTTGGCTGGGGGATGCCGCCCGGCGGCTCACCGCCACCCTGTACCATCGATGGCTGGAGGCGTCGGAGGCCTGGTTGGCCACGGTTCTGCAGCGGCAGGGTGGGGACTGGCCGGCCCACAGCGCCGTTCTGCGCAATCGTTTCCGCAGCGCTGTCTGGACGGGGCGGCTCGTGGCGCTGGCCTGAACGGCTGCAAGAAAGCGCCGGAGGCTCGTGTTTCCAAGGGCTGCTGTTCGTGGACGGCCTGCTGGCGGGAACGGGCTGCGCAGCGCTGTTTCGGAAAGGCTAAGCCAAGCTCTGGGCTATCAGGGAAAGCGGCAGCGCTATGACCACGAACAGGAACAGGATGAAAAACGCGGTGCAGACGCCCACCAGCGCAGCTCGGCCCATGCTGTGAAGCTGGCCTCCGGCCTGTTGGTGATGGGCAATGCTGGCCCCCTGCAGGCGCTCGGCCAAAAACCAAGTCAGGCCGCCCTGCACGGCCATGAAAGCCAGCGCCCAGCCAACGGCCGTTGGCGTCAGCAAGCCGACCAACAGCAGTGCGCCGTAGAGGATCAGCCCGTCGCGCAGAATGCGCCGCGCAAGGGCCGGCCTGCCGAGGGCGATGCAGTTGTGCGCCGCCATGTACAGGGCCGCCGCCAACGAGCCTAGAACCGCGCCGAGCACCATGCCGTTGACGGAGTACAGGCGCTTGCCGGAGGAAGTTGCGCTCATGCCAACGCCTTATCGGGTTGCCTAAAGCCCGCGGCGCCGCCCTGTACTGGGGTGCGGCACACTCCATCATCGGCCGCCAGCGCAATTTGCATGTGCCCTCCAAAAAACCGCTCGTTCGGCTGCCAGTCTATACAATCCCCTGCATCCAAGTCTGCAACCCGCATATTGCACCCCCTAATCCCCGGATAAGGATCGCCCGGCCCGCTGCCGATGGCTCCTGGAAACGCGGACCTCCGGCCTGCAGGCGGGCGGGCGGGGCGCCCGCGCTCCCAGGCATTGAGTCGTCGTAAGTTCCGCAACCATGCAATCGTCGGAAAAAACCCTGCACGGTGCGCCTTGCAAAGCACTTTAACGATTCCTTAAGCGGGGATTGGGGATATTGCACCAAACAGGCTGCCCTGCTGTGGGCTTTGAACGGGCTTGGCGACCACCGCCGAGATGCCGGAAACGCCATTTGACGGGACAGGCAAAATTCTTGTTGCGCAGGAGGAGGTTTACCTGTTGGCGCATCTGCCACGGCTTTTGCTACCCTTGTC
This sequence comes from Candidatus Azophilus sp., assembly GCA_965200465.1. Lineage (GTDB taxonomy): Bacteria > Pseudomonadota > Gammaproteobacteria > Pseudomonadales > Azotimanducaceae > Azophilus. Next base: position 1,504,334 of record OZ241358.1, on the reverse strand, counting down.
ATTGAGGCGCAGAACGGCACTTGGGTAATCAAGCCCGACTTTTGCAGCACGACCTTGATGGAAATTGAAATCTTCTCCGATGTCGTCTGTCCTTGGTGCTACATCGGCAAGCGGCGTTTGGAACAGGCTTTGCGAACCCCGGCGGGGCAGGGGGTCAGCCTGCGTTGGCGGCCCTACCAGCTGCATCCCGGCCTGCCGCCCGGCGGCGTTGATCGGGCGGAGCACTTGAGGGCCCGCTACGGCGCGGCCGCCGACCTAGGCCGCATGCCCAAGCGCCTTGAGGCCGAAGCCGAGGAGGTGGGCATCCGCTTCAACTTCGCCGCCATCAAGCGGCAGCCCAACAGCTTCCAAGCCCACCGCCTGCTTGAATTCGCGGAACCCTGGGGCCGGCAGCATGAATTGGCGGAGGCGCTGTTCGAGTTCCACTTCTGTCTCGGCAAGGATGTGGGCGACGTCGCCACCCTCGTTGCAGCGGCCCAACAGGCCGGTTTGGGCGGCGAGCAAGCCGCGGCCTACCTAGCGGGGGATGCAGGCGCAGAGGCAGTGCGGCAACAACTCGGCCGGGCCGCCGACCTCGGCATCGCCGGCGTTCCCTGCTATCTGCTGGCCGGGCGCTTCACCCTGCCCGGCGCTCAAACCGAGGACGTCATGGCCGCGTTCATCGAACGCGCCAAGCGCGTCGCAAAGGACGCTTCATTCTAGTTGTTGGTCCATGGCGTGCGCCGGCAAGCCCTCGGTGGGGCCGACTATCTTGGCCGGAACGCCGGCTACGGTGACATGGCCGGGCACGTTCCGCAGCACGACGCTGCCGGCGCCGACCTTGGCGCCTTCGCCCACCTCCACATTGCCGATGATCTTGCAGCCGGCGGCCAGCAACACGCCGCGTCGAATCTTCGGATGCCGGTCCCCGGTCTCCTTGCCGCTGCCGCCCAAGGTGACGGAGTGCAGAATGGAGACGTCGTCCTCCACCACGGCGGTCTCCCCGGCCACTATGCCGGTGGCGTGGTCGAGCATGATGCCGGCGCCGAATTGGGCGGCGGGATGGATGTCAACGCCCAAGGTGACGCTGATCTGGTTCTGCAGGAACTGCGCCAAGGTTCTGCGCTTTCGCCCCCAAAGCCAATGCGCGATGCGGTGCGCCTGCAGCGCGTGAAAGCCCTTGAAGAACAGGAAGGGCGTCAACAAATCCTCGCAAGCCGGGTCACGGTTGAAGGTGGCCAGCATGTCGGTGGCGGCGGCCTGCAGGATGTGGGGAGCCGCTTCAATGGCCTCCTGAATGACGTCCCGAATGAGCATGGTCGGCAGCATCGGGTTGTCCAGCTTGCTGGCCAAGCGGAAGCTGAGCGCTGCGCCGAAACTGTGGTGATTGAGCACCGTGGCGTGGAAGTAGCTGCCGAGAATGGGTTCTTCGCCGGCCTTCAGCCGCGCCTCGCGGCGCATGATCGGCCAAAGGTCGGCGGGGCTTTTCAGCGCCTCGGTGATCTCCGACGGCACTGCCCGGACAGTGGATTCCGTCATTCAAGCCGTTCCGCTGGCAATTGCATCGCTCATGGTGACTGGTGGCGTTGGCCAAGCAGTGTGTTGGCGCGCAATGCGCAAGTCAAGCCGCGGCGGTGCGCCGAACCAGCCAAGCCATGCCGCCAAGGCTTAGCGCCGCGCTGGCCAGCGTTGCCCAGCCGGCGCTGGCCAAGCCGGCCGCGGGTGCGGCGGCGTAGAGGACGGCGAAGAACAGGACAGCGGCGGCGATTTGCAGCCGGAACACCCGCCCCGCTTGGTCCATGGCGTAGCTGGCCGGGCGCAGCGCGGCGCCCCCTAGCTCGAGGACGCCGGCGGCGAACAGCAGAGCCAGCAGCAAGGCCCCGGCGCGGAAGGGCTCTCCGGCCAGAGCGGCCAGGAGCGCGCCGCCGAAGGCGACCGCAATGAGGAACAGGGCGCCGCCAAAGGCGGCTAGAACGAGTCCGGCCCGCCAGGTCAGCGCCAGGAATTGGCGGCGGTCATCCCGCCACAGGCGGCTTTGGTCCGGAAAGATGGCTTGGCGCAGCATCAGCACGGGGCGGTCCACCGCTTCGCCCAAGTCCTTGGCCAAGCGGTGGATGCCGGCCCCTTCCGCCCCGAACAGCCCGCCCACCGCAAGCACTGCGGCGCGTCTTGGAAGTTGGTCCAGGTTGGATTGCCAGTACAGCACGTTGAGGAAGGCGCCCAGGCCGGGGTGGGCGGCCAAGACGGGTCGAACGGGAGCGCCCAACCTCAGCATCCCCAAGGTTCGGGCGACCGCGCCTTGCAGCAGCAGGTGCCCGGCGAGCAAGCCGCCGGCCCAAGCGGCCAAGTAGCCGGCGGCCGGCGCTTGCAGCGCCATGCACAGGCTGACGCCGGCGAGGCGCACCGCCGGCGCCGTTACGAGCAGAGCCCCCAGCAGTCGGTATCGATCAAGGGAGCGCAGCACGCCCTTGGCGGTGCCCGTGGCGCAGCAGAGCAGGGCAGCCGCGTAAAGCCAAGCGGCATCGACCAGGGTGGGCGGCAGGCCCAAGGGTGCAGCGGCGAACAGCAGCAGCAGGACGCCGACCGCGGCGGCCAGCAGTGCCGCCAGCAAATCCAGCCGATACAGAGCGCCAACCAAGCGCCGCCAAGTCGGGTCCGTTGCCCCTCCAGGCGCATCCCCCCGCAGCAGCGGCAGGCCGAAGCGCACCACAGCGTCGGCGGCCTTCAGGCTGCACAGGTGCCTAACGAGCAGGGCGGTGGTGTGTGCCAGGACGATCCAGCCGAAGGCTTCCGGCCCCAGGGCGCGGGCGGCCAACGCCGTTGCCGCCAACGAGAGCGCCGCCGCGCCGCCGCGCCCGCTCAGCAACCAGCCGAAGTTCCGAGCGACCCGCCGGAAGGCGCTCAACGAAACGCGCCTAGACGGTAAAGGCGCCACACCAGAGGCCAAGCGAACAACAGCGGATGGCGGCGCTGCCGTTCGCTGGCCTGCAAACGCACCCCGGAGTGCCGCTCCAGCTTCCAGAGCATGTAGTCCACCGGCTCTGCAAAGGTCAACGCCGATTTGAGTATGCGCAGCGTCGATAGGACTTTGCCGATGGCCCGCACCAACGGCCAAGGCGGACGAGGGCCTTGGCGGGGCCTCTTGGCCGCAAGGTTCGCTCCCTTGAACAATCCGTCGTAGTAGGCTTGGTTCGCGCCGTAGAGCGCCTCGCGCTTGCCGGCGCCCTCGGAGCGCAGTTCGGCGGCGTAGGTGCGGGCGAACACCCGCCGCCAATGGTCGGCCGCGTCGCCTTGCCGGTCAGGAGCGCAGACCTCGTGCAGCAAACGCTCGGCGCAGCGGGCGGCAACGGCCTGCAGGCGGGCGTGAACCTTCCGGTCGCGGCAAAACACCAGTTGGCTGGGTTGGGCGAAGCGCGCCCAAAAGTAGGGGTGCAGGTGCAAGGCCGCGGCCTTCAGCAGTTGCCGGGTGCGGAGCACGTTGACCTTCGCCCGCCGCTCCGCAACGGCCAGGTGATAGACGTTGGGCGGCAGCAGGTTGCCCAGCCAACGGTGCAGGCGCGGCCTCGGCGGATATTCGCTGAGCAGCGCATAGAGGTCCGGCATGGCGTCGGCCGCGCCGCGCAGGTAGGAGCCGTAAAGGACGATCGCCTCAAGGTCTTGGCCGTAGCGTTCGATGAGCAGGTTGACAAAGCCGGCGATCAGCGCATCCGCTCCGCCTTGCTCCATAGGGACTTTGGCCGGCATGGCGGCGGGCTAGCGGTAGGCGCCTTGGGTGGAGGCGAACGTGCGGTGGGCGCGCGGATGGCGGTTGGCAGCATCAGGCTCGGCCAGCCAGGAAGTGAGGGGGCCGTGCATGGCCCTGACGCAGCAGGCGACGGCCAAGCGCACCAGCAGCACCAGCGTGGAGGCGAGCGTCCAGAGCGCCACTAGGCGAAAGCCCCAAGCGGGCGAACCGGCCAGCCACCCGGCGGTCAACAGCACCAAGCAGGGGTTGCGGCGGGCGGTGAACAGGCGAAAGTAGGCGTCGAAGGGCCGCCAGGCAAACAGGCTTGTCTTCCCCAAGGCGTGAAAGGCGGCTTCGACCAGCCGCCCGCCCAAATAGCCGCAGACGATGAAGCCCATGAGCAGGTTGAAGCTCAAGCCCAGACTGAGCTGCAAGGGCGTCAGCGCCAAGCCCCAAAACCAGTACCAAAACGGCGGATGCGCGATGTCCATGCCGTGGTCGAGCAGATGCCCGGCCTTGCTCGACTGCACGGTGACCCGCGCCAGCTTGCCGTCCACGGTGTCCAGGAACGTCATGACCCAAGCCAAAACAAGGCCGGCGGCGAACCAACCGATGAAGAACAGCCAGCAGGCGGCGAGCATCAACAGCAGCCCGGCAACGGTGACGCTGTTGGGGGAGATGCGCCTATTGGCGCACAGGCGCACCGCCCGCTTGGCCGGCGCCGGCCACCACCACTTGGTCACGAAGTCGGTGATGCCCTTGTAGGATGCGCCGTAGAGGCGGTTCTCCAACGCTTCGGCGTCGGCGGCGGTGACCCTTTCGAGCAGCGGCGGCGCGGACCTGCGCAGATCGCCCTCAAATGAGCCTAGGTCCTTGACGCTAAGACGGGGCAAATGGGCGGCGCTCCCTTTGGGCGCCTCCGCCGTTCCGGCCACGAGCGCCTGCGCGGTCGGCGCATCGGCGGCGGCGACCGCGGCGGCGGCGGCGGCGGCGTTGTCCATGAGCACACCGCCATGGCGCAGCAGGCCGCTCAGGGTGCGCGGCTCATAAAGGTAGTCCTCGCGCACCAGCAGCACCTTGCCCGCCGGCGCTGCGCCGGCGGCGATGCCGAGGCCGGCCGCTTGGCGCAGCAGGCGCTCACGGCTGGTCAAGCCCCACAGCCGCACTTGGGAGGCGCCGAGAATCCGCATCACCGCGGCGGTCTCGGTGCTTTCGCTTGGGAGCTGTGCGCCAGCCATTGCAACCCGTCAAGGTAAAAGGCGATTATGTGCAACCTCATGCGCGTAATCCATATTTCAGACCCGCATTTGACGGACTTGGCCAATGTCCCCGGAGAGAAGATCAGGGGCAAGCGGCTGCTGGGCCAGCTGTCATGGCGCCGTCGCCGCCATCGCCATTTGCGAGCGAATCTAGACGCTCTGTGCGCGGCGTTTTTGCAACTGACGCCGGAACTCGTCATAGTGACCGGCGACCTCGTTCACATCGGCCTGCCTGAAGAGTTGGCGGCGGCCGCGCAGTGGCTGCGCGAGTTGCGCGCATCGGCGCAGGTTTTGGTGACGCCGGGCAATCATGACCTCTACGGGGGGGACTCCTGGAGCGCCTGCCGCTCCCACTGGGCCGACTACCTGCACATTGCGCCGGCCACGGCTGGGGAGGGCAATGACGAGCCGCCTTGGTGGATGGGTTTCCCGTCGCGCCTGCGCTTTGACGACATCCATGTTTACGGCCTGAACAGCGGCTTGCCCACGCCGGTCGGCTTTGCCGCAGGGGAGCTTGGCGAACCTCAGCGGCGGCGCTTGGCCGACTTGCTGGCCGAAGCCCCAGCATCCGCATTGAACATTTTGGCCCTGCATCATCCCCCCTTGCCCGGCGTCATGGGCAAGCGGCGGGCGCTGCGGGACGCGGGCGCCTTGCAGCCGCTGTTGGGCGGCATGGACATGGTGCTGCACGGTCATGGGCATTGGAACCGAGCTTACGGCTGCGGCGGCGCCCGCATCTTCGCCACCGGCTCGGCCTCCGTGGAGGATGCGTCCTTTCGTTTGTTCGACATCCATCAAGCCAGCGACCGGTTCGACGTGTACATGGAGCTGCGCAGCAAGCAAGGCGCCCAATTCAAGCTGGCGCAAGCGGCGGAGTTCAGCGCCCCAACCGAAGGATAGCCAACGCCGCCGCCAACACCGCCAAGTCAGGCGCAAGGCCGGTCAGGGCGGGGGAGAGCCGGTAGAGCAGGCCCACTTGCATGGCCGCTTGCTCCAGCAGATGGAAGCCAAGCCCGACCAGGGCGCCCAGGCTCATCCTAGTGCCCAGCGACGTGGTCCGCATGGCGCCGAACGCGAAGGGGACGCCCAGCAGCCCCATGCCGACCAGTCCCACCGCAAGGCCGAGCTGCTGCCACAGCAGGACGCGATAGCGGTGCGCATCCAGGCCGTTGTCGTCAAGGTGGCCGATGTAGCGGAACAGGTCGGTCGGGGCCAGAGCATGGTCGGCGCGCACCAAGGCGACCACCTGCTCCGGGGTGAGGTCGCTTTGCCAACGCAGCCGGTCGTGGGCGCTCCGCTCAATGCCCGCGTTGCGGAAGCGGATGCGGTAAACATCGCGCAGCAGCCACTCGCCGGGCGCAACCACGTCCGCCGCCGCCGCTTGGGTGAACTGCGCCACTCGGCCTTCCGCATCCAGCTCGTAGATCTCCAGGTTTTGGGGCATGGCGCCGTATTCGACGCCGCCGATGCGCACCAAGCTCGACTTGCTGCGGGTCCAGAAGGCGTCCCCCGACTTGGCCGTGCTGGCGAAGCCGTGGGCGCGCAGATAGGATGCTTGGCCCTCAAAGCTGGGAATGACCGTTTGCTGGGCAACGAGGGCCGCCGCCGCCAAGGCGAGCAGCAGCAGCAGCAACGGACGGGACAAACGGAAAACGCTTAGGCCGCCGGTGCGCATGGCGGTCAATTCGGCGTGGTTGCCTAGGGCGCCCAAGCCGACGATTGCGCCGAGCAGGCAGGTGACGGGCAACAGTTCCAAGGCGATTCGCGGCAGCAGAAAACCCGTCACGCGGACCGCCTCCAAGGTGCCGAAGGCCCCCTTGCCCACATCCTCCAGTTGCTCCGCCAGCGCCACGAAGCCGAATAGGCTCAGAAGCAGCAGGAAAACCGCTGCGCCGCCCCTCGCCAGCGCCTGCAGCAGATAGCGGTCCAGCAGGGTCAAGGCGCTGCCCGCCGGGATGCAAGCCAAGCGGCGCCAATGGCGGCGGCAAAGCCGCCGGGCACCCACCAGAGGTGCGTCAAGTCGCCTTGCTCGACCGCCGACCGGGCGATGCCGATGCCATTGAAGTAGAGGGCGTAGAGGACCGCGGCCAACAGCACCCGCGCGTAGCGCCCGCGGCGGGGGCCAGTGCGGCTTAAGGGCGCCGCCGCCAGCGCCAGAAGCAAGGTGGAGAACGCCGTTGAAAGCCGCCATTGCGCTTCGGCGCGGTCCTCGTTGCGGGCGGAGGCCAGAAGCTCCTTGGTGGCGGCCGACTTGGGCCGGTGCCCCAAGGGTTCGGCGACGATGGCCGGCGCCCGGATTGCCAAGGCGTTGAAGCGGCCGACCAAGTCTTCGCCCGCGGCGGCCTGCCGGTAAACAAAGGCCTGCCGCAGCGTCAGCAGCTGGGCGTCTTGCCCGGCGGGGGAGGCTAGGCTGCCGCGGCCGGCGGAAATGACCTCCAGCGCGTCGCCTCGGCGGGCATGCACGAAAATGCCCTCGACCTCGCCGGTTCCGCCGTTGCGCGCGTTCAGGAAGACGGTGCGCTCGGCGTCGCCGTGGATGTGGAATCGCCCCGGCGGGAGTTCATCGAGTTCCGCGCTGGCCTTGGCTTCGGCCTCCAGCAGATAGAGCAGTTCGTAAGCCCAGGGGCGCACCCAGAGGGAGAGCAGGGCGACCAGCACGGCGACCAGGGCCGCCATGACCAGAACCGGCGCCAGAATGCGGTTTTCGCTGACGCCGCCGGCGCGCAGCGCAATGACCTCCCAATCCGAGTGCAGGCGGCCCAGAGCGACGATGAGGCCGACGTAGAGGGCGATGGGAAGCAGCACCTCCAAGGCGATCAACGCCTTGAGGCCGGTGAGCGAGACGACCGCCGAGGCGCTCAGCAGCCCCTCGTTGGCCTCGGTCAGAAAGCGCGTTAGGCTATAGGCGATGAACAGGCCGGTCAGCAACAGCGCAATGAGGAAAAACGGCTTCGCCGCTTCCCTAACGAAGTATCCATGCACAACCATGCTGGCGTTCGCTCAGACCCTTGCCTTCGCCCTTGCCGCTCCGTCGGCCGCGGGCGCAGTGGTGGAAGCCCTGCCGGACCTTGGGGGCGAACCCATAGTAATTCGCGCAGACCGCGCTTGGGAAGCGGCGGCTGAAGGGGCGCCCGGCGGCGCCGACGGCCAGGTGCTGCATTTGCAGGGCAACTTCGAGATGCGCGGCGCGGGTTGGCGGGTGACGGCGGATTCGGCGCAAGTGCGCGGCCCGGTGGAGGACCCCGAACGGCTCACCATCCTGGGGACGCCGGCTGCGATAGTCTTCACGGACGATGGCGGGGACGTCGCCACCGGGCAGGGCCGGCGCATCGTCTATTGGCGGCGGCGCGAAGTGGTCGAACTGCACGGCGGCGCCAAGATCCAAGCCAAGGACTTCGCCATAGGCAGCTCCAAGATCGTCTATGACCTAAAGGACGAGCGGCTGCTGTCCAGCGGCGGCGACGGCGTGGAGTTCGTGTTGTCGGGGGACGCAGCTCAAGACTTGGACTAAACTTGGCCGGTGCGGAAACTGCACCAGACGGGGCAGTGGTCCGATGGCCTTGCGCCGCTGCGCATGCGGTAGTCGATGCCGCAGTCCGCAACCGCCTCCGCCAAGGGGGCGGTGGCGAGCACCAAGTCGATGCGCAGGCCGCGTTTGGGCTCCCGTTCAAAGCCGCGGCTGCGGTAGTCGAACCAACTGTAAAGGCGTTCGCCAGCGCCCACCTGCCGTGGGTAAACGTCCGTCAGCCCCCACTCCATGAGGGCCGCCAGCCATTCCCGCTCCTCCGGCAGGAAGCTGGTTTTGCCGCTCCTAAGCCAGCGTTTGCGGTTGTCCTCGCCAATGCCGATGTCCGCATCCTCCGGCGCCACGTTCATGTCGCCGGCCAGGATTAGCGCTTCCGCCGGGTCGCAATGGTCGCTGAGGTAGCGCAGCAGGTCCCCGTAGAATTGCGCCTTGGCGGGAAACTTGACCGGATGGTCGCGGCTTTCGCCCTGTGGAAAGTAGCCGTTGATGACCTGCACCGAGCGCCGGCCGATTGCATAGCGGGCCGAGATGAAGCGCCGCTGCTGAGTTGCCTCGCGCCAAGGGAACCCAAGCCGCACGTCCGTGGGCTGCGCGTGCGAGAACAGGGCCACGCCGTAGTGCCCCTTCTGCCCGTATGTCACCGCATGCTCGTAGCCGAGGGCGCGCACCGCCTCCGCGGGAAACGCGCCGTCCTCCACTTTGGTCTCCTGCACGGCGAGCACGTCCGGGCGATGCCGCTCGGTGACCGCCTCCACCTGGTGCAGGCGGGCGCGAATGCCGTTGACGTTGAACGTGACGAACCGCATGTCCTGCTCCGTCTGTTTAAGGCCATTATCCCCTTGACCGGCTTTTGCGCCAAGCGGAGCAAATGGACGGCTTGGAAGCGGCGCTTTGGGCTTCGTGCGCAACCAAAACTGATATCACCAGCATATTGGCAAGCCGACATTGCTGGAATGCCCTTGCGAAATTGACCAGACGGCATTGCCAGCCCAACGCACCTTGGTAGGGTTACGCGCACCAAAAACAACAGGGGCAAAGGGGGTGGACGCATGATTCGGATTCTCGTTGTGGACAGCCATCGGCTGTTCCGAATGGGCCTTAGGAAGATGTTGCCGGAAGCCAACGGCTTCAACATAGTGGCGGAGGCCGAAAGCGGCGAACAGGCGGTCGATCTCGCTCGGGAACTGATGCCCCATGTGGTGTTGATGGACATCCTCATGCCGGGCATTGGCGGCCTTGAAGCCACCGTCCGCATACGCCGCATGAACCCGGACGTTAGGGTGATTGCGTTGACCGCCTGCGAAACCAATCCCTTTCCTGTGCAAATGCTGCGCGCCGGCGCCATCGGCTACCTCACCAAGGGAGTGCATCAGGACGAGCTGCATTTAGCCATTCGCAAGGTCTATGCCGGCCGCCGCTACGTCTGTTCGGAGATTGCCCAGCAGCTTGCCATTGAAGCGTTCGACACGGAGCAGGGCTCGCCCTTCAACCGTCTGTCGGGCCGGGAAATGCAAATCATGCTGATGGTCATCAACTGCCATAAGGTCAACGCCATATCCGAGAATCTGCATCTTTCACCGAAGACCGTGAACAGCTACAGATACCGAATTTTTGAAAAGCTCGGCGTCTCCAGCGACGTGGAGCTGACCCTCTTGTCGGTGCGCTACGGCTTGATTCGACCGGAGGCCACCGGCTTCGCCGACGTCGGCTGAGGCGGTCGGCGCGCCTAGGCGCCCTTGGCAAGGGGATTCGGGTTATATTGGCGGCCATGACGGCCGCCGCGCATCCCTCCGCTCTCCGCATCCATCTTGCCGGCCTTAGCCAAAAGCCCGGCGTCTATCGCCTGCTCGACGGCGCCGGCAAGGTGCTCTACGTCGGCAAGGCGCGCAATCTGCGGCGCCGCGTCACCAGCTACTTCCGCGCCCGAGGCTTGGACAGCAAGACCCTGGCCCTGATCGCCAAGGTCGCCGACCTGGACGTCACCGTCACCAACAGCGAAACCGAGGCGCTGCTGCTCGAGCAAAGCCTGATCAAGAAGGAGCGCCCCCCCTACAACGTGGTGCTGCGCGACGACAAATCCTACCCCTACATCCAATTGACGGCGGCGGAGGACTTCCCGCGCTTAAGCTTCCACCGCGGCGTCCGGCGCAAGGCGGCCCGCTACTTCGGCCCCTATCCCTCGGCGAGCGCGGTGCGCGAAAGCCTCAACATCCTGCAGAAGCTGTTCCGCCTGCGCCAGTGCGACGACGCCTTCTTCAAGAACCGCTCCCGGCCCTGCCTGCAGCACCAGATCCAACGTTGCAGCGCACCCTGCGTGGGGCTTATCGACCGGCGCGACTATCGGCGTGACGTGGCCCTTGGCGTCCTCTTCCTGGAGGGGCGCAGCAACCGGGTCCTGGAGGCTTTCAAGGAAAACATGCACAGGGCGTCAAAGCGGCTGGATTTTGAACGCGCCGCCCGCTACCGGGACCAGATCGCGCAATTGCGAACAGTGCAGGAGCAGCAATGCGTTTACGCTTCCGAAGGCGACGCCGACGTGTTCGCCATAGTCGATGGCAGCGGCCAAGCCTGCATTCAGGCTTTGTTCATCCGCGCCGGGCGGATGCTTGGGCAGCGGGCTTGGTTTCCCCGCAACGAGCTTGGCGTGGGGGAGGCGCGGCTGTTGGGCGCCTTCCTTTCGCAGTTCTATTTGGGCGGCGGCGACCGGGACGTTCCCAAGAGCGTCATCCCGTCATTGCCCATCGACGGCGCCGACATTCTGGCGGCGGCGCTGCGGGAGCGCGTTGGCCGCCGCGTTGAGGTGGCCGCCGAGGTGCGCGGCCAACGCGCCCGTTGGCGGCAGCTTGCGCTGGACAACGCCAACGTCAGCTTAAGCACCTATCTGGCGGACAAACGCAACGTCTTCTCCCGCTTGCTCGGCCTGCAGGAAGCCCTCGGTTTGGAGGACGCCCCGAACCGTCTGGAGTGCTTTGATATCAGCCACACCTTTGGCGAAGCCACGGTGGCCTCCTGCGTGGTGTTCAACAGGGACGGCCCACTGAAGTCGGACTATCGGCGGTTCAACATCAAGGGCGTTGTCCGCGGCGACGACTACGGCGCCATGGAGCAGGCGCTGCGGCGCCGCTATACGCGCCTGCGCCAAGGCGAGGGGGCGTTGCCGGAAGTTCTGGTGGTGGACGGCGGCAAGGGCCAGGCCGGCCGCGCCGCCGCGGTGCTGCACGAGCTGCAGGTGCAGGGCGTGGCGGTGTTGGGCGTCGCCAAGGGCACCGGCCGCAAACCCGGCTTGGAGCGCTTCTTCCTGGATGGTGAGGAGTTGGCCCTGCCGCCGCACTCCGACGCCTTCCACCTGCTGCAGCACATTCGCGACGAGGCGCATCGCTTCGCTGTCGCCGGCCATCGACAGAAGCGCATGAAGCGGCGGCGGCGCTCGGAACTCGACGGCGTACACGGCGTTGGCGCGAAGCGGCGCAAGGGTCTGTTGAGCCATTTTGGTGGGTTGTCGGCCCTCAAGGGTGCCAGCGTTGAGGAAATCGCCAAGGCGCCGGGCATCAGCCGCCGTCTCGCCGAGGAGGTGTTCGGCGCCCTGCACGCCGAATAACCGCCATGCGAGGAGTCAATCTGCCGAATTGGGTGACCTTTGGGCGAATCATTCTGGTGCCGGTGTTCGCGCTCGCCTACCTGCTGCCTGGCGCGGAGACCTACCTGCTGGCCAGCGCCCTGTTCGCCTTGGCGGCCTTCTCGGATTGGCTGGACGGCTACTTGGCGCGCAAGCTTGGGCAAACCACCCGCTTCGGCGCCTTCATCGACCCCGTTGCCGACAAACTCATCGTAGTGACCGCGCTGACCCTTTTGGTGGGGCGGCACGCCAACCCTTGGATGACCTTCGCCGGCATCGTCATCATCAGCCGCGAAGTCTTCATCAGCGCCCTGCGCGAGTGGATGGCGGAGATGAGCCGGCGTGGGCGGGTGGCCGTCGTCCGCTTGGCCAAGGTGAAAACGGCCCTGCAAATGACCGCCATCGCCATGCTGCTGGCGCAGCCGCCGGACCTGGCAAGCGCCTGGGTGTTGGTGGGCTACGGGCTGCTGTACGCAGCCACCATCATGACGTTGTGGTCCATGACCGTCTATTTACTGGCCGCTTGGCCGACCTTGGCGAGCGGCATGAAGCATCAGCGTTGATCCGATGCCGGCCGAAATTCTCATGCTCGTCGGCTTCGCCTTGGCCGCCTATGCGGTGGTCTCCAACGACTCCATACAGACCTTGGGCACCTTTCTGGCCTCCAACGCGCATCGACCGTGGTGGGCGCTGTGGATCTTCAGCAGCGGCATCTTGGCGGCGGTGCTGGTTTACGGCTGGCTGGCCTATGACGGGGACCCCGCCTACGGGCGCTTGGCCGCCTTCCCGGAGCCGCAGGGGGGCGTCAACTGGCTGCACGTCCTGGCGCCCTTCACCCTGCTGGTGCTGACCCGCTTCGGCGCGCCGGTCAGCACCACATTTCTGGTGCTGAGCGTCTTTGCGCCGGGCAACATCGAGGCCATGCTGGTCAAGTCCCTGTCCGGCTACTTCGTCGCCTTCGTGCTCGCCATTGGGGTGTATTTCGCCGTGCGTCGGCTGAACGCACAGCTGCGCCGCCAAGCCGGCTCCGCCGAGGCCGGGGCGCTGCGCTGGGTGATCCTGCAATGGGGCACCACTGCATTTCTGTGGAGCCAATGGCTGATTCAGGACTTGGCCAACATCTTCGTCTTCCTGCCCCGCAGCATCGGCTTTGGGGCGCTGTTGGGCGCCGTCGCCACCTTGGTCGCCATGCAGGCCCTCATCTACTATCAGCGCGGCGGCGCCATCCAGAAGGTGGTCACCTCCAAGACCCTCACCGAGGACACCCGCTCGGCCACCATCATCGACTTCATCTACGGCCTCATCCTCTTGGTCTTCAAGGAATGGAGCAACATGCCCATGAGCACCACTTGGGTGTTCCTGGGCCTGCTGGCCGGGCGGGAGATCGCCATGACCCTGCAGGCCGGCGGCGCCCGCTTGGCCACCGCCAAGCTGATAGGCCGGGACGCGGCCAAGGCGTTCGCCGGCCTGGTGGTCAGCGTCTGCTTGGCCCTGGCCGGCATCTACATGGCGCGGTAGGGCAGAGGGCCGCCGCGGCGCAGAACAGGCTGCGCCGGCTATGGCGCGGCTTTAGGGTGCTGTTGTAGCATCCGCACAGCAGTCCGCATGGTCCACGCCGTGAAGAAATATCCTCCCACTGCGGAAGAGTTGCGCCTATGGATGGATCGCAAGGGCCTGTCCAACAAGGACGTGGCCAAGGCGCTGCGCCTTTCCGACGGGCGAGTCGTGCGCTTTTGGACCTCAAAGAAAGACCCGCGGCCCATTCCCTATCCAAGCTGGTACACCCTGCGCCACAAATTCGGCAAGTAGTCCGGCCTGGACCAAACCGCCGGCGCATCCCCTTGGGTTGCCGCCGGCGGCCTTGGGTTGGGCGGGCGCGCCCGCGTGTTATCGTTGCCGCATCTAGGCGGCTTGAGGGGGCTTGATGCGTCCAAACAAGGCACTGGCGGCCTGGCGCCAAGGGGAGCGGACCATTGGCGTTTGGCTATCCCTGGCCAACGTCCACATTGCCGAAACCTTGGCGAACCTCGGCTTCGACTGGCTCTGCATGGACTTGCAGCACGGCTTGCTGGACTACAAGGACCTGACCTCGATGCTGCCGGCCGTTTCCGCTACGGAGACCACGCCCCTGGTGCGGGTGCCCTGGAACGAGCCCTACGAGATCATGAAGGCCCTTGACGCCGGCGCCTACGGCGTCATCGTGCCCATGATCAACAGTCGGGCGGACGCCGAGCAGGCGGTGGCCGCCTGCCGTTATCCGCCGGCCGGCAACCGCTCCTTCGGCCCGGTTCGCGCCGCCCTGCACGGCGGCCGGGAAGCCTACGCCAAGGACGCCAACGACCAGATCGCCTGCATCGCCATGGTCGAGACCGCGCAAGGCTTGGAGAACCTGGACGAAATCGCCGCCACTCCCGGCTTGGACGGCATTTACATAGGCCCCAACGACTTGGCGTTGGCCATCGGCCTAGCGCCCCGGGGCGACAACGACGACCCCTCCCACGCCGAGGCCGTGCATCGGATACAGGCCGCCTGCGGCAAGCGGGGCGTCGCCGTTGGCGTTCACGCCTCCAGCCTGACGTTCGCCCAGCGCCATCTGCAGCGTGGCTTTCAGTTCGTGACGCTGGGCTCGGACTTGGACTTTCTGTCCAGAACCGCTTCCCAGGAGTTGGCCGCCGCCCGCAGCGCAGCGACCCGAAAAGATTGAAAACTTCTTGTTCATCAATGGGATAAAAAATGAACGGCAAGTAAATTGTCTAGCCGTTCGTAATTTTGGGGCACCGCTCGGCGGCGCTCCGCCAACGTGAACGCCGCCTCTTTGCCACTGGTGCGCGCAGACCGTGCGCCGAGCCGAAGCGGCCGCAACGGTGGCAAAATTTCGGCAAGCGTCTATGCTTGCTGGCGATGTTGCGCCAAGCCGCTGACGGCCTTCATGTTGGAAATTCGCCCGTGACCTTTCGCCGCACCAAGATCATCTGCACCATCGGCCCCGCCACCGCCAAGCATCCGCTGCTTAAGCAGATGGCGGAGGCGGGCATGAACCTCATTCGCCTGAACATGTCCCACGCCGACCATGTCGGCGCCGCGCAGGTCATCCGCTGGATCAAGACGTTGAACCGCCAAGTGCGGGACCCCGTCGCCGTGATGCTGGACACCCAAGGCCCGGAAATCCGCACCGGCGATGTGGCCGAGCCCATGGACCTCAAGACCGGCCAGGTAGTGTCGCTGTCGGTGCGCGGCGACGACGACGTGGAGACCTCCTCCATTCAGGTGAACTATCAGGAATTGGTTGACATCGTCGAACCCGGCAACCGCATCACGGTGGACAACGGCCTGATCAACTTCGAGGTGCTCGAAAACCGCGGCAAGCGCCTCGTTTGCCGGGTCATCGATGGGGGTTGGCTGGGCAGCAAACGGCATGTCAACCTGCCCGGTGTGCGCATCGACCTGCCCTCCATCACGGCCAAGGACCGCGCCGACATCGAGTTCGGCCTTGAGCACGAAGTGGACTACATTGCGGTTTCCTTCGTCCGCACCGCGCAAGACGTGGAGCAGGCCCGCTCCATCATTCGGGAGGGCGGCGCCCGCACTCTGGTGCTGGCCAAGATCGAGGATTGGGAGGGCGTTGCCAACATTGACGCCATTACCGCAGCGGCGGACGGGGTGATGGTGGCCAGAGGCGATCTGGGCATTGAGACGAACATTGCCGACCTGCCCAACGTGCAGCGGCGCATCGTCCACGCCTGCGCCCGCTTGGGCCGTCGCTGCATTGTCGCTACGCACTTGCTGGAGTCCATGATCCACAACCCCATTCCCACCCGGGCCGAGGTTACCGATGTGGCCAACGCGGTCTATGAGGGCGCCGACGCCGTCATGCTGTCCGGAGAGACCAGCGTTGGCGAGCATCCGGTGCGCTGCGTCGAGCAATTGGTGCAAATCACCGAGGCGGCGGAAAGGTATCCCGGTTTGGGCTATGAGCGGTCCTTGGAGGCGCCGACCGACAAGCAGCAGCTGGCCATCCATGCCGTGGCCCTGGCCGAATCCATCAAGGCCGACGGCATAGTCGTCATCACCCGCCGCGGCGTCACTGCGGATCTGGTGACCAACGCCCGTCCGCCGACGGTGCCGATCTACGCCTTCACCAACGACAGCCGCACCCGCCGGCGCCTGTATCTGAACCGGGCGGTGGCCAGTTTCCGAATGGACTTCAGCAGGGAGCCGGAAAAGACCCTGCAACGGGCTTTCGCCCTGTTGCGTGAACGCGGTGTGCTCGGCGACGGCGCCAAGGCGGTGGTCATCTCCGATGCGCTGGCCAGCGCCCAAACCGACGCCATCCAGATTCGCCGGCTCGCCTGACGCCCGAACGCCCGGGCTACAGAGCGGCCCAAGCGGATTGCAGCATCCGCGCCGCCGCCAGGATGAGCAAGGCGCCGAACAGCCGGCGCAAGGCCGAGGCGTTGACTCGATGGGCGGCCCAAACGCCGAGGGGCGCCGCGGCCATCGCCCCCAAGGTGACGGCCAGGCCGCTCGGCAGGTGGACGTAGCCCAGCATGAAAGCCGGCGTGGGGACGATGGCCGGCGCAAACAGCATGTAGCCCAGCGCACCGGCCGCCGCCAAGGGTGCGCCCAGGCTGCTGGAGGTGGCGGTGGCCCTATGCATCGGCGTGTTGAAGTAAACCATGGTGGGCACCATGAGGTTGCCGCCGCCGATGCCGGCGGCGCCGGACACTAGGCCGGCGGCGAAGCCGATGCCGCTGGCCGGCGCCGGGTTGGGGAAACTGCGGTGCGGACTGGGCGTCCAGCGGGTCAGCATGACGATGGACACGGCGCCCAGAAACAGCCCGATGAAGCTGCGGAAGGCGGGCGCCGGCAAAGCAGGCGCCAAGCGCCCGGCGAGGAGTGCGCCCAAGACCACCGGCGCCGCCCAGCGCCGCACGATGCGCCAATCGACCTGCCGCGCCCGAACTTGGGCGGCGGCGGCGGAAAGCGAAGTGAAGGCGATGCAGGCGAGGGAGGTGGCCACCGCCGCGGCGGTGCTGTGCTGCAGCGGCAGCAGCCCGCTCCAATCGAAGAGAACGATGAGTGCCGGAACGATGACAATGCCGCCGCCGATGCCCAGCAACCCGCCGAGAAAGCCGCTGAAGCAGCCAACGCCCAGGCAGATGGATGCAAGGAAAATCTGGCTCAATTCGAGTAAGGTATGCGGTTTATACCGCCGTCGGTTGAATGAAGATGCCGTTGCGCCGCCGAACCTTGCGCATTTTAGTCTTTTTTCCGGCCTTGGCGCTCCTCGCCGCCTTGGCCGAAGGCCGTGTCCACCGGCTGGACAACGGGGACGTTTACGAGGGCGGCATGGTGGATGGCCAGCGCACCGGCAAGGGCGTTTACATGTGGGCCAACGGCAACCGCTATGAGGGAGACTTCCTAGCCGGCCGCATGCACGGGCAGGGCGCCTACTTCTGGAGGGACGGGCGCACCTATGTCGGTGGTTTCAAGGACGACCAACGGCATGGCGCCGGCGCCCTCTCCTGGGAAAGCGGCGACCGCTATGAAGGCCGGTTCGCCAACGACAGGATGCATGGCCGCGGCCTTTACCTGTGGGCCAATGGAGACCGTTACGAAGGCGAGTACGCGCACGGCCAGCGCAGCGGCCAAGGGCGCTTCGAGTGGCGCTCCGGGGCGGTTTACGTCGGTGAATTCAGCGCTGGCGAACCGCATGGCCAAGGCGCTTCCAACTACCCGGACGGCAGCCGCTACGAAGGTCGCTTCAAGGAAGGCGCCCGTTCCGGCCAAGGCGCCCTGCACTGGGCCAACGGCAACCGCTACTTTGGGGACTTTGAGAACGGGCGGCGGCACGGCCTGGGCGTTTTGCATTGGCGGGACGGCACCGTTTACCGCGGCCAGTTCCGCAGCGGCAAGATGCACGGCTACGGCGTCAAGGCGGAGCCGGACGGCAGCATGGCGCTGCAGCACTGGGAGGACGGCCTTTTGCTCTCCAATGCGCCGTTGGCCGAAAATGCGCGCTGTCGGCTGCGGCTGCGTGACCGGCCTTGGATGTTCAGCAGCGACTCATGCGTTAACGGCCTCGCCCATGGCCGCGGCCTCGCCACCAGCCTGGACGGGGAGTTCATCATTGCCGATGGCCATTTCGTCTTGGGCAATCTCGTAGCAGGTGAATTGCAGGCCATTTGGTTCGAAGTACTCTAAGCCCGTGGACATCCCCGGCTTTCAGACCGAACGGGAGCTAGGCCATTCCCAACGCTCCCGCGTTTATTTGGCGTCGCGGCTGCATCCCTACCGCCGCGTCGCCATCAAGGTTGCGCAATGCGCGGACGGCGACGCCGCCAATCGCCTGCATCGGTTGCGCAGCCACGGATCCCTGCAGCCGGGGTTCGGGCACCCGCATATTGTCCACATCGAAAGCATCGGCGCCGAAGGCCAGCTCCTTTATTTGGTGATGGAGTATTTGGAAGGCGGCACACTGGACCAGAACCTGGCTTGGGGCATGGGCGTACACAACCTGCTGACGGCGGTGGGCGGCATCTGCGATGCGCTCGACTACCTCCACCGGAATGACATGGTGCTTGGGGGGATCAGGCCGACCAGCATCCTGTTCCGCTCCGAGGTGGAGGCGGTGCTTTTGGAGCCCTGTCCCTTGGAGGCGGTTGCTTTCGACGATGCGTCGCCGGAGGTCCACCAACACGCCTTCCTAAGCCCGGAGCAAGCGGCCGGCGCTCCTTTGGACCACAGGTCCGACCTGTTCAGCTTGGGCGCCGTGCTGCACAACGCCCTGACTGGGGAGGTGCTGAGCGGCTCGAGCCTCAACTTCGGGCGCCGCGTCGATCTCTTGGACTTTGCGCCAAGGCTGCCGGCGCACCTGATGCCTTTGCAGCCGGTTTTGGAGCAAGCGCTGGCGACGGAGCCGGAGCGTCGATTCCAATCCGGCGCGGCGTTCAAAAGCGCTTTGGAGGCGGTGCGCCGCACTGGTTCCTTGAAGTCGTTCACAGTCAAAACCGAGGCCGTGACCGCTCAGGAGATCCGGCGCACGGAAAGCGAGTTGGGCTTCGTCCATCGGGAGTCCCTAGGGGGCGTCGAGCGCCGCCCAAGCCGACGGCCCTTCCGCTGGGGATGGTGGGCGGCCGGCCTGGGGTTGGCGCTGGCCGCAGGAGCTCTCTACTGGTTGCAGCCGCCGTCACGCTGGATGCCAACGTTGCTGGCTCAGGTGGGCTTGGCGGAAGATTCCGCCCTGCAGAGCGCTTGGGCGGAGGCGCAGTCCCTGCAGGAAGACCCGGGGGGAAGGTTGTCGGCCATTGTTGCCGGCTATCGGCGAGTTCTGGCCTTGGACTCCGGCGCCGAAGCGGCGTTGCAGGCGATTGCGGACCTATCAGAGCAGTGGCGCCGGAACGTTGCGGCGGCCTTGGAGCGCAACGATCTGGAGAGCGCGGCGGCCGATCTCGCGGAAATGGAAGTGGCGTTTCCGGACGACGAGCGGTTGGTGGACTTGGAGCGCGAACTGATAAACAGGCGGGCGGCCAACACTCTTTTGGGCACCGCCCAGGCGTTGCTGCGCAATCAGGGACTGTCGCAGATTCCCGCCGCCACGGTGGCCATACAAACCTATCAGGAAGTCCT
Source organism: Candidatus Azophilus sp. (assembly GCA_965200465.1). Lineage (GTDB taxonomy): Bacteria > Pseudomonadota > Gammaproteobacteria > Pseudomonadales > Azotimanducaceae > Azophilus. The sequence continues at coordinate 1,484,601 of OZ241358.1, read as the reverse complement.
GCGCCTTGCCCCCGGCCATCCAGAGGCCCTAACGGAGCTTGCCGCCTTGGCCGACCATTACGCCGGTTTGGCCGAGCGGGCCCTGGAGCAGGGCAACGTCGATGCAGCCATCATTTACTTGGAAAGGGCGACGACCGCCAACGACGAACTGCCCGCTCTGGCGCTGGTGCGTGAGCGAATTCAGCAAGCCACCACCGCCTTGACCACCATAGAGGAACTGCTGCAGCAAGCCGGCGTCTATCGCGCCGAAGGCTTGTTGGTGCATCCGCCCGGAGAGAACGCGGCGCAGCTGTACAACCGGGTTCTGGCCACGGCGCCTGACAACGGCATCGCCTTGCAGGGTCTTGATGAGATCACTTCGCGCTTGCTTACGGATGCGGCGCGGATGTTTGAAGGGGGCGATCTCAGCGGCGTGGAGGCGCTGCTCGACCAAGCAGGGGCGGCCGGCATCGACGCCGGCGCCTTGGACGAAATCAAGGCCAATCTCGACCAACAGGTGCAGGCCCTCGCCACCATCAACGAGAAACTGGAGGAGGCGGAGGCACTGCTGGGGCAGGGGTTCATCACGGAACCGCGGGACGCCAGCGCAGTGTCGCTGCTGCGGGACATCCAAAGGCTGGACCCGGACAACGCCCGAGCCGGCGAACTGCTCGAGCAGGCGGCGCTTCGCCTTGCCGAGGTGGCGCAGGAGGCGTTCGACGCCGGCCTGCGCGGCGAAGCCCGGCATTACCTTGACCTAGCCCTTACCGTGAAGCCGGACGAGACGCAATGGCGGGCGCTGCGCCAGTCCTGGCAGTAATGGACTTCAGGCCGAAAGGCTTGTATTCTCGCGCCTCCCCGTCGGTTGGGGCGCTCTTGGAGGCGGGTGAAGGCCAACTTCAGGGCGCTGGTGCGTGGGGTTCGATGTTGGGCGGTGAAAGTCCATGGCAGTGAAAATCCCGTTTCGCCGCGAATTGAACTTCGTCTATGGTGAAGTCGCCGAGGTGGCGCCCGGAATTCGACGCATCGTTGCCGAAAATCCCAGCCCCTTCACCCTCTACGGCACCGGAACCTACATTGTCGGGCGGGGCGACGTGGCCGTCATAGACCCCGGCCCGGCGGACAGTGCGCACATCGCCATGCTGCTCGAAGGGCTGGAGGGCGAGTCCATCAGCCACATCCTAGTGACTCATACGCACACCGATCATTCGCCGGGCTGCCGCCTGCTGCAGGAGCACACCGACGCCAAGACCTACGCCTATGGCCCGCACGGCAGCGGCAAGCTTGAACAGGGCGTGCCGGTGGAGGAGGGCGGCGACATGGACTTTCAGCCGGACCGCCTGCTGCGCGACGGCGACGTTCTGCACGGCGGCGACTGGTCCATTGAGTGCATACACACCCCCGGCCACACCTCCAACCACATGTGCTACCAGTTGCAGGGGGAGAAGGCGCTGTTCACCGGCGACCATGTGATGGGCTGGTCCACCAGCATCATATCGCCGCCGGACGGCGACATGGGAGCCTACATCGCCAGCTTGGAGAAACTGCTTGAGCGCGACGACGAGCTGTACTGGCCCACGCATGGGCCGAGCATTGAAGACCCCAAGCCGCATGTGCGGGCCTTCATCGCCCATCGCCGCCGGCGGGAGGAGCAAGTCCTGGCCTGCGTCGGCCAAGGCGTTCACCGCATTGAGGCGATGGTGCCGCTGATGTACAAGGAGCTGCCGGAGTTCATGTATCCAGCGGCGGCGCGCAGCGTGCTCGCCTCAGTGGCGCATTTGGTGGGCGATGGCAAACTGACAACGGACGGGGACGTTCAGCTGGCCGCTCTGTACAGGCTGGCGTGATCGTCCGGTTCCGCCGCCGCCGCCTGCTCCGTTTGCGCGGCCGGCGCGGCCGGCGGTTCGGCTAGGGGCAGTTCCGCCATCACCGCCACGCCGCTGCCATCGACTAGGTTCAACGCCCTCGCGTAGCCGCCGTGGTGTTCGGCGATGACCCGCACCACATAGAGCCCCAAACCGAAGTGCAGCCGATTCTGCGGCCCCCGGTGGCTGACCATTGAGTCGAACAGGGACTTGCCGGAATCATCCGGCAGCACCGGCCCGCGGTTGGCCACCACGATGCGCAGGCAATCCCGCCGAACGTCAAGCTGAACGGTGATCGGGCTGCCGGGACGATGGAAGTCGATGGCGTTGTCGATGATCTTGTCGAGCAACTGCTCTATCCGGTAGTCCGACACCTTTGCGTAAACCGGCCCTTGAACGCCGACGTAGATGAATTTGCAGTTTGGGTTGATCGAGGCGCAATTGGCGACGTAGCTCTTGAGCAGCCTTTGTATGTCCACCGCCTCAAGCTCCTCCGCCTTCAACGATTCCTCCAGGTTGGCCGCGTCGGCCAGGTTCTGCACGATGGCGCCGATTCTGGTGACGCCGTTCTTGGCGCTGGCCAAATACTTGCTGTCCTGCACCCCGGGGGTTTCCTCGGCGAGGTTCTGCAAGGACGTGCTCAACGTATTGAGGGGATTGTTGATTTCATGGCGCAGGGTGCGCGGCATGCTTTCCAGAAAATGGTTGTGCTGGTGCAGCTTGGAAAGCATGTTGGAAATGCTGCGGGCCAAATCGCCGATCTCGTCGCCGCTGTCTATTTCGCTGTGCAGGGCAGTCGCCTGCAGGCGGCCGTAGCGGTCGATGGCGGTGCTCGCCTCCTGGCGAAGGTGGCGAATGCGCCAAGCCAAGCGCCCGGCGAACGCCAGCAGAGCGATCAGCACCGCCAGCAGGCTGACGACGGACAGCAGGATCACCTGCTCCAGCGCCGCCCTTTGGAAACTCAAGATGTCGTCGATGTTCTGCTCCACCACCACCGTGCCGATGACCGCATCCTTGGAGACGATGGGATGGGTGGCCATGATGATCTCCAACTGTTCGTCAACGGCGCGGCGCACGGCCATGGGCCGGCCGTCCAAGGAGGCGCTGATGACTTCATTGGCGGTCAGGGAGGACGGGCCGCCGCCGGCGTTTTCCCAAGCCGTCAAGGTGCTGACCTGATGCACCAGGGGGCGTATCGCCTCAAACCCCTGGTGAATGAGTCTGGAGAGGAAGTCGCCCTCCGCGGCGGGCGTTGGGGCGATGTGGGTGCCGGACTCCGCCCGCACCCGCTGCTGGGCGTCAATGACCAGAATGTGCGCCCCGGAGTAGCCTAGCCCCTGGATGATGTTCAGAACTTCCGGCGAGCGCAGCACCACCAGGTTGAAGCTCTCCTTGCCGGCTTTCGGCAGGGTTTGGGTCAGGTTGGCCAGTTGCCTGGTTTGCGCATCGTCCACATCGGCTGCGGAGACTGCGAAATAGCGGCGGGACCCCAATAGCTCCAAGGACAGGCGGAACTCCAAGGCCCAACCGGATTTGGTGAGGGCCATGAAGCCGGAAACGGCTGTTTCCGGCGCGCCGGTGGTGGCGAACTTCCAGTCTTGGTCCATGGCGTAGGCGCTGACGACGCCGGGTTCGGCGAACACCAGGCTGATGCGGCCGTCGCCGCCGTCCGAGCGGATGAACGAAAGGCGCAGGTGGTCGGCGTTGTCCAAGCGCAGATAGTCCGGGTTTCGATAAACGATGTTGGGGTCGTCCACCTCCACGAAGACGTGCAGCTGCCCGGCCCGTTCGCCCAGGGCAAGCCTAAAGGCGCCGTCGTCCCCGGCGGGCGGGCCGAACTGCAGCAGCCGCTCGCCGTCCTCGTCGCCCCAATCATCATAGCTGCCGTCCAGGCGGATGTTGTTCTCAAGGGGATGGGCGAAGAGGGACTCGTAGTCCTCGATCGTCACCGGAAGGTCGTTGAACAGGTCTTCGCGGCCGTTGAACAGGGTGGAAATGCCCTCCGCGGTCAGCAGTTGCGCCTGCGACTGGCCCTCAACCAGCAGCCGCTCCATCTCCAGCAACTGCCGATAGCTGAACCAGGGCACCGCCAGAAGGGTCAGGCTCAGCAGCATGAGCTTGGTGCCGATGCGCGGGCCGCGCAAGCGCTTCAGCAGCTTCATTGCAGCGTCCACCTATAGCCGAAGCCGTATTCGCTCTTGATGCAGTCGAAGTCGGCGTCAGCTAGTTCAAACTTCTTGCGGATGTTGCGCATGTGGGTGTTGATGGTGTTGTTGGTCACCAAGCTCTGCATGGTGGCGTTCATCAGCGTGGCGTAGCTGACGGCGTGGCCGGGGGCCCGCACCAAGTTGGCGAGCATGCGGAATTCGGTGCCGGAAAGGTCGATCCGATGCCCCCGCCAGGAAACGAGCAGCGCCTTCTCGTCCAAGGTGAGGCGGCCGATGCGCCGGGCGGTGGAGCTTTCCCGTTCGGCGTTCTCTAGGCGCACCTCGCTGATGCGCAGCAGGGAGGAGATGCGCTCCGCCAAGTAGTCCAGGGAAATCGGCTTGGGCAGATAGTCCCAGGCGCCGAGGCGCAACCCGGAGATCTTGTCGATCTCGTTGATGCGCTCGGTGAGGAAGATCACCGGCAGGGAGGGGGACTTGGACAGCAGCTCCCGGCAGAGCTGGAAGCCGGCGTCCACCTCCTCGCCCAGAATGATGTCCAGAATCACCAAATCCGGCAGGTCTTCCGCCATGCAGTCCCGAGCCTCCTGGCGGCTGCCGTAGGCCACCACCTCGTAGCCCTTCTTGATGATGGCGTCCGCGTAGTTGACCCTCTGGTCCGGGTCGTCCTCAACAATGGCGATGCATTTGGCCAAGCGGCCCTCCAATCACGAACACGGCGCCGGCGCCGCAACCGCGAATTTTGCCACAGGGTGGGGCCGCCCGCATCCGGTTGAACGGGATCACCGCCTTATCGGACTTTTTGAGGGGAGCGCCCGATCGTCCGGGATGCGCACAGCGCCGTCACCGCATCCAAGCCCAAGGGCGCGGAGCATGGGAAGGCGGGGTGTGCGGGGGCTTGTCCCACCTCGTTAGCACGCCGCCAGCCCAGCTGGTTGGCCTTGGGGCGGGTCATTCCGTGGGCGCGTCAATGCGCGGGGCCAGTGCCTTTCTAGGCGTGAAGGGAGAACCAACAGGCACTGGCCCCGCATGGGTGAATTCGGTTCCGTCCGCCTCGGCGCAAGTCACCAAGCGTTTGCGCGGTTTTGCAGTGTTCCGTTTCGCCATTAAGACACAGGCGTTCTGTACCTGTCTTGGTCACCGGGCCCAGCATCGGGCCCTTCATAATCCGACTCCGGCGCGTTTGGCCCCCCCGATAGGGTGAAGTCCACCACGATCAACCGCACACGAGGCTTGCGCCAAGGCCGCTTGCCGGACGGCTTGCGTTCCTTGCGGGGCGTCATTTCCGTACCCCCCCCCCCCCCCGGTCTGTTCGCTTTTGCTCATTGGTCTGCCCTCTTAGTTGCGGTTGCGCCCTTGGCGGGCATGGACGCATGGGCGCCCAGGATGGAAGCCGCGCCCCGCCTAGGGCGCAAGCGAGATGGTACAGGGTTTCGGTTCGCCATGCTAGCCGCCGAACAAGGTTGCCGTTGCCTTGCCCAAACCGAAGACAACCACCAGCCCGCCGATGATCTGGCTAGTCAGCAGGGCCGGCAGCACGGCGAAAAAGCATTTCCAGAAACCGAATTCGTTCATGCTCAAGTCTCCGTTGGCGTCGCCGAGTGTGCGGTTGTGGCCGCCGAGCAAGCCGCCTTGGGCCGCGTAGCCATCGCCGAGCAAGCGCTTGATGGTGCTCCCTTGGCGGGCTTGGGTGCGGGCAGGGCTTTCGCCAACAGCCCTTCGACCGGCGGCACCCGGATGTTGAAATTGGCGGTGGCGGCCTATAGGCTGGACCAAATCTTCGGTCGATGGCTCTACCGAAACGGCACTGGTCAAAAGCGCTTGCAGGACAGTCATGCCGCGCACGAAGAAGCGCAACATCTCCAGCAACCACCGGCCTCAGGTTCGCGGCTTCGGCCCAAGCGCACGGGCGAACGCCAATTTCCGTCCGCTCACCATCCGCATCGCCCCAAGCAACACCGGCAAGTCCTCCCTGGCGATGCTGTCCTATGTGATCCACCCATGCTTCGCGGGCTCGCCTAGCAAGGGGGGAATCATCGGGCGACCGCGTTGGCTGCAGGCTCCGGTGGGGGAGGCGCTGGCGGCAACGGCTGCATGAGGCCGGCAACGCTCATCGTCTGCCTCGTCGGGGCGGAGTGCAGCGGCAAGACCACCTTGGCGGAGGCGCTGGCGGAGAGCTATGGAGCGCCCTTGGCGCCCGAGGCGGCGCGGGGCTACATGCAGCGCAACGGGCTGACGCCGGCCGCTTACGCCAAGGACGACGTGCTGGCCATTGCCCGAGAGCAAATGCGTTTGGAGCGCGACGCCCTGGCTGGCAAGCCGTCCCTGTTGATCTGCGATACGGACCTGCTGGTCATTCAGGTCTGGTGGGAAGTCAAGTACGGGGCGCTGCCAAGGGAGCTTAGCCAAGCCTTGGCCAAGCGCCGCCCTAGGGCCTATTTGTTGACCCGCCCGGACATCCCTTGGGCGCCGGACGCGCTGCGGGAAAGCGGCGGCAAGCGCTGCGGCCTGCACCGTCGATACCGGCGCTTGCTGGCCGCCGGCGGCCATCCCTACACTGAGGTGGGCGGAGACCCGCCAACCCGCTTGGCCGCAGCCAGCAGGCGCATTGCGCACTGGCTCGAGGACCATTGAAGCTCTTTGTCCTGCGAGGGGAGGGCGCACCCCAGTAGCCTTAGTTCAGCCCCACCACATAGGACAGAATGGGACCGATTTCGCCATGCACCACCAAGTCGGCGATGGCGTCCAAGGGGGTCGGCTCCCGGTTGACGATGGCCAGCTTCGCGCCCAAGTTCTTGGCGGTCTCCGGGAACGCCGCCGCCGGATAGACCACTAGGGAGGAGCCGGCGACGATCATCAGGTCGCAGTCCGCCACGGCTGCTTGGGCGCGGCGCATCTCCCGTTCCGGCATGGCTTGGCCGAAGGAGATGGTGGCGGCCTTGATGACGCCGCCGCAGCGGGAGCAAGGCTCCACCCGCCGCAACTGCCGGAACTGGCCCTCCAGTTCGGCGATCTCATAGCGCAGGCTGCAGTCCAGGCACTTGGCGTAGCTGGCGTTGCCGTGCAGTTCGATCACCAAGTCCTTCGGCACCCCGGAATCCTGGTGCAGGTTGTCCACGTTCTGGGTGATGACGGCTCGGCAGCGGCCTGCCTCCACCAAGCGGGCGATGCTCAAATGGCCCTTGTTCGGCTTGGCGTTCTCCAAGGCGCGTTCGCCGTTGAAGCGCCGCCGCCAGGACTCCTGGCGCACGGAGTCGTCGGCGATGAATTCCTGAAAAGGGATGGGCTTCATCTGGCGCCAAAGGCCGGCGCCGGGGCTGCGGAAGTCCGGAATGCCGGATTCGGTGCTGACGCCGGCGCCGGTGAAAAACACGATGCGCTGCGCCGCCGCCGCCAAGTCCGCCAACTTTTCAACGTTGTTGCCCACCCGTCGCCTCCATGCATTTGGGTGCAAGTCTAAGCGAAAGCCAGCACAATGGCGCCATGCTGGACTTGGACTTCAGCCTGCCCGCCGGTGCCGTGGCCTTGGCCGCGCCGCTGGATGACTATCCGCTGCCGCCGGCGGAGGCGCTGTGCGTGCGCACCGCCAGCGCCAAACGGCGGCGGCAGTTCGCCAGCGGACGCCATGTGGCCCGGGCCGCCATGCGGCGGCTGCAAGGCACGGAACTGCCCATCCTGCGGAACGGCCGCCGGCCTTTGTGGCCGGAGGGCTTGGTCGGCGCCATCAGCCACTCGCTGGCGCTGGCGGCGGCGGCGGTGGCCAAGCGTGGGGTCATGCGCGGCGTCGGCATCGACGTGGAGCGTCTTGACCGGCTCAAGGACGCCTTGCAGCGCCGGGTGCTGACCGCCAACGAACGGCGCCGCCCGTGGCCGGACGGCCGGCAGGGAGTGCTGGCCTTCAGCGCCAAGGAGGCCGGCTACAAGGCGGTCAACCCCATCATCGGGGCCTACATCGCCTTGCGGGAGGTGGAGGTCGATGTGGATTGGCCGCGGCGCGCCTTCCGCCTGCGCTACTTAGGCGGCCATGCGCCCAACCGCTTGCTGCACCAAGGCGTGGGCGCCTTCCGCTTCATCGACGATCAGGTCGTCACGCTGTTCCGGTTGGGGTAGGGCGACATGCAGGCCATTTTCGGCATCGCCGTTCTCTTAGGTCTGGCTTGGCTGCTCAGCGAAGCCCGCCGCCGGGTGGAATGGCGCATGGTGGCCGTGGGCCTGTCCATGCAGACGCTGCTCGCCTGGCTGCTCCTCAAGGCGCCCTTGGTCAGCGAGTTGCTGCTCAGCGTGAATGCCTTGGTCGGCGCGGTGGAGAGGGCCACTCAAGCCGGCGCCGGCTTCGTTTTCGGCTATCTCAGCGGCGGCGAAGCGCCTTTTCAGGTGAATGTGGAGAGTGCGCTCTATCTGTTCGCCTTCCGCGTCCTGCCGCAAATTCTGGTCTTCAGCGTGTTGGTGGCCGTGCTCTGGCATTGGCGCATCCTGCCTTTGCTCGTCAGGGCTTTCGGCGCCCTGCTGCGGCGCTCCCTGGGCGTGGACGGGCCAGTGGGCATCTCCGCGGCGGCCAGCATCTTTCTCAGCATGGTCGAATCGCCCTTGGTCATTCGCGCCTACTTGGCGGGCCTTTCGCGCTCCGAACTGTTTTCGGTGATGACCTGCGGCATGGCCACCGTGGCCGGCTCCGTCATGATTCTCTACGCCGGCATGCTGCAGGAGGTCGTGGAGGGTGCCCTAGGGCACATCCTCGTCGCCTCGGTGATCAACGTCATCGGCGCGGTCCTCATCTCCAGAATGATGATTCCGGCGCCCGCGGCGCAAGCCGAGGGCTGTGCGGTGTCCTTGGCCTACGCCGGCACCATGGACGCCATCGCCAAGGGCACCGCGGACGGTTTGCGGCTGGCGGTGAACGTGGGCGCCATGCTGATCGTGCTGGTGAGCTTGGTGGCGCTGGTCAACCAAGGAATTTCCGCCATCGAGGTCGGCGGCGCCGGGCTTACCTTGGAGCGCATCATGGGCTGGGCCTTCGCGCCGGCGGCTTGGCTGATAGGGGTGCCTTGGAGTGAAGCCCAAACCGCGGGAGGGCTGCTTGGCGCCAAGCTGGTTTTGAACGAACTCGTGGCCTTCCTGCAGTTGGCGGCCTTGGATGCGGACGCGCTGAGCGGGCACTCGCGCTTGATTCTTACCTACGCCCTGTGCGGGTTCACCAACTTCGGGAGCTTGGGGATCCTCGTCGGCGGCCTTTCCGCCTTGGTGCCGGAAAGACGCGAAGACATTCTAAGTTTAGGTTCTAAGGCATTGATTTCAGGAACTTTAGTTTCATTCATCACCGGTGCCATCATCGGCTTGATCGGGCGCATCTGAGCCTTGCTAGTTGGCCGCCAAGGAAACGTTGAAAACGCCGGCCAGACGGGCTGAGTCCATCACATGAATCATGGTGGCGGTCTGCGAGTCCTCATGAGGATGGATGACGACCGGGGCTTCCGGGTTTTCCGCATGGAGCCGTTCTATGTTGGCCCGCACGGAGCGCCAGTCCACATCCCGCTGGGCGATGAGGATGCGATCCCTGTTGGTGATGCGCACCACAATGCTCCTCTTGTTGGGGTCAACCGTCTTCGGCTTGTCCTCATCGGGCGAGTTCACGTCCAGCCCCACCTCCTTGACGAAGGTGGCGGTGACAATGAAGAAGATCAGCATGATGAACACCACGTCGAGCATGGGCGTTAAGTTGATCTGCTCGTCGCCTTCCTCGGAGGCGTTGCCGCCAATGGTTCTGCGCATCGGATGCCCTCCCTAGAGTTCGTTTGCAAGTGGCGACGGCCATCTTACCCCCAATGCCCGCCGCAACGGAAGCGGGGAGCGGCCGCATCGCCGACGTTCGCCATCTTAGCCCAACTTCGCCGCCGATGCAGCGCGGCGGCGCAAAGTTGGAGAAGGTCCGCAGGCCGAAGCCGCAAGGAGGCGGCCGCTTGCGCATCAACAGCCATTGGCCGGGCGCGGGCGCTGGGCTTAGAATGCCCTCCGTCACAAGGACTTGGCGAGGAGGGTCTCCACCATGAAGACCGGGCGATGCCTTTTTTTTCTTTTGTGCGGCGTGGTTTTGGCGGTCGGCTGCCAGAGCTATCGGGATGGAGAAACCCGCACGGTCGGCGAACTGACCGACGATTCCGCCATACAGCTCAAAGTCAAGACGCTGCTGGTCAGGGACAAGCTGCTCGACGGCTGGCGTTTGGATGTGGACGTGGACCGAGGCGTAGTGGGCCTTGAGGGTTGGGTGGCCACCGAGGAAATGCGCCGGAGGGCCTTGGAGATCGCCAATTCGGTAAAGGGCGTGCGCTCTGTGGAAGACCGGCTGAAGGTTCAGGAGCCTTAGTTGGGCTCTTCGCCAAGCCAGTCCCGCGGGCGCAAGTAGAAAGACAGCAACTCCGCCTCCGGCGTGCCGGGCGGCGGCGCATGGTTGTAGCGCCACTGCGCTAGGGGCGGCAGGGAGGCGAGCACCGACTCGATGCGGCGCCCGCTTTGCAGGCCGTAGCGGGTGCCCCGGTCAATGGCTAGGTTGAACTCCGCGTAGCGCCCGCGCCGCAGCAGTTGCCATTCCCGTTCGCGTTCGCCATAGGGGAGGGCGCTGCGCCTTTGGAAGATCTGCGCATAGGCCGGCATGAAGGCTTGGCCGACGTCCTGGGTGAGTTGCAAGCTGGCCGCAAAGCCGCCCTCCGTCCAGTCGTCAAAGAACAGCCCGCCAATCCCCCGCGGCTCGCCGCGATGGCGCAAGTGGAAATATTCGTCGCAGGCCCGCTTCATGGAGGGATAGTGCGGCCCCGCCGCCCGCTTGGCCGCGCGATGCCAAGCCACGCAGTCCTCCACGAACCCATAGCAGGGGGTCAGGTCGAAGCCGCCGCCGAAGTGCCATGAGGGCGGCGCCGCATCCACCAGAAAAAAACGCAGGTTCAGGTGCGCGGTCGGCGCGTATGGGTTGCGGGGATGCACGATCACGGAAATCGCCGCCGCCTGAAAGCCGCGGCCGGCCAGATGCGGGTTGCGCTCGCTGGCCGCCGGGGGCAGGGCGGCGCCGACGCTGTGGGTAAACTGCACGGCGGCCTTCTCAATGGCTTCGCCATCCTGCAGCACCCGCGGCCGGCCGAGGCCGCCGCCCGGTTGCTCGAGGCGCTCCGAGGAAAAGCGGGCGGCGCCGTCCAAGGCCTCCAGCGCCGCGCACAACGCCCCTTGGAGTTCGAGAAAGTAGGTCTTGACGGCTTCGACGTCCATGCGCCGAAGATTATGCAACATCGGTTTATGGGGGCGCGGAAAAAAAGCGGGGCGCGGGTTAGAATGACCGCCCAGTTGCTGTTCAGGGAGGTCCTGTGGTCGGCATCACCGCTTTTGGCGGCTACGTCCCCAAGCGGCGCCTACAGCGCCAAGCCATCGTTGACGCCCATCTTTGGGCGGACCCCAGCTTGGCCGGCAAGGCCAAGGGCGAACGGGCCATGTGCAACTGGGACGAGGACGCCGTCACCATGGCCGTGGAGGCATCCCGGGCCTGCCTGCACGGCGCCGCCGCGCCCCCCGACGCCATCTACTTCGCCAGCACCAGCGCTCCCTTTGCCGACCGGCAGAACGCCGGCATCGTCAGCACGGCTCTCTCGTTGCCGGAGAGCATCGCCTCGCTGGACATCGCCTCCAGCCAGAAGGCCGGCGCCGCGGCCCTGCTGCAGGCGGTCGGCGCCGTGCGGGGCGGACTCCACCAGTCCGCCTTGGTGGTCGCCAGCGAAAAGCGGCGCGTGCAGGCCGGCAGCCCGGGCGAACTGTCCTACGGCGACGGCGCCGCGGCCTTGACGGTGGGGCATGAGGGCGTGTTGGCCGAATTCGTCGCCGCCCAGAGCTCCACCGTGGATTTCATCGACCACTTCAGGGGCGCCACCGAAGCCTACGACTACACTTGGGAGGAGCGTTGGATTCGAGACGAGGGCCTGGTCAAGATCGTCCCGCCCTGCATTGAGCAAGCCTTGGCCAAGGCCGGGCTGGATGGCGGCGGCGTGGACCACTTCATCATGCCCAGCACCATCGGCCGGGCCGTGGCCGGCATCGCCCGCAAGGTCGGCATCGCCAACGGTGCCGTCGCCGACAACCTGCACGGCCTCATGGGAGAGAGCGGCGCGGCCCACCCCTTGATCATGCTGCTGCATGTTCTGGAAACCCGGGCGAAGCCGGGCGAGACCATCGTGCTGTCCAGTTTCGGTCAAGGCTGCGACGTCCTGGTGCTGCGGGCCACCGCCGCCTTGGCGTCCCACCGCAGCGCCGGCGGCGTTGCGGATGCGCTGGCCCGCCGCCAAGCCGAGGGCAACTACCAGAAGTTCCTGGCCTTCAACGACCTGATTCGGCTGGAGAAGGGCATGCGGGCGGAGAACAACGACTACAAGACCGCCTTGTCCGTCACCTACCGCAAGCGGGACATGCTGTTGGGCTTGGTCGGCGGGCGCTGCCGACGGTGCGGGACAATGCAGTTTCCGCGCACCGACATCTGCGTCAATCCGCAGTGCCACGCCCAAGGCGAGCAGGAGCCCTGCTCGTTTCGCGAACAATCGGCGAAGGTTCTCACTTGGTCGGCGGACTACCTCGCCTACACGGCGGACCCGCCCAGCCACTACGGCTTGGTCGCCTTTGACGAAGGCGGCCGGTTCATGACGGACTTCACCGACGTGGCGGCCGGCGAAGTGGAGGTGGGCATGCCGGTGCGCATGGTGTTCCGCATCAAGTCCGTGGACTCGCGGCGCAGCTTCGTGCGCTACTTCTGGAAAGCGGCGCCGGCGTTGCAGTGATGCGGAGCAGCGGTGTCGGCGAGTTGCTCTCTCGGCGGGCATTTCGGCGGGCATTTAAGGGGCATGGCCATGCGGATGGTGTAGGCTAGGGCTTGGCGGATCGCAACCAATCGAGGATCAATCAACATGGCAACAGGCATTAAGGACAAGGTCGCCATCCTGGGCATGGGCTGCTCCCGCTTCGGCGAGCGCTGGGAGAGCGGCGCCGAGGAGCTGATGGTGGAGGCGTTTGCGGAGGCGGTTGGCGACGCCGGCATTGACGCAAGCCAAATCGACGCCGCTTGGTTCTCCACCCACTATGAGGAAATCAACGTCGGCAAAGGCGGCTTGCCGCTGTCCGTTGCCCTGCGGTTGCCCAACATCGCCGTGACCCGAGTGGAGAACTTCTGCGCCTCCGGTTCCGAGGCGTTCCGCGGCGCCGTTTACGCGGTGGCCTCCGGCGCCTGCGACATCGCCTTGGCGCTCGGCGTGGAGAAACTGAAGGACACCGGCTACGGCGGCCTGCCGGGCGGCCTTGGCGGCACTCTAAGCCCCCAGTGGTCGGCTAACGCCTCCGCGCCTGGAAGCTTCGCCCAGCTGGCCAGCGCCTACCGCGCCAAGCACAAGGTTGACCGGGACGACCTCAAACGGGCCATCGCCCACGTTTCGGTGAAGAGCCACGCCAACGGAGTGAAGAACCCCAAAGCCCACCTGCGCCGCGCAATCACCGAGGAGGACGCCGTCAACGCCCCCATGATTGCGGAGCCCCTGGGCCTGTACGACTGCTGCGGCGTCAGCGACGGGGCCGCCGCGGCCGTCGTCACCACGCCGGAGATCGCCAAGAGGCTCGGCAAGGAGAACATCGTCAGCGTCAAGGCGCTGCAGCTCTCCCTGTCCAACGGCTCCGAATCCGGCCACAACTCCTGGGACGGCAGCTACTTCCACACCACCCGCATCGCCGCCAAGAAAGCCTATGACGAGGCCGGCATCGGCAAGCCGCGGGAGCAGGTCAGCATGTTCGAGTGCCATGACTGCTTCTCCATCACCGAGATGGTCACCATGGAGGACCTGCAGCTCTCCCCGGAGGGCGGCGCCATCAACGACGTCATGGACGGCTTCTACGACGCCGACGGGGGGATCCCCTGCCAGATCGACGGCGGCCTGAAGTGCTTTGGGCATCCCATCGGCGCCTCCGGCATCCGCATGCTCTACGAGATGTACCTGCAGTTGCAGGGCAGGGCGGGGGAGCGGCAGCTGCCCAACCCGTCCATCGGCATGACCCACAACCTAGGCGGCTCGCCCATGAGCAACGTGGCCGCGGTGTGCATCGTCGGCGCGCACGCCTAGTAACCTTAAAGGCGCAGTGCGTCGCCTAGACGCGCTTCGCCTATTGTTTTCAATCAGCAGGAGTTGACGCAATGAAACGGACAACAGCACTGACGCTTATGGCTTTGACGGTTCTGGCGGCGTCCGCGCAGGCCGCCGAAGGCTGGTACGCCTCCTTCCATTTCGGCAAGGGCTGGAAGGGCAACGCCGACATGGACTTCATGGTGGACAACGAATTCACGGCTACGGATCCCCGCACAGGCGCAATCGTGCCTTGGTTCACCTTGAACAACCACTTCCAGGCCGATCTGTCCTATTCGTCCGGATGGGGCGTCGGCGCATCCGTAGGGCGGGGCTTCGGCAACTGGCGCATTGAGGGCGAACTGCTCTGGCGCAAGTCCAAGGTCGGCGGGTTCAACCTGCACGGCTTCGACTTCACGATCGATCCGGCCGACGCGCCATCCCCCGGCGGGCTGCCTTGGAGTGAATTCTTCAACTTGGAGACTGCGCAAGAGCAGGTCAACGCAGACACGGTGGACCTGTCCGGCAATGTCAGCCTGTTCAGCACCGTGCTGAACCTTGTTTACGACCTACCCGTCCAATGGCCGTTGCAGCCTTACGTCGGTGCCGGGCTCGGCGCCGTGCATGCCGACAAGAGCAAGCGCGTGGCGCTGAGCATTCCTAGTGGCGATTGTTCGCCGGAGGCGCCCTGCGTCGGCAGGGACTCCCACAAGCGCTCATGGGACTTCACATGGCAGGCGATGGCGGGCGTGCGCTACCCCATGGCGGACAAGTGGGACCTGACGCTGGGCTGGCGGTACGCCAGCCTGTCCAACCTGAAGTTCGGCCTGCTGGAGGATACGGAGGAACTGGGCACGTTCAGCGAAGATCCCCTGCAGGTGCAGCTGGATGGCATGCACAGCGTGGAGTTGGGCCTCATCTACAAGTTCTAAACCAACTTGCGAACCTAGGCCAGCCCAGGCGTCGTCGGGGCCAACCAGCCGAATCGACGGGCCGACCGCCACGCGGTGCGGTGCGGCCAGTGATGGAATTTCGCAATTGACGCATGGCGGAGGCTTGCAGCACGGTGGATTTCTCCTTTTCCGAAGCGGACCTGGAGTTCCAGCGGGAAGTTAGGAACTGGCTTGCGGAGGCTTGGCCGGCGAAGGCTCGGCGGCGCCAGGCCAAGAGCGCCATGGGGCGCGTCTCCCGGCGGGAGCAGGTGGCGTGGCAGCAAAAGCTGGCGGAGCGCGGCTGGGCGGCCCCCAACTGGCCGAAGGAGCATGGCGGCGCCGGCTTCACGCCCACCCAGAACTACCTTTTCGACTTGGAGATGGCTAGGGCCGGCGCTCCCCGTGTGCTGCCCTTTGGCATCACCATGGTGGCGCCAGTCATCATGAAGTTCGGCACGGAGGAGCAGAAGCGGCGCTTTCTGCCGGACATCCTGAATTCCCGGGTCTGGTGGTGCCAAGGCTACTCCGAACCGGGCGCCGGTTCGGATTTGGCGTCCCTAAGGCTCAAGGCGGAGGACCGGGGCGACCACTACCTGGTCAACGGCGTCAAGACTTGGACGACGCTGGCGCAACATGCGGACTGGATTTTCTGCCTAGTGCGCACCAGCGCGGAGGAGAAGCGGCAACTCGGCATCAGTTTCCTGCTCGTGGACATGAAGTCCCCCGGAGTGAGCGTCAAGCCCATCGTCACCCTGGACCAAGCGCCGCCGGGCCTGCAGGAGATCAACACGGTCTATTTCGAGGACGTGGAGGTGCCCAAGGCCAATCTCATTGGCGAAGAGGGCAGGGGATGGACCTGCGCCAAGTACCTACTGGAGTTTGAACGAGGCAATGCCTACTCACCGGCGTTAAAGGAGTCCTTGGCGCGCTTGCGGGCGCTTGCGCCAATCGAAGCCGGCAGCGACGGCCGCTCCATGGCGGCGGACGAGGACTTCACCGCCCGCCTGCGGGATTTGGAGGTGCAGGTGCTGGCCATGGAATTCGTCGAGCTGCGCATCCTCGGCACCTTGGCGGCCGGCCAGAACGTTGGGCCGGAATCGTCCATGCTGAAGACCCGAGGCTCCGAGCTGCAGCAGGCCGTGACCGAACTCGGCCTTGAACTCTGCGCCTACTACGGCCTGCCGCTGGATCAAACCAAGCCGTTTGCGGAACCTGACGCCCAGCCCTCGGCCGGCGGCCCAGCCCAGGCGGTCGGCGTCGCCCAGTCCTACTTCAACACCCGCAAGACCAGCATCTACGCCGGCAGCAACGAGATTCAGCGCAACATCATGGCGAAGTTGGTTCTAGGGCTGTAAGGATTTGGCGCGCAGAGGCATCATTCTGGCGGGGGGGGCCGGCACCCGCCTGCATCCCACCACCTTGGGCGTCTGCAAGCAGTTGCTGCCGGTTTACGACAAGCCGCTGGTCTATTATCCGCTCTGCACCCTGATGCAAGCCGGCATCCGCGACGTTCTGCTTATCTCAACGCCCCAGGACACCAGCCGTTTCGAGCAAGTGCTCGGTGACGGCAGCCGTTGGGGGCTGTCCGTGCAGTACGCCGTGCAGCCGCAGCCGAAGGGGCTGGCGGAAGCCTTCATCTTGGGAGAGAGGTTCATTAACGGCGGGCCGTCCGCCTTGATACTCGGCGACAACATCTTCTATGGCGACGGCCTGTCCGGCCGCCTGAAGAAGGCCGCCGCCCAGCCTGAAGGTGCCACGATCTTCGCCTACCCGGTGCGCAACCCCCAAGACTTTGGGGTGATCGCCTTCGACGGCGCCGAGCGCCCGATTGCGATTGACGAAAAGCCCGCGCAACCGCGCAGCCGCTACGCCGTCACCGGAGTTTACTTCTATGACGCGGAGGTGGTTGAGGTCGCCAAGTCCATCCGGCCCTCGGCCAGGGGCGAACTGGAGATCACCGACGTCAACCGAAGCTACTTGGCGAGGGAGCGCCTTGCGGTGGAGCGCTTGGGCCGCGGCGTCGCTTGGCTGGACACCGGCACGCCGGACGCCATGCTGGAGGCGGCGCACTACATCCAAACCTTGGAGAAGCGCCAAGGCATGAAGGTGGGCGCACCGGAGGAGGCGGCTTGGCGGGCCGGCTGGATCGGCGATGGCGATTTGGAGAGGCTGGCGGCGCCGCTGCGCAAAAGCGGCTATGGGGAATACCTGCTGACCTTGCTGGCGCAGCCGGGGGCGCCGCCGCGAGAGTGATTTTCAAGGCGGCCTCAAAGCCATTGGGCTGCTTCGTGCGCATTGGCCGCGACTGCATCGGGTGCAATCGCCAATTCCGCAGCCGAGCCGATCAACAGCGAACGAAGGCCGGCGGCGGCGGCGGCTTGGATGTCCCGCTCGGAATCGCCGATCATCCAGGAGCGGGCTAAGTCCACCGCATAAGGCAGGCGCCGCAGGGCTTCATGAATGAGCCCCGGCTTGGGCTTGCGGCAGGCGCAGTTCCATTCGGCCAAGTGCGGGCAGGAGAACAGCCCGTCTATGGGTGCGCCCCGCGAGGCGCTGGCGAAGCTGAGGTTGCGGTGTATGGCGGCAAGCGCCTCCAAGTCCATCAAGCCTTTGCCGACGCCTTGCTGGTTGGTGACCACCACCAACCGATAGTCCTTGCGCACAAGCGCCTTCAGCATGTCCAAGGCGCCGTCGGCAAATCTGAATTGACGCCAATTCAAAACGTAGCTGCCGGCCGCGGGCGCAACGTTGATCACGCCGTCGCGGTCCAGAAAAGCAACCTTGTGCGGTTGCCCGGCTTGGATTGCCGGCGAAGGCTGAATGCGGAGGTCACTGAGGCAGGCCGCATTAAACATGCGCATAATATATATTATGTTAAATAGAAGATTTTTCGCCAGCAGGTGCGCCGGGGCGAAGATGCACTGCGCCCCACTCCTTTCGCTACTGAGCCGAATTGAGGCGCAACTGGGCGTCAACGAAGCCGGGCGTACGGTGGGCGTCTATGGACGCCTGCTCCACGACTAAGCCCTTGCGTTCCTGCAACCGTGCAATCAGGGCAATGACCCGGTCGAAGGGCTGCTGCTGCATGAGCACGCTGACGCCGCCGCCGCTTTCCGGCTGCAGGCGGCTGAGGCGAACGCCGGCCGCGCCGGCCGCTTGGGTGATGGTGGGTATGGCGGCGCCGGATGCGGCCGGAGCGTCCTCGCCGGAGGCGCCGGCGGCGCGAGCCTGGGCTTCGTTCGCCGCAACCCACTCCAGCAACACCTGCGCCCTTTCCAGACGCGCCGCCTCCTGCGCCTGCCAGTCCGCCAACGGACGCCAAAGCGCGAGCCACAGAAAGACCGCCGCCGCCGCTGCCGCCAAGGCGTCGTAAACGAGCCGTTCGTGGACAGCCTTGCCCCGCCACCAAGCTGCGGCCGTTGAAGTCCGCCACGCGCTTGCCAGCCTTGCGTACACTAGACGCCCCGCATCCTGAACCGGGCGCGCACGCCCCGCTCGACTTGCTCGGCGGAGGTGATCTGCGTTTCCGCCTTGGCGGCCAAGGCTTCGCGCAGGGTTTCCACATCCTCGTAGTTTTGCAGCAGCAGGTCCACGTTGAACTCCCCTCTTGAGCGATTGTAGTCGATGCTGGCAACGGTCATGGAGGGCTTGAGCACGGCGGCCAAGTGCCCCACTAGGTTGACGAGGGAGGCGTCCGCGCCTTGCGCCGGCGTACCCAGCCTAGCGTTCAGGCGGCGGCGCAGGCTTTGTGCGGTGACGCTGCGGTCATTCGGAAAGATGTCCCGATAGAGCGCCAAGGACCTCGCCTCCAAGGCATCCGCCTGGGAGGCCGACCACCAGCCCTTGGCGGCCGTGCCCAGCAGGCCGAGCAGCAGCCAAAGCGCCGCCAAGACCGCGGCGCGTCGCCAGCCGTCAGCCTCCGACACCGTCTTCGGGGCCGGCTTGTAGGCGTCCTGCAGAAGGTTGATCGCCTCCTCGCGCAACGTCCAGCGTTCGGCCAGATAGCCGATGACGCTCTGCTCGGCGCCGTTTTCGGTGGCGGCCTCGGCCAAGGCTTCGGCCTCTTCGACTTCGCCGTTGAAAAGGCGGCGCTCCGCCTCCGTGAGGGCGCCGTTGATGCAGCGCACCGCCGCCACGTTCAAGGCGCTTAGGGCCAAGCCCAGATTGGCCCGCTCCACGTTGGCCGCCTGGCCGCCGCAGCGAATGAGCGCCGCGGCGCCGTCGAACAGAATGCTGGCGCGGTCAGCGGCGGACGGCAGCAGTTCGGATTCCGCCACCAAGTGCTGCGGCGCCAAACCAGCCGAGGCTAGGCAGGCCAGCCAGTCCTCCAGGATGGTTTTGGCGACCAGGCTGCAGCGCACCGGCGCCCCGCTCCGCACCGGCCCCGGCGCAATGTGCATGTCTTCGATGTCGGCCGCCAGGAATTCCTCAACAACGAAGGGCAACGCCTGCTTGAGCTGCCCAGCACGGCGGCCCGGAACCTCGCATTGCAGGCAAAGCACCTGATCGTTGGGCGCCAACGCCACCACCGCCGCCGCCTCCGCAAGCGCGGGAGCGCCTGCGCCTTCCTCCGCCCCGCCCTGCCCGCTCGCCAAGGCCTGCAGATCTTCATAGTCCGCCCAGCCTTGTTGCCGGCGGCCGTCGTCATCGATGAGCAGCCACTGACAATGCAGGCGGAAGCTGTCGCTGAGCCGTTCCGCTGGAGTCAGCAAGCGGATGAAGAGGATCGATGGCATGGGCCTGTCCCTGTGTCAGCTCTCTTCGCTTTGGGCTTCGATGCGGGAAAGGAAGTTCCGGCCCATGTCCCTTGACACTAAGGTCATGGCGCCGTTGTCGAGGTCACGATGCAGCACAGATGTTAGCACGGCCATGCTGTGGCCGATGCGCACCCGCACCTGCACCTCAAAGTGTTCGCTGGCCACCGCCAGCAGGCTGCTCACTCCGGCGAATTCGGGAAAGGCGTCCTGGGCCGTGAAGTCGCCCACTTCCTCGAAATCGCGCTCCGTTTCCATGAGCCGCTGCATTTGCGCGTCGTCCAGCGTCTGCGCCGGCCCCAGCGCCGCCAAAGTCTGTTGCGTGGCGGTGTTGACGTTGACCCGCAGCGTGACCGTCGGCAAGGCGCAAACATGAGGGGCCAAGCGCTCAAAGTCCTCTTGGCTCATGCCCTGCAGCAGGCGCAGTTCGGAGACGTGGGCCAGCCTGCGGTCCGCGGTCCGATAGGCCGGGTCTTGGCTCAGATACTCCTGATCCTCGGCGCCGGTGTCCAGAAGGGTCTGCGAGACCTCCTGATTTCCGTCCATCCAGTCCAGAGCGGCCTCGGCGAACCGCTCGGCGATTTGCAGGTTGCGCAGCAAGGTCTTGAAGCGCCCCAGATGGCTCGGCCCGCTTGGGCTTGGAGCATCCGGGCTGGGGGCGGCGGAATTGTCCCCGCTCCCAGCCTCGTTGCCGGCTTCGCCAAGCGCTAGGGCGTCGTCTTGGCCAAGAAGCGCATTGACGTTGAAGCAACCGTTCAGATCCCTCGCCTGTATTTCGATGAAGCCCAGATCGTCCAGCTCCAAGGGCGGCACCGCTTGCGCCCACGGCTCCTGCAAGGTGTCCGCCGGACTGCCGGATTCGTTGTCCTTGCGGTCCTCAACCCAGTCCTCATGCAGTATTTGCCGAGCCAAGGCCTCGCCGCCAAGGGCGTAGGCCAGGGCTTGGTCGTAGCCGAGGCTGCTCTGGCTTTGCGCCACGCTCAAACTGTGGCGGGCCGTCAGCTGGTGGGCAACCGCCGCCAGGATGGCGACCACCAACAGCACGCTGACAAGGGCGACGCCAGCGGCCCGTCTTGGGTTTGGCCGCCCATTCCTCATCCGCCCGCCACCGGCCAGATGCGTTCCACCACGCCGAAAGGCCCGCACTCCAGGCGCATGATGACGGCGGCCAGCGAGGCGCTCGCCACGTTCCCGTCCCCGGGCCGCAACGGCCAGAAGCCATGCTGCTCGCCATTGGCGTCCAAGGCCAGAAACTCGATTCCATCCACGTCCGCAAGCAGGCGCTGCGTTAGGGGCTCGGTGTCCTGGCTGCGGTCGAGAACGCTCCAGTAGGTGCGCAGCAGGTTCCCGTCGTGCATTCGGTAGGCCACTCGCTGCAGCTCCGAGCGGGGCGACTGCAGGGGATTGCGCCAGCCCAAGCGGGAAAACTCGATCAGGCCGTTGCTGTCGATCACCACCGCCGGCAGAGGGTCGCCGAGCATGTCCCGAACCGGCCGGTTGGTGATCTGCATCAGGTCCCGCTTCAAGATGGACATGGCCCGCTGCACTTCGCCAAGCCGCTCCGAACGCTTGCCCATGCGCTCCCCGTTGGTCAGCATTTGCGACATCAGCGTCGCCGAGATGACGCCGAGCACGGCGAAAACCGCCAGCGCCACCAGCATTTCCATCAGCGTGAAGCCCGGTTGCCGGGAATGCATCACTGGCGCCCAATGAAGCCGACCAGATGGCCGAAGGGGCCCTCCTCCCTGCCCTCCACCAATTCGTGGACTTCTATTTCCACCCGGTACAGGGAGGGATGGGAGGTGGCGGCGACGTTCTGCCGCACGCGCCAGCGGCGCCCGGCCAGAATCGCCGTTTCCGACCGGCGGCCCGCGGCGACCGGGCCGGAATTGCCGCGGCGGTCAAGCTGAATTCGCGCCAGTTGGTTCTCCGCCACCCAATGGGCGACGGCGCGGCGCTCCAAGGACCAAGTCTGAAAGGCGACGTTGCCCACCGCCGAAGACAGGACCAAGCCGGTGACGGACAACACCACCAGGGCGATCAGCATCTCAATGAGCGTGAAGCCGTGCATCTTTGGGCAGGGGGCATTGGGTCGCGCAGCCAAGGGATTGACCGGCGCCGCTAGGTTTTGGGTTCGGCTTCGGTGGCCGCCAAGCCGTCGTTGGAGACCACCCAGGGGGTGGCGCCCCAGGTCGGCGAGACGGTCCACTCAAAGGGCGTCACTTCGCCGCTCGAGAAGATGATGATGTCCGGCAGTTCACCCTGCGCATCCCCGCTCTGCGCACTGTCCTTGGAGCTTGCGTCCAGGCGCACCCCGCCGGCCTCCAAGCCCTCCACCTCCACCGCAAACTCAATGCTTGGCGTCAGGCCCTCGGCAATGAAGGGGCGGCGGCGCTGCTCCACCCAATCCCCGGTCAGCGGGTCGAACTCGACGAATCTGTAGGCGTTGCGCTCCACATGGACGCCCCACTCCCGGTTGCGCTGCAGGGCGCTTTCCCTAGCCAACTCCAAGCGCACCTGAATCTGTTCAGCCAAGCCGCGCAGCCGTTGCGCGTCATCGGCGCCGGTGAAGGCCAGCATGACCGCGCCGGTCAGCACCGCAGCGATGGCGGCGACCACTAGAATTTCAAGCAACGTAAAGCCGGCCGCCGGGAAACGCCTCCCGGCGCTAAGCCGTCCGTTGCCCACTCTCTTTCCCACCATGCTGGGTTCCACTCATGCAAGCTAGCCCGCCAAGCGGCGCAACCTTCGGAAATCCAGCCTTTATCTTATTTGGAATCAACTGGTTGGAATTGAATTGCGACCCTGTTTCAAATATCCGCTAGATGGATGTCCGCGTTCACCCCCTCGCCGCCTTCAACGCCGTCCGCGCCTAGGGAGAACAGGGAGATGCTGCGGTCGCTGCGCTCATAGACATAGGGTGAGTCCCAAGGATCCGTTGGCAGACTCTTGATGTAGCCGTCCGGATTCCAGTTCTTGGGTTCAGGAAAGCCGGAGGGCCGGCGGACTAGGGCTTCCAAGCCTTGGTCCGTGGAGGGATATTGAAAGTTGTCCAAACGGTACATGTCCAAAGCGCTGGCCAACACGCGCAGGTCGGTTTCGGCGGCGGTGATGCGGGCCTGGTCCGGGCGGGACAGCAAATTCGGCACGATCACCGCGCCGAGGATGCCGATGATGACCACCACCACCAGAATCTCGATCAGGGTGAACCCCTCCTGGCTTCGTTCACCAGCCATCGCCGCCTCCAAGCCGCAACTGCATCGGCCGGCTAGTCTAACATGCACGCAATCCGTGCGGGCCGAACGGCGGCGGGGGCTAAATCAGTTGATTCATGTTCAGGATGGGCATCAGGATGGCGATGACGATGAACATCACCATGCCCCCCATCAGCAGCAACATGAGGGGTTGAAACAGCGCCACCAAGGCGGTGACGACGCGTTCGACCTCCGCCTGCTGGTGGCGGGCCACCTTGTCCAGCATGGCGTCGAGCTCGCCGGAGGCCTCGCCGCTGGCGACCATGTGCAGCAGCATGGGCGGGAAGTGCGCCACTCCCGCTAGGCCGGTGCGCAGGCTGCCGCCCTCCCTGACCCGCTGCGTGGCGCCCCGCAGCAGATGCTGCAGCCAAGTGTTGGCCACCACTTCGCTGGCGATGTCCATGGCGTCAACCAGAGGCACGCCGCTGCCGTTGAGTATGCTCAAGGTGTTGGCGTAGCGGGCGGCGTTGGCGGCGCCGGTGATGCGCCGCAGCAACGGCAGGCTTAGTTTTTGCCGGTCCCAAGCCAAGCGGAGCGCGGGGCGGCGCAGCAGCCTTTGCGCAGCCAGGACCACGCCGGCGACGGCCAGCAGCAGCCCCCACCACCACTGCTGAATCCAAGCCGAGGCGCCGATCAGGATGCGCGTGCTCCAAGGCAGCTCCCGCCCCATGTTGTCCAGCACTCGAATCATGTCCGGCACCACGAAGACCATCAGGGCGCCGACGATGAGCAGCGCCAGCAAGAACAGGACCACCGGGTAAAGAAGCGCCATCTCCACATTGCGCCAAGCCTCGAATTGACGCTCCGTGTAGTCGGCGAGGTTCTCCAGCACCCGGTCCAGAAAGCCGGACTGCTCCCCAGCGGCCACCGTCGAGCAGTAAAGCGCACTGAAGCTGGCGGGAAACTCGCCTAGGCTGGCCGCCAGCGAGCGCCCTTCCAGCACCCGGCTGCGCACGGCCATGACCAGCGCCCGCACCGTCCGCTTCTCCGCCTGTTGAGCCGCGGCGTCAAGGGCCTCGTCAACGGGGAGGCCGGCGGCGACCAAGGTGGCCAATTGGCGGGTCACCAGCGCCAAGTCCAAGCCCCTTAGCCGCCGCCCGAAACCAGCCGCGGGCGCTTGGCGGCCGCCGCCTGGGCTTTGCACGGCGGCGCTCACGGTCAGCGGCGCCAGCCCTTGGGAGCGCAGCATTTGGCGGATTTGCCGCATGCTGTCCGCTTCCAACACACCTTTGCGGCGCCGGCCGCCGGCGTCCAGGGCGGTGTATTCAAATGCGGCCACTTAAGCCGACCTTGCCTTGCGCCCTAGTGCGTCACCCGCAGCACCTCCTGCAAGGAGGTGACGCCGGCCAGCATCTTGGCCCGCCCGTCCGCCTGAATGCTCGCCGACTGACGCCGGGCGTGATCCGCCAGCACCTGTTCGGAACTTTGGTCGTGGATCAGTTTGCGCATGGCCTCGTTGATGACGACCAATTCATAGATGCCGGTGCGCCCTCGATAGCCGCTGTGGCCGCAAGCCGCGCAGCCCACGGCGTCAAAGATGTTAGCGGCGTCCAGCTGCAGGAACTCCAGCTCCGAGGCCGCGGCTTGGCGTTCGCTCCGGCATTCCGGGCACAGCACCCGCACTAGGCGCTGCGCTAGGCAGCCGATCAGGCTGGAGGACAGCAAAAAGGGCTCGACCCCCATGTCCACTAGGCGGGTCACCGCCCCCACCGCCGTGTTGGTGTGCAGGGTGGAAAGCACCAAGTGCCCCGTCAGGCTGGCCTGTACGGCGATTTCCGCGGTCTCCAGATCGCGGATTTCGCCCACCATCACCACGTCCGGGTCCTGCCGCAGAATGGCCCTTAGGCCTCGGGCGAAGGTCATGTCCGACTTCAGGTTGACCTGGGTTTGGCCGATTCCGGGCAAGTTGTATTCGATGGGATCCTCAACGGTGAGGATGTTGATGGTGCGCGTGGAAAGCTCCGACAGCGATGCGTAGAGGGTGGTGGTCTTGCCGGAGCCGGTGGGGCCGGTCACCAGCAGGATGCCGTGCGGCCGATGCACGAGGTGGCGAATGCGGGTGAGGTCCTGGTCCGACATGCCCAAGCGGGAAAGCCGCAGGCGCCCCGCCTGCTTGTCCAGCAGACGCAGCACCACCCGTTCGCCGTTGCCCACGGGCATGGTGGAAACACGCACGTCCACCTCCCGGCCGCCGATGCGCAGGCCGATGCGCCCGTCTTGGGGAATGCGCTTTTCGGCGATGTCCAACTTGGCCATGACCTTGATGCGCGAGATCAGCAAGGGCGCCAGCTGCCGCTTCGGCTGCACCACCTCACGCATGAGGCCGTCAACGCGAAAACGAACGATGAGCTCCTTCTCAAAGGTTTCGATGTGTACGTCGGAGGCGTTCTCGCGGATGGCTTCGGCCAACAGTGCGTTGATCAGCCGAATGACCGGGGCGTTGTCCTCCTGCTCCAGGAGGTCCTCGGCTTCGGGCACCGCGTCGGCGAGGCTGGCCAAGTCCAGTTCCTCCCCCAAGTCCTCCACCATCCGCCGCGCTTGCGAGGCGTCCCGCGCATAGGCGGCGTTGAGCACCTCCTCGAATTCGGCGCCCTCCACCAGACGCAACTGCAGCGCCCGGCCGGCGAAGCGCCTGAGCTCGCCCAAAACGCCTAGGGAAGGCGGCTCTCGGCACACCACCTCCACCGCGTCGGCGCCGAGGTCTGCGTTGGTGATGGCGACGCCGAAGCGACGGGCGAAGGAGAACGGCAACAGGTGCGCCCCGTTGCCCTCGGGCTGGGCCTCCAATGGAGCCTCCGCGGGGAGGGCCGTCGCAACTTCATCACTCATGGGTTTGCCGCTTTAATGCGCTTGACCGTGCGGATGATACCAGCCCGGCCTTGAAAAACTAACGCGCCCCAGGCGCTTGCGGCGAGCGGAACCGCTGGCGTTCAGGACAGCGTCCACCCAAGGACGCCTTGACGCCTCTTTCAGGGCAGGCCGACGAACGGCGCCATCCAAGCGACCAACGGACGGATTCGCCTTGACAGGCCGGGGCGCAATCGCGCACAGTTGGCGCAATCCGCAAACCACATCGGCGCACTCCCATGAGCGAGACTTTCGCCTTCGACACCCACAGGTTCGTCAAGAACCTCACTGAAAGCGGCTTCACCGAGCAGCAGGCGGAAGCGCTAGCCGAGGAACAGGTCGCCCTGCTCAACAGCAACTTGGCCACCAAGCAGGACATAATTGCCAGCCGGAAGGACATGGCCGCAGTCCAGAAGGACGTAGTCGCCGGCCGGAAAGAGGTGGCCGCCCTCCAGAAGGACGTGGCCGCCCTCCAGAAGGACATGGCCGCTGTCCAGAAGGACCTGGCCGCCCTCCAGAAGGACGTGGAGTTGCTGCGGCGGGAAACCAAAAAGGACATAGAGTTGCTGCGGCGGGAGACCAAAAAGGACCTCGCGCTCATCCAGCGGGACATTGAAGCCGTCAAGTCGAGCCTGATCAAATGGATTTTCGGCGGCCTTATCGCCCAAGGCGGGCTAATCGTCACCGTCGTGGTCGCCTTGGTTTGATCGGCCGGCGCCGATGCTTGCCGATGGCTGCGCGGTTTAGGGGAGGCGCCGCTTGCGCTTCACCGGCGCCCACATCCTGAGCATCGATCAATTCTCCCGGTCCGACATCGACCGGCTGTTCGCCGTTGCCGATGACCTGCGGCCCTATGCGGACCGCCTGCGCACCACCAGGGTTCTGCAAGGGGCCATTCTGTCCAGCATGTTCTTCGAGCCCTCCACCAGAACCCGCATCTCGTTCGGCTCCGCCTTCAACCTGCTTGGCGGCGAGGTGCGGGAGACCACCGGGGTCAAGGCCTCCTCCCTAGCCAAGGGCGAATCCCTGCAGGACACGGCCCGGGTGCTGTCCGGCTACAGCGACCTGATCGTGATGCGCCACCCGCAGGCCGGCTCGGTGGCGGAGTTCGCCGCCGCCAGCCGGGTGCCGGTCATCAACGCCGGGGACGGCGACAACGAGCATCCCAGCCAAGCCTTTCTGGACCTCTACACCATCAAGCAGGAAATGGCCGGGCGCGGCCAAGGCATTGACGGGCTGCGCATCGCCTTGGTGGGGGACTTGCGCTTTGGCCGCGCCGTCCATTCCCTGTGCAAGTTGCTAGCCCTCTATGACCGCATCAGCTACCACTTGGTCTCCCCGCCGGGCCTAGAGGCGCCGGAGGCCATCGTCGCCGGCCTGCGCCGACGCGGCCATCAGGTGGCCCTGCACCACGAACTGGAGGCCGGCATCCGCAACGTCGACATCCTCTACGTCACGCGCACCCAGGAGGAGCGCTTCCCCAGCCAGGCGGAGGCCGACCGCTACCGAGGCCTGTTCCGCTTAAACCAAGACATCTACACCCAGCACTGCCAGCCGCACACGGTCATCATGCATCCCCTGCCCCGGGACTCACGCAGCGCCGCCCAGGAGTTGGACGCCGATTTGAACGAAAACCCCAACTTGGCGATCTTCCGCCAAACGGACAACGGCGTGGTGGTGCGCATGGCGATGTTCGCTTTGGTGCTGCAGGTGGCCGAACAAGTCCAAGACCACGCCCAGCCGGTGACTTGGTACACCGCCAAACGAACGCCGTAGCGCATTCGCCAAAGCGCCCGCCGCCTGCAGGATGCACGTTTGTGCGCCGCTGCCTAATGCAGCCGTGCAGCCGCACGGCTTTGGCGCGATTTCGGCTTTACAGCAGCGCTTCAAGCTCCGGCAGCGCCTTGAACAGGTCGGCCACTAGGCCGTAGTCCGCCACTTGGAAGATGGGGGCGTCCTCGTCCTTGTTGATGGCGGCGATCACCTTGCTGTCCTTCATGCCCGCCAAGTGCTGGATGGCGCCGGATATGCCCACCGCGATGTACAAATCCGGGGCGACGATCTTGCCGGTTTGCCCCACCTGCATGTCGTTGGGTACGAAGCCGGCGTCCACCGCCGCCCGGGAGGCGCCGACGGCGGCGCCCAGCTTGTCGGCAATGCCTTCGAGCAGTTGGAAGTTCTCGCCGCTGCCCATGCCCCGCCCGCCGGAGATGATGACGCCGGCGGCGGTCAGTTCGGGACGCTCGCTCTTGGCTAGCTCGTCGCGGATGAATCTGGAGGACTCGGCGTCGTGAACGCCGGCCACGGCTTCAACTGCGCCGCTGCCGCCTTCCGCCGCCACCGGGTCATAGGCGGTGCCGCGCACGCTCACCACCTTGACGGGCGCCTTGGAGCACACCGTGGCGATGGCGTTGCCGGCGTAGATGGGGCGCTTGAAGGTGGCCTCGTCCACCACCGCCACGATGTCGGAAATCTGCGCCACATCCAGCAGCGCGGCCACTCTGGGCAGGAAGTTCTTGCCGGTGGTGGTGTGGGCCGCAAGAATGTGGCCGTAGGCGGCGCCCACCTCCGCCACCAAGGGGGCGACGTTCTCCGCCAACTGATGGCCGTAGGCCGGCTGGTCCGCCAACAGCACCTTGCCCACCCCAGCCATGCGGCCGGCCTCCTCGGCGGCGGCGGCGCAGTTCTCCCCGGCCACCAGCACGTCAAAGCCGTTGCCGATGGCCTCGGCGGCGGCCGCGGCCACCCGCGTGGCCGGCTTGATGGACCGATTGTCGTGCTCGGCGACGACCAATGCGCTCATGCGATCACCTTCGCTTCGTTTCTGAGTTTATCGACCAGTTCCTCAACGCTCTCCACGCGGACGCCGGCGCCGCGCTCGGCGGGCCGCTCCACCGAAAGGACCTCCAAGTTGGGGGCAAGGTCAACGCCGAGCTCCTCAGGGCTCAGCACGTTCATGGGCTTCTTCTTCGCCTTCATGATGTTGGGCAGGGAGGCGTAGCGGGGTTCGTTCAGGCGCAAGTCCGTGGTCACCACCGCCGGCAGTTTGACGGCTATGGTCTGCAGGCCGCCGTCCACCTCCCGGGTGACCTCCAGCTCGCCATCGCCAACCTTCACCTCGGAGGCGAAGGTGGCTTGGGGCAGGCTGGTCAGGGCGGCGAACATCGGCCCGGTCTGGCTGTTGTCCCCGTCAATGCTTTGCTTGCCGAACAGCACGATGTCCGCCTGCTCCCGCTCCTGCAGCGCCTTGAGCGCCTTGGCCACCCCCAAGGGCTGCAAGTCGGCGTCCGTCTCAACCAGCAGGGCCCGGTCGGCGCCGAGCGCCAAGCAGGTGCGCAACTGCTCCTGACAGACGGCGGCGCCGACGCTGACGGCCACCACCTCCGTGGCGGCGCCGGCCTCCCGCAGCCGCACGGCCTCCTCAATGGCGATCTCACAAAATGGGTTGACCGCCATCTTGACGTTGGCGAGGTCGACGCCGCCGCCGTCCGACTTGACCCGGATCTTCACGTTGGCGTCCACCACCCGCTTGACTGGCACCAGTACCTTCATGGGCTTCTCCGGCGGGAAGGCGCTGCAAGCCAAGGAGCCGAACGCCTTGGGGCGCAAGCCCGGCCTCCGCTGCCATGCGGCTGATTTGCGGCGCCTTCCCCATGCAAAGAAAGAAAAAACTGCGCAAAAAACGGGCCTGCCCTGGAGAACCCCCCGGACCCAAGGCAGGCCCTTGCAAAAGTCGCCTATTGTGGCGGCGGCCCTTGGCTAGGTCAAGCGGTTGAGCGAATTCGTTGGCTGCGCCGCAAACCCGCCCTACGGCAAGTTCCGCGCCTGGGCGCAATCAAAATCAGCCGGGCATTGGGCTTGTCCTGCCGCCGGTTCCGGGAGGCGCGACGCAAAGCGGGCCTGCCCTGGGAACCCCCCCGGGACCAAGGCAGGCCCTTGCGAAAGACGCCTGTTGCCGCGGCGGCCCTTGTCCGCCGGCCGGGCCAAGCCGCCTCCAGCCCGCGATGGCGGGCTCGAGGCCATTCGGTGACGCTACTCCACCGTAATGGTGTTGCTGGAGCACTTGAAGCGGTTTGGCTCACCGCCTTCGAGCGTAACGGTTTGGTCAACGGCCATTCGATATTCGCCCGCGGTTTCACCCGGATCATAAGGGCAGACGTCGAATTCAACCGCCGTGCCCGAGATGTCCATCCAAGCGCTATTTGAGTCCGCCCGCATCTGCCACTTGGCTTCATGCACTGTCGTGGTGCTTCCGTCAATGGGATTTGGCAGCTCATTGATCGGGTTGATTAGTGGACTCGTAGTAGCGCAATCGGTTAGTGAGCCCAAGCCGCCCGGATCATCGTTTAGCGGGCCATAGGAGATCCGCCCAGCTGCGACTTCCAGCCCTTCGCACGTCATGGCGTACTCGTCCTCGCCGGCCGGCGGGCTGGGCGGTTCCGGAGGGGGCGTGGTGCTTCTCGCCGGGGGGCTGAAGTCCATGGCGGACGTGGTGGTGGACAGGTTGGAGAGGTAGCCGCCGGGCAGCTGCATCAGGCTCAGCACCGACAACGACTGGTCGGAGGTGACGAACAGTTGCCACTTGCCGGCCCCGTTGCCCAGCGCACCGCTGAAGCCGACCGGCAGATTATCCGTGGTGATGCCCTCAAGCGCTTGGGACGTGATTTCCACCGCCTTGCCCCCCCCCAGGGTGAAGGTGACGTCCGCTTCCCCAAGCCTCCCGGCGTCATCCACCCCCATGACGGTGACCGCCGCGTCGCCGTCCGCATTGTTTATCAGGTAGAGGCTGCTGCGCTGCCGCGTGTTGCTGCCGGGGTTGAAGGTGCGCACATGGTACATCTTCATGCCGTCAGCGGCGTCCCGTTCCCGGGCCGTGTCGTGCATGGGGGTCAGGAACCCCGACCTCGTGCGGACGTACTCCAGCGCTTCGATGTTGCCGTCGCCGATGGCGTCGTCGGCTGCAATCCGCAGGCGCCAATTGCCGCCCGGCATCCCATCACTCAACTCCGGCGGGCCCACACCCATGAACGCAGTGCCGTCGGCGTTGTCGAGAAAGTCCTTGCTTTGGGGGTTCGTCTCCAAGTCCTCGGAGTTGAACGCCCTGGTCTGCCTAGCCCCCAGCGCCACGGTGAACGCCGGCTTTTCGTTCCCGGCGTCGTCAATGGCGACCACGGTGGCCATGCCGGCGCTGTCCGAATGGTTGAAGATCCGCACGAACCCCTGCCGCCCCTCAGTCAGGTCATCGTACTGCGACGCCGCCAGGAAGTACGGGATGGTGACGTGGTCGTCCGCCAGCGCCGCCGGACACCAAGCCAGCAGAACGCCAAGGCCCAGGAAGCGCAACAGCGCTGAATGTTGTGCATGCATGACTTTGCTCTCCTCGTTCGTCGAGTTTTCACCAGATGTCAAGCGCCACCTACTGCTTAGCCGCTCGGCAAAAGGCCTTAAGTCCCGCCCTGCCGCCATCCGCTCATTCGCCTTAAGGGCGCCATCGCGCCGGGCGGCTCCAACGGGATTGCAATATAAACACATCAATAATGCAAACACAAAACCGTCCGCTTTGGAAACGCAAGGCCGCCGAGCGGCGAAGCCCCTGCCTAGGGATGGCCCCGGAACGATTGCCACCTTTCGCTATAATCAGTCCCTCGCAATGGCGGGAGAGCGGGCGCATGGCGCGTGAGTCCATGGAGTTTGACGTGGTCGTCGTTGGCGGCGGCCCAGCGGGGTTGGCGGCGGCCTGCCGGTTGATGCAACTGGCCGGGGAGGCCGGCAAGGAGCTGGCCGTCTGCTTGGTGGAGAAAGGCTCCGAAATCGGCGCCCACATTCTCTCCGGCGCCGTCTTCGAACCCACCGCCCTCAACGAACTTTTCCCGGACTGGCGGGAGCGCGGAGCGCCGCTCAACAATCCGGTCACGGCGGACAAGGCGTACTACCTGCCGAACGCCAAGGCCGCCATCCGGGTGCCGGGCTTCCTGGTGCCCAAGGACACTCACAACCAAGGCAACCACGCCATCAGCCTAGGCAACCTTTGCCGCTGGCTGGGGGAGCAGGCGGAGGCGCTGGGCGTCAACGTCTTTCCCGGCTTCGCCGCCGCCGAAGTGCTCTACGACGGCGGCGGCCGGGTCAAGGGGGTGGCCACTGGGGATATGGGCGTCAGCGCCGCCGGCGAGCGCAAGGGCGCCTTCGAGCCGGGCTATGAGCTGCTGGCCCGCTACACCCTGTTCGCGGAAGGCTGCCGCGGGCATCTTGGCAAGCAGCTTGTGGGCAAGTTCGACTTGGACGCCCAATCCGCCACCCAACACTACGCCCTGGGCTTGAAGGAGCTGTGGGATGTCGCGCCGGAGCGCCACCGCCCCGGCGAAGTGGTGCATGGCGTCGGCTGGCCCTTGGGCCACCTGCCCGGCGCCGCCACCGGCGGCTCCTTCCTGTACCACTTGGAGAACAGCCAGGTTGCCCTCGGCCTGATCGTCGATTTGGCCTACCGCAATCCGCACCTAAGCCCCTTTGATGAGTTCCAGCGTTGGAAGCATCATCCGCTCGCCGCCAAGGTGCTCCAAGGCGGAACGCGGGTGGCCTACGGCGCCCGCGCCATCGTCAAGGGCGGCTTGCCGGCCCTGCCGAAGACGGTCTTTCCCGGCGGGGCGCTCATCGGCGATGACGCCGGTTTTCTGAACGTGCTGAAGATCAAGGGCAGCCATACGGCCATGAAGTCCGGCATGTTGGCGGCGGAGGCGGCGGCGCAAGCCCTGTTCGCCGGGGCGGACGGCGAACTCGACGAATTTCCCCGCAAGTTCAGGGCCTCTTGGCTGCATGGGGAACTGCACCGCAGCCGCAACGCCGCGCCGGCCTTGCACAGGTTCGGCATGTTGTTGGGCTCGGCCCACGCCGTGGCGGACAGCTGGCTGAAAGGCGCCCTGCCCTACACCCTGCAGGACCCAACGCCGGACCACGCCACCCTGCTGCCGGCCAGCCGGGCCAAGCGAATTCCCTACCCCAAGCCGGATGGCGTTCTGTCCTTCGACAAGCCGTCCTCCGTGTTCCTGTCCAACACCAACCATGAGGAGGATCAGCCCTGCCATCTGCAGTTGGCGGACGCCGACGTGCCCATCGGCCGCAACCTGCCGGAACACGATGAGCCGGCGCAGCGCTACTGCCCGGCTGGCGTTTACGAAGTGCTGCGGGAGAACGGCCGGCCGCGTTTCCAAATCAACGCCCAGAACTGCGTCCACTGCAAGACCTGCGACATCAAGGACCCGGCGCAGAACATCACCTGGGTGGCCCCGGAGGGCGCCGGGGGGCCTAACTACCCCAACATGTGAGGGGAGCCACTTGCTTGAGGGCTTCGCCCCCTCGTCCCTAATCCCCAAATTTCGCAACTCTCGCCATCGGCATCGTCCGCTCATCAATGGGGCCCGATGCGATGCGGACCCGTTCCAAGGCCCTTGGCTGTTGTCTTGGCCCCTAAATTCAACTCAGTGGCGCAACGCCCGCCATGATTCACATCATGGCCTCCCGAAGCGCCTCCACCATCGCCTGTCGGGGCGTCGGCAAGCCGAGACCTTCTCGGCGCGGGCGGTCAGCCCGACTTCCTAGCTGTGGCGGGACTGCGCGGAACCCGGCCCGCCTTCACTCGGTTGGGCCGAGGTCGAAGCGTGCGCCGCCGGAGGCCAGCCATAGGCGGCCCTCCGCCTCTTCGCCCAGTTCCACCAGCCGGTAGTACAGGGAGCGGGTGACCAAGGCGTTGAGGCCGCTGCGGATGTGCGCGTAGGGGCGCGGACCCTTGGGGCCATGCTCAATCCAGACGGCATGGTCGGCGTCCAGGCGCACCACATCGTCGGTGAAGGTGCGCAGCAGGATTTCCTGGGCCGGCCGTGCGCCCCGCCCTCCCCCTTGCGCCGGCCCGGTCTTGGCGGCTTCGCAGTCCACCGCCAGCAAGGGGACGTCGTCCACCTGAATGCGCAGCTTCTCCGTCGGCGTCACCAAGTAATAGGCGTCCCCCTCCTTGCGCAGAATGGAGGCGAACAGGCGCACCAAGGCCGGGCGGGTGATCGGTGCGCCCTCATGCCGCCAGGCGCCGTCTCGGTCGATGCGGATGTCGATCGCCCCCTCCTGCTTGGGATGCCAGCGCTCCACCGGCGGCAGCCGCCGTTGCGCCCCAAGGGCCTGCAATTCCCGAAAGAGGGCGTCTGGGTCAGCCATGCCGCCGATGCTCAGGCGCATGCAGGCCCAAGCCATCCACCTCGGTTGGCGGCCGGGGAACCCTTAGGAAGGGTTTGCAAGGTTGCATGGTTGGGTGGCCAAACGCACGGATTCTTAAGAAAGACAGCTATGCAGCGATTGGGCAAACCAGAAGGCCGAGGGCGCCAATAAGAGGCCGGGAAAGGGAGCGGCGGCAAAGCGCCGTCGGGACTCGGCGAAGGAGGTTAGCCACCGATGAACTTCATCACCGTCACTTCGCCGCGGAAGCCCAGGCTTTGCTTGTCCCCCAGGGCGCGGGTCAGCAGCGGCCGCAGCCGCGCCAGGGCCTGCGGCCTAGGCAGGCCCAGCACCGGGCGCAGGTCGTGGCGGCGGGCGTTGGACAGGCAGCCGTACAGCCAGCCGTTGGAGGAAAGCCGCAGCCGGGTGCAGCTGCTGCAGAAGGGCTCGCTCTCATTGGCGATGACGCCGAAGGCGCCCTTGCCCGGCACTTCGAAGCGCACGGCGGTGGAGTCCCAAGGCGCATCGGTGCGGACGTATTCGTGGCGCTGGCCGATGAGGGCGAGGATCTCGTCCATGCCGAAGAACTCCTGAATGAACTGGTTGCCGCCGCGCAGATGGCCCATTTTCATCAGTTCGATGAAGCGCAGCTCGATGCCGCGCTCGAAGCAGTAGTCCAACATGGGCAGAATCTGGTCCGCGTTGCTGCGGCGCATGGGCACCATGTTGATCTTGACCCTGAGGCCGGCGGCGAGCATCCGCTCCACCCCCAGCAGCACGGTGGCCAAATCCCCGCCGCGGGCGATGGCGCGAAAGGCTGCGGCGTCCAGGGTGTCCAGGCTGACGTTGACGCGGCGCACGCCGGCGCCGACGATCAGCTCGGCCTTGCGCAGCAGCAGTTGGCCGTTGGTGGTGACGGAGACGTCCGCCAAGGGCAACTTCATGACGGCCGGCAGCAGTTGGTCGAACTTCGGCGACAGCAGGGGCTCGCCGCCGGTGATGCGCAGCGCCTCGATGCCGGCGGCCTCCATGAGCAGGGCCACGGCTTCGGCCATCTGCGCGGCGCTGAGCTCGGACGCCGCCGCCTGCAGCCGCCGGCCGTTCGGCACGCAGTAGGTGCAGGCGTAGTTGCAGGCGGCGGTGAGGCTTAAGCGCAAGTTGCGGAAGCGCCGGCCTTGGGCGTCAACGATCATAAGCGCTAGTATGCCTGCACAGGCGTTTGACCACTACCCGCCAAGGGTGTCTAATTTTCCCGGCCCGCTCGGTTCGCGGCTGCCCGTTTCCAAACATGGAGGCCGGTCATTGAAAAAAACCGCAACAGAGTTGCCGGCGCGGCCTCAGCCCAGCCGGGGCGCCGTTGCCGGCCTGTGACAGCATGGCGGCCAGCCGCTCCATCATCAACTGGCTCACGCGGCTGCGCCCGCCGAATTCCTTTCCGCTGAGCGACTTCGAGCGCTTAAGCCAGGAGCTTAAGCCTTGCGACATCCTGTTGGTGGAGGGCCGCAGCCGAGCCAGCGAGGTCATCAAGGCGGTCACCCAAAGCTCCTGGTCCCACGCCGCCCTGTACGTCGGCCGGCCGTACGACATTGAGGATGAGGAGGCGCGGCGGCTGGTGCGGGAGGCGGCGGAACTGCCGGCCAGTGAGCAGTTGATCATCGAAAGCCTGTTGGGGCAAGGCACCCTGGTGAGGCCCTTAAGCGCCTACCGGCAGGACCACCTGCGCCTATGCCGCCCCCGGGGGCTGTCACATCGGGATGCGCAGCAGGTTCTCCGCTACGCGGCGGCGCAGATCGGCAAGGATTACGACCTGCGCCAGCTCTTCGACCTGCTGCGCTTCCTGCTGCCTTGGTCCCTCCTGCCTAGGCGTTGGCGCTCGACCTTGTTTCGGCAGCATCCCGGCGAACAGACCAAGACCGTTTGCTCAACGCTGATCGCGGAGGCGTTCGGCTCGGTGCAGTTTCCCATCCTGCCCCTAGTGCAGCGGGGCGAAGGCGACGAGGTGCGGCTGTTCCGCCGCAATCCCAAGCTCTGCACGCCCAGCGACTTCGACTACTCGCCCTACTTCCAGATCATCAAGTACCCCTTCATGGACTTCTCCGCACACACCAGCTACCGGCTGCTGCCTTGGTCCACAACGGCCCCGGAGATGGTCGTGGCGGACGGCTACCTGCCAAGCGGCGGCGCCGAAGCGCACACCAGCGAACCCGACCCGCAGCCAAAGGCGCAAGGAGCCTAGCGCCGTCAACTTCAGCCTGCCCGAGGCGCACCGGCGGCAAGCCCTTCGGAGTTCGCCGCAAGGCCGCAGCTATTGCCGATGCGCCAGCGCATCCCCCAGCCGGGAGGCGAAGCCAACGCTCCAGAACACTCGATTGGAACCCTTGAGCAGCACTAGGTCGCCGCCGCGCAATTCCGCCAACAGGCGGCGCATGAGCTCGTCGTCCGCCCGCGACCGCCAAAGCCAGCGCTGTTCCGCCGGCAATTTGCGCCACAGCGGCTCCATGCCGGCGCCGACCGCGACGATTCGGTCGATGCCGGCGCAGGCCGGCGCCAAGGCTTCATGGTGGGCGGCGCTGTCCGC
The DNA here is from genome assembly GCA_965200465.1 of Candidatus Azophilus sp. Taxonomy (GTDB): domain Bacteria; phylum Pseudomonadota; class Gammaproteobacteria; order Pseudomonadales; family Azotimanducaceae; genus Azophilus. Next base: position 1,447,901 of record OZ241358.1, on the reverse strand, counting down.
GCCCAGCTCCAGCATTTCGCCGAGCACGGCTATCTTGCGCCCCACCTCACCTCCCCGTCCGCTTCGACCGCCCAGGTTCAGCAGAGCGGCCCTCATGCTGACGGGGTTGGCGTTGTAGCTGTCGTCGATCAACCACAGGCCGGCGCAGCGCCGTTCGTTGCCGCGGCCGCTCGGCAGCAAGCTGTCCGGCAAGTCGCAGGCGTCCTGAAGGTTTCGACCCAAGGCGTGCAGCACGCATAGGACTGCGCCCAAGCTGAGGGCGCGATGGCGGCCGCCGCCCGGCACTCGGCTGCGCAGCTCCCGGCCGGCGAGCCGGTAGTCCGCCCGCAGGCCAGCGCAGCGCAGCAGCCGGCAGTGGGTGCCCTCCCCTTCGCCGAAAGTCAGCACCTGCAAGGCGGCCGGCAATTCGCCCCGGGCGATGGACTCCTCAACTATCAAACAACCATTTCTTTCCAACCCTTTGTAAATGCTTAGTTTTTCCTTCCTCAATGCGTCAATGTCAGAGAAAAACTCAATGTGCGCCGGATGTACGTTCAGCACCAAGGCGGTGGTCGGCCGAACCAGCCGGGAGAGCATTTCTATTTCGCCCGGATGGTTGGTGCCGATCTCAAATACTGCGGCCCGCGCACCAGCCGGCGTGTTGGCCAAGGACAGGGGGACGCCAAGGTGGTTGTTCAGGCTGCCGGGGATGGCGAAGGCGCCTAAGGCGGCGCCGAGCAGGCTCTTGGCGGTGGTCTTGCCGCTGCTGCCGGTGACCGCGACCACCTCCCCCCTGAGGGCCTTGCGCCGGCGCCGCGCCAGCGCCCAAAGGCCGTCCAGCGTGTCCTCCACCCGCAGCAGAGGCGCGTCCAAGGCCAAATCCTCATGCACCAAGGCGCCGGCGGCGCCACGCTCCAAAGCCTGCGCCACAAAGTCGTGCCCATCCCGCTTGGAACGGCTCGAAGCGTTGAATCTAGGCCCCGGATCGCCCTTTAGGGCAACGAACAGTTCGCCGGGTTGAATGCGACGCGAATCGATGCCGACGCCCGTCACCTCGGGGCCGTTCGAGTTTGGCAGGGACAGTGCTTGGCAAAGCTCCAGCCAACGCCAAAGAGGCTCCATCGCTCAGTCTCCCCGCGTTCGGTGCGCAGGATCCACTTCCAGTGCGCCGCCCGCCGAGTTGCTTAAACCGGGGTTAGTTTGCCTTAAATTCGGTTATGCTTGCGCCCATGAACAAGCTAAACCTGCTGCAGCGCATCGGCCGCGGCCTCACACGCACCCGAAATTTCGTGATGAACACGCTGTTCCTGCTCGTGCTCGTCTTGCTCGTCGTCGCTGTGTTGGACAGCGCCAGCGGCGTCAACGTGCCGGAGGACGCCGCCTTGGTGCTGAACCCGGAAGGCGCCTTGGTGGAGGAGACCTGGGTGGGCAACCCCTTGCGGAACTGGTGGAGCCCCGGCCGCGCCGAATCCTTGGCCAACGTCAACGACCTAGTGCGGGCCGTGGACGCCGCGGCGGAGGATGAGCGCATCAAGGCGGTGGTGCTGGATTTGGACAATCTGACCTGGGCGGCCGCGGCCCACGCTCGATATCTAGGCGACGCCCTTGCAAGGTTCAAGGCGGCCGGCAAGGAAGTGGTCGCCTACGGCTATGACTACGGCCAAGCCCACTATGCCATCGCCAGTTTCGCCGACGCCCTGTACCTGCACCCGCACGGCGGCATGGCGTTCACCGGCTACGGCTATGTGCAGGCCTACTTCAAAGGGCTGTTGGACAAGCTGGGCGTCAACATTCATGTGTTTCGCGTGGGCAAGTACAAGGAGGCGGTCGAGCCGTTCACCGAGGAAGGCATGTCCCCCGAAGTGCGGGAAGTCAATCAGGCTATGGTGAACGATCTCTGGGGCGCTTACCGCGACCTCATCATCGCCAACCGCGGCCTGGAGCCCGAGGTCTTTGACCGTTACGCGGTGGCGTTCGACGAAGTGCTCGCCGGCGCCGGGGGCGACATGGCCCGGGTGGCCCTGGAGCACGGCCTGGTCGATGAGTTGATGACCCCGGACCAAGTTCGGGACAGAATCGCGGAAGCCGCTGGCCAAGCCGAGGACGGCGGCTATCCAAGCATCGACTACCAAAGCTACTTGGCCGCCCTGCCCCCGGACGCCCCCGCTGACCGGAATGTGGGCCTGATCTTCGCCCAAGGCCCCATCTTGATGGGCGACGACCGCGCCGCCGCCGCCGCCGACAACCTGACCGACTTGATTCGCCAAGCGCGGGATGACGAAACCGTTGCGGCCTTGGTGCTGCGCATCGACTCTCCGGGCGGCCACGCCTTCGCCTCCGAGCTGATTCGCCAGGAACTGGAGTTGACGCAGTTGGCCGACAAGCCGGTGGTCGCCTCCATGGGCCCGGTGGCCGCCTCCGGAGGCTATTGGATCGCCGCCACTGCCGACCGCATCATCGCCCATCCCACGACGATCACCGGCTCCATCGGCATTTTCGGGCTGGTGGCCACGTTCGAGGAGGCGCTTGCCGACATTGGTGTAGCCGGGGACGGCGTCGGCAGCTTGCCTTTGTCCGGCGGCTTCGACCCGCTAAGGGGCTTGAACGAGCCGGCGCAGCGGGTGCTGCAGGCGTCCATAAGGCACGGCTACGACAGCTTCGTCAACTTGGTCGCCAAGGGCCGCGACCTAACCCCCGAAGCCGTGGAGGAGGTTGCCCAGGGGCGGGTTTGGCTGGGAAGCAAAGCGGCTGAGATCGGGCTTGTAGATGAGCTTGGCGAACTGTCCAACGCCTTGGACGCCGCCGCCGCAATGGCCGACCTCAATGTGGAGGACTACGGCGTCAAGACCTTCTCCCCGCCGGTGCCGCCCTTCGACCTGCTGATGCAGGAAATTCTGGACTCGGCCGCCGGCCTTGGCGCCGGCGCAACGCCGCCTGCCGTTCCCAGCCGGCTGCGGCAAGCCTGGGAAATGCTGCAAAGCCTTCAAGACCCGGCCGCCTACGCCCTCTGCGAGGTCTGCCTAAGCATCGACCAGCGGTTCTGAGGCGCTCCCGCCCTCCTAGAACAGCCGAAACCGCGGGCGGGTTTGGCTTTGGGAGGCGCGGCGCCCGGTTTGCCGCCGCCGCCGCATCCGCTGCTGCAACTCCAGCCGCTTGTGCTCCAGATAGTCCTTGCGGGAGGTTTTGTCCTCCCGCCGGCGGGCCGTCTCGGTGGCGCGAAAATGGCAAAAGTCCTCAAAGGCGTCGATCTCGTGCTTGAGCTCCTTGACCACCAGTTCAATCATGATGGCGTCGTCGATGTAGCCCAGCACGGGCACGTCATCGGGAATGATGTCCTGCGGGTCGGCGAAGTAGGCCAACGCGCTCAGGATGTTGCGGCGTTCGGCCACGGTCAGCGGCCATTCCGCATCCTGCAGCATTTCGATCAGGCGGGCGAGCTTGTCGATCCGCTGCTGCACGAACGCCGGCGTGTCCGGCTTGGCGACCTGTTCGATCATGGCCGCCGCTTGGCGGATGACCTCGCCTTCGTTCGCGCTTGACGCCGAGCTTTGAGCGCGCTTCATGCTCTCCTTGAAGTAGCTCAGATCCTTGTCTTCAAGGTCGAAAATGACTCTTAGTGGCATGGTGCCCCCCTCTTGAATCCGCCTGTGGTCGGGCTGCCGCCTACCATACTACAATCCGCACGCCACAATCCAAGCGGGCCTGCGCCCGCCAAGCCAAGCTTCTAAGGAGCGGCTGAACCACCGCCGCCCTTGGCCGGACGGCCCGGCGGCGGGCGCTCGAACAGGGCTTCGAACATCAGGTCATGCAGCAGATTCTGTTCGATCAGGCCGCGCAGCGCCGCGGCGTTCAGACCCTTGGCGTAAGCCGCCACGTCTTCGCCCCCGTGGGTTTCCACCAAGACCGGGCCGAACTGAGTCTGCATGAAGGTGGGAAACGCAGCCAGTTGGATGAAGTCGGGGGCTTCGGTGTCGGTTTTCGTCAAATCCGGCAGCTGTTCGCGCCAGCCGGGGCCGTTGGCGTAGCTGAGCGTGGCGTAGGGGTTGCCGAAGCGGTCCTTGGCCAAGACGCCGGGCGCCGTCTCCACCTTGCCGAGAATTGGGTTGCCCCGCCTCGGATAGCCGCTGATGGTCAGCGTATGGCTGTGGTCCGCAGTCACCAGAATCAGGGTGTCGGCCGGGTCGGTCATGGCTTCCGCTTGGGCCACCGCGGCATCCAAGGCCACCGTGTCAACCAAGGCCCGGTAGGCGTTGCCGAAGTGATGGGCGTGGTCGATGCGCCCGCCCTCAACCAAGAGGAAGAAGCCCCGGCCGCGGTCGCGCAGCCGCCGCAGGGCGAATTCGGTCATCCTTGCCAGCGAGGGCTCCTGCGCCTTGGCCCGATCCGCCTCAAACTGCATGTGGCTCGGTTCAAACAAGCCAAGCACCTGTTCGGGCCCGTCCCCAAGGGCGTCCAGCTGCTCCAGCCGCCAAGCGTAGGCGCGCCGGCGGTCGCCGGACAGCCACTGCTCCACGAGGTCCCGCCCGTCGCGGCGCCGGCCGGTCCGGTCGGGATATTCAGGGTCCGGCTGCTCGGCGCCAAGGAAGTGGGCGCGCCCGCCGCCGAGCATCACTTCAATGCCGTCCCCAGCCGCAAATTCAACCAACTGCCGGGCGAGGTCGCGGCAGCCGGCCTCGGCCGCGCCTTTGGGCATCAGGGCGTCGTGCTCCCAATCCCGTTCCGCGGCATGCGCGTAAGCCGCTGCCGGAGTGGCATGGGTGATGGAGGTGGTGGTGACGATGCCGGTCAAAAAGCCGGCGTCCTCCGCCCGCTCCAACAGGGTGGTCAAGGGCCGCTTAAGGCCGGCGGCGCAGTCGCCGCGCGCAACCTCCCGGCTGACGCTCAAGACGCCGGAGCGGGTCTTGGCGCCGGTGATGATGGCGGTCATGGTGCCGGCGCTGTCCGGCACTTGCTGGTCGATGGTGTAGGTCTTGACCAAGGCCAGATGGGGAAAACGCTCAAAGGACAGGTTGTGCTCCTCCCCGTCGGCGCCGGCCAACTGCCCGGCGAAGATGCGCGCCGCGGTGACGGTGGAAACGCCCATGCCATCGCCGATGAAGAGAATGACGTTGCGCCGTTCGGCGGCTGTGTGCGCCGCCGTCAAGCAAGCGCAAGCAAGAAAAGCGGCGGCTTGGCGCACTAGGCCGCGGGCTGCTGCTTTACCGCGCTTCATCGCGGTTCACGCATGGTGACGAACTCCTCCGCGGCGGTCGGGTGGATGCCGATGGTGGCGTCAAACTGCTTCTTGGTGGCCCCGGCGGTCACCGCCACCGCCATGCCCTGAATGATCTCGCCAGCCTCCGGCCCGACCATGTGGACGCCGACCACCCGGCCAGTGGCCTGCTCGACGACGATCTTCATGAAGGTTTGCTCGTCGCGGCCGGTCATGGTGTGCTTCATGGGCCGGAACCTGGACTCATAGACCTCTATGCTCCCAAGCCGCCGCCGCGCCTCGGCTTCCGTCAAGCCGACCGTGCCGATGTTCGGCTGGCAAAACACCGCCGTTGGAATGTTCTCATAGGAGAGGCTGCGGGGCGCCCCGCCGCCAAAGAGGTTGTGCGCCACGCACATGCCCTCGGCGATGGCCACCGGCGTCAACTGCATCCGGTCGATGACGTCGCCGATGGCGAAGATGTGCCCGGCGGAGGTGCAGTAGCGGTCGTCCACCAAAACCGCGCCCTGGTCGCCAAGGGCAACGCCGGCTTCGGCGAGGCCAAGGCCGGCCGTGTTGGGGCGCCGCCCCGTGGCGCACATCACCAAGTCGGTGCGCAACTTGGCGCCGTCCGCCAGCTCAAGCACCCGTTCCTCGCTGTCTAGGTCGATCCGGGTGACGACGGCGTCAAAGCTGAGCGCCACTCCTTTTTTCCCTAGTTCGTCGGCGACGCAGCGCCTTACGCCGTCGTCAAAGCCGCGCAGGAACAGCGGCCCTCGGTAGAGCAGCCGAGTCTCCACGCCCAGCCCGGCGAATATCCCGGCGAATTCGACGGCGATGTAGCCGCCGCCCACCACCGCCGCCCGCTGCGGCAGGCGGCTTAGATAGAAGGCGTCGTCGGAGTTGATGGCGTGTTCGGCACCGGGGATCTCCGGCGCCCAAGGACGGCTGCCGGTGGCGATCAAAATCCGGGCGGCGGTGCAGGAGCGACCGTTGACCTCCACCGTATGCGGGTCGGCCAGCCGCGCTTGGCCTTCATGCACCGCAACCCCGGCCTTGGTCAGCAAACTCCGGTAAACGCCCTGCAGGCGCGTGATTTCGGCCGTTTTGTTGTCCCGCAGGCAAGCCCAATCGAAACTGGGCGCAGCGCCGCTCCAGCCATAGGCGGCGGCGTCCTCAAAATCCTCGGCGAAGTGGGCGCCATAGACAAAGAGCTTCTTCGGCACACAGCCGACATTGACGCAGGTGCCGCCCAAGTGGGTGGATTCCGCCACGGCGACGCGGGCGCCCAATGCCGACGCCATGCGGCTGGCGCGTACGCCGCCGGAGCCGGCGCCCACCACATAGAGATCAAAGTCGTACTTCACGGCCCGTTGCACCTTCCGTCGCCCCCCGCTCCCTTGCGGGTGGATTGCCGGGAGAGTCTAAGCCATAACTTTGCAGGTCGTCCACGGCGGCGTCCGGATCTCCAATCCCTGGATAAGGATCGTCCGGCCCGCAGGCGGGCGGAACGCCCGCGCTCCCAGGCATCGGGCCTTCGTAAGTCCCGCAACCATGCAATTGCCGGAAAAACCCTTGTGGGTGCGCCTTGCAACGCGCTCCAACAATTCCTTATCCGGGGACTGGGAATGCTCACAAGCGTTGACAAGCGAATTTCGGGTTGGTTAGGCTAGCGGCCATCGGCAAGCTGAATCCCAATTCAATCGGCAGCGGCGCCAAGGCGGCGAAGGCGTTGGCGGCTTGCCTGTGGGTTTTGGTGAGCGGGGCCGCCAGCGGAGGTGAGCAAGTGGCTCAGTTGCAGGCCCGATTGCTGAAGCAAATCGCCGCCGACGCTTGGGAGACTCGGCACTACACTGGCCGCAGCGCCCTCAGCCAGCCGGTCTTGGACGCCATGGCGGCGGTTCCCCGGCATGAGTTCGTTGACCGCTACGGCGTCAACGCCGCCTACGCCAACCGCCCCCTGCCCATCGGCCACGGGCAGACCATTTCGCAGCCCTTCATCGTCGCCCTGATGACGGATTTGCTGAACCCCGAAGAAGATCATGCAGTGCTGGAAATCGGCACCGGCTCCGGCTACCAAGCGGCGGTGCTGGCGGCGCTGGTCAGCCATGTTTACAGCATTGAGATCATCCCCGAACTGGCCGCCGGCGCCGAGCGCCGCTTTGAGCGGCTGGGCATCAACAACGTTTCCGTCAAGGTCGGTGACGGCTACTTCGGCTGGCCGGAGGCCGGGCCTTTCGACGGCCTCATGGTCACCGCGGTCGGCCCGGACATTCCGCCGGCGCTGCTGCGGCAGTTGAAGGTTGGCGGGCGCATGGTGCTGCCCTTGGGCAGCCAATACGGCGCCCAGAACCTCACCGTGGTGACTCGCCTTGAAGAAGGCCACAAGGCCGAGGAAGTGCTGCCGGTCGCCTTCGTGCCGCTGACCGGCGATCATTGACGCGCATTGCACGGGCCAGCGCCCTCGCCGCCATGCGGCGCCGCCCTCATGAACCTTGGTGAAAGAAGGAGGAGACGCCCCGCCACTTGGCGAGCAGGCGCAGCACCGAGGCTTCGGAGGTATAGGCCCGCAACTCGTCAAGCGGCGCCCAGACCAAGGCGTGGGATTCATCGCTGACGGCGAAGTCCTCCGACTTGGCCACCAAGGCGTAGCGCAGGTCGTAGTGGCGGTGCGCCGGCTCGTCCTCCCTGGCGGGAATGGCGTGGATGTCTATGTCCAAGGGTTGCGGCGACCAGGGTTCAACCTCAAGGCCGGTCTCCTCCATCGCCTCCCGCACAGCGACGTCCAGGGTGGCGGGGTCGCCGTCGCAGTGGCCGCCCGGCTGCAGCCAGCGGTTCAGCTTCCTGTGGTGGGTGAGCAGCACCCGGCGGCGGCCGGGGTCCAGCAGCCAAGCGCTGGCGGTGACGTGGCCGGGCCGGCAGTCCCGATGGAAGCAGCTTTCGTGGCTGCGCACGAAGCCAAGGAAGCGGTCCAAGACCGTCGCCTCCTGGGGATGCCGCCGCCCGTAGGCGGCCAAGTCGCTAATGAGTTTGTTTCTGTGCATTCAGTTGCTATTCTCACCCCCATTGACGCAACAAGCCACCAGCGGGGCGCCGCCGCAGGCCAACGAAGGGCCTTGGCGCGGCAAGGAACTTGGCGCATCTGTTAAGTTTCCCCGCATTCAGGAAGCCAATGCGGAGGAAGCCATGATCGCGGTAATCGCCAAACTCCAGGTCGTCGCCGGCAAGGGGGCGGAATTTGAACAAGCCATGCTGGCGCTGGCCAAACAGGTGCGGGAGAAGGAGCCGGGCAACCACCTCTACAGCCTGTGCCAAGACAGCGACGGCAACTATCTGATGCTGGAGCTTTACGACTCCGAGGAGGACATCGCCGCCCACGGTCAATCAGACCACTTCAAGGCGGCCGGCGCCAGCTTCAAGGGCCTGATGAGCGGGCCGCCGGAAATCCAAAGGCTCAAGGTCATCGACTGAGCGCCGTTTTGCAACCAAAGTCAGAAAATGCGCCCAGGCCGCAAGCGGCTGGGCAGCCCCACTTCCCCGGCAGGCCATAGCCAGCCTCAGCAAGGGCCGCCGAAGCTGGGTCTTGAGCGGAGGCGGCTCCCTCAAACCGGGTTGCGCTTCATCAACTGGCGAGCAATGATGATGCGCTGCATCTCGTTGGTGCCCTCGCCGATGCACAGCAGGGGCGCGTCCCGGTACAGGCGCTCGATGGGGTACTCCTTGGAATAGCCGTAGGCACCGTGGATGCGCATGGCCTCGGCGGCGTTCTCGAAGGCGCTTTCGGAGGCGAAGTACTTGGCCATGCCGGCCTCCATGTCGCAGCGCTCCCCGGCGTCATAGGCGCGGGCGGCGTCCAAGGTGAGCAGTTCGGCGGCGCGGGTGCGGGTGGCCATCTCCCCCAGCTTCAATTGAATGGCCTGGTGCTGGCCGATGGGCTTGCCGAAGGTGCGCCGCTCCTGGGCGTAGGCGGTCGCCTCCTTAAGGGCGCGGCGGGCGATGCCCACGCCGCGGGCGGCCACGTTGATGCGCCCCAGCTCCAGCCCGCCGACGGCGATGTAGAAGCCGCGGCCGGGTGCGCCGCCGATCAGGTGCCGTCGGGCGTCCAGCCGGTAGTCCTCGAAGATGAGTTCGGCGGAGTCGATGCCCTTGTAGCCCAGCTTCTCCAGTTTGCGCCCGGTTTGGAAGCCGGGATGGGGCCGCCCGGTGTCCGGGTCCTTCTTTGGGGCGATGAACATGGACATGCCCTTGCGCGGCGGCGAGGCGTCCGGGTCCGTCTTCACCAGCAGGGCGCAGGCGCCGCCTTCTACGCCGTTGGATATCCAAGTCTTGGCGCCGTTGATGACGTAGTCGTCCCCGTCGGCGACGGCGCGGGTGCGGATGCCCTGCAGGTCCGTGCCGGCGCCGGGCTCCGTAAGCGCGAGAGCGCCGCGAATCTCCCCAGTGGCGAACTTCGGCAGCCAATACTCCTTCTGCTCCTCGGTGCCGTTCCTCTCCACCGCCCGCGCCATCATCAGGTGCGAATTGAAGATGCCGGTCAAGGACATCCAAACCTCGGAGATGAGGGCGACGATCTGGCCATAAACCGTGGCGCCCAACCCCAAGCCGCCGTGTTCCTGCCCGATGGTGGCGCCGAACAGCCCCATCTCCCGCATCTGCTCCACCATCTTTTGGGGATAGACGTCATCGTGCTCCATCGCCATCACATGGGGCCGCACATCGCGGTCCAGCCACTTGCCGACGGCGTCCAGCATGAGGCTCTCGTCAGCGCCGGCAACAGTTTTGTCAGTCATCGATTTTCCCCCTAAAGGCTCCGCATTGGCGGCAAACCGAGATTCCACGGCCGGCAGGCGAATCGAGCGCCTTCAAGGCCGATGAGTTCAACAACGAGGAGCGCACCGCCGCCCGCTCCATCCGGACGCGGCCGCCGACCCGGCGCTGCGCCTGTCCATGCGGCGCGGCGTCAAGTCGAACAAGGCGGCCAGCTGATCGGTCATGGCGCCGCCGAGTTGCTCGGCGTCGGTGAGGGTGACGGCGCGACGGTAGTGATGGGTGACGTCGTGGCCGATGCCGATGGCGATGAGCTGCACTTGGGAGCGGGTTTCGATCATGTCGATGGCGTATTTTAAGTGCTGCTCCAAGTAGTTGCTTGGGTTCACCAGCAGGGTGGAGTTGTCCACCGGCAAGCCGTCCGAGATCACCATGAGGATCTTGCGCTCCTCGGCGCGGACGACCAAGCGGTTGTGGGCCCAAATAAGGGCTTCGCCGTCGATGTTCTCCTTAAGCTGCTCCTCGCGCATCATCAGGCCGAGATTGCGGCGGCAGCGATGCCAAGCGGCGTCGGCGGGCTTGTAGATGATGTGGCGCAGGTCGTTGAGCCGCCCGGGCGCGGCCGGCTTGCCGGCGGCAATCCAAAGCTCCCTGGCCTGCCCGCCGCGCCAAGCGCGGGTGGTGAAGCCGAGAATCTCCACGCGCACGGCGCAGCGCTCCAGGGTGCGGCCCAGGACGTCCGCGCACATGGCGGCGATGGTGATGGAGCGCCCGCGCATGGAGCCGGAACTGTCGATCAGAATGGTCACCGCGGTGTCGCGGAAGTCCATCTCCTTTTCCTGCTTGTAGGCCAAGGGGTTCATGGGGTCCACCACCACCTGCGCCAACCGCGAGGAGTCCAGGACGCCCTCCTCCAAGTCGAACTCCCAAGTGCGGTTGCGCCGCGCCAGCAGGCGCCGCTGCAAGCGGTTGGCGAGCTTGGCGGTGGTGTGCTGAAGCCCTAGTAGCTGTTGGTCCAAGAGCGCCCGCAGGCGGATGAGCTCCTCCTCCGGGCAAAGCTCCTCGGCGGCGGCGATTTCGTCGAACTCCGTGGTGAAGGCTTGGTAGTTGACGTCCATGCGAATGCGCCCGGCGTCGTCCTGCATGGGAGTGGGCGCCGCCTCGGGGTCGGCCTCCGCTCGCAGTTCATCCAGGTCGGCGTCAACGTCCATCTCCACTAGGCTGGTTTCGCCTTCGGCGGGCTCCTCGCTCGTGGCGTTGTCGTCGAGCACCACCTCTTCGGCGCTCAATTCCGAATCGCTTTCCGCCTGTTCGTCAAGGGTTTCGGCGTTCTCCGGGTTTTGGCTGTCCTCCGGCAGGTCGTCAAACTCGGCGGCGACGCCGAGGTCGGCGATGATCTCCCGGCAGACGCCGGCGAAGCGCCGCTGGTCCAGCAGACAGCCGCGCAGCGCCTTGATGTCCCGGCCGGCGTGCTCATCAACGAAGCTGCGCCAGTGCCGGACGACGTTTTCCGCCGAAGGCGGCAGTGCGCGGCCGGTCAGGAACTGCCGCACCAGCAGGCCAACCGCCACGGACAAGGGCGCATCGGCCGCATCGACGATGGTGTCGAAGGCCGCCTGCCGGCACTGCGCCTCAAGGGAGGCGTCAAGGTTCGCGGCCACCCCCGCCATGCGCAACGAGCCGATGGACGCTATGCGGGCGTCTTCAATCCACTGGAACATCTCTTGGGCGACGCCCCCCTTGGGCGAATGGCGGCTGTGCGTGGCGGCGTCGTGATGCTTGAACCGCAACGCCAATTCATCCCCCATGCCGCGCACGGCGTTGATCTCGGCCTCGTCGCAGCCCAAGGCCGGAAGCGGCAGGCGCAGCTGGTTGCCTCGGGCGGTCGGCGTTCCCTGGCCGAACGAGACTTCGAGTTCGTCGTCCTCCGCCAACGCCCGCACGGTGGCGACGGTGGCGCGCTTGAACGGCTCCAGGGGTTGGTCTTCGCCGACGGTCACGCGCCTTGCAGCCTAATGCCAACGGTGGCGTCGCCGAGGTCCTCCCCCATGCAGCGCTGATAGTACTCGGCGACGACGGGCCGTTCGAGTTCGTCGCATTTGTTGAGGAAGGTCAGGCGGAAGGCGAAGCCGAGGTCGCTGAAGATTTCGGCGTTCTGCGCCCAGGTCAGCACCGTGCGCGGCGACATGACCACGGAGATGTCGCCGTTCATGAAGCCGCGGCGGGTCAGGTCCGCCACCGCCACCATGTTGGACACCGTGCGGCGGCCGGCGTCCGTCTCCGCGTAGGACTTGGCCTTGCCCAGAATGATCTCGGTTTCCGCATCGTGCTCCAAGTAGTTTAGGGTGGTGACGATGCTCCAGCGGTCCATTTGCCCTTGGTTGATCTGCTGGGTGCCGTGGTAGAGGCCGGTGGTGTCGCCCAAGCCAACGGTGTTGGTGGTGGAGAACAGGCGGAAGTGGGGATGCGGCCTGAGCACCTTGCTTTGGTCGAGCAACGTCAACTTGCCCTCCACCTCCAGAACGCGCTGAATGACGAACATCACGTCGGGACGGCCGGCGTCGTATTCGTCAAAGCAGAGCGCCACCGGGCGCTGCAGGGCCCAAGGCAGTATGCCCTCCTTGAACTGGGTGATCTGCTGGCCGTCCTCAATGACGATGGCGTCCTTGCCCACAAGGTCGATGCGGCTGATGTGGCTGTCCAGGTTCACCCGCACGCAGGGCCAGTTCAGCCGGGCGGCGACCTGCTCCACATGGGTGGATTTTCCGGTGCCGTGGTAGCCCTGTATCATCACCCGCCGGTTGTGCGTGAAGCCGGCCAGAATGGCCAAGGTGGTGTCCTGGTCAAAGCGGTAGTCCTGGTCGATGGCCGGCACATAGTCCGTGCGCTGGGAGAAGGCTGGAACCTCAAGGTCCTGATCGATGCCGAACGTCGTGCATACATGCACTGTCGCGTCTGGGGCGAGGTCCGCGGACAAGCCTGAATCCATGCTGGTTTCCCGTATTCGGCAAAGCCGCATATTGTAAGGAACCGCTGGCGGCCTGTCCCATCAATGGCGAACATTGGCCCCGATCCCCGAATAAGGATCGCCCAGTCCGCCGCTGGCGGCCTCTGGGAGCGCGGGCCTCCGGCCCGCAGGCGGGCGGGGCGTCCCCGCCCCTAGGCGGCAGGCCATCGCCAGTCCCGCGACCATGCAATCGCCGGAAAAAACCCTTGCACGATGCGCCTTGCAACGCGCTGCAACGACTCCTTAAGCGGGGATTGGGGTAATTTATCCGCCGCTTGCGGAAAGGTCACCCTTTTCTTGCCGCTGGTGTTAGGTTGCGGAGCTGGGATCGCGCAAGCGGCGCTGCACAGGAGCTGGACGATCACTGGGCGCCGTCGCATCGTCACACGGCGGGGCGAAGCAAAAAACAGGGGGTGGAAAATGGCTGCGATTTACATGGTGCGGCACGGGCGGGCGGAGGCCGGCGCCGCCAATCCGCTGGATCCGGGGCTCGACGCCCTTGGCCGCCGGCAAGCCGGGGAGACGGCGCTGGCCATGCAGGGGAAAGGCCCGTTGCCCATTTTCTCCAGTCCCTTGGCCCGCGCCCGGCAAACGGCGGCGGCGCTGGCGGCGCTTTGGGACGCGCCGGTCAGCATCGAACCCCGCGTGTCGGAGATTCCCTTTCCCACCACCGACTTGGCCGAGCGCTCCCGCTGGCTGCGCCAAGCCATGACCGGCGGCTGGGCGAGCCTGGGCCAGGACCTGCTGCTTTGGCGGCGACGGCTGGTGGACTGCGTGGCGAGCTTGGAGCGGGACTGCGTGGTCTTCTGCCACTTCATCGCCATCAATGTCGCCGTGGGCGCGGCGCAAGGAGACGACCGGCTGGTCATCTTCCATCCGGACAACGCCTCCGTCACCACCTTCAGCAATGACGGCGGCAGGCTGCGCCTAGTCGAGCTGGGCCGCCAATCAAAGACGAAGATCAATTGAACGACTTCCCACACCCCAATCCCCGGATTAAGGATCGCCCGGCCCGCGCTCCCGCAGCAGACCATCGCAAGCGCCGCAACCATAGCGTCCATCGATTGGCCCCGCCGAGCCGCTTTGCTTCGGTTGGCGGCGCTGGCGTACCATAGCTTCCGCATCATTTGTGGGGGCGCCCTAGTGGCGGAAGTTCGCACCCTGCTGGTGGTTGGCGCCACTTCGGACATAGGCCGCGCCATCGCCCGCAAGCTGGCGGCTGACGGCTGGGCCTTGCAGTTGGCCGGTCGAGACCCGTCGCGGCTGGCGCGGGAGGCGGAGGATTTGCGGGCGCGTTCCGTCGCCGCCATCTCCTGCCACCATTGCGACCTGCTGCGGGCGGACTGCGGAGCATCCTTGCTCGACGAACTGGACCCCTTGCCCGATGCCGCCGTATGCGTGGTGGGAGACGCTGGCGGGCGAAGCGGGCGCCAACGGGACGGAGCGGCGGCGGAGCGGCTCATGCGCACCAACTACATCGGCCCGGCGTTGTTGATGGCGGCGCTGGCCGAGCGCTTCGCACGGCGCGGCAGCGGCGTTCTGGTCGGCGTCAGCTCCGTTGCCGGAGAGCGGGGCCGCGCCCGGAACTACGTTTACGGCTCGGCCAAGGCCGGCTTCACGGCGTTCCTGTCCGGGTTGCGCAATCGCCTGCACGGCTCCGGCGTTCATGTGGTCACCCTGAAGCCCGGCTATGTGCATACCCGCAGGACCGAGGGGATGGCCCTGCCCCGCGGGCTGACCGCGGCGCCTGAGGAAGTGGCCGCGGCCGTGGCCGTGGCAATGCGCAGACGCCGGGACGTGGTCTATGTGCGCACTGTCTGGCGCCTGATCATGTGGATTGTCCGCGCCATCCCGGAGCCCCTGTTCAAGCGGCTGCGGTTCTGATTGCAGCGCTGCTGCGTCCTCCGGCGCCGCGGCGCAAAAAAAGCCCCGACCGAAGCCGGGGCTTTTGTTGCGCCAATTCCGTTGTTTGAACGGAAAGCGGCGAGCGCGGGCTACATCATGCCGCCCATGTCCGGCATGCCGCCGCCGGGGGCCGGAGGCGGCTTGTCCTCGGGCAGTTCGCTCACCATCGCTTCGGTGGTGATCATCAACCCGGCGACGGAAGCCGCAGCCTGCAAGGCGGTGCGGGCCACCTTGGCCGGATCCAAGATGCCCATCTCCAGCATGTCGCCGTATTCGCCGGTGGCCGCATTGAAGCCTTGGTTGCCCTCCAGGGCGGCGACCTTGTCGAACACCACGGCGCCTTCGACGCCGGCGTTGATGGCGATCTGGCGCAGGGGCGAGCTCAGCGCCCGGGTGGCGATGCCGATGCCGACGTTCTGGTCCTCGTTGTCGCCCTTGACCTTGGCGACCGCGTCCAGCGCCCGCACAAGGGCGACGCCGCCGCCGGCGACCACGCCTTCCTCAACGGCGGCGCGGGTGGAGTGCAGGGCGTCCTCAACGCGCGCCTTCTTCTCCTTCATCTCCACTTCCGTGGGCGCCCCGACCTTGATGACGGCCACGCCGCCGGCCAGCTTGGCCAAGCGCTCCTGCAGCTTCTCGCGGTCATAGTCCGAAGAGGTGTCTTCGATCTCCTGGCGGATCTGCTTGATGCGGCCTTCGATCTCGTCCTTGGCGCCGGCGCCATCGACAATGGTGGAGTTCTCCTTGGTGCAGGACACCCGCTTGGCGGTGCCGAGATCGTCCAGGGTGGCGCCCTCCAGCGTCAGGCCCACTTCCTCGGAGATCACCGTGCCGCCGGTGAGGATGGCGATGTCCTGAAGCATCGCCTTGCGCCGGTCTCCGAAGCCGGGAGCCTTGGCGGCGGCCACCTTGACGATGCCGCGCATGTTGTTGACCACCAGGGTCGCCAACGCTTCGCCCTCAATGTCTTCGGCGATGACCATCAGCGACTTGCCGGATTTGGCCACGTTCTCCAGGACCGGCAGCATGTCGCGGATGTTGGAGATCTTCTTGTCGCACAAGAGGATGTAGGGCTCCTCCAGGTCCGCGGACATCGAGTCCTGATTGTTGATGAAGTAGGGGGAGAGGTAGCCGCGGTCGAACTGCATGCCCTCCACCACGTCGAGCTCGTTCTCCAAGCCGCTGCCTTCCTCCACGGTGATCACGCCTTCGCGGCCCACCTTGTCCATGGCTTCGGCGATGATCTCGCCGACGGCCGTGTCGCTGTTGGCGGAAATGCTGCCCACCTGGGCCACGGCGGTGGAGTCCTCGCAGGGCCGCGACATCTTGCCGATGGACTTAACGGCTGCGACCACCGCCTTGTCGATGCCGCGCTTGAGGTCCATGGGGTTCATGCCGGCGGCCACGGACTTCAGCCCTTCCGTGAGGATGGATTGGGCCAAAACCGTGGCGGTGGTGGTGCCGTCGCCGGCTTCGTCCGAAGTCTGGCTGGCGACCTCCTTCACCATCTGGGCGCCCATGTTCTCGAACTTGTCCTTGAGTTCGACCTCCTTGGCCACGGACACCCCGTCCTTGGTGACGGTGGGCGCTCCAAAGGACTTGTCAAGCACCACGTTGCGGCCCTTGGGCCCCAAGGTGACCCTGACGGCATCGGCTAGGATGTTCACGCCCTTGAGCATGCCGCCGCGTGCGTCGTCTCCAAATTTCACGTCTTTCGCGCTCATTGCTTACTCCTCGCTGGTGTTCAATCGTTAGCCTTCGAGCACGCCGAAGATCTCGCTTTCGCTGAGGATGAGCAGCTCATCCCCCTCGATCTTCACCGTGCTGCCGCCGTATTGGCCGAAAATGATCTTGTCGCCCACCTTGACGTCCGGCCTGCGCACATCGCCGTTGTCCTGGACCTTGCCCGGGCCAACCGCGAGAACCTCGCCCTGAGAGGGCTTTTCGGCGGCCGAATCCGGCAGCACGATGCCCCCGGCAGTGGTGGTTTCCTCCTCCAACCGACGCACGACGACGCGGTCATGTAAGGGTCGAATTTTCATTGCCTGAGTTCTCCCATTTTTCCTGCCGCTAAGGGCAAGCGTCTTGTTTCACGGTTAGCCGTGCGCCCGGCTGCCTGCTTTGGCGCCCGGAGCCGCCACGGCTGTTGGCACTCTCCTACTGAGAGTGCCAACCCCAACGGCAGCGTATAATAGGGCCGCCGTTGGCGGTTTCAAGGCGTACCGGAAATTTTTTTCATTGAACCCTCAACTCACCAAGCATCGCCGGCGGCCAGCTGCCGTCCAAGCGCCGCCGGCCGAGCCCAGTCCGGAGATGCGGGTTTGGCAGGTGGTCTCCATGATTCCCAAGGGCAAGGTCGCCACCTACGGGCAGGTGGCCGCCTTGGCCGGAATGCCGGCCCACGCCCGCTTCGTCGGCGCGGTGCTGCGGCGCTTGCCGCCGGGGACGCGCCTGCCTTGGCACCGGGTGGTCAACGCCAGCCTGCGCAGCTCCCTTGGCGACGCGGGCGGGGCGGAGCAAAAACGGCGCTTGGCCGACGAGGGGGTGGCCTTCGTCGGGCACCGGGTGGCCAAGGCTTGCCGTTGGTCGCCTTGATTCGCTGGTTCGCCGCCCAGCCGGCGGAGCCTGCGCAACCGGCCCCGTCAAGCGGCGGAGTCTTGAGTTGCCTCCTCCTGCCGGTCCTCCACGGGCGCCGAATAGGGCGCCACCCACATAAGCAGCGCCATGCCCGGCAGCGCCAGCGCGGCGCACAGGTAAAAGAAGGGCGTCCAGCCGATGCCGTCGACGATCAGCCCGCTGGACATGGAGGCCAGCGTTCTGGGCAAGGCCGCCAGCGCCGTGAACAGGGCGAATTGGGTGGCCACGGCCAAGCGCGAGGTTTCCCGGGCGATGAAGGCGACCGAGGCGGCGGTGCCGAGGCCGACGCCCAGATACTCCGCCGAGATGACCGCCCCCAGCACCCAGGGGTCCGCCCCGGCTTGGGAAAGCCAGACGAAGCCGAAGATGGTGGCCAGCTGCACGGCGCCGAACAGCCACAGAGCCTTGTTGATGCCGATCTTGACGATGGCCAGGCCGCCGAGGATGCCGCCGACGATGGACGGCCAGAGGGCGGCGTTCTTGGCGATGACGCCAATCTGCATGGGGCTGAAGCCCAAGTCGATGTAGAAGGGAGTGGAGAGGGCGGTGGCCATGTTGTCGCCCAGCTTGTAGAAGAACATGAAGGCCAGCACCGCCAAGGCCGGCGCCAGCGCTCGGCGGGCGAAGAACTCCCTAAAGGGCTCCCGAACGGCCTCCCACAGGCTCGACGGAACGCGCGGTTCAGCAACCGCCTCCCTGACGCTTAAGGTCAGGGCCACGCCAACCAGCATGAAGGCCGCCATGATGGGAAAGATCCAGGACCAGTCGATCAGATCCGCCAGCACCAGCCCCAAAGACCCCGGCACCAAGCCGGACAAGCGGTACACCTGCACATGGATGCTGTTGCCGAGCGCCAATTCCGCCTCCGTGGGCAGCACTTCGCGCCTGTAGGCGTCGATGACGATGTCTTGGGTGGCGCTGAAGACCGCGACCACAAGGGAAAGGGCGCCGATGAGCGCCAACGCATCCGCCGGCGGCCAGAGGCCCAGCGCCGAGATGGAGAGGATCAAGCCGATTTGCGTCGCCAGCATCCAGCCTCGCCGCCGGCCCAGAAAGGGCACGGCGTAGCGCTCCACCACCGGCGACCAGAGGAACTTGAACGAATAGGGCGCTTGGATGGCGGTGAAGAAGCCGATGGCGGTGAGGCTCACCCCTTCAAGACGCAGCCAGGCCGGCACCAGCTGAATGAGCAGAAACAGCGGCATCCCCGAAGCGAAGCCGGTGCCGACGCAAATGAGCATGCGCCGGTTCAGAACCTCAGCGTACTGCATCCTTTTGTCCCCGCGGTCATGCCGTCCGCCTCGCCAACCCGACCGGCAGTGCGGCGTTTGCGCCCCCTTGCGTGTTGCTTCAACACCGGCGCAACCACATCTGCAGCTCCCGCTTGGTGCCCAGAACGCGCCGCCAAGCCTTGTGCTTCGACAGCCTGGACAACATGCGTCCCGGCCATTGAGGCCGCTCAAAACCGGCGGCGGAAAGCACCAGGTCCGCATCGCGCAGGGTCGCCATGCTGGAAAATCCACCCGCCTGACGCAGACGGGCCATCGCCGCCGCATCCCGCGCCCATTTGCGCCGCTTGGCGGCCAACTCGGCAGCCGTTTCGTGATTCTGATGCACCACGGACACAATCGGCGTGAGATCGATGATGGGCAAGCCTTGGCGCTGAAACTGGTGCAGGAACCAAGGGTCCCAACCCGGCGCTTCCCCCGGAAAGGACAGCCTTGCGCTCGGCGACGCGCTCTTGGGATAGATGAAGTAGTCCATGGCGGAAGGGATGAAAAGCTCACCCTTCCGGCGGACGCAGTCGCGCAGGAGAGTGCGCCAATCCGGGTCCGCAAAGTCCACTTCCCAGTCCACGTCCAAGTTGTGGCGCCGCCCCGCCGCGACGAAGCCGCGCCCTAGGCGAGGGTCGGGGTCTGAGATGAGGCGCTCGACCGCTTGGCCGAAGCCGTCCAGAATGATGATGTCCGCATTGATGCTGCACAGCAGATCATGCTTGGCGACGCGCCCGGCGAGTTCGCACATGGCGGAGCGCATCGGCGCCCCTCGCCGGTCTGACTCCACGTCGGGCATGTGCAGCAACGCAAGCTCCCGAGCGACCTCCGCCACGCCGTCGTCGTTGCCGAACAGGACGATCTGCGGCGGCGGCTGCAACGCCAGCCAACTCCTGATGGCATTGCGCTGCATCGACCCGAAAGGCGGTTCGACGAACGACCGCGGCGACGTAAACAGCGTCAGCAACTTTCCGGCCCTCCTTGGGATGAGCTGCACCCGCACGAGTTTCGGGCACGGAGAGGCTAGGTTATCATGACGGCCATGCTCACAATGGCTTTGACATCGCCAAGGCCCAAGGCCCTCACCCAACAACCGGGCCTGCGCTCGGTTTCCAATCGACGTTTTCGCACCAACGAAGTCCTAGGACACTCCGTTGCGCCCTCCGCAAGACTGCCTGACGGCAGGCGCAGACCCGTGCTGCGCGACGCCGCGCCAGCCTTAGGATGCGGCCTCGGCATGGCGTGATTGCCGCCGTGGACCGGTCGCCTCCTTGGCGCGACCTCGCCCTGTTGCTGATCCTGTTGTGCGCTCTGCTGGGCGCGGCGCACATTTTGGTCCGCACCTCCAGCCACGGAGTGGCCATCGGAGCGGACTCGACCACCTACCTGTCCACCGCCGAGAACCTCATTGCGGGACAGGGCTTACAGGACTATCGGGGGCCGATTCCCTGGTGGGTTGCGCCCGGCTTTCCCCTGCTTTTGGCGGCCGTCGGCATCGTCGCCGGGGTCGAACCTTCGGAGGCCGCTCGGATGGTCAACGCCGCCGCCTTCGGGCTGACCGTTCTGCTGGCGGGACTGTGGCTGCGCCGCACCCTCAACTCCCGCCTGCTGGCGGTCGGGACGACCCTGGTCGTCGCCAGTTCCCACTACCTCAGCCATTTTGCGTCCTACGCCATGACCGAGACGACCTTCATTCTGTTCGCGCTGCTCGCGACGTTGCGGATGGAGCCCTTTCTCAATTTTTATGCGAGGGGTGTCCCCTCGCGCACCCCGGCTGAAGGCTCTTGCATGCGAGGGGCAGGCCCCTCGCGCACCCCGGCTGAAGGCTCTTCTCATGCGAGGGGTGCCCCCTCGCGCACCCCGGCTGAAGGCTCCCAAAACCTCAAGTGGTCCTCCCTGGTCCTGGCGGCGGCGTTCTCCGGCTTGGCGGCAATCACCAGATACGCGGGGGTCGCGGTGGTCCTCGCCGGAGTTCTCCTGCTGCTCGCACGGCGGGAGACGCCGCTTCTCTCCCGGCTGAAGCAGGCGGCGGCCTACGGCGCTCTGTCCATAGCCCCGCTGGCGGCCCTTCTTATGATCAACGGGTCCGCTTTGGGGGCGAGCCCCCACAAAACGGGCCAGTCCGCATTCGATTCAATGCGTCAGATTGCCCAGGTGGCGGAAAGAGTGGTGGTCCCCGGGAATGCGCCGGACTGGACGGCGCCTGTTCTGTGGGCGGCCGCCGCCCTGCTCGCCTTGGTGAGCGCCGCAATCTGCGTCCGTGCCGCGTTCCGGCGCAGGGGCGGCCTTCCTGGCGCAAGCCCGGCCGTTCCGGTCGGCGTGTTCTGTCTGACGTACCTGATCTTCGTGGTGGCGTTCGTCCCCCGGATATCGGGCACGCATTTCTGGAGCGATCCCCGCTACCTCCTGCCACTCTATGTGCCGCTGCTGCTGCTGGCGGCGTTCTTTCTGGACCGCTTTCTGCGTCTTCGAACCGCCGGCTGGATGACAGCCCTAAAATGGATGGCGATCGCCGTCATGCTGGTCAGCGCCCTGGCGAGCCACCTCCTCAGGGTGCGGACGAGTGCCGACCTGACGCTCCTCGCGCTCGAATCCGGCTACAAGGGAAAGTCGTACAACACCACGCACTGGGACGCTTCCGAAACGCTCTCGTGGCTGCAGGAGAACCTTGGGGAAGGTGCTTGCCGGGCCAACCGCTACGGCCTGCTGCACGCCCGATTCGGCCTCGAGACGGGAGCCGCCGTGCGGGGGAAGTACCTGAATCTGCCCGGCAGCATGAAAGCTCTGACGCGATGGCTGGAAAATGCTTCGGACGGCACTCTCGTGGTCTGGCTGCATGATGGCGAAGACTGGTACGAATACGACCATCGGGACCTCAGTTCCCTGCCCCGCCTGGCCTTGGCGGCTGAGCTCTCAGACGGCGTCGTCTTCCGCGTGTTGTCGTTTGGCGCCTGATGGCGCCGCCGCCCAATATGTTCACCCTGTCCGACCTAGAGCAGGCGCAAGCCGTCGTGGCCGAAGTGATGCCGCCCACCCCGCAGTATTGCTGGCCGGGGCTGTGCCGGCGCAGCGGCTGCGAAGTTTGGCTGAAGCATGAGAACCACACCCCAATAGGCGCCTTCAAGGTGCGCGGCGGGCTGGTGTATCTGGACCACCTCAAGCGCCGCGGGCAATTGCCGGAGCGCATGGTCACCGCCACCCGCGGCAACCACGGGCAGAGCATTCCCTTCGCCGCCCGCCGCCACGGTGTGCGGGTGACCGTGTTCGCGCCCAAGGGCAACAGCGTTGAGAAGAACGCGGCAATGGTCGGCTGGGGCGCGGAGCTCATCGAGTTCGGCCAAGACTTCGACGAGGCGCGGGTGGAGGCGGCGCGGCTGGCCAAGGATGAGGGGGCGCTCTGGGTGCCGGCCTTCCATCCCGCCTTGGCGCGGGGTGTGGCGACCTACGCGCTGGAGCTGTTCAACACCGTTCGGGACTTGGACGCCGTCTATGTTCCCATCGGCATGGGTTCCGGCGTCTGCGGCCTCATCACCACTAGGGACCTGCTGCGCCTGAAAACGGAAATCATCGGCGTGGTGGCGACCAAGGCCCCGGCGGTGGCCAAGAGCTTCAAGGCCGGCCGGGTGGTGGAGACCGAATCCGCCGACACCTTCGCCGACGGCATGGCCTGTCGGGTGCCCATGCCGGAGCCCTTGGCGGTCATGCGCGCCGGTGCCGCCCGCATTGTCGAGGTCAGCGAAGCGGAAATAGCCGAAGCCATGCGCATCCTCTACGCGGACACCCACAACGTCGCCGAAGGCGCCGGCGCCGCCGCCTTCGCCGCCCTGATGCAGGAACGCACCCAACAGGCGGGCAGGAAGGTCGGCGTCATCCTTTCCGGCGGCAACGTCGATGCGGCGGTGTTCCGCGCCGTGCTGGCCGGTGCCGACAGCGCCCTGCCTTAGAACGGCGGCGGGGCCGTGAAGCGTGAATTTACGCGCAATTCCAGCTTGGTGAAGCAACATGCCGGAGGTTAGGGAAACCCCAATCCCCGGATAAGGATCGCCCGGCCCGCTGCCGATGGCTCCTGGAAACGCGGACCTCCGGCCTGCAGGCGGGCGGGGCGCCCGCGCTCCTAGGCGGCAGACCTTCGCTAGGTGCCGCATCCATGCAATTGCCGGAAAAAAACCCTTGCACGATGCGCCTTGCAACGCGCCTCAACGATTCCTTAAGCGGGGATCGGGGAAGCCAAAAGACGCCATTGAGGGCCTGGATGCCCACCTTAGGCAAGCGGAGCGGTTCGCGCCGCAATCTCCGCCTCCACCCGCCACAGGCGGTCCTGCCCCCAGCAACTGAAGCGGCCCGGCTTGGCGCCGCCGGAAACGCTGTAGCTGGGCACACCCCAAAGCCCGACTGCGTGCATGTCCGCCAAATTGCGCTCAAGCTCCTGCTGCCAGCCGTCCTCGCCAAGCCGCGCCGCCGCCTCCCGCCAAGGCAGGCCGGCCCGCTCCACCACCCTGCGCAGGCCGCGGCGGGAACCGATGTCGATGCCGTCGGCAAAGGCCGCATCAAGATAGGATTGCAGGTATGCGGCGGCGCGGCCGCTTTCCCGCGCCCAAGGATAGAGGGAGAACGCCTGCCGCACAGGCTCGCCCAAGGGATCGACGATGCGTCCAAAGCGCACCCCGGCGGCGTCCGCCTCGCGCCGTGCGTCATTCATGATGTAGATGCCCTTGGCCGCCGGCCCCGGAACACCGCGCATCACCATCGGCAACACCGGCTTAAGCGCCAAGTTGACCCCAAGGCCGGCCGCCAAATCCAGCGTGCGGCGAAAGCTGATCGCCGTATAGGGGCTGCGCAGGGAGACGTAAAACTCCAAGGTGACCGCCTCCAAAGCCCCCTTGTTCGACGCCTTGGCGCTTGGCGGGGTGGATTCCTCCGCCGGGGAGCGCACCGAGGCGCTGCCCGCATTAACGGCCCCTGCGACCCCCGAATTTAGGGAGGCGCCCTTGGCTTGGAGCAACCCAGCGGCCTCTTCGGCCTTGGGCCGGGGAACGCAAAGCGGCGCGTCGGGTACACGGCTGAAGCCCGCCGCCGCCAGCCGCTCCTCCAGCCGGCAAAGCCGGTCAACGCCCCAATACCACTCCCCCTCGAAATGGAGCATGCCGCCGCGGTAGTGCCCCAACCGCCGGCGCAGTTCCCCGCCTTGGCGCAAGGCCTTGCGCACCGTCTCCGCGCAAGCGCCCTCCCCGGCCTGAGCAACGCCGTGCCACAGGGCGTCCCCCACCTTCACCGCAGCCTGCGCAAAGCCCTCGGAAGCCAACTGCTGCGCCAACGCCTGATTGGCGGCCAACACCGCGTCCGCACCGGGCAGGGCCGCGTTGTTGGGAAAGGACAGGCCGTAGAAGGGAGCGACGTCCGCCGCATCCGCAAGCGCCCACTGGGGATAGCGCTCCAGGTCGCCGGCAAAGGCGGCGCCCTGCTCCGGCGCCAAGTGCGGCGCAAAATGCACCCGATACCTCTCCTGCAGAAGCGGCAGCGCCTGCGCCGCCAAGTGGCTGTAGGGGTCGTCCACTTGGTGAAAGTAGTGGACGCTGGGCTCGCCGCCTTGCAGACGCCGCCGCAGCCCCCCGCGGGTGCGCAACAAACTCCGGCGCCAGCGGCTCGCCAAGGCCCGCATGACCATCGATCTGATGGCGGTTTCAGGCTTCATTCACGGCTCCCCCATCCGCAGCGTCCCTGCACCATAACCGATTTGGGCAGCGGTGCAATTTGGATATACTGCCCTCCTGCATCCAAACTCCGGATCGCCCATGAAGACGAACTACGTCCTGATCGACTACGAGAACGTGCAGCCGAAAAACTTGGCGATGATACTTGATGGCGGCAGCGAGCTGGACTTCCAAGTGCTTGTGTTCGTCGGCGCAAACCAATCCAAAATTCCCATCGAGCTGGCTAAGCCGATGCAGCGCCTAGGCGACAAGGCCGAATACGTCACCATCAGCGGCAGCGGCAAGAACGCGCTTGATTTCCATATCGCCTACTATCTTGGGAAACTGACTGAGCGGGACGCCAATGGCTATTTCCACGTCATCTCCAAGGACACTGGCTTCGATCAACTCATCAAGCACTTGACTAGCAAGAAGCTCCATGCGGCAAGACACGCGGACATCGCTCTCATACCCTTGCTGTCCTCAGTGGACGACAAATCGCAGGACGAACAGGTGGCCGCCGTTGTCAAAAACTTGAAGGTTCGCGGCAATTCAAGGCCACGCAAGATGAAGACGCTCACCAACACCATCAAATCCCTCTTCGGCAACCAACTTGACGCCAAGGGCGTTTCCGGCCTCATCGGCGAGTTGAGAAAGCAAGGCTATGTCGTCGTGGATGATGATGACAAGGTAGCCTACCGGAACATGTGACGCATCATCCAAGCCCGATGGCCCCCTGCTCCATTCCCGTCGGCAAGAGGTTGCGCACTGTTGGAATGCAAACAAACAAGGACGCTGCGGATTGGCGGGCTTTGGCCGTCATCGGAAATGCGCGTCAATTGCACAGATCGCCCGGCGTTTCGCCGGCGAAGAACGCTTTGAGATTCTGCAGCGCTCGCAAGCCCATCGCCGCCCTGGTGGCTTCGGTGGCGCTGCCGAGGTGGGGCAGCAGCACCACGTTCGGCAGGCGCAGCAGCGCTTCGGGCACTTGCGGCTCGTTTTCGTAAACATCAAGGCCGGCGCCGGCGAGCGCACCGCTGCTTAGGGCGTCCGCCAACGCCTGTTCATCGACCACGCTGCCGCGGGCGGTGTTGATGAGGTGGGCGGTCGGGCGCATCAGGGCCAGCCTTGCCGCATTCATCAGACGATGGCTTGCGGCGTTGGCGGGGCAGTGCAGGGAGAGGAAGTCCACTTCGGGAAGCAGCGCCTCCAGGCTGGGGGCTTGCTTAGCCTGCAAATCCGCAAGGACCGCCTTCGGCACTGGGCTTCGGTTGAAGCAGAGGATGCGCATGCCGAAGCCGTTGCGGGCGCGGCGGGCCAAGGCGACGCCGATGCGCCCCATGCCGATGATGCCGAGGGTTTGGCCGCAAACCTGGGCGCCGAGCAGGTGCGTGGGGCACCAGCCGCTCCATCGGCCGCGGCGCAGCAGCCGTTCACCCTCCCCCGCCCGCCGCGCCGACATGAGCATGAGCGCCATCGCCAAGTCCGCCGTGCATTCGGTCAGCACCTCCGGCGTGTTGGTGACCGCAACGCCCTTGGCGCGGGCGGCGGCTAGGTCGATGTGGTTAACCCCCACGCCGAAGTTGGCGATGATCCGGCAGCGTGGCGCCGGCGGGAACGCGGCGGCTGAAATTTGGTCGCTGACGGTGGCGCAAAGCGCATCGGCTTCGGCCAACGCCGCCCTGAGTTCGTCAGCGGAAAAAGGATGATCATCGGCGTTGCAACGCACCTCAAAGGCGGAGCCCATGGCCACTTCCACCTTCTCCGGCCAGCGGCGCGTGACGATCACCAAAGGTGTTGCCACGACTTTTCCTTAAGCCACCCGCTACACATGCGGCAGCACCTTGGCGGCCACTTCCTCGAGCACGTCAAAGCGGGTGGTGAAGTCCGGCAGGATCATTACTTGGTCGAGGCCACCGGCGGCTAGGCCGCGCAAATGCTCAATCAACTCGTCGGCGGTGCCGATCATGCAGGCGGCGCCCAGCACCTCCGGCGTCAGGAAACGCTTCTCCTCCTCCAGAACCCAACAGTTGTGGCCGCCGTGGATGCGTTGGTGGCGGCGCTCGGCGGGGTAGGACTCGACCAGCTTGGTGTAGTCCTCCCAAATGCCGGCCAAGGCGTTTTGCGGCGGACGGCCGAAGTTGCGGAACTGATCATAGGCATAATGCACCGCGGCCATGGCCATGGCCCCGCATTGGCCCTTCACCCGCTCCGAATCCGGCGCTTCGCCCTCCTGCAGCACCACCATGGCGGTCAACGCCGTGGTGTAAAACCGCTTTCGCTCCAAGACGCGCCCATGCACCTCGGCCCCAGCTTCGATCATGCGCCAGATGTTGGCCATCACCGCGCCGTTGCGGGGCGCGGTCAGCACGGCGCCGTCGCCATGCTTGCCGGCCAAGGCCAAGGAGCGGGGACCGAAGCCGGAAACGTAAAGGGGCATCTCATCGGCGAAGTTGACGAACCCCTGCTCCGGCATGATGTGGCGGATGGGAACGGCGGCCTCGCCGTGCGGGGCTTCCTCTCCACGCAGCAGCGGCTTCAGTTCGGTGAGGTAGGCGTCGTAGTCGGCAATGCGCTGCGGCGGCTGCCCCATCACCCGCATGGCGGTGTTGCCGGCGCCGACCCCGCAGAAGGTGCGCCCCGGCGCCAGCGCATTGATGGTGGCGATGGCGGCGGCGGTGACCGGCGCCGGCCGGGTGCCGGTGACCGCCACCCCGGTGCCCAGCCGGATGCGCGAGGTGCGCACCGCCGCCAAGGCCAGGGCGGCGTAGCAATCCGACCAGAGCATCTGGCTGTCCGCCAGCCAAGCATGGCTGTAGCCCAACTCCTCCGCCCGCACCACATAGTCGATGTCCCCAACATGGGAGGCGACGCAAACGCCGATGTCCATAGAACTCCGTCCCTAACCTAAAACCTGATCGCCAAGGGCTGTTCCAGCGTCGGCACCCTAACCCGCATATTTCGCCAAGTCGCTTGCGACAAACTGAAATATTCTTTTTCTTCAATAGGTTGTGCAGACATTATTGGGGAATGTCTCGGATGCAATGTCCGGGCTAGAGGCCCAGCACCACCTTGGCGATGATGTTCTTCTGCACTTCCCGGGCGCCGCCGAAGATGGAGGCGGCGCGGGAGTTGAGGTAGCGCGGCGTCACCGTCTCCGCATGGTCCGGCCCCACCCAGGGTTCGTTGCGGCCGTTCATGGAGATCAGGTTGGCGTGCGGCATGGCGTAGTGGCCCACCGCCTCCAGTTTCAGCTCGTTGATGGCTTGGTCGATCTCCACCGTGCTGTTCTTCGCCAAGGAGGACCCTGGCCCCGGCGACTCCCCACGGGACATGCGGGCCAAGGTGAGGTGCTCGTCGAACTGCAGCGCCTCAATGCGGATGTCCAAGGCGTTGATCCGGGCGCGAAAGCTCGAGGACGCCCACAGGGGCGCGGCGCCGTCCTTTTCGGCTTCGGCGATGGCCTTGAGGTGATCGATGGACACCCGCAGACGCGCCGCCGCGCCGCCGCCGCCGCGCTCGAACTCCAGCAGGTACTTGGCGACGTTCCAGCCCTCGTGCTCCGGCCCCACCCGGTTGGCTTGGGGTACCCGCACGTCGTCAAAAAACACTTGGTTGACTTCGTGGTCGGCGGCCAGCGTGATGATCGGCGCCACCCGCACCCCGGGCGCGGACATGGGAATCAGCAGGAAGGTGATGCCGTGCTGAGGCCGCCCGGAACTGTCCGTGCGCACCAAGCAGAAGATGTGGTCGGCGAATTGGGCGTGGGTGGTCCAAATCTTGGTTCCATTGACGAGGTAGTCGTCGCCGTCCTGCACCGCCGCGGTCTTCAGGCTGGAAAGATCGGACCCCGCCCCCGGCTCCGAATAGCCTTGGCACCAATAATGCTCTCCGGAAAGCATCTTCGGCAGGTAGTGGGCCTTCTGCCGCTCGGTGCCGTACTTGAACAGCACTGGCGCCAACATGCGCAAGCCCAGCGGAATCAGCCCCGGCGCCCCGGCGCGGGCCAACTCATCGCCAAAGATGTACTTTTGCGTC
Source organism: Candidatus Azophilus sp. (assembly GCA_965200465.1). Classification (GTDB taxonomy): domain Bacteria; phylum Pseudomonadota; class Gammaproteobacteria; order Pseudomonadales; family Azotimanducaceae; genus Azophilus. The sequence continues at coordinate 1,419,413 of OZ241358.1, read as the reverse complement.
GGCCCCCAACCGGTGCCGCCGTGCTCCACCGGCCAAGACGGCACCGCCCAGCCCTGCTCCACCAAGATGGCCTGCCATTGCATGGCGAGGTCCTTGTCGGCAAAGACGGTGGTGGTGCGCGCCGCCGCTCGGCGCATCCCGTCGGTCAGTTTGGCTTGCAGAAATGCCTGCACCTCGGCGCGAAAAGCCTCGTCCTCGGCGCTGAAGGTGAAATCCATGCGTTTGGCGCCCCCATTGATTGCAAACGGAACTTGCACCATATTTGCCGATTCAGCGCCAATTTTGCAATCCATCGGAGGGAGGCTTTCCGCACATGACCAGAATCATCATCTCCGGCACCATCGACATGCCGCCCGAAAACGTGGCCCCGGCCCTTGAAGCCGGGCGGCCCCTGATTGACGGCGCTCTCACCGAGGAGGGCTGCCTGGACTACGACTGGTGCCCAGACCCGCGCATTCCCGGCCGCATCCGGGTGTTCGAGCGCTGGGAGAGCGAGGCGGCGCTGAAGGCCCACTTCGAGTGCGAATGGTACTTGCAGATGCGGGACAACATCGGCTCCTACGGCATTACCGGCTCCGAGGTGTACAAGTACCGGGTGGACCTCATGGAGCCGGTCTATGACGAGACCATGACCCCCCGGGCGGACTTCTTCACCGCCAAGGACTAGCTAAGCTCCGCCCCCATCCGCCATCGCCTTAGCCCACGCTGCGCCAAGGGCGGCGGCGCTCGCGGCGGATTTTGGCACTCAACGCAGGCTCTCGACCGACGGCGCAGCCCTCAGCCGAGGGCCAGCCCGGCCCGTCCAAATTGCCGATTCAGTCCCACTGGCCGCCTTTCCCTCGGGAAGCCCACCGTGCAACCGTTGCGGTTGGCGCTAGGTTGCAGCCGCGGCCTCCTCCAGCAGCAGGGTGCGGATGTCGTTCAGCAGGGTGTCCGCATGCAGGAAGGAGACGCTGTAGATGTTGCGGATGCGCTTGCTGCGGTCGATCAGATACACCCGCAGCAGGTGCGACATCGCGCCGCTGGGGTCGCGGATGACCCACTGATCGTAGGCGTCGAGCACCGGCTTCAATGGCGCTTCGGAAGCGGTGGTCAGAAACCGCCAATCGAAGCCCGGCGCCTGGAAGTAACCGCCATAGCGCTTGAGCACCTGGGGGGTGTCCCGCAACGGGTCGAAGCTGAAGCTGAGCAGGCGCACCTTGCCGCCCAAGTCGGCGGCGCCTAGCAATCTGTCCTGTACGCCGCGCAGCACATGGGTGGCCAATGGGCAGCCGTTGAGGTCGCTGCAACTGGTGAAGATGAAGCTGAGCACGGCGATCTTGCCGTCCAGATGACCATGCAGGGTGCCCGCTTGGCCTTCGGCATCAATCACTTGGCCATCGCTGGCCAAGCCGATGGGCGGCAGCGCGTAGCTTCCCGGCGGCGGCGGCGCAAACTCCAGCGGCCCGTAGCCCGGCGCCAGCACTTGCGGCTTGGCGTGAGCGTGGCCGGCGGTGCCGTCCTCCCCCAAGGCCGGCGGAACCGCCAGCGCTGCCGCCATGCAAAGGCACACGAGAAAAAAACCGCGCATTCCGTTGTCCTGCCCTGTGGACGCACCGAAGGCCGCGATGCTCGCGCCGCGCTTGCGCCGCCAGCGCCGGCCCGCCAGCCAAAGCATTGCAGCAGCTATGGTTGCGGAGGCATGGGCTGGCGGCGCGGGGAACGGACGGGCGCAGCCGCTAGGTTTCCTTGCCGGAGGACGGGCTGGGCCGCGCCAAGCCGTAGAGGGCGTAGGCGCCGAAGCGCATCTGGTGCGGAGCGCCCAGCCCCTCGGCCAGGAAATCAATGGCGAAGCGCTGCTGCAGCGCCTTGCCGTCCCAACCGTAGAGCTTGAAGTAGTGGATGTCCGCCTCGCCCTCGGTCTTGTCCCAGGCGGACAGCAGCGACGAGGTGTAGTACAGCCGCTCCCCGTCCCAGCTTTGCGAGACCATGTTGACCTGCTCGCCAATCTGCCGCTCCAGCACCTGCACCGGCGCATGGGGGTTGGAGATGTCGAACAGGCGGGTCTTGCCGTCGTTCCAAGTGTTCACCCACAGTCGGCTGTCATCGGCGGCAATGGAAATGTCCACCGGCAGGGGAACCTTGCTGGCGTCGCCGATGTCCGCCACCGCCTTGGCCTGCCAATCGCCCTGCTCGTCCCCGTAGATCAGCCAGATCTTGGAGGTCAGCGCCGTGGAGGTGAAGCAGTAGTCATGGCCGCTGCCCCAGGCGCAACGAATCTCCAAGGGGGCGCCGGGCACGTCCAGCACCTTCCTTGGCTGGCGGGCGTGCAGGTCCCAAACCACCACGGTGTTGCCGAAGCGCTGCATGGCCTCCTCGCTGGCCATCATTTCGCCTAGGTTCATCATGTAGTTGCTCCAGCCGGTGAACGAGGAGGTCACCAGCAGGTTGCGCCGCGGCAGCACCCGCACGTCATAGCCGTAGCCGTCCGCGTGGCTGCCGGACTTCAGCGCCCCGCGCAGGTCGGCGTCCGTGGGCAGCCAGTGGGTGGCTAGGTATTCGCCGCCGTTGGTGAACTCCACCAGCCCGGTGCGCCCGCCCCGGTCCTCATCGTTGGACAGGCCGGTGATCAGCATGCGCCCCGGCATGGCGTAGCTGGTGTGCGGCCCCACCACGCCGCCGGAGCGGGCCACGAAGTCGTCGATGGTCTTGGTCAACTTGGGCGCCGCCGGGTCGCTGTGGACGTCGAAGATGAAGATCTTGCTGGTGTCCAGGCCGCCGGCCCAAAGGTGGCGCCGGTCGTCCGTGAAGCCGGAGTGGTGCGCTTCGTGGCGGCCGCCCACGGACAGGACGTGAACCACCCGCCCATAGCGGGGCGAAGCGGGATTGACGTCCACTGTGACCAGCTTGTCCTGCTCATCGCCCACGCCGGGCAGACCCAAGGTCCAGATGTAAACGAAGTCCTCCTGGCCGACGATCTTCGCCATGTAGGGCGACATGCAGGTCTCGTCGGCAACCGCCGCTGCGCCCAAGACGGCCAGCAGCGGCAAAAGCGGCCTAAGCAGGAAGTGGATGATGCGCCGCCGGACAGCCGCGCTGGCCAATGCGCCTACGCAAGGCCCCCTGCCGCCCGAGACGGCTTTCCGTGCGCCGGTTGCTTGGCCCAACAGCGCCAGCGGCCGGCTTTGACAATGCTTGTTGATGGCGCATCCTCCTTAAATTGCAGAGACCACCGGAATCTTAGCACCAATGCGGCGACGTCGAGCCATTGGGCTGCGATGCGCTTTACCTTGTCTCAAAAAGCCGAAATGCCGCATCCATGCGGTCGTAGGCTAGGATGGCGTTCTATATCTCGGACTTGGCGCACCTTAGTTAATCGATGCGGCGCACCTGCTTGGCCGTGCGCCAGTTCCGACGGGGGGACTCGCAGCCAGCGGCGGCGTAGTGGCAGGAGATGGCGCGGCGGCAGGCGTCGCTGCGGTTGCGCCCGGAGCCGTGGATCAGCAGCGGATGGAACAGCAGCGTGTCCCCGGCCGCCATCGGCACATGCTCCCGCCGGTCCAAGTTCAGGTCTTGGATGCCGAAGAAGCCGGCGTTGACGTATTGCCAATCCGGTTCCCCGTGCGCCAGCAGCCCCTCCTCATGGCTGCCGGGGATGACCGCCAAGCAGCCGTTGCGCCGGTCCGCATCCGTCAAGGCGGTCCAGGCACCGATGATGCCGTCGGCCGGACGCAGGCGGAAGTAGCGCAAGTCCTGGTGCAGGGGATGGCGCCCGTCCACCTCCGGCGGCTTGTTGAAGACGTTGGTGGAGATGCTGTGGATGTCCGGCCCGACCAAACTGCGCACCGCCGCCAGAAGCCTCGGCTCCAAGGCGTAGCCGTAGAGTTGCGGGTCCTCCTCGAAGTTGATCAGCTTGTTGACCCCGGCCAAGGCGGTGGCCGGCGCGACAGCGCCCTTGACCACCATGAGGTCGCGCATGATCTTCATGGCCGCGGCAGGCGCGGCGTCGCCGCTGGCGAGGGCGACGAACCGCCGTTCATAGGCGACCAGCCTCGCCGGCGGAACCAACCCGCCCACCAGCAGGTAGCCGCGCTCCCAATACTGGCCGATCTGAGCGTCCGTCAGCCCCATCCCACCGCCGCCGTCAGTTTCCCCATGCACCGGACAAGGTTGCCGGTTCGGCTGGGCATGGTTCCGTCACCAAGCGCTTGGGGGCGGTCCCGCAGCCTTGAGCCGTGGGTTTGGCCCAACCGCCGGCAGGCGAACGCCGGCTTACCCCATCTTCATCTCGAAGAAGCAAAGCTTGTTGCCGTCCAAGTCCCGCACATAGGCGCCGTAGAACACCGGCATCCGCTCGCCCGGCGGGCCTTCGTCAGTGGCACCGAGTTCCAAGGCCTTGGCGTAGAGCTTGTCCACTCCTTCCCGGTCGCCCCCCGGAATGGCCACCATGTTGCCGTTGCCGGGGTGCTGCGCCTCCTCGTTGTAGGGGATGCAAACGGCCAGCATGGATTGATCCGGTGCGGTGCCGTAGAACTTGATCCGGTCCATGCCGAACAACTGCGACGCCCCAATCTCGCCCAGCAAGGCATCGTAAAAGGCGCAGGCTCGGTCCATGTCGTGTACACCAATGGTGCAGTATCCCAACACTGTGCGGTCTCCTTGTGTCAATTTGCGCGTTGCAGCCGCCTCGCCATGCGGCCGTTCGGCAACAGTTTAGCCGCAAACGCCGCAATCCGCTTCTCTCCAGCCCCATGAAGTCCGCGGCGGCCGATTGGCGTCGACGCAAGGGTCTTGCCCAGGCTAGCCGCCGTTCAGCACCCGCACGTTGATGACGCTGTCGATGGCGTTGAGCTCCGCGACCAGCGCCGCGTCGGGGGCCGCCTCAATGTCCAGCAGGTTGTAGGCCACCTCGTCGCGGCTCTTGTTGAGCATGTCGATGATGTTGATGCCGTGCTTGGCCAGCACCGTGGTCATCTGGCCGAGCATTCCGGCCACGTTTCTGTTGCTGATGGCCAGGCGACGCCCGCCCGAAGGATCCAAGGACACTGAGGGAAAGTTGACGGAATTGCTGATGTTGCCGGTCTCCAGAAAGGCGATGAGCTGGTTGGCGGCCATGACCGCGCAGTTCTCCTCCGCCTCCGCGGTGCTGGCGCCCAAGTGCGGCGTAAAGCGCACGTCGGGACGGCCAACCAAGCCGGGCATGGGGAAATCCGCCACATAGCTGGCAAGGCGGCCTTCATCCAAGGCGCGCAGCAGCGCCGTGCGGTCCACCACCGGCTCGCGGGCGAAATTGAGCAGCACGCCGCCCGGACGAAACGAGCGCAACGACTCCTCGCCGACAAGGCCCTCGGTCTCCGGCAGCAGCGGCACATGCAGGGTGACGTAGTCCGACCGGGCGCACAGGCTGGTCAGGTTCTCCATGCGCCGCACCTCGCTCGGCAGGCGCCAAGCGGCGTCCACCGAAATGGCGGGGTCGTAGCCCAGCACCTCCATGCCCAAGTCCAACGCGGAGCGGGCCACCAAGGAGCCGATGGCGCCCAGGCCCACCACGCCCAAGGACTTGCCGTAAAGCTCGCGGCCCTTGAAGCGCTTTTTCTCCTTTTCCACCAAGGCGTTGAGTTCCGCGGCGTCCGCCACCTTCGCCAAGGAATGGACGTACTCCATGCCGCCGACCATATTTCGGGAACTCAACAACAGGGCGGCAAGCACCAACTCCTTGACCGAATTGGCGTTGGCCCCCGGGGTGTTGAACACCACCACGCCGCTCTCCGTGCAGCGCTGCACCGGCACGTTGTTGACGCCGGCGCCGGCTCGGGCCACGGCCCGCAGCCGGCCGTGCAGGGCATCCGCCGCCAGCCTGTGGCTGCGCAGCAGGATGCCGTCCGGGTCGGCAATCTCGCCGCCCACTTCATAGCGCTCCCGGGAAAACCGCTCCAGTCCTCGAACGGCAATCTGGTTGTAGGTGCGAATCTTGTACATGGCGCCAATGTTGTCCTTGGCCGCGGCGCGGCAAACAAGCAATAGGTTAAGCGCAGAAGGCGCTTACGGGAAGGTTGCGGAGGGGCGAGAGGTTCGACGCCCGCCGCTCACTCGAGCTCGTAGGAAATCCGCACGCCAATGCTGCGGGGCCGCTGCATGGTGACCACCGGCATGTAGCGCCCGCCCACCTGCACGATGGGCGCCTTTTCGTTGCCCAGATTATCGACGAACAGTTCCGCCCGCCACTCGTCCTTCGCCATGCCGACGGAGACGTTGAAGGTTGTCGCCGCGGGATTGACGAAGCGGGAGTTGCGCGGCAGACGGCGCCCGCCCTCGGCGCTGGCGTCCGGAATGCTGATGTTGCCGAAGTCGCCGCCTTCGTAGTGGATTTTCAAGCCGGAGTAGCGCCCGGTTTGCTGGAACAGGGTGTCGTCCATGTACTCGGCCTTGCCGACCATGCCGGAGAGGCTGCGGCCCCGATGGATGACGCTGGCCGTGAGAAAGCCTTCGGCGCCCCAGCGGTTGAGCGGAAAGTCGTAGCGGATGCGCAGGTTGCCGGAAAACTTGGGCGCCAAGGGCAGGTCCGCGCCCACCGGCACGGAAACGCCCTCCAATTGCGGGCTCACCCGCTGCAGCTTGGTGTCCAAGAAGCTGAAGGCGCCGCTGACCTTCAGGGCTTGGGTGGGCAGCCATTGGAAGTCCGCCTCCAAGCCCTGCGCCCGGGCGTCGCCCACATTCTCAATGAAGTAGTTGAACGCCACGTTCAGCGGGTCGTAGCGGGAGACCTGCAGGTCTTCGATCTCGGATCTGTAGGCGGTGGCGTTCACCCGCAGCAGGCCGTCCAGAAAGTCCCCCTTCAGGCCCAGTTCGTAGTTGTACAGATGGTCGGTCAACGCCACCGGCGGCACCGCGTAGTTCTCGAACACGCCGGTTTGGTTGTTGGCGAACTGGCCGCCGTTGCGGTTCAATGTCGCCGGGCGATAGCCCTCCGAAAAGGTGGCGAACACCAGCAAATCGTCGGTCGGCAGCCAGGTCAGGGTGGCGTGGATGATGGTGTCCTCCTCTTTGATGGCGCCGTCCGACTGCAGGCCGGCAAGGCTTAGCTGGCCGTTCTTTATGGCGTTGAGGGTGGTTTGGTTGCTGCCCCCGCCGCGGAACAGGTCGCGCGGCGAACCGTCTTCGCCGTTGGGGCTGCGGGCATTGAGAATGAGGCTGTCGTCGCCGCTGTCCGCGTACTCGCCAAGCAGGCGCAGGCGCAGCGTCACGTCGTTGCTGAAGTCGGTGCCGTTGCAGCGGCCGTCGGCGGTTCTCTGCGCATTCGGCCCGATGCCGTAGCGGCAGCCGAACGAGAAGTTGGAGGCGCCCTGCAAGGCCGACTTCAGGTCGTAGCGGCGGGCGCTGAGCGATAGGGTCCATTGATCGGTCAGATCGAACGCCGCCTCGCCGAAGAAGGCCAGCTCCTCCTCGGTGCGGGTGTAGTCGTTGAAGAAGGCGACCGCCGGAGCGCGCGGGCTGGAGGTGTTGACGCCAGGCGTCGGCAGCGAAGCGTTGCCAAGCAGAAAGCCGTCCCCGGAGTTGTCGTTGTTGTAGCTGTTGATGTGCTCGGCGAATACTCTGTTGACCGAAGGGTAGAGAAAGTCCCCCACATGGGTGGCTTCGGCGTCGTTCAAGTACAGGCCGCCAAGCAGCCGCCAACGGCGGCTGGGGTCTGTGGAGACCCTGAACTCGTGGGTGGTGCGCCGGTTGGCCATGTCCTCGATGTACTGCTTGGTGGGGTCGTAGCAGTTGTTGGGATCGTCTGCGTCGGCAACGTTGCCGCTGCACAGATAGTAGGCAATGTAGCCGCCGCCGGCGTTGTAGTGGGTGTAATCGACCAGGCTGTCCACTTCCCGGGACAGATGCCCGCCAGTGTAAACCACGTCCAAGTTGGCCAGCCGCCCGCTCAACGTCCAGGTGGTGAGCCCGAACTCGTCGCGGTTGAAGTCTGGGGTGAACGAGGCGGATGCATGGGGCTTGTCCAAGCCGGGGTCGATGAGGAAGCTGCCTTCCGCCTCCAAGGTTTGGGCGGTGTGCTGCACCAGCGCCTCCCAGTCGCCGTTGAGGTCGTACAGCAGGCCGATGCGACCGCCCCGGTAGGAGGCGTCGTTCCAGTCCTGCCGCACCAGCCCGTCGTTGCGGGCGCTGGCTATGGAGTCGGCATTGGCCAGCAGTGGGCCGTAGCCGGCGTTGTTGCGGTCCACCACCTCGGCGGAAGGGGTGAAGGTGGCCGGCACGTTGTCGATCCAACCGCCTTGCTTGTCGCTATAGACAACCAAGCGCACCGCCAGCGCGTCGCTTAAGGGCAAGTTCAGGAAGGCATCGACTGCGGCGCTCTCGGCCCCCCCGTAGGTGAAGCCGTAGCGGCTGTTGAAGCCGGCGGAAAAACCGGCGGGGTCCGGCTTGCGGGTGATGAGGCGCATGTTGCCGGACTGCGAACTGGCCCCAAACAGCGTGCCCTGCGGCCCGGCCAGGACTTCAATGCGCTCCAGGTCCGCGGCGTACACGTCCAGATTGCGGCCGCCGAAGGACACCGGCTGCTCGTCCACATAGAGCGCCACGCCAGGGGCGGAGCCCTGCTGGGTGGAGACGGTGACGCCGGACTGCTCGGTGGCGCTGCCGCGGATGTACAGCTCCTTCTTGCCCGGGCCGTTGCCGACGCCGACGACATTGGGCAGGAATTCGATGTACCCATCAAAGGTCTCGACGCCCAGCTCGCGCATCGACTCGCCAGTCATCGCCTGCACCGGCGTGGGGATGTCCTGAGCGCTTTCGGCCCGCTTGGTGGCGGTGACGATGATGGTTTCTATGGTGCGCTGCGAATCCTCGGTTTGGGCGCCGGCGCCGGCTGCGGCCACCGCCGCCGAAACCGCGAGGCTCAGCCGCTTTCTAAGACAGAACGCGCCGCCCTTGGGCGCCGGCGCTGACTTACTGATCATGTTTCCACCCTAACGGCGCTGCACAGGGAAGCCATCATAGCAGTTTTGGGAATTTGGGGCGTTTCAGCGGGGGCCCCTAAGAGGATGTGCGCTATGTGCTCAGAATGCCGGTGATCTCGCCCGTGCCGTCATCAAGGTCAATGTCCCAGGCGTTGGGATGGGAGGGCAGCCCCGGCAGGGTGTTGACGTCCCCGGCCAAGGTGACGATCTGCCGGGCGCCGGCCTGCACCCGAACCTCCCGAATCGGCAGCGTGTGGCCCACCGGCACGTTCAGAAGCTCCGGCTTGGCGGACACCGACAGATGGGTCTTGGCCATGCACACCGGATGGTTCCAGCCCAAAGCGGCGAAGCGCTGCGCGGTCAGTCGGGTGCGCGGCCCCCACTCCACCAGTTCCGCTTGGTAAACGACCTTGGCCAAGCGGTCCACCTTGGCCTCCAGGGTCTCGTCGTCCCGGTACAGCAGATTCGGCTGCGGGTCGCCATCGTGGGCGGCCTCCCAAACGGCGGCGGCCAGGTCCGTCATGCCGGCGCCGCCCTGGGCGAAGCCGTCCGCCTCCGCCACCGCAGCGCCGGCGTCGTGCGCGGCGGCGGAGGCGGCCTCCACTTCGGCGCGGCTGTCCGTGGGGAAGCGGTTGATCGCCACCACCGCCGGCAGGCCGTACATCCTGACGATGCGGACGGCGTTGGCCAGGTTCTGGGCGCCCACCCGCACTGCATCCAGGTTCGGGGAATCAAGGTCATCGCGTGTGACCCCGCCATGCCAGCGCAGCCCGCGCACCGTGGCCACCACCACCGCTGCCGCCGGCGCTGGGCCGCCCTGCCGCACCTTGATGTCCATGAACTTTTCGAAGCCGAGATGAGCGCCGAAGCCGGCTTCGGTCACCGTGATGTCGGCGCAGTTGACCGCCAAGCGGTCCGCCAGGATGGAACTGCATCCATGCGCAATGTTGCCGAACGGCCCCATGTGGATGACCGCCGGCTGACCCTCCAAGGTCTGCGCCAAGTTGGGTTTGAGGGCGTCCCGCAGCAGCGCCATCAGAGCGCCCACGCCGCCGACTTCGCCGGCGGTCACCGGACGCTGATCCTTAGTCCAGCCGACCACCACATCGCCCAAACGCCGCCGCAGGTCCGCATAGCCGGAGGCCAACGCCAGAATGGCCATGATTTCGGAGGCGGCGGAGATGTCGAAGCCGCCCTCCCGCATCGGCCCGTTGACGCTGCCGCCGACGCCGGTGACCACTTTGCGCAGGGCTCGGTCCTCCGCATCCGTCACCCGCCGCCAAGTGACGCCGTGCGCCTCCAAGCCGGCCACGGCCTTGCGCTGGACGGCGTTGTCCGTCATCGCGGCCAGCAGGTTGTGGGCCGACTGCACGGCGTGAAAGTCGCCGGTGAAGTGCAGGTTGATGTCCGCCGCCGGCTGCACGGTGGATTTGCCCCCGCCGGTGCCGCCGCCCTTGTGCCCGAACACCGGGCCTAGAGACGGCTGCCGCAAGGTGAGGACGACGCTCTTGCCGATGCGGGCCAGCCCTTGGGTGAGGCCCACCGCCACGGTGGTCTTGCCCTCCCCGGCCGGCGTCGGCGTGATGGCGGTGACCACCACCAAGCGGCCCGGCGTTTGCCGGTCGGGAAAGGCGCCCAGCGGCACTTTGGCCTTGTGGGCGCCATAAGGCTCCAAGTCCGCAGCCGCCAAGCCGAGGTCCGCCGCCACATCCGCAATGCCGCGCAAAGCCGCCTTCTTCATCGTTTTTCCATCCAAGCCAAGCACCCCGATGTGGGCGGGTAGCGCACTCAACACCACCACCCGGGCAAAGTCAATGCACAAGCCATTGAAGGGGGCGCAACTTCCACTGCGCCATCTTCATCGCCAAGTCCGAACTCGGACGGCGGCACCCGGCGACGGTGCAATGATGTATTATCGCGGCCTTGGCAGGAGTAGCCGCCCATGAAAGTCAAAGGGCAACTGGACCCGACATCGCTCGTCGCCCGCATCATCGCCGAGTTGCAGGCCAACCCCGAAGCCCAGCGCCTGTTGCTGCGCGCGCTGCTGACCAACGAGTTCCTCGGCATGCCGGCCCGCTTGGACCGCATCGAGAAGGACATCGCCGAGCTCAAGGCCGACGTGTCGGGGCTCAAGAAGGACGTGTCGGGGCTCAAGACCGACGTCGCGCAGCTCAAGGGCAGCGATCTGGAGCACCGTCTGCACCGGAGGCTCAGGGCGCTGGCCAGCCAGTCGCTCGGCCTCAGGCGGCCCCGGGTCGTGCAAAGCCCCGTGCAGGAGACGGAGAGGGGCTTCGCGGACCGCGTCGAGGACGCGCTGGAAGGCGGCCGGATAACGGACGGCCAGGAAGCCAGGATCGAGGCCACGGACTTCATCATGCAGGCGCAGCGGCGCACCGACCGGGCGCCGGTATGGGTTGCGGTGGAGGCGTCGAACCGGGTGCATTCCGGGGACATCGAGCGGGCGCGGGCCACGGCTGACGCGCTGCGGGCCGCGCTCGACGCGGACGCGGTGGCGGTCGTGGCGGGCTACGGCATCGACCCGCCCGACGCGAAACGCGCCAAGGCCGCCGGCGTCAGGTACTTGGAGGTGTCGCCGGCGCGCCCGAACTGACCGCCGCCGGGCGACCGCAGCGCTTGCTTAAGGAAGCCATCGCGTTCCACATCAAAGGATTGTTGGCGGAAGGCCCGCCCATGCCCAAGCCGCATTGCGATGTCGCCCAAGTGGAAGCCGCCTCATGGCACTCGCAAGCCGATGCAAAACACCGTCGCGCCTTTGTTGCGCACATTGGTCAGGCGCCCGCCGCGGCCACCGCCGCCGCAAACCTGAAGTCCGCTGTGGAGTGTGCGAGCTAGCGGTTTCCGGCGCACCCGAATTACGCGACGACCAGCTATGGACATTCGGCTGCACTTGGGCAAGATATCCGAATATGCGCATCCTTTGGTTTTCTTGACTGCGGGGCAATCGAACACATGGGCCAACCTTTCAGCGGCACCACATCCTCTTGCGGAGCACCGGCAAGCCCTGCCGCCATGCGGGCTGGCTAGGCTATGGCCAGACGAGCCGGCGGCAGAAAGGCGCGGCAGGCGCTGCGGGCGGCGCCCTTGGCGGACGGCGTCAAGCCGGTGCATCCCGGCGAGGTCGGCGGCCAGTACCGGCCGTTGAGCGAGGCGAACGTCGCCGCCGTCACCGACAACGCCTTCCGCATTCTCGAAGAGGTCGGCTTCGGCGAGGCCACGCCCCACTGCATTGAAACCTGCTTGGCGGCGGGCGCCGTCCTAGGTGGGGACGGACGCCTGAGGATGCCCAAGGCAGTGGTGGAGAACGCCTTGCGGCAGGCCCGGCGGAACTTGGTTCTGCACGGGCAGGACGCCAAGCACGACCTGCACCTAAGCGGCGGCAAGGTGCATTTCGCCACCGCCGGCGCCGCGGTCATGGTGGCCGATTCGGAGAACAACAGCTATCGCGAGTCCACCGCCCAAGACCTCTACGACATGGCTCGCATCGTCGATTGCTGCGAGCACATCCACATGTTCCAACGCACCTGCGTACTGCGCGACATTGACGACAACTACGCCCTGGACGTCAACACCGCCTACGCCGCGGTGACGGGTACCAGCAAGCATGTCGGCTCCAGTTGGACGCAAGCTTGGCATGTGGAGAAGACCTTGGAGATGCTGCACCTCATCGCTGGCGGGGAAGCCGAATGGCGGGCCAGACCCTTCGTAAGCCAGTCCAACTGCTTCGTGGTGCCGCCGATGAAGTTCGCCACGGACGCCTTGGAGTGCCTGCGGGTGGCGGTTCAAGGCGGCATGCCGGTGCTGCTGCTGTCCGCCGGGCAAGCCGGGGCCACTACGCCGGCCTGCTTGGCCGGCGCCGTTTCCCAAGCCTGGGCGGAATGCCTCGGCGGCTTGGTTTACGTCAACGCCATCGAACCCGGCGCTCCGGCCATTCTCGGCGCTTGGCCATTCGTCTCGGACCTGCGCACCGGCGCCATGAGCGGCGGCTCCCCGGAGCAAGCCCTGCTCTGCGCCGCCTGCGCCCAGGTTGGCCTAGCCCTGGACCTGCCCTTCGGCACCGCCTGCGGCATGACGGACGCCAAGCTGCCGGACTTCCAAGCCGGGGCCGAACGGGCCTCCGCAGTGGCGGCCACCGCCTTGGCCGGCGCCAACCTCATCTACGAATCCGCCGGCATGTACGCCAGCCTCTTGGGCACCTGCCCGGAAAGCCTGCTGCTGGACAACGACGTGCTCGGTGCCGCCCTGCGCATGACGAGAGGCATCGAAGTCAACCAAGACACCTTAAGCTTTGATGAAATCATGCGGGTCTGCACCGGCGGCGAGGGCCACTACCTAGGCTCCGAAAAGACCCTGCAAGTGATGCAAAGCGAATACATCTACCCGGATTTTGGCGACCGCCTAAGCCCCAACGTCTGGAAGGAGGCCGGCAAGCCGGTGATGCTCGACCTAGCCATCGAGCGCAAGCGGGAAATCCTCAGCGGCCACCACCCACGCCACCTCAGCGACGAGGTGGACGCGCAGGTGCGGGACAGGTTCCCCATTCACCTGCCTCGGCAGGCGATGGGCAGGAATTGAAGGGCGCCCCGATGGCCAAGCTTCCAAACATACATCCCGGCGAGATCCTTCGAGAGGAGTTCTTGGTTCCTCTCCTCAATCCCCGAATAAGGATCGCCCGGGCCGTCGCAAGCGCCGCAACCATGCAATTGCCGGGAAAAACCTTGCACGGCGCCCCTTGCAACCCGCTGCAACGATTCCTTAAGCGGGGATTGGGGTGGTTCCTCTCAAGCTCAGCCGGAACCGCATGGCGTATGACATCAATGTGCCGCCCCGCAGGATCAACGAGATTGTGCTCGAACGGCGCACGGTGACGGCGGACACCGCGCTGCGCCCCACCCGCTGCTTCGGCGCGTCGGAATGCTTCTGGCTGGGACTGCAGGCGGACTACGACCTGGAGGAGACCCGCCAGTCTTTGGGCGACCGCCTGGAACGGGAAGTGCGAAGCCACGCCGCGTGAGCGCCGATCAACATGAACACGGCGGCCTTGGCCGCAGCCGATGCCGAAGTGGAGCGGATGGCGCGAAGATGAGTTTCGAGCAAGCCCTGCGAGCCTTCGCGGCCGCGGCGACGGCCAAGACCGGGCTGCGGCCGGGCGGAGGGCCGGAGGAGCAGCTGCGCGGCCCGTTCGAGAACTTCGTCGCCGCGGCCGGCGCCGCCCTGGGCCGGGAACTGGCCTGCGCCGGGGAGGCGACGCTGCCGGACCGCCTGGGCCGCCCGGACTTCGCCGTCCACGACCAAGGCGCCCTGCTGGGCTACGCGGAACTGAAGGCGCCCGGCGCCGGGGCGGACGCGGGCCGCTTCCGGGGCCGCGACCGGGCGCAGTTCAACCGCTTCGCAGCGATCCCCAACCTGCTCTACAGCGACGGCAGCCATTGGGCGCTGTACCGCGGCGGCCAACGCATCGGCAAGGTGGTCAAGCTCTCCGGCGACGCCGTGAAGGACGGCGCGGACGCGGTGGGCGAGGTGGACGCCCGCGCCGTCGAGGGCCTGCTGCGCGGCTTCCTTTCCTGGACGCCGATCCTGCCGCTGGACCGCGGGGGCCGGGTCGATCTCAAAGCGTTCGCCGAACTGATGGCGCCGCTGTGCCGGATGCTGCGCGAGGACGTGGCCGACGCGCTGGCCACCCCCGAATCCCCCATGTCCGCCTTGGCCGCCGACTGGCGGGAACTGCTGTTCCCGGAGGCGACGGACCGGGAGTTCGCCGACGCCTACGCGCAAACCGTCACCTTCGCCCTGCTGCTCGGCCGCAGCGAGGGCGCCGAGCCGCTCACCTTGGAGGGCGCCCAAGCCGCCCTCGCCGCCCAGCACAGCCTGCTGTCCCGCGCCCTGCAGGTGCTCACCGACCACCGGGTGCGCCGCGAGATGGCCGCGTCGCTGGACCTGCTGCTGCGCGTCATCGCCGTGGTGCCGCCCGGCCCGCTCGCCGCGGCCGGCGATCCCTGGCTCTACTTCTACGAGGACTTCCTCGCCGCCTACGACCCGCAACTGCGCCGGAACGCCGGGGTCTATTACACGCCCGTGCAGGTGGTGCGCGCCCAGGTGCGCCTGATCGACGAACTGCTCACGGAGCGCCTTGGCAAGCCCCTCGGCTTCGCCGACCCCGAGGTGGTGGCGCTGGACCCGGCGGTGGGCACCGGCACCTACCTGCTGGGCGTCATCGAGCAGGCGCTGCGGCGCGTTGAGGCGGAGCGGGGCGCCGGCGCGTTGCCCGGACAAGCGGCGGCGCTGGCCGGCAACCTGCACGGGTTCGAGCGGCTGGTCGGCGCCTACGCGGTGAGCGAACTGCGCGTGAGCCGCGCCCTGCGCGACCAAGGCGCGCCGCCGGACAGCGCCGCGCAAATCCACCTCACAGACACGCTGGCCAGCCCCAACGCCCAGCCCCGGCAACTGCGGATACCGCTCTTCATGCAGCCCATTTCCGAACAACATGAAAGGGCGCTGGCGGTCAAAAGTGACGCGCGGGTGATCGTCTGCCTCGGCAACCCCCCCTACGACCGGCACGAGGCCGCCCGGGCGGACAACGGCGACCGCACCGGCGCCTGGGTGCGCTGGGGCGACGAAGGCGGGGACGCGGACGCCATCCTGGGGGACTTCGTGGAACCCGTGACGGCGGCCGGGCGCGGCGGGCAGCTCAAGAACCTCTACAACCTCTACGTCTATTTCTGGCGCTGGGCGCTGTGGAAGGTGTTCGAGCAGGAGGGCGCCGACGGGGCCGGCGTGGTCAGCTTCATCAGCGCCTCGAGCTATCTGGACGGAGACGCCTTCCTCGGCATGCGCCGCCACATGCGGCGGGTGTGCGACGAGATCTGGATCATCGACCTCGGCGGCGAAGGCCATGTGTCCGGCCGTGACGACGACAACGTCTTCGCCATCCGCACGCCGGTGGCCATCGCGGTGGCCGTCCGGGGGGACGGCGCGACGGCGGACGCGCCGGCCAAGGTGCGCTACGCCCGCGTCGAGGGCGCCCGCCAAGGGAAGCTGGACGCGCTCGACGCCATCGACGGCTTCGCCGCGGTGCGCTGGCGGGACTGCCCGGACGGCTGGCAGGCGCCGTTCCGCCCCGCCGCGCGGGGCGACTACCACCGCTGGCCGCTGTTGACGGACTTGATGCCCTGGCAGCACTCCGGCGTCCAGCTGAAGCGCACCTGGCCCATCGCGCCGGACGTGGACACCTTGGAGCGCCGCTGGCGGCGGCTGCTGCGGCATCGCGGCGCCCGCCGCTCGGAAGCGTTCCGGGAAACGGCGGATCGAACCACGGCCGGCAGCTACGGCCCGGCCCTCGCCGCAAGCGGCGACCGAACGCCCATCGCCCACCTGCCGGCCGACGCCCCCATGCCCGAGGCGCGGCGCTACGCCTGGCGTTCCCTCGACCGGCAGCACGTCATCGCGGACGCCCGCCTGATGTCGCGCCCGCGCCCGGACCTGTGGCGCGCCCACGGCGAACGGCAGCTATACCTGACGAGCCTGCTGACCAAGCCCTTGGGCGATGGCCCGGCCTTGGTCGCCTCTGCTGAGATTCCGGACCTCGACCACTTCTCCGGCCGCGGCGCAAAGGATGCGATTCCGCTGTACCGCACGGCGGACGCCTCGGCGGCGAACATCCTGCCCGGACTCTTGGAGGCCCTGACCGCAACCTACGACCGCCCGGTCTCAGCCGAGGACTTCGTGGCCTACGCCTACGGCGCCTTGGCCCACCCGGCCTTCGCCGCACGCCACAAGGTGGAACTCGAAGGCCGGCAACTGCGCCTGCCGCTCACCAAGGACGCCCGGCTCTTCGCCCAGCTCAGGGCCATCGGCGCCCGCCTCCTGTTCCTGCACACCTACGCCGCCCGCTTCCGGCAGGACGATTGGCCCAATCGGGTTCCGCCCGGCGCGGCGAAGTGCGTCAACGCGGTTCCCGGCGATGTCGCCGGCTATCCCGACGCCTTCGACCACGACCCCGCAACCCGCACGCTGCATGTGGGCGAGGGCGCGTTCGCGCCCGTGGCCGCGGAGGTCTTCGGGTTCCAAGTGTCGGGCCTGCAGGTGGTGCGCTCTTGGCTGCGCAGCCGCATGCGCCACGGCGCCGGCCGCAAGTCCTCGCCGCTGGACGACATCCGCCCGCAACGCTGGACGGCGGCCCACACCAACGAGCTGCTCGACCTGCTCTGGGTGCTGGAGGCCACGGTGTCGCTGCAGCCGGAGCAGGCGCGGCTGCTCGACGCCGTGACCGCCGGCGACTGCCTGGCGGCCGACGACCTGCCCCCCGTGCCGGCAGCCATGCGCCAACCGCCGAAGCCTAGGGCGGGGAAGGCTGCGTTGCTGTAGGCTAGCGGCAGCCCTAGGCTGGCGGCGGCGGCGGATTCGAGGTGGGGCGGATGCTTCGGCCTTCCGGGTCGTGCATCGGCTTCAGGGAGGCATCGGCGGCGCAGCGGGCGCCGGCGACCTCTATGGCGAACTCCGCCGCCGCCAGTTCCGGCCAGCTTCGCTCCGGCTGGGCATCCACGTAGCCGAGGCCCAAGGCGGCGCCCAAGCTGTGGCCGTAGGCGCCGGAGCGCACATAGCCGACCAGGGCGCCGTCCAGCCAGATGGGTTCGTTGCCGTAAAGGAGGGGTTGCGGGTCGCGCAGCTTGAACTGCAGCAAGCGTCGATCGATGCCCTGTTCGCGCTGCCGCAGCAGCGCCTCCCGGCCGATGAAGCCGCCCAGCTTGTCGAACTTCACGGCGAAGGCCAAGCCGGCCTGCAAGGGCGTGTCCTCGTCGGTGATGTCATGGCCCCAATGCCGGTACGCCTTCTCCATGCGCAGGGAGTCCAAGGCGTGGTAGCCGGCATGGGCTAGGCTGCTGGCGGCGCCGGCTTCCACGATGGCCTCGTAAACACCCAGTGTGAACTCGGTGGGGATGTACAGCTCCCAGCCTAGTTCGCCCACATAGGTGATGCGCGACGCCCGCACCAGGGCGCAGCCCAACTCGAGCTCGCGGCTGGCGGCGAAGGGAAAGGACTCCTCGGACAGATCGTCCGGCGTCAGCCCTTGCAGCAGTTCCCTCGCCTGCGGCCCCATTACGGAGATGACGCCAAGGCCCGAGGTGACGTTGGTGAGCACACAGCGGGCCTCTTCCGGCATCCTTTTCTTGAGCCAGTGGAAGTCCCGCACCTCGGTGGCGGCGGCGGTGACGATGAGGAAGCAGTCCTCCGCCAGCCGGGTGACGGTCAGGTCCGCCTCAATGCCGCCGCGTTCGTTCAGCCACTGCGTGTAAACGATGCGCCCCGGCGGCACATCCACCTCGTTGGCGCACACCCGATTCAGCGTCTGCACTGCGTCCGGCCCCTCAAGGCGAAACTTGGCGAAGGAGGACTGATCGAAGAGGCCGACGCCTTCGCGCACCGCCCGATGCTCCGCCGCTGCCTGTGCAAACCAGTTCTGCCGTCCGTAGCTGTAGGCGTACTCGGCTTTGACGCCCTTGGGCGCATACCAGTTGGGACGCTCCCAGCCGGCCGCCTCCCCGTGGCAGGCGCCGGCGGCGCACAGCCGGTCGTAGAGCGGCGAACGGCGAACGCCCCGGCCCGTCTCGAACTGCCGGAAGGGGTAATGGGTGGCGTACAGCAGCCCTAGGCTTTCCGAAACCCGCGCCTGCAGGTAGCGGCGGTTGCGCTGAAAGGGTTGGTTGCGGCGCACATCCACTTCCCAGAGGTCCGCCGGCGGGCGCCCATCCCGAATCCACTCCGACAGCACCTTGCCCACGCCGCCGGCGGATTGCAGGCCAATGGAGTTCAGCCCGGCGGCAACGAAGCAATTGTCCAGCTCCGGGGCTTGGCCGATGTGGTAGCGCACATCAGGGGTGAAGCTCTCCGGCCCGCAGAAGAACTTTTGCAGGCCGGCGGACTGCAAGGCCGGCATTCGCGCCATCGCCCCTTCCAGGATGGGCTGGAAGTGCTCGAAGCTGCCGGCAATCTCGTCGAAGCAGAAGTCCTCCGCAATGCCCTCCATGCCCCAAGGCCGGGCGTTGGGCTCGAAGGCCCCCACCAGCAGCTTGCCGGCGTCGTGCTTGTAGTAGGTGCAGGCGTCATAGTCTCGCACCACCGGGAAGTCGGCGTCCAAGCCCTGCACGGACTCAAACAGGGCGTAGTAGTGCTCGCAGGCGTGCAGGGGCAGGTTGACGCCAACGTCGGCGGTCAGCGCCCGGCTCCACATGCCGGCGCAGAGCGCCACGCAGTCCGCGTCTATGTCCCAATGTCCGTCGTCGCCCTCGTTTGCGGCGATTCCGACGCGAACGCCGATGGCCTTCCCGCCAGCCGTGCGGATGGCGGTGACCGGCGCGTTCTCGACGATCCGGGCGCCGGCGGCCCGCGCCCCCTTGGCCAAGGCTTGGGTGATGTCCACGGCGTTGGCGTAACCATCCGAGGGAATGCGGATGCCCCCCAGCACATCGGCGGTGTGCAGCAGCGGCACCCGCTCCTTGACCTCCGCCGCCGTCACCACATCCACCCGCAAGCCGAACACCTTGGCCATGGAGGCGCTGCGCTTGAGCTCCTCCAAGCGCTCCGCGGTGGTGGCGATGGAGTAGGAGCCGCAGCGCCGGTAGCCGGTGGCTTGGCCTGTTTCCGCCTCCAAGCGGCCGTACAGTTCGCTGGTGTAGCGGGCCAGTTGCGTCATGTTGATGGAGGTGCGCAACTGCCCAATCAAGCCGGCGGCGTGCCAGGTGGTGCCGGAGGTCAGCTGCCGCCGCTCAAGCAGCAGCACGTCGGTGCAGCCGGCCCGCGCCAAGTGATAGGCGACCGAGCAGCCGATGACGCCGCCGCCGATGACGACCACGCCAACACGGTTGGGCAGGTTCACGCCAGTTCGCGCTTCAGCGCGTTCATGGGACACTAAGCTCTCAGCCTGAGGTTGGCCGGGTCATGGGCCGCCTCAGTCAGCACCTGCACCCTGCGCCGCTCTCCGAGCAGGCCCACTTCCAAGGATGCGCCGGGTTTTGCCAACTGCGGCGGAACGTAGCCGAAGCCTAGGCTTTTGCACACGTAATGGCCGTAGGCGCCGGAGGTCGTCACCCCGATGCAGCGGTCGTCATGGAAAAGGGGTTCTCCGCCGCGCACGTCCGACTCCTCCGCATCGACTGCAAAGTAGATGAGCTGCAAGGCCCGCTCCTTCTGCCCCAAGGCCGCCTCCCGGCCAGTGAAATCGCCCTTGTCGTACTTGATGAAGCGGCCCATGTCCGCATCGGCCAAGGTCACCTCATTGGTCAACTCCGCGCCCCAGCTGCGGTATGCCTTCTCCATGCGCAGGCTGTTGACGGCGTAGAGGCCGAAGTTGGCGATGCCGAAGGACTGGCCGGCCTCCCAAAGGGCGTCGTACAAAGCCTGCAAATCCTCCATCAACGGATGCAGTTCCCAGCCGAGTTCGCCAACGTAGTTCACCCGCAGCGCCCGCACCCGTCGGCCGGCCACCTCGATCTCCCGGCCGCTCAGCCAACGGAAGGCGCTGTTGTCCAAGGGGGCGTCCGTGAGCTGGCCGAGCACCTCCCGCGAGCGGGGACCGGCCAGCACCAAAACGCCGCGCTCGTCGGTGACGTTGGCGATCCGTGCCCGTTCTCCCGGTTGAAGGCCCTGCCGCAGATGATCCAAGTCCCGCAATTCCGCGCCGGCCGCCGACAGGACGTAGTAGCGGTCGTCGGCCAAGTGGGTGACGGTCAGTTCGCCGCCGACGCGCCCGCCAGGGGACAATAGGTGCGCCAAAACGATCCCGCCGCGGCTGGGCATCCGGTTGGCGCAAAGCCGGTTTAGAAAGACGCCGGCATCGGCCCCCGTGACGTCGTATTTGGCGAAGCCGGTGAGATCGAGGACGCCGAGGCGCTTGCGCACCGCCAAGCATTCCTCCGCCACCACTGGGAAAACGTTGCTGCGCCGGAAACTGTGCGCCTCCTCCCGGCCGGCGGCGGCGAACCATTGCGGCCGCTCCCAGCCGAACGCTTCGGTGAAGACGCAGCCTTGCGCCTGCAGCTTGCCATGCAAGGGACTCAAGCGCCGCCCCCTGGCCGCCGGCAGCTCCTCTCCCGGCAGCGGCGTGAAGTAAGTTCTGCCGTAGTCTTGGCGGCCTCTCGCGCCCATGTAGCCTTGGTCCGCGAAGGTTCCAAACCGGCGCGGGTCAAACCCGGTCATGTTGATTTCCGCATCCCCATGCAGCATCCACTGGGCCAAGTACTTGCCGCAGCCGGCGCCTTGGGCGATGCCGAAGGAGGAGCCGCAGCAGAACCAGAAGTTCTTCAGGCCGGCGACGGGACCGAGCAGCGGCAGCCCGTCGGGACTGTGGGAGATCGCGCCATTGACGATGCGTTTGATGCCGGCCGCCTCCACCACCGGCATCCGCTGCATCGCCCGCTCCAGCCAAGGCATCAATCTTTCCAGCTCCTCTTGGAACAACTCGCTCTCGGACTCCCAGGCCGGCAGGCCATCCGGCGGCCAAGCCTCCACCTGACCAGCTTGCTCGTAGATGCCAATCAGCCCGGACTTCTGCTCCTGTCGCAGATAGGCGGAGGCATGAGGGTCGCGCATCACCGGAATTTCCAAATCGCCCCGCTCGACGAACTGCGGCACCGTGCCGGAAACCAAGTAGTGATGCTGAATGTTGCAGATGGGTGCGTCAGCGCCGACCATTCGCGCCACCTGCCTGGCGTAGCAGCCAGCGGCGTTAACCACCGTTTCGGCGGTGACGGCGCCTTGCTCGGTGACCACCCGCCACTCCCCGGAAGGCCGGGCGTTGATCTCCAACACCCGGTTGTGCGCAATGATCCGGGCGCCTAGATTGCGGGCGCCCCGGGCCATGGCGTTGCACAGGCCGGAAGGGTCCGCATGGCCGTCATTGCGGGTCCAAGCGCCGCCCAGCACTCCATCCAGGTTGATGAAGGGATTGAGCCGCCGGATTTGCTCGACGCCGATGATCTCCAGATGGAAACCCACGTTGGCGGCAATGCCGCGCACCTGTTCAAACCAGTCGAGGTCCCTCTGGCTGAGGGCGAAACGCACACTGCCGCAGCCATGCCAACTGACGAACTGGCCGGTCAGCTCCTCCAGCCGCCTGTACAGGGAGACGCTGTATTCGTGAATCTTGGCGAGGTTGTAGTCGCCCACGAAGTTGGGGCATTGACCGGCGGCGTGCCAAGTGGAGCCGGAGGTGAGTTCGCCCTTCTCGACCAGCAGCGCGTCGGTGCAGCCCTCCTGCGCCAGATGGTGGAGCAGCCCGAGGCCCATGATGCCGCCCCCGACGATGACGATGCGGGCCTGATCCTGCACGGCCAACCCCATGATTCCGTTGTGAAACCCACCACTGGGCAGAGTAGCACAAGCCCGCCCCAAAGGGGCGCAAAGGCTCAGCTCTCGGGCCAATTGGCGGCCCTACCCATCTTCTGCGCGACAAGCGGCGGCGGAGCGGGCGTGACTCCCGGCCCCCGCTGACGGCCGTCCGTTAACCGGCTCGGTCGGCGGCTTTCCGCATCGTTTGCATGACGAGCTCCAGAGTCGGCGGCCCGGAGAAGGCGGCTAGGCGCTTCCGCCACTCGTTCGCCTCGGCCAGCATCCGCCCCAGGGCGTCGGTTAGGCGGGCCGCATCCAGACCCTCTTCGGGAATGACCAAGCTGTAGCCGGCCCGTTCGGCGTAGGCGGCGTTTTCGATTTGGTCCCCGCGGCTGGCCGAGCGCGGCAGGGGCACCAGGATGTTCGGCTTGCCCAAGGCGAGCAGTTCAAACAGGGCGTTGGAACCGGCCCGGGAAACCACCAGCTCCGCCGCCGCCAACAGATGCCCCCAATCCGCCCCGACGAACTCGAACTGATGATAGCGCGGCAGAGCCAAGGCGCTGGTCTTGCCGGAGCCGCAGACATGGACCAGGCAGCAGTGCTCAACCAAGCCGGGGGCGGCGGTGCGCACCACGGCGTTCAAACCCTCCGCCCCCAAGCTGCCGCCGGTGACCAGCACCAGAGGCATCCCGGCTGGGGCATTCACCAAGGCCCTACCCCGTTGAGCGTCCCCAGCCAACAGTTCCGGGCGCACTGGGGAGCCGGTGTGAACCAGCGTCCCGCGCAGCCGCCTTGGGCGCTGGATGGGAAAGCTGGTGCAAAGGGCGCTCAGGAAGGGCATCGCCAAGCGGTTGGCCAAGCCGGGGGAGCAGTCCGATTCATGGGCCACCACCGGGATGCGCCGCAGCCAGCCGGCCAGCACCACGGGAAGGGTGACGAAGCCGCCCTTGGAGAAGACCAGGTCCGGGCGGATGCGGCCCAACAGCCGGTGGCTTTGCCAAAGGCCGCGCAGCACGGAGAACATGTCGGCGAAGTTGCGCCAAGAGAAGTAGCGCCGCAGCTTGCCTGAGGCGATGCCGTAGTAGGTCAGCGCCTCCCCCGCGAGGTAGCGTTCGTCCGAGCCGTCCGCGCCGCCGATGTAGAAGAGTTCCGCGCCCTGCCCGCGCATGGCGCGCATGATCGGCACGGCCGGCAGCACATGGCCGGCGCTGCCGCCGCCGGTGAAGACGATCTTCATTTTGATGGCTGACACTGGCGTTGACGGCGCCCTATAGATTCAGCACCTGCTTCAGCAAGGGAATGGTCAGGCGCCGCTGTTCGCTCCAGGCCGCCCGATCAATTCGCTCCAGGTCCTTGATGAGGCTCGACAGCCCGCGCTCCGAACGGGCCAGCCAAAAATCCACCACCTCCGGCGTTATCTCCAGGCCGCGGCGCCTGGCCCGGCCGGCGATGACCAGCCCCTTGCCGTGGTCGTCCAATTCAACCACCTCATGCACGGACGCCGCCCGCAGCCGGGAACCCAGATCCTTCAAGGAGAACTCGCATTGCGCCGGGGGGCGGTTCGCCACCACCACCAAGCGGTGGCCGTCCGCCGACAGGTCTTCGTACAGTTCCAGCAGGGCGCACTCCAAGCCAAAGTGGCCCAACCAACATTGGACGTCGTCCAGCACCACCAGATACTGCCTCGACAGGCCGCCTAGCGGCTCAGGGTCTTGGGGCATTGACGCCAGCGGCGCATAGGCGGCCTTGGCGCCGCGGTCCACATGCCAATGGCAGGCGGCGCGGACGAGATGGGACTTGCCGGCGTCGGCGACGCCCCAAAGCCAAAACGCGGTCGGCTCGCCTCGCCATTCCAGCAGGCGATCGATCAGATCGCCGTTGGCCCCCACCACATAGTTGGCGAAGGTGTACCCGTCGTCGCTTTTGAAAGGCAGGATCAACTGGCTCATGAATCCACCGCCGGCAAGGATTTTCGCCACGCCTTGAGGCTCCAAGTCACCACATAGTCCAACCCGGACAGAATGCTGAGCAGCGCCACCAAGTAGAAGCAAACAGGGTCCGCCAACCGCAACGCCATTGCGCTGGCGACGCCGAAGCCGCACAGCCCGAACAACACCAGCAACAGGACCACCACCTGCACCGCGGTGTTGGCCTTGCTGACCAGCGTTGGGGCCATGGTGATCTTGCCGAACAGCAGGCGATAGACGGCGGCGCCGGCAAGAATGACGGCGTCCCGAGTGACCACGACCACCGCCAGCCACAGGGGAAGCTGCTCCTGCATGGCCAAGGCGACGAAAAGAACCACCACCATCGCCTTGTCCGCCAACGGATCCAAAAGCGCGCCAAATTCGCTGCGCCAGTTGAACCGCCGCGCCAAGGCGCCGTCCACCGCATCCGAAACGCCGGCAACGACCATCAGCAGCAGGGCTTCCGGGTAGTACACCCGCCACAGCAGCCAGGCGATGGGCAACACCAGCAGGATGCGCGTCAGGGTAATGGCGTTGGGCAACTGCGAAAACCTCATGGCTAGCCCGAACCTCCGGAGGCGCTGCGCCCGTCAAAGTGCGACGAGTCGCCCGCTCCCCGCCAAGTCAACCGGTTCGCCAAAGCGCCCGGGGCCTTGGCCATGCGGCCGTCCATCGTCAACAACTCGATGAGCGGCGCCATTTCCGCCCGCGTCTGCAAAGCAACCTCCAGCCGCTCTTGGTCCAAGGCGACAAACTGCACGCCCTGCACGAACTCAAGGGCTTCAAGGTAGCGCAGCAATTGCCCGTAGTGAAGCGGCGAGGCGACTCCCTCCACCATCAAGGACAACCATTGCGGCGTCCTCCAGGGGATGGCGTGGCGGCTGGCCAGGCCATCGGCCAAAAAGTCCGCAACCGCGGCGCCAACCTCGGCTGGATTCTCTCCGACAAGCGCGCCTTCCAAGTCCCCGCCGCTCATTGAAGCCAAAACCCTGCCGTCGTAACCGAAGCCCCCTTGCCGCTGCAGGCGGGCCGTCAGGACAACTTTAGCGCCATAGCGCCGAGAGGCCGCCGCCAGCAGCACCGTGGCGCCGCCCCAGACGACGGATGGCTGCACCTGCAGTTGGTCGTGCAGGTCCATGAGCGGCAAGCGGACTTCAATGCCCCGCCGCCGGGCCTGCGCCTGCAACGCCGCCGCCAACGGATGACCCTCCTGAACGATCCGCCGGCGCCCGCCCTGCCCCACCACCAGCCAAGCGATGGCGGCCGGCCTGTTCGCCGGCCAAATCGGCAGTCGGGCGCGGTCGATCAAGCCCAGCACCGCGGCCGGCGCGAAGAAGAACTTGAGCCGCCGGTCCTCCACAAAGAGAAAGCGGTTGTAGTAAAGCTCCGGCTGACCGCGAGCCTCCAGGATGGCGGCTGCAACCGGCAGTGCGGACAAGCCGCTGATGCGCACCAGCACCGCATCAAGCCCCTCCCTGGCCGCCGCCTGACGCGCCGCGGCGGACTGATCGCCTACATCCACCTCCACTTCATAAAGAGCCGGCGCCGCAACGAGCCTGGCCGCGGTCGCCATGGCGACCGTAGCCGCAACCCATAAATGCAGTTTCCGGGACACGCTTGCGCCTCGCTCTCCATGCGGGCGCCCAATTTTAACCGAATCCCAGTGTTACACTGCCGCCATGGGCAAGGGCTTGACGTATCGCGCCGCCGGCGTTGACATTGACGCCGGCAACGCCTTGGTCAAGCGCATCGCCCCGGCCTGCCGAGCCACCCACCGGCCGGAAACCCTTTCCCATATCGGCGGCTTCGCCGCCTTGAGCGAAATACCCTCCGGCTATCGGCAGCCGGTCTTGGTGAGCGGCACGGACGGCGTGGGCACCAAGCTGAAGCTCGCCATCGACCAGGACCGCCATGAGACGGTGGGGCAGGACTTGGTGGCCATGTGCGCCAACGACGTGCTGGCCTGCGGCGCCGAACCCTTCCTGTTCCTGGACTACTACGCCACCGGCAAGCTGGAAGTGGAAGTGGCCGAGCGGGTCATAAGGGGCATCGCGGAAGGCTGCAAGCTGGCCGGCTGCGCCTTGGCCGGCGGCGAGACTGCGGAGCTGCCCGGCTTCTACCAAGAAGGCGACTACGACCTCGCCGGCTTTTGCTTGGGCGTCGTGGAAAAGGACCGCATCATTGACGGGCGCAGCATCGCCGTCGGCGACCAGCTAGTGGGCTTGGCGTCAAGCGGTCCCCACGCCAACGGCTACTCCCTTGTTCGCCGCATCCTGGAAACCTGCGCAGAGCCGCCCGAACCCGCCCTGCTGGAAAGCCTGCTGGCTCCCACCCGCATCTACGCCAAGGCGGTGCTAGCTCTGCTGGCCGAAGCCGAAGTGCGCGGCATGGCGCACATCACCGGCGGCGGCTTCCCAGAAAACCTGCCGCGCATGTTGGCGAATGAGGACGCCGCCATGCTGGTGCACACCGACGCCTGGACCACCCCGGATGTCTTCCATTGGTTGCGGGAAGCCGGCGCCATTGACGAGGCGGAGATGCTGCGCACCTTCAACTGCGGCGTCGGCTTCGTGCTCTGCCTGCCGGCCGGCGAAGCCGCCGCCGCCGTCAAGCTGCTGAAAAGCCGCGGCGAGCAAGCCGCCGTCATCGGTGAAATCGTCCCGCCCGACAGTCCGCACGGGGCGGGGGAACTCCTGTTGGGTCACGGTCTGCGGCAGTCAACGGGCTCCTAGCTGTTGCAAGGACGTTCGCCATGAAGTCAGCCTAGTTGCTAATAATGAACTGATCCGCATGCATTGTCAGATGGAAATCTTCAAGCAAGTCCATGCCAAGCAGCACGTCAAAGGTTTGCGACGGAGCATTTAGCATAGCCACCTCCAAATTCGCTCCACGAGAGAAGGTCTTGAAGGCCGCTCCCCTACGACTCATGACATGCTCGGTTATGGGCACAGCGAGATTGAGCGCATAGGTAGGCGTGTTAACAATTCCATGCACACCTTGGACAGGCAGCCAGCCGTGGGGATGGAGATTGAGCCCGTCAACGACATTTTGCGAAACAGCAGTGATCGTTGCACCAGTGTCAAGCAACGCACGGAAGGGTAATCCTTCTGACCTTTCTTCGGACTTTAGGGAGGGTTTGGATACTTGAACCACTAGTATGATTTGGTGATTAACCACCGTTCCGCGAAAAGACGGCATAGCGGATCACGCGATCGGCACTGGCCGCGTATATGAGGCGGCGGCGCCAAACGAAGCTGGCTGGTCGCCCACGGTCTTGAGGGAGAAGCAGCCCTCCCCAAAGCGTTCCATGCCGATGACATAGGTGTCCCACACATCATTGTAGATGCCGACAAGCTCACCATCATGCAGCAAGGCTACACGTCCTTGATGTTCACGCTCAAGCTGGTCCCTCAGCGCATCATAGGCTTCGATATTCTTCACCAATTCCCGCATTGCTGTTTCGTTCGCCACTCTTGCCACTCCTTGCAGCAGGTTCATGTGCTCATTTGGGCGGGTTTCACGAAGTTTGTTCCATACGCCGCCACAGTGCAACACTGTTGGCCAGTTGCGGATTGCTCGTCCAACAAGCATGGGCCCAACAGCTAGCTACGGCCGCGGCAAGGTCACGCCGCGTTGCCCTTGGTACTTGCCCTTGCGCTCCTTGTAGGAGGTCTCGCAGCGCTCGTCGGACTGCAGGAAAAGCATTTGCGCTGCGCCCTCGTTGGCGTAGATCTTGGCCGGCAGGGTGGTGGTGTTGGAGAACTCCAGGGTGACGTTGCCCTCCCATTCCGGCTCCAATGGGGTGACGTTGACGATGATGCCGCAGCGGGCGTAGGTGGATTTGCCGACGCAGATGGTCAGCACGTCCGCCGGGATGCGGAAGTACTCGATGGTGGAGGCCAAGGCGAAGGAGTTGGGCGGGACGATGCAGACCTCCCCCTCCACGTCCACGAAGCTGCGCTCATCAAAGGCCTTGGGGTCAACCACGGCGGAGTGGATGTTGGTGAACACCTTGAAGCCGGGAGCGCAGCGCACGTCGTAGCCGTAGCTGGAGGCGCCGTAGGAGATCACCTTGCCGGCCACGCCGTTGCGCACTTGGGTGGGCTCGAACGGCTCGATCATGCCTTGCGCCGCCATGCGCCTGATCCAGCGGTCGGATTTGATGGGCATCAGCCTCGCTCCACCACGCACTTGGCCCAAGGGGCCGACGGGACGCTCATTCACCCTCTCCCATCCAGCCCTCTTCCATCACGCGCATCATGCGCCTGTTCGGTTGGTGAAATTGGACGCCCATCAATCCTCCGTCATCCGAATGCTGGGCGCCGCCATGTTGCCCAAGCCCCAGATCCGGGCCGCCGCGTGGCGGGCGACGTCTCGATAGATTGCCGCCGTTTCGCCCTCCGGGGCCGAAGCCACGGTGGGGGCGCCGCCGTCAGCCTGCTCGCGTATGCTCGGCGACAGGGGCAGTTCGCCCAACAGCGGCACGTCGAACTCCACGGCCACCCGGGCGCCGCCGCCGCTGGCGAAGACCTCGCTCTTGGCGCCGCAGCCCGGACAGGCGAAGAAGCTCATGTTCTCCACCACGCCGAGCACCGGAATGTCCACCTTGCGGAACATTTCGACGCCCTTGCGGGCGTCCAACAAGGCGATGTCCTGGGGGGTGGTGACGATGACCGCGCCGCTGACCGGCGCCTTTTGCGACAGCGTCAACTGAATGTCCCCGGTGCCCGGCGGCATATCGACGATCAGGTAGTCCAAGGGCCCCCAGTCCGTCTGCGCCAAGAGCTGCTGCAGGGCGCCGGTGGCCATGGGCCCGCGCCAAACCATCGGCGTGTTCTCATCGACCAGAAAGCTCATGGACATGGTCTTCAAGCCCAAGGCCTTGATGGGGACCAAGGACTTCTCCTCCTTAATCTCCGGGCGGCGACCCGGCGCCACGCCCAGCATCATGCCTTGGCTGGGGCCGTAGATGTCCGCGTCGAGCAGGCCGACAGCGGCGCCCTCCCGGTCCAGCGCCAGGGCCAAGTTGACCGCGGTGGTCGATTTGCCGACGCCGCCCTTGCCGGAAGCCACGGCGATGATGTGCCGCACCTCGGCGAAGCCGCGCCCCGGCGGCGGCCTAAACTGCAAGTCCAGCTCCAGGCTGGGCGCATTGAGGAACGTCCGCAGGCGGGCGGCCAGCGCATCCGCCATTCCCGCCGCCGGATAGCCTAGGGTGACGGACGCCCGATTGCCGCTGGACAGCACCCGCGCACTTAGCTCCCCCCAAGGCCGATGCAAGTAAGGGTCCTTGAACTGATCGACTTTCACGCCCGTTAGTGTAACGCCTTGACAACGCCGAATCCCGCACAGCACCCAGCCAAGCACCGCGGCGCAACTAATGTTAGCCTTGGGTTGCGCAGGCGTCGATTGCCAAGGACGGAGCTTGACGGGTGACGGAGCACATCCAACTTCCCCCCACGCGACTTCCCCCCATGCCGGAGGGCCTGACCGCGGCTTGGCTGACGGACAAGCTCGCGCAGTCCGGCTTCCTGCCGGCCGGCTTGGCAATTGGCGAAGTGGCGCAGGAACAGGTGGGGGACGGCGCCGGCATGATGTCCGAGCTGGCGCGCCTGCATCTGACTTACGAAGGCGACGCCGCCCAACTGCCCAAGTCCATCGTGGCGAAGTTCCCCTCCCGCAACCCCACCAACCGCGCAATCGCCATGTCGTACAACCTGTACGAACGGGAGGTGCGTTATTTCGCCGAACTCGATCCTCTAACCACGGCCCATTCCCCGAACGCCTTTGTCAGCGAAATTCAGGGAGACAACTTTCTCATCCTGATGGAGGACATGGCCGACTATCGGGTGGGCGATCAGGTGCGGGGAGCGAGCCTTGCGGAAAGCGAGGCCATGATCGACGAACTGGCCAAGCTGCACGCCGCATTCTGGGGCAAGGTGGACGACTTGGCTTGGGTACCCCGCATCGCCAACAGCCAGCACGCCGCCAACATGGCCAACTTGGCCGGGGGCGGCTGGGCCAACATGATCGAGATTTTCGCGGACTGCATCGACCCGGCGACCGCGGCCAAGGGCAATGCGTTCATGGCTGCGCTGCCGCAGTTGCAGGACGCGGTGGACAGGGCGCCCGTCACCTTGCTGCACGGCGACTTCCGCATGGAGAACGTGTTCTTCGGCACCGCCCAACGGCATCGGCCCGTGGCCATCATCGACTGGCAGGGACCGCTGTTGGGAAAAGGCATGGTGGATGTGGCCTTGATGCTTGGGCAAAGCACACGCAGCGAAGTGCGGCAAACCCACCAACGCAGCCTGATTGCCCGCTACGCCGAACAGTTGCGGAAGCTCAGCGTCGCCGGCTACGACGCCGAGGCGGCCTGGGCGGACTACCAACTGGCGCTGCTCTACAACTGGGTGTACGTGGCGGTGGTCGCCGGCGCCTTGGACGTCTCCAACGACCGGGCGTTTGCCTGGATGTCGCAGATGGTGGCGCGCCAAAGCGCGGCCACCGTCGAACTGGATTTGTTCCAATTGTTGCCCTAGTGGGACAGGCGGCGCTGGTGTACGCCCTCGCCTTTGGCGGCGGCTTCGTCATCATGTCCCTTGAACTGCTCGGCGGGCGGGTGCTGGCGCCCTACTTCGGCGGCAGCATTTACGTCTGGGGCAGCATCATCACGGTGTTCATGGCGAGCCTGGCGCTGGGCTACCTGCTGGGCGGGCGGTGGTCTCTCCGCTCGCCCTCTCTGAACCGCTTCGCCAGCATTTTTCTGGCCGGCGCCCTGCTGCTCTACCCCTTGGTCTATTTCGGCGAACCCGCCCTGAACTGGATCTTCCAAGCCGTTGCAGACCCGCGCTACGGCTCGCTGGCGGCTTCGCTGCTGCTGTTCGTTTGCCCCACCCTGATGCTCGGCATGATTTCGCCCTATGCCGTGCGCCTGCTGGTGCGGAGCACACAGGAATCCGGCAACGTGGCCGGCCGGCTCTACTTCGTCTCCACCGCCGGCAGCACCCTCGGCACCTTGGGCACCAGCTTTTACTTCGTGCTCTGGTGGGAGATCAACACCATCCTAACCCTGCTGACCGCCGCCCTCGTGCTGATGGGCGCGGCGGCGCTTGCGTTCGAGCGGCTGCGTTGCTGAGCCGCGGCAAGATGCCTCATCGACGCCGCATTGCGGCAATCCGCTGGCGGCGCTGGGCGCCGAAGGTTCCCGCCTCCATAAGCGCCGCCTGCGGGGCGGCCCTTGCCGCGGCTTTGCTGGCCGGCGGCGCTTTGGCGGAGACGATTCATCGGGAGCAGTCGCTGTACCAAACCATTTTGGTGACCAAGAATGCGTCCACCATTTGCCTGCAATTCAGCCTGCGCTGGGCGCGGCGCAACCAATCCTGCCTGGACCGGAAAAATCCTAGGGAAATGGCGTTGACCTACACCAAGATGATGATGGCCGCCCTGTTGTGGAAGCCGTCGCCCAACCGGGCGCTCATCATCGGCCTAGGCGGCGGCACCCTGCCGATGGCGTTGGCCGCCCTCCGCCCGGAGGCCGGGATCGACGTGGTGGAGATCGACTCGGCGGTGGTGCGGGCGGCGCGGCGCTACTTCGGCTTCGCGGCAAGCAGCCGGCTGCAAGTGCATGTGCAGGACGGCCGGGTGTTCACCCGTAGAGCCAGCGGAGGCGGCCCCGCCTACGACCTCATCATGCTCGACGCCTTCGGCGCCGACTACATACCCGAGCATCTGATGACCAGGGAGTTCCTCCAGGAGGCCAGGGCGCTGCTGCAGGACGACGGCGTGCTGGCCGCAAACACCTTCGCCGCAAGCGCCTTGTACGACCATGAATCGGTGACCTACCGAGACGTGTTCGGACCCTTCCTCAACCTTCGCCTGCCGCGCAGCGGCAACCGCATCATTCTTGCCGGGCGCCGCCCGCCGCCCAGCCTGGAGGTGCTTGCCGCCCGAGCCAAGGCGCTTGCGGAAGGCTTAAAACCCTACGGCGTCCCCATCCAAGACTACCCGGCGCTGCTCTCCAGCGAGGTCGATTGGGACACGGGGGCGCGCCTGCTCACCGACCAGTACGCCCCGGCCAACCTGCTGCAAGGGCGGTAAGCGACAAGCCGTTCCCAACAGCCAGCCCAGCAGCCCCCCCAATGCGCCGCATAGCGGTTGGCGAGACCTTCAAGGCGATGTTCATGGCGCAGCCGCCAAAGCGCCGGTCGATGCGGCGGACCGGCGTCAGCGGCCTTCGTCATCGGCCGCCAAGCGCAGCGAAGCGGAGTTTATGCAGTAGCGCAGGCCGGTCGGTTGCGGCCCGTCCGGAAACACATGCCCTAGGTGGGCGTCACAGGCCGCGCAGAGCACCTCCACGCGGCGCATGCCGTGGCTGTTGTCCTCCCGGCTGACAAGCGCCTCCGGCGCAATCGGCGAGTGAAAGGCCGGCCAGCCGGTGCCGGAGTCAAACTTCGTTGCCGATTTGAACAGGGGCGCATCGCAGCACTTGCAGTTGTAAACCCCGGGGGTTTTGCTGTTCCAATAGATGCCGGTGAAGGCTCGTTCGGTGCCGGCCATGCGGGTGATTTGGAACTCATCGGCGGTCAGTTGCTCCCGCCACTGCTCCTCCGTCCTATCGACCTTCGCCATCGCTCCTCCTTAACGCCGTCTCCCCGCCATGCTACCCTCCCCCAAGGCGTTGCGCCGGCATCATAACAGCACCGAGGCCAGCATGACACAAACCCGCCAAGCGCAGGCATTGGACGGCGCCGGTTCGGTTGCCGAACTGCTGCCCGCAAGAAACCGGCCCATCCGCAAGTCCAGCAAGCTGGAGGACGTGTGCTACGACATCCGCGGCCCGGTGCTCGAAGAGGCCAATCGGCTGGAGGAGGAAGGGCACCGCATCATCAAGCTGAACATCGGCAACCCCGCGCCCTTCGGCTTCGCCGCGCCGGAGGCCATCCTCCGCGACGTGATCCACAACCTGCCCCACTCCCAAGGCTATTGCGACTCCAAGGGCCTGTACTCCGCCCGCAAGGCGGTCATGCAGCACATGCAGCAGCTCGGCGTGGCGGATGTTGACATAGATGACCTGTACATCGGCAACGGCGTTTCCGAATTGCTGATGATGGCCCTGCAGGGCTTGCTCGAAATCGGCGACGAGGTGCTCATTCCGGCGCCCGACTACCCGCTCTGGACCGCCGCGGTGAACCTCTGCGACGGCAAGCCGGTTCACTATCTCTGCAATGAGGACGAGGGCTGGGCGCCTGACTTGGCCGACCTGGAGGCGAAGATCAGCCCCCGCACCAAGGTCTTGGTCATCATCAACCCAAACAATCCCACCGGAGCGGTTTACGGCCGGGCCAAGCTGCAGGGCTTGGCGGACCTTGCGCGACGCCACGATCTAGTGGTCATGGCCGATGAAATCTACGACAAGATCGTCTATGACGACGCCGAGTACATCCCCGCCGCCACCCTCGCCAAGGACCTGCTGGTGCTCACCTTCAGCGGCCTGTCCAAGTCCTACCGGGCGGCCGGCTTCCGCACCGGCTGGCTGGCGGTGAGCGGCGCCAAGCACCGCGCCAAGGACTACATCGAAGGGCTGAACATGCTGGCGTCCATGCGCCTGTGCGCCAACGTGCCCACCCAGCACGCCGTGCAGACGGCGCTCGGCGGCCATCAGTCCATCACCGAATACACCAAGCCCGGCGGGCGGCTTTACGAACAGCGGGAGCTGGCTTGGCGGCTGCTGAACGAGATCGAGGGCCTCTCCTGCGTCAAGCCCAAGGGTGCCCTGTACTTCTTCCCAAGGCTCTGCCCGGAGCGGTTCAACATCCGTGACGATGAGCAATTCGCCTTGGATCTGCTGCGCCAGGAAAAGCTGCTGGTGGTGCAGGGCAGCGGCTTCAACTGGCCGCATCCGGACCATTTCCGCATGGTCTTCCTGCCCCATGCGGACGAACTAGCCGAAGCCATCGGCCGGCTCAAGCGGTTTTTGGACGACTATCGGCAGTAGCAAAGCGCCGGCCGCGGACGCCGATGCGCGGGCAATCGACGGCTTTAGCGGCCATGCGCCGCGGCCTTGGCTGCCGGGGCGTCGGCCAAGGCCACCTCCGTGCATGCGAGCCGCTCAAAGTAGTCCTTGGAAAGATAGCGCTCGCCGGCGAGCATGTGGGCAAGGTATTCAGCCGGCGGCTTCAGACCTTGGCGCCGCGCCGCTTGGTTGGCGAAGTAGGTCCAGGCCGGAACCCTAGGGCCGTAGGCAATTTCCGCCACGCTGTCGCTCGCTGCGGCGGCGCTTGCCGGGCCGCCGTCCTGCCCAACGCTTGAACCTTCGCCGGCTGGGCTCGGCTGCCGGGACAAATGCACGAACACCACGTCCCTCCCGTAGTTCCAAGGCGCCCGCTCGAAGGGGTCCATCTTCAGGATTTCCTCGGCGCCCGACAGCCGGTACAGCACCCCCTCCACCCGTTCGCCGGGCGCATGGACGATGTTGGCGTGCGCCGCTCCGGGATGCCGGCGCGAGACCTTGTCGAAGACCAGCTTGCGGTCGAGCAGCGCGGCGCCGCGGACCTCCTCCGCCCTAAGCCCCCTCTCCCGCACCCTGGCCGGGTTCATGTTGCTGCCGTAGGCGAAGTAGTGGATGACGCGCCGGTCGCTCATGCAGGCCTCCACCGCCGGCGGCCGCCGCACCCGCCCAGCCGGGCGTCAACCTCCCTTGCGCAACCAATACTCAAGGCGTCCGTCCTGCTCCCGCTGCGCCAGCAACTCATGCCCCATGAACCGGCAGAAGTTGGTGAAGTCCCGCCGGGTGGAGGGGTCGTCCGCCACCACATGCAGCACCTGCCCCGCCTGCATCTCCCGCACCCTGTTGCGCACCACCATTAGTGGCTCCGGGCAGAGCAAGCCCAGGGCGTCAATGCGGCAGTCGAAGTCTGGCGGGTTGGTGGGCAAGGGCTGGGCGCCATCCGGGAGTTCGAGCGGAAATACTATCAGGGCAACCCAAGCTCCCGGCAGAAAGCACGGAAGGGAAGAACGCAGACTTTGGATTACTCATGAGCAAAGTTAACTAGGTGAAAACACTCCGGCGGAAATCAACGTGAACGAAATTCACGCAAGCCCGTATGCTCCGTCAGAGCTTGGAGGTTTTGCAGCATGAAGACCTTGCCCCGCGTGGCGATCAGCAACTTTTTCATGTCTTCACGGCGAACGCCGAAGCCTCTCCCCGCTATGCAGGCAATCAGCTCGTACCTAGGATGTCCTTCCGGCCGCCCCTGTTGGGCGAGGGCGGCCAAATGCTGCACACGAGTGATTTTGTCCCGCGCCGTGCCGTCATCTTCGGAGAGCTTGGCTTCAATGACGACTTTTGGGTTGTGCTCGCTCGGCACAACGAAGTCCGGCGCTTGGTCGAACCCCGGCAGCCGTTCAGCGCGAGCGGTTTTGCGGAAGCTGATGTCGGCCCGCGACAAGACCGCTTCAATGGCGTTCTCCACAATGTTGCCGACCAGTTCGCTCACTGAGTCCCGATGGCTAGCGAAGGGCCTCCCCAAAAACCGTTCGTAAAGCAGCATTGAGTATGGGACGCCAAGCCTTGCCGCCGCTTGCAGGCTGTCCTTGCCGGCCCTAGTGTCCACCTTGTCGAAGCGATGCAGGCTGGTCGGCGATGCAGCGGGCAGGCCGCCATCAATCATTTGGCAGGCGGTCTCAACCAATCTGCGAACGCGCTCGGCTGTCAGGCCCTCCCGCGCAAGGGGCTGATCGGGAGTCATGCGGATATCCCGGTCAAGGGAGCGGGCAGCACCTTGAGGAATGCTCGCCGCGTTGCGCCGGCTGGCGATGCTGGCCCATTCCGGCGGCGTCAACCCCAACATGCAGCGCAAAACCACCAAGGCCATCGGTTTTTCGAAGACTTGGGGCGATACTGTCGCGGGCGTCACCTCTCTAAAGCCGCCCGTGGCCGACTTCAGCGCCTCATAGCCAGCGTCGAACACCTCATATTCTATGAAGCCTTCGCCTTTGGGCATGACCAGAAACTCCGTTTCCAAGCATTCGAAAACTCTGTCCACATAGACATCAATGTTCGCCCGAACATCGGCGAATGGGGCTTCAAAAGGAAACGGCATCTTCAACTTCCGACTTGCTCCGAGCCGCGCTGAAAAGAAGGCCGGCCGACTTTTCCCTGCGCGGCGCGGCCCAAGCGGAGCCCGCCAATGCAACGGGATCGCCGAACGCCGCCATGGCTTCAGCCAAACGCTCCAATTTGCGCTGCGTGGCGGCCTTGGCGTCCCAGTTTTCCCTAAGCCGCCAAATCGCCAAACGGGTAAGGTGGCCGAACAGGATGCAGCGGGTGTCGCCTAAGCTCGGCCGGCATCCCGCCTCTTCCAAGTCGGCCAGTTCATCCGCCACAAGCGCCACCAATTGATGCGCCGTGCCGCACAACCAACGTTCAGGCACGGCGCCCGTGGAACGACACACAAATATGGTGTCGACAATGGAGGACTTGGTGCCGTGAATATGGATGGAGCCGCTCATTTCCGCCGGGCAGGGCAGCGAGGCCGAGCAAACAAGGCCAGCATCCAGCACCGCCATGCCGACCGCATGATAGGCCGGCAGCTGGTTGTGATGATAGGTGAAGGCAAGGGGCGCACCGGACTTCAAGCCCCGCGCCATTTGCGACCAAGCGTCCGCCAGCCCTTCGGCGAACTGGTTCAGGCCGCGGCCTTGGGTGCCGTTGCCGGTCAACTCATGGGGCGAACGCGTGGTTTCCCGGTCAAAGCCAAGGGTTTGCACCCCCACCAAACGGCGCAGCCAAACATGGCAGAAGTCCATCAGTTCGGCGTACTGCACGTTGCCGAAATAAGGCGGGTCCGTGAACACCGCGTCAAGGCTGCCCTCCTGCAAATCAAGGGACGTGGCGCTGCCGCAATCCAAGTCAACGCGCCGCCAGCGGCCGTTGAGGGTTTCGCCAATCCGTTCGCCCACTACAGGCACGCGCATGTTTTTCGAGCCGTTGCGGATGATCTCAAAAGGCGCATCGCAAAACTGCTTGGCCTTGGCGAACTTGGCGACGACGTTGGCCCAGCCGCCGGAACCCACGTTGGCGCCGGCGCCATCGACAATGCCCAGGAGATTGGATTCGCATTGGATTAAGCCCACCGGAAATCCGTGAACCGAGAAAACATCCAAGCATTTCAGGGCGCCGGCATGGTATCGGCAAAGGGTGTTTTGGTAGCGAAGCAGATCCGACAGGTTGGTCGCCAAGGCAGCCCTTGCGCGTGCATCGCCAATTTCGGCGATCAGACGGCAGCTTAGCTCCAAACCCAACAGTTGGCGGGGGTTGAAGAGCTCGCGCCACAGCCTGTAGCCCCAGCGATGCAAGCGGCGCGTTTCGTCGCCGGGCGGAATTTCCTCGTCTGGCGCAAACCGCGGAGCCAAGCTGTGCCAGCGTTGCGCGGCGGCCTCCGCCCGCTGTAAGTCCGCAACGTCCGCCTTCTTGAAAAAGCGGCCCCGGTGGATGGCCTTGCGCCTCGGGTTGAAGTACTCCAACGCAAACAAACGGTGCTGCAACGGCTGCCCAGACGCTCCTGGATAGGCGTTGACATGACCGCATCGGCGGCAAAGACATCGGCCTTTGCGGGCCGGGCCCGTTTGGGACAGCTGAGCGCTGCAGCTGCGGCAAACCCCCGGCGCTTGGCGGTCCTCCACTTCATTGAGGTCGCCGCAGTCCGGGCACACCAACACATTCATGGGGTGGCGCTTGTTCTCGGCCACCACATAACCGGGGAAAAGGTCGATCTGCGCACCGCAAGCGGTGCAGTCCATGACTTTGACCCAAAGAAAGCACTTCACCGGAACGCCTTCGTCCCCATAAATAGGGCAGGACGTGCGGTACAGGTCGTCAATCTCCGTGTGCAGGCCGTTGAGCAGGTCGTTGGCGGCCCGTTGATATGACTGCAAGTCAAGATGCTCGATTTCCTGACGAACTATCCAAGCTGACATGGGGTTGATGTCCAACCCCTGCACGTCGCAGCCGACCCGGTTGGCCTCGATCAAGGGCGTTCCCCCGCCCATAAAGGGGTCCGCCACGCGAATGCCAGCTAGGTCGTTGGCCTGAAAAAAGGACTGCTGCAAAGGAGCGTCAACGAACTCCGCCAGAATCAGGCTGCGAAACAAAGTGCCGGGACGCCGGGCGAACCATTTGTGAACGCCGATGATCGGCCGATAGTTCTGCTGAATTTGCTTTTCCCGCAGCGCCATGGCTGCGACAAAGGGAACATCGAAGTCATTCTCAATGGTCATGGGAGATTGGTCGTCCGCTGCCATTCGGCCATGGGGCGCTGCTTGCGCACCCATAGCATCGTGCATCTGGCGGGTGCGGACAAGCGGTTTCCTTTGCGGCGCGGCCAACGCATAATGGGCTTCGCACTGCAATGGGAGGAGCACAGCCATGAGCGATGACGTCAACCGCCAATTTTTGCTGGCCGCCCGGCCTTACGGGATGGTCAAGGAGTCGGACTTCGAGTATCGGGAGGCGGCCGTGCCGGCGCCGGGGGACGGGGAGGTGCTCGTCAAGACCAGCCACATCTCCTTGGACCCCTCCATGCGCGGGCAGATGGAGAACCGCGCCGACTACGTCGCCCCGCTGGAGCTTGGCGACGTCATGCGGGCCGGGGCGGTGGGCGAAGTCGTGGCGTCCAACAATTCGGCCTACCCGGAGGGAGCGCTGGTGTCCGGTGCCTTCGGCATGCAGGACTACGCCGTCTCCAACGGCAAGAACCTGCCCATGCGGGTTTTCGACGCCGGCATCGACCCCACCGTGGCCCTGGGCGTTCTCGGCGGCACCGGCATGACCGCCTACTTCGGGCTTTTGGAGATCGGCCAGCCCAAGGCCGGGGACGTGGTGGTCATCAGCGGCGCCGCCGGGGCCACCGGCAGCGTGGCCGGGCAGCTCGCCAAGATCAAAGGCTGCACCGTCTTCGGCATGGCCGGCAGCGACGAAAAATGCGCCTGGCTCACCGAGGAGCTAGGCTTTGACGGCGCCTTCAACTACAAGACGGCGGACGCCAAGGCGGAGATTTCCCGCCTGTGCCCCAAGGGCATCAACGTCTTCTTCGACAACGTGGGCGGCGAGATTCTGGACATCTGCCTAGCCCGCATCGCCATGAACGCCCGCATCGTCATCTGCGGCGGCATCTCCAGGTACAACGCCACCGGCCCGCTGCCGGGGCCGAAGAACTACTTCAACTTGGTGTTTCGTCGGGCGCGCATGGAGGGTTTCATCGTCATCGACTACGCACACCGCTTCAATGAGGCCGTGCAGGAGATGCGCGGCTGGTTGGACGCCGGGCTGCTTAAGCAGCAAACCACCGTCATTGACGGCTTCAAGGAGCTGCCCAGGGCGCTCATCAAGCTCTTTGAGGGCTACAACACCGGCAAGCTGATGGTGTACACCAACTGATCGACCGGCCGGGAAACGGAGCCCGCCGTCAAGTTTCACTAGGCCGCGCCGGCCGGCGGCCGGTCAGGCGCCTTGGCTGTCCTGCGCCCAGGCCGCCACCCAGTCGATGGCGTTGGCGATCAATTGGCGGTAGTGGCCGTTGGCGTAGGCCGCGGGGTCGTCGCCGCCCTGCAGGTAAACGATGCGGCCGCGGCCGTAGTGCTTGGCCCAGCCCACCAGGTTGCTGCCTTCCTCATGGGGCCAGCCCTCGTTGTCGAACATCCGGCCGTCCCGAACCACTCTGGCCGCGGAGTAAAAATTGCCGCTGGTGAAGCTGTAGTCGCTGCACAGCAGGGGCGTCACCTCGTTCTCGAACACCTCGTAGAGGTACAGCTCATCGGTCATGGGAAAGGCCGGCGGCAGGCCAGCGACCACCGGATGCTGCGCCACCACCCGCACGTTGTGGGACAGTTGGTGCCGATAGCCGGAGTCCTGCCGCGCCCGACCGCGCAGTTCCCCCGGCATGTACAGGAAGCGCCCGCCGATGATGCCGGCGTACTCCTCCCAAGCCGGCCAGCCGGCGATGGCGTGGTGCAGAAAGACGAACCCGTGCCCCGCCTCAAGCAGGGCCAGAAAGTCCTGTTTGTAGCCCTCGTCCGGCTCGATGAACTCCGGCGCCGCCCCTTGGCGAAAGCGGATGCCGGGCATGTCGTAGAGGACATAGGCGTCGTAGCCGCGGGCCTGCCGCAGGTTGAAAAGCGCCTGCGCCGCCGGCTGCTCCACATGGGTCCAGTCAACGCCGGGCATGGCGTCAAAGATCTCAAAGAAGGGCGCCCGCTCAAAGGGGTGCCCCTTGGTCACCAGCAGCACTTCCTTGGGCTTGGAGCTCATTGGCGGCTCCCCCAGCGGTTCAGCCGCTCGACGGTCACCAGCATCAGGACGGCAAAGAGCACCAACAGAGTGGCGACCGCGAGGATTTCCGGGCTAAGGTCCTCCTGAATGCCCGACCACATCTGCCTAGGTATGGTGCGTTGCTCCAAGTGCCCTAAGTACAGCACCACAACCACTTCGTCAAAGGAGGTGGCGAATGCAAACAGCGCCCCGGACGCCACTCCCGGCGCAATCAGCGGCAACTGAACGTCGCGGAAGGCAACCACCGGGTTGGCGCCTAGGCTGGCGGCGGCGCGCATGTAGCTGGCGCTGACGCCGGCAAGCGTTGCCGTCACGGTCATGGTCACAAAGGGTGCGCCTAGCGCCGCGTGGGCTAGGATCAAGCTCAGATGGGTTTGCCCCAACCCCAGTTTCGTGTAGAAAAACGACATGCCCGTGGCCGACACCACCACGGGGATGACAAAGGGCGAAATCAGCAAGCCCATCACCAAGTCCCGCCGGGGCATGGCGGAACTGGCCAGCCCCAACGCGGCCAAGGTGCCCAGCACCGTTGCGATGACGGTGGCGGCGACGCCGATGGCTAGGCTGTTGCGAAGGGCGCGAAGCCACTGCTCCCCCTCCAGAACGCGCTGGTACCAACGCAGGGAGTGGGCCTGCGGGTCCAAGCTGAGCATGCCTTCCGTGAAGGCGATGTAGGGTTCCTTGTTCAAGCTGAGCGAAACCACCGCCAGCAGCGGCGCGATCAGGAACACCAGCACCGCCACGCAGAATGCGATGAGGCAGAAACGCCCAAGGCGCTCTCCAAAGGCGCTGGAATGCCGCATTAGCTGAGCTGCAGCCGCTTCAAGCCGACCAAGCGGCTGTAGGCCACATACACGCCGACCACACAAACGAACAGGACAATGTTGAGCGCTCCCGCCAAGCCCCAATTCAAGGACTTCTGCATGTGGTAGTCGATCACGTTGGAGAAAAGCAGCCCGCTTTGACCGCCAATCAGCGCCGGGGTGACGTACTGGCCGATTGAGAGCATGAACACCAGCAGCGTCCCGGCGGCCACGCCGGGCAAGGTCTGCGGCCAGTAAACATGCACAAACACCTGCCAGCGGGTGGCGCCCAGGGACGTCGCAGCTCGGGCGTAAAGCGGCGGAATGGTGCGCATCACCGAATAGAGGGGCAACACCAGAAAGGGCAGCAGTCCATGGGTCATGGCGATGATCGTGCCGGTTAAGCTGTAGGCCAACGGCAGGCGTCCATCGTCCGGAACCAATCCCGTCGCCACCAGCAGGTGATTGACAATGCCTTGGTTCTGCAGCATGGCGATCCAGGCGACGGTGCGCACCAGCATGGATATCCAGAACTGCATGAACACCAGCATCAGCACCAGGTTCGCCCAGCGCGGCGGCGAGTTGGCCATAAAAAACGCCAACGGGTAGCCGAGCGCCAAGCAGAACAGGCATACGGCGGCGCCCGTCAGCAGGGTTTGCGCAAACAGTTTCTGATGAACTCGTTCATCCGGCGGCGCCAGCACCACAGCGCCGGCGGCGTTGCGCTCCAAGTCCAACGCATTCATGTAGTGCCGCAGCGCGAAGGCCCGGCCGGCTTGGCGGAGCGCCTCCCAAGCCTCCGCTTCCCGCCAAGCGGGATGGGCCTCGATCATGGCTTCCCGCCAAGAATCCGGCTGCTTGCCGCCAAGCTGGCGGATGGCGCGAACGATGGCGTTGTGCATGCCGCTGCGCAAGCGGTTCACGCGAATGGCGACGATGCCGATGGTGCGGTTTGCACGCAGTTGCTTGAATTCGGCGGCGGCGGTTCGATAGACCTCCTCCGCGGGCGTGGAACGCCCGTCCCAGGCCTCCAGCAAGGCCAGGGTTTGCGGCAGGGCGTCGGCCACCACCGGGTCGTAAACGCTGCGCACCGCAACCATGCCGATCGGCGCAATCCAGGTGACGCAGAGAAAGGCGATCAGCGGCAGCGTCAGCCCCACCGCCTGCAGTCTTGAGCGCGTCAGCGCAACAGCCATGCGTTGAAGCTGTCCATCATTTGGTCAAAGTTGTCCCGCCACCAGCGCCAGTCAACGCGCACCGAACGACGCATGTTCTGCGGATGATTCGGCATGTGCGGCCACATGTCCACGCCGGTTTCGTGATGGGTGGAAATCAGCTTGTTGGCGGAGCGGCGCGTCGGGCTGACG
The DNA here is from genome assembly GCA_965200465.1 of Candidatus Azophilus sp. Classification (GTDB taxonomy): domain Bacteria; phylum Pseudomonadota; class Gammaproteobacteria; order Pseudomonadales; family Azotimanducaceae; genus Azophilus. The sequence goes on along the minus strand of OZ241358.1, from coordinate 1,376,672 downwards.
GAGATGTAGCGCGACATCGCGGCCATGGACTCAACCTTGGACGCAAAGCGCAGCAGCTTCATCGCCGCCTCCAGTTTGGGCGTCCCCGCAACGATGCCCAATTGGCCGTGCTCGAGGGCTTGGCCGTTCCAAATTATCGTAACGGGCTGCTTGTCCACAAACTGCGCCACAAAGCTGCGGCGGTTCCAGATGGTGCTCATCGCCACTTCCCGGGAGGCCAGCATCTGCAGCGGCTGGGCGCCAACGTCCCACCAGAGAATTTGCTCCTTAACAGTGCTGAGCTTGCGGAACGCCCGAGCCACGCCGGCGGCGGTGTCCAGCACCTTATAGACCTCATCAGCCGGCACTCCGTCCGCCATCAAGGCCAGTTCCATGTTGACGTAGGGGGTGCGGCGCAGGCTGCGGCGGCCGGGGAACTTGTCCAGGTCGAAAAAGTCCTCCAGCGTGGCCGGCTGCACCGTTGGGAACGCCTCGCTGCGGTACGCATAGTGGGTGGACCAAAAGAGGCCGCCGCCGCCGCACTCCGACCTAGTTCCCTCGTAGTAGTCGTCCCTTGCCGGCGTGCCGTCCGGGGCCGAGGGCAGGCTGTCGATATCGACCAATTCCAGCAGCCCCTCATCGCAGCCGTGGACCAAGTCGGCGAACTCGAAGTCCACTACGTCCCAATGGATGTTGCCGGACTCCACCTGAGCGCGAATCTCAGACAGGCCGCCGCTGTAGTCGTCCAAGCGGACCTCAATGCCGGTGGCGGCGGTGAACGGTTCGTAGTACGCCTTTTTGCACGCCTGGGCGTAAGCGCCGCCCCAATTCGCCACCGTGAGCGACTCCGCCGCGACAAGCGAAGGCCCGGGAACGGCGATCAACAGCGCGGCGGCCAACAACCTAGCCTTCATCCCGCCAATCCCTCGTCCCTTAGGGCGTAGCAGTCCGTTACGCTCCAGCCGACGCGCACGGAATCCCCGATCAACAAAAGGCCCTGGCCGGTGGTGTTCGGTATCTTGGCGGCCAAGCTGTCGCCGCTGCCCAGGGTGAGCTGCACGCGCAGATGCTCCCCGAAGAAGACGATGTCCTCCACTTCGGCGTCAAACTCGTTGAGATAGGTGCCGGGCGCCGGCGCCACGGCAACCCGCTCCGGGCGGATGGCCAGCACGGTGCTGCCGCTGGAATGGTCGGAGCTCACCAAAAAGGCCGACACCTGGCCGCCGGCGGCTTCGACTTGGCAGATGTCCCCGGCAACGGAGAGAATGCGGCCCTGCAAAAGATTGTTGTCGCCAAGGAACTTGGCGACGAACGCCGTCTTGGGTTCTTCGTACAGCGTTTCCGGGGCGGCGATTTGCTCGATTCGCCCACGGTTGAAAACCGCCACCCTGTCCGACAGGGCCATCGCTTCCTGTTGATCGTGGGTGACGTACATCACGGTGACCCCCAAGCTGTGCTGAATGCGGCGGATTTCCCGCTGCAGCTCCTCGCGCAGGCGCTGGTCCAGCGCACTCAGGGGCTCGTCCATAAGCACTAGGCTCGGGTCGAACACCAGCGCCCTGGCGATGGCGACCCGCTGCCGTTCGCCGCCGGAAAGCGTCCTGGGCAGCCGCTCCTCGAAACCCTCCAAGCGCACCATCGCCAACGCCTGCCGCACCCGCCGGGCCTGCTCCGCTTCGCCCAAGCCGCGCACTTTCAGCGGAAAAGCCAAGTTCCGGCGCACCGTCATGTGCGGGAAAAGCGCATGGTCCTGAAAGACGACGCCTATGTTCCGCCGGTGCGGCGGCAAGTCATGCACCGGCTTTCCGGCAATGCGGATCTCCCCGGAGGTGGGCGCTTCAAACCCGGCGAGCATCATAAGGCAGGTGGTCTTGCCGGAACCGGACGGCCCCAGCAACGTCAGGAGCTCGCCCCGCTTCACCTCGAGGTCGAGTTCCTCCACCACCATACTGCGCCCGCCATAGGTCTTCGCCACGCCTTGGAATTCAACATGTGCACTGGTGTTTGCAGCCACCCTTGCATTCTCCCCAGCCGCATCGGCCGCAAGCAAGGTTGGCTACAATACAGTTTCAAGCAGCGAAGTTCCATGCGCCGGGAGCGGAGGAAGCGACATGCCGGCAAAGCAGGCCGAGCGGAAGACTTGGCAGCAGACCAAGAGCGAGAACACCCGCACCCTGATACTTGACGCGGCGGTGCGCTGCTTTTACGAGCAGGGCTACGCCAATACCGCCACGGAGAGCATCGCCGCCGTCGCCAAGGTCTCCCGGGGCGCCATGCTGCACCACTTCCCCACCCGCTTCGACCTGGTCCGGGCCACGGTGGAGCACTTAAGCAGGCAGCGGCTGGAGATCTTTGAAGCCCAGGAGACCGAAGCGCAGCGGGGCGCCGTCTATACCCGAGTAGAAGAGGGCATAGACGCCTATTGGGAGCAGTTGAACACGCCCGTCTTCGTCGTCTTTCAGGAGTTGATCGTCGCCGCCCGCACCGACAAGGAGCTGGAGAAGGCGCTGAAGCCGGCCTTGGAGGCGTTTGAAGTGGCCAGACACGAAACGACGAAGCGAATCTTCCCGGACCTCGCCCTCTCGGAGGCATTCAGCCGCGCCAACTACCTAACCCGGTTCCTGCTGGACGGCATGGCCGTCGCCAACCGCATCGACGGCCCCAAGGTGCCGGTGGAAAAAATGCTGCTCTGGCTGAAGCGGGAGCTGCGCCGCAGCTTCCAAGACGTGCTGGGCCGGGTGGAGCGGCCGGCCAGGTAGGCGCGTTTGCAGCCGCGGGAGCGGAAACCGAGTTGCTGGGAGGGGCAGACGGCCAATCGGCAATGCGTTCATTTGCGGGTCAGTCGGCCAAGTGGGCGTACAGCGGGTCGGCGGGGTGGCGGGCGCCTCGGGCTAGGCCGTCAAAGGGCGGGCCTTGCAGGATGGCGCTGGCGGGAGTGTTTTGGTTCCAGTCCATCACCACCCGCCGATGCAGGATCCTCCAGACGTCGCCGCGCTTCTGCATCCGGTCCAGGTAGCGGCCCAAGTACGTCATCTCCGAATCGCCTTCCTCGGCGGCGAGGTAGTGATAGGCGGTCACGTAGGTCTCCACTCGCGCCTCGCCGTCCCGCAGGTCGATGGACACATTGGTGATCGTATGCTGGGTTGCGGCGTAGCGCTTGATGGCACCGGGCAGCAGCTCGCAGAACTCATGGGCGGGACCGTTGAAGCCGCCGTAGGCGACCTCGGCTTCCGGCCAGTAGGCGGACTTCAGGGCGGCCGCATCGGCCCGGTCAACGCCGCGGCTGTGCTGGGCGAGCACCTCCTGAATGGCCAGCCGGTCCGCCACCTCCGCCAAGCTCGGCACCCTGCCCGTCTCCGCCATCGCTGTTTCTCCGCGCACTCGTTGCCATTCGCCGGCGCCCCGCCTAACAAAATTCGGGGGCGACGGGCGCCCAATGGCCTTCAGCCACGCTCCGCGTAGCCCGGCGGACGCCGCCCGTGCTCATCGAGCAAGTCAAACTCCTCGGCGAGGTCCTCGACCCACTGGATGCTGCCGGTGCGCTCCAGCAAATCCCGGCTGGCCAGCAGGGCGGCCACCGACCGGCCGACGAAGAGCGGCGTTTGCGATTTGGAGAGGTCCATGCCCCGGGCGGCCGCGGCCTCCTGAATGAACTCCGTGGAGACGGAGCCGGGATAGAGCGCCACCGCCGCCACCCCCTTGGGCTTAAGCTCCACGGCCATGTCCGCGGTGAGGCGGTCCAAGCCGGCCTTGCCGGTGCCGTAGGAGCAGGAGAAGTGGTACTTCTGGCCGCCGGGAGAGGAGACGTTGACGATGGCCGCCCCCGACGCCGCCTTGAACAGCAGCGGCGCGGCGTACCAACTGGCCACATAGTGGGCGCGCAGGCCAATGCCCACTTGGTCGTCCCAAATCTGGATGGGATGGTCCCAAAAGCCGCCGCCCCAAGCCGGCGGGTCGGGGATTTTGTAAACGTTGTTGATCAGGAAGTCGATGCGCCCGGCTTCATCTCCAATGCGCGCAAAGAGCTTGGCGATGGCGTCGTCGTCGCCGTGGTCGCAACGGATGGCGTGGCCTTCGCCGCCGGCCTCGGTGACCATGCGGGCGGTGGTGTCAATGGTGCGGTCGCCGTCTCCAGTGGTGCGCCCGGAGACATAGACGGTGGCGCCCTGCTCGCCAAGCGCGCGGGCGACGCCCTTGCCGATGCCCCGGCTGGCGCCGGTGACGACGGCGACCTTGCCGCGGTGGGCGCCCACTAGACGGACTTGACCGACGCCGGCCGTGCGTGCAGCCGCCCGTGCGGGCGAATGCCCTGCAGGTACTCGTCGATCACCTCGTGGTAGCGGCGAATGCGCGCCTCCTGGCCGGAAAGATAAACGCCCGTATAGCCCCGGGAGCGGAAGCCGAGTTGCTGGCCGGTGGTGATGGACATGTCCTGGTCCATGCCAAGGCCGATGCTCTTGTCCCCGTAGTCGATGATCTCGTGCTCCACCTTGGCCCCCCTGGGCACAGGGCCGGCCGGGGTGGCCACCGGGCGGGTCTCGCCCTCCGGCTCCGTGGCGTAGAACCAGTTGTCGAACACGCACTGCTCCGGGTCCCTGGGATGAGGGCGCGAGCGCAGGAAGTGGAAGCCGTCCGCAGTGATGGAGACCGCGAAGTTGGGGAAGATGGTGTAGTGGTAGAAGTCCGTCAACTGCTCGTCGCGCAGGTTGTCGTAGTGCCTGTGGCCGCGCTCCGGCCCCAGCTTGCGCTTCTGCCGCTGCAGGGCCGGGCGGATGTCCCGCTCGCGGCCGCGGAAGTCCTCCGGGTCCAAGCCCCACTCCCGCATCAGCGCCATCAGCGGCGCCCGCAGCTTGTCGCCCTCCAGGGAGCGGGCCGGATAGCCAGCGTGCATGACCATGCGGCCGTGGCCCTCGCCGCACAGGTCGAACTGCGTTTCCTTGTAGCCCTCCTCAATCTGCACCGCCGCCTCCGGATGCACGGAGCGCAGGTGGTAGGACTCGTTGAAGTTGTCCTGAATGACCTTCCAGTTGCAGGGCACATGCACCGTGTAGGCCAAATAGCGGCGCATGTCCGCCACCGGATACAGGCTCCAGTCCTCCCAAATGGGGCCGAGGTAGTCCTGCAGAGGCGCGGCCTGTGGATCCATGTTCACCCAGATGAAGCCGGCGAAGGTCTCGCACTTGACCTCGCTCAAGCGCACCTTGCCGCAGGGGTTGCCCTGGGGAAAGTCCTCCGCGTCCTGGGCGAAGTTCAACTCCCCGTCCGGCATGAAGGCCCAGCTGTGGTACTTGCAGACGAAGCGCCGCACATGGCCCTTCTCCGCAAACACCAAGCGGTTGCCCCGATGCTGGCAGACATTGTGGAAAGCCCGCACCGAGCCGTCCGTTTGGCGCACCATGAGAATGGACTCCGGCCCCACGTCCTCGCGTTGCCAGTCTCCCGGGTTGGGCATCTCCTCCTCACGCCCGAGCAACAGCCACACCTTGGTCCACATGTGCTCGAACTCGCGCTCGAAGAACTCCCGGCTGGTGTAGCGGTGACCGGGAATCGGGTGCTCGCCGATGGCCGGCCGCCGCCAGCCAGGCGCCGGCAGGCTTCTCCAATCCTCAGCAACTTCGGACATAGGGCCTCCACTTCCCTGCGTGAAAACGGGTAACTTATTCGGGCTTCGGGTTCATGTCAACGACCGGCGCCTCATTGGTTTCAGCCAGGCGCCCCGTCGGCGGCAACGCCAAGCAAGAGCGTCCCTTGGCCGCCGGGCCGTCTCCTCGTTTGGATTGACAATCCGCCGTTATTCCCGAAGATAGTGCGGTCAAGCAATTGCCAATTTTCGAGGAGGGGCTATGGGACCGAGGCTTGCAGGCAAGGTTGCCGCCATCACCGGCGCGGCCAGCGGGTTTGGCGCCGCGGCGGCGCGGCTGTTTGTCAGCGAGGGCTGCAAGGTGGCCTTGGGGGACATTCAGGATGCGGCCGGGGCGGCCGTGGCCGCCGAACTGGGAGACAGCGCCGTTTTCGTGCGCTGCGACGTCACTTCCGAGGACGACATCGCCAACCTAGTGGACACGGCGGTCAGCGCCTTCGGGCGCTTGGACGTCATGTTCAACAACGCCGGCATTGTCGGCGCCGTCGGCCCCATCGACACCACGCCGACGGAGGAGTGGAAAGCCACCTTGGACATCCTGCTGAACGGCGTCTTCTACGGCGTCAAGCACGCCGCAAGGGTGATGAAGCCGCAAGGCGCCGGCGCCATCGTCAGCATGTCCAGCACCGCCGGCATCCTGGGCGGCCTTGGCCCGCACACCTACACCGCCGCCAAGCACGCCGTGGTGGGCCTCACCAAGAGCGCGGCGGCGGAGCTTTGCCGCTTCGGCATCCGCGTCAACTGCATCTCCCCGGCGGGCATGGCCACGCCCATGGTGGCGAACGTCACCACCGGAGACCCCAAGGCCATCAAGGAAACCAAGAAGGCCCTTGCCGACAGCTCGCCCTTGAAGGATCGTCCAGGCTTGGCGGAGGACGTGGCCAACGCGGCCCTCTGGCTGGCCAGCGACGAATCCGGCTACACCAACGGCCACACCCTGACCACGGACGCCGGCATCACCACCGGCTCATCCCCCAACCCGCCGGCTTTCGACCAGTACCAGCCCATGATCCGGGAGGCTGGGCGCAGCGGGCTGTAAGCCCGGCCCCAACGCCGCAGGCAGGCAACCGCTGCACTAGCTTGGGTGATGCGTTCCAAGTGCGCCGTCATGTTGCGTCGGGAATGCGGCAAGGTTCGCAATCAAGATGCGGGCTCGCCGCCATTCGGCGCTCGCTGAAAATCCGCGGCCGTCGCACACAGCAGCAGCTTTGCGCAAGAAATCGGCACAAACCAATCAGCCATCAGGAAAAAAACATGCGTGATTCAACATCGGTCCAGGACGCCCTTTCCGCCACCCCGGCGCAAGCCGCCCTCGCCCGCCAGGAGATCGAGTACCTGCGCCGCCGCTACGCCAAGGCGACGGATCTCATCGGCGAATGCAGCGCCGCATCCGTCGCCGAGGGTCGGCGCATCTACCACCGGATCTTCACGCCGGACGCGCGCATCCGCACTTCCGTCGGCGGCGCAGTCGGCTTGGAGTCCAGCGGGCCGGACGGCTGGGCGGAGGTGGCGCAAAACGCCCTGCAGGAGTACGTCTCCACCCAGCACCTCATCGGCAGCCAGCTAGTGGAGTTGCACCGGCTGGAGGTGGACGCCCAAGGCAAGGTGACCGCCGGCGAGGCCGAAATGAGCAGCTACCTGCAGGCTTGGCACGCCCGAGAGGACAGCGTGTGGATATTCATCGGCACCTACCTCGACAAGGTGCGCTACCACCCCGGCGAAGGCTGGCGCATCCACGACATGGAGCTAGTGCAGCTGTCCGGCGAGGACCGGCCCTTGGGCGCTCCGCGCCCGCCAGGCTAGTTCCAGCCAACCGTTAAACTGGGCCGATTTCAAGCACTGAGTCGTGGCTGGCTCGTTTGCAGGCAGAAGCAGAACAGGTGGAGCTTATGGAGCGCAGGAACCGGGCGGGCCGGCTGGGCCTTTTCGCGGACTGAGGGGAAATCCACAACTTGACAACAGCTACTGCTGTGGTGTCTCCTGCTCCCCAACAACTATAGGCACCTATAGGCAGCATGGGGTCGTCATTCACCACAGCGGAAGTCGCCGCCCAGGTTGGGGTACACCGCGATACGCTCCTGCGCTGGCTGCGCCAAGGCAGCGTTCCCGAGCCGCAGCGGGACGGCCGCGGTTGGCGGGTCTTTTCCGCTGCCGACGTCCCGGCAATCGCGGCGTTCGCTAGGGGTGGCGAAGCCCTTGTCGGCAGTGTCGCCGCACCAGACGAAAATCCCGCCGTTGCTAGGCTGCAGGCGATCAACTGGGACTTTCCAAGCGCTAAAACCGGATATTTGACCCACAACCTGCATCCATATCCCGCCAAGTTCATTCCGCAGATACCCAACGCGCTGATTCAGGAGCTTTCCTCGGTCGGAGACACCATCGCCGACATCTTCTGCGGCAGCGGCACCACCTTGGTGGAGGCGCTGCAGCTAAAGCGGCACGCCGTCGGCATCGACGCAAACCCACTGGCGGCGCTGATTAGCCGAGCAAAGACCACCGCCTTGGACGAAGCGAGCCTCGCGGCTCTTGCCGCCCATCAGGATGCCTGTCGACGCTTGGTTCAGTCCATTGACCCGCACATTGGCGACCTGTTTCATGGCGGCCGGCCGTTTCAATCATCGGCTTGGCGGCCAGCGCAGCAAATCTGCGAGTTTTGGTTTGAACCCCATGTTGTTGAAGAGCTAGCCGAACTGCGCCAACTCACTGACGCCATGCCGGTCGAAGCGGCGAAACGCCTGTGTCAGACAGCGTTTTCGGCGATCATTGTCTCCGTCTCCAAACAGGATTCGGACACAAGGTACGTCCGGCGGGACAAGGCGGTCGCGCCGGGGGACACAGTTAGGCGATACCTTAGCCAGCTTGACGCGGCGACGGGGGCGGTGCGGGAACTCAGCGACTTGGTGGAGGATCATCTCTCCTGCCAAGTGTTCAACATGGATGTTTTGGACGCCCCGGACACGGAGGCTTTCGACCTAGTAGTCACCTCGCCGCCGTACCCGAACGCCTACAGCTACCACCTCTACCACCGCACCCGGCTCGCTTGGCTGGGGCACGACCATAAACAGTTCAAGAAGGTCGAAATCGGCAGCCACCGCAAGTACAGCGCAAAGGGCCGGAACAGAGCCACCGCGGCAACGTTCCAGCGCGAGTTCAAGCAGATTTTTCATTGGCTGCGGGGACGCCTTCGCCCAAGGGGACATGCCTGCCTAGTGATTGGCGACTCCACCCTGGACGGCAGGCGCATCGACAACGCATCGTTGATTGCCGATGCCGGCGCCGGCGCCGGCTTTAGGGAGACAGCTCGAATAGAGCGAACCATCGCCCCGACCCGCAAAGCGTTCAATCCCCGAATCGGCGGGATCAAAACCGAAAAGCTGCTGATGCTGCGCAAGGCGTGAGGCTGTGGCCAACCTAACCTGCCGAATCAAGGACTACATCCAGCCCTTTGAACGCCAGCTTGCTCTGCGGGAAATGCGGGCCTTGGCATCCGGCTCGGTGCGTCCGGTCGATGGCGACGAAGCCACGGCCTTGGTCTTTGAGGTGGCTGGCACCCTTGACGCCGCTGCACTGCGCAATGCGTTGACCTACTGGCATTCGGTCGGACCGGAGGGCGGCTTGACCGCCCAAGTCAGAAGCGAAGCAACATTCGTGGCGGCCCAAAATGGCATGTCGGTGCGCGATCTGCTTCGGCCAAGGCTGCACTCTGAACCATTGAAGCCGCCGCGCAAACGCTGCCTGCGCTACGCCACCCACGGACTGCACGAGTACCGCGGCAAGTTCTTTCCGCAACTGGTTCGCGCCCTCATAAACATCGCCCAAGTCCCCGCAAACGGCATTGTCGTTGATCCCATGTGCGGCAGCGGCACAACCCTGGTGGAGGCGCGGCTGTCCGGTCGGCGAGCCTATGGACTGGACATGAACCCGCTCTCCGCATTTGTTTCCGATGCGAAGTGCCGCGCCTTGGCGTTGACGCCAAGCGCCCTGAGCGCGGCCTATGAAGACCTTTGCAAGGCATTGGCGAAACCCCAAGCCGCCGACGGCGCCGGGTGCCGTTTTTCGTCCCTGCACGACCATGATCAGGACTATCTCAGCCGCTGGTTTGCGCCGAACGTCCTGAGCGAACTCGACGCCATTCAAGCCGCCGTTGGGAAATTGAGGAGCCGGGCGCTGCGCAGTTTCCACAGCGTCTGCCTAAGCAACATCCTGCGCGGCGTTTCCTGGCAGAAAGATGACGACCTGCGGGTGCGTCGGGAAGTGGGCGAACTGCCGCAAGGCGCGGTCATCCGCCGTTTTCTCAAGGAGGCGCTGCGCTCGACCAAGGTGGTTGGGGCCTTCGTGGCGGAGCGCGGGCGCACCGGCCTTGGCCGCTATGCGGTCCGCGAAGCCGACGCTCGACAGGCCGGCCAATCCCTGCCGCAGCTATTGAACAAAGCGGATGCGATCATCACGTCCCCCCCCTATGCAACGGCATTGCCATATCTGGACACGGACCGGCTCAGCTTGATCTACTTGGGGCTGTTGCCGCGCACAGGCCATAGATCCCGCGATCTGCTCATGATCGGCAACCGGGAGGTGACTGAGCGCATCCGCGCCGAACATTGGCGCCGCTACGAAGCAAGCAGGGCATTGCTGCCGGCGTCCACACAGGCCCTAATCGATCGCATCGACCAGCTGAACAATGGGCGCAAGGTTGGCTTTCGACGGCGCAATCTGGCGGCGCTGCTGTCCAAGTACTTCCTTGACATGCGCGCCGTCATGCAGCAAATGCTAAGGCTGCTGCGGCCTGACGGCCAAGCGTTTCTGGTGGTGGGCAACAACCGCACCGAGGCTGGAGGCGTTCCTGTGGAGATCCGCACGGCGGACCACTTGACGTCCATCGCCGAAAGCTTGGGCTTCGAGACATCCGGCAATTTGCCGATGGAGATGCTGCTGTCCAGGGATGTCTTCCGCAAAAACGCCATGCAGTCGGAGCAAATCGTCGCCTTGCGGAAACCAAGGCATCAAAAGTAACCGAACCGTTTTCTGGAGTTTCGGACGATTCCCGTGCAAAACAGCAAATGCTCCGTATGCGGTGCAGTCCCCTCGGGTATGATTTCAACGTAGTAGTCGAAGCCCAGTTCCGGTTTGACCTTTTCAATCCGCAGGATGTCGCCAACCTTGGCGGCGCTGCGCAAAGACTCGCTGCGCAGCCGAAAGTCGTGTCTATCGGGCCAAGTCATCATGTTTACGGTGATGGCGGCGGCACCGAGGCGCACCCTTGCTTGACGGTCCCACTTTCCCGATCTCGCAGAGTCCTCCGAAAAGCCGTGCGGCCAATCCCAAAAAGAGGGTTGTGCATCACGGGCGGACAGTGGAATAAAGATTTCCGGTGAACGCTTTGACGTCCCTTCACTAGTCTGGCCGACGCCAACATCGGTTTTTTGCAGGGTCATCACAAAGCAAGAGGCGGAAAGCGGCTGGCGCCTTGGGCCGCTCGTCCCTTCCTGCATCTCGCCACTAGGCACCCCGCCTTCCGGCCTTGAGGTTGACCTTGAGCTTAAGGGCGCTGGGTGTTCCTGGCGCGATGCAAACGGGGAAGCCGCGGCACCGGAACCGGCGGACGACTCGCCGCTCTGGCTGGCCGTAAGCACCTCCATGGGCACAAGGCGCAGGTTCCGCAAGCGACTGAGAAGCCCGTCGTCCAAAGCGAAGGCCGTTCCCGACCCTAGGTTCGACCATTCATCAAGCGCGGACCCCACCAACTGAAGCGCCGCCGCATCCTCCGGCTTAGCAAGATCAAAGCCAAGGCGAAGCGCAGCCTCATAGTTGGTGAACAACCCTCCTTCCGTTAGATTTCCCGACCCGACAACAACTTCCGCATGAGTTGCCGACTTGAAAAGATACAACTTCGGGTGGAAGGTGTAGCGCAGCCGATTATGGAAGACAACCACCCGACCGTTCGGAGACGCCGCCCGCAGCAGGCCGTCAAGGCCCTCGTATGACGTGCCCTGATGGTCAATGCCGACGATGATCTCGACTTCCCCTGCTTCGGCAAAGGCAGCGAGCTGCGCTGCAATGTGCTTAACCCCGGAACGCTTGACAAAAGCGACTGCTGCCCGGAAATGGATCCAATCCGCAGCGAGATTAGCCTGAAGCCAGTCCCCCAGCCGCCCGGATTCACCGGGTTGACGCATGAGCTCCACGGCAACTCCTTAAATGCGACCAACAACCGCCCGCATTCAAATCACAACAGCGGCAACCTAGCGGCGGTTGTCCTCGCCTTGCGGCGCTAGGCGACCCATCAGAAGGTCGCGGCTGGCGTGTAGGTGTCCTTGCCGGAGCGCAGCGCCTTGCCCGGCAGCGCTCCGGTGTGCTGGCCGTCGCGCAGGATGCAGCGGCCGTTGACGAACACCGCCCGCACGCCCTCGGCTTCGGCATAGACGCGGCTTTCCCCGGCTGGCAGGTCGGAGCGCATGCCCACCGGCCCCGGCCCCACGGTCTCCGGGTCGAACACCACGATGTCCGCATGCCAGCCGGTGCGCAGCCGGCCGCGCTCGCGCAGGCCCAGCAGTTCGGCCGGCACCAGGGTGAGTTGATGCACCGCCTCCTCCAGGGAGATAAGCCCGCGCTTGCGCACCCCTTCCGCCAACATGCGGGTGGCGTAGGTAAAGGTGTCGATCATGTCCAGATGGGCGCCGGCGTCCGATGCGCCGACCACGGTGCGCTCGTCGCTCCACAGCTTGGCCCGCTGCGGCCACAGGGACTCATCGTCGCCGCCGAAAAAATCCAATGGAATGAAGGAGGTGCGCAAGCCCTCCGCCAACGCCAGCTCGATCATGACAGCAAAGGGGTCTTGGCCCCGCTCGGCGGCGAGGTCGCCAATCGTGCGGCCCTCCAACTCCTTGTGTGCCGGGTCGAACACCGCATGCACCATCCAGCGGCGCCAATCGGAGATGGGCTGGAAGGGGCCGCCGGACTTGGCGCTGGCGTCCAACGCCTGACGGCGCTGCGGGTCTTTGAGCGCCTCCATGCGCTCGGCCACCGGCAGCTTGAACAGGTCCGCCCAGCCCTGCATGGCGTCGAACACCATGCCGCCGTATAGGTTGAGGCGCAGCACCGTCGGCTGCGGCATGGTCAGCCCCACCACCTTGCCGCCGTTGCGCCGGGCGATGTCGCTGATGCCCAGCTGGTTGCGCAACTGCTCTTCGGGGCCAGGGTTGAGGACATTCCAGTTCACCGGGCGGCGGGAAACAGTGGAAAGATCGGCGAGCAACTGCCGCACCTCGTCCGGGAAGACGCCCACCCCCGGCACGACCTCAACGGAGGTGCCCTCATGGTCGCCCGCCACCCGCGCCAACTCCAGAATTTCGTCATAAGCGGCGTGGCGGGACGGCACCGGCTGGCCGTCGCCGTCGTTGTGGGTGGTGGACAAGGAAGTGGAGAAGCCCAGTGCGCCCTGCTCAATGCTCTGCGCCAGCAGCGCCTTCATGGCCTCCAGTTCTTCGGCGGTGGCCCGCTCCCCCACTGCGCGTTCGTCCATGACCACCCGGCGAATGGCGCTGTGCCCGGCCAGGAAGCCGGCGTTGACGCCCAAGTTGCCCTCAATGCGGGCCAAGTAGTCGCCGAAGCTGCGCCAATTCCAAGGCACCCCCTGCTCCAGGCAGGCTTCCGGCATGCCCTCCACCCTAGCCAGCATCCGCAGCAGGTAGGGCGCGGCCTGCGGGCTTAGGGGCGCAATGCTGAAGCCGCAGTTGCCGCCGCAAACCGTGGTCACGCCCTGGTGGCAGGAGGGGCTGAGCGCCGGGTCCCAGAACACCTGGGCGTCATAGTGGGTGTGGACGTCCACGAAGCCGGGCGCGACGGCGCAGCCTTGGGCGTCCAAGACCTCTGCGGCGGCCTCCTCCATGCGACCCAAGGCGACGATGCGCCCGCCCTTGACGCCCAGGTCCCCTTGCATCTCCGGCCCGCCGGCGCCGTCGATGATGCGCCCGTTTTTGATGATCAGATCGAGCATAAAACCCCCTTCCGCACGTTTGCCAAGGGACGCCGACGCCGCGCAGCCGAGGCGCGGACGGAATTTCCTGCGACGCCCCCACGCCCCGCCGCCGCGGCTGCGCCCGCTTTCAAGACGCTGGCGCATCGGCAAGCCCTGCACATCTTCGCCGCAAAGGCGGGCGGGATGCAATCCCGTATGCACAGGGATATCCCAAAACGGTTTGCGGGCAGCTATTCATGTCTAAAATTTAATTTATAAAAATCAATATCTTGCATGAATATACAAAATTATTTTGTCAATGAGGCCCAGCTCTTCTCAAAGTCGCTTGCGTTGATGGAAGGCGGGAAAGCGAGGCGCACGGCGAGATTTACTTTCCGGTTTGGCGCAATAGAATGCTCCCTTTGCAACCAAAGCTGGAGGCATGCATGGGCAAGCTGGATGGAAAGGTGGCGCTGGTGACCGGCGCCGGGGGCGGTTTGGGGCGAACCCACGCCCTGCTGCTGGCGCAGGAGGGGGCCGCCGTGGTGGTGAATGACCTAGGCGGCGCCCGGGACGGCAGCGGCGGCGGCGGTTCGGCCATGGCCGACAAGGTGGCGGCGGAAATCAAGGCCGCCGGCGGGCAGGCGGCGGCGGACTACGGCTCCGTTGCCGACGAGGCCGCAGCCAAGGCGATGGTGCAGGCCTGCGTCGACAACTTCGGCAAGATCGACATCTGCATCAACAACGCCGGCATCCTGCGCGACAAGTCCTTCAAGAACATGACCAACGAGATGTGGGACATCGTGGTCGATGTGCATCTGCGCGGCACCTATCTGGTGGCCAAGGCGGCTTGGGACCAAATGCTGGCGCAGGGGAGCGGCGGGCGCATCATCAACACCAGTTCCACCTCCGGGCTGATCGGCAACTTCGGCCAGACCAACTACGGCGCCGCCAAGGCCGGCATCGCCGGCCTCACCCGGGTGCTGGCGCTGGAGGGGGTGAAGTACGGCATCACCGTCAACACCTTGGCGCCGGCGGCCTGGTCCCGTTTGACCGAAGACATCATGCCGGAGAACGTGGAGGAGAGCTTGGCGCCGGAGAAAGTCTCCCCAGTGGTGGTCTGGCTCTGCACCGACGAGGCGGCCAAGGTCACCGGCCGCCAGTTCTACGCCGGCGGCAACCGCGTCAGCCTGCTCTCCTGGCAGGTTACGGAAATCGCCCAGGGGGAGCCGCTGGCGGCGCCCTTTACGGTGGAGGAAATCGGTGAGCGCATGGCCGCAACCATGGAGCAATGGCCCAAGCTGCTCAGGCCCATGGAGGTCTGACCCGCAAGACTCGCGCAAAGGGCTTCCAGTGCATCGCCGAATCGGTTAAAACAGTCAGCCTAGCCGGTATTTCATTCGGGGGAAGACAGATGGCGAGCGTCGCCGATCAGGTTCCAATCGCGGAGGGCCTGTTCACTTGGCCGTCCAATGACCCGCGGCTGCTTGGCAGCAGGTGCCAAAGCTGCGGCGTGGTCACCTTTCCCGCCCAAGGCGGCTGCCCTGCCTGCTGCGGGGAAGCCACCGAAACCATCGAGATAGAGCGCCGCGGCAAGCTCTGGACTTGGACCGTGCAGGGCTTCCCGCCCAACCGCCCGCCCTACGAAGGCCCGGAGACCCCGGAGACCTTCAAGGGCTTTGGAGTGGGCTATGTGGAGTTGCCTGAGCAGGTGCGGGTGGAGACGCGCATCAAAACCAAGGACCTCTCCAAACTGCGCATCGGCATGGACATGGAGCTGGTGGTGGAGAAGTACATCGAGCGGGACGGCAAGGACGTCATCGCCTACTTCTTCAGCCCGGCGGACGAGATCTGATCACCAATCCTTTTGAGGAGCAAAAACAGTGGAAGTGGCAATCATCGGCATCGGCATTCACCCCTTCGGGCGCACGGAGGGCGTCACCGGCTTGGAGCAAGGGGTCCAAGCCGCCCGCGAGGCGTTGCAGGACGTGGGCTTGGACTGGGCGGACATGCAGTTCGCCTACGGCGGCTCCGCCGCCGCCGGCAACGCGGACTCCATGGTCTCCAAGCTGGGCTTGACGGGCCTGCAGTTCATCAACGTCTCGAACGGCTGCGCCACCGGCGGCAGCGCCCTGCAGTCCGCCTACATGGCCATTCAGTCCGGCATGTTCGACATCGGCATGGCCGTGGGCTTCGACAAGCACCCTAGGGGCGCCTTCACCGTCAACCCGGAGGCCAGCGGCCTCGGCAAGTGGTACGGGGACATCGGCATGGCGCTGACGCCGCAGTTCTTCGGCATGAAGATCCAGCGCTACATGCACGAATACGACATCAGCGAAGACGCGCTGATTCGGGTGGCCGTGAAGAACTACAGGAACGGCGCCAAGAACCCCAACGCTTGGCGGCGCAAGGCGTTCAGCTACGAGGACGTGGCCAGTTCGCAAATGGTTTGCCATCCCCTGCGCAAGTACATGTTCTGCTCCCCGGCGGAGGGCGCCTGCGCCATGATTCTGTGCCGGGCGGACAAGGCCGGCCAATACGCCTCCAAGCCGGTGTTCCTAAAGGCGGTGTCCGTGAAGACCCGGCAGTTCGGCTCCTTTGAGGTGTTCTCCCAGTCCCAGGCGCTGGAGCGGGCGCCGGCGCCCACGGTCCAGGCCTCCGCGGCGGCCTTCGAGATGGCCGGCATTGGCCCGGAGGACATTGACGTGGCCCAGCTGCAGGACACTGAGTCCGGCGCGGAGATCATGCACATGGCCGAAAACGGCTTCTGCCAGGACGGCGACCAGGAGCAGTGGCTGCGCGAGGGCCACACGGAAATAGACGGCAAACTGCCGGTCAACACCGACGGCGGCTGCATGGCCAACGGCGAGCCGGTGGGCGCCTCCGGGCTGCGGCAGGTCTATGAAATCTGCCTGCAGTTGCGCGGCGAGGCCGGGGAGCGGCAGGTGCCGAACAACCCCAAGACCGGCTACACGCATGTTTATGGGGCGCCGGGCCTAAGCGGCGTGACCATCATGACCAACTGAGCGGCGCATGGGCCTGTACGCAAAATACGTTCTGCCGCGCATGATCGACTTCTGCTGCGGCTTGCCGCCCATGGCCGAACTGCGCGAGCAATACGTTCCCAAGGCGAAGGGCAAGGTGCTGGAGATTGGCATCGGCACCGGCCACAACCTGCCGCACTACCAGGAAGCGGATTCCGTCACCGGCCTGGACCCCGCCCCGGAACTCACCGAAAAGGCCGCCGCACGCGCCGCCGAGAGCAAGGCGGAGGTGCGCATCCTGCAGGCGTCCGGCGAGGAGATCCCCGCCCCGACCGGGGAGTTCGACAGCATCGTCTGCACCTGGACCCTATGCAGCATCCCCAACGTCTATCGGGCGCTGGCCGAGATGCGCCGGGTGCTGAAGCCGGCCGGCCGTTTCCACTTCATTGAGCACGGCCTGTCGCCTGAGGCCGGAATAGTGCATTGGCAGCGGGCCTTGGAGCCGCTGTGGAAGCGCATCGGCGGCGGCTGCCACCTCACCCGGCAGCCGACGCTTCTGCTGCAGGGGGCCGGCTTCAAACTGTTGGAGACCCGCACCAGCGAGGTGCCCGGCCCCAAGTTCGCCACCTTCATGACCCACGGCGTGGCCACCCGCTGACCGACCAGCCCCAACCTGATGCCTTAACCCTGGAATGCGGGATGTTGGGGCCTTTTTTGCCGAAAGGAGTTCATGTTTCACCACCGAGGGATTGCGCGATCCGCAAGTCCAAGGCCGCCTTGGCCTGCAAATAGTCAAGCCCGGTCTCTTCGGCGATGCGCCGCACGTCCTCGAACTCTGACTTCCAGCGGCGCTGGCCGTCCGGCTGCACCACCACCTTGACCCGCACCAGCCCGAACTCGGTTTCCACAGTCTCGGTGCGCCGGGGCAGTGTACGCTTCTCGAAGGGCAGCACCCGCAGGCCGATGGTGGTGGAGCGGTTGAGCACGGCGTCCGCCAAGGCGTCCGCCCTGCCCGCCTCGCACAGCACCGCTAGTTTGATGGCCGGACGGGACTTCTTCATGACGATGGGCGTGACGTAAACGTCGTCGGCGCCGGCGGCCAGCAGATGCTCGAGCAGCGGTTCATAGGCTTCCGGGCTCATGTCGTCGATGTTGGCTTCGATCTTGACGTGCGCGGCGGCGCTCCGACCAACCGCCGCCAATGCGCACTCGCCCAAGGCCAAGCGCAGCACATTGGGAATTTGGAAGTCCTTGGTGCCCAAGCCGTAGCCGATGGCCTGCAGGCTGAAGTCACGCGGCGGCTCGAAGCGGTCCACCGCCGCCTTCAGGATGGCGGCGCCCGTGGGAGTGGTGGCCTCCCCTGCAACCCCGCCGTAGGAGCAGGGCACACCCTTGAGGATTTCCTGGGTGGCCGGGGCCGGCACCGGCAACCGTCCGTGGGTGCAATCGACGAAGCCGCCGCCCAACTCGACTAGGCCGCAAAGCACCTGGTCCACCTGCAGATGCTCAAGGCAGATGGCCGCGCCCACCACATCGACGATGGAGTCCAGGGCGCCGACTTCATGGAAATGCACCCGCTCGACGGGAATGTCGTGAATCTTAGCCTCGGCAACCGCAACCTCCGCGAAGATCGCTTTGGCGTGGGCGGCCACGCCGGGGGCTAGGTCGGCGGCGTCCAAGAGCTGCAGAATGTCCGCATAATGGCGATGGCCGGAGGGCTTCCCCTCAGCCGCGGCCGCCTTCCCTGCGGCGCCCTCCCCTGCTCCCAAGTCCCGCACCTGCACTTGCAACCCCGAAATGCCCATTTTCTTGGACCGCTTAAATTCAAGGGCGAACTCGTCGGCGCAGGGCAGCCGCTGCAAACCGTCCCGCAGCACGGCTTCCGGCACCCCCAAATCGACCATCGCCGCAAGGTGCATGTCGCCGCCGATGCCGGCGCTGCATTGGTAGAGCAGCGTGCGCAAGTCCTAGCGCTCCCAAGGCACGAAGAACGTCGGCCGGCAAAGGCGGCGAAAAATGCGCGGGAGACTCATGAGGAGCATTCGCGCCCGGCGCCAACGGCAGGCGGGCGCTCAGTAGGTGACGGATTCCGCCAACACGACGAAGCGGCCGTCGCGCACTTGGGAAAGCACACTCTCGTGAACGCCCTCATGGTTTTCCGGGGAGAAGGACAGACGATAGCCGAAGATGTCCCGGTAGTCGGCAATGGACTCCAAGGCGGCAACCAAAGCATCGACAGTCAACTCCCGCCCGGCCCGTTCGAGCGCCATCACGGTCAGGTCCGCGGCGCGGTAGCCCTCCATGGCCGCCAAGTCCGGCTCCGCATCGTAGCGGGCCATGTAGCCGTCCCACCAGGCCTGCACTGGCGGGGGCTTGTCGTCCTCGGGATAGATCTTCGCCATGTGAACGAAGGCGTAGTAGCCGTCGCAGCCCTTGCAATCGGCGATGACCTGCCCGTAGGCGGCGTTGTTGCCCACCCAGGCGACCCCCTCCCAACCCATCTTGTGGGCGGTGTCCAGGATGAGAATGGTGTCTCTATGGACCGTGGCCATGGTCACCAGGTCGCAGCCGGCCTGCTTGAGCCGCAGCACCGCGGCGGTGAACTCGCTTTCCGTGGGCTTGTGCGCCGCCCGCGCCACCACCTCCATGCCCAGCGCGGCGGCCTGCTCCTCGGTGGCGTCAACGATTTCCTGGCCGTACTCGGAGTCGTGGTGGATGATGCAGATGCTGCGCTTGCCCTCCTGCTCCACGAAGTACTTCACCCCGGCGCGCACCTCGTTGTAGTAGATGCCGCGCTGCGCGAACTTCATGCGGTGGAAGGGCTCCACCATCTGCCGCCCGCCGCTGATGGGAAAGAGGTTGGGCACGCCAGCGGCGAACTGCTGCGGCATGATGGCGTTGTTCATCGGCGTGCCCACGGCCAGCAGCATGGCGAATATCCGGTCCCGGTTGACCAGCTTGTTGAAAGCCTGCATGGCCTTGGGCAGTTGGTAGGACATGTCCTCCACCACATAGCGAATCGTGCGGCCATGCACGCCGCCGGCGGCGTTGACCTCATCGAAGCGCATCCGGGCGCCGTTGGTGGCCCCCACTCCCCAGATGGCGGTGGGGCCGGACAGATCCGTATAGGTGCCCAAGACGATTTCGCCATCCGTCAGGCCACGCACGGAAGCCGCGCCGCCGCCCTCGGCGTCCGCCCCGCCGTCCCCGCCGGAGCATCCCGCCGCCAGCAAGAGCAAAGCCAGCCACGCCACCCACCAGCCTTTCAGCGTCTTCATAAGCATGTCCCCGTCAATCCGTTGTTGAACATGGTGCAACCAAGCCATTGCGCCAAGTTTAACCGCGCCAAGTTGGCGGCAACAGCCGACCCTGCCCGGCATGGGCGCCAAGTCACCGGCCAAGCGGTTGGCGCAGACGCCCCAAATCCGCCAAGGGGGTGAAGTCGAAGCCGAAGCACTTGGGACCCACCGCATCCATCCATCACGCAGGGCATCCCGCTGGATTTCCGCAAAACGGCGGATCTGCGCTTGGGAGAAGCGGATGTCCTCCAAAGTAGCCTTCGGCACCCGGCCGATGCAGGCGCCGATCTCCGCCTCCAACAGGCGGAACTGCGCCGGCGACCGGCTGTCGAAGCGCTCCAGGGCCCGCACAGCGTTGTCCCCGCCGCTTTCCACCTCCGCGAGGATTTGCTCGACAGCCCGCTTCACCTCCTTGGCGAAGTCGGCCTTGGCGCTTTCCGCAACGCCCTTCTTTAAGAAACCTGAATCAAAAGAGGCAAAAGAAAGGGAGCGACCAGCGCTCCCTTCCGGGCTCCCTACCCCTTTTTGCTACCTGTGTGATCTGTAAGGAAAACAGCAATACATTGTTTCAATTGCGGCGTTTTGTAGTGCGAATGCAAAAAATTGTCAACACTTTGGCAAAAATTTCTGGATTCTTGCGCCAATCGCTTGGGAACCGAAACAAGGGCATCCTCAGCTTTCCGCCAATGGCGATTTGGCCATCCCGAAGCCCATCCGTTCCGCCCGCCTGCCAACCTAGCCGCACAGGGCGACCCGCCAAGCCTCCAAGGAGGAAATTCCATGCAAGCCGGCACCAGCGCATTCTCACCGCCCATGTGGGCGGCCTGCCCCGCTCCAAGGCGGTCGCCGATGCGGTGGTCGGCCAGGAGCGCGGCGAACCGCGGCCGGACGCCGATGCGGTGATCGCCGAAACCGTACGGACGGTGGTGGCGCGGCGGGTGCAGGCCGGCGTCGATGTGGTCAGCGACGGCGAGATGAGCAAGATCAGCTACGCCACCTACATCAAGGACCGCATCACCGGATTTGCGGGAGACAGCGAGCGGTCCCGCCGAGCGACCCGGAGGCTTTTCCGGGCTTTCTGCAGCGCCCGGCTGCGGGGCCAAACAACCTAGTTACTTTTTTTGTTGTTTTTTGCGCAGATGGCTCTATACTCGTGAACACTCCAACCTAAACAGGAAAAGCGTCATGTGGAGGGAAAGCGTCATGTGGGAGCGAAAGAAACTCGGCCTCGCCATTTCCGCGGCCGTCGCCAGTTCCACCGCCGGCGTCGCCAGCGCACAGCAGATTGAGGAGATCATCGTCACCGCCACCAAGCGGGCGGAGAGCTCCCAGGACATACCCATCGCCCTGCAGGCGGTCGGCGGAGACAGCTTGAAGGAGCTGCGCGCCGAAACCTTCGACAAGTACATCGACTTCCTGCCCAATGTGGTCAGCGCCGGCAACGGCCCCGGCCAGAAGGAGATCTACATCCGCGGCAGCGCCACCGAACAAACCAGCGTCACCATCTCCTCGGCGCAAGGCTCGGCGCCCGGCGTGGCCCTGTACCTGGATGAATACCCCGTCTCCTTCGGCGGGCGCAACCTGGACGTTTACTCGGCGGACATCGAGCGCATCGAGGTGCTGTCCGGCCCGCAAGGCACCCTGTTCGGCGCCAGCTCCCAGTCCGGCGCCCTAAGAATGATCACCAACAAGCCCGTGCATGGGGCCTTTGAAGCCGGCTTCAACGCCAAGTACAGCGGCACCAAGGGCGGCGCGGACAGCGGCGCGGTGGACGCCTACGTGAACGTGCCCGTGTCGGAGCAGTTCGCCGCCCGCCTAGCCGTTTACAGCGACAACCAAGGCGGCTGGATCGACAACGTCCCGGCCACCTTCACCCCCAGCGGCGAGGTGATCGACCGCAACAACGTGGCCGGCTACGGCCCGCTGCTGGTCAACAACACGGACTCCTTGGCGTCCGCCAGAAACGACGCCCTGGTGCAGGACAACTGGAACGAAGCCACCTACCGCGGCGCTCGCCTCGCCCTGTCCTACGACATCAACGAAGACTGGAACGCGCTGCTTCAGCACACCGCCCAAACCTTGGAGACGGAGGGCTCCTTCACGGTGGAGCCCAGCCTCGGCGACGAATCCTCCGCCAAGTTCTCCCCGGAGTACAACCGGGACGAATTTGGCCTGACCGCCTGGACCCTGACCGGCCGCATGGCCAACCTGGACGTGGTTTACACCGGCGGCTACCTAAAGCGCGAGGTGGACAGCGTCATTGACTACACCCACTACAACAACGGCGGCGGCTACATCGCCTACTACCTGTGCAGCGGCAACATCTACGACAGCGTTCCCGGTGTGCCCGGCCCGG
The DNA here is from genome assembly GCA_965200465.1 of Candidatus Azophilus sp. Lineage (GTDB taxonomy): Bacteria > Pseudomonadota > Gammaproteobacteria > Pseudomonadales > Azotimanducaceae > Azophilus. The sequence continues at coordinate 1,354,459 of OZ241358.1, read as the reverse complement.
CCCCGGACCGCACTCCCAACGACTGCTTCGACCCCACCAAGCAGTACATGGAGGACACCAGGAACAAGCGCATGACCCATGAGCTGCGGGTGCATACGGACCCGGCCAACCGCCTGCAACTGCTTGGCGGCATCTACTACAACGACATGGAGACCAACCACATCGGGGACTTCCAGTACGCTTCCGGCGGCCCCGCCTTCGGCGCCCACATCAACAACTACTACGGCAACAACAGCGGCGATGGCTTCCAACTCGGCAACACCACCCTGCCGACCGACGGCGCCAACGCCACCGACGGCCCGCGCAGCCCGTTCACGGTCTTCTTCAACGACTTCACCCGCACGGAGGAGGAATTGGCGTTCTTCGGGGAGGTTGCGTTCGACCTGACGGACTCCTTCTCCGCGTCCTTGAGCGCCCGCTACTACGACCTGACCTCCCAGCTGCAGGGCGCCTCCAACTTCTCCTTCGGCTGCCGCTACGGCATCGGCGGCAACGCCTTGGAAACGGCGGACGGCCGCTGCAACGGCAACGACTTCAGCAACGACGTCACCCTCCGCCTGCGCACCCTAGGCGAGTACAAACAATCCGGGGACGACAGCGTGATACTGAACGCCATGAGCCCCAACGGTGACGACGGTTCGCCCCGGGACCTGTTTCGCGGCGGCATTCCAAGCAGTCCGGGCAGTGTTTGCTCCACAGGCTACATCAGTGCAAATGGTTTTGGCTCCTGCAACCAAAACACCCTCAACGCCATCAAGAACGGGGATTTGGACCTCAGCGGATTCAAATCCGACGGCTCCATCAACGAGACCGACGTCATCATCAAGGCCACCCTGAATTGGCAGGCCACGGACGACGTGCTGTTCTTCGCCAGCTACGCGGACGGCTACCGGCCGGCCGCGCAGAACCGCAACGCCGGGCAGTTGGCAAGCAATCAGACAGGCGTTTTCGCCAACTACGTGGTGCCGGCGGCGGCGGTCACGGACACCCTGACCAGCTATGAGCTCGGCATGAAGAGCCAGTTCTTCGACCGCTCCGTGCAGGTCAACGCCACCTTCTACTTCTCCGACATCGAGAACCTGCAGGTGTCCCGCTTCGACCCGTCGAACGTCGCCTTCCTGTTCTTCATCGAGAACGTGGGGGACGCCGAGGCCAAGGGCCTGGACGTGGACTTCCAGTGGGCCGCCACCGAGAGCCTGACGCTCACCGGCGCCTTCAGCATTCTCGACACCGAGCTCACCAATCTGAACCCGCAGTTGCAGGGCATCGCCGTGCCCACCGGCAGCGACCTGCCCTTGGCGCCCTCCTTCGCCGGCAACCTCCGCGCCCGCTACGACGTCTGGGTGCCCGCCATGGATGCGAACGCCTACGTGCTGGCCAGCGTCAACCACCGGGGCAAGTCGGTGTCCGGCGTGGTCGGCAGCGCGGAGTTCATGGACGACACCCTGTTTCGGCAAAGCGGCCTCTACTCCGGCTTGAAGCTCAAGTACGAGGAGGGCAGTTTCGGCACCGTGCAAATACCCGACGGCGCCGGCGGCGAGCGCCTGCCGCGCAGTTCCCGCTTCGTCAACCCCAGCGCCACCACCTTCAACCTCGCCGTGGGCATGGAGAAGGACAGCTGGATGGCCGAGTTGTTCGTGGACAACCTGAACAACGAGGAGGCGCCGGTCATGCAGATCGCCGGCCACTACACGCCGGTGATCACCGTGCAGCGGCCGCGCACCATCGGCTTGCGGGTGTCCTACAACTTCGAGTGACCGCTGGCGCAACGGCATGATAAGGGCGGGCGCAAGCTCGCCCTTTTTTGCATGGCCAACGCCCAGCTTGGCCACAACTTTCCCAAGCCGAAATGTTCTTTTCCTTCAATAAGTTGTCCGATCACTGCTCGGAAATGCCCCGAGCGCGAAACGCGGGCTAGCAGTGGCCGCCACCCCGGAGAGGGTTCTGGAGGCGCAGCAGTTGCTTGGCGCCGGGCAGCCGGCGCAAGCCGAGCAGTTGATGGTTGAATGGCTGCGCAGCGCACCGGACGACTTGGAGGCGCAGTACGCCTTGGCCGTGGCGCAGCGCCATCAGCACAGATGGCGCAAGGCGCTGGCCACGCTGGCGACGATATTGGAGCGCCAGCCCAATTTCGGCCGCGGCCATCAGGAGGTCGGCTACAACCGGATTGCGCTGAAGGAATACGTCAAGGCCGGCGCCGCGTTTGAGCGCGCCGTCGCCCACAACCCTTCGCTCATTAATAGCTGGAAGTGCCTGCGCAAGCTGCACCACGACCGCGGCAACCAAGAGCGCATCGACGCCGTGCAGGAGGAGATCGCCTTCCTGGAAGGGCTGCCGCCGGACTTGGCGACGGTGATCAGCTACCTGTCCGAGGGCCGCCCGCAGGACGCCGAGCGGCTGTGCAAGCACTTCCTGCGCTCCAACAAGACCCATGCGGAGGGGATGCGGCTGCTCGCCGAAATCGCCACCCGCAACCGGGTTTTCGACGAAGCGGAGTTCCTGCTCGAAAGCTGCGTGGAGTTTCACCCCAACCACCGCAACGCCCGCATTCAATACGCCAACATCCTGCTGCGGGTGCAGAAGTTCGGTCAAGCCTGGGAGCAGGCCGCCAGCCTGCTGCGCGACTATCCGGACGACGCCGGCGGCATCCGCGCACTCTACGCCGCGGCCTGCAGCGGAGTGGGCAAGAACGCGGAGGCCGTCAAGAGCTACGAACTGCTGATGGCGCGGCACCCGAAGAATCATCTGTTCCCCGTCTCCTTGGCCCATGTGCATAAGTCCGCAGGCGACATCGACCGCGCCGTGGCCCTGTACCGGCAGTCCTACGAAATCAAGCGGGACCACGGCGACGCCTACTGGAGCTTGGCGAACACCAAGTCCCATGTATTCACTGAGGAGGAGATGGCGCAAATGGCAGAGGTGGAGTCCGCCCCCGGCACCAGCGAAACGGACCGCATTCAGCTTTGCTTCGCCTTGGGCACCGCCTGGGAGGACCGGGCGGAATACGAACGCTCCTTCCGCTACTACAGCCGCGGCAACACCCTCAAGCAGCCGCAGACCCAGCACAGCGCCAAGCAACTGCAAATCCGCGTGAGCAGCCAAATCGAAGTCTGCACCGAGGCGCTGTTCGCCGCCAAGGCGGGCTTGGGGCACGACGCGCCGGACCCCATCTTCATCGTCGGGCTGCCCCGGGCCGGCTCCACGCTGCTGGAGCAAATCCTGTCGTCCCACAGCCAAGTCGACGGCACCATGGAGCTGCACAACATCCTAAACTTGGCCAAGCGGCTGCGCGGGCGCGACAGCGAGCCGGGCGCCCCGCCCCGCTACCCCAAAATCCTAGGGGAGTTGGAGGACAGCTACTTCCGCCGCTTCGGCGAGCAGTTCATCAACGACACCCGCGCCTACCGGGGTGACGCTCCCCGCTTCATCGACAAGATGCCCAACAACTTCTTCCACATTGGGCTGATCAAGTTGATCCTGCCCAACGCCAAGGTCATCAACGCCCGCCGCCACCCCCTGGCCTGCTGCTTCAGCGGCTTCAAGCAGCTGTTCGGCGAGGGGCAGGAGTTCTCCTACGGCCTGCGCGAGCTGGGCAACTACTACCGTCAGTACGTCAAGCTCATGGACCACTGGGATGCGGTGCTGCCCGGCTTCGTGCTGTGCGTCGAGCACGAGGATGTAGTGGCGGACTTGGAGACCCAGGTGCGCCGCCTGCTCGACTTCTGCGCCCTGCCCTTTGAGCCGGCCTGCCTGAACTACCATCAAACCGAGCGCAGCGTTCGCACTCCGAGCGCCCAGCAGGTGCGCCAACCCATCTACAAAACCGGCCTGGACCAGTGGCGCAACTACGAACCCTGGCTGGCGCCCCTGAAGGAAGCCCTAGGGCCGGAGGTGCTGGCGCGGTATCCCATAGCGGACCTTTAACCGGAGCGTTGTCGGCAAACCTATCCCCAATCACCGGATAAGGATCGCCCGTCCTGCCGGCGCCAGTCCCCTGACCAAGGCTGACCAAGGACGGGTCCACGCCGTGCCGAGCGACGACGGCGTTCACCGTCTCCACGTCGCGCATGGCGTCCCTCGCCACCCTAGCCTTGAACTCCCTGGCGAAGTTCCTGCGGCCTCTCTTGCTGGTCATTTCCATGCCTCCTGGAACATGGAAAACAGGTTAAGCCAACCGTGCATGAAACCGGACCCACCCCTGTTCTCTTAGGCGATGGACACACAGCTATCCAAAATTCCGGTAAAATCGGCGCCTATGTACACAAGATTACTGCCGACGCCGACCCGCTCCATCTTCTTGTTCGGCCCCCGAGGCACCGGAAAATCCGCCTAGAGATCCGCAACCATTTCCCATCAGCGGCCGGTGCAGAACCACCTCAAGACACCGGCGGATACGCTGCCCGTCGCATCCAGCGGCTTGGGGGACTTCACCCTGCCTCCCTCTACGGGCTGTGGCGCTAAGATGAGCGGCGCTTTATAGTTCATCGGACATCCGACAAGACGCCGGGCTGGAGCGGCATCGTGACACTGGAGCAAATCCAGGACTTGGTCCGAGCTGGCGAGTCCGAAGTCCTGGAGTTCAAGAGGACCACGGCGGAGACCGAGACCGCTGCGAGGACGGTTTGCGCCATGCTGAACCACCGCGGTGGCCGGTTGCTTTTTGGCGTGACGCCGGGGCCGAACGGCAGCGTTTTGGGGCAGGAAGTGGGCGACCAGACCATTGAGACTGTCGCACAACGCCTGCGGAGCATTGAGCCGCCAGCATTTCCGTCCGTTGACCGAGTGCCGGTTAGGCGGGGACGCGAGGTGATCGTAGTGTCGGTCAGCAGTGGCCGGAACCCGCCTTACACCTATGCTGGACAGGCTTATCGCCGAGTAGGCAACACCAACGAAAGGCTGTCCCAAGCGGCTTACAACAGCCTATTGCTGGAAAATCTGCACAGGGAACAGCGCTGGGAAAACCAACCCGTGGCGGATTGGGCGGTCACTGACTTGGACGAGAGGGAAATCCGCCTCGTGGTGGAGGAGGCCATCCGCCGGGGGCGGCTCGACGAACCTAGCACCCGCGACCCAACGGACCTGCTTAGGGGGCTGGGCGTTCTTAAGAACGGGTTGCTGTTGCGCGCCGCTGCGGTGCTGTTTGGCAACAGTGAGCGGTTGTCGATGGAGTTCCCCCAATGCACACTGCGAATCGCCCGGTTCAAGGGCACAAGCCGAACCGAGTTCATTGACAACCGGCAAGTTTACGGAAACGCCTTCAAGCTGCTCTCAAGCGCCGAAGCCTTTGTGCGGGATAACAACCCCATCGCCAGTCGGGTGGTGCCCAACAAAATGGAGCGCATAGATGAGCCGCTGTATCCGCCGCTGGCGGTTCGGGAAGCCTTGGCGAACGCACTATGCCACCGCGAGTATGCCATTGCTGGGGGTTCTGTAGCCGTCGGCGTCTATGACGACCGCCTAGAGGTGACCTCTTCTGGAACTCTGCATTTCGGGTTTACGCCGGAAAGCCTATTTGAGCCCCATGAGTCGCTGCCCTGGAACCCCTTGATTGCGCGGGTGTTTTACCGCCGTGGATCAATTGAGGCCTGGGGACGAGGGACCTTGCGGATGGCGGAAATTGCCGCGGAGTCGCATTTGCCGCCGCCGGAAATAGAGGATGCGGGCGGGTGCGTCACCGTGCGTTTCCGCCCACGCCGCTACATTCCGCCTGGCCGGGTTCAAAGAGATATCACGGAGCGCCAACAGGCGATTCTTAGAACGCTTGACGAAGCCCCGGAAGGACTGCCCGTGCGCGAGATTGCCGCTAGGTTTGCGGATAAGGCCACAATCCGACAAGTCAGGTGGGATCTTGGTGTGCTAAAAGTGCTGGACCTTGTCGATTCTTCAGGCCGAGGACGTGGTGCCCGTTGGCGACGTTGTTGACCTAGTGCGGTGAGACTAGGAATTCATGCAATTTGTTTTGAGTCCAATTACGTCTAATTCACGTCCAATTACGTCTAATTCACGTCCAATTACGTCTAATTCACGTCCAATTAGTTTGCCTTTCCAAAAAGACATTATTTTTCAATGGGTTAAAGACATCGACCAATTCGTGTTCGATTCGTGAGCCTCCCTACTCCATCCGCGCCGCAGGCGCCAAGGCGGCGTTCAGCACCCGCTGGGCGAACACGGCGTTGACGCCGATGTCGTTGCTGGCGGTGGTCAGGGCGCGACGGTTGGGGTGCAGTTGGCGGCGGGTGGCTTGGATGAGGGCCTGGTAGTGGGGGCGGCCCTCCGGGCGGTGGCCGTGCAGCAGCCAGAGTTCGCGCCAGTCGCAGGCGAAGCCGCGCAGCAGGTCGGCGTAGGCGGCCGCCAGCTCGGGAGGGTTGTTGGGGTTGGCGGAGAAGTCGGCGATCAGGTCTTCGACAAGGGCCGTGCATTCGCCGGGGGCCATCACCGGCAGATTGCTGAACTGCTCGGCGCGGACGACTGCATCCCGCCCCGGCTGGAACGGCAGGAACTCAGCGGCGTCGGCGATGGCCGCCGACGGGCGCGTTTCCGCCTCCCGCACCATGCGCCAGAACTTTGCGGAGCCGCAGGTGTCGATGACCAGATGCACCCGCGTCGCCGCGCCGCCGTTCACCACCTGGTGGCGGCACCAAGAGTCGAAAATCCAGCATTCCCCAGCCTGCATGTGCAGTTGCTCCGCACCGCAGCGGAAGAGCACGGCCGGGTTGGTGACCACCGGGATGTGGATGCGCACCCGGCTGAACCAGTGGTAGTTGAAATCCACATGCAGGCTGACCTCCGCCCCGGCCTCAAGCCGCATCAGGCGGGAGCGGGAAAGCACTTCGCCGAAGCAGGCCATAACTTGGCGCATGTAGGGGCACTTGGCCAGATGGGGGGTGGGGCGCTTCTCTCCCTCAAAGGAATCGTTGTCGCCGCCGCCGCTGGAAATGAGGGCGATGGCGGAGTTGCCCGGCAGCTTGTTGGGATGGAGCATCCAGTCCCCTTCCGCAAACTGCCCGACCTCGGCGGCAAGCCGCTCCGCGTCAAACCGGAACGGCAAGCGAATGAAGGGCTTGCCAAGGCGCATCACAGCGGGCGCAGGCACACTTCAGAAAAGTGCGACCTCATTGAAGGAAAAGGCCAACATGAAATCCCGCTCATAATGCACACCCCCATGCACGGGCACCCAAAGTCCCCACTTGCAGGCCCCTGCGCCAAGGCGGCGGGCCGCCGACGCTCCGGGCGAACCCTTCAAGGCAAAGGTTCAACGGGCGCCAGCGCTTCCACCGCAGCCGCATCCTCATAGCCAAGCCGTTCAAAGTCACTGCGGTAGAAGTCCGTCACCATCCCCAGCAACTCATCATCGTAACACCCGCCAAAGTGCCCGTGCCGGGAAGCGTTGCTGCGCGGCAAGGCTTGCGGCGGCAGGCCGATGCGCCGGCAGGCTTCGTCAAAGGACGCCTGAAGCCACTCGTAGCGACCGATGAAGTCCATGCCGAGCGCACCCAGCTCGTCCTCCAAAAGCTCCGCTTGGGGGCGCACCAGCACCCGGCGGCGAAACCCCTCCGCGCCTAGGGCCTTCTTCATGAACGCCAGTTCGTTGCAGGCGTAGCCGGGGTTGTGCGCGTTCAGAAACGCACAGCTGGAGACGAAGCGATCATAGGGGTTCCTGACGAAGGCGAACTTGAAGTAGCCGGCCCAGACTTCCTCCGGCAAATGCGCCTGCGCCTGCCTTAGCGAGAGGTGCCCGTGCCCGACGCGGGCCAGGGCCGGCACCGGCAGGGCCAGATCCCGCCGCAAAGTCTCCTGCTGCCAGTCCCCCTCCCCCAAATGCGGCTGCAGCGCCGTGCGCACCGAATGGGTGCCGGTGCGCGGCACGGCGAAGAAGATGAACCTGTGCCGATGGGACAGGATCATGGCGCGCCTAGGCTTTGCCCAGCGTCCAGAGCCGTCCGGAGCCGAAGGCCGACGAAACCAATGGTCGGCATTTGACCGTCTCTGTTGCCCATGCGCGGCGATGGTCTTGGCAATGACCTTGGGGCTGTCAATACATCGCCTCTATGAGGTCGGCGTACTTCTCATGCACCACCTTGCGCTTGAGCTTTTGGGTGGGGGTCAGTTCGTCGTCCTCCGGGTCCAGCATTTGGTCGATGAGACGGAACTTCTTGATGGTTTCCACCTGGGCGAACTTGGCGTTGACCGCCTCTATTTCGCCGCCGATGAGGTCCTGCACCGCCCGGGTGTGGCACAGGCTGGTGTAGTTGGTGAAGGGCACGTCCCGGTCCTGGGCGAACTTGGTGACGTTTTCATGGTCGATCATCACCAGGCAAGTCAGATAGGGGCGACGGTCCCCAACCACCACGGCGTCCGTGATGTAAGGCGAGAACTTCAGCTGGTTCTCAATCTCGCTCGGCGTGATGTTCTTGCCGCCAGCGGTGATGATGATGTCCTTCATGCGGTCCACGACATAGAGGTAGCCGTCCTCGTCAATGCGCCCCACGTCGCCGGTGTGCAGCCAGCTATTGCGGAAGGTCTCGGCGGTCTTCTCCGGCTTGTTCCAGTAGCCGCTAATGACGCCGGCGCTGCGGATGAGGATTTCATGCTCATCGGAAAGCCTTACCTCCACCTCGCTGTTGGCCTTGCCGACGCTGCCGATGCGCGTCTCTCCAGGCAGGTTGGCGGTGGCCAAGCCGGTGCATTCGGTTTGGCCATAGACCTCGAACATCGGCAGGTTGAGCGCCCAAAACCAGTCGATCAACTCCGGCGCTATGGGTGCTGCGCCGGTGGAAAGCCAACGGCAGCGGTGCAGGCCGAGGAAGATGCGAATGTTCTTGAACACCGCAAAGTCCGCCGCCGCGCAAGCCAAGCGCAACGGCCAAGGGATGGGCTTGCCGGCCTTGGCGTAGGCGGCCCGCGCCAAGCCGACCCGCATCGCCAAGTGGTGGGCGAAGCGGCCCAAGGCGGTGCCGTCCTTCAGCTTGATGGCAATGGTGGAGTGCTGCTTCTCCCACACCCTGGGCACGGCGAAGGCCACCGTGGGGGCCACCTCCTGCAGGTCCTGCACGAAGGTTTCCGGCGCCTCCACCAAGTTGACCACGCAGCCGGACTCGATGCCGCAGAAGGTGTAGAACATGCGCCCAGCCACATGGGCCAAGGGCAGGAAGCCGAGTTGCTCGTCCGTCTCGTAAACGCCGTAGATCCGCTGCAGGTTGCGCATCATGAACAGCATGTTGCGCTGGCTGATCATGGCGCCCTTGGGCGGGCCGGTGGTGCCGGAGGTGTAGGTGAGGATCATCAGGTCATCCGGCTCGGCGGCGTCCATCTCCCGCCGCCAAGCGTCGGGATGGGCCTTGCCGTATTCGGCGCCCAAGGCGGTCAGCCGCTCGTAGCTGATGCACTGGTCGTCGCGGAAGTTGCGCAGGCCCTCCATGTCGAAGATGATGATTTTTTTCAAGGTGGGCAGGCGGTCGCGCACCTCCAGCACCTTGTCCAACTGCTCCTCGTCCTCGGCGAAGTAGAACTTGGTGCCGCTGTCCTCCACTAGATAGGCCACCTGCTCCGGCGAATCCGTGGGATAGACGCCGTTGGAGACGCCGCCGACGCAGTTGACGCCCAGGTCCGCGAACAGCCACTCCTTGCAGACCTCGCCGGCGATGGAGCAGACGTCGCCCCGCTCAAGGCCTAAGGACTTCAGCCCCAAGCCCACCAAGCGGGCCTGCTCGCCGTAGTGGGCCCAGCTGCATTCGTTCCAGATGCCGAAGTCCTTTTCGCGCAGGGCCACGCGGTCGCCCCAGTCCGTCACCCGCTTCCAGAACAGCGCCGGGATGGTGGCGCAGCCGTCGATGAGCTGCCCGTCAGTGCACATGGGATGCCCCGCAACCCTCCATCAGCAAAACCCTGCGCCGCCTCCGGCAGGCCGGGCGGCGCTGACGAAACGGCCTTCCCAACCACCCGATCATCGCCAGGTCTTGCGCTGCTTCCAGCGGCGGCGCCCGCGCACGCCCTCGTCCTTCATGCCCAGATAGAACTCCTGAATGTCGGCGGCGTTCTTCAGGCGCTCGCAGCTGTCCTCCATGACGATGCGGCCGACCTCCATGACGTAGCCGTAGTCGCCGATGTCCAGGGCCATCTTAGCGTTCTGCTCCACCAACAGCATGGTGACGCCGCGCTCGCGGTTCAGGCGTTGCACGATTTCGGCGATCTCATGCACCAAGCGGGGCGACAGGCCCAGGGAAGGTTCGTCCAGCAGCATGAGCTGCGGGCGCAGCATCAGGGCGCGGCCGATGGCCAGCATCTGCTGCTGGCCGCCGGAGAGCACCTGCGCCGGCTGCTTGACGAACGCCGCAAGCGCCGGGAAGTAGTCATAGACCTGCGCGATGTCCTGCTCGATCTCCCCGTCCCGGCGGGAGAAGGCGCCCATGCGCAGGTTCTCCTCCACCGTGAGAAAGGGGAACACTTCGCGGCCCTCCGGCACATGGCCGATGCCGCGCCGCGCCACCGCGTCGGGGTCCTTGCCCTGAATGGCCTCGCCTTGGTAGGTGACGGCGCCCTTTTGCGGGTCCATGGCGCCGCTGACGGTCTTCAGCACCGTGGTCTTGCCGGCCCCGTTGGCGCCGAGCAGCGCCACAATCTGGCCCTCCCGCACCTTCAGGCTGACGCCCCGGATGGCCATGATGGGACCGTAGTAGGTTTCGATGTTGCGCAACTCCAGCAGGTCCGCCACGGTCAGTCCCCCAAGTAGGCGCGCAGCACTTCCGGGTGGCTGCGCACGGCGTCCGGCTCGCCCACGGTGACCAAAGCGCCGTCCGCCATCGCCAGCACCCGGTGCGAGGCTCTAGTGACCAGGTTCATGTCGTGCTCCACCATCATCACCGTAACGCCCAGCTCCTCGTTGATGTCCTCCAGCCAGAAGGACAAGTCCTCGGTTTCCTCCGGGTTGAGGCCGGAGGAAGGCTCGTCGAGCAGCAGCAACTTGGGCTGCATGCACAGGGCGCGGGCGATCTCCACCATCTTGCGTACGCCGAAGGGCAGTTCGCCGATCACCTTGTGCCTATGGCTCTGCAGGTGCAGCAGGTCGATGACGTCCTCCACGGTCTTGCGGAAGGCCAGTTCGTTGCGGCGCACCGAGGGCAGGAACAGTATGTCGGAGAGGAGGTTGCTGCGGCGGTGGACATGGCAGCCGATCAAGAGGTTCTTCAGCACCGTCTCCCGTTCGAACAGCTCCGTGTTCTGAAAGGTGCGGGCGATGCCAAGCTCGGCGATGGCGTGGGCCGGAACCCTGGTGATGTCCCGCCCGTCAAAAATGATGCCGCCTTGGTCGCTGCGGTAAATGCGGCTGATGAGGTTGAACACCGTGGTCTTGCCGGCACCGTTCGGCCCGACGATGCTGAACACCTCCCCGGCGTCCACCGCAAAGGACAGGTCCCGCACCGCACAAACGCCGCCGAAGCTGACGCCGACGTCGTCCACCCTCAGCAGGCTCATGCCCGGCGCCTTCACCGCAGCCGCTCCGTGCGCAGATAGCTCTTCTGCCGCTTGTAGGTGGCCTTGCGGTAGAGGGGGAACTCCTCGAAGTAAAGCCGTATCTTGCGCCAGCGCCCGTGCAGGCCCTCCGGTTCGTAGATCAGGAACAGCACCAGAATCAGCCCGAAAATGCCCGCCTCCAAGCCCGGAATCTGGCTGATGGACGGCGGCGCGGCGTCCCGCAGCACAGCGATGGCCTGGGGCAGCAGGCCGATGAAGACGGCGCCGAAGATCACCCCGTGCATGGAGCCTAGGCCGCCCACCACCACCATCAGCAATAGCTGTATGGACATGGCCAGGGTGAAGGCGTCCGGCGCCAAATAGCCGATCTTGTGTGCAAACAGCCCCCCAGCCAAGCCGGTGAAAGCGGCGGAGACGGCGAACGCCAAGGTCTTGGTGTAGGCGATGTGAATGCCCATGCTCTCAGCGGAGGTCTCCGAATCCCGCACCGCAGCCATGGCCCGTCCGGTGGGGCTGCGCAGCCAGTTCAGCGCCGCCAGCATGGACAGGCCCAACAGCCCCAAGCACAGGTAGTAGAAGGGCGTCGGCGCGGACAGGTCGATGCCGAACTGCGCCGGCGGCACCGCCATGCCGCGGAAGCCGCCGGTCACCGAGGTCCAATGCGACAGCACTTGCTCAATGATGACCAGAAAGGCCAAGGTGGCCACCGCCAAGTAGATGCCCGTCATGCGCAGCGCCGGAATGCCGACGACGACGCCCACCGCCGCCGAAAGCCCGGTGGCCCCCGCCAGCGCCAAGGGAAAAGGCCAGCCTTGGTTCAGCAGCCAGGCATGGCAGTACGCGCCGATGGCCAGAAAGGCCGCATGGCCCAGGCTGACCTGCCCGGTGTAGCCCACCAGCAGCATCAGCCCCACCCCGGCGATGGCGTAGATGCAAACGAGGGAAAGCTCCCCCAAGAGAAAGTGGTCCAGCCCCAACGGGCACAGCAGCGCCGCCAGCGCCAACACCCCATACCAGAACCGCTGCCCGTTGTGCTCGAACAGATCGATGTCCTGACCGTAGCTGGTTTTGCGGATGAAGCGCATTCAAATCCCAGCGCCAGCAGAAATTTCCCGCAGCATCCGCAGCCAACCTAATGACACTTCCGTCACCCCGCCGAACTGAAGGCCACCAGCTTGGGCCAATCAATGTGGCCCGCCGCACCGCAGAAGCAGTCGGAAAACTCCTTTGAGAAGCGGTTCACGACCGCACCATAGTGTTCCGCAAATGCGTCGTTGTGACGCTTGGCATCATGCCCCAAGGGCTTGATGATGCGGATGTAGAAGTTCTTGTCTCCCGAAATCAACTCCCAAAAATCTTGGCCGCATAGCTTGAGGTAGTCTCCCTTATCCGGTCTCGCATTACGTCCGTAGCAGCAGCCGTTGACAGCTACGACATTGGTCCTGGCGTTGCCCTGTCGAATGACGGCGGTAGCCTTCTTAAAGTCCTGCCGCATTTTGTTAATCTGCGAACTGTTCCCCCAATTGGGACCGGACTTAATGGAAACAATGTGCCGAGCGCCGTTTTTGACAAACTCCAAGTCAATTCCTGTGGCGCCGGACTTTATGCCGCCGTGAACTCTTTCGGCAACATGAATGGCAAGACCCTCAAGGAAATCACCAAAAAGCGTCTCCTCCTGCGAACTGAGATGGGCGTCAAGGAGCGACTGCACCAAATCCGACACGGTGACAATGTTTTTGCTCTTGAACAGATAGGGATTTTTGCGCCGTAGCAGCCGTTCCAACCGGAGGCTATTCAGCGACCCCAAGCGCTTCTGGTGGAAAGCGCCAATGTTCGCCGAAATGTAGGACACCACACCAGCGTCGGAAATTGATCTCATGCGACCGCCAGCAGCCCCATGCGCTCTTTTAGCTCCTCGTAGTACGGCTCATGGGCCTCAATGCCGATCACGTCGCGTCCTCTGCCGAGCGCTGCGAACGCCGTGGTGCCGGAACCCATGAACGGATCTAGAACGGTGTCCCCAGGGTCCGTGAAAAGGTCTATGAACCACTCCGGCAGCCAGTTGGGGAACACCGCGCTGTGCTTGCGGTTGCCGCACTCCGTGGCGCGATGCAGCACGTTGGTGGGATAGACTTGGTCGCGGCCCAGCCAATTCTCCACCTTCTTGCCGAAGCCGCTGCCCACCTTGGACTCGTCCCGGGTGCGGTCGGTAGCGCTTAAGTTGCGCATTCTGCCGTCATACCAGCCGCCCACTGGAACCATCACGGCATCCTGATTCATCTTGAACTTGCGCCCCTTGTTGAACTGCAGCAGCCGTTCCCAAGCATCACGAAAACGGTTGGGCCACTTGCCGGGATAGCAGTTCTTTTTGTGCCAAACAAACTCCTCGGTCCAAAGCCAGCCGCGCTTGCGCATCTCCAGGATGAGTTCGATGACGTGGATGTGGCGCTCGCCGCGGATGGCCGGCTCCTTGATGTTCAGGATGAAGGTGCCGGTTGGCTTGAGAACGCGGCGCAGTTCCTCGGCGATGGGCAGGAACCACTCAACGTAGGCGTCCGGCTTAACGCCGCCGTAAGTGGCGGCGCGTTGGTTTGCGTAGGGCGGCGAGGTCACGACCAGATCCACCGAGTCGGCGTCCAAGCGGGGTAGCTGCTCACGGCAGTCCCCTAACAACAAGGTGACGGGTGGCGTCAGCAATCCCTGTGGCAGCGCTTGCCTCACTTGGCTAGTCGGTTTGCCGCCTAGGCGCTTGGTTTTGGCCATTTCATCCGCCGTATTCGGCTGCTCGCATCGGTTCGCCCCTCTTGGCCCTAGGGAGGGCAGCCTAAAGCACCCTCCACACCATAACCAGCAGTGAAGATCGCCCTATTTGAGGGCGAATCGTCTCCCGAATCGGTCAGCAGGTCAACCCTTGGGCGTCCATCACTCGCGCATCCAGGCTCGTCTCGTCAAGCAACAACCTCAAAGCCCGCTGGCATCTCCAACCCGCCGCCTTTTGGCCACAAGCGCCTATCCAGCCCTCGCCGCCATTCCGCAAAAGCGCGGCACAGCTCATTGTCCTGCGGGTCCCGCAGCCATTCCAGCAGCGCTGCCGCCGGCAAAGCCCTCAGCGCCGATTTCAGAAATTTTATTCAGCGGCAGCGCGGTGATGTTTTCGGCAAGGGGGTAGCGCAACGCGCCGGGATAGACCACCCATAGGTGGGCAAGCCCCAAGTCCTGCATCACGACGTGCATGGACTTGGTGGTTCGGGGCGCGTCGCTGCACTTGAACTCGAAGCCCCAGCGCCGCCCGCGCCGCAGCAGCAGCAAATCCAGCTCCGCCCCCCTTTGGGTGGCGTAGAAATAGGCGTCGCGCTCGCCGTGAGCGAGCAGGGTTTGCTCCAAGGCGAAGCCCTCCCAACTGGCGCCGTAGCAGGGGTGCAGGGGCAAATCCCCCGGGCTCTCCAACCCCAGCAGGAAGTGCAGGATGCCGCTGTCGCGCAGGAAGATCTTGGGGGACTTGACGATGCGCTTGCCCAAATTCTCGAACCAGGGCGGCAAGACCCGAATCATGAAGGTGCCGGCCAGCAAATCCCGGTAGTGGTTGACCGCGGAGGCGCTTGCGTCCATTGAGCGGGCCAGTTGGGCGCCACTCCACAACTGTCCGTGGTGATGCGCCAGCATCCGCCAGAAACGGCCCAGGGCCTCCGAGGACACCTTGGAACCCAGTCCGGGAATGTCCCGCTCCAGGAAGGTTCGGGTGAACGACTGCATCCACCGCATCCAAGCGGATTCGGAAGGGGCCAGATAGGCCCGCGGAAAGCCGCCGCGCATCCACAGGCGGTCCTGGTTCTGCACACCGACCTCAGCCAGGGAGAAGCCCCCGACATCCACGAACAGGACGCGCCCGGCCAGGGTTTCGGAGACCCCCTTGATGAGTTCCCAAGAGGCGCTGCCCAACAGAAGAAAGACCGCTTTGCGATCATGCGCGTCGCAGATGGGCCGCAACGTCTCGAACATCCCAGGCAGGCGTTGCACTTCGTCGATGATCACCAATCCTTCGCAGCCGCGCAGCAGCCGTTCGGGCGCGGCGAACACCGCCTCCCGCATGGCCGCCACCTCCAGGTCGAAGACTTGGGAAGGCCCCCGCCAAGCAGACGCCACCTGCCCGGCCAAGGTGGTCTTGCCCACCTGTCGGGCGCCCAGGAGCGCCACCACAGGCGCTTCGGAAAGCCCCTCGACAGCGGCTGACAAGAGGTCGTCCCGGATGATTTTTTGTTGCATATCAGCTTTCGTTAGTTGAATTTTCAACAATAAAATGCTACGCCCTTTTCCCCAATCCGTCCATCTCCTTGTACGGGATAACCACCTTTCGGACTTTTTTAGGGGAGTGCCCCGTGCGTGTCGCCGCCGCCCATCTTGCGCGTGGACTTGGTCACCACACCTTCGGCCCCGGCCGGCACGGCGTTGTTCAAGCATGCCCCTTGGCGAGGCATGCTGCTTCTACGAGCATTCGGGGAATCAGCGCTTGCTCTCGGATGGTGCCCGCTACCTTGGAGACCGCTCATTGCGCAAGTCAAGCATGTAGCGGTGGAAGGATGGGATGCCGAACGAGACGGTGCCGGGTGGATCTTCCGCCAGTACGCCATGCAAGATGGCTCTGTCAATGGCTTCCTTTCCGTTGAAGCCGGCGGTGTCCAATTCCAGAATCGCATCCTCAATGGCCAACGCATTCGTGGCGCGTTGGTCCATGGCGCCGACCAGCGTTTGCATGGGCTTGATGCCGCGCAGCAAACGCAAGCGATTGTCGTAGTAGTCGATCCGAGCTTGGTCACCAGTTCGCAGCGCCGATTGCAGCGACGGCCCTTCGTCAAAACCACCATGCTCGTCAATGGCGCGAATGGCGGCGGCGAGATAGCCGTGGATGTGCTGCGGAAACCCGTGCGACGCCTTGGCAAGCGCTTGGACGCACACTTCCGGTATGGCATGCCCCAGCGCCTGCATGTTGCCCGCGATGGCGTCCAGTGCGTCTTCGCGTGGCAGCGGGCGCAGATGGATGATCTGCGCCAAGCGCGAGATGCCCGGCGTGCCACTGGACCCGGCCAGCACGGCGGGAGTGTGCTGCAAGCCAATGCCCACCACCAGCAACGGGCACTTGTGGTCGCCTTCATGGAGCACGCGCAAGGCCCGCAGGCCAATCGGTCGGATCGTTTGGAGCTCGTCTATGGTCAGCACCAGAACCCTGTCCTTCCACATGCGGGTGCGCACCGATGCGAGCAGCAGCGCGAACAGGCGGCCGGTGTGTCGAGGATGTTCTTGCGTACGGCCCGCCTTCAGCCAACCCACGCCAAAGTCGCGGCCCGTGCTCTTGCTGTCGAGATCGGCCACCCCGCGGCCGATCTTGTCCGCGTTCAGCGTTTGGGCAATGGCCATGAACAGGTCGATGTCGCTCTCCAGCATGCTGGTGTTGAGCGCCAGATGCCGTACCTTTGGCGTACTCCTGTTCGTCACCGCGTCTTGGGTGAACTTAAGGCCCAGCTGCGTCTTGCCAACGCCCGGAACGCCCATAATGAGCGACATGCCGCCTCGCGGATCGGCTGTCGAGCACAGCCGGCTAAGCCGCTTCCTCAATGCGGACAATTCAGCCTTCCGCCCCGCAAAGTACGGCAGCTCGTCGCGGTGGGTGCCGAGCTCCACAGGCGGCGGGTTGCTGTTGGTCATGGCGGAAGCCATCGGCGATGTCGTGGAGTCGTCAAGGGGTGGCTTGAGCCTTTGATGGCGTCAATGTCGCACCAAGACAGCATGTTGTCGCGCTTGAGCCAGCGTTGGTGGACCATGAACTTGACCTGCGCGGTGTTATGAGGTGGGGTCCGAGCTGATGCACACTTAGGCGACCGATCTTAACCCGTTTTCCCTTGTTCGTGTGTGTTCCCTTGGTCGCCCAATCCGGTTAAGCAGCCATCCGCAATGCGTCGCCATCACGCACCCAAACATCGTCCAACTGCCCCCTTGACGCAAGCGGAGAAGGAGCGCAACCCCGGCGGATTAGTCGCGGCGCTGCTGTCCGCCGCCCTTAAACCACGGATGGCGCCAAGCCAAACCCGAGTACAATTCGCCAGTCACAGCATCGGAGGCACGGCGGATGGCCAAATGGCGACTTGAGGCGCAGCGTGGCGGCGCCATGGACGATGGCGGCGCGTCGCCCGCAGGCGGGCAGTGGCTGGTGCTGCTGCTGATCCTCGGCGCAGCGGCCAAGGGTCGCCGTCCTGGAATGGCTGCACCCGCTTTTCAACGCCGGCCATTGGACGCCGCAATTGGTGGAGTTCGCCGGCGGCTTGGATTGCCTCGGCAATCCCTTCGCGCCGTCCACCAGCATCCGGTGGCGGCAACTCGCCGACAGCCGCGCGGAAGTCATCCTGATCGCCCTGTGCGGCTTCGACGTGCGGCGCAGCCTGCAGGACCTGGCCCTGCTACGGGATGAGCCAAGCTGGCAAGCCCTGCCGGCCACGCAAACCGGCCGGGTTTACGTTGCCGACGGCAACGCCTACTTCAGCCGTTCCGGCCCGCTTCTGGTCGATAGCCTGGAAATGCTCGCCCATGCCCTGCACCCCGGCCTCCATCCTCCCGGACCGCAGACCCTGCTGGCCCCACTGCCGCAACGCACCGCGCTTGCCTAGGAGTTTCCCTCAAGCAAACCGTAGCTCCATGCGCCTGCCGAGGCAGGGCGCAGCCGCTACACCTTCTTCTGCTGCATGGTGGCGAACAGACCCTCCGGGCGGACCATCAGCATGGCCAGCAGCAGGACGTAGGCGGTCACTTCGGAGAAGCCCGGCCACAGGTAGCGGCCGGCGAACTGCTCGCACAGGCCCACCAGCAGGCCGCCGAGCAAGGCCCCCGGCAGGCTGCCGAGGCCGCCGACGATGGCGGCGGCGAACGCCTTGATGCCGATGAAGCCGATGTTCGGGTCGATGACCGCGCCCGGCGCCAGCACCCCGGCGCAGGCCGCCAGCACCGCCGAGAGCGCCCACACCAAGCCGAACACCCGCTTCACCGGGATGCCAACGTAGAAGGCCGCCAACTGATTCTGCGATGCGGCCTGCATGGCCACCCCCAGCCGGCTGAAGCGGAAGAACAGGTAGAGCAGGCCGCACAGCGCCAAGGTGCCGCCCACCACCGCCACGTCATCGCCGCCGATGGTGACGTCCCCCAAGCGCCAAACCACCCCGGCGTAGGGCACGTCCAGAGTGCGCGGCTCGTTGCCCCAGTGCGCCCCGGCGACGGTGCGCAGGATGAAGCCCAAGCCGATGGTCAGCATCAGCACCGCGAAGTGCGGCTCCCCGAGCATGGGGCGCAGCAGCAGCCGTTCGAGCAAGGCCCCCAACAAGGCCATCACGCCAAGGGTGGCGAGCAGGCCCCAAGCGAAGGGCCAGTCCAGCACGTTGACGAAGGTGAAGGCGATGAAGGCGCCGATCATCATGATGTCGCCCTGGGCGAAGTTGACCATCTCCGTGGCCTTGTAGATCAGCACGAAGCCAAGGGCGATCAACCCATACACGCAGCCCTGGGACAGGCCGCTGACAAGAAGCTGAACGATCTCCACAAAGCAGTTCCACACAGGATGCGCGGATTCTACCCGCTCATGAGCGCCACGCGGCGGTTTACGAACCGTTAACCGCCGGATGGACAAGCCTGCAAGCCGCATTCTCACTCGACCTTGCGGCCCAAGGAGGCCGATGCTTCAACGAAGCAGCAGGCGAGCAGGGTTAGGGTGAGCCAGAGACGGGTTCAAGCGGGGGTTGCGGGGGATTGCAGCTTGCGTTAGGTTGTACGGACTGTACGGTTTTGGGGCCACGGCAATGCAAGGCAAAGTCCAAACGGCTGGCGTCAAGGAGGCCAGAACGAGGCTGCCGGAAATTCTTCGGTCGGCAGACAACGAAGGCACCGTAACCATTGTGACGAAACGCGGCGAACCCTGCGCCGCGGTCGTTCCCGTATCCCAGGCGCTGCGCAAAGCGCCAAACCTTTCGGACCTGCGCGGGTCGGCAAAGGGCTGCTTCGGCAATGCAGGGCAATTCGTGAGCAAGCTGAGGGACGAGTGGGCGATGAAGCCCCGGCGCAACGCTACCGCAGTGCGTTGACTGCGCCTCCTACACGGTGCCTCGTTGACCTGGCCGCTTCGATTGCCCATCGCGCCGCACGGATACGCGGTGCCTCGAAGCTGCGCCTGCCCGATGCCGTTCAGGTCGCCACCGCGTTGGAAACATCCAGCATCGCCTTGGTGAGCAGTGACCGCGACTATTCCGCTCTTGACGACTTGCCGGAGCGCCTGCGGACCTACGCCTAGCGACGTTTGTGCGGGTGTTAGCAACAAATAGCAGGCAAGTGGTCCCGTACAGTAACCGGGACACTCGTGGCGACAGGTGCCATAATCGGCCCATGCGCTTCTTCAACACCGAAGGGCCGGTGCGCCCGGACGACCATTACACCATCACGCCGCTGGGCCGCGTGGACATCAATGAACTCCTCGACCTGATTCGGGCCAAGCGCTACTTCGTGCTGCACGCGCCGCGCCAGACCGGCAAGACCTCCGCCCTGATCGCACTGCGCAACCTCCTGAACAGCGGCGAAGCGGGCAACTTCCGTTGCGTGAACGTGAACGTCGAAGTCGGCCAAGTGGCGCGTGACGACACGGCGCGGGGCATGCGTTCCATTCTAAGCAGCTTGGCCGCCAGCGCCCGGCTCTTGGGCGACGACTTCCCGCGCCGGGTCTGGCTTGACATCTTTCAACACTCCGGTCCCGACGACGCGCTAAAAGACTTGCTGATCGAGTGGTGCGTGGCGAACCCAGTGCCGTTGGTGCTGCTGGTGAACGAGATCGACTCGCTGGTTGGCGACACGCTCCTCTCGGTGCTGCGGCAGCTTCGCGCCGGCTACGAGCAGCGCCCCGAGAGCTTCCCGCAGAGCGTGGTGCTATGCGGGGTGCACGACATCCGCGACTACCGCATCCGGTCCAGTGCCGGCGAGGTCATCGCCGGCGGCAGCCCCTTCAACGTCGCAGCGAAGTCGTTGCGCATGGGCGATTTCACCGAAGCGGAGACGCGGGCGCTGATGGCGCAGCACACGAAGGAGACGGGTCAATGTTTCTCTCCAGCGGCGGTGAAGACGGTGTGGACGCAGACCCAAGGCCAGCCGTGGCTGGTGAACGCGCTGTGCGCGGGGGCGTGCTTCGACAACAAGGCGGGACGGGACCGCTCGCGCTCCATTGAAGTGGACGACATCCACGCGGCGCGGGAGGAACTCATCCTCTCGCGGCGCACGCATCTGGACCAGTTGGCGCACAAGCTGGAGGAGGCGCGGGTGCGGCAGGTCGTCGAGCCCATCCTGAGCGGCGGGAAGGTCCAGCACCATGCCCGCGACCTGGAGTATGTGCGCGATCTGGGGCTGCTGGCACCGGACTCGCCGCCTCGCATCGCGAATCCGATCTACCGGGAGGTGGTGCCGCGGGAGCTGGGCTATGTATTGCAGGACAGCTTGGACATCCAAACGAGATGGTATGTGGGTGATGGCGGCGGTTTGAACATGACGAAGCTGCTGAGTGCGTTCCGCACCTTCTTCGGGGAGCATGCGGAGCACTGGCTCGCCCATCTGGGGGCGTACCGGGAGGCCGCTCCGCAGCTCATCCTGCAGGCGTACCTGCAACGGGTGGTGAACGGGGGCGGCCGCATCGAGCGGGAGTACGGATTGGGGCGGGGTCGGACGGACCTGCTGGTGCTGTGGCCGCGGGAGGCGGGGCAGCCATCGGACTTGTGGGAGCGGTTCGTGGTGGAGTGCAAGGTGCTGCGCGACTCGGACCGCAAGAACCTCGCGTGGATGGTGGAGGAGGGAGTGAAACAGACGTTGGAGTACATGGCGCAGTGCGGGGCGGAGGAAGGGCATCTGGTGGTGATGGACCGGCGCAGCGAGGGGCGAAGGCGCAGCAAAGAACGTCAGCATGACGACGGGGAGGCGGGCGCAAGCGAGCGCCGGCGCGGAGGCGAAGAGACCCGAAGCGAGCGCCTGCACGATGGCCGCAAGGTGACTGTATGGACGCTGTAGCGCTGACCAATGAAACACGCCCCACTGTCCATGGTACAGATCAGGACAAGGTGCCCAACTGCGGATCATAAAGGATGGGGCAAAATGGAGGTCGGCCTCTCCCTTAAAATCTGCTCGACGTCCTTATGTGGAGCAATTGCCTCAACGTATCCAGATAATTTTTGTCGGAAAACCCAGCAGGGTGTCCACCACAGCTCCGCTGTTCATGGTCAGCCCGCACCTTGGCCTTGGCACGGTGCATCCTGTTCGCTAGGCCAATTGTCTATGATGTGTCTCGACCATTGCCTCCGTCTCCGTGACGGGTGGTGGAATCTCCGATCTTCGATAGGCCGTCCTTCGGACCGCCAACCATAAATCTGCAAATTTAGGCCGATGCCCTCCAATATTTCACAACACGGACCAAAGAATTGTCGCGCCTGTCCTGTCCCCCACGCCGCGACAACTATGCGACTTGTCGCATTCAAGCGTTCTCTGAATTCACATCGCCTTGCGCATGAGAAAATTGAATACGGCATTATCTCTGGTGGATTAGGTAGGCGTTGACCACTCCTAAGACCAAAACTGGCTTTTATTCTCCTTACCAACTCCGCACTATATCGCTCTCGTATATCAAACAAGTTGAGAACCCTGACGTGATCAAATTGTTTACCCGTCATCACCGTTTCCACTGCTTGTTGAGTATCATCTGGGCAGGTGAGAACTAAGTTGGCCCTAGCATGGTTATCGATCTGGCGCGGATTGATGCAATTGATGGGTTCCCGTCCATCACATGGACGAGAGCCGCCCGGATTCAACATGACGAACACAGCATCGGGCTGTCGGTCGAGCAGTCCCCCCGGGTTTTGGGCTGCCTCCCTAGCGAGAGCTTGGTTGTGCGAGCGAACGATCTCCAATGTGGATCGGCAACAATATGTAGTATTATCAATGGCTAACCGGTAGAAGTGTCCATAATAAATGAAGCAACTCATTGCAATGTCCTCTGGGGTGGGTCCGATTCCTGTCACAGGTTGAGGGCCGAAAGAAAGTCCACTCCTGCTGTTGGTTTTGCCCTCCGCCATGCTTGACCATAGCCCTTGGGGCGGGCTGGTCAACTCCTTTCACGCCGCCTTGGCCCAATGGCATGGGCGTCCCTTCGCAAGCCATCCAAGACAACGGGGAACGTGCTTGATCAACGCCGATATCGCCGATATCGCTGATATGGGTTGACATTCAGTGAGCTGGGGCACAAGACGCGATCATTCGGCCCATTTCGGGATATATGGGTGAACTTCCTTCGTTTGCCGGTCGCCGCAGCTGGCCAAAATCCGCATCGGCTGCGGTGCGCGGGCCGTTCCGATGCGCAGCGGCAGGCCGTTGCGAGCAAAGGTCACCATTGCCCCAGTCTCGTCGTCCTCCACCCCCACAAGGTTCAGCCCATCAACGCCGGCGAAGCCCTCCGCAGCTTGCGCAGCCTGTGGATAGCAGCACCTGCCACGCAGATGGGCCAAGGGCACCTTGCCTGACTCCACCGCCGCGACAAAATCCGCCGTCGCGTCTTCGTGCGAGGGGTTGCCCTTCGCGCTCCCCGGCTCTGTCCCTTCGTGCGGGGGATTGCCTCTCGCGCTCCCCGGCTCTGTCCCTTCATGGGAGGGGTTCCCCCTTGCGCTCCCCGGCTGAACCCTTTCATGCGAGGGGCTGCCCCTCGCGCTCCCCGGCTGAATCCTTTCATGCGAGGGGTTCCCCCTCGCGCTCCCCGGCTGAAGGCTCTCCTCCCCGCTGTCTAGCTTGCCTGGATGCACCCGTCCGTAGAGGACGCCTTGTGGCAGCACCAGTACATTGGGCGCGAATCTGTGGCCGCCCAAGTGGGTGATCTGCCAAGCGCGTTCGCCCACTAGGGCGCGCAAACGGCGGTAAAGCGGCAGGCCGAAGCGGGCGCAGCAGCGGTCCCGCTGGCCGTTCACGCACACGAAATAGTGGGGCGCCCGCAGGCGTTCACCGCCATCGCCGGCCACCAAGGCGTCCAGAGGCGTCGCCGCCAAGTCCTCATAATTGGCGCACCGGGAATAAAAGCCGCGCAGCTTGCCCTCCTGATGCACCAACAGGCGAAAGCCCGCCCTCGCCCCCTCCGGCTGCCTGATCATTTGCGGACGCACCCTCAAGCCTTGGGCCGCAAGGGCGGCAACGCCATCCGCCAGCCACCGCTTGGCGCCGTCGGCCAGTGCGTTTTCCGTCCAGGCCTTGGCCCGCCAAGCCTGGCGATACTCCACCAGCAGCCAAACATCGACCACATCCGCAGTGCCCAGCATCGGCTCATCGGCATTGGCTTGGCAGCAGTAAACCCGCTCATCCATGGCGAACCGCGCCGGAAATGGCGAACTGCGCCGGGCGCCAAACCCAGGCCGGCGGCGCGGCAACCGCGAAACGCTTCGCAGATGGGTGCGTCATGAATGCTTCCTCCGTTCCCTGCCGCCTACGGCCATCCACACTGAACGGAACACTAACACAGTGCAAAGCTGCCTAAAGTCTCAGCCGCTAACGCAACACTAGGGCCTGTGCGGGATCACCGACCTTTCGGACATTTGTCCGTCAGGCGGTACTGCCCAGAAGGACAGCCTGTTCTGCGAGGGAGCGGGGGCGGATACCCTAGGGCGCTGTCAGGCAAGGCTGCACAAGGTGCCGAGCCTTTCGGACTTGCGTGGGGCGGAATAAGCTAAAATTTGCACGGTGCGCCTTGCAATGCGCTTAAACGATTCCTTAAACGAGGATTAGGGAGAAAAATCAATGCGCCCCGTCGCCCAACCCCATGCGGTTTGAGGGTTTGGCAATTGCGCCGCCCGCGGTTCGTCGGATTCGAGGCGGCCTGCCCCTGCTGCTGTTGCTGCTGGCCTTGGCGACCATGTTCCCGGTCGGCGACCATCAGGGAGCGCTTTACCGGCCCTTCACCCCGCACAACTGGAATTCGGCCAAGAACCTGACGCTCGCCGAGCATCTGTCCGCCGAGCACGGCTTCCTCATGTTCTTCAAGCTTTCGGCCTGGCGTTCGGACGAGGCGGGCAAGCCCCTGCCCCTGGGCTTCTACAACCGCTTCCCCGTCGGCGGCTTCGCGCTGCTGAAGCTGGCCATGCTTCCCTTCGGCGACGACCTGTCGGCGAAGATCCTCGCCGCCCGAACCCTGATGACGGCGCTGTTCGCCGGCGCCGCGGTCCTGGCGTTCCTCGCCCTGCGCCGCTTGGTCGGCGGCCCCTGGGCCGCCTTGGCGGCGACGGGCCTGGCGTTCTCCTCCCACCACTGCCTGCACTACAGGGACATGGTCTCCAACGAAGGGGTGATGGACCTGTTCGCGGTGATGCTGGTTTGGCACGGCATGGTCGTTTTCGTTCAGGAGGGGCGCTTCCGCCCGCTGCTCGCCAAGACCTGCGCCGCGCTGCTGTTGGGCTGGCACGTTTACGCGCTGCTGCTGCCGTTCATCGCGTTGGGCCTCGGCGTCGAACTGGCGCGCGCCGCCGCCCCGGGGCACCCCTTCCGGCAGGCGAGGGCCATGGCCGTCGCCTGCGTCCGCAGCCGCCATGCGCGGCTCGGCTTCGTGGCCCTGCTGCTCGGCCTCTCGGTGCTCTCCCTGCAGTTCGCCAACGAGCGCTCCGCGGAGTCGGCCCGCATAGGAGGCCCGGCGTCCTTGGCCGAATTGCCGTCGTACAGGTCGATGCTGAGGCGCACGGGGCAGGACCCGGTTTTCAAGGACAGGCGCAGCGACTTCCCCGGGTGGCCGAGTTTCCTGAGCCAGCAGCTCCACGGGGTCGGTGCGATGTTCGTTCCCTACGCCTGGCCCGGCTACGCCGACGCCTTGAGCGCCTCAATGACAAACTTCCGTCCGCCGACCCAACCGAGGTTCTCACCGAATTTGCAGGCCATTCCGGCCCTTGGCGTGGTGGGCGCCGTCGGGACCGCGCTCTGCCTGGCGGGCGTCTGGTTCTTCCGTCACCGCATCCTGCTGGGGTCCTTGGCGCTGGCCGGCTTTTGCTGGGCGTTGCCCATGCGCCACGGCGTTTCCGTCACAACCGATTTCGAGCACCTGTTCCACATCGGCATCCCGCTGGTGCTCTTCGCGTTGGCCCTGCGGCGGGTGGGCGAGCTCTGGGGCGAACGGCCCGTGGCCGGCGTGGCGGTCGCCGCGCTGTTGGTCTTCGTCGCCTCCGGCCTGCAAATGGGCCGAACGGGGTGGGACGCCGACGCGGCCCGCTTGCAGGCCGAAATGCATTCCGACTGGCAGGCCATTCGCGACCTGACGGAGGAGGGCGAGGCCATTGGGTTGTTGGAGAGCCTGCGCGAGGCCTTCGTGCTGAGGGTGGACGGCGAGGAGGGGTTCATGTTCATGGAGAGGTTTTTCCACACCGCCGGAAGGCGCTTGAATGAGCCGAGACACTTGGCCGTCCGCAAAGCGCAGGGCGCGCTGGACTCCGTCCCGTTCGTCGTCACCACCAAGCGCGGGCTGGGCGTGGATTCGCTCACCCCGCGCAACAAGCGGTTTTTCCTCTGGGATCGGGCCGCCTACGTCGCCCGGCACGGTTCGCCGTTCGAGGAGTTGGCGGCCCAACGTCCGCACTTGGCCCCCCGGCGGCCCTAAGTACACTACGAAACGTTTGGGTCATACGTAAAACCGACAGATTCCGTAATGGAGCGGACCGACCGCTCGGATGCTCCTGCGGTCAGTGCGAATTCCACCAAAAACAGCCTTGGCTTGCTCCAGGGCTTCTTGGCACGCCCTTAGCCTCGGGGGGATGGCGGCCATCCTTGGTGCGTGGTGCCCACGGGACGCAGGAGCGAATGCATGGCGGCATTGGAAACGGCCAACGTGTCTGGCGACCTCAAGCCTTGCGCGCAGTTCATGGGGACATTGATTTCTTAGTGTGTGGTAGATTTACCGCCCAACATTTCCAGGCTCCACAGGAGGAAACCATGACGCTGCGCATCAATTCCGAAGCGCCCAACTTCAACGCCCAAACCACCCAGGGCGCCATCGACTTCCATGATTGGGTCGGCGACGGCTGGGCCATTCTGTTCTCCCACCCCAAGGACTTCACTCCCGTCTGCACCACGGAGCTCGGCTACATGGCCGGCCTGCAGCCGGAGTTCGCCAAGCGCAACTGCAAGATTCTCGGCCTAAGCGTGGACCCGGTGGACCATCACGCAGAGTGGTCCAAAGACATTGAGGAAACCCAAGGCCATGCGGTGAACTACCCGCTGATCGGGGATCCGGAGCTTAAGGTGGCCAAGCTCTACGACATGCTGCCGGCCGAAGCCGGGGACGCCGCCGCGGGCCGCACCGCGGCGGACAACGCCACGGTGCGCTCGGTGTTCGTCATCGGCCCGGACAAGACCATCAAGGCCATGCTGACCTACCCCATGAGCACCGGGCGCAACTTCGACGAGGTGCTGCGCCTGCTGGACTCCTGCCAGCTCACCGCCAAGCACAAGGTGGCCACGCCGGTGAACTGGCGCCGGGGGGAGGATGTGATCATCGTGCCGGCGGTGTCCGACGAGGAGGCGAAGAAGAAGTTTCCGAACGGCTGGAAGGCACCCAAGCCCTACCTGCGCATCGTGCCCCAACCGGAGTGAGGCCGTTGCGCAAGCCAAAGCCCACCGCAGCTAGGCTGGAGGCCTGCGCCAATTAGAAATCCCACCCCGGCTGCGGCGGCGGCAGGCGCAAGGCTTCGTCCAAGCGGGGCAGCAAGGCCGGGTCGTCCGTTTGCAGGCCGTCCGTGATGGCGAGGCTTGAGGCCGGAGCCACGCCGAGCCAAAGGCGGCTGAAGGCGTTGACGGAGGCCCGCAGGGTGGGCCAGCCGGCGCTTCGCCCCGCTTCGGCGAAGGAGTTTTCGGCGATGGTGACGCGGTAGTCGCCGGCACAACCCCGCCAAGAGCCGCTCGGCAGGATGGCCGCCAGCGGGTCCGTCAGCGCCAAGTTGAAGCACACCCCCTCACCCGGCCAGCGCCGCCGGGCCACGCAGGCCGCCACGTCGAGCACCCGCAACTGCCACCAAGCCGCGGCATGGTGACGGGCGGCGAAGTCCGAGTTCCTAGTCGCCCGGCGATGGCGGAAAGGCTGCCGCAGCAAGGTCTGCAACTGAACGTCCTGCGGTTCGCTCATCTCGAGCAACGCTATCTGATCAGCCAAGGATCTGAGCAGGGCCAGCAGCTCCATCAATTGCTCCGGCGTTTGGTGGGCGAGCATCTGCACGCTGTAGGGGCCTTGGTTGAGCGCTCCCTCGGCGGCGGCCAGCCACAGGCAATGGGTGAGCGCCCCGCCCTCCCCGTAGCCGAAGCCAAAGCCGTTGGGTCGCCAGACCAGTTCCGCCTTCGTCACCTCCGGCGGATGCAGCACGCAGCCGCCATGCCCGCGCCGCCGGGCCAGCATGGCGCCATGCACGGCCCGCCAGTCCTCCGGCGCAAGGCGCCGCGGCGGGCGAAAATCCGCATCCACCAACAGGGTGGCCGGGTCGAAGCGAAAGAAGTGGTCATAGCTGCCGGTGCCGAAGCCCAAGCGGTCATAGTAGCCTTGGTCGAACACCCCCAGCACCGCCACTTCCGCCCCGTCCAAGGCGCCGGCGGCCACCTGCCGAGCGGTCAACTGCAGGGCCATGCCCCGCTGGCGGGCCACCCGGCCGGTGGTGGCCGCCGTCACCGCGCACATGGGCGCATCCCCGTCCTGATAGCGCATGGCGCCCAGCACGGCGTGAACCAAGCACTCCGCCTCCCCGTCCAAGGCCGCCACCAAGCTGCGGCCCACGGCCAGAAAATCCGCCAAGCACTGTGCGCCGGCCTCCGTGGAAATCCAGCCGATCTCCCGCCAGACCCGCTGCACCGCCGCCAAGTCCCGCTCCTGCTGGTAATCCCTAATCTCCATGCGCGGCAGCCTGCAATTGGCGTCGACTACTGTCAAGCGTCGAAATCAGCAGGGCAGAAACGTTGACGGGCGAGCGGGTTGACACTATATGTGGTGTCAAGACGATGAGCGCCACCAATCTTCAGTCGATGCTCGACAGCCTAGCCGCCGGCGGCGCCGGTATTAGGTGCAAGGACATGATTCGGTGGCTCGAAGGGTTGGGTTTCGTAGTTCGAGAAGGCAAAAAGCAGGGCCACAAGGTCATAACCCATCCGGGACTGGCGGCCTTCACGGCAGCATCTTTCTCCTGCGGCCATGGGCGAAATCCGCAGGTTAAGCCAGTTTACGTTGCCAGGATCAGGAAACTGCTGGAAGCCTATTCCGAGGATTTGCGAAGGCTGGAAGGAGGTTAAGATGACAGCTAGGATAAACCCTTACGCATATCATGTAACGCTGCGCAGAGTCTCTTTTGCAGGCAAGCCGTTGTTCGAAGCATGCGTCAAAGAGCTGCCTGATGTGCGTGAATACTCCGAATCCGCTCAGGACGCCTATGATCTAGCCATCGACACTATTGAGACCTCGGCGGCCATGTTCAACGAGGCCGGAAGAGCGTTTCCCCCACCGGACCGCTTGCAAGACAACTTCAGCGGGCGAGTGACGCTTCGCCTTCCCAAAAGCCTTCATCGCACACTGGCCCGTGTTGCGGAAAACGAGGGCGTTAGCCTAAACCAGCACCTCGTTGCCGTACTTGTGCGGCACGGGAGGGAAAGCCAAAGCGAGACGCCCCGAATCCACGGATAGGGAATCAACGCGGCCCTAGGCTGTTCGTGTTTGGACATAAGATCAGCGGTGGCAATGCAACCTAGCCGAGAGATTGTTGGAAAGCCGTTTTCTCTGGCAAGCAGATGCGTTCCGGCGAAACCAAAGCGCACAATGCCACCATGATTGCATGGAGCAAATTATGAAAAAGGGGTTGACGGAAGCGATGCCCTTCAAGACGCCTTAGGGGGCAACAGCGTTTGGATGTCGGCGTTGACAACCCGTCGCGCCCCTCCTTCGGGTGCGCTGGTCACGGCGGCACGTTGGGCGGCAGCACCGGGCGATGCACCGGAAATTTCCTGTTGGCCGCCGCCGCGGCCAGCGCGGCTTCGGCGGAAGCGAATTTGGCCAGCTGCCGCAATTGGTGGCGGGTGACCTGCATCAGGCCGAATTCCTTCCCCTCGTTTCGGGCTAGGGCTGCGGCGGGGGAAATCCAGATGCTGTCCACCGTTTCGTGCTCGTCGTGGCGGCCGACCTGCCCGGCTGGAGCGGCGGCGATGAAAAAGCGGGTGTCGAAGCGGCGCGGGCGGCCCAAGGGGGTGACGAAGCGGCTGTGGAAGTGGATTCGGTCCACCGCCAGTTTTAGGCCCTCCCGCCGGCAGATGTCGAACAGCCGGAGCCGCCGCCCGTGCAGGGGCTTTCGATAGGCGGCGAAGCGGGTGCGTTCGGCCTGGTCGACGTAGGCCAGCAGGCCGCCGTTTCT
Source organism: Candidatus Azophilus sp. (assembly GCA_965200465.1). Classification (GTDB taxonomy): domain Bacteria; phylum Pseudomonadota; class Gammaproteobacteria; order Pseudomonadales; family Azotimanducaceae; genus Azophilus. Next base: position 1,324,535 of record OZ241358.1, on the reverse strand, counting down.
ATAGGCCAGCAGCAGGCCGGCCTCCTCAAAGCTCTCGCGGATGCCGGCAATCCAGTAGCCGCGCCACTCCGCTCCCAACGCCTTGGCCTGCTCCGCTTGGGCGGCCGCCGGGCCTTGGCGCACGGCGTCGTACCTGTGCAGGTGGTCGTCGCCATCCACCCGGCCGCCGGGAAAGACGAACATGCCCCCGGCGAAGGCGGAGCGGCTGCTTCGCTTGAGCATGAAGACCTCAAACCCCTTGGCGGCCTCGCGCAGCAGGATGACGGTGGCGGCGGGGCGAATGGGCTGCATTTTGTTCACTGTACTCCCTCAAAGCGCCTGTTTTCCGCCAATTGACGGGCGGCCCAGCGACTATAAGGCCACCGGGTGCGCATCTCCAATTCCACCCCCCTAACAGTCTGCTGAAAATCGAGCTTTCGGACGCGATTTCTTAAGCTGCAAGGATGTCTTCATCCGCTCAATTCATCCTAAGGCGGCAACCTTCGACTGAAACTCCGGAGCACTCCGTTTGAAGCCCACAACGCACCCGCCGCGGCTGGCCGTCCTGCGATTTGCGCCCGCCAAGTCCGCCGACGGCTCCGATGGGCGATGTCGCAAACGCCAACGGAGTAACTCACACAACCACGCAGTGGTGAATTCGCACACAGGATCGGGCGGATGTCGCTGCGCGCCTCCCTTCCGAGCAGGGCAAGCTGCCCGCATGGACGACCCCATCGACAAGGCCGCCTTCGCCCACCCCGCTATGGCGCGCGACCTCATCCGCCTGCTGCCCCGCAGCCTGACCGGGGACCTGGACCTGCGCACCCTGCGCCGCCTGCCCTCCGCCAACGTCGGCAAGGGGGCCAAGCAGCGCTTCGCGGACATGCCCCTGAGCGTCGGCTTCCGCCCCTCGGCGGGACGCCCGCCGCAGGACCGGCTGCTGCTGGTGCTGGAGTTCCAGTCCGCCGTGGATGCGCACATGGCGCTGCGCCTGGACGCCTACGCCGCCCTGGCCCGGCAGGACCTGCTTCGGCGGGGGCTGCCGGGGCCGGGCCGGGAGCTCCCCGAAGTGCTCTGCGTGGTGGCGTACACCGGCCGCGGCCGCTGGACCGCGCCCCTGAGCCTGGGCGGGTTGACGGCGGCTGGGCTTGGGGCGCGGCTGCCCATGCAGCCGGAGTTGCGCTACTTGGCGCTTGACGGGGAGTCCGTTGGGGAGCAGGATGCGGGGCGTGGTCGGGGCGGCAACCGGGCCTTGGCGCTGTTCGCCCTGCAGCGCTGCGGGCGGGCGTCGGAGTTGCCGGGGCGGGTCGGCGCGCTGTTCGGCTTGCTGCGCGGTCCCGGCGATGAGCCCTTGAGGCGGGATCTCAGGGACGTTCTGGGGGCGATGGTTGCGAAGAGGTTTGGCGGCGGCGGCGCGGACGTGCGCCTGGCGTTGGAGTTGATGGAGGATCCTATGGGCTTGGCGACGAGGTTTGACGAATGGGAGGCGGAGTTCCTCCAGAAGGGCCGCGAGCAAGGCCGGCGGGAAGGGCGTCAGGAAGGCCGCACTGCCGGGCTTGAGGAGGGCTGGGCGGCGGAGCGCGGCCTGCTGCGGCGCATGGCGGCGCGGCGCTTTGACGCGGCCACTGCGCAGGCCCTTTCCGGGCTGCTGGCGGAGGTGCGGGACGCGGAGCGCTTCGCGGAGGTGGGCGAGCTCATCATCGACTGCGCCACCGGCGGCGAACTGCTGGAGCGGGTGCGGCAAACCAACGGCGAGTTCGCATAGGAGCCTTGGGCCCGCGTTCCTAGGGGTCGCCAGCAGCGGGCCGGGCGATCCTTATCCGGGGATTGGGGATCCCGCCGGCGGCTGGCGAGGACGGCATCGGAATCGTTTACAAGCGCCGCCCCACAACGCTAGAGTGCGCACTTTTGCGAAGAGGCGCTTCCACACCATGAAACTGTCCGTCGAATTCCCCAGCGTCGCCTATCGGGAGGGGCCGGAGGCGGTGGCCCGGCTGGCCAAGGCCATTGAGGACATCGGCTACGATCAGCTCGACATCTTCGACCATGTGGTGATGGGCTATCCCGCGCCCTCCCGGGCCAAGCCCGTCTATCCGCCCAAGATGCCAATTCTGGAGGCGCTGGTAACCCTAGGCTACATGGCCGCCGCAACGCGGCGCATCGGCCTCGGCACCGAGGTGCTGATTCTGCCGCAGCGCCAGCCGGTGCTGGTGGCCAAGCAGGTGGCCACCTTGGACATCCTGTCCGGCGGGCGCCTGCGGTTGGGCGTCGGGGTGGGCTGGCAGGCGTCCGAATACGAGGCGCTGGGGGAGGACTTCAGCAACCGCGGGCGGCGCATGGACGAGGCCATCGCCCTGCTGCGGGCTTGCTGGTCGGATGCGCAGATCGACTTCAACGGCAAGTTCAACCCCATGCAGGCCATGGCCTTGGAGCCCAAGCCGCCGCAAGGCGCCAAGCTGCCCATCTGGGTGGGGGGCTTTGCGCCGCAGGCGCTGAAGCGCGTCGGCGCACTGGCGGATGGTTGGCTGGCCCCGGCGCTTGAGGACAGGGAGCAGGCTGCGAAGATGCTGGAGACCATCCGCAAGCACGCCGCCGCCGCCGGGCGGGACCCGGACGCCATTGGCCTGCAAATGATGCTGGACGTGCCGCCCCGGGATGACCGCGGCAAGGGCTTCTACACCAACCTGGACAACGTGCTGCGGCGCTGCCACCAAGTGGCGGAAATGGGCTTCGCCGGCGGCGCCCTCAACGCCACCGCCATCTTCCAAGCCGGGTTCCGCAGCGTTGACGCCATCATCGACAAGCTCGACGAACTGCATGAGGCCATCCGGGCGGAGGTAGGACGCCCGGAACGCCCCGAGCGCAGCAATCAGCCTTGACCGACGGGTTTCCTCCAAAGCCCCGATGAACAAGCAGGAACATCCGCCAACACCAGTTTCCCCATCCGCGGCCACCAAGACGCCAAGGTTGCGGAAGCATGGGCAGGCGTGAGGACGAGTCCGACGTGGGGAGCGCCAAGCGCCATTCCGAGAGTCTTTGCCGGATGGCGCTGCGGACGCCCGCCACCGCCCTGAGTGGGCAAGGCGCCGCTTGAGGCGTGACGGAAATGCAGGATAGGCGCCGCGCATACTGGCGGGCCAACCTGCGCTTGGTGGGCTTGCTGCTGGCGCTTTGGTTCCTGGTCTCCTTCGGCTTCGGCATCCTGTTGGCGGAACCCCTGAACCGCATTCCCTTCTTCGGCTTCAAGCTGGGTTTTTGGTGGGCGCAACAGGGCAGCATCTACGTCTTCATCCTGCTGATATTCGTCTATGCCGCCGCCATGCGCCGCATTGACCGCAAATACGGCGTCGGCGATGAGGGGGACGGGGAGACTTCCGAACCGCCGGGAAAGAGCGAACAATGAGCGCGGCTTCGAATTGCGCGGCGGCGGCCCCATGTCCGTAGAGGCCCTAACCTACCTGTTCGTGGGCTTAAGCTTCGCGCTCTACATCGGCATCGCCGTCTGGTCGCGGGCCGCCTCCACCGGGGAGTTCTACGTCGCCGGCGGCGGCGTCCATCCCATCGCCAACGGCATGGCCACCGCGGCGGACTGGATGAGCGCCGCCTCCTTCATCTCCATGGCCGGGATCATCGCCTTCATGGGCTACGACGGCGCCGTCTATCTGATGGGCTGGACGGGCGGCTACGTCCTGCTGGCGCTGCTGCTCGCGCCCTACCTGCGCAAGTTCGGGGAGTTCACGGTGCCGGACTTCATCGGCGCCCGCTACTACTCCAACGCCGCCCGGGTGGTGGCGGTGGTCTGCCTCATTCTGGTGTCCTTCACCTACGTCGCCGGGCAGATGCGCGGGGTGGGCATCGTCTTCAGCCACTTCCTGCACGTTCCCATCCATTGGGGCGTGGCCATCGGCATGGCGGTGGTGTTCTTCTACGCCGTGCTCGGCGGCATGAAGGGCATCACCTACACCCAGGTGGCCCAATACTGCGTGTTGATCTTCGCCTACTTGACGCCGGCCGTGTTCATCTCCCTGCTGGTGACGGGCACACCCATCCCGCAACTCGGCCTCGGCGCGGAGGCGGCCGACGGCAGCGGCCTGCGGGTGCTGGAGAAGCTGGACCGCACCCTGGTGGACCTCGGCTTCACCGCCTACACCGACGGCAACAAGGCCATGATCGACGTCTTCGCCATCACCTTGGCGCTGATGATCGGCACCGCCGGCCTGCCCCACGTCATCGTCCGCTTCTTCACGGTGCCCAAGGTGTCGGACGCCCGCCGCTCGGCCGGCTACGCCCTGCTGTGCATCGCCCTGCTCTACACCACGGCCCCGGCGGTGGGCGCCTTCGCCCGGCTCAACTTCATCAACACCGTGCATGAGGTTCCCTACGCCGAAACCGCGGGTTGGTTCAAGCACTGGGAAAGCATCGGCTTGATCGGCTGGCTGGACAAGAACGGCGACGGCGCCATTCAGTACGCACCGGGCGCGGCCTTTGCGGGCGCCCCCGCCTTCACCGGCGAACGCGGCCCGCACGGCGAACGGCAACTGGCCAATGCGCCGACGGAGGCGGGCAACGAGGTCTATGTGGACCGGGACATCATGGTGCTGGCCAACCCGGAAATCGCCGCCCTGCCCGGCTGGGTGATCGCCTTGGTGGCCGCCGGCGGGCTGGCGGCGGCGCTCTCCACCGCGGCCGGGCTGCTGCTGGTCATCTCCGCCTCGGTCTCCCACGACCTAGTGAAAAAGACCTTGGCAAGGGGCATCAGCGACCGGCAGGAGTTGTTCTACGCCCGCATCTCGGCGGTCGCCGCCATCGTTGTGGCCGGCTACTTGGGCATCAACCCGCCAGCCTTCGTCGCCCAAGTGGTGGCGTTCGCCTTCGGCTTGGCGGCGGCGTCCCTGTTTCCGGCCATTCTGCTGGGCATTTTCACCCTGCGCACCACCAAGGAGGGGGCCATCGCCGGCATGCTGGCCGGGCTGGCCTTCACCCTCATCTACATCGCTTGGTTCAAGTTCGTTGCGCCGGAGCAAAACAACGCCGCCCACTGGTGGTTTGGCATCTCGCCGGAGGGCATCGGCGCGGTCGGGGCCTTGCTGAACTTCACCGTCGCCCTGTTGGTCAGCCGCACGACGCCGGCCGTTCCAGCCGCCGTGCAGTCCTTGGTGGCGTCCATTAGGGTGCCGGCGGGGGTTGCGCGCCCCCAAGACCACTAAGTCAACGCCAGCGGGCAAGACCGGGAGGCGAACCGTCGCCTAGGCGCCGGCGGCTTGGCAACCAAGGGAGAAGTGGAGCGGGAAACGAGACTTGAACTCGCGACCCCGACCTTGGCAAGGTCGTGCTCTACCAACTGAGCTATTCCCGCAGCATCGCGCCCCAAGAGGCGTCCGATGGCGGACCATTCTAACGCAGGAAAGGACGAGTGCAAGGGCTTGTCGAGAACATGCTTGTTGTCCGGTTTGAGCTCACGCTAATTGTCCGGTTCCCGTTTGGCGATCAGGCTATGGCTTTTGCCTTTTTCGAGGAGGGAGCCGATGCAGGACGCCAAAGCCAAGGAGGATCGGAAGATGCAGTGTTTTGAGGATGCCCCTATGGATTCTGGACGAAGGGTCGGATCACCCAGGAGGAGGCGGCCATCATGCTGGGCGTGTCCGACCGCACTTTTCGCCGATGGGTGGCGGACCATGAGGATGGGGGCATGGAGCCGGTCGTGGATCGGCGCTTGGGGCGCAAGGCGCACAATGCCGCGCCGGTGGACGAGGTGGTGCGCCTCATCGCCGACTACCGGGGCAACTACGAGGGCTGGAACATCCGCCACCATCATGACCACTACCGGGAGCGCGGCGGCGAGCGCTCCTACAACTGGGTGCGCTCGCACCTGCAGGAGGCCGGCGCGGCGCCGAAGCGCAGCGCCAAGGGCAAGCACCGCGAGCGCCGCGAACCCGCGCCCATGCCCGGCATGGTGCTGCACCAGGACGCCAGCACCCACGAATGGGCGCCCGGCAAGGTCTGGGACTTGGTGGTGACCATGGACGACGCCACGAACGAAATCTGCTCCGCGTTCTTCTGCGAGCAGGAGGGCACCGAGAGCAGCTTGCGCGGCGTGCGGGAAGCCATTGACGCAAAAGGACTTTTCTGCGAACTGCGCACCGACCGGGGCAGCCACTACTGGCGCACCAAGACCGCGGGCGGCAAGGTGGACGAGGCCCACCCGACCCAGTTCAAGCAGGCCATGGACCGCCTCGGCATCCACTTGGAGCCGGCCTACTCGCCGGAGGCGGCGGCGCCGGCTCCTACACGGTCGTCCTGGAAAGCCAGCCCACCGGCGACGTCTCGGACGCCGTGGACGAGCTGGCGCTGGTGACCAACGTCGCCACCGGCGGCGGCTACGCGTCGAGCGCCGTAGCGGACCGCACCGTGCGCGTGACGGTCGCCGACGACGAGCGCACCGGCACCGACTACGACGCCGACGACGACCAGCTCATCGAGATCGACAGCCTGGCCAAGCTGAACGCGATGCGCTGGGACGTGGACGGCAACGGCGCGGTGGCCGCCGGCAACGCCGCGGCCTACGCCGCCGCTTTTCCGAGCGCCGCCACGGGCATGGGCTGCCCGGACGGCGGCGACGGCGACCAGCTGTCGGACGGCTGCACGGGCTACGAGCTGACCGCGGACCTGGACTTCGACACCAACGGCGACGGCGCCGTCGACGCCAGCGACGCCTACCCCAACTGGGCGCCCATCGGCGGCGAGTACAACGCAACCTTCCACGGCAACAACCGCACGATCGCCAACCTGGCCACCCGCGGCGGCGGCGAACGGGGACTGTTCTGGGGACTGGGATCGGGCAGCGTCATGTCGAACCTGGGCCTGGTCGACTTCGCCGTGTCGTCGACAAGCGGCCCCAGCGGCCCCCGGGCGGGCGTGGGCGCCTTGGCCGGATTCACCGATGGAACCGTCGAGGCAGTCTACGTCCGCGGCGGCGCGGTGTCGGCGTCCTACAGCGGCGGCGCCCGCGGCGCATTGGTGGGCGGCCTCGTGGGGGCCCACAACCTTGGCGTCATCCGCGCCTGCTACGCGACGGCGGCCGTTTCGGGCAGGTCGAACCTTTCGCCTGCAGTCGGCGGCCTGGTGGGGTCTACGCAAGCGGAAATCGTTGCCAGCTACGCGGCCGGGGCGGTGCATGTGCATGCCCTCAGCGGCACGGGGGAGGTCGGCGGGCTGGTCGGGGAGGCGTCGACCCGCTTTTCGGTCTTCACGAACTCCTACGCCCGCGGAGCGGTGTCCGCGACCGGGTCCGCTATTCAGGGTGGTCTGATAGGGCGCGCCTATAACTACGTCAGTGCGCCGGCGTCCTACTGGGACAGCCAGACGACAGGGCAGAGTTCCAGCGCCCGGGGCACGACCCAGACCACCAACGGCCTGCAGACGCCGACCGCGTACGGCAGCGGGGGAACGGACATCTACGCGTACTGGGACGACCACGACACGGACGGCGACGGCCGCATCGACGCGGACGACGACGCCTGGGACTTCGGCGCCTCGGACCAGTACCCGTCGCTGAAGTACGGCGGGCTCGACCCCTCCACGCAGTTCGCAGTGCCGTCCCCCGGGCCGCCGGTCACGCCGGTCAACCTTGCGCCCTACGTCCGGCGCGGGATCGACGATCTGGACATCGACCCGGGGGAGTTGGCGCGTGTTTCGCTGGTCGGGGTGTTCGGGGACGAGGCGCCGGGGCGCCTGCGCCATTCCGCGGAGTCCTCGAACCCGTCCGCGGCCTCGGCGCGGGCGGTGGGGGGCGTGGTTCTGGTGGAGGGCCTGGCGCCGGGGCTGGCGACGGTGACGGTGACGGCCGAGGACGAGGGGGGCTTGAGCGCCCGGACCAGCTTCTCGGCGTCGGTGGGGCGCGTTCTGTCGTTCGCGGAGGCGGAGGCGTCGGCGCCGGAGGGCGGGATGCTGCGGCTGCGGCTTCGCTTGAGCCGGACCTCCGAGGCGTCCGCGGCGTTCGCCTGGCGGGCGGTTGCGGACGGGGATCCCTTGACGGCGGACGCGGACGCCGGGGACTTGGCGGCGCTGTCGGGGTCGGGCGCGGTTGCGGCCGGGGAGACGGAGGCGCTCATTGAGGTTGCGGTGTCCGACGACGGGGAGATCGAGCCGGCGCGGGAGTTCCTGCGGGTGGAGCTGGCGCCGCCGGCGGCGGGTGCGGACTGGGCTTCGGGAGTCGTCTCAATGCGGGCGGTGGTGCAGGAGGGCGTGTGCGACCGCAGCGCCGAGGTTCGGGACGCGCTGCGGGGTGCGCGGGAGTGCTGGGCGCCTTCGGTTCGGGACCTGGCCGGGCGGGGCTATTTGGACCTGCGCGGGCGGGGGATCGCTGCGCTGCGTGAGCGGGACCTTCTGGGCCTGTCCGGGCTGCGGGTTCTGCACCTGCACCGGAACCGGCTGGCGGCGCTGCCGGAGGGCCTGTTCGCGGGCCTGGGGTCGCTGGAGCGCCTGCGCCTGGACGGCAACCGCCTGGCGGCGCTTCCGGCGGGGCTGTTCGACGATTCAAGCCGCCTGTCGTCGCTGGACCTGTCCGGGAACCGGCTGTCCGGCCTGCCGTCCGAACTGCTGTCCGGCGCCCCTTCGCTGTCGCGGCTGGACTTGTCCGGCAACCGCGTCGAGTCGCTGCCGGCCGGCTTCTTCAAGGGGCTTTCCGGGCTGGACGAGTTGAACCTTCTTGACAACCCCGGCGCGCCGTTCACGCTGACGATGGAGTTGGCCCGCACGGACGCGGAGCCCTGGGCGCCCGGCCCGGCCACGGTGGCGGCGCGGGTGCGGGAGGGCGCCCCGTTCGCCCTGTCCGCCGGCCTGGCCGTGCGGGGGAGCGCGGAGCTTTCGACGGAAACGGCCCGCATCGGGGCCGGGGAGACTTCCAGCGCCCCCATCGCGGTTGCGCTGACGGCGGGCGGGGCGGCGCGGCTGTCGCCGGCCGGCGCCCCCGAGGTTCCGGCGGGCCTGTGCGGGGACGTGCAGGACGGCCGACGCCCATGCTTTCAGGGGGTTCGGACGGCGGCGGGTCCGGGCCTGCTGCTGTTCAAGCGCCCGCCGCGCCTGGTGCGGGCGGTTCCGGGCCTGGAGGCCGAGTCCCTCGGCGGTGCGGTGGGGATCGACCTTGCGGAGTTCTTCGAGGCGGACGGCGGGGAGGAACTGGCCTGGGCGGCGGAGTCGAGCGATGCGTCCCTGGCGTCGGTCAGCGTGGCCGGGGGCGTTCTGAGGGTGCTGCCGAACGGCGAGGGCCGGGAGGGCTTGGTGACGGTGACCATCACGGCCACGGACGCGGACGGGCTGTCCGCGGAGGCGTCCCTCCAAGTGGAGGTTCTGCCGGAGTCGCGCCCGTTCTCGCGCGGCTGGCGGCTGCTCTGGCTGACGGGCGCGAGCCCGCCGGCCGCGGACGCCTCCGGCGAACTCCCGCCGGGCGCCGAACCCCAGTGAGCTTCAAGGCGGGCGGCCTGCAACTGCGTTCCAAGGCCCTGAATCAAGCAACGAACGAAGGAGACGAACGATGAGCGGAGACAAAACGACGGTCGGCGCCAAGCTGCGCGCGGCGGGCCTGCTGTGCGCGGCGCTGGGGGGCTTGGCGCCCGGGGCGCAGGCGGCGGAGATGCGCATGTCGGCGGCGGTGGTGCGCACGCTGGCGGCGGAGGACGGGCTCTACGGGGGCTGCATGGCGCAGCTGGGGGAGTCCGTTGCGGAGGCGACGGGCCTGGACTGTCCGGGGCGCTGGGTGACGTTCGGCTGCTCCGGGGAGCACGTCTCCAAGGCGGCGGCGCGGCGTCTTTACGACGCGGCGCAGTTGGCGTTCGCGTCCGGGCGCCGGGCGGTGCTGTGGGTGGACGACGGGCGCCGGCACGGCGGCTACTGCCTGGCCCCGCGCGTCGACGTGCTGGCGGAGTGACCCGCTCCCGGGCCGCACCGCTCCCTGGGGATGCGAACACCCGCGGAACAAGCCATTCCTCCGGACAGGGCCGCCTGACGGGAAAAAGCCCGGAAGGCAAGTGATCCCGCACAGCCCATGTGGAGTGCGCTGGTCGGCGGCGCATTGGTCCATTGGCTGGTCAGCCGCCCAACAGTTCGCCGAGCACCGCCAACACCTTGGCAAAGCCGCCGTGCGCCGCTTGCTGCATCGCCGACAAGTCGATTCGGTCCGCTTCCTTGCCCCGCCCGGCCGCTGGGTTGACGACGATGCACAGGGGCGCGATGGGCAACCCCAGCTCCCGCGCCAAGCCGGCTTCGGGCATGGCGGTCATGCCGACCAGGGTGCAGCCGTCGCGCTCCAAGCGGTCTATTTCCGCAGCGGTCTCAAGCCGCGGCCCTTGGGTGCAGCCATAAACGCCGCCTCGGGCCAGCGGAACGCCGGCGCGTCGGGCGGCGGCGGCCAGCGCATTGGCCAGTTCGGCATCGAACGGCTGGGTGCAATCGACATGGGTGGCGCCGGTTTCGTCAAAGGTTTGCGCCCTGCCCCAGCTGTAGTCGATGAGCTGCTCCGGGGCCGCCAAATCCCCCAACTGCAGCCCGGCCTCTATGGCGCCAACCGCGTAGGTGGCCACCAGCCGCTCCACGCCCAACGAGCGCAGCAGCCACAGGTTGGCGCGGTAGTTGATGGCATGCGGCGCATGTTGGCGCGGCTCGCCGTGGCGATGCAGGACAGTGAGCTCCGCGCCATTCAGGACGCCACGAAAAAAGCCGTCCGCCGCTTCCCCATAGGGCGTTTCCCGCGGCATTCGCCGCCGTGCGAACTGCGGCGGCAGCGAAGGCCCTCCCGAACCGACGAGCAGCCCGGTGCTAACGCCCCGCCCCACAACAAGCCGCTCCCGTCAAGAGCCGTCCTCCAAGTCCGCCGGCACCGCCCTAAGGTCCGCCAAGTTGCGCAAGTAGCCGCGATAGTCCATGCCGCAGCCCACCAGATAGCGGTCCGGGCACTGCACAGCCGCGAAATCCACCTCCACCACCCGGTTGCTGGGCACGTCCTTCCTGACCAGCACGGTGGACCACACCTTGGCCGCCCCGGCGGCGGCCATCCATTCGCACACCGCCTCCAGGGTTTCGCCCCGGTCCAGCACGTCATCGACGATCAGCACTTCGCGCCCGGCGACGCTTTGGGTGGGGGAGGCAATCCAATCCAAGGCGCCTCCGGCGGTGCCGTCCCGGTAGCGGGCCACATGCACATAGCCCAGCTCCAAGGGAAAGTGCAGGCGCTCCAGCAAGCGCCCGCAGTAGATCAACCCGCCGTGCATCACGCAAAGCACCAAGGGGTTGGCGTCCTGCAGCGCCAAGGTGATGCGCACTGCGGTCTGGTCCACCGCCCGGGTCAAGGCCCCGGCATCAACGATCACCTCCGCCCTTTCCCAAGCCTCCAGCACGTCCGGGGGCGGTTTGTTCATGAGGCTGTCGCCGCCAAGTGCAGGGTTTGGGTGGGGAAGGCGATTTCGGCGCCGCGGCGGTTGATGATCTCCGCCACCTTCAGCAGCACGTCCTGCTTGACCCTGTGGTACTCCTCCCAAACCGTCGTGCGCGTGAAGGCGTAGATGAAGAAATCCAAGGACGAGGGGCCGAAGGTGACGAAGTTGACCATCAGGGTGGCGTTGCAGTCGATGTCCGGATGGCTTTTGAGCATGGCCTCCACTTCGCTGACAACGGCGGGCATGGCTTCAATGTCATCATAGCGCAGGCCGATGGTCTCATGAATGCGCCGGTTGAGCATCCGCGAAGGATTCTCCACCGTCAAGGTGGCGAAGGTGGAGTTGGGCACGTACAGGGGCCGCTGGTCAAAGGTGCGGATGCGCGTCATCCGCCAGCCGATCTCCTCCACCGTGCCTTCAATCTCCTTGTCCGGCGAGCGCACCCAATCGCCAACGGCGAACGGGCGGTCCATGAAGATCATCAGGGCGCCGAAGAAGTTGGCCAGCAACTCCCTAGCGGCGAAGCCCACCGCGATGCCGCCAATGCCGCCGAAGGCGAGCACCCCGGAGATGGTGAAGCCCAGCGCCTGCATGGCCAGCAGTACGCCGGTGACCAGCACCGAAACCCTCAATATCTTGGCGATGGCCTTGGCGGTCATCACGTCCTGCTGGCGCTTCGCGGTGGCGCTGTCCTGCAGCCGCTGCCCAGCAGCGGCGCCGGCTGCGGCCTTGCCGCCGGGCTCGCTGTTGATGACCTGCTCCTCCACCTCGCCAATGAAGCGAACGGCGAACCAAGCCAGCATCCAGATAAGGCCCACGTCCCGCACCCGCTCCGCGTAGGCGAAGATTGCGGCGCCGGTCTCATCGCCGATGATCTGCGCCGCCCAGGTGACGCCCAACACCCAAACCAGCCAGCCCAAGGGCCTGCGGACGGCGGCGAACAGGGCGTCGTCGTAGCGGTTGCGGGTCTTCTCCGACTGACGCGCCAAATGGTTGAGGGCGCGGGCGGCCAAGTAGCGCACCAAGGCGGTGGCGAACACCACGCAGAACACCTCCGCCGCCAAGGTGTGCTCGCTGATCAGGCTTAAGGCGTCGTCAATCATGGTCAAGCTCCCCGCGCCAAAGGCGTTCGACGAAAGCCCGCGCTGGGAGAATGTCTATGCCGTCGTCGGTGCGCCTTGGCCGGGGTTCCAGGCACACCACAATGCGCTGGCCAACCAGTGGATGCTCCTCCGCCAAGCTCCTCAGCCCTTTCAGGTGGTTGGACGTGATTCGGGCGCTGGCCTTGGCCTCCACCACAAGTCGCATGTCGCCAAGCACGAAATCCACCTCCGTGCCTCCCGCCAGCCGCCAATAGGACAGCTCGAGATCCCATTCCCGATAGGCCCGGCAGGTGGAAAGCTCGTGGAACACCCAATTCTCGAACGCCTTGCCGTACAGCTCGGAACCCGGGGCCAAGTTCCCCCTGCGGGCTAGCCGGTTGACGACGCCAACATCGGCGAAATAGAACTTCGGCGCCTGGATGAGCCGCCGCTTGCGCCGCTTCCGGTAGGCGGGAAGCCAACGGCCCAGTAAGCTGTCCTCCAAGATGCCGAAGTACGCCTTGGCCGTTTGGCTGGACACGGCGCAGTCGTTGGCGATGTTGGAGAAGTTGATCAGTTCCCCGTCGCAGAGCGCAGCGGCCTCCAGAAAGCCAGCAAAGGCGGGCAGGCTTCTAACCAAGCCTTCCGCCGCCACCTCATCTTTGAGGTAGTCCGCAATGTAGGAATCCAAAAGACGGGCGGGGCGGGTGGACTGGTGCATGCGGGGCAGATAGCCGTGGTTGAGCACCCGCGTTAGGTCAAATGCGCCGCCCAATTCGCCGGCCGTTAAACCATGCATCTCGTAGCGCAACGCCCGTCCGCCCAGCAGATTGGCGCCGCCACGCCGCACTTTTCGGGCGCTGGACCCGCACAAAGCGAAATGCAGACCGCGGTTCTCCATCAGCCAATGCACTTCGTCAAGCAGGGCGGGAACTTTCTGCACCTCGTCAATGACGACTTGCCGGCCGGGCGACGGCCTCTCCGCCTCGATCTCCTGGCGCAGCCGCTCCGGGTTCACGGCGTAATGCCGGAACACATCCGTTTTCAGCAAGTCAAGCCAGCGGGCCTCTTGATAGCGCTGCTTCAAGAGGGTGCTCTTGCCGGTTTGGCGCGGCCCCCAAAGGAAGAAGGTCTCCTGCCCCGGCTTCGGCAGAACAAGGTTTCTCTTGAACATCTGGTTCAAATCATCATGATAATTTTAAGTGATGGTTAAAATTTACAGGCAGAGAACAGGAATTGCCAGTCCCGTCCCACGGCGGACAGCAGCAGCGCCCCCTGAAGCGCCAACCCCAAGCGGCGCATCAGCCGCCCTTCCCAACCTGCACCGGCACCTGCAATTCGCCGGAGGCGGTTTGGATGGCGATCTCCGTGTTGCCCGCCGAAACCCCGGAAACGCCGATCTCGCCTCCGTCCACCCTGACGGCGGCAACGCCCGCGTCCTCCGAAGACGCCGCGACCGATCCCTCGCCGCCCCACACCAAAAGCAGCTCCCCGCCCAAGGGCAGCGCCTTGCGCGGCAACCGCTGACAGGCTCGCAGCCAACCCCAAGCCGGCTGCGCAGACGCCCGCGGCAAGGCAAATGCGCTTCATGCTGTTGCTCTCCCCCAACGCGCCCAATGCACCAAACGCTACTATCATGCGGAGTATCTTGCAAACTCGGTTCCCTATCGCATCAAGCCATGCAACGCCTTAAAAACACAAAGAGCCAAGCCCGGCCACCCACCGTGCAAGGGGTTTTTCCGGCAATTGCATGGTTGCGGGACTTGCGAAAGACTGATGCTTGGGAACGCGGGTCTCCGGCAGCGGGCTGGGCGATCCTTATCCGAGGATAGGGACAAATATCCCATCCTGGTTGCGCACCGCCTTCCGCATACTGTATAAAGCCTCAAACATCTGTCCGGCTGGACAGGCAAACGGCAACCACGACAGGAGGCGGCGCATCCATGCAAGGGCTTACGAAAAGGCAATCCCAGGTTTTGGACTTGGTGCGGGAGCACATGCGGGAGACCGGCTATCCGCCCACGCGGGCGGAAATCGCCAAGACGTTGGGGTTCAAGTCCGCCAACGCTGCGGAGGAGCACCTGCGGGCGCTGGCCCGCAAGGGCGTCATAGAGATCATGTCCGGCGTGTCCAGGGGCATTCGCCTGCTGCTTCCGGGGGGGTTGCCCTTGGTGGGCCGGGTGCGCGCCGGGGAACCCGTGCTGGCGGCGGAGCATGTTGAGGACCACATAGACGTCGACGGGCGCTTCTTCCACCCAGAGGCGAACTTTTTGCTGCGGGTGGTGGGGGACAGCATGGTCAACGCCGGCATCCTGCACGGCGACCTGCTGGCCGTGCATAAAACCCCGCAAGCGCGCAGCGGCCAAATCGTCGTCGCCCGCATCAATGACGAGGTGACGGTCAAACGCCTGCGCCGCAGCCCGGCCGGGCGGCGCGTTTCCCTGCTGCCGGAAAACGACGCCTACGCCGCCATTGAAATAGACCCGCGCCGGGACGACTTCGCCATCGAGGGCTTAAGCGTCGGCGTGCTAAGGCGCAACTAAGCCCCTAGGCGGGCCAAGCTGCGCCCTTTGCGCAATCAGCCGTTGCGCTTCCAGTTGCCGTGGAAGCCGAACGGCACTCGATGCGGCAGTTCGGCGCAGGCGATGGGGCCGTCCGCCAAGTTCTGCGCATCCAGGAAGATCAGGTCGCTGCGGTTCTCCCTGCCGCGATAGACCACGCTGATCAGGTAGCCGTCCCCTTCCTCCGCGTCCTCGGACCTTGGCACGAACACCGGCTCGCCAGTGATGTCCCCTTCCGGCAGCACATAGTCGTTGCGCTGGCCGGCGGCGAAGTCCTGATGCGCCAGGGCGTTGAAGCCCAAGCCGTCAGCGCCGCCGATCGAGGCGCCGTAGTAGCCGTGGCGGTAGCGGCCGCCGGTGAAGCGTTCGTCCAAGCGCGGGAATTCGCCGGTGATGTCGTCCAGATAGCGGCGCTGCACACCGTTGGAGTTGTCGGCTAGGTCGATGGTCCATTCGCAGAGGCGGGCGCTGGCTTTCTTCGGGTCCGGCGGGCTGCCGTCCGCATGGGGGAACAACGGCACCTCCTCGAACTGCATCACATGGGCGACGATGCGGTTGCCCTCCGTGTAGGCGTTCATGGGATGGAAGACGTAGCAGGGGTCCGTCTCGAACCAGCGCATCTCCGCCACCGAACCGTCCCGTCGCATCACCCCAACATGAGTGCCCTTGTCCGGCTCCCAAGCCAACGGCGGCTGGCCGGCCATGGCCCGCTCCATGCTGCCGGTGGCCGGAAAGATGGGAAACACCACATGCTCGTCCGTGGTGATGAAGTCATGCACCATGCTGGCGAAGGGGGCGTCAAAGCGCTCGGAGCGGGTCAGGGCGCCGTCGGCATCGACAGTCTGGTAGCTCATGCCGGGGCTGAACATGCCGCCCACCATGTAGCCGAAGAAGAGCATCTCCCCGGTTTTGGGGTCCATCTTGGGATGGGCGGTCATGGGGCCTGCAAACTTGCCGCCGAAGCGCCAAGCGCCCTTGGAGGCCAGCGTTTGCGGGTCCAGCTCGAAGGGCGGGTGCCCCTCCTCCAAGGCCAGCAGCTTGCCGCCGTGCCAAACCACGTTGGTGTTGGCCAGCCCGTCCTCCTCCACCCCTTGGGTGATGGGGTCGTTGTCCATGGGGTTGAAGGGGTTGTAGAGGCTGCGCCGCTCCCGGCGCTCCAACTGCCACTTCACCGTGCGCACCCAGCGGTTGCGGTAGCGCACCCGCCCGTCCTCGATGACGAACATGTGCAGCATGCCGTCCCCGGCGAACCAGTGGTGGTCCGCCTTGGGCGGGAACTGCGGATCCGGGCCGTTGCGGTAGTAGGTGATGCTCAGGTCCCGCGGGATCTCGCCGCGGATGATGACGTCATCCAAGTCGCACTCCATGCGGATGGGCGCGAAGTTGCCGGTCAATTGCGGATGGTCCGGATAGGGCGTGGTCATAATGGGATCCTCCATGACGCCAAGGGTTTGGCCGACACTGTAGTGCAGCCTCGGCGAAATAGCCACACCGAATCGCCCTCCTGCGGACCTGCGGCCAGCATTTGCCTGGGCGCGGGGCTGGTTTAGGCAGACGCAATGTGTTACTTTTAGTAGCACTTTGCGTTGATGAGCTGTTTTGCCGCCGAAGGAACGCGGCTGCCAATCCAAGGATTTGGCGCCAAGCCAAAGGGAATTTGCATGCGATCAACTTATTTAACGGCGATTGTCATCGCCGTGCTCATTTCTTTCTGGTTGCTCAGCGGGCAACTCAACTCCGACCCGCCGGCGCCGAATTTGACCATTGCCGAGCGCACCCATCAGCAGCAAGCCAGGAAGGCGGACGAAGCGCCGACCCGGGTGCGCGGGCGCATCCTTAGGGCCTCCCCCCAAGTTCGCCACCTGCGCATCCGCGGCAAAACCCAAAACAAGCGCACGGTCAAGGTGCGGGCAGAAATCGCCGGGCGCATCGTCGAACGCCCGGTGGAGCGAGGCAGCCGCGTCAGCGCCGGGGAGCTGCTCTGCCGCATCTCCTTGGAGGACCGCCAAGCCAGCCTTGCTGAATCCCAAGCGGCGCTCAACCAGGCGCGCATCGAACACCAGGGGAGAGTCGAGCTGCAGGCCCGCGGGCTGCAGTCGGCAACCTTGGTCGCCCAAGCCGAGGCGCGGCTCGCCCAGGCCAAGGCGGAGCTTAAGCGCAGCGAACTGGACTTGGCCCGGCTGCGGGTCAGCGCGCCGTTCGCCGGCATCGTCGAGGACGTGCATCAGGAAGTCGGCGACTATGTGACGCGCGGCGCGCAGTGCGCCACCATCGTCGATCTGGACCCCATGCTGCTGGTGGGCCGGGTTCCCGAAAAGGACGTGCTGCAAGTGGCGGTCGGCGGCGAGGCCGTTGGCGTGCTCAGCAACGGCGAGCGGGTGTTTGGGCTGGTCAGCTTCGTGGGGCGGCAAAACGACCCGCAAACGCGCTCCTATCCATTGGAAATCCAGATTCCCAATGCTGACTACCGCCTGCGCAGCGGGGTCACCACGGAGATTCTGCTCCCCGTCTCGGAGGTCATGGCGCAAAAGATCAGCCCTGCCCTGTTCGCCCTTGACGACGCCGGCGTCATTGGCGTGCGCACCGTGAACGCCGTCGGGCGGGTGGAGTTCAACCCCGTGCGGATCATCCGCGAGGAGGAAGACGGCGTTTGGGTGGCCGGCCTGCCGGAAATGACCACGTTGATCACCGTCGGCCAGGAGTTGGTGGTGCCCGGCGAACTGGTCAAGGTGGACTACCAAGCGGCGGAGGAAATGCCGGCCTCGGCGCAGGGCGCGTCGGCCTCGGCTGCGGACCTGGCCGCCAACGCATGAACGCCGTCATCGACGCGGCGATCAACCGGGCCAAGACCACCCTGCTGGTCCTGTTCATGGTGATCCTGGCCGGCTTGGCGGCGCGCTTCGCCATTCCCATCGCCAACGACCCCAGCATTCAAGTGCCCTTCTTCGTCGTGACCATCGTCCATGAGGGCATCTCCCCCGAAGACGCCGAACGCCTGCTGGTGATGCCGATGGAGATCGAACTGCGCTCCATTGAGGGCGTGGAGGAGCTCACCAGCTTCGCCTCCGAGGGCGCCGCCACCCTGATGGTGGAGTTCGACGCGGACTACGACCTGGACCAAGCGCTGCTGGACGTCCGCGAGGCGGTGGACAAGGCCCGCCCGGAAATGCCGGACGGCATTGAGGAGCCCATCATTCAGGAGGCATCCGTCGATGACTTCCCCATCCTGCAAATCAACCTGGTCGGCAACGGCGCCCCGGAGCGGGTGGTTTACAACCTGGCCCTGGACCTGCGTGACCGCATAGAAGCCATTCCCGACGTCCTGGACGCGGAGCTGCAGGGCCATCGGGAGGAAGTGCTGGAGGCGGTGATCGAGCCCCGGGAACTGGAAGCCTACCAAATCTCCCACGATGAGCTGATCGCCACCCTGCTGCGCAACAACCGCTTGATCGCCGCCGGCAGCCTGGACACCGGGGAAGGCCGCTTCTCGGTCAAGGTGCCGAGCCTGATCGAGGAGGCCAAGGACCTCTTCGACCTGCCCATCAGGGCGCATGGAGACGCCGTGGTGACCCTTGCGGACGTGGCCAAGGTGCGCCGCACCTTCAAGGACCGCTCCCTGTACGCCCGGGTGAACGGCGCCGAGGCCATCTCCCTGAACGTGGTCAAAAGGGCCGACGCCAACGTGGTGGAGACCATCAAGTCCGCAAAGGCCATAGTGAATGAGTTCCGGCCGCGCCTGCCGAAGCGCATCGACGTCTTCTACACCCAAGACCAAGGCCCCTGGGTGCAGCAGCAGGTCACCGAGCTGCAGGGCAACATCTTCACCGCCTTGGCCTTGGTGATGATCCTGGTGGTGGCCGCCATGGGCATTCGCAGCGGCCTGATCGTCGGCATGGGCATTCCGGCGTCCCTGCTGTTCTCCCTGATCTTCATTTACCTGCTGGGCTACACCTTCAACTTCATGGTGATGTTCGGCATGTTGCTCGGCTTGGGCATGCTGATCGACGGCGCCATCGTGGTGACCGAATACGCCGACCGCAAGATGACCGAGGGGTTTGACCGGCGCAGCGCCTACGCCTTGGCCGCCAAGCGCATGCTTTGGCCAGTGGCCGCGTCCGTCGCCACCACGCTGGCGGCCTTCCTGCCCCTGATCTTCTGGCCGGGAGTGCCCGGCAAGTTCATGCGCTACCTGCCGGTGACGGTGTTCACGGTTCTGAGCGGCTCCCTGCTCTACGCACTGGTGTTCGGCCCGGTGCTCGGCAGCCTGATCGGGCGACCCGGCAGCCGCGACGCCGACGCCGTAAACACGTTGAAGCAACTGGAGGACGGCGACCCCACCCTGCTGAGCTCGATCACCGGCTGGTATGCGCGCCTGCTTACGGCGGCCACGCGCCACTGTGCGGCGACCCTGCTGGTCACGGTCGCCGCATTGGCCGGCACCGCAACCGCCTACGGGCTGTTGGGCAAGGGCTTCACCTTCTTTTCCGCTGCGGAGAACAAGTGGGCGCTGGCCACCGTTCGCGCCCGCGGCAATCTATCCGCCGAGGAGATCAACGCCTTGGTCGGGGAGGTGGAGACCGAAGTGCTCAACGTGGCGGACATCAAGGAAATCAACACCTTCACCTCCCTGCCGGGGCGCCCTTCCCTGCGCGACAGCCGGGACGTCATAGGCCGGATTTTTCTGGAGACGTTCGACGAAAACGAACGTGACCGCTCGGTCGCCGCCATCATGGAGGAAATCAGGCGCCGCACGGCCGGCCTTGTCGGCGTGGCCGTGGACATTCGCGCCATGGAGCCGGGGCCGCCCACCGGCAAGCCCATCGAAATCGAATTCTCCTCCTACGACAAGGCCCTGCTGGAGCCGGCCGTGGAGCGGGTGCGCCGCCACATGGAAACCGAGGTGACCGGCCTGCGCGACATCGAGGACAACCGCTCCCTGCCCGGCGTGGAATGGAGCCTGAGCGTGGACCGGGCGCAGGCGGCCCTCTACGGGGCCGACGTGTTTCAAGTGGGCGTGGCCGTGCAGCTGGTGACCAACGGCCTCAAGGTGGGCGAATACCGCCCCAACAAGTCCGATGACGCGGTGGACATCCGGGTGCGCTACCCGGAGGAGTTTCGCCGCATCAGCATGCTGGACGAACTGAAGGTCAACACCAACAACGGCCTGGTGCCCATCTCCAATTTCGTGCGCCGGGAGGCGGCCCCCAACGTCGATACCATTCAGCGGGTCAACGGCATTCCGGTGAAGCACATTCGCGCCGACGTGGCGCCGGGCGTGCTGGCGGACGACAAGGTGCGCGCCATGCGCAGTTGGCTGGCCACCCAAACTTTCGACCCCAACCTGACCGTCAAGTTTCGCGGCACCAACGAGGAGCAGCAGGAGTCCATCGCCTTCGTCTCGGTGGCCTTCATCCTGTCCCTGCTGCTGATGTTCGTTTTGCTGGTGACGCAGTTCAACAGCTTCTACCAGTCCTTACTGATACTGTTCTCGGTGGTGATGTCCACCGCCGGCGTGCTGCTTGGCCTGATCATCACGGACAGTCCCTTCAGCGCCGTGCTGACCGGCGTTGGCGTGGTCGCCCTGGCGGGGATCGTGGTCAACAACAACATCGTGCTCATCGACACCTACAACCATCTGCGGCGCGAGCACCCGGACCTGGACCCCTTGGCGGTCATCGTGCGCACCGGCGCCCAGCGCCTGCGGCCGGTCATGCTCACCACGGTGACCACGGTGTTCGGCCTGCTGCCCTTGGCCTGCAACCTGAGCATCGACCTGCCGAACCGAGCCATCGTCTATGGCGGCATGATGTCGCAGTTCTGGGTGCCCATGTCCCAAGCCATCGTCTGGGGCCTGTCCTTCGCCACCCTGCTGACTCTGGTGACCACCCCGGCCATGTTGGCCCTGCCCCATCAGGCGGGCCGCTTGGCTGAACGTTGGAGGCAGGCATTAAGCCGACGCGCCCCACGGCTGCTGCGCATGGGAAGCATGGCGCCGGCGCGGCGCTGAGCGCAGGAGGAAACCCCATGTCACTGTCCCTCGGCGCCCATGTCGGCCAACAGAACCTAAGCATGGACGCGCTGCGCAAGCTGTGGCGCAAGCTGGACAGCGGCGGCCTGGATTGGATCTCCGCTTGGGACCACTTCTACGAGTCGCCGCCGAACAACGGCGTGGAACCGCACTTTGAGGCCTTAGCCACGCTCGGCGCATTGGCCGCCGAGACCCGCCGGGCGCGCATCGGCTGCCTGGTGTTCTACGTCGGCTACCGCAATCCCACGCTGCTGGCCAAGGCCGCAGCCACCCTGGACCACATCACGGGCGGCCGCTTCGAGATAGGCCTGGGCGCCGGCTGGCACATCTGGGAGGCCACCGCCTACGGCTACGCCTTTCCGGACATCGGCACCAGGCTGGACATGCTTGAAGAGGCCGTGCAGATCGTGCGGCGGATGCTCACCGAGGAGCGCACCAACTTCAACGGCAAGCACTTCCAAGCCGTGGACGCCAGTTGCCTGCCCCAGCCGGTGCAGCCGCGCCTGCCCATCTGGGTCGGCGGCGTCGGCGAGAAGCGCACGTTGAAAATAGCCGCCGAGCATGCGGACGGCTGGAACGCCGCCTACCTTTCGCCGGACGAGTTCAAACGGCTGAACGGGGTTCTCGACCAATGGTGCGATGCAGTGGGCCGAGACCCGGCCGACATCCGCCGAGCCGTCAACCTGACGTTCAACCTAGGCCTGAGCGACGCCGACGTGGAGCGGCAGCGCCGCCAGTTCGCCGCTGATTGGGGCGCCTTGGCGGAGCGAACCGCCGGCGGCGCCCTGCTCTGCACGCCCGGCCAGGCGGTGGAGCAGCTGGCCAAGTACCGGCAGGCCGGCGCCGACGAAATCAACATCGCCCTGCGCGCGCCTTGGCGTGAGGAGGCTCTGGACGCCTACCTAAGCGAAGTGATGCCCCAGGCGAGGGCGCTTTAGAGGGGCGCGAGCGGCGAACGCCGTCTAAGAGACGGAGAAGAACCCTCTGGCCCGGCGGCCGTTGGTTTCCCTAACGCAATCCGCCTTCGTCAGGCAGCTATAGTCCGCCAGCACTGGAATCATGGCGAAGGCGCTGATGAGCTGCCCCAAGGAGGGCAAATTGACCGCATACCACTCCGCGCCCAAGTTCGGGGCGGTGTGAATGAAGCCGGCGAAGAAGAAGAACATGCAAGCGGTGGCGCATATGGCCAGAAAGCGGGCCGCCGATCGGCCGATGTTGGGGGCTAGGGTGATGAACGCCAAGGCGGCGCCGCACAGATACATGGCGATGAGCAGGTAGGGGCGCCCGGGCACCCCTAGGTGCAGCAGCGCCAAGAGGATCATTCCGCAGCCGATTGGCCCGTTCAGGTAGCTCATCGCTCCTTCATTCCGCACGCTCCCGCTTCATTGGCTCCCTTAGGTGGCACCCCTCATTGGCTGGGCCAACCGCCCGCATCGGCTAGAGGCCATCGGGCAGTAAAGTAACAAATAGTCATACACTAATAACCGAACGTCAACCGATTTGTTACAAAAAGTGACAATAAAACCGAACTGACGCCCAGCTCCCCACCTCCATCACAGGTTGCAGCCGGCGGTGGGCAACTCCCCTGCGCCGTCGCGCCGCCTCAAGGCCGCACCCGACAGCGGATGGGCAAATTCGGCATGTTGCGCAGAATGAAGCTCGGCTCCGCCTCCGGCGCCGCGCCTTCGGCCACGCGAAAATCCTCGAACCGATCCAGCAGGGCCATGAAGCCGAGATTCAATTCCTGCCGGGCCAGGGGGGCGCCAATGCAGTGATGCACGCCGGAGCCGAAGGCAAGCTGCATGCCCGCCTTGCGCCGATGCACGTCAACCCGGTCCGGTGCGTCAAACTGCCGCTCATCCCGGTTGGCGGCGCCGAAGCGCAGCATGATCATGCTGCCGGCGGTTAGGGGAAAGCCGCCGAGTTCGGTGTCCCGGGTCACCAGCCGGGGCAGGCCCTGCACGGGCGCCTCCAGGCGCAGCGCCTCCTCCACGAAGGTGCGCACCAGCCCCGCGTCGCCGCGGATTTCCGACTGGATTTCGGGATTGCGGCACAGCAGCAACATGCCCCAGCCAAAGGCGCTGGTGGTGGTTTCATGGCCGGCCACCAGGAACTGCTGCAGGACGCTCAGCGCTTCGCCGTGGGTGAGCAGGCGGGCCGGTTCGCCCTCCGCAGCCGGCAGTTCGCTGTTGGCGAGGATGCTGATCAGGTCCTCGGCCGGCGTGCGGCGGCGAGCCTCCACCAGCGAGACCAGCAACTCCTGCAGGCGCAACGCCAACTCCCCGCGATGGATCATTTGCTCCGGCGTCAGCGGCGAAAGGCGCAGCGCCGAAGCCGCGGCGGTGGCCGCCTCGTCAAAAAAGGCGCGCTCCCCCTCCGGAATGCCCAGCCGGTCGCCGATGATGCGCAAGGGCACCGGAAAGGCGAAGACGGACATGAAGTCGGCCTGCAAACGCCCCGCCCCGTCCGCCGGCGCAGCGAGCAGGTCCTGAATGCTGCAATCGATCACCTTCCGCACGGTGGGTTCGCCCTTCTTGACCTCGGAGCCGGTGAACAGGCGGCTGACCAAGGAGCGGTAGCGGGTGTGGGCCGGCTCGTCCAAGGTCAGCATGGTCGGCGGCAGCAGGAGCATCCGCTCGTTGATCTCCCGCAGCCTTTGCTGGACCTCAGGCGGCGCCGATGCGAAGGCGATTTGCCGGGATTTGTCCAGAAAGTCCCCGAATTCGCTGGAGAAGGTCTCGGTGTCCCGAATGGCCTCGCGCACTAGGTCGTAGCGGGTGACCACATGGACGTTCAGGGCGGGTTCGTAATGCACCGGCGCTTGGTCCCGCAGCGCCTTGTAGGCGCCGTAGGGATCGATCAACGTGGCTTGGTCGAACAGGGAAACTTCCGTTGCGGCTGCACTCATGGCGGCGCCTCCATCAGAACTAGCCCAAGTAGTCCGCAAGCAGCGTGTGGAAGTGGCGAATCTTGGTCTCCTGGTAGTTGGCCAACATCACCTCATCGTACTGGGCGGCCTCCAAGCCCTTCTGCACCTGCGGCAGATTGAAGGTGTCCTGCGTGAACACCTTGGCCAGCAAGCCGAGCTCCGGCGCGTTGGTCCAAGGCTCGTCCTCCGCCAGCAAGCGCATGGGCGCCGGCGCCGGGCGCTCCCCGGCGAAGGGGCTGAGGTAGTAGCACTCCATCAGCGACTTGTCGCAACGGTTTTCGTAGGGGCGGAAACGATAGACGATGCGGTTGTAGCCGCCCCAGGGATGGAAGTTGGGGAACAGGGTGTAGTAGATGCTGTCCGAAACGCAGGCGTCGGAAATGCTCACGCCTTCTCCCACCGCCGGCTGCAGGCTGGCCCGCGCCCCCTCCGCCATCATCGCCCTGGCGGTCATGCCCGGCGGCACCTGCGGGACCGGCGGATCGTCCAGATGGCGCATCATCACCGACTCGAACATCTCCTGTTCGCTGGGTGCGCGGCGCAGATGCGGGCTGGGCGTGCCGTTCGGCGTGATGGCCCGGGAGAAGTTGCCCCAGGCGTCGTACTGGGAGTTCTCGTCGCCTATGCCGGCGAGAATCTGCGGATGGGTGTTGATGACGTGCAACGCCTCCATGAAGGCTTCCTGGCAGAGCTTCCAATTGCAGCTCATCACCTTGGCCACATGGGCTTCGATGTAGCGCTCCTCGGGCCTCCACACCGCGAAGTGCTCCGGCAGGTCACCCAGAAAGCCGGCCAGAGGCTCGGCCTGCGCATCCATGTTGACGAACACCCAGCCGCCCCAGACGTCGCAGCGCACCGGGGTCAGCCTGAAGTCGCCGCGGTCGATCTGCGGAAAGTCCCACTCCGAGGTGATGCTGCGCAGGCTGCCGTTCAAATGCCAGCTAAAGCCGTGGAACGGGCAGATGAAGCTGGCCGCATGGCCGGCCCGGTCGCACAGGCGGCGGCCCCGGTGGCGGCAGACGTTGTGATGCGCCTTGACGCCGTCCTGGGTGCGCACGACGATGATGGAGTAGCGGCCAATGTCGTAAACGAGGTGGTCGCCGACTTCGGGAATCTCCTCCTCCCGGCAGGCCATCTGCCAAACCTTCGGCCAGAGCCGCTCCATTTCCAAGTCATGGAACGCTTGGCTGGTGTAGCGGGTGACGGGCACCGACGCCAAGGGCGAATGAAAGGCGTTCTCCAGGGTGAGGGTCTTCGGCGGCGGCACTCGGTCGCGGCTGATGAGCTCCTGGTAGCTGACGCCCTGTGAACGTAAGTCCTCTGCTTCACTCATGTCCCTTGCCCCCGTTTGCCACCTAGTTTGCTTCGAGCTGGAGTTGTCTTCGGCGACGGCGGCGCCGCGGTTCAGCCTCGATTTCTGCGGATGTTGTGCTCCGCCGGCAACTGCGGCCCGCCCAGCCACAACAGCATGTGCGGGTCAGCCATGCGCAGTTCGCCGGAGACGTGGCTGCCGTCAAAGCGAAAGGCGCCCTTGAGGCCGTTGTTGTCCACCTCCACCAGCCCGTCCTCCCGCAGGCTGTACAAGGCCCCCGTCAGCGGATGCTGCAACTTCGCCATGTTCTTCGCGCAACCTCTTGAAGCGGTTCGACGCCGAGGGATGGTACTGCAAAAAACCGTCAAACACGAATGTTTCCCGCCGCCGCCAATCCCTTCCCCAATCCCCGCCGCCGCCTTGTGGAGGGCGAGTTCGCGCCGGTCACGCCGCTTGCTGCGCGGCTTGGGGATGGACATGATGAAGGACGCTTCGCGGACTATACTGCGGACATGACGTTTCTGGAACATGTATGCCGGGCGCTCGGCGACGCTGACGTGGACTACGCGGTGGTCGGCGGGCAGGCGGTGGCGCTGCATGGCGTCGTGCGCGGCACCATCGATGTGGATGTCGCCTTGCGCTGGTCTTTGCCGATGCTTTCGCGGGCGGAAGCCGCTCTGCGCGGAATCGGCTTGGTCCCGCAACTGCCGCTGACCGCGGCGGAGGTGTTCGAGCACCGTGACGGCTACGTTGCCAACAGGAACCTCGTGGCTTGGAACTTCCACGACCCCAACGCGCCCTTGCGCCAAGTTGACATAATCATCGCCTACGACCTCGCCGGCAAACAGACGGAGCAGGTCGAACTCGACGACGCCACCGCCTGTGTGCTCGCGATCGGCGATCTGATCGACATGAAGCGCCGCAGCGGCAGAGCCCAGGACATCGCCGACGTGGAAGCGCTGCGCAAGCAAATCGCATGAAGACGAGGGAGCCGCTGGCCGACTGGCCGAAGGAGCGCCCGCGGGCCGTGCAGACCTTCTCGGACGAATATCTTGAACGCTGCCGAAGTCTCACGCCTGCCCAGATCGCAAGATTCCTGGAGGAGTTCCGCCAGAACTACGCCGCCGCGGAGTCCGCCCGCGCCAAGCGCAAGCCTAGCCCATAGCACTGCGTCGAAGGCACGTCCGCAGGGCTGCGCCGCCCTCGCTCCGGCAAGGGCTCACGACCAACACAGAGGGGCCGCCAGACATCGTCGACTGTCCCCAAAGCGGGACCACCTGGGCGGGATCACCGACCTTACGGACTTTTGGGCGCGGTGATAGGATGTCGGCGTCAATCTGCGTCTTGGCGCTGTGCGCTGCGCCGGCAATTGGCCGGCTGACCCGCCCAAGGACGGAGCATGGGCGCAAGCAAGCATCTGTTGATTGTTTACCACTCGCAAACCGGCAACACCGAGCGGATGGCCGAGGCCGTGCTCGCCGGCGCCCAAGGCGAGGAGGTGAGCGGCGTGGAGGCGCGCAAGCTCACTTGCTGGAGCGCCGGCGCGGATGACCTGCTCTGGGCGCACGGCTTAGTGCTGGGCACGCCGGAGAACTTCGGCTACATGTCCGGCGGCATGAAGGACTTTCTGGACCGCACCTTTTACCCCGTTGAGGGCAAGCTGCAGCCCCTGCCCTACGCCATGATCGTCAGCGCCGGCAACGACGGCACCCAAGCGCCCGCCGCCATCCGCCGCATCGCCAACGGCTATCCCTTCAAGGAGGTTCAGGCGCCGGTCATCGCCGTCGGCGAACTGACCGCCGCCCATATAAGCGCCTGCCGCGAACTGGGCCTAAGCATGGCATTGGGCGTTGAGCTGGGTTTGTTCTAACTCTTATACTCGCCCAACACCAACTAGGAGGCATCCCCATGGACATATCCATCACTTATTGCGTGCAGTGAAACTACCAACCACAGGCGGTCGGTCTGGCTGCCGTGCTGGAGGCGGAATTGGGCGCCGCGCCACGTCTCATAGAGGGCGGCGGAGGCGTTTTTGACGTCGTCGTCGATGGGCGGCTGGTGTATTCGAAGCATCAGCAGGAATGCGGCGGCTTTCCAGATCCGCAACAACTAGCGCAGGAGCTGAAGCGGTAGCGGGGTCACTCCCCCCGCAGCGCCTTGGTGATGGGCAGCCGCGCCGCCTGCGCGGCCGGCAGCAGGCCGCCGACCAAACCGAGGCTGAGCGCCCAAAGCAGCCCCGTGGCAAGCAGTTCCGGAGTGACGGCGAAGTCAAAGGCCACCTGCGAAAAGGAGGCGTCGTTAAGGGTGGAGACGGTGAAGCCGTTGAAGCCGAAGTAGGCCACGGCGCCGCCGAGAGCGCCGCCTAGGAGCGCCAGCCCGGTGGCCTCCACCAGCACCGAGGCGATCACCGCCCCGCCGCCAAAGCCCAGCGCCCGCAGGGTGGCGATTTCCACGGTGCGGGCCGAGACCGCGGTGAACATGGTGTTCAGTGCGGCGAAGAAGGCGCCGAACGCCATGATCACGGCCACCGTGTAGCCGAAGTTGCGGATCAGGCCGTCCAAGGACTTGGACTGGCTGGCGTAGAACGCCTCTTCGCCAAGCACGTCAAGCTCTAGGCGCCGGTCGTCCTCCACCCGGGCGGCAAGCGCGTCCAAGGCGGCCGGCGAGGTCAGCCGCACCCGCACCGACTGCACCGTGGCGCCCCGGCGAAAGGTGGACTGCGCCACCGGCAGATCCGCCCAAAGCTCCGATTCGTAGGCCGACCCCTCCGCCGTGAACAGGCCGACGATGGTCCAATCGTTGTTGCGCAGATCGACCTTGGCGCCTAGGTCGATGCCGAGGAATTCGGCGACGGCGCTGCGCCCGGCGATCAGCTCCCGCTTGCCCGGCGCCATGGCCCGCCCGGCGAAGATTGCGATTTCCGGGCGCATCTCCAAGGCCGCTGGGCGAACGCCGCGGATGACCAGGTTGGCGGGCTGGCCGTTGGAGCGCTTGGGCACGTCCGCCACCACATAGAGTTCCGGGCTGTAGGCGGCCACCTCCGGCATGGTGGAGAGAATGCGCACGTCCTGCGGATTCAACGTGCTGGACATCTCGCTGCTCGAGCCGGCCCGCTGCACCAGCGCCCGCTCCGGCGATCCGCCCCGCTCCAGGGCCGCCGAAAAGCCGCCGGCCATGGCCAGCAAGGTGACCAGCACCGCCACCACCCCGGCGATGCCCACGACGATGACCGACGAACTGCCCAACCGAGCCGGCAGGCTGCGCAGGTTCATCCAGGTGACTGCGAGGATTTGCGCGAGCATCTACTGGCGCATGGCTGCAACGATGCTGAGCCGCTTCGCCCGGACGGCCGGAAAGGCGCCCACCACCAAGCCCAGCGCTGCGGCAAGCCCCAAGGCGGAGGCAACCGTGGCCGCCCGCACCTCGAAGACGCCGATGGCCTGCTCAATGCCCGGGCCGATGACCGCCGCCGCCAGCAGCGCCAGCGCCGTGCCCAGCACTCCCCCCAGAAGGCAAAGCAGCACCGCCTCGCCCAAAACCAGCGCCGAGACGGCGGCGTCCGAAAAGCCCAGGGTCTTCAGCACCGCCAACTCCGGCACCCGCTCGCGCAGGGACTGGGCCATAGTGTTGCCGGTCAACAGCAGGATGGTGAAGAACACCGCGCCGAGGATGCCGTTCATCATCAGCTCGATGTCGCCAATCTGCTGCATGAACTGCCGTTGCTGCTCCGCCTCGGTGCTGGTGCGGGTGGGATCCGCGGAGTTGGCGAACATTTGGTCGATGCGGCTGGCCACCTCCGCCGCCTGCCCGCTGTCCGTCAGGCGCACGATGAACCAGCCGGTGCTGCCCCTGTCGTACTCCCTGGCTTCGTCAAAGTAGTCGTAGTGCAGCAGGAGCACCCCCGGCGGCCTGTCCTCCGCGCTGGTGTAAAGGCCCACCAAGTCAAACTCCCAATTCTGGCTGCCGTCCCGCTTGCCCCAAATGTCCCCCTGGATGGGGATCTTGTCACCGATGCGCCAGCTGTACTTCTCGGCAATGGCTTGGGGCGCGACAGCCCCGGTGCGGGTGTTGATGAACGCCTGCAAGTGCTCCGGGTCGATGCGGTATTCCGGGTGCATGTCGAAGTAAGCCTCGGGGTCCACCGGAAACTTGGGGAAGAAGTCCGCGCCGTCCTGGTAAACGCCGCCGAACCATTCTGCGTGGGTGACCGCGTCGACGCCCTCAACGGCTTGGATCTGCTGCAGGGCGCTGAGGGGCAGGGAGTCGATGATCGAGTACTTGGCCGCCACCACCAGCCGGTCAACGCCCGCTTGGCTGAAGCCGCCGCCGTCGGTGAAGGCCAAGGAAATGGTGCGCAGCAGGATGAACAGCAGCATGGCCACCAGCAGGGACAAGAGCGTCAGGAGCGTCCGCGTGCGGCGCCGGAAGAGGTTGGCCCACAACAGCCCCAGCTTGTTCACGCCGCCTCCTGCACCAGCTGTCCCTTGTCCATGCGCAGCACTTCGGCGGCCCGCTCGGCGGCCTTCGGATCATGGGTGACCATGATGATGGTCTTGCCGTGCTCCCGGTTCAGCACCTCCAGAAGCCCAAGTATCTCGTCGGCGGTTTCCCGGTCCAGATCTCCAGTGGGCTCGTCGCAAACCAGCAGGGCCGGGTCCGCCACGATGGCCCGGGCGATGGCCACCCTTTGCTGCTGGCCGCCGGACAGCTCCCCCGGCTTGTGCTTGGCGCGCTCCTCCAGGCCGACGACCTTCAGCGCGGTTGCGGCGTTGGCCTTGCGCTGGCGGCTGGACAGCCGGGTGAGCAGCAGCGGCAACTCCACGTTGCGCTGTGCGGTCAGCACCGGCAGCAGATTGTAGAACTGAAAGACAAAGCCGATGTTCTCCGCACGCCACTTGGCCAGTTGCCGGGCGGGCATCTCGTTGAGCGGAGCGCCGCCCACCTCCACGCCGCCGCCGCTGGGATGGTCCAAGCCGCCGATGAGGTTGAGCAGCGTGGTCTTGCCGGAGCCGGACGGCCCCATCAGGGCGAGGAAGTCACCCTGCTGGATCTCCAAATTGATGCCGTCCAGCACGTCCACGACCTCACGGCCCTTGACGAAGCTCTTCCGCAAATCCCGGCAGCGCACCAACGCCATGCCTTACTCCCTACTTCGCCCAAGAGACGGCGGCGCCGTCGGTTAGGCTGGCCAGCAGTTCATCGTTCAAGTTCGTCACCACGCGCTCGCCGGGGCGCAGGCCCGCCAGTATTCGCACCCGGTGCCGCTCGGCACCGCCCAGGCGGATGGAGCGTCGCCGCACCTGCTCGTCGGCCACCACCAGAACATAGGCTTTTCCGTCGTCCTCGGCAACCGCCGCCGCAGGCACGAACACGCCCGGCGGCGGCGCGGCTGGGGATTCCGCGGCGTCCAGAAACGCCACGCGCACGCCCATGTCCGGCAGCACCCGTTCGTCCCGCTCCAGCAAGCCGACCCGCACCCGCACCGTGGCCTTGCTGCGCTCCGCCGCCGGGATGGTGGCGATGACCTCGGCGGCGTAGGCGTCCTCCGGGTAGGCGTTCAGGGTCACTCGCACCGGCTGGTCTGGATATACGCGGTTGATGTAGGCCTCGTTCACATCGACCTCCACCTCCAAGGAGCCCATGTCAACGATGGTGCAGATGCCGGTGCGGGTGAAGCCGCCGCCGGCGGAGACCGGCGAGATCATCTCCCCGGGTTGGGCCGCCTTGGCGATGACGACGCCGGCGAAGGGTGCGCGGATCTCCATGTCGTCCAGCAGTTGCCGTTGCACCGCCAAGGCGCGCTGCGCCACCACCGCCTCCTGGCGCAGCCGCTCCAGCCGAGCGGCCGCGGCCTTCACCTCCAGGCGGTTGCGATCCAACTCGGCCTCGCTGACCAGGGCGCGCGCCGCCAACCCCTCGCTGCGGGCCAAGTCCAGCCGCGCCTGTTCGAGCTGCGCCTCCGCCTCCAGCAGGGTGCGCCGCGCCGCCTCCAGCTGGGATTCCGCCAGCCGCAGCTCGGCCCTTTGCACACTGTCGTCCAAACGGGCCAACAGTTGCCCCTCGGCCACCGTGACGCCCTCTTCAATCAGCACCTCCACCACCTTGCCGGTGGCCTTGCTGCTGACGGTGGCCTGCCGTCGCGCCACAACATAGCCGGTGGCGTCCAGCACACTGGATTGAGCGCCGGCCGGCGCCTCCGCCTCGGCCAAGGCGGTGCTGACCAAGGAGGCGTCCTCGCCGCCCGGCAAGCGAAAAAACCAAGCGATGAAGCCGAGGCCGGCCGCTAAGGCGATCAGCGCCAACCACTTCAGCGGGCGGCCGGGTGCGGAGGGCTGCTGCGAACGGTCGATGCGCAACTGGCCCAACAGCGCCTTCCGGTCTTCCTGCGGGTCCATGAACGGTTCCGCTTGGGCAAGGGGCTTGCAGTCTAACAGAGGACGGCCTGGCCATTGGGAACCACGGCGGATGGACGGGCTGGCATAATGCGGCTCTTTCCGTTCACCCAGCGGGCGACCCTTGACGGCAACCCAACGCACAGTGCGCGTTCTGCGCGGCATCAACGAGATCGACAGGACCGCTTGGGACGCCTGCGCCAACCCGTCCGGCGCGGTGTTCAACCCCTTTGTGGCCCACGACTTCTTCGCCGCCCTGGAGGCCAGCGGCAGCGTCTGCGCACAAACCGGCTGGCAGCCCCTCCACTTGGTTTTGCAGGAGGAGGAAGAGGTGATCGGCTGCGCACCCCTGTACCTGAAGGGACACTCCCAAGGGGAGTACGTCTTCGACCACGCCTGGGCGGACGCTTGGCATCGCGCCGGAGGGCGCTACTACCCCAAGCTGCAATGCAGCGTGCCCTTCACCCCGGCCACCGGCCGCCGTCTGCTCTGCGCGAGGGACGACTCCGCCGCCGAACGGCAGTTGCTGGACGCCTGCGCGGAGGCGGCCGATCAGCTGGGGGTGTCCTCCCTGCACATCACCTTCATGCCGCAGCGCCAGTGGCTAGCCGCCGGGGAGCGCGGCTACCTGCGGCGCATGGACCAGCAATTCCACTGGCACAACGCCGGCTACGACAGCTTTGACGCCTTTTTGGCGGACCTTTCCTCCAAGAAGCGCAAGAACCTGCGCCGGGAGCGGCGCGAGGCGCTGGCCGCCGGGCTGACCGTGGAGTGGGTGACGGGCGCCGACCTCACAGAGGCGCATTGGGACGCCTTCTACCGCTTCTACTTGGACACCGGCAGCCGCAAGTGGGGGCGTCCCTACCTGACGCGGCGCTTCTTCAGCCTCATCAACGAGCGCATGGCGGAACAGGCTCTCTTGGTGATGTGCAAGCGCGGCGGCGCCTACATCGCCGGGGCGCTGAACTTCATCGGCGGCGACACCCTGTACGGGCGCAATTGGGGCTGCGTCGAGGACCACCGCTTCCTGCACTTCGAGGCCTGCTACTACCAAGCCATCGACTTCGCCATCGCCAACAAGCTGAAAAGGGTGGAGGCCGGCGCCCAGGGGCCGCACAAGGTGGTGCGCGGCTACCTGCCGAACGCCACCTACAGCGCCCATTGGATTCGGGACGCCGGCTTGCGCCGCGCCGTGGCCAGCTTTCTGGAGGAGGAGCGGCGCCATGTGGCCCAGGACATTGGCTGGATCGAGCAGCGCACGCCGTTCAAGTTCGGCGTTGACCTAAGCGACATCCGCGGCGCCTAGCGGCGGCAATGCAAAGGGCGCCGCCCTAAAGCAAAGGGCGCAGCCGCCTGAGATAGGCGTGCA
Source organism: Candidatus Azophilus sp. (assembly GCA_965200465.1). Classification (GTDB taxonomy): domain Bacteria; phylum Pseudomonadota; class Gammaproteobacteria; order Pseudomonadales; family Azotimanducaceae; genus Azophilus. The sequence continues at coordinate 1,291,454 of OZ241358.1, read as the reverse complement.
GGCGCTGCGCGTTGCGCGGCCCCATGCGCAGCACCTGCTTTTGCAGGCCGCCCAAGGACTCCAAGGACGGGTCCGCGTACTGAAACAGCAGGCCGGGGCGGACGAGCTCGATCTCCCCTTCCAGCGCCGGGGACGCCAACGCTTGGTCGATGGCGTCGAGGGCCGCATCCCTGGCGCCGCCCTGGTAGTCCAGTTCGCCGAGCGCCTCCTCGATGAGCGGAGCGAGCAGGCCGATGAAAGCCGCCAAGGTTTCAGGGTCCAGGCGCTCCAGCTGGTCCAAGTAGGCATCGTAGCGGCTGTAGCCCGAGGGGTCCACGAAAAACCTTTCGCCCTCCTGGCGCACCGGAAATTTCTCCGCCGGCGACAGTGCGCCGAAGCTCAAGCGCTGCGGCGGCGTCTCACCCCGGCCGGCGTTCGCCATCAGCATGGCGAAGCGCCGCACCAGCTCATCGTCCGCGGTCCAGACGGAGGGCAAGTTGAAGGCCGCCGCCTGGCTGCGCACGAAGCCGTCGCTGTCGTTCAGCGGCGGCAAAGGCGCCGCCGGCGCTTCCTCAATGGACGCGGCTTCCTCAACGGACGGGGCTTCGTCAATGGGCGGCGCAGCAACCGGATCCTCGGCAACGGCGAGCGGCTTCGGCGAGGGCGCCGCCGGCACGGGTTCCGCCGGCGGCGGCTCGAGAGGCGCGGGAGGCGGCACCGGCTGCGGCGCTTCAATAGCCGGCCAAAAGCGGCCGGCCACGACGGCGCCGACGATCAAGACAATTCCAACCAAGCCCCAGAACACACGCATCCTAGACCCACATCGCCAACAACTCCGCCAAGTCCATCCCGCCCTTCGCCCTTAGGAAGCCCAGCGACCGCGGACCAACCGCAACGCCGGGCCGGCTCTCCAACGCAGCGGCCTGCAACGCGACTGCGCCAAGGCGAAGTGTACGCCACAGGCGTTCCCGCACAACCCTTTGCGCGGGAGCGCTGCCTTAAACCAACGCCAATGGGTTCGGAATTCCACGGCCCATGGCGCTTGCCGGGGGAATTCGCCTAGCCGCGTGTCATACTTGGCGCCATGCGCCGCCGCAGCACCCAAGGCCCCGCCCGCTCCGAGGAACATTGCGCCGTCCCTACAAGGCGCAATTGGCCTTGGATGTTGGGCGCGGCCTTTGCCTTGCTCGGCGCCTTGGGTACACATGCGCAAACCTTGCCGGAACCCTTGCCTCTGGCTTGGTGCCTGGCCCGGGCCGAGGCGGCGAATCCGAGTCTGGACGTGGCTCGCGCCGCGGCCGAGGCCGCCAGCGAGCGCATCTATCCGGCCGGGGCGCTGCCGGACCCGCGGGTTCGCTACGAACTCAGCAATGTCCCAGTCGGCAACCTTGACCTAGGTTCGACGCCGCTTTCCGGCCACTTGTTCGGCCTGAGCATGCAGCTGCCCTTTCCTGGCCTCCTGAAAAGCCAAAGGGAGGCGGCCCGCTCCATCGCCCAAGCCGCCGCAGCGGCGGTGGGCGATGAGTCACGGCGGGTGGCGGCGGCGGTGGAGTGGGCTTGGGTGGAGCTCGGCTTCGCCCAACGGGCGCTGGACGTCACCGACGACAACATCGAACTGCTGCGTCAGTTCGCCAAGATCGCCGAAGCCAAGTACCGGGTGGGAGAGGGCCTGCAGCAGAACGTCATCCACGCCCAGGCGGCGCTCACGGAACTGCTCGACGAGCGCCTCGAACGGCAGGCGGCGCTGCGCACCGCGCAAGCCCGCTTAGGGGCGCTGCTCGATCTGCCGGCGGAGCGCCCCTTGCCCCGCACCACCAGCTTGCGGGACGCCGCTCCCCTGCCCGACCCAACGGCCCTGATCGACCGGCTGGACGCAACCAGCCCGCGGCTGCAGGCCTTGGCCGAACGCATTGCCGCCGCGCAACACCAACGGCGGGCGGTGCGGCTGGAGGGCTATCCGGACTTCAATGTCGGCTTAGGCTATCGGGTGCGTCAACAGGTGACGGGGGATCCGGTTGCAGGTGATGACTTCCTAGGCGCCAGCGTGGTGGTGCGGCTGCCTCTGGATCGCCGCAAGAGACGGGCGCAGGTCGCCGAACAGGATGCGTTGGTGCGGCAAAGCGAGGCCGAGCATCGCCAAGTCCGCACCCAATTGCGGGACGCGGTGATGCTCCGCTACGCCGACTTGGAGCGGGCCGACCAAGCCATCGCCCTGCTGCAGGACGGCCTGCTGCCCCAAGCCCGTCAGGCGCTGGACTCCAGCCGCTCCGCCTACGCCGTGAACAAGGTGACCTTCCTAAGCCTGATCGACAGCCAAGTGCGGCTGCTCAACGCCCAGCTTCGCTTGGAGCGGGCCATTGCCGACCGCCGCATCGCCTTTGCCGCAATCGAGGCCAGCATCGGCACCCCGCTCCGCCCGGCCGGCGCCGGCGAACATGGCGGCTAAGCACTGGATCGCGCTGGTCGCCTTGGCCGTGGGTGCGGCGGCGGGCTGGTGGCTCGGCTCGCAAACGGAGCGCTCCGCGCCCAAGGCCGCGGCCAGCGCCGGCGGCCCCTGCCCGGGGGGCGCCGCGCCGCTCCATTGGCAGGCGCCCATGGACCCCACTTACGTTCGCGACCAGCCGGGCAAAAGCCCGATGGGCATGGACTTGGTGCCCGTCTGCCCGGACGAGGCGGCGGTGGGCGGCGGCGTGCGCATCGACCCCGCCTTGGTGCAGAGCATGGGCGTGCGCCTTGCGCCGGCCGCCCGCCGGGACCTCTCCCGCAAGGTGTACGCGGTGGGGCGGGTGGGCTACGACGAGCGCTTGGTGGAGCATGTTCACACCAAGGTGCAGGGCTGGGTGGAGCGCCTGTTCGTCGAATATGAAGGCGAGTTGGTGCGCCAGGGCCAGCCCTTGCTGGAGATCTACTCCCCCGAACTGGTCTCCACCCAAGAAGAGCTGCTGCTGGCCAAGCGCTACCGGGACGCCACTCGAGGCAGCCGCTACGCGGATGTGTCCCAGGGCGGTGCGGAGCTGTTTCAGGCCACCCTCCGCCGGCTTGAGCTTTGGGATGTGTCGCAGAACGACATAGAGCGCCTCCTGGCAACCGGCGAGATACGCAAGACACTGACCCTGCACGCCCCCGCCCAAGGGGTCGTCACCGATCTCAAGGTGCGTGACGGCATGGAGGTCGGCCCCAACGACAACCTCTACACCATCGCCGACCTCTCCAAGGTTTGGCTGTACGCCGACGTTTACGAATACGAGCTGCCCTGGGTGCGGGAAGGCCAGCAGGCGCTGATCGAGCTGAGCTACCTGCCCGGCCAAACCTTTGCCGGCACGGTGACCTACATCTACCTTTCCCTGGACCCCAAGACCCGCACGGCCCGAGTGCGGGTGGAGCTGGACAATGCCGAGCTGCTGCTCAAGCCGGACATGTTCGCCGACGTGACCATAGAGACGGAAACACGCCGGGACCTGTTGGTGGTGCCCGACGAGGCCGTCATCCGCTCCGGCCGCCGCGCCCTGGTGGTTGCCGCCGGAGACGGCGGCCGCTTTGCGCCCCGAGAGGTCACCTTGGGGCTGGACAGCGGCGATGGCTGGGTGGAGGTGCGAGACGGGCTGGCGGAAGGGGAGCAAGTGGTCACCTCCGGCCAGTTCCTCATCGACAGCGAAAGCAAGCTGCAGGAGGCGGTGCAAAAGATGCTGGGGCCAACGCCGACGTCCTCCGCCCGGTAGCGGCTGGTGCTGCGGCGCATCATCGCTGGTTCCGCCGGCAATCCGCTGCTGGTGGGCCTGGCCACGGCGGCCTTGCTCCTGTGGGGCGGCTACGCCCTGCGCAACATGCCCTTGGACGCCATCCCCGACCTTTCCGACGTGCAGGTGATCGTCTTCACCGAGTATCCCGGCCAAGCGCCGCAGGTGGTGGAGGACCAGGTCACCTATCCCCTGACGACGGCGATGCTGGCGGTGCCCTACGCCAAAACCGTGCGCGGCTATTCGTTTTTCGGCTACTCCTTCGTTTACGTCATCTTTGAGGACGGCACCGACCTCTACTGGGCCCGCTCCCGGGTGCTGGAGCACCTAAGCTACGTCTCGCGACGGCTGCCGGCTGGGGTGACGCCCAGTTTGGGGCCGGACGCCACCGGGGTTGGCTGGGTGTATGAGTACGCCTTGGTGGACCGCAGCGGCAAGCGGGACCTGGCCGAACTGCGCTCCATTCAGGATTGGTATCTGCGCTACGAACTGCAAGCCGTGCCGGGCGTTGCCGAGGTGGCCTCGGTGGGCGGCTTCGTGCGTCAGTACCAAGTGGAGGTCGCGCCCAACGCCCTTGCCGCCTACGGCGTTTCCCTCCCTGAAGTGCGCCGCGCCATTCAACGCAGCAACAACGATGTGGGCGGACGGCTTGTCGAGATGGCGGAAACCGAGTTCATGGTGCGCGGGCGCGGCTACCTCGAGTCCATTGAGGACTTGGAGCAGGTGGCGGTGGGCACCGACGGCCGGGGCACGCCGGTGCTGCTGCGCGACATCGCCAACATCCATGCCGGGCCGGAACTGCGGCGCGGCCTCACCGACTTGAACGGGGAGGGCGAAGTGGCCGCCGGGGTGGTGGTGATGCGCTACGGCGAAAACGCCTTGGAGGTGATCCACAACGTCAAGGCCCGGCTGCAGGAGCTGCAGGCCGGGCTGCCGGCGGGCGTGGAGGTGGTGGAGGTCTATGACCGCTCCGGCCTGATCGAGCGGGCCGTGGAGAACCTGCTGCGCAAGCTGCTTGAGGAAATTGCCATCGTCGCCTTGGTGTGTCTGCTGTTCCTCTTTCATGTGCGCAGCGCCCTAGTGGCCGTCCTCACCCTGCCGCTGGGCATCCTCGTTTCCTTCATCATCATGTACCACCAAGGCTTGAACGCCAACATCATGTCCTTGGGCGGCATCGCCATCGCTATCGGCGCCATGGTCGATGCGGCCGTGGTCATGGTGGAAAACGCCCACAAGCACTTGGAGCGCCACGCGGGGCGGAAGCCGAGAGCCGAGATCCTGATCGACGCAGCGGTGGAGGTGGGGCCGCCCCTGTTCTTCTCCCTGCTCATCATCACCGTTTCCTTCCTGCCGGTGTTCAGCCTACAGGCTCAGGAGGGGCGGCTGTTCTCCCCCTTGGCCTTCACCAAGACCTACGCCATGGCCGGGGCGGCCCTGCTGGCCATCACCGTCATCCCGCTGTTCATGGTCTGGTTCATCCGCGGCCGAGTCGTCGCCGAGCGCCGCAGCCCGCTGAACCGCTTGCTGCTTTGGGCCTACGCGCCGGTGATCGGCTTGGCGCTGCGCCACAAGTCGCTGGTCATTCTGGCCGCCGCCGCGGTCTTGGCGGCAACCGTCGTGCCGTTGCGGCAGCTGGGGTCGGAGTTCATGCCGCCCCTGAACGAGGGGGATCTGCTGTACATGCCCACCACCCTGCCCGGCATCTCCATCACCAAGGCGCACGAGCTTTTGCAGCAGACCGACCGCATGATTCGGCAAGTCCCCGAAGTGGAGACCGTCTTCGGCAAGGTGGGCCGGGCGGAAACGGCCACGGACCCGGCGCCCCTCTCCATGCTCGAGACCACCATCACCCTCAAGCCCGCGGAGCAATGGCGCCCCGGCATGACGGTTGAGAAGCTTGTGGAGGAACTCGACCAAAGGGTGCGCCTGCCGGGGGTCACCAATGCCTGGACCATGCCGATCAAGACGCGCATCGACATGCTTTCCACCGGCATCAAGACGCCTGTGGGCATCAAGGTGGCGGGGCCGGACCTCGCCACCCTGCAGAGGATCGGCGAGCAAATCGAATCCCTGCTGCGCCACGAGCCCGGCACCTCGAGCGTGCTGGCCGAGCGGGTGGTGGGCGGCAACTATCTGGATTTCGAGATCGACCGCCGCGCGATCGCCCGCCACGGCCTGACGGTCGGCGACGTGCAGGACGTGATTCAGTCCGCCATCGGCGGGCGCAACGTCACCTTCACCGTGGAGGGACTGGAGCGCTATCCGGTCAACCTGCGCTACTCCAGGGAACTGCGCGACAACCTGACCATGCTGCGCCGGGTGCTGGTGCCGACCCCGACCGGGGCGCAAATCCCCCTGTCGCAGCTTGCCGATCTGAAAATCGAGAAGGGGCCGCCGTCCATCAAAAGTGAAAACGCACGTCCGAACGCCTGGATCTACGTGGACCTGGACGGCGTGGACGTCGGCACCTGGGTGGGCCGGGCCAAGCAGACCCTGGCGCGCGAACTGCGCCTGCCGGCCGGCTACAGCCTGACCTGGAGCGGCCAGTACGAACACATGGAGCGGGCCGCCGAGCGCCTGCTGATCGTCGTGCCGATCACCTTGGGCATCATCTTTCTGCTGTTGTACCTGAACTTCCGGCGGGTCTCGGACGCACTGATCGTGATACTGACCCTGCCGTTCAGCTTGGTCGGCGGCGTTTGGCTGCTGTGGTGGCTGGACTACCACCTAAGCGTGGCGGTGGGCGTCGGCTTCATTGCCTTGGCCGGCCTGGCCGCCGAACTGGGCGCCCTGCTGCTGTTCTTCCTCAACGAGGCGGCGGCCCGCTTTGAGCGGGAGGGCCGCCTGCGCAGCCGAGAGCACCTCTACGCCGCGGTCCGCGAAGGCGCCGGCCTGCGGGTGCGGCCCATCATGATGACGGTGGCGGCCATGATCGCCGGCCTGCTGCCGATCATGTGGGGTTCCGGCACCGGTGCCGAAACCATGCAGCGCATCGCCGCACCCATGGTGGGCGGCTTGGTCTCGGCCACGGTGCTCGCCTTGGTGGTGCTCCCGGTATTGTTTGCCTTGGTGCGTGGGCGGAAAATGTAAACGCCAATGCGCGACGCAAACGCCATGCCCGCGCTTCGGGCTACAATGCCCCCAACCCATGTCCGTGCTGAAGTCCCTGCTGCGCCTTGGGCCGTTCATTCGGCCCTATCGAGTGCGCCTTGCCGTCGGCATCGCCGCCTTTGGCCTTGCGCGGTTGTGCGAAGGGCTGGTGCCCTTCTTCCTGGCGCAGGGCATCGACCGGGTGAGCGGCGGCGACGGGGACGTGGGAGGCCCGGTGCTGGGCATCCTGCTGGCCGTCGCCGCCCGCTACCTGGTGGTCACCCAAGCCCGCTACGCGGTGCGCAGCGCCGGGCAGTTGGTGGCCTTTGACTTGCGGCAACGGCTGTATGCGGACTTGCAGCAACAAGGGGTGAAGTTCTTCGCCAAGCACAGCATTGGCGACATGATGACCCGCGCCGTCACGGACATCAGCCTGATCCAGCGGCTCATCGCCATGGGCACCATCCTGGTCATCATTCTGGTCTATGCCACCTTGGTGGGCTTCGGCTTCATGCTCTACTTCTCCCCCGCCCTCACCTTGCTGCTGCTGCCGCCCCTGCCCTTCATATTCCTGCATGCGCAGCGCTCCGCCAAGCAGATGGGCGCGGCCTCCCTGCAGGTGCAGAACCGCCTTTCGGACCTGGCGGCGCTGACCCAGGAAAACCTAGCCGGCATCCGCACCATCCAGGCCATGGCCCAGGAGGGCAACGAGATTCAGCGCTTCGACCGCACCAACCTGCGCTACGCCAACGCCTTCTACCGTCAAGCGCAGGTCAACTCCCGGATGATGGCTTGGATGCCCAGCCTGGCCGCCGTCTGCGCCGTCACCATCCTTGGCTACGGCGGCCACCTGGTGTTGAGCGGGGAGATGACCGCCGGGGCGCTGGTGGCCTTCTTCATGTACGTCAACATGGTGGCGCAGCCGTTTCGGGTGGCCGGCTTCATCGTCAACCTGGTGCAGCGGGCCGGGGTGGCCTGCGAGCGGCTGTTCGAGGTGTTTGACCTGCCGCCGGAAATATCCGACCAGCCGCAAAGAGCGCCGGCAAGCAAGGAGCGCCGCCCCATCCAAGGCGCCATCGACCTGCGCGGCTTGCGCTATCGCTACGCACCCGGCCGCGCCCTGGCCCTGGACGATGTGCAACTGCGCATCGAGCGCGGGGAGATGGTGGCCATCATGGGTCGGGTGGGCGCCGGCAAGACCACCCTGCTGCAACTGCTGACGCGGCTGCTGGAGCCGCCGCCGGGGACGCTTTTCATCGACGGCGTGGATGTGCGGGACTTCCCCTTGGCGCAACTGCGGGCGCAAGTGGCCTTGGTGCCGCAGGACCCCTTTCTGTTCGCGCAGCCGCTTAAGGCCAACCTGACCTACGATGACCCGCATAGGCCCTTGGAGCGCATCTGGGCCGCCGCCGCCGCCGCGGACCTGAAGAACGCCATTGAAGGCTTTCCCGAAGGGCTGGACACCATCGTGGGGGAGCGGGGCCACACCCTCTCCGGCGGGCAGAAGCAGCGGGCGGCCTTGGCTAGGGGACTGATCCGGGAGGCGCCCGTGCTGGCCTTGGACGACTGCTTCTCCAGCGTGGACACCGAGACCGAGGAGCGCATTCTCACCGGCATCCGCAGCGCCCGAACCGGGTACACCACCCTGTTGGTCTCGCATAGGGTCTCCACCGCCCGCCATGCGGACCGCATCGTCGTGCTGGAGTCCGGGCGGGTGGCGGAAAGCGGCACTCATCAGGAACTGATCCAACAGGGCAACCTGTACGCCGAACTGGAGAGACGGCAGCAAAACGGCGAAAACGCGCCTTTGACGGGGGCGGCAGTCTAATGGCTGGCGCTGTCCTACAATCATGCAATTGCGCATCGCCTCAGGCGAAAGCCAACCCGCCCGGCAGCCTCGACGCCGGACCGCGAGGACGCCAAGGCAAAGACAAACGCGGCCCCCTAGGGGGAACCGGCGTTCTGATGGCCGTCAACACCGGCGCCGCCATCCACATCGCCAACCGCCCCGGGGAACCGACTTTCTGACGACCGCCAACGTCGCTGAAGATGCCCGCCACCACCACTAAACGCGACTACGCCCTGTTCGACGCGGACCTTTCCGGGGCGGTGCTCAACCTGCGCCTGCTGCGACGGCTGCTGCGCTGGCTGAAGCCCTATCGAGCCGCCTTCGCCGTCAGCGGGCTGCTGGTGACGGCCGCCTCCACCCTGCAGGTGCTGCTGCCGGTGATCATATCCATCGTCGTCATCGACCGCATTCTGCAAGGCGGCGCCGAGCAGCAGGCGCCGGACTTTGGCATGGTCGATGCGGTGGAGTGGCTGTCCGCCGCGTTGGACGCCCATCCGCTGGCCGCGGCCTGCATCCTCTACGCCACCCTGCAGGTCGCCTGGGCGGTGCTCAGCCACGCCCACCGCATGACCCTGACCAGCTCCGTCATCAACGGGCTGAGGGACTTGCGCCTGGATCTGTTCCGCCATTTGGAGACCCGCCCCGCGTCCTTCTACGACCGGGTGGCCGTAGGCCGGGTGATGACCCGGGTGACCAACGACATCGAGGCCCTCTACGACCTGCTGAGCGGCATCGGCGCCCTAGTCGGCGAGTTCGTCCCCTTCTTCGTGGCGCTGATCATCATGCTGTCCATCGACGCCGAGCTCACCGGCGTCCTGCTGCTGGCCATGCCGGTCATGGGCGCGGCCACCTTCGCCTTTCGCCGCGTCACCCGGCAACTGTTCCGGCAGTCCCGCCAAGCGGTGTCCGCCTTGAACCAAAACCTGCAGGAGAACCTAGCCGGCCTGCAGGTGGTGCAGCTTGCCGGGCGGGAGGGGCGCAACTTGGAGGAGTACCGGCGCATCAACCGCCGCAACCTAGGCCATGAGATGCGCACCGCCCGCTGGGAGACCCTGTACGGCGCCTTCAACGACAGCGTGGCGCACATCGCCATCGGCCTGATTCTCTACTACGGCGCCGGGCCGGTGCTGCAGGAGCAGCTGTCCTTGGGCAGCGTGGTGCTGTTCACCAGGTTCGTCGATATGCTGCTGCATCCCATAGTCGCGCTGGGGGAGCAGACCAACGTGCTGTTCCGAGCCATGGCCAGCGGCGAGCGCATCTTCCAAGCCTTGGACTGGGACGAGGCGGTGCATGAGCCGCAGCGGCCGGTCGCCCTGCCGAAACGCCTCAAGGGCGCTGTGGAGTTCCGCCGCCTGACCTTCGCCTACGGCCAGGGCGGGCCGGTGCTTGAGGATGTCTCCTTGCGCATCGCGCCCGGGGAAAAGCTGGCCATCGTTGGCCCCACCGGCGCCGGCAAGAGCACCTTGGTGCGCCTGCTGGGGCGGTTCTACGACTTCGCGGACGGCTGCGTCTTTCTGGACGGCATCGACCTCAACCGCATCCACAGCCGCGACCTGCGGCGGCGGCTGGGCATGGTGCTGCAGGACTTCCACATCTTCTCCGGCAGCGTGGCGGACAACATCGCCTTGGGCAACCCCGCCATCAGCCGGGAACGGGCGGAGGAAGCCGCGGCGGCGGTCAACGCCAAGGACTTCATCAACGCCCTGCCGGAGGGCTTTGACACGCAATTGGCGGAACGCGGCCAAAACCTCTCCCAAGGCCAGCGGCAACTGCTGGCCTTCGCCCGGGTGCTGGCGGCGGACCCGGAACTTCTGGTGCTCGACGAAGCCACCGCCTCCATCGACACGGAAACCGAGCAGCGCATTCAGGACGCCCTGGACAGGCTGACTGTCGGGCGCACCTCCATCCTCATCGCCCATCGGCTGCAAACCGTGCAAAAGGCGGACCGGGTGCTGGTGATGGACCAGGGCCGCGTCGCCGAACTGGGCACCCATGCGGAACTGCTGGCCAAGGGCGGCCTCTACCACCGCCTGCACGCCTTGCAGTTCCAGGACGCCTAAGCACCGACCTAGAGATTAGGTGTGTGCAGGATCAATGACCTTCCGGACTTATCGTTCGCATTGAACGCCGCCGAGGGTACAATCCGGGCATGGCGCAAGCGCAACTTGCAAAGAGTGGGCAAAAATACCGCACCGCCCAAGGCTTCAACGCCATCAAGGATGGGTTGAAGTCGCAATCCGGCGCGGTCCGGGCAACTGGGCGCAAACCGCCTTGGCTGCGGGTGCGGTTGCGCGGCGGCGTTCGCTTCAGGGCGGTGCGGGAGACCGTGCGCAGCCATCGCCTGGCCACGGTCTGCGAAGAATCCCACTGCCCGAACATCGGCGAATGCTGGGACAACGGCACCGCCACCATCATGCTCATGGGCAGCGTCTGCACCCGCGCCTGTCGCTTCTGTTCTGTCGATACCGGCAACCCCGGCGGCTGGCTGGACGCCGGCGAACCGGCGGCGGCGGCGGAGTCCGTGCGGCTGATGAAGCTGCGCTATGTGGTGCTCACCTCTGTTGACCGGGACGACCTCGCCGACGGCGGCGCCGCCCACTACGCCGCCTGCGTGTGCGCCATCAAGCGCTTGAATCCGGGCACGGCGGTGGAGGCGCTGACGCCGGACTTCGGCGGCGACCATGCGTCGGTGGCCAAGGTAGCCCTTTCCGGCCCTGAGGTGTTCGCCCAAAATCTGGAAACCGTGCGCCGCCTGACGGCCCGGGTGCGCGACCCACGGGCCGGCTATGAGCAGACCTTGAAGGTCCTCGCCGCGGCCAAACGGCATCAACCCAACCTCCTGACCAAATCCAGCCTGATGCTGGGCTTGGGCGAAACCCGCGAGGAAATCCGCCAAGCCATGCAGGACCTGCGTCGCCACCAAGTGGACCTGCTGACCCTGGGCCAGTACCTGCGGCCAACGGCCAACCATCTGCCGGTGGAGCGCTGGGTGCCGCCCGCCGAGTTCGACGAACTGCGGCAACTGGGCCTTGCGCTCGGCTTCACCGAAGTGGCGGCCGGCCCCTTGGTGCGCTCCAGCTATCGGGCAGACAGGCTGCTGCATGGCGACAACCTAGGCATGGCGCCCGTAAAGCTGGTTGGTTTTGACGAGGCTTGAGACAAAGGAGCAAAGCATGGCGGCAACAAGCAAAAGCGACACTGCAAACGGTCAAAAGACCGACGCGCAGGTGCGCTCCGAACTCACCCGCAAGGGCCACATCGCCTTCAACTGGAAGGACTTGGACGAACTGACCCTGCCCAGCGGCATCAAGACCCGCATGTACCGGGTGGGGATGCCCGATGAGGACGCCTCGCCCACCGTCTTCAAGGTTTATTACCCACCGAACTGCAAGGTGGAGGCCCACACCCACGAATGCGACTACACGGAAATCCTGTTGGAGGGCAGCCAGCGGGTCGGCGCCGCCTGGCACAAGGCCGGGGACGTGCGCATCGGCCTGGCCAACCGCGGCTACGGCCCCTTGGTGGCCGGGCCGGAGGGCGCCACGGTGCTGTTCATGTTCGCCGACGGACGCTGGCCGGCCGTCACCATCGGCAACAACGACGGCGGCACCCTGGGCAGCGAGGTGATCTCCGAACACTTTGCGCGGAAGAACCGCCAAGAATGATAAGCTGGCCTCCCTGACTTCAAGGGAGCGACTTAGGCGCACAAGCGGTGAGCGATGCATACATCCGCGAAGCGGCAAGCGCCGTTCCATTGGAACTGGTGCGCAGCAGCGATTTCGAGGGTTGGCTAAAGGCCCAGCCGCCGGCGGACCAGGAGCGGGTGCGGCAGCAGCGCTTCCAAGCCAAGCCGAAGCAGCTTTGCTGGCTGGGCGGAGTTCGGGGACAGGCGCGGGTGGCCGTGGGCTGGAATGGCGCTTCCTCCATCGCCGCCTTGGGCGGCCTGCCGATGGCCTTGGGCGAAGGGATCTACCGGCTGACGCAGCCGGCCGACGAGGTGCAATTGCTGGGCTGGGGGCTGGGCAGCTACCAATTCACCGCCTATCGCCGCCAAGCCAAAACTCCCGCCCGGCTGCTGCTGCCGGCGGAGGCGAACCTTGGTCGGCTCAACAATTTGGTCGCCGCCGTGGGCTTGGTCAGGGACCTCATCAACACTCCCGCCGGGGATCTGCCGCCGAGCGCCTTGGCGGAGCGAGCCGCCGGTGTCGCCAACGCCCAGGGCGCCGCCTGCCGCATCATTGTCGGTGACGATCTGACAGCCCAAGGGTTCCACGCCATCCACGCCGTGGGCCGCGCCGCCGCCGACCCGCCGCGCCTCATCGACATCACTTGGGGCGCAGCCAACCGACCCTTGATCGTGCTGGTGGGCAAGGGCGTGTGCTTCGACAGCGGCGGCCTCAACCTGAAGCCGGCGCGAGGCATGCGGCTGATGAAAAAGGACATGGGCGGCGCCGCCGCGGCCCTGGGGCTGGCGCAGCTCATCATGGCGGAGGCGCTGCCGGTGCGCTTGCGGCTGCTGATTCCGGCGGTGGAGAACGCCGTGGCCGGCAACGCCTACCGACCCGGCGACATCCTCAACACCTACGCCGGCCTTAAGGTGGAGATCGACAACACCGACGCCGAAGGCCGCCTTATCCTGTGCGACGCCTTGGCCTTGGGCGCACAGGACAAACCGGACCTGATGGTCGATTTCGCCACCCTGACCGGCGCCGCCCGCACCGCCGTGGGCGCGGAGCTGGCCGCCATGTTCTGCAATGACGACGGCTTGGCCGAGGCCCTCCTGGCCGCCGGCGCCGCCGTGGATGACCCCCTCTGGCGCCTGCCCCTGCACCAAGCCTACGGCTACCTGCTGGAAAGCAAGGTGGCGGACACCCTCAACTCCGCCGCCTCTCCCTACGGCGGCGCCATCACCGCCGCCCTGTTCCTCGCCAAGTTCACCGGGGATGCGCCTTGGGTTCACTTCGACATCATGGGCTACAACATCCGCAAGCGCCCCGGCCGGCCGGAAGGCGGCGAAGCCATGGCCTTGAGGGCGGTGTTCCACTGCCTTGAGGGAAAATACGGAGGCCAACAAGGTTAGCCGCCCCAAGCCGCTGGAAACGCCCGCCGCAGTTGTAAACTCGACGCCCCTGCAAAATTCCACGCAGCCAAGAAGACAAGGAATGACGTTCAAGGAGCTTGAAGGCGCCGCCCTTGGCGCCACCCGCCCCCTCGACGCCCTGTTGGACGCCCTGTCCTTCAATGCCCAAGGGTTGGTTCCCGCCATCGCCCAAGACGCCGACAGCGGCCAAGTGCTGATGCTCGCCTGGATGGACCGCACCGCCATCGAACGCACCCTGGCCAACGGCTTGGCTTGGTACTACTCGCGCAGCCGCCGGCGCCATTGGCAAAAGGGCGAAAGCTCCGGCCATGTGCAGCGCTTGGTGGAGATGCGCTTCGACTGCGACGGCGACGCCGTCCTCCTGCGGGTGCGGCAGGCAGGTCCCGCCTGCCACACCAACCGGGCGAACTGCTTCTACCTGCTGGTGGATGGGGAGCAGGTGCGAGTGACCAGCGAGCCTGTCATTGCAGCTGGCGAAGGGTAGCTGCGCCCCAGCATCCCGTTGCTCTGGAGCGTCTCCGCGCTGGCTTATACTGACCGGCCAAGTCGCAAGGCGTTGAATTTCGCCGCCCCACCCAAAAACGCATGGAACTGCATCTGCACAACACGCTGTCCGGGCGCAAGGAGGCGTTTCGGCCGTTGCACCCGCAGCGGGTGACGATGTACGTCTGCGGGCCGACGGTTTACGGCCATGTGCATATCGGCAACGGGCGGCCGGCGGTGGTCTTTGACGTGCTGCACCGTCTGCTGAAGACGTTGCATCCCAAGGTGGTTTACGTCTCCAACATCACCGATGTGGACGACAAGATCAACAAGCAGGCGATCGCCAACGGGGAACCCATCAAGACCCTGACCCGCCGCTTCAGCGCCGCCTACAACGAGGACATCAAAGCCCTTGGCGTTCTGGAAGTTACTGTGCAGCCGCGCGCCACTGAGCACATCGGCGCAATCATCCGCATGATCGAGGCCCTGCTCGGCAAAGGCTTCGCCTATGCGGCCGAGGGCCATGTCCTGTTCCACGTTCCGGCTGACCCCGACTACGGCTGCCTTTCGCACCGCTCCCTGCAGGACATGCTGGACGGTGCTCGGGTGGAGGTGGCGCCCTACAAAAAGGACCCCAAGGACTTCGTGCTCTGGAAGCCCTCCAGCGCGGACCTGCCCGGCTGGGAAAGTCCTTGGGGGCGGGGGCGCCCCGGCTGGCACATTGAGTGCTCCGCAATGATCCACGCGCACCTTGGCGCAGCCATCGACATCCACGGCGGCGGTGCGGACCTCTGCTTTCCACACCACGAAAACGAGGCGGCGCAGTCCCGGGCCGCCTTGGGCGAAGCGACGCCGGTGCGCTACTGGCTGCACAACGGCATGTTGACCCTAGGCCGGGAGAAGATGTCCAAGTCCCTCGGCAACATCGTCACCATTCGTGAACTGCGCCGGCGCCACGCCGGGGAGGTCCTGCGCTACGCCCTGCTTTCGGGCCAGTACCGCTCACCGCTCGCCTGGTCGGACGCCTTGCTGCGGCAGTCCCGTCGCAGCCTGGACGGCCTCTACCAAGCGCTGCGCAGGAGTCCCCCGGGCCAAGACCGCCCCACCGCGCTTGACCAAGAATTTCCAGACAGTGTGCGGAACGCCTTGAAGGATGACCTCAACACTCCCCAAGCCTTGGCCGCCCTGCACGCCATCGCCGCCGAATTGAACCGCGCCGCTGACGCCGCCAAAGCCGAACGCCTAGGTTCGCAACTGCTGGCCGGCGGCTGGTTGCTGGGCCTGCTGGCCAAGACGCCGGACGAGCACTTCCACAGCCAACCGGCACCTCCGCAGGACGAGCAAAGCGCGGCGGCGCTAACCGATGCCGACATCGAAACCCTGATCGACAAACGCAACCAAGCCCGCCGCGACCGAGACTTTCAACAGGCCGACGCCATCCGCAGCCAACTCACCGCCGCCGGCGTGGAGCTTGAGGACAGCAGAGCCGAAACTCGTTGGCGGCGAAGCTAGCCCTCAACCGGGAGCTGGCTATTTTCTGTTGAAAAACATGTTTAACTTCAATGCATTAAAAGATAATCTTATGGGATATTAGGCGAAAAAACCGCATTGTCGGCCCGCCCAACAGGCTTGGTTAGGGCGCAACACCCACACTTTTTAGGCGTTTTTTCCGCAGCAAATTGCCGACAAAATCCCCTTTTTTCCTGTGCAAAGCGTTGCCCATAGTGGTCTCAATTTCCTTTTGCTATAGTTGAGGCATGACCGTTATGACTTTTGACACCTTGGCCTTTTGCAGGCGTTTGGAGGACGCGGGGGTTCCACCCACTCAAGCCGAAGCCCACGCACGGGCGCAAGTGGATTTTGTGGTCGCCCATCTACTGTCTGAAGTAGCCACAAAGAGCGACTTGAAAGATTTGCCCACCAAGAACGACCTGAAGGGCTTCGCCACCAAGAACGACCTGAAGGACTTCGCCACCAAGGACGACCTGAAGAACTTCGCCACCAAGGACGACCTGAAGGGCTTCGCCACAAGAGACGACCCGAAGGGCTTCGCCACCAAGAACGACCTGAAGGGCTTAGCCACTAAGGACGACCTGAAGGGCTTCCCAACAATGGACGACCCGAAGGGTTTCGCCACGAAGAAGGACTTGGAGCTGTTGGGCAAGACGCTCACGATTCGCCTAGGCGGGATGATCGCGTTGGGCATTGGCGCTTTGGCGGTGTTGACCCGTCTTTAACCTTGGCCAGACGCTTGGCCTTCAGCGGCGGGCTTGGCGGCAGGGCCGTCAAGCCATGTTGACCAGCCAGCCGAGCAGGATCACCTGCGGCAAGGCAACCAAGGGCAAAAAGAGCGCGAATCTCCAGGACGCCGTGGCCTCCCGCAACACCATGATCTCGGTGTAGTCGGTGGCGGCGCCGGCCATCAGGAAGGCGAAGCCGTTGCCGGGAGCGTCGGCGCGGGTCACCAAGTCCGCGGCAATCGGGGCGGAGCCTTCGGAGCAGACCTCGATGATCGTCGCCGCAACGATCGTCATGCCCAGCCCAAGCAGCGTCGGCCCGAACCAAGCCGCAAAGACGTCGCCCTCCATGAACGTCCGCACCAAGCTCGCCAAGACGATGCCGAACAGCAGCCAGCGCATCACCATGCGCGATTCCTTGACGCCGTCAACGAGCGCATCCGCAAAAAAGGCGCGGTCGAAGGAGCAGGTGCGCAGCCCGGCCCGCGCCGCCGGCCAGAAATCGAAATCCGCGGGCGGATCCACCCGGTTGGGATTGGCCGGCAAGAGGCCGCGGGCCGTCAAGCGCTCATACGCCAAGCCGGTGACGATGGCCACCACGAAGGAAAGCAGGGTGAACAGCAGGGTCAGCGGCAGGCCAATGAGGGCGATGAGGATGAGGGTCAGCGACAGGGAGTTCCAAGGGCTGGCCACCAAGAAGGCAACCACCTGCCCGCCGCCGACGCCGCGCTCGTAGAGCCGGGCGCCGACCATCAGCACTCCGTGGTTGCACAGGTCGAGCAGAAGGCCGTAGAGGGTGGCCCGCAACAGGCCGCGCAGCCCGCCCTGCGAACCCAAGGCGGCTATGACGAACTCCCGCGGAACCTTGCCGAGCAAACCGATGAACAGCACGGCGAGGACAACGCCCCACCACATGCGATGCACCAGCTCCGCCACCGATGCCGACAGCTCCGCCGCCACGCCGCCCAACGGCCCAACGCCGACATGGTGCAAGGCGTAAAGAACGGCAACGACGGCCGAAGACACCCACAGCAGGTAGTCGAAGCGCCTAGGCGCCGGAGCGTGGCAGGCGGCCGAGGTCTCCGCCACCGTCTTGCCGGTCAGTTCCACCATGCTGGCACAGCGCCCTTCACGCTTGCCCCTGCCAATAAGGGGCGCGCAGTTTGCGTTTGTTGATCTTGCCCATGGTGTTGCGTCCCAAGGTGTCCACCCACTCCAAGGTGCGCGGGCACTTGTAGTGCGAAAGCCGCTCCCGGCACCAAGCGACGATGGTTTCGGGCGCCGGAGCGCTCACCGCATCCCGGGCAATCGCCAAAGCCTTCAGCTCCTCCCCCATTTCCGCATGGGGCACGCCAATGCAGGCCACGTCCAGGACAGCCTGGTGTTCGATCAGCACCTGCTCCGCCTCGGCTGGATAGATGTTCACCCCGCCGGACACCACTAGGTCACTGAAGCGATCCGTGATATAGACGTAGCCGTCCTCGTCCATGTAGGCGATCTCCCCTAAGGTGAACACTCCGGGGGCGATGTGGGCGGCGGCGGACTTCAGCGGGTCGTTGTGGTAGATGACGCCGCGCCCGGTCTCGTCCTTGAAGAACAGGCGGCCCTCGGTGTTGGGGGGCAGCGGCTTGCCGTCATTGTCCAGGATCATCGCCTCAAAGGGTGGCACGGCACGGCCCACGGAGCCGGGATGCTCCAGCCATTCCTCCGAGGTGATCATGCAGGTGGTGCCCACCTCGCTGGCGCCGTAGGCATCCACGAACACCGGCCCCCACCACTCGATCATCACCCGCTTCACATCCACCGGGCACTTGGCGCCAGTGTGGGCGACGCGCTTGAGGGCGCTGAGGTCGTAGCGGCTGCGAACATCCTCCGGCAGCGCCAACAGGCGCACGAAGTGGGTGGGCACCATGACGGTGGCGCCGATGGCGTAGTCCTGCATGGCCTTGAGGGTCTTCTCCGCGTCAAAGCGGCCGAGAATGACGCAGGGCACCCCGGCCGCCAGCGACCGCGCACCGGACAGCGGCCCCGTGTGGTACATCGGCCCGACCACCAGATGGGCGCCCCACTCCACCGCCGGCCCAGCGGCCAGATTGGCCAAGTGCTCTTCCACCGTATCGCCGCCGGCGAACATGGTGGGCGGCAATTCCGTGCCCTTGGGGCGCCCGGTGGTGCCGGAGGTGTAGAGCAGGTTCGGCCGAGGACGCAAATCACCCGGAGGCTCGCCGCAGGGTTGCTCCGCCAGCCATTGCGCCCAAGGCCGAACGCCGGCCTCCATGCACCAGCCAATCACCGCCTGCACACCGCTAGCCCGCGCCGCGGCAACGCCCCGCGCCGCCGTGTGCGACCCCACAAACAGCAGCCGAGCGCCGGAGTCATTGAGGATGTAGGCCACTTCGTCGGCGGTTAGATGGAAATTGATCGGCACCACGGAGGCGCCGCCGATGAGGCCGCCTAAGTTGGCCATGGCCGTTTCCACAGCGTTCTCGGCAAAGACGGCGATGCGGCGCTCAGCTCCCAGGTCCAATTGCTGCAGGCCGTTCGCCACTCGGTTCAGGCAGTCATCGACCGCCGACCAGCCCAGCGCCTGCGCCTCATCCCGGACAGCCACCTCGTGCGGGCGCTCCTGCGCCAACTTTGCTGCAAAACTCGTCACCCGGCGGCTCCTTCCGCTATGGTCGCAAAGGTGGCAATATAGCCAAAAAACGCCAAGGCCTGTTAACGCAGCTCGAGTTGGCCCTGTTGAGGGCCATTTTTTCGACCGGCAAGGCGAAGCGAGCTTGGCCCCGCTTCATGAGCGGGCGGCAACGCTGCGGGTTGCGCCGCGGTGCGGCAACAAGCAGTAGTTTTGTTCATCAACAAGCGGCTTGGCGCAACACCCAAGCTAGGGAGGAACATTGAGCGCTGAACCCACCAACGACGTTTTGTTGGACATGCACCGGCGGATGGTGCGCATCCGCATCTTCGAGGAGACCGCCGGCAAGATGATGGAGAACGGCAAGATTCCCGGCGCCCTGCACCTGTACGTCGGCCAGGAGGCCATCGCCGCCGGGGTCATGGTGCATCTGTCCAATGAGGACTACATCACCAGCACGCACCGCGGGCATGGGCATCTGATCGCCAAGGGCGGCGAGTTCAACTACATGTTCGCCGAGCTTTACGGCAAGGCCACCGGCTACTGCAAGGGCAAGGGCGGCAGCATGCACATCTCCAACCTGGACCTGGGCATGTTGGGCGCCAACGGCATCGTCGGCGGCGGCCCGCCCATCGCCATGGGCGCCGCCTTTTCCTGCCGGTTCCGCAAAACCAAAAACGTCGCCGTCGCCTTTTTCGGGGACGGCGCCAGCAACGAAGGCGCCTTCCACGAAGCGGCCAACATGGCCGGCCTGTACAGGCTGCCCTGCATCTTCGTCTGCGAGAACAACGGCTACGGCGAGTACACCCCGCAAGCCAACCATCAAGCCATTGTCGATGTGGCGGACCGGGCGCCAGGCTATGGCATGCCCGGCGTCGTGGTTGACGGCATGGACGCAGTGGCGGTCTATGAGGCCGCTGGAGAGGCCATAAAACGGGCGCGGAAAGGCGCCGGCCCGACCTTGCTGGAATGCAAGACCTACCGCTATTACGACCATGTTGGGGTTCGGGGCATGGGTTTGAGCTACCGCACGGACGAAGAAGTGGAGCAGTGGAAGCAAAAGGATCCCATCGCCAACTTCGAGGCGCGGCTCGCCGAACAGGGCGTGCTGTCCGCCGATGCAGCCGCGGCCGTGCATGACGCGGTGCGCCAAGAGGTGGACGAAGGCATAGCCTTCGCCGAATCCAGCCCGTCGCCGGCGCCGGCGGCGGTTACCGAAGACGTTTACGCCTGAAGGAGCGCAGCATGGCCGAACCGCAAACCAAGCCCAGGGAGCTTTCCTATGTGGCCGCCATCGCCGAAGCGGTGCGCACCGTCATGGCCGAGCAGCCGGAAGCCTTCGTCGCCGGGGAGGACGTCGCCGAAGCCGGCGGGGTCTATGGCTACTACAGCGGCATTCTGCAGGAGTTCGGCGCCGACCGGGTGTTCGACACGCCGATTTCGGAGGAAGGCATCGTCGGCTTGGGCGTCGGCGCCGCCGCCACCGGCTGCCGCCCCATCATCGACGTCATGTTCATGGACTTCATGGGGGAGTGCATGGACGAAATCGCCAACCAGCTAGCCAAGATGCGCTACATGTTCGGCGGCCGGGCGACGCTGCCGGTGACCATGCTGAGCATGGCCGGCGCCGGCGCCAGCCTGGC
Organism: Candidatus Azophilus sp.; assembly: GCA_965200465.1. Taxonomy (GTDB): domain Bacteria; phylum Pseudomonadota; class Gammaproteobacteria; order Pseudomonadales; family Azotimanducaceae; genus Azophilus. The sequence goes on along the minus strand of OZ241358.1, from coordinate 1,270,700 downwards.
GGCCCAGCACAGCCAAAGCCTGGAGGCCTGGCTCTGCCACCTGCCGGGGCTGAAGGTGGTGATGGCGTCAACGCCTTACGACGCCAAGGGGCTCATCATCAGCGCCGCGCGCGACGACAACCCGGTGATCGTCGTCCTCAACAAGATGCTGCTGGCCATGACCGGCGAGGTGCCGGAGGCGCCCTACGCCATCCCCATCGGCAAGGCCAGCATGCTGCGTTCCGGGTCGAACTACACCATCATCGCCTTCGGGCGCATGGCGCATGAAGCCTTGGCCGCCGCCAAGCAGCTTGCCGAACTGGGCGTGGATGCGGACGTCATCGATCTGCGCAGCCTGCAACCCTTCGACAGCGATGCGGTGATGGCGTCCGTGCAGAAGACCCACCGGGCGCTCATCGTCCACGAAGCGGTGCGCTTTGGCGGCTTCGGCGGCGAGATTGCCGCGCAGATTCAGGAACTGGCCTTTGACTATTTGGACGCCCCGGTGGCCCGAGTCGGCGCTCCGTTCAGCCCGGTGCCCTTCAGCCCGGCGCTGGAGGCCAACTACGTCCCAAACGCGGAGCGCATCGTCGCCGAGGCGAAGCAGCAGCTTGGGCTGTAGCTTAAGCGCCGCGCATCGTCACCGAGCCGACGCTAGCCCAAGGATAGGCGATGGAGCGGCGGCGAACGCCGCTTCGCAACGGTCTCAAGGCGTTTAGTTGAGCATTTTCGGCATCGTCGCCAACCCGGCATCGGGCAAGGACGTGCGCCGCTTGGTGGCCCGCGCCTCGGTGTTCGACAATCAGGAGAAACAGGCCATTGTGGAGCGGGCCATCATCGGCGCCGAAGCGGCCGGAGCCACTGAATTCGCCTACTTGAACGACGCCAACGGCATCGTCGCCAACGCCGTGCGGGAGAATCCGCGCCTAGGCGCCCGTTCCTTGGACGCAACGCGAACCGGCACCGCCTTGGACACCGTCACCGCCGCCCGGGCGCTCAAGGACGCCGGCTGCGCCGCCGTTCTCGTCCTAGGGGGGGACGGCACCAACCGAGCCTTCTCCATCGGTTGGCCCGACGCGCCGCTCATTCCCATTTCCACCGGCACCAACAACGTCTTTCCCAGCCTGCGGGAGGCCACCGTCGCCGGCGCCGCCGCCGGGCTGCTCGCCAGCGGCGGGGTCGAGTTGGGCGAAGCAGCCGTGCGGCAAAAGGTCATTCAGGTGGAAGTGGCGGATGAGCGCCCGGACCAGGCGCTGATCGACGCGGTGCTGAGCCGGGAGCGCTTTGTGGGCGCCCGGGCGTTGCTGTCGCCGGAACTGCTCGATGCGGCGCTGCTGACCCGCGCCGAACCGGCGGCGGTGGGCGTCACCGCCATCGGCGGATTGCTGCGGCCGCTGTCACGAACCGAGGACGGGGGGCTTAAGCTCAGGTTCGGCGCCGGCGGCCAGGTGGTCCGGGCGCCCATCGCCCCAGGCCTGTACAAGGCCGTTGCAGTCGCTGAATGCGCTCGGACGGCCTTTGGCGAGGCGGTTGCGGCCGCCGGCCCAGGAGTGCTTGCCTTGGACGGGGAGAGGGAGCGGGTCTTGCGCTCCGGCCAAGGCGTCAAGCTGCGGGTGGAAAGCTGCGGCCCTTGGGTCGTCGATGTGGAGCGCGCGCTTGAATTGGCGGCTGGCAGAGGATTGTTTAGGATGGACGGCCAAGACGGTCAGCGCCCCAAAGCGGAGGCGTCCGTCAACCAAGCCAACGGAGGGAGTGCTTAAGTTGCCCAAGGAAATCTATCTGGTGAAGGTCGGCATGAACATGACCGAAGGCGTCGTGGAGGAATGGTACATCGCCGACGGCGCCTCGGTAAACGCCGGAGACCTGCTTTACCGCTTGGAGACCGAAAAAGTCAACTTGGATGTGGACGCCGAAGCCAGCGGCGTCGTCAAGCACTTGGTGGACGAAGGCGTCACCATGAAGCCGGGCGACCTAGTGGGCTACATCTACGGTCCGGACGAGACGGTGCCGGAGGCGCTGCCGGAGAGCGCGGCGGAGGCCACGGCCAGCGCCCCAGCAGACAGCCCCAGCGCCGCGGCGTCTGCGGCGGCGCCCCCGGCCGCAACCAATTCCGCTGCCGTCGACGGCCGTATCCCGTCTTCCCCGGCCGCCCGCCGCCTTGCAGGTGAACTCGGCGTGGAAATCGCCGGGCTGACGGGCAGCGGCCCCGGAGGCCGCATCGTCGAAGCCGACGTCCAGGCCGCCGCGGCGGCGCAGCCCAAGCCCCCTGCCCCGTCTCCGTCCTCGCCCATGGCCCGCAAGCTGGCCAGGGAGCTTGGCGTCGATTTGGCGCAAGTGCGCGGCACCGGCCCGGGAGGTCGAATCACCAAGGAGGACGTGGAGCAAGCGGCCAAGCCGCCGGTCCCCGCCCTGGGGCGCGGCGAAGATCAGACCATTCCGGTGCGCGGCATGCGCAAGACCATCGCCAAGCGCATGTTGGAGAGCCTGCAAACCTCCGCCCAGCTCACGATGGACATGGACGTCAACATGGACGATGCGGTGAAGCTGCGCGGCCAGCTCATCGACGAGTGGCAGGAGGAGGGCGTGCGCCCCACCTACACGGATTTGGTGATTCGCGCCGCCGCCAAGGCCCTGGAGAAGCATCCGCACATGAACAGCGTCTTCAGCGATGCCGAAATCATCCTGCGGGGAGACATCCACGTCGGCATGGCGGTGGCGCTGCAGGAGGGCCTGATCGTGCCGGTGGTGCACAACGCCAACCAACTCGGCTTGAAGGAAATCGCCTTGGAAAGCGGCCGCTTGGCACAGGCCGCCCGCAACGGCGCCCTGACCCCGGACGACCTGCACGACGGGACCTTCACCGTATCCGCCCTGGGCATGTTCGGGGTCGATGCCTTCACTCCGATCATCAACGCTCCGCAGTCCGGCATTCTGGGCGTCAACCGCATTCGGGAGGCCGTTAAGTGGCGGGGCGAACAGCCCGTCAAGACCGAAGTGATGCGCCTGTCCCTGACTTGGGACCACCGCGCTCTGGACGGCGCCCCAGCGGCGCAGTTCCTAGCCAACGTGCGGGATTTGCTGGAGGCGCCCTACCGTCTGCTGGTGTAAGCCCCCAGCGCCCGCACCAGCCAACGGCAGGTCAGCCGCCGGCGATGCCCCCCATGAACTGCATAAGCGCGGATGCGGCCGCAACAGCGGCGAAAATCATGCCGCCCAAGCGGATGGTCATTTTCTTGTCCCGCAGCTCCAACAGCAGCAGCAGCTTTTCCTCGGTGACCATCTTGTCCATCCTGGCGGTCATTTTTTCGGCTAGGTTGGCGAGGTCTTTCTTGGTCGCGAAACCGTTCAAGTCCTCTTTGGTCGCAAAACGCTTCAAGTCGTCCTTGGTTGCAAAGCGCTTCAAGTCCTCCTTGGTCGCAACCTGGCCGAGCAGGTAAGCGATGACCAAGTCCGCCTGCGCCGAAGCGTGGGCGTCGGCTTGGTTCGCCGGCACGTCGCCCGCCTGCAGGCGCTTGGAGAACGCCAAAGTGTCAAACATTTCCGAAGCCATGAGTGGACTGTAGCAGTGCGCCTAGGGCCGCACAATAGGGTGATTTCGCAAAATGGCCTACGAAATCCGCCCGGCGCAACCGCAGTCCCATGCCCGAAAATGCGTAAGCCGGTGCCGAAAAAAACAAAGCCCGGCCGAAGCCGGGCGTTGCTTTTCGAAGCGCTTTAGGGTTCCCCCCTACATTTCAATCTCGAACTCCAGCCCCCAGCTGGCGCCTGGGTTGATGGTGCTCGACGCAAACAGAGGCTGAATGATCGCCGGCACCTCGTAAACCTCGTCCGTGAGGTTGCGCCCGTACAAGGTGAGCTGCATGTTGTTGTAGGAGTAAGCGATGGATGCGGTCAGGTTTTCTCGTGAATCCAGCCTGCCAACATCCAAGTTGAGCAGGTTGGTTTCGATTTCATCCACCCAATCGTACTTGAGGTAGATCTGCAACTCGCCCTCCCCTACTGGATAGGCGAAGGTCCCGCCAAGGCCGTAGGTGACTTCCGGTGCGTTGCGCGGCGTCAGGTGGGTCGCATCCTCCACCTCCGGGCCTCCCACAAGGACGTTGTCATTAGGGTTCAGGTCCGTCTCGAACTCGTCGTAGGAGGCATCCAGCCAGCCGAAGGACGCGAAAACATTCATGTATTCGCTCGCCACCCACTGCAACTCCACTTCAATGCCTTGGTAGATGGCCGTGGCCACGTTGTCGAACACCGTGGCCACTGTGTTGGTGGTGGCGTCGAACTGCACCGCCTGTTCCTGCTTGTCCTCAAAGTCGTTGTAGAAATAGGCGGTGTTCAACTGCACCCTGTTGTTGAACAGCTGGCTTTTCATGCCCGCCTCCCAAGAGTTGGCGAACTCCGGGTCGTATTGGTCGCGCTCGAAGTCCGCCACGTTTTGGTTGACGCCAAAGAAGCCGCCGGAGTGGAAGCCCTCCGAATAGGAAGCGTAAAAAAGCACGTCATCGGTGAACTGATAGGACAGGCCGATCTTCGGCGAGATTTCGCTCCACTTGTTGTCGAGATCGGCGAAGTCCGGGAAATTCCTGATGCGCTGCCGCGCCACGGGCGCAAGATAGGCTTGACCGGCCATGAAGTCCTTGGTCTCCCGCGTCCAGCGCAGACCGGCCGTCAGCGTCCAGTCCTCCGTGAACTCCCATTCGCCCTGGGCGTAGAACGCGATGGATTCGGTCTGCTGCTCCTCCAACAGCCGTTGGGTGTAGGCGTACCCCAAGCCTTCCAAGCTGGCGCCGGTGTCGCAACGAACGTTGCCGAACGCTCCGGCCCAACAGGCCTCCAACGGCGTCACGCCGCCCCTTCCATCCAACCAAGTGTTGTTGGTTAGGTCGTATCCGCCCAAGGTGCCCACGAACTTCCAAAACTCCCCGCCGGTCACCCAATCCTGCTCGAATTCGCTGTTCCAATAGTAGGTGCCAACCACCATGGAGACCTTGTTCCAAGTCACCTCCAGTTGAATCTCCTGGCTGAACTGCTCGAAGTCGTTGAGGCGTTCGATGGTGATGTGGTTGCTTGAGGTGCCGTCGAAGTCGTAAATCCGATCTTCAACCATTTCACGGAAGCCGGTTACGGATTTGAGCTTCAAGTTGTCGTTCAGGTCATAGCTCATGGTCAGCGTATAGGCTTCCACTTCCGTGCTTGCGGGATTGGGAAGATCGTTGGTGGACTCATCGGGAATGTCGAGGCTGTTTCTGCAGGGCACGTCCGAGTCCCACTGCGGGAAAACTCCAGATGCGAACAAAGTGCAGGACAAAAAGCCGCCGGACAGATCCTGCTGGCGCGGATCACTGGGTGCGGCCGCCACCCCAGGGGCTAGATTGTAGTTGATCAGGAAAGCGGCCAATTCGCTGTCATCGTCAAACTTCTCCGCAGTGAACAGCGCCTCAAAGCGGTCATTGGGCGTGGCCAACAACGTCAGGCCGTAATTCTGGTAGTCCGTGTCCGGGACGCGCCGCTCCACGGTGGGGTTGTACAGAAAGCCGTCGTTCTTGATGCTGGTGAAGAACAGCTTGCCGGCCAGCCTGTCCTCTATGATGGGCGCGTTCATGACCGCCCGGAACTCCCGCTGGTCCCACTTGCCGGCCGTGAGCTTGAAACGGCCGCCGTATTCGCCGGTCGGCCGGCTGCGGATGACGTTCACCACCCCCCCCACGGTGTTCTTGCCAAACAGGGTTCCCTGCGGCCCTCTTAGAATTTCCACTCGGTCGATGTCGAAATTCTCGATCAATTGGCCGCCAAGAGAGCCCAAGTAGATGCCGTCGATCATCACGGCGATGGGCGAGTCGAAGGAGTTGTCGTCCGTCCGGGTGGGGCTGATGCCGCGAATGGTGATCGAGGTGGCGTTGTTGCGGCTGCGGTCGCTGTCGATGCGCACGTTCGGCGCAAACCCGTTCAGGTCGGCCAAATCACGAATGGTGGACTGCGCCAACTCCTGGGACAGCGCCGTAATGGCCACCGGCACTTCCTGGGCCGACTCCTCCCGTTTCCGGGCCGTGACGATCACCTCCTCAATGACCAGCGGGCCGGATTCCTGCCCGAACGCCGGCGCCGCGGCGCTTACGGCGACCAGCGTTGCCGCCCCGATGGGCGCCAAGCCTAAAATTGCAGCAAGTGCGCATCTCCTCATGAGTGCCTCCCCTTTCGCATTGATGTTGACCGGCGCAGGGTGCGGAGCCAGCCCCCTCCTGCGCCGAGGGCGCACCATAAACAAAAAATACGCTTGGTGCAAGAAAAAACCGGATGGCCTGACTGTATTCACCTCGCCTGGACCTGCCAACACCGGCCAGCCGCCTAGCGTGCGCCAGCCGACCAATCGACGTTGCCCCTAACAATCCGCACAACAGCCTGTCGGACTTTGCCACTAACTGTTTGATTTATAAGGATTTTATTTTTTTCGTGAAAAGAAGAAACGGCTGCGGCCCCTACTGCGTGGTCATCCCCGCATCCACCGTGAACTCCGCGCCGCTGACGTAGTTGGACTCGTCGGAGGCTAGGTAGAGGACGCAGTTGGCGATGTCCTGGGGTTCGCCCATGCGCCCCATGGGCACCCGCTCCGGCGGCACCGCTTGGGGCGCGTCCAAGCCCGTGGCCTGCGCCTGCATGTTGGTCCAGATGACGCCGGGATGCACGGAGTTGCAGCGGATGTTGTCCGCCGCGCCCTCCACGGCGATGGACTTGGACATGATGCGCACCCCGCCCTTGGCCGCCCCATAGGCCGTGCAGGTGGCCATGCCCACCAGGCCGGCCACCGACGACAGGTTGATGATGGAGCCGCCGCCGCCCGCCCGCATGGGCGCCAAGGCGGCTTTGCAGCCTAGGAAGACGCTGGTGAGGTTGACCTCGATCTGCCGGTTCCAATCCGCCAGCGCCATGTCCTCCAGCCGTTTCAAAACGGCGATGCCGGCGTTGTTCACCAGCACGTCAAGGCGGCCGTAGGCGTCCAAGGTGCGTTCCATGACGCTTTTCCACTCCGCCTCGCTGGTGACGTCCTGGCCCAAAGCCAGGGCCTCCCCGCCGGCGCCGCGAATGGCCTCGGCGCAACGCTCGGCACCTTGCGCGTTCAAGTCCGTCGCCACCACCTTGGCGCCTTCGCTGGCCAAGGCCGCGGCGGTGGCGTAGCCCAGCCCCGGATTCGACGCCGCGCCGGTAACTATGGCGACCTTGTTCTGCACCCGTCCCATTGTCAACTCCCCAACCAATTAAACTGAATTAGTGCGCTTCGACGCGCAAAGACAAGCCAGTTTGCGCGCAGCAAGCTCGCCCACCAAGCAACTTAAGCCAACCATGCTCGAAGGCTTCCCCTCACAGCTTCCCCTCACAGATTGGTGCCGCCATCCACATCGACCAGGGCACCGGTGATGCCGCCGCCCTCCTCCGAAGCGAGCAGCACGGCCACGGCGGCCACCTCCTCGACGCTGTTGAGCCGCTTGATCGCCGCTTCCTGGGCGTAGCCGTCCAAGTATTGCTCATAGGTGACGCCCAACGCCTCGGCTGCGGCAGGACCGGTGTTCTTCATCAGATCCGTCTCCACGGCGCCGGGGCAGATGGCGTTGCAGGTGATGCCGAGCGGGCCGTTCTCGAAGGCCACGGCCTTGGTGAAGCCGTTGATGGCGTGCTTGTTGGTGATGTAGTGGGAGACCGCCGCCTTGTTCGCCTGCCGGCCCTCCACGGAGCTGATGTTGATGATGCGCCCCCATTGACGCTTTTGCATGTCCTGCAGCGCCCGCCGGGTACACCAGAAGGTGGCGTTCAGCATCCAGTTCAAGGCTTCCCACCAAGCCTCGTCGCTAAGCTCCGCAACCGGCGCGAAACCCGAGGAGCCGCCGGCGTTGTTGACCAGAACGTCGATTCCGCCGAAGCGCTTCACCGCCGCATCGACCACGGCCTCCGCCTGCCGCTGCACGCGCACGTCGCCGGCCGCGAACAGGGCGCGTTCGCCAGCGCCCATTTCCTTGAGGGCCTGTGCGCCCTTCTCCGGCGAACGCCCGTTCACCACCACGTTGGCCCCTTCCGCCAAAAAGGCTTCGGCGATGCCCCGCCCGATGCCGCGGGTGCCGCCGGTGATGGCCGCCGTTCGCCCGTCAAGCCTCATGTCCGTTTCCCCTCGGTTGCGCCCGCATTGGCGTTTCATTCAACGAAGCGCGAGGATATCACGCCCCAAACGCCGGACCTTGATGCTGCGGGGAGCCCTCAGTTTGGCGCCCCCATTGCGCAACCCGCTCCACCCACCGATGATAGTGCTGCAGCGACGGCTCGTTGCGGCCAAAGACGAACCCTGCATTGGCGGCGCCAAGGCCCTCCTGAATGCGCCGGCCGATGGCGTAGTCCTCGTCGCGCACGGCCTGCAGCGCCATTTGGCTGAACGCCTCGGCCGCTTCCCGCTCGGCGGCGGTCTGCGGCGGCGCCTCCACCAATACGGTCTGCACCGTAAGGGTGCGGCGCATGTCCGCCAACGGATACAGTTGGCTCACCAAGCAGTGGCCGCCGACAATTCCCGATATGGACAGGTTGGGAAAGGCGGAGTGGATCAGGCGGATGTGGGCCTCGGCGTCCCATTCGCGCTCCGGCTTGCCGGACAGTTGCGGCAGGGACTTGCGCCCGAACACGATGCGCTGGTGGGGGCCGTAGGCGTCCCAGGCCATGAGGTTGGCGATGGTGTTCTTGCCCACGGTCTGCGGATGCACCATTTGCTGGTGGTAGCCCTCCAGATAGCCGTCCCAAGCCACCTTCCAGCCAGGGCCCTCGATTTCCCGCTGGCAGTGAAAGTGCCAGCCGGCCAGATTGAGCGAATCCAGGCGCGGCGCGAAGTCCCCCAACCAAGCGTCTATGTCGAAGTCATGGCCCGGTTTCAGCGCCGCCCAAATGAAGCCGCTGCGCTCCGCGGACGGCAGTTCCACCAAGCCCAGCTCCTGCCGCGCCACTGCGCCGAAAGTGTCCGCGCCGAACATCCCCACCAAGGCGCCCTGCCCGTCATAGGACCAAGCATGGTAAGGGCAAAGGAAGCGCGGCGGCTGCCGGCGCCCGCGGCCGTCCGGCACCACCGGCGCCCCCCGATGCCGGCAGGCGTTGACGAAGGCCCGCACGACGCCGTCGCCGCCGCGCACCAGCAAAACCGGCACACCGGCGGCCTGCAGCGCCCGATAGTCCCCCGCCTTGGGCAACTCCGCGGACGCCGCCAAGGCCAGCGGCAACTCCCGGAACACCTTGTCCACCTCATGGGACCAACGTTCGGGGTTGACGTAGGCGTCCGAGGATTGGCGCATCGGCGCAGCCGCCATGTCCGTGGCGCCGGCTTCGTGCAGGCGCAGGACGCGCCTGGTCAACGCCAACATGCTGTCCGGCGCCGCGTCATCGCGGTCTTTCACCTATCCACCCCTCGACATCTTTCCGCTCCTGAGCGCGGAGAAACTAAGAAAGCGAGCCAAGTTTACAATCAGGCTGCGCCCAGCGCCCATCATCCAACCAAGTCCAAGCCCCAACGGAGGATTGGCGGTCTGCTGAAAAACCAAATCACACTGGGCCGAAGAGGCTCGCAACAGGCATTTCCGGGGTCAAAATGGGCCTTTTCTCACCCGTTTTCTGGGCTTTCGGCGTCCCTAGGAATGATTTCGCGCTGGATGCCGGAGTTTTTCAGCAGACTGTTAAACTTGACAATCGGCTCAACCCTGCAACAGTCTCAAGCCCGTTGACGTTGACGGACGAGGCCGCGCCCGCATGAAGCCCAGAGTCTTCCTTGACCGCCCGGAAGCCGAACGAACGCGCCGCACCTGGCTGCGCCAAACGGAGCATGTCACGCCAAGGCGGCCGGCGGCGATCGCTTCGCTGGCTTACCTGATGCTCTGCTTCCTAACGGCTGGCTGCGGGCCGGCGGACGACTCCTCGGCGCCGGCCGCATTGACCTCCACCGAGCAGTTCCAAGCCGTTGGAGAAGATCTTGGCCCCCGGCGGGAAATGCTCGGCGCTCCCCTCTATGCGGAGCACTGCGCCTCCTGCCATGAGGGCGGCGTCAGCCGGGCGCCGCACCTGATTTGGCTGGAAATGATGACGCCGCAGGCGTTGCTCGCCTCCATGACCCAGGGCGCCATGAGGACGCAGTCGGCGCATCTCAGCGACGCAGAGCGCCGCCACATCGCCGAATACCTCGCCTACGCCCGTTTTGACGCTCAAGCACCCCCCGCACCGGCGCCGGCCTGCACCGGGGAGGCCGGTCAATTTGACCTGTCGCGCCCCACGCCAAGGGTAGGTTGGGGCCACGACACGGCCCGCTTCGTCGATGCGGAAACCGCCGGGCTGACCGCGGACGACCTTCCCCAACTGCAATTCAAATGGGCCTTCGCCTTCCCCAACGCGCTGCGCGCCCGCTCCCATCCGGCCATCGCCTTGGGCGCGGTCTTCGTCGGCAGCCAGGACGGGGCCGTCCATGCCTTTGACTTGGAGACCGGCTGCCAGCGCTGGTCCTTCCAAGCCGGCGCCGAGGTGCGCACCGGCATCGTGATCAGCGCTTGGCAGCCCAAGGCCGCGGAGGCCGCCTCAGCGGATGAAACGCCCATTGCCGGCGCGGCGCAGCAGGAAGAGGCCGCGGCACGGACGGCGCCGCCCTTGGCCTTCTTCGCCGACATTCTGGCCAGGCTGTACGCCGTCAACGCCCTGACCGGCAAGCTGGTCTGGTCGATCAAGGCCGACGACCACCCCAGCGCCACCATCACCGGCACTCCCGCCCTGGCCGGCGACAAGCTGCTGGTGCCAATCTCCTCCTTGGAGGTCACCCCCGCCGCCGACCCCAGCTATCCATGCTGCACCTTCCAAGGCAAGGTGCTGGCGGTCGATGCGGCGACGGGCGAGCTCGTCTGGTCCCATTCCACCATTCCCGACCCGCCCGTGCAGGTGGCCACCACCAGCGCCGGAACTGCAGTGCTGGCGCCCTCCGGCGCTCCCGTTTGGTCCAGCCCGGCGGTGGACCTCAAGCGCAATCTGGCCTATTTCGGCACCGGCGAAAACTACTCGTCCCCGGCGGACGGCAACAGCGATGCGGTGATCGCCGTCGATCTGACCACCGGCGAACGGGTCTGGACCCGCCAAAGCACCGCCGGGGATGCTTGGAACGTGGCCTGCATGATGGCGGACAACCCCAACTGCCCCGCCGAGGACGGGCCGGACTTCGACCACGGCGCCAGCATGATCCTCATTGAGGCGGAAGGCCGCTCCGTGCTGGCGGTGGGCCACAAGAACGGCACGGTTTACGGCCTGGACCCAGACCGCCAAGGCGCCGTGCTTTGGTCCGCGAGGGTCGGACGCGGCAGCATTCAGGGCGGCGTCCACTTCGGCATGGCCGCCGCCGAAGGGTTGATCTACGCGCCGATCAACGACATGAACGACACCCGCAACGGGGACTGGCTGGACCCGGAGTTGGCCCGCCCAGGGGTTCACGCCATCGACGCCGCCTCCGGCGAGGTGCTTTGGCGCCATGTGCAGGAGAACGTCTGCACACCTGAGCGGGAGTTCTGCGACCCCGGCGTTTCCGCCGCCGTCACCGCCATTCCCGGCGCAGTGCTCGCCGGCCACTTGGACGGCCATCTGCGCGCCTATGCCGCCGCCACCGGCGAAGTGCTCTGGGACTTCGACACCACCCAGCCGGTGGCCGCCGTGAACGGCCAAACGGCCAAGGGCGGCGGCATGAGCGGCGGCGCCGGCCCGGCGGTCGGCGACGGCCATGTGGTCATCAACTCCGGCTACGGGCTTTACTTCCACGAACCGGGCAACGCCCTGCTGGTGTTCGCAGCGCCATGATCCAGATCATCGAAAACGGCGCCGTCATCGACGGTCTGGGCAATCCCCCCAAGCGGGCCGATGTGGTCATTGAGGGGGAGCGCATCCTCAGCGTGGGGGATGCGCCGCCGCCGGCGGCTGGGCCGGCGCAGCGCATCGACGCCGCCGGCATGACCGTCATGCCCGGCCTCATAGACGCCCACTGCCACATCAGCTTTGACGAACCCAGCTCCAACGACGAGCTGTTCCACCATCGCCGGGAGGGATTGGCGGCCATCATCGCCGCAGCCAACGTGCGCAAGCTGCTCTGCGCCGGGGTGACCGGCTTCCTGGACGCGGACAGCCTGTTCGAGATCGGCGTGGACCTGCGGGACGCCATTGAGGCCGGCATCGTGCCGGGGCCGCGCATGGCCACCGGCGGCAACGCCCTGCTCACCGCCGCCGGCGGCACCGCCGGGCGGTTGATCCCGGACGAGGGCCTCATCGGCTACGGCAAGGTGGTGCGCTCCGCAGACGAAATCACCGCCGAGGTGCGCCGCCAAATCAAGCGCGGCGTGGATTGGATCAAGGTGCATGTCACCGGCCTCACCCCCCGGCAAAAGAGGGCCGGGGAGGCCCAGGCCTGGCGGCGCGGCGAACTGGATTTGGTGGTGGACGTGGCCCACTCCCTGGACATCCCAGTGGTGGGCCACTGCCGCGGCGCGGACAGCATCCGGGACGCCGCCGAAGCCGGCTTCGACCTCATCCTGCACGCCACCTATATGGACGAACCGGCCCTTGCGGCCGTGGTCAAGGCCGGCGTTCCCATCGTCCCCACCTTCACCTTCCAGGCCAACTTGGCGGAACACGGCGACCATGTGGCCGCCGGGCCGGAAATCCGGGCGATCTTCCAAAAAGAGATCGAATCCAGTTGCGAAACGCTCAAGCGCGCCTACGAGGCCGGTGTGCCGCTGCTGTGCGGCACCGAGAGCGGCTTCTCCCTGACCCCCTATGGAGACTGGCACTACCGGGAGCTGGAAGTGTTCGTGCGCGACTTGGGGCTCTCGCCCCTGCAGGCCATCCAAGCCGCCACCAGCGAGGCGGCCCGGGCCATCGGCCGGCATGGAGAAACCGGCGCAGTGGCGCCCGGACGCTTGGCTGACCTCATCATCATCGACGGAGACCCGGCGCAGGACGTGCGGGTGCTTGGCGACCGGGAGCGCATCAAGCGGGTGCTGATCGGCGGGCGGGAGCAGATGCTGCAATGGCCCGCCCCAGACCGGGGCGACCCGCCCGGCTGGCGGGTTTCCACCTACGGCAGCCGGATTCTCCGCCGCAGCCTAGTCGAAACGCCTTGACGCCCAAGCCTTGCAGGGAACCGCTCGACCCCAATCCCGCACCACGCCTAGCCTCCCGCCCAGCGCCGCCCGACTTTGCTTTTTTGCATTTCCACCGTCGCCCTACAGGTCAAAGCCGCACTCAATGTCCTTAAGCAACAATCAGGCGCCGGGTTCGTCGATTGCCCCATTGTCGAAATCGCTCGCAAAGCAGGCCATCAACCATTGGGGACGTTTGATAGGTCAATGTCAAAGCTGCCGAGCGCAGTCAACGTCTCCGCCGGAGTCTAGCGCCCGGCAACCACCGCCTTCGGCCCCATTCGCCGCCTTGGGGGAGCGCCGCGGCTTCGCCAATCGGCCCCGTCTCAACCCTAGGGCGTGTACCAGATCGGCGAGGTGTAGGCGCGGTCCTGCACCACCAGCGGGATTTCCTCCGGCAGGTCCAGGTTGAAGTAGGCCGCGTCGTAGGCGGTCCAGCGCGGGCGGGGAATCTCGATCACCCTGGCGTAGTAGAAAGCCCTTTCGTTGGGGTCAAAGTCCGGGTCCCGCCACACCACGGCCAACTCCGCAGCGCCGATGCTGTTGTCGTAGGTGGCCGCGGCCAAATCCACCGTGGAGCCCACCGGCCCCAGCTTGCCGGTTTCGGGGTCTGGCGCACGGTTGCCGGACCAAGCCACGTCATGGACCTTCTCCTGCAGGGCGCCCTCCGCGTCCAGCCAGCCCTTGATGATCTGCGCCCGGTCCAGGTTGGCGCCGTCCGGGTCCTTGGCGGCAACCAAAATGAAGGAAGGCGCCGCAGCGGCCGGCGCATCGGTCAGGTCGCCGCCCATGGGCACCCCTTGGCCGTAGGCGACATCCAAGTAGGCCGGCCGGTCCACCAGCTTTGCCGGATAGTTCCAGCCGCCGAAGAAGCGCACCCGAATGCGCGACCCGGTAGTGGCGTAAACCTCGCGGCGCTTCATGGCGTCGAACAGGTCGGCGCGGGTGTTGCGGTGCGCCCAGACCGCCGCGTAGCCGGAGGCGACGATGTTCCAGTTTTGCCAAAGCCGATCATTCGCCATGGCGTTGCGGGTGCGCTCCTCGCCCGGCTCGGACTCCGGGAACTTGCCAAAGAAGTTGTCCTCCTCCGGCGTGGAGATGCTGTTGTGCCCGTCGGTGCTGCCGATCAGCCCGATCTTGAAGGGGTTGACGCCCAACTCCGCCTCGTAGCGCAGCCCCAGCTTGAGGGCGCCGCGGGCGTACTCGCGGGCGAGCATCCAATCCTCCTTGGGGGCGTTGCGGCCGATGTTGTCCCAATCCCAGTTCTCGAAGTCCGCGAACTCGTCATCGGGGGACAAGGTGGGATGGGCTTCGGAGTCCCCCTTCACTTGGGTGACTTCGTAGATGGGCTCCCAGCGGGCGCGCAGGCGGGCGTAGTCGGCGTCTATCGGCTCGCCGTCCAAGGTGGCGGCCGGAAACATCCAGCCGTTGGAAAGGTTGCCGTTGTGGGGCACGGCGATCACCTCGCCGCCGGTCTGCGCCTCGTAGCGGGCCAGCGCCCGCCACAGATCCCGCGGGTCCAAGCTGTCCTGCCCGGAGAACGGCGGCAACTGACCCACCTTGTCCACGCCGTCCTTGTAGATGACCACCCGGTGCAGGTTGTTGCCCTCAACGGCCACCGTCCATTCATAGCCGATGAGGGCGGTGAAGCGGCCCGGCTGGTTGTGGTCGTCGGCGGTCTGCGCCACGTCCCGCCAGATCAGCCGCCGGACGCTCTCCGGAAAGGCGTAGTTATTTTCCGGGTCCAGCATGCTGTTGGTGAAGGCGCCGATCAGCTTGTCAGGATCCCCCTCCTCCAAATAGCCCTTCCATTGCTGGCCGGCGGCCGTGCCGGTGACGATGGGGTCGCCGACATTGAACCTGTAGTAGCCGCCAAGGTATTCGGAGTGGTCGGAGACCACCAGGAAGTCCAAGGGCCGGCGCAACTGCACCCGCATGCCGTTGTGGGCGGTGACCGGCTGCCCTTGGGCGAAGCGGTAGGCGTCCGCCGGGGTCAGGTTCATGTTGCCCAGGGAGTAGGCGTCCGCCGAATTGCGGGTGTGCAGATGGGTGTCTCCCCAGTACAGGTTCTTCGGGTAGTCCTGGCCCACGGGCGCGGAATACTCGCCCGCCGCCGCCAACGGCGAACCCGCCAGCAGCCCCGTAAACAACAGGACGACGCGGCCCCGCAGCAAAAGCTTCATCATTTCCCCTCCCACTATTTTGTGCAGAACTTCCGCCGCCAACGCCGCCCGACGGCGCACGGCCTGTTGGTGGTGAGGTGGATGCTACCGGATTGGAAGTTAATCCGCCAAGCCAAAACAACTCAAACTGCGGCCGAACATACGTCTTCATCCGCAATCAACACAGCTAGTTCCACAGCAACGGCGATGTCGGCGGCCGCATAGCCGAAAATGCCAGCATGGGATTCGTCGTCCTCCAGCGGAAGATGCTCGATGCGCAGGGTGATGTCGAGGTTTTCACTGACTGCGCCCTTGGCTGCACCCACGCCAAGGATTGCGAAGCGACCATTTGGCCGAAGATGGTAGGCGCGACGCTGGAACACGGTTCGAACCTGGGAAATGGCCGATGCTAGGTCATGGCCGTTGAGGCGTTCAAGCCAATTGACTGAAAGGTGATCTTCGCCGCGCCGCAACTGGAACGCACTCGCCATGGGGCGGCCCTCGCCATCCACGGATGAGGGCCGGCAATATCGGGAAACATGATCTTCATCCGGCAGGGATTTGCCGTTCATTGGTTGACCAACAACCGAGTGAAGGGCTGCATGGCCTCCAAGGCGTTTTGGGGAGGCAGGGTGCCGTTCACGGCCAGCCGTTCCGCTTTCTGCCGATAAGGCGCCGAAACGGCTGCGAAGCGAATCAATCCGGAAGGAATGAACTCCAACGCCAACAAGCCTTTGCCGCCTTCGTTCGATGGCGATCTCGGCAGTTGCCACTGCGCTAGCGCCAGCCCATCAGGCGTGACGCCGATTTCCGGATCGGGAAACGCTCGCTCACCCAACAGCAGAAGGGCCAAGCGCCGCAGCGAATCCAAATCCATGGCGGGTTCATCGGGGTCATCCTCGGCTAAAGCCTGCAGGTGTTCAAGCCGGTCCGCCACCTTGTTCCTCCCGGACGATCTGAGCAGCGCCGCAATCTCATCCCTTGCAGCGGTTGCAACCAGCGGCCAAGGGAGAGTGCGCCGCGCCTCGTCCCTGTCGGCAACCCGAGGCGGAGGGCGCTGAGCGCAGCTGGCCAAACCGGCCTCGCCCTCCCGCACCATGAGTCTGGACCCACCCAGTGGCCGGCCCCCCATGTAACGGTAAAAGCCAGGCCGAATTCGCTGGAACAGATGCCCGTCCAACACCCTTTTCAACGGCGCGATGACCTGCTGCGCGGTGGTGGCTCGGTCCCCGCCGAGTTCAATGAACTTCCGCCGCAGAGAATCCACAACCTCGGCACGGGAGTAAATTTCCCCGTCCCGCAGCACACCGAGGCAAAGAAGCTCTTCAACGGCGGCGATGCCGAAGGGCATTAAGATCAGTTTTTCAGTCAGGAGGGACACCCGCTGCTCGCCAATGTCGATGGGCAGGTTCGTTAGGGTAAATAGGCGCAAAAGGCTAGTCAAGCACAGATGGCGCTTCGGTCGAACGGCGCAGGCCCAGATGCAGCGCCGCCGCGGTCAAGCTACCAACTGTTGCGCAGTTCGCGCAGCCTGAGGAACACCTCCCTTGGTGACGGGCGCTCGTCCAGTTCCGGGAACGCCTCCCGCAGCCGGGCGATGACGGCTGGGCTGGTCAGGCGAAAGAAGGTGTTGAACGCCTTTTCCTGGCCTAGGGTGGTGACCATCGCCGCAGCCGGGTCATGGCTGGACTTGAGGTCGGCGAGCAGGTCGGCGGCGGCTTGGTTGTCCGGCTCCCGGTCCAGGGTGAAGGCCAAGTTGTTGGTGATGTAGTCGTGGCCCGGATAGATCCTGGTGCTGTCCGGCAGACCGTCGAGCTGGGAGGCGAAGGTCTCGTACAGTTCGTTGGGATGGCCACCGTTGTGGCAGTTGCCGGCGCCGGCGTTGAACAGGGTGTCTCCGCAGAACAGGGCCGGCGCATCGGTCTGCGACAGCAGGCAGACATGGCTCATGGTGTGGCCCGGCGTGTCCAGCGCCAGCAGCTCCACGGTCTTGCCCACCTGCACCAGATCCCCAGCGGCGAGGCCGCGCTCCATCCCGGCGATGGCCTTGCCGGCGTTGCCGTGCGCCATGATCCGCGCCCCGGTGGCCTGCTGCAGCGCCTCGTTGCCGCCGATGTGGTCGAAGTGCTCATGGGTGTTCAGAATCCAGGTGACCTCCCAGCCCTTGGCTTGGGCGGCGGCGAGGCACTTCTCGTGGTCCAGCGGGTCCACGGCCAAGGCTTCGCCAGTCTGAGGGCAGGCAATGAGGTAGTTGAAGTTGCGGTAGGCGTTGCCGGTCCAGATCTGTTCAACGAGCATGTAAGGGGCCTCGATTTTTGCGCACGGGGAGCGGCGATGATAAACCAGCCGCCTTCAGGATGCCCGCGATGGAAGCCGGTCCCGCCTTGGCGGCCCTGGAGCGCCCTGCCCCTGCCTCCTGTGGCGTCTAAATGGATGGATGCAACCAAGTGTAAATCGTACTTGCCATTTAGCGCACTAAATGTAAAGTTGACTTATGATCCAGCGAACGTATTGGCTGCGAAAAATCCGCGCTGCGTGGTCGCAGCGGCCAATTGCATGGCTCTCCGGCGTACGCCGGGTGGGGAAGACGACGCTCGCCAAGATGCTTGGGGACGCGACGTACCTCAACTGCGACCTGCCCTCCACGCAGCGGGCGCTTGCAGACCCTGAACTGTTCTACGAGAGCCAGCAACAGGGCGCCACCCTGATCTTTGACGAAGTGCATCGCCTTCCCGACCCAAGCCAGTTGCTGAAAATTGCGGCGGACCAATACAGCAGCCTGCGGGTGCTGGCCACCGGTTCCTCCACGCTCGCCGCCACAAGCAAGTTTCGCGACTCCTTGACCGGACGCAAGGCGGTCGTCCATCTGCGGCCGGTGCCTTGGGAGGAATGCGAGGCGTTCGGCGCAACCAGCCTAGATCATCGTCTGCTCCACGGCGGCCTGCCGGAACCCCTGTTGGCCGCAAACAAAGACCCGGCTTTCTTCAGCGAGTGGATCGACAGCTTCTACGCCCGTGACATCCTCGAGTTGTTCGGCATCCGCAACCGGCAGGGCTTTCTCACGCTCTTCCGGCTGTTGTTGCAGCGCAGCGGCGGCCAGCTCGATTTCAGTCAGCTTGCCTCCCTCTCGGAACTGAGCCGGCCGACGGTGAAGGCCCACATCGAAGCCATGTACACGGCCCATGCCGTCCACCTGCTGCGTCCGTTCCACGGCGACGGCAAGCAGGAGATCATCAGCCGCCCCAAGTGCTACGCCTTCGACACCGGCTTCGTCACGCACGCAAAGGGCTGGGACGCCATTCGCGATGACGACCGCGGCCTCCTTTGGGAGCATCTGGTGCTGGACGCGCTGCTGATGCGCTTCGCTGAGGACAACGTGCTGTACTGGCAGGACAAGGCGCGCCGCGAGCTGGACTTCGTAATTCGGCGCACCGAGGGCCGCGTTGACCTAGTGGAATGCAAGATCAACCCGGACAAGCTGAACCCGGCACCGGTGGAGGCTTTCCGCAAACGCTATCCAATCGGCAACAACTATGTGGCGACGCCCCTCGCCCGCAAGCCCTACCAAGTCAGGCGGCGCGGCCATCTGTTCACGGTCTGCTCAAACGGCGACCTCGCTGGAGGCTAGGCCGATATGCCGCAATAGCACGACCCATTTGCCTTCCTGACCCCTGCACTCCTACCTTAGTGCGATCCTCTGCAGATGCTCCTCAAGAACGTTCATGGATGGCCGCACTCCATACCTCACCGTGCTGGTCCATTCCGCATAGCAGGCAGTCAAAAGCTGGTGGCCCTTGTCGGTGAGCATGTATGAGGTAAGCGAAAAGTCCGAATCGATGCCGACCTCCATTGCTTCCCGCCCTTCTTCCGACAGCAAGTGCCGGGACTGGAGCCAGCCCATCAGAACGTCGAAGTGGACTTTTGCGGCCTCCAAGCTCGGACAGTCTTCGCCGTCTGGGTAGTGTCTACTTTGTCATACGTCGTTGCCATTACGCCCTCCGCACAATTTCGGTCTTCACACCGGAAGCAAACGGCACCAACTCGTTCTTCGTACTGGAGTCTTTGATGAAGTTGCCGCCAGCCTCCCGGATCCGTGTTTCCTTCGCCATTTGTGCCGTTTTGTCCTATGCGGGATAACTATCTTCCGGCCAGCCGCTCCACCACAGGGGCAAAAGCCCGCATGGTGTCCGCGCCGACGGTGACGTAGGAGATGCCAAACAGTTCGCGGCGGCGCTGCAGTTCGTTGCAAATGGCGTCAACATTGCCGATCAGGGCGTGGGGATGCTTGGCCACCTCCGCCTCCGGCAGGCCGAACATCTGCGCGAAGCCGGCCAGCACCGGCGCCGGATCTTCGGCCACCTCCGTGAAGTAGGCGCCGATCTCAATTTCCAGGTCGTCAAAGCGCTCCCCGGCGCCCTCCCGAATCCAGCCGATCTTGCGGCGGGTCTCCTCCTCCGTGGACATTTGCACACCGTCCGGGCCGATCACCCCAGCGCGGTTGTTGAAGTTGAGGCTCACGATGTCCGCCTCGCGCCCGGCCAAGCGCAGCACCCTGGGGCTGCCGCCGCCGATCATGATGGGCGGCTTGGAGACGGGTTTGGGCAGGCCCTCGAAGTCCCGCCAGGACAGGGTGGCGTTGGCCAAGTCGGCGTGGCCCTCGCCGCGAAACGCCTGCACCCCCTCCAGCACATCCGCCAAACGGTCGATGCGCTCCCTGGGCGGGTCGAACTGCAGGCCGATGGCGGCGTACTCCTCCTTAAGCCAGCCGGCGCCTAGGCCGAACTCCAAGCGCCCGCCGGACAGGAGGTCGATGGTCATGGCGGACTTCACCAGCACCACGGGGTTGTAGTAGTCGATGCAGAACACCCGGCAGCCGATGCGGATGCGCTCGGTCACCGCCGCCGCGTAGGCCATGGCCGGGACGGCCGCTAGGTTCTGCACCGGATGGTTGGTCCTCTCCAGCGCTGGGCCGGGGCCGATCAGATGGTCCGCCAAGTGGAAGGCCGAATAGCCCAGTTGCTCCGCTTGGCGAACCTGGTTGGCCCAGTCCTCCCCGCTCTGGGCGTTGAAGGACTGCACGGCGAAGCGGAACGGCTTAATGGCCATGTCTAAGCAACCTCCCGTTGCGGGCGCCAAAGCTTTGGGATGCGTCAAGAGCGCCTAGCCGCAGGCATGACCGCCGAAGCGATCTTGCCTGCGCAGTCAAGCCGCCAGCGCCCGCTCCGCGCAGTAGCGGATGCCGCGCCGCAGCAGTTCGTAGTACTCCTGCCGCCGCCAACTGCCGCGCTCCATTTCCGGGTAGTAGTCCATGATGGGCTGCATGTCGTAGTGCCCCCGGCAGTGGCCGAGGTTCAGGTACAGCACTTCGCCCTGCCCCACCCGGTTGATGTAATAGACCGGCCGCGGCTCGTCCTCTGGCCATTGGTCATGCACCCAGCCTTGGACGTCCCCGTGGAAGCGGGTTTCCAACAGCCGATGCAGGTCGCCGTGAACCCGGCAAAGGTAAAGCTCGTCATCGGTCTCGAACTCGTTGATGCCCTTGACCAGCTCGTGCTCCGGGTCCGACAGCATGACCTTGAAGGGCTGAATGGGCGGATGGGCCAGGAACTGGGTGCCCAAGGTCTGCATCAGCACCGGCGCGGTTTCCGGCGCATCGACCCGCCCGTCCTCCAGGAACCTGAGGATGGCGTTGGTGCCGTGCAGGGCGAACCAGCGCTTGCCGGAGGCGATGTAGTCCCGCAACGCAACCTGCTCCTCGTCCTCCGGCACCAGATCGCAGGTGTAGGTGATGAGGAAGTCCGCCGCGCGGATGCCGTCCAAGTCATGGTAGTCCGGCGCCACCCGCACCCGGATGCGCTCATCCTCCGCCAGCAGCTTCAACAGCTCCAAGCGGGCGAAGTCGATGTCGTGGTACTTGCCCGCCGCCACCATGTGGACGTTGACGGTTCTGTTCTCCGCTTCGGCCACGGCTAGAACTGAATGCGCTTGGTGAGGCCGCCGTCAATGACGATGTTGGCGCCCGTGGTGAAGGCCCCCAAGGGGCTGGCCAGGAGCGCCGCCTGGGCGGCAACCTCCGAAGCCTTGCCCATGCGCCCCAGCGGGATGTCCGCCAACGTGGCGTCGTAGAAGGCCGTCATGTGCTGCTTGATGTTGTCCCAGGCGCCGCCGTCAATGAAGATCGGCCCCGGCGAGATGGCGTTCACCCGAATGCCCTTGCCGGCCAAGGCCTGGGAAAGGGCGCCGGAGTAGTTCAGCAGCCCGGCCTTCATGGCGTTGTAGGCACCGGGGCCGATGAACCGCTCCAAGGCCGCCGTGGTGGAGATGATCAGCGCACTGGCGTTTTCGGAGTTCTCCAAGTGGGGCGTGGCCGCCTCCACCATGCGCACGGTGCCCATGACGTCGACGTCGAACTTGGCTTGCCAGCCGGCGTCCCCCTGGGCGTTGGGGCCGGAGACGTTGGCGACGATGTTGTCGATGCCGCCCAAGGCCTCGGCGGAGGCCGCCACCCAAGCCTTGAGGGCGTCCCCGTCGGCCACGTCAACGGCTTGGCCGAAAGCGGTCACGCCCTTGGCGGCAAGGGCCGCCACCGCGTCATTGACCTGCTCTTCGTTGCGCGCGCAGATGGCGACGTTGCAGCCCTCGTCGGCCAGCCGGTCCGCTATGGCGCGGCCGATGCCCTTGGAGCCCCCGGTGATCAGGGCCTTGCAGCCCTTAAGTTGCAGATCCATTGCTGTCCTCCTTAAAAGACGTTGTTGCTTGTCTTGCCGGCCCAAAGCCGAGCTTGAACCTTCCCCATTGAAGCGGCGGCCAAGCGGACGCTCAGTTCAGCGGCCCGAACTGCGGGCGCGGCCTGTCCTTGGCGCCGGACACGTCCACATGCACCTTACCCGCTTGCAACTGCAAGGGAAAGGTCTGCACCGGCAAAACAGCCGGCGGGCCGAGGCACTTTCCGGTGCGCACGTCAAACCTGCCGCCGTGCAGCGGGCAGCGCAACTGATGGCCGCTCAGGGTTCCCCCGTGCAGCGCTTGGCGGGCGTGGCTGCATTGGTCGTGCAGGGCGTAGAAACGGCCCTCCACCTGGCAAACGAGAACCTTGACGCCCTCAACTTGGCAAGCGGCCATCTCGCCCTCGCCCACCGCCGCCATGGCAACCGCCGGCTTCACCTGGGCCTACATCCACTTGATGGGGTTGCGCTGCAGGTAGTCGTCGATGGTCTTGTGGAAGTGGCGGATGCGCAGCTCCTGGCTGGAGATCCAAAGCCCCCGATAGCCGGCCGAGTTCATGCCGGCCTGCACCATCGCCAAGTTGGAGGCGTCCTGGTCCAGCACCTCGCCGATGGACTGCTCGCCGTGCTTGAACTGCTGATGCTGCGGCCTTGGCGGCGGCTCCTGGCCGGCCGGGAACAGGGAGTAGTTCTGCAGGTCGTAGTACATCTTGTTGGGGTCGGTCTCGTGCGGGCGCTGGCGGAAGATCATCACGCTGTTGCAGTGGATGTTCATGGTGATGTTGGGGAAGATCAGGTAGTGGTAGTCATCCGAAAGCTGATCGTCGTTCAAGTCGTCAAAGTCAAAGCCCATGCCGCCGGCGATCTTGCGCCAGTTCAGCTGCACCGCCCGGCGCACGCCAAGGCCGTCCCCCTGGTAGCTGTCCGGGTCCAGCAGGTTGAGGCGCATGTAGTCCTTCAACTCCTCCGTGATGATGGTGCCGTCCTTGATGTGGGTGCTGACGCAGCCGAAGGGAATGAGGTAGCGGTTGTGGCGCTCGTAGCAGTCGATCTGCACGTCCATGTCCTCCAGCATGGTGGTGAGCTGCGGGTGGGTGCCGAAGACGTGGTAGGTCTCGTTGAAGGCGTCGACGGAGGTCTTCCAGTTGCAGTCCCACTCCACGGTGACGTCGTTCACCAGGGTCATGCGGTCGAAGTGGTAGGGGTCCAGGTGCTGCGGGATCATGCCCAGGTAGTCCCGCAGGGGCTCCGCGTTGGGGTTCAGGCTGAACCAAACCCAGCCGCCCCAGCTGTCGCAGGGCAGGCGCACGATGGACAGCTTGTCGCAGGGGGCGCCTTGCGGGAAGGTCTCCGCGTCCGGCACGTGGATGAGCTCCCCGCGCAGGTTGTACTCCCACAGGTGGTAGGAGCAGCGGAAGGTCTCCGTGTTGCCGGCGGGGCCGTAGGCCACCTGGTTGCCGCGGTGGGAGCAGACGTTGTAGAAGGCGTTGTACTGGTGGTTCTCGTCCTTGGTGATGACGATGCACTCCGTGCCGATCTTGGTGGTGACGTAGTCCCCGGGGTTCCGCAGATCCCCCTCCCAAGCGCCCATAAGCCACACCTTGGTCCACAGCTTGTCCCACTCCCGGCGCATGAATTCCGGCGAGGTGTAGCGCTCCTTGGGGATGAAGTCGTGCCCCAGGTCCGGATCCGGCTCCTTGTGCGCCGGCGTCTTTGACGTCTGCGGGTCCGCGAACCGATCGATCTTGCGGTAAACCGTCATGAAACCCCCCTAAACCAAATCCTTGCAGGCTCAAGGCAGAAGCATAGAAGCGGCAAAACGGTCAGTCAAGACGGTTTTCAAGCAAATTTCGGCTGCGCCAGCCGGCCGATGGCGATGGGCCGAAGGGGGATGCGGGGGGCGAAAAAGGAAAATTCGTCCAAGGGATGGCCTGTTCGCCGGGCAATCATGGCCGCCGCCAGCGGGGCGCAGTAGCGGCCTTGGCAGAGGCCCATGCCCAAACGGGTGCGCCGCTTGAGCATGCCGATGGATGCATCGCCCCGGTTCAGCGCTTCTTCGATGTCGCCGAGGCAAACGTTTTCGCAGCGGCAGATCGGCGTATCCGGTTCGGCCAATTCGGTCTGAAAGCGCGGCGCGGCGAACAGCTGCCAGAGCGCGGACTGAAAGGCCCGCTGCCGGCGCAGTTCCCGCAGCGCGGCGCGGCGTTCTGCGAGCATGCGGGGCGCAAGATTCAGGCCTAGGGAGCGGACCGCCGCCGTGGCGGCCAGAATGCCCTCCCGAATCGCCGCCGGCGCCCCGCCCAGGCCGCAGCAGTCGCCGATGGCGTAGATGCCGGGCAGGCTGGTTTCGCAGTCGGCGCTTCGTGCAACGACCAGCTGGCCGAAGCGTTCATCGTAGCGGTGGCGGCAGCCAAGGCACTTGAGCAGTTCATTGCTGGGCTGAAAGCCATACCCCATGCACACGGCATCGACCTCGAAGCGGACCTCCTTGGTCGGCCCCTCGGGGCCGATTCGGCCAAGCCAGGCGATCAGGCCGGTGCCACCCTTCTCCACCGCGGTCAGAATGCGCTGATGCAGCACCGGCACCCCCGCCCAACGCAACCCGGCCAAGCAAGCCAAGCCCTTGAAGGTCAGGCCGGGCGCATTGCGCAGCATCCGCCAAGCTTGGCCGAGCGCGGCTGGGCCAGGCGCCGCCGAGAGTTCCGCCACGGCCGCCACCTGCGCGCCCGCCCGCTTCAATTCCAAGGCCACTTGCAGGTTCAGCGGCCCATTGCCGGCCACCAGCACGCGCCGGCCCGGCAGCACGCCATGCGCGCGCAGCAAGGTTTGCGCCGCACCAGTGGTCATGGCGCCGGGCAGGGTCCAACCCGGCAGCGGCAGCCCTCGCTCGAAGGCGCCGGTGGCGACGATCGTTCGCTTCGGCTTGAACATACAACTGCCGTCAAGGTGCGCGGCGGCGAATTCGTTGGGCGGGAAGGCACCCCAGATTTCCGTGGCGGCCAGCCGCTTGGCGCCGGAGCGCTCGGCCCGTTCGATGAGCGCCCGACCGGCCGCGAACTGCGGATCTCCGGCGAGAGAGGCAGGCACATGGCGGGGAGAGGCCGGCTGCTTGTAGAACTGGCCGCCGGGATGGGTGCGATCATCCACCAGCACCACATCGGCGCCGGCTTCCGCGGCGAGCGCGGCCGCGGCCAGTCCGCCCGGCCCCGCGCCAATCACCAGAATGTCCGGCGCCCAGGGCTGGCAATCGCCGTTGCCGCCGACATGGAAGCCTTGCGCATTCCGGGGACGGAGACGCCGATGCCGAGACAGGCGCTGGCCGTCCTCCGCCAAGCACATGCAGGCGCGAACGCCTTGGCGGTCGTCCAGATCAACCCGGCACTCCTGGCAGACGCCCATGCCGCAGAACAGGCCGCGCACTCCGCCGGGCCCGGCATCCCGAAGCCGCAGTTCGCCCGCTTGGGTCAGGGCGGCGGCCAGCGACAGCCCCGGACGGCAGCGAATTTCCCGACCTTCGAAGAAAATCCTTATGGCGTCCTCCGGCGGAGCTCGACGGGATTGCATGGCTTGCGCCGCGCCTTAAGTTGGAGCGCCGCGCGGCGGCGACCAACCCCTTGGCGGCGGTTGGCGCCGCAAACGGTTGAGGTTCACTGCGAAGCCCGCGGAATTGCCGTTCATCAGCATGCGCCGCTCCGCGATGCGCCAACCGGCCGGCAAGCGCACGAACCGATCATGGTACTGGCCAAAAACCGTGGCCGTGGCGCCGTCGCCGCGCTCGTGCCAGGCGTGGACGTAGCTGCGCGCCAAGGCTTGGTCTTTGCCCCGGAAGTCGATCTGCACATTGGAGAGATGATGGGAGGTGCGCGACCAGCGCCACATCCGCTGCAAAGACTTTTCCAAAGCCGCGGCGCCGCGGCTTTGCAGCCAGTCCTCCGGGCCATAGTCCACCACGCAATCCTTGGTGAACAGCGCCGCCAGCCGGGGCAGGTCCATGGAGTCCAAGGCGGCGCAGTATTCGTGCAGCGCCTCGGCAATGGCCTGTCGGTCCAGCAACTCCTGCATGATCCGATCCCCCACCGCGGCGCCTCAGCGGATGTAAGTGGCGCCGTTCACGTCCAGGGTGGCGCCGGACAGGTGACGAACCTTGCCCCGCACCAGGAAGGCGATCAGTTCCCCCAGCTCGGCGGGCGGCACCCATTCGCGCATGGCCAGGGTTTCGGTCACCGCCGCCTCGCCTCCCTGCAAGGCCGCGAAGTCCAAGGACATCTTGGTGCGCACGATTCCCGGGGCGATGATGTAGGTGCGGATGCCGTCCTTGGCATAGCCCCGGGCGATGGATTGCGCCAAGGCCTTGACGGCGCCTTTGGAGGCGGCGTAGGCAATCATCTGCGGATTGGTGACGCCGCGCTGCGCCACCCAACTGGACATCAGAACGATGACGCCGCCGCCGCTGCTGCGGAAATGCCGAACCGCGCCCCGCATGAGACGGGCGGGGGCCTGCACATTCACTTGGTAATGGCGACGCCAAGAGGCGTCCCAATGCTCGTCGCTGTCGTCGATGCCGCCCGCCGCCTCCATCATGGCGGCGTTCAGCACCAGCGCGTCCAGGCGGCCCCGCCAGTTCAAGGCGCTTCGCCAGACGCGCTCCACCTCTTCGTTGCGCTCGAAATTCCCGGCCACGAAATGCTTGCGCTCCGGCGGCGCATCCCGAAGCGCCGCTTGAGCACCCTGCAAGTCCCCAGGCCGTCCTTGATGATGCGCGATCAGCGCGGCCCCTTCTTGGACGAGCGCCCCGGCCGCGGCGGCCCCGATTCCCTGGGATGCGCCAGTCAGCAGGATGACCTTGCCTTGCAGATGCCCAGCGGTCATTGCTTCCTTAACTGTTCAATCCTCCGAGTTTTTCCATTGTGCCCGCCGTCGCGCCCCTGTCAACGAAACTCTGGCGACGGTGCGGCGCTTGCGGCGCGACTGCAATCCTCACGCATGGCGCGGCCTTCCTGTGCGAAAGCGCGAAAATCTCCGGGTTGGCCGCAGTTCCATGCGTTAGGCTATGCAGCGGCCAAGCACTGTCCCATTGCTCGACGGGCAGCGGAGGAATCATGGGCAAGGCGGAACAAGGGGAAATCTCCCCCGACTGGCGCGACCTGGTGGGCCGGGTCCGCGCCGGCCGCGCCTTGCGTCCCCCGGCATGGCCGGGCGGCGCCCGCTGCGCGGCGGCACTGTCCTTCGACTGCGACCATGAAGCCTACGAACTGGGCCGCGGCGGCCGAGCAGTGGGCCGGTTGGCCTGGGGGGAATTCGGCCGCCGGGTTGGCGTGCCGCGCATCTTGGCTGCGTTGCGCCGCCATGAAGTGCGGGCCAGCTTCTTCGTGCCGGCGGTCTGCGCCATGATCGACCCCGAGGAAACTCGGCGCATCCTCGCCGACGGGCACGAGGTTGGCCTGCACGGCTGGATGCACGAAGACAACTCCAAGCTGGATGCCGCCACCGAACGGGATTTGGCGCTTCGTGCCCGAGACCTGCTGGCGGAGCGGACGGGCGCTGCGCCAGTGGGCTTTCGTTCGGCAAATTGGGATTTGAGCCCGAACACCATCGCCATCGTTGCGGAACTCGGCTTGGAATACGACAGTTCCATGATGGCGGACGAGGCCTGCTACGAATTGCTGCTGGACGGAGCACCCACTGGCGTCGTGGAAGTTCCCGTGGAGTGGCTGCGGGACGACGCGGTCTATCTGATGTTCAACCGGGCACCGGCAACCCGGCCCTGGAGCACGCCGGAGGAAGTGTTCGGCATCTTCAAGCGGGAACTGGATGCGGCCTGGGAGGAACGCGGGCTGTTTCAGCTGGTCATGCACCCGTTCGTCATCGGCTATCGCTCGCGCATCTGGATTCTGGAACGGCTGCTCGAGCGGGCGAAGGAGAAAGGCGGCGTCTGGTTCGGCAGCCACGCTGAAGTGGCCCGCTGGGTCAGGAGGGCCTGCCAGCCGGAACTGGCCCTGCCGCAAGCCCGGTCGGCGACCTAGTTCAGAGGTTCCCTGCGCCAGAGGTCGCGGGCCTCGTCCTCCAGCCCGGTCATTTCCCAGCGGATCAGGGAAATGGGCAGCCGGCCGGCGGCCATGAACTGATCGTGGAACGCCTTGAGATTGAAGTCATCCCCCAGCTGACGCTTGCGGTCGGCCAGCAGCTGCTGCATTTGCAGCATGCCCACTGTGTAGCCCAGCCCGTAGCCCGGCGGACGGCGCAAGTAGATTTCCGCATCGACTCGGGCCACGTCCACATCCAGCCAAGGCGTTCGCTCCCGCCACCAATCGACCACTTCGTTCACGGTCATTTCATTGGTTTGCAGCCAGACATCCGCCGGCACTCGAGCGGCGCGGAAGATGCCGAACACATAGATCAGTTCCCGCACCCGGGGCAAGTCGTCGATCACCCCGGCATTCATCATCCCCTCCTCCAGATAAACGGCCCATCCCTCGGTGCGGGCGCCGCTGGTGATCTTGCCGCGAATGGGATGGGGGTTGTTGCGCTCCACCAAGCCGTCGAAGCGGTGGCCGGGAATGACCGCATGCAGATGATCGGGCGTGGGATTGCGGTACTGCACCTGCTCCCAGAAATTCGGCCCGCCAGGGCGAACGATCCAGGGCACGTTGGTGTCCAGTTCCTGAATGTAGTCCGGGATGCTGATGACGTCGTTCTCCACCAGAAAGGTGCGGATGCGCTGATCCGTGGCGGCGATGCGGGCAGCGTATTCCTCCTCGGATTTGGAGATTTCAATGGCCGGCAGGGCGCGGTTGCGATGTTGCTCCAAGGCGTAAACGCTCCACAGGCGATCCAGCTCCCGCAAGCCCAGGGTAACGATCTGATCCGCCGTGTAGGGCATCAGCTTGACGTGCTTCAAGTACCAGTCGAAGTTGTCCTCGCCGACCCCGGCCTGCCCTGTCATGCCGGCGCGACCCTCGGTCAGCCAGTCCCGGAATGCCTCCACGGAGGCCTTGGCGGCGGCGATGTCCTCTTGCAGCGCGGGCTGCTGCTGCGCCGCTCGCTCCAGAAAATCCGCGTACCAGCCAATCACGCCCGGCGGCGGAACCGCCCGGTAGGGGAAGCCATGCCCCACCCCGTCGGCATTGCTCAGGTTGAAGATGGCCAAGTCCGCATAGTCCGCCGCCACTTCCGTCAAATTGCGCATGGCCTGCTCCACAAGCAGCGATATGGCCTGCAACTGGGCTTGCAGCGCCGCGGTTTCATCGGCGGCAAGGGGCAGTTCGGCAAAGGTCACGCGCAGCATTTGATCCACATAGAAGCCCGGGTCCCGAGACCAGGGGCGGGAAATGTCCAAAGTGAATTGATGCTGGTCGAAGCGGGAGCGCACCGCCAGATAGTCCACTTGCTGCGCCAAGGGCCAGCTGGCCACCGCCATGTCGGCAAGGCGGCCCTGATATTCCCGCATCTGCGCCCGGCGAGCGGCCACGGCTTCCGGGCCGTAGTCGGGATAGATCTCGGTGGCCGCGCCGGCGATGTCGCGATTGGGCACATCGCCCCGGGCGCGCGCCGGGTCTTTCCATTCCAGAAATTCCTGGAACAGCGCCACCAAATCCTGATGGCCGCCCTGCCCTTCCGGCATGCCCTCCAGCGCGGCGCCTCGGGCTGGACCGGCGAACGGCCCCAAGGCGCAAGCGAGGGCTGCGGCAACCAGAGCGAATCGGATGCTTCGGGTCAATTGCTGTTTCATGGGGTCAACCTTCCGTATGCTTCCGCTAGCGGGCGCCCAGCTTCACCGTGGTGCCGATGAAATAGCGCCGCCCCACCGTGTCGTACAGCTGCGACTGGGTGTTCGAGTCGCCCCCGGCACGGAAGCCGAGAACGGGCGGCTGCCGGTCCAGCACGTTGCTGACGCCGGCGAACACTTCCACATAGCCCATGAAGGTGTAGCTGCCGGAAATGTCCCAGTAGGCTTCGGAGCCGATGGGGACATTGTTGTTTGGATAGGCGCCTTCGGCCAAGCCGAAGCCGCCTATCAGCTCCACATCCGAACGTACGCTGGCCAAGCCGCTGGAATAGACGGCGCTGAACAGCCCGCGGAAATCCGGCGTGGCGCGAATGAAGTTGGCCGAACAATCGCCGCCTAGATAGCCGGCGCAGTCCACCGCCGGCTGCCCCTCCAGAATCACCGTGCTGTCCTTGGTCTGCCAAGTGGAGATCCAGCGCAGGGCCAGTTCCGCCCCGTTCCCCGCGAGGCCGAACGATTCCGGCAAGTCCATGGCGTAGCTGGCTTGCAGATCGATGCCCGTGCCTTTCCGGGTTTGCAGGTTCAGCAGGGGCGCGTTCACCTGGTCGATGTTGCCGAGGGCGTCCCGAGTGATGGCTTGGCATTGGGGGGAGCTGCTGTCGAGCAGGTCGAAGCAGGAATTCACCAGCGCTTGGGAATTGACGCTGCTGATGGCGCCCTCCACTTCGATCTGCCAGTAGTCGAGGGACAGCGTCAGCCCTGGAGCAAAGGGCGGGCTCGCCACCATGCCCACCGTGTAGGTGTCGGACTTCTCCTCGTTCAGGTTCAGGTTGCCGCCGGAAAACTGGCTCCATCCTTGGCTGGCGCCCACTTGCAGATCGTCGATGAAGCGGGCCGGGACCCCCTGCTGCCGGCACAGATCCTTGATTGCCGTGGTGGGGTTGTTGTCCACCACGCAAGGGTCCTCCCCGCCGATGAAGCTCTGATTGGGCGGCGCGAACAGTTCGTCCAGATTGGGCGCCCGAATGGCCCGGCTGATGGAGAAGCGGCCCCGGGCCCAATCCACTGGCGACCAATCCAGACCAGCCCGCCAAGTGGTGACCCCGCCGATGGTGGAGTAGTCCGAGTAGCGAATGGCCCCCTCCACCGCCAGAGTTTCGATGATGGGAATGCGCACTTCCCCGTAAAACTCCCAAAGGTCGTAGCCGCCGGCGTTCCTGACCGGGGGCACACCGCCCAAGTCGCCGGAGGCGGAGACCTCGTCCGGCACCGTCTGATAGGACTCGTCCCGCCATTCGAAGCCGAAGGCGGTGGAGACGGGGCCGGCCGGCAAGTCGAACAGGTCCCCAGCCATGGAACCGCCCACCACTTGGCGCTTGAACCAGTCCGCGCGGCCGGTGGTCACGCTCAGGAAATCGACCATCTCGGGCGTGAGGGTGTTGGTGCCATAGACATTGACTGGCACGCAGCCCAGCAGGTCCACCCGGCATTGGGGCTGGCCATCGGCCCCCAACACCACATCCAGCCCCAGGGTGGTTCGGGAGCGGGACAGAAGCCCGACCCGAGTCTGATCCACATCCGAGCGCTGATACTGATAGAAGCCGTCCCAGTTCCAAGTTCGGTTGGCCAGTTGAATGGCGCCGCGCAGTCCCCCTGTGACGCCGAAGGACTCGTGCAGAATGTGCGCGTTGCGGGGACCGAACTCCAAAAATCGCCGGCCGTTGCCGAAGGTTTGGAACACGCCATCGCCGTCCGGGTCGAAATAGCTGCGGTTGGCCGCGAAGAATTCCCGCAGAGGCGCTGGGAACAAGGGGTTGGTGTCCGCATTGGGCAGCAGCAGGCTGCCGTTGGGGGCGCCGGAGCTGGTGGGCGCCACCGCCAAGGCGGCCTGCTGCCATTCATTTTCCTTCTTGGTGTAGAAGCCTTGGGCGTAGAGTTCCACGCCTTCGGCAATCTCATACTCGCCGAGCACACCCAGCTGCCAGCGCTCCAAGGGGCGCATGATGTAGTTGGTGGCCGCGTAGTTGAACTGGTCCGTGGGCCGGCAGAACGGCAGGGGCTGGCTGTTTTCGCCAAACCTGATGCCTTGAATGGGGCCTGGGCAGTCGGCTGCGGCGCTCACTAGGTCCAGGCCGGCGATCTGCCCGAAATCCGCCGAGGGGATGAAAATCTTGCCGCCCGGAATGTTGCCGGAGCCGAATTCATTCAGGTTCCCCGAACTGTCGGCCAGCCACGGCTGCTGGGAAAAGGTCCGGTTTTCCATGAACACCGGGTCGCGCTGAGTGAAGGAGGCATGCAGGGTGATGTTGCCTTCGCCTTCGGCGACGTTGGCGCCTAGGATCAGGTCCACCTTGCTGGTGGTGGCGTCCCCTTCCCCGGCCTGGCCCCACTGATAGCGGATGTCGGCGCCCTCGTAGTCGTCGGCGAGAATGAAGTTGATTGCTCCGGCGATGGCGTCGGAGCCGTACACCGCGGAAGCGCCCCCGGTGGCGATCTCCACCCGCTCGATGAGCATGTCCGGGATGATGCCCATGTCCGAGAGGCCGGTGACGCTGGCGGGAATGAAGCGCTTGCCGTCCACCAGCACCAGGGTGCGAACCGAGCCCAAGCCGCGCAAATCCGGCGCCAGCACTCCATCGCCGCCGCTTTGATTGGAGGCGCTGGTGGTATCCGGGTTCAGCTGCGGATACATGTTGAGCGTTTCCTCCAAGGTGACGTTGCCGGATTGGCGGATGACGTCCTGATCCACGGTGGCGATGGGGCTGATGGCGGTGAAGTCCTGGCGAACCAGCCGGGAGCCGGTCACCACAACTTCTTCAATGGCGATTCCCTCCGCGCCTTCCTGCTGGGCGAACGCGCCGGGGACCTGGCTGGCCACGGCCGCCACCGGGCCGGCGATTAGCGCACGGCGTATGGCGCGGCGCAAGGGATTGCGAGCCGGTGCAATAGTCATTGGATGTCCTCCCAAGCCGTATCCTTAGAATTGGGCCACCCCCTAGCCACGATCGCCCTTGTGCGACAGTTAATAGACGCTCGCCCACGGAAAGTCAACATTTTTTTCCTTTGCATTTCGTCGCCAGCGCCGTACACAATGGCCCGCCTTGAGGCTGGGCAATGCACGATCTTTCAGGCAAGACAATTCTGGTGACTGGTTCCTCAAGGGGAATCGGCGCCGCCATCGTCCGACGCTTGGGCGAAGCCGGCGCCCATGTCGTCCTGCACTACGGATCGGATCGGGCGGGCGCGGAGCAGGCCGGGGAAGCCATTGAAACGGAGCGAAAATGCCTGCTGCAGGCGGATTTGGCCCAGCGAGGCCAAGTGGAAGCCTTGTGGGACGCCGCCCGGCAGTGGCGCGGCGGCATCGACGTGCTGGTGAACAACGCCGCGGTCATGCTTTGGGGCGGCGGATTCGAGGAGCCGCTGGATGCCTGGGACGCGGTCTGGGACCGAACCTTGGAGATCAACGTGGCGGCACCGGCCCGCCTGCTGCGCCGGGCGGTGCGGCACTTCCTCGAACGGGACGGCGGAACCATCGTCACCCTTTCCAGCTGGACCGCTCAGCAGGGCACCGCCCTGCCCGACACCATCGCCTACGGGGCCTCCAAAGCGGCCATTCATTGCGCCACCCAGACCATCGCCCGGTCGTTCGCCGCGCATGGCATCCTGGCGTACGTTCTGGCGCCCGGCCCGGTGGACACCCGCATGTCCCAGCAGTCCGCCGCCCGGCTTGGCGGCGCCGCAAAGGTGGCCCGGGGGCTGGCGATGGGGGAATGGGCGCCGCCCGAGGAAATCGCGGAGCTGGTTGCGCTCCTGGCCAGCGGGCGCCTCAAGCATCTGTCCGGCGCAACCCTGGACGTCAACGGCGCGAGCTACATTCGCTAGCTTAAGTCTGGCGGGCCGATTCATTGCTGCAATTGAACGACTGGAGGCTGAACAAGATGCTCGGCAAAACCCTTTCCGCCCTCGCCCTGCTCTGCTGGGCGGCGGCCGTGCCCTCCCTGCAAGCCCGCACTCTGGATGAGATCATCGGCGAAGGCGCCGTGCGCATCGGCGTCAACCCCAACTTCCCGCCCATGAGCTCCTTCGGAACCACCAATCAGCTGGAAGGCTTCGACATCGACATCGGCAACCTGATCGGCAAGGCGCTGGGCGTGGAGGTGGAATTCGTCGCCACCGAATCCGCGCAGCGGGTGCCCTTCCTGGCCGCCAACCGGATCGACGTCGCCCTAGGCGCCCTGACCCGCACGCCGGAGCGAGCCAAGCTGATCAGCTACACCCTGCCTCTGCATTCGGAGGCCATGGGCGTCATCACTACGGACAAAATCGACGTCTCCTCTTGGACGGAATTGAACCGGGAGGACATCACCCTGGTGAACATGCGCGGCAATCTCTCCGTGCAGTTGCTCAAGGAGCGGCTGCCGAAGCCCAAGGTGCTGCTGGTGGACGGCAATGCGGACACCATCCGGGCCATCGCCCAGGGCCGGGCGGACGCCCTGGTGGAAAATGTGGACTTCTTCCTGCGCTTCCTTCGGCAATACCGCAACGTGCAGTGGCAGGTGCTGAATGAGCCGATCTTCATCGCCTACTGCGGCATCGGCGTCGGCAAGGGCAACTACGCCCTGCGGGATTTTCTGAACGTGCTGCTCTACGACCTGCATTCCTCAGGCAGAGTCAACGAAATTTGGCGGCAATGGTACGGAGCGCCCATGGCGGTTCCCGTGACGCCAGATCCGTTCTTTTGATCGCCCGCGCCCAGCCCCTCCCCGCCGTCCGGCCCTAGGGTTTGCGATGGACTACAGCTTTCAGTTCGCCCCGGTCATCGATCAGCTGCCCTACTTGCTCGGCGGCGCCCTGGTCACCTTGCAGATCGCCTTCGTCTCCTTCTGGGGCGGCGCCCTGATCGGCGTTCTCGGCGCCCTGGCCAAGGTGTACGGGGGGCCGGCCGCCCGCAAGACGGCTTCCTCCTACGTCACCGCGCTGACCAACACCCCGGCGCTGGTGCAGATATTCCTGCTCTACTACGCGCTGCCCGATGCCGGCATCCTGCTCGGCGCCATGACCGCCGTGCTGATCGGCCTGACGCTGAACGCCGGCGCCTATCTGACGGAAATTCTGCGCGCCGGCATCGTCTCCGTGCGCCGTTCCGAGATGGAGGCGGCCGTCGCCCTGGGCCTGTCGCGCTGGCAGCAAGTGCGCTGCGTGATGCTGCCGCACACGGCGAAGACCGTCTATGCGCCCCTGTCGAACTTCTTCATCTGGCTGGTGCTCGGCAGTTCCCTGGCGGCGCTGTTCGGCGTGGAGGAACTGACTGGCCGGGCCATCAACATCAGCACGGCGAACTTGCGCAGCATCGAGACCTTCACCCTGGTGGCGGGAATCTACGTGCTGCTCACGGTCTTCGCCAGCGCCTTTCTCGCCCTAGTGGGGCGCTGGCTGTTCCGAGTCAAGGCCAAGGTGTTCTGATGCTCGATGCGCTGCTGGAACAGGCCCCCGCCTTCTTCAACCGCTACAACCTGATCTTTTTGCTGGAGGCCATGGGCCGCACTTTGGCGATGACCCTAATCGGCTGCTCCCTGGGCTTCGCCTTCGGCCTGCTTCTGGCGGTGCTGCGCCGCTCCCGCTCGGCCCTGCTGCTGCCGCTGCGGGCGGCGGCCATCGCATACGTCGAGACCTTCCGGCGCATTCCCTTTCTGGTCATCCTGTTCATCGTGATGTTCGTCATCGAACCCCTGATGCCGGGCACGTCGCTGCTGGGCATCGCCACGGTTTCCGTATGCCTGCTGTCCACCGCGTTTCTCTCGGAAATCGTCCGCGCCGGGCTGGAATCGGTCTCGGCCCGGCAGCTCGAGGGCGCCCGGGCGCTCAACCTGGGCTTCCTGCAAACCCTGATTCTGGTGGTGCTGCCGCAATCCTGGAAAGTCATCCTGCCGCCAGCCGCAGCCTTCGCGGTCATGTTCGTCAAGGACACTTCCCTGGCCTCCCAGCTAGGCGTGATCGAACTGACCTTCGCCGGCAAGATGCTGGTGAACCGGGGCTTCTCGCCGGTGCTGGGGTTCGGCGCCGTGCTGATCTGCTATTTTTTGCTGTCCTATCCCTTGAGCCGCGCCGCGGCCTGGCTGGAGAAGCGCCTTGCCGCATCTTGAAATTCGCAATCTGTGCAGCGCCTACGGCGCCAGCGAGGTGCTGCGGGAAGTAAGCCTAGCCGCGGACCAGGGCGAGGTGATCGGCCTGATCGGCCCGTCCGGCTCCGGCAAGAGCACCCTGCTGCGGGCGCTGATCGGATTGACGCCCGCCAGCCAAGGCGAGGTGCTGATCGCCGGCGAACGGGTCGATTACCGCAGCCGCAAGAGCCTGCGGGCGCTGCGCAATCGGATGTCCATCGTCTTTCAGGAGTACAACCTGTTTCAGAACATGACGACGCTGCGCAACCTGACCTTGGCGCCGATCAAGGTGAAGAAGCGCTCGCGCCGGGAAGCGGAGCGGGAGGCGCTGGCGCTGCTGGAAAAAGTGGGCATGACGGACAAGCGCGACGCCTATCCCGAGGAGCTTTCCGGCGGGCAGCAGCAGCGGGTGGCCATCGCCCGGGCCCTGGCCACCCACCCGGAAATCCTGCTGCTGGACGAAGTGACCGCCGCCCTGGACCCTGAGCGCGTAAGCGAGGTGCTTGCAACCATCCGCACCCTGACCGGAGAAGGCATCACCATGCTCATCGTCTCCCACGAGATGGCCTTCGTGCGGGAGGTTTCCACCCAGGTGGCGGTCATGGACCAGGGGAGCATCGTCGAAATCGGCCCGCCGGAGCGGATTTTCGACCGGCCCCGGCAGGCCCGCACTCGGGAGTTCGTCGCCTCCATCCTGAAGCACTGACTGGCGGCGGCGATTCCGCCTGTTCAAGGGGCGAAGCAGGAGACATCGAAATCCATCGGCGGAGTTCGCCCCTGCACGAGGCTGGCGACGATGCGGCTGGCGGCCGGCGCTCCGCTGAACCCCATCCAAGGCACGCAGTTGACGAAGCATCCCGGAACGCCGGGCAGTTCCCCAAGCATCGGCAGCCAGCTGCGATTGCCCGCCGCTTGCGCCGCCCAGGCGCGGATCATGCGCAGCGGCTGCAGAGCCGGAACCAGCCGGCCGGCGGCGCGCAGATTGCCCAGCAGGGAGCGCGCGGCAACCTGGGCGTGGCCGCGGCCATCCAGCCACCCGGGCCAGCCGCCCCCGATCAGGACGCTGCCGATCTTGGTCTGCTTCAAGGTCAGAGGGTCGGCGGCGGAATAGATCAGCTGGTCCAGCAACGGCTCGGCGGGTTCGGTGACGATCAGCTGCAAGGGAAAGGATTCCAGCGGCAAAGCGCTGCCGAGCAGCTTGGCGATGCGCGGCGCATCCGCTCCGGCCGCGTTCACCAGCCGCGCCGCCCGAAACCGCCCCTTGCTGGTCTCGGCCTCATAGCCAGCCTTGCTGCGACGAATGGCCCGCACCTGACAGCCCGACTCGATCCGAGCGCCCAAGGCGGCGGCGGCGGCGGCGAAGGACTGCGCGGCGATCAGCGGATTGGCTTGGCCTTCCACGGGACAGAAGGCGCCGCCGACAGCGGAATCCGCGATCCAGGGCGCCCGGTCGCGCAAATCCGCCGCGGACAGCAGCGCCATCTCCAAGCCGGCCGCACGTTCGATGCGCATCTTGGCCTCGATGAAGCGCATATCCGCGTCGCTTTCGGCAATCAGCAGCCCGCCGTTTTGGACGATCTGAAAATCTTCGCCCAGCGCAGTTTCGGTTTGCCGCCAGAGTGACAGGGACTCGGCATAGAACGGCAAGGCCGGCGCGAACGCCCGCGCCCAAGCCTCGCCAAACGCATGGAAAGGTTCGGGCTGAATCTGGACATGCAGGCTGCCGGCATTGGCGCTCGAAGCCAGGGACCCGGGCTCGAACTGCTCCAAGACAGCCGCCTGCGCCCCGTCCGCAGCCAAAAAATAAGCCGTGCTGCAACCGGCGATGCCGCCCCCGATGATGATCGCGTCGAACAATCCGCCTGTCCGCCCCGTGCCGAACCGCGCCGCCTTCCCTGCCTTCGGCGATGCTATTCCCATCCAAAAAGCCCCGTCAACCGCCATGGCCCATGCCCCTGCGCAAGCCCTCGCCGAACTGGATTGCTTTTCGCGCTCTGTGCTAAGGTTCAAGGCGCATCGGGCCGACGGCGACAGCAAGGGCGCCATCGGCGCCGAATCCCAACGGCATCGGCAAGCGCTTGGCGGCACGGGAGGGCGGACGAATGAATGCGCAGTTTCATGGCAGCCACACGGTGGCGGTCACGCCTTTTACGGAGGACGGCGCCCGGATATGCGTCGATTCCCTGAAGCGGTTTCTCGACTGGCAGCTGGCCTGCGAGGTTCCCGGCATCATCATTCTGGGCACCACCGGAGAATTCCTGACCGTCAGCGATCAGGAGCGCCGCACCCTGGTCGGCGCCACGGTGGAGCACGTCCAAGGGCGGATGGATGTGCTGGTGGGCGCCATGAACGCCCACACCCCCAAGGCGGTCCGCCACAGCCGCGAGGCGCAAGACCTGGGCGCCGACGGCCTGATGATCCTTCCCCCCTATTACTACACGCCCACGGAGGACGAGATATTCGAGTACTACCGGGCCATCTCGGAAGCGGTCTCGCTGCCGATCATGCTGTACAACAATCCGTTCACCTCCAACGTGGACATGTCCGCCAAGCTGGTTGCCCGCCTGACCGCGGCCTTCGACAACGTCCGCTACATCAAGGAGGCCAGCATGGACGTGGGCCGGGTGTTCGACATCCTGGAGGAAACCGAAGGCGCAATGCATGTGTTCGCCGGAGAGCGACCCGTGGAAAGCCATCTGCTGGGCGCCGTCGGCTATGTCAACCCTTTCGGCAACTACATCCCCTATTCGACGTCAAGGCTTTGGGATCTGCTGGATGCCGGCCGCATCGAGGAGGCGAAGCGCATTCAGCAACTGGCCGAGGCGATGGACAAGGTGATCGCCGAAGGCCATCCCGCCTACGGCCATCAATGCTATTCCAAGGCTCTAGCGGCGGCGGCCGGCTATCCCATGGGCGAGGTGCGCCCTCCCCTCACCCGCTTCGATCAGCTTGGGCAGGAGGGGGCTGAGCGGATGCGCAAGCTGGTTCCCCTGATGCGCGAAGTGGAAGCCCTAGCCCACAGCCTGCCGCCCATCGCCGACCGCAAGGAGCCGGAGATTAAAGTCGGGCAAGCGGCTGGCTGAACTCGCCTTGGACGCATCCCTGCCGGCGCTGTTCCGGCCCTTCCGCCTGCGCGGCCTGGAGTTCCGCAATCGGGTGTTCGTCACGCCCATGTGCCAGTACTGCGCGGAAGATGGCCATGTCGTGGATTGGCATTTCGCGCACCACGGGCGGTTTTCTCTGGCGGGGGTGGGCGCGGCCAGCGTCGAAGCCACCGCGGTCACCCGCAAAGGACGCATCACGCCCAAGTGCTTGGGCATCTATTTGGACAGCCACATCAAAGGGCTTGCCAAGATCGCCGCCATCTACCACCGCCAAGGGATTCCAGCAGGCATTCAGATCGGCCACTCCGGGCGCAAGGGCAGCGCCGCGGCGCCCTTGGACGGGGCCGCCCCGCTGGCGCAATGCGCACCCGATCAGGCATGGGAAACCATCGCGCCCAGCGCCATCGCCATGGCCCCGGGCTGGCCCGCGCCCAAGGCCATGAGAGAGGCGGAAATTCAGCGCATGATCGAAGCCTTCGTCTTGGCGGCGCGCCGCGCCCTGCAAGCCGGCTTTGACTTCATCGAAATTCACGGCGCTCATGGTTATTTGCTGAACAGCTTCTTTTCGCCGCTGTCCAATCAGCGGGAGGACCGTTGGGGCGGGCCGGAACTGCGCGACCGCATGCGCTTTCCCTTGGCCGTGGCGGAGGCGGTGCGCTCGGTTCTGCCGGATTCCATGCCGCTGCTGTTCCGCACTTCCGCCGTGGACGGATTCCCCGAAGGTGCGACCATTGAGGATTCGGTGGCCTTGGCGAAGGCCCTGCAGGCCAAGGGCGTGGATCTGATCGACTGCTCCTCCGGGGGCATCGTCGGCCCGTCCGGGCGTGCGCTCCGGGAGCAGTCTCCGGGCTACTTGGTGCCCTACGCCAAGGCCATTCGCCAAGGCGCCGGCATCCCGACCATGGCCGTGGGGCTGATCATCGAGCCGCGTCAGGCGAACGCGGCGATCGCTTCCGGCAGCGCGGATCTGGTCGCCATCGGCCGGCAACTGCTGGACGATCCAAACTTCGTCTTCCACGCCGCGCAAGCCCTGGACCACCCGGATCCGCATGCGATCCTGCCGGAATCCTATGCGTTCTTTCTGAGACGCCGCCCAGGCTAGCCGGCATATTCAGTCAAACGAACCGTTCCAAAAAATGCTTTAATTTCAATAATCTGCATGGCGTTTCTGCTGTATTTACGAAGCACGGCAGATTGGCCGGGCGCGGCGCCGGCCAAGGCCGAAGGATGGCCCGGTCAGCTAGGCGGGAAGGCACGTTGGGCGGCGATGAGCAGGCCCACCGAGCTGGCGGAGGCGCCGACCCGCAATTCCGCCATGGACGCCTCTTGCCAAGCCGGCGGCTGCAAGCGGCGGCGAACCGCTGCAAGCCGCACGGGCGACAGGACGGCCGCCGCCAGATCGCTCATTCTCTGGCGATGCGCCTGGAGCCGGGCGCGGCTGTCGCTCAGCATGCGGTCCAAGTCCTCCAAGCGGTATGCCTGCCAGCGCTGGGCCGTTTCGGCGATGACGGTGCAGACTTCACGCACCACCGCGGCCGACGGGCGGTCGTTGCAGTATTGCTCGGCCTTGGCCAGCGCAGCAGCCAACTCCTTGGCGGTGCGCTTCGGCACCCTGCCCCTGCGCCGTTCGGCCACGAACCGCCGCATGGCATGCAGCGGGCTGCCCGGCGCCAGCAAGTAGGCCGCCTGCTCACCTTGGCTGCGGTTCTGCCGCACCACGGAACTGTCTTCGGCATGGGCCAGCCAGAACAGCTTCCCGCCCGGCGCGAGGATCCGCTCGACCTCCGCCAAGGCTGGCTCCAGAGCCGCGTATTCCAAGCCGTACTGAGACACCGCCGCATCGAACTCTCCGGCGGCCAGCGGCAGCTGCTCCGCGGCCACGCCGCCGAGAAACCGCGCCCGGCGCAGCCCCGGGGGAAGGCTGGACAGCCAGCGCACCGGATCGATGTCCGCCAAATCCACGCCGGTCAGATAAAAGCGCTTGCCTTGCTGCTGAGCCGCCGCCACCGCATGGGCCAGCAGGATGCCGTTGCCCGTGCCCAGATCCAGCACACGGCTGCCGTCCGGCAGCTCGGCGAACCATTGCATCCAGCGTTCGCGGATTTCCCGGGCCGCGCGTTTGCTGTCCGGGGCGCAGGAGGCCGCCCAGCCCTCCCGCCAGTAATGGGTCCAGCCCCGACCGGCTCGCGGCGACGCCTTGGTCACGGCGCTTGTCGTCCGGCGTTGCGCACCGGCATGAGCACCGTTCGACCGCCGCTCACGATTACTTCCCTAAAGCCCGCCAACTGATCGTCCAGCCGCTCGTCTCCGGTATCGACCAGCAGGCATTGCTCCGGCAGCGCCGCCAGTTTTTCCAGGGAGGCCACCACAAAGATCTGATCCAGGCCCACGGCCCGGATGACCTTTGGGCTGAACTGCTGATTGCCCCGTCCGAACAGGAATCCCTGGCCGCCGACCACGCTGAGCAGAATGCGCGCCGGCCGACCGCGCAGCAAGCCGAGAATATCCCGTTCGCCGAGGTCTTCGGCCAAGCAGCGTCCCTCCGCTGCGGCATCCACGCCCAAAAGCGCGCCTGCAAAGCCGAGCCCCCGCTTTACCCGCTGCATGGTCGAGCCGGGACCGATGAGCGTGATGCGCTTGTCGCCAGCCAACTTCACCGCCCTGCACACGGCGCTCTGCAAGGCTGCTTGCTCGCTCGGCCTGCTGGAAGACTTGGCGCCCGGCACCAGCAAGGACAGGCAGGGGGTCCGCACCATGCCGTACAGTTTGGGCGACAGCCTGTTTTGCGTTGCGGAGGAGGCTTCCCGGTCCAGAATTTCCGCATCCCGCAGCAGGGCCCCGCGGTCGGCGGCCAGCAGGTGTCTGCGAACCACTTCCCCAGCGGCCCGAGGCGAAGCCGCAAAGGCCGCCGAATGCATCTTCACGCCGCAGGGCACGCCCAGCATGGGAACCCTTTGGCCCAACACCTCGAGCAGATCCCGAGCCGTGCCGTCTCCGCCGGCAAACAGCAGCAGATCTGGATGCCGATCGAGGATGCGCAGGGCCGCTGCCTGGGTGTCGGCGGCGCTGGTTGGACCATCCTGCACAATGCTCGCCACCTGTGCCGGCAAGCCGTTCGCCTGTGCGGCGTCCGCACCCATTGTCCCGGAACAGGTGAGCACTTGCAGCCGGTCGCCAAGGTCGGCCAACTGCGACAGAGCGGCGGCGGCGCGGCAGCCGGCCAAGGGCGCGGCGCCGAGCGCTCGCGCCTTCTCCGCCAGTTCCCGGTCAGTGCCCTTGAGCCCCACCGCGCCTCCCATGCCGGCAATGGGATTGACGATCAAGCCGAGCCGATATGTCTGCATTGCCCACCCCGTCCCGTTTGGCCAAGGCATTGATTGCGAGTGCCATTGCGGTGCGGCGATGATATATTCCCGCCAGTGAAGCAGCGCAATTTCCTGAATCGAGCATGGGAGGCATAGGCGATCATGCCGCGTCCTCACCCCTTCATGCCGAATTCGGTCCCCGCCATGCGCCGGCAACTGCTGGATGCTTTGGGTGTCGAGACGGCCGAGGAGCTGTTCATTCAGATTCCCGACGACCACCGCTGCCGGAAGCCGCTGCAACTGCCGCCGGCCATGAGTTCAGAGGTCGAGTTGCGCCGCCACATGCTCGGTCTGCTTGGGCGGAACACCTCCTGCGAAGAAGCCTTGAACTTCCTAGGCGGCGGCTGCTGGCGCCACCATGTGCCCGCAGTCTGCGACGAAATCGTCCGGCGCAGCGAATTTCTCACCCCGGTTTGGGGCACCCCTTCTTCCGATTTGGGCAGAAACCAAGCCTGGTTCGAGTTCGCCAGCCAGCTGGGCGAACTGCTGGATCTGGACTTGGTGGCGCTGCCCGTTTACAGCTGGGGCTGCGCGGCGGGGCATGCCATTCGCATGGCCGCCCGAATGACCGAGCGCAGCCAAGTGCTCATCCCCCGCTTTTTGGACCCGGAGCGGCGCGCGGTCATCGCAACCTATTGCGAACCGCCGCAAATGGCCTCGCACATTCAGATCTTGGAGTTCGAGGTGGAGCCGGCCAGCGGGCTGGTTGACTTGCGCGACCTGCAGGCGAAACTGTCCGATCGATGTGCCGCGGTCTATTTCGAAAACCCCTCCTATCTGGGGCAAATTCAGTCTCAGGCCGCGCAAATTGCCGACGCCGCCCGGCATCGAGGCGCGGAAACCATCGTCGGCCTGGACCCTCTATCCCTAGGGGTGCTGATGCCGCCCGGGCAATACGGGGCAGATATTGCCGTGGGGTCGATTCAGCCCCTGGGCATTCACATGCACTGCGGCGGCGGCCTCGGCGGGTTCATCGCCAGCCGGGACGAGCCGCGCTACGCCGGCGAATGCCCGGCGCTGATGCTGAGCATCGGCGAAACCACCCATGGCGAGCGCGGCTTCGGCATGGCCCTGATGCATCAAAGTTCCTACGGTTCCCGGGAAGCCGGCAAGGATTGGACCGGCAACTCCACCTATCTGTGGGCCATCGCCAGCGCCGCCTACATGGCGCTGCTGGGCCCCGAGGGGTTCCGAGAGCTGGGCGAACTGATCGTGCAGCAGGCGCATAGCGGCGCCTCTCTGCTTGGGCGGATTCCCGGGGTTTCGGTCTGCCCCAGCACGGGATTTTTCAAGGAGTTCCGGGTCAATTTCGATGCCGCGGGCAAGAGTGTGCATGAGATCAACCGGCAGTTGCTCGACCGGGGCATTTTCGGCGGCCTGGATTTGAGCGCGGCCTTTCCGGAGCTGGGCCAGAGCGCCCTGTACTGCGTGACCGAACTCCATGATGCCGCCGACCTGCAGCGCCTTGCCGAATGCTTGGAGGAGATTTGCCGAGCATGACCCCTCCGCTGCGCAGATACCAAGCCCCAATCTGGGACGAGCCGCTGGTCATGGAACTCGGGGCGCCCGGTCGCCGGGGCTGCCATTTCCCCCACGCGGAGCAAGACCCGTCGGCCAGGGCGGGCGCCGCCAAGCAGCTGATTCCGGCAGCCATGCAGCGCGGCGCCCCCCCTGCCCTGCCGGAAATGTCGGAGCCGGACGTCCTGCGCCACTACCTGCATCTTTCCCAGCAAACCCTGGGCATGATGGGCATCAGCCTGTTCGGCACCTGCACCATGAAGTACAACCCGCGGCTGACGGAAGATCTCAGCGCCCGTCCGCAAGTGGCGGAGCTGCACCCGAATCAGGATTGCTCGACCCTGCAAGGCGTTCTGGAGGTGATCCACCGCCTGGATCTGCTGCTGCGCGAACTGTCCGGAATGGAACGGTTCACGTTCCAGCCGGCCGGGGGCGCCGACGCCGCCTACGCCCACGCCTGCGTCACCCGGGCCTATCATGCCGCCCGGGGCCAGCTTGAGCAGCGCAATCAGATCATCACCAGCATTCAATCCCATCCCTGCAACCCCGCCACCGCCGCCGCCGCCGGGTTCGAGGTGGTGACCCTGATGCTGGAAAAGGACGGCTATCCATCCTTGAAGGCGCTCAAGGCGGCGGTTTCGGAGCGCACCGCCGCGCTGATGATCAACAACCCGGACGACATGGGGGTTTACAACCCGCACATCAAGCAGTGGGTGGAAATCGTGCATGAGGCCGGCGGCCTGTGCTTCTATGATCATGCCAACTTCAATGGCGTGATGACCAAGATTCGGGCTAGGGAACTCGGCTTCGACGCCTGCATGTTCATGCTGCACAAGACGTTCGGCGTGGCCAAGGGCGGAGGCGGCCCGGCGGTGGGCGCCTACGGCTGCACGGACGAACTGGCCGAATATCTGCCGGGCCCCATAGTCGTCCGGGAAGGCGCCCGCTTCGCGCTGCGCGCCGCCTCCGCCCAAGGCGTTGGCCGGG
The DNA here is from genome assembly GCA_965200465.1 of Candidatus Azophilus sp. Classification (GTDB taxonomy): domain Bacteria; phylum Pseudomonadota; class Gammaproteobacteria; order Pseudomonadales; family Azotimanducaceae; genus Azophilus. The sequence continues at coordinate 1,225,801 of OZ241358.1, read as the reverse complement.
TGCGGGAATATCTGGGCAATGTCCAGCAGCTGGTCAAGGCTTACGCCTGGCTGCGGGCCATGGGCGCAGAGGGCCTCTCCGAGGCCGCGGACATGTCGGTGCTGCTCAACAACTACATGGAGCGGCAGCTGCTGCAAATCCGCGGGGTGGCCCGCTCGCACCCGGAGGCCGAGGGCTGGCGCATGGAGATGACTCGCTTCAGCCTGGAACAGCTGTATCAAGACACCGGCGTGAGCGTGCTCGATGTCCAGAACCGCATGGTCGATTTCGGCGTCGACGCCTTCTGGCTGAGCCACGAACCCTGGATCGTGCCCCAGCCCTTCACGCCGGAAGCCGGGGAAATGTGGTCCAAGGAAGACGTGGATTACTGGGTTGCCGTGCTGCGGCAAATTTCCGACGAAGCCTACTCCAACCCGGAAATCGTCAAAACGGCGCCCCACAACCAGGGGATTCATCGGCTCAATGCGGATTCCCTGGACGACCCCGACCGCTGGGCCATGACTTGGCGGGCCCACCTGCGCAAGCAGGCCGCCCGCGCCGCTCCCTTGAGATGAGAACTCCCAACACTAAGCCTTGACCCTGAGTTTTTCGCCTTGTCATACTCAAACCGCAGCACTCAAGCAGGAGGAGACCGTGTTCAAAGCCCAGCCAAGAGGTGACGTGGCGCCAAGCGAAGAAAAGGTGGAGGTGCATGTCACCAAAAACGGCGGATTCTATGTTGACGCTGATAAATTGATGCGCAGCAGCAAGGCTAGAAAGGCGATTGACGATATGCAGGAAATCTTCGAGATGGAGGCTGGCCGCACATCTAGCGGCAGCCCTGGGAGCACAAGCAGCGGCGGCAAAACGGTCAGTCAAGACGGTTTTCAAGCAAATTTCGGCTGCGCCAGACCGCCTGCGGTGGTGGAGAACGAAGAGGAGGCATAGGTGCTCGCCTCCAATATCTCAACGCCGATCAAGTCCCCTTGAGCATTGAGTTCCGCGGTGACGTTGGGGCTGAGCTCAGTGCTGCCGGTTTCCTCCTCGTCACTTATCACCAGATGCAGCACATCCTCCTTCTCGAAGTAGAACATCCGTGGTGTCTTCATGGCGGTGCGTACCTCCCTGTCTTCAGCCGAAAACTAATTTGCTGACGAGTGGTTGCATGAACGGTGACCGGCGTGACCCGATCATTTGCCTGTTCAAACGGCACCGCGATTAACGGACAAATCGAACCCCCTTGCTTTTGCCCTGTGCCTTAGATATTCCGTCCAGACGTACATGGTCAAGCCCTGTGGCGCCGCTGGCTGCCATGTAGTTGAGCGTTCACCGATTGAGTGATGTGGGCAACCCGGCAACTCACCATAGGCTACGGATGCACTAAGCTCAAGTCCTTGTGCAGGGATGCAATGCCTCGGCGGCAGATTGCTCAGGCGCATTGCCATCGCCCCCAGCATGCGTAGTAAGGTTGGTGAATGGGCCAATCAAGTCGCAATTCGTGGTCCCGCCATGCCTTGCAGGACTTCGCCGCGGCCGTGGCGGCCAAGACGGGGCAACTGACCGCCGGGGCGCCGGAGGAGCAACTGCGCGCGCCCTTCGAGAACCTGATGTCGGCGGCGGCCTTGGCCTGGGGTTGGCGGTTGGTCTGCACGGGAGAGGCACCGCTGCCCGACCGCCTTGGCCGGCCGGACTTCGCCGTCCACCGCAACGGCCTGCTGGCCGGCTATGTCGAGCTTAAGGCGCCCGGCGCCGGCGCAAACGCCGGCCGCTTCAAGGGCCGCAACCGCGCCCAGTTCAAGCGGTTCGCCGCGGTGCCCAACATCCTCTACAGCGACGGCAACGAATGGGCGCTATACCGCCGCGGCAAGCGCATCGGCCCGCTTCTGCGCCTGTCCGGAAACATCATTGAGGACGGCGCCAAGGCCGTCAGCGAAGAGGACGCCCTGGCGGTCGAACGCCTGCTGCGCGACTTCCTGTGCTGGGAGCCGGCCTTGCCGCAGGACCGCAACGGCCGCATCAACCTCAAGGACTTCGCGGCAACCCTGGCGCCCCTGTGCCGGATGCTGCGCGACGACGTGGCGGACGCCTTGCGGGATGCGCAGTCCCCCTTGCTGGCGCTGGCGCGGGACTGGCGGCACCTGTTGTTCCCGCAAGCAACCGACGGGCAGTTCGCGGACGCCTATGCGCAAACCGTCGCCTTCGCCCTGCTGCTGGGCCGCAGCGAGGGGGCGCAGCCGCTGACGCTGGAAAGCGCCCAGCAGGCCCTCGCCGCCCAGCACAGCCTGCTGTCCCGGGCGCTGCAAGTGCTGACGGACCCCAAGGCGCGCACCGACATGGCGGCTTCCCTGGACTTGCTGCTGCGCGTCATCTCCGTAGTGCCGCGCAGTCTTTTCCTGGGGGCGCAGGACCCTTGGCTGCACTTTTACGAGGACTTCCTGGCGGCCTACGACCCGCAATTGCGCAAGAACGCCGGCGCCTACTACACGCCCTTGGAGGTGGTTCACGCGCAGGTGCGCCTAGTCGATGAACTGCTCTCCCAACGGCTGGGCAAGCCGGACGGGTTCGCGGACCCAGAGGTGCTCACCCTGGACCCGGCGGTGGGAACCGGCACCTACCTGCTCGGCGTCATCGAGCACGCCTTGGGCCGCGTCGAAGCCCGCCAAGGCGCCGGGGCTGTGGCTGGGCAGGCCACCTCGCTCGCCAGAAACCTCTACGGCTTCGAGCTGCTGGTCGGCCCCTACGCCGTGAGCGAACTGCGCATCAGCCGCGCCCTCGGCGACCGCGGCGCCGCCCTGCCCGCCGAGGGCACCCACATCCACCTGACCGACACCTTGGAAAGCCCCCATGCGCAGCCGCCGCAGACGCCCCTGTTCCTGCAGCCCATCGCCGAGCAGCACCGCAAGGCGCTGGCGGTGAAGAGCGCCGTGCCGGTCATCGTCTGCCTGGGCAACCCGCCCTACGACCGCCACGAGGCCGCCACGGCGCTCAACAAGGCCCGCACCGGCGGCTGGGTGCGCTGGGGCGACGAAGACCGCGAGGCGCCGCCCATCCTCAACGACTTTCTGGCGCCGGCGAAGCGCACCGGCCACGGCGTCCGCGTCAAGAACCTCTACAACCTGTATGTCTATTTCTGGCGCTGGGCGCTGTGGAAGGTCTTCGAGCAGGAGGCCGGCGGCGGCCCCGGAATCGTCAGCTTCATCAGCGCTTCGAGCTACTTGGACGGGGACGCCTTCCGCGGCATGAGGGAGCACCTGCGCCGCGTCTGCGACGAGATATGGATTCTGGACCTGGGCGGCGAGGGGCGCGGCACCCACCGCAGCGACAACGTCTTCGCCATCCAAACGCCGGTGGCCATCGCCGTGGCGATGCGCGCGAAGCAGCCCAACCCGGCGCCGGCGGCGGTGCATTACGCGAGCATCGAGGGAACGCGGCGGGAGAAGCTGGCCAAGCTGGAGGCCATCGACGGCCTTGGCAAGGTGGAGTGGCGGGACTGCCCGGAGGAATGGCAGGCGCCCTTCCGCCCGGCGGGCGAGGGGGACTACTTCTCTTGGCCGCTGTTGACGGACCTGATGCCGTGGCAGCAGTCCGGGGTCAAAGCCGGCCGCACCTGGGTCATCGCGCCCGACCGGGAGACGCTGAACAGGCGCTGGAGCGCCTTGCTGCAGGCCGAAGGGAAAGAGCGCAGAGCGCTTTTCAAGGACTCCCCGACGGGCCGCCAAGTGCATCAGGCGGCCGTTGCGTCTGCGCCGTCGGAGACGCAGCTCGCGCCCGTTGCCGCTCTGCGGAAGAGAAGCCCAGCGCCGGAAATTGCTGGTTTCGCCTACCGATCATTCGACCGGCAGTTCATTTTCTCGGACGCAAGGCTAATCGACAGACCGGGGCCGTCGCTATGGAGGACGCACAGCAACAAGCAGGTGTACCTAACAAGCCTGCTGTCCCATCCTCTTGGCGAAGGCCCTGCATTGACGACCAGTTCCCACCTTCCTGACCTCGACCATTTCCGAGGCTCATACGGAGCAAAGGCAACTCTCCCCCTTTACCGAACCGCCGACGCCGCAAAGCCAAACCTCTCGCCCGGCCTCCTGGACCGGCTAAGCCGGGAATACGGGCGCCCGGTCACGCCGGAGGACTTCCTGGCCTACGCCTATGGCCTCCTAGGGCACCCGGCCTTCGTCAAGCGCTTCGCCGCACAGCTGCGGACACGCGAGCTGCGCCTTCCCATCACTAGGGACCCCGACCTGTTCGAGCAGGCCCGCGCCCTCGGCGCCCGCCTGCTGTGGCTGCACACCTACGGCGAGCGATTCGCCGCGGACGGCGGGCGGCCCGGCATGGTTCCGCAGGGGGCGGCGAGATGCCTCAAGGCGGTTCCCGACGGCGCCGAGGGCTGCCCGGAACGATTCCGGCACAACGCCGCCAGCCAAACGCTGCATGTCGGCAAGGGCGAGTTCGCGCCGGTGGCGCGGCCGGTTTACGACTTCGAGGTCTCCGGCCTCAAGGTCGTCCAATCCTGGCTGAAGCACCGCCTAAGGGAAGGCGGCGGCCGGCGCTCCTCCCCCTTGGACGGCATTCGCCCGCAGCGCTGGACGCCGCAGTTCACCACCGAACTGCTCGAACTGCTTTGGGTCTTGGAGGCGACCTTGGCGCTTTACCCCAAGCAGGCGCAACTGCTCGAAGCCGCGACGTCCGGGGAATGCCTGCAAGCCGGCGACCTAAAGCCGCCCCCCGCCGCCATGCGCAAGCCGCCCAAGACCGCCAAGCCCAAACTCCTGTAGAGCCACCGGCAATTCCGCCGCTTCAGGAAGCCTCCGAATCGGTGCGCCGCGGCGTTCAGTGCGGCGTGGCCCCAAGGCGGCCGACTTTGCGCCGCCTAGGACGAATGGCCAGCCCGTTGTCGCGCCGCCCGATTTTGGCTGCAACATCAATGCTTTAGAAGAGCGATACATGCGTATCTACCATTGGCGCGCCCCACAACTAATGCAGTGTCGGCGAGGGGCTTGGCCGGATTTCAATGGCGTTCGAGTTGGCGAACGCCTGCCTGATCCTCTCCAGCTGGGAGGACGTGAAGTCGCGGAGCGCGGGGCTTTCCACAGCCGCGTTGGTGAGGTTCGTGATGTACCCAGTGGGGCGGGAGTGCAGAAGGCTGGAGACGAGTATCCGGTCACAAAAGATAAGGAAATACCATTTCCCTCCCCCGTCGCCTATCAAGTCCTCCAACTCTAGGGCGGTGTATTCGGCGCCCACACCCGCACCGAGCGTAAAAAACCCGATCGGGCGCCCAGCCTGCTCGGCTGCATCGTCAAATCCCACCAATGCGCACTGATGCTCGTAGTTCTCCATGTTCTTGACGCGCAGTATGCTGACCTGGTCACGGTTGCGCCCTGGGTTGAAGATGGGAATGACGTAGATGTATTTGTAGTCGTCGATATCCGATAATCCTTCGTTAGAGTTGGGAACCGGCCGCGCCACCGTGTGCATTGCGGTCAAGAAGCCATCCGACGTTCTGGCGTACGACCCTGCGAAAATCGGGCCTTCAATCACCAGCGTCCACCTCCCGCTGCCATTGCCGAACCCCTCCAGCCCTTTGTCCGGATTGCCGTTCTCAAGGTCCCCGGAATTAAAGTGCGTGGCCCCGCTAGAGTCCAAAAAGATTGTTCGGTCTCCCCAAAACACGCCTGCGTCGTCATAGGCGGACAATTTAACGGGCGCTCTATCGAGGCTTAGATTGTGAATCCGGATAAAACCTTCAATGTTGCTCAGCCCATCCTCAAACACGTTCGGCAAGATATGGCGATCCTCAAAATCCTGCGCATCCGCCAAAGGCGGCGCGAATGCGGCTGCAAGCATCGCCGCCAACGCTAGAGCCTTCGTCATGATCCATCCCTCCCGACAATTCAAGCGGGCAGCATAGGCCCAAAGCGAGTGCGCGATCAACCTCCGTCTTGACTTGCCGAAGTGCGGGTTCCACACTGCAAGCAGGCTGGCGAACAGGAGGCCGGGCGAACGGGTTCACTATGGCGACGTCCTTGCAAAGCCGCGCCGGGCGGCGGCGCGGTTGCTTGCTGCTGGTGCAGGCCGTTGTTCTGCTGGCGCTGCCGCTGCCTGGCGCGGCCGGCGCCGCCGAGCTTAAGGCTCGCCCGGAGGCCGCAGCGCCGCAAGCCGCCGCGGCTGGGGAATCCTCGGTTGCGGCGGCGATGGAGCGCATCAAGGAAGCCCTTGGCGCAACGGCCTCGCCGCTCGATGCGGTGGCGGTTGACATCGACAACGCCGAATACGGGAAGGCGCAAGCCTTCCTAGTGCCCTACATCCGCGCCCTTGAAGCCGCCCGCCACCGCCACCACGGGGACTTGGCTAGGCCGCTGACCCTGCTTGGCGACGCCCAGTTCGGCCTTCGCCAATACGAGGAAGCGCTGCAAAGCTACGCCACGGCGGTCCACGTCAGCCGGGTCAGCGACGGCCTGTTCACCCCCAACCAGGTCGAAGCGGTTTACAAGCAGTCGGAGGCGCTGCAGCGCCTCGGCAACCTGGAGGAGGCCGCCAGCCGCGAGGAGTACGCCTTTGAAGTCCTGTGGAAGGCTCACGGGGCGGACAGCGAGGCCCTGCTGCCCGGCATCTTCCGCCTCGCCAAGTGGCACAACGCAAGGTACAACATCTTCGCCGCCCGCGCCCTGTTTGAGCAGGCGCTGCGCATTCATGCGGCCAACGGCGACGAGGGGGCGCCCAAGGCCATCCCAGCGCTGCAGGGGCTTGCCGAAACCTACCGCATGGAGCGCTTCCCGCCCTTTTACGCCAGCGAGCGGGAGGCGCCGGCGTTCGCCATGTCCACCCGGCCCAGCGTGCGCACCTCGGCCTTCGACGCGCCCCTGACCTTCAACAACTTCCCCGTGGCGGAGAGGGCGCTGCAGGCGGTCATCCACATTCGTCGGGAAGATCCCGCCAGCGGCCCCCTGCCGGTTTCGGAAGCCATCCTGGACCTGGCCGACTGGCACCTGCTTTGGGAGCGCTTCAACAAGGCGGAAGTCCTCTACGAGCACGTTTACGGCGTCATGCAGCAACTCGACTCAGTGGATGCCGAGGCCTACTTCGCCAAGCCGAAGCTGCTGCACATGCCCCTGCCCAAGGATCCAAAGCCGCCTTCGGGGCGGCGGGCCTTGGCGGGGAAGGAGAACCCCGGCTTCGTGGAGGTGGCGTTTCGGGTGTCGCCCACCGGCGGCGTCCAGAACATGCAGGTGGTGGCCTCCGAGCCGAAGGGCATGATGGACTTCTCGGTGCGCCGCAGCCTGCGCAACGCCCGCTACCGCCCGGCCTTGGTCGATGGCCGAACCACCGCCTTTGAACAGGAAACCTACCGGCATGAATTCAGCTACTTTGTGCGGGAGGAGGACGCGGACGATGAAGACGCCTAAGCCGCCTGCCGGTCGTGCGGCGCATCTGCCTCGCCCCCCTTCGGCCAAGCGGGGCGGCCAAACTGGCCGTACGGCTTGGATTCGGGAAACCCATGACGGATTGCGATCACGCCAAGGCCGCCGCGGCCAGGGCTGCTCCACCCCGTTGGATGCCAAGCCAGCCATGAGCGCCGCTTGCAAGATTGCTTTTTTCGCCCTGCTCGCTCTGCTGTGGGCCTGTGCGCCCATATCGCCGCTCTATCCGCAGCAGCCGCAATCGCCTTCGTCCTCCGGCCCCAGCGGCGGTTCCTCCAGCGGCGGGCCAAGTGGCGGCGGCATGCCCAGCGGAGGACTGCCCAGCGGAGGACTGCCCAGTGGCGGCCTTCCCGGAGGCGGTCTGCCCAGCCCAGGCGGTTTGCCGGGCGGCGCCGAGCCTGCAGGAGCGCCAAGCCCCGGCGGAACTTCCGGCGGTTCGTCCAACTCCATGCCCGGCGGCGCTGGGCAGGCGCGCATACCGCCGCCGCCAAACGCGCCAGGCTCAACAGGCGCTCCATCCTCCGATGGTTCAACGCCCGGCGGCGGCGCACCCGGCCATTCCCCAGCCGGCGGCGCCATGCCCAGTGGAACGGCGCCCGGCGGTTCGGTCCCCGGCAGCTCCGCACCCAGCGGTTCCGTGCCCGGCGGTTCCGCTTCCGGCAGCCAAGCGCCCAGCGGCGGCAACCCCAGCAGCCTGCCGGGTTCAGGCGCCAAGGGCGGCGCTCCGGCAAGCGGGCAAGGCGCCCTGGAGCAAGCTCTTGAGGCGTTCGACGGAGAGATTCTGGCGGAACGCTCCGTCATCACCGAACGCTCCAACCGCGGCACCGCCGGAACCGGCGGCGGGGTTCCGCAACCAGCCCCCGCCAAGCCGGCCGGAGGCGGTGGCAAGGCCGCATCTCCCGGCGCACGCACCACCAGAGCGCCGCGCCCCGCCCCGGCCATGCCGGGCAGCGGCGGCGGACGGACGGCGGGCGGCGTCCCGGACGCCAAGGACGACGACATCATCGCCCGGCAACTGCGCGAAGCGGCCATGGCGGAGCAGGACCCAGTGCTGCGCGAGAAACTCTGGGCGGAATACGAGAGATACAAGGGCCGCTGACCATGCGCCTCATCCCCATTGCCCTTTGCATGGCGGCGCTCACCGCCTGCGTCTCCGAATCCGTGCGCACGGTGGACCTAACGCCGCCGAAGCAGTTCCAAGGCGTTCAGGACGAGACGCACCTGCTCGACATCGGCGTCGCCGTGCTGGACCCCAACATTCCGGAGAGCTTTGACGAGCAGGTCGCCCAACTCATCAACCCGGACATTCGTCGCGCCGAAGCGCAGTTCATGCCCTACTTCGCCAAGAACGTGCTGCAAAGCACCGGCAACTGGGGCGCCGTGCGGGTGGTTCCCCGGCCCACCCACGCCGTGGACGTCACCGTCACCGGCAAGATTCTGGAGTCGGACGGCGAACGCCTCACCCAGGAATTCACGGTGGCGGACGCCCGCGGCCAGGTTTGGTTCAGCAGGACCTACCGGGCGCTGGCCAGCAAATACGCCTATTCGCCGACCATGCCGCCGGGCATCGACCCCTTCCAAGCCAACTACCGGCAGTTGGCGGACGACATGCTGGCCTACCGGGAGACGTTGGACGACGCAACCATCCGCGCCATCCGCGCCACCGCGGAGATGAAGTTCGCCCGGGACTTCGCGCCGGACGCCTTCGCCAGCCATGTGCAGGCGCTGCCCGAGGGCGGCTTCAAGCTGCTGCGGCTGCCGGCGGAGGACGACCCCATGCTGGCGCGGGTGCGCCAAGTGCGGGAGCGCGAGTACGTCTTCATCGACACCCTGGACGAACACTACGCCAACTACCATCGGCAAATGCACCGCCCCTATCAGGAATGGCGCAACGCCACCTACTCGGAGGCCGCCGCCCTGCGCGAACTCAAGGCCCAGGCGCGCACCCGCGCCCTGACCGGCGCCGCCGCCATCGGCGCCGGCATCGGCGCCATCTACGACAGCAGCAATCCCTACATTGACGCCACCGGCTTAGTCGCCATCGGCGCCGGCGCCGCCTTGATCAAGGGCGCGGTGGCGAAAAGGAACGAGGCCGCCATGCAGGCGGAGGCCCTGCAGGAGATCGGCATGGCGGCGGAGGCCGAAATCATGCCCCACACCCTGGAGTTGGAGAACCAGACCGTGCGCCTGCAGGGCACGGTCGATCAGCAATACCAGGAACTGCGCCGCATCCTGCGCGAACTCTACTTTGCAGACCTAGGGCTGCCCGCCCCGGCGCCGGCCGAGACGGACGACCCCGCGTAAGCCATCCAGACCGCGGCCTCCAGGGTGAAGAATGAGCCAGGACCCAAACCCGGGGCTCCGTCCCTAGTCGGGACGGAGCGGAGGCCCGTCGGCGATTCGCCGCTGATCGAACCGCAGCCGGTTCCACTTACCCACGCCAACCGGACGACGGCCAAATCGGGCGCCGACGGCCGCCGCTGGCCGCTCTACGCCGCCGTCGGCTTGGCGGCCGCCGCCATGGTGGCGACGCTGTTCACTCTGGCGCCCCAGTGGGCACCTGTTGTCAAGCCTCCCCCGCCAACGCAGGAGGGCGCCGCCACGACGCCGCGCCCCAGCCGCCCGGCCGCCGAACAGCCGCCCCCCTTCGCCGCTTTGCGCCGGGAGCAGGCGCGCACCGACGCCAGCGCCGCGCTGGCCCGCTTCGTGGAGCTGGAGCTGCGCCTGCGCGACGAACTGAACGTCGGCGCATGGGGACAGGAAGGCTATGACCAAGCCCGCGACCTAGCCCAAGCCGGGGATGAAGCCTTCGTCGCCGAACGCTTTGAGCAGGCCATCGGCGGCTACCGGCAAGCGGCGGACGCCTTGGCCGCGTTGCTCGCAGCCGGCCACTCCCAGTTCAACGGCGCCTTGGCGGCGGCGCTCGCCGCCATTGACGCCCGCAATTCCGAAGAGGCCCGCTCCCAGCTCGACCAAGCCAAGCAAATCAAGCCCGACAGCCCAAGGTTGGCGCAAGCCGCGGCCCGAGCCGCCCGGCTGCCGGACTTGCTCGACCGATTTCGCCAAGCCCGCAACCACGAACTGGCCGGGCGCTGGGCCGACGCCGTCCGCGCCTACGAGGGCATCCGCGCCTTGGACGCCGCAACGTCCGGCCTCGCCGACGCCCTTGCCCAAGCCCGCCGGAACGAGGCGGCGCAAAGGCTGCGCAGCCATCTTTCCACAGGCTTCGCGGCCTTGGAGCGGCAGGAGTTCGCCGCGGCCAGAAGCGCCTTCGAGCAGGCGCTGGCCATGGACGCCAACAACTCGTCCGCCCTCGGCGGCCTGCAGCAGCTCGCGGAACAGTCGGTGCTGGCGGAAATCAGCCGCCTCAAGCAGCAAGCCGCGGCCTTCGCCGCCGCTGAGCAATGGCGGCAGGCGGCGGACGCCTACCAGGGCATTTTGGCCTTGGACGCCAATGTCCAGTTCGCCAAGGCCGGACTGCGGCGGGCGGCAACCCAGCGGCGAACTCTGGAGGCCCTGAACGAACTCATGGCCAACGCGGACCTGCTGTCCGCCGAGGCGCGCTACCGAGACGCCTTGCAGGCGCTGGACGAAGCCAAGCGGCTTGCCCCCCAAGGCCCCGTGCTGGCCGCCGCCGTCGCCGCAGCGGACGCCCTGCTGCGGCGCTACGGCAGCCCGGTGCCGGTGCTGCTGCGCTCGGACAACGCCAGCGAGGTGCTGCTCTCCAACATAGGTCCCTTGGGCCGCTTCTCCGAAAAACGCCTGCGCCTGCGGCCCGGCGCCTACACCATCGTCGCCAGCCGCGACGGCTGCCGGGACTTCCGCGCCCAGATCACCGTGGCCGAGGACATGGCGCCCATAGACATCAGTTGCCGGGAAGCGCTGCAGCAATGACCGACGGCCCGGCGATCCAGCCCATTCGCTATCAGCCTTCGGCAGCGGCGGGAGCAAGGCGCTCCAAGGTCGCGCCGGTGCCGATCGCCTTGGCGGCCGTGGCGCTGGGCGCCGCCGCCTTGCTGGTGTTCCTGTTCACCGCCCGCTCGGTGGAGTTGGCGTTTTCGCCGCCGGCCGACCGGGTGGAGCTTGCCGGCGGCCCGGCTCTCGCCTTCGGCGGCGTTCATCTGCTGCTGCGCCAAAGCTACCGGGTGCGGGCGGAACTCGCCGGCCATCATCCCTTGGACAAGGAACTGCGGGTCGGCCCCGAACGAAACCAAGCCTTCGCCTTTGAGTTCACCCCCCTGCCCGGCCTGCTGAGCGTCCACTCCGCTCCCGCCGGTGCCTCGGTGAGCATTGACGGCAAGGCCGTCGGCGCAACGCCGTTGACGGACGTTCCCGTGCCGGCCGGGAAGCGGCTGTTGCGCTTCACCCATCCACGCCATCAAGCAAGGGAGCTGCCGGTGACGGTGGTTGGCAAGCGGCGGCCGCAACGGGTGGATGCGGAGTTGACGCCCAACTGGGGCGAAGTGCATTACGTCACCGAGCCGCCCGGCGCCCGCATCCTGGTCGATGGGCGGGACACCGGCCGGCGCACCCCGGCGACTACGGAGATCCTGGCCGGGGAGCATGAGGTGGCGCTGCTGCTCGACGGCCACCAAGCCCATCGCCAGCGCATTCTGGTCGTCGCGCAGGAGCGGCGCGCCCCCTCCCCCATCAAGCTGCGGCAGGCCGACGCCTCGCTGCGCCTAAGCACCCGGCCGGTCGGCGCCGGCGTAACCATCGACGGCAAGTATCAGGGCGAATCCCCGCTGCGGGTGGAGCTTCGCTCCGGCCGCGCCTATCGCGTGCGGGTCTTCAAAGCCGGTTTCGCGGCGCGGGAGGCGAACCTGCGGCTGGCGGCCGGCGAAGCGCGAACGCTGTCCCTGGAGCTTGAGCAACTGGTCGGGGCGGTGGCGGTGCAGGCCTCCCCGGCCAACGCCCTGCTGCACGTTAACGGACGCCCGGCCGGGCCGGCCAACCAAACCCTGGAGTTGCCGGCTCGCCGCCACACTTTAAGAATCAGCGCACCGGGCTACGCCGACCACAGCGCCAAGGTCACCCCGCGGCCGGGGCTTACCCTGGAGGTGCGCGCCAACCTGCTGACCTTGGAGGAGGCGCGGCTGGCGGCGCTGCCCCCGGAAATCACCACGGCTCAGGGACAGGTGCTGAGGTTGCTGCAGCCCAGCCCCATCACCTTAGGCGCCTCCAGAAGGGAGGCGGGCCGGCGGGCCAATGAAACCCTGCGCGACGTGGCGCTCAAGCGGCTGTTCTACCTAGCCGTCAAGGAGGTCACCAACGCGGAGTTCAGGGCCTTCGCCAGCGGCCATGACTCCGGCTCCTACGAGGACCAGCCCCTGAACAAGGACGATCAGCCGGCGGCGAGCTTAAGCTGGCACGACGCCGCACTCTACTGCAACTGGCTGTCCCGCCGGGAAAACCTGCCGCCGTTCTACATCGAGGAGTTCGGCAAGGCGACCGGCTTCAACCCGCAAGCCACTGGCTACCGGCTGCCGACGGAGGCGGAGTGGGCCTGGGCGGCCCGCACCCAGGAGGGCGCGGCGACGCTGCTTCGCTTTCCCTGGGGGGAGGCCCTGCCGCCACCCGACCGCCACGGCAACTACGCGGACCGCTCCGCCGGCCATCTGGTCGGACGGGTCGTCTTCGGCTACAACGACAACTACGCCGTAGCGGCGCCGGTGGGCGCGTTCGCCGCCAACGCCAAGGGCCTCTTCGACCTAGGCGGCAACGCGGCGGAGTGGACCAACGACTACTACCAGCATCCGGTCCCCGAAGGCGTCGGCCCTCTAGGGCCGGCCGCGGGGGAGTATCATGTCATCCGCGGCTCCAGCTGGATGCACGGCACCGTCACCGATCTCAGGCTGTCATTCCGCGACTACGGCATTGACGGCCGGCCGGATCTAGGCTTTAGAATCGCCCGCTTTGCGGAGGCCGCGCCCTAGGAATGCCGGCGCCGGGCGGCTGGCCAAGGCTTAAGGCTAAGTGGAAACGAACATGCGCTGCGCATCAACAGGAAGCCCTCCCGCTCGCCGGCGGCGGCCGCAATTGCGCAATGTCTCCAAGGCAGCGGCGGCGCCAGGGCGGACGGGCCATGCAGAGCGGTTCGACCGGTCGCCTTGCGCTTGGCTCCACCTAGGCTGCATCCGGCGCGGCGCGGCCGTCCTGCTGCTTTGCGGCCTCGCCGGCGCCACGCAAGCGGCGGAGCGGCCGGCGGCGAAGCCTCCGAACGAGGCGCCGCCGGCGCCCGCCGCGGAGGGCCGCGCCGACCCGGCCGGCGATGCCGAAGCCGCAAGGAATGAAGGGCCGCGTCAAGAAGTGTTCCTGCCCTCCGAGGAAATTTCCGAGGACTTCGCCGCGCCCTTCCCGGTGGATATATGAAGCGGCCACTGCCCACGGAGCTGATCTACCAGATAGCCGCCTTGGTGCTGGCGCTGATCGTCGTGCATCTGCTCTACATCACCGTCGTGCGCCCCAACGCCCAAGCCGTCCTTGAACTGCGGGCCGAGCAGGCGGCGGCCGGCGAGCGCGTTGACGAGCAGCAGTCCCTCTACGTCATGCTCAAGGACTTCGAGCAGGAGTCCTGCTTCGTGCTGATGCTTTGGGCAATGGCGATCATGGGCTACAAGGGCCGCAGCGCCCTGCGCGAACGCCGCCTCTTGGCGGAGGACGTCATCCGGGTGGCGGACGGCATGAGCATCCTGCCGGAGGACGCCCGGGAATACGCCCGCCCCATTCAGGCGCTGCCGGCGCCGGTGCGGGAGCGGCTGCTGCCAAGGGCGCTGCTGTCCGCCCTGCAGCGCTTCGCCGCCACCCGCAACGTGCAGGACGTCTCGGTGGCCGTCAAGGCGGTCTGCGACAGCGAATCGGACCGGCTGGACAGCGAACTGGCCATGGTCCGCTACATCGCCTGGGCGATTCCCAGCATAGGCTTCATCGGCACGGTGCGCGGCATCAGCCAGGCCCTTGGACAGGCCTACAAGGCCGTGGAGGGGGACATCGCCGGGGTGACGGCCAACCTAGGCGTGGCCTTCAACTCCACCTTCATCGCCTTGGTCATCAGCATCGTCATCATGTTCCTGATGCACCAACTGCAGCTCGTTCAGGAGCGCCTGGTGCTGGACGTGCAGACCTACTGCGACCAGCGCCTAATGAGCCATCTTCAGGTGCGGGGCCAGTGAGGCCGCCGTCCAAAGCGGACAGCGCGGCGCCCGGCCCGCACCGCGGCGGCGCTCCGCGGCCGCTGGCCTCCGGCAACAGCCGCAGCAGCCGGCCGTAGCCATGCCCCTGGTGCTGGAGCTCAACGACGCGGCTCTCAGCCTGCACCATGACGGCCGCATCCTGCATCAACAGCCGGCCATCGCCTATCTGGACGGCGACGCCCTGACCTTCGGGGACGCCGCCCTCAAGAACGCCCGCCGCCATCCGCAGAAGGCGAACCAGCAATATCTGGCGCGGCTGAACGCGGACCCGCTGCCGCACCCGGGGCGGCAGGTGGCCAATCATGCGGATCTGGTCTATCGGCACCTGCTGGAGTTGCAGGGCTTGGCGGAACAGCCGGCCATAGCCGCCGTGCCGGGATTTCTGGCCAAGGAGCAACTCGGCGTCCTGCTCGGCATTGCCAACGAGGCCGGCTTCGAGCTGCGCGCCTTTGTGGACACCGCCTTGTTGATGGCGAGCGCGGCGCGGCTGCAACCGCCCACCTGGCTGCTGGACCTGCACGCCACCCGCTGCTGCCTCACCGAACTTCGCTGCGGCGAAGAGCTGGGCCGCGGCGCAGTGGAGCCCCTGGCCAGCGCCGGCCTCAACTCCTGCCTGGACGGTTGGGCCAACCTGGCGGCGGACCGCTTCGTGCAGGAGCTGCGCTTCGACCCACTGCACGCCGCGGACACCGAACAGCAGCTCTACGACCAATTGCACGCTTGGTCCCGCAGCGGCGGCCAAGCCGACCTGGCCTTGGAGGTTACGCACCGCGGCGCCGTGCGGCGCACCCAACTAAGCCGCGCCGCGCTGCAGGACAAGCTGGCCCAACGCTTGGCGCCGGCGGCCGAGAAGGTGCCCGCCGACGCGCAATTGCTGGTGGCGCCCCGCAGCGCCGCCCTGCCGGGGCTGATGGCGGCGCTCAGTGATCTCGGCCTGCGCCCCGAGGCCCTGCCGGAGGACGTCTTAAGCCGCGCCGCCGCCCAGCATGAGGGTGTTCTTGACGGGTTGAAGTTGGTTACGACGCTGCCAAGGGGCGCCGTCGCCCCAAGCAGCGCCCCAGCGCCGCCGCCGGCCGCCACCCACGCCCTGCAGGGCCATCGCGCCTGGCCGTTGCGCGGCAATCCCTTCGGTCTGCCGGAGCGGGGGCGCGTTGGCGAAATGCACGAAGGGGACGGCCGGCGCTTCCAGTTCATCCTTGTGGAGGAAGGCCCTTAGTGCGCCGCAGCGGACGGCGGCCGAGCGTCTTCTCGCTGTCGTTTCTGGACGTCATGTCCTGCGGCTTCGGGGCGGTGGTGCTGATCTTCCTGATCATCAACCATGAGACCGAGGAGAACGCCAAGGTCGTCAACCGGGAGCAGCTTGCCGAAGTCCGCCTGCTCGACTATCAGGTGCAAGCCGGCGAGAAGGACCTGTTCGAATGGCGGGAGCGGCTGCAGGCGCTGGCCCAGCGGCTGAGCGAATCAAGCCGCAAGCTGGTGAGCGTGCAGGCCGACCTGCGCCAATCCCGCGAGGCGTTCGACGACCTAAGCGCCGAGTCTTCGGCGGAGCGGCGCTCCCTGGAGAAGCTGAGCAGCGACGTGGCGGCCCGTGAGGAGGAGGTGCGCCGGCTGCGCCAAATGGAGGAGGCCGACGAAGGCGGCAAGGCCAGGGCGTTCGTCGGCGAGGGGGATCGGCAGTACCTCACCGGCCTGAAGGTCGGCGGGCGCAACATCCTCATCGCCATCGACGCATCCGCCAGCATGCTCGACGAAACCATCGTCAACGTGCTGCGCCGCCGCAACATGCCGGAGGAGCGCCAGCGCAACGCTCCCAAGTGGCGGCGGGCGGTGCGCACGGTGGAGTGGCTGGCCGCGCAACTGCCCTTGGACGCGGACTTCCAATTGTTCGCCTTCAGCGAAGAGGCGCTGTCCTTAGTACCGGACAGCGAAGAGCAGTGGACGCCTCTAGGCGACGGCCGGGCGCTGTCCGCAGCCATCGACCGCTTAGGCGCCATGACCCCGAAAGGCGGCACCAGCCTGGAGCGCTTGGCCGCCAAGCTGCGCACCCTGAACCCCCTGCCGGACAACGTCTATTTGGTGACTGACTCCCTGCCCACCCAGGGCGCCGGAAGGCCGCGGCGGGCGACCATTTCCGGCGCCGACCGGCTCAGCCTGTTCCGGGCGGCGCTGCGGCAACTGCCCCCGCAAGTGCCGATCAACGTCATCCTGATGCCGATGGAGGGCGACCCCTTGGCCTCCGCCGCCTTTTGGAACCTAGCCCGCACCAGCGGCGGCGCCTACATGGCGCCCTCCAAGGACTGGCCCTGATGGCCGGTGCGCCATGAGCATTCGCGGACGCCGGCCGATGGAGGAGTTCAGCGTCTCCTTTCTAGACGTGATCTGCTGCGGCTTCGGGGCCATCATCCTGCTGCTGCTCATCACCAAGACGGTGGCGCCGGTGCTGCTGGAGAAGTCCGCAGTCAGCCTGGATGGGCAGGTCGCCAGCCGCGAACAGGCCCTGCACGACATCCAGGGCCAGATTCGGGAGCTGCGCCGGCAGGTGGAGCAGGCCGCCGCCCAGCTGGACAAGAACCTGCTGGCCTTGGCCGCCATGCGCGAGGAGTTGACCCGAGTGCTCGGCCGGCACAGGGCCACCGCGCAGACGAACGAGGAAGTGCGGCGGCAGACCCTGAAGCTGGCCGCCGCCCGCCAGACCCTCACCGACGAGATGGAGCGCCTGCTGGGGATGGATTTCCGCCGCCAAAGCGACTTGGTGGGCGGCATCGCCGTTGACAGCGAGTACATCATCTTCGTCATCGACACCTCCGGCAGCATGTTCAACGGCGCCTGGCCGCAGGTGCTGCGCAAGGTGCAGGAGACCTTGGACGTCTATCCCACCGTCAAGGGCATCCAAGTGATGAACGACATGGGCGAGTACATGTTCTCAGGCTACCGCGGCCAGTGGATTCCCGACACGCCGGCGCGCCGGCAGTCCATCATCAACACCCTGCGCAGTTGGAGCCCGTTCAGCAACTCCAGCCCGGTGGAGGGCATTCAGGCCGCCATCGACGCCTTCTACGCGCCGGACAAGCGCATCGGCATCTATGTGTTCGGCGACGACTACAGCGGCGACTCCATAGAGGAGGTGGTCGATGCGGTGGACCGCATCAACGTCGCCGACGAAGCCGGGCGGCGGCGGGTGCGCATCAACGCCGTGGGCTTTCCGGTGCATTTGCAGCGGCCCAACGCCCGCATCTACCGCTTCGCCGCGCTGATGCGGGAGTTGGCGCACCGCAACGAAGGCGCCTTTGTCGGCTTGTCTGAATTCCAGTAATCTAGGCGGCAGGCCGCAGCAACCCGTTTGTCCGACGCAGCAATGCCCTTCACATTCAGTCCATTGCCGAAAGCGCTTCAAGGCTTCACCCGGGGCGCAGCCCAATCCCCGGCCGTGTGCGCCCTTTTCCGCAGGGTCAGCGTCCACAAGCACGGGAACTCAGTGCGGATTCCGCCGCTGCACGGCGCGGCCGCGGGTTGGCCCAGCGCTGCATGGGCGGCGCCGCCACTCGGTGCAGTTCGGCTGGCTGTTCCTCGTTACAGCCGGCAACCGCGGCCGAGGATCTGTTGCAGAATTCTTTCCATGTCGTTGTTTTTCAAGGATATTTTCAGTTTCGGAGAAAGCCGTATGCGCCTTTGTCCCGCAACCGAAGGCGCTGGAGGACGGCCTGAACCTAGGCTTGTCCGAGCCCTCCCGCTGCTGTTCGCCTTGGCCCTGTTGGTGGGCTGCGCCGGGGCCAAGGTGGCGGTGCCCACCCAGTTTCCCGTGCCCTTGGTGGAAAAGGTGCCGCTGCCGGTGGGCCTCCACCTCGACGACGCGCTGCTCGCCTACATCCACCGGGAGTCCTTGGAGCAGCGGGGGGACTGGGAGATCGAGCTCGGCGCCGCCCAGCCGGCCATGTTCGCCAACCTGCTGGAGGGCATGTTCGCCGGCCATCGGCTGGTGGAGCGCGTTGACGCCAAGCATCCTGACATTGCCGGAGTGCTGTCGCCTTCCATCGAGGAGGTGCAGTTCGCCACCCCGGAGCAGAGCCGCTCGGACTACTACGAGGTCTGGCTGCGCTATCGTTTCAAGCTGCACGACAACCAGGGCGTCGAACTCGGCGGCTGGGACTTGACCGCCTACGGCAAGGCGCACAAGCAGAACCACGCCGGCGCCTCCAGCGCCCTGCAGGATGCGGCTATGGCCGCCTGCCGGGACGCCATGGCCTTCTTCACCCAGCAGTTCGCCAGCGTGCCGGTGGTGCAGGCATGGCTGGCGAAGGAAATGGGAGCGGCGGCATGAAGTGCAGGCAGCCAAGGCAGCACAAGATTCGCCCAGCCGCCCGCGGCGCCTCACTCCAAGCCGGGTGCAGGGTGCGGCGCCAGGGCGCAGTCCCCATCCGGCAACCCGGCAACCCCGTGTTCGGGAGGGCGGAACCTCAAGACGAAGCGTCCACAGTTGGCCCAGGGCGCGGCTTGGCGCTCCTTCTGGCGTGTGTGCTGCTAGGCGGCTGCGTCACCGCCACGGTGCAGGAAATCCGCGAGACGGACACGGCCATGTCCGGCGGCGACGCCATCGTGGTGCTTGGCCGCCGCAGCCAGCCGACCGCGGACGAAACGGAGCTGGACTTCATCAGCTGCGTGGCGGACAACATGAGCCGCGGGGCGGAAGGTTTCAACGTCATTGACGAGCAGCAGTTCATCGACGCCGTCTTCCCTTGGTTTGAACCGCGCATCGCACCCCTCAACAGCGCCGACCTGCCGGAGATCATCAAGCAGCCGCCCTTGGCCGAACGCTTGGAGCGGATGCGCCTGAAGTATCTGGTGTGGATAGAGGGCTCCACCGAGCGCACCGACTCCGGCGGCTCCCTGACCTGCGCCGTAGCGCCCGGCGGCGGCGGCTGCTTCGGCTTCCTTTCCTGGGAGAACGACTCCTCCTACGAAGCCTCGGTATGGGACGTCAACACCGGCCGGAACGCCGGCAGGATCAGTTCCGAAGCCACCGGCATGAGCTATGTGCCGGCGGTCATCGTGCCCATCCCCATCATCGCCAGAGTGCGCTCCTCCGCCTGCTCCAGCCTCGCCAACCAATTGAAGTCCTTCATCTCCCCCGCATAGCGGACTACGCCCACAGCCAATCCAAATCCGTAAACGCCAACTCCCTGTTGAAGTTGTCCATATTGTTGGCCGCCTTGGTCCGGAACAACTTTTTAGTCACGCAGGGCCGCAAGCAGCCTTTCCCGCAACCTTCTGCTGTGCTCGCCGTCTCCCGCTTCCTCCCGGCGCGGCAAAGCGTCCAAGTGCTTCGCAGGGTCGGTTGGCAAGGAGAGCTTGGGCAGCGCTTTCGCCGCCAATTCCGCAGCGGCATCGATCAGTTCGTCGTTGCATGGGCCGGGCAGGAGGTTCCGCCGGTCCTCATTGGTCTTCCACGGGGCATTCAGAATGCCCGCCAAAAGGCTTGCCGTGTGCATCGGAAAGAAGGCCCAAAAATAGCCGGTTTTGTTCAGCCCATCGAGCGGAGCTGCCCATGCAATTCGCACATCGCCGGAATCGTCCAGTGAGCGACTGTCCGCCCGGGCCTCATCTGGAAGTTGAACTCGAAACCGCGCATCGCCACGGAAGTGGCGATGTTGGGGCTCTCGGGGTTGACGACTAGAGATTGGGTCGATGGAGAAATCAAGACGTCCATGTCCTCCATCGGCACGGCGCCAAGCAGCACTTGGTCGCCAAAAACCAAGGCGCCCGTGAAGCAGCCGCGATTGTCAAACTTAACCACCACCGGCCCCATGTAGGGAACCAGATGGCTTTTGCCGCCGGCGGTTTTCACTTCACGCTTGTGGAGCTCCTCCAGCTGCAGTTGCAAGGCAATGCGCTCCGGGACGCAAAGGTGCAGGGCGCCGGCATCGACCAGCGCCTCGGCCTTGACCGGCCTGATTTCCCCATCCCTAGGGTTGGAGAGTTCAATTTCGGCGTTGATCAAGCCCATTGGTCCTCCCGCTGCGACCTGAGATCAGGGCAGCATATCACGGCATCCTTGAAGCAAATCGATGCACGGCTTGGCGCATCGCCATGAGCAGCCAGCGGCGCCCGCCATTGCTGAAAGTCTAGGGGTCCCTTTGGTCCGCGACCTCCAGGCTGCGGGCGTAGGGTTTGCGGGCCAGTTGCAGCGCGATGAGGCCGACCAGGCCGAAGATGCTGGAGACGGTCACTAGAGAGTAGCGCACCCCCTCTCCTTCCGGGAAGACGTATTCGTTGAAGGCACCGGTGATGGGCGGCCCCAGCAGCATGCCCAGCGAGGTGACGAACAGATAGACCGCCGCCACCTGGGCGCGCAGGTTCGGCGGCGTGATGACCGGCAGGGCGCCGGCGGCGATGCCGAAGGGCGAGTTGATGGCCGCCATGGCCGGAACGTAAAGGACGAAGGCCCAAAAGGCGTTCGGCGTGAATTGAATCCCCAGGATGATCAGGATGGCCGCCGCCCCGCCCGCCATGCCGCCGACGATGTTGGCGTCCTTGGCGCCGCGGTCGCTCAGGCGGCGGGCCAGCAGGGCCACCAATATCGGCCCGGTCGGGCCGGCGATCAGGAAAATCCAGCCGAAGATCAGCGAAGCCTGGGCCGCTTCGTAGCCATGCACCCGCACGAAGTAGGAGACCGTCCAGAACACGAAGGCGTAGCCGGCCAACACCAGGGACAGGAAGCCCAAGTGGTGCAGCGCCAAGGTCTTGAGGTTGCTGCGGTAGAACGCCGCCAAGTCGCGCAGCCGCCCGCCGCCGACCTGGGCGCCCATGCGCCGCGCCGGCTCCCGCAGCAGGGCGAACAGCAGCGCCATGAGCAGCCCCGGCGCCCCCACATAGACGAAGGTTTGCTGCCAGGGCCGCAGTTCGCCAAAGAACGGCAGCTTAAGCGGCGGCGCCTCCTGCACCAAGCCAAGCACATAGCCGCCGATGATGAAGGCGATGCCGGAGCCCATGATGGCGCCGGTCTGGAACACCGAGAGCGCCAGCGGCACCCGTTGCCGAGGGAAGAAGTCCCCCACCAGGGAGGTGGCGGCCGGGCTTAAGGTGGCCTCCCCCACGCCCACGCCGATGCGGGCCAAGAGCACATGCCAAAAGCTGCGCGACAGGCCGCAGGCCATGGTCATTAGGGACCAGAAGAAGATGCCGGCGGCGATGATGAGTTTGCGGCTTCTGCGGTCCGCCAGCCAAGCGATGGGCAGCGCGGCGACGGCGTAGAACACCGCGAACACGCCGTACAGCCAGCCGATCTGGGCGTCGTTGACGCCTAGGTCGGCCTTCATCGGATCCACCACGATGGCCACCACCTGCCGGTCGATGAAGGCCACCAGCGCGGCCAGCACCAGTGCGCCGACCACCGCCCAGGCATAAGCAGGGTTCGGGTAGGGCCCGGGCGCAGGGGCATCAAGCCCGCAACGGCGGCCTAGATCAGGGCGGGCATCCGCCGCCGCAGGTGGATGCCCGTCGTCGCCAGCCACGGCTGCCCGCCAGCCGGCGATGGTCAGCGCCTACATCGTGTAGGAGAACTCCAGGGCGTAGGTCTGCGGCGCGCCCCAGCCTTGGAAGCCGGTTCTGAAGCCGCCTAGGAACAGGGCCTGCTCCCGCCACTTCTCATCGGTCAGGTTCTTGCCGAAGGCGGCGATGGAAACGGCGCCGCCGCTGTCCAGCGTCCATTCATAGGCCACCCGAGCGTCCAAGCCGAAGTAGCCGCCCTCGAACAGCCGTTGGTCGGCCCCGCCGCCGGTGTTCACCAGCAGGAAGTCGCCCACCTTCCGCCAGCCGAGATTGGCGGAGAAGCGCCCCGGCCCCAGTTGCCGGTCAAACGCCAGGGTGACGGCAAGGTTCCAGTCCGGCTGCCGGCTGTCGTCGTTGCCGCCCTGATTGCGCAAAGTGCCCGGTGGGTCGGTCACGCCGGGAACGCCAGTGGCGCAGCCGTCCAGAATGAAGCAGTCGATGGTGAAGGCTTGGTTCTTGACGTCCAGGACGCCGCCGTTCACCACTAGGGTGAAGTCGTCGTTGATCAGCCATTGGGACTCCAGTTCAACCCCGGAGTACTCTGAGGTGCCGCCGTTGTTGATGATGGTGGTGGTGCCGGGAATGGAGCCGGGCGGCAGGGGAATGATGGAGCTGAACTGGGCGCCGTCCCGCTCCAAATGGAAGTAGGCGACGTTGAGGCGCAGGCGACGGTCGAAGAACTCGTTCTTCAGGCCGGCCTCGATTTGGAAGGCGTCCTCCGGCTGGAACGCCGCCTCCGCCGGGTCCCGGGCGGAGCGGATGCTGAAGCCGCCGCTGCGGAAGCCCTCCGAATAGCTGACGTAGGCGCGGTTGTTGTCCGTGATGGCCCAGGTGGCGGAGGCCAGCAAAATCACGTCGTCCCAGCTGTCCGACACTTCGTAGGCGACGCCGGCCCGCTCCGGGCGGCCGGCGAAGTTGAACTCCTGGGTGACCGGCGTGGTGTCGAAGGTGCCGTCCGAGTAGTCGAAGTAGGAGTTGAAGGCGTCCTTGTCCTCATTGATGTAGCGGGCGCCGAAGCTCAGCTCCAGGTTCTCCGCCGGCCGCCAGTTGATGGCCCCGAAGACCGCGATGGACTTGACGTCCTCCCCGGCCCGCTGAATGCTGCGGGCGTTGGCGACTTGGCAAAGCGCATCGCCCACGCCGGGGTTGGCGCGCAACCCCGGAGCGATGCCGCAAGGCAGCCCCGGCGGCAGGCCCAAGGCGCCCGGCGGCAACTGCAGCACGTTGTTGGTGTTCTGCTGGAACCCAAGCTCCGAGTTGAAGTAGTAGAAGCCGGCCATGAAGTCCAGGCCGTCGGTGAAGTCCCCGGAGAAACGGACCTCCTGGGTGAACACGTCGTATTTCTGGTCGCGCAGGGTGTGCAGTTGGGCGAAGGGAATGGCGGTCCCGTCAATGGCGCCGCCGTCGAAGTCTTGGTTCACCAAGTCATCGCCGCTGTGCCAGCCGGTGATGGCGTTGAGAACGTAGCCGTTGGGCAGTTCCCATTCGGCCCGCAGGCCCACTTGGTCCACGTCGTAGCGCATCGGCTCCTTCTTGTCCGCCAAGTTCTCGAAGGGGTCGTCGCCGTTGAAGCGCGGATCTTGGGGCGGGATTTGCCCGCGGTCCTTGAGGCGGTCATAGGTGAGGATGGCGTCGAACTTGTCCGAGGGCGCCCAGCGCAGGGCCAGGGTTTGGGAGGAGAAGTCGATGTCCCCGGCGGAGTCCCCCAAGGTGATGTTGTCGTAGAAGCCGTCCCGCTCGCGCATGATGGCGCCGACCTTCAGGGCCAAGGCGTCATCGACCAGCGGAATGTTGACCCGGCCCTTGAGGATTCTGGAGTTGTAATTGCCGATCTCTCCGGCCAGCTTGGCGCCGAACTCATTGAACTGCGGCCGCACCCGGTTGACGACGATGTTGCCGCCGATGGTGTTCTTGCCGAACAGCACCCCCTGGGGGCCGCGGTTGACCTCGATGCTCTCCACGTCGAAGACGTCGATCAACTGGCCGGTGCTGGAGCCCATCTGGATGCCATCGACGATCACCCCCACTTGGGAGCTTTGCGTCTTCTCGATGTCGGAGTAGCCGATGCCGCGGATGTACAGGGCGCTGGCGCCGGGGCCGGCGGTGTTCATGCCGATATAGACGTTCGGCGCCAGCCCGTCGAAGTCCCGCAGGGTCTGCGGCTTGAGCTGCTCGATCTGCTCTGCGCCGAAGGCGGTCACCGAAAGCGGCACGTCCTGCTGCGACTCCTGGCGCCGCCGGGAGGTGACCACCACTTCCTCGATCAGCCCGGACGCATCCTGCTGCTGCGCCCAAGCCGCCGCCGACCAACCGCCGCCCGCGAAGGCGCCCGCCAAGACCGCAAGTGCGCCAAGCGCTCCCAAATTTCGCAAAATCCGCATGTTCGCCTCTCCTGATTGCCTCTGACTAGAGAAATGATGGCAACGCCATCCGTCGGCTGGCGCACCCGGCTGGATTCGAACCAGCAATCCCCAGTTTCGTAGACTGGTGCCTTATCCAATTTGGCCACGGGTGCGGATGACGCGCATAGTACGCCCATTGCGGGCCGGATGGAACGCCTAGTGGAAAAAATCGGCGGAGTTGGCTTCGATGAGCGGCAAGCCGGCGACAGCCCGCTTGGGAACTGGAAAGGGGAAACTTTTCATCTTGGTTTGACAAAAACGGGTTCAGCGGCGGTTCAGACTGCGCCTTCTAGTGTATGGTTGACGGCGAACCAACACGGGGTCCGGATGATGCAGGCACTCCACCAAGGCGGCGCTGCCAAGGGGCGACGAAGCGGGCGCATCTGCGGTTGGCGCGCCAAACCCAATCCAGCGCCCAGAGGACGGCGCCTCCACCGGCTGACGGCCGTATTGCGGCCGGCGGCGCTGCTGACGGCGTTCTGGCTGGCGTTCGCCGCCCAGGCGCCGGCCGCCGGCGCCGAACCGCAGGCCGCGCCGGCGGCCGCGCTGCTCGATGCCGAGGAGCTTGAAGCCTTGGTGGGGCCGGTGGCGCTCTACCCCGATGACCTGCTTGCGGTGGTGCTGCCGGCCTCCACCTACCCGCTGCAGGTGGTGCAGGCGGCGCGGTTCCTCAAGGAGCGGCGGAAGCGCCGGACGGCCAAGCCCGATGAAGACTGGAACGAAGCCGTCATCGCCCTGCTGAACTATCCGGAGGCCCTGAAGCTGCTGAATGAGGATTTGGACTGGACTTGGCGGCTTGGCGAGGCGGTGCTGGCTCAGGAGGAGGACGTCATCGCCGCGATCAGCGCCTTCCGCAACAGGGCGCGGTTGGCCGGCAACCTGAAGAGCGACGACAAGCAGGCAGTGGCGGTGGAGGACGACGCCGTCCGCATCCGCTCCACCAACCCCACCCGCATCCATGTGCCCTACTACGAACCCGCCGAAGTGGTCGTGCGCCATCAACCCCGTCGGGTGTACCACTACTATCCGCGCGCCTATCCGGTGTACTACTACCCATACGATCGGCGCCACCGCTTCCATGACGATCTGTTTTGGGGCGTCACCTCGGCCTTCAGCGTCGGCTGGAGCACCGGGCGGCTGCACTGGCACCACTACGGCTTCCACGACCATCCCTACTTCGGCTACCGTTACTACGACCCCTTCTACTACCGTCGCCCGCACCTGCACCTGAGCCTGCATGAGCGGGAGCAGCGGCGCGACCGCTGGCGCCGGCGTCATGAGCGCCACCATGACGGCACCCGTTGGCGGCCACGCGGCCACCGGCAAGGGGCTAGGCCAAAGCATCCGCATCGGCGGGGCAGCTGGATCGCCCGGCAGGGGGAGCTTGGCCACGCCTTCACCCGCCATGCGGAGCGGGCCAACAGTTCAGAGCGCGACGGGCGGCGGGCCGACCGATGGCGCGTTGACCGCAACCAAGACCGCGCAGACCGGCCGGCGCCCAGAGTCCATGCGCCAATTCAGACGGGAACCCTGCCAAGGGAGACGACGCGGCGCCCGCGTCCATCGGGGCAAGGCGCGGCCAATGCTGGACGAGCGCAGCGCTGGGCTGGAACCCCAGCGGCCCGCTTCGTGCGGCCAACGCCGGCGGAGCGTCCTCCCCGGCAAGCGCCCCAGACGGCCAGGCGACCTGTCGCCCATCCGGCCCAGGTGCAGCAGCGGCCAAGCGCCCCGAACCGCCCCTCGGCACCGGCGGCGGCTCCAAGCGGGGGCTGGACGCCCGGCGTCATCAACGCCATTCCCCGCCCGCCGCGGCCCGTGCAGCCAGCGCCCAGGCCGAACCCAGCCCGGCAAGCCAGGCCGCCAACCGGTGCGTTTGCACCGGAAGCGCTTCGCAAGCAGATGCAAAGGCCGCCGCCCCCAGTTCAAGCCAAGCGGACACGCAAGGACATCGACCACCAATAGCAACGGCGGCCAAGCGGCGTACTCGGCCTTTGGGCGGTTGGGCAAGGCCGCGCTCAGCGGGCAAGCTGGGCGACGCCCTGGTTGCGGATCTCGTAGAGTTCAATGACGTTGCCGAAAGGGTCCTTGCCGTAGATCGCCGAAGTTTCGCCAAAATCGACCGGCGGGCCGGCGAAGCGCATGCCGGCGGCGCAGAGGCGATCATATTCCTCCTGAATGCCGTCCACCTGCAGGCAAAAGTGCGGATAGCCGTAGTCGCAGGGGCGCTGCCGATGATCCGCCGGTTTGGGGTTGGTGTACTCCCATAGCTCGATGAAGGCGTTGGGCGCCCTGAGCATGGCCATGCGGGCCGCCGTTTGCTCCAGGCCAACGGCTTGGTCCGCCAAGGGAAAATTCCGCTCCCACGCGCCCTCCTGCACCACCTCAAAACCAAGCAGATCGCGGTAGAACGCCAGACCCCGCTCAAAGTCGGGAACGCCAACCGCCACATGATGAATGCCGACAATCATGTCGCCCTCCTTGTTGCTTTGCGCCGTTGCGCCTGTTGTCCCGTGCCCGGCCTAGGGCCGCAAGGCCGCGCCAAGGCGGCCGCGGCGGCAAGCGCCCAGGAACGTCGCCGGGCGATGCCCAACGGCATGGACTTGGCGGCCGGCATCGGCCATAGTCTAGCCTCTTGCGGCAAGCAGCAGGCCCTAAGCATGGCTTCGTTCCCCAGCGCCCCCGAACAGCTCGACGCCGCTTGGCTCTCCGCCGTGCTGGGCTACCCGGTGGCCAGCTTCAAGGTCAGCCATTTCAGCGAGGGGGCGGGCGTCGTCGGCTTGGTCACCCGCCTGCATCTCACCGCCGCCGAAGGGCCGCCCTCCATCATCGCCAAGTTCCCCTCCCCTGCGACGGAGAACCGGGCGGTCGCCCACACCTACGACATGTACGGGCGCGAAGTCCGCTTTTATCAACAGACCGCCAAGACCATCAGCCTGCGCACTCCCTTTTGCCACCATGCCGAATTTGACGCCGCCACCCAGGACTTCGTGCTGCTCATTGAAGACCTGCGCAACCACCGCATTGGCGATCAGGTGGCGGGATGCTCCCGCGATGAGGCGTTGGCGGTCATCAACGCCGTCGCCGACCTGCACAGCAGCCTTTGGGATGCGCCGCCGGCGGGAATGCTGCTGCACAACAACCCCATGCAAAGGGACGGCATGATCGCCGGCTTCCAAGCCGGGTGGCCGGTGGTGACGAAGCATTTCGGCGAGCTGATTCCGCCCAGGGCCCGCTTGGCGGGAGACAGAATGCCGGGCAGGGTGGCCGGGCTGCTCGAGGAGATGTGCCGCGGCCCGGTGTGCCTGTCCCATGCGGACGTGCGGCTGGACAACATCTTCTTTGGCGAGAACGAAGTGGTGCTGGTGGATTGGCAATCGGTCTGCGCCTCCGCCCCGGAGCAGGACCTGGCCTATTTCGTCACCCAAAGCCTTGCCCCGCAGGTGTACGCTCAGGAGGACTGGCCGGCTCGCTACCAGGCCGCGTTGGCGCAACGAGGCGTCGATTACCGCCTTGACCTTTGCCGGGAGCGGTTTCGCATCGCCGCCCTTTACCTGCTCTGCTACGCCGTCATCATCGCCGGCACCCTGGACATGGGCAACGAGCGCGGCCAAGCCCTAGCCCGCACCCTGCTGGGCAACAGCCTAAGCGCCCTGGATGAAATGGACGCCTTTGCCCTGCTCCGCTAGCTCGTTGATGGCATCCCTAAGCCGCTGCGCGGCGGCGCGGGAGAGTTCGGCAAACCGCCGCCCGCCGCCGGCTTCGCCCGCCGTCGTTGCCGGGTGGAGGACCGAGCGCGAGGCGTTGATGAGCATCCCCCGCCCCTCGGCGTCCAACCCAGCCCGCAAGGCCTGCTCAAGATCGCCGCCCTGGGCGCCGACTCCCGGCGTCAGCAGCGGCATGGCGCCCACGGCGGCTCGGATGCGCCTGAGCTCCTGCGGATGGGTGGCCCCCGCCACCAACATGAGGTTGCCGTCCCGGTTCCAGCCCAAGGCCGCCTTGGCGATGCGCAGATAGGCTGGATCCTCGGCGGGCGCCTCCTGCAGCCAACCGCTGCCGGGGTTGCTCGTGCGGCAGAGCACGGCCACGCCCCGGCCTGGATGCTGCAGAAACGGACGGATGCTCTCCTCCCCCAAATAGGGGTTCACCGTCACTGCGTCCGCGCCGTAGCGCTCGAACGCCTCCTTGGCGTAGAGGGCCGCCGTGCTGCCGATGTCGCCGCGCTTGGCGTCCAAAATGACGGGTTTGTCCGGCCAACCCTCGTGAATGTGGGCTATGACCTCGGCGAGCTGATCCTCCGCGCCTTCGGCGGCGAAGTGGGCGGCTTGCGGCTTGAAGGCGCAGACCAAGTCGGCGGTGGCGTCGACGATGGCGCAGCAGAAGTCCCGCAAGCCCAAGGAGGAGCGATTGAAGGGCGGCGGCAGGCGGCTGCGCAACGGGTCCAGCCCCACGCAGAGGAGCGACCCGCTGTCCGCCCAAGCCCGCCTTAGCCGATCATGAAAGGAGCCAGCAGCAGCGGCCATGGTGCGCATTATAAGCCGCGCTGGGCGCCATCCGCGGCAGTGGGCGGCGCGCGCAAGAAGCTAGGCCGCGGAAAGGGAGCGGCCCTGCGCCCGCAGCATCCGCTCCACGGTTTCCACAACCGCCCGAGTTTGCTGGTCGATCTCCAAATTGAGCCGGTCGCCCACCGCCGCTTCGCCTAGCGTGGTGCGGGCAAGGGTTTCCGGGATCAGGCAAACCTTAAAACGATGCTCCGCCGGCGCCAGGGCGGCGATGGTGAGGCTGGCGCCGTCCAAGGCGACGAACCCCTTGTGGTGCAAAAAGCGCATCCAATCCGGCGCTGCGCCCAGCCACAGATTGCGTTCATTGGGGCCGTCCTCCACCGCCTCCACCTGCGCTGCGCCCTGCACGTGCCCAGCCAGCGGATGGCCGCCGATTTCGTCGCCAACGCGGCAGGAGCGCTCGACGTTGACGCGGCCGCCAACCGCCAGGGCGCCAAGATTGGTGCAGTGCAGGGTTTCACGAACCACGTCGAAGCCGGCCGCGGCGCCGTCCAGCCGGGCGGCGGTGAGGCAAACGCCGTTGACCGCCACGGAGGCGCCCGTTTGCAGCCCCTCGGCCAAGCCGCCTAGGTCAACCTGCAAGCGCCGGAGAGCCGGCTCATCGGCGACGGCGGCGACCTCGCAAAGGCCCTGCACTATTCCGGTGAACATGGTTGGCGGGCGGCCCCGGCTAGGGGGCCGAGCCCCTAAGGGCGGCTTCCTTAAGCGCAATCAGATGGCGGCTTCGATGTGCCTGCGGCGTTCGGACTCGCGGTCGATGTAGGTGATCCACTGCTGGCAAACGCGCTGGTTGGACTCGTCCCGCACTCGCCGCGCTTCGCTGCGGCAGGATGCAAAGGAGCGCCGCGCCGGGGCTAGGCGGTCACGATTGAACTCGCACATGCCGCGCACGATGTGGACGCTCTGCACCTTGCGCAGCCCGCCCTTCTCCAAGGCGTGGGCGGCGGCGCCCACGCACTCGCCGAACTTCTCGTCCTCAAGGTAGAGCTGCGCCAAGCTCTCGTAGATTTTCCCGTCCTCGGCGAGCTCGGCGGCCTCCTCAAAGAGCGGTATGGCTTCGTCCACCTCTTGGGAAAGCTGGTACGCCTGCCCAAAGGCGCGCAAATTCCGGTCCGTGCGTTCGATGAGCTCGTCGTCGAACCCCTGCTTCAAAACGCGCACTGCGCGAATGGGCACTTCATCCTGCATCAGCAGCCCCGCGTAGGTGGTCAGGTCCGACTCCTTGGTCAGGAAGCCGCCTTCGTAGGCCGCCATCATGGTGTAGATCTGCTGTTTCTCCATGCCTTCCTGGCCCTGGATGCCGGCCAACCGCAGCCAATACTCGCGCTTGGGAAAATCCCGCACCAGAATTTCCAAGGTCTCCAAGACCCTTGGCCAGTTTTCCTGCTCGAAGTAAAGGTAGTTCAGCAGCGCCCACCAGTTCTCCTTGACCTCGGTGCCCCGCTCCCGCGCCACGGCGATGCCGGTTTCGATCTGCCGGACGGCGTTGCCGTAGTCCTCCATTTGGTAATAGACCTGGCCCATGAAGATGCGCGGCTCCGGCCCCGGGTTCTGGGCCTTGGATATCCAGGTCTCCATGTAGCGCAGGGCGTCCTGATAGCGCTCATCCACGAAGCTGAGTTGGGCCAGGGTGTAGAGGGTGGTGGTCTCCAGCCCTTCGGGAATGTCCTCCCCTTGGGCGAGCACGGTTTGGTAGTGGTGAATGGCCTTGGGGTAGTCCTCCTTGGAGAAGTGGACGAAACCCAGCATGTTGTGGATCTGGCCGATTTCGTTGCCGTTGTATCTGCGGCTGCGGTCCAGCATGCCCTCCAGCACGGCTTGGGCGCCGTTGAGGTCCTTGGCGTCGATGAACTCCTGGGCCTCCGCCAGTTTCTTGAAGGTCGCCTCGCTCATGGAGGGCACCCGCCGCGTCTTGTGCCGCGGCTGCTCCTCCTGGGCCGCTTCGCTCCACGCCATCGGCGCCGCGCCAAACGTCAACGGCAGCCCCAGCAGCCAAGCCGCGACCAAGGCAAAAGCCACCCGCCGCCTTCGCTTCATGCTCGCCATAAGTATGCTCCCAAACCTCAACCGTCCTGCAACTCGAAAGTGATCCGGTTGCGCACGCCGGCCACGTCTATGGGTTCGCCGTTGACCACCTTCGGCTTGTACTTGAACTTCAGGGCCGCATTGAGGGCGGCCCGGTCAAAGATGCCCGGCGGCTTGGACTCCAGCACCACCGGGTCGCGCACCGCGCCGGTTCGGGTAACCACGAACTCAAGCAGCACATAGCCTTCAATGCCCCGGGTTTGCGCCCGACGGGGATACACGGGCGCCACCTTGACGATGGGCAAGTATTCGCCGTCCGAACTGAAGCCGGCGCCGTGGTCGATGGAAAGCTCCACCTCGACGTTGACCTGGCTCATGTCAATGCCCTGCGACTGGGCGCTGGTGTCGAGCGTGGCCCTCGGCTTGCTCGGCGGCGGCTCGTCCGGCGGCGGCGGCGGCTTGGGCTTGCGCTGCTTGGTCTCGATCGCCATTTCCTCCTCAACGCGAACGAAATCGACGATTCTGCCCGTTATGCCCTCCTCAAACGGGTTCTTGTCGCTCTTTATCAGGGCCTGCATGACCAGGAACAGCACAAAGGTGGCGCCCAGCCCCAGCGCCACTGAGAAAGCAAAACGCGCAACCATAGCCTATGCCTCCGTGGAAACCGCAATCTGGCTCATGCCGGCGGCCCGGGCCGCGGACAGCACCGCCTTGAGTTGTTCGTACTTGGCGTGACGGTCTGACTGCACCACCAAGCCGCCCTTGGGATTCTCGGCGTGCAGGCGCTCGATGTGGGCGCGCACCGCCGCCTTGTCCACCTTGCGCTTGTCGATCCAGATGTCGCCGTTGGCGCCGATGGCCACCAAAACGCTCACCGTGGGCTTCTGCATCCCGGTCTGCGCTTCGGGCCGCATGACGTCGATGCCGGCCTGCTTGATGAAGGTGGCCGTCACGATGAAGAAAATCAACATGATGAACACGACGTCAAGCATCGGCGTCAAGTTGATGTCCGACTCCTCGTCAGCGCGGGAGAACCGGTTTGCTTGGCGGGCCATGTCAATCCCCTCCTGGCGATTCGCCTGCTCCTATCGCACCACCGCGGACCACTCAATGATCCATGGTCAGATGGTCTTCAAAGAGCTCGATTTCAAAATCCACCTTGCGCTTCACGAAGGTGCTGCCGAACAGGCCGGACAATGAAGCGACCATGCCGCACATGGTGGGTATGGTGGCCATGGACACCCCGGCGGCCATGGAGCGCGCATTGCCGCCGTGGGTCGCCATGGCGTCGAACACCGAAATCATGCCCGTGACCGTGCCGAGCAACCCCAAGAGCGGGCACAGGGTGACGCAGGTCTGAATCAGCGGCAGGCTGCCGGTGATCTTGTCCGCCGCTTCGGAAATGATCCTGTCCCGAATCTGGTGGGCGCTCCAGGAGCGCCGCTCCGGGCGGCTTTCCCACTGGTCCGTCGCCTCGGAAACGAACGCCTTGTGCTGGTTCGTGAAGTACCAAACCCGCTCGAAAATCAGCGTCCACATCAAAAAGGTCAGAGTGGCGATGAGGTACAGCACATTGCCGCCCTGCTCCACGAACAGGACGATGGCGTGATAGGCGTCACCTAGCATGATGCAAGACTACCCCAACGCACGGCCGGTCTTTTCCGCATGTTCGGCGATGATGCCCTGGGTTTGCTCTTCGAGCACATGAATGACCGACCGGCTCCGCTGGGCGACGATGGCGTGCAGCAGCGTTGTGGGAATGGCCACGCACAGGCCGAGCACCGTGGTCATCAAGGCGGTGGAAATGCCTCCGGCCATCGTTTTGGGGTCTCCCGTGCCGAACAGGGTGATGGCTTGGAACGTGAGGATCATGCCGATCACCGTGCCGAGCAGGCCCACCAAGGGCGCGACCACGGATATCACCTGAATGAGCGTGACGTTGCGGGTGATGATCGGCGTCTCGATGAGAATGGCCTCGCCCAACTTCAACTCCAGGGTTTCGACGTCAACGGAGGTGTTCTGGTGATAGACGTTGAGCACCCGGCCCAAGGGATTGTCCTCATTGGGCGTCTCGGAGCGCTTTTGCGCATTCACCTTGGTGCCGATGATGGAAAGGGTGACCAAGCGCTCCACGGCCAAGAGAACGCCGACGATGCCGCCGAGGATGATCACGGCGCCCACATAGCCGCCCTGCCCGTCGCAAAACGGCAGGTAGCATTCGCCGTTGGCTATGCCGCCGAACAGCGAGCCAACCCGCTCGCCGACCGTGGCGGCCTGAATGAGCAACGCCAGCAGGGAGCCGCGGGTGGGATCGACCGCAAAGGCAACCACCTCGCCGGGCTCCGCCTCTTCAAGGTCTTCAACCGTGTTGGTGAAGCGCCCCGAAGGCTGCCGGGGCAAATCGTCCAGGGTGCCGTCATTGGGGTCGTAGTTCAGGTACTCGCCGTCGGCGACCAAGGCAAAGGCGCCGACGCGCACCACGTCCGTCTCCTCGTGCTCGCCGCTGGCGCGAATGATGGTTGCGGGGAAGCGGCTGACGCGCCCGGATTCGGTCATTTCCCGCTGCAGCTCAAACCAGAGGGTTTCCATTTCCTCAATGGTGGCGAGCTGGCTGGCGGTGCCCATCTTCGCCGCCAATTCGCCAAGCCATTCGCCTCGGTTGGGGAACTCCGCCGAGATGAGGGAGCCTTCAAACAGGCCGCGCGTGTCGCCGGCGACCTGCTGCAGCACCCCGAAGAGCTCCCTTAGGGAGCCAAGACGCTCATCGAGCTGCTCCTGCAGGGCGCCAATGCGGATTTCGTTCTCGTCAAAGCGGGTCTCCAGCTGGTTGGAGCGGCGTTCCTCCCGGGTGCGCTCCGCCTTGGCGTTGGCGAGCATCTGCGCCTGCTGGGCTTTGTCGTCCTGAAAGCTCTGCTCCCGCTGGCGGTGCTCGGTGGACTCAACCACCCGGCGCTCCTCCACGAGGCGCAGCAAATCATCCAAGGTGGTGGCTTGGTTGACCTCCAAGGTGCTCTCCGAACCGGCGCCCTCCTGGGCCAACGCCGAAGCGACGAACAGGCCAGCCCCCACGAACGCGGCGCCGAGCGCCATGCAACGATTGAAAAGTTTCATCGGTCTCAAGCCTCCGGTCCGGTGATGGGCAGCATCAGCATATCGACTGAGAGTTGCTTGCGCGCCATGCGGATGCCGTTGCGCACCGGCGTCGTGTATTCGTCGCCAAGCACCTCCCAAGACTGGGTGTTCTTGTTCCACATGCCGGTTTCAGTGCCGTCCGGCGTTTGGAACACCAAGGCGACGCGCCCCACTTTCAGCACGTCCGCCTTGCGCTCCACGCCGTCGATGTCGATGGTGTCCCCGTAGGTCTCCATGGTGCGGCCGTATTCGTTCTCGATCTGGAAGGCGCGCAGGACTTGGGAGAATTGCTCGGAGACGGCGACGTCGGCCCGGTCCATAATGCCCCGCAGCCGCTCTATGCGCTCGTTGCGCTCGTTGAGCAGGAAGGGCAAATCCAGGCTTACGAACTGCTCAAGCGCGTCGATCATGCGCAGCATCAGAGGGGTGATCTGCCGTTCAATCACGGTGACCCTGTCGATGGACTCTCCAAGCTGGGTCATTTCCGCATCCTGGGCCTGAATCTGCTTGGCCACCTGCCGGTTATAGACCCGCAGCCCCTCGATCTCCTTGAGCACGGTCTTGTACTCGTTCAGGAGTTTGTGCGTCTCCTCCTCCAGCGCGTCGATTCTGGCCTGGGAGGTCTTGGCTTGCTGGTTGATCCTCTCCGCGACCTGATAGATGTCCGCAAGCGTCGCCGCCGATGCGGCGCCGACAAAGCCCGCGCCCATCAGCAAGGCCAGCGCTGGAAGCCAATGGCTGCGTTTGTTTTTCATTTGTCCTCCCTAGGCACAATGTGTCCTGCCGCCACGAGGCCAAGGGCGCACTTTGGCGAACCATGCAGATAGGATGTCATTCCCGCCCCCCAATAAAAGCAAAAAATGCGAGGCGGCCCAAGCATTAACAAAGGTTTTTCGCTTGTCAAGGCGATTGCGCCGGCGGTTTTGGCGGCGCCGGTCCTCACGCAAGCTGCTCCGCAAGGAAATCCAGGGTGCGGCGCCGCGCCAAGTCGGCGCTGGCGGCGTGAAAACTGGCGCGGTGGTCGCAGTTGAACCCGTGGTCCGCCGGATAGACATGGACGGGAACCCCGGGCTGGGCGGCCTTGATCTTCTCCACGTCGGACATGGGTATGTGCGGGTCCAACTCGCCGAAGTGCATGATGACCGGGCAGTTCGGGGAGCGGGCGGCCTCGCCCGCCACCCCGCCGCCGTAGTAGGAAGCGGCCGCCGCCACTCCCGTAAGCTCGCAGGCGGACAGCCAAGTCAGCAGGCCGCCGAAGCAATAGCCGACCACGCCGACCTTGCCGTATGCGCCGGCATGGTCCACGGCCGCCTGCAAATCCGCCAGGGTGTTCGGCATCCGCAGCTTCTGTAAAGCGACCTCGATGCCGCGGGCCATGTCCTGGGCCTCGTAGCCAAGTTCGAGGTCGGCCTGCACCCGGTCGAAGAGCTGCGGCGCAACCACGGCGTACCCCGCCTGCGCATAGCCCTCGGCCACTTCCCGAATGTGGCTGTTGACGCCGAACACCTCCTGAATGACGACGAGGCCGGCCCGCGGCTCGCCCTCCGGCAGCGCCTGCCAAGCGCCGAGTTCGAAGCCGTCGGCGGTGCGCAGCCTGATCCTGTTGCCCATGAGCCTCATTCCCCTGCTGATTGGATTTGGCTTAACCTTACCCTAACTTGCGGCCTCTGAACACGCCAAATGCCAACCTTCCAGCGGAACTCCAGAATTAGGTTCCAGCGCACTGCCGGCGCCTCTCGCGTTCGCTTCACGAAAGCGTCATAATT
Organism: Candidatus Azophilus sp.; assembly: GCA_965200465.1. GTDB lineage: Bacteria > Pseudomonadota > Gammaproteobacteria > Pseudomonadales > Azotimanducaceae > Azophilus. The sequence continues at coordinate 1,189,782 of OZ241358.1, read as the reverse complement.
CCGCCTTGCAATGCCCTCCATTGTCGGCTTCGGCGGCACCGCCATGAACAACAGCGTCTTGGTCATAGAAGACGAACGGGAAGTGCGCGAGATGCTCAATTTCTCGTTGCGCCGCAGCGGCTTCGACGTCTGGGAGACGTCGAGCGCCGAGGAGGCGCTGCGGCGGCTCGACGGCCCCCTGCCCAGCCTAGTGATCATCGATTGGATGCTGCCCGGCATGAACGGCGTGGACCTGGTCCGGCGGCTGCGCCAGGACCAGCACACCGCCGGCCTGCCCATGATCATGCTCACCGCCCGGGGGGAGCAGGCGGACAAGCTGAAGAGCTTCGACTCCGGCGTGGACGACTACATCACCAAGCCCTTCTCGCCAAGGGAGCTGGTGGCGCGCATGCGGGCGCTGCTGCGACGGTCGGGGGAGCCGGAGGACGGTGCGCTGAAGATCGGCGCCCTGCGCCTGGACCTCAATGCGCACAAGCTTTCCGTGGACGGCGAAACCGTGAAGATCGGCCCCACCGAGTTTCGCCTGCTGGAGCTTTTCATGCGCAATCCCAACCGGGCGTTCGGGCGGGCGCAGCTTCTGGACCGGGTGTGGGGCCGCAACATCTACGTGGAGGAGCGCACGGTTGACGTTCATGTGCTGCGCTTGCGCAAGACGCTCAAGCCCTACGGTCTGGACGATCTGGTGCAAACCGTGCGCGGCTTGGGCTATCGCTTCAGTGCGGATTGATGCGCCTGCACAGCCGCAAGGAAGTCATGGCCGGCCTCGCCGCCGCCGCGCTGGCGGTCGTTGTCGGCATCGCCTTGGAGGCGCTGGGCTGGGCGCTCTTCGCCGCGGCGCTGCTGGCCCTGGTCCATCAACAGCGCGCCCTCGCTGATTTCCTCCGCTGGGCGCGACGGCCCCTGCGCCGGCCGCGCTTGGCCAACGGCGGGCTGCAGCAGGCCGGCGAGTCGCTGCGTCTGGCGCTGCTGCGCTCCCGCCGCCGAACCGGCAACGCCCTGCGCCATCTGTCGCGCATTCGCAGCGTCACCTCGACCCTGCCGGACGCCACCGTGCTGGTTGACGGCGACGGCAACATCCAGACGTTCAACGAGGCGTCCATATCCCTGCTGCGCCTGAACAGCCAGGATCTAGGGAGCAATCTCGGCGCCCTGCTGCGCCACCCGGAGGCGGTGGGCCTGATGAAGCAGCCGGGCGACGCCACCATTGAAATCGCCTCGCCCTTTGCGGAGGGGCAGCGCCTGGAGCTGCGGCGAATCAACGTCGCTGAGGATCAAGACTTGGTGCTGGCCAGGGATGTGACCCACCTAAACCGCCTGCTCAGCATGCGTCAGGACTTCATCGCCAATGTGTCTCACGAGCTGCGCACGCCCTTGACCGTCGTGGTGGGCTATCTGGAGGCCATTGAAGAGGAGCGCATGGATGAAGCGACCCTGCGCCGTCTAGTGGGCAAGCTGGCCTCCCCCACCGAGCGCATGCAGGCATTGGTCGATGACCTGCTGATGCTGACCCGCCTGGAGTCCAGCCCCAACCCGCAGCCGGACGATCTGGCGCCCATCGACGTCAATGAGTTGGTGGACGGCGTCGTGGAGGAAGCGGCTGGCCTGACCACCAGCCAACACCGCATCAACCGGCGCATGCTGACCAACTTGCGGGTGCTGGGCATCAGGAAGGAGCTGCACAGCGCCTGCAGCAACCTGGTCACCAACGCCGTCAAGTACAGCCCGCAGGGCGGAAATATAGACATTAGCTGGTCCAGCGACGGCGAAGGCGGCGCCCTGCTGGAGGTCAGCGACCAAGGCATGGGCATTCCACCGGAGCACCTGTCGCGGCTGACCGAACGCTTCTACCGAGTGGATCTGGCCGGCTCCCGGGTGCGCGGCGGCACCGGGCTTGGCCTAGCCATCGTCAAACACGTTCTTAAGCGGCACAACACGCAACTGCAAATCGAAAGCGAGGTGGGACAGGGAAGCCGCTTCTACTGCCATTTCAGCCCTGACCAACTGCGGCCCAAGCCCCATTCACCGACGCCTAGGGAAGCGAGCGGCCCGCCTCGGCCAGCGTGGTTCATGCGGTCAGCGCGTCCTTGAACGGCATCGGCTGCAGCGGCATCGGCTACCTAACCCCGGCGGTCAAGGCGCTTGCGCTTAAGGCCGGGCGCAAAGCCGGCCGCGGCGCCCTGTGCGCAAACCGCCCTCAGCGGCGCCCACCCCCTGACCCGCTGTCCGCACATCCACTTGAACCAAGCGCCAAGCGCCCAACTGCCGCCGACCACCCGGGAGTTCCTGCGCCTCATACTGTCCCGACAGGGACAGGAAATCGTCGCCAAGGACGGTTGCATGCCGTTGCCGTTAGCGGTGTTCGAGGAGGAGCGGCGGCAGTTCCGTCAGCACTCCCATGCCGGCCGGCCTGAACATCGGCGCCCTGCCCCGAAGGCGGCGCTGGTTCAACGCCCTGACCCGGGGCGTCGTGGCGCTTGGCGCCGCCGCCGTGGCCGTCGCCATCCTGCTGATGCTCGCGTTTCTGGTGCAGGTGGCCGCGCCGCTCTTTCGCCCGGCCGCCATAGGCCCGAGCACCTTGGTTTCCCTGCCCGCCGGCCAAGCCAAGTTGCTGTATGTGAATTCCGGCGGCGAAACCGCCCTGCGCGTGGACGCGGACGGGCGGGTCTCGGTGTTCGCCTTAACGGACGGCGAGGAACTGCGCAGCCTGCGGCTCCCCGCCGCGGTGGCGTCCGCCAAGCCCGTGTTCCTTGCCGGCAACCTGTACGCGGCGCTCGATTCGGAGCGGCGGCTGTGGTTGCTGCAGGTGCGCAATCCACCGAGACCGCGGCAAGGCGCCCGCCGCCCGCATCCCCAGCTCAAAGTGCTGTTCGGCGGGCGGCCGATGGAGGTTGGCGAAGTCATCGACTACGACTTGGCGGAGCAGGCCGAAGGCGAAGTGACGCTGGCGCTGCTGTCCGCAGCAGGACTGCAAGTGCGCAGCCTCGGGCGGCCCTTGGCGGAGACCCCGCCGGCCCTTGGCGCCGGCGGCCGTCCGCATCGGGTCGAAGGCGCCGCCCAACGCCTGTTGTTCGGCCCTAGGGGACGATGGCTGTTCACCTTGGGCGGGGATGGCGCGGTTGTTTGGCGCCTCGATTCCGAGTTGCGGGTGCATCCGTCCGCCGCGGCCCCCCTGGCCGACGCCGTCAACCTAGCTTCCGCAACGCCGCTGCTGGAGCGTCAGTCCCTGCTCATCGGCAGCGGCGACGGCGGCCTCGGCCAATGGTCGCTTTCCCGCGCCGACGGCCGGCAGCGCCTCGCCTTGGTGCGCTCCTTCCCGCTGGACGCGGCGCCGAGCGTGATCGTCGCCGAGCGTCAGCGCAAGGGGTTCGTCGCGCTTGACGAAGCGCCCAACCTGCATCTCGGCCACGCCACCTCCGGCCGGCTCCTCGCCCGCAGGAGCGCGGACTTCACCGCAGACGCCGCCCTGGCCCTGGCGCCGCGGGGGGACTTGCTGCTGGCCTTGGAGCCTTCCGGCAGGCTGCATCGCATCGCTTTGGCGAACACCCATCCCGAAGTGTCCTGGACGACGCTGTTCGCCAAGGTTCAATACGAGAGCTACGAAGAGCCGGTGCGCATGTGGCAGCCGTCGTCGGCCAACGCCGGCTTTGAGCCAAAATTCTCCCTGGCGCCGCTGCTGTTCGGCAGCTTGAAGGCGGCCTTCTACGCCATGCTCTTCGCGGCGCCGGTGGCCGTGATGGGCGCCATCCACACCGCCTGCTTCATGACGCCGGGCATGCGCCGATGGATTAAGCCGACCATCGAGATGATGGCGGCGCTGCCCACGGTGGTGCTCGGATTCCTGGCGGGACTTTGGCTGGCGCCGCTCGTCGAGGCCAACCTGGCCGCCACGGCGACGCTGCTGGCGTTCATTCCGGGGGGCATGCTGTTGTTCGCCGCGCTATGGCGCCGCCTTGGGGATGGCTTAAGGAAGCGCTGCGAGGGTTGGCAGGCGCTCATCGCCATCGCCCCCATCATCGCCCTGGCCGCCGCCGCCATCTGGCTGGCGCCGGCAATCGAAGCCGCATGGTTCGACGGCGACCTCAAAGCCTGGCTGTTTGCGGCCTGGGGCATGGACTACGCTCAACGCAACGCCCTAGTGGTGGGCTTGGCGATGGGCGTCGCCGTGATTCCCCTGATCTTCACCATCGCCGAAGACGCCATTCACGCCGTGCCCCCGCACTTGGCGGACGCCTCCCTGGCCTTGGGCGCAACCCATTGGCAGACGGTGACCCGCGTCATCCTGCTGACCGCCAGCCCGGGCATCTTCTCGGCGCTGATGATCGGCCTTGGACGGGCGGCGGGGGAAACCATGATCGTGCTCATGGCGACCGGCAACACGCCCATCATGGACTTCAGCATCCTCCAAGGCATGCGCACCCTGGCGGCCAACATCGCCGTGGAGTTGCCGGAGTCCGAGGTGGGCAGCACCCACTACCGGCTGCTGTACCTGACCGCGCTGCTGCTCTTCGCCATGACGTTCGCCTGCAACGCCGCCGGCGACTTGGTGCGCGAGCGGCTGCGCCGGCGCTTCGGCAACCTCTGATGCTGCGGAACGGACAAGCCTGGGTCTGGCTGAACGCCGCCGCGGTGGGCCTGTGCCTATGCACCCTGACCGGCCTGCTGCTGTTGATTGCGGTGCGCGGCCTAGGGCACTTTTGGCCGGCTGACCTAAGCCTCTACGTCTATCAGGACGGCACGGGAGCGAAGCGGCGGGTTCTCGGCGAACTGGTCGAGGTCGTGGCGGTGCCCCGCCGCCAGCATCTGGAGTCCGGCGTCGGCCGCACCCCCAGCGGCGCAGACCCTTTGCGGCGCTTGGTCATCAAAACCGGCAACCGCCGCCTTGACCCCCCGGATTTCGCGCACATCTACGAACACCGCCTTGAATCGGTTGCCGCGCCGCCCGAGGCCGCGGTCTTGGAGCGTTTGGAGTGGGGCAACGCGCACGGCGAGGTCGTGGCGGTGAACGGCGACGCCCATGCAGGCGGCGAGCGGCTGTGGCGGGCGTTCGAGCAAGGGCTCGAGGCGGCCCGCCGCCTCCGCAAGGCCATCGGGGACTTGCAGGACGAAACTCTGACCGCCGACGATGAGCAACGGCTGCGGCGGCTGCAGGCCGCCCTTGACGACAACTCATTCACGTTCCGCTTGGCGGACGGACGGCGCACGGAAGTCCCGTTCGGCGACGTGCTGCGGGCGTGGCGGCCAAACCGCATGAACTTAGCCGAGAAGCTCGGCCACTATGCACAAACCCTATGGCTGTTTCTCAGCCAGCCGCCTAGGGAGGCCAACGCCGAAGGCGGCGTCTTTCCGGCCATCTTGGGCACGGTGATGATGGTTCTGCTGATGTCGATTCTGGTGACGCCGCTGGGCGTCGTCGCCGCCGTCCATCTGCACGAGTACGCGCGCCCGGGCGTCGTCGTCCGCTTGGCGCGCATAGCCGTAAACAACCTGGCGGGGGTGCCTTCGATCATCTACGGCGTGTTCGGGTTGGGCTTCTTCGTGTATTTTCTGGGGGACGCCATGGACCAAGCGTTCTTCGCCCACAACCTGCCGGCCCCCAGCTTCGGCGCTCCGGGGCTGCTCTGGGCTTCCCTGACCCTGGCCCTGCTGACCTTGCCGGTGGTGGTGGTTGCCACCGAAGAGGGGCTTTCCCGCATACCCAAGTCCCTGCGGGAGGGGTCGCTGGCGCTGGGCGCCACCCAAGCCGAGACCCTGTTTCGCCTGATACTGCCGGCGGCAAGCCCCTCGGTGCTCACTGGGCTGATTCTGGCGGTGGCCCGCGCCGCCGGGGAAGTGGCGCCGCTCATGCTGGTGGGCGTCGTCAAGCTGGCGCCCAACCTGCCCATTGACGGGGAGTTCCCCTACCTGCACCTGGAGCGGAAGTTCATGCACTTGGGGTTCCACATCTTCGACCTAGGCTTCCAAAGCCCCGACCTGGAGGCTGCCCGCCCCTTGGTGTACGCCACTGCGCTGCTGCTGGTCACGGTCATCATAACGCTCAACCTCACCGCCATCCTGCTGCGCAACCGCTTGGCTTGGAAGTTCCGCCAGCTATCCTAGCCACGCATCCAGAGAGAGTTGCGCTGTAAAGCACCGTGTCGTTGCCATTGACGGGAAACATCTCTCCGAGCTCCTTCCGCAACGCACGGCATTTTTCTTCTGAGTGCTTGCGACATCGCTCAATGCACTTGTGAACTTCGGTGCTTGTCACCAAAAGGAATCTCCTCATTTTGCTTCGTGTGAGCGTCCTCGTTCGACAACAATGCACTCCTTTGAACTTCGCCAGTTCTTGCAGGAGATCTCACATGTCGGTAGCGAGCATCGTCCTTTCGGGAGAAAAAGTCTCCGGATTCATCCACAAAGTATTTCCGTGCAACGTAGAAGTCCGGAGTTCCGAGGCGAAGGGCAACCTCCCTCTCCATTGATGTGCTGGTGAGGGACTCCTTCAATCCTGGAAGCCTATTGAACATTAGCCGGTCGTCGCCAAAGTAGTCAGCCATGCTTACTCTATGGAATATCGCCTCCAGCACCTTGGCGTTATGCACGGATGGGCACTGCTGCCTTTCCTGCTGGTCGGCGTCCCGTTGCCTGAGCAATTTCGCGTTGTCAATGGCGTTGCGAACAGTGCCCTCGCTTACTCCCAGCTTCGTCGCCACCGCGGAGTTGGCGATATGCGCGAAAGGCGTTCTGCCTTTGCTGACCTCATTCTTGACCCAAGCGACCAACGCGGCTTTGGCGCATTGCTCGGTTTTCGGATTGCAGTTGCCAAGGCGCATTGCTCGCTCCGATGGACAGTTAAGTTCGGTTGCAAGCAACGGGCAGGAACAAGTGCGCCTAACTTGTGTCTGTGCGGGGTCTTGCTGTAAGGCCGCACCGAATTCGCGGAGGCAGACTAGGCCCCGCGAATTCCTAGATGCGCATTCTAGGCGGCGATTTTCGGGGTTGTCAAGCCCCAATCCAACACGCTGTCGAAGAGGCGGCTTGTGGGGCGCTTCTAGGCGGCTTCGATTATCCTGCCCACTACTTGGCAGGATAGATTGCCAGCAAAATCAAGGCATTGCTGCGGCTTGGCGGCAGGAAGCCCACGGCGGCTTGGGGGCGAATAGGCTACGCAGACGCGCCAAGGCGCAAATCGGCGCGTTTTGTCGCAAATGCGCGCAGTTTGTCGCAAGTCAGTGCGATTCTGGCGGCTTGGCGGCAGGATGGCCTAAGCGAAGGCGGAAACAAGCCCACAACGCGCACCGAATAGGGGTTCTGCTTGCAGCGCATTGCCGAACGTTCCCGTCCGCTTAGTGGAAAGCAATTTCACCCACCCAGATTCTGCCCTTTCGGGATGCAAATTGCCCGGTTGTTATACGCACTATGGGGTATTCGGGAAGGCGGATCTGTGCTATGCACTTTTCAGCGATCTTGAAGCCGCGCCGATTGAATTGAAAATCCAGATTGTCGAACCCATAACGTCGGCGATGCCTAGGCAGGTCGTCCTCGGACTGCGGCCTGATGTGCAGGAAAAACTTTTCCGCCGTGTCCGCCTCAGTGCATGAATCCTTTATGTAAGTGAGCACATTCCGGTCGATGTGCACATTGAAGCGGGCGTCTATGGCCACTGGGCCGGCGGCGTTGACGATCTGGTTTGCCAATTTGACCTTGTTGGCGCGGTAGGCCGCCTCGTCGAACCGCCTGTTTGGCCTTAGGCGAAGCACTAGCCCGTCAAAAAAGTCGGCCGCCACCTCCGCGTCCGGCAGGGATCTTAAATGGAAGTCGTTGTAGTGAAGCTTTTTGCCTACCTGCCGGTCGTGGAACCAAACTATGTATGCGCCGTCCTCGGCGGTCTCAATCAATCGGCGCAGCTCATCCTCCCGCGGCCTTAGGTAGTGGTATGTCTTTGTTGGGTCACTGTGAATGTACAATCGAAACGCTGCGTTGCTGTGCATGGCGCCGTCTGGCGCATCCTGGATGTATTGAATGGTCTTGGAGTTGGCCCATTTGGAGTTGCTTAGGCTGCGAGCGGAGCCGTCGCCCAACGCTTGGCGAATCTGCCCAGCCTGCAGCGCGGCGCTGTAGCCGATCCAAAGGCAAAGTGCGGCAAGCAAGCCGAACCTTGCTGTGCGCTTAAAGCCGCTTGCATCCGTGGCCGGCGAGCGCCTTAGAAAGTTGTCCGCGGCAAAGGTGGCCATTAACAGCAAGGGTACATAGACCGGCGTTAGGTATCTTGATTGGACGAAGGCCCAGATGGGGCTGATTATTGCCGCTGCGAGGGCGGCTAGGTAGGTTAAGGCAAAGGCGCCGAATACGGTGAACCCACGCCAGTTGGGTTGAGGGCGGGCGATGAGGTAAGCCGTCGTTAGCGCCAGTGCCAAGTAAATGGCAAACAGTGACGCTTCGCCTGCAAGTGAAGCCTGCTTTGCAACCCATTCGGGGTGCAGCCATGTGGCTAGGATGTCGAGAACGCCATGCAAAAATCCCGCCGGGGAAATCGAATAGGTCGCGCTAAACTGCTTTCCGGTGATGTGTCCAACAAGCACGAAGTTTCGCATCATCCATAGGCAAACAGGGGCTAGGGCAATAAGCGAATAAAGGGCGATGCGCCTTGCTTTCCGCAAGCCCCCCCCCCCCCCGGCTGTGAGGCCAACAGCAGCACGGAGGCAGCTGCCAAAGCGATGCCCATGTAGCGGGTTAGGCAAGCCAAGGCCGCGAACGCCGCGGCCCAGAGCAGCGACGGTTCCCGCCCTTCCCTGATGAATTTATCCAGGTGCATCAGCGACAGAACCGACATTAGGATGAAGAGCGGCTCCGTCGACGCCCAAGACGCCTCCCGAACCAAGGGAAACGCAAGCATCGTTGCGAGGCAGGCCCACAAGGCCAAAAAACGAGACGCCAGCCGCTGCCGCAGCCAAAGCCCCACAAGAAGCACGGTCAGGGCGAAGATGACGGCGTTGACCGGCCCGGCCACTGCATGCGGGTCGAATGTGAAGAAAGTGGCGGCGGCGAGCAGCAGAGGATACAGCGGCGGCCAGTTGACCAAGGGGCCATGGATGATCTGCATGAATCCATCCCCCGCCAGCAGGCTTCTCGCCACGGAGATGTGGATGCCGGCGGTGTGCAGCGCCACGCCGAAGTTCAGCCCCCGCGCCAAGACCAGGAGGGCGCCCGTCACCGCGCAGGCGCCCAGTAGTAGGGTGAAGCGGTCCCGCCTCAGCCGGGGCAGCAGCCCGTCGTTGCACATGAACCTATCTCAAAAATTGATTGTTGGCGCCAAGAAGTGCTGAATTTTAATAATCGCTAACGCAACACCCTTCCTTTTTTCGTTTCCCCAGCGTACCACAGGCCCATCTGGATCCCCTTTCGCGTCTCCCGCTGGTAAGCCAGCATCGGCGAGTCCCATCCCAGCCGCTTGCGCGGCCTGTTGTTCAAGTCCGCCACCGCGTCCCGCAGCGCCTGGGCGTCCAAGCGATCCAAGCGCAGGCGCTTGGGGAAGCATTGCCGCAGCAGGCCGTTGGCGTTCTCCACGACGCCCTTTTCCCAGGAATAGTGGGGCTTGGCGAAGTAGCAGTCGCAGTCCAGCGCCCTCCGCCTCCCCATGCTCCGCGCTCTTGGGCTTGAATGGGGCGCCCCCTCTCAAAAAGTCCGAAAGGTGGCGATCCCGTTCACCCGCTTGACAGGACGCCTTATGCTCGCGTTTACTAAGAGGCGCCATCACAAACGGGGAAACAGGGCCGCCAAAATGGGGAACGCACTGAACGCCAAGTCACTGGCCGCCGCCGCCGGCGTGGTTGCGGTCATCATTAGTTTGTTCGGCTTTCTGTGGTCCATCAAGCAGGACATTGTCGGTCTCCATCGGGACATCGTCGGCATCCATCAAGACATCGTCGGCATCCACCGAGATATTGTCGGCATCCATCAAGACATTGCCGGCATCCATCAAGACATTGCCGGCATCCACCGGGACATAGGCGGCTTGCGTGAACGCATGGCCCGCATCGAAGTAATTATTGAGGGGTTCACCGGGCAAGCGGCGCCGACGGCGGCGGGTTCGTCAATCGCCAAGGACTTGAGCAAGGTCAACTTCAGAGCAGCTAACTAGGGAGAGGTGCAGGGGCCTAAACCCGCTTCGTTTCAGTTTCGGCCTTAGCGCCTTGGCCATCTTGTCCGAGCCTTCCCCAGCCCCGCCGCAAACGCCGATTGCCGACGCCGCGCAGGTCTGCCTTAGAGTGCGCAGGCTGACCGTCGCCTACGCCGGCCAGCCAGCCCTGACGGACATCAGCCTGGACATCCCCAGGCATCAGGTCACGGCGTTCATAGGTCCCTCAGGCTGCGGCAAGACCACCCTGCTGCGCAGCTTCAACCGCATGAACGAACTGGTCGAGAGCGCCAGCACAGCCGGCCTGATCGAACTCGAAGGGCGGAACATCCTCGCCCCGGAGGTCGATGCGGCGCAACTGCGGCGGCAGGTGGGCATGGTGTTTCAGCGCCCCAACCCGTTTCCGAAGTCCATCTACGACAACGTGGCCTACGGCCTGCGCATTCAGTTGCCGTCCGCCCGCGCCGCCGACCTTGACCTGGAGGTTGAAGCGGCGCTGCGCAGCGCCGCCCTTTGGGATGAGGTCGCCGACCGCCTGCGGGCGCCGGCCCTGGACTTGTCCGGCGGGCAGCAGCAACGGCTCGTCATCGCCCGGGCCATCGCCGTGAAGCCGGCGGTTCTGCTGCTCGACGAACCGGCGTCGGCGCTGGACCCGATCTCCACGCTCAAGATAGAGCAACTCATCCATGAGCTAAAATCCGACTACACGATCATCATTGTGACGCACGACATGCAGCAGGCGGCCCGGGTCTCCGATTTCACGGCCTTTCTCAACGCCGGCCGGCTCGTGGAGTACGGCCCGGCGGAAGCGGTGTTCACCAACCCCCGGGAGCGGCTAACGGAAGACTACATCACCGGGCGCCGGGGCTAAGGGCTTAAGAGGCAGCGGGCCTTGAGCGAACACATTTCCGAATCCTACGACGCCGAGTTGCGCGGCGTGCGCAACGCGCTCATGGAAATGGGCGGCATCGTCGAGCAGCAGGTGCGCAACGCCTGCCAAGCCTTCGTCGCCCATGACGCGCAAGTGGCGGACTTGGTGCGCAAGGCCGACCTGCGCGTCAACCAATTGGAGCTGGACATCGACGACCAATGCGTACAGATCATCGCCCGCCGCCAGCCGGCCGCCGGCGACCTGCGCACGCTGGTGGCGGCGATGAAGGCCAGCACCGACTTGGAGCGCATCGGCGACGAGGCTGAACGCATCGCCAAAATGGCGGCCGGGCTCGCCGGCGCCGAACCGCCCCTGGACCAGTACGGCGACATCCGGCGGCTCTCCGCCAGCGTCATCAAGATGACGGCGGCGTCCTTGGACGCCTTGGCGCGGCAAGACGCCGAGCAGGCCGCGGCCATCAAGCAAGCCGACAGCGCCGTGGACGCCGGCTACGACTCCATCCTGCGGGATCAGTTGGCGGCCATGCAGGAGCACCCGCGCAACATCGAGCAACGGCTAAGCGTCATTTGGGCGGCCCGCTCCCTGGAGCGCATCGGCGACCACGCCAAGAACATCGGCGAGCACGTCGTCTATCTGGTCGAGGGGGAGGACGTGCGCCACCAAAAGCTGCGCCGCAAATCCATGGGCTAGCGGCGGGCGAAGGGCATCTGCTGCAGGTGGTGGCCGCCGTCGACAATGAGCGTCTCCCCAGTCACCCCGGCGGCGTTGCCGAGAAAATACAGAATGGCCTCCGCCACCGTGTCGGCGGTGGCGGTCATCCGCAGGGGCGTGTTCCGCTGCAAATGCGCCTTGGTGCGGTCGTAGCGCTCCTTGCCCATGCCTTCGGCCAGCCAGTCGCCGTCGATAAAGCCGGGGCACACCGTGTTGACGCGGATTTCCGGCCCCAGCACCCGCGCCAAGGACAGGCCCAAAGTGATGAGGGCGCCCTTGGAGGCGGCGTAGGCGATGGAGCTGCCGATGCCCATGAGGCCGGCGATGGAGGCCACGTTGACGATGCCGCCGCTGCCACCCCGGCGCATCAGCGGTGCCGCCGCCCTGGCCATCTGGTAAGGGCCGACGGCGTTGACGCCGTAGATGCGCAGGAAGTCCTGCTTGTCCAGCCCGTCCAGGTCGTTGTGGTCGCAAAACTTGGTTGTGCCGGCGTTGTTGACCAAGCCGTCCAGCCGCCCCCAGCGAGCCTCAGCCGCCGCCGTCAAGCGACGGCAGCCCACGTCCTCCGCCACATCGGCGCGCACCACCTCGGTTTCCACCCCCAGCTCCCGGCACTGAGCCGCCGTTTGCCGGGCGCCGTCCTCGTTGCTGGCGTAGTTGATGACGACATGGCAGCCGCGCTCGGCCAGTTGCCGGGCGCAGGCGGCCCCCACGCCGCTTGACGACCCGGTGACGATGACTACGGCGTCCTGCAAATCCACAATGCCTCCTCGCAATTCATGCTTAAATCCCCTTAACAGTCCGCTGAAAAACTCCGGCATCCAGCGCAAAATCATTCCTGGGGACGCCCGCGCTCCCGGGCATCGGGCTTGCGCCAGCGCCGCAGCCATGCAATTGCCGGAAAAAAGCCTTGCGCGGCGCGCCTTGCAACGCGCTGCAACGATTCCTCAAGCGGGGATTGGGGCCTGCATCCACGGCTAAGCGCCCACCAAGCGCAAGCGGGTTAGTATTCGCGCCTTTTGCCGCAAGGTCAATGCAAATGGACTGCAAACGCAAGGACGTCGAGGCCGTGATTTGGGATTTCGGCGGCGTGCTGACCGCCTCTCCGTTCGAGGCGTTCAACCGCTACGAAGCGCAGCACGGCCTGCCCAAGGACTTCATCCGCAACATCAACGCCACCAACCCGGACGGCAACGCTTGGGCGCAATTCGAAGCCGCCAAGGTCACCCTTGATGAGTTTGACCGCTTGTTCGAGGCGGAGTCACGCGCCCAGGGCTTCCCAGTCGGCGGGCGGCGGGTGATCGAACTGCTCAGCGGCGCGGTGCGTCCGCGCATGGTGGAGGCGTTGCGGCGCTGCAAGGAGCATTTCAAGGTGGCCTGCATCACCAACAACGTCAAGTCCGGCGGCGGCCCGGCCATGGCCGCCGGCGAAGGCAGGCGCCAACAGACCGATGCCGTCATGGCCCTGTTCGACCTCGTGGTGGAGTCCAGCGTGGAGGGCGTCCGCAAGCCCAACCCGGCCATCTACGAACTGACCTGCCGACGATTGGGCGTGGCGCCTTGCGCCTGCGTGTTCCTTGACGACCTAGGCGTAAACCTAAAGCCGGCCCGAGCACTTGGCATAGCCACCATCAAGGTGGTCGCCGAAAGCCAAGCGCTCCGGGAATTGGCGGCCGCCACCGGGCTTGAACTGCAATGACGCAGCAACCGGCAACCCGCAAAACCCTTCTCAATGGCGGTGGCCGCCGTTGGCCTTGCGGTGTTGGTTGGAGCGCCTAGCCGCCTTCAATCCTCGCCATGAAGAAGACCTCGCTGTCGGCGCCGATGGGCTCCAGAAAGGCGTCCTGGTGGATCTGCCCGTCTATGGCGACGGCGGACTTGGCCAGGCGCTCCCGAATGCCGGGCCAACGCTCCTCCAACGCCAGCAGCAGCTCCCGGTAGTTGTCCACCATCAGCTCCACCTGCCGCCGGCCGCCCGTGCAATGCAGCAAGTGGTCCGGAAAAACCACCTTGGCCATGCGGCAAAGCTGAATTTCGACAGCCGGCAGGCGCTAGGCTAGGCCCAGCGCCTGCGCCGCGGCCCTCGGTGGAGCGCCCGGAGCGGAATTCCGGCAATGGCGGGACGGCGACGATTCATGCACTGTCCAACGCGGCGAGGATGCGCGGCGGCGACAGCGGCAGGTCGTTGATGCGGATGCCGATGGCGTCGCGCACCGCATTGGCCGCCACCGCCAGCGGCGCCACGATGGGCGTTTCGCCAACGCCGCGCACGCCGTAGGGATGGCTGGGGTTGGGCACCTCCACGATCTCGGTGTCGATCATGGGCAAGTCCGACGCCACGGGCACCCGGTAGTCCAGAAAGCCCGGGTTCTCCATAACGCCCTCGGCGTCGTAGATGTACTCCTCGTTGAGCGCCCAGCCCAGCCCTTGGGCGGCGCCGCCCTGCATCTGCCCCTCCACGTAGGCGGGGTGAATGGCCTTGCCGGCGTCCTGCACTGCGGTGAACGAAAGCACTTCCACGGCGCCGGTTTCCCCGTCCACCCTAAGGTCGGCGAAATTGACGGAGAAACTGGCGCCGGCGCCTTGGGCGTTCAGGGACGCCCGGCCCAGGATGGGGCCGCCGGTGCGCGGTGCGCCGGCCGCCAACTCGGCAAGGCTCAAGGGGTTGACGTCCGCATTGACGCCCGGCGCGGGAACCGCCTGGCCGTCCCGCCACTCCACCTGCTCCTCGTCCATCCCCCAAGTGGCCGCCGCCCGGGACTTGCACTGCGCGATGACGTCTTCGCAGGCCCGCACCACGGCCATGCCGGTGGCGAAGGTGGTGCGGCTGCCGCCGGTCAGGTTGCAGAAGCCGGTGCTTTCGGTGTCCCCAACGTAGGTCTTGACCTGCTCGTAGGGAACGCCCAGGGTTTCCGCGGCCATCAGGCTCATGGAGGCGCGGGAGCCGCCGATGTCCGGGTTGCCCTCCATGACGATGACCGTGCCGTCCTCGTTAAGGCGCACCTCGGCGCTGGACTGCATGCCGACGTTGAACCAAAAGCCGGCGGCGACGCCGCGGCCGGCGCCCTCGGGCACCGGCGCGTTGTAGTTCGGGTGCTTCTTAGCCGCCTCAATGCAGGCCTTGAAGCCGATGGCCGGAAACTTCGGGCCATAGGGCGCCTCGGTGCCCTCATCGGCGGCGTTGACCATGCGCAAGTCCAAGGGGTCCATGTTCAGTTGGCGGGCGAGGTCGTCCAAGGCCACCTCCATGGCATGCATGGACTGCGGCGCCCCAGGGGCGCGGTAAGCCGCCACCTTGGGCTTGTTCACCCGCACCTCGTGGCCCTCGACCAGGAAGTTCTCCAAGTCGTAGGGCGCGAAGATGGACATGGCACCAGGCCCCACGGGCGCTCCGGGAAAGGCGCCGGATTCATAGGCCAGCCAGGCCTTGGCGGCGGTGATCCTGCCGTTCTTCCTGGCGCCCACCTTAACCCGGCAGACGCTGCCGGAGGTGGGGCCGGTGGCGCGGAACACCTCCTCCCGGCTCATCACCATCTTCACCGGGCGGCCGGCGCGCTTGGACAGCAGCACCGCCACCGGCTCCAGGTAAACCACCGTCTTGCCGCCGAAGCCGCCGCCGATTTCGGAGGGAATGACCTTCATGTCGCCAACCTTCCAATCCAGAATCTTGGCGATGGCGGTGCGGAAGTCGAACTGGCCCTGGGTGCAGCACCAGACCGCGGCCTTGCCCTCCTCGTTGACGGTGGCCGTGCAAGCATGCGGCTCTATGTAGCCCTGATGCGCCATGGGGATGCGGTACTCGCCCTCCACCACCAAGTCCGCCTGCTGGAAGCCGGCCTCCACATCGCCTCTGGACAAAGCCATCACGGAGGCCACGTTGCTGGGCTTGTCCGGCTTCTCCGGCAGGTTCTTGGTGAAGCAGTTCTCGTCGAGCAGGGGAGCGTCGGGGGCCATCGCCTGCAGGACGTCAAGCACCGGCGGCAGCACTTCGTAGTCCACCTCGATGGCCTCCAAGGCCCGCTCGGCGATCTCCAAGGAGGTCGCCGCCACCGCCGCCACCGCATGGCCGTGGTAGAGCGCCTTGCTCCGAGCCATGACGTTGTGCGCCACGTCCACTAGGTCCCCGCCGGCCTCGCCGATGGACACGCCGCTGGCGACCGCCGGGAAATCCGCCCCGGAGACCGCGGCGCAAACGCCGTCCATGGCCAGCGCCTTGGAGAGCTCCACCCGCTTGATGCGGGCGTGGGCGTGGGGGCTGCGCAAAACCTTGCCATGCAGCATGTTCGGAAGGTTCAGATCGGCGCCGAACTGCGCTCTGCCGGTCACCTTGTCCACCCCGTCCGGGCGCACGGGCCGGGTTCCCAAAACCTGATAGTCCACGGCTTCCGCCATTGTCAGTCTCCTTAGTGGCTCAAGTGGTTAAAGACGTTGGTTCTGAATTGGGCTAGGCTTCATGGGCCAATTGCTGGGCGGCGTCCTGCACCGCCCTGACGATCTTGTCGTATCCCGTGCAGCGGCACAGGTTGCCGGCCAGCCAGTAGCGGATGGTGCGCTCGTCCGGGTTGGGGTTGCGGTCCAACAGCGCCTTGGCGGCAACGATGAACCCCGGCGTGCAGACGCCGCACTGCAGCGCCGCATGCTCAAGAAACTTCTCCTGCAGCACATGCAGCCCATCGGCGTCGGCAATGCCTTCGATGGTGGTCATCTCCTGCCCTTGCGCCTCCGCGGCCAGCATGAGGCAGGAGCAAACGAGACGGTCGTTGAACATGATCGAGCAGGCGCCGCAGTCGCCGGTGCCGCAGCCCTCCTTGGTGCCCTGCATCCCCAAGGTCTCCCGCAGCGCCTCAAGCAGGGACTGTTGGGGCGGGCACAGGAAGTCAACCTGCTCGCCGTTGATGGTGGTTTGAACGTGGATTTTGCTCATTGATGCAACTCCTTAGGATGCGCTGCGGGCGCGGTCCCGGGCGATGGCGCCGGCCCGTCGGCAAAGCACGGCGACGACCTTGCGGCGGTACGCCACCGTGCCCCTCTTGTCCGAAATTGGCGAGGCGGCGGCCGTGCAGGCGTCTCCCGCCGCCGTCAACGCCGCATCGTCCACCTTGGTGCCGAGCAGCGCCTCGGCGGCGGCCTCCACCACCAGCGGCGTCGGCGCCACTGCGCCGATGCCCACCCGTGCCGCCGTGCAGACCCCGGCTTCGTCCAAGGTGACGCTGACTCCGCAGCCGGCCACGGCGATGTCCATCTCCGTGCGCGGAATGAAGCGCAGGTAGGCGTCTCCGGTGCGCTCCGCAGGGCGCGGGAACTTCAGGCCGAGCAAAAACTCATCGGCGGCCAAGGCGTTGACGCCAACGCCGGTGCAGAACGCCTCCACCGGCATTTCCCGGCTGCCGCCGCCGCCGGCGATGACGCAAACGCCGCGGTTGGCGATCATGGCCGGAATGGTGTCCGCCGCTGGGGAGGCGTTGCAGAGGTTGCCGCCCAAGGTGGCCCGCCCCTGGATCTGCGAAGAGCCGATCAGGTCGGCAGACTCCACCAGCCCCGGCAGCAGGGCCTTGAGCTCCTCGTTCTCGTTCAGCAGGGCGCTGGGGATGGCGGCGCCGACGTAGATCTCGTCGCCGCCGATGTCCAAGCGATTGGTTTCCTCAATCTTCTTGACGTCAACGATGGTTCTAGGGGCCTTGTCCAGCCCCCGCAACTGCACCAAGAGATCGGTGCCGCCGGCCAGCGCCTGGGCGCGCCGGCCGCTGCCGGCATGCTCGCGCAGAACGCCAACGGCGCCCGCCACGCTGGTTGGCGCAACATAAGCGAATTCCCCCATGCATCCTCCCTGTTCAACTCCGGGGTTTTAAGTTTCTTATTTTCCATCATGGCGCAAGCCACGCAAGGGCGCAATCTACCATAAAATGGAGGTTTTGGAGCACTCGCGGACTGGGGCCTCCCAATCCTTAGGCAATGAACGCCGACCGAAGCGCCAAGCGTGAAGTCTCCCGCAAGCTCCGCGGCGCCCTGGTCAACACGGCGCTGCTGCTGGCCTCCTGCCTAGTCGGCCTGCTGCTGTGCGAGGCCGGGCTGCGCCTGTTCCATCCCCAATACGCGCCTCTGGCCGAGGCGCCGTTCGTCCGCGACCCGAACCTCCTTTTCGTCCGCGAGCCCAACCGCTGCGGCTTCCACCGGCACCCGGACACCCGAGCGCTGCTTCCGCTTTGCCACAACAGCCTCGGCCTCCGGCAGCACCGGGAGTTCAGCGTCGCGGACCTCGAATCCTCGGTCAACCTCGGGTTCTTCGGCGATTCCTACGTCGAGAACATCAACATGGAGGCGCAGTTCTCGTTCACCGAGCCGCTGGACTATCTGCTGAACCTCGGAGGAGGGGGGTTCAACGTGCTCAACTTCGGCGTGCATGGCTATGGAACGGGGCAGTCCCTCCTGCGCTACGAGCTGGGGGACCTTCGGCAGACCCTCGACCATGTGATTTACGTCTATTCCGAAAACGATCTAATGGACGACCTCAAACATGGCCTGTTCCGTTTCGACGACATGGGGCGGTTGGCGAGGGAGGCGGCGGCGCCTTCCCGCTTCGCCCTGCTTTCCAAGCTGCATCTCTCCTATCTGGTTCTGAACACGGCCGAATGGCTTGGGCGCAGGCGCGAGCAGCGCGAAGACCATGATGCGGCTTACGAGGTTCCGCCAAACGCATTCGCTCTCTTTCGGCAGCTGCTGCGCCGCTTCAAGGAGGCTGCCGAGAGCAATGGGGCGAGCTTCCGCATCATGTGGCTGCCGATGGAAAGCTACGACTCTCCCGGCATTGCCGCCATCGTCAAGGAGGAAGGCGTCGCAACCTTCAGCCTGCGGGACTGCTTCGGAGAACGCGACCCCGACCATCTGCGAACGCCTTGGCTGACGACGACCTGGCCAATTTCACCGTACCAGTTCAAGCGCAATTTCCACTGGAACGAAGCCGGCAACCGACTGGCGGCGATCTGCCTGCATCGGTTCCTGGAGGGCCGACTGGGGCTGTCCCGGCTGTCCGAGGAGGAGGTTGCGCAAGCGCTGGACCTTTACTACTCGGCGTTCGAGGGAGTTGCGCCGGCGACGGCCGCCATCCGCAGGAAATACGGAGCGCTTGCAGGGGATTTGGCGGGCCGGCGGGCGCCTTGGACGCCTTCGCCGAACAAACTGGCAATCCGCTCCCGCTTTGATGTTTACCTGCATGACGGCTGGCTGGCCTACGTCAAGGAGGGCTGCGCGCCGGCCGACTTCGACCTGCGTTTCTTCCTGCATGTTTGGCCGGTCGATGTCCGGGACTTGCCGCCGGAGAGACGGGCGCATGGCTTCGACAACTTGGATTTCCATCAGGGCTTTGACGAAGCCACCTGCACGGTCTGGAGGCGGCTGCCCAGCTACGCGATTGAGCGCATCGCAACCGGGCAGTTTTCCGTGGACGGCAACGGAGGCCACCAAAACCTTTGGGAGGCGGAGCACGTCTTGTCGGAGGGCTGAATTCAGGCCGATTGCGCTGGCACTTGCAGGCTAGCGGTAGCGCTCGATGGTTCCCTTGGGCGTCAAGTCGAATGCTTGGAGGCCCGAATAGTCCGGCGGGTACCTAACCGCCCGGTAGAGAAAGTTGACCAATCTCCATCTCGGGCTTGGCAGCTGGCGGTCCACCGGCATCGGCTCGCCCTGCAACCAACGTTCCTTCCCCACCGCGGGAGAGACGTACCTCCACACCTCCCCGCCCGACGCCGTCACCTCGAAGATCACGCCCTGCTGCCCGGAGGCGATCAGCGTGTTGCCGTTGGGCAGCCGTTGCGCGCCGGACAGGCGGTGGGACAGAAAACCGCTCGGCGGCGACGCCGTGTACCGCCATGCCGGCCGGTCGGGAGGCGGGCGCCGGCCGGGCGGCCATGCGCCGAAGCGGCCGTCGGCGAGCGGGTAGTCCAGCTCCAGCACCGAGGAATGGTCGCGGAAAAAGCCCTCGAACTCGTCTCCGTTGTTGAACACCAGAATGTTGCCCGCGCCGGGCAGACCCGGGGCAATCCAGTGGGCGTTGTGCGGCCAGAACAGGCGTTGGTCGGCCGCCGTGCCGGCACGGTGCGCCCGCGGATTTCCCCAGCGGTACAGCAGGTCCCCGCCGCGGCCGTAGTTGCCGCCCCGATGTCCCGCCGACTGCTCCGGCGTGGTGCTGTGGTCCACCACCCAAATCTCGCTGAAGTTGCGCGCCAGGATCAAAACCTGGTCCGCCTCCGCATGGTGGTCGATGGCGTTTGCATGCAGCCAATCCCGCTTGTGGCCGTCGCTCAGTCTGCCGGTCCTGCCAAGCTGCAGCAGAATGAAGTTCAAGTCAACAAGTTCGGGGTGGTCGGCGACGACTCCGTAGTTCGGCTTGCCGGCGTCGAAATCCTGTATCAGGTGGTCCCACACGGACCACTGCCAGACGATTTCGCCGCCGTCGGGGGGCGCCGGTCGAACTTCGACAATGTAGTCGTATTTGAGGCCGTCGGGGTGGACGAAGGCGGGATTCCCGCCGGCCGCCACCACCTCGTCCCTCGATTTGACGCCTCGCAGCAGGAGCAGAAAGTTGCCGTTCGGCAGCAGCAGATGGTCGTGATGCGGCTTGTCGGGAGGCGAGTACCGCCAAACCTCGTTGCCGGCCGGGTCCACCCGGTGGAGGACCCCATCGTCGGTTGTGTGCGTCAGATCGCCGTCCGGCTGCAATTTGGCGCTGAAAGAAGCCCAATTGCCCGACAGATCCCATTTGTGGACCATCCGGCCGGCGTTGTCGATCAGATACGCGGGGCCAGCTCGCGTTCCGAACAGCGTGTATCCCGGGGCTGCGCCCGGCTCGTTGCGGAGCAGGCCGATCGGCGTTTCGACTTCGGCTGGCGGGGGCCGCGGCAAAGGGAGCGCCGCGCCCTCCTGAGGAGCGGGTGCGTCCGTTGCGCGAACGGGAGTCGGCGGCGAACCAGTCTGCCCCCCCCCCCCCCCCAAGCAGGCTAACTGCGGTGACGACCGCAACGACCATGGCGACCCCAATCAGGGCCACCCGGACGACCGGCGCCATCAGCCGCCCCTGCGGTCCGGGGCCGCCTCGGCGCCTTCCCGCACCCGCCATCCCCAAAGCAGCGCCAAAACGCCGCATCGCTTCATGGTTGTTCTCCTGCCGTTTTGCGCTTGGCGCCCGTGTCGCAGCGCGTTTCGGCTGCCGCAATCCGCAAATCGCCATGCTGATGGGTCGATCATGCAATGTCAACGGCAGCCCTCAATCCAGGCAACGCCGAACAGCTGTCTTGACGTCCGCTTGAGCCAGTGGATCTGCACTTTGTTACAATGCACCGTGAGCTTGAACTTCCTGCTTTTCTGAGGAGCAAGTCTTCATGCGCAGCCCCTCTCTCATGAGCTTGCATGGCCTCCGGCCAGTACACTGGCTGCTGTTGCTGCCGTTCCTGCTTTGGCTGGCCCCGCTCGGGTTAATTGCCGCCTTCACAAGCGGCCTGAACGACGACGCCTTCATCAGCTTCCGCTACGCCCGCAACCTGCTGGAAGGCCAGGGCTTGGTGTTCAACCCCGGCGAGCGGGTCGAAGGCTACACCAACTTCCTTTGGGTGCTGGAGCTGGCGGCCCTTTGGGGTGCGTTCGGCCTGCGCCCCGAACAGGCCGCCCCGTTGCTGTCGGCGGCCTTCACCGCCGCCACCTTGGCCGCCATGCTCTGGTGGGCGGCCCGGCTGCCGTCGCTGCCCCACCGGGGGCTGGTCTGCTGGATGGCCTTGGGGCTTGTGTGCAGCAGCGCGACCTTCGCCCAGTGGACTTTGGGCAGCGGGCTGGAAATGCGGCAGTTCACCTTCTTCGTCGTGTTGGCGGTGACGTTCCTGAGCTTGGGCCGGGGCAGCCGCCGCGCCCTGCTGGCGGCTTCGCTGAGTCTGGCGGCGGCCTCGCTGACGCGGCCCGAAGGGGCGCTGATCGCGGCCTGCTGCTGTGGCTGGTTCGCAGTGCAGCGGCGGGTCGATGCCGGACGCTGGTTCCCGGACTGGTGCGCGGCGGCCTGCTTGGTGGCCCCCTGGGTTACGGCGGTGGCGCTGCACTATATGTTCCGCTACGGCTATTACGGCGAATGGCTGCCCAACACCTATCACGCCAAGTTTGTCCGCCCCTGGTACGAGGCGGGCTGGCGCTATTTGCTGATGGCGGCGTTGGACACGGGGCTCTATCTCTTGGCGCCTCTGGCGGTGCTGTCCCTAGCCAAGGGCTGGCGCAGAGCGAAAGACCTGACCCATGCGCTGCCGCTGCTGTGCATCTTCCTGCACATGGCGCATGTCGCCAGAATGGGAGGCGATCTCTTCGGATACCGGCTGCTGGATTTCTACTGGCCGCTGCTGGCGGTGCCGGCGGCGGAAGGCGTCGTCCACCTTGGGGTCCGGGCGTCGCGTGCGCTGCCGCGGGCGTTCGCCGCGCATTCGGCGACGGTCGCCCGAACCTGCGCAGTGGGCGTCTTCCTGCCGGTGTTGTTCTATGCGTCCGCCATGCAGGCCGTCGTGCTGCGCGAATCCGCCGCAACGGCCGGCGAAGGCCCGAGGATACCCCCGGTTCTCGACGACGACAGCGCCGGCTGGCTGCTGGCGGCCCCCGGAATGCCAGCCTTGGCGGAAGCGGCCCAGGCCCTGCGTTCGACGCTCTGGGGTAGAAAAGTTGGTTGGCCGTGGTCGGTGCGGCGCGTCAAAAAACGCCTATTTTGGAACAAGTACAAGGATATGGAACGCGGCGTCATACCCTCGGACGCCATGACGGTTTCCCGAAATGTTCCCCTCGGCACGGCATCATATTTCCTGCCGAACCTGAAGTTCATAGACTATTTAGGCTTGGCGGACGCGGTCATCGCGCGCAATCCGGTCCCTTACCCCAACAGCCGGCGCCAGATGGCGCACGACAGAAGGCCGCCGCCCGGCTATCTCGCCAAACGCGGGGTGAACTTCTTCGTGCGCCCTGCAGCGGCAAGCCTTGAGCAAGCGCTCGAAAGCGCGGTCTATGCCGTGCAGGTCGGGCCGGATTTGTGGATGCCTTTCAACGCGCCCGACCTTGAGTGGGTGGCGGAGCGTTTCGAGGCATTTTCCTACGATGTCGATGCGGACCGACAGTTCGAGCAGGCGCTGAACCGCGCCCGGCTGCTCATCAGCGCCCGCTTTGAGGTCTGGCTCGACGGCAGCCGCCTGCTCTACGTCAAGGACCGCTGCAACCCTGGCTTTGAGGAGCGCTTCTACCTGCACGTCGTGCCGGCGGACCCGGACGACCTGCCCGCGCAACGCAAGCAGTTCGGGTTCGACAACCTGGACTTCTTTGTTTCCGAGGTGCGGTTGGGCACGGTGCGGCGCTGCGCGGCGGCGCGGACGCTGCCCGATTTCCCCGTCGCAGCCATCAGGACGGGCCAGTTCAACAGCTACGAAGGCCGGCAATTCTGGGAAGGAGAGTTCTTCTTCAGCCCGCCCCATCGGCCCGCGCCCAAAATCCATCGGCCAATGGCCGGCCCAAGTTTCCATTGACCCAGGGCGCGGCGAAGGTTGCTAGAATTTCCTCCTCCGCATCAGCCGACGACCCCAATGGCTCTGCTCGACATCTTGGAATGCCCAGATCCGCGCCTGCGAACCAAGGCCGAACCAGTGGCCGCTGTGGATAACGCCTTGGCTGACGACGACCTAGCCAATTTCATCGTACCAGTTCAAGCGCAATTTCCACTGGAACGAAGCCGGCAACCGACTGACGGCGATCTGCCTGCATCCATGTTTGGCCGGTCGATGTCCGGGACTTGCCGCCGGAGAGGCTGGCGCATGGCTTCGACAACTTGGATTTCCGGCCGCGCATCGACGAAGCGGCCTGCACGGTCTGGAGGCGGCTGCCCAGCTACGCGATTGAGCGGCAGCTTTCCGTGGACGGCAACGGAGGCCACCAAAACCTTTGGGAGGCGGAGCACGTCTTGTCGGGGGACTGAATTCAGGCGGATTGCGCCGCCGCTGGCGGGCTAGCGGTAGCGCTCGATGGTTCCCTTGGGCGTCAAGTCGAATGCTTGGAGGCCCGAATAGTCCGGCGGGTATCTAACCGCCCGGTAGAGAAAGTTGACCAATTTCCATCTCGGGCTTGGCAGCTGGCGGTCCACCGGCATCGGCTCGCCCTGAAACCAACGTTCCTTCCCCACCGCGGGAGAGACGTACCTCCACACCTCCCCGCCCGACGCCGTCACCTCGAAGATCGCGCCCTGCTGCCCGGAGGCGATCAGCGTATTGCCGTTGGGCAGCCGTTGCGCACCGGACAGGCGGTAGGATAGGAAGTCGCTCGGCACCTCCGCTATGTATTGCCATGCTGGCTGGTCGGGAGGAAGGCGCTTGCCGGGCGGCCATGCTCCGAATCGGCCGTCGGCAAGCGGATAGTCCAGCTCCAGCACCGAGGAATGGTCGCGGAAGAAACCCTCGAACTCGTCTCCGTTGTTGAACACCAGAATGTTGCCCGCACCGGGCAGACCCGGGGCAATCCAGTGGGCGTTGTGCGGCCGGAACAGGCGTTGGTCGGCCGCCGTGCCGGCACGGTGCGCCCGCGGATTCCCCCAGCGGTACAGCAGGTCCCCGCCGCGGCCGTAGCGGCCGCCCCGATGTCCCGCCGACTGCTCCGGCGTGGTGCTGTGGTCCACCACCCAAATCTCGCTGAAGTTGCGCGCCAGGATCAAAACCTGGTCCGCCTCCGCATGGTGGTCGATGGCGTTTGCATGCAGCCAATCCAACTTGCTGTTGTCGCTCCCTCTGCTGGTTCTGCCGAGCTGCAGCAGAATGAAGTTCAGGTCAACGAGTTCGGGGTGGTCGGCGACCACTCCGTAGTTCGGCTTGCCGGCGTCGAAATCCTGTATCAGGTGGTCCCACACGGACCACTGCCAGACGATTTCGCCGCCGTCGGGGGGCGCCGGTCGAACTTCGACAATGTAGTCGTATTTGAGGCCGTCGGGGTGGACGAAGGCGGGATTCCCGCCGGCCGCCACCACCTCGCCCCTCGATTTGACGCCTCGCAGCAGGAGCAGAAAGTTGCCGTTCGGCAGCAGCAGATGGTCGTGATGCGGCTTGTCGGGAGGCGAGTACCGCCAAACCTCGTTGCCGGCCGGGTCCACCCGGCGGAGGACCCCATCGTCGGTTGTGTGCGTCAGATCGCCGTCCGGCTGCAATTTGGCGCTGAAAGAAGCTTCATTGCCCTGCATATCCCATTTGTGGACCATCTGGCCGGCGTTGTCGATCAGATACGCAGGACCATTCCACGTTCCGAACAGCGTGTATCCCGGGGCTGCGCCCGGCTCGTTGCGGAGCAGGCCGATCGGCGTTTCGACTTCGGCTGGCGGGGGCTGCGGCAAAGGGAGCGCCGCGCCCTCCTGAGGAGCGGGTGCGTCCATTGCGCGAACGGGAGTTGGCGGCGAACCAGTCTGCCCCCCAAGCAGGCTAACTGCGGTGACGACCGCAACGACCATGGCGGCCCCAATCAGGGCCACCCGGACGACCGGCGCCATCAGCCGCCCCTGCGGTCCGGGGCCGCCTCGGCGCCTTCCCGCACCCGCCGTTCCCAAAGCAGCGCCAAAACGCCGCATCGCTTCATGGTTGTTCTCCTGCCGTTTTGCGCTTGGCGCCCGTGTCGCAGCGCGTTTCGGCTGCCGCGATCCGCAAATCGCCATGCTGATGGGTCGTTCATGCAATGTCAACGACAGCCCTCCATCAGCAACGCCGAACAGCTGCCTTGCCGTCTGCTTGAGCGACTGGATCTGGTACGATGGCACACCTCGCTGCCGGCTTGCCAGCCATCCTCAACGGCGGCGCATATTGCACATATTGATTGGGGTGGATGCTGATGGGGCGAACGGCGCCGCGCTTTGCGGGGGCGAACTTCGATGTCGGCTGGATTGGCGCTTCCGGCTGGCTGGCAGCCTGCCTGACTCTTCTCGCCATGCATGGGATCCTTGTCGTTTCCCCTTGGAACCATGCCATCCTGATGCAAGAGGACGGCTGGGCGGAGAACCTCACCGTGGTCGCCTATCTCTTGGCCGGGGCGCTTCTGCTGGCCGCGGCCCGGGCCGAGACGCGGCGCGCACCCCGCTTCGTCCTCCTTGCCGGCGGCGTTGCGATGGCATTCATCGCCGGGGAGGAGATCAGTTGGGGGCAGCGCATTTGGGATTTCCCCACGCCCGACTTTCTGGCGCACAACCAGCGAGGCGAATTCAATGTCCACAATTTGCCCAACCCGGCGGTGCAGTTCCTGTATTACGCCTTCAACCTGTTCATCGTGCTGCTTTGCCTGACGACTGCCGCCGCGCTTTTCAGCCGCAAACGGGGCTTGTTCGGCATTCCGCTGCCCTCGCTGCCGCTGTTGCTGATGCTGCTTTCAACCCTTAGCTGTATGCGGATACCCACAAGGTTTTTCGCGGACGACGCGGATCATCTCCGCTTCTGGTTCGAGCTTTTCGAGCGCTGGGAGACTGTGGCGCTGCTGCTGCTTGCCGCATGGGCGCTGCAATGCAAGCGCCCCGCCCTGGTCCTTGCCGCGGCCGCCGCCATCATCCTGTGCTTGACCTGCCTCCATGTGCAGAAGCACAACGGCATCAGGAATCTTGAAGAGATGCGCGAGTTGCTGCTTGCCCTGTTCTGGCTTGGCTACGCCGGGGAGCTTCTGCACGGGGCGCAGCGCCCCGCGGCTGGGTCCGGTTCCGCCGCTGTCAAGGTTGCGGACGAGCGGGGGGAGGGGGGGCTTCCCGCGCTTGCGGCGATCTCTTGGCTGGCGCTGGCGGGCTGCGCCGGGCTGCTGGCTTTGACGCATGGCAACGTTCGGATGGAACGCCCAAGGCTTGAGGCCGCGCTGCAAGCCGTCCGTTTCGCCGCCCCTGACATCCGCGCCGAATTCGACCTGCATTTGGCCGACGGAAAATTGACGTACTTCAAGCAGCCTTGCGATCAGGCCGATGCGGATGCGGGAAGGTTTTTCCTGCACATCCTCCCCAAGGACGAAGCAGCTCTGCCGGGACCTCGCAAGCGGCTCGGGTTCGACAATCTGGATTTTAACTTCATCGAGCGCGGCGTGCGCATCCGGGGCAGCTGCGTGGCCGTCGCATCCCTGCCGGATTATCCAATCGCCTCGATTCGCACCGGCCAGTTCGATGCGCATGGGCATCTATGGGATGCCACGCTGTTCGCGGCCGAATGAACGCCTTGCCGAAGCAGGTTGAAGCGGCGCCTTCTTGGGGACCGCCAGCCAAGGCGTCAAGCGCAGGACGTACTGCTGATGGCAGGCGCAGCACCGCCGCCGCGGGCCGGGCGGGCTTGCCGTTGCTGCTTCTGGCGCTGTCGACGACGTTCCTGTTCGGCATCTGGGGGGGGGGGGGGGCACTTCTACCGGGATGGACACCACGACATTGTCACGGCGGGCCACTTGGCGGTAGCGGCGAACCTGTCGCCGGAACATCACTTCCTGGGGATCATGCACCATACGCTCGATGCGAACGGCAACCGCGCCTATGTGCCCTACAACAGCTATCCGCTGGGCGGCCATCTGTTGATCCGCTTGGCGACAATGCCCTTCGGCGACGATTTGTCCGCGCAGCTGCTCGCCGCCCGGACGCTGATGCTGCTGTGCTTCGCCGCCAACGCAGTGCTGGCTTACCTGTCCCTTTGCCGGCTGACGGGGCGGCGCTGGATTGCGCTGACGGCGACGCTGCTGACGTTCTCTTCCTCTTATTGGCTGCACTACAACGACATGGTGTCCACGGAAATCGGGCTGGACCTGTTCGGCCTGATGCTGTGCTTTCACGGCATGACGATCTTCGCCCAAGACGGCCGCTTCCGGCAGTTGCTGGCGAAGGCTTGCATCGCGCTGCTGCTCGGCTGGCATGTTCTTGCGCTGCTCCTGCCTTTTGCGGCGCTGGGCCTGATCAGGGGCCTGCTCCGCCGGATGCGCATGGCGCGCGGCTCCTCTCCTGGCGCTTGGCTGCGGCCCGCCATCGTTGCGCTGCCGCGCAGCCGGCACCTAGCGTTGGGCGTCTTCGCGCTGCTCTTCGGTTTGGCGATGCTCAGCCTCAACATCGCCCGCGAATACTTGGCCTTGCAGGGCGAGACGACCCTGATGGAACTGCCGACCGTCCAATCCGTGCTCGGGCGCACCGTATTGGTCGATGCCGAGCGGCAGGGCTTGGATCGCTCATGGAAGCACTTTTGGGAGTGTCAATTCCCCCGCATCGGCCTGATGTCTCTGCCCTACGCCTTGTCCGGTGGTCACGAAACCTTCTCTATAGGATGGGCGCAAGAGTGCGCCGGGGGGGGCGTCCGGGCCATCGGAATCTTGGTGTCCTGCGTGGGGTTGATCGGGCTGGCGTTCGTCCGCCACAGGACGCTTATGGCCACCTTGGCGCTGTCCGGCTTCTGCTGGACGCTGCCCGTGCGCGGCAGCTTCATCCCTCATGATTTCGAGACCCTGTCCCACACTGGCTTGGTGCTCGTCTTCTTCACGCTGGTCGCGCTGGGGCTGCACCGCCTGTTTGGCCAACGTCTGTCGGTCGGGATGGCCGTTGCCGCGCTGCTCATCCTCGCGTATTCCAGCGCCCGGATGGCGCATCTCAGCCGCGACCATGAAGCCATCCCGTTACAAGAGGCCCTGACGGCGGACTTCCAGGAAATCCGCCGCATGGCGGAGGGAAGGTCTGTCTTCGTTCCCCGTGCATTGCTCACGAACCATCCGCTCCACATGCAGCGCAAGACATTCGCTCCCTACTACCTTGCCGGAAGCCCGATTGTGTTCGCGCAAGGTCAGCGGGACTTCGCCGACTTGGTCGTCGTCCGCGAGTGCCTGCCCGGCGCCGCACTGCTCACGCCGAGCAACCGGCTAGTGTTCCTTTACGATCGCGCCGCTTACGATGCAATGCTTGAGGAGAGCACACCCTTGGCGCACCAAGTCCGCGCAAACGAAACTTCCGAGAACATTTGGCAGGCCGGCTTGCCTTGGCCCTGTCTCCACCGGGATGCCCCCCTCGGCCTTGAGGCGGCTCTGCGGGCCGCCCGTTCCGCCGACCCCGACCTGCGCGCCGAATTCGACCTGCATTTGACAAACGGACAATTGATTTACTTCAAGGAGCCTTGCGATCAGGCCGATGCGGATGCGGGAACGTTTTTCCTGCACGTCTTTCCCAAGGACGAGGCGGACCTGCCAGGACATCGCAAGCGGCTCGGGTTCGACAATCTGGATTTCCCCTTTTTCAGGCGCGGCGCGCGCATCCAGGGCGTCTGCGTGGCCGCGGCGTCCCTACCGGAGTATCCAATCGCCTCGATTCACACCGGCCAGTACGATGAGCAGGGGCAGCTGTGGAACGCCCGGTTGCTCGTGGCGAAATGAACGCCTTGCCGCAGCCGCTCCACCCTCGCCGAAGCAGGTCGAAGCGGCGCCTTGCTTGGGGACCGCCAGTCGGGTCCGCTCTCAATCCCCTGACAATGATTTGATTGGGGGCCGGCGTGGGCCAAGCCATCGACCGGCCCGCGGACTGGAGCGGCTGGGCTAGAATGGCGGTGATGGAAGGTTTGGCCGAACAGCAATACGGTGTACATCTGCGCTGCGTGGCGGAGCAATGGGAGCAGGCGCTGGCGGCGAGCGGCTTTGACGCCGTGGTGGTCGCCGCGGGGCGGCCGCGGACCCACCTGTTCGATGACTTGGCGGCCTTCTTTCGCCCCAATCCGCACTTCGCCCTCTGGTTTCCGGAGCGCCGTTGCGAAGGCGCCGCGCTGCTGTTCGCGCCGGGCCGCCGCCCAAAACTCCACTTCCATCAGCCGGAGGACTACTGGCTGCTGCCGCCGGCGCCGCCCCCTTGGGCGGAGGCACGCTTTGAGCTGGCGGTGTTCAGTGCAGCCGAACAACTGGAAAAAACGCTGGTTGCAGGCGCCAAGGGGCAACGCACCGCCTTCATTGGCGAGCAGGCGCCCTCCGGCTTGGCGGCGGCGCCGAATCCCGCCGCCTTGATCAACCGCCTCCACCACCAACGCGCCTGGAAGACGGACTTTGAGGTCGCCTGCCTGCGCCAAGCCACGGCAAAGGGCGTGGCCGGCCACTTGGCGGCGCGGGACGCCTACTACGCCGGCGGCGGCGAGTTCGACATTTTGGGCGCCTACCTGCGCACGTCCAAGCAAACCGAGGCGGACCTGCCCTACCCCTGCATCGTCGGCCTCGACGAGCACGCCGCCGTGCTGCACTACCAACACTATGACCGCCACCGCCCGCCAAGCAGCCGGGTTTTCCTGATCGACGCCGGGGCCAGTTGCCGAGGCTACGGCTGCGACATCACCCGAACCTGGGCGACGCCGGAGGCCGGCGCCTTCGCCGAACTCATCGACGCCTTGGACGAACAGCAGCGCGGCCTCATCAACTCCATCAGGCCGGGCTGCAGCTTCGTGGAGCTGCACTTGGCCATGCACCGGCGCATCGGCGAACTGCTCAGCCGCTTCGGCCTAGTGCAGTGCAGCGCTGAAGCCGCCTTCGAGCAAGGCGTCTCGCAAGCCTTCATGCCCCACGGCCTTGGGCACCTGCTGGGGCTGCAAACCCATGACGTCGGCGGCTGGCAGACCGGCCCGGAAGGCGGCGAAGCGCCGCCGCCGAAGGGCCATGAAACCCTGCGCCTGACGCGCACCATCGAGGCCGGCATGGTCTTCACCATCGAACCCGGCCTGTACTTCATTCCCATGCTGCTGCGGAAACTGCGCACCCAGCCCGGCGGCGGCGCAGTGAATTGGCCGCTGGTGGAGTCGCTGGCGCCCTGCGGCGGCGCCCGCATCGAAGACAACGTGCTGGCCACCGCGGAAGGCGCAAGCAACCTGACCCGCGAAGCCTTCGCCGCAGCGCAGCCGGCGGCCTGACGGCCTCGGCCCGGCCGCGGAGCAACAAGTGAGCTTAAAGTTCAGCCTCGCCAAGCCTTCGCCAGGGCAGGCGACGCCAACCGCCCGAGCGTGGCCAAGCTGACCCTTGAGCGGCTGTTTGCCGACCCGCCTCTGTTCGCCGAGCCGCCGCGAGCTCTGCAGGCGGCGCCGAACGGCGCCTGCCTGAGCTTTCTACGCCGGTCCGCGGAGGACAGCGAGCGGCTGGATCTTTGGCGGGCCGACCCAGCCACCGGCCAAGCCGAGTGCTGGATCAAAAGCGCCGAGTTGGCCGCCGCCGCAGCGCCCAGCGCCGAGGAGCGGGCGGCGATGGAGCGGCGGCGCTTCTTCGCCAAGGGCATCACCGGCCATCAATGGCATCCAGACGGGTCCATGCTGCTGCTCACCGCCAACGGGGCCGGCCACCTGCTCGACGTCGCCACCGGCGAACTGCGCCAAGCAACCCCGGAGGGCCGGCGCTATACGGACATCAAGCTGTCGCCGCAAGGCCGGCGCTTAAGCTACGCGGGCGCCGGCAGCCTGTATTTCCGCGACCTCAAAGGCGGCGGGGAGCAGGCCGCCGCCGTCTCCGAAAACCCCGACGTCAGTTTCGGCGCGGCCGACTTTCTGGCCCAGGAGGAACTGCACCGCTTTGACGGCCACTGGTGGCGGCAGGACGACCGGCAGCTCGCCTTCACCAAGGTGGACCTGTCGCCGGTCAAGATCAGCCACCGCTTCAAGGCGGACGCCGACGGCTTGCAGCTCGTTGCCCAGCGCTATCCCTTCGCCGGCGAAGCGAACCCGCAAACCGCCCTCGCCCTTTACGACTTGGATACCGGCGCAACCCGCTGGATTGACTTCGCCGACGCCGCGGACGACTACTTGGCCCGGATGGGCTTCGTCAAAGCCGGCCTGGCCGTGCAGACGTTGAATCGGGCGCAGAACCGCCTGCGCTTGAAGCTGGTGCGCCTCGACGACCTGAGCAGCCGAACGCTGCTTGAGGAAACCGCCGCCGCTTGGGTCAACCTGCACGACAACTTCACCGAAATCGGCCCGGACGACTATCTGTGGACTTCGGAGCGGGACGGCGCAAGCCATCTGTACCGCTACCGCAACGGCGCCTGCGAGCAACTGACCTGCGGCCGAGGCCGCGTCAATCGGGTGCTCTGCGCCGACCGGGAGCAAGCCTTCCTCTCCGGTTGGTTTGCAACGCCAACCGAACAGCACCTTTACCGGCTGGACTTGGCCTCCGCCGAGCTTGGGCGCCTGACCGGGGCCGGCTGGCACGAACTGAGCGCCACCGAGGACGGCCGCTGGATCATCGACCTCCACTCCAGCCCAACAACGCCCAAGAGAGTCCTCTTCGGTCCCCTGAACGGTCCCCTGCGGCCTTTGCGGGGCATTGGGCTCGGCGAGGCGCAGGAAAGCCCCGCGCCGGCGAACCCCGGCGTCCGCACGCAGGGGGCCAGGGCGCCCTCCTCGGAGGCAAGCCGCATCGAGGTCGGCGCCGATCACCCCTACCATGAATTCACGGCCGAACATGTCAGGCCGCAACTCGGCGCCATTGCGGCGGAGGACGGCCGGACCCTGCACTACCGGCTCACGCAGCCGCCGACGCCGGATGGCCCCGCTCCCTTGGTCGTCCATGTCTATGGCGGCCCCGGTGTGCAACGGGTGCGCGACGAGTGGCCGCCGCTGCTGCTGCAGGTCTTCGCCCAACGCGGATTCGGCGTGTTGGAAGTGGACAACCGCGGCAGCGCCAACCGGGAGCGGGACTTCGAAGCGGCCATTCACGGGCGCCTCGGCGACATTGAGGTGCGCGACCAAGCCAAGGGCGCGGCGTTCGCCGCCGCACTTCCCTGGGTTGACGGGGAGCGCATCGGCGTCCTCGGCCACAGCTACGGCGGCTACTTGGCCTTGATGTGCCTGGCTCGGGCGCCGCACCTGTTCAAGGCCGCCGCCGCAACGGCGCCGGTGACCGATTGGCGTCTCTACGACAGTTGCTACACCGAACGCTACCTAGGCCGGCCGACGGACAACCCGGAAGGCTACCAAGCCAGCGCCGTGCTCTCCCACCTCGACCACATCCAAGGGGCGCTGCTGCTGATGCACGGCATGTCCGACGACAACGTGGTCTTCACCCACTCCATGCGGCTGATGCAGGCCCTGCAGGAGCGCAACCAGCCGTTCGAGCTGATGGCCTATCCCAACGCCAAGCACTCCATGCAGCAAAAGGCCGTGGCCATGCACCGCTTCAGCCTGATTCTGGACTTCTTCGAGAGGCGCTTGGCGCCCAGGGCGCAAGCCTAGCCCGGACATTGCGCCAAGCCGCTCGCCTTGCAACCGTTGACGCGCAACGCCACCGCTAGAGCGCGTGGGTTTCCCGGCTTGGGTCCAAGGCGTCTCCCAGCCAATTTTTGATGTGCGCCAGGAGGGCGCTGTCCGGCTCGTTGAATTGAACCCCCACCCCGGCGGGCTTGCGCCGCTGGACGCCGGGAGGGGTCACCCAAACCACCTTGCCGGCGGTGGCGACGCGGGCGGGGTCGTCCATCAGCCGCAACAGCAGAAAGACCTCGTCGCCCAAGGCAAAGGAGCGGGCGCTCGGCACGAACAGGCCGCCATTGCGGATGAAGGGCATGTAGGCCGCCTGCAGCGCCGCCCGGTCCTTGATGGTTAGGGAGAGGATGCCGTCGGCTGGGTTGGAATCCGTCATGGTGCCGGCCTGTGAATGCATTGCGCCCAGCATCCACATTCGGAGCGCCTTGCCTAGTGGCCAATCGCGAAATTTCCTGTGGGAGGGAACGCCGCTCAAGACGCCGCCGCAGGGCCGTGCGCCCCCGGAGATATCGCAAGCCACCGCAGCCAAAGCCGCGGCCGCGGCGGGAATTTAACCAAATCCAGTTTCAGGATTGCCGCGCCGCCACCCCTTGGCCTAGGTCGCGCCACAGGTGGCAGAGGCGCTCCAGCTCCAACCTGAGGTTGACGCTGTTGGAAAGCGACACCTGCTGGTGAAACCACAGCAGCTCATCAACGAAGGCGAACAGGCGCCGATCCGCAGCCAGCGGCGGCAGGGAAGGCGCATCGGCCGCGACGGGCACACCCTCCGACGAGGGAGCGGCGGCCGCGGCGCACACCAGGCAGCGCAGCCAACGGGCAGCTAGGCGCAACGGGTCCAGCCCCAGCAGCTCTTCAAGCAACTCCGCCGCTCGTTCGCCGCGGGCGCTGGCCAACTCCGCCACAAGGCCGGCGATGGGCCGCTCCCCGGCGGCGGCGCCAACCGAGGCCAACAGAGGCGCTCCGTCATAGTCCTGCAGCAGGTCCTGGGCCTTGCGGTCCGCCAGCCAGGCCTGCGCCGCCTCCGGGCGACGGGCGACGGCGATGTTTTGGCAGCGGCTGCGGATGGTGGGCGGCAGCGCTCCGGCGCGGTGGCTGGAGAGGATCAGATAGGTGTCCCCCGGCGGCTCCTCCAAGGTTTTCAGCAAGGCGTTGGCGGCATTGACGTTCATGCGGTCGGCGTCTTCGATCACCGCCGCCTTGGCCCTGGCCAACTGCGGGGTGCCTTGGCCGAATTCGCACAGGCGGCGAATTTCGTCAACCGAGATGCGGCCCCGCTCCGGCGCAACCCAACGAAAATCGGGATGCGCCAGTTGGCGGGCGTCCAGGACGTCGGGGCGCTGCAGCACCTGCAGCGCCAGCCAAGCGGCCAGCTCGGTTGCCCCCCAGCCGGGATAGGCGTTCAGCAGCAGGGCGTGGGGCAGCCGGCCGGCGTCCATGGCGGCGGTCAGGTCGGCCCGGTTGGACGCCTGCCAGGGCAACTCCATCAGCCGCCTCCAGCCGACAGCAAGGGCCGCACCGCGTCCGCAATGGCGGCGGCCACCTTGGTTTCGGAACCTGCGCCATCCACCACGACCATGCGGTCAAGGCGCCGCGCCCGCGCCAAATAGGCCCGGCGCACCCGCGCAAAGAACTCCGCCTGTTCGCGTTCAAAGCGGTCCCCAAGCCGCCCCCGCATCCGCCCGGCGGCGACCTCGGGGCCGGCGTCCAGAAAAATCGTCAAGTGCGGCTGCAAGCCCGCTTGCACCAGCTTCTCCAAATGCGCCACCGGCGCCTCGCCCATTTCCCGTCCGCCGCCCTGGTACGCATAGGTTGCGTCCGTGAAGCGTTCGCAGAGCACCCAGGTTCCTGCCCGCAAAGCCGGGCGAATGACCCGCTCGATATGTTGGCTGCGGGCCGCGAAGATGAGCAGCAATTCCGTCATGGGCGCCACCGGCTCGTCGCGCAGGGTCAGCAGCAGCGCCCGGATTTCCTCCGCCAAGGCGGTGCCGCCGGGCTCCCGGGTGAGGATCGCCTCAACGCCGGATTCCTTCAGCAACCGTTGTACACGGCGCATCTGCGTGCTCTTGCCGACGCCGTCAATGCCCTCCAAGGTGATGAATTTGCCGCCCGCCTCCGGCGCACCGCCTTGCGCACCTGCGGAATTGGCCGAACTGCCCAACCTCAGCCTCCTCCCCTTGGCGCCGGCTGCTGGTTCAGCTGGAACTTGCGCACCGCCGCATTGTGCTCCGCCAAGGTTTCGGAAAACTGGCTGGAGCCGTCGCCCCGAGCCACGAAATAGAGATAGTCCGCCCCGCTGGGGCGAACCGCGGCGAGCAGCGCCTCGCGCCCCGGCAAGGCGATCGGCGTTGGCGGCAAGCCCCGATGAACATAGGTGTTGTACG
Source organism: Candidatus Azophilus sp. (assembly GCA_965200465.1). Taxonomy (GTDB): domain Bacteria; phylum Pseudomonadota; class Gammaproteobacteria; order Pseudomonadales; family Azotimanducaceae; genus Azophilus. The sequence continues at coordinate 1,154,451 of OZ241358.1, read as the reverse complement.
GCGTCGGCCGGCGCAAGTCCGCTCGCCTTAGGTTGCCGTCAAAGCCGTCGCCCAAACCATAGATGACCGCCGGGTCCACCTGCAGGCGCATGTTCCTAAGCAAGCGGCCCACCAGCACCTGGCTGACGTGCGGCCGATCCTCGGCGCGGCTGGTCTCCTTTTCAACAAGCGAGGCGGCGATGAGCGCCTCATAGGGAGACCCATAGGGCAGGCCCGGCGTTCGCCGCGACCAGGCGGCGCTCAATTCCGCCGCCATCTTCGCGTGGGCGCGCAGCAGCAGAGCGCGGTCGTCTTCGCCCGTGGTGAAATGATAGGTGTCTGGAAAGAACCAGCCCTCCCCGTGGCCGGGGCCGAGCGCCCCCGCCTGCACGTCCAGGCCGAGGTCCGCCAGCAGGGTCTCCGGGCGGGCTTCCGCCAAGGACTGACCCATGCGGGCCTGCCGGCGCAGGGCGGCGAGCACCTCGGCGACGCGGCTTCCCTCAAGGATGCGGAACTCGTGGCGCATGACCTCCCCCTCGACCATGCGGGTCAGCAGTTGGCCGGCGGTGTCGCCGGGCGCCACGGCGTACTCGCCGGCCTGAAGGCGCTTGGCCTCCCCGCGAAGACGCAGAATCCAAGGCAGCGGGCGCCCGTCGTCGAGCAGGCCGGCCGCCTGCAATGCGCCGGCAACGCCGAACGCCGTGCTGCCGGGTTCGATGGTCAAAGCCGTCGGCTGCTCCACGGACAACGGCGAGCGCCACCAATGCACCGCAAACCCGCCGACGCCGGCGGCCAACATCAGCGCCGCCGCCAGCGCAGCCGTCAAAACCGCAAGACCGCCACGGCGGGTCATGGGCCGGCGCTTCGACAACCAGTGCGCTTCAACGACTCACAGGGCGCCGAAGATCAGGGTGCCGTTGGTGCCGCCAAAGCCGAAGGAATTGGTCAGGCCGGTGCGCAGGCGGGCGTCCCGCGCGGTGTGGGGCACATAGTCCAGGTCGCATTCGTCGTCCGGACTGTCCAGATTGATGGTCGGCGGGCACGCTTGGTCGCGCAGCGCCATGATGGTGAAGATGGCCTCCGCCGACCCCGCGGCGCCGAGCAGATGGCCGGTCATCGACTTGGTGGAGCTTATCGGAACGCGGGTGTCGGCGCCGAAGACGTGCTTTATCATCTTGGTTTCGGCCACGTCCCCCAAGGGCGTGGAGGTGCCGTGGGCGTTGATGTAGTCAATGGCCTCCGCCGGCAGCCGCGCATCCGCCAAGGCGTTCTCCATGCAGGCTATGCCGCCGGCGCCGTCCTCCAGGGGGCTGGTGATGTGGTGGGCGTCCGCGCTCATGCCGAAGCCGAGGACTTCAGCGTGGATTTCCGCGCCCCGCGCCTTGGCCCGCTCGCATTCCTCCAGCACCAGCACGCCGGCGCCTTCGCCGAGCACGAATCCATCCCGGTCCCGGTCCCAAGGCCGGCTGGCGGCTTGCGGGTCCTCATTGCGCACGGACAACGCCTTCATGGTGGCGAACCCAGCCACCGTCACCGGCGAAGTGCCCAGTTCGGCGCCCCCCGCCACCATGACGTCGGCGTCGCCGTGCTGAATCATCCGCGCCGCCAGGCCGATGTTGTGGTTGCCGGTGGTGCAGGCCGTCACCACGGCGATGTTGGGGCCGGTGTAGCCATACATGATGGACAGGTTGCCGCTGATCATGTTGATGATGCTGCTCGGCACGAAGAAGGGCGAAACCCGGCGCGGACCGCTGTTCAGCAGCGTGGAGTGGGTCTTCTCGATGGTGTAAAGGCCGCCGATGCCGGAGCCGACGGCGACGCCGTAGCGGTGCGCGTCCGCCGGGTGGGAGGGCAAGCCGGCGTCGGCTATGGCCTGCACCCCGGCGGCGATGCCGAACTGAATGAACTCGTCCCGGCGCCTAGCCTCCTTGCGGTCCATGTACTGTTCAGGGTCGAAATCCCGAACCTGCCCGGCGAAGGTCACGCCGTAGCCGGTGGTGTCAAACCGATCGATGGGGCCGATGCCGCTGGCGCCGGCCAAGGCGTTGCGCCAAGCCTCGGCCACCGTGCAGCCGATGGGCGACACGAGGCCCAAGCCGGTGACCACCACTCTACGTCTCGTCATACGCTGATTCCTCGCGCCCGGCAACGGCGTTGCGCCGGCGGGAAAGCCGCACGGCTGGCTGACGCGGCCGGCAAGGAAATCGGGAAGGCCCGACCTTAGCTTTGGGAACGAATGTAGTTGATGGCTTCCTTGACGGTGGTGATTTTCTCCGCCTCTTCGTCGGGAATTTCGGTTTCGAACTCCTCTTCAAGGGCCATGACCAACTCCACCGTATCCAAGGAATCGGCGCCGAGGTCTTCAACGAAGGACGCTTCGTCCTTCACCTCCTCTTCCTTCACGCCAAGCTGCTCGCAAATAAGCTTCTTGACTCGTTCTTCAACGCTGCTCATGCTCAGGCTGTCTCCCAATGAGGTTTCGCAGTGCGGGGCGGCGGATATTATAGACTGCCCACAACCAATTCAAGAAAAATGGCGAACCCGCAAAACGCGCCGCCCCAACCCCCCGCCCACACTCAATCCAGCCGCAGGCCGCCGTTCACGTTCAGGGTTTCGCCGGTGAGGTAGCCGGCTTGGTCACTGGCCAGAAAGGCAACCGCCGCGGCCACCTCATCGCCGCGGCCCACCCGGCCTAGGGGAATGCGCTCCAGCATCCGCTGCATTTGCCGTTCATCAAGGGCTGCGGTCATGTCGGACTCTATGAAGCCGGGCGCCACGGCGTTGACGGTGACGCCTCTGGAGGCCACTTCAAGGGCCAAGGCGCGGGTCAGGCCCTCCACCGCCGCCTTGGAGGCTGCGTAGTTGGCCTGGCCGGGGTTGCCCATCCGCGCCACCACCGAGCTTAGGTTGACGATGCGGCCCCAACGGGCGCGAATCATGCCGCGCAGCGCCGGCCGGATCATGCGGTAGAGACCGGTCAGGTTGGTGTCGATCACCGCCCGCCATTCGTCGGCGGACATGCGCAGCAACAGGTTGTCCCGAGTGACGCCGGCGTTGTTCACCAACACGGAGGGCATTCCCGGCGCCTCCGCAAGGCCGGCGAAAAACCGCTCAACGCTGGCTTGGTCGGCAATGTCCAAGCACCGGCCAAGCCCTTGGCCCGCCAGCCGTTCGCCGATTGCCGCGGCGCCCGCCTCCGTGGTGGCGGTGCCCACGACCTGGAAGCCATCCGCGGCCAGCCGCTTGGCGATGCTGGCGCCAATCCCCCGCGAGGCGCCCGTAACCACCGCGATTCTTTGCTCACCAAGGGGCTTGGCCACGGGATTCCCAAGTGCGTCCTTCAGGACGCCTGGGCGCCCAGTTCGGCGGCAAGGCCGTCCAGCGTGCCTATGCTGCCGGCGGCCAGCGAGCGGTCGATGCGTTTCGCCAAGCCGGTCAAAACCTTGCCGGGGCCGCATTCAACCAACCGGGTGACGCCCTCCGCAACCATGCGCCGAACGCACTCCGCCCAGCGCACCGGCTGCGCCAGCTGGTTCAACAACCCTTCGCAAACCGCATCGACGGTGGCGACGGCGGCGGCGTCCACATTGCGCACCAAGGGAATTTGCGGCGGCCGGAGGCCGGCGGCGTCCAGGGCGAAGGCGAGCTGTTCCCGGGCCGGCGCCATCAGGGCGCAGTGGAAGGGGCCGCTGACCTCCAGCATCACCGCCCGGCGCGCCCCCAGCGCCTTGCAGTTCGCCACCGCCTGCCCGACGGCGGCGGCCTCCCCAGCGATGACCAACTGCCCCGGAGCGTTGTAGTTGGCGGCGGACACCAGCCCCGCGGCGCGGCTGCAGGCCGCTTCCACCTCCGCGTCCTCAAGGCCGAGAACGGCCGCCATCGCCCCTTCGCCGCGGGGCACCGCCTGCTGCATCAGTTGCCCGCGCCGATGCACCAAGCGCACGGCGTCGGCAAAATCCAGCGCCCTAGCGCAAACCAAGGCCGAATACTCGCCGAGGCTGTGCCCAGCGACCAACGCCGGTGCCGGGCCGCCAGCGCCCCGCCAGAGGTCCCAAAGGGCGACGCTGGCCGTCAGCAGGGCCGGCTGGGTCACTGCGGTGGCGGCCAGTTCGGTTTCCGGGCCTTGGCTGGCGATGCGCCACAGGTCGATGCCGATGGCGTCCGCCGCCTGCTCGAAACGCTCCCGCACCGAAGCGCGCTGCTCCGCCACATCGGCCAGCATGCCGACAAACTGGGCGCCCTGGCCGGGAAAGACGAAGCCCAAGCTCATCTATTCGTCTTCTTCTTCACGCCAGCCCGGATCGACGACCTGCTTGCCCCGGTAAAACCCGTCGGCGGTCACTTGGTGGCGCCTATGGATCTCGCCGCTGGTCGGGTCGATGGACAGCGCCGGGGCTTTAAGCCGGTGATGGGAGCGCCGCTTGTCCCGCCGCGCCCGGGATACCTTGTTCTGCTGGACTGCCATAAGCCTGTTCTCCAATTGCTCATTCGTTCCCATTCGCCGCCATCAGCGCGGCAAGCTCCCGAAACGGTTTTCCGGCCTCGCTCGGCGCCGCCTCGGGGAAGGCGGCGGCCGGGGCCTTGGGGCAGCCCGGGTCCGCGCAGGGCCGCTCCGGCAAGGCAAGAATCAGCTCGTCCTCCACCAGTTGCGCAAGCCCGGCTTCATCGCCCTCCAAGAGCAGAACGCTGCGGCTGGCGCCTAGGCGGCTGGCCTCCCGGTCGCTGCCGACGACGGTGCAGGCGAAGGCCGGGGCCAGCGCCGTCTCCACCGGCGCCAAGCATCGGTGGCACTCCACCACAAGCCGGGCGGAGACCTCCCCTTGCACCCGAACGCGGCCCTCCTCGTCAAAGCGGAACTGCAGCCGCACCCGCAGGGGCGTCACGCAACGGCACAGGGCCGCGAACCGCTTGAAGTCGGCGGCGGGAACAAGCCGCTCGACCTCGCCCGTGCGAGCCGCCAAATCGGACAATCGAAAGCGTTCCTGCAAAGCGCTTGTGGCCCAGCCTGTTTGGGATGCGCATCATAGGTATCGGCTTGCGCCCTGTAAAGGTATGCTGTTGGTGGATTCCAACCAACGCCTTGGCCAATGCCGGAATTGATACTCGCCTCCTCCTCCCGCTATCGACAGGAGCTGCTGCGCCGCCTCGGCCTGCCCTTCCGCTCCCTAAGCCCGGACATCGACGAATCCCCGCAGCCTGGGGAGAGCGCGGCGGCGCTGGTGGAGCGGCTGGCGGCGGCCAAGGCGGCCAAGGTGGGCGCGGCCTTGGGCGAAGCGGTGGTGGTCGCCTCCGACCAGGTGGCGGTGGTCGCGGCGCCGCTGGGCGAACGCATTCTCGGCAAACCCGGCAACAGGGCCAGGGCCGTCGCCCAATTGGCCGCCCTATCCGGCCAGGAGGTGCTTTTTCTCACCAGCCTCTGCGTGCGCAGCGCCGCTGACCAGCAGCTCGCCACGGATGAGGTCCGCGTTCGTTTCAGGAACCTCGCCGCCGCCGAAATAGAACGCTACGTTGACTTGGACAAGCCGTTCGACTGCTGCGGCGCCTGCCGCTCCGAAGGGCTTGGCTTGGCCCTGCTGGAGAGCATCGAGAGCACGGACCCCAGCGCCCTCATCGGCCTGCCGCTGATCCGCCTCTGCGCCATGCTGCGGCGCCTTGGCCTGAACCCCCTGGGGTGAGCCCCTAGTCCGCGCCTTCTGCGGCGCCATGCGCCAAGCGACCCCAGACTTCAGCAAACAAAGACGGCAAGGGCGCCTCCAAGCGCAGTTCGGCCCCCCGCCAAGGCAGGCGAACGCCGCCGGCGTGCAGGCACAGCCGGTTCGCCCGCGCCGCCTTGGAAAGCGCTTGCGACTCCGGCGTTTCGTACTTGTCCTCGCCAAGCAGCGGATGGCCGCTGGCGGCGGCGTGAACGCGAATCTGATGGGTGCGCCCGGTGTGCAGCCGAGCGCTTAGCCAAGAAGCGGCGGCGCAGGCGCGCAAAATGCCGAACCCGGTGCGGGCCGGCTTGCCGGCCGCCGCCACCCGCACGCGGCGCTCCCCGGCGGCGGTGACATAGCGATGCAGCGGCAACTCAACCAGGGTGCGGCCCTGCGGCCAGCGCCCAGACACCAGCAACTCGTAGCGCTTGGCCCACCCCTGGCGGCGCTGCAGCCGATGCAGTTCGCCCAAGGCGGCGCGGGACTTGGCGATCAGCAGGCAGCCGGAGGTGTCCCGGTCCAGTCGATGCGCCAACTCCAGGAAACGCCTGCCGCGCTCGGCGCGCAAGGCTTCGATCACGCCTAGGCTGAGGCCGCTGCCGCCATGCACGGCGATGCCGGAGGGCTTGTCGATGGCCAGCAAGCCCTCGTCCTCAAAGAGGATGCGCCGCGCCAGCAAGGCGGCCAAGCCTTGGCCGGAGGGCCTGGAGGCCATTGCCCCGCGGCGGGCTTCAGCCGTAGGCCGCAGGCCCCAAACCGGCGGCAGCCGCACCTCATCGCCCGCCTGCACTCGGTAGTGCGGCTTGATGCGCCCGCCGTTCACCCGCACTTCGCCGCGGCGCAGCAGGCGGTAGATGCGGGCCTTGGGCAGAGGCTTTAGAACGCGCAGCAGGAAGTTGTCGATGCGCTGGCCCGAGTCCTCCGCAGCTATGCGGCTAACTGCACCGCCCATGCAACAGCCTGTTCACTGTCAAAGGAAGAACCCAGCCGCCTTCCGCAAAGCGAAGCGTCATTTGCTCATCAATAAAATAGTATTTATTTTCAATGAGATAGTCATTCATTCTTGCGAAGTTCATTAAATAAAAAGCGGCCGGCGCCGAATCAGGAGGCATCCTGCGGCGGGCGCAGCAGAACGGAGCGCCAGCCGCGCCAAAAATCGAGGGGCGCCTCGGCGGCTTCGTCCATGCCTTCCTCAAGGTTCTCATCCTCGTCTTCGGCTTCGTCCGCGACATCGCCGACGGTGACGCGCACGCCTTGGGAACAGTTGTTCCGCACATCGGATTCGCCGGCGACGGGGTCGATGCAGGCGCCGTAGTAGTAGGCGCCCGGCGCGTTCGGCGCAATCGCCGGCCGGCTGTGCAGGGCTTGGCCCGCCGCATCTCCGCTGGACTTGGGAATGCCCTCCACGGGTTCGGCGCCCAAGGCCAGGTCATCGCCTTCCCCGGAAATCGCTGCGTTCGTTGAACGGTAGTAGCGCAACTGCGTGGGCTCCGACGCCTCGTCGCCCTGGTTGCGCACCTGGATGCGCAAGCTGAAGGCGCCGCCCGGCGCCAATTGGCTCTTGCTGACGGATGCGTCCAACGCCAGATCCGGGTCCCCCGCCCGGTTGTTGCGGCTGACGGTGACGCGCACCGCTCCGGAGCAGTTGTTGTTGGCGTTGGACTCCCTGCCCACAAAGTCAACGCAAGCGCCGTAGTGGTAGGCGCCCTCCGTCAAGGACGCCCGCAAATGAACGCCCTGCCGCGACCGCGAGGCGCTCCACGGAATCCCCCGGGCGACGATGTTGAGCGCGGGCACAGGGTCCGTGCCCACCGGCGCATCCCGCGTGGAGATGCGGTTGTCCGCTGAGCGGTAGTAGCGCACGGTCGTCTGGGCGGCGGGGATGTCGCCGTCATTGACCACGCTGGCCTGCAGAATGAAGCTCTGCCCCGGGGCCAGGCTGTCGTCGTCAACCGCCGGGGCCTCGACGACGAGGTCGGGGCCGCGCACCACCTCCACCCGAACGCCGGCCGCGGCGCAGTTGTTGTCGGCATCGACCTCATTGGGCACGGCATCGACGCAGGCGCCGTAGTAGCGAACGCCGGTGGGCAACGCCGCCTCCAGGGAGATTCCCAAGCCAGTCGCCGCGCTGGGAGTTGCGTTGACCAAGCCGACTTCGACGTCCGCAGCGGTGACTTCCGCGTCAGTCGAACGGTAGAAGCGCAGGATGGACCTGCTGAAGTCCCCGTCGCCTTCGTTGCCTACACTGGCGGTCAGGCGGAAGGGCTGGCCCAGGAACAGCTTGCCTGCATTCGCCGCCGCGCCTTCCAGCCGCAGGTTCTCAACCACCAGGTCCGGGCCGCTGGAGACCACCACCCGCACGCTCGGCGAGCAGTTGTTGCCGGTTCTGGACTCCGAAGGCGGAGGCTCGACGCAGGCGCCGTAGTAGTAAACGCCGAGCTCCTCCGGCGCGGCGGCTTGCAATTGCACCTCAGCCTGCGCCGCAGGATTCCTTGGCGTGACGGGAGTGAAGTCGAGTTGGGGCACCCTGCCCGTGCCGACTGGCAGGTCCGTTGCGGAAATCACGGCGTCCTCGGAGCGGTAGTAGCGCAGGCTGGTGGCGGCGCTGCCGCCGCCGCCGAAATTGACCACCCTGGCCGTTAGGTTGAAGGACTGCCGGCGCAGCAGCCTGTTGTCGTCCACCGAGAACCTTTCAATGCGCAGGTCCGGCGTTCCCCTGACCTCCACGCGCACCCCCACGGAGCAGTCGTCGCTGATGTCGGCCTCCCGGGGCACCGTGGCGACGCAGGCGCCGTAGTAGTGGATGCCCGCCGTCGTCGGCGCGGTCAACTCAATGTCTTGCCGGGTCTGCGAAGATGGATGCACCAGGTCCGGCCACGCCGAGGGCGGGAAGCTGGCGCGCAGCACAGGCACCTCATCCGTGCCCACCTGGGTGTCCGCACTGGAGACGTTGCGGTCCCGGGAGCGGTAGTAGCGCAGGCTGGTCGCCGGCGAATCCCCGTCGCCGCGGTTGACCACGCCCACCCGGAAGCTGAAGGTCTGCCCCGGCCCCACGACGCTGGCGCTCGCCGAAGGTCCCTCGGCGGCCAAGTTCGGGTTGTTGCCAACAACCACGCGAACGCCAAGTTCGGGCTGGACGTCGCGGGGGTTGTCGGGGCTGTTGGGGTCATCAGGATCGTCGGGCAAAAGCCCAGAGCAATTGTTGGCGATGTCGAGCTCCCCCTCCACGGCATCGACGCAGGCGTAGTAGTGGTAGATGCCCGCCGCTGCCGGCGCCCGCAATTGAATGTCCTCCCGGGAAGTCAAGTCCTCTGCATTGGCGGCTTGGCTCCAGCGAATCTCCCGCACGCTGTCCCTGCCAACGGACACATCGCCGCGGTCGATGCCGGCATCCTCGGATAGGTAGTAGCGCAGGGTGGTCGCCGCTGCGTCATGGCGCCCGCCATTGACCACCGCCGCTCTCAGGTTGAAGGACTGGCCGGTGTTCAGGGTGACGTCGCTGGCGGCGGTGCCCACAACCCGAAGGTCCGGAGCGGTGACCTCCACATCCTCGACCAAGCAGTTGTCGTCCCGGTCCGTCTCCCTCGGCACAAGGTCAACGCAGACGCGGTAATAGTGGGCGCCGACGACCGCGGGGGCGCGCAACTCGAGGTCTTGACGGGACCTGGCCGCCGGCGCCAACCCGCCCAGCTCGTCCGTGCCCACCTGCACATAGTTCCCGTCAACGTTGTTCACCTCCGCTGAGCGGTAGTAGCGCAGCGTGGTGGCCGCCGCCGCACTGCTGCCGGCGTTGCGCACGGTGGCGCTCAAGGTGAAGGCCTGCCGCGCCCTAAGGGTTGCTTCGCTGATCGACACGGACTCGACCTGCAGGTTGGGTGCCTCCCCGACCTCGACCCGCAGGCCGTCCGTGCAGTTGTTCATGATGGCGGTCTCGGCGGTCAGGGGGTCAACGCAGGCGAAGTAGTAATAGGCGCCCGCAGTCCTCGGCGCGGTCAGGTCAATGTCCTCAGGGGACCTTGAGGATGCGCTCAATGGAGGCCGCGGCGCCGGCCAAGCGCTGGCGTCAAGCGCCTCCACGGCGTCCGTGCCCACCAATTGATCGGCGTTCGCGCCCATGCGCACCAGGGCGTTGTCCTCGGAGAGGTAGTAGCGCAGGGTGGTCGCCGCCGAGTCCCCGTCGCCGCGGTTGACCACCACCGCCCGGAAGTTGAATGCCCGCCCCGGCCCCGGCGCGGCATTGCTGACCGAAGCCGCCTCCACCGCAAGGTCGGGGACATCGCCCACCAACAGGCGCACCGCCTCCGAGCAGTCGTTGTTGGCGTCGGAATCCCCATGCACGGCGTCAACGCAGGCGTAGTAGTAGTAGTCGCCCGCCGCCATCGGCGCAGTCAACCGAATGTTCTCTCGGGAGGTTAGATCCTCTGCATCGGAGCCCGCACTCCAGGGGATTGGCCTTACGCCGTCCGTTCCCACTTCGACGTCAACGGTTCGGTTGATGGCGGCGGTGGCGGCGCGGTGGTAGCGCAAGACGGTGGCCGGGGCGTCGCCGGGGCCGTTGTTCATGACGGCCGTGCTTAGGTTGAAGGACTGCCCCCCGTTCAGCGTTATGTCGCTCACCGCGGGCGCCGCCACCTCAAGGTCCGGGGGGGCGGAGACCTCCACCCGCAAGCCCGCGGAGCAGTTGTCGTCGGTTTCGGTTTCGCCCACCGCGGCGTCAACGCAGACCCCGTAGTAGTAGATGCCGGCGGACGCCGGGGCGTTCAGTGCAATTTCCTCCCGCGACTCCGCCGAGGGGTTCCTCGGCGTTGTGTGGACGGTGGCCAGGGCGCGCACCCGGTCAGTGCCCACCAGCACATCGACATCGGGGGAGATGCGGGCGTCCGTCGAACGGTAGTAGCGCAGCGTGGTGGCGGCCGCGGCGCCGTCGCCGGCGTTGAACACGGTGGCGCCCAAGGTGAACGCCTGCCCCACGGACAGGTCGTCGTTGCTGACCGACAGCAGCTCGATCTGCAGGTCCGGCGCTCCCCGAACCTCGACTTGCAAGCCCGCCGTGCAGTTGTTGGCGGTGGCGGTTTCGGCGGGCACGTCGTCAACGCAGGCGAAGAGGTAATAGGCGCCCGCAGTCTCCGGCGCATCTAGGTCAATGTCCTCACGGGACCTTGAGGATGCCTCCAAAGGCGGTTCCGGCGCCGGCCAATCGCTGGCGTCAAGCGCTGCAACGGCGTCCGTGCCCACTAGCTCGTCGGGGTCCATCCCCGTAAGCTCCAGAGTGTTGTCATCGGAGAGGTAGTAGCGCAGGGTGGTCGCCGCCGAGTCCCCGTCGCCGCGGTTGACCACCGCCACCCTGAAGTTGAATGTCTGCCCCGGCCCCAGCACGTCGTCGCTGACGGAAGCCGCCTCCACCGCAAGGTCGGGGACATCGCCCACCAACAGGCGCACCGCCTCCGAGCAGTCGTTGCTGGTGTCGGAATCCCCAACCACGGGGCCGACGCAGGCGTAGTAGTAGTAGTCGCCCGCCATCGCCGGCGCCGCCAACTGAATGTCCTCTCGGGAAGTTAGGTCCTCCTCGTCAAAGGCCGCGCTCCAAGGGATTGCCCTTACGCCGTCCGTTCCCACTGCGTCGTCAACGGTTCGGTCGATGGCGGCGGTGGCGGTGCGGTAGTAGCGCAAGACGGTGGCCGGGGCGTCGCCGGGGCCGTTGTTCATGACGGCCGTGCTTAGGTTGAAGGACTGCCCCCCGTTCAGCGTGATGTCGCTCACCGCAAGCGCCGCCACTTCAAGGTCCGGGGGGGCGGAGACCTCCACCCGCAGGCCCGCGGAGCAGTTGTCGTCTCTGTCGGTTTCGCCCGCCACTGCGTCAACGCAGACCCCGTAGTAGTAGGTGCCGGCGGACGCGGGCGCGTTCAGTTCGATGTCCATCCCTGGCGAACGGCCCATGGCGGCTAGCTGGCCCACCGCGTCCGTGCCCACCTGCACGTCCGTGTCGTCAATGGTCATGTTCGCTGAACGGTAGTAGCGCAGCGTGGTGGCGGCCGCGGCGCCGTCGCCGGCGTTGAGCACCCTGGCGCTTAGGGTGAAGGCTTGCCCCAAAACCAGAGCGTTGGAGCTGACCGCGGGGGATTCGATCTGCAAGTCCGGCGTTCCCCGAACCTCGATCTCCAAGCCCGCCGTGCAGTTGTTTCCGGTGGCGGTTTCGTCGAGCACGTCGTCAACGCAGGCGAAGTAGTAGTAAGTGCCCGCAGTCTCCGGCGCGGTCAGGTCGATGTCTTCGCGGGACCTTGAGGATTCATCCAACGGCGGCACCGGCATCGGCCAATCGCTGGCGTCAAGCGCCTCCACGGCGTCCGTGCCCACTTCCTGGTCGGCATCCATCCCTGTGCGCATCAAGGTATTGTTATCGGAGCGGTAGTAGCGCAGGGTGGTCGCCGCCGAGTCCCCGTTGCCGCCGTTGACCACCCCCACCCGGAAGTTGAAGGTCTGCCCTGGTCCGACTAGGCCGTCTGTGACCGAGACCGAAGGCCCCTCCACGGAAAGGTCCGGGACATCGCCCACCAACACGCGCACTGCTTCCGTCGAAGCCGAGGCCGAGCAGTCGTTGGCCATGTTGGGGTCCCCGGACACGCCGTTGGGAACGCAGGCGTAGTAGTAATAGCCGCCCGCCATCATCGGCGCAGCCAACTGAATGTCCTCCCGCGAAGTCAGGTCCTCTTCGTCGAAGGCTGCGCTCCAGCGGATTTCCCTTACGAGGTCCATGCCCACTGGCTCGTCGGGGTTCATCCCTGTGCGCGCCAAGGTGGCGTCATCGGAGCGGTAGTACGTTAAGGTCGTGCCTGCGGCATCGTCGTTGCCACGGTTGACCACCGCCGCCCGCAAATTGAAGGACTGCCCGGTGTTGAGCGTTCGGTCGCTTACGACGACCCCCTCCACCGCCAGGTCCGGAGCCTGAGCGGCAGCCTGGGCCGCCGCCAAGGCGCAGCAGATGCCCGCGGCGGCGCCCAACAAGCGGCGCCATGCGCCAGCAAACATGAAGCCGCTTTCAGGGGCGGGTTGCCCCGCCAACCAAGGCTTTCCAAGGCATGGGCGACGGCGGCGCAGCGCAGCGGACGCGCAATCGCCCAGCGCCGCCCTGCAAAAGGATGGCCTAGGCAACGGACGGGCTTGGCGGCGCAAACTCAGCCTCCGCTGGGACGACTGGCCCCCAGCTAGCCGCCCTGCAGGCCGGTGGCCAGGCCCTTGGCCCACAAGCGCCGCGCCTGCTCGGCGCCGATGGCGCCGGCGCTGTTGGTCACGGCGGAGAGGTTGGTCCACAGGCCGTCGGTGCCCTCCGCAGCGTCCTTGGACTGCAGCAAATGCGTCACCAAGGCCTCCGGGCCGCCGATGATGAGGGTTTGCTTGCCGCCAATGCTGCCGCCGCCGGGAGAAAGCATGGCCTCCACTTCCTCCGCGCTCCACATGCGCGTTGCTTTGGCGGCCATCTCCGGCAGCCGTGCGGCTCGGAACAGCCCGCGGTCCGATATGGCCACCAAGGCGAAGTCGCTGGAGGCGGAGTCCGCAAGGTTGGAAAGCCGCAGGTTGCTCACCTTGGTTCTGTTGCCGGCCGGATTGAACGACGGCAGGACGTAAAGGTTGGGCCGCACCAGATCGTCCCCGTTCGGAAGGGCGCGGGCGTATTCGCCCATGTTGGTCAGGAAGTCCCCCTCGGTGCGGGCGTAGGCGCCGACGTAGTATTGGGTGTTGTCCAGGGGCGTGGAGGTGGAGGGGGTGATGTCCAGGCGCCAATCGCCGCGGCCGTTCGCCACGAACTCGCCCTCAAGGAACTTGTCGTCGTCGTTGAACTCCAAGTCCCGCGAATTGAAGGCTGCGGCGCTCTCCGCGGCCACGCTGATGCGCAGCGGCGTGAAGCGGGCGCTGCCCGTCTCGTCATAGGCCTTGACGGTGAAGATGCTGTCCGTGGCGGACAGGTTGACGATGCGCACGAAGCTGTGCGTGTTGCGGTATTCGACCGCAAAGAAGTGCGGCACCCGCCAGATTTTGCTTCCCGTCCCCGGCGTGACCACCTGCGTACCGCCTGGCGTGGCCCCGTTCACCGGGTCAACGGTGAAGCAGGCGCTCGTAACCGGCAGGGAGCGTCCTCCTCCGGTCACCAGCGTCGTCAAGGCAACCAAGTAGGCGGGGGGGGTGTTGTCGGCAGCGGTGTAGGTGTAGGTCGCCCCGTCCGCGCTCACCACCACCAAGCCGGGCGCTGGACGAACCCGCACTTCCGGTTCGGGCAAGGGTTTTGTGCAATAGGGAGGATGGACGAAGCCTTCAATGGTTCCCCTCTCCACGGAGGGACGGCTGTCCTCATCAAAGAAGAAGGTGCAGCGCACTTGGCGGATGCGGCCCTCCGCAGGGTCGCATGTCCAATAGGGATCGGCGGCAAAGGCGGTTTCGGCGAACAGGGCGGCGAACGCCGCCAACAAGACGCTTGGGACCAGCTTCCCCATGAATTTCCCCTAGGTGCCGAAATCGAGGGCGTCACCGCCCGCGCCGCGCATTGTAGCATGAGCGCCGCCGCCAACCCTCACCGACTGGCGCAACCAAACAGCTCTTGACGGCCACCATACCTACAGCGGCATCAACGACAAGGTTCCAATGGCGAATCTGAAGGCCGTTTCCGGTTCATTGCGATTGATTCACCTAGAGCGGCTTGCACTCAAAGTGTTTGCGCCGGGCGAGGCCTTCGGCAATTCGAAGCGTCGCGTGCAGGGGCGATTCATCCATGCGCACAGGGACTATGCGCTCTGGGTGACCGACCCAGTTTATGAGCGCGCGCATCTGACGAAATCGGATGGCTCCTACGAGATCGGCGAATGCTACTTGACCATTAGCCTAGGAGAGGCATACGACGGCTTCTGCCACAAGCTGATTGCGGCCATAATGGAGTGCGACCGTTCCTGACGGCGGGGGCGCGGCTGTTATGAGGGACAACTCCATTTCCATTTTCACCATCGGCCACTCCAACCACAGCTTGCGGGACTTCTTGGCGTTGCTGCGCCGGCGCCGCGTCGCAGCGGTGGCCGACGTGCATTCCGCGCCCTACAGCCGCTACTGCCCCCACTTCAGCCGCCAGGCGCTTGCCGAGGCGCTGCAGGGGGCGGGCCTCGACTACTTCTACTTCGGGCGCGAACTCGGCGGGCGCCCAGCCGACCCGGCCTGCTACGAGAATGGGCGCATCCGCTACGAGCGCGTGGCCCAAACCAGCGGCTTTCGGACCGGCGTCGCCCGCTTGCTGGACAGCGCACGGAAACAGCGCGTTGCAGTAATGTGCGCCGAACAGGAGCCGCTGGATTGCCACCGGAGGCTCGTCGCCGAATACTTGCAGCGCCGTTGGGGCGGCGTTGAAATTGAGCATTTGGGAACGGCCGCAAGGCGGTGATCCCTTCAGGGCTGGCGCAATGGAGGCTTGGTCTGATACCCTGCAAGGCAGTGGGCATGGTTTTTTGGAGGTCCGATGAGCGTTGAATTGGTGACCATGATGGTGGCGCTGCTTGCCGTTGGGGTGGCCTTGGCCGGGCTGATCCTCAATGTGGCGAGGGGATTGCGCGAGGAGGTGCGCGACGTGCGCGGGGAGGTGCGGGACGTGCGCAATGACGTGCGTGACCTGCGCAACGACTTCGGCGACCTCAGGGAGCGAATGGCGAGGCTCGAGGGCCTGTTCGAAGGCTTCACGGGGCGCTCCGCCAACGACGCGGCAACCTGAACCGGGGACGGCCCCAGCCCAAGGTCCTTCCCATGCGTGAAGCGGCTTAAGGCGGAAAGCGGACGGATGGGACAAGTCGAAAAACGCCTGCAGGAACTGGGCATCCTGCTGCCCAAGCCGATGAGCATCGGCCCCCTGCCCTTTGAGTTGGTGCGCATTCATGGGCGGCGGGCGGTGCTTTCCGGGCACCTGCCCCTGGATGCGGACGGCAAGGTGGCCAAACCCTTGGGCAAGGTCGGCGCGGAGGTCAGCGCAGAGGAGGGCTACGCCGCCGCCCGCAAGGTGGGCCTGGGGCTGCTGGCCAGCCTGCAAGCGGCGCTTGGCGGCCTGGACCGGGTGGCCGGCTGGGTGAAGCTGTTCGGCATGGTCAACGCCGCCCCTGGGTTCAACGCCCTGCCCTCGGTGGTCAACGGCTGCTCCGAGTTGATTCTGGAAGTGTTCGGCCCGGAGGTGGGCGCCCACGCCCGCTCCGCCGTGGGGCTGGCCGAACTGCCCTTCGCGGCGCCGGTGGAGGTGGAGGGCGAGGTCCTCATCCACCCGTGAGCAAGCTGCGCATCGTCAACGCCCGCCTCGTCAACGAAGGCGCGGTCCGGGAAGGCGACCTGCTAATCGAAAACGGCCGCATCGCCGCGGTGGGCGCAGCCCCGAACCAGGATTGCGAGACTTTCGACGCTGCCGGCGCCTACCTGCTGCCCGGCATGATCGACGACCAAGTGCATTTCCGGGAGCCGGGCTTCACCCACAAAGGGGACATCGCCAGCGAGTCCGCAGCGGCGGTGGCCGGCGGCGTCACCAGCTACATGGAGATGCCCAACTGCAACCCGCGCACCATCAGCCAAGCCGCCTTGGACGACAAGCGGCGCCGGGCCGAAGGCCGCTCCCACGCCAATTTCGCCTTCTACTTGGGCGCCACCAACGACAATCTGGAGGCCATCAAGTCCATTGACCCGGCCACCGCCTGCGGCGTCAAGGTGTTCATGGGGGCCAGCACCGGCAACATGCTGGTCGATGATCCCAAGGCCTTGGAGGGCGTCTTCGCCTCATCCCCCCTGCTGATAGCCACCCACTGCGAGGACACCCCCAGCATTCTGGCCAACGAGGCCGCCGCCCGGCAACGCTACGGGGAGGCCATCCCCATGACGGAGCATCCGCGCATCCGCTCCGCCGCAGCCTGCTACAAATCCTCCAGCCTCGCCGTGGGGCTGGCCAAGCGGCACGGCGCCAAGCTGCATGTGCTGCACCTGACCACGGCCCGGGAAATGGCGCTGTTCACGGCGGGCGACACAGCCGACAAGCGCATCACCGCCGAAGCCTGCGTGCATCACCTCTTCTTCGACGACAGCTGGTACGCCGCAAAGGGCGCGGACATCAAGTGCAACCCGGCCGTCAAGACCGCGGCGGACCGCGAGGCCCTGCTCAAGGCGGTCAACGACGGGCGCATCGACGTCATCGCCACCGACCACGCCCCGCACACCAGGGAGGAGAAGGCCCGCCCCTACCTGCAGGCGCCGGCCGGCCTGCCCTTGGTGCAGCACGCCCTGCTGAGCCTGTTCGAACACCACCAAAACGGCCTGCTGAGCCTGCCCACCATTGTGCAAAAGACCGCCCACGCCCCCGCCCAGCTATTCGGCGTGCGCGAGCGCGGCTTCCTGCGCGAGGGCTACCACGCCGACTTGGTGCTGGTGCGGGAAGGCAAGGCCGACGGCGGCACCGGTCTATTCGCCAAATGCGGCTGGAGCCCCTTCGCCGGCATCGAATTCAGCCACCGCATCAAGGCCACCTGGGTAAACGGGGCGCTGCGCTTCCAAGACGGCAAGTTGCTGCCAGGCCCTTGGGGAAAGCCGCTGGAATTCCTACGCTAAGCCCATTGCCCGAAGCGGCATGAGAACAACGCGATATTTCGATGAGCAGCTAGCCGACAGCGCAACCATTCACAATGCCTTCTTTGATCGAGGCTTTAGAGAGGACGAGCCATGAAGTTGCATTACTATCCCGAAACCGACAGCCTTTACGTCGAACTCAGGGCGGAGCCCAGCGCCGAAACCCGCGAGATAGTTGAAGGGCTGAATGTGGATCTTGACCTCAAAGGAGGGGTGGTTGGGCTGGACATTGACCACGCATCCAAGCGCCTTGACCTTGCCACCGTGGAAACCGAGGCGCTGCCAGTTCACTCGTACAAGGCTGGCTGATCTGATCTAGTTCAGACACAAGGGCCGCAGACCGTCGCGCCTCATCGAACACCCCTTCGCCCTTCGCCAAAACCAGCTCACGCACCTGTGCAGAAGAAGCGAACCTCCACCAAGGACGCGGCGTTTAGATGCATCCGCGAGCCGTCCTCCAAGACAACTTGGCGCTGCTCCGCCTTGGTGGTCTCGTAACGAACTTTCGGTGGGTTGCGCCGCCGAGCCGAGGGCTTCACCGACAGATTGAGCTGCCCAACCTCAATGCTAGCCCAATCGCTTAGTCCGTTGAGGTCCGCCCACTCTCATGAATTCCGTTCAAGTCGCCCGTCCATAACTCTAATTGCCGAAATGGGCCGGGTTTCTATACTGGCTGGAACTTCGCCATGCCAAGGATGGGTTGGCGCCCGGCGGTCGATCCGCCCCCGCCGCCAGCCCCGCCATGAACGCCCGCACCGCTCTGACCAGCCTGCTGCAAGACCGCATTCTATTGCTCGATGGGGCCTACGGCACCCTGCTGCAGGGCGAGGGCTTGGCGGAGGAGGACTATCGGGGAACCCTGCTGAGCGGGCACGGGCCGGCGCTGAAGGGCAACTACGACGCGCTCTGCCTGACGCAGCCGCAGCTGGTCGCCGAGGCCCACCGCCGCTACCTGGAGGCTGGGGCGGACATCATCAAGACCAACTCCTTCACCGCCACCGCCATCTCCCAAGAGGACTACGGTCTAGCGGAGCGGGCCGCGGAGCTCAACCGGGCGGCGGCCGCCATCGCCCGGCAGGCGGCGGACGCCTTTGCCGCCCAGAGCCGCCCCCGGTTCGTGGCCGGGGTGCTGGGCCCCACCAACAAGACCGCCAGCCTGTCGCCGAGCGTCGAGGACCCGGGGCTGCGCAACATCAGCTTCCGGGAACTGTTCCGCGCCTACGCCGAAGCCGCGGCGGGGCTGCTGGAGGGCGGCGCGGACCTAATCCTCATCGAAACCATCTTCGACACCTTGAACGCCAAGGCCGCCGTGGCCGCCGTGCAAAGCACACTGGCCGAACAGGGGCGGGATGCGCCGCTCCTCATATCGGGAACCATCACGGACGCCAGCGGGCGCACCCTCTCCGGGCAGACCATGGAGGCTTTCTGGCGCTCCCTGGCCCACGCCAAACCCTTGGCGGTGGGCCTGAACTGCGCCCTGGGCGCGGCGCAACTGCGCCCCTACATTGAGGGCTTAAGCCGCATCGCCGACGCCTTCGTCAGCGTCCATCCCAACGCCGGCCTGCCCAACGCCTTCGGCGGCTACGACCAAACGCCGGCGGACATGGCCGCCGCCCTAGGCGAGTTCGCCGACCGCGGCTTCGTCAACCTAGTGGGCGGCTGCTGCGGCAGCGGGCCGGAGCACATCGCCGCCATCGCACAGGCTGTGGGCGGGAAGGCACCGCGCCGCCCCCCCGCGCCCAGCCCCGGCCTGCAGCTATCCGGACTGGAGGCGCTGACCATTGACGACGACGCCCTGTTCGTCAACGTCGGCGAGCGCGCCAACATCACCGGCTCCGCCAAGTTCGCCCGCTTGATCCGCAAAGGCGACTACGAGGCCGCCGTCGAGGTGGCCCGGCAGCAGGTGCAGGCGGGGGCGCAGATCATCGACGTCAACATGGACGAGGGCATGTTGGACTCCCGCGCCGCCATGATTCGCTTCCTCAACCTGATCGCCGCCGAGCCGGACATCGCCCGGGTGCCGGTGATGATCGACTCCAGCAAGTGGGAGGTCATCGAAGCCGGCCTGGAGTGCGTGCAGGGCAAGGCGGTGGTCAACTCCATCAGCCTCAAGGAAGGCCCGGAGGCCTTCGTCGAAGCGGCGCGGCGCTGCCGCAGCCACGGCGCCGCGGTGGTGGTGATGGCGTTCGACGAAGACGGCCAGGCCGACACCCTGGAGCGCAAGATCGGCATCTGCCGGCGCAGTTACGACATCCTGGTCAAGGAGGCGGGCTTGCCGCCGGAGGACATCATCTTCGACCCCAACATCTTCGCCATCGGCACCGGCATCGACGAGCACCGCAACTACGCCAAGGACTTCATCGAAGCCTGCCGTTGGGTTCGGGACAACCTGCCGGGCGCCAAGACCTCCGGCGGCGTCAGCAACGTCTCCTTCGCCTTCCGCGGCAACAACCCGGTGCGCGAGGCCATCCACAGCGTGTTCCTCTACCACGCCATCAAGGCCGGCCTGCGCATGGGCATCGTCAACGCCGGGCAACTGGGCATCTATGAAGACCTTCCGGAGGAGCTGCGCGACCGCGTCGAGGACCTGGTGCTGAACCGCCGCCCGGACGCCACCGAGCGGCTGCTGGAAGTGGCCGAACGCTACGGCGGCGGCGGCGCCAAGCAGGCCGAGCGGGACCTGGCCTGGCGCGAATGGCCGGTGGCGGAGCGGCTGGGCCACGCCTTGGTGAACGGGGACACCGAGTACATCGTCGAAGACGCCGAGGAGGCGCGGCAAGGCGCCGGCCGCGCCATCGAGGTGATCGAGGGGCCGCTGATGGACGGCATGAACCGAGTGGGCGACCTGTTCGGCGCCGGCAAGATGTTCCTGCCGCAAGTGGTGAAAAGCGCCCGCGCCATGAAGATGGCGGTGGCGCATCTCACACCCTACATTGAGGCGGAGAAGGACGCCGGCGGCAGCGTCAAGGGCGCCATCGTCATGGCCACGGTGAAGGGCGACGTCCACGACATCGGCAAGAACATCGTCGGCGTTGTTTTGCAGTGCAACAACTTCAAGGTCTTCGACCTCGGCGTCATGGCGCCCGCCGAACGGATCCTGGCCAAGGCCAAGGAGGTGGGGGCCGACCTGATCGGCCTTTCCGGCCTCATCACCCCCTCCTTGGACGAAATGGTGCATGTGGCCGGGGAGATGCAGCGCTTGGGCTTCCGCACGCCCCTGCTGATCGGCGGCGCCACCACCTCCAAAGCGCACACCGCGGTCAAGATCGAGCCGCAGTACGGCAACGCTCCGGTCGCCTATGTGCCGGACGCCTCCCGCGCCGTCAACGTGGCGCAAAAGCTGGCCTCAAGGGGCGGGCAAGACGAATTCGTGGCGGGCTTGAGGGCCGAGTACGTCCGCATCCGCCAGCGCAACGCCCTGCGCCAACGCAACCTGGAGCTGCTGAGCTTGGCGGCGGCGCGGGAGAACAAGCTGCTGCTGGACTGGACCGGCTTCAAGCCGCCAAAGCCGCCGCAGCTGGGCGTCAGCGCAAGAACGCTGGCGATCGCCGAACTCATCCCCTACATAGACTGGACACCCTTCTTCATGACCTGGGAGTTGGCCGGCAAGTACCCCAACATCCTCAACGACGAGAAGGTGGGCGCCAGCGCCCGGGAACTGTTCGCGGACGCCGAAGCCGCCTTGCGGGCGCTTGCCGAGCAAGGCGACCTGCAGGTGCGGGCCGTCACCGGCCTCTGGCCCTGCCGCCGGGAGGGCGACGACGACGTCCGCCTGTTCAGCGACGAATCGCAAAGGCAAACCTTGGCCGTGACCCACCACCTGCGCCAACAAAGGCTGCTGCCGGAAGGCAAGCCGAACCTGTGCCTGGCGGACTTCATCTCCCCGCAGCGGGACTACGTAGGCGGCTTCGCGGTGACCGCCGGCATCGGCATCAAGGCGGCGCTGGCCAAGCACCCCGGCGACGACTACGCCGACATCATGATCAAGGCGCTGGCGGACCGGCTGGCCGAGGCCGCCGCCGAACGCATGCACCAGCTGATGCGCGTGGAGATTTGGGGCTACGCCGCCAACGAACGGCTGGACAACGCCGACCTGATTGCGGAGCGCTACCAGGGCATCCGCCCCGCCCCCGGCTACCCGGCCTGCCCGGACCACACGGAGAAGGACACTCTGTTCCGCCTGCTGAACGCCGGCGCCGCCGCGCAAATGCAACTGACGGAGCACTACGCCATGCAGCCGGCCGCCTCCGTGGCCGGCTGGTATTTCGCCCACCCGGAAAGCCGCTACTTCGGCGTCGGCAAGATCGGCGAGGACCAAGCCGAAGACTACGCCGCCCGCAAAGGCTGGGACTTGGACACGGCAAGGCGCTGGCTGCGCCCCAACCTAGGCGGCTGAAGGTCCGCCAATCCCACCGACAAACCCATCGCCCGCCACCCTACCCATCCCCAAACGCGGGAATGAACGGAACGGCTTTGCCGGCAAACGACTTCAACCATCGCCCCGCTCATCCCGTCGGGGAGTTGCGCTGTTCCAGCCCCCGCGTCCCATAAGGAATTGCGGCTGCCCGAAGAGCGCACCGGGTTCGCCCGCCTGCAGCCTGTTCCAGCCCCCCGCGTCCCGTAAGGGATTGCGGCTGCCCGAAAATATTTGGGGCTTCAGGAAACAGTATGGAAAAAAACAACAGCGCAACTCCCTCATCCCGAAGACAGTGTGTTCATTGTTCCTCGCTTGGGCTAAACTGCGCTTCCCAGCCAGTGAGTGCGATGTTGCGGACTGGCGGGGCGCTAAGCAGCGCAGGCTAGGAACTGGCCCAAGGGTTGGCTTTGGCCCGCGTTCAGCAGCGCTGGCTGGATCCATGGCGGTCCTGTCCGGCCCTCCCGCAACGTTAGGTTGTAAACCCCGCCAGGCCCGGAAGGGAGCAACGGTAGCAGCCAAAGCGTGTGCCGGGATGCGGCTGGGCCGGACTGCCGCCACGCGCAGGGGACGGGCGAACCCCGGAGAGGTGTCCGAGCGGTCGAAGGAGCACGCCTGGAAAGTGTGTATGCGGCAACGCATCGAGGGTTCGAATCCCTCCCTCTCCGCCCCCCCCCCCCCCTAGCCGTTCGGAATTTTTAGGCTTTTGATGGATAACCAATTGTTTTAGCCCCGCCAGCGTCTCTCCGGCTCGCATCCGCACCCTCTGCTTGCCCGACCTGATCGAAGTGCGACTGGACGCGCTTGGCTTGGGCGGCGCATTCTTGCGCTGCTGACGAATTTCAGGAATTTCGACCAATGAACCCGGAACCTAGCATCCTTGCGCCGTGCTCCCGGTTTCAAGGCGGTTTTCAACCCCTCTGGCGGCGAAACGGCGATGAGACTGTCCCTAAAACAGGCAAAAAAGCCTAAAAATCCCGAATAGCTATCTGACTTATGGAAGCGGTGAGCCTGCACAATCATTTGACCCACGCCCGTTCGCCCCTTAAAATATATGCATCCAGAAAGGGATTTGAGCGACAACCAATGGCACCGCAATGCAGAAAAGGAGTGAACAAGGCCGATGAGTCGGGGGGTCTCAAGCATAGAAACACCCTCGCGGGAATTGCTGCTGTACTAGAAGGGGTCTCTCAAGACACTGACCGCGACACGCCCATCGTCTTCACCGGGAGAGCCGAAGAACTGGCTAAGTTCACTAAATCCGTGAACCGAGCAGCGCAAAAGGAGGCGGCGCCAAAAGGCAACACCATCGTCGTGGAAGGGCCGCCCGGAGCGGGCAAGACCGCCATCCTGCACAAGTTCGCCGAGCAACTCTTGGGCGAAATTCTAGAGGGTGAGGACGGCGTGAAACGCATGGTGCTGCCAGTGATATTGCAGCATTCACAGCTTGCACAGCCCGCGCAACTGCTATGCAGGGACATGACCTCGTCCATGCGCCGGCTCATGGTGCAAACGCCTCGCAAAATGAACGAGATGCGTGAACATCTAAACGACGGGGTGGAAATGGCGTTCATCCTGAATACGGACAATAATAAGTTCGACCTGCACGAAAAAAAGCACGGCATCAAAAGCAATTCTGACCACCCCGAGATGATCAGCGCCTATGCGCAGAACATGTGGCCGCCGAACTTGATCATCCCGTTGCTAGTAGACGAGGCGCAGAACATACCCGACACGAAGCATGCCCGCAGTGCCTTAACCTGCCTGCATGAGAACAATGCCAGTGGCGCCCGCATTATCCCGGTGTTCTTTGGGCTACCGAACACGCTGACGCATCTAGGCGCACTCGGATTGTCAAGACTGAGCAGGAATGCTGTCACGCATCTAGGTTGCCTAAACAAGGGCGAGGGTAGGCGGAACGTCGCCGACACGTTCAAGCACTTGGGCGTGGACTGGGACTGTGCTGCTTGGCGAGGGCATCTGAAGTCACAGGGATTTCTTGATGAGGCCACATGGGAGCGGTGCAAAGACGCTCTAGTACAGCAGTTGGCGGACGCATCGGGAGATTTTCCACAGCACTTGACCGTGGGTGTTCAGGAAACTGCTGGGGTGCTGTTCGAGAATCTGAACAGTATGCCTCCACAGTCTTGGCGGGCGTTTCGGATGCAGATTGAAAAGCGGCATGCGCAGGGCAGGGTGGCGTATTATGATGCCCGCCTTGCGCATGAAGACGTGGAGCCTCATGTCGCCGCCCTCGCCGCCATGGCGCATCTCATGCCGGAAGATGGGATCATGCCCTTGAGCTCGGCGGAACGGGTAGTGCGAGACGGCTCCGAGGGCGAAATGACACTGAGTGACGCAAAGACGGCGGTTAAAGCGCTCATCAATCGTGGTTTGCTGACAAACCCTGCCCGCGGCTCTGCTGGCCCTTCTCCGATTCCGTCCATGCAGCGACATCTGCGCAGTGAGTTTGGAAAACTTGTGGAACGGAACTACAAACCCGCCATAGATCTCTCGCAAGTCTATGAGCAGTTGCCAAAAACTTCCACCGGCGACGAAAAAGAGTCATCCACAAGGCATACCCCCTAGCAGTGCCATAAGTGGTGAGTATGCGCATTTGCTTGACGCTTCCCCATGTTGCGCCCTAAGATGGTGCGGGGTTCTGGCGGGTTGGCTGAGTCTGGTCGAAAGCGGCTGTCTTGAAAACAGCAGGGTGTAACAGCTCCGAGGGTTCGAATCCTTCACCCGCCGCCACCGGGTTCGGGACAGTCCGCGAAAGGCAGGCTCAAGGACAGGAAGTGTCGGGCCAAGGGGCGAACCGATTGGTTCGAGAGCATTTGGAAGGACAGGCGGCAGTGTCGGCACTCGGCCCGCCCGCTCGCCAAATCCAGCAAGTAGCGGGGCGTCCGAAACGCCCTTGGCTCCGCCGTCCGGCTGCGGGCCGTCATAGTGAACCCCAAAGTTCTCGCACAGGGCGTTGCGGCACATCAGCCAGCTAACTGAAGTGCCGAACTCCCGCAGGCGGACCAGCTCCAGCGGCGAAAGGCGTTCAATGGCCATCGGAAAAAATCACGCCTGTTTGAACGGACGGGATTCTAACCCATCATGGCCGGTTTTTGTAACTGATTGGTTTCCAGGAGTTTGTCCCTAAAACAGGCAAAGGCCGAATGCGGCGAAAACGGGGCAAAAAAGCCTAAAAATTCCGAACGGCTATCTAACTTTGATGTGTATAATCCGCCCATCGACTAGGGAGATGCCCTATGAATGGCGGCGTGACCATAAGCGCATTGCAGATTTTTGAGTTGTTCCCCGATGATGAATCCGCCCGAATTTGCCTTGAGGGGCTGCGTTGGGGCGTCAGTCCGGTTTGCCCGCATTGCGGATGCTGCGGCAAGATAAACGGGCGGCAAGGCAAGCGGGTGGGATATGTTGAAATTTTTACCTGAAACCGAGGAAATTTTGATGCGGGGCGGCAAAGGCGGCGGCTCCATTCGAACCTTTGCACGTTTTGACTTCCGTTTCCATCCTGTTCTAGTGCATGACGGAAATGAAGACGTGAATCTAGAGGGATGCAAGTGGCAGGGCATAGGAAAAATATTGCGGCAAAATTTTTCCTTGACCAATCTGACCATATCCAGCGGGGGCAAGGTGGATGGAGTGGCGAGCGTATCATTGCCGTTATTGAACATTTCACACCTTCGTGAGATTCTCGATAGGAAATACTACAGAAACCGTAGCCTAACAATAACATCCAACGTTATGCGAGAGGACGGCTCTTTTGTGGAAAAAGTGAGTTTTTGGGAAGGCACCATAATAAGGTACGCAGTGGAGGAAGACGTGGTCACGTTCACAGCTAAGCAGATGCATCTAGCATCTCAATTTGAGAAAGACCAGATGCACGAAAAGGAGGTGAGTGAGGTCCGCAGCAGACTGGGCAGAGAGGCAGCAATAGCCGCCCCGAAAAGTGTTTTTGATTTTATTCATGCCGCCGTTGACGACTACTTTATTGGGCCATTGAGGTGGATTGTGTCGGTCTTGCAACCATCTTCATACAAGTACATTATGCAGCTATGGTCGGCCAGAAGGCGGACATATCTATTTGACGGTTTTTTCCCATGTAACGCGCCGATCGGTTGGATGGGGTTACTGAGTGAAAAAGTTACCGTTCGAGCGCACACTGCAGATGAAGCTAGGGGTAAGTTTATGCGCTTGCTGCACAAGAGAATCTGGCGCTTCCCTATAGGCGTTGTGCGCCTATACACGAATCTAAATGGAAAAATTGACCGCATCTATAATCTGGACATGATCCGCGAGGCGGATGATCCTGAAAAATGGAGGGATGCCAAGCAGCATCGGACGTGGGCTTAGTGCACTTGAATGACAGGGCAACCTCAATCTCTTAAAGTAATGGGTGATCTGGCATGGGTCCGGTTCATCCACCTTGCTTTGGGTGGATGTGTATATAAGTCCCTTTGAATATAGGGTCTGGCCCCACTAATCAAAGGGGGTTGGCACTACGCGCCTTGAAGAGGCGATGAAGTGGGCGCACCCGGCCGAGGACGCTCCGCCGAGGACGCTGCATCACCGGCATCGCCGCCGCCGGTTCAGGGAAACGTAAAAAAGGGAATTATGTAGCAAAATCAGCAAAAAAGGGGTGACTTCCGCCCCCTAGATGCATATAACAATCAGCATCCACTAGGGGGCAATGACCAGTGCCCAAGCGCATCGCCCAGACCATCAGCCTAACGGAGCTTTTCCGGCGTTTCCCCACCGAAGCCCACTGCATCAAGTGGCTTGAAGCCGCAAGGTGGGGCGGCAAGCCCGTCTGCCCGCACTGCGGCGGCATGGACAACCTAAGCCAGCCCAAGAGCAAGCCCTTCCACTACTGGCACAAGGACTGCCGCAAGTTCTTCACTGTCAAGACCGGAACGGCCATGCACGCTTCCAAGACGGCAACCCAAAACTGGATGGTCGCCATCTACATGGTCATGACCGCCCGCAAGGGCGTCAGCTCCATGCAGCTAAGCAAGGAGATCGGGGTGCAGCAAAAAACCGCCTGGTGCATGCTCCAGCGCATCCGGGAGGCTTGCCGGCGGGGGGACTTCAAGCTGGCCAATGTTGTGGAGGTTGACGAAACCTACATTGGCGGCAAGGAGAGCAACAAGCACGACGCCAAGAAGCTCAAGGTAGGGCGCGGCGCAGTGGGCAAAACGCCGGTGGCCGGCGTTCGGGAGCGCGGCGGCAAGGTGGTGGCGAAGCCGGTCAAGCGGACCGACGCGGCAACGCTGATCAACTTCGTTGAGGCCAATGTGGCGTCGGGGGCAACGGTCAACACCGACGAAGCGAGCGCCTACCAAGGGTTGCCGACGCCGAACAACGGGTTTCGGCATGAAACCGTCAAGCACGGGGGAGGGGAATACGCCAGGGGCGAAGTCCACACCAACGGCATTGAGAGCGTTTGGGCGGTGTTCAAGCGCAACGTTCAAGGCACTTGGCACCATGTATCGCCCAAGCACTTGGCGAGGTACATCAACGAGGCGGCTTTTCGGCTGAACGACGGCAACTGCGAAGTGGACACCTTGGAGCGCATGCTGCGGTTCGCCCAAGGCATCGGCGGCAAGCGGATTGCCTATGCGGAGCTTACGGCATGATGCAAGCGGAACAGCCGCCGATGCTCCCAAGCCGCCTTCATAGTACGCCGAAACAGCTAGGCGAGCAGGAACCGGGCACCGCAAGGAAATCAGCGGCATGCGCCGCTGGCATCGGCAAATCACCACGCACAGCGTGATCGAGGCAGTGCGGGGCATCAGCAGGGAATTGGCGGCGCTTCCAGCGCTGCCCTGCAGTGGAGACCGGCGGCAAAACCGCACATCTCCAAGCCGCCGAGGTCTGCGCATGAGGGGCGACGCAACCTTGCTGACGCTAAACAGCGGAGGAACCCATCAGGGACACAGGCCCGCGGCGGACGCACTGACCCGCTCAACGAAGCCCCCGCTAAACAGCGGAGGAACCTTCCCCCGGGCTTTGGGCAACCGACCTTTTGGTGTTCGCTCAACGAAGCCCCCGCTAAACAGCGGAGGAACCACATCGCGGGGATCATCAGCATCTTCGTGGCGCCCACCGCTCAACGAAGCCCCCGCTAAACAGCGGAGGAACCTGGGAGACCGCAAACGACCCATTGAGGAATCGCGGCCGCTCAACGAAGCCCCCGCTAAACAGCGGAGGAACCGACGTCGTGAGGCATGACGGCGGCGGCTATGTAATGCTCGCTCAACGAAGCCCCCGCTAAACAGCGGAGGAACCATGGGGGCGTACATGGCGAAATACCTGAGCAAGGACCGCTCAACGAAGCCCCCGCTAAACAGCGGAGGAACCGACGTAGACGTTGCGGCCGGCCGAGCCGGCCGAGCCCGCTCAACGAAGCCCCCGCTAAACAGCGGAGGAACCAACCGCCGTCACGGCGGCGCGCCCGGAGTGCTGGACCGCTCAACGAAGCCCCCGCTAAACAGCGGAGGAACCCCCGAACGTGTACTGCCAGGACGGGGTTTCGATGTTCGCTCAACGAAGCCCCCGCTAAACAGCGGAGGAACCCGCCCAGCGCCGCCCGCCGCCGGCGAGCGGCAGCCGCGCTCAACGAAGCCCCCGCTAAACAGCGGAGGAACCCCCCCAGCACGTCGTAGCCCGCGGAGCGGGCCACGGTCGCTCAACGAAGCCCCCGCTAAACAGCGGAGGAACCTATGATCCATCTTCCGCAATGTCAGTCTGCGCCAGACGCTCAACGAAGCCCCCGCTAAACAGCGGAGGAACCCAAGTGCAACCCGAACCTCGGCGTCAGCAAGGACATCGCTCAACGAAGCCCCCGCTAAACAGCGGAGGAACCGTAGCGCCGGGCTGTCCTGCGCACGGCGGCAGGGCACGCTCAACGAAGCCCCCGCTAAACAGCGGAGGAACCCGCCTTCGTTGCTACATCGCCAAGCCAGTCCAAGAACGCTCAACGAAGCCCCCGCTAAACAGCGGAGGAACCAACGGACGCCCCGTCCGCGCCTCGCGCCCCAGGTACGCTCAACGAAGCCCCCGCTAAACAGCGGAGGAACCGGCTTGCAAATGGTCAATGACCCCGACACGCCAAAGCGCTCAACGAAGCCCCCGCTAAACAGCGGAGGAACCTGCAGGAGGCGCACCCGCGTCGCCAGCACGTCCAGCGCTCAACGAAGCCCCCGCTAAACAGCGGAGGAACCGACCGAACAGACAGGAATGGCATCCCATACTCTCGCTCGCTCAACGAAGCCCCCGCTAAACAGCGGAGGAACCCGCTCCAAGCCGCCAAGTACCGAACGTGCGTCTCTTCCGCTCAACGAAGCCCCCGCTAAACAGCGGAGGAACCGGCGGCCGAGCGGCACGTGGACGTGCCCTACCTCATCCGCTCAACGAAGCCCCCGCTAAACAGCGGAGGAACCCCGCCAGTGGCGCCCTTGACTCTGCAAGCATTAGGTCGCTCAACGAAGCCCCCGCTAAACAGCGGAGGAACCCGAAATCAACGCGATGGGTTTGGAGTCTTTCCACTTCGCTCAACGAAGCCCCCGCTAAACAGCGGAGGAACCGCCGAGGTCGCGCTCGCCCTGGGGCTCGCCGTCGGCGTCGCTCAACGAAGCCCCCGCTAAACAGCGGAGGAACCTTGCCAAGGGGTAGAGAGATCGCCATGAGCAAACTCGCTCAACGAAGCCCCCGCTAAACAGCGGAGGAACCACCATGTCTAGTGTGCGGCAACCTGCATGGCCTAGCAAGGCAAAGTTCGAGAGGCCATCGCAAAACGTTCGCATGCGCCAGATTTCGCGGGCGTGTTGCCCTGAGAATCTGTTGCAACATATTGATTTTTTGATTTTCAAAGAACAAATCGTTTGCGAGAGGGTGCGGGGGGTGCAAGCACCACTTCGCCTCTCGCAAAGCGGCGGCGAAAAAAACTGCCGCCCGACATTATAAGCAATCTGGCGGCTGCGATTGCGATTCGTTGCGAGCGATGCCGCACGGCGTTGAGGAACGGGCTACAATCCGCGCCTCTTGAGACGCCGACCACAGGGAAAAACGCCCATGCAAGAACTTACGCTGCAAATGCTGCATTCCGCCTGCTCTGACGATGGCGACGCCAACGGCATCCGCTTTGACGCATCCTTGATGCCGTTGGGCGGACCAGGAGCGGGCGTCTGCCCGCCGACTTACGCCGGCGGCATGCACCAGAAGGAGAAGCGCTGGCGCTCCACTAGCGATGAAGCGCCCACTGACGTTATTGTCGTGGACAACGTGCCTTCGCAGGCGAACCGCCTAGAGGATGCGCTGAGACGCAGCGTCCAATCCATCGGCCTGCCTGAGTTCATCCTTGACTTCGGCGGCATTGGCGGCCTGCCGCCGCACTTGCCGACCAGCCTGTCCAGCCTCCAGTTCCCGCACCGCCACGCCGATGCGTACCTGCGCGACTCGGCGGACGCGGACACCGGCGAGGCGTTTCAGAAGACCGAGGCCGGCACTGCACTGCTCGCCGCCACCCCGCAGAACTGCGAAGCGTTGCTCTCCCACTTCCCCCAATCCCTGCTCTTCGGCTTTTGGCAGTCCTTCGCCGGCAAGAAGGCCACCAACGCCAAGCACGCCCGCGCATGGGTCTCGGAAATCATCGGCTGGAGGCCCGCCGAGGAGGATGCGAGAAAGCAGGCCATCAGAAGCGATCCGCTGAACCTCAATGTGGACGACAAGGTGCAAAGCGATGAGAACAGCATCGCGGACTGGCTTGACGCGGGCGAGAAGGTGCCTGCGAATGGGCCTAAGCGCAAGTCGGTCAAGCTATCCAACATCGGGCACGGCTCCATCCTCTCCGGCGAGGACAAGCAGGCGCTCGCCCCGGTATCCTTCGCCGCCATCACGCAAAGGGCCACGCTGTCCTTCGCTCAACTGCGCAGACTGCGGCTGGGCGACGAGGCGAACGGCGAAGCATTGGCGGCGGCGCGGGCGCTGGTCGCCGCATTGGGCGTCTTCGCGCACGTCAAGGCGTTCCTATCCGGCGGGTTCTGCCTGCGGTCAGGTGCCGATCTATGCGTCGCTGAAAGCGACGCCGCCTGGCTGTCGGTGAACGGCGCAACGCCCGTATCCTGCACGGACGTCGAGAAGCTTGTGGCTGACGCGAAGCAGGCGGCGCGAAACACTGGCTTGGCGCTGGATGGATGGGACAAGCCGCCGCGCAAGCTGAAGCCGAAAGGAAGCCTTGAGAGCGTCATCCGCAAAAGCTGGTCTGCCTAGTGGGCCTGCTGCACATTGAAGTCGAGTTCCTGCACGGAGTTTTCCGCGGAGACCCGGACGGCTCGGCCAGCACCGGCGCCTTGCATCTGTGCGAATGGCCGCCGTCCCCGGCGCGGCTTTTCGCCGCCTTCGTCGCAGCCGACGGCACCGGCGAACGATGCGCCGTCACCAACGGCGAGGAACTGAACTGGCTGGAGGGATTGGCACCGCCGAACATCCATGCCTGCGGCAACATCAGGCACAATCCAATGCGCCCCCGCTTTGTAGTGGAGGCTGGCAAGCCTGCCGCCGGCGCAGTCATGGAGTACATCGGCAAGAAGTCCGCTGAGGCGCGACCCGGCCCCAAGGCCGCCATGCGCGAGCGCAAGGCGCTGTACACATACGACATCGACGCAGATGCGGCCGCCGTGCAGCGCAACATCGCAGCGCTGCAGCTCCGAGCGGCGCGCATCGGCTACCTCGGCGCATCCGACTCCCCGGTACATGTCCGCGTCCGCACGGAGGCACCTGACGATGCGCACGGACTGATGGAGTACACGCCAGACCCATCCGGCGACGTGAAGCTGTGCGCACCTGCGCCCGGAACCCTCGCCGCCTTGGATGCGGCGTTCGAGCAGTGGACGGCGCACGGCCCGCACATATCAAGGCAGCACTTTCCACTGCTGAGCCGCAAAGCATCCTACAAGCGCGATGACGCCCATGCGGACGCGCCTTTGCAAGTCGGCGCCGTCATTGCTTGGCTGCGGCTGGACCGCCCTGTTTCAGGCCGGCGCATGCGCCAACTCACGCGCCTGTTCAAGCAGGCGGTGCTGAGCGCACATGAAAAGACGCTTGGGTTCGGCGAACCGGACCCGCTGCTGCACGGCCATGTCAGCGCCGACAAGGGCTACGATCTCGCCCGCTACTTGGCGCTGCCCAATGTGCAGGGCAATCATTCCGACGGGCGCATTCACGGCTTGGCGCTGTGGCTGCCGCCCGGTGCGTCGGATGGCGTTCGCGCAAAGGCGACGGCGGCCGCCTTGGCCGTGTGCAGACTGTTCGATGGAGAGATCATCAGCGTCACCGCAACCTCCAACATGCCGCCGGCGAACCGCCCCTGGTCGGCGCATCCCGACCGCTGGACGCAGGCGGGATGCGCATGGAGCACAGCGACGCCGATTGTGCATGAGCGGCGCGGGGATGTCGGCTTAAGCGAAGTGACGGATTGGTGTCGGCATGCCGGCTATCCTGATCCCGTCTCGTTTTCACGGTCCAGAGCGCCCTACGTCAACGGCGGACTGCGGCTTGCGCCTGTTGAAGTGCATGGCGAAGACAGGAGCGGGCACCCCTACTCGCACTTCATAATTCGTTTCGCCAAGACCGTCCGAGGCCCCGTCGTCTTGGGCAAGGGTCGGCAGATGGGGTTCGGGCTATGCATTCCGCTGCCGGACGGAGACTCGGAATGAAGCCTCACCCCGCATTGCCGCCAATGCCGAGCTTTGATGAGTTTCATGTTGCTCTGCATGGATTCGCCCCATTCCCTTGGCAACGCAGATTGGCGGAGCAATCGGCGCTCGGCTGGCCATCCGAACTGGCGGTGCCGACCGGACTCGGCAAGACCACCTGCATCGATATTGCGGTTTGGCGTCTGGCGGCGCAAGCGCACTTGGAGCCAAGCAAACGCACTGCGCCGACCCGCACTTGGTGGGTTGTCAATCGCCGGCTGCTGGTTGACGCCGCATACGAAAGGAGCAGCGATTTGGCGAACGCGCTGAATGACGCCGGCGAAAACTCGCCGGTCGCGCATGTCGCGGAGCGTCTGCGGCACCTGTCCGCAACGCCCAATCCCAGACCACTGGAGGTGGTGCGTCTTAGGGGCGGCGTCTCGGCATCCCTGCCTACAGACGCATCGCAGCCCGCGGTGCTGCTTGCAACGTTGCCGCAATACGGCTCCCGCCTGTTGTTCAGGGGGTATGGCGCACGGCGCGGCATGCGGCCAATATGGGCTGCGCTCGCCTATTGCGACAGCCTGACGCTGCTGGACGAAGCTCACCTCGCTCCGCACCTCGTCTCCCTTGCGCAGGCGGCTGACGAGTGCGCACGTCCCGACAAGGCCAACGGACTGGCGCTGCCGGAGGTGCGCTGCAAGCCGCAAATCGCGGCCCTGACCGCCACGGGCCGCAACTCGGCGGATCGGTTCGCGCTTGACGCCGACGATGATGCGAACGAAACAGTGCGCCAACGGCTTGACGCCACAAAATCCCTGACAGTGCTGGATTGCGATGAGCGGAGCATGGCGCGAAGCATCGCAGATGCGGCGGAGGCTCGCATGTGCGAAGCGGACGGCGCAGTCGCAGGCTTGGCGTTCGCCAACACGCCAAGAACCGCAAGGGCCGCCTTCGAGGCCCTGCGCAAGCGAAAATCCCTGAAAAACGCCGACGTCGTGCTGCTGACGGGGCGCACAAGGGAACTGGAGGCGACAGGGTTGCGCGAGCGACTTCTGGACGCCGCCAACGGCATGGCGGCGCAGCGCTCGCCAAGCAACGCCCCCGCAAGAAGTCGCCGTCTGCTGGCCGTCGCCACGCAAACGCTTGAAGTCGGCGCCGACTTGGACGCGGATTTTCTGGTTACGGAATCCTGCGGGGTACGGGCGCTCACGCAAAGACTGGGCCGCCTGAACCGCATGGGAAGGCTGAGCAGCGCACTGGCGGTGATGCTGCACGGCTGGCCCAGCAAGGCGTTCAAGGCGGCGTACGATGGCAAGCCGTCGCTTCTGGACAATGAACTACTGCCGGAAACGCCGACCCCGACGCCCGTTTACGGCGATGAGCCACATGCGTTGCGCAGACGACTCGGTGAAGCGCTGGCGATGCAAGACAACGGACTTCTTGACGTGTCGCCTAGATGCGTGGCGAAAACGCTTGGAGAGCCGCAGGACTCGCCAGGCCGCGCCCCCGAACTGCTGCCCGGCCTGCTTTGGGAATGGGTGAAAACCACGATTCCGCCGATGGGCGAGGCGCCCGTGGAGCCGTACTTTGCGGGCATCAAGACAAAAATCGCCACCGTCTCCGTTGTGTGGCGGGCACATGCGCCCAAGGCTGGACGGCGATTGTGGCCTAGGGTGCTCAACAAGGAAACCGTGGACGTGCCTCTGTGGGAGTTGTGCGCCGCCCTTGACGAGGACGCCGAAGTCGTGCGCCTTGACCGCGGCGAACGAACCCGAACGGAAGGCTGCAAGGCAAGCGAATTGCGGGCCAGCGACGTGCTGCTGCTGCCTGCGGACGGCGGATTGATTGACGAATGGGGATGGTGCGAAACGGCAAAGCCCGGCAAGCCGGTCGCGGACGCCTCCCTGATCGGGCGCGGGGTGCCTCTCGACGCCCACGCGATCAGCCTGCTTTGGCCGAACGGCGCACCAGTTGACGCCGAACTGCTGAACAGAGCGCTGACGGAGCCTGACGACCACGACGACGACCAGGAGGACGCCAAGGCGGCCGCCGCTGACATCATCGCCGCGCTTGCGGACGCGCCGCCGCCGCTTGGTTGGCGCAGGACGGAGTGGGACGACTTCATGGGAGCCTCGCCCAAAATCGAATTCGGCGACAACGAGGTCGCCCGCCTGACCATCAAGGATTGGCTCACCGCGGCGGCGCAAGAGGAATTGGACGAGGAAGCGGACGAAACATCCTTGGCAAAGGCGCAGACCGGATTGGAGCGGCACGGACTCGACGTCGCCGCAAGAGCCGCCGACTCATGCACACGTCTAGGCGTCCCCGCCGACTTGGCCCGCACAGTGACCGCCGCGGCGGAACTGCATGACGCAGGCAAGGCGGACGCCAGATTCCAAAGATGGCTCGACCCCGACGGATGCGCCGACGGTCCGCTGGCCAAATCCGACCGACCCATGCGCAAATGGCGCACGGACAGAATCGCTGCGGGATGGCCCCAAGGCGGACGCCACGAAGTCCTTTCTGCAAGGCTGGTCGAGAACATGCTGGCCGGCGGCATGGACGCGCCGGACGCCGATCTGCTGCTGCACTTAGTGCTTAGCCACCACGGCTTCGGGCGCCCGCTGACGCCGCCCGCGAAAGACGGGAGCTTGGTGCGGGTGAGCGCCGTAATCAAAGGCGAGTCCGTCTCCGCATGCGCCGATCTTGAGCGGATCGACTGGCGGCAGCCAAAGCGGTTCAGGACGCTGTGCGACCGTTTTGGGCCGTGGGGCTTGGCGATGCTGGAATCCATTGTGCGCTTGGCGGACTTCGGCGCATCAAGAGGAGACTGAACCTATAATGCGCGAGCTCAACTGCCCCGGATGGCCCGCATCATCCCTGACCGCATGGCTGGCCGCCATTGGCGCGACCCACTTGGACAGAGGATTGAAGCTGCACTGGACGACCGACGCCGAGCCGTTCGCGGTGCTGTCAAGCGATGACGGCTCGCCGCCGATGGACCACCTGCGGCGGGCTTGGCCGACCGCCGAGGCGCTTGAACGCATGCCGACCGCAACATTGACCACGCTGACAGGCGAAAAGGACAAGGAAGGCAAAGACAAGAAAACCGGCAGAAAAATCGCGCTGGACGATTTCATCGAAAAGGCGAAGGCGCTGCGAGGGCGCGTTGACGCATGGGATTTGTCGTCCACCATGACCGATTTGCACATTGATGAAAATGGACTGGTGGCGCACGCCCCGCTCGACCCGCCCATGTCAAAAGGGCCATCCCTGCACCAAAGACTTAAGGCGGCGCACCGATCAGTCAAGGATGTTGACGCCCATTTGGCGGCTTCCGCATCAGGCGCGCCGATGCTGGCGCAATGCAATGGCTTGGCGTTCACCATCGCCCGCCTCGGAGGGATTGCGGACTGGCACAAGAACTTCGTCGATCCAGTGATCGAGACGTTGGCGTTTCACGGCCTCGCCGTTTTTCCTTTCAGAGGGGACGGCACGACCGGCAAGATCGAAAGAACAAGGCAACGGGGCTGGCGGCGAGATGGGAGCAGAAACATCTTCCGGTGGCCCGCTTGGAGTGCGCCTCTTAACTTGGACGCCATTGACGCGCTGCTTGACGCTTGGCCCATGAGACGCGACAGCGGCACCCTCCTTGGCGTCCACGCCGCCTGGGAGAGCGTGCGCTACATACCTAGGGGCAAAGCGGACAGCACACGCGGGTTTAGCTCAAAACGCTTGCGCTAGCCTCATTCCGAAAGCCGTTCCATATTTTGGGATCACTTTCCCCGTTTTTCCATCCGCGCCCTTTGTCGTCAAGTCGGCGTAATTTTCTTTTCATTCAACAAGTTGGGCGCATTTCGCCGTTTCGCCGCCGAAGGGTGTGCGGGATCACCGACCTTCCGGACCTTTGTCCGTCAGGCGGCCATGCCCAAGAAGGCAGCCTGCTGATTGGGAGTTCGCATGT
This sequence comes from Candidatus Azophilus sp., assembly GCA_965200465.1. GTDB lineage: Bacteria > Pseudomonadota > Gammaproteobacteria > Pseudomonadales > Azotimanducaceae > Azophilus. Next base: position 1,118,067 of record OZ241358.1, on the reverse strand, counting down.
CAAGGGAGCGGTGCGGGCGACGATCGTTGCAGTAGTCCAAGTAGGTTCGCAAAGCCTTGTTCATGGCCGCGCAGTTCAGTTCGCCATCGCAGGCGCGCCAGCACTCGGATCGGGCGGTTCGGTTGGCCCGCTCGACGACGACGTTCAACTGCGGTCGTCGGGGCGGCACGGCCATGTTCACCCTGCTGCGCGGCTTCGACGGCGCCGGGATCAACGAGGCGGCGGGGCGCATTCTTGGACTGTCCCGGAACGGACGCAGTGGCTCGGCGGCGCGGCGGGGAGGGCCGGACTCTACTGGGCCGGCAACCTAGCCAGGATGTACTTGGCCGAGGTCCGCCGCGAAGCCGCCAAGGGGTGGCATCCTAGGGAGGTCCGGGCCACGCTGTCGGAAGGGGTCAGACGGCTTAAGTTCGATCCCGTCCCCTATCCCCCGCCCCCGAAGCGTTTGGGCGGGCGGCAATGAGCATCGGGCGCATGGGAGAAGCCGGCAATGGCGACGAAGGCTGACGGCGGGCGGCGCTGCCGGATGCGGGGCGTCCCATCACCATGCGGCGACCTGTGCCGCGCCGCACGGGCGGCTTTTCCCAAGGCGGAGGGCTTTTGACAATGGAGGTGTGACGCACAGTCAACGCGACCAATTCCTAGCCCTAGCGCAGGCGATGTTACAATAAGCAGTGGAACTGCCCAATGGGAGTTGTCGCATATGTGCCTGATTCTGCCGTCCCACCTGTCGGAGGCTTTTGACGCCACAGTGGAACTGCTTTCCGCCGGCCTGCCCGAACAGCATCTTGTGCTGAGCGGCGGAAGCGTTCTGCAGGCGATTTGGAACCACAGAACATCCGCGGACTTGGATTTTTTCTTGCCGGAAGCGGCCTTGGGCGAGGACAAGCGCTTGAAGTATGACCGCATGCGCATCGCCGCCAAGTCGGTTGAGGGCGGCGGGCATTGGGTCGAAGGCTTCGACGCCGACGGCGTTCAGGGCCGTGTTGCAGATGTACGGTTCTCAGTGGGCGTGGCGCACTGGATGCGTTTGGAGTTCGGGCGGGACACAGTGGGGGGAACGCGGACGCAGGCGGCAACCATTGAAGAGGTGTTCATCGGCAAAATACATGGCCGCTTCCGCTTCGGCCGGCGAGGTGACGGGCGCGTACCCATTCGGGACCTGTATGACATGGCCGTGTGCATGCGAGAGAGCCCCAAACTTTTGCATGATCACTTTTCGCAACTCATGCCTGAGCAAGTGCGAATTTACGCGAAAAGGCTGCACGACATGCCACCCAACTGGCATGAACTGGATGAGGACAGGATCATCAGCCCCACATACGACCTGGACCTGCATGGCATTCCGCAGGCGGTGGCGCTAGCTGTGGCGCAGCGAGACGCATCCCTGATCCCTGTTGCGGAGAAAGCGCCCGTCTTTGACGGAGATGATGGCGACGGCGTCATGGGGGACGGCCCATGAGCGGCAGGGGCGAACATCTCGCGTATCATCCGGCGGAACTGGCCAAGCGCTTTGAGCCGAAGGTCCGGACGGGAGGGGTGTTGCGACCGCCGCATTTTTTCAACCACACACTTCTCAAGGAACGCCCGGACAACATCACCGACGCCTTGGCGGATCAGTGCGTGGATGGACATGTGGGAAAGGCCACATCGGGGTTGAACCACAAATACCGAGCCAACGGCGCCGAGGTGCGCCGGGCGTTCCAGGAGCGTCGATTTCACGGGCGGGTGCTGAGCGCGTTGGAATGGGCCTTTCCCAGTATGAGGGAGGACCAAATGGTGCGTTTTATAGCCACCTGCGGACTTTCCATCAAGGAGATTGCGGATGGATTTCGGGCGTTGTTCGGCGACGGCGCACTTGACTACGCCAACCACATAAACCAGTTGGCGGAGCGTCGGCTGTGCGCAACAGAGACGCGGGTCTCCGAGCCTTGGCTGCTTCCCGGCCACGTCTCGATCCCTTTGGGCTACGACGCCCTGTTGAGCGGCATGGCGCCGGCGGCCTTGTTCTCCGCGCAGCCTGGCGATCCGCATTGGACCGCCTTGCCGGCGGAGAATCTGGTCATCGTCTCGCTTGAGAACCTGCACTACCATTTGGATGCGGATGACCTGCGTCGCGCATCCGCTCTGTGATATGGATCCGATTCCCGTCAAAGGTTGAGGACCAAAACAAGGTCCACTCCTGCGGTTGAAACCGCCCTCTTTTGATTCTCCGGCCAGTTATTTGGTTTCCAGTCCAACCTCTGCGTTCGTCCGGCGGCCTGTCACTTCCTTCCCTGAGACTGCCATTCGCGGACTGCCTCCATCCGGGATGCGCCTAGGCGTCCCGAGCGGCGGTTCCGCTCGCGCCATATTGCTTCCGTGAATGCGTCGTCCATGATCCGCATCTCATCCACTGCCGCATCTTCCGGCAGTCCGTACTCCCGCGCCAAGCGGCGCAATGAAGCCAGCACGGGGGACCGCCTCCTCATTTCGGAAGCCTGTGTTTTGTGTGCGATGTCCATGTCTTTGGATGATGCCATATGCTGGCGCGGGGTCAAGGCCATGCACGAAAATTCGGAAAGTGCATAAGCCGGCTAGATCAGGCCTCGCTCCACCAGCTTGCGGATCACCTCGGCCTGCATGGCCATGAAATGGGAGCGGGGCGGCTCGACGACCTTGCCGTCGGCGTCCAGCAGGCTGTTGGCCGGGTGGACGGCGTCGTCTTGGTACAGGCCGGAGAACAGGGCCAAGCGCTGCCGCGTCAGCACGTTGAACATGCCCGGCCGCCGGCGGTGTTCGCGCAGGGCGTCGAGATGAATGTCCGCATGGGCGGCCATGGACTCCCCGGCGGCGGCTTCGGCCAGCATTTGCCCCCGGTAGTCGATCACCTTGGAGGCGCCGTCCACCGACCGGCTGGGCAGGTCAGTGCCGGCGACGCCGGCGGAATTGGCGGAAACCATGTACAGGTGGTTCTCATAGGCCCTGGCCAGCTTGGCCACGTTCTTGGGAGTCAAGGCCGGGCTGGCCACCTCCGACGAGGAATGGCAGATCAGTTCGGCGCCCTGCAAGGCCAGCGCCCGGCAGATTTCCGGGAACAGGATTTCTTCGGAGGCGACCGCCCCCAGCCGGCCAAGGGGCGTGTCGGCGACCGGGAAAAGGCTGTCCGGCCCATAGACTTCCAAGTATCTGTCGAGCACATCGTGGGGGGTGGGGCCGAACATCGAGATCAGACGCCGGTAGCGCAGCACGCAGTCGCCGCTGTCGTTGAGGATGAAGCTGGTTTGGAAATGCAGTTCCGGGAAGTGCGGATCCGTTTCGTAAAGGTTGCCGGAGAGAAACAGCTGGTTGTCTTGGGCCATGCGCCCGAGGCGCTGGTACTCCTCGCCGTCCGCCGCCACGCAGGCCCGCGCCTGCCAGGAGGCGATGGTCTCGCCGAAGGGATAGCCGGTGAGGAAGTACTCCGGCAACACCACCAATCTCAGGTGCGGGCCGATGAACTGCTTGCTGGCCGCAACCTGGGCCGCAACCCGCTCCAAGGCGGCGTCAATGGCGTCCCGACAGGCCGTCGCATCCGAACACTTGTTGATGGCGCGAACCCCGATCTGCAGGGCCAGCGCCGTGTAGCCTTGCACACTCATGCACCGAATCATAATGCACTGCTTGCGGCAACCAACGCCCGGCGCTTGCCGCCGGCGTCCATCGCCCTATAGAGTGTGGGCGAGATGCAACATTCAGAACGCCGCGAACCGCCGGCCGGCGTTGCCGCCGAACTGAGCGCCGCCCAACCGTTCTGGGCCGGCGCCGGCTTGGCGCAACGGCTGCAAGCCCTCGCCGACTGGCGCAAAGCCCTGCAAGGCAATCGCTCCGCCATCGTCGCCGCCCTAACCGAGGACACCGGCCGGACGCTGCTCTCCAACGCCGAGTTCGACGGCGTGCTGCGGCGCATTTCCTACTGGATGGAGAAGGCGCCGCCACTGCTGGCGCGGAGCTCCGCCGGAGTTTCGGAAACCGTCCCCAGCGTTCGCTACGAGCACCAGCTAGTGCCCCTTGGCTTGGTGGGCGTCATTTCCCCTTGGAACTTCCCGCTGCTGCTGACGCTGATCGATGCGGTGCCGGCCTTGGCGGCCGGCTGCACGGTGCTGGCCAAGCCCAGCGAACTGACCCCCCGCTTCGTCGAACCCTTGCGGCAAACCGTGCAGGCAACGCCGAAGTTGGCGGCGGCGTTGCGCTTCGTTCAAGGCGGCGCGGAAGCCGGCCAGGCGCTGGTGGAGCAAGTCGATGCCGTCTGCTTCACCGGCAGCGTAGCCGCCGGCCGCCTCGTCGGCGCCCAAGCCGGGCGGCGGCTGATTCCCGCGTTTCTGGAATTGGGCGGCAAGGATCCGCTCATCGTTCTGGCCGACGCCAACCTGCAAGCCGCCGTGACCGTCGCCTTGCGCGCCTCGGTGCTCGGCGCCGGCCAAGCCTGCCAATCCATCGAGCGGGTCTATGTGCATGACTCCCTGCACGATGAATTTGTCGCCCGGCTGGTGCAGGCGGCTGGCGAGGTCAACCTGCACTTGACGCCGGCCGACGGCGGCCACCTTGGCCCCTTCATAGACGGTCGGCAAGCAGCCAAGGTGGAGGCCCAATTAGCGGATGCCGAGGCTCGAGGAGCGGTGCGCCACTGCGGCGGCCTGCAGCGGCGGCGCGGCGGCGCTTGGTGCAGCCCAGTGGTGTTGACCAAGACGCGCCACGACATGCTGCTACACCGGGAGGAAACCTTCGGCCCGCTGATTCCCGTGATGCCGTTCGCGGACGACGAGGAAGCCGTGGAGCTGGCCAACGACTCCGAATTCGGCCTGTCGGCGGCGGTGCTCGGCGACGAGACCCATGCCCTGTCCGTGGCGCGGCGGTTGCGGGCCGGCGCCGTCAGCATCAATGACGCCGGCTTGACCGCCCAGGTGTCCGACGTGGAAAAGGACTCCTTCGGCGTCTCCGGCGTAGGCCGTTCGCGCATGGGCGCCAGCGGCTTGCTGCGCTTCCTGCGCAAACAGGCGCTGCTGGTGCAGACAGGGCGGCCGACGCCGATGGACGCCTTTCAAGAGCGCCGCCCGCAATAAGCCGCAAATGCAACTTTGGGTTGCTGCGGCAATTTGACATGCCGTGCAAACGGCGCAAACTGCCATTGGAAACAACGGGCGGAACAAGCGGTTCTTGACTCGGCGATTAGGGCCTGACCAAGCCTTGAGGAACCAAGATGGCGATGAACATCGAACAACTGCCGCGCATGGAAACCCGGGAGTTCATGGGTGGCAAGGTGCTGGCCTTGGACGATGCGGGCGAACAGGCAACCGTTCGGTTCGTTCCACCCACCGGCATGACCAACCCCCACGGCACCGTGCAAGGCGGATTCGCGGCGGCCATGATCGATGACGTGGTCAGCCTAGCCACTTGGTTCGCCGGCGGCGAGCGCACCTTCGTCACCGCCAACCTGAGTTGCTATTACTTGCGCCCAGTGCCGGCCGGCGCTCCCCTGCTGGCCACCTGCCAACTGGTGCGGGTGGGCAGGCGCCAAGCGGTGTTTGACGCCTCAGTGCGCACGGAAGGGTCCGACGAACTGTTGGTCAAGGCCGTGCAGACCCAGCAATTCGTCTAGCACCCGTCCGCAAATCAGACTGCATCCCACCCGTATTCTGAGACAGCCCAGTCCGCATCATGCTGCAACCGCTTGCGCCAAGCCGAAGCATCCCTTCCGCAACAAGCTGCGCAGCTCCTCCCGGCGCACGTTCCAAGCGCATTCTGCGCAGGGGGCGGAAAGGCGGCGCGGTCGGCGCGGCTCTTAGCGTTGCATTTTGCATGGCGCTGCTGCCGACGCCATCCGCCGCCGAGGCCCTGTTCGGGCGGGCGGCGGCCTTTGCGCAGCCGGATTCGGTTTGGGACAAGGAGTGGCAGCGGGTGCAGGCCAAGCTGGCGCAGCAGGACGAGGTGCGGCTGGACTTCTTCACCCGCGGCGAACGCGGCGGCGAGGAGCAAATCCTGCATGACATCAGGCGCGGGCGCGCCCATCTCGGCGGCATGTCCCTGCAGGGGCTGGCCTCCATCGTGCCGGAACTCAACGTCGCCATGGCGCCCTACGTCTTCAACTCCTCAAAGGAAGTGGACTTCGTTTACGACAACTATCTGTTCGAGGCGTTCGACAGCCTGTTCGCGGCGAAGAACCTAGTGTTGCTGCAGTGGGTGGAAGTGGGCTGGAACGGCATCTACGCGCAGACGCCCATCGCGCTGCCGGAGGACGCCAGAGGATTGCGCCTGCGCGGTTCGCCCAATCCGGCGACCCAGTTGTTCCTGGCCGCCATCAAAGCGGACTCCATCCCCTTGGGCAGCGCGGACCTGGTGCCCTCCCTGCAAACGGGCCTGATCGAAGGCGGCGTGTCCGCGGTGCTCTTCCACTACTTCCTAACCCGCCGCTACGCCCGCTACCTAACCCTTTCCCGGCATTCCTACGACACCGGCGCCATCGTGGCCAACAAAGCCTGGTTCGACGGCGCCACCGAGCGACAGCGGGAAATTTTGCGCACCGCCTGGGGCAACCCCGCCGCCGCCCGGGCGGCGGTGCGCTCCCTGGCCGACGGCGCGATTCAGCAGATGCGGGACGAAGGCATTGAGGTGCGGGCGCTAAGCGAAGCCGAACTGCAATCCTGGCGGCGAGCCACCCGCAACGTGGCGCCGCAACTGATCGCCCGCATCGGCGGCGCGGCCCGAACGGTGCATGAGGCCATTCAAGCCGGCAAGCGGCAGTTCGTCCGCAACGAATGAAACTTCCTCGGCATCGGATGGCGCGGCGTCTTTGCCGCACGGCAAGAGCCAAATACACCAAAAATCAATAAGTTAATAGCCTGGGCTGGCGGTGAGGAACTATGGGGTGGATAATGGCCAAAACGCCGGCGGAACGGCCAAGAGGCTCCATTCCTTCGTGCAAGGACAGGGTGAAGCCCTAGCGGAAAGCGGCTTTCAGGCCGACGCAAGCCCTTCCTTGGCTATGGCGCTCAATGGCGAATTTGAGGCGGCTTGCGGATAAGGAAGGCTCAACGATGAAGTGGCTGCGCTGGCTTTCCCAAACGGAAAAGGCCCTCTGTGCCCTTGGCTTTGTGGTGATGGCCGTCGCGTTGATTCTCGATGTGGCCGCCAGGCTGATTCTGGGGCATGGGCTGGTCGGGGCGCCGCAGTTGGGGTTGGTGGGCATGTTGGTGACGGCGCTGTTCGGCGTCGGGCTGGCGGCGGACGCCGGGGAGCACCTGCGGCCGCGGGTGCTGGACCCCTACCGGCCGCCGCACTGGGAGCCGGCGATGGCACGCATCGGCCATCTGTTGACGGGCGGCTTCTTCCTGCTGTTGGCTTGGCTTTCCGCCAAGGTCGCCTTGGAGTCCCATAGGCTGGAGGACGTCACCAGCCTGCTGCGCTGGCCGGTCTGGATGCTGCAATCCGTGTTGGTCCTCGCCTTCGGCGGCAATGGAGTGCGTTGCCTCCTGTTTGGCTTGCGCCCTGAGCTTGCACCATCCGCACAACGCGAGGCCGAACGTCCGGGCGGCTACGGCGGCACCTGATGGGCTGGCTGCTGCTCGTCAGCCTGCTGGCGCTGCTGTGGCTGCGGCAGCCGGTCCTGGTGCTGCTCGGCTCCGCCGCCCTGTTCCTGTACGCTTTTTTCGACGACGGCCGCCCGGAATACCTCATCTATGACGTCTGGGAGGCGTTCAACAAGGAGGTTCTGCTCGCCATCCCGCTGTTCATGTTCGCCGGCGCGGTGATGTCCAGAGGCTCCATCGCCCGGCGGCTGATCGACTTCGCCGTGGCGGCCACCAAGTTCATGCCCAGCGGCTTGGCCATCGCCACGGTGGCTTCGGCGGCCGGCTTTGCGGCCATTTCCGGGTCGGCGGCGGTCACCCTGCTGGCGGTGGGCGCCATCATGCATCAGGCGCTGGTCGAGAACGGCTACGACAAGGGCTTCGCCATCGGCCTGATATGCGCCAGCGGCGTGCTCGGCATCATCATTCCGCCGTCCATTCCGCTGATTCTGTACGGGGTGATGACGGAAACCTCCATCGCCGACCTGTTCATCGCCGGCCTAGGCCCGGCCCTGCTGATGATTGCGGTGCTGGCGCTCCACACCCTCATCCGCTACGGGCGCCGCACCAGCAAGGGCGCTTGGGATTGGCGGGAGGTCAAACGCACCGGGATGCGGGCGCTGCCGGCCCTGCCCCTGCCGGCGGTGGTGCTGGGCGGCATCTACGGCGGCTTCTTCACGCCCACCGAAGCTGCGGCAGTGTCCGTGGCGCTGGCCATCGTCGTCGAAGTGGCGGTGCATCGGGACCTGGGGCTGCGCGACCTTTGGGACCTCAGCCTGGAGACATCCCGGCTGCTGGGCAGCCTGTTTCTGGTGCTGGCGTTCGCCGTGTCCATCAACGTCTTCCTCACCTACCAGCAGATACCGCAGCAGACCTTGGCGGCCATGGAGGGGATGATCGACTCGCCGGTTCAGTTCCTATTGCTCGGCAACCTGTTGCTGCTGCTGGTGGGCATGGTCATCGACATCGGCTCGGCGGTGCTCATCCTAAGCCCGCTGCTGGAACCGCTCGCCAACCGGCTGGGCATTGAATCGGTGCCCTTGGGCATCATGATGATCCTGAACCTCGGCATCGGCTACCTGACGCCGCCCATGGGCCTGAACCTCATCGTCGCCATGGGCGCCTTCAAGGAGGACTTCGCCACCGTCGCCAAGGCCGTGCTGCCGTTCATCGGCCTGATGCTGCTGGTGCTGGCGGCGGTCGCCTTGGTTCCGCAGCTCAGCACCTTTCTGTTGCAGCCGCCTTAGCCCGCGTCCATACCCCCGGAAACCAATATGCGACGGGTTTCCTTTGCATCATTCAGCTTGCAAGCGAGATGCGCTCCAAGCGGGCCGGCATGCCGAGGAACTCGTTGGTCAGCAGCGCGCGCAGCAACAGGCGCTGGGCTTCCGGGTTGGCCCGCAACTCGGCGTCGCCGAGGTTGGACAAAGGGGCTTCTGAACACTACAGTGCGCGGAAATCCAAACCAAGCCTTTGGCGGGAAGCGCATGGCTGAATTAGCGTTGATTCTATTCGGCGCCTTGCTGGTCAACAACTTCGTGCTGGCGCAGTTCCTTGGGCTGTGCCCCTTCATGGGGGTGACCAAAAGCTTCGCGCCGGCGCTGGCCATGAGCGCGGCCACCGCCTTCGTCCTTACCCTGACCGCCATCGCCTGCCATCTAGCGCATCATGGTCTGCTGGTTCCGCTGGGTTTGGAGTGGCTGCGCATCATCGTCTTCATCGTCGTCATCGCCGGCGTCGTGCAGTTCACCGAACTGTACCTGCGGGCGGTGAGCCCCTTGGCGCATCGACGGCTGGGGATCTACCTGCCCCTAATCACCACCAACTGCGCCGTGCTGGGCGTCGCCCTTCTCACCGTCGGCGCTGGCCGCTCCCTGCCCGGCGCCATTGTTTTCGCCGTTGGCGCCGCGGCCGGGTTCGGCTTGGTGCTGATGATGTTCAGCGCCATCCGCGAGCGCCTGCTTGGCGCGGACTTGCCGGCCGCCTTTCAAGGCGCTCCCATCGCCTTGGTCACCGCCGGCATCATGAGCCTTGGGTTCCTCGGCTTCGCCGGGCTGGGATGACGGCGCCCGGTCCGTTGTGGATGGGCCAGCCAGCTGCAATGTCCATGCTCATCGCCGCCGCCGTGCTGGTCGGCGTCGCTTTGCTGTTGGGCGCCGCACTGGTTTGGGCGCGCTCCCGGCTGCCCAACAACGAGAGCGCGCTGACCGACGCCATCGACGCACTCTTGCCGCAAACCCAGTGCGCCCAGTGCGGCTATCCGGGCTGTCGGCCCTACGCCGAAGCCGTGGCGAACGGCGCCGCCCTGGATCTCTGCCCACCCGGAGGAAAGGAGACCATCGCGGCGCTGCAGAACCTGCTCGGCAGCGACGCCGGCGCGAACAGTCGTGACGGCGGCGCCAACGAAGCCTCCGGGCTCGTCGCCAAAGTGCGGGAGCCGGAGTGCGTTGGCTGCGCCCTGTGCCTCAACGCCTGCCCAGTGGACGCCATCGTCGGCGCACCCGGCTTCATGCACACCGTGCTCGAACGGCAATGCACCGGCTGCGAACTGTGCCTGCCGGCCTGCCCGGTGGATTGCATCGACCTAGTGCGGGCGCCCATCCAAGCGTTGCATCCACCTGCGGCGGCGGCGCCCAAGCGTCATCGCGCCTTCACCTCCCCCGCGGCTGCGGATGCGCCCTGCATCGGCTGCAACCGTTGCGAGGAGGTTTGCCCGGAAGGGCTGGCGCCGCAGCATCTGCTGCGGCTGGTGCGGGCCGGGCAATCCAGTCAAGCCGCCGCCGGTCTGCGCGCCTGCATCGAATGCCGCCTCTGCGACCGGGCCTGCCCCACCCAAATCCCCTTGGGCGGCGTCTTCCGCCTCACCAAGGGCGAACTGGCGCAAAGAGCCGCCAAGGAGGCGAGCGCCACCGCCGCCAAGGCCCGCTTCCAAGCGCGCATCGCCCGTCTGGCCGAGCAGGAGGCCGCCGCCGAAGCCCGCCGGGCGAAGCGCTTGGGCCGGCTGCTGCACCAACCCAATGACGGCTGCGATGAGTTCAGGCAGCCAAGCCAAGGCTGAAGCCGCACAATGGGCACCTCCCCTGTCCATCCGCCCCATTCCTAATTTCCTAGAGCGGGCAAACGCAAGAGACGTGAACCTCGATTTGATTGAAGGAAAGGGCGCGATGGTTGGGAGCAATCCCCAGCACCGGCATTGCGCACATCAGTCAGGCTGAACATCGGTGGCGATTGGACAAAGCGGCGAAGGACTGAGCGGCACGGGGCGCATCATGTGGACGGTGTGGGCCGCCATGCTGCCTGGGTTCGCCGTTCTCAGCCACTATTACGGCGCGGGCCATCTTTGGAACCTCGCCCTGGCTTGGCCCTTGGCTTGCATTTTTGACGCGGTCGGTGCCCGCGCTCGACGGCGGCCGGCCCAGCTAGGCGACGGCTCCGTGGCCGTCACCGCACTGATCTTGGCGCTGTCCCTGCCGCCCGGCGCACCTTGGCATGTCATCGCCGTCGCCAGCGCCGCAGCCGTTCTTCTGGCCCGGCAGCTTTACGGCGGCCTTGGGCGCAACATCTTCAACCCAGCCATGGTCGGCTACGCCATCGTGCTGGTCTCCTATCCGGCGGCGATGGGCGCCTGGCCGCCGCTGCCGGACGGCCACACCGGGGCCACCGCCTTGACCGAATTCCGCTACCGGGACGGCTTGACCGTCGCCGAAGCCTTCGGCCAAAACCCGGCCTTCGGCCGGTTCGGCGGCTACGGCTGGGAGTGGGCCAACCTAGCCTTCGCCGCCGGCGGCCTGCTGCTGTGGCGGCTGCGCCTGATCGCTTGGCGGGTGGCGGCCGGCTTTCTCATCACGCTCTGCGTCTTGGCGCTGGCGTTCAACGACGGCGGCAGTTCAGCCGGCGCCGGCGGTCCGCTGCTGCACCTGCTCTCCGGCGGCACCCTGCTGGCGGCCTTCTTCGTCATCACCGATCCGGTCACCCATCCCGGCGCCCGGCCCGGCCAATGGCTGTTCGGCGCCCTCACCGCGGCCATCGCCTTCGTGATTCGCGCCTGGGGCGGCTACCCGGACGGCATCGCCTTCGCCGTGCTGCTCGGCAACGCCGCCACGCCGCTGCTCGACCGCGTCTTTCGCCAACCCCCGGCCCGCGCCCATGATGCGCCCCCTTCTTAGCCTTGGCGCCATCAGCCTGCTGTGCGCCCTGCTGCTGGCCGGCGTGCAGGCATTGACGGAGAGGGCCGTCGACCGCAACCGCACCGCCCATGCTTGGCGCACCGCCTTTGAGTTGACCGGGGAGACCTTCGACGCCAGCAGCCTAAGCTGGCGCAACGAACGGGTGCGGTTGCCCAACGGCGGCTGGCTGCAAAGGTCCACAACGCCAGGCTACGCCGGCGACATCCATTTGCTGGCGGCCTTCGGCAAGGATGGACGGCTGCTTGGCGTTCGGGTGGTCGGACATCGGGAGACCCCTGGGTTGGGAGACTTCATCGACCTGGACAAAAGCCCCTGGATGCTGCGCTTCGCGGAGTCGCCGCCGTTGGCCGTGGACGCCGTCACCGGCGCCACCATCACCAGCGACGCCGTCAAACGGGGAGTGCAAAGGATGATTGAGGCGGAGGCGGAGTGAGAAAAGCTGGATGCGGCTGACGCAGCGAAAAAACACTCGGGATCATCATATTCACTATGTTGGCTTGACATCATGGACGCCAAAGTGAAATCGACTTTCAGCCGTGCGGCCATTGAGCGGAATCCCGCTTGGGCGCAGTTGCTGGGGCTGTGCCCGCTGCTGGCGGTCAGCAACAGCCTGGTCAACGCCGCCGGGCTGGCGTTGGCCAGCGGCTTTGTGATGCTGGGGTCGGCCTTGACCATTTCCGCTTTGCGGGCCTGGATACCGCAGGTGGTGCGCCTGCCCTGCTTTGTGCTGGTCATCGCCACCTTCACCACCTTGAGCGTGATGCTGCTGGAGGCTTACGCCTTCGATCTCTACTTGCGGGTGGCCCTGTTCGTGCAGATCATCGTCTCCAACTGCATGATCCTAGGACGGGTGGAGGCGTTCGCCAGCCGTCAGCCGCCGCTGCCGGCGGCGCTGGACGCCTTGGGCGCCGCCGCCGGCTTCGCCTTGGCTCTGCTGGCCCTAGGCGGCGTGCGGGAAGCCTTGGGCCAAGGCAGCCTGTTCGCCGGCATGGAGCATCTGTTCGGCCCCGCCGTCGCCAATTGGCGCATCGACCTCGGCGGCGGGCGGCCGCTGCTGATCGCCCTGTTGCCGCCGGGCGCCTTTATCATTGCCGGCCTGCTGCTGGGCCTCGGCAACGCCTTGCGCAACCGCCGCCGGGCCGGCATCGACTCCTTGAAAGTCGGCAAGGCATGAACGTGCGCGAGGTCGAAGAGCAGCCCGAATTCCCTGGCGCGGGGGCGCGGGCTAGGCCATGCCCTGTGGCCTCAGTCGGTTGGCTTGCGCCCTTGCCTGGCCGCTAGGCGCAGGCGCAGGGCGTTCAGGCGGATGAAGCCGGCGGCGTCGGCCTGTTGGTAGGCGCCGCGGTCGTCCTCAAAGGTGGCCACCTCCGCGTCGTAGAGGCTGTTGGGGGAGCGGCGGCCCAGCACGGACAGGGCGCCCTTGTAGAGCTTCAGCCGCACCACGCCGTTGACCGGCTCTTGGGAAGCGTCAATCAACGCTTGCAGCGCCTTGCGCTCCGGCGACCACCAATAGCCGTTGTAGATGAGGCTGGCGTAGCGGGGCATGAGCTCATCCTTCAGGTGCGCCACCTCCCGGTCCAGGGTCAGGGACTCCATGGCCCGGTGCGCCTTCAGCAGAATGGCGCCTCCTGGCGTTTCGTAACAGCCGCGGGACTTCATGCCGACGTAGCGGTTCTCCACTAGGTCGCTCCGCCCGACGCCGTGGGCGCCGCCGATTTCGTTCAGACGCCGAAGCAGGGCGGCGGCGTTCAAGCGCTCGCCGTTCAGCGCCGCCGCATCGCCGTTGGCGAACTCGACCTCGATCTCCGCCGCTCGGTCCGGGGCCGCCTCCGGCGCCACCGTCCAGCGCCACATGGCCTCGTCCGGGGCGCTCCAAGGATCCTCCAGGCCGCCGCCTTCGTAGGAGATGTGCAGCAGGTTGGCGTCCATGGAGTATGGGGACTTGGCGCCCCGCTGGTGGTCCACCGGAATCCGCTGCCGTTCGCAGAAGGCCATGAGCGCTTCCCGGGAGTTCAGGTCCCATTCCCGCCAAGGCGCAATCACCCGGATGTCCGGGTTCAGGGCGTAGGCGCCGAGTTCAAAGCGCACCTGGTCATTGCCCTTGCCGGTGGCGCCGTGGGCGATGGCGTCCGCCCCGGTCGCCTCGGCGATCTCCACCAAGCGCCGGGCGATCAGGGGCCGGGCGATGCTGGTGCCCAAGAGGTACTCCCCCTCGTACAGGGTGTTGGCGCGGAACATGGGAAAGACGTAGTCGCGGACGAACTCCTCCTGCAGATCCTCGATGTGGATCTCCCGCACTCCCATCGCCTCGGCTTTGGCCCGGGCCGGCGCCACCTCCTCCCCTTGGCCGATGTCCGCGGTGAAGGTCACCACCTCCGCCTGATGGACTTCCTGCAGCCAGCGGCAAATGACCGAGGTGTCCAGCCCGCCGGAATAGGCCAGCACAACTTTCTTCAGCATGGGATCAAACCTTCAGCCACGCCCCGCAAAAGGGCCTTTGCAAGGGCCATGCATGATACTCCGCCGCAAAGCATTCCAAAACCGCCCGAAAAGGCAATGCCGCGCCGCTTAAGGCACAGTGCGCCTGCCCCGCCAAAAAGCGCAAAAAAGACCACGGCGCAACTCCCTCAATCCAAAGCCCCAACAGTCTGCTGAAAACCCTGGCGGAGGCGGGTCCGAATCCGGCCCTAATCATCGCGCCTAGGCGACCGTGCAAGGGCTGGCGGTCTGTGACCACGAAGAGCTGCGTACATAGATGGAGGCGGACCTCGGCGCGCACCTGCAGGCCGGCAAGCTGGCGTTCAAAGAGGACGTATCGGAGGGCTTACACCAAGCAGCCGACGCCTTCCGCCGGTTGATGGCCGGGAGGACTTTCGGCAAGGCCCTAGTCAAGATGGCCGATTGGCGGCGCACCAAGCAGAGTTCCCCCGCCTCTGGAAGAGGGCGTCAAGATCACAGGTTGCCATCGGCGACGGCACCGCCACCGTCTTGGGGTTTCCCTGTCTCCGAAATTGGGCGCCAAGATCGCGCCTTGCCTCAGTTTTCGGCCAAATTGTCGTCAAGGGCCCGACGGTACAGCCGCAGGCTGAGCGGCAGCAGCGCCAGCACCGGGGCGCCGAAGATCAGCGGCGCCAAGGCAACGCTGTAGCGGACTCCTTCGGCGCCGAAAATCCAGTCGTTGAGGGCGCCGACCAAGGGCGGCCCCAGCATCAGCCCGGACAGGCTAATGGCCATGTAGTACAACGCCACGGTTTGGGCGCGAATGCGCGCCGGCACGATGTTGAGCAGGGCCGTGACGCCGGTGGCGGAAACGCCGGCAAGTCCCACATTGCCCAAGGCCAACATGCCAAAGGCCAACCAGGGGTCATCCAGCAGAGGCCCGACCACCGAAGGCGGCAGCCCCAGGATCAGCCCCAACATGGCGATGCGGAACGGCGCATCCCGGTGGCCGCGTTGGGTGTAGCGGTCCGCAAGCCAGCCGGCGAAATTCACCGCCGCCGGGCCGATGATGATCAGGGCGAGGCCGTTGGCCACGGCAAACTGCTCCACTGGCCAGCCGAAGGTGCGGTTAAAGGTCACCGCCAGCCAACCGTGGCTGTAGGCGACGATGGTCATGGCGCAGAAGATGGAGACGAAGCTTAGGTAGGTGGCGGCGTTGCGGCCCACATGCCCCAGCATGTGCCCCAGATGGGCGCCGGCGCGTTGGGCGCCGGCCAGCATCCGCCTGGGTTCCGGCAGGCCCATGAAGAGCAGGGCCAGCAGCAGCCCCGGCAGGCCCACGGCGATGAAGGCGATCCGCCAAGGCGCCAGTTCGCCCACCAGCGGCAGCGCCAAATGCTCGGTGGCCTTCGCCCAGGCCAGCACCGCCGCGCCCAGCAGGGCGGCTAGGGCGCTGCCCACGGAGATGGCGCTGGAGTACAGGGCGATGGGCTTGCCGCGCCTTTCCTCCGGGTAGGAGTCCGAGATCAGGGACATGGCGCAGGGGCTAAGGGTGGCCTCGCCGATGCCCACCGACATGCGGGCGACGAAAAGCTGCGCGAAACTCCGCGCCAGCCCGGAGAAGGCGGTGGCCGCCGACCACAGGGCGATGCCCGCCGCCACTATCCAAGTGCGGCGGCGGCGGTCCGCCAAATAGCCCAAGGGCAGGCCCATGGTGGCGTAGAAGACGGCGAAGGCCGGGCCCAGCAGCAGGCCGATTTGGAAGTCGGAAAGCCCTAAATCCGCCTTGATGGGGTCGATCAGCAGGCCAAGGATGTTGCGATCAACAAAGGAGACCACATAGGCGATGGTCAGCAGGATGACCATGTACCAAGCCTTGCCCGCCGGGGGATACTGAACCGGCGACGCCGCGTCCTTGCGGGGAACCCCGCCGTCGGCGACTGCGCTCATGGCGGCGGCCCAACCCTCGGCTCGGCTAAGCCAGCCGCGCCGCCTGCTCCATTTGGCCGCCTATTGGCTAGGCGCAGCCAACGCTGCCGCGCGGGTGAGGCCGTTTTTCGTTTCGTCCTGAACATGCCGTTGCGATGCTGTGCGGGCGGCTTTTCTACTCGGCGGGAATGTTGTAAATCACGCTGAGGTTGCCGTCGGCGTCGAGCAGGCCCACCTCCCGGCCCACCCGGCCATCGTGGGTCAACAGCCTTTCTTCAGGAAACACCTTAAATTCCCGCGCCTTGGCACGGGCCACCACGGCATCGATGTCCGCCACGTCGAGCACGATGGCGCCGCGCCGAGGCTCCGATTGCGGCGGCAAGTCCGCCACCTCGGTCAGCGCCATCACCCGCGCTTGGCCGGGGGTGCTGAGGGTGGCGAACCCCACTGGCTGGCTGCGATCTATGCCAAACACCCGGTGGGAGTAGCTGGTTTGGCGCGGCGCCTTGACGAAGGCCACCTCAAACCCCAGGACGTCCCGATAGAACTGCAAGGCTCGCTCCAGGTTGCTGACCAGGAAGTTGGCGCGTTGCAAGCGTAGGCTCATGTCAGGCTTCCTCCCCAGCACCTGCTCATACCAGCGCTTGCTGACCTGCATGTCCCGCACGATCAGAATGGTGCGCTTGGGCGTTGGTTCCGCCGCCTTCGTTTGCGGCCGGTGGATCCTCCACCAGAAGCACTTGGCAGTCGGCTATGCCCTGGCGCAGCTTCTTGACCTGCTGATATTCCGGGGAGTTCCAGAAGGCCAGGGCAGCGGCTTTGTCCGGCCACTTGGAGATCACCAGGGAGCCGCCGGGATGCGCCCCCTCCAGAACCTCAAGCCCCGGCGAACGCACTAGGTACTCGCCGCCGAACCGCGCCGTCAACTGCGCCGCCGCCGCCGCGTAGCCGCTGATGAACCGCTCCCGATCGTTAATCTGCGCGGTGATGACCAAATAGGCCGCCAAGATTTACCCTTGTGCTTCCCGACAGCCATGTGCGGGATCACTGACCTCCCGGACATTCTTCCGTCAGGCGGCCTTGTCTGGAAGGATAGCCTGTTCCGCGGGGGTTCGCATCCCCAGGGAACGGTGCGGCCTGCGGTTGCTGCGGTAGTTGAGGCATTGGATCAAGGCGGCGTTCATGGCCTTGCAGTTCAGTTCCCCGTCGTGGAGGCGCCAGCATTCGGGTCGGGCGGTTCGGTTGGCCCGCTCGACGATGCCGTGGAGTTGCGGGCGCCGGGCCTTGGCCGCCGCGGCGGTGCATTATCATTCGGCGGATGCAAGTGCAAGGCTATGCGGCGCTGGCCCTGCAAATTGCGGTGCGCGCCGTCAACAAATGCCCGGATGTGGCGGCCTGCCGGGCCGCCATCGGCGCCGGCTTGGAGCGGGTTGCGGCCCAGGTGGCGGCCAGCAAGCAGTTCATCGGCCCGCACCTGCGGCTGGTGGTGCTGCCGGAGCATTTCCTGACCGGCCATCCCCTGGGAGAGTCCGTCGCCTCCTGGCGGGCGCGGGCCTGCGTGGCGGCGGATGGGGCGGAGCACGAGCGTCTTGCGCAAATCGCCCAGCACAACCGGCTGTTTCTGTCCGGCAACCTGTACGAAACCGACCCGCACTTCCCGGAGTTGTACTTTCAGACCAGCTTCATCCTGGACGATGGCGGCAACTGCGCACTGCGCTACCGGCGTCTGATCTCGATGCTCGGCCCCACCCCCCATGATGTGCTGGACAAGTATCTGGACATCTACGGGGCGGACAGCCTGTTTCCTGTCGCGGATACCGCAATCGGCCGGCTGGCGGCGGTGGCCTCGGAGGAAATCCTGTTCCCGGAAGTCTGCCGGGCCTTGGCCCTGAACGGGGCGGAGCTGATCTGCCATTCCTCTTCGGAAGTGGCCAGCCCGGCGCTGACGCCGAAAAATGCCGCCAAGCTGACTAGGGCCTATGAAAACCATTTGTACGTCGTCTCCGCCAACTCATCCGGCGTCACCGGCGTGGACCTGCCCAGCCAGTCGGCGGACGGCGCCTCCAAGGTGGTGGATTATTTGGGGCGGGTGCTGGCCGAGGCCGCCGCCGGCGAATCCATGGCCGCATACGCGGACGTTCATTTGGATGCATTGCGCGACCACCGCCGTCGGCCCGGCATGTTCAACGTGCTCACCCGGCAGCGTTTGGGCCTGTTCTCCGACCTGTACCGGGATGAAGCCGTGCATCCGGCCAACAGCCTGCTGGACGGCGACGGCAACGTCATTGAGCCGCACCGCAGCCACTTCCAGGGCGTGCAGGCGCAGGTGATCCGCAAGCTCAGCGAACGGGGGCTGATCTAGGGTCGCGCCCCCCCTGACCGACGAGGGGTTGCGCGGGACTCCGCATTCTTGACGGCGCAGTCTGTCGGCGAGGGCCTGCGGGCGTCCGGGTTGAATGCCGAAGCAGACGCAGATGCGTTGCGCATGGTCCACGCCGACTCTCAGGGCTACCCCTACTTCCTGCAGGTTTGGGGCGAGGCGCTCTACGATGGGTTGGACTGGCCGAAAGAGCGCATGGTCACAGCATCCCATGTCGAAGCTGCTTGGGCGGAGGTGAACCAAGTGCGCACGGAATATTACGGCGACCGTTGGCGCGAAATGGCCGACGCGCCGGAGTTCGGTTCCGCCGGCATAGCCCCCGTTTGTGCGGCTGTGGCCCGCGGCCTGCTGTCTTCCGGCGGGGAGGACGCTGCAGTCGCGGATGCGGCTGTGGACAATTGGGTTGCCGAGGGCTTGAGGATTTGCGGGACAGGCGCCCTTGAGGACGCATGGCGCTCAATGCGGCACATGGGCTTCCTTGTCAACGCTGCGGACGGCTTTTCCAAAGCGGGCATCCCCAGCTTGATGCGCCACACGCTGCGGGCCGCCGTCACCGCTAAGCGGGCACCTTCCACTACAACGAGCCGCGCCGGGTGAACTTCCGGGCGCGTTGGGAACTCCAAGGCGAAGCTCCGACCACTAAATCCTCATCCACGGGTCAAGGTGCGGGCAGCAGTGCGCCCGGATTGATGCGCCCTTCCGGGTCCAGCAATTTCTTCAACGCCTGCACCAGTTGCCTCGGCGTCTCCCGCAGGCCCTCCTGGTAGGGATAGCACCGCCCGATCTGCAAGTGGGCAGCCCCAAAGTCCTTGAACAGGCCCATGACCTCGGTGCGCAGACGCATCACCTCGGCCCGCGCCGCCAAGTTCTCCGGGAAGTCCTGCACCCGCTGCAAAACCGCTTCATTGACGCTTTGCCGATGCAGGGCGTTCAGCTGATCGGGCCAATAGAAGACCGGCTCAATGACGAAGCAGTTGGTGTCCGCATAGGTGAACAGGGCGCCGTGCAGGATGCCGTGCTCGTCCAGAACGGACTGGTTGGCCGCAAACAACGCCTCCACCGCTTCGTAGGCGGCGATGGCCTTGGAGTGGGGCAGCAGCCCATGCACCGGCAGCCATCTTTCCCCGGCCGGGCCGATCATGGAGTTCAGCGGACCGAACGGGTTGGCTCTGGCGATCTTGGGGATGCTGTTTTCGATTTCCTTGCCGCCCTCCTCGGCGCAGATGGCGCGAATGCGCCCGGCGGCTTCGGCGGCGGCGGCTTGGCTGGCTTCATCCACCATGAAGTGCAGGGAGAAGTCCACGTCCTTCATGAAGCCGCGCCCGGCCAAGGCGACCTTCACCCCCTCCTGCAAGCCCTTGACCAACCCATCCTGCTGCCGCACCACGTCACGCAGGGCTTGGATGTCCCGCATCAGGGATTCGCGCTTCAGGCGCTGCGCCTGCATCACCGGGTCAAAGCCGAAGCAGGCTTCCGCCAAGCCCTGCCGGGACACCTCGGAGATGGCCCGGAACAGGGGCCGGTGGTTGGCGAAGTCGAAGCTCAGATGAGTGCGCCCAGTCGTTGCCGGGATCAGCTTTAAGGTCACCGCGGCCTTGATGCCCAAGGCCCCGGCGTCGCAGGTGAACAACCCCGTCAGGTCCGGCCCGTAGTGGCGAAAAAAAGGTGCGGCGTTGACTTGCGCCCCGGCCCCGGTGCGCAGGATTTCCCCATTAGCCAACACCACCTCGAAGCCAACCACCGAATCGGCGGCGGAGCCGTGGCGCCCACTGCCCCAAAACAGGCTGTTCTGCGACAGGCTGCCGCCAACGGTCGCCTGGATGCCGGAGAGAGTGCCCCAATAGGGCGTGCGCACCCGCAAGGGCTCCAGGGCCTGATGCAGTTTCGCCCAGGTGCAGCCAGCCTGCACGGTGACATGCATGTCCTCCCTGTTGACCTCCAAGATGCCGTCCATCCGGCCCATGTCCACACAAAGCGCCGGCCCCTGCTTGCAGACATAGCCACTGCTGTAGGACATCCCGCCGCCGCGCGGCGCCAACGCCAGCCCATGCTGTCCGGCGAACCGCACGATTTCCACCAGCTCGGCGGCGCCGCCGGGCCGCACCACCGCCCGCACCGGGCAGGCGTCTCCAGAGACGTCCTGCCCGTAAAGCTCCCGCGACCGCCCATCGAGCAGCACGGCGCCCTCCCCTAGCCGCTTCGCCAAGGCGACGAAAGCGGAGTCCTCAGGTTCCACGGCGGAGCCCAAGCCGGCCGCGAAACGCCACCTTCGCCATGTTCAATGTCCTGCAATGCATCAATAAGCCAAGACTAACCACAAGCGCAACTTCGTAAACGGGATCACCACCTTTCGGACATTTTGAGGGGAGCGCATCTTCGCACAGGATTGGGCCTTTTGCCGCAACCATCCCGAAGCCGCTCGTGCTTCGAGCTTCCGCGGCGCGTGGGCGCGGGCTGACGCTTGCGGCGTCGCCGGCCCTGCTCGTTGGGCCGCAGCACCCACCTTATGGACAAGGCCGCCTGACAGACAAAGGTCCGGAAGGTCGGCGATCCCGTTCAGATTCCGCGTCTAGTGCGCGATCCGTGGCATAATCGGCACCGCCTAAGGGGTGGTTTCTCCTGAGACACTGGTTGCGCCGGCTGGAGCTGGCGGCCTTGACTGGTGGACCCTTTGAACCTGATCCGGATAACGCCGGCGTAGGAATAGGTTGCCAAACGCGCTCCTTGGGCTTGATGCACCGCAAAGCCGAATTCGCAAGGAGCCGCCATGCACGTTCCCCGCCTTACGCTGCCAAAGTTCGCCCTTTCCCTGGGTTTGGGCCGACCTCCCTTTTTTGGTCATTGCTGGAATTACGCTGTCCTGCGAGGGTTTCCCTCTTGCGCACCCCGGCTGAGCTTTCTCCTGCGAGGGGTGCCTCCTCGCGCACCCCGGCTGAAGGCTCTTGCATGCGAGGGGCAGGCCCCTCGCGCACCCCGGCTGAAGGCTCTAACCTCGGACAGGCGCCGAGAGCGGGGGGTCGGGGGAATCGTCTTGGGCATTGGCGTCCTGTGCGGGTTGGCGGGGGCGGCCTTTGGACAGGACGCCGCTCAGGAGGATGCGCTGCTCGAGGAAGTGGTGGTCACCGCCAACTTCCGCGAGGCCGCCTTGGAGGCGGCGCCGGTCAGCGTCAGCGTCCTGTCGGCGGAGAGCATCGACGTCCGCGCCGCCGAGCACCTCGAGCAAGTGCTGGGCATGGCGCCCAACCTGAACTACGCGGCCGGCGCCTCCCGGGGACGCTTCCTGCAGGCGCGGGGGGTGGGCGAGCGCAGCCAGTTCAAGGATCCGCTGGATGCGTCCGTCGGCTTGGTCATCGACGGCGTGGACTTCAGCGGCATCGGCCTTGCCGCGGTGCTGCACGACGTGCGCCAAGTGGAGGTGCTGCGCGGCCCCCAAGGCACGGCCTTCGGCTCCAACGCCCTGGGCGGCTTGGTTCTGGTTAAGACGAACGATCCCACAGAGCAGTTTGCGGGCAGCCTGACCGCCGGCGTCGGCAACTACGGCGCTTGGCGGGCCGGAGCGGTCCTGAGCGGCCCCCTAGGCGAAGGGGTGCAGGGACGGCTGGCGGTGCATCGCTTCAAAGGCGACGGCTACATCAAGAACGACTTTCTGGACGCCGACGACACCAACGGCTTTGACGAACTTGCCGTTCGCGGCAAGCTGCGCTGGCGGCTCGGCGAAGCGACCCAAGTCGATTTGGCGGGCCTGTATCTGGACGCCGACAACGGCTATGACGCCTTCTCCCTGGAGAACCGCCGCCGCACCGGCTCCGACGAGCCCGGCCACGACCGGCAAAAGAGCTTGGGCCTTTCCCTGAACTTGGCCCATGACGGCTTTGCCCCGTTCCTGGTTGAAGCCTCCCTGTTCCGAGAGGACAGCGACTTGGAGTACGGCTTCGACTGGGACTGGTCCAATCTGGCGGCCGGCGGCGTGCGCGGCGCGGAGAACAACGCCCGCGAGCGGGACGCCGTCGGCTTCGACCTGCGCCTGCTCTCCAAAGCGCCCGCCGGGGCGCAGGCGTCTTTTTCCTGGGTGGCCGGGACCTACTACTACCGGCGCGAGGTGGTGCTGGACTACGGCGATCATTGGCAGGACAGCACCGGCTTTTGGCCGTCGTCCTTCAGCAGCGAATTCGAGTCCAAGCGGCGCGCCGTCTATGGCCAGGTCGATTGGGCCTTGGCGGAAGGCTGGGTGCTGAGCCTCGGCGGGCGCTTTGAAGCCTACGACAACAGCTATGGCGACAGCGCCGGAGTGACCGCGGAGCCGGATGACGACCACTGGGGCGGGCGCATCAGCCTGCAGCGCCGCCTCAGCGAAGGACTGACGGCCTACGCCTTGGTCAGCCGCGGCTTCAAGACCGGCGGCGTCAACGGCCAGGCCGCCGCCGCCGCGGACCCGCAAGCGGACCCGCAGGTGGCGGAGTTCCTGAACGCCCGCATCGCCTTTGCGCCGGAAACCCTCGTCAATTATGAAGCCGGCCTCAAGGGCCGCGCCTTCGGCGGCGCCCTGCAGTTCACACTGTCGGCTTTTCACATGCAGCGCAACGACATGCAGGCCAGGGCTTGGGTGTTGTTTCCGCCGGCGGATTGGAAGTCCTATCTGGACAACGTTGATGAGGGCGAGAACGCCGGCTTGGAGGCGGAGGCCGCTTGGCGGGCGACGGAGCGGCTGCGGCTTGCCGCCGGGCTGGGCCTGTTGGACACCAAGCTCGGCGAACTGACCGTGCGGGATGTCGATACCTACGAGCTGCTGCGCCAGCGGGGCCGGGAGCAGGCCCATGCGCCGAGCTACCAGTTCCATGTCTCGGCGCACTTCGACCTTCACCCCAACTACTTCATCAACGTTCAATTGGAGGGCAAGGACGCCTTCCACTTCTCCAACAGCCACAACCTTCGCTCCAGCGCCTACGAGGCCTTGCATCTTTCCTTCGGCTACCGCGGCGAACGTTTGGAGGTGACGGCTTGGGGCCGCAACCTGACCGATGCGGACTATGAGGTGCGCGGCTTCTACTTCGGCAACAATCCGCTTAAGGGCTGGGTCAACGAGCCTTACCGCCAATACGGCGAGCCGCGCATCTTTGGGGTGACAGCGCAGTTGCGCTTCTGAAGAAGCGGTGCGCGGGGAGGGGGGCGAGGCCATGAGGTTTGGCGGCAAGGCTGGTAAGGGCGCGGCGCCGGCTGGCTAGGGATGGGCTTTCTTTGCTAACTTGCGCACATCCGCGAAGCCAGTGTGATGGAGTTCCCCCATGAAGACCGCCTTGCTCGCCTTGCTGTCGCTTGGCTTGGCCGCGCCTTCGGCGAACGGCTGGGACGTCAACGACATGCCCGGCCCCAAGCGCAGCGTCGAACTGGACGTGGAAGAAGGCACCTGGATGAGCTTGGACCTAAGCCCCGACGGTGCAACCATCGCCTTCGACCTGCTGGGGGACATCTTCCTGCTTCCCATTGACGGCGGCGAGGCCAAGCCCCTCACCAGCGGCCCGGCTTGGGACATGCAGCCGCGCTTCTCGCCGGACGGCGCCCGGATAGCCTTCACCTCGGACCGCGGCGGCGGCGACAACATCTGGGTGATGAACGCGGACGGCGGCGCCCCCCGGGCGGTCAGCAAGGAGCGGTTCCGCACCCTGAACAACCCCACTTGGAGCGCCGACGGCCGCTTCATCGCGGCGCGCAAGCACTACACCACCTGGCGCTCCATGGGCACCGGCGAAATCTGGCTTTACCACAGCGCCGGCGGCAAGGGAGCGCCCTTGATCGAGCGGCGCAGCGAAACCCTGCAAAAGGAGTTGGGCGAGCCGATCTTCTCCGCCGACGGCCAAGCCCTCTACTACACGGAGAACGTCACCCCCGGCGACCTCTTCGTCTATAACCAGGACCCCAACGTCGAGGCGTTTCAGATCAAGCGCTACGACCTGGCCAGCGGCAAGGTCAGCGTGGCGGTGGGCGGCGCCGGGGGCGCCGTGCGGGCCGCACCCTCGCCGGACGGCCGCCGCCTAGCCTTCGTGCGCCGCCTGCGGGAGCGCAGCGCCCTGTTCGTGAAGGACCTGGCCAGCGGCCGGCTGGAGTTGCTGTTCCCAGATCTGGACCGGGACATGCAGGAGGGTTGGGCCATCCAGGGCCTGTATCCGAACATGGACTGGACGCCGGACTCCCAGTCCATCCTGTTCTGGGCCGGCGGCAAGCTGCGGCGGTTGTTTCCGGCCGACAAGTCCGTGGTTGAAATTCCCTTCCGGGTGCGCCAAACCCGTACGCTTTCCGAACCGCCCCGCTTCCCGGTGGCGGTGGCGCCGGATCGCTTCCGCACCAAGATGATCCGCTGGCCGGCGGTGTCTCCCGACGGCGCCGAGGTGGTCTATGAGTCCTTGGGGCGCCTTTACGTCAAGCCCTTGCCCGACGGCGCCCCAAGGTTGTTGACAAGGGAAGGCGAAGGCCGCTTCGAGCTGTTTCCAAGCTGGTCTCCGGACGGCCGCTCCATCGTCTTCGTTGGCTGGACGGATGCGGAACTGGGTTCGGTGCGCCTGGTTCCGGCCAAGGGCGGCGCTTCCAAGGCGCTGACCAAGGCGCCCGGCTACTACCGTTGGCCGCGGTTCAGCCCGGACGGCCGGCTGATTGTGCTGGAGAAGAGCGCCGCCGGGGAGCTGACTGCGCCTCTGTGGTCCGAAAACCCGGGCATCCATTTGTTGCCGGCCGCCGGCGGCGCACTGCGTTTGGTGACCGAGGACGGCCGGGACCCCCACTTCGGCGGCGCCTCGGAGCGCATCTTCCTGACCCGCACCAAGAACGCCTCGAACATCCCCGGCGCCCGGGACGTCGATGGCGAGGAGCATTTGGTCAGCATCGGCCTGCAGGGGGAGGACGAACGCAGCCACGCCTACTCGGACTTGGCCACCCGTCTGCTGATCTCCCCGGACGAGCGCTGGCTGGCCTTCCGCGAGAACTACCATGTTTATCGCCTGCCCATGCCGCCGACGCCGATGCGGCTCAAGGTGGGGGCGCCGGAGCAGGACGGGGGCGATGCGCCCAAGGCCGTTCCCATCCGCCGGCTGAGCGCCGACGGCGGCCAATTCCCAGCTTGGTCCGGCGCCGACCGCCTGTCTTGGAGCCTTGGGCCGACCCTGTGGCGGATGGCTGGGGATGCGGCGGCCGCTCCCGCCGACGGCGCCGATCTCTCCATCGCCGCCGAGGCCGACAAACCCACCGGCGCCTTGGCGCTGACGGGCGCCCGCATCATCACCATGAACAACTCGGACCAGGTGATCGAAAACGGCGTCCTGCTGGTGCGCGGCAACCGCATCGCCGCTCTCGGCCCGGCCGCCGAGGTGCCTATCCCGGAGAACGCCCGACGCATCAGCGCTCAAGGCCAGACCCTCATGCCGGGGCTGATCGACGCCCACGCCCACGGCCCGCAAGGGGAGAACGAGTTGGTGCCGCAGCAGAACTGGCTGAACCTGGCCTATCTGGCCTTGGGCGTGACGACCATCCACGATCCCGCCAACTGGGCCAGCCACATCTTCGCCGCGGCGGAGATGCAGCGGGCCGGCCTGTTGCTGGCGCCGCGCATCTTCTCCACCGGCGAGATCATCTACGGCGCCCGCAGCGGCCTCTACGCCGTCATCGACAGCCTGGACGACGCCCGCGGCCATGTGCGGCGGCTTAAGGCCCAGGGCGCCGTCAGCGTTAAGAACTACAACCAGCCGCGCCGCGAGCAGCGCCAGCAAGTGAACGTCGCCGCCCGCGAGGAGGGGCTGATGGTGGTGGCGGAGGGCGGCTCCCTCTTCCATCTGGACATGAGCCTCATCACCGACGGCGTGACCGGCATTGAGCACAACGTCCCGGTGGCGCCCCTGTACGAGGACGTGATGCAGTTCTGGTCCGGCACGCCGGTGGGCTACACCCTGACCCTGAACGTCACCTACGGCGGCCTGTTTGCCGAGAACTACTGGTATCAGCACACGGACGTTTGGCGCCATCCCCTGCTGTCCCGCTATGTGCCGCCGCGGGTGCTGCAGTCCCGTTCCATCCGCCGCCTGATGGCGCCGGACTCCGAATATCAGGCGGCGGTGGAAAGCGCCGCCGCCGCCAACCGCTTGGCGCAAAAAGGCCTGCCGGTCAACATCGGCGGCCACGGCCAACGAGAGGGCTTGGGTGCCCACTGGGAACTCTGGAGCCTGGTCCGCGGCGGCATGACGCCGATGCAGGCCCTCGCCGCCGGCACCCGCGCCCCCGCCCGACACCTAGGCATGGACGCCGACATCGGCTCTTTGCAGGTGGGCAAGCTGGCGGACTTGGTGGTTCTCAACAGCAACCCCTTGGAGGACATCCGCAACTCGGACGACATCGACAAGGTCATGCTCAACGGCCGCCTTTACGAAGCGGCCACCCTGAACGAAATCGCCACCGGCGACGGCAAGCTCCAAGATCTGCACTGGTGGCGGGCGCCGCAGGCGGAGCTGCTTCCCGAAGCCCCCGCCAAGTGCTGCGCAATTTCAGAGATTTCCTACAGACAGCACCCCTGAGGTTTCGGCAAGCTGCGCTCCACTGCCTTAAACCAAGGAGCGCGGGATCGCCCCCGAGCCTTGAATTGTGCTACTGTTCCACCCGACGCGGCCAGCCGTGCGCGCATCCCAAGCTGGAGGACCATCCCATGAGTCCCTTGCCCGCCGAACCCACCGAAAATCCCGTTCCGCCGGCTGCGGTCCCGCCGCTGACCGTGCAGCCCTTGCCGGCTGGGGGCGCCAAGGCCTCGGCGGCGCCGAGCGCCAGGAAGCCGCCCGTGGTGAGGCCGGTGATCCCCAGCCGGATGGAGGATCCGCTCTATCCATCCGCCGACGGCAAGCCCATGGCCGAGAACGCCCATCAATACCAGAACGCCGTCGACGTCTACAGCGTCCTCAACGCCCGCCTCGGGCACAGGCCCGACGTTGTAGTAGCCGGCAACCTGCTGATTTACTTTGAAAAAGGAGACCCCACCAAGCGGGTGGCGCCGGATGTCTTCGTCGCCTTTGACGTCTTGGACCATTCTCCGATGTCCTACAAGCTGTGGGAGCGGGGCAAGGCGCCGGGCTTCGTGCTGGAGCTCGGCTCGCCCTCCACTTGGCGGGAGGATTTGGGGCGCAAGCGGGACATCTACGAGAGGCTCGGGGTGCGCGAGTATTGGCTGTTCGACGCAACGGGTGGGCTTTATCTCCCAAGGCTGCAATGCCTTGTTCTGCAGGGCGGCAAGTACCGGGCGTTGCCGGCGCGGGTTGAAAAGGGCCGCCGCCTGTTGCGCAGCGAGGTTTTGGGCTTGGACCTGCTGGTGAGGAAAGGCGTCCTGCGTTTCCAGGACCCGGAAACCAAGGAGTGCCTGCGAACCCTTGAGGAGGAAGCCGCCGCCCGTCGCGAGGCCGAAGCCCGAGCTGCGGATTTAGCCGCCCAACTCCGCGCCGCGCAGTCCTAGCTGGACGCCTTGAACGCCGGCAAACCTCAGGAGTAGCTAGGTTTCAGCAGCGCTGCGGGATTTACAACATCTTGAACCTGGAAGCGCGGGCGCCCCGACCTTCGCCGATTGCATTGAGCCTTCCTTGGCGCACTGGCGGGGCGGTTGGAAGCCCACCAATCGCGCATCCGAAGAGAGGGAGTACCGGCAGTGCCTAGCCGACTACTGCAAGCCGATTCTTCGGTTCCGCATCAATGACATTGACCAGCACGAAATAGCAGCCTGCCTTGCGCCCAATTGGTCAAGCAAGCACAAAACCATGCTGAAAACCTTGACCAAGGTTAAGCAAGTGTTCGACTGGGCCGTGTTGCAGGAATTGCTTCCCGAAAGCCCTGCCTTGAACGTCAAGCGCTTGATGCCCAAGGTTGACGTTGAAGTGCAGCATCATGAAGCCTTGCCCCACAGCATGGTTGCCGGCGCAATCGCCAAGGTCAACGCGGCCCATTCGGTTCTGCCGGCGGCGAAGCTGGCCTTTGAGTTCATGGTTCTGACGGCTACCCGAAGCAGCGAAGCCAGAGGCGCAACGTGGGCGGAAATTGACCTTGAGGCGAAGGTTTGGATTATCCCGAAGGAAAGGATGAAGGCGAAGAATCCGCATCGTGTGCCCCTCTCAACCCGCGCAATCGCCATCCTTGAGGCCGCCAAGGGTCTGCACCCCAACCTTGTTTTCCCTAGCGCCAAGGGCCTTGAAATGCGCGAATACGTCATTGGCAATCGATTGCTGCCGAAGTTGGGCATTCACGCCAAGGCGCACGGGTTCCGCAGCAGCTTTCGGGATTGGGCCGCCGAACTGTCCGGCGCAAGCCATGAAACTTGTGAGAGAGCCTTGGCGCATGGCCCCAGCAACGGAACCGAAGCCGCCTACAACCGCACTGACCTATTGGAGCAACGCCGTCCGCTTATGCAGGCTTGGGCCGATTATCTGGCCCACTAGTCGGCAGGATGATTGAGAAGGGCGCTTGATGCGCCCTTTTCTTTTGCCTGCCAGCCCCACGGCTTCGCTAGCGGCTTTTCCGGCTTGAACCTAGAGCCCTACCTACTGCCAAGCCTCCAAAACCGCACCACGGCGCTTGTGTGCGCATCTACGCGACAGCATGGCCCTAGCCTTCGCCAAGCCGACCGGCCCCAGCCTGCAACCGAGGCGATTGGCCTTGACTTGCGCCGGAACCGCCGTGTTAGCATCTTTTTGCCTGCCTTGTCGCCAAGGCTAGGCCGCCATCAACCAACGGAGACAATCCACACAAGAGGGCTGACAGAATGATTGAGAACGGATACTTTTTGCTTTTGAGCTGGGCAGGCATAGCTGGCCTGTT
This sequence comes from Candidatus Azophilus sp., assembly GCA_965200465.1. GTDB lineage: Bacteria > Pseudomonadota > Gammaproteobacteria > Pseudomonadales > Azotimanducaceae > Azophilus. The sequence goes on along the minus strand of OZ241358.1, from coordinate 1,088,722 downwards.
TATGACATTCACTTTTTTCATGTTCAGAAACTTGAAGGAAGATGTGCGCCGCCAGATTGAGGCGGGAACCGAAGAACACCGAGAGTTTCGGCAAGGGTTGAAAGACCATGCGCAATTGTTCCGTGTGATTTCCGAGAACTTGGGCAAGCTCACCGGACAAATGGAAATCGTGATTGACCTGCTAAGGCAACAAAGCAATAAATGAATGCAAGCGAGCCTTGTTATTGGCAGGATAACCGAAGCCTGCAACCGCAAGCCGGTCTGCCCTAGCCTTCGCCTGCAAGCGCCACACAAGCCGCCGTGAGCTTCAATCCGCCAAAGCCTAGCCATCCTGCCGCCAAGCCTCCAAACGCGCCCAGATTCGCGTCCAAGCGCAGCAACGCCTTGGTTGCGCAAGCAATCTTGTGTCAAGTTGCCGGCAGGATAATCGAAGCCTTCTAGAAGCGCATCGGCTTCGCGCCAAGCCGCTAGTCTGCAAGCCCTACCTACGCCAGCCGTCGCCTTGGTTTCACGCCACCAGCAGCATCTTAGCCAGCGTGTAGGATTGGCCGGTTGACAACCGGATATCGTCGCGTAGAATGCGCATAGGTTGCCGGGGCGAAGCCTGCTAGCTTCCCCGGTATTGGTGCGGCTTTACAGACAAGCCCCCGCACAAACACAAGCCCGTCACTTGTTCCTAGCCGTTGCTTGCCGCCTACTTCGGGAGCAAGCAATGCGCCTTGGCAACTCCAATCCGAAAAGCGAGCTTGACCTTGCCATAGGCGAATCCAACTTCACTTCGCCGGACGGCTTGGCGTATTTCAGAAAACGTGAAAAGGAACGCTTGCGCCGAGAGCGTTCCGCCGAACGCAAAGCCTTGCGCGAAGCCGGCCCTAGGCTTGACAGCGTGGAACTGCATTGCTGTTCCGTCGCCGAGCTTCGCGCCAAGGTGCCTTGCGCATCGGTTGACGCCGTAATCACGGACCCGCCATACGCCAAGGCCAGCCTGCCAGTCCATGCAGACCTTGCGGAATTCGCAGCATCGGCCCTAGCGCCCGGCGGCGTGTTGGTTGTAATGACCGGAACGCTTTACCTTCCCCAAGTGTTGAACACGCTTTGCGAGCATCCTGCCTTGGTTTACCGATGGACGGCGGCATGGACTTCGGAAGGCAACACGGCGAAGAGCTTCACTGCCCGCGCATGGCAGAAATGGAAGCCGTTGCTAGTGTTCCACAAGGAACCACGCGAGGCCGCCAAGGAAGTTTGGTTCATTGACAGAATCGACAATCGCAAGATGCACGACCAAGGCCGGCATCATAAATGGGGCCAGCAGTTGCCGGGCTTCCAACAGATAGTCAACCGCTTCACGTGGCCGGGGCAAACCATTTGTGACCCGTTCCTAGGCGGCGGCACAACCGCACTGGCGGCACTGGAACGCGGATGCGCATTCATAGGCTGCGACACTGACGCATCCTGCATTGAGACCACCGAAAAACGAATTGAGAAGGTGCGCCGGGAAAACACAAACCGGCGCAGCAACGGCGGGGCTTGCATACGCAACCGCACCCGCGCATACTGCGAAGAAAGTGAAGGGTGCGGTTGACGACGCCGCACCCTTCAATGTTCACCAAAGGAGTTGATAATCATGGCGAACGGACAAAACAATACCCCGCAAGCGCCGCAAGCGCAAGCGCCGCTGGCAACAGTGACGCAAATAACGCCGGCCCAAACTGGGAAAGGGCGAGGCCGCCCCCCAGTCAACCAATCCGCCTTCATTGACTTCATGATAGGTCAAAGGTGGTGGGAAAACCATCTTTTCAATCCGGCGACGGGATGGCATCACCGGCCGGGCGCATCAGGATTGTGGCAGTGCGAAGGCTTTGACCCGCCAATCTTGGTTGAAGCCATTCGCCGTATCGGGAAGGAACGCGGCATCAATTCCGCCACCGCCGCCAAAGGGTGCGTCTTCCTAGCCGAGCGTGACCGTTGCTTTAGGCGCGAAGATGCCTTTGACGCCGACGATCATTTGGTGGGATTGCCTTCGGGGAATATTTTAGACCTTCGCAGTGGGAACCTTTGGCAACCGACCACGGAACTAGTCTCAATGAAACTTGGGGCGGACCCGGATTTCGACAATCCCCCGGAGCTATGGCTTCAGTTTCTTTCCGAAGTGCTGCCTTCGCAAGCCGACATTGATTACGCCCAAGTGCTTTTCGGGTTGTGCTTGACCGGCTACACCCGCCACCATTTGGCGCACTTTCTCTACGGAACCGGCAGAAACGGAAAATCGGTTTTCCTGCACGTCCTGCAAGCCGTGGCGGGTGACTACCACGCCTTGATTCCCGCCGCCGCCTTGTCGCCGTACAAGGATAGGCATCCCGAATGGATTGCCCGGCTAGTGGGCAAGCGCGTGGTGACCGCCGACGAAATGCACGGCGGCGCATGGAACTCGCCCGCCTTCAAGGAACTTAGCACCGGCGCGAAGATGATTGCCCGCCGGATGCGGCAGGATTCCTTTGAGTTTGCGCCGAAGGCGTCTTTGGTGATTGGCGGAAACATGCGGCCCCCCATCAAGCCGAAGGATGCTGACGCCTACCCCATGTGGCAACGAATCCGAACGCTGCACTTCAACCAGACCTTTGCCGAGGCGGACCGGAACCCCAACTTGCTTAGCCAGCTAACCCGCACCGGCGAATTGGCGAAAATAGTGGCTTGGGCCTTGGCCGGCGGCCACAATTACTTGACGAAAGGACTGCCCAAAAACACCCGGGCAATGGTTGCGCTTCGGCGCGAATGGGAAAAGGATGCGGTTGACCCACATAAGGAATGGTTGCAGGAAAACCTTGAAGGTGATTGGGAATCGAAGCTGTCCTATGACCAAATCAAAGTCAAGGCGAAAGAGGCCGGCCGCCCGTTCAAGAAATCCGAAACCATAGCCGAGCTAGTGCTGGAGTTGTTCCCCTACGCAGAACGCACAAATGTTAAAGAAGACGGCCGCAGCGTTCGGGGCTTGGCTCGCGTTCGGTTCAAGTTGCCAAAGTCTGACATACCGGAATTGATGCCCGATGGTTGACGCAAGTTGACGCTTTCCTACCTATCCGCAAATAAACCAAAAACAGGCCAAAATGTTTTATTGGGGGATATATGGGGAACCGTCAACCAGCGTCAACCGCAATTGGAGACTTGACCTTGATTGGCCTTGACCAGCTTGCCGGTCGCCATAGGGCCATCCTTGTGGGAAAGGCGAAGGCGAGTTCAAGCCGACGATGCCCACACGCCGCCTAGAAGCACCCGTGCGGTTCGCTTGCCTTGGGCCATAGGTAACGCCGCGGTAACGCCGGGTAACGCTTGCTTGAAGCCGCCTCAACGCAAGCCTGCTAGTGAAGCCGGAATCGACAGGCAACGTGACCACAAGCGGCCCTAGAATCGCCCCAGACAAGCGCAAGCCGAACCCTATCATCCTACTGCCAAGCCGCTAGCGCTTCGCTACGGCGCGATTTGGCCAGCCTGTGGCCATGCTCGCTAGGCAAAGGTACTGTGGCGACTGATTTTCTGCCGTTTAGCGTCTGCTGCGCACGCTTTTTTTCTGTCTGGAATTGTGGGCCGGTATCACAATTGGGCGGAATTGTGGCCGGAATTGTGAGGGCCCCTCACAATTCGGATTGCGCCTTGGCGCATGGCTAGGCAGGCGGCCGGGAGCGTGAATTCAGTTTCATGGGCCGGCCATTGGCGGAAACCGGAGGCATGGCGAACCGCCAAGGCGCAATCCGAGGCGGCTTGTGTGGCGAAGAGGCTGCGCAGACGCGCCAAGGCGCAAATCAGTGCGAATCTGGCGGCATGATGGTCGCCTTGGCGGTTCGCCTTGGTTGCGCAAGCAATCTTGTGTCAAGTAGGTAGTGGCGGCAAGGTGGTCTCTCTTCGCTTTTTCGCGCATCGGTTGAATTCGGCCATTGCTTTGCGATAAGCCCGAACTGCCGCGTGATTTCTTCCTAGCGGCGGTTGGCGCAATATCTCCGCATGGAATTCTATTACACTGCCTTCGCCGGCCTCCAAATAGAGAAACGCCATTGCCGGGGGAGCTTGCAGATTCAGCGCAGATTCCAGTTCACCCACTGCCACCAAAAGGTTTATCTTGGCAATCTGCATTTCTTCACGGGTGCAGGCGAAGCCCGTTGCGGGCAACGCCAAGGCGAACGCCAAGGTCAGCAAAAATCCTCGGTTCATGGTCGCCTCTCTAGCATCCTATGAAAGTACGCTCAATAGCCCGTTCCGCACCTTCCATGTTGATATCCAACACAGCCGCGTAGCCGAGCATGTTACGCACCCGAACCTTAAGCGTGTTGGCGGATGCAAGCATAGCCAAAAACTTTTTTGTTGGGGCTGGGCCATTCGCAATTAACATGGATGATTCGCCATCATCGAACATATCTGTTATAAGGCCAGTCCACTGTTCGATTTTACCGTCCGCATTTGTGGCGAATTCCTTGGTGGTGCCGGTAAGTGTCTCTCTGAAATAAAAACCATCAATCCATAGGCGTATTAGTTTTTCTCGTTTGCCGCATCGAACGGTTATCCCCCCTGTGGCGGGATAATCGAGGCCCTGTACTTCGGTAGGCGCACTTGCAGCACTACGCGAGACTTCCCCCGTGAAATCGTCGGTGCTGTCAATGACTGTCCATTGCGCCGAAGTTGTGGAAGCCCAAAGCAAGGTCAAAGCGATTGCCATTGCGAGTTTCATGCTGATTGTCCCCCTAGTTGTTGTGGTCGGCTTGCGGTTGCAGGCTAGCGGTGAGCGTATGGCGCATGGGCTAGACAACGATGCGCATCCGGTACGGCCGCTTGCCGCCCTTGGCGTGTTTGTCATTCGGGTTCATCAAAGCAATGGGCGGAATCATCCCTTACATCCCTTACAAATTCCAACATTTTGCGGTAAGACTGTATGGAACCTTCCAAGCGCTTCACCTCCTTCATTGCCATCATGTGCATTGTAAGAAACATCGCCTCCGGGTCTCCCGGATCCATGAGGGCAGCTACCCCAAGGTTTTCTGCGGCGAGCTTCGCCGATTCCTGTAATTCCAATACCTGCAACATCAGCCTAACGACGGCCATTTTCACGTCTGACTCGTTGCAAGCGATTTCCGTTGGCGACGCCGTGGAAGCCCAAAGCAAGGTCAAGGTCAAGGCAAGCGCTTTCATGGTCAATTCCCGTTCAATTGCAAAGAGTACCCTTTGTCTTTCATGCACCAACTGAAATTCAATGAAGCCCCTTGTGGATTCTTTTCGGCTTCGGCCTTGCATTCCGCCGCATCCGCTTCAAGCTCTTCCTTTGTCCCGTCCGGCTTTGCCCATTTGTCCGGCTTGAACCACCATTGCGCCGAAGCCGTTGAAGCCCAAAGCAAGGTCAACGCGAGGGCAAGCGCTTTCACGCTTCAATCATTCGATTCGCATTCTGGACACACGCGCCGCGGCGCAATGACAAGCCCGCAGCATCCTTCAACCAGACACGCCGACCATGCGCCTTGGCGCGGGGCCAGTGCCTTTACTAAGCGTGAAGGGAGAACCAACACAGGCACCGGCCCCGCATGGGCGCACTAGGACATTCGGTAGCGAGTGCCTGTGATATGGCCGCCATAAGCTACCGCTGTGGCTTCGGTGTCGGCGTATTGCGAACTTGCGCCGCCGGCCTGCGTGAAATCCATTTCTATGAACATCAAGCGAGGCTTTGACCACGGGCGTTTTTGCTTCGCTTCGGCATCCGGCTTCGGTTCCTTGCGGGGGTCGTTTCCGTACCCCCCCCCCCCCCCCGGTCTGTTCGCTTTTGCCCATTGGTCTGCCCTCTTGGTTGCGGGTGCGCCCTTGGCGGGGAAGAGGGAGGCGCATAGATGCGCTTGCGCACAGGCAAACTAGCCGTGCTTTGATGGAACCTGCCAAGGTGCGCATGGCGCATCCTACCGCTTGCATTTGGCCGGCGTCAAGGCGAAGGTTAGCGAATCCGCAACTTTTTTCTGAAAGTACCCACAAAGTAACCCAAAATCGGCGAAAACGGCTACAGCCCGCATTTTTACTGGCTATGAGTGAGTTCGCCCCGCCCGCGGCCCCAGAGGGCCACTGGCAGCGGCCAAGCGATCCTTATCCGGGGATTGGGCGGCTTCTTGACGCCGGGCGGTTCGATGGCGCCAAGCGCGGCATTTGGGTATGCTCGGCGGCCATCGGGCGGCTTGGTGCTAGGCGCTGCTCCGTTCGCCGTCACGGTTTTGGAATTGTTGCAAGATCATCGGGTGCAACCTGTTGAAAAATAAAGTAATTTTTTTGCGGCGCAGAGGGCTTGGCAGCTATGGGCTGACATTGCTGGCGCTGCTTGCGGCGACGGCAACGGCCTCCCAAGCGGACCTTGACGCCCGCATTCAGGCCGCCTTGGCAAGGCTGCAGGAGCAGGACAGGGCGGCGCGGGAAGTGCTTGAGCTGGCCAAGGGCGCACTCGTCTTTCCCACCGTGGTCAAGGCCGGCTTCGGAGTGGGCGGCGCCGTTGGCAACGGGGCGCTGCTCATCGGCGGTGAAACTGTGCAGTATTACCGAACCACCAAGGCGTCCATCGGCTTCCAGATCGGCGTTCAGGCGCGCAGCGAGGTCATCGTGTTTTTGACCGAGGCGGCGCTCAACCACTTCCGCGCCAGCAACGGCTGGGAGGCCGGCGTTGACGGCAGCATCGCCATCGCCGAGTTCGGCGCCGTGCGGGACATAGACACCAACAACACCCAGCAGCCCATAGTGGGGTTCGTTTTCGGCAGCCAAGGCTTGATGTACGACCTCTCGTTGGCCGGCTCCAAGTATTGGCGAATCAACAGGAAAAGCGGCGGCGGCCAAGGCCGCGAGGAAGCCGGCGCGGCCTTGGACTGAACGAGTGCAAAGGCGCCGCCGCGGATTGGGCGGCTAGCCCGCCCCCGGCCGTTGCATGGATGTGGGGCGCGGGTTTGGCTGCTGCGGATTGTCAGCCGCCAAGCCCTTGACCAGGGCGGCGCCAAGCAGGGCGAACACCGCCAGCAGCGGCACGGAAGTCACCACCACGGCGGACTGCAGGGAGACGAGCCCACCCACGTAAACCAGCGAAATCGGCAGGCCGCCAAGGGCGAACGCCCAGAACACCCGATGCCAACGGGCGGGATGGGCGTGGACCGGCAGGGATCTGGTGGCGGAGGACGCCAGCACATAGGCGGCGCTGTCGTAGCTGGTGGCGCTGAAGATGATGCAAATCACCACGAACAGGCCCAGCAGAAAGCTGCCGACGCCCACCGCATCGAGTACCCGCACAACCGCCTGCGGTCCTTGCCCGTCGGCCACTAGCGCCAACACCGGCGTCTGCCCTGCGAGCTCTTGATGGTGGGCGGCACCGCCTAGGACGATGAAGAACAGGACGCAGCCCAGGGTGCCGTAGCCGATGGTGCCCAGCACCACTTCCTTAATGGTGCGCCCTCTGGATATCTTGGTGATGAACATGCCCATAAAGGGGCCTAGGGCCAGCCACCAAGCCCAGTAGAAGACGGTCCAGGACTCATCGAAACTCGATGAGTTGGAGGGATCTATCCAGATGCTCATGGGAACGAAATTGAGCAGCGTGTGCTCGAGGCTGGCGGCGCCCAGCTCCAGGATGTGCTTGGTGGGGCCGGCGGCGAAGACGACGAACAAAAGCATTAAGGCGAGGCCGACGTTGATGATGCTGAGCCGCTTGATGCCGGCCTCCAGGCCGACGTAAACGCTGGTGGCGAAAAGGCTGGTGATGATGGCGATGACCGCCAAGTCCAGCAGGAAAGTCGGTTCAATGTCCAGCAGGCTCGTCAAGCCGGCGCCGATCATCCGAATGGCCAAGCCGACTCCGGTGGTGACCGCGCCAAGCACCCCCACCATGAAGAGCAAGTCCACGCAGCGCCCCAGCCAACCTTCGGTGTGGCGCCCCAAGGCGGCTTGGCAGGCGGTGCTCAGGCGCAGCACCGGTATGCGGCGCACATGGTAGGCGTAGGCGATGGCCACGCCGGGCAGGCAGTAGAGCGCCCAGCCGATGAAGCCCCAGTGGAAGATGGGGTAGGCCATGGCCCAGCGGACGGATTCCTGCGTGCCTGGGGCGCCGCCGAACGGCAGCTCCGAATAGTAGTGCGCCCACTCCACCGTGCCCCAATAGAGTACGCTGGTGCCGATGCCGCCGCAGAAGAGCATGGACGCCCAGCTGAACGAGGAGTACGCCGGAGTGGAGTCGGCGCCCAGCACCACCTTGCCAAAGCGGCTGAACGCCAAGTAGAGCAAGAACAGCAGCACCGCCAAGGCGCCGAGCAGATAGATTGGGCCAAGGCCGTGGGTGACCGCCGCGAAGGCGGCGGCGAGCGCCTCCTTGCCCGCTTCGGGGAACAGCACTAGGGGCAGGCAAACCAGCAGGATGCCGGCGGTCCCTGCGCCGAAGATGAACCAATCGACGTTGGCTTGTGATTCGACTGCCGGCCGGCCGCGACTCATGCCGCGGCCGTTTCGGCTTCAAGGCGCAGCAGCATTCGTTTGGCGTCCAAGCCGCCGCCGAAGCCGGTGAGCGAACCGTCGCTGCCGACCACTCGATGGCAGGGGATGATGATGGGGATGGGGTTGTTGGCGTTGGCGGCGCCCACGGCGCGCACGGCCTTGGGGCGGCCGATGACGGCGGCGATGTCCTTGTAGGTGCGCGTCTCGCCGTAGGGGATGGCTTGCAGGGCTTCCAGCACCTTGCGCTGAAAGGCGGTGGCTTGCGGCGCCAAGGGCAGCTCGAAGGTGCGCCGCCGGCCGTTGAAGTATTCCGCCAATTGCCGCGCCGCCATGGCGAAGGGGGCGTCCCGCGCCTCCCATTCCGCCTCCGGCGCCTTGGCTTGGTTGCCGCAGGGAAACGCCAGCAGCTCCAGCGCGGCGCGGCGCCCCGCCAGCAGCAGCGGCCCCACGGGACTTTCGCAATAGGCGTAGCGCATTGGTTGCTCCTGCAAGTTTTTGCCAATGGCCGCCACAGCGCCCAAGCGCTTGAACCTTGGGTGCGCTAACCGGCGCTGCGGTTGCAAATACTGGTTCACTATAACCCGTAGTTCCGTAAAATGCCCGTCGCATTCGGATGCCGATGCAGGCGCAGCAAGGAGCTTCTCATGGCATGGACCCAAGACAAGGAACTCGTCATGGAGCAGATTCAGATCGGCCCCATGCAGAACTTCACCTACCTGATCGGCTCGCGCTCCACCCGGGAGCTGGTCATCGTCGATCCCGCTTGGGACATTGACCGCTTGCTGCAGCGCATAGAGGAGCGGGGCTACCGGCTGACCGGCGCCTTGGTGACCCACTACCACCCGGACCACATCGGCGGCTCGTTCGCCAACAATCAGATCGAGGGCTTGGCCGAATTGATGGAGAAGCATCCGGTCAAGGCGTACGCCCACCGGCGGGAGGCCGCCGGCGTCGCCAAGGTGACGGGGCTCTCGGCCAGCGACATCGCCGCGGTGGACTCCGGAGACACCCTGCAGGTCGGCGAGGTGGAGGTGGAGTTCCTGCACACGCCGGGCCATACGCCGGGTTCGCAGTGCTTCCGCATCAAGAACGCCTTGGTTTCCGGGGATACGCTGTTCATCAACGGCTGCGGGCGGGTGGACCTGCCCGGCTCGAACTCCGAGGACATGTACCACAGCCTGCAAAAGCTGAAGAGCCTGCCGGAGGACACCCTGCTGCTGCCGGGCCACAACTACGGCGGCGCGCCCAACGCCACCCTGGGGGAGACCCGTAGGCAAAACACCTATCTGGCGGTGCGGGATCTGGAGACTTGGCGGATGTTCATGGGCTAGGCAAGGGGTGGCTGGCGACGGCGCATTCCCGGCTGGTCTAGTGCGGGGTTCCGGCAAGGGTCTTGGGGGAGGCCGGTGCGCCGCAGTCGTCAAGCTCGGCCTTTTGCAGCATTTCCACGATGTAGTCGGCGCAGAGGGACACCGGCTTGAACACCGCCGTGCGCCCCAGCAGGGGAACGCCAAGATAGCCGTGCAGGCGCAGGTCGCCGTTTTGGTCCACTTGCAGCCTTGAAGCGTAGGTGCGGCCGGATTCCGGGTCGTAGATGCCGCCCCGCCAGCGTTGACCGTCGAAGCGGTAGTTGGACAGCAAGTTGAGGCCGAGCATGGGGCGGCTGCGCATTGACTCGTCCGGGTTGTGGTCGTCCCGGCGCGGGGCGCCGGCGGGGCCAAATTCGTCCTCCGGCGAATACAGGGGATCCTTGAGGGCGACCACGCGCCCGCTCAGCTGGCCGTTCGCCTCCTCCCGAAACTCCAGGATGGTGCGCGGCTCCGCCCAGCGGCCAAAAACGGCGTTGCGGGCGGCGGACGCCGCAGTGGGATCATCCGCCGGCTGCGCCCAGGCCGACGCCGTTGCCAGCACCGTCAATTTGCCGAAAAACCTAAGCCGACCGCCCATAAGCCTGCGCTTGACCCTGCCGTTTCCGCCGGTCGCCAAACCGCTTTCCGCAGGCGGCGCACCGGCGTCCAAAGAGTCGGATTTTGCTGCTGGCGCCCTCTGCCGTTGGCTCGTTGCGGAGTTCGCCGCTGACGCTCACCTTAGGGCAGCAAGTGGGCGACTGCGTCCCGCTCCTCCATCAGTTCGGCCTCCGTCGCCTGCATTTTGGCGCGGCTGAATTCGTTGATCTCCACGCCGTCTATGATGCGCCAGTCGCCGCCGGCGCAACGCACCGGAAAGGAGTAGATCAACCCCTCCGCAACGCCGTAGCCGCCATCCGAATGGACCCCCATGCTGAGCACCGACGCCGAACCCAAAGACCAATCGCGCATGTGCTCGATGGCCGCGTTGGCCGCGGAGGCGGCGCTCGACGACCCCCGGGCTTCGATGATGGCGGCGCCCCGCTGCTGCACGGCCGGCATGAACTCCCCTTCATACCAAGCCATGTCGATCAAGTTCATGGCGCTGGCCCCGGCCACGGTGGCGCGGTGCAGGTCCGGATACTGGGTGGAGGAATGGTTGCCCCAGATGCACAGGCCGTCGATCTCGCTGGTGTGGGCGCCGGTCCGCTTGGCTAGGGCGGCCATGGCGCGGTTGTGGTCCAAGCGGGTCATGGCGGTGAAGTGGCGCGGGTTTAGATGCGGCGCGTTGCGCTGCGCGATGAGGCAGTTGGTGTTGGCTGGATTGCCGACCACCAACACCTTGACGTTGCGGTTGGCGGACTCATTGAGCGCCCTGCCCTGCTCCGAAAAGATGGCGGCGTTGGCCTCCAGCAGGTCCTTGCGCTCCATGCCCTTGGTGCGCGGGCGCGACCCCACCAGCAGGGCGCAGTCCGCATCCTGGAAAGCCGTCGCGGGATCATCGGTGCAGACCAGGCCGCGCAGCAGGGGAAAGGCGCAGTCGTCAAGCTCCATCGCCACGCCTTCCAAGGCGCCCAAGGCCGGCGTGATCTCCAGCATTTGGAGGATGACGGGCTGATCCTCGCCCAGCATCTCTCCGGCGGCGATGCGGAACAGCAGCGCATAGCCGATCTGGCCGGCGGCGCCGGTTACGGTGACGCGAACAGGATCATTCATGGCGTTCCCCCAATGGCGGCTTAGGCGCCCATTCTATAGCGGAACCGCGGTTTGCAGCCACTCAAGCGGACTTGGGCGGCGCCGGCTTCGCCTACCTGGGCATGGGGAATTCCGCCCACCAGATCGGCCCCTGCTCATCGAATTGACCAGTCCTGATTCTAGCTATGCCGTAGTTGGGCAGGTCGATCGCCGCCGTGCAGAACGTCGTTTCGTGCGTCTTGGAGTGATCGCCGTGCCGATTGAAGGTGAAATCCAGGTTGTCGAAGCGGTGCCGTCGCCGGTCTTCCGGCAGATCAGCCGGGTCCGTTGGGAAAACGTGCAGCAGGAATCGCGCCGTCGTGTCGGCCTCCTTGCATGGCGACCTGAGGTAGATCAGAGCGTTGCCCGCAAGGTAAACGTTGAAGTTGGATTGCGCCAACAGGCTGGCGAGCGGGATGTCGGGGGGGGGGGGGGGCGGTTGTAGAGGAAGAACCGCTGGTTGTTCGGCGTGAGCGTTGCAGCGCCCGGTTCACGCCAATTGGTGACTATGAAGTCCAGGGCTTTGAGCTTTTCTTGGTCCGGCGCGAATTCCGACAGATGGCCCACCAGAATGGCTCTTTGGGCGAGATAGTAGTCCAGGGCGTGACGCACCCCCCCTACGGCTTTGCGAGGGTCAAGCTCCTTCGTCATGACTCCAATGGCGTCTCCCTGCGAGGTCCGGGCGCGGATGGCTTGAAAGTCGGCAAGCGCCTCCGCTTGGAAATTCGCCTCGTCGGCATCGTTGCCCACCAGGCGCATCTGAAAGTTGGAGAAACAAAAAACCAACAGCGCGGCGGCCGCTAAGCGAGCCATGAGACGCTCGCCCGACAGCCTGCGCAAATACAGCAGAACCAGCGCAAAGAGGGTCAGGGGGACGCCGATGTAAAACAAGCCTTCGAAATCATGGAAAGCTACGGAATGGCGCATGGGCAAAGCCCAGAAAAAACCCGATAGCGCTAAGCTCGCCAATAAAATTTTGCGGCGGGCGAAAAGCAGCCCCACTAGGCAGGCCGCCAAGGCCGCCATGCCGACCTTGAACAGGTCCGCAAACGCTGTTGGCAGGTTTGGATGCGCAGGCAAGCTCATCTCCAGCTGCATTGCGCTGGCGTAGCCCGGCAAGGCGTAGGGAAGCATCATGCCGCCGAGAATTTGCAATTGATTTTCCAGGAAATGCGGCCAAGCTATTGGCGTGGGAAGGTCCGGACTTTGCTCTAGCCCCGTTCGCCGCAGCATGGAGCCGAACGTTGGCAATTCAGCCGCTGTCTTGGCGCCGCCCAGCGCAAACAACTCACTGGCCATGTTGGACGACAGCACCAACAACCCAAAAGCCAAGGCGACGGCGCCCAGCGCAACGGGGCGGCTAAGGAAAAGCAGGCCGACGATGCGCTTCATCCGGTCCAACGGAGCGGCTTGGGCAAGCTGCGGCGCCGCCCGAATCACTTCGCTGGCGAGGCTGAAGACGATGAAGGGCAGCAGCAGCGCATAAACATGCCAGCCTAGAAGCAGCGCAATGCAAGTCTTGGCGAGCAGTTGCCGAAAGCGGCCTTCCTGAACGAATAGGGTCAGTCCGTGGAAGACCAGCATCACCGCAAAGAGGTCCATTGCCCCTTCGGTGGCGATCATGTCGCTGTAGTACAGGCAGAGGTGGGAGGAGAACGCCAACCCCGTCGCCGTGCAGGCTATCCATTGGCTGCCGGCAATGCGGCTCAAGGCAAGGTGCGCCAAGACTGCGGCCGCGGCGAAGAAGCACAGCATCAACATTCGGCCGGCGTGGATCTTTGCGGACAGATCGTCGCCGAATGGCAGGATGGCCAGTTTGATGAGCGCATAGCCGCCGATTGGGAAGCGGTGGTATACAAAGCTGAGTTCGGAGTTGCCGTTTTGATTTGGATGCAGCCGATGAAATCGTGCGAAGTTGTGTTCCGGCGACAGGTTTTCGGCGAGCGTCAGGTATTTTGACGAAAGCCAGTCATGATGCCCCGGCCGGTAGAAGTGGCCGCGGTCGTTGCCGAACAGGAACAGGGTGCCCAGCGCCAACAGCAGAAGAACCAACGGCAGGTTGGCGCGGCTTCGCCAACCGCCCTTGAGCTTCTCGATGCAACTTGGCATTGGGCGGACCTAGGCCGTTCAAGTCATTAGCGTGGACATTGAGGCCGAGCGAGTCAGGGGCTCGCACCGGCTGCCGCCGTCACCCTGACCAGGGTGCTGTTGTACAGCTTTTGGCTAAAAACAGTCCTAGTTTCATCAGAGGCGGCGGCGCTTGCTTCGTGGAGCGCTTTCCCACAGGTGACACGGAAATCCTCGCCATCCCGGACTAGAACCAACCGTTCCCGCTGCTCTTTCGGAAAGATCACCCAAGCCTTGGATACAGCGTATCCATCAAGTACCCGGACAGACGTTTGGGGATGGCGCCGAAGCAGATAAAGCAATCCTTCTCGGCAGCTGTCCTGTCTTGGATCCATTTCATATTGAGTGCGGAGATGCCCCGGCGTTGACCGATCCACCAAAAAATTAAAATAGGCGTGTTGTAGGGGATGAATTCGAACCATCTCCGCGGCCGTCACCGCCATGCCCATTGCCGCCAAGGCATAGCCTCCCGCCCGCCAAGGGCCGGGGGCATTCTTCATGGTTGCGCCGATCCAATGCAGGCCCATTATGGCCAGCAGGCATATCGGGGCGTAGAGGAACGACATGTGCCGCCAAGCGTCGTACATCGTTGAATTTGCAAGAACAACCGCCGCCAAGGGCAGCGCCAGGCAGGCGACCAACAAAATTCCGAAGCGGAGGCCGGTGTTGCGCAGCGCCGTCCGAGGCTGGGCTAGGCCGTATGCACAGGTCGCGATTGCGCCGATGGCGGCGAGCAGCAATGTTGCCGGCGGCGTGGATACGGCTATCCAAGTAGGGATGAAGTGCGGCGGCAGGGCATGAGCGGAAACCCAGTTGCCTTGAAACATTTCGGAGGGGTTGGTAGGGTGTTTGGACAGCGTCTGCAGCGCCGTAAGCAGTTCGAGCGGGTTTGCCCAAAGATAGGGGGACACGGCGTAAAGTGCGCCGCCGCTGGCTATGGTGAAAGCGCTTGCGGTGGCCGTCGCATGTTTGCGTTCTCCGCTTGGCGCTTGCAGCAAATCCAGCGCCCGCATCGCCAAGACCGCCAGGAACAGCATGAGCCCCATAATTCGAAGGTTGATCAGAACGCCAACGCCCACTCCGCAAATGACGAATGCTCCCAGCGTGTCCTTTTGGAACGCCCTGTGCGTCAAGTAGAGGCTGATCATGAACATGCTGAGGAAGGGCAGGTCCTTGCTGTTGTAGAAAGAAAGGGCGTATAGACGGGGATGCAGCACGAACAGCAGCAACGCCAGGAACGCCAGCAGGCGGTTGTTGAACAGACGGTGCGTCAGCAGCGAACAACATAGGGCGCCAGCCAGAAAGAACATGTGCGTCAGCAGATGACGGCTGAGCAGGATGTTGCGAATGTCCCCCTCCCTCCCCCACAAAGCCCGCTCGACCAGCAGCAGCGGAAGTTCGAACGCCACCCCGTAGAATCGGGTGGGCTCTTCTTCTGGGGGTAACTCCGCTTGCCCTAGTATGAATTCAAGGTTTCTTGCGGCCAAGCGGTGCTGCCACCCCGCATCCCATCCCGCGCCGTAGTCGTCCAAGACGGTGACGCCAACCATCAGGATGGCCGCGCATGCCAACAATGCGTACGCCAAATAGGGTGTGCGGGGCTTTTCGCTGGAGGTGCGGATCATGGAAACTCACTGTACCATTGCCCCTCCTGCATTTGCAGGGCTTCTGCAAGCCAGGGGGCCGTGGGGGTTGGCAGGGCGTGGGGCGGCGCCCACTGACAGGCGTTGAAAAGCTGCGTTTCCGCTATGCCGGGCTCGCCGCTGAAGGCATGCGCCTCAAAGACGAAGTTCAGCCCTTGGCGGCGGCCGGAGATGTAGGGCAGCGCACAGCGGGGCTGCAAGTCCAGAGGGTCAACGCCGGCCTCCTCCCGGCATTCGCGGCGGGCCGCGGCGCTGACGCTTTCGCCCGGTTGTTGGTGGCCCCCGGGCGGGCAGAAATAGCCGTCCATGAAGCCGGTTGCGGAGCGGCGCAGCAGAAAGATCTCGCCGTTGCGCAGCAACAGGGTGTGGGCCACCACGGGGTAGGTGGGGCGGGCGGGTCTCGCCATCTGCCTTGCTGGATATGGGTTGGCTGCTATGGTAGAGGCACAATCGCCCGTATGCGCACCCTTCGCGTGAGAAATCCCCATGCGCTCCGAATTCCTGCAGCGCCGCATTGAGGAAGCCTCAGTGAACGCTTGGCCGGCTCTGCACCAGGTGCTGCTGGACGGTTGGTTGCTGCGCTTCGCCAAGGGGTTCACCAAGCGGGCGAACTCCGTAACGCCCCTGTATCCGGGCAGCCGGGAGGTTGCGGGCAAGGTGCGCCATTGCGAGAACCTTTACGCCCGGGAGCGGCTGCGATGCGTCTTCCGGCTGAACCCGGCGTCGGAGCAGGGCCTGCTTGACGACTATCTGCGGCGCAGGGGCTATGCTCGGGTGGATCCCAGCCTGGTGCTGACGGCGCACCTTGCCCAGCCGGCAAGCGCCCCGCACTGCCTCATGCTCACCCAAGGAGAGTGGCTGCAAAGCCATGCGGCCCTAACCGGGGCGTCCAAGAAGTTCACCCGCCTGCACGGCGCCATTCTCAACGCCGTGCACACCGACTGCGCCTACGCCGCATTGCGGCGCGGCGAACGCACCCTGGCCTGCGGCCTTGGCGTAGTGGAGTCCGGCCTGCTCGGCCTGTTCGACGTCGTTACCCATCCGCGGCATCGGCGGCGCGGCTGGGGCGAGCAACTGGTTCGCGCCCTCATGCAATGGGGCCGGGCGCAGGGCGCGGACATCGCCTACCTGCAGGTGGCGGCGGACAACGAGGCCGCCCAAGCGCTCTACGCCAAGCTGGGCTTCAAGGTGCTGCATCCCTACTGGTATCGAGCGGCCCGTTGAGGGTGCGCCCCGCGTATTGTCCGCTTCGAGCGGGTCATGATAGGCTTCGCCCTCACCCGGCGCCGGTCGGCGCTGGCCGTCGTCGTGAATTGGGAGGAAGGGCAAGGCTATGGGCGCTGTGCATGTCACCGTCACCATCCGCAACCCGGCTGATCCGTTGAGAAGCTGGGACGGCCTGTTTTTGGTCGATACTGGCGCGACGGATTGTCTGGTGCCCCGATCCTGCATTGAGGCCATTGGCCTTGATCCGGAGGGCCAGCGCTCTTACGAAACGGCGGACGGCCGCCAAATCAGGATGGATTTCGCCCGTGCGTTCATTGAGTTCATGGGCGACCTGACGGCCGGCCGCATCATCATCGGCGACGAAAACGCCGAACCCCTGCTTGGGCTCACGACCTTGGAGTCCGCCGGCATAGAGGTGGACCCCGTCAACCAACGCTTGAAGAAGTTGCCGGCGTTGCGGTTGAAGCCTTTGTCTGGGCAAGCGCATTGAGGGGACGCGAACCATTCATGGCTGCAGGCGGCGCCGGCAAAAGGGCTGAATCCAGGGTTGGCGGGCTGCCGGCCAAGCGCGGCCTCTATGATCCGGCGTTCGAAAAGGACAGCTGCGGCGTCGGCTTCATTTGCGACATCAAAGGCCGCGCCAGCCGGGAGATCATCGAATCCGCCCTGTCCATGAACTGCTGCATGGAGCACCGCGGCGGGCTGGGCTACGAGAAGAACACTGGGGACGGGGCCGGCATCCTGCTCGGCCTGCCGCACCGCTTCATGGCCCGGGTGGCGGCGGCAAGCCTTGCCGCGGAGGCGCCGGCGGCGGGGAGCTACGGCGTTGGCGTCGTCTTCCTGCCCAGGAATCCGGCGGAGCGGGAACGCTGCAAGACGGTGCTCGCCGAGGAGGTCGCCGCCGCCGGCCAAGCCCTGCTGGGTTGGCGCTCGTTGCCCGTGCATCCAGACGCAGCGGACATCGGCAAGGCCGCCCGCGCCGCCATGCCGCACATGGAGCAGCTCTTCATCGGTGCATCCGGCGTTGTTGGGGACGCCTTCGAGCGCAAGCTGTACCTCATCCGCAAGCACGCCACCCACCGCCTGCGCGGGGACCCAAGCCTTAAGCAGCGCCAGCTTTTCTACGTCTGCTCGCTGTCCTCCAAGGTCATCGTCTATAAGGGCATGCTGACCCCGGCCCAGCTGGGCCCCTTCTTTGGCGATCTGGCCGAACCGGACTTCGAGTCCCACTTGGCGATGGTGCATTCCCGCTTCAGCACCAACACCTTCCCCTCCTGGGACCGCGCCCAGCCGAACCGCTTCATGAGCCACAACGGCGAGATCAACACCCTGCTTGGCAACCAAAACGCCATGAACTCCCGGGAAGGCGTAGTGCGTTCGGAGCTTTTCGGGGAGGATTTGGCCAAGCTGTTCCCCATCGTGGAGCCGGACTGCTCGGATTCCGGCACCTTCGACAACGTGCTCGAATTCCTGCTGATGACCGGCCGCAAGCTGCAGGAGGCGGTGCTGATGATGATTCCGGAGGCCTGGCAGCAGCACCGCGGCATGGACCGGGCCAAGCGGGCCTTCTACGAGTACCACTCCTGCCTGATGGAGCCCTGGGACGGCCCGGCCTCCATCGCCTTCACGGACGGCACCTACATAGGCGCGGTGCTGGACCGCAACGGCCTGCGCCCCAGCCGCTACCTCATCACCGACGACGGCAAGTGCGTCATGGCTTCGGAGACCGGCGTGGCGCCGGTGCCGCCGGAGCGGGTGGTGGAGAAGGGCCGCCTGCAGCCGGGCCGCATCTTCCTCATCGACTTCGAGCAGGGCCGCATGATCCCGGATGCGGAGATCAAGACCGAATGGGCCAACGCCCGGCCCTACGAGGCTTGGCTGAACAGGCAGCGCATCGAGCTCGCGGAGCTGCCGCCGGCCCCATCGCCGGCTGCTGACAAGGCCAGCCTGAGGGCCCGCATGAACGCCTTCGGCTACACCGTGGAGACCATGCAGATCATGCTGCTGCCCTTGGTCAAGGAGCTGCGCGACCCCTTGGGCTCCATGGGCAACGACGCCGCCCTGGCGGTGATGTCGGACAAGCCGCGCCTGCTCTACGACTACTTCAAGCAGCGCTTCGCCCAGGTGACCAACCCGGCCATAGACTCCATCCGCGAAGAGGTCATCATGGCCCTGGAGTGCTGCTGCGGGCCAGAGCGCAACCTGCTGGAGACCACCGAGGCCCACGCCCACCGGCTGCGCATCCCCCATCCAATTCTCTCCAACGAGGAGCTGGCCGCCATCAAGGGGCTGGACCACCGCGGCTGGCGCAGCGCCCTCATCGACATCTGCTTTCCGGCCGGCGCCGGCGAGGACGGTCTGCGCACCGCCTTGGGCCGCATCTGTCAACAGGCCAGCCAAGCGGTGGCGGAGGGCTACAGCCTGATTGTTCTCTCGGACCGGGCCATGAACGCACAGGCGACGCCCATCAGCGCCCTGCTGGCCATGGGCGCCGTCCACCATCATCTGGTGCGCCAGCATGAGCGCACCCGCATCGGCGTCATCGTCGAGACCGGCGAAGCCAGGGAGGTGCATCATCATTGCCTGCTGGTGGGCTACGGCGCGGACGCCATCAACCCCTATCTGGCCTTTGAGGCCCTGTGGGACGCTAAGGCCGGCGGCGCCTTGGCCGATGCGCCCCACATCAACAGCGACGCGGACTTGGTGGCCGCCTACCGCAAGGGGGTGGCCAAGGGCATGCTCAAAGTGATGGCCAAGATGGGCATCTCCACCCTGCAATCCTACAAGGGCGCCCAGATCTTCGAGGCCGTTGGCTTGGCGGACGAGGTGGTGGAACGCGCCTTCCGCGGCACCGCCAGCCGGGTGCAGGGGGTGGGCTTCAAGGTGCTGGCGCAGGAAATGGAGCGCCGCCACCGCTTGGGCTACCCGGACCGCGGCGGCAAGGTGGCCGTGCTGCCCAATCCCGGGGACTTCCACTGGCGGCGGCATGGGGACGCCCACATGTGGGACCCCAAGGCCATCGCCGACCTGCAGGTCGCCGCCCGCGGCAATGACGAAGCCGCCTACTGGCGCTTCGCGCAGCACGCCAACGCAGAGACTTCGGCCCGCTCCGCCCTGCGCGGCCTGCTGGACTTCAAGCCCGTCGCCGAACCCCTGCCCTTGGACCAGGTGGAGCCGGAAAGCGAGATCCTGCGCCGCTTCGCCACCGGCGCCATGAGCTTCGGCTCCATCAGCGCCGAATCCCACGAGGCCCTGGCCATCGCCATGAACCGCATCGGCGGCAAGTCCAACACCGGCGAGGGCGGCGAGGATCCGCGCCGCTACGAACCCCTGCCCAACGGGGACTCCAAGCGCAGCGCCATCAAGCAGGTGGCCAGCGGGCGCTTCGGCGTCACCATCCATTACCTGGCCAACGCCGACGAGTTGCAAATCAAGATCGTGCAGGGGGCCAAGCCGGGGGAGGGAGGGGAACTGCCGGGCCACAAGGTGGACGAAGTGATCGCCGGCATCCGCCACTCGACGCCGGGGGTGGGCCTCATCAGCCCGCCGCCGCACCATGACATCTACTCCATTGAGGACATCGCCCAGCTCATCCACGACCTGAAGAACGGCAACCCCAACGCCCGCATCAGCGTCAAGCTGGGCGCCGAGGTGGGGGTGGGCGCGGTGGCCGCTGGGGTGGTGAAGGCCCGGGCCGACCATTTGGTCATCGCCGGGGACTCCGGCGGCACCGGCGCCTCGCCGCTGACCTCCATCAAGCACGCCGGGCTGCCTTGGGAGCTGGGCATCGCCGAGACGCACCAAACCCTGGTGGTCAACAACCTGCGCTCCCGGGTGGTGCTGCAGACGGACGGCCAGCTCAAGACCGGGCGCGACGTCGCCGTCGCCTGCCTGCTCGGCGCCGAGGAGTTCGGCTTCGCCACGGCACCGCTCGTCACCCTCGGCTGCATCATGATGCGCAAGTGCCACCTGAACACCTGCCCGGTGGGCATCGCCACCCAGGACCCGGCGCTGCGGGCCAAGTTCAAGGGCCAGCCGGAGCACGTCATCAACTACTTCTTCATGGTCGCCAAGGAACTGCGCCGAATCATGGCGAAACTCGGCTTCGGCACGGTCAACGAGATGGTCGGCCGGGTGGATGCGCTGGACGTGCGCAGCGCACTGGACCACTGGAAGACGGATGGCCTCGACCTCAGCGCCGTGCTGGCACCGGCCGAGCAGCCGCCGGAGTTTCTGGGCGCCTACGCCATGCACAGCCAGGACCACGGCTTGGAGCGGGCCTTGGACCAGCGACTGCTCGAGTTGGCGGCGCCGGCCATCGAACGGGGCCAGCCGGTGCATTGCGAATTGCCCATCGTCAACACCAATCGGGTGGTGGGGGCAATGCTCTCCCACCGCATCACGGAAGCGGTTGGGCCGCAGGGGTTGGCGGACGGCGCCGTCCATTTCAAGTTCAACGGCAGCGCCGGGCAGAGCTTCGGCTGCTGGCTCGCCAAGGGCGTGACCCTGGAGGTGGAGGGAGACGCCAACGACTACGTCGGCAAGGGGCTCTCCGGCGGCCGGCTCATCATCTATCCACCCAAGGTCTCCCGCTTCCAAGCCCAGGACAACATCCTCATCGGCAACGTGGCCCTGTACGGCGCCACCAGCGGCGAGTGCTACTTCCGCGGCGTCGCGGCGGAGCGCTTCTGCGTGCGCAACAGCGGTGCGCTGGCCGTCGTCGAAGGCGTGGGCGACCACGGCTGCGAGTACATGACCGGCGGGCGCGTCGCCATCCTCGGCCCCACCGGGCGCAACTTCGCCGCCGGCATGAGCGGCGGCGTCGCCTATGTGTGGAACCCCGGCGGCGGCTTTGAGACGCTTTGCAACCCGGACATGGTGGCGCTGGAGCCAATGGTCGGCGCCGAGGACAGCGCCGAACTGCGGCGGATGGTCGAGGCGCATTTGCGGCGCACCGGCTCGGTGGTGGCGGAGCGCCTGCTCAGCGATTGGCGGCGCAGCCTTAAGGAATTCGTCAAGGTCATGCCCACGGACTACAAGCGGGTGCTGGAGCAACGCCGGGCGGCCCAAGCCGTCGGCCGCCGCCATGCTGCATCGTCGGCGGACGATGTGGCGCTGGCGTAAGCCCGCATATTGCGCCAAGCCGCTTGCTCCCTGAAGAAATGTCCTTGCAATTCAATCAGTTGCCGGCAATTTTTGAACCCGCCGGGCTAGCGCTGCGGGTTTGCCGCGCCGGCCGCGGCGTTTAGGAACATCCGGCGGGCTGTTGGGCGGTGGGCAAGACAACGGGCTTCATGGAGTTCGAGCGCCAGGCGTCGCCCTATCGGGACGCCAACGCACGGCTGGCGGACTTCAAGGAAATCTACACTGAGCACGATGCACGGCGCCTAGCCACCCAGGGCGCCCGCTGCATGGACTGCGGCGTGCCCTTCTGCCAATCCAACGACGGCTGCCCCATCCACAACCTGATTCCCGAATGGAACGATCTGGTCTATCGCGGCCACTGGCGCGAGGCCTTGGAGCGGCTGCACAAGACCAACAACTTCCCGGAGTTCACCGGCCGCGTCTGCCCGGCCCCCTGCGAGGGCGCCTGCGTGCTCGGCATCACCGACCCGGCGGTGACCATCAAGAACATCGAGATGGCCATCATCGACCGAGGCTTCGCCGCCGGCTGGGTGCGGGCGCAGCCGCCGCCGCGGCGCACCGACAAGCGCATCGCCGTGGTGGGCTCCGGCCCCGCCGGCTTGGCCGCCGCCGCGCAATTGAACCGCGCCGGCCACCAGGTGACGGTGTTTGAGCGGGCGGACCGCATCGGCGGGCTGCTGACGTACGGCATTCCCAACATGAAGCTGGACAAGGACCTGGTGGTGCAGCGGCGGCTGCGCCTGCTGGAGGAGGAGGGCGTGGCCTTCCGCCCCAACGCGCCGGTGGCGGACGGCGCCAACGGCAGCTTGGACGTGCGCGCCTTGGTGGATGGGCATGACGCGCTGCTGCTGGCCACCGGCGCCACGACGCCGAGGGACTTGCCCATTGCCGGGCGCGGCCTGGACGGCGTTCATTTTGCCATGGAGTTCCTCACCAAGAACACCAAGAGCCTGCTGGACTCCGACTTTGCGGACGGCGCCTTCATCTCCGCCAAGGGCAAGCATGTGGTGGTCATCGGCGGCGGCGACACCGGCGCGGACTGCATCGGCACCTCCCTGCGCCACGGCTGCCGCAGCTTGGTCAACTTCGAGCTCTTTCCCAAGCCCCCGGCGGAGCGCGCCCCGCACAACCCCTGGCCCACCTGGCCGGTGATCTTTCGGGTCGATTACGCTCACGAGGAGTCCGCCGCCAAGTTCGGGGACGACCCCCGCGTCTATCTCGTTTCCGCCAAGGAATTCGTGGATGACGGCAACGGCCGCGT
This sequence comes from Candidatus Azophilus sp., assembly GCA_965200465.1. Taxonomy (GTDB): domain Bacteria; phylum Pseudomonadota; class Gammaproteobacteria; order Pseudomonadales; family Azotimanducaceae; genus Azophilus. Next base: position 1,065,758 of record OZ241358.1, on the reverse strand, counting down.
CAAAGCCGTGCATACGGTGAACGTTGCCTTCGAGAACGGCAAGTTCGAGGACGTGCCGGGCAGCGAACGGGAGTGGCCGGCGGATCTGGCGCTGCTGGCGATGGGCTTCCTAGGCCCGGAGCACGAGGTCTCCGAACCCCTTGGGCTGCAATGCGACCAGCGCAGCAACTATCGGGCCGACTACGGCCGCTATCAAACCAGCGTGGAGAAGGTGTTCGCCGCCGGCGACTGCCGCCGCGGCCAGTCCCTAGTGGTCTGGGCCATCAACGAGGGCCGCGAGGCGGCCCGTGAAATCGACCGCTGCCTAATGGGCGGCACGGAACTGCCGTAACCGCCATGGTAAGGAAATGATGGAGAAGTGGAATGTTGGCTTCGGAAAATGAGGGAGGCGCCGCGCAAAACAACCTGGAGAGGCTTAAGGCCAAGGCGGCGGCGGCTTTGCTGGGCGGCGGCGGGCGTCGCATCGAGCAGCAGCACGCCAAGGGCAAGCTGACCGCGCGGGAGCGCATTGGCTTGCTGCTCGACGAGGGCAGCTTTGAGGAGTGGGATCGCTTCGTCGAGCATCGCTGCGCCGATTTCGGCATGGAGCGGCAGAAGATTCCCGGCGACGGAGTGGTGACCGGCTACGGCGCCATCAACGGCCGGCTGACCTTCGTGTTCAGCCAGGACTTCACCGTTTTCGGCGGGGCGCTTTCCGAAGCCCATGCGGAGAAGATTTGCAAGGTCATGGACCAAGCCATGAAAGTGGGCGCTCCGGTGATCGGCCTGAACGACTCCGGCGGCGCCAGAATTCAGGAGGGAGTGGCGTCCTTGGGCGGCTACGCGGAGATCTTCCAGCGCAACGTGTTGGCTTCCGGAGTGGTGCCGCAGCTTTCCGTCGTCATGGGGCCATGCGCCGGCGGCGCGGTCTATTCGCCGGCCATGACGGACTTCATATTCATGGTGGAGGGCTCCTCCTACATGTTCGTCACCGGCCCGGAAGTGGTGCGGACCGTCACCCATGAGGCGGTTACGCCGGAGCAGCTTGGCGGCGCCGGGGTGCATAGCCGCAAGTCCGGCGTGGCGGACCTAGCCATCGCCAATGACGTGGAGGCGCTGCTGCTGACCCGCCGCTTCTTCGACTACCTGCCGCTCAACAACCGGGAGGGACCGCCCCGCTGGCCCACGGACGACCCGGCCGACCGGCCCGCGCCGGCCTTGGACAGCTTGGTGCCGGCGGATCCAGCCAAGCCCTACGACATCACCGAGGCCATCGTCGCCATCGCCGACGAAGGGGAGTTCTTCGAGCTGCAGCCGGGCTACGCCAAGAACATCGTCATCGGCTTCATGCGCCTGCAGGGGGCCAGCGTCGGCGTGGTCGCCAACCAGCCGATGGTGCTGGCCGGCTGCTTGGACATAGACTCATCGAAAAAGGGCGCCCGCTTCGTGCGTTTCTGCGACGCCTTCAACATTCCCATCCTCACTTTGGTGGATGTGCCGGGGTTCATGCCGGGCACCGCCCAGGAATACGGCGGCATCATCAAGAACGGCGCCAAGCTGCTGTACGCCTACGCCGAATGCACCGTGCCCAAGGTCACCTTGATCACCCGCAAGGCGTACGGCGGCGCCTACGACGTGATGGCGTCCAAGCATTTGCGCGGAGATCTGAACTTCGCTTGGCCCAGCGCCGAGATCGCCGTCATGGGCGCCAAGGGAGCGGTGGAGATCATCTTCCGCAAGGACAAGAACGACGCCAAGTTGATTCAAGCCCGCACGGACGAATACCAGGAGAAGTTCGCCAATCCCTTCGTCGCCGCCAGCCGCGGCTACGTCGATGACGTGATTCGGCCCCATGAGAGCCGAAGGCGCATCTGCAAGTCCTTCGCCATGCTGCGGGACAAGCGGCTGGAGAATCCCTGGCGCAAGCACGGCAACATTCCCCTCTAGGTCCAAGCCAACATGTTCAAGAAGATATTGATCGCCAACCGCGGCGAAATCGCCTGCCGCGTCATCAAGACGGCGAGCAGGATGGGTATCGCCACCGTCGCCGTTTATTCGGACGCCGACGCGGCCGCGCTGCATGTGCGCATGGCCGACGAGGGGGTGCGCATCGGCGGCGCTCCCTCCGCGGACAGCTATTTGCGCATCGACCGCTTGCTCGAAGCCGTGGCGTCAACCGGCGCCGATGCGGTGCATCCGGGCTACGGCTTTCTTTCGGAGAATGCGCAGTTCGCGGAGGCCCTCAAGGGCGCGGGGGCGGCCTTCGTCGGTCCGGATGCGGCGGCCATCACCAGCATGGGGGACAAGATCACCTCCAAGCGCATCGCCCAAGAGGCCGGGGTCAACTGCATTCCAGGACATGCGGGGGTCATTGAAAGTCCGCAGCAAGCGGTGGAGGTGGCGCGCAAAATCGGTTATCCAGTGATGCTCAAGGCCAGCGCCGGCGGCGGCGGCAAGGGCATGCGCGTGGCCTACGACGATGCGCAGTGCCGGGAGGGTTTTGTGCGCGCCACCAACGAAGCCAAGTCCAGCTTCGGGGACGGGCGGGTGTTTGCGGAGAAGTTCATCGAACAGCCGCGGCACATCGAAATGCAGATCATCGCCGATCGCCACGGCAACATCGTGCATTTGGGGGAGCGCGAATGCTCCATCCAACGCCGCCACCAGAAGGTCGTTGAAGAATCCCCCTCGCCCTTCATTGACCCGGCCACCCGCCAAGCGATGGGGGAGCAGGCCATCGCCTTGGCCCGGGCGGTGAACTATGTTTCGGCCGGCACGGTGGAGTTCATCGTCGATGCGGACCGCAATTTCTACTTCTTGGAGATGAACACCCGCCTGCAGGTGGAGCATCCGGTCACGGAGATGGTCACCGGCCAGGACTTGGTGGCGCTGATGATCCGCATCGCCGCCGGCGAGGCCCTGCCCCTTGCCCAGGCGGACATTGCGCAAAAGGGCTGGGCGATTGAGGCTCGGGTGTACGCCGAAGACCCGTTGCGCGGCTTCCTGCCGTCCATCGGCCGCTTAACCCGCTATGCGCCGCCGGCGGAGACGGCGCAAGTTCGGGTGGACACCGGCGTCGAAGAGGGCGGGGAGGTTTCCATGTTCTACGATCCCATGATCGCCAAGCTGGTGACCTACGGCGAGAGCCGGGAGCAGGCCGTTGACCTAATGCGGGACGCGCTGGACGCATACTGCATTCGCGGCGTTAAGCACAACGCCAGCTTTTTGAATGCGGTGGTCGGCCGTCCGCGTTTTCGGGAGGGCCGGCTGACCACGGACTTCATCGCCGAGGAGTTTCCCGATGGCTTCCAAGCCGATGGCGCAACCACGGAGGATGCGATGAACTTGGTTGTGTCGGCGGCTGTGCTGCACCGTTTGCGGGCGGGGCGGGCGGCGCAGCTCACGGGGCGGACCCGTCGCTTCGCCCAAGTGGTTGGGGAGGACTGGGTGGTCATCGCCAACAAGACGCACCATGCTGTCCGAGTGGTGGAGAACGGCGGCGCCTTTGACGTCCATTGCACGGATGGCGACTACCGGGTGGTGACGGCTTGGCGGCCGGGCAATCCCGTCTTTGCCGCGCAGCTCAATGGCTCAATGGTGCGCGTCCAAGTGGATGGGCAAGGCGCCGGCTATCGGCTGGCGCATCGCGGCGCGGAAGTTTTCGCCCTAGTGCTGACGCCGGCCGGCGCCGAATTGATGCGTCACATGATCGACAAGCCGCCGCCGGACCTAAGCCGTTTCCTGCTCGCGCCCATGCCCGGCCTGTTGGTGCGCTTGGCGGTTAAGGCAGGAGACGCAGCCAAGGCCGGCGATGAACTCGCCGTAGTTGAAGCAATGAAAATGGAGAACAGCCTCAAAGCCGCCGATGACTTGGTGGTGAAGGCGACGCTCGCCGCCGAAGGCGACAGCTTGGAGGTGGACCAGCCGATTCTAGAATTCGAGCAGCCTGGAAAAACGGCCGATTCCGACGTTGCGGAACCGGCCGAGACCACCTAAAGGCGAAGAACTAGCCTTCCTTCAGCTTTTCAAAGCTCTCCCGCAACACGCCCGGCGTCAGCTTCTTGGAGTCGGGGTGGTAGTCCCCGCGGCCCTTCTTGGTGATGGCCTTGTTTGACAAGAGCCAGCCGAGGACGATGTAAAGCTGGTGCAGCGGCAGTTTCTTGCCGTCCGCCGTGGTGACGGTTTGCAGGAGGTTCTTACGGAACATCTGACCGCCGTTGTCGTTAACGGCCCCCACGAGCTGGGAGACGGTGGCGAAGGACACGCGGTGCCGCTGCGCGGTGTTCTTGACGTTGTTCCACTCGGTCTTGACGAGGTTGTCCCCCTCCCGCCCGAACTTGGGATAGCCGCGCTTGCCGGACTGGCTGCGCCGCTTCGGCTGCTCCGGGGCTTGCTTTTTGGCCTTCGCCTTGCGGCCTTTTGCCGCTTTTCGAGGGGCCGCCGGGGCCGCCGCGGCCGGTTGTGCGGACGCATTCACTTGCTGGCGAATTTGCCCGATCGCCTCATGCACCTTCTCCGAGATCTTGGCGAGACCGGCAAGGTCGGAGTATTGCCGCTTTTCGATGGCGGTCTTGATTTGCTCGGAAAGCCGGCTTTCGATGCCGACGATGTCGCCGAGAACCTTGTTGATGTCCCGCGAAAGCTTGTCTAGATCGCGTAAAACCCTGTCATAAGAAGCCATTTGTCGCTCCCCTTGGTGGTTGGAAGAAAACTGCCGGCGCATCCTATATCAACTGAACAATCCGTGGCAAACAAAATTTGCGCTAATTTCGCCGCCGCTTGGGGTGTGCGTTCGTTTTTTCGGTTTTTCCGGCAATTGCATGGTTGCAGCACTTACGACGGCCTGCCGCCTGGGACCACCGGCGGCGGGCCGGGCGATCCTTATTCCGAGGATTGGGGTTGCTCTTGAACGCGGGCTTGCAGTGGACGAAAAGAGTCGATTTGGCGCACTTCGCAGTCAGGCCGCGGCAACTTCCTCGAGCTCGATCAGGGTGCCGCAAAAGTCCTTGGGATGCAGGAACACCACCGGCAGGCCATGGGCTCCGGTCTTGGGTTCGCCGTCTCCGAGCACTCTGGCACCCGCGGCCTTGAGGTGTTCCACGGCGGCCCTGAGGTCCTCCACCTCATAGCAGATGTGGTGCATGCCGCCGCTGGGGTTGTTGGCGAGGAAGTTCGATATTGGGGACTCTTCGCCCAAGGGGTGCAGCAGTTCGAGCTTGCTGTTGGGCAACTCCACGAACACCGTGGTCACGCCGTGCTCCGGCAGCGGCAAGGGGGCGGAGACCCTTGCGCCGAGTTGCTCCTTGTACAAAGCGGCCGCCGCCGCCAGGTCCGGCGCGACTATGGCGACATGGTTCAGTCTTCCAATCATGGCGATTCTCCTTGGATTGCTTGGCGTTGGGTTGGCGCATGGGGCAAGCTGCCGCGGGCGGCGCCTTGCTTGGGTCCCACTTCAGCGGTTTTTGCCGGGGATGAGCTTGAGGACGTCGCTTGCCGCTTGCGGGATGTTGGCGCCCGGGCCGAAAATGGCGGACACCCCCGCATCGAGCAGAAATCGGTGATCCTGTTGCGGAATGACGCCGCCGCAGACCACTACGACGTCCGCTTGCCCCAAATCCCGCAGCGCCGCAATGAGTTGCGGCGCCAGCGTGCGGTGCCCGCCGACCAGGGTGGAGAAGCCGACCACATGCACGCCGAGGCGGGCGGCGTCCGCCGCCGCCTCCTGCGGCGTTTGAAAAAGCTCCCCGGCGTGGGTTGCAAAGCCCATGTCGGAGAAGGCGTTGCAGATCACCTTGGCGCCCCGGTCATGGCCGTCCTGCCCCAGCTTGGCCACTAGGATGCTCGGTGCCCTTCCTTCAAATTCGGTGAACGCCTTGACTTCATCCACCACCCGTTGGAAGGCCCCGCCATTGGCGTACACCCCGGCGTAAACGCCCTTGGTGATGCGGGCAACGGCTTGGTGGCGGCCCCAGCTCCTCTCCAGGGCGTAGGACACTTCGCCCACCGTGGCCCGCTGCCTAACCGCGTCCACGCTCAGCTTGAGCAGATTGCCGGCACCCGTCTCCGCCGCCTCCGTCAAGCTGTTCAGGGCGGCTTGGGTGCGGCTTTCATCGCGCTTCCGGCGCACCTCCTCAAGCCTGCGCATTTGCGCCTCCCGCACCTTGGCGTTGTCGATTTGCAGGACGTCAACCTCGACGTCCTCCTCTTCCAGACGATGCTTGTTGACGCCGACGATCACCTCCTCGCCGCGTTCGATGCGGGCTTGGCGGCGGGCGGCGGTTTCCTCGATGCGCTGCTTCGGCAGGCCCTCGGCCACAGCCTTGGTCATGCCGCCCAACGCCTCCACCTCGTCGATCAGCTTGCGGGCTTCGACAACGATGGACTCGGTCAGGCTCTCCACATAGTAGCTGCCTCCCAACGGGTCGATGGTGCGGGTGACGCCAGTTTCCTCCGCGATGATGATCTGCGTGTTGCGGGCGATGCGGGCGGAGAAGGGAGTGGGCAGGGCGATGGCTTCGTCAAAGGCGTTGGTGTGCAGGCTTTGGGTGCCGCCGAGCACCGCGGCCAGGGCTTCAATGGTGGTGCGCACCACGTTGTTGTAGGGATCCTGCTCCTGCAATGAAACGCCGGAGGTCTGGCAGTGGGTGCGCAGCATGGAGGACGCCGGGTTTTGCGGCTTGAACTGCGCCATCAGCTCCGCCCAAAGAATGCGCGCCGCCCGCAGCTTGGCCACCTCCATGAAGAAATTCATGCCGATGCAGAAGAAAAAGGAGAGGCGCGGCGCGAACTTGTCCATTTCGATGCCGGCGGCTAGCGCCGCCCGCACGTATTCAACGCCGTCCGCCAAGGTGAAGGCCACTTCCTGCACTAAGTTGGCCCCGGCTTCCTGCATGTGGTAGCCGGATATGGAGATGGAGTTGAACTTGGGCATGTGCTCCGCGGTGTGGCCGATGATGTCCGCCACGATGCGCATGCTCTCCTGCGGCGGATAGATGTAGGTGTTGCGCACCATGAATTCCTTGAGGATGTCGTTTTGGATGGTGCCGGACAGGGCGGCGGGGGCGACGCCCTGCTCCTCGGCGGCGACGACGTAGCCGGCCAGCACCGGCAGCACTGCGCCGTTCATGGTCATCGACACGGACATTTGGTCCAAGGGGATGCCGTGGAAGAGGATCTTCATGTCCTCCACGGAATCGATGGCCACGCCGGCCTTGCCCACGTCCCCGGCCACTCGGGGATGGTCCGAGTCATAGCCTCTGTGGGTGGCCAAGTCGAAGGCGACCGACAGCCCCTTCTGCCCGGCGGCTAGATTGTCCCTGTAGAAGCGGTTGGATTCCTCGGCGGTGGAGAAGCCGGCGTACTGGCGAATGGTCCAGGGCCGGTTGGCGTACATGGTGGCGCGGGGACCGCGCACAAAGGGCGCAAGCCCCGGCAGGCTGTTGACATGGGATAGATTCTCAAGGTCCGCTTGGGTGTAAAGCGGCTTGATCTCAATGCCCTCCGGCGTTTGCCGGCTAAGGGCGTCCAGCGGCTTGCCGCGCAGCTCCCGCTCCGCCAAGGCGCGCCATTGGTCTTCGTTCGGTTGGGGCATGAACCCGCGCATCGTTTTGGGCAAGGGGGCAATTATAGCAACGCGGTGTTGGACACGCTGGAATCTTGCGCATTGGGCGTTCGCATTGACGCCCAAAGGGTGTTAGTCTTGGCGGCCTAGGGCCGCAGCCAGCCCGCTGGGCCGGAAGGGGCGTGGCTGGGGAACGTTTAGGGGCATCTTTGCTGCAAGGAGGGTCCAACCCATGAAATTCAAGAGCGGGCTTGGCATGGGCTTGTTGGCGGCGCTGGTTGCGGCGCCGGCCGAGGCCGCCATCGTAAGGGTGGACGGTCAAATAGACAACATCTTGGCGTCTGACGGGTTTGCCGGCGGTTGCGCCGCTCAGCTCAGCGTCGATCTCTCTGCGGAGGGGCTGGACTGCAGAGATCGCTGGGTGACCTTGAACTGCGACGCCGACACCGAAGCGGAGCGTCAGGACGGCCGCAGAATGTTCGACTCGGCTTTGTTGGCTTTTTCGCTTGGCAAGCAGGTCAAAGTCTGGGTGGACGACGGCGCCAAGATCGACAGCTACTGCTACGGCAACCGCGTGGATGTGCTCAGGAATTGACGAATCACCAAGCCGCCAAGCGCAGCCCGATTGCTTAGGGCCGCCAACGGCGAAGGAGGCGGAGAATGAATTGGCGCAGGGTTTTAGGGGTTTTGGCGGTTGGCCTGTCGGCGGCTTGGCCCGGCGTGGCGGCGCTGGCGGTTGAGGAGACGATCACCTCCCGCATTACGCGCACGCTCACGGCGACGGGTGGGCGTTGGGGCGGCTGCATGGCGCAGTTGCAATCGCCACTGTCCAGCGAAGGGCTTGATTGCGCGGACTCCTGGGTGACGTTCAGCTGCGCCGGCGCGGACGCCCATGCGTCCAAGGAGGACGCCAGCCGCCTGTTCGACGCCGCGCTGCTGGCGTTCGCACTGGACCAGCAAGTGCAGGTGACGGTGGACGACACGAAAAAGCAAGGCGGCTACTGCTACGCCGGCAGGGTGGACTTGCTCGGCGATTGAACAGCCCCATCCTGGCGTGAACCTTCCCAACTACGCGTTGAGCGCGGAGCGCGTTCCGCAGCATCAGCCGGCGGTGGTTGCGCCAGCCGAGCGGGAGCGCTTGCAGGCCCGCGCCGCGCAACTGCTGGCGTCCCGCAACGCCGTGCTGGTGGCCCACTACTATGTGGACGGGGACGTGCAGGACCTGGCCGAGGCCACCGGCGGCTTCGTGGCGGACTCCTTGGAGATGGCCCGCTTCGGCCGGGACCACCCGGCGCAGACCCTGATCGTAGCCGGCGTCCGCTTCATGGGGGAGACCGCCAAGATCCTCTCCCCGCACAAGCGCGTGTTCATGCCCACCCTGGAGGCGGAGTGCTCCTTGGACATCGGCTGCCCGCCGCAGGACTTCGCCGCCTTCCGCCAAGCCCACCCGGAGCGCACCGCGGTGGTTTACGCCAACACCTCCGCCAAGGTGAAGGCGCTGTCGGATTGGGTGGTGACCAGCAGCATCGCCCTGCCCATCATCGAGCACCTGGCCGCCAAGGGGGAAAAGGTGCTCTGGGCGCCGGACAAGCACCTTGGCCGCTACCTGCAAAGCCAAACCGATGCGGACATGCTGCTGTGGAGCGGCGCCTGCGTGGTGCATGAGGAGTTCAAGGCCAAGGCCCTGAAGGATCTGCAGCGCATCTACCCGGACGCCGGCGTGCTGGTGCATCCGGAGTCCCCGGCGGCGGTGATCGACATCGCCGACGCGGTGGGCTCCACCAGCCAGATCGTCGAAGCGGCGGGAACCCTGCCCCACGAACTGTTCATCGTCGCCACGGACCGGGGCCTGTTCCACAGGCTGCGGCAGCGCCACCCGCACAAGCGCTTCATTGAGGCGCCCACGGCTGGGGAGGGCGCCGCCTGCCGCAGCTGCGCCCACTGCCCGTGGATGGCGATGAACGAAATGCAGGTGCTGGCCGACACCTTGGAGGACGATGCGCGGCTAGCCGCCAATGAAGTTTGCGTGGATGCCGAAACGGGCCGCCAAGCCATGATCCCGCTGCAGCGGATGCTGGCCTTTCCCCGGCCCTAGGCGCCGCATTCAACTCTTCCGTTCGCGCATCTTTTGCCGCAGGTCGGTGATCTGCTGGTTCAGGCGGGCGATGGCCTTGCGGTCGTCGCTGCTGGTGAGGCGGCGGGCGTACTCGAGGTGCTGCAGGGCGCGCTGGTAGGCGGCGTGCAGGTAGAAGAACCGGGCGCGGGCCAAGTGAACGCCGATGATGTTGCCGGCCAAGCCGGATGCCTCCGCTAGGTTGTACCAGACGTCCGCATCGTCCGCCTGCACGATGCTCTGCCGCTTGAGCACCGCTTCCGCAGCCTCGTGCCGGCCGTCGGCGACCAGCGCCTCGGCGTGGAGCATGGACAGCGGGGCGTTGTCCGGATTGATCCGCAGTTCCCGCTCCACGAGCGCCGCCGCCTGCTGGTTTTTGCCGGCGGCGATCAACAATTCCGCCAAGCTGGCGCTGTGGATGATGTTGCGCGGGTTGGATGCGTAGAACTGGTCAACCAAGGCGATGGCCTGTTCATGCTTTGCGGTCGCGGACAGCGCCAAGGCCAGCCCGTACTGCGCGGCTGGGTCGTCCGGTGCTTCGGCAAGCTCCTTCTCAAAGGTTTTGACGGCGGCCTTGGGCGAATCCGCAAAATGCACCCGAGCCCTGGCCCGCATCAGCTGGTAGTCCAAGGACTGCGGAAAGGCTTTGACGCCGAACTGCTGCGCCTGCGCTTTGGCGTCCGCAATGCGGGTTTCGCTTAAGGGATGGGTCAGCAGGAATTCCGGCGGCTTGCTCGTGAAGCGGTAGGCGCGGTGCATGCGGTCGAACATCCGCACCATGCCTTGGGGGTCCAGGCCGGCGCGCACCAAGGTGTTCAGTCCCACCCGGTCCGCCTCCTGCTCCCGGCCGCGGCTGTAGCGCAGTTGATTGGCTTGGGCGGCGGCCTGCACGCCGGAAACCGCGGCCATGCCGGCGTCGCCGCCGCCGACCGCGCCGATCATGATGGCGGCGGCCAAGCCCACCAAGGCCGGCAAGGTCTGCGCCCGTCGCGCCTCCACCCCCCGGGCGAAGTGGCGTTGGCTTAAGTGGGCCAATTCGTGGGCCATCACGCTGGCGTACTCATGCACGTCCTGGGCGTGCAGCATCAGGCCTAGGTTGACGCCGACCACGCCGCCGGGGGCGGCGAAGGCGTTGACCTCCCTGGCGTCTATGAGCACGGTGCGCAGCGCCGCGTCGCGCAGTTCGCTGTACTGGGCCAGATGCGCCAACTGGATTTCGACGTAGTACTTTAGGATGGGGTCTTCGACGGTCGGCAGGGTCGCCTGCACCCGCTTGAGGAATTCCTCGCCGAGTTGGCGCTCCATTTCCGGGGAGATCAGCCTGGACGAAGCGTCGCCCAGCGACGGCAGCTCGTTGCCGCCCTGCCCGGCGGCGGCATGGCAGGCCAGGCCGGCAACGAGAAGGATTGCCCGCAAGCGCTTCATGGCCCGCAGTATACTCCCGCCCCGCCCCGCAACGGGGCGGCGGCGAGGGCCGCTCTGCACACCGCGCCATCCATGCGATACTGCGCCCCATGAGCGATGCGCCCGTCATTGTCGATGCCCGGGGCCTGACCTGCCCCATGCCGCTGCTGAAGGCCAAGAAGGCGCTCAACGAGCTTAAGCCCCAACAGCGTTTGCTGGTGTTGGCCACGGACCCGGGTTCGGTGCGGGACTTTGAGGTGTTCTCCGCGCAAAGCGGCCATAGGCTGCTGGAGTCCGCCCGCGAAGGCGAAGCCTACCGCTACCTGCTGCAAAAGAAGTAGCGAATGCGTTTCCTTGAAGTCATCAGCGGCTGGGTCAATCGCTACTTCTCCAACGAGGAAGCCATTTACCTGGTGCTGCTGCTCGCCGCCGGCTTCCTGGTGCTGTTCACTCTCGGCGGCGTGTTGGCGCCGGTGCTGACCGGCTTGGTGCTCGCCTTCCTGCTGCAGGGCTTGGTCAAGCGCCTGGTGCATTGGCGGCTGCCGGAGACGGGTGCGGTTTACGTCACCTTTCTGTTGTTCATAGGCGGCCTCATAGGCGCGGCCCTGTTCGTGGCACCCTTGGTTTGGCGGCAGCTCCGGGCCTTGGTGGAGGCGCTGCCGAACGTCATCGGCCGCCTGCGGGACGCCGCTCGGGACTTGGCGGGCGCCTTTCCGGAGCTGGTGACCGATGATCAGATCACGGTTTGGTTCGACGGCGCGGCCGGCCAGTTGGGGAACCTCAGCGCCGCCGCCCTGGAGGCGCTGGTCGCCAACGTGCCCTCCTTGGTGGGCGTGGTCATCTATCTGGTGCTGGTGCCCATATCGGTGTTCTTCTTTCTGAAGGACCGGCGGCGCATTCTCGGTTGGTTGGCTGCGGCGCTGCCGGACAAGCGCCCGCTCATTCGTCGGGTGGGCGTGGAGATGAACCAGCAGCTCGCCAACTACGTGCGCGGCAAGTTCATCGAAATCCTCATCGTCGGCTTCGTCACCTTTGTCGTGTTCTCCCTGCTTGGCCTGAACTATGCGGCCCTGTTGGGCGTGGTGGTGGGCGTGTCGGTGCTCATTCCCTTCGTCGGCGCAGCCGTGGTCACCATTCCGGTGGCCTTGGCCGGCATCATGCAGTTCGGCTGGTCTTGGGAACTGGCTTGGATCATGCTGGCCTATGGGGTCATTCAGGCCTTGGACGGCAACGTTTTGGTGCCCCTGCTGTTTTCGGAAGCCGTGGACCTGCACCCGATCACCATCATCGTCGCCGTGCTGGCGTTCGGCGGGCTGTGGGGGGTTTGGGGCGTGTTCTTCGCCATACCGTTGGCGACCCTGCTCAAAGCCATCCACAACGCTTGGCCTCGGGGGATGCCGGCGGAGTGAGCGATTTGCGCCCTTGGCCGCCCAGGCCCTGACCTAAGGCAAAAAAGTCAGCAATGATTGTTTGACTTCCGGGGTTACGCGTCTGTAGGGTGCCCCAATGGGCGACGCAAACGGAACCCAAGGCTTCGCGCCGTCTTCGGCATGCGGAAGGTGCGGAGGGCAAGGCTTGGCAGGCGTCGTTCAGGATGATTCGAGGAGCTTCCCTATGGAAAGGAGGGAATTGCCATGAGGAATTCCATTTGGGTTCGCTGGTTCCTGCCGTCAACGGTCGCCGTCTTGGCTGGGCCGTTGGCTCAAGCCGAGGAGGCTGGGGAGCAGCCAACCATGCTCGAAGAGGTCATCGTCACCGCGCAGCGCTCGGCGCAGAGCATTCAGGACGTGCCCATCGCCGTGACCGCGCTGACCGGGGACATGCTGGAGGCCCGGCAGACCATCAACCCGTCGGACCTGCAAATGAACGCCCCCAACGTCAGCTACACCGCCACCAACTTCGGCAGCTACAGCTTCAGCATCCGCGGCATTGGCCGTTTGGTGATTGGCTCCACCGGGGAGGCCGGCGTCTCCACCCATCAGAATGAGATCCCGGTGGTCTCCAACCTCAACAGCCTGGAGTTTTTCGACATGGAGCGGGTGGAGATCCTGCGCGGTCCCCAAGGCACCCTGTTTGGCCGCAACGCCACCGGCGGCGCCATCAACTTCGTCACCAAGATGCCGGACTACGAAAACGTCGGCGGCTTCGTCGATTTCGAAGCCGGGGACTACAGCCACGCCCGGGTCAAGGGCGCCTTCAACCTGCCCTTCAACGACCGCATGGGGCTGCGCATCGCCGGCTTCAAGCTGGACCGGGACGGCTACACCAAAAACCTTGCCCATGGCCGCACGGACGCCAACGGCAACAGCCTTTCCGGCATTGATGACGATGTTGACGGGCGCGACCTCTTCGCCCTGCGCACCACCTTCGCTTGGGACATCTCGGAACAAGCCAGCCTGTGGCTGCAGTACAGCCGCTTTGACGAGGACGACGACCGGGCGCGCATCACCAACCAAGTCTGCGCGCGCAACCCGCTGCCCACTACGGGTTGCCTGCCGGACGAGTTCGGTTTTGACGCCCCGAACCTAGGCTCCACCACTGGCGGCATCTTCGCCGCCCTGGCCGGCGCCGTGCCCTTGGGGGCGGACGGCTCCGACCCGGCCATGTACGCCTTTGCGCCGCCGCGCATTGACGGCTTCCGGGAAATGCACACGGATTTCGAGCCGATCTTCGAAGATGAGGAGGACCTCTTCACCGGCGGCTTCAGCTATGACTTCGGCAACTTCAATGTTTCCCTGCTGGGCGCCTATCAAGAAACGGAATACCTCTCCCAGCAGGACTATTCCATGGACGTGGGGGTCAATTTCGGCGCCACGCCCCAGAATCCGGCCGGCCGGTGGCCGGTGTCGGCACCGGCCGGAAGAGCTGGGGACGATTGGCGCCCCGGCCCCTGCAACCTCTTTGACGGCACCGCCGGCGTACCGGGCGGCTGCATTCTACCGGTTGACCAAACTAGGTTCTTCTCCTTTGACCAAGCGGACTCCGCCTACGAAAACTGGACCCTTGAGGGGCGCATCCAAACCAGCTTGGACGGGCCGCTGAACTTCCAGCTTGGCGGCAGCGCCTACGGCAGCGAAGGCAACACCGACTATTACGTTCTCTCCAACTCCTTGGATGCGTTGACCGCCTACGGCGCTCCGGCCTTGAGCTTTCCGCCGCTGTATCCCGGCCTCTTCAACAACACCACCAGCCCGGACGACGGGGTGGTGCAGGACGGTTGGGCCGCCTTTGGCGAGCTTTACTTCGACTTCACGGACAGCCTGAAGTTGACCGCTGGCCTGCGCTACAACAAGGACAACAAGGAGGTGAACGACACCAGCGTACTGTTCAACGCGCTGAATGCAAACGCCGCCTTGGGCGGCTTTTTTGGCGCGGAGCCGATATGGCTGCGCAACGCCGGCTTCTTGGAGCATATGATCGCCTTGGCCGGCAACCCCGCCGCCGAGTTGCCCGCCGGCCCCAGCAGGGTGCTGGAGTTTTGGGACGCCGCCGGCGCCTATGGGCAGAACGCCCCAACCGCCGCCGGCGCCATAGCCGCCATAGGCGCCGCCCAGCTATTGGGTCCGGCCCTGCAAGCCGGCGCCATACCGCCGGCGGCCTTGCCGGCGGTGATCGCCAGCCTGCCCTTGCCGGAGCTCTTTCAGGGCACGGTGCTGGCTTTGCTGACCAATCCGGCCGGCTTGGCGACGGACCCCGGCGTCGTCGCCGCCACTCAAGCGCTCAACGCCATCGTCGCCGCCGTGCCCCCAGTGCCCGGCTTTGGCGAGGCGCGCTTCGTCACCGGCAGCCCCAGCAAGCAGGACTGGTCGAAGCTCAGCGGGCGCATCGGCCTTGACTGGCAAATCAACGACAACAGCATGGTGTACGGCTTCTTCAGCCGCGGCTACAAGCCGGGCGGCTTCAATCCGGCCATTCCCCCGCAGTTCCAGGCGACCTCGGCGTTCACCTTCGGCGCGGAGAAGATCAACGCTTGGGAGATCGGCGCCAAGAACAGCTTCCAGGATGGAAGGCTGCTCCTCAACGGATCGTTTTTCCTGTACGACTACGGCGGCATGCAGGTCACCCGCATCGCCAACAACAGCTCCATCAACGACAACATTGACGCCGACATCCTGGGCCTTGAGGTGGAGGGCCTATGGCGGCCCGAAGCGCTGCCGGGGATGGCCGTGGACTTCGGCTACGGCTGGCTGAGCACCGAAGTTGACGGCTCCATGTCCGTTGACCCGGTGAACCGCACCGCCGGCAATGCGGACTGGGTGCTGCTGAAGAACATCGACCCCGGCTCCTTGACCGGCGTGACCTACGTGGCCCGGCAATCCCAGATCACCCAAGGAGTGGTCGATGCCGCCTTGGCCAACCTGGGCGCCCTGGACATTCGCAACGGCGCCACGATACAGAGCGTCTCCCATGCGGCCAACGCCGCCGGCGTGTCCATTCCCGCCTACTTCTCGCGCAACTTCCTCACCGCCTTGGGCGTGGAGACCTCGGACGGCCTGCCGTCGGACCTGGACGGCAACGAGCTGCCCAACTCCCCGGAGCACACCATCAGGCTGGGCTTGGCCTACACTTGGCAGGCGCCGGCCATCCGCGGCTCGCTGACCGCCCGCTGGGACTGGTACTGGCAGAGCGATTCCTACGCCCGGGAGTTCAACAGCGTTGGCGACGAGATCGACTCCTGGGATCAGCACAACGCCTCCCTCACCTACGAGAGCTTGGACCAGCGTTGGA
This sequence comes from Candidatus Azophilus sp., assembly GCA_965200465.1. GTDB lineage: Bacteria > Pseudomonadota > Gammaproteobacteria > Pseudomonadales > Azotimanducaceae > Azophilus. The sequence goes on along the minus strand of OZ241358.1, from coordinate 1,049,973 downwards.
CGGTCAGGGCGTGGATTCGCAACATCGCCGATGACAACAACATCACCGGCAAGTACCTCACGTCGGACACCTCGGGCTTTTACAGGAACTACTTCCTGACCGAGCCGCGCATCTTCGGCGCCTCCGTGCGGTTCAATTTTGGGGGCTAGAGAAGACGGCATGGGTCCCCTAAGCGGGCTGAAGGTCATCGAACTGCAGGGCATCGGCCCGGGGCCGTTCTGCGGCATGATGCTGGCGGACATGGGGGCTGAGGTCATCCGCGTGGACCGCGCCGTCGCCGTCGGCCAAGGCGCCGCACGGCCGGACATCCTCGCCAGGGGCCGCAAGAGCATCGCCGTGGACTTGAAGCGCGCCGCGGGCGTGGAGACGGTGCTTAAGCTGCTGGAGCGGGCCGACGTGCTGATCGAGGGGTTTCGCCCTGGAGTCATGGAGCGCCTCGGCCTAGGCCCCGAGGTCTGCTTGGAGCGCAACCCAAGGCTGATCTACGGGCGCATGACCGGCTGGGGGCAGACCGGCCCCCTGGCCAAGGCGGCCGGGCATGACATCAACTACATCTCCCTGACCGCCGCCCTGCACTCCATCGGCGAAACGGGCGGGCCGCCGACGCCGCCCCTCAACTTGGTGGGGGATTTCGGCGGCGGCGGCATGCTGCTGGCCTTCGGCATCGTTGCGGCCCTCTTCGAGAGGGTCCAATCCGACCGGGGCCAAGTGGTGGACGCCGCCATGACCGATGGCTCCGCCCTGCTGATGAACGCCCTCTACGGCATGATGAACACCGGCCATTGGCTGCCGGAGCGGGGCAAAAACCTGCTCGACGGCGGCGGCCACTTCTACGGGACCTACGAAACCAAGGACGGCAAGCACATCTCCATCGGTTCCCTTGAGCCGCAGTTCTACGCCCTGCTGCTGGAGAAGTCCGGCTTGGGGGAGGAGGAGGGCCTTGCCCCGCAGCTCAGCCGGGAGGATTGGCCGGCCATGCGTCAGCGCCTGGAGCGCATCTTCAAGACCAAGACCCGCGATGAATGGGACGCCATCATGCTGGGCACGGACATCTGCTATGCGCCGGTGCTGAACTTTGAGGATGCCGTCAGCCATCCCCACAACCGCGCCCGCAGCACCTTCGTGGAGGTCGATGGCCTGCACCAAGCAGCCCCGGCCCCCCGCTTCAGCCGCACTCCGGCGCAGACGCCGCCCAGTGCGGTTGCCCCCGGCGCCCACACGAACGAAGTGCTCGCCAGCTTCGGCTTCAGCCAAGCGGAGGCCGCCCAACTGCGCGAGGCGGGCGCCGTGGCCGGCTAGAGCAGCGTCCAAGCGGCCCGCGATCTGGAAAAAACCATCACAACCCACAAAGCGCCTTATGCGTGAAGCTTGGCATCGGAATGCGGCTGAAACCTCGACCCCTTGCTAGCGGACGCCTTCGCTTGCCGTTCGCGGCGGCGCTGGTTCTGCTGACGGCCTGCGGCGGCCAGGCGCCGGCGCCCCTGCAGGCGGACCGGCTTTGGCTGGGCGAACACATCATCACGTTGGACGAGGCGCACGCACAGGCCACGGCGGTGGCCGTCAAGGGCGAGAAGATTCTCTGGGTGGGGCGCCGGGAGGATTGGACGGGAGAGGCGCTGCAGGTCACCGAACTTGGCGAGCGGGCCTTGCTGCCGGGTTTCATTGACGCCCACGGCCATCTGTCGTTCTCCGCCCGCATCGCCAGGTTGGCCAACCTGGCCTCGCCGCCGGTGGGCGCGGTGACCAGCATCGCCTCCCTGCAGGACGTTCTGCGCGCCTACATGGCGGAGCAGGTCGCAGCCGCGGGCAGCTGGGTGGTCGGGGTCGGCTACGACGACTCCCTTATCGAAGAGCGCCGCCATCCCAACCGGGACGATCTTGACGCTGTCTCCCGCCGGCATCCGCTCGCCCTCATACACGTCTCCGGACACTTGGCCGTCGTCAACAGCCCGGCCCTGCAACGCCTTGGCATAGACGCGGAGACGCCGAACCCGGCCGGCGGCGCCATCAGGCGAAGCAGCGACGGACGGACGCCCAGCGGTGTGCTTGAAGAGACCGCAATGGCGCTCCTGCATCCGCATTTTTTGGGCGGCGGCGGCCTGCCGGCGGAGGACATTCAAGCGGCGCTGCACACCTACGCCAGCCACGGCGTCACCACCGTCCAAGATGGAGCGGCCTCTCTGGACGACTACGCAAGGTTCCTCGAGGTGGCTGCGGAGGAGGGCTTGGCGCTTGACGTAATGGTCTATCCAAGGGTGGGCGCCGAGACGTTCGAGTTGCCAGCGCAAGCGCCGCTTGGCGAATACCGCAATCGGGTCAAGCTGGCTGGGGTGAAGCTCATTCTGGACGGCTCGCCGCAAGGCAAAACCGCCTATTTGAGCGAACCCTACTTCGTGCCGCCGCCGGGCCAGCCGAAGGACTACCGGGGTTATCCGACCATGCCCCAGGAGGCGGTGGACGCCCTGGTCGCCCGCTTCGCCGCCGCCGGCGCGCCCGTGTTGGCGCATTGCAACGGCGACGCCGCCGCGGACATGCTGTTGGATGCGCTCGAACGGGCCGGTGAACGGGGTCCCTTGGGCGATCATCGAACGGTCATGATCCACGCGCAGACGGTGCGCGAGGACCAGCTGGCCCGCATGGCCGATCTCGGCGTCATCCCATCGTTCTTCGCCGCCCATGCCTTCTATTGGGGGGATTGGCACCGGGATTCGGTGCTGGGGCCGGAGCGCGCCGCCAACATCAGCCCCACCCGTTCGGCCTTGGCCCAAGGGCTGGCGTTCACGCTGCACAACGATGCGCCGGTGGTGCCGCCGGACATGATTCGCCTGCTCTGGGCCACGGCCAACCGCCTCACCCGCAGCGGCCAAGTGCTGGGGCCGGAGCAGCGCCTCCCGGTGCTGGAGGCGCTGCGGGCGGTCACCGTCAACGCGGCCCGGCAAGGGTTCGAGGACTGCTGCAAGGGCGCCATCACCCCGGGCAAGCAGGCGGATTTGGTGGTGCTGTCCCGCAGTCCGCTGCAAACGCCGCCGGAGGACCTGCTGGACTTGCAGGTGGTGGAGACCATCTCCCGAGGGGCAACCGTTTTTGCTGCGGACGGAACATAAACGGCGCATGGCTGCGCATCTGCAATGGGCGCCATGCTCAGCGCAGTTGCTTGATCGGTAAAGGTGCCGAATTGCCCCGCCCGCAGCCGCCCTCCGCGGAGCCGTCGCCCTACGTCACCCGCGCCGGCTACGATGCCTTGCAGGCGGAGCTTAGAAATCTATGGAGATGCACAAGGCCGGCGTTGGTGCAAAAGGTGGCCGAAGCGGCGGCTATGGGGGACCGCTCGGAGAACGCGGAGTACATCTACGGCAAAAAGCAGCTGCGGGAGACGGACCGCCGCATCGCCTACCTGTCCCGGCGCCTGGACAGGCTCAAGGTGGTGGAGCGGGCGCCGCCGGACCGCTCCCGAGTGTTCTTTGGCGCCTTTGTGGAGTTGGCCCGAACTCAACAGCCGCCATCCGCGCATGCAGGCGGCCCCGTTGCCGATGCGGGCGGGCGCAATGCAAGCCCCACGCTGGGCGCCAAGCAAACCGGTGGCGAGGACGGCGTCGGCAATGGCTTGCAGGCGGATGTTCGGCGCTATCGGCTGGTTGGCCCCGACGAAGCGGACGCAGCGGCCGGCCGCATCAGCGTCGACGCCCCCTTGGCCCGTGTACTGCTGCGCAAGAGCGCCGGTGCCTTAGTTTCCATGGACGGCGAAATCTGGCGCCTCGCCTCCGTCAAGTATGAGGACGATCAGCCATGCAGGCGTTGACCCTGCAACCCATAAGGTCGCTGTCTGGAGAGGTGCGCCTGCCCGGCTCCAAGAGCATTTCCAACCGGGCGTTGCTGTTGGCGGCCCAAGCAAGGGGCGACACCCGCATTCTCAATCTTCTGGACAGCGAAGACACCCAGCTCATGCGCCGTGCGCTGGGCGCCTTGGGCGTCCGCACGGCGCAGGAGGGCGACGGCTGGTTGGTCAAGGGCGTCGGCGGCCCTCTGGTGACGGACAACCGCAGCGCGGAGCTGCACTTGGGGCTGGCCGGCACGGCGCTGCGCCCCCTGACGGCGGCGCTGGCCTTGGGCAACGGCGCATTCATCCTGGACGGCAGCGCCCGCATGCGGGAACGGCCCATCGGCCCCTTGGTGGATGCGCTGAACCACCTCGGCGCGGACATCGGCTACCTAGGGAAGGCGGGCTATCCCCCGGTTCGGGTGCGCGGACGCGGCCTGCGCGGAGGCGCCGCCGGGATCGACGGCAGCCTGTCCAGCCAGTTCCTGACCGCGCTGCTGCTCGCCGCTCCCTTGGCCAAAGCGCCCATGCAGCTAGAGGTGGCGGGAGAGTTGGTCTCCAAACCCTACATCGACATCACCTTGGACCTGATGGCGCGGTTCGGGGCGCGGGTTCGCAATCTCGGCCATCGCCGCTACGAGGTGGCCAACGGCGGCTATGGCTCCTGCGGGGACTATTTGGTGGAGGGGGACGCCTCCTCGGCCAGCTACTTCCTGGCCGCCGGCGCCATAGCAGGCCGGGGCGTGCGGGTGCATGGCGTTGGCCGCGGCAGCATCCAGGGCGACTTGGCCTTCGCCGACGTGCTGGCCGCCATGGGGGCGCGGGTGGAGTTGGGTGCGACGAGCGTGGCCGTCAGGCCGGGGCGCTTGGTGGGCATTGAGGCGGACTTCAACCAGATCCCGGACGCCGCCATGACCGCTGCCGTCCTGGCGCTGTTCGCCAAGGGCCGCACCTGCTTGCGCAACATCGCCAACTGGCGCATCAAGGAGACGGACCGCCTGGCCGCCATGGCCGCGGAATTGCGCAAGCTGGGCGCTGGCGTTGAAGAGGGCGCGGACTATCTGGCCGTCGAGCCCCCGGCTCGCCTCAAGCCCGCCGCCATCCACACCTACGGTGACCACCGCATGGCCATGAGCTTCTCACTGGCCGCCTTAGGCGGCGTTTCCGTCACCATCAAAGACCCGAACTGCGTGGCGAAGACCTTTCCCGACTACTTTGCGAAGTTCGAGGCGCTTGCGGAACGCTGAGTTCCGCTAAGGGTTCCGCCCGCGGCAATCATGTACCAATTCATTCGCCCCCTGCTCTTCGCCGTCGATGCCGAGCGCTCCCATAGCCTTGGGTTGCAGGCGTTGGCGGCGTTGGCGGCCTTGCCGGGCACCGTTCGTCCGGCGCCGGGACGGGCGCGGACTTTGATGGGCATTGATTTCCCCAACGTCGTAGGGCTGGCGGCGGGGCTGGACAAGAACGGGGCAGCCGCGGCGGGCTTGGCGCGGCTGGGCTTTGGGCACGTTGAGTTGGGCGCCGTCACGCCCAAGCCGCAAGCCGGCAACCCAAAGCCGCGGCTGTTCCGCTTGCCGGCCGCCCAGGCGCTGATCAACCGGATGGGCTTCAACAACGCCGGGGCTGCGGCCCTGGCGGAGCGCATCGCCAAGTTGAAGTTGGAGGGCCGCATGGCGAACACGCCCATCGGCGTCAACATCGGCAAGAATCGGGCCACGCCGATGCACAAGGCGGTGGACGACTACCTAGCCTGCATGGAGGCGCTGCACTCCTGCGCGGACTACTTGACGGTGAACCTTTCCTCCCCGAACACGCCCGGTTTGCTGAAGCTGCAGCATGGCGACGCCTTGGTCGCGCTTCTTGGCGCGTTGAAGGAGCGCCAAGCTCAGCTTGAGTCGCAGCACGGCCGCTATGTGCCGTTCTGCGTGAAGTTGTCTCCGGACCTGGAGGACGCGGCGTTCGACTCTTTGGCGGACGCCTTGCTGGAGTTTCGGGTTGATGGCGTAGTGGCCGGCAACAGCACCTTGGCCCGCCCTTTGCCGCCGGGCATTGAGCACGGCGGCGAGCCGGGGGGGCTAAGCGGCGCTCCCCTTGCTCCGCTTGCCCTCAACGCCGTGCGCCGCTTGCGCCGCCGGCTTGGGCCGAGCCTTCCGATCATCGGCTGCGGCGGCCTCATGAGCGCGGCGGACGCCCGGAAGATGCTGGAGGCCGGCGCCGACCTAGTGCAGATCTACACTGGGTTCATCTATGGAGGGCCGTCCTTGGTGCGCTCAATTGCCGCGCTGGACCGCGCTCCTTAGCTTGAGGGAGCGCAACCCTTTGGGCCGGCTAAGGGGGCGCTGAGGGAAGGCCGGGCCTAGGTGCGCACGCCGTTGACGTGCAGCTGGTCAAAGTTGTCCGAGAAGAACAGACGCCGCTCCCGCTCGGTCAAGGCGCTGGTGGAGCGCTCGAAGCGGCCGATGGGGTCGCGCCCGCCTTCGGCGTGGGGGTAGTCGGAGGAGAACATGTAGAGTTCCGGGCAGGACTCGCTGATCATCTGCGCGACGTCCTCGAACGGATAGGGGGTGAACCTTAGTTGGGCGCGGAGCTGCTCGCCTGGGGCGCGGGCCATTTCCGCTAGATGGGGTTCGGAGCGCGCCCAGATGGCCGCCGCATGGTCCAGCCGCCGGATCATGTCCGGCACCCAGCCGGCACCCAGCTCGATGACGCCGCCGCGCAGCTCCCGATGGCGCTCCAGCACGCCGTCCAGCACCAGCACGGAGATGAAGCGGTGGGCGGCATGGTGAATCACCGTCAGGTCCTTGGAGCCGATCACCTCGGCCCCGCCCCGGGCGCTGCGGCGATCCGGGCGGCCGTCGTTCATCCAAGGGTCTGGAATGCTGAGGTCGGCGCTGCCCACATGCAGGATGAACGGCATGCGCCGCTCCGCCAAGGCGGCCCAGATGGGCTCGTGCCGGGGATGGCCCGGCGAACGCCCGCCCGGCGCCGCCGCCGGAATCCAAAGGGCGCCGAGGCCCAACTCGAAGGCTTGGTCGATTTCCGCCAAAGCCCTTTCCGGGTCGTCCAGAACGGCCACGGCGACGCCGATCAAACGGGAGTCCGCACTGCAGAACTCCGCCATCGCCCGGTTGTGGGCGGTGGCGGCGGCGTAGCGCAAATCAATGTCGGCGGCGCTGAAGATGGGCCGGGCGCAGAATGAAGAGAACACCGTCTGCCGCTTGAAGCCGAGCAGATCCAATGCCTGCCCCCGCTCCTCGCCGCTGAACGCGCCCAAGGCGTCATGCCACTTGGGGCCGCGGGTCAGTTGGTCCCCTAGGGCGGCGAGTTCCGCCCGGCGCTCCGGCGCATGGCCCCGCTGCCCGGCGTAGGCGCCGAGGTCGAAGATGCCGCCGATGGAGGCCAGCAGGCCGGCAAGAGCCTCGCGGTCGCCAGGGTCCGCATGGGCGGTCAGGAAGTCCGGCAGCTCCATCAGATGGCTGTCCGCATCCTGAATGGTGCGGTTGCCTGCGTAACTCATGCCGCCACCTTAGCAGCACGGACGCCGCCGGAAAAGACGCCGCCACGCCGCTTTAGCCCCACAGGCCGCGGCGCCCCAAGGTCTTTGCAGTGCTCAACGGCCTGTCCGGGCCGGCGCCTTTTGCGCCTTGGCCCGTCGCCGCCAATTTGCTCAGGCCGTCCGGCAGAAGTGGGCGATGCTGACCGCCGTGTCGCGGCTGATGTCCGGCGCGGCGATGGGGAAGATCTCGGTGCCGTGGATGGTGCCGAGCAGCTCCCGGCAGCGGGCCGGCACTCCCGCCCGCAACAGGGCGCGGTAGAAGTTGACGCCCTCGTCGCGCAGCGGGTCGCATTCGTTCACGCTGATGACCGTTGGCGGCAAGCCGCGCAGGTCCGCCTCCGCGGCGAAGCCCGGCCAAGCCAAGGGGTTGCGTTTCTCCAGCTCCTCGATGCCGTAGGCCATCGCGCCGCGGTTGTCGTGCAAATCCAGCAGGATGCCGTTGTTGGAGACGGACGAAGGGCATTCCGGGTGCGGCCAGCGGCCGGCGATGTAGGGGCACAGCGCGTAGAGGCCGCGGATGAGGCCGATGTCCCCGTCGCGCAGCAGCTTCAGGCCGGTGGCCAAGGTCAGGTTGCCGCCGCCGCTTTCGCCGGCGACGATCACATGGTCGGCGTCGATGCCCAGTTCCCCGGCGTTGGCCAGCACCCACTTCAGGCCGGAGACGCAGTCGTTCAGGCCGGCTGGGAAGGGCGCCACCTCCGGCGCCGACGAGGGGCTTAGGCAATTGCGGAAATCGACCATCGCCACGGCCACTCCGCAGGCGGCGATGATCCTGCCCCAGGCGCGGTAGTTGCCGTAGTAGCAGGACAGGGACATCATGCCGCCGCCGTGGATGTAATAGACGCAGGGCAGAGCGCCGTCGCCATCCGGCCTGATGAAGTGGAGGTTGGCCTGGTTGCCGTCCGGTTCGGAGGCGAAGCTCAAGCGCTGCATCCGCAAGCCCTTGGAGGGGGCGACCTCCTCGTTGTCGCACATCTCCAGGAACTGCCTAAGCACCTCGTCGGCGGCCTTGGCCTCTGCGCCGGCGGCTTCGGCAAGCAGCTCCTCGCGGCTGGCCACGTCGCCGCCGCTCGACAGGTTCATTGCACCGAACACCGCCTTGATGCGCGGGTCGATTCTTGGGTCTTCGGTGATCTTGTTGCCCATGCAAGAGGCTCCCGTTGATTCTGCCGCCGCTTCGCCGTCAAGCCTTGGCGGCGAACTCTATGTGCAGCTCCTTTAAGGCTCTTAGGGCGAAGTTGGGGGCGATGGCGAAGTCGTTCTTGCCGGGGGCGAACCACATTGCCTCCACCCGGTCCAGCAGCGCCTTGAAAGACCAGTACAGCTCGCGCCGGGCTAGGGGAGCGCCTAGGCAGTGGTGGATGCCGGAGCCGAAGGCGATGTGGCGGCCCGGCTTGCTGCGGTTCAGGTCGAGCCGCTCCGGGCACTCGAATTCCCGCTCGTCGCGGTTGCCGGCGGCGTAGCGGATGTTGAGCATGGCCCCTTCGGGGATGGTGACGCCGTGCAGTTCGATGTCCTTGGCGGCGGTGCGGAACAGGCCCTGCACCGGCCCCTCCAGGCGCAGCACCTCCTCAATGAAGGTGCGCAGGTGCTGGTCCGGATCCGCCTTCAGCGTTTGCCAGACTTGCGGGTTCTCGACCAGCAGCTTGACGCCGAAGCCGATGGCGTTGGTGGTGGTTTCGGAGCCGCCGACGAAGGTGTCCGCCATCATTTCGGCGTGCAGCTCGTTGTCGTTGAGCGGCCGGCCCCACTCAGGGATCACCCGGTTGACCAGTTCGGAGAGCAGGGTGTCGTCCGGCTCCTTGCGCAGGCGCTCGAAGATGGGCTGGAAGTAGTGCTGGGCTTCGATCTCCATTTCCACGGACCACTTTTCCTCGTCCTCGGTCTGCATCATGCCGAGGCGCTGCACCCAGGCGTCGGTCCAGGCCTTGATCTGCCAGATGTCCTCCTCCGGCACACCCATCTGCCGGCCGATGACGATCAGCGGCAGGGGCACGGCGAATTGCCGCACCCAGTCGCAATGGCCGTCGCTGACGAAGGCGTCGAGCAACTTGTAGGCGGTGGCTTCGACGAAGGGGTCCATCTCCTTGATCTTCTTGGGGCGGAACGCCTCGTTGAACATGGCCCGCATCTGCTTGTGGTTCGGGTCGTCCCGCCCGGCTAGGGTGGGGGCCGGCAGCCAGCCCTTGTCCTCGTAAAGCTTTTGCATCCGCTTGGCGCGCTCCGCGTCGATGCGCCCGCGCCCGCCCCCTTGGCCGCCGCGCATGCCGCTGACGTAGGCTTCGGTGTCCAACAGGATGTTGCGCAGATCCTCGAAGCGGGTGATCACGTAGAAGCCGGTGACCGGGTCCTTCCACACGGGCGCTTCGTCGCGCAGTTTGCCGTAAGCGTGGTAGGGGCAGTTCTGCAGGTCCGCATCAAGTAGGTTGACGTCTTCAGGGGACTCCGGAATCACCGGCTCGTAGGGTCGCTTGGCTTCCGTTGCAGGCATTGTTCGCTCTCCTCGGGCTGATTTGGGCTTTGTGGGGATGGGCTTCAACCGGCTTCGCGGATCAGGTCGGTGACGCCGTCCCATTCCTCGTGGGCCTGCTTCCAGCCGTTGAACAGGTCAACGATGATCGGCGCATCGCCGTGCAGTTCCACATAGCAGCCCAGATCCTTGCGGCAGTCCATGTAGGCCACATAGTCCCCGCCCCAGAGCGTGCAGGCGGTTGCGTAGCCGGCCTCGTTGAAGCGGCGGATCTCGCCGCCCACGTCATGGACCAGCAGGCCGACGTGGTGGAAGCCTTGCTCGCCTTTTCCGTACATCTCCCGATAGATGGACGGGGTGTCGTCATGCTGGGCGATGAACTGAATGTGCGCCGGCCCCGCTTGGCCGAAGGCGTAGCTGACGTCGGCCTCCACGGGTTCCCCGCGGTAGCGGAAGCTCTCCGCGATGTGGTGGCGCACCACATGGAAAGGTCCGGCGCCGACCATTTGGTTCCACTTGCGGCAGGCCTCGTCAAGGTCGTTGACGAAGTAGGCGTACTGCCAAATGGGATGGCGGATGATGCTCATGATCCTCCCTTCTCAAAAGCGCAACGATAGCAGATTCATGAATGATAAACTGCCGCCTCCTTGCTGATGAGAACCGAAGAGGGGGCTTTGTGTCAATCGAAAACGGTGAGCGGTTCATTCGGGCGCTGCAGTCCGATCAGGCGCTTAGGGACAGGGTGCGGAAGGAGGGTCGGGAGAACTTCACCGCCGTTAGCGCCGCCGCCGGCGCTTCCTGTGACGCCTATGACGTGGTGGCGGCCCTGTTGCGGCAAATCGAAGGGGCGGAGACGCTGCCGGACTGGGAGAAGGGCAGCCTCTGAGCTCGCGGAACGGACGGCGGGTGCGCTTTAGGCCAAGCTCGGGTGCGAGCATCGCGGCCCTTGGCGCAATGCCCGGTTTAGGTGACGGAAAGCCCCCGGCCGGCCGCTTCCTGCACCTTGGCCCTGGCGGCGGCTTTGTCCTCGAACCACTGGGCGTTGATGGCGATGAACTCCGCCGCCTCCGCCGGCGCTTGGCCGGCGGCGAAGATCGCCCCCACCGGGCAGGCGGACTCGCAGGCGGCGCAGTCAATGCAGTCATCGGGATGCACATAGCACATGCGGTCCTCCCCCTCTTCAAAGTGGATGCAATCCACGGGGCAGACCTCAATGCAGGACCGATCCTGCACGTCAACGCACGCATTGGTGATGATGTAGGCCACTTGCGCCGCCACTTCCTGTTCGGTTAGCGATGCGCTCTAGACTAGCCAATTCGCGGCGCACTGCCAACCTGCAAGGCTCTCAAACAGGCGGCTGGGACCTCTTTGGCGGCGACGCTGCTATCATACGCGCCGCCGGCGCCTTGGCGCTTCTTGGTCAGAATTCCCAAAAGCAAGCACAAGCATAAGGACAGCACATGACGGATCCCACCCTGATGCCGCCCGCCCTAGGGGTGGTTGGGCTAATTGCCGCCTTCATCATCTACGCCTTGGTCAAGCGCTATGACGACGGCGACGCCGCCATCAAGAAGATTGCGGACGCCATCCATTCCGGGGCGATGGTTTTCATGCGCCGGGAGTACAGCATGCTGGCGCTGTTCGCCGCCCTGCTGCTGGCGCTGCTGTTCTTTTCCGGCTTGGGGGTGGAAACGATTTGGGCCTTCGTGGCCGGCGCCCTGTCCTCCGCCGGGGCCGGCTGGATCGGCATGTACACGGCCACCAAGGCCAATGTGCGCACCACCACCGCGGCCCACAGCAAGGGGGCGGCGCAAGCGCTTTCCGTGGCCTTCTTCGGTGGCTCCATCATGGGCTTGGCGGTGGCCTCCCTTGGGTTGATGGGGCTCGGCTTGGTCTATTACTTCTTCGGCGGGGACCCGGAGACCGCCCACCACATCCACGGCTTCGGCATGGGCGCCTCCACGGTGGCGCTGTTCTCCCGGGTGGGCGGCGGCATCTACACCAAGAGCGCCGACGTGGGCGCGGACCTGGTTGGCAAGGTGGAGGCCGGCATCCCGGAGGACGACCCACGCAACCCCGGCGTGATTGCGGACAACGTGGGGGACAATGTGGGGGACGTGGCCGGCATGGGGTCGGACATCTTCGAATCCTACTGCGGCTCGATGATCGCCACCATCGCCATCGCCTCCACCCTGGCGGCCGGCGGCGTCGCCATGCTGGCGCCGGGCATGGCGGAGGGCGACGGGCGGGCGGCGCTGATGTTCCTGCCCTTGGCGATGGCCTCCACTGGTTTGATCTGCTCCATCATCGGCATCGGCATCGTCCGCGCCCGCTCCAACTCCAGCCCGGCGCTGGCGCTGCGCATCGGCATGGTCGCCACGCCCTTGCTGTTCATGGCCGCCTCCTACTTCGTCATCGGGCGAATTGGCGTCTCCACCGATATTTGGTGGGCCTTGGTGTTCGGCTCCGTCGGCGGCGTCGTCATCGGGCTGGTGACGGAGTACTACACTTCCTCGAAGCCGGTGACGCGCATCGCCAAGGCCGGGGAGACCGGCGCCGCCACCGTGATGATCACCGGCTTGGCGGTGGGGATGCAGTCCGTGGTGATTCCCTTGCTCGCCATCTGCGCCATCATTCTGGTCTCCACCACCTTGGCCGGGCTGTACGGCGTCGGCATCGCCGCCGTGGGGCTGCTGGCCACCGTGGGCATGACCATGGCGGTGGATGCCTACGGGCCGGTGGCGGACAACGCCGGCGGCATTGCCGAGATGGGCGGCCTCGGCGAAGACACCCGCAAGATCACGGATTCCCTGGACGAACTGGGCAACACCACCGCAGCCATGGGCAAGGGCTTCGCCATCGGCGCCGCGGCCCTGGCCGCCCTGGCCATCATCGCCGCCTATGTGGAGACCATTCAGTTCAAGACCGGCGGCGAGTTCACCCTGCACCTCGGCCACCCGGACGTGCTGATCGGCCTGTTCATCGGCGGCCTGACCCCCTTCCTCATCGCCAGCATCACCATGACCGCGGTGGGCGATGCGGCCATGGACATGATTCAGGAGATTCGCCGCCAGTTCCGCGAAATCCCCGGCCTCTTGGAGGGCAAGGCGGAGCCGGACACCGAAAAATGCGTGGACATCGCCACCTCCGCGGCCTTGAAGCGGATGCTGTTGCCCGGCGCCATCGCCGTGGCGGTGCCGCCGGTGGTGGGCTTCGGCCTGGGCCCGGAAGCCCTGGGCGGCGCCTTGGGCGGCGGCCTGCTGGGCTGCGTGCTGCTGGCCCTGACCATGGCCAACGCCGGCGGCGCCTGGGACAACGCCAAGAAATATGTGGAGAAAGGCAACCTGGGCGGCAAGGGCTCCGAGGTTCACGCCGCCACGGTGGTGGGCGACACGGTGGGCGACCCCTTCAAGGACACCTCCGGCCCCAGCATGAACATCCTCATCAACGTGATGGCCATCGTCAGCTTGGTGATCGCGCCGCTGCTGGTGTAGGAGGCGCCGGCCGTTGCCCGGCGCTGCCGGTGTCCTGCTGCAAGGTCTGCGCCGCCCGTTTGGCGAAGTAGGTGAGGATGCCGTCGGCGCCGGCGCGCTTTAGGCACAGCAAGGACTCCAGGATGGCCTGCTCGGTTAGCCAGCCGGCCTGCACCGCCGCCATGTGCATGGCGTATTCGCCGCTCACTTGGTAGGCGAAGGTGGGGGCTTGAAAGCGCTCCTTGACCCGGCGGACGACGTCCAGATAGGGCATTCCCGGCTTCACCATCACCATGTCCGCCCCTTCGTCCAGGTCCAGGGCGACCTCATGCAGGGCCTCGTCGCCGTTGCCGGGGTCCATTTGGTAGGAGCGCTTGTCGCCGCCGCCGAGGGTGACGCTTGACCCCACTGCGTCGCGGAAGGGGCCGTAGTAGGCGGATGCGTACTTGGCGGCGTAGGCCATGATCAGGGTGTTTAGGTGGCCGCCCTTGTCCAGGGTTTTGCGGATGGCGGCCACGCGCCCGTCCATCATGTCCGATGGAGCGATGACGTCCGCCCCGGCGGCGGCGCAGACCGCCGCCTGCTTGCACAGGGCCTCCACGGTGGGGTCGTTCAAAACATAGCCGCTGTCGTCGATTACGCCGTCCTGCCCGTGGGTGGTGTAGGGGTCCAGCGCCGCATCGGTGATGACGCCGAGTTCCGGCACGGCCTGCTTGACGGCTTGCACGGCCCGGGGAATCAGCCCTTCCGGGTTGTGGGCTTCGACGCCGTCCGGGCTGCGCCGTTGCGCGGCGACGTTCGGAAAGAGGGCGATGGCCGGAATGCCCAGCTTGGCCACCGTTTCCGCCTCCTTGACCAGCCTGTCGATGGTGAGCCGCTCAACGCCGGGCATGGAGTCCACCGGCGTCGCCCGCTTGGCTCCCTCAATGACGAACAGGGGATGGATGAGGTCGTTGACGCTTAGGCCGGCCTCCCGCACCAGCCGCCGGGAGAACTCCTGGGCGCGCAGGCGCCGCAGGCGGGTGGCGGGAAATTGTCGCGGCATGGGGATGTTCCTAGCTGATTGGCGGCCTTGCAGGGGAGTTTACACCCCGTTGCCGCATGGGGCGCAAAACCGCAGTGCCCGCCTATCCGCCGCCCTGAGCGCTTAAGTCGGTGACGCTGAAGGCAATCGAGCCCAAGGCGCCGTAATCCGCTAGGTATTCGCCCGGCAAGGCAGGGTGCAGGCCGCCGCAAGCGCCGGTGATCAACAACATGCCATCGGCGATGCCGATGCCTCTAGCCTTGGCTTCCCGCAGCATCCAAGCCAGGGCCTTGCATGGCCCGCCAAGCGCGTCGGTGGCCGGCGCAGCAGACACTTCTTGGCCGTTGCGGGCGAGCCGGATGTGGATGTCGTCATAGGTGTCCCGCAACGGCTGCTGCTCCCCGGCAATGAAGCGGTCCGCGGCGATGCTGCAGGCGGCTAGGTTGACGCCGGTGCGGTCCTCGTCGTCGGCGAAGGCCATTCTTGGCACTTCAATGACCGGGCCGGCGCTTTGCGGGGCGCCGTGGCCGTCGATCACCACGCCGATTTCGCACTCCAGAAGAACGCCCGGCGCACTGGCGAACGAGACGCCCGGCGCCAGCCGCCCGGATGCGTACAGGCTGCCGACCAGCGGACGGTCCAAGCCGAACTGCCGCTGCCCCGCCGCCGCCGTCATCCCCGCCTTCAAACCGGCCACCGCGCCGCCGGAAACCGCCGCAACCACTTCCTTCTGAATCTCGTAGGCCCGCCCAAGATCAAGGCCGCCCGGCATCTTCGGCAGCGACTTCCCGGCGCGTATGGCCGCCGCCATGTCTTTAATCAAGTTGTTCATGGCTGTCATCCTCTCAGGGAACCAATTGGTCCAAGTTTGCGACTCAGGACTTCAAGAAAGGCGTCTCGCTGCACGGTTTCAGCAGCCAATAGCTTGTCGCACGACGCCTCAAGGGTAAGCACCTCCCAGTGCCATCTCGAAAGGTTGTGGTTTCCACCATCGTCGGATCGTATTTCCAGCACCATCCACATCAGGCCCCCGTCCCCTAGGTCTTGACTTGCGGTTTGGCTAGGCCCCCCAATTGACGCAAAGAATGGGCGGTCCACGACAACAGCCATCTTGGACCCCCAACGCCGAAGCCTTCGCGGACAGGGTAAGCACCGCGGATACGTCGATAGGTGATGGCCATTGCAAAATGTAGGTGTTTGTCCCTTTTCGGCAACCTAGGGTCTGCGCGGCCCTTGTTGCAATGTTCGGGTTAAGGTTCCGCTTGGCGCCCCGTTGTGGAGAGGTTGGTCAGATGCCCGGTGGGGCTGCGCATCAGGCTCATGACGTGAATTTGCCGGTCGGCCTCCACGCTGAGCTCCCACTTGCCACTGCCGGTACCCAGGGCGCCGCGCAGGCCGTCGCCGTCGCCGGTTTCGAGCTCCGGCGCGGTCAGGGTGCGGGCGGCGCCGGCCGGCAACTCCAAGTGCAGGGGAGCGCCCGGCGACAAGCCGCCGTCATCCACCCCGGTGATGGTCACCGATGCGCGTTCCGCGCTTGGGTTGATCAGGCGCAGCAGGCTGCGTTGATTGAGATTGCGGGCGGGGTTGAAGATGATGACCCCGCAGCGGTTGGCGGCGCAGGGCGCCAGATCCTGCAGGGAGGTCAGAAAGCCGCAGGGCTTGGTGCGGGCGTAGGCCAGAACCTCGAGGTCCAGGTCGGACTCCAGGTTCAGCCGCCAGTCCCCTTCGCCTTGGCCGATGGCGCCGGTCAGCGGCTTGGCGGTGCTGCCACGCTCCAAGTCGCCGGAGTTGAAATGCACCCTCTGCCCGGCTTCAAGGCGCAGAATCACCGGGTTGGCGCCCGGCGTTCCGGCGTCGTCAAAGGCGTTGATGCGAACTTCCCCGGAGCGGGCGGAGCGGTTGATGACGCGCACGAAGCCCTCCAGCGTTTCCATTTCGTCGTTTCCGAGGGTCGCGCATTGGCGCCCGCTTTCCACTGCTGCGGCCGGGAACAGCGGCACTAGATGGCCGCCCCCGGCATGACTGCCCTGTTGCCGCCAGCGCAGGGTGAAATCGCCGCCCTCGCCGCCGCTGGTTCCCACCCGGATGGCGTAGCGCGCCCCGGCCAGGGCGTTGAACGTCAATTCGCCGCCGCCGCGTTCAATCAACTCCAAACCGCCGAAGCCGTCCCCGGTGCGCCGGTAAACGGTCAGGGTCTGCTCCCGCCCCGTTGTCTGGAAGCGGTAGGCGCCGGCGCTCGGCGCCTCAAAGCTCCACCACAGCGACGAATGGCCAAGCCCCTGGCTCGGTTCGTCGCGCTCCGTGGTGGCGTATTGGTTGTTGCCGGTGACCGAACCGCTGCCGCCGCCGAGCGTCGCCGCCGTCGCCAAGCCGTCGTTGGCCGGCGTCGGCGCCCATTGCAGTTCGGCGGTGACAGGGCTCACATCGAAAGCCGCAATGTCGTCCGCGATGAGGCCCACGGAAATGTAGTAGCGCCGCCCTTCGGTGGCGTTGAAGGTGAGTTCGGGCGTGAGGTCGCGCTCAGCGGACACGGCAAGGAGCTGTGCGCCCTCCAAGGCGGCGCCGGAGAAGGCGGCGACGCGCAGCAACCGTCCTTGGGTTTGGGCAAGCCGAAAGGTGAAGCGGCCGGTTGCCGACGCCGACCAAGCCCACCACTTCGTGCGCACGCCGGTTTCGGCAGGTTCGTCTGGCTGCACATTGGCGAGAGCGTCAATGGCCAGGTCCCATGACGAAGAGGCTTGGGCTGGGAGCTCCTCCGCATCCTCAAAGTCGTTGTTGCCGGGTTCGGGCAGCGGTCCAGCAGCCGCCCAAAACAGGGTGAAGGGTTGACCGATGGTTTTGGCGTCCTGTGCGCCAACCGCGATGTGGTATCTGCGCCCGGCGCGGGCTTGGAAGCGGGCGTAGTTCTGAGGAAACTCCGAAACCAAGCGCAGGCTGGACACTTGCTGGCCGACGAAGGCGGAGACGAGAAACGCTGCGCCATCCTCCACATGGAAGTCGAATGCGCCATCCCGGGGCGCGGTCCATCGATACCAGACCGTGGCGGCGGCCTTGCCGAACCATTCGCTTGGCTCCATGCCGGCGCCGAGGTTGTCGCCTTGGCTGCTGCCGCTCTCGCCGGTGATTGCGGTGGCGGCACTGAAGTCATCGTTGCTCGGCCGGCCTTCGGACCAGTTCAGCGTCCCGGTGTCGTTCAATGGCGACGTGATCAAGCGGATGCGGTAGCGTTGCCCCGTCTCAGCGAAAAAGGTCGCCCCGGTCCTGCCGAAAGCCAACCGCTCCAGACCCGCTAGACGGTCGCCGCGAAAAACCTCAATGCGGTTGCTAGGGGGCACGTCTTGGGCGCTGAATCGATACAGCCCTTGGGCCGGCGCCCGCCACGCATACCAAAGCGTGTGGGCGGCGTCCCATTGACCGGCGCTTTGGAACAGGGGCTCCGCGGGTTCGGTGGTGGAGCGCAGCAGGTCGAACGGGCGGCTGCCGGCGCTGCCGGAGATGGCGGCGGCGGCGGCGAAGGCGTCGTTTGTCGGCGGCGCCACCGGCGCACCGCTGGCGCTGGCCCCGTCCGCCACCAAGTCGATGGACAAGGAGGCGCTGGCCGCGTTCCAAGCGCTGGCGGAGAAGTACAGACGCACGGCGTCGGACGGGTCGGACTCCGCAAGGGACAGGGAGACTGCCACCTCCTGGCTTTCCCCGGCGGCGACTTCGCCGAGCGAAATCATCGTTTCGTCGATGAAGTTCACCGCAACCTCCATGGGCAAAAGGTCCGCAGTGCCATCCCCGCGGTTGGCGTTGAGGTTGCCAATCGAAACGCCATCCTCGCGCACCGCCCGCAAGTCCGAGACGGCGGCCTGTTCGCAGGGCGTGGCACCGTCCGCGCCGCGGCAGCTCAGCACTAGTTTGGTCCCGGCGGCCACATAGCCGTCGGTGGAGACCGTCAGCTTCAACTGGTGCGGGCCACCGCCGCTGAGCACGGCTTTGTCCGCGCTGAGCCGAAGGTTGGGGGTGGAGGGGCCGCGAATGACCGTCCACGCCAAGGCCGCCCGAGGCGCCGCGCCATAGATGCGGTGGGCCGCCGCCTTGACCCGATAGGTGCCGGGTTGGGGGTTGCGGAGAATGATCCACTCCACGTTGTCGGTGCGCGAGGCGGAGGATTGCTCACCGCAGGCGCCGGCGCCGCAGTCGGCACCGTGGTCCAGCCACAGGTCCAGGTCGTTCAGCACACTGTCGCCGATCGCCTCGCTGGGCGGTTCGTCCCAGGTGAGCACTAGGTCCAGGCGGCTGGCGCCGTCGGGCACGACGATGTCCTGCCAAGCGTATTCGCCAGCCTGCAGTTCGCTGACGGCGCTGCCGCTCACCCAGCCGTCCGCCTGGTTCCGATTAAGCACGCTGGTGTGCGCCGAGGCTTTGCCCAAGCCGTATTGGTTTTGCAGCGCTCCGGGTCCCTCAGTGTTGTTGGCGGGGAACTGCGCGGGCGCCTCCAGCCAAGGGTCGGGCTTGATGGCGCTGGCCATCAGCCGCGCCCGCACTAGAGCCGGCTGCAGCCGATGCGCCGGCGAGGCGTCCATCAACAGGGCGGCCAAGCCCGCCACCGCCGGCGCAGCCATGCTGGTGCCGCTGGATATGGCGTATTCGTCCTGGCTGCCGTCGCCCTTTAGGGAGCGGACCTGCATGCCGGACGCCACTACTTGCGGCGCCAGTCGCCCGTCCGCCGTGGGGCCAAGGCTGCTGAAGGGGGCCAATTGGCCGTTGTTGCGCACCGCGCCGACGGCTAGGCTGTTCTTGGCCGCGCCGAAGTCGGAAAAGCCGTGGATGTCGGCGTTGCCCTGCACAACGACGTAGAGTTGCCGGTGCGTCCAGACCATGCTGTCCAGCTTGCGCTCATCCGGGCCTTTGCCATCGAAGACCCGGCTGTCGGCGCTCAGGCTCGCGTTGACGATCAGCGGCTGCACGGCCTCTGTTGAGGTTCCTCCCGGACACCCCGAAGCCTGGGCGAGGAAGTCCATGCCGCTCATGATGCCCAAGGACAAGCCGCCGCCGTCGAATCCCAGCACCTTGGCGAAGCGGATGTGCTGCACGGACGGGGCCAGGCCGGCGAAGGCCGGGTCGTTGTAGCCGTTGCCGACGAAGGTTCCGGTGACGTGGGTGCCGTGCCCGTTCTGGTCCCGCCAGAGGTCCGCTTCGTCCTCCAGCGGCGCTGGTGCGAGGTCATGGAAGTTGGCGCCGCAGATGCTTGCCCGGTTCGAGGAGATGTCCAGATGGTTGATGTTGAGGCCCGTGTCCATCACGGCGACCGGTACGGAGGCGCCGCCGCCAGTGAACATCCCCGGCGAGCCGCCGTAGGTTCGTAGGGCGTCCGCGCCCATGGCCGGCACGGCCAGATCATGGGCGGCGTACACGGCGCTGATTGGATGCACGGCCAGCACGAAGTCCGCACCGGCGATGGCGTCCAAGGCTGCCGCGTTGACGTTGGCCGGATAAACCCGGATGTCCGGGTGGAAGTGGCCGACCACTGCGCCCATGCCCTCCAGCGCCCGCCGCCAGCGCCCGTCGCGGTCGTCCGTCATCAGGGTGATGAACACCGGCGTTTGTTCGTAGGCGGGTGCGCCCGGCGCCGCGCTTGGCAAGGCGGCCAGCTTGCGCTGCTTGGGTGGGGCGCCTAGGCCGAGAACCTCCGGCAAGGCCGCGAGCGCCGCCAAGCTGTCCGCATCGCCCGGCAGCCTAGCCCGCAGCAGGCTGCCCGAGGCGCTCAGCAGCTCGCCGCCCAGGCGCCGCAACGTCGCTTCGACTTTTGGCAGCCGCGCCCCCCCGGCCAAATGCAGCCAGCCGAAGGACCAGCCGCGCCCGGCGGATTCGGCTTGCCGCACCAAGGCGGCGATGGAGTCCGGCCCTTCCAACCAGTCTGGGGCGGCGCTGGAAAGGGCGGCTTCGTTGCGGCCTGCTTTCGGCAGAGGGGCCTTGTGCATCTGGGTTGGCGCGGCGACGAAGGCGTAGCCAGCCGGGGGAACGGGCGGCGGCGGGCTGTTCTCCGGCCCGCTGGGCGCCTCCCCGTCGCCGTCCTCGGCCGTTGCGGAAGTCCGCCGCCCGGCGTACACTTGGGGCAGTTGCGGGGCACCGCGGCTTTGCGCCGCAATGCGCTGCAGCGCCATCCGCATCGCCCGCCGCTCCGCGGTCGCGGCATCCACTTCGACGTTCGCGCCCTTGTGTACCCTGTCGGGCAGTTGCAAAGCGAACATCAGGGCCGCCAAGCCCAGGATGACTCCCAACAACGGAAGGTGGCGGCGGATGGCGCCCATGTGCCTGTTCAAGCCGCTCCGGCGAGATGATGGGAGCATTGCGCTGTTCCGAAGCCTGCGCCTTCCCCCTCCGGCCCGTTGACGTGAACCACTTCCCAAGGGCTGGCCATGCCCATCAGCCCAGCCAGCCAGTCCTTCGCGCAAACGGACTCCCCGTCCATGTCGGAACACCCTGAAGCGCCCCTCTGGGCAACAAGGCGATCCTAGCCCATTTCCACGCTAAACCCTAGAAGCCCCAAATTTTTTTCCCACTTCTGAAGGGCGGCAAGCGGCCTACCCAATCCCCGCTTAAGGAGTCGTTGAAGTGCGTTGCAGGCGCACCGTGCTAAGGGTTTTCCCGACGACTGCATGGCTGCGGAACTGGCGACGGCTCGATGCCTAGGAGCGCGGGCGCACCGCTTAGCAGCGGGCTGGAGGCCCGCGTTCCGGGGGGCGATCCTTATCCGGGGATTGGGGGACTTGGGGGCGCAGTGCGGAGGGCCGCCGCTAGGAAGGGAGCGCCCGGCTTTGCCGGCTAGGGAACCGCTAGGTATTCATCCAGCGTCTTGTGGAAGTTGCGGATGCGCGCCTCCTGATAGTTGCCTAGGGTCTGGCCCTTCTTGAAGGACGCCTTGATGCCGGCGTGCTGACGCTTGAAGTTGGCGGTGTCCTGGTCCAGGACATAGGCCAAGCGGTTGGTCTCAAAGCCCTTGGCGGTGGAGTAGGAGTCCTCCAAGCCAAGCTTGACCACCGGCGCCGGCGCCGGCCGCGGGCCGTTCTCCGGCACTGGGTGGAGCAGCAGGATTTCGTGGATGCAGCTGTCCACCGTAAGCGGCCGGAAGCGGTAGATCAGGGGGATGGCGATGCCGGGAAAGAAGCAGGCGTTGGGGAAGACATGGTACTCGATGGAGTCCAGCATCTGGCTGTTGGTGACGCCGGACAGATCGACGCCGAGCTGCTCCCCGAACTGCCGGCGCAGAATGTCGGCATGGCCTTGGCGGGCCGTCACGCCCTCCGGCAGGTCCTCGGGGTCGTGGCCTAGGGCCTCGAACAGCTCGGCTTGGGAAAGCCGCCGATGGTAGTGCGGGTTGCCGCTGGAGAGCAGTTGGTGGAAGCGGCTGACGTGGCGCCCGAAAATGTCGTACTGGGTGTTGGCCCAGCCGGACAGCTTGAGCCCCTCCGGGTGGGTGGCCAGCACATGGTAAGCCTCCATGAAGCCCTCCATGCACATCTTCCAGTTGCCGGGCAGCTCCTTGTGCATGTGCAGGGCGACGTAGCGGTCGCCGAAGCTCCAGGCGCGGAAGTGCTCCGGCAGCACCTCCAGATAGTCCGCCAGCGGTTCCGCCTTGGGGTCCAAGTTGATGAAGACGAAGCCCTCCCAGACATCGCAGTGCGCCTCCGTGAGGCGGAAGTTCTCCTCCTTGACATGGGGAAAGTCCCAGCGGCAGGGAATCTCCCTCAAGGACCCGTCCAGGCGCCAGGACATGCCGTGGAACGGGCAGCGCAGGAACTGCTTGCCGCCGCCGCTGCCGCCGGCGTCGCAGAACTGCATGCCCCGGTGCGGGCAGGAGTTGACGAACGCCTTAAGTTGCCGCGCCTCATCGCGCACGATCACCACGGAATAGGGGCCGACGTCATAGACATGGTAGTCGCCGGGGTTGGGAACGTGCTCCTCCCGGCAGGCCCACTGCCAGGTGCGACGCCACATGCGCTCCATCTCCAAGTCGAAGAACTCCTGGGAGGTGTAGCGGGAAAAGGGAATGTCCTCGTCGCCAAGGAAGGCGTAGGACTCCTTGAGCAACAGCGGGTCAACGCCGTCCGCCTCCCCCTGCACCACCTCCCTGGGGCTGGGGCCGGGGCAGCGGGCTTCACCAGGGGCTAGGCCGGGGTCGCCCGGCAAGGTCAAGTCGTAGGCCATGTCTTCGCTCCACTCCCGTCGAGGCCGGGGATGATAGCACTCGATGGCTCATTGCTTTAGGCTTGGTCGGCTAGGCCATCGTCCCGCGCACCGCGGTTGGGCGGCCAATCAGTTGAATTCCGTGCCTCCCTTGCGCGTCAAGTAGTCCGCGGAGACGCTTTTCAGGATCACCCGGCCGAATTCCGGGGATTCCCGCTCCACCACCGGACGCACCACGGCGCCTTCGCGCAGGTGGTCGCCGCCAAGGGCGGTGGCGCCTTCGGTGCAGTCGTTCAGCACGGCTTCGCTGAACGGCCCCTTGTGGAGAACCGGCGCCAAGGGGAACAGGTCGGCCAAGCGCTGGTGCAACTCGTCCGCGGACAGATAGCGGCCTTGGCGGGGTTCGCCCAAGTAGGCGTCAAAGACGGCGAAGGCCGGGTTGGGTTCGCCGTAGTGCAGGTCCTGCACGCCGCGCCCGTAGATTTCGCCTAGGATGTAGAAAGGCTCGCCGGCGCCGGCTAGGCGGGCGCGGGCTTGCTCGAAGGCCGCCTCCTGCGCTCGCCAAGCGCGGACGTAGAGGTTTTTTTGGTTGGCGTCGTTCAGCTTCAGGCGCAGGCCCTTGTCCGACATGCCCTTGGAGGTGACGATGGGGCCGTGCTCCGGGTGCCAGCCTAGGCAGCACCAAGTGCCGTGCAGCTTCTCCGTGACGACCACCGGCTCCCCCTCCCGAAACTCGTGCGGGTACTTCTTGAAGTTCTCGATGTCGTAGTGGAGAGTTGCTCCCTGCGCCGACGCCACCTCCCCCTGCATGGCGATGGGGATGGGGGGTTCGTACTTCACCAGCTCCAGCAGGGCGGTCACCTCGTCTCCCTCCGCCACCGGCTGGCCGCGGATCCGGCCGTCACGCGCCGGATAGACCAGCCCTTGGGAGAGTACGCCGCGCAACCGCACCGCCTTGACGCGGTTGCGCTTCTTGCCGGCCAAGCGGCCTTCCAAGCCCAGTTCGGCGATCAGCCAATCCGGGCAGACGGCGCCCTCCGGGATGTAGGCGGCAAGGTCCCCATCCACCTGGGAACCCTTGGCGATGACGCTGCGGAAGCCGCCCACCACCGCCAACTCCAAGCGGTCCGCGTTCGGGTGCGGCTCCACCCGCAAGGCGTGGATTCGGGATTCAAAGGACGCCATGACTGCTCCAAGATCGATTGCGATGCGCCCATTATCCCGCATCATGCAAGCGGGAAAACGCCGTTGCGCCAAAGTCGCACGGCAACGGCGGCGCTGGCGCACAAGCGGTATCAAAACGCCGCAGGGCCATGTACAAGTTGGAACTGCCCTTTGACCTATGAGGCGCATCGGAAGATTCTGCGCCCAACTAGCGACGCGACCAAAACCTTGCATAATCGCGCCTCAATAGGGAACAAATCGATCCACATGCGCAAACTGCTTATCGCCAACCGAAGCACAGGGAAAGTGCCGGCTCAGGTTTGAAAGCCCTCCGAGCAGTCTTTTGGAATAGCTAATATAGTGCCTATTATTTCCTTTTTTTTCTAATTTTAGACATAATGATGTCTATTTTGGACTCGGAAAACGTCATGAAACGCCTGTCCTTGATCACCCCATCCGACGTGCAGCGGCAACTGGCCGCGACCGTCAAGCGGCGGCGCAAGGTGCTGAAGCTCTCCCGGGAGGCTCTGGCGGAGACCAGTGCGGTGCCGGCCTCCACAATCAAGCGCTTCGAAACCACCGGGCGCATTTCATTGCGCCAATTCATTCTGTTGTGGCAGTGCGTTGATGAACTGGAGCGTTTGGCGGCGCTGTGCCAAGCGCCGGAACCGGCGCCGCGCACCATTGAGGAAGTGCTGCGCGGATGAACGAGTTCAGGTCGGTCGAACGGCTCGAGGTCCTTCGCCGCCTAGCCACCGGGCGCAGGGTCCGCGTGGGCGAACTAGCGCAAAACAAGCGGGCCGTGTTCTTCCAATACGATCCCGATTACTTGCGCCGCCATCCCAGCCTTTCGCCATTTTTGCTGGCCTTCAACGGCGAAATCCAGCAAGCGCCAAAGTCGCCCCACAACGGCCTTCACGGAGTGTTCGCAGACTCCTTGCCCGACAGCTGGGGAATGCTGCTGATGGACCGGGTCTTTCGTCAACAGGGCGTCCAGCCAAGCCAAATCACTGGCATGGACCGGCTGGCCTACGTCGGCAACCGAGGCATTGGGGCGTTGGAGTACGCGCCGACATCCGGCTATGCTCCCCAGCTGGCGGGCGATGCCGAGATCGCCTTTCTAGGGGAGCGGGCGCAGGCGCTGTTTGACGGCGAAAACGCACAAGCACACCCCGCCCTCGCCAGCGCGGGGAGTTCCGGCGGCGCAAGGCCCAAAGCGCTGGTGTATTTGCCGAAGCAGGGGTCAAGCGGCGGCGGCGTCCTCCCCGGACCTGGCTTGACGCCCTGCCTGGTGAAGTTCACTTCGGCGTCGCTGCCGCTCGGCCACGAGGAGGGGCTTTGCGAGGCCGCCTACCTCAGCATGGCGCAAGCCGCCGGCATCGAGACGCCGGCTTGGCGCCTAGTGTCCGCCCCGCGTTCCTCCGCCGCCATCGCGTGGCTGGCGCTGGAGCGGTTCGACTGTTCGACGGCGGGAGGCCGCCGCCACCTGCACAGCCTGTGCGGATTGCTGGACGCAGATTTTCGCATGCCCAGCATGGACTACGAAGACCTCATCAAGGCCAGCCAAACCTTGTGCCGCAGCCCGAAAGCCGGGCAAACGCAGTTCCTGCGGGCGGTCTTCAACCTATTCGCCGCCAATCAGGACGACCACACGAAAAATTGGGCGTTCCTGCAAGCTGATGACGGCCACTGGCGCCCTGCGCCCTTCTATGACGCAACCTTCAGCCCAAGCCCCCACGGGGAGCACAGCACCGCGTTTGCCGGGCACGGCGCCAATCCGCCCTTGGCCGCCATGCAACGGCTGGCCGACCAAGCCAATTTTCCCAGTTGGCCCCGGGCAAGGGAGGCCATGGCCCGCATCGTTGACGCCATCGCCAACTGGCCGCAAGTCGCCGCCGAACTGGGCGTCAGCGCCGAAACCCGCAAGCTGGTGGATGCGCAACTCAACCGGACATACAGGGCAAACAAGGAACTATTGGAGGCCTGAGCAGGTTCGAGCGCCGCCGCTGGAACCAGCGGCGGCGCCAGCCGGACATGCTAAACTCTGCGAGCGAAAACAATGCTGAGCCTGTCCATGATTCCAGCGACTCGTGAGAATATTACCGGCAGAAAAGCCACGGCACCTTTGACCGCTTGGTTGATTGCCGCTGCCAAAGCAGGCAGTAAGCTCACCTACCAAGAAGCGAAACGGAGATTAGAGCAGGAACAGGATTTCGGCACAATCTTTCCAACGAGAATCGGCGTTGTTGCAGGCACCGCAATGGACAACATTCTCGAAGGGGAACCTTCCGCACCCTTGCTCAACGTCCTGCTTGTAAGAAAAGACACTGGGCTGCCGGGGCGCGGTGCCGCTGGATATCTTGCAAGACGATTTCCCGATGAGCCGTGGCTAAACAATGGGGAAGATCCGTCCAAGCACCAGCGTTGGATGGATGTTGTGGATCGGGCAGCTCGGGCGGTATATGCCTATACCCAATGGGACCATGTCTATAAGCGCATTTACGGCCGTCTTCCTGATTCTAAGCCCACTCCATCAGCAGAGAAAGACGGTCTGCGCTATGAACGCAAAGGAGAGGGCAAAAATCACAAGGCTCTTCGGCTTTGGGCGCAAAAAAACCCAAGCAAAATCTGCAAGCGGTTTCACGGAGCAAGGGCGGAAACAGAATATTCGCTTCTATCCGGCGACCGAGTTGATGTCGTGTACATTTCCCAAAAGGGTATTTTGGCGATAGAGGTCAAGTCCGAGGATTCCAGCCTGGAGGACATTCGACGGGGAATTTACCAGTGCGTGAAATACCAAGCTGTCCTTAGCGCCATGCCTATTGGCAGGAGCAGCCCTGTGGAATCATGGCTGGTTACGGAATCGGATATTGGTACAGACCTAAAAGCGGAAGCGAGAATTTTGAATGTCAAGTGTCTCCAGGCACCTCCTAGCGCAAAATGGTAAAAAACCAAGCGGTAGTCTTTTCATCGGCGCACCCGCTGGGTGATCGGTGTTTTGCCGAAAAACCTTGCACGATGCACCTTTCAGCACACCTCAACGATTTCTATACGGGATCAGGGAATCTGATTACCAAATAGGGAAACAAGCCAACCCACATGCGCAAATTGCTTATCGCCAACCGGGGCGAAATCGCCATTCGCATCGCCCGCGCCGCCTTGGAGGCCGGCCTGACCAGCGTGGCGGTGTACGCTCCCGAAGACGCCCAATCCCTGCACCGCCACCGCGCCGACGAAGCCCTGCCCTTGGAGGGCCGCGGCGTTCGCGCCTATCTGGACATCGAGCAGCTCGTCGCCTTGGCGCTGGCGCAGGGCTGCGACGCGGTGCATCCGGGCTACGGCTTCCTAAGCGAGAACGCCGAGTTTGCGGCGCGGCTGGAGGCGGAGGGCGTCGCCTTTGTGGGGCCGACCTCGGCCACCCTCGCCGCCTTGGGGGACAAGGCCAAGGCGCGGGCCTTGGCGGCGAGCTGCGGCGTTCCGGTGCTCAAGGGCAGCGATGGCCCGGTCACTCAAGCGGAAGCCGCCGCCTTCATGGACGGCTTGGACGGCGCCTCCATGCTCGTCAAGGCGGTGGCCGGCGGCGGCGGACGGGGCATGAGGATGGTGCAGCGCACCGAAGAACTTGGGGATGCCTTCACCCGCTGCGCCTCCGAGGCGCAAGCCGCTTTCGGCAACCCCGATCTCTATGTGGAGGAGGTTCTGCCCCACGCCCGCCATGTGGAGGTGCAGTTGCTCGGCGACGGCGAGGGCCTAAGCCATCTGTGGGAGCGGGAGTGCAGCATTCAGCGGCGGCGGCAGAAGATGGTGGAGGCGGCGCCCTGCCCCAACCTGAACGAGGACTTGCGCCAAACCCTGATCGACGCCGCCCTGCGTTTGGGCGAGGCGGTGAATTACCGCAGCGCCGGCACCGTGGAGTTTCTGGTGGCTGGGGACCGCTTCGCCTTCATCGAGGCCAACGCCCGCCTGCAGGTGGAGCATACGGTGACCGAGGAGGTCACCGGCGTGGACCTGGTGGTTGCGCAACTGGAAATCGCCAAGGGCGGGACGCTCGCGGACCTTGGCTTGGCCCAAGATCGAATTCCAGCGCCCCGGGGGTTCGCCATCCAAGCCCGCATCAACACGGAGACCTTGGCCGCCGACGGCGGCGTCAAGCCCTCCAGCGGCGCCCTTCAGGTGTTCGAGTTGCCCAATGGCCCCGGCCTGCGGGTGGACAGCCACGGCTACGCCGGCTACGCCGCCAGCCCCGTCTTCGACTCCCTGCTGGCCAAGCTGATCGTCCATGCGCCGCACGGCGGCTACGCCGGCGCCGTGCATAAGGCGCAACGGGCCTTGGAGGAGGTGCGCATTGCCGGGGTGGACACCAACCTAGGCTTCCTGCGCAACCTGTTCGCCGACGAGCGTTTCCGCGGCGGGCAGGTCCACACCAGCTTCATTGACGAGCAGCTGGCGGGCTTGGTCGGCGCAGCCCCGCCGCCCAAGCCGCTTCCATTCCAAGGCAAGGCCAATGCCGGTGACCCAGCGCCGGCAACGGCAGGCGACGCAGCCAAGGCCGCGGACGGAGATGCCGGGTTGGCCGGGGCCAAGATCGACGCCATCGATCCCTTGGCGGTGCTGGACCACGGCAAGTCCGCCCCCGCCGGCGATGTTGCCGCATCGCCAACGCCCGCCGCGGCGGAACCGGCGGCGGAGGACTTGCCGCCCGGCGTTGCCAGCATCCGGGCGCCCATGCAGGGCACCGTCATCAGCATTGACGTAAACGCCGGCGATGCGGTCTGGCTGGGCCGGCAAGTGGCCGTCATGGAGGCCATGAAGATGGAGCATGTGGTGACGGCCCAAGCCAGCGGCGTCGTGCAGCGCTTGGGGGTGCGCCCCGGCGACACCGTTTTTGAGGGCCATCCCCTGCTCTACCTCGCGGAGGCCGACGTTCAGGCACCCACAAAAGATGCCGGCCAAGGCCAAGACTTGGACCGCATCCGCCCGGATTTGCAGGAAGTGTTGGACCGCAAGGCCGCCGGCTACGACGAGAACCGCCCGCAGGCGGTGGCCAAGCGCCGCAAGACCGGCCACCGCACCGCTAGGGAGAACATCGCCGACCTCTGCGACGCAGGCACTTTCGTCGAATACGGCTCCATGGTCGTCGCGGGTCAGCGGCGGCGGCGCAGCATGGCGGACCTCATCAAGAACACCACCGGCGACGGCATGGTCTGCGGCCTCGGCCAAGTCAACGGCCATCTGTTCGGCCCGGAGCGGGCGCGGGCCATGCTCATGTCCTACGACTACATGGTGTTGGCCGGCACCCAAGGCGTCAAGAACCACGCCAAGAAGGACCGCATGTTCGAGCTGGCCGCCGCGCAGCGCCTGCCCACCGTGCTCTTCGCCGAAGGCGGCGGCGGGCGGCCCGGCGACACGGACGGGTCCGGCGTCGCCGGGCTGGATTGCTGGGCCTTCACCTACTTCGCCCGCCTGTCGGGCTTGGTGCCCATCGTCGGCATCACCACCGGACGCTGCTTCGCCGGCAACGCCGTGCTGCTGGCCTGCTGCGATGTCATCATCGCCACCGAGGACGCCAACATCGGCATCGGCGGGCCGGCCATGATCGAAGGCGGCGGCCTGGGCGTGTTCAAGCCGGAGGAAGTCGGCCCCATGTCCGTGCAGCGGCCCAACGGGGTGGTGGACATCGCCGTCAAGGACGAGGCCGAAGCGGTGGCGGCGGCCAAGCAGTACCTATCCTATTTCCAAGGGCCGGCGCCGGACTGGGAGGCACCGGACCCGCGGGCGCTGCGCTTCATCGTGCCGGAGAACCGGCTGCGCTACTACGACATGCGCGAGGTCATCGCCGGCATCGCCGACCTCGGCTCCGTGCTGGAGATTCGCAAGGACTGGGGGCCGGGCATCCGCACCGCCTTCATCCGCGTGGAGGGCGCCCCCCTCGGCGTCATCGCCAACAATCCCGGCCACCTCTCCGGCGCCATAGACGCCGAAGGCGCGGACAAGGGCGCCCGCTTCATGCAGCTTTGCGACGCCTTCGACATTCCCATCCTCAGCCTGTGCGACTGCCCCGGCATCATGGTGGGGCCGGAGAGCGAGAAAACCGCCTTGGTGCGCCACGCCGGGCGCATGTTTGTGGTGGGCGCCAACATCGACGTGCCGCTGATGACCATCATCGTCCGCAAGGCCTACGGCTTGGGCGCCCAAGCCATGGCCGGCGGCAGCTTCAAGGCGCCCCTGTTCTGCGTCGCCTGGCCCACCGGGGAGTTCGGCGGCATGGGCCTTGAAGGCGCGGTCAAGCTCGGCTACCGCAAGGAGCTGCAGGCCATCAGCGACCCGGCCGAACGCAAGGCGGCCTATGCAGGCATGGTGGCGGACATGTACGAGCGCGGCAAGGCGACCAACACCGCCTCCCATTTCGAGGTGGACGAGGCCATCGACCCGGCGGACTCCCGCAGGTGGATCAGCGCCGCCCTGAGGTCCATGCCCCCTCCGGCCGCCAGGCATGGCAAGAAAAGACCCAATGTGGACACCTGGTAGCCCCAGCGCCGCCGCCTTGAACGCAAACGCAAAACCAACCCTGGCCTTTGGCCCCCGGGTGCGCAAGTCCCCCTACCACGAAGCCACCCTGCGCCACGGTGCGACCGCCTTCACGGTTTACAACCACATGTACCTGCCCATGGCCTATTCGGAGGCGCCGGGGAGGGACTACTGGGGCGCAGTGCGCGGCGTTCAGCTATGGGACGTAGCCTGCGAACGCCAAGTCGAAATCAGCGGCCCGGACGCGCTGCTCTTCGCGCAGCGGCTGACGCCGCGCGACCTTTCCAAGCTGGAGGTCGGCCAAGCCGCCTATGCGCTCATCACCAACGCCGAGGGCGGCATTCTCAACGATCCGGTGGTGCTGCGGCTCTCGGAGGAGCGCTTCTGGTTCTCCTTGGCCGACGGCGACATCCTGCTCTGGGCTCAAGGCTTGGCGGCGCGGGGCGACTGCGACGTCGCGGTGACGGAGCCCGACGTCTCTCCCTTGCAGGTGCAGGGGCCGCTCTCCGCCGAGCTGTTGGCCGGGCTGTTCGGTGATTGGGTGCCTGCCCTGCGTTTCTATCGCTTCCGTGAATTCGACTTCGACGGTATTCCGCTGCTGGTGGGACGCATGGGCTACAGCCACGAACGATGCTTCGAGCTGTTCCTGCGCGACGGCAGCCGCGGCGAGGAGCTTTGGGAGCGTCTCTGGGAAGCGGGGCGACCACTGGGCGTCACCGCCGGAGCGCCCAGCTTGGCGCTGCGGCTGGAGGCCGGCATCTACTCCCACCTAAGCGACATGGACGCCGCCACCAACCCCTTTGAAGTGGGCCTTGGCTGGACCGTGCAGCTGGATTCGGCAACCCCTTTCATCGGCCAGGACGCGCTCCGCAACATCGCCGCCAAGCCCCTCAAGCGGCGCCTGCTAGGCGCGGAAATCGAAGGCCCCCCGCTTTGGGCCGGCAATGAGCATCGGCTGCAAGTGCTTGCCGACGGGCAAACGGCCGGTTGCCTAACGAGCTGCGGCCATTCGCCGCGCCTAGCCAAGAATCTGGCCTTCGTGATGCTGAGCCGGCCCTTTGCCGAACCTGGGCGGCGCATCGAGGTGCAGTTCCCAGACGGCAGGCGCCCCGCCGAAGCGGTCAACCTGCCTTGGATGCCGCGGCAGCGTTGAACGCAAGGCTATGGTAAGGTGCGGCTATGCCAAGCACAGACGCGGCCGCAATAGGGCTGGAGCGGAGCGCAGGAGCGCCAGTGGTGCGGGAGACGGGAGCAGCGCAGCGTTTCGACGCGGTTGACGCCTTTCTTGCGGCCCTGCGCCTCGGCTTGCTGCACCGCCAAGGGCCGGCCTCGGAATCCGATGCGGCAACCTTGGCCAAGGTTGCGGACTGGAGCGCGGTCGCGGCTTTGGCGCAACGGCACCAGGCCTCCGGCCTGCTCCTGCAGGCGCTGCGCAGCCAAGGCGCATTGCTCGCCGCCTCCGGCATCGAAAGTGCATTGCGGCGGCGCCGAGACCGAGCCGTGCAGCGCGGCTTTCAGCAACTCGCCGGACTGAAGCGGGCCTTGGA
Organism: Candidatus Azophilus sp.; assembly: GCA_965200465.1. Classification (GTDB taxonomy): domain Bacteria; phylum Pseudomonadota; class Gammaproteobacteria; order Pseudomonadales; family Azotimanducaceae; genus Azophilus. Next base: position 1,018,222 of record OZ241358.1, on the reverse strand, counting down.
CAGCTTGGCTGCGGCCGGCATCCCCTGCTTGGTGCTCAAGGGTCTGCCGCTGAGCCAGCGCCTCTACGGACATCCGCTGCTGAGGGAAGCGGTGGACATCGATCTGCTGGTCTCCCCCGAGAGTTTCCGCGCCGCCGAACGCAGCCTGCTGAAGAATGGCTGGCGCAACGTCTCCAAGTTCCGGGAGACGCCAGTGCGCAACCGCTGGCAGGCCCATTTCGTGGCGGACAGTCGTTTCATCGGGCCAGGCGGCAGCTTGGAGTTGCATCACCGCTTTTTCGACAACCCCCACTACTTCAATGTGCGGTTCGAGCGTCTTAGCGCCAGAGCCGCCTCCGTGACGATCGGCAAGACCTCCTTCCCGACGATGGCGGAGGACGACGACCTGCTTTACCTGATGTGCCACGGCGCCAAGCACCTTTGGACCAGCCTGAAGTGGCTGTGCGACGTCGCCTTGATCTTCGCCAACATGCCGGCGCCACGCCTCGAACGGGTGGCCGGGCGCTGCCGGGAGGCACAGCTAGGCTCCATCCTGACCTCCACCCTGGGGCTCTGCCAAGACGCCTTACACGTTCGGGTGCAGCCCTGGGCGCGCGAGGAAAGGCTTCGTGCGACCAAGGCCCCAGCGCAAGCGCTCGACGGCTTGTCCCCCAACGGCAAGCGCACCGCGTTCCCCATCGACGCATTGAAGCGCTCCTGGAGCAAGCGGAACCCGCAGACGCGCTTTCGCCAACAATTCACCAAAATTCTGCTCCTCAGGCCGAACCTTCAGGCCCTGCTGCATGGGTGTTCAACGATCCTGACCACGCCGCGTGACTGGCGGCGGGTGGACCTGCCCGATCCGTTGTTCCCGCTCTACGTCCTGCTGCGCCCGTTTCTATGGCTGGAGGCGGAATTGAAGAGCCTCTTGCCCAAGAATCGATCTCTTCGACCACTGGCTAAGGATTCCTCATGAAGTCCCTAAGGTCTTTCCTCCGCTCGCCGACGTCATCCAAGGCAATGGCGCTGGAGGCGGCGCTGCTGTTGCTGCTCGCCCGCCTTTTGGTGCTGTATGTGCCCATGCGCCACTGGCGGCGCCACTTGGCCACGTCTGAACCCGCGACCTCCCCAGCGCATCCGCCATTCATGGCCTGGAAGGTGGTGCGCATCGTCCGCCGGGTGGCCGCCCATGTGCCCTTCCAAGCCGTCTGCCTGCCGCAGGCCATGGCGGCCCAATGGATGCTGCGGCGGCGGGGCCTGCCCAGCCGCATGTCCTTTGGCGCTAGGCGGGGGCGCGACGCAGCCGCCGCAAACGACCTTGAGTTCCACGCTTGGCTGAACGTCGGCGGCAAATGCATACTCGGCGGACAGGAAGTGGCGACCTATTCGGCGCTGCCCCCATTTGACGAAATGAATCTCGATGCAAACCCACCCGGCGCGGTCTCCTAAGCCCGGACGACTTTCACGCAACACCTAGCTTGAAAATTGCCGCAAGCCGCTTCCATCCGGCGCAGCGCCCATCGCCCACAACGGGCGCATCGTCGCGGAGCGGCGCCGCCCCTTTGCCATGCCCCGCGCAAAATGTTTATATGCCGCAGCCACGCCAAGCAGCGCCTTTGCTGAGGCAATGGCGGAGGGATGGGCGATGGTTGATCGGTTTGACGGCCTTTGCCCGCAGTCAGGAAAACTAAGGAGGAAATGGACATGATCAGCAGCGGACCACTGGAGGACAGGCTGGCCATCCGCGAATTGGTGGAGTCCTACAACGACGCCGTGATGCGCTTCGATGGCGACGCTTGGCAAGCCAACTGGCGCGACGACGCCACCTGGTGCCTGCCCGGCGCCGGGGACATCACCGGCAAGGAGAACTTCTTTCCCATCTGGCAACAAGCCATGAATGGCTTCTCCTTCGTCGGCTTCTTCGCCTCCGCCGGCCCCATCCTGGTTGCGGGGGACAAGGCCCACGGCACTTGGTACCAACAGGAGGAGCTGCACGGCAAGGATGGCGGCAAGCGCCTGGTCGTGGGCCGCTACGAAGACGACTACGTCAAGGTCGATGGCCGCTGGTACTTCCAGAAGCGGGTTTACGAGGTGCTGAAATCCGAGGAAACGGGCTGAATCCGCCGCACTCTCAGCCCAACGCCCCGCCTCGCCGGGTTGGCTGGCGGCCGACCGTTTTGATCGTCCTGAACGTCAAGTTGATGCGCGGCCCGGCGCCGGCCTCGGCCGTCACCTTGGGAACGCAGTGCCGCCAATGGCGCTGGGTGGCGCCGCCCATTTCCAAGTAGCTGCCGCCGGGCAGCGCTATGCACGTTTGCAGGCCAGCAACGGTCTTGTGGCGTAGCTGGAAGCGGCGCGTTGCGCCTAGGCTCACCGAACCGATCAGCGGCGCCTCCCCCAATTCCGGCTCGTCGTCGCTGTGCCAGCCCATGCTGTCCAACCCGTCCCTGTAGTAGTTGAGGAGCACGCTGTTGAAGCCGGCGGCGGCCACCGACTCCACCCGCTGCTTGATCGCCAACAGCGTTTCCGTCCAAGGCTCAGGATGCAGGCTTAGGCCGGAATAGCTGTAGGCGGCGCCGGCGTCCCCATGCCAAGCGCTCAGGCGCGGCGCGCGCCGCCGCCGGCCGAAGATGACCGGCTCCTCTTGGCGCCAGCGGACTTCATCCCGCAAAGCGGCGAACCAGCGCTCGTTCTCCACCGGCGAGAACAGCGCCGCAACGAAACGGATCAGGCCGTCCCGAATGCGGATGACCTGCACACTGGCATCCTGCTCCATAAACCGGTTCACCTAACCGGACATTGCACTGGCGCCGGCCCAAATGGGCGCCGCCCCTTGCATGATTTCACGAAGACATGCTCCTCTCCCCATACCAGAGCACTTGATTGCCCTCCTCCCCGGAGACAAACTGCCCGGTGCGGATGCTTTCAATCGGGTAGCTTGGCAACCGCACCGTCACCGAGCATGTCGCTTCGTCCGCAACCGCAAAAAAATCCCGGTTGTCGAAGCCGTACTGCAGTCTATCCGGCGGCAAGTCCTCCTTGTCCACAGGCATCAGGTGCAGGAGGAATTTCTCCTTGAAATCGGCCGGCCGGCAGCCTCCAGCCTTGACGTACACCAGCCACCGGCCATGCCGATAAACGTCAAAATCGGAGCGGATGATCGCCTGCTCCGGTTTGGACGCCAACTTGCGCACAATGTCCCTCCATTGAGATCCATACAGATCAACCATCCTGTACTTTTCCCTAATGGCCTTCGCCCTGGAAGAAACAGCCTGCTGTCCTGCTAAGGCACCCCTTCCCGATGCCTCGAACGCCGAATAATACTGACGCAGCGCTTCCTGCAAGTCGGCCTCGGACAGCTTGGGAAGCCCTAAGTTCTCCTCCAGAAACCGGTAAAGGCACACCGCCGCCAAGCGGTTGCCGGCCTCGTTCCAATGGGCGTCGCGCTTGAATCGATAGGGTGAATCCCGCCAAGAAGTCTGCAGGTGGGCTGGGTCATGCTCCGCAAAGCAGCGGCGCAAGTCGATGGTCTCCACGCCCTCCTCCTTAACGATGGAGGCAACGCTCCGGGCGTCGTAGCCCTTCAGTGGCCCCCAGAGGGGCTGAAGTGGCCCTCCACTGGCGGCAGCACCCGGGTCGTCATAGCCCTCCATTGGAAGCCACAGGAGGCGGAAGCTCGCACCAAGCCCCTCGGCAGCCTGCTTCCAACGACGCAGCAATTGCCGAAAAACCGAGTATGCGCCTTGTGGAAGCCCGTCAGCGTAAGCGCCTTTAGTCCCATCCCAATACTCCCCCCCCACTGCCTGGGCCCCGGCCTCAGCCTCGCCAAGGCGCCAGGAAAGCCGGTCGAAGGCGGCCAGAACAAGGTAGCTGAGGTGCAGCCGGGACAGCAGGCTTATAGCTCCGGCCGGGGCCGCGTCGCTCCTCTCCAACTCTCCCGCATCGTTGAGGCGAAAGAGGCCCGTCGCTTGGTCGTTGAAAAGATCGTTTTCAAAGTAAACGTAGAACACATGGCTCAAGTACTCCCGAACGCTCGAGGCTTCGTAGCGCAACAAGGACTGCCCGGTGCCGTAGCCTCCCACGCCGAAGTTGAGCACGTTCACCTCCCCGCTTCCCCCGAAGTTCAGCAGATAGTCGAGCGGCTCGGTGAATGAGTGCTGCGCCGGCACCTGGACGTTCTCCGTGAAGGAGTCTCCAAAGAAGGCAATGTTGACCGAGGATTCGAGGTCGATGGCGCTGAAGTCGCGGTGCTGCCGGAGGCCTAGATTGTTGTGGCACACCGAATGACGCGCCTCGGTGTCCGGATGGGTGAAGGTGCCGCAGTGGCCAGGAACGGGAGAGTAGATGAGGGCCGGGTCGCGGACGAACGCGGCCTCCGCCAAGTGCTGGTACTTCGGGTGGAGGAGGCGCAGGCCAGCCTCGCACAACGCCAAGCCGGCCAAGCTGGAAGCCAACAGCAGCGCCAAGTTCGCCAACGTCCGCGTCGCCCTGCTTGCCAAGGTGCTTAGCTCGCTCCAAGCATTTGTCAACATTTGTCAATAGGTGGGCGCAAGCCTCAGTAGGGCGCCGTGCCGCCATCCACGCTGAGGGTGGCGCCGGTGATGCCGGCGCCGGCGTCGCTGGCCAGCAGCACCGCCATGGCGGCCACTTCCTCCACAGTGTTGGGACGCTTGATGGCCGCCTCCTGGGCAAACATGTCGATCATTTCGTCAAAGGTCATGCCCAAGGCCTTGGCGGTGGCGGGGCCGTTGTTCCGGACGATGTCCGTGATGATCAAGCCGGGGCATATGGCGTTGACGGTAACGCCGCCGGCGCCCACCTCCTGGGCCAGGGACTTGGTCAGGCCGTTGACGGCGTGCTTGGCGGCGGTGTAGGCCGTGAACACCGGCTTGCCAACCTTGCCCTCGGTGGAGGAGATGTTGATGATGCGCCCGAAAGCCCGCTCCAACATGCCGGGCAAGGCGCGGCGGCAGGCCCAGAAGGTGGAATGAAGGTTCCATTTGACGGCCAAGTCAAAGGCGTCGTCCGACAGTTTGACCAGGGGCTGCAGGTCGCCGGCGCCGCCGGCGTTGTTGACCAGAATGTCCAAACGTCCGCAGCGTTTCGCCACCTCGTCGATGAAGCCCTCAACATCGGCCTGCACGGTGGCGTCTCCGGGAACAAACAGGGCGCGGCCGCCGGCCGCCAATTCGGCGAGGGTCCGCTCGGCCTTCCCTTGATTGCGGGCCATCAGCGCGACGCAGGCGCCCTCCGCCAAGAAAGCCTCGGCGATGCCGCGACCGATGCCGGCGGTGCCGCCAGTGACGGCCGCCACCTTTCCTTCAAGCTGCATGGGCGGATTTCCTAGCCCGCATGTTGCGCCGAGTCACTTTTGCGAATGGATGAAAGGCCTTAGCTTTCCACAAGTTGAACGCGGAATTCAATGACTTCCGCGGGCGCAAAGCGCTCTGGCCACCCCTTCGAATGCGCTGGGCTCCGGGGGCCAGGCGCCTGTGCGCCAAGGCGTCAGACGGCCTTGGTGAACCGCAGGTGCAACTCCAGGGTGCCCAGCATGATGCCCGGCTGGTGCATGAAGCTGTTGTTGGGCGCATACTCCAGATGGTCGATGCGGTCCAGCAGGCGGTCCCAGGCGATGGTCTGCTCCAGCCTCGAAAGATGGGCGCCGGGGCATACCCTTGGGCCTTGGGAGAAGGTCAGGTGGCGGCTCACCGCCTTGCGGTCCAGCTGCAGTTGATGGGGACACTCGAACTCGTCCGCATCGATGTTGGCCGCCGCCCAGCGCAGATGCAGCAGGGCGCCGGCCGGCACGGTGACGCCTTGGAACACCTCGTCCTGGGTGGTGACGCGGGTGGAAAGGCCCTGGGTGGGCGAGCGCAGGCGCATGCTCTCTTCGGTGAAGTGGCGCAGCTTGCTGCGGTCCCGCTTGATGTCGTCAAACACGCCATCGCGCTCGCACAGCAGTTGCGCCTGCTCCTCAATGGCGTACTGGGTGGTCTCCAGGCCGCCGATGACCATGGCATAAACGATGCCGTTGATCTCCAGGTCGCTGAGCTTGCGGCCAAGGGCTTGGTAGGTGACCTGGGTGAGGAAGGAGATCATGTCGTCCTTGGGATGGCGCCGGCGGTCCTCAATGTGCCGCTGCACATAGTCCTTGAACTCGTTCAGCGCCCTGAACTGCTCCTGCGTCTGCTCTTCGTTGAGGATGTTGCGGTGCCCCTCCCCATAGACGAAGGGGGCGACTTGGGCGGCGCCCCACTTCTCCACCATGGCGATGTCCTCCTGGGGGAAGCCGAGAATGCTGTTCATCACCCGCTGCGGCAACGGACGGGCGAACTCGGAGATGAACTCCACCTCGCCCTTGTCGATCCAATTGCCGATCAGGTCATCGACGTGCTTCCTGACCATCTCCGCATTGCGGGCCGCGCCGGGGCCAACCCAAGGGTCCGTCAACTCCTGACGGTGGCTGCGGTACAGCTCGTTGGTGGGGCGCAGGGTCATCATGGACGCCATCATGATGTTGATGTCCGGGATCTCCTCCGGCGCCTTGCCCGTCTCGTTCAGCGCCTTCAGCCCCAAGGACATCGTGGGCGGGAAGCGCACCGGGTCCCGCACCACCAAGGCGATGTCGTCATACTTGGTGAGGATGTAGCCATCCGTTCCCGGCGCCAAGCCCTCTCCCGGAATGATGTGTACGGGCGCCTCCCGGTGCAGGATTTCGTAGGCTTCGTACCAATGCTCCGGGGCGCCGGGACCGAAAAGATCCACGTCCTCCAACGTCACCGGGCATCGCATCGGGTTCAATTCATGATTCGGCGTCTTCACGGGCGCAACCTTCCTCCGTTTTTGCTCCGCTCCAAAAGGCCAAGCATGAACCAGAATCCGGCTATGGGCAAGCCGCCTTCCCGAATGCGGATGACCCGCGCACCGGCAAGCTGCGGAGCCCATTGCCTGTTGCTGCGCCTCGGGCTAGGCTTGGCGCTTTTGTTGGGGGAATCAGGCATGGGCATGCATGAGCAATTTCGATTGGACGGCAAGGTGGCGGTGGTCACTGGCGGCGGGCGCGGCATTGGGCGCGGCATCGCCCTGGCCTTGGCCGACTGCGGCGCCGACGTGGCGGTGGTCGCCCGGCGGCGGCACGAAGTGGATGCGGTGGCCAAGGAGGTCGAGGAGCGCGGGCGAAGAGGCTTGGGCGTCTCCGCCGACGTCATGGACTTCGCCGCCATCCCCAAGGTGCTGGACCAGGTGGTGGCGGACTTCGGGCGGCTGGACATCATGGTCAACAACGCCGGCGGCAACCTGGACCGCAAGATGCACGCCCTGCCGGACATTTCCTTGGAGAAGTTTGACGAGCAGCTAACGCTGAACATGAAGACCAAGTGGTGGGGCTCGCAGCAGGCGGCCAAGCGCATGGCCGAAGGCGGACGCATCATCAACATCATCTCCATAGCCGCGCACAAGCCCTCCCCTGGCTTCGGCGTCTATTCGGCGGCCAACCTGGGCATGATCAGCATGACCCGCACCCTGGCGGTGGAGTTGGCGCCCAAGAAGATCACCGTCAACTGCATCGCGCCCGGCATCGTCGTCACGGAGATGCTGGTGGAGACGATGAACATCTCCGAACAGGAGGCCAAGGACAACTTCGCCCCAGTGATTCCCTTGGGCCGCACCGGCACACCCGAGGACTGCGCCGCCGCCGCAGTGTTCTTCGCCTCCCCGGCGGCGGAGTGGATCACCGGTCAGTTCATCGACGTGGCCGGAGGGCAGCCGAACTAAGCATGGGCGCTGGTGCCGTTGGCCGCAATGTTCAAGTCCAACGGGCTGCTGGCCGCCTCAAATATCCCGCGGGCCGTGGTACTCGCGCTTGGGCCACAGAAAGTCGATGCGGGTGCGGTGGATCAGCCAGCGCCCGTCAATCTTGTGGTAGAGGTCGTCGTAGATGCCGAACAGGATCAGCGGGTTCTCCACCCCCTCCGTGGTGCGCAGATCCAGCAAATACCAGCGTCCGTGGGCGGTGCTTCCGTCAACTAGGCGTATCAGCGGATTGGTGACCGCATGCATGACGCCGTGGGGCGGGCCTTCGGCTTCGGCGTACTGGGTGAAGTTGGCGTGAATCTGCGCCTTGCCCACCCAGTCGCCGCCGTAGCCGGGGCCGAATTCGCATACGGCGTCCTCGGTGAAGAGGTCCGTCAACGCATCGATTTGCTTGCCGTCAAAGTAGTGGCTGTACTGAATGCGAAGGTTTTTGACGGCTTCGATTTCAGCCAATTCCTCAAGAGCGTTCATGCTTCCTCCCGTGAGTGCAGTGATTTCATGGAGCGTACGCCCGGCCAAGCGGCCGGCCGCGCCAGTTCCTTATCAAGGCAGCCGCCGACGGCCTTGCGGCAGGCCGGCTGACCTCCGCCTCCCATCCTAACAAGGAAATCGACTATGGACACCAACGTACTCATCGTCAGCAAGGGCCACGACTACGCCCACGACAGCTTTCTGGCCATGTTCGCCGAGATGCCCGGCGTCACCGCCACGCTGGTGGAGCAGCCCGCCGCCCAAGTGGTGTTGCAGCCGCAGCATGTCGGCGCCTACGACAGTGTGCTGTTCTACGACATGTCCGGCATTCCCGGCATCGGCCTGCTGCACGACGGGGCCAATGACACCGGCGTCCCCCCGGACGACTACCGGGCCAGCATCGAAGCCTTGGTCAAAAGCGGCAAGGGGCTGGTGCTGTTGAACCACGCCACCGTCTCCTGGCCGCTCTGGCCGCTGTGGCGGGAAATTTCCGGCTCCTCATTCATGCTGCAAGCCGGCGAGCTGGACGGCGAGGCCCTGCCCGGCTCCGGCTACCGCGGCGGCCACGGCCCCCATCCCAACCCAACGCTGCGTCTGGCGCCCCAATGCGAGCATCCGGTTCTGACCGGCTTGGAGGACGGCTTCGAGATCACCGACGAAATCTATCTTAAAACCGCCGGCTTCGAGCGCCGGGTGACCCCCCTGCTGCGCGGCGACTACGACTTCGTGGCGGAGAACTTCACCCCCCCTCCCCTGGCACCGCCGGACGAACAGGCCAACTGGAGCCATCCGCCCGGCAGCAACCTCATCGTCTGGGCCAACTCGGTGCAGGCCAGCCCGGTGGTGGCGTCCGACGTCGGCGACGGCCCAGCCGCCTTTGAGAACCCCGGCTTCCGGCGGCTGCTCAAAAACGCCCTGCAATGGGTGGCCTCCGCCGAAGCGAGGGCTTGGACCGCCGAGCGGCGCTGAAGCTCGTCAGCAAAGCCACCCGAAAAGGCAATGCCGCCAATGCGACCTCCACCCCTGTTGCAAGGGGCAAGAATCCGACGTCCGGCAAACAGGATGCAGCCTAGCGGGCCGCCTAGCCGAACAAAGCGCCTTCCATCGCCATGTGCTTGTCGCCGGGGCGCTCGAAGCCGGGGATGTGGTGGCGGCCGTTCAGCTTGGCGTGGTACTGGCCGGCCTTGGCCCGCTCATCGTAGAACTTAGCGTACCACGCTTACCCTAAGCCAAAAAATACAAGATCAAACTATCCTCTGTCCTGCCATAATCACGGTGGCCAGCACTACTATAACTATGACTCCGCCCAACATTGAGAACTTTCGGCCCCTCGCAACATAACTGTAGCTATCGTCAAGCAAGGAACTTATAATAGCACTTGTGAAGCGGAGAACCTCCGTATCGTGCGGAGTGTTCGCCGATAGGCGGTCAGAAGCGATGGTCAGATATCTACGCAACTTAAATATCTGAGCAGTAAAACTTGTCTTACGACGAAACCGAGAATCGTAATATTTGCTAACCAACCTGATTCGTTGTTCGATAGCCGTCAATTTCGAAACAATCTGAAGTTGTGTGTACTCATCCAATTCGCTGACATTGTCACTCCAAGCTTCCTTCCCATCCTTTCTTAACTGTTCAAGAAGCAGTATCGCCGAGCTATACAGGTCACTTGCTTCTCTACTCTTGGCAAGCCGATTTACCAACCACCAACCGTAACTCGCTATGACTACGGCAATTGCGGGCATAGTCCAATCCGTCAAAGTGCTATCCTCCTTTGCGTCACCTCATGAGGAGACGCCTCTCGTATATACTCCCACGCCTCCTCAGCAATGGAAGGAAGCCTAGTGTGTACAATTTCAAGCTTTTGTCGAAGTTTCTCCTTTGTAAATCCTGACCGTACCAACCCACCAAAGGTTTCCTCTAAAAAAGACGAGCCGTAGTAGTTCGTCCCACTAAGGTCCAGCGTAACTCGACTATATTTCTCGATTGCCGGAATGAGGTGTTCATTGCGAAAGACCTCAGCGCTCCGAGCACCATCCTCACGGTACCGACCGAACGGACGACTAGTGAAGTCCTTGGCCAAATTAATGGTAAAATTGCTCATAAACCCTCCCTTTTGAGTTGCATAGGAATTGCCCATTGAATGACGGTTCCACCCACATCGGCATTAAGCGCTTTTGTTTCTTCCCTTTCGTTCTCGCCTGATAGCCGGTAGTGACCCAAGCCACTGACAATAGTTAGATGGCCTCTCTTATGATCAAGAACGAGCTGCTGAATATCTTTACTGCCTAGACCTCGACCCTGACTTTCCTCTTTGGAGGTCCTTGCGTATTCCATAGCAGCTTGAATCATCTTAGCATCATCATTTAGGGGAGCAACTTTCCTTATTTTCTCAAACCAGCTATGTCTCGGAAGAGTATTGGGAATACCTACGCCCCGGTCACAAAACGCAATCCACAGTTGCGTATCAAAAATGGCACAAGTAAGCCACCATAGATTCTTATCCTGATTAGGGTAAGCATGGTATTTAACATTTAGCATCGCCTCGCCAATGGCCCCGCCGAATAGCTGCTCCGCATGTTCCACGCTTATCCCGCCCAATTGTTGATCTAAAACGGCCTTATTAATCAAGTAATTGACTATTTTCTGAATATGGTCGTCATCTTTTCCAGAAATTATCGGCAGCATATTTCCTGTGGGTTCTTGGTCACCGGGGATTAGCTTGATCAGACCGCTTTCCCGAAGAATACGTTTAATAGGCTGCGCAATACCTGAAAAATTCATTCGTATGGCGCCTCTACCGATCCTATTATGAATACCATCAATTTCAGAATACAAGTAAACAGCACCAGCAGCGGTAATCTGTTTTGTCTTGGAGAAGTCGATAACCGCCCTATGTCGTTTCTTTGCATTGCTTCCTATCTGACGGATAAACTTTATCGTTTCATTCGCCGTTTCTGGAAATAATGAAAGGCTATCAGGCGCTTCATATATTATCTGCCCTTGGGACTTGGCCCACATTTGTTGACTTGTTGGTTGAGAGTATGCTTTGGGCTTCCGTTTGGAGGTAGAGCCTCGCCGTTTCAAATTACGAATATGGATGCGATTCCACTTGCGCATTTCTGGAGTTGGTCTTCGCATCTTCATAACATCATTCTTAGATTGGGCTATCGTCAGCATCTGGTTTCGACAGCGTTCATTAGGGCGAGCACTCAGTCAAACAATCCTTGGTCCAAAGCATAGTGCTTGTCGCCGGGGCGCTCGAAGCCGGGGATGTGGTGGCGGCCGTTCAGCTTGGCGTGGTACTGGCCGGCCTTGGCCCGCTCATCGTAGAACTGCGCGTACCACTGGCGCACGGTGCGGAAGGGGCCGTCCTTGCGCAGTTGCATGATGCGGATGGCCGGGCGCTTGTTGCGCCAGACTTCAAAGTCCGCCGAAAACGCCTTCAGGGCACCGTCCTGGACGCTCCGGGCGGCGGCTAGGTCCGCCTCGGTGTGGGGAACGTTTTGCGCCCGGGTGAGGGCGCCGTGCCACACCTTGGTCACGCCGTCGTCCACCGGGGTGTTGGCGATCAGTTCATAAGTCAGCACCTCCCCAAACTCCTGCTTGGAGAGCAGCAAACCTGGGCCGGTGTACCAGGTGGTGGTGGCCAGGAAGGCGTTGTACGCTTTCTGAAACCCGCCTTGGCGCTGAATGCAGATGTGGTCGATGAGCTCATTCTCAAAGTATTCGCAAGGGGCACCGTGGGTGGGGCCGAGGTGCTGCACGTCCGCCATGTTGTCCATGAGCTCCTGGCCGTGAACCTGCAGCACCTCCAGATGGTCCAGCCGCCAATGCACCCAAGCCGGGTCGTCCCATTCCCGCAGCATGGGCGGCTCGAACAGCGGCGGCCCGCCCTCCGGGTCGTGCCACATCAGTACGCAGCCCATCACCTCCCGCACCTCATGGGACCTGACGGCCACCGTCTTGGGGCAGGGGCCGTCGTGGTAGGGAATGTCGTTGAGCTGGCCATTCGGCCCATAGCGCCAGCCGTGGTAGGGGCAGCGGATGGAGTCCCCCTCGATCTGCTTGCCGTCCACCACGATGATGGCGCTCTTGCTGGCCGTCAGGTGGGTGCCCATGTGGGCGCAGTAGGCGTCCAGCATCACCACCCGCCCGCTCTCGCCGCGATAGAGCGCGAAGTCCTGGCCGAAGAAGCGCACCGCCAAGGGGCCGCCATCGAGTTCGGAGCATTCCGCCACTATGAACCACCCGCGGGGGAAAGTGTGGGGGCCCAGACCGTATTCCGTTGCCTTCGCCATGCCGAAACCCTTAGTGCGCCTTGGCGGCAGCCCAAGCGCCAAACCGCCCGTTGCCGCAACAGGCCAAATATGCCGGCTGCGCCCGGCCAATGCAATCGTCTTCGCCGAGGCCTAAGCGCTCTTGGCGTTCGGCGCATGGGCTTCGCCGCCTATGCGGGCGAGATACCCCAGCAGGACGGCGTTCAGCGCCTCCGATGCCTCCAGCGGCATCATGTGGCCAACCTTGGGCAGCATCCGCACATCGACCAAGTTGGGAAAGATCGCCCGCATCAGGCCTAGCGGATCGTCGCCGTGGAAGCCCTCCAAGTCCACATCCCGCTCGCTGCCGACAAACCAAGCCGGCACTTCGCTTTGCACACCCTCAAAGGGCTTGCGCTGCCGCCACTTGAGGTCCATGGAACGATACCAGTTGAGGCCGCCGGTGAAGCCGGTGCGGCTGTACTCGGAAACGAAGAACTCCAGCTCCAGCTCGCTCAGCCAAGGCCAAGGCATGGGTGGCGGCTCATGCATGGCGTCGATGTAGCTGGCGTCCGGCGGGTGGTTGAAAACGTCGAAGTAGTTGGCCGCGCCGCTGAGCGTCCAGAACACCTTGCGCAGGAACTCCCGCGGCGCCGCGGCCAATTCCTCATCCGCCCGGGGCGGCACCCGGAAGTATTCTATGTGCAGGAAGTGCCGCTCGCCCATCTCCCGGTACTCCGCGAGCGGCGGTTTGTCCGGGTTGTGGGGCGCCGCGGGGTTCTCCAGGCAGATGATGGCGGCAACCCGCTGCGGGTGGCGCAAGGCGAGGTCCTGGATGGCGAAGGCGCCGAAGTCGATGCCGATGAAAACGGCCTTCTCCACTTGGCAATGGTCCAGCAGGCCCACCAAATCGGCGGTGATCTCATCGACGCCGTAGGCTTCCGGCGCGGAAGGGGCTTCGGTTTGCCCCATGCCGCGCATGTCCGGCGCCAGCACCCGCCAGCCGGCTTCGGCCAGCGCCGGAAGCTGCCGATGCCAACTGAACCAGAGGCCGGGGAAGCCGTGGCAAAAGACCACCGGCGCCCCGGCGCCCTGCTCGACGTAGTGCATCCGCATGTTGTTGACAACAACATGGCGGTGGCGCCATCCAGCGCGGAGCCGGTTCATGAATGGCGGCTACCAAACGTAGCCGACTCCGGCGCGGACGGAGGTTTCGCCGCTTGAGGAGGCGACGCCGGCGTTGACCACTACGTTGCGGGCCTCGCCAAGGCGCGCGGAAAAGCCGGCCGCTATGCCCTGCTCCCCTTCGTAGTTGCCGAAACCAACGCCAAAGAAGAAGTTGCCCTCGCCGGAAACCGCATTGGGCACGGCGCTTAAGGCGGCGCCCATGGCGGCCACCTGCTTGACGCGCTCGTCAACGTCCAGCAGCCGGCGGTCCAAGTCCGCGATGGCGGTGGTGTTGGTGGCGATGTCCCTGGCGTTGTTCATGATGCCGCCGGCGTTTAGGCCGATGCTGTCCCGATTCGCCGCGATGCCGCTGCTGTTCATCTCTATGCCGCTGCTGTTCATTCCTATGCTGCGCATGTTGGCGGCCACGCCTTCGGCGTTCGCTTGAATGGCCTGCGCATTGGCGGCGATGTTGCCGGCGTTCTCGGCAACGGCCTCCGTGGCGGCGGCGGCCTGGGCGCCAATATCCATCCCCGCAAGCACTATCCTGTCTCCTGCTGAACCAATGACGACTTGGTTCTCCTCTGCAACCGCGCCTTCGCCAATGGCGATGCCGCCGCCCGAGGCGGAGGCGCCGCTGCCGATGGCGATGTTGTTGACGCCGGCGCCGGAAGCGTCCGCATTGCGGCCGATGGCGATGTTGCCGGCCGAGGAGGTCGCCCCTTCGGCGTCGTCCTCGCTGTTGGCGTTGGCGTTGGCGCCGATGGCGATGTTGGCTTCGCCTTCGTCAGCGCCTTCCACCTTGGCCCCGCGGGCGTTGGCGGCGTCCCCTAAGGCGACGTTCCTGCTGTCGGTTCCCCTAGCGTCCGCGCCGTAGCCGAGCGCGAGGTTCCTGCCGAAATTGTCGTCTTCCTCCGGCTCCTGTGCGTAGCCCGAAGCAGCAAAGAAGGCTGCGGAGGCCAGAAGACCCAAGGTTGCCGCAAGCCTAGCGGCGGAGAAGGTGCCCAAAACGGTTTTCATGTGAGTTGCCCTTGCAGTTGGTGGGAATTGCGCAGTATGCCTACATCAGTCCCAACGTCAATTCCCCAATCTTCAAGTCTTGGAACTTGGGAGGGGCCGAGTTGACTTCTCCCTCCCGCAGAATTTTCTGCAGCTCCGCGCTGTCCGCGATGGCGTGGCGCGGCGCCATGGGCAGGCGGCGCCATTCCTCGCCGTCCTGGTAGATGCAGAAGGCGAAGACCCAAGCGCCGTTGGGGTCGGCGGCGAGATAGACGTATTCGGGAGCGCCGTCTTCGTTCAAGTCCCTGCGCAACAGGATGGGAGCGCCGTATTCGCTGGGATGGGGGCGAGGGTGAAAGACGCCCGGTCTGTTGAACGCAGGATCATCGGCGTAGGGGTCGGTGTAGTAGCCTTCAATGGCGCGGCGCGCGCCGGGCGGAACCTCGAAGGGTTCCGGGCGGTAAATGATGCGTTGCCAGACGATGGCGGGCGTCACATCGCCCCCATAGGAGGACGCATCCTTGATGATGCGCGCCAGTTCCGGGTCCGCGTCTTCGTTCCGTTCTATGAGGGCCTGCATCCGCAAATGGGCCGGGCGGGCAAGTTCTCGCCATGCGTAGTGGAAGTCGAACTCCCGCATCTCGATTTCGCCGGCCTCAACGCGCCCCATCTGGCTGGCCAGTGAGATGGTGCGGAAGTCCAGCGCCGGGGTGTTGGCCAAGAGCATCAGGGCCAGCAGCACCCAGGCCATGACGATGTTGACACGGCCCAAACCCTGCGGCCAGCCGTCCCGCCGCCGGACGACCGCCCAGGCGTAGCCCAGCGAAAACAGAGCCAGCAGGACGCAAACGGTGAACGCCCAGCAGCGCCCCAGGGACCAGCCGTATTGCTCCACCCGCAGATAGAGCCCGTAGAGCGCCAAGGCGGACAGCACCGGCAGCAGGGCGATGGCGGGCTGCAGCAGCCGATGCGCCAACGGCGGATAGGGCGCCTCCCGGCCCGTCTGGTAAACGGCGTTGAGGAAGAACAGCAGCAAGGCGTTCAGCCACATCAGCAGCGCAGTGCCGTTGCCGGTGCCCCACAGTGGGGCCAAGCCGGTGAAGGGCAAAGCGGCCAGAAAGATCAACAAAACCACCGCCGCCAAGGGCAGCAGCAGCCGCATCAGGCCCTCCAGCAGGCCGGTGATGCCGTCAATCAGGTTGACCAAGCGCCGAAAGATCAGCGCGCCTAGGCCGAAGGCCACCGCCAGCACCGGAAACAAAAACCAATCCTGATTGAAAAGCTCCTCGAAGAAGCCAATGCCTATGGCGGCGAACAGGGCGCCCCAGAGATGGAGCACGGCCAGCACTCCGCCGGTCAAAAGCAGGCTTAGGGCCACCACCAGAAAGTTGCGCCAGGAGGCGGCGAACAGGGCCGCGTAGGTCGCGGGCCTTTGCCCGGCCCAAAGCTGCACGCGCAGCAGCACCTTGAAGCAGGCGATGAGCATGGTGATGACGTAGATGGCCAGCAAGGACCACACCGGAAAGGCGCCGAAGGGAGACGCCTGCCAGCCGATGTAGGCCGCCGGCAGCAGCAGCACGGCGGTGCAGAGGCTTACCAGCTTCAACACGCGGGCTTGGTTGCCCGCCTCCAAGCTGAGCAGCAGCAGCCCCGGCCAAGCCACGGCGAAGGTCCAAAGCGGAAAGTTCAGTGCCGGCGTCTGGCTGGGCCAGGTTCCGCCGTCAAGCGCCCGCCACAGAATAAGCAGGAGCAAGCCCTGCCCAAAGGCCAGGCCGAGCATCAGATTGCGGGGCGGGTTCGGAACGGCGGACTCGGCCATGGCGGCCCTCCTTACATCAAGACGGGATTCCAAAGGCGGTCCTCGCCCAATCAAAACCCGTAGCGCAGCCTCAGGTAATACTGCCCGCCGCTCAAACCGAAGGGAGCGGTGGTCGGGTACTTGGAGCCTACCACGTCGGCGTAGGGATTGCGATCCGGGAAGTTGTTGAACAGGTTGGCGGCGCCGAGCACGGCCTCCCAATTCCCGCGCAAGGCGTAGCCCACCTCCAAGTCCAAGGTGATTTCACCGCCAGCGTCCACCCAGCGGTTGCCGTCGTTGGCGTGCGCCTCGCTGTAGCCGCCGTGGAAGTTGAGGCGTCCCACAAAGCGCCAGTCGCCCAAGTAGTGGCGCAGATTGGCGTTGCCCTTCCACTTGGGCAGGTTCTCCTCCAGTTGCCGCAGGCGGGTGGCCCCCAAACCGCCGAGGCGGGTGACCTTGGTGTCCGTGTAGTTGAGGGCCAGGCCTAAGTCGCTGTCCCCGAAGAAGGCCGGCAACGGCAGGGTGGCGACCAGATCCACGCCCTGGGTCTTGGTGTCGAAGTCGTTGGTGAAGAAGGCCACGGAGGCTAGGTCTTCGGCGCCGGCGAAGTCGGCGCTGTTGAGAACGCCGGCGCCGTTCAGGGCGTTGAGTATCTTGCTGGTCTCGCCGTCGGCGGCGTTGAGGGCGCCATCCCCATTGGCGTCCTGAACGATCCCCAGGTCCGCCAAGGACAGGCCGTTCCTGCGCCCGGCGCCCACCAACAGGCCGCGGAAATCCTGCTGTTCGGAGATGGCGATGCGGTCCTCCACCTTGATGTTGAAGTAGTCCAGGGTGAGCTCCACCCCGCCGAAGGCGAAGGCGGCGCCGATGGAGAAGTTGCGGGCCTCCTCCGCATCCAAGCTGAACCGGCCGCCAAGCTCGCTGTTGACGAACTGCCCGGCGGCGCTGCCGAGGGGCAAGGTGGCCTCCTCGGTGATGATGTCCCCGGCGAAGGCGGTGGAGACGTTGGTGACGTTGGCCTGCCCGGCGGTGGGGGCGCGAAAGCCGGTGGAGTAGGCGGTGCGGATGCTTAAGCCGTCGTTCACCCACCATAGGCCGCCCAGCTTGTAGTTCAGGGTGCTGCCGAAGCTGCTGTAGTCCTCCCAGCGCAGGGCCGCCTGCAGGGTGAAGCCTTCGACCAACTCCGCCTCCCACTCCGCGTAGAGGGCCAGATTGTCCTCCTTGCTGGAGCTGCTTTGGGTGAAGCCGCCAAAGCCGTTGGAGCTCGAGGCGAAGCCCTGCCCCCGAGGAAAGGCCGCCGAGGGCGCGGACAGCGGCCCCAAGGCGTGGGAGGCCGGGTCCCCGGCGGTGACGTCGAAGCGCTCCTGCCGGTATTCAAAGCCGGCGGCCAAGTACAGGGGCGAGGCGAAGGCGTCCGTCGGCACTTCGTAGGAAAGGTCCAGGTTGAAGTTGTGGTCCCTCTGTTCGTAGATGCCCGGCGCGAACTCGGTGGGGGTGTGCGGCCCCAAGCTGGGGTTGACGGTGTTCTTGATGAAGTAGTCGATCTTGTTGTAGCCGTAGGCGTAGCTTAGGTCGTAGCCCAAACCGTTGCCCAGGTCCAACTCCCCGCGCAGGCCCGCCACTGCGGACTTGTCCGTGCTGACGCCGCCGAAACGGGGCACGAAGCCGCCGGGGAACAGCTCCAGAAAGGTGAAGCAATTGGGGTCCGCGCTGACCGCGCTGAGCATGGCCGGATCCGGCAGCAGGCCGCCGGCGCCGGTCAGGGGGACGCCGGCCGGGCAGTCCCCGCGGCTGCCCCCGGAAAGGTCCCCCACCCGAATGGAGGGCGCGGAGGCGGCAATGACGGCGCCGGTGAGGCTGTCCCGAATCCGACCGTCCGCGCCCACCGAGGCGGCGTTGCCGGTGGCGGGATTGACCTGCACCCCGTCGTAAATGCGGCGGTTGTCCAAGCCGAACGGATGGCGGAAGAAGAAGCCCCCCTCCACGGTGCGCTCGGCGTAGTTGCCGAAGGCGTAGGCGGACAGCTGGGCGTTGAAGTCGTAGCCGGCGTTGACGAACAGCTTGATGCTGTCCCGCACCTCCGGCTGGCCCCAAATCTGCGTGACGTCCGTGGTGATGCCGTTGACGCGGAGATCCGTCACTGCGGTGTAGCCGGCGGCGATCAAGGCCGCCGCGTCGCTGCGCTGCACGGAGCGGATGGTGGCGTCCGTTTCCCCGTACTCGGCGGAGATGTTGACGAAGCCGCCCTCCCCCAAGGGCAGGCCGAGGTTGCCGGCGAATTGGTGGTTGTCCCCGTCCCCTTCGTAGGTGGAACCGTACTTGGCTTCAAAGGATGCGCCTTCGCGGTCATCCTTCAGCACGAAGTTGATGACGCCGGCGATGGCGTCGGAGCCGTACTGCGAAGCGGCGCCGTCCCGCAGCACCTCCACCTGCTTCAGGCCGATGGCGGGAAACACGCCGATGTCCGGCCCGTGGGCGCCGTCCGCCAAGCCGCCGCCGAGAAAGGTGATGACCGCCGCCCGATGCCGGCGCTTGCCGTTCAGCAGCACCAGGGTCTGGTCCGGGGACAGGCCGCGCAGGTTGGCCGGGCGCACCACGGTGCCGCCGTCCGAAATGGGCTGGGTGTTGACGTTGTAGGAGGGCACGATGCTGCGGAACAGGTCGGAGAGGTCGGAAGTGGCTTGGTCCGAGAAGTCGTTGCTGCCCACCACATCGACCGGCGCCGGAGTGTCCGCCGCCGACCGCGCCGCCCGCCGGGAGCCGATGGCGATGACCTCCTCCACATACCCAGAGTCGTCAAACACCATCGGCGGCTGCTCATCCTCCCCCTGCGCCAAGGCCAGCGGGGCGCAGGCCATGCAGACGGGCAAAGCCAGCTGGGCAGCCAGCCTCTTGAATGCGGAGAAGCGCCGCGGCGCCGCACCGAAGCCTGGGCTGGCCAAGGGCGTGGCGGGCCTAAGGCGACTGCAAAGTTCATCAAAGCGCATTGCTGTTTTCCTTAAAACCCATGGGAACCTTTGTTGGCCGCCTGCAACCCCCTGGGCGAGGCATGGAGCAATGGTAGCAGAATTCAACCAGCCGACCTTCGCCGGAAGCCATGCAACCAACGACCCAAATGGGCGCCGTCGTGCGGTTTGCCGGCTTGGATTTGGACGCCGGGAGATTGGCGCAGGCGGTTGCCCATTCCGCCTTCGAGCGGCTGCGCCGGCAGGAGGACGACTCGGGGTTTCGGGAACGCGGCCCGATGGCGCAGCACTTCTTTCGCGCCGGCAAAGTGGGTTCTTGGCGGTCTTCGCTCAATGGCGGGCAGGTGCGGAAACTGGTCGCCGCGCATGGGGCGATGATGGAGCGGTTCGGCTATCTGCCGGAAGCGGCTAGGGCGTCTCTTGCGCACGGATAAGCGCCGCCAGCGCGTTCGCCACCTCAAGGGAGCGGCGGCGGCCCACGTCCATGTTGACGACGTAGGCGTCGGCCACCGCCAGGCTGGGCACCGAGGCGATGCCCAGTTGTCGTTGACGGGCTTCGTTGCGGGCTAGGGCGCGGCGCACGGCCGGGGAGTTGTAGGCGTCCAGAAAGGCTTGCCGGGTGACGCCGTTGCCGGCCACGAAGTCCGCCATCTGGCTGGCGGTTGGGAAGCTGCGGCCGTTGTCGTGAATGGCGCGGAAGATGCGCTCGTGGTTGGCCTCAAGGGCGCCGGTTTCCACCAAGGCTAGATAGGCTTGGCCGAGCACCGCCCATTCCGGGGAAAAGGCCACCGGCGCCCTTGCAAAGACAACGCCTTCGGCCAGTTCCTCCCGCCAATTCTCGATGAGCGGGTCGAAGTTGCGGCAGTGGACGCAGCCGTAGGAGAAGAACTCCGTCACCACGATGGGGTCGCCGGGCCGCCGCCGGGGCGGGTCCTCCACCGCTCGGTAGTGCTCCCCTGCAACGATGTCCCCGCCCTCGCCGAGGCCGGTGCTGTAGAGCAAGCCCCAGACGAGCACGACGCCGGCGATGAGGGCGCCGCCGCCGAGAACCCCGTAGCGAATGGCGGCGAACCGCCGCGCCTGCCCGTCGCGCTTGCCGCCCCTAGTGCCGGGTGGGCGATGTTTCTTGGTCATCTTGCCGCTGCTCAGCGCCGCCGCCAAACGCTCGGCGGCTGAAAGGCGCCTTGCCAGATGCCGAGGCGCCGCCGCTGGGCGTTGGCTTGCTCGTCGCGAAAGAATTCCGCACCCATGCCTACGCCCAAGGCGTGGCCCTTGGCGACCATGAGCCGGGAGAGATCGTTGGGTCCACCGCCGTCCAGGAAGTCCCTTGGGGCAGGCGCCTCGGCGGCGGCGCCTGCCTGCTGCGGGCGGCCGGCGCCCGTTGGTGACTCCCTTGGTCCCCTTGGGGCCTGTTGTGCTTCCTCCAGCAGCTCGCAGGCGCCGAGCACCCTGCCGTCGTTGACGGCGAAAAGCGGCAGGCAAATCACCTGCCGCCGCTGCAGCAGCGCCTGCAGGGCATGGGTGGCCAGCCGACCGCAAGGGTAGTCCTCGCCCTCGGCGTCTTGGCAGATCTGATCGTCCTCCACGGCGTCCATGCCGAACAGCTTAACCTCGGTTCCGCGCAGCAGCAGCGTCTCCCCGTTGATGGCGTTGGCGATGTCCGGCCCCAACAGCGCTTCCGGCTGCTGCCAGCGCCAAGTCACCTGATCCCATTGGTTGATGATGAAGACCATTACCACCAAGGCGATGGCGACCAGATGCCGGGGCCAGCCCACCGTGAAGTGCAGGCCGTGCAGGCGCTGCAGGATTTTCCCCAAGGACGGCACTATGGCGCGCAAGCCATAGACCAGCACCAGAATGATGAACAGCAGGTAGAGAAACAGCATGGGCGCATGAAAGTCCGCCAGGGAGGCGCCGGCCTGCAGGGCGGAGGCCCAAGTCAGGGCGATGCTGTTGCCGAAGAAGATGGCCCAGTTGATGATGAACACGCCGACCCCGGTGGTGGGCGACCAGCGCTTGACGTTGTTGGCGTCAAAGATGTGCAGCACCGGCGGGTTGAGGCGGAAGATTTCATGCACCGCGGAGGTGCTTAGCTGGGTGGTTTGCAGGACATGGTGCAGCATGTCCAGCCGGTTGGCGGTCAACCAGAAGACGAAGCCGGCGAAGGCCACGGACACCAGCGGCAGGATGGACTTCGGCACCTGGTATTCGCCAAGGAAGATGTGGTCCGTGGTGGCGTTGGCGTCCAACTGGCTAAGGCCGGCGAAGAACACCGAAAGGAAGGTGCCGCCGAAGGAGATCCAGAAGATCCTGGAAAGGGAGTCGATGGAGCGCACCAAGGCCGAAGCCTGGATGGACAACGGGCTTAACTGGCCGGCCTCCTTGGCCTCCCTGACGGCGCCTTCTTGTGGTTCCTGTTCTTCCATCGGCTTGGCCCCAAGCGTTCGTTCAGAGTTTCCCGGACGCGGGGCGGACACGCAAGTAAGGCGGATTCTAACCCGCCGCGCCCCGTTCCCGGCAGCTCCGCACCAAGCGCTTGACTTGGCGAACCCGCAAGCCCAGACGCTCCGCCGCTTGGCGCCGCCGAATCCGACCCGCCGCCGCGTCCCTCACCACGCCAAGCCGGTCCAACTTCCGCCCGCTCATCGAAACCAACCCTTCCGGCCTGCATCCGCCCTCCGGCACGCCCAAAAGGGGACATTTCCACTTTGGGTTGACGCAATGGCGGCGCCTCTCTTGTTGCCGGCGTCGGCAACGGTTATCTTGTGCCGCTTGGGGCCGCAAAGGGCCGCCCCAAGCTGACGAATTCATTGACGCAACGAACGGGGGAACGCCATGAAGTTGGGGTTGTTGGGAGGCTACGGCGGGCGCAAACTGAGCGTGCCGCTGGACGGCATTCGCAGGGCGGAAAGCCTGGGCTATGAGTCCGTGTGGACGGCGGAGGCCTACGGCGGCGACGCCGTCACCACCGCCGCCTGGATTCTTGCCCAAACGGAGAGGATCAAGGTGGGCACCGCCATCATGCAGATGCCGGCCCGCTCTCCGGCCATGGCCGCCATG
This sequence comes from Candidatus Azophilus sp., assembly GCA_965200465.1. Lineage (GTDB taxonomy): Bacteria > Pseudomonadota > Gammaproteobacteria > Pseudomonadales > Azotimanducaceae > Azophilus. The sequence continues at coordinate 995,711 of OZ241358.1, read as the reverse complement.
ACGGCCATGAGCCTAGCGGAGCTTTCCGGGGGGCGCTTCCTGTGCGGCCTGGGCGCCTCCGGGCCGCAGGTGGTGGAGGGCTGGCACGGCGTGCCCTACGGCAAGCCGGTCACCCGGCTGAAGGAGTACGTGCAGATCATGAGGCGGATCTTCGCTCGCCAAGCGCCGGCCGCCTTTGACGGGGAAATCTACCAACTGCCCTACGTCGGCGCCGGCGCCACCGGCCTCGGCAAGCCGCTGAAGAGCATTCTGCACTGCGAGGAGGACATTCCCATCTACTCCGCCAACATCACGCCCCGGGGCGTGGAGGCGGCGGCGGAAGTGGCGGACGGCTTCTTCCCCGTGTGGATGGACCCGGAGCAGTTCCATGTGTTTGAGCAGCCCATTCAGCGCGGCTTGGCCAAGGCCGACGGCAAGGGCATGGCGCAGTTCGACGTGGCGCCCTTCGTCACCGTGGTCATGGGCGAGGACGTCGAGCAGTGCATGATGCCCATTCGCGGCAGCATGGCGCTGTACATCGGCGGCATGGGCGCCCGCAACAAGAACTTCTACAACGACTACGCCAAGCGCCTCGGCTTTGAGGCGGCGGCGGCCAAGATCCAGGACCTTTACCTATCCGGCAAAAGGGACGAAGCCATGGCGGCGGTGCCGGCGGAGCTGATTGACGCCTGCCACTTGGTCGGCCCCGAGGAGCGCATCCGCGACCGTCTGCAGCGCTGGAAGGAGGCGGGGGCCAAGGGCCAAGTGTCCAGCATGCTGCTGGGCTGCCAGCAGCCGGAAGCCTTGGCGCTGGTGGCGGAGGAGATGCTGTAGTCCGCGGCGAAGCCTTGGCTTCCTATTGCAAATCGCAGTCCCAAAGCGGTCCGAAAGCCGCCCGAAACGGCGATGCGGTCCCGTTCGGGACCGAATCGCGCCCTGAAAACGCCGGGATGCAGTGCGTCAACCAGCACAAAAACCGGGAAATCCACAGAGCAAGTCCCTGAAAGCAAAAAAGTGTTGACAAACCAATTTCCGCCTGCCAATAATCCAATTCGATGCCCGTAAGAGGCGGGTAAATATCGTCTTGGCGGCGGGCTGTGTGCCCGCCGCCAATATCCCCATGATGTGACATGGAAAAAGTCTGCATTTTTGTCGATGGAGAAAATTTCCGCCACTCCATACGCGGGTTGTTCCCCGAATTCAATTCCAGCGACTACCTCCCCAAGCGGGCGGATTGGACGCAATTCTTCGATTGGATTGCCGGCCGCATATCCGAATCACCTCACCGAGTCCGAACATACTGGTACGTCGTTCGTCTTCTTGAGTTCTTTCCCTTCGGCTTGAACCGGCTGCAGCATGACCACAAAAAATTGCGCAGCACTCTTTCCAAGAGCGCCTCGCTCAAAAGTACACTAGATGGTATTTCTGATGACACTATCCGAAGTCAAAATGGTATTTCCACCACCCACAAAGCCATTGAATTTCGCCGGGCAGGTTCGATTAATTGCAACCTATTTCAGAATAATAAGTTCGGTTCAGAAAAAGCTGTCGATGTAAAACTTGCCACGGACATTATTACCTTAAGAGACATCTATGATATCGCCGCGATAGTCTCGGGTGATCAGGACTATGTTCCGGCTGTGGAAGTGATCAAGGATTCTGGGAAACGTGTCGTTAATGTGGCTTTTGAAACGCGAAATGGAAGACTGCTTCCCGGCGGCGCACGCCGCCTAAATCAAGCTACGGATTGGAGCCTGAAGGTTAAGCATGCCGAGATGGCCCATTACCTAAAATTGGATAGATGACATGAACCTATCTCAAAGTTGACTGGCGCGGTCAGATGGTTATGGCGTTAAGCAAGCGGATGGCGGTGACCTTGCCGGCCGGGCCGGACGTTCGGCAGACCATTGAGCGGCTGCGCTGGGCGGAGGACCACGGCTACCCCGACGCCTGGTTCAGCGATTCCGGAGCGCCGGACACCCTCACCTTGGTGGCGGCGGTGGCGCAGCACACCCAATCCATCCGCATCGGCGTGGCCGTCACCCCGGTTTACACCCGCACGCCGGCGGTCATCGCCGCCAGCGTCAACGTCTTAGGGCAGTTGCTGCCGGGCCGCTTCGTCATGGGCATCGGCTCCTCCAGCCAGACCATCATGGGCGCTTGGAACGGCATTCCCTTGGACAAGCCCGTCACCCGCGTTAAGGAAACCGCCCTGCTGGTGCGCTCCATGCTGGCCGGTGAGAAGTCCAACTTTTCCGGCGCCACCCTAAGCAGCCGCGGCTACCGCCAAGCTCCGATGGAGAACCCCCCGCCCATTTACATCGCCGCCCTGCGACCCAAGATGATCGAGATGGCCGCGGAGGTCGGCGACGGGGTGATCTTCAACCTGTGGCCGCAAAGCATATTGCCGAGGATGATGGAGTCTGTGCGCATAGGTGCCGCCCGGGCCGGCAAGGACTGGCGCCAAGTGGAGATCGTCAACCGCGCCATGGTGCTGGCCACGGACGACAAGCCGGCCGCCCGCGACCTGTTTCGCGCCGCCTTTGCGCCCTACTACGCCACGCCGGTGTACAACCGCTTCCTGGCTTGGGCCGGATACGAAGGGGTGGCGGCGGCCATCGCCGAGGGCTGGGCGGCCAAGGACCGCGCCAAGACCACCGGCGCCTTCAGCGACGAACTCGTTGATGAAATCGCCGTCATCGGCAGCGAGGACGAAATACGGGAGCGCATTCAAGCGAAAGCCGACGGCGGCGTGCATACCCACATCATTGCCCCCTTGAACCCGTCGCCCGAGGCGGTGCAGCGCACCTTGGACGCCTTCACCGCCGACCGTTTTCAGCTCCGGCAGGAGTAGCCGCCGGGTGCTGCGTTCCGCAAACCTTGTTTAGGAGCACTGATGGACTACCAAAGGATCATCGTTGACGAGCCGCGCCCGCGGCTGCGGCGCATCACCCTGAACCGCCCGGACAAGCGCAATCCGCTGTCCAACGAGCTGCGCGGCGAACTGTTCAACGCCTTGGAGGCGGCGGACCGGGACGAATCCGCACGGGTGACGATCATTCGCGGCGCCGGAAGCTGCTTTTCCGCCGGCTACGACCTCAAGTCCAACGTCGCCAAGGACCAGCCCTTCCACACCGCCGGCGGCCTCGGCAACTGGCCGCGCCATGTGGTGGAGGGCTTCTTCAAAATCTGGGACTTGGCCAAGCCGGTCATCGCCCAGGTGCATGGCTATTGCCTGGCCGGAGGCACCGAACTGGCCACCGCCTGCGATCTGGTCTATGTGGCGGAGGACGCCAAGATCGGCTATCCCGTGGTGCGCGCCATCAGCCCGCCGGACAATCAGTTCTACCCGTGGATCGTCGGCCTGCGCCGGGCCATGGAACTGATGCTCACCGGCGACCACATGTCCGGCGCGGAGGCGGCGGCCTGCGGCTTCGCCAACCACGCCTTCCCAGCGGAGGAACTGGAGGGGCGGGTGCTGGGCATCGCCGAGCGGGTGGCCATGACGCCATCCGACTTACAGCAGATCAACAAGCGGGCCGTGCATCGGCAGATGGACGCCATGGGCATCCGCGCCGGCATCCGCGCCGGCACCGAGATGCAGCAGCTCGCCACCTTCACCCAATCCACCCAAGCCCACCTAGCCGAGATGCGCGAGGGCCTCACCCAAGCCTTGAGCAAGCGCGACGCCGCCTACGGAGACTACCGCACGGCCTCCAAGGAAAAATAGGCTTTACAACGCCTTCGCCTACATCTGGAATTCCGGCAGGTTCACCACCAAGCCGTCCAAGGCGTCGGTGACTTCGATTTGGCAGGACAGCCGGGAGTTGGCCTCCCGCTCTGGATTCAGGTCCAGCATGGACTCCTCCCCTTCGCTGGGGGTGCCCACGGCGTCCATCCATGCGTCCGCGACGATGACGTGGCAGGTGGCGCAGGAGCATTCGCCGCCGCAGTCGGCGTCAATGCCGGGTACGCCGTTGTCGATGGCCCCGCGCATGACGGAGACGCCGTTCTCCACCTCAATGACGTGCTTTTCGCCGCCGAATTCAACGTAGGTGATGCTGGGCATGAAGGCGCCTCGCTGTTGGGCAGGATTGACGTTGCGCCTATGATACCGAAGGCGGGCGCAGCGGCGAAAGGTCTGTGCGCCCCGCTCGATTGCGTGGCTGGTGGATTGTCGAGGCGATGGACGCCTTGCATGGGCTAGAATGCGCGGCCTTGTCCTTAAAGCCGCGGCGGCGATTGGGGTGCGTTTCTTGGGTTTGGCGATTGGAGGCTGTTGATGGGGCCTTTGGCCGGCGTGCGGGTGGTCGATTTCACCGCCATGGTGTCCGGGCCGTTAGCGGCGGCCATTCTGGCGGACCAGGGCGCGGAGGTCATCAAGGTGGAGCCGCCGTCCGGGGACGAGACGCGGCGCATCGGGCGGCGGCGCAACGGCCTGACGGCGGGCTTTTTCGCCTGCAACCGGGGCAAGCGCTCCCTGTGCATCGACTTGAAGAGGCCGGAGGCCGCCGGGCCGGTGCGCAAGCTCATTCAGTCCGCCGACGTGCTCTTGCAGAACTTCCGCCCCGGCGCCATGCAGCGCCTCGGCTTGGGCGCGGAGGCGATGCGGGCGCTTGCGCCGAAACTGATCTACGTCTCCATCAGCGGCTTCGGCGAGCGCGGCCCCTACGCCCATCAGCGGGTCTATGATCCGGTCATTCAAGCCCTTTCCGGCGCCACGGACATTCAGGCGGACCGGGAGACCAACCGCCCAAGGATGTTCCGCATCATCATTGCGGACAAGGTCACCGCCTTGACCGCCGCTCAAGCCGTCTCCGCCGCCCTGTTCGCCAGGGAGAGGAGCGGGCGGGGGCAGCACGTCCGCCTGTCCATGCTGGACGCCGCGGTCGCCTTCTTCTGGCCGGAGGGCATGTCCGGCTTGGTGTTCGTGGGCGATGAGGCGGACGCGGCCAAGCAGTCCGGCAGCATGGACCTGATCTACGAGACCCGCAACGGCCACATCACCGCCGGCGCCGTCTCCGACCGGGAGTGGCGCGGCCTGTGCCGGGCCTTGCGCAAGCCGGAGTGGATCGAAGACCCGCGTTTCGCCACCACCACCGCCCGCTTCCGCAACCTGGAGGAGCGCAAGAGGCTGACCGCGGCGGAGCTTCGGCATTGGGAGCGGGATGAGATTCTCTCCCGCTTGGACGCCGAGCAGGTCCCCTCGGCGCCCCTGCTGACGCGCATGGAGCTTTTGCGGCACGAACAGATCGCCGTCAACGACACTATCGGCATCTACGAGTTCGACGGCCACGGCAAGATCCGTTTGGCTCGCCCGCCGGCCCGCTTTGACGGCACACCCAGCGGCATCGAGTCCGCGGCGCCCCGTTTGGGCGAGCACTCCGTGCAGGTGCTGCAAGGGCTTGGCTATTCGGCTGCCGAGGTGCAGGGGTTGGTGGACCAAGGAGTCGCCATAAGCGGGAGCGACGGGGGCTAATTGACGATGCAAGCAGCGCCCGTGCGCTGTCGGAGCACAGGCCCTTGCCGCGGCCTGTGCGGCAATTCCAGGCTCTTGGCACCTTGGGCGGGCCGGAAAACCGCAAGAGCGGCCTTGACCGCGGCTGGCAATGGCTTGAACATACAACCCATCAGCCACCTTTGCACGGAGCGCCAACCGATGCAGATTTTGCGCACCCCCGAAGACCGCTTCGTCGAGCTTGAAGGCTATCCCTTCGCCCCGCACTACCTCGAGGTGCCGGCCGGGGACGGCGGCGTTTTGCGCATGCACTACTTGGACGAAGGCCCGCCGGATGGGGAGCTCATTCTCTGCCTGCACGGGCAGCCCACTTGGTCCTACCTGTATCGGAAGATGACGCCGCTGCTGGCGGCCGCCGGCCGCCGGGTGGTGGCGCCGGACTTCGTCGGCTTCGGCCGGTCGGACAAGCCCGCCGAGCGCTCCGACTACACCTACGCCAATCATGTGGGCTGGCTGAAGGCGTTTCTGGAAAGGGCGGATCTGAACGACATCACCTTGGTGTGCCAGGACTGGGGCGGCCTCATCGGTCTGCGGGCGGCGGCGGAGTTGCCGCAGCGCTTCGCCCGCATCGTCGCCGCCAACACCGGCCTACCGGACGCCGAAGGCTTGGAGGGGGACGCGGCCCAAGCCGTCAACGAAGCGATGACGGCGCACTACGAATCCCTGCCGGTGCATGGCGGCGTACCGGAGATGGGCATGGCGATGGTCGGCGACGGTTCCGGCATGGGCTTTCTGCACTGGGTGAAGTTTTGCGCCGAAAGCCAGGGCTTCAGCGTCAGCGGCGTGGTCAACTTCTCTTGCAACGGGGCGCTCAGCGAAGGCGAGGTCGCCGCCTATGACGCTCCCTTCCCGGACGAAAGCCACAAGGCCGGCGCCCGTCAGTTTCCCAGCCTTGTGCCCATCCGCCCGGACAACCCCGCCATTCCCGCCAACCGTGTCGCATGGAAGCGGTTTGAGGCTTGGGACAAGCCTTTCCTAACCGCGTTCAGCGATGGCGACCCAGTCACCGCCGGCCTGCATGAGCGGTTTCAGAAGAAGGTGCCGGGGGCGCAGGGCCAGCGGCACGTCACCATCAAGGGGGCCGGACACTTCCTGCAGGAGCAGGCGCCGGGGCCGCTCGCCGAAGCCGTGCTGAGGTTCATGGCCGACAATCCCCTGTAGGCACCGCCTCTGAGGGTTTTGCGAATTGAGGCGTCCATTTGCATTGGGGGGAAATATTGGGGGGAATGGCCATGCTGGCCCCGGCTTTGGGGACCCGGCGGGCGGTTGGCGCACAGTCGCGTTTCCCAACGGCTATTGATCGCCTTCCTTGCTGCGCACGATGGCGTTGGTCGCCCAGTTCACCACACTGACGATCAAGGCGCCGAACAGGGCGCTGAAGAAGCCCCGCACATGCAGCCCATCCACAAACCAGTCCGCCAAGTTCAGCATGGCGGCATTGATGACCAGCAGAAAGCCGCCAAGGGTGAACAGGCTGACCGGCAGCGTCAGCAGCACGATCAGCGGGCGCACCAGCACGTTGATGACGCCCAGCGCAATGGCCGCCCAAATGAAGACGTCGGGGCTGTCCACCTCAATGCCGGGCACCAGCGCCGCCGCCACGTAGAGGCCCAAGGCGGTGATGAGCACCCGAACGACGACGCCGGCCACGTTAAACCCCTCCGCCTCCGCTCGGGCCGGCCCCGCAGCAGTGCGCCTGCCGCCCTGTCAATCCAGCCACTCCAGCGGCATGTTGTCCTCGATTAGCTGCTTGAGGCTGAAGTAGTTGACGCCTCGCTCCGCGCCGACCTCCAGTGCTAGGCTGGAGGCGTCGTCGGTGCGGGCGAAGACATGGGCGTTGGGATGCCGCCGCTTCAGCCAGAGGGCGGTGCGCAGGTTGTCCTCGATGCTGCCGGTGCCGAAGATCACCGTGGGCTGGGCGGCGCTTAGGTCTATCTCCGCCTCCACCCGCCGCCAGATTTCCGGGTGGGCGATGTCTCCCTGGAAGATCTGCTTGCGGTAGGCGCCGCCGATCTTCTGCTGCTCCTCCGCCACATCCACCCGCCGGTGCGCGTCCTTGTCGATCAGCGCCACCACGGAAAGCAGCTCCTCAGCGTGGCTTTGCAGCTCCTCCAGAACCGATTGCCCGAACAGGCCGAAGCCGGCCAGCACCACCGCATCCAGCGCCTTGGTCTTGCGGAAGTGGGTGACCAACTGCTCCCGCACCAGTCCCTCCGCCGCCAAGTGGTAGGCGTTGAACACCACCAAGCGGCTGGCGAGCTCGGTCTGGTCCATCGTGCGCATGAAGCGCAGGCTTTGGCAGCGCAGCACCAAGTTGCTGGCCAAGTGGGGGAACTGCGCCAGCATCTTGCTGGCGGCCTCGTAGGCGTGAAAGTCCCGCTCCCCCAGCAGCACCACCTTGCTGGCGTAGGCTAGGCGCAGCGCCTTGAGCATGAAGTCATGGGTGATGTCGCCGATGACGACGGTGACGTCGTAGGTCTGCTCCAATTCCTGGCGGCGCACGAACTCGATGCGCTTCTGCACCACCACCGCCCGCTTGCGCGGAAAGTGCTTGCGCAGCACCCGCAGGTAGCTGTCCGTCAGGCCGCCGCCGCCCATCACCACGATGTGGTTGGACAGGCGCCGAAACTGCCAGCGGCCCGGAGAAAGCACCCGCGCCAAGGTCTCGATCACCGCCGACGCCGTGAGAATGGGCGCTCCGAAGTAGGCAATCCACAGCAGGACGCGGCCGAGCAACGGCCCGCCCACCGGAGTGCCGATGTCCAGCCCGCCCACCACGAACAGCCCCAAGCTGTAGTACGCCTTGGTCAGCAGCCCACTGTTGACCACATCGGGCCGCTCGCTGAGGGAGACGCCCAAGCTGAAGCCCACCAAGGCGCAGGCGAACAACGCCAGCGCCATGATCCAGCGCCGGTTGCCGAAGGCGTCCTGCATCCTGTTCCACAACCCTTTGCCCGAAGGGGCGGCATTTTACCCTACGGGCCGAAGGGCAGCCCGCCTTGGTCGATTCAGGCGTGTTGCGGGGGGATTAGGGGGTACCGAACTTGCATTCTGGTTTCTAATCCTGCAGATCCCGATACACTTCAGGATGGAATATGCGGGCGGATGCGATCTCCGCTCTGGGCAGCACCACTCGAAAATCCTCCACGTCGCCATGGAAATTTTTAATGACACTCGCATAATGCGTTGTGAAAACCAATCGGTGAGTGTCCTTGTCACGATAACCACTGGCTAGAGGCATCAGCGACAGATCGGCATCTCCCTGTGCAGACACACCGCTCCCTCTCGCCAACCCGACGTAGGACTTGCCTAATTGCGTCGTTAACTCCACCAGCACTTGGCGATCCAAGGATTCCTGCATGACGAGTTCAACCAAATCCCCATTCGCCTGCGCTGCCTTTTTTGCTGACCAGTCCTTGCCAAAGAATTTGTTCAGTAGTGGCGGAATTGCCAACGCCAGCACAGCACTAAAAGCCACCAAGCCAGAGTGCTCAAATGGAGCATACTTGATCCAACAAGCCTCAAACCTAGGGAAGTTTGTCTCACATAGAAAAACAACCAACCGCGCAACGCTTGCCAGTGCTACTCCTGTTAAAGCGGATTTGAAAAATAGGCGATAGCCCGATTCCCTTTTTATTTGGTAGCGGAATAGAAAGGTGCGGGTTAGAAAAAGGTACCCGCCAAAGCGGGCAGCACCAGCAAGCCTAGGTTCATAAGCTGTACGGGCTTCGGCCGTGACCGAGCAGTAAGGCTACGGCTTCACCTTGCGAGGCGGTCATTTGCCGCGGCTGTTGGCCTCAATGTTTTTCATGGACTTGACGGCCTCTTGAAAGCCGCGACTACGGACCAAGTCCTTGCCGAGGACATAGCGGCCACCATTGGGGGTGACATGCACAGGCGCTTCGTCATGCACAGGCACTTCGTTGAGTTGGTCGGCGTCGGTGGGAGCGCTGGCTGCTCTACGGGCGCGTTTTTTCATGCTTCTTGACTCCTATTAGCGAGGGGACTGTGATGGTAACACAACAACTCAGCTTCAACTGCGGGTGGGTTGAAAGCGAACGTCATCGGGGCGAGGGGCCGAATGACTGTAGGGTAGTGTTCGCGCCAAGGTTTCCCGTCCAGCGCACAGCACGTCCAAAGTTTTTTGCTGCAGCGCCGCCGCTGACGGCAGGGGCGCTTCCAGGCGGGCGCCCGGTCCGCGCCGGAACCAAGGCTGGTACTGGCTGCGGAAGCGGCAGAAGTGCCAAGCCGCCAGCAGATGGGCGCCGTCCCAGCGGGGGGCGACGTCGGGAATCTCCATCGGCTGCGCTGCCAAGCCGCTTCCTTTGCCGCTGAGCAAGTTGGCTAGTTGCCGGCCAAGGCCCCGCCCTTGAAGACGGCAGTTGCGCACGTCCAAGCCGGCGGCTTCAATGCCCTGCATCAGCAGTTCCCTAACCTCCTCAGCGGTTTCCGGCCAAGGGGCGGTGCTGAGGCCGTGGCCGGGCAAGTCCAAGCGCAACGCCGCCTCGTCCTTTGGGGCTTGGGCCGAGGACTCCCCGGCGTCGTGCAGCCAAAGGGCGCCGGCGTCGGCATGGCCCTCCACATAGAGCTGGCCCTGGCCGACATCGACGAAGCGGCGCTGCGCCGGCGGCAGGGCCAGCTTCGCCGGGGCCGGCGCATGGCGCTTGAACCAGTCCTCCGTCATTGCGGCGACCTGCTCGGCGTCCTCGCAGTGCTCCACCTGGACCCACCGGCTTGGCGGCACCCGCGGCAAATGTTGCGACAGCACATCCGCCTTGGCCGCCATCACCAAGGTCGGCGTGCGCAGGCGCTGCAGGCGCGGCTGCCCGTCGGCCTTGAGGGCGGCGGCGTAGGGGACGCGGTAGGGGTTGCCGGCGTACAGCAGCCCCAGCGCTTGGCTGTGCAGCCGGTCAATGTCGTCAAGGTCGCGGTTGAGCCGCTGTCCAGCCTCCCGCAGATGCCAAGGGAAGCGCCAGTTCTGATCGATGATGCGCGACCAAAGGGCGGCCAAATGGGCGCCGTCCCACTGCGGCGTTAGAGGCGCAAGGTAGGATTCATCGAGCTGCGCGGCCTCCGCTTCGGTCCACAGAGGCAAGCCGTCGCAGACCGCCGCCCTGACCCGAGTGGGATGCCGCCCGGCCAACTCGGCGGCGAACACCGCGCCGGTGTGGAAGCCGTAAACCGCCACCTGCGGCAACTTCAGCACATCCAACAGGGCCGCCAAGGCGTCCGCGTACCGCTCCGCTTGCGGCGCCTCCGGCAACAAGGGCTCCGAGGCGCCGTTGCCGGGCGTGTCCGGGGCGATCACCAAAAAGTCCCGCTGCAGGCGCTCCACCAAGGGCAGCAGCGAATCCGCGTTGCTCGGCGAGCCGTGCAGGAGCAACGCCGGCGCCCCGGACCCCGCCACCAGCATCCGCACATGCCGGCCGCCAACCGGCGCCATCGCTTGCTTCACCATTTCAGGCCCTCCGCCAGCCTGCCGAACACTCCAGGTCGGCACGGCAAACCATCCTCAAGACGACGCCTCTTGGCTATTCCGTCGGCAATCTTGATGTAAACTGCCGCCGTCCCGCAAGGGTTGCGGGGCGGAGGCGAGTACATGGGAAGTCCGGTGAAAGTCCGGCGCTGCCCCCGCAACGGTAACGGAGAAGACGCCATCCGGGGCCTTTGAGGCCCAGCCACTGCGCCCTTGGCGTGGGAAGGCGATGGCGGAACAGGCTCCCAAGCCCGGAGACCGGCTCGTTTCCAACCTTCATATCCGCCCGGGTGTGGGCGGACGGCTGGAGACGCCCATGCGTTGCAAAACCCTGTTCCCTTGCCTGCTCCTCCTTCCCGCCATCCTGGCACCTAGCGGTTTCCCCGCCGCCGCGGACGAAATTGAGACCTTGGTGGTCACCGCCCATCGGCTGCCGGCCAAGGACTCGGTGTTGCCGGTGACCCGTCTTGAACCAAGCCTTGGGAACGCCCTTGGCGCCGATGTGCTGCGGCTGCTGCCCAACTTGGCGGTCAGCCAGTCCGGCAGCTTCGGCGGCGTCACCCAAGTGCGGCTGCGGGGGGCGGAGGCCAACCATGCCCTGGTGCTCATCGACGGCATCGAAGTCAATGACCCGGCCAACGGTTCGGAATACAACTTCACCCACCTGACGACCTTCGCCGCCGGCGCCATTGAGTTTCTGCCCGGCGCCCAAAGCGCTCTCTGGGGCAGCGACGCCTTGGCCGGAGTGATCCACCTTTCCACCCTGCCGAGCGGGCCGGTGCGCACCTTGAGCGTCGAGGGCGGCAGCTTCGCAAGCCACCGGGCGGGGATTCAGTTGGCGGACCGCTCCGAGCGCGGCCACTACAACCTGGCGGCGTTCGCCGCCGACACCAACGGGGTGAACATCTCCCGCAGCGGCGGCGAGCGGGACGGCTACGAACATCTAAGCTGGCAAGCTGGCGGCGGTTGGGCGGGCGAAGGCTGGCGGCTGGCCGGCCTGCTGCGGCAAAGCCGCACCGAGTCGGAGTACGACCCCAGCTCCTTCATCGACTTTCTGCCCACGGACGGCGGCGGCCAAGCCGAGCACGACGAACTGCTCGCCGGGCTGACCGCCGAACTGGAGGGTGAGCGCTGGCGGCATCAGTTCAAGCTGAACCATCTAGCCACGGACAACCCGGACCGCAGCGCCGCGGGAGAGGCCACCGCCACCGAAGGCCGGCGCTTCAAGGCTGCCTACAGCGTCGGCTACCGCTTCGGCCCAGCCCATGAAACGCTTGCTTTCGTGGAGCGCGAAGCGGAGCGGTTCGCACAAGAAGGCGCGGCCTCCCCCTTTGGCGACCCCAACCAAAAGCAAAGGCTGAAGGCCGCCAGCGTTGGCTTGGAGCACATCGGCCGGGTCGGGGAGCGCTTGGCTTGGTCGGCATCCCTGCGCCGGGACGGCAACAGTGACTTCAAGGACGTGCTGACCCATCGCATCGCGCTGCGCTACCGCGCCTCCGGGGGCACGGAGCTATGGCTGAACTACGGCGAGGGCATCAAGAATCCCTCCTTCTTCGAGCGCTTCGGCTACACGCCGGACACCTTCATCGGCAACCCGGACCTCAGGCCGGAGACCAATGAGCACCTCTCCGTCGGCGCCCGCACCGCCATCGGCCCCGCCATCTTGGGGCTGACCCTGTTTCGGGACCGCTTGAAAAACGAGATCGACGGCTTCCACTTCGACCCCGCCCTTGGCGGCTTCACCGCCATCAACCAAGAAGGCCGGAGCAGGCGGGAGGGCGTGGAGCTGACCGCCGCCGCCCAGTTCGGCAACGCCAATCTCTCCGCCGGCTGGGGCTATGTGGACGCCAAGGAGGCCGACGGCGGCCGGGAGATTCGCCGGCCCAAGCACTCCGGCCACCTGTCCGCCGCCTATGAGCGCGGCTCTTGGCGGCTGCAGGCCGCCGCCCACCTAGTGGGCCGGCAGCAGGATTTCAGCTTCGCCAGCTTCCCAGCGCAACGAGCGCCGTTGCGGGGCCATCAATTGCTGCGCGCCGCGGCCGCCTTCAAGGCCACGGCAAACCTAGAGCTGTCCCTGCGCCTCGAAAACCTGCTGAATGAGAACTACGAGGAGGTGCTGGGCTACCAAACGCCGGGACGGGCCGCCTACTTCGGGGTGAAGCTGGGCTGGTGACGGGCCGGACGCACACGATGGAATCCAATTTTGGATGGGAGCAAAATGTGTGAAGATGAGCCGCCCATGCGCGAGGCCCCCATGTCTTCAGACCCGGTTCTGCAATTCACCGACGGCATTTGGCGGAACAGCATTCTGCCGGCGCTGCATGAATACATCGCCATACCCAACAAGTCCCCAGCCTTCGATCCGGACTGGGAGGCACACGGCCACATGCACACCGCCGTGGAATTGCTGGACCGCTGGTGCGACTCCCTGCCGCTGTCCCGGCAAAGGCGCCGGATTCATCAGTTGCCGGGCCGTACGCCGCTGCTGCTTGTGGAGATTCCCGCCACCGGCGGCGCCGGCGAGGTGCTGCTGTACGGCCACTACGACAAGCAGCCGGAGTTCACTGGCTGGGCGCATGGTCTCGCCCCTTGGACGCCGGTGCTGCGTGACGGCAAGCTTTACGGGCGGGGCGGGGCCGACGACGGCTATGCGCTGTTCGCCTCCCTGACCGCCATTGCCGCCCTGGAGCAGGCCGGGCTGCCGCATGGTCGCTGCGTGGTCTTGATCGAAGGCTGCGAGGAGAGCGGCAGCTTTGACCTGCCCTTCTACGTCAAGGCCCTGCGGGAGACCATCGGCCAACCCGACTTGGTGGTGTGCCTGGACGCCGAATGCGGCAACTACGACCAACTGTGGGTGACCAGCTCCCTGCGCGGCATGCTGCCGGGTGTGCTGCGGGTGGAAATCCTCACCGAGGGCCAGCACTCCGGCGCCGCCGGGGGCATCGTTCCGTCCTCCTTCCGCCTGCTGCGCGGCCTGTTGGAGCGCGTCGAGAACGCCGCCACCGGCGAACTGCATCAGTGCCTGCAGGTCGAGATTCCGCTCGCCGCCAAGGCCGAACTGCGGCAAGCGGCGGCGGCTCTCGGCGACGGCATCGTCAGCCGCTTTCCTTGGGTGGAGGGGGCGCAGCCGGAGAATGCCGACGCGGCCGAACTGCTCATCAACAACACCTGGCGGCCCAGCTTGGCGACGGTGGGGCTGGCCGGCGCTCCCGACATCGGCGACGCCGGCAACACGCTGCGCCCCGGCACCGCCGCCAAGCTGGTGTTTCGGCTGCCGCCTTCCCTGGACGCGGAGCAGGCCGCGGCCAAGGTCAAAGCGTTGCTGGAGGCGGACCCGCCGCACGGGGCCAAGGTGCAATTTCAGCTGGACCGTCCGCAGACCGGCTGGCATGCGCCGCAGACGGCGCCTTGGCTGAAGCGCTCCTTGGAGCAGGCGTCGCGCCGCTACTTCGGCCAACCGGCCATGAGCATGGGCATGGGCGGCACCATCCCCTTCATGAAGATGCTGGGGGACGCCTATCCCCAAGCGCAGTTCATGGTGACCGGGGTGCTGGGGCCGAAGTCCAACGCCCACGGCCCCAACGAGTTCCTGCACATCGCCACCGCCAGAAAGCTCACCGCCTGCGTGGCGGCGGTGCTGGCGGACGCCGGCGCTAAAGAGCCAATCCAGACGGCGTTGACAGACCCTAGTGCAGCAGCCGGCTGTTCGCCTTGAAGCTGCGGCGCAGGAAGTCCATCTGATCGCCCAGAATGCGGCCGCTGTTGATCAGCGCCAAGTATTCGGCGTAGTTGGGCGTGTAGGGCAGCGCCAGCAGCTCCCTGCCCCATTCATGCACCAGGCGGTCGCCCTTGGCGTGGTTGCAGCGGCGGCAGGCGGCGACGCAGTTGTCCCAAGCGTCCTTGCCGCCCCGGGAACTGGGCACGATGTGGTCCCGGGTCAGGGCGCCGTCCCCGAACCGGCCGCCGCAGTAAAGGCAGGTGTTGCGGTCCCGCCCGAACAGGGCTTGGTTGGTGAGCGGCGGCACGCCGGTCTTCGGCATCGGCTTGCCGTCGCAAGCGATGATGCTGTTGATGTCCATGATGCTTTGGCTGCCGTCGATGCGGGAATGCCCGCCGCGCAGCCGCAGGATGGGGTCGCCCAGGGTCCAAACCACGATGTCCCGAGCGTACAGGCACAGGGCGTCCTGCCAGCTAGCCCAGTCAACCGGCCGGCCGCTTAGGTCCAGCCGCAGAATGCGCGGCAGGCGAGCATAGGCGTCAATGGTGGCGATCATGGCTGTTCCCAACCGGATATTGGCCCCAAGTCCGCAATGGGCGCGCATAATGCCCAAACCTTGAGCAAGATTCAACATCCACCTCAATCTCCGCTTAAGGGATCGTTGAAGCGGGTTACAAGGCGCATCGTGCAAGGGTTTTTCCGGCAATTGCATGGTTGCGGCGCTTGCGAAGGGCGGCTGCCCGGAGGCTCGCGTTCCTAGGGGTTGCTGGCATCGGGCCGGCGATCCTTATCCGGGGATTGGGGAACATCCACACTAGCATTGGCTGCGGAGCATCCGGGTTGTTGCGGGGACTGGCAGCCATGTCAGCTCGTCCGCAGCATGTAACCGACGCCAAACGCGGGCCTCACGGGCAGCCTGACGCTAGGTGCCGACCAACAGGCTGCAAACACCCACAACCCTTTAGGGTAACCAGGCTGCTGCCGGGGAGCCGGGAATCCCGCAGGTCGTTTGTGCGCCACCTCGAAACAGGTACACTACGGGCCGCAACAGGGCTTACAGGATTGCATTTTGAGCGTCACCCTCATCCATACCGCCGACTGGCAGCTTGGCAAGCAATTCGGGAACGTTCCGGGCGATCCTGGCGCACTTCTGCGCAGCCAACGCATCGAGACGGTCAATAAGATCGCACAGCTGGCGCAGGTGCGGCAGGCCGATGCAATCCTTGTGTGCGGGGACGCCTTCGACAGCAATACCGTGGCGGATGCAACCTTGCGGCAGATGCTCAATGCAACCGCTCTATTCAGCGGAGATTGGGTTTTCATTCCAGGCAACCACGATCCGGCCCGCGCCGCCTCTGTTTGGACGCGCGCCAAGGGTTTGCTGCAGGATCAGGATGATGCGCGGGCCAACGTGCATTTTCTTGTGCGTCCCAAAGAACCCCTGATCCTGCAAAACGGCGCGTTGGCCATCCTGCCCGCAGTCCTGGAAAGAAAACACGAGGCGGGTGACCCAACAGCTTGGTTTGACCAAGCAGCTACGCCGGAGGGCGCCATTCGCATCGGCATGGCGCACGGCTCGGTGCCGGATTCCCTGCCCCCCGAAGAAATGCATAATCCAATCGCAGCGAACCGCGCCGAGACGGCCCAGCTCGATTACTTGGCTCTTGGCGATTGGCACGGAACCCGCCAAATCAATGATCGCACCTGGTATGCCGGCACGCCGGAGCCGGATCGCTTCACTTCAAGCGACCCTGGCAACGTCCTAGTGGTTGAGATAGAGCAGGCCGGCGCAGCGCCCGCCGTTGAAAAAGTCCCCATCGGCAAATACGTCTGGAAGGTGGCCGACCACAGCATTCGCAATGAGGCCGACCTTGATGCCCTGACGCAGCAGATAAATCAGCTTGGCCCCGATTTTGGCAATGTTTTGCTGCGCCTGAAACTTGCTGGCGTTGTCAATCTTGAACTTCATGCAAAGCTGGACAAATGGATCGCCAGATGGGGCGCAAGGCTGCATCATCTGGAAGTTGACGAGAAAGAATTGCTCGCCGAGCCAACCGAGGATGATCTGGATCAAATCGCCAGTCGCGGATTCATCCGCACGGCATCTAATCGCTTGCGCACCTTAGCGTCCGATCCGAACAAATCAGAGCAGGAACGGGAAATTGCCAATGCGGCACTGATGCGGCTTTACCAATTGCGTGTGAGTGGATAGGAAATTATTCCATGCGAATCCAACGAGTAGCCGTTAAGAACTTCCGCAAGCTGCGTGATCCTGTGGAGATCAACGGTCTGCAACCCGGGCTGAATGTCATTGTCGGGGACAACGAAGAAGGGAAATCAACCCTGCTCAAGGCCGTGCAAGCCGCATTTTTCGACAAGCACAGTATGACCGGACAGGCAGTAGAAGCCATGCTGCCTTTCGGTGCCCGTGTGCAGCCGAATGTGGAAGTAGAATTTGAGGTTGGAGGGGCTGGCTATAGCCTACGAAAGGGCTTTTTCCAAAATAAATTCGCTCAGTTGAAAGGTGCCAATGGGAGCTGGGAAAATGCAGCAGCCGAGGACAAGCTGAGGAAAATCCTAGAATTCACGCCGCGTAGCCATGGATCCGCCAATGATGAGCATAGGGGCCTATCCGGTCCGCTTTGGGTTGAACAAGGTCGTGCATATGAACCACTGGAGCTTAATAAGGATGTAAAAAAGGCGCTCAACGAAGCAATTGAGCAAGAACTTGACAGGGCAAATGCCGGCGATGATGGCCTCGATCTTCTTTCTGCCGTCCGCTCTAAATTCGAGGAACACTACACTGAGATAAGAGAAGATGAGAGGGGACGTTTGAGACAGCAAAGAATATTGCTGCGATCGTTAAAAGAAAAAAAAGAAAGTCTTGCCAAACAAAAAAAGGAATACGATGACAAGCTGCGCAGGCTTGAAAAAATTAAGCGAAAGATTCCCAAGATCCAGAGAGGCTTCAATAAGGCTCTACGGAAGGTTGATGCTGTTAGGGCTATAGTTGGGAGAATTGAAGAGATAGAGGGAAACATTGCAATCGCAGACGCGAATTTAGCAACCTCTAATGCGCAGCTTGAGGCAGCTAAGAGCCTGTTTCGGAATCGTAACGAAAAGAAGAAAAGCCTTTCCGCTGCTCAGAAAAATGCCAAGGAAAAAGATGAGATCTTTTCGGGTCTGAATGAGCAGTACAAGGATGCCAAGAACAGGCTAGACGAAGCTGAAGAAAATTTGGAGCAGGCCCAGCTTGAATGTAAAAGGGCCGAACTGAAGGCAGGTAGCGATAAGCTGGCCCAGGCAGAGGCCATCGAAAAAAGGATTATTGAGAATCAGGAAGCCATTATACAAATTCCAATTGCAAATGAAGATGTGGACGACTTGGGGGGATTGCAAGACGAACTAAATATCCAGAAAGCTAGGCTTGAGGCGATGGCGACCACCCTTGACTTCTCGCCAAGCGGGAATCAATCTGTTTCGTTCAATGGCGAAAAGCTGGAGGTTGACAAACCATACAGAATTACTGAAAAAGCCCTGTTCGAACTTGAGGGATTTGGTAACTTGGCGGTGACGCCTGGGGGAGACGAGGAAGACATTCGCAACTGCCGCTCTTCGGTTAAGGAGCTCAAACAAAAATTGACCGAAGGGCTAAATGATCTTCGCTACTCTTCGGTTAAAGAGGCAAATAAAGCGTGGAACAGAAAGAAGAACTTGCTTGATACGATTAAAATTGGTGAGGCTAAATTGCAAGGGCTGGCCCCAGAGGGTCTGGAAAGTCTTCGCTTGAGCATAAGAAGACTGCGGGAGGATTTACCCCAGGCAGCGGCAGAATCAGCGGCACCTGTTCTTTCAGTTGATGAGGCAGAGGTAAAGAGACGCGAAGCTCAAGGCATGTGGGAAGGCGCAAATCAAGCTTTTTCTGCAATAAACGAAACTTGGAACACTGAACGAGGTGCCGTAACGCAGCTAAAGGAGAGCATTGCTCGGCTCAAAACGGAACTGGACCAAGATAGGGAAACAAATTCTGACGAGGTTCTTGAAACAAATGCCAATAAAGCAGAAAAGGCGCACCAAAAGCGTCAAAACAGGCTGAACAAGCTCAATGCCAAACTGCGAGAACTGAATCCTGATTCAACTAGGGAGAAATTAGTTAGCAAGAAAAAGTCCCGTGACGAATTGCAAAAATTGCTCGATGCGAAAACAGAAAAGAAGAACACTTTAGAGGGCGAATTGCGGGGGCTCGGGGCGCTAGGTCTAGGAGAAGAAATCGGCAAGAAGTACAGAGAGTGCAAATCAGCGCGCACAGAACTGAAACGTCTTGAACTCGACGCCGAGGCTTGGAAGCTCTTGCAGGATACGCTGCTTACAGCCCAAGAAGAGGAATGGGTGCCAATCACGCCTCTTATGGAGCGCTTGGCGCCCTATGTCGAGCTGGTTTTCCCCGGCGCAAAGCTGCATCTGAACGAAAGCAGCCTTGAGATTAAGGATCTGGAAAGAGAGCACACTGCGCAATCCGAGCCTTTTTCCAGCCTCAGCATAGGCACCCGGGAGCAAATTGCGGTTCTGGTCCGACTTGCCATGGCGGATTTGCTCCGCGAGCAGGGCAAGCCGGTTATGCTGATTCTCGATGATCCACTAGTCAACTCCGACGATGGCCGCTTTGAGGGAATGGCCCGCGCATTGCGCAAGGCGGCGGAAAACCTTCAGATCCTCGTTCTGACCTGCCATGAAGCCAGATACAAGTCTCTTGGGGCACAAATAGTGCCGATGAAGAAATGCAAAAATCAGGCAAGCATCACCGATTTACTGGCCATGCCGAACGCAGCGGGCATTGACTTCGAGCCAGCCCGCTTGGGCAAATAACGTCCCAACGGAAACGCTGTTTCTATCCGCCATTACGATACTGGAATTGGAGACCGGTTGACAGGGCAGTTGCACAGCGCTGCGCCAAGCTGCATGTGCCCAACCCCCGGTCAGACCGAGATGCGCTGATCGCCGCCACCGCATTGGTGTACAAGATGACGGTGGCGACGCGCAATGTCCGCGATTTCGCTCCCACTGGCGCCGCCACGGTTGATCCTTGGAAGCACCCGACAACCAGTTAGAGCCGCACGTTAAGGCTAGCTGCCAAACGCGCCCTGATGCCTTGGCAAGAAGCCGCGCCCAACCAGCGCTAAAAGACGGCCCCAGCCTCTCCGCCAACACACAACAGGATGCCTCTCCGCAAAACCCGCCAACCCTTGGGTAGGGGATTAGGGAGCATCCCCAAGGCGTTGCATAAGTTTTCGCGCTCGGCCTACAATGCCCGGCATGGCCAGCATGGAAACAGCGGAAGCCTTGGGGCGCGTCCCGCAGCGGGCGGGGCCGCGGCCCGCAGCGCCGAATAGGGCGCTAAGCGAAGCGGCGGCGGAGGTGCGCCCGGCGGAGCTCGACTTCGCCAAGCTGGAGTTCATCGGCTGCGAAGCAGTGCCGATGACCCATGTGCAGTACCGGGAGTTTCACGGTCGGTTCGAAGTCTGGGACGCCGGGCTGGAAACCGCCTGGATGGTGCGCGACAGCCTTGGCACCTCCGCCGCCCACGAAGGCCCCACCCAGAGCGCGGCCGGGCTGGTCGCCCGCATCGCCGCCGTGCGCGGCTCGCCCATCAACTGCTACGGCAGCATGTCCTTGGCGCTGGTCGATGAGCATGGCGAGCACCGGCGTGTCATGCAGGCCGACCAAGCCCTGTACTTGGACCCAAGCAAGGCCCTCTTCATCAAGGCTCAGGGCCTAGTGGTGGGGAAGGGCCACTTCCCGGATGTGGTGCTGGAGGTGGATTACTCCACCGATGTGCGCCGCGGCAAGCTGAAGCTCTACGAGGCTTGGGGTTTTCCGGAGCTATGGGTGGACGTTACCGACGAGCGGGCGCCGAGCCGGCCCAAAAGCCGCCTGCCGGGGCTGACCATTCACTTGCTGGAGGGCGGCGCCTACCGGCCCGCACCGGAAAGCCGCGCCTTCCCGGGCTGGCGGGCGCAGGACATTCATAAGGCGCTCAACGAGCATGTGCCGTCCGCATACACCAACGCCATTCTGGAGCGCATAGGCCGCACCCTCGGGGAGCGGGACGGCACTGGGCCGGACGACGACGCCCTGCTGCGCTCCTTGCGGCAGGAAAGCCGGGAGGAAGGGGAGTGTACGGGCAGAGCGGAAATAGTGCGCGAAGTTCTGCTGTCCCGAGGCATCAAGGTCTCCGCAGGGTTCCCAACCGACAGTTCCACGCTGGCCAAATTGCCGGTAAGCGCAATCGTCTCCGCCGCAATGGCCTGTGACGGCGAGCAAGACTTCCTGGTGCGCCTCGCCGCAATGGGAGAACATTGATCCTTATTTCTAGGCGCAAGCGGCTTCCCGTCGGCTTCCGGCAACAGCCTGCTGGAACTGTCGGGCCGTCCACCATTATGAAGGCGCTCTGTTGGTCACTCATCTGCCTGCTGACGGTCGCCGCCTGCTCAGGCCGTGCGCCCAAGGCGACCGACAGCGCCGCAGACCCTGCGTCTTGGGTCTGCGAAGCCGCGCCCAACCAGGAGGATTGGGCCTGCCGCCGGGACGGGGAGGAGCCCAACAGCTAAAGCGCCTCCAGAATCGCCTCCGCCTTGCTCACCTCGAAGGCGGTGGCCTCCTCAACGGCCAGCTTGGTGACGGTGCCGTCCTCCACGATCATGGCGTAGCGCTGCGATCTGGTGCCCAAGCCGAAGCCGCTGGCGTCCATCTCCAAGCCAAGGGCGCGGGTGAAGTCCCCATTGCCGTCCCCCACCATCAGCAGGTCGCCGGCGTTGCGGTCCTTGCCCCAGCAGTCCATGACGAAGGCGTCGTTCACCGAGATGCAGACGATGCTGTCCACCCCCTTGGCCTTGATGCTGTCCGCGTTGACCACATAGCCCGGCAAGTGCGCCTGCGAACAGGTGGGCGTGAAGGCGCCCGGCACGGCGAAGGCAACCACCTTCTTGCCGCCGAACAGTTCCGAAGTCGTCACCGGAGTGGGCCGACCCTCGCGCAGAATGTGCATGGTCGCCTCCGGCAGCTTGTCCCCTTCTTGAATGGCCATTGTTTGTCCTCCGTTGGGTTCGGGAATACGTCATTAACGGCGGGCTGCAACGCCCCGCCTGCTTGAGGCGCCAAGTTTGCGCATCCAAGCGGTTCCGGTCAACGCCGCCGATGCTGTGTAAGCACAAAGTAGAGATGTCCCCTTGGGGGAGGACTGGCGTGGCGGTTCACTTCCATGCAAAGGTCGGCTGCTCGTAATGGGCCACGCGGACGTGCCGGCCAAAGAGGCAAACCTCCCGAAATTGATAGATCAGCGCCGCCGTCGGGGCGGCGATGAAGCTGTCCCCCACCGGCATGCGCAGCATGGGATGCTCGCTGGTGTGTACCCGGTCCAGCCAGGGTGCATCCTCGCGCAGGAATTCGCTCAAGGGAATGCGATGCACGGAGGCCACCTCGGTCGGGTCAGGCGCCGGGCGCAGCCCAGGCCCGCCCCACAGCACCACCGGGCTCATGACGAAGCCGGAGCGGGTGACGAAGTCATCGAGCGCGCCGAGCACGCTGGCCGGCGGCAGATGCACGTCCACCTCCTCGCGCAGCTCGCGCAGGGCGGTCTGCGGCGGTGCCTCCCCGGGGTCCAGTCGCCCGCCCGGCAAGGCCCACTGGCCGGCGTGGTTGCGCAGCTTCTTGGAGCGCCGGGTGAGGATCAGGGCCGCATCCGGCTGCCAAGCGTCAAACTGGCGCAAGCCGGGCAGGTCGGGGCCGAAGCCCGCATCGGTCACGGTGATGGCCACCGCCGCGTGGCGGGCGTCCTCCACCTTGTTCTCAATGGGGGTAAAGGCGGCCAGGTTGGCGGCAATGCGTCTTCTCAGGCAATCGTCGCAGCGCATCGGCAAAGCATAAGCGCAAGGGGGTTATGCCAGCAATGTCCCCCCAGCCCTCCACTTCGCCGAAGAAGGTGAGCTCCAAACGGGTGGCGTCCGCATAGTCGTAATTGTTTGGGTACGGCGGGGAGGTCACCACCAAGTTGAACCGGCCGGCGGGAACGCCGTTGCGGGAGCGGGCGTCCGCCAAGGAAAAGCCTGCCCTTGGTCCTGCGACATCGCCGATGGCGTTCATGTCGCCATGCATGACCTGCATCATCGTCTCGAACGCCGCGAAGGGAGCTTCGACCCGCGCCTTGCGCCGGTCCGGTAGAAGATATTGCCAGTTCGCCGTGCCCACATGGGAAGTCGCCCGCAGAATGGCGACGAGCGTTAGCCAGACGAGACGACCGGCCTCCGAGCCGTCATCCAAGTCGTCCACCGCCCGCCGCAAGCAATCCAGTTGCCCTAACGCCTCGTCCGTGTAGCACCTGCGGATGAGGGGCGCGTAGCCCTCCAACGCCAGTGCGAGCGCCTTGGCCTGCGCCAAGGTCCGCTTGGCTTCGGCGAGATAGCCGCTCGGCGAAGAGCGGTACGCCAGCTTGGCCTGCGCAACCCGCGCCACGAAGGGGTGGGCGTCGATGCCCCAGGACTCCACGCCGCATTGCTCGGCGGCGATGAGCGTCGTCGCGCTTCCGGCGAAGGGATCGAGAACGCGCACTTCGCGCTGCGTGGCTTCCCGGGCGATCAAGTCCTCCGCCCAAGCGCCGCTGAAGCCGGCGCTGTAGCGGAACCAGCGATGCACCGGCGCATCCATGTTGCCGACGAAGCTGTCGGACGTGCGTTCCGCGTACCGGGATGCATCCCCCTCCGGGAAAAGCGGGATTTGGCGCGTGGAAGGCATTACCCTTGCCATCAAAGCGGCAAGGAACCGCAGAATAACGAAAAGGAAATGCGTGGGCTAGCGGCCAAGGGAATTGCCGGAATGGGCTGGAAGGAGGCATGAGGGAGGCTTCGGAGCGGCGGGCCACGCTGTTGGCGCTGCTGGCCGTGGCGCTTTGGTCCACGGTGGCGACCGGGTTCAAGCTCGGCCTGCAGGCGCTGCAGCCGCTGCAGCTGCTGCTCGCCGGGGGCTTGGTCTCCACCGCCTTCTTTTGGGCGCTGGCTTGGCGGCTTGGGCGTTGGCGCTTGCCTGGGAGGCGGATGCGCCTTGCGGCCCTGCTCGGCTTGATGAACCCCTGCGCCTACTATGTGGTGCTGTTCGCCGCCTATGACCGGCTGCCGGCGCAGACGGCGCAGCCCTTGAACTACACTTGGGCGATGGCGATGGCCTTGCTGGCCTGGCCGATCCTGGGGCAGCGGCCTTCCTGGCGCACCTTGGCCGGAGTTGGGCTCGGCTACCTGGGCGTGTTGGTACTGCTGCACCCCGGCGTGCTCTCCGGCCCGTCCATCGACTTGGCCGCGAACCAAACAGGCACCGCGCCGGCGATGCCCTTGGATGCTTTCGGCATCGCCTTGGCCTTGGGCAGCACTCTGATTTGGGCGACCTATTGGCTGGTGCAGGCGCGCTTCAAGGCGGATGGGTTGGGCCTGATGGCTTGGAGCTTCCTGTTCGGCACGGCGGCCACGGCGGTGCTCTGCGCGTTCGGACCGGGCTGGCCGCCTTGGACGGGCGCCACCCTGGCCTTCGGCGCCTGGGTGGGGTTGGTGGAAATGGGCGTCGCCTTTCTGCTGTGGCGGCAAGCCTTGGCGCTCACCAAGAACGCCGCCCGCATCGGCCAGTTGATCTATCTGTCGCCGCTGCTTTCATTCCTGCTGATCGCCGCCGTGCTGGGGGAACGGATTCACCCCGCCTCCGTTCTCGGCCTGCTGGTCATCATCGGCAGCCTGCTGCTAACCAACCGGCCGCATCATCCGACCAAGAGAGCCGCGGCCTCTCCCTTGGAAGCCGGCAACAGGCGCTAGGCCAAGGTTTGCAGCCAGCTGTTCAAGGCTTCGCTGATCTCCGCAGGGGAGTCCTCCTGAATGAAGTGGCTGCCCTTCACCGTCACTTCGGTTTGGTTGGGCCAAGTGCGGCAGAAGTCCCGCACCGTCCCCTGAATCAAGGCGCCGGGTTCGGCGTTGACGAACAGCTTGGGCACATCGGCGCTGGACAGCCAATCCGCGTAGGACTGGGCGATCTCCACCACGTCCGCCGGTTCGCCGTCAATGGGGATTTGGCGCGGCCAGGTCAGCGTGGGGCGGCGGCCCTCCCCCGGTTCGGCGAAGGGGCGGCGATAGACGGCCATTTCCGCGTCACTGAGCTGGCGCAGCACCGAACCGGGCAGCACCCGCTCCACGAAGAGGTTGTTGTTCAGCACCATGTCCTCCCCGGCCGGGGAGCGGAAACTCTGAAAGATGCCGGTGGCGGCGGCGGGAAACTCATCCCAGGAGACCGGGCGAACCACCGCCTCCATGTAGCAGATGCCCTTGACCGCATCCCGATGCCGGTTGGCCCAGTGGAAGCCGAGGGCGGAGCCCCAATCGTGGACCACGAGCACCAGGTTGTTTTTAATCCCCAAGGCTGCAAACCAGCCGTCCAGGTAGTGGGCGTGTTCCACGAATCGATAGCGTTCCGGCCCGGAGTCTTCGAGCTTGTCCGAATCCCCCATGCCGATCAGGTCCGGTGCCAGGCAACGCCCGTGCCCGGAAACCGCCGGCATGATGTTGCGCCACAGGTAGGAGGAGCTGGGGTTGCCGTGCAGGAAGACGATGGGGTCCCCCGCGCCCATTTCCACATAGGCCATCCGCTTGCCATGCACCTCCACTGTCTGCTTGGGGTGTTCCTCTGTGTTCATGCGCCTGTTCTCCTGATTGACGTTGTGGACCGAAGGCTGCTGAAAGTCATCGAAATGCCGCCGTGCAAGCCGGAGTTCCCACCGGCGGAACAGCTTGGGCGGAGAGGGGTTCACTCCAGATATTCATGCCGTCATCAAAGGATGCACATGACTTTGCAATGATCCTGTTGCCCTTGCCCTTCGGCTTGTGGACCTTAGGCACCCCGGAACTGCGGCTTGCGCTTCTCCACAAAGGCGTTGATGCCTTCCCGCCCGTCGCCGTCGCTGGCGGCGGCCAAGCCGGCGATGGTCCGGGCCTCCAGCTCCATCTGCGACTCCAGGGTTTGCTCGAAGGAGCCGTTCAGCAAGGTCTTGACCGCGCCGAAGGCGACCGTTGGGCCAGTGGCCAGCTTGCGGGCGAGGGCCATCGCCTCGGTTTGCAAGTCCGCATCCGGCACCACCCGGTTGACGACGCCCCAGTCCAGCGCTTCCTGGCTGCTGAGCACCCGGTTGGTCAGCATCAGTTCCCTAGCCCGCCGGTCGCCGAGCTTGCGCGGCATGTAGAAGGTTGAACTGCCGTCCGGCGACAGGCCGGCACGGGTGTAGGCCATGGTGAACACCGCCGATTCCGCAGCGATGGCCAGATCGCAAGCCATCACTAGGCTGAAGCCGGCACCGGCGGCGGTGCCGTTGACGGCGCAAATCACCGGCGCCTTGCCGCGGCCAAGGCGGGAAAGGCCCAGGTGCAGGTCGCCGGTCATCTGCATCAGCAGCTTGCGGGCACCGTCGCCGGCCTCGGCGAAGGCGCCCAAGTCGCCGCCGGCGCAGAACATCTTGCCGGCGCCGGTCAGCAACACGGCGCGGACTTCGGGGTCGGCTTCCGCGTCCATGGCGGCGGCGCAGAACTCCTTGGCGGTCAGCGGCCCCATGGCGTTGGCCGCCTGCGGGCGGTTGATGGTGATGGTGGCCACGTTGTCCGCGACTTCGTAGAGGATGGTTTCCAAGCTCATCAGGCGGTTCCTTTGCAAGCTGGTTTACAATGCGCGGGGGCAAAAGCCCGCTGGCTGGCGGCAGCCCCTTGTTTTTCCGCAGCATAAACCACCCAATCCGTGAATTTCACCCTGTGCGCCAAATCGAAGCACCGCGTTGCAACTGCGCTTCGGCGCTTCCGGCGGAATGCAGCTTTGGCCGAAACAGCAGGGGAGGGGAGTGAAAGGGACGCGAAAGCGCAGGCTTCGAGCTTGGCCATTCCAAGGTCTGCCATGCCGATTGATGGCGGGACAACGAGCTCGACGCATCCTTGGTCTTCCATGGGCGTAGGGTGTCATAATTCTTTCGACCTGAGGGAAATGCGCCTCAAAGGACTTCCGAACAACCTTGGTTTGCACTTTACAACCGGAACATCCCTCAACAATGACTACGCAACTTGTTGAAGAAAAAGAACATTTCGGCTGTGGACAAGCAGCTTGACGCAGCGTGGGAACCGGCGGAAACAAGGCATGAACCCGAAAAAGCGCTGGCTGCAGGACCCCCTGCTCGCCTTTCTGGCGTTGGGCGCCGCCGTCTTCGCGGGCGGCGCTCTATTGGACGGCGCCGACGCCGCGCAGACCATCCTGGTGGACCAGGCGGAGATCAACCGACTGCAGGAGCAGTGGCGGGCGCAGCTAGGCCGGGCGCCCTCGGAAGACGAGCTTAAAGGTCTGATCGAGCAGTTCGTCCGCGAGGAGATCTACTACCGGGAGGCGTTGCGCCTGTCCTTGGACCAAGGCGACGTCATCGTGCGCCGGCGCCTCGTGCAAAAACTCACCTTTTTGACGGAGGACATCGCCACCGGCCAACCGCCCGGAGAAGCCGAACTGCGGGCCTTCCACGAAGCCAATGCGGACCGTTACCGGCTGCCGGCCCGCTACAGCTTCCGCCACCGCTACTTCTCCGCGGACCGCCGGGAGGACGCCAAGGCGGACGCCCTCGCGGCCCTAACCGATCCCGCTGCGCCGGCCGACCCGTTCATGCTGCAACGCGCCTACGCCGAGCGCTCCCTGCGGGAAATCGGCGATCTGTTCGGGCGCGACTTCGCCGCCGCTTTGACAAACCTAGCCGTCAGCCCTGATTGGCAGGGACCGCTGCCATCGGCCTACGGGTGGCACTTGGTGCAGGTGGAAAAAGTGCTGCCGGAGGCGCTGCCGTCGTTCGCGCAAGTGCAGGCCCGGGTGGCCAATGACCTGAATGCGGAGCGGCGGGAGCAGGCCAACGCCGCCTACTACAAGCAATTGCGCAGCCGCTATCAAGTGGTTCCGCCGGAGGCCGGCGGCCCATGAGCTTTGCCCCCAACGCCCGGCCGCGTTGCGTTGACGAACTGCAAGCGCCGCGCCCGGACGCTGCCGCAAAAGCCCTGATGGCCAAGCCGCATCCGGCCTTGCGCCGGTCCGCGGACCGTCGCCGAGGCAATCCGCCCCCGCCGCGGTCGTTGCGCTTTGCAGCCGACCTAGGGCCGCCAAGCCCTGCTGCCGCCCGTTTGCCGTTTTTGACGCCTTACCAAGGACGCCGCGCTTCTCCAAGGGGCAGGACAAGGCGCCGGCCCGTCCTCTTGGCGTTGCTGATGGCGCTCAGCAGCCCGCACTTGGCCGCCCACGAAGTGCGGCCGGCCTTTCTGCAAATCGTGGAAAGCGCGCCGGAGCGGTTCAACGTGCTGTGGAAGCAGCCCATCGTGCAGGACCGCCGCTTGCCCATCGATCCGATGCTGCCGGACGGGTGCCCGCCGCTGGCCGACCCGGTCCCCCGGATTGTCGGCGGCGCCCTGCTGCAGCAGTGGGAGGTGGCCTGCCCCCTTAACGAGGGAACCATCCACATTCGCGGCTTGGCGCGAACGCTGACGGACGTGCTAGTGGAGGTGCGCCGTCTGGATGGGGAACGGCTGAACCACATCCTGCGCTCCAACTCGCCTTCGCTGGACTTGAGCGACTCCAGCCCCAAGGTCGCCGCCTACTTGACGCTCGGCATCGAGCATCTGCTGTTCGGCATCGACCATGTGCTCTTCGTCATCGGCTTGGTGTGCTTCATACCCGGCGCTTGGCCGCTGTTGAAAACCATCACCAGCTTCACCCTGGCGCACAGCGTCACCCTGGCTTTGTCCGTGCTGGAGGTGGTGCAGTTGCCGCAAGGGCCGGTGGAGGCGGTCATCGCCCTGTCCATTTTGTTCCTGGCGCGGGAGTTGGCTCTGCCGGCGGCGCAGCGCTCGGCGCTCACCCAAGGGCGGCCTTGGCTCATGGCTTTCACGTTCGGCCTGCTGCACGGCTTCGGCTTCGCCGGCGCCTTAGCGGACATCGGCCTGCCGAAGGATCAGTTGGCGCTGTCCCTGCTGTTGTTCAATCTGGGCATTGAAGCGGGCCAGATTCTGGTCGTCGCCGCCGCCTTGGCGCTGCTTTGGGCGGCCAGCCGCCTGCCGACCATTGCGCCAGCCGCCGGAACGCCGTTCCAGATGATCGCCGCGTTCGGCGCTGCAGGAGTCGGCGGCCTATGGCGAACGCCGCCGGGCCTGCTCTACGCCGGCTTGATCTACGCAATGGGCGCCATGGCCGCCTATTGGACCATCGACCGCATCTTGGGGCTGCCATAGTCTCGCCTCAGTCACACGCTCACCGCACGGAGGCTAAGCCCATGCACCACAAACTCCGCCCAAGCCCCCTACCCAAACCTTAAGAAGCTAAGCATTGCAAAGGCGTGTACTACGCTGCTCGGGGTTTCCCGGCAGCCGCGGAAGCGCCGGGCCGCCTATTCCATGGCGGAACGGATCGTCGTGGCCAACTGGGCGGCAAGAACCGGGGGAACGGCATTGCCAACTTGGGTGAACTGCCTTGCGGTCGGGCCGCAAAACTCGTAGTCGTCAGGAAACGACTGTAAGCGAGCACACTCACGAACGCTGAGGGTCCTCGGTATTTCCGGGTGCAAATGGGACCGGCCACCTCCACCCGAACCCCCAGCAATAACAGTTTTCGCCGGCTTGGACGGATCCAGTCTGTCAACCCTCCCCAGGTGATCTCTGGCGCCGTAATCCAACTGCATGTAGCGGGCAACGGAGCCGGCTTTGTGCCTCCGGGTTTCGCCATTCGGCGCCTTGGGCGCAACCTTAGGCAGCACCGCTCCGCAGCCAATGTGCTGCGCCTGCGGTTGAGGCAGCTCCATGCGTTTCCCCAGTCGCGCACCGACGACGAACAATCTGCTGCGATGCTGTGGAACCCAGTAGTCAGCCGCATCCAAAACAGCCGGACCTACTATGTCGTATCCTGCCGCGGCCAGCGTTTTGGCGGCGGAAAGCAGGCGCGAGCCCCCGTCGATGTCCCTCAAGCCAGGGACATTTTCTATGATGAAGACGCTTGGCAGAAACTCGACTATCAATTCAACGTAATCGAACAGCAACCCACCATTTCCTTTATGCGCAAACCCCACGCGCTTGAAGTTCGTGCCGGAACGTGAGTAGCGTTGGTTGGCCGCCACCGAAAATGGCTGGCAAGGCGGGCCTCCGATAAACACCCCATCGAAAGGAGTTGCAACTCTCTCACCGAGCATTGCCTTGACGTCCTCGACTTCGGCAACATCCCCGGCATGGTCAGGCGGCCCAAACACCTCCCAATCCGGGCGATTGGTGCGCAGCGTCCTGCAAAAAAGTTCGTTTATTTCAAACGCCCCTAGATGAACGAAGCCGGCAGCCTCAAACCCCAAGTCCATGCCGCCGCACCCTGTAAAAAAGCTGACGAAAGGAATGCCGCAACGGCCTTTCCGGAAGTGCTGCAACCCATAAGCAAGGCTTCCTAGCCACTTCAGCTCCTCGCTGCGTTCATATCTCAGATCGTCGTAAGTCAGCCCATTCCGCGAAAGCACCACGCTGAGGTGGTCAGGGCCGCCTTCGGCCTCATCAATTAGCCGCTTTTGAAATTTAAGGCGATCATAGGCCATTGCTCAGGCTCCGCGTTGAAAATCAATGGTCCTTCTTATATTCTGCCTAGCCGTGTCATATACTTGACGCGCCTCATCAATGTCGGCAAAGTCCGATCTGTTGCGTTCCTTCAACCAAGAATCGTAGTATCTGTGAACGCCTCGATGACAAGTTGGGCACAATGGCACGAGGTCGGAAAAAACGGTTTTGGAGCTTTCCACACGAGTGCCGGAAGACAACGGAAGCAAGTGATGCAAATCCAACATTCTCGACGTCCAAGGAAACCGCTCATCCGCATTCACTTGACAAGCATCGCAGATGCTTGTTGGATTGGCTTCAAAGTACGCCTCCCTCAACTTGGAATTCCGCTCTACCGCCATGTGCATTTTCCGCACCTTGCCGCCCTCCTTGAACCCGCTGGCTAATTCTTCCGAAACGATGGTGTTTTGCTGGTCGGGGACTTCAGCGACTTGGCGATCCGCGATAAGCGCCGCAACGCGGCGCAATTCATCTTCAGCAGTCCGTTCAACTTGACCCCCAATTGGGTGCAGGCGGTCAAACAATGCCCTAGCGTCCCTTTTGTCCAATGCAAGCGAGAGGACGCGATTATCATAATGCACATACGAAATTTGCGAGATCACCTTCAGGCTCTCCCTAGCCTGCCTAGACCGTTGCACCTTCCGAATTGATGGGCCTGAACTAAGAGAGCGCGTTAGGGACACAAAGGCGTCGTATGGCTCCGTTGCGCGGAATCCAGATGTCCTGTAGGCGGATAGGACTTCACTCAAGGGGAATTTGTCAACCGCCCTTGTCGCTAGCTTGGCTAGGCCGTATCTCAGCGCGAAAGCAAGCGGATAGCGCTGCCCAGCCGATGGACTCCAGCCCGTTAGCGCCGGCGACGGGTCGGTGAAAGTCCGGGCGAGAAAGTGGAAATATTCGTCCACCGTCACGCCACCTTCCTGCGCAAGCAAACGGGCCACATTCGTTGGCACCGCTCGGTCGCCCTCCTCATGCACCAACAAGGTTAGCTTTACGACCCGCGAATAGTTCCGCCAGAGTTGCGGATAGTCGTCAGGCGGGAATGGAAGGCCCGTTTCGGCTCGAGCAGCGCCCTTGTCCACGGTCTTCAAGTTGTGCCGCAAGGCCAAATGCGCAAGAGCTTTCAGATTGTCGAACTGAAAGTACGCGAGCCGGCCTTGATCCCAACGCCACATGGTGCTGCCTCATCGGTTTCCGGAAAGATACCGCAACAAGCCGGCAGCGCCAAATGCCTCCGAACAGGCGCACAGCCCATGCGGGGCGGCGCTTTGGAGATGGATGTCGGCAGGTGCGTCAGCCCGAGGGACCGCTGGGGCGGGCTGAGGCGAGGACGTTGGTGGCGGCGGCGATCATTCCCGACAGATCGCTTAGGTTGGCCGGCACGATCAGGGTGTTGCCGGCCTTGGCCAGGTTGCCGAAGCGCTCCAGGTAGTCTTCCGCCACGCGCAGCTGCATGGCTTTGTCGCCGCCTTCGGCGCTGAGCGCCGCGGCCACCTTCGTCAAGCCTTCGGCGGTGGCTTCGGCCACGGCCAGGATCGCCGCCGCCTCGCCCTCGGCCTCGTTGATCTGCTGCTGCTTGGCCGCTTCGGACTCCTTGATGACGCGCTGCTTCTCGCCTTCCGCTTCGTTGATCTTGGCGTCCCGTATGCCCTCGGACTCCAGCACCGTGGCGCGCTTCTCCCGCTCCGCGCGCATTTGCTTCTCCATCGCGGTGATGACGTCCTCCGGCGGGTTGATGTTCTTGATTTCGTAGCGCAGCACCTTGACGCCCCAAGGGTTGGACGCCTGGTCCAGCTCCTCCACCACCCGCAGGTTAATGTGGCTGCGCTCCTCAAAGGTCTTGTCCAGCTCGATCTTGCCGATCTCGCTGCGCAGGGTGGTCTGGGCGAGCTGGGAGATGGCGAACAGATAGTCGCCGATGCCGTAGGAGGCGTTGCGGGCGTCCATGACCTGCAGATACAGAACGCCGTCCACCCCCACTTGGACGTTGTCCGACGTGATGCAGATCTGCTCCTCCACGTCGATGGCCTGCTCCTTGAGCGTGTGCTTGTAGGCCACCCGCTCCAGGAAGGGGATCAGAATGTGGAAGCCGGCCGCCAGTGTGCGCGAATACTTGCCCAGGCTCTCGATGATGTAGGCGCTTTGCTGCGGCACCACCACCGCCGTCTTGACGATGGCGACGATGACCAGCACCGCCAGAGCGAACGTGACGAACAAACCGATGTCCAACCCCATTTCAGCCTCCTTTGACGCCGCCGAACCCGGTCAAGCGCCTTGCCCCGCATCGCCAGCCGCCCCCGCGGGCGCCAAGCCCTCGATTTCCAGAACCGTGCCTTCGGCCCGCACCACCCGCGCCCTTGCGCCGGCGGCCAGGGCGCCGGGCCCTAGGTTGCGCGCCGTCCACTGCGTTCCCCGATAGCGCACCCGGGTTTCCGCGCCGACGGCCAAGTCTTCGGCAACATCCACCAAGCCGCCGGCGGCAACGCTCTGGTAGCCGGGAAGGTGCCCGCGCAAACGGCTGTACAGACGCTTGCGGAACAACACCAAGGAGGTGACCGACAAGACAGCGTAAACCAACCATTGGCCCCAAGCCGGCAAGCCGGCGCCGCCTAGTTCGAGAAGGCCCACCAAGACCGCGGAGGCGCCCAGAAACATGAGGAAGAACGCGGCGTCCACCGCGGTCAACTCCACGCCCATCAAGGCGAGGCCGCCAATCAGCCAAATCCACCAAGGCATTGCCGTTCCCGTATTCCGTTGCGGGCGAAGTTGCAAATGGCCCAAAAGTCAAAAAAATCAGTACCCTTCAAGCTCCCCGTAGCGGTTGCGGTGGAAGGGGACATCCCCAAGGGTTTGCTCGGACACCGCCGCCCGCTTGATGAAGAAGCCGATGTCGAATTCGTCGGTCATGCCGATGCCGCCGTGCATCTGAATGCCCTCGCGGGAGACTAGGTTGTAGGTCTCCCCCACCTTGGCCTTGGCCAGGCTGGCCAGCTTGGCCACTTCGCTGGCGCTGCGGCCTTCGTCCAAGGCGGTCAACGCCTCCAGCACACAGGACTTGGACAGTTCCACCTCGCAGAACATGTTGGCGGCGCGGTGCTTGAGGGCCTGAAAGGAGCCGATGGGCACGCCGAACTGCTCCCGTTCCTTCAGATAGGCGATGGTGCGTTCAAAACACTCCTGCAGGCCGCCGAGCATCTCCGCGGCCATGCCGATGCGGCCGACGTCCAGAGACGGGTCCAGCACCTCCGCCGCCTTGCCCAGCTCTCCGAGCAACGCTTCCTCGCCAACCGCCACGCCGTCGAATTCGATGTTGGCGGCGTTGCGGGAATCCACCATGCGGGTGCGGGCCACCTTGACCCCGGCGGCTTGCCGGTCAACCAAAAAGAGGCTCAAACCATCGCGGCTGTCCGCCACGCCCGCAGTTCGCGCCACCACCAGCAGCTTGTCCGCCACATGGCCGTCCAGCACAAAGGTCTTTTTGCCGTTCAGCACGAAGCCGCCGTCCGCCGCCTGGGCCTTGGTGGCGACAGCGTAGGGGTCATGGCGATGCGACTCCTCCAAGGCCAAGGCCAGCAGCAACTCTCCTGCGGCCACCGCCGGCAGCAAGGCGGCCTTCTGACTTTCGTTGCCGCCCTTGTTGACGACCGTTCCGCCCAGCCAAACGGTGGCGAACAGCGGGCTGGCGGCCAGGGTGCGCCCGGCCTCCTCGGTGACTACGCCAAGGCCCTTGTAGCCGAAGTCCAGGCCGCCAAAGGCTTCCGGGAAGGGAATGGCGGCCCAGCCAAGCTCCGCCATCGCCTTCCAAGTGCCCAAGTCGAACCCGTCCGCCGAGCCCTCGTCCCGCAGCTTGCGCAACTGCGCAATGGGTGCGTTGTTGGCGCAAAACTCCCGGGCGCTGTCCTTGAGCATGGTTTGCTCTTCGTTAAGAATCATGGTCATGGCTATGCGAATCCCGAATTAGGCGGCTGCGGCGCCCTGCCGATGGAGACCGCAATGAAAGCAAACTGGTCCCGCTTTGTCGAGCTTAAACGCCGCGGCTAAACTAGAGGCCCAAGGGCTGAAAGCCGAGCCAGCCGGTTGCGTCGCCGCCGGCTGGGCGGTCATGGCGGCCTTGGGAGGCGGCCCCCAAGCGCCGCGGCAATTAGTGGAGGGAGTTCGGAGTGAACGACGACGGCCGCGCCGGCCTGGGCTATGGAGATTGAGGACTTCCTAAGGTTCGGCCACGCAACGCTGGCCGAAGCGGGCCGGATCGCCGCAGACCACTTCCGCCGCCCGTTGCCGGCCGGCAACAAAGCCGCCGGCGCGGGGTTCGACCCGGTGACGGCGGCGGACCGCGCCGTGGAGGCGCGCATTCGGCAGCGCATTGAGGCGCACTACCCCACCCACGGCATCAGCGGCGAGGAGTTTGGCGCCAAAGCCGGCGCTTCGGCTTGGAGTTGGATCTTGGATCCCATCGACGGCACCCGTTCGTTCATCGTCGGCCTGCCGGCCTGGGGCTGTCTGCTCGGCCTGCTGCGGGACGGCGAACCCACGCTCGGCTTCATGCACCAACCCCTGCTGGGCGAAACTTTTTCCGGGGATGGCGAACGCGCTTGGATAACCCAAGGCGGCAAGCGGCGGCCCATTAAGGTTCGCACCAACGCCGCCCTTGCGGACGCCATCCTAGGGGCGACGCACCCGTCCATGTTCAAAGGCGCGGCCCTAGCCCGCTTTGAAGGGCTGGCCGCCCGGACACGAATGCTGCGCTACGGCGGCGACTGCTACAACTACTGCCTGCTCGCCCACGGCTTGATGGACTTGGTGGTGGAGGATGATATGAAGCCCTACGACATCCTCCCCTTGGTGCCCATCGTGCGCGGCGCCGGCGGCCAAGTGACGGACTTGGAGGGGGCGACGCCCAGAGGCGGCATGGTGGTCGCCGCAGCCAACCAAGCGCTGCACCAGGAGGCGTTGGACGCCATGAGGAGCTGAACGCCAATGCGGCGGCAAGCAGCCGTGCAAATCCGCCGAACCCTCAAGCGAAGCCTTTAGACGTCCGCTACAGCAACTCCGTGGCGTCCAAGGTCAAGCCGAATCCCTGCAGGCCCACATAGCCGATTTCGCGCCCAGCAATGAGGCGGATGCGCACCAGCCCCAGATCCCGCAGGATCTGGGCGCCGACGCCGATCTCGTGCCACTGCGCCTTGCGCTCCGCCTCCTTGGACTGCTGCTCCAGCCTCTCCAAGGGAACGCCGACAAAGCCGGAGCGCAAATAGATCACCACGCCCCGGCCCAACGCTTCAATCCGGTCCAGGGAGGCGTCAAGCAGATTGAGGTCGTGGTCGGTTTGCGGGCCGAACACGTCGTCGATCAGCTTTTCCCGGTGTATGCGCACCGGCACGGAGAGCCCCCCGCGAACGTCCCCAAACACCAGCGCCAAGTGCTCGGCGTCCTCGAACTTGGTCTTGTAGGCCAGCGCCCGTGCGTCGCCGATGCGGGTTTTGACCTGAAACTCCCGAGTTCGCTCCACCAAGCGCTCCCGTGTTTGCCGGTAGGCGATGAGGTCGGCGATGGTGATGATCCTTAGGCCGTGGCGGTTGGCGAAGTCCAGCAACTGCGGCAGGCGCTGCACGCTGCCGTCGTCGTTGACCAGTTCCGCCAACAGGCCCACCGGCGGCAGGCCGGCCAGTTCCGCCAAGTCAGCCCCGGCTTCGGTGTGCCCGGAGCGCACCAGAACGCCGCCGCGGCGGGCCACCAAGGGGAAGATGTGGCCGGGGCGCACGAAGTCCTCGCCGGCTACGTTGCTGCTGGTCAACGCCTGCACGGTGGCCGCCCGCTCCTCGGCGGAGATGCCGGTGGTGAGGCCGTCCTTGTAGTCTATGGAGACCGTGAAGGCGGTGCTCATGGGCGCGTCGTTGCGGGCCACCATGGGGTCCAAGCGCAGCCGTGCGGCCAGCGCCTCCCGAATGGGTGCGCAAAGGATGCCGCTGGTGTGGCGGATCATGAAGGCCACCCGCTCGCTGGTGGCCTTGCTGGCCGCCATTACGAGGTCGCCTTCGTTCTCCCGGTCGTCATCGTCAACCACGACGACCATCTCGCCGGCGGCAATGGCCTTGAGGGCGTCTTCAACGGCGTCAAATCCGCGCATGGGGTCGTTGTCTCCTCTTGGCAAGCCAAGCGGCTGTGGAACGCCTCCGCTTGGCGCAACCCGCCAAGCTCAGCCTCATTGTACCCGCCAAGCGGCGGCGCTGTTGAGGGCAGGGGCTCCCCTAATCCTCGCTTAACAGCCTGTCGGACTTGGGCTTTTTGCAACATGCAACTTATTAAGTCATAAGCATTTTCTTGTTTTCACGGAAAACATGGACTCCTTATGAATCAGGCACTTGGCGGCAAAGTCCGACAGGCTGTTAAGAAAGCGTTGCAGTGCGTTGCAAGGCGCCCCATCAAGGGAATTTCCGGCGATTGCATGGTTGCGGGATAGCGGCCCGATGCTTGGGAGTGCGTTCGCCCCGTCCGCAGGCGGGCCTTAAGGCCCGCGTTCCCAAGGCCGCTGGCGGCGGGCCGGGCGATCCTTAGCCGGGGATTGGGGAGGGGATCACCGCCTTGCGGGCGCTGCTTTCGGGTTCCAGAGGAGCGGCCGGAAGGTCTCAAGGAGCGGCCCGCTGAAGCATGGCGGCCAGCAACATCTCCTGGGTTTGCGGTCCGAGCAGCCGTCCGTGCAGGGCGCCGTCCGGAGCGATCAAGACCGTCATGGGCAGGCCACTGGGCATCTCGTAGCCCCAATGCGGCTGGGGATCCTCCGCCAGCACCGGGAATTCGATGCCCATCCTGTCTGTCAGGGCCTTCAGCTCGTCGCCCTGCACACCGTCGTAGTTGACGCCCAGCACGGTCAACTCCGGCCGCGCATGGTGCAGTGCGTTCAATTCGGGGATTTCGTCCCGGCAAGGGGCGCACCACTCCGCCCAATAATTGATGAGCAGCCAGCGGCCCCGCCACTCCGCAAGCGGTTCCGCGCCGCAGCCGACGCCGCCCAAGATCAGGAGAAGCCCCACCGCCAACCTTGGCAACCGGCGTCGCAAATGCGTCAATTGGCCAAGCTCCACGCCCGCTGTCGGCGCAACCGCCGGCTTGGGCCGCCGCACTGCCGGGGTGAGCGTCCTTCTGTGGTTTAATGTCGCCGGCATTCGCTTCCCAACAAGATCTCCACCATGACCCAAGTTACCATCTACCACAATCCCAGGTGCTCCAAATCAAGGCGGACCTTGGCGCTGCTGCGCGAGCGGGGCATTGAACCGAAGATCGTCCACTACTTGGAAACCCCGCCGAACGCCGTTGCGTTGGAGGCGTTGCTGAACATGCTGGGCTTGACGCCCAGGGCGCTGATGCGCAGCCGCGAAGCCCCTTACAAGGCGCTCAACTTAGCCGCTGAGGGGCTGACCAGAGCCGAGTTGGTGAATGCGATGGTCGCCAACCCCATACTCATCGAGCGCCCCATCGTCACCGCCCAAGGCAAGGCGGCCATCGGCCGGCCGCCGGAGAACGTGCTGAGCATACTTTGAGCAGGGCGCAGGCGCAGCGTTGACGCCATCCGCCGGCAGGGCCATCTCAAAGTCGTGCGCACACTCTAATGGTGGGATGAACATTCAAAATGAACCGAGAAAATTCATGGATGGTGGGAAAATCCGCATTCCAAAGGCGTAAAAGGAACACTTGGGTGGGAGAAATGCAGGCCCCCGGCGGACTTTGAAATGACCCTGCCATCCGCCGGCCAGCCCAAGGTCAATGCCGTCTTTCTCCCTTCCGCAACCGCGCCGCCACTTCCCCGATGACGACCGGGTCGTCAATGGTGGAGGGGATGGTCGGCTGCTCTCCGTCCAGCAACTGACGCAGGGCTTGGCGGAGGATTTTGCCGGATCTGGTCTTCGGCAGCCGCGCCACCGCCACCGCCTGCTTGAAGTTGGCGAAGGGGCCGACCTTGGCGCGCACCAATTGAACGAGTTCACCCTGCAGCGCCGCCTCCCCCAGGTTGGCGCCGTCCTTCAGCACCACTAGGCCGCAAGGCACTTCGCCCTTGTCCGCGTCCTGGACGGCGACCACGGCGCACTCCGCCACCGCCGGATGGCCGGCCACCACTTCCTCCAGCTGGCCGGTGGAGAGACGATGCCCGGCCACGTTGATGACGTCGTCGATGCGGCCCATGACATAGACATAGCCGTCCGCATCCCGATGGCCACCGTCCCCGGTCAGGTAGAAGCCCGGGTAGCGGGACCAATAGGCTTCCTCGTAGCGGGCATGGTCGCCCCAGATGGTGGTGAAGGCGCCGGGCGGCAGGGGAGCCTTGATGACGATGGCGCCTTGCTCATCGGGGCCAAGCTCGCGGCCGTCCTCGTCCATGATGCGCAGGTCGTAGCCCGGCGCCGGCAGGGTTGGGGAGCCGGGCTTGGTCTCCATCAGCTCCACCCCGGCCAGGTTGGCGCAGACGGACCAGCCGGTCTCCGTCTGCCACCAGTGGTCGATGACCGGAACGTCCAAGTGCTCCTTCAGCCAATGGTAGGTGGGCGGGTCCAGGCGCTCGCCGGCGACGAACTGATGGCGCAGGGAGGAAAGGTCGTAGCCCTGCTTCAAGATGCACTCCGGGTCCTCCTTCCTGATGGCGCGGAAGGCGGTGGGCGCGGTGAAGAAGCAGTTGACCCGGTGGTCTTGGATCACCCGCCAGAAAGCCCCGGCGTCCGGCGTACGCACCGGCTTGCCCTCAAAGAGCACCGTGGCGCAGCCGCGCAGCAGCGGGCCATAGACGATGTAGGAGTGGCCCACCACCCAACCCACGTCGGAGGCGGCCCAGAACACGTCCCCGGCGTCCACCCCGTAGATGGCCTGCATGGTCCAGTGCAACGCCACCGCATGGCCGCCGGTGTCCCGCACCACGCCCTTGGGCTTGCCGGTGGTGCCGGAGGTGTAAAGGATGTACAGGGGATCCAGGGCGTCCACCAGCGTGCATTGCGCCGGCGCCGCGGCCGCCTCCCAATCCGCCCAATCCAGATCCCGCCCCGCAACCAGCGCCGCCTCGCACTGCGGCCTTTGCAGCACCACGCATTTGGCCACCGAACGCCGCGCCAGCCGGATGGCCTCATCGAGCAACGGCTTGTAGGGGATGACGGTGGCCACTTCAATGCCGCAGGAGGCGCTTAACACCACCTTGGGCGCGGCGTCGTCGATGCGGCTGGCCAACTCCGGTGCGGCGAAGCCGCCGAACACCACGGAATGGACGGCGCCGATGCGGGCGCAGGCCAGCATGGCGATGACCGCCTCCGGCACCATCGGCATGTAGATGACCACGCGGTCGCCCTTTCCCACCCCCAAACTCTTGAGGCCGCCGGCCGTCAACGCCACCCTGTCCCTTAGCTGCGCATAGCTGTGCCGAGTGACGGCACCGGTGACGGGCGAGTCGTAAATCAGCGCGGTCTGCTCTCCCCGCCCCGCTTCGACGTGGCGGTCCAGGGCCAGCCAGCAGGTGTTGGTCTTGCCGCCGCGAAACCAGCGCCAAGCGCCGTTGTCATCCTGGTGCAGAATTGTGGGCGGGAACTCCAGCCAAGGAATCTCCTCCGCCCGCTGCCGCCAAAAACCTTCCGGGTCCCTTAGGGACTGCTGATGCAAGGAGGCGTAGCTCACGGCTTGCGGCCCCTTGGTTGCGGCGAATTGCCGCGGCGCGGCCCCCTCCGGCTGCATCAGCCGAATAGCCTAAGGCCCACCATCGCGGCAAGGAGGCCGGCGCCCATCAGCCACAGGTGCCAATAGACCCGCCCGATTTGGCGCCCTACTTCGCCCCTTAAGCCGGCCATCTCGGCCTTGATCTCGCTGCGGAATTCAGCGACCTCGGCCCTGAATTCCGCTACTTCGACCCTGACTTCGGCAACATCGGTTTTCGTGGCCATGATTTCAGGAACGGGAACCGCCTGCGCTGCGGCTACCGCCTTTTCGTCGTCGGCGCCGGCGTCCTTGAAGGCTTCGTAGATTTCCGTGATCATGATGGTCATTGTCGTTTCCCCTAGTGAAATGGCCGGTGGTGCGGCTCATTCTCTGAGGATCTGTCGGCTTCTCCAAGGGCTTCGGCTGAAGATTGTGTCAGCTTTTCGCCGCAGATGCCAATGGCCATTTCGCACCGCGGCGCAGACAAACGCCCACGGGTTTTCAACCAGCCTCTCAAGCCGCCGGCCGGGCCTGGCTCTCCGGCCCTAGCTGCAGCTCCGCAAAGCGGGCGTACAGAGCGTTGCTGCGCGTCAAGGCGTCGTGGCCGCCCTGGGCGATGAGGGCGCCGCCTTCAAAGACCAGAATGCGGTCCGCCTGGCGGGCGGTGGAGAGGCGGTGGGCGATGACCAGGATGCTGCAGCGGCCCTTGATCTCGTTGATGCTCTGCCGAATGGCGTGCTCGCTCTCCGCGTCCAGGGCGCTGGTGGCCTCGTCCAACAGCAGCAGGGCCGGCTCCGTCAACAGGGCGCGGGCGATGGCGAGGCGCTGCTTTTGGCCTCCGGAAAGGCCGACGCCGCCTTCCCCCACCGAGGTGTCCAAGCCCTTGGGCAGGTTTTGCACGAAGGCGGTGGCTCGGGCAAGACGCAACGCTTCGTTTAGTTATGGCCATGCTCAAGTCTCCGTACTCGTCGCCGAGAGTGTGGTAGTCGTCGTCGAGCAAGCCGCCAGTTAACGGTGCGTCGCCAGCGTTGCTCGCAAGGCGTCATATTCGCATTCCGCTCCGCATTCCGCAAGTGACGCTTCCCGCAAGTAACGCATAGGGGAATCCAAGGAATCATCCTGCAAAGTAACCTTTTCTACTGTGGCGCCGGGCTTGTACCATTCCTTGCATAGTGCGGAATGCGAATCTTGCGGCGGATGCTGCCACTGCCAGAATTAAGATGCAGGCTAACGTCATTGCGTGTTTCTTCATTCGGTTTCCCCCTGTGGTACGGCGCGACCAAGGATGGCGACGAAGAAACCGCCAAGGCAATGCGCGACGGGCAACCTAGGTACGGCTAGCACTCACTGGGGGACTCCGCCAGCAGTGCCTAACGCTACCTAGGGTAAGCGTCAACCATATGTTGGTAAAGCACCTTGCCTTCCCATAGCCAATAATCGCTTTGGGCGAATGAGCCTTGTTTCTCCCATTTTGTCAATGGGCGGCATCAATATTAAGCGCCTTTCGGGTAGCGGATCTAAGGGACATGGTTCCCCCTTGGAATTCAACCATGCTTTCTTCCAAGTCAACCACGCGAGCTTGAAGATCACGGTTTCTCTTGTAAGTGAGTGTGTCGTCTATCTGTATCCCCAAAAGGCTAAAGCGCATATTGGGCCGCCTTTTTCGCGCATTTTGGATAGCTTCTTTGTCTATTTCATCGGTTCCCAAATCAACTTCGCCTTGGGTTTCCGGCGTCGCGTCAACAGCGTTCGGCCAAACCTCCAAG
Organism: Candidatus Azophilus sp.; assembly: GCA_965200465.1. Taxonomy (GTDB): domain Bacteria; phylum Pseudomonadota; class Gammaproteobacteria; order Pseudomonadales; family Azotimanducaceae; genus Azophilus. The sequence continues at coordinate 953,917 of OZ241358.1, read as the reverse complement.
ATTGCGGTTGCAGCATTTTCGCTTATTGCGAAGAACTCACGCTTGGGGTTCACCCTGTGTTGGTCAAAGGCGGTGTGCAAGGCGGCTTCCAAAGCCTTGGCGTTGTCAACGCGCACCGCCTTAACGCACTCAAAAGGGTACGGAACCCCCGTAGTGTAAAGGTTGCCCATTCGCACACCAGGTTCCGCCTTGGCCGTCCTGCCTATCTTCAACAGGCCGGGCATTCCTTCATTCTTGAGAACGTAAACGGTACTGCTATTGTCTTCGGCCATGCTCGTATCCATTTGTGGTAGTGCATCTAATAAATTGTTACGCGGATAAATCGCTTAGTCGTTTTTCCACCTTCTCAAGCCTTTCATTGATTTTTCCATGCTCGGATATGCCCTTGGCAAAGTCAGCTCGAAGGTCGTCAAGCCGCGTGTTGAAGTGCGCTTCGATACTATCAATCCGCTTGTTCACGTCCTTCACGATGTATAGCACACCGGGCAGAACGATGGCCGCTAGCGGCCCCCATACCATTCCGAGTATCAGGTAAAACACGTCAACTTCGTTCACAGTAGCCTCCATAACCGAGGTCCAACCAGCGCTGGTTTAGCGCCGACCTTGTGCGGTTGTTACTTAAATCCGAACTCAATGCGCCTTCGGTTTTTTCTTGCATATCGATATCCTTGTGATGGTGCGCACTTGGTGGAAACGCGCTAGGCGCAAATTGAAGGAAGCAGGGTTTTCCGCCAAGGACGCAATCGAGACTGTACAGTTGCCGGATTCGGCTTGTCAACGAATTTCTCCCAATCATACCCTAATCCCCTAATAAGGGTTCAGCGGTTGGCGCTTGGTGCCCTTTCGCGGCGTTTTGAGCTGCTGCGTGGGGTTGGCGCGGTTCGGGGACTGCGTTTTGGCTCTCCCCGGCCGCTGCGAAGCGGGCGGGAGGCTGGCGTAAGGGGTATTTTGGGGCCTTCGGGACGAAGGGCGGCCCGGCAAACCCCGCCGGTCCTTAGCCAACCTCATCAAGCCGCCGGCCGGGCTTGGCTCTCCGGCCCTAGCTGCAGCTCCGCAAAGCGGGCGTACAGAGCGTTGCTGCGCGTCAAGGCGTCGTGGCCGCCCTGGGCGATGAGGGCGCCGCCTTCAAAGACCAGAATGCGGTCCGCCTGGCGGGCGGTGGAGAGGCGGTGGGCGATGACCAGGATGCTGCAGCGGCCCTTGATCTCGTTGATGCTCTGCCGAATGGCGTGCTCGCTCTCCGCGTCCAGGGCGCTGGTGGCCTCGTCCAACAGCAGCAGGGCCGGCTCCGTCAACAGGGCGCGGGCGATGGCGAGGCGCTGCTTTTGGCCTCCGGAAAGGCCGACGCCGCCTTCCCCCACCGAGGTGTCCAAGCCCTTGGGCAGGTTTTGCACGAAGGCGGTGGCTTGGGCAAGACGCAACGCTTCGTTTAGTTGCGGCTCCGTCGCTTGCGGATGGCCGTACAGGACATTGGACCTAAGGCTGCCGGCGAACAGCACCGGATCTTGCGGAACGAAGCCGATGCGTTCGCGCACATCGTTGCGCCGCAGGCTGGGAAGCCCGTGGCCGTTGAGGCGGATGGCGCCCTCCGTGGGGTCGTAGAAACGCTGAATCAGATCAAACAGGGTGCTCTTGCCGGCGCCCGATGGGCCGACCAAGGCCACCATCTCCCCCGGCTGCACTGCAAAGTTGATCCGCCGCAGCACTTGCGCTTGCGGGCGCGACGGGTAGGCGAAGGAAAGGCCGTGGACGCTTAAGGTCAGGCGGCGGTTGCGGGGCAGGGCGGCGGGCGCCCTCGGCTCCGGCAGGCAGTCCGCGGCGCCAAGCAGCTCCACCAGCCGCTCGGCGGCGCCGGCGGCCCGCTGCAGATCGCCATAGACCTCGCTGATGGCGCCCACGGCGCCGGCCACGATGAAGGCGTAGAAGATGAAGGCGGCCAATTCCCCGGGGGAAGTGCGTCCGGCGATGACGTCCTGTCCGCCTATCCACAGCATGACGCCTATGGCGGCCATCACCTGCAGCATGACCAAGGCGATCAGGAAGGTGCGTTGGCGAATGCGCCGCACCGCCACGCCGAAGGCCGCCCCCACCCGAGCGTTGAAGTCCAACTCGTCCTGGGCCTCATGATTGAACGACTGCACGATCTTCACATGGCGCAGGGACTCCCCGGCCTGGGCGCCCACGTCCGCCAGCCGGTCTTGGCTGCGGCGCGACAGGCGGCGCACCCGACGGCCCAAAAACAAAATGGGCGCCACCACCAAGGGGGCGCTGACCACCACCACCAAGGACAGTTTCGGATTGGTCGCCACCAGCAGGGCCACTCCGCCGAGAAACATCAGCGCGTTGCGCAGCGCAATGGAGGCGGAGGAGCCGATCACCGTTTGCAGCAAGGTGGTGTCCGTGGTGATGCGGCTTTGGATCTCCGTGGGCCGGTTCTCCTCAAAGAAGGCCGGATGCAGCCGAATGAGGTGCTTGAACACCGCCAGCCGGATGTCCGCGCTGACCCGTTCGCCGATCCAGGAAACAAGATAGAAGCGGGTCATGGTGCCCAAGGTGAGGCCGGCGACCAACAGGCCGAAGATCAGGATGGTGCGCTCCAGCAAGGCGCCGGAGGTGCCGGAAAGCCCTTGGTCGATGACCATGCGCAGCCCTTGGCCGATGGACAGGGTGATGGCGGCGGTGGCCACCAAGGCGAAACCGGCGCAAACCACCTGCTTGACGTAGGGCCGCAGGAACCGCAGCGCCGGCAGCAGCTTGGTGAGTTCCCGGGACGCCTCCCTATCGTAGCCATCGTCCATGTGCGCATTATCCTGCAATCAGCGCAAACCTGTTAACCTAGTGCGCCGTCCCGCAATTCAGCGGGCTTTGGCGGCGCCGACGGATGAATCTTGAGTGCATCAGCGTGGAGACGGGGGAGTCCCCGATCGGCTGCGTGGTTTGGCTGCACGGCCTAGGCGCCGATGTGCGCGATTTCGAGCCGATCATCCCCATGCTGAAGCTGCAGGCGCCCTTGCGCTTCGTCTTTCCCAATGCGCCCATGCGTCCGGTGACCATCAACGACGGCGTCGAAATGCGCGCCTGGTATGACGTCGATCCCCATTCGCCGCTGGCGAACGACGACCACATCAAGGCATCGGCCGCCTCGGTGGCCGAAGTCATCGGCAATCGGGACTTGGTCGGCGACGACGACGGCCGCGTCGTGCTGGCCGGCTTCAGCCAGGGCGGCGTCATCGCCTTGGAGTTGGGGCTTTCCCATCAGCGGCGCTTGGCCGGCATCATCGCCCTCTCCACCTATGTCCACGACCATGAACGCCTTGCGGAGCGCATCGGCCTTGCCAATGTGCATACGCCCATTCTCATGGCTCACGGCCTGTTGGACCCGCTCATTCCCATCACCCGCGGCGCGACCTCCCGGGAGGCTCTGCGTCGCCTGAACTACGCGGTGGAGTGGCGGGAGTACAGCATGGGCCATCAAGTTTGCCCGGAGGAGATCATCGACATCGGCAACTGGCTGAACGCCATCTATGCCTAAGCACCCACAGGCCGGCGGACGGGGAGGGGGTTCGGGGAGGGGGGTTCCCAAGGAGGGGGGGTCAAGGAGAAGGCGAAAGGAATGCAGGAATGCGCTGGTAGGCGCGCCCGGATTCGAACCGGGGACCTCTACCATGTCAAGGTAGCGCTCTAACCAACTGAGCTACGCGCCTAACGCAAACCTGCGCAACGCCGGATGACGCCGAATCGCATGCCAAGGCGGCAATCAATTGTACGGGATCACCCGGGGCGATTATAAAGTTGTTCACTGGCGGCCTTGCCGTCCAGGGCCTGCGCCCCATCCGGCCCCGGGTGCGCAAGCCCTATGCGAACTCGCCGTTGGTTTGCCGCACCCGCTCCAGCAACTCCGAAGCCCGTGTGCAGCGCTGCAGGGGGGCCAGCGCCAAGGCCCGGTTGCCGCCCCGGCCACGCTCCGCATCCTGCTCCCCAACGAACTCTCCGTCAAGCACATGAACGGATTCCCCAATCCCCGGATAAGGATCGCCCGGCCCGCCGCCAACGGTCCCCTGGGAACGCGGGCTTAAGGCCCGCGCAAGAGCCCGCGCTCAATTCCAGTAAACATGCGGGTTGTAGTTCATTTCGTGAATTTTGGGTTACTTTTCCGTCACTTTTGCTTATTACTTCAATCTCCATTATGCCCTCGCTGTTCGCGCCCGCGATAGGCTAGAATGGCGCCTTGCGCCCTTGGCTTGACCACCAAGCACGGCTTGTTTGCCTGTGCGTAGGCGTTTCGACGTCACTCCAGCCAAGGCGCACCCGCAACTAAGAGGGCAAACCAATGAGCAAAAGCGAACAGACCGGGGGGGGGTACGGAAATGACGCCCCGCAAGGAACCGAAGCCGAAGGAAAAGCGGCCGTGGCGCAAGCCTAGGTTGCATTTGGTGGAATTCGCTGTTGCGATCACCAAAGGCGCAGGCTCAAGAAGTTCCCTCCAGTGGAAAGCTGAAGGGGCGGACCCTGGCACCTATCAATATGACCCGAACATTTCCTAGTGCGCCCATGCGGGGCCGGTGCCTGTGTTGGTTCTCCCTTCACGCTTAGTAAAGGCACTGGCCCCGCTCCAAGCGCTTGCAGACTGCCGGGTGCATTGGGAAACAACATGAACCGAGACAGACACTCGCCGGGTGACTTGCGCCGCGGCGGACGCGGGCGAATCAGTGCGGATGTTGAAGTGGCCCGCATAGCACTGCGTAGGGCGCATGGCAACGCATTGGCGGCGGCGGACAATCTGTTGCGCGACGTGGCCATGCCGATTGACAGGGCGGCGGCGGGCGGTTCCGAAGATGGCTATACATGGCTAGATGCCGGCGTGTCGCCCGCGCTCTTAAGAATCAGGCTGTCGCAAGTCCCGCAACCATGCAATCGCCGGAAAAAACCTTGCACAGCCCCCTTGCAACGCGCTGCAACGATTCCTTAAGCGGGGATTGGGGGTTCGCCCTTGCGCCGCCGGACAACGCCTGCATACTAGAGGGGTCATTGGAGAATTCCGGGGGGGTTGTGCAATGCCGGCCGTGGATGCGGTGGCGGAGGATTTGGATGCGGTCATGGCCGGCCTGCGGGCCCTGCGGCTGGAGGCGCATGCTTTGGAGCTGGACGCCCAGGGGTTGACCGTGGTGCCGCCGGAGCGGGCGGCACCGGAGGGCTTGGCCGCTCGGCTGCGGGAGGCGGTGCTGGAGTTGGCCGAACGGCGGCCCAAGGCGCAACTGCACACCACTGCCGGGCAGGCCGGGGAGACTTGGATGTGGCGCATCCTCTTTGCCGGCCGGGTTTTCGAGGAGGCGTTGATGAACCCGGTGGGGCTGGCGCTGGTCAGTTACCTGTTGGGCAACAGCGCCAAGCTGTCGAGCAGTTCCGCGCTGATCAAGAAGCCCACAACGCTGCCGGGGCCAGCCAAGGCCTTGGGCCTGCACAGCGACAACCGCGGCGTGCCGGCACCCTTCGCCCCCTATGCTCAGGTGGCCGCCGTGACTTGGGCGCTCACGGACTACAGCTTGGAGAACGGCGCCTTGGGCTACCTGCCCGGCAGCCACAAGCTGTGCCGCCAGCCGACGCCGGACGAGTCCTTGGACGCAGTGGTTCCGGTGCAGGCGCCGGCCGGCGCCCTGATCGTCTGGCACGGCCACACTTGGCACGGCCCCTTCCCGCGCACCGCGCCGGGGCTGCGGATTTCCGCACTGTTCTACTTCTGCCGGGAGCACATGACCACCCAGGAACGCTACGGGGACGCCGTGCCGCCGCAACTGCTGGCCCGCAACCCGACGCACTTCCGCACCCTGATGGGCTTGGCCGACCCCTACGGCTGGGACGAACGCGGCCCGGACATGGCGCGGCTGCGCGCCTCCCGGTCCGGACGCAGCCAGTTCAGCTAAACTGGGCTCCGCATCGTCTCACTCGCCAAACTCCCACGCTCCCGTTGGTGCGGAATGCTAGGTGCTAGGCGACGGGAATCTCTCTCCCAAAGCCGCCTCGACATTGCCGAGCGGGTGCGGACCAACCTGCTGCCGTGGAATGGGCAATTCTCCCCGCAGCTCGTTGAGGGTCTGCTCCGCGCCTATGCGCACCGGGGCGCGATGGTTCTCGACCCTTTCGTCGGCGGCGGCACTTCGCTGGTCGAAGCGGCGCGGCTGGGATGTTTCCGTCCGCAGGTTCGGGCCAAGCCGGCAACCGACTTGGCCCGGTTTGCGGGCTACGCCTTCTCCGCAACCTTGGCGCCCAAGCGCTGCGCGACGCCTTCGCCGTAGGCGGGGTCCGCTTGGCGGAAGTGGCCGATTTGGCGCAGCGCGATCTCCTCGGGCACCCCCCGCATGGCGGCGGCGATGTTGTCCATTAGGCGGGTCCGTTGCCCCCGGTCCATCAGGCGGAACAGATTGCCGGCTTGGATGTGGTCGTCGTTGCCGATGCGGTGGTCGTAGCGGTCGGCGGCGCCGTCGATGGGCAGCGGCGGCTCCTTGAACTGCGCATCCTCCACCGGCCCCCCGAAGCGGTTGGGTTCGTAGTGGACTGCGCCGCCGCCGTTGCCGTCGAAGCGCATCAAGCCGTCCCGATGGTAGCCGTGCATGGGGCAGCGCGGGCGGTTCACGGGCAGCGCCTCGTGGTTCACCCCAAGGCGGTAGCGCTGCGCGTCGGCGTAGGAGAAGATGCGGAACTGCAGCATCCGGTCCGGGCTGTGGCCGATGCCCGGGACCACGTTGGCCGGCGAAAAGCCGGACTGCTCCACCTCGGCGAAGTAGTTCTCCGGGTTGCGGTTGAGCTCCAGCACACCGACCTCCTGCAGCGGATAGTCGCTGTGCGGCCACACCTTGGTGAGGTCGAAGGGAACATAGGGGGTCCGCTCCGCGTCGGACTCCGGCATTATCTGCACGCAGAAACGCCATTTGGGGAAGTCGCCCTTCTCAATGGCGTTGAAGAGGTCGCGCTGGTGGCTTTCCCGGTCCGCGCCGATGAGCCCGTCCGCCTCCGCATTGCCCAGGCATTGAACGCCCTGCAGGGTCTTGAAGTGGAACTTCACCCAGAAGCGCTCGCCTTCTTGGTTGATGAGGCTGAACGTGTGGGAGCCGTAACCGTTCATGTGCCGGTAGCTCTTCGGGGCGCCCCGGTCCGACATCAGGATGGTGACTTGGTGCAGGCTTTCCGGGGAGAGGGACCAGAAGTCCCACATGGCGGTGGGGCTGCGCAGGTTGGTGCGCGGGTGCCGCTTCTGGCTGCGGATGAAGTCCGGGAACTTGTAGGGGTCGCGCACGAAGAACACCGGCGTGTTGTTGCCCACCAGGTCCCAGTTGCCCTCTTCGGTGTAAACCTTCAGGGCGAAGCCGCGCACGTCCCGTTCGGCGTCCGCCGCGCCGCGCTCCCCGGCCACGGTGGAGAAGCGCAGGAAGCATTCGCTCTCCGCCCCCGGCTGCAGCGCCTTGGCCTTGGTGCAGCGGCTGATGTCGCCGGTGATGCGCAGCTTCCCGTAGGCGCCGGAGCCCTTGGCGTGAACCACCCGCTCCGGAATGCGCTCCCGGTTGAAGTGGGCGTGCTTCTCGAACAGTTGCCAGTCTTGAACCAACAGCGGGCCCTGGGGGCCGGCGGTCAAGCTGTTTTGATTGTCGCCGACGGGGATGCCGGCGGCGGTGGTGAGCCTGGGCTTTCCTGTTTTGCGCATTGCTTTCTCCTTGTCCTTTACGCAGCCTTGTCCTTTACGCAGCCTTGCCCGGCCCGCGCCCTTTCAGCGCGGAGCCGCCAAAACGGCGCAAGGCATGATGTCTGCGCCGTGGAGATGCATGTTTGCGGCGGCCGTATAATTTGTAAAATCGATTGTTTTTATAAAAATGATTGACGGAAACTATTGAATTAAAGCCAACGCCAACGCTGTCGTCAGAGGGCGTTCGTTGGCGACGGCGCTCCGCTAGCGAACGCGCGCCTCCTTGATGCAGGTGCGCCTGATGAGTTCGTCGTCCACGAACCAATGCCAAGTGCGGGCGCGCTTGTCGTCGCCTTCGTTGATGTGGATCATCTCGTAGAGGTAGCTGCCCGGCAAATCCTTGCGCGACCAGTTCAGCATGATGGTGCGGCTGTCGATCTCCCAGGCGGAGCCGACGATGCGCTCGTTGTCCCACCACAGGCGGCCGTCCCGGTAGTGGGCGGGAAAGTCCAGCTCCTCCTTGCGCCCGTCGTCCCAAGTGTAGATGTTCTTCTGGACGTAGGGGAACTCGCCGGATTCCGGGAAGGCGCAGATCAGGCGGGAGGCATGGCGGTCCACCAAGCTGTTGTTCGGGGCCACATGGATGTACTCCCCCCGCCACTCCCCCTCGTGCCGGGCCAAAACCGGCATGCCGGCGCGGATGTCGCTGCTCATGAAAGCCTCCTAGCGTTGCCAAGCCCGCCCAACCCCTTTTGCCGCAGGCGCATCTAGGCCAAGGGCGCAATCTGTGGTTTGCGCATTGTATCAATGATATGTCAATATGGTGAAAATGGGTTTCAATGCCGTTCTTCGGTTGTCATGAGTGCATGGGAGGTGGCCATGTCGCGCAACGGATTCATTCTTCCGGCCCTAGTCCTCGCGGCGGCTTTGGGCCTGCCGTCGGCCGTCGCCCAGGAGGGGGCGGGAGGCAACGCCATCGTGGAGGAAGTCATCGTCACCGCCAGAAAGCTGGAGGAAAGCCTGCAGGAAACGCCAGTGGCCGTGACCGCCGTGACCGCCGCGCAGATGGAAAGCTGGGGTTTGGACGGCTTGGCGGACATCTCCAAGATCACCGCCGGGCTTATCTTCGACTCCGAGTTCGCCAGAGGGGCGAACCGGCCCGTGATTCGCGGGCAGGCCAACATCCTTAACGACTCCGGCGTCTCCTACTTCATCGATGGGGTTTATGTTTCCGGCTCGATAGACGACTACGACCTGAACGACGTGGAGCGGGTCGAGGTGGTCAAGGGGCCGCAAAGCGCACTCTACGGGCGCAACACCTACTCCGGCGCCATCAACATCATCACCCGCTCGCCCGGCGATGCGTTCGGCGGGCGCATCAGGCTGGAGCTTGCCGAGGATGAGCAGTTCCTAGTCAGCGCCTCCCTGAGCGGCCCTTTAAGCGAGGTGCTGTCCGGCGGCCTGACCCTGCGCCATTACGAGATGGGCGGCCCCTTCACCAACCAGTTCGACGGCTCGGACATCGGCGAGCAGCAGTCCCGCTCCGTTTCCGGGGTGCTGGAGTTCACGCCCAGCGAGCAGCTGAGCATCCGCGCCCGCGCCTACTATGCGGAGCGGGACGACGGGCAGCCAGCGGTGATGGCCACCCGCTACTTCGACAACAACTGCTACATCGACAACGGCAGCCTCTACGGCGGCGCCGGGCGTTACTTCTGCGGCGAAGTGGCGCCCGGTGACATCAGCTCGGACTGGCCCGTCCAAGCGCCGGACACCCGGGATACGGACGAAAACACCCAACTCAGCCTGAAGATCGACTACCAAATCAACGACGCCTGGAGCCTCACCTCCATCACCGGCTACAACGACCGCAACGAGGAGTTCGTCATAGACGGGGACTACCTGCCCACTTCCTTCCACGTCAGCAACTTCACGCCCAACGGCTTTCCCTTCGGCGGGTTCGCCGACGGGCCGCCCTTCCTGTACGCCTACGCCGGCACCATGACGGACTTCACCTTCGCCACCGCCACCGCCACCGAAAGCTGGTCCCAGGAAGTGCAGTTCCGTTTCAGCGGCGACCGGCTGCAGGGGCTGCTCAGCGCCTACTACTTCGACCAAGACCAAACCGCAAGGGACATCCGCGAGGTCTCCGAAGCGCAACAGGGGTTGGCCCAAGCCAATTGGTTCGCGGAGTTCCGGCGGATGCAGGGCCTGTGCGCCGCCAACTTCCTCTGCGAATCCATGGCGCCCTTCTTTGGCTCCGCCATAGTCGTGCCTAGGGACGTCAACGGCTTAAGCATTAAAAACGCCGCGCTGTTCGGGATGGTCTCCTTCGACCTAGCGGACAATCTGGGGCTGACCTTGGAGGCCCGCTACCAGGACGAGAAAATCGATCAAGAGGCGGTCGTCCAGGACCTAGGCAATCCTGCGGACGCGCCCGTGTTGGCGAGCGCCAGCTTCGACGGCTTGCTGCCGCGCATCACCTTGGACTGGCGCCCCACGCCGAACAACATGCTCTACCTCGTCTATGCCCAAGGCACCAAGCCCGGCGGCTTCAACGGCACCGTGGCCATTGAGGCGGGCATCCCGACCTTTGACGAAGAGGACGTGGACAGCATTGAAATCGGCGCCAAGAACGTCTTTGCGGGCGGCCAGGCGACAGCCAACTTCGCCGCTTTCTTCAACCAGGTGGAGGGCTATCAGCTCACCCAGAACGTGCGTTCCGGGCAGAACACCACCTCCGCCACGGTCAACGCCGGGGATGCCGACATCTTCGGCCTGGAGGCCGAAATCCAAGCCCGCCCGCAGGCCGCCCAAGGGCTGACCCTGACCCTCAACTACGCCTGGACCGACACCGAGTTCCAGCGCGGCTTCGACCAAAACCAAGGCGTGCTGCTGGACGCGGCGGACGACGGGATGATCAACTGCTCCACAGGCGATCAGTTCCCGGAGGTGGACGGCTGCACCTCCTTGTTCGGCGACATCAAGGGCAAGCGCATCCCGCGCACCGCCAAGCATCAGCTCTTCGCCGATGCGGAAATGCGCCGGCCCTTCGCCGGCGGCGGCTGGAGCTGGTTCATCGGCGCCAACCTCGCCTACGAGTCCAGCAAGTTCGCCCAAGTTCACAACGAAGCGGAGACCGGAGACGCCACCTTGGTCAACCTGCGCCTCGGCTTGGTCAGCGACCGCTACGCCATCCGCGTTTGGGGCCGCAACCTCACCGGCGAGGACACCGCCTACACGGTGCTGCGCTACGCCGAGCCGGAAGCCTTCCGGCGCAATTTCGCCGTGGCCCCGCGACGGGACGCCACCTTCGGCGTGACGGTCTCGGCCAACTGGTGAGGCTTGACAGCAAATCAACGGGTGGGAGGCCCAACGGACGGAGGGCGTTTGTCAAGGCGTCGATCATCGGCGCCTTGGCCTTGGCCGGAGCTTGCTCCCGGCGGCGCCCGCCGGCCGCATCCGCCGATGTACTGGTGCTGGGCGCCGGCCTCGCCGGCCTGGCCGCCGCCCGGCGCCTAGTCGCCGCTGGCCGGCAACCAATGGTTCTCGAAGCGCGGCCAAGAGTGGGCGGACGCGCCTACACCAACACCGTCCTGCCGGACAGGCCGGAGTTCGGCGCCGTGGAGGTCGGGGACTCCTACTCGCGGGTGCGGGCGTTGGCCGAAGAGTTTGGCCTATCCATTCACCCCGCCGACCGGCGCTGGCTCCGCCAACTGACCCTGCACGTCAACGGGGAAACGCTGAACGCCGAGGGCTGGTCGGATTCCCCCGCCAACAAACTGGTCGGCGAGGAGCGGGCCGTTCCGCCGGGCCGCTTGCAGGCCCACTATTTGGAAAAGGTCAATCCCCTCAAGCAGGTGGCGGGCTGGGACGGCCGGCAATGGCGGGAGCAGGACCGCTCCATTTCCGAGGTGCTGCGCGAACAGGGCGCCTCCGAGGAGGCGTTGCGCTTGGTCAACGTGGCCGGCAACCACAACCACAGCGACGCAGTCAGCGCCTTGGGGCCGTGGCGCAGCGCCTTGGCGTTCCGGCAGGAAACCGGAACCGGCCATTTCGTCGAAGGCAGCGGCGCTTTGGCGGCCGCCATGGCCGAGGAACTGAAGCCTCATTTGCGCCTGTCCAGCGTCGTCACCGAGATTCGCCAAGATGGCGAAGGCGTTCTGGTGCGGCTGCTGGACGGCGGCGCGGTCGCCTCCCGCCGCTGCGTCTGCACCTTGCCGCTGCCGGCGCTGCGCTCGGTGCGCTTGCACCTGCCTTTGAGCGATGCGCAACGGCAAGCCTTCGCCGAAGTTCCATACACCAAGGTGACCGTGGCTTTTTTCGACGCCGAGCCCTTCTGGGAGCAGGACGGCCTGCCTCCCACCATGTGGACGGACACGCCCATGGAGCGCTTCTTTCCGCGCATCAGTGCCGACGGCGAAGCCTGCATCGGCTTGAAGGCGTTCATCAACGGCCGCGGCGCAGAGCAAGTGGATGCCCTGGACGAGTCCGGGTTCGAGCACTTGGCGCTGGCCAGTTTGGGGCGCATCCGTCCGGCTTCAAGGGGCAAGGTGCATTACTTAGGCCGCCATCGTTGGGGCGCGGACCCCTTCGCCGGCGGCGCCTACGCCGCTTGGTCGCCGGGCAAGGTGGCCGCGCAGCGGGCGGCGGTGCGCCGTCCCGCCGGGCCGGTGCATTTCGCCGGCGAGCACACCGCGGTGGATGCGCCCGGCATGGAGGGAGCGGTGCGCTCCGGAGAGCGGGCGGCGGAGGCGATCATCAAGGCGTCGGCCTGACGCCCACAGCAAGGAGAACGACCGTGAAGACCAACCTATCTCAAAATTGACTGGCGCGACTAGGCGGTTCATGATTGGGCAATTGCATGATCGAGGCGGCAAAGCTGGAGAACCTGATTGGGGATCAGGCGTGTGGCGGCGATGAATTGGACGGGGAGTTGCGGGAGGAGGGAGTGGAGATGATTGCACCGCCAACTTTCTTGGATTCCCGCAGCTTGGCTGCATCGGCATCCTGCTTAAGCAATTTTAAGATGGGTTCGCATCCCAAGAGGTGAATCAGATGGCGCAGACTGCGAAATTGTTCTGGTCCGGGCGGTCCCAAGCGGTGCGTTTGCCCAAAAAGTTCCGCATGGAGGGCGACGAGGTGCGCATCCGCAAGCAGGGCGCCGCCGTGATCCTGGAGCCCTTGGCCACAGACTGGCACTGGCTCGACGACATCGTTGGCAAGTTCTCCGAAGACTTCTTTGCAGAGGGCCGCAATCAGCCGAAAATGCCGGCCGACCGAGACATGGGCCGGGCATTCGAGTGATGCGGTATCTTCTGGACACAAATGCTTGCATTGCCCTTCTCAACGACAGGTCGCAGACGTTGGCGATGCGAACGCGCAGGCATCCGCCTGGAGACATCGGCTTGCCGGCCCCGGTGCTCTTCGAGCTTTATTACGGGGCTTGCAAGAGCAAGCACACAACACGCAATCTCGAACTGCTGGACCGTATGGTGTTCGAGACCGTTGCGTTCGATGCCGCTGACGCCCGCGTCGCCGGGGCAGTCCGAAGCCAGCTTGAAGCTGCCGGCTGTCCGATCGGACCCTACGACCTGCTGATCGCCGGACAAGCGCTCGCTCGCGGGCTGACATTGGTAACGGCCAACACTCGCGAGTTTCAACGTGTTGGCGGCCTTCATTGCGAAGACTGGACGAGTGCTTGACATGTCTTCCTCTAGGCAAGTGGTAAGAGGACAACGGAAGCCGCTCAAACGCCCCGTCATCCTGCGGAATGGAAAGAGCAGACCCGCAAAACTGGTGCGTTCGCCTTCGCTTGGTAGGCGAGGGTGCTGTATGATTCGCACTCCAATCAGAACGGTGGGAAGCGAGCAAGAAATGAATGACATTGGGACGCTTTCGCCAGTGGACATTCGACAGATCTGGGCCGATGAGGCTAGGGATTTCACGCCATGGCTTGCGGAGAACGCGGATCTTCTAGGTGAGGCATTGGGAATGGACCTGCTTCACGAGCAGTCCGAAGCGGCAGTTGGCCGCTACAGAGCCGACTTGGTGTTTCGGCAAGTTGATACGGGCAGGTGCGTAGTCGTTGAGAACATGTTCGGCCCCACCGACCCCGACCATTTAGGCAAACTGATCACCTATGCCGCTGGGCTGGAAGCCGGCTACGCTGTCTTGGTCACGCCGGATTTCCGCGACGAACATCGCTCCGCCTTGAACTGGCTCAACCACATCTCCACTGATGATTTCAGTTTTTTCGGCCTGTTGTTGGAAGCATGGAAAATCGGCGATTCGCTTCCCGCGCCCCGCTTGCGGGTTATTGTTCAACCCGATGCATGGAGCCGCTCCGTAAAAACCGAGCGCAAATCTGGGTTGACAGCAGCCCAACAGGCATACAGGAAATTCTGGGGCGCGTTCCTGCCGGCATTCAAGGACACGCACCCAAATTGGACCCGCGCAACCTCACCTTCACATTACAACTGGATGAGTTTTCCATCCGCACGGTCCAGTCTGTGCATTTACATCGCGACGTTCTGCAAGAGACCTGATGGACGCCGCGGACTCAGGGCCGAAGCGTATATCGACACTGGAAACAAGGAGACTACAAAGAAAGCGTTCGATGATCTAAAGGATCGAAAGCAACAGATGACGCAGGTGGTTGGAGAGGAACTCGACTGGGACCGTCTTGACGACAAGCGAGCATCACGAATTTCGCTGTATTTCCCGGAGGAGATCCAAATTACCGACGAGGACCGCTGGCCCGAAGCTCAGGCTTGGCTCGTCCAAGCAATGGGGAAAATGCGCACCGCCTGCGATCCTTTCATCAAGGAGCTATAAGCGTTGCAAGCCGCATTGCACATCATCGTTTGCGCTTTTCGTTGGCCGAGGGCGACCAGCGGTTTGGCGTTGCTGCTGGCCGCGGCGGCAGCAGCCGGGCAGGCGCAACAGCTGGATCCAAACGATCCAAGGGACGCCCTGACAATCTCCCGCAAGCTCGCCTGCTCCACCGTGGATGGCGAACCCGCCACCTTCTGGTGGCGCGGGCGGGCCTACTCCCGCCGGCAGGGGGAGCGGGACCGGCTGCTGTTCAACGTGGAGGGCATGAACGTGCGCGCCTGCGTCGGCGACGTCCATCCAGAGCGCGGCCAAGGCTACAAAATGGTCTCCCGGGAGCTGCTCATCTACCGGCATCTGGAAACCGGGGAGGCGCTTTCCACTTGGGAGAACCCTTGGACCGGGGAAGTGGTGGACGTGCTGCACGTCGCCAACGATCCGGTGAACTTCGCCCAATACGAAAAGGACCGCAACGGCCAGCCGTTCCGCTGGCGCGGCCTCATCACCGAGGGCAAGTGGCGGCAGAACACCACCGTGCCGCTGTTCTACCCCAATCCACTAGGCGGCGACTTCCAAGCGGAAGTGGGCGGCATCTACCACGCCGTGGAGATGTTCAACTTCATGGGCGATGCGGCGGACCTTCTGGATACCGCCAAGGAGACCGCCGCAGGCCATGTGGGCTGGGCGCGCCTGTCCGACTGGCTGCCTTGGATGAAGATGGGCGGGCGCGAGGGCCTCATCTACATGCACACCGCCGGCCTGCGCCTGTCCTCCTGGGACGCCCTGCCGAACAGCATGAAGGAGGAAATCGCCAAGCATTACCCAATCTACCGGCAGCCGCCGCCCTTGGATGACGATCGGCCCAACGTGACTAGCTGGATCTACTACAAGCGGGTGAGCGAAGGCGCCGAAACGGCCCCGGGGCGCAGCGGCGAATGAGAATTGCTTGGATTGAACAGGATTGCGGCGTCGGCTCGGCGGCTAAGGTCGCAACCCCGGGGAAGCCCCCCTCAGGCGTGCTGTAGGGTGAGACCGCAACTGTTCGCATCCCCAGGAAGCGGCGCGGCCCAGGAGCGGGTCACTCCGCCAGCACGTCAATGCGCGGGGCGAGGCAGTAGCCGCCGTGCCGGCGCCCGTCGTCCACCCACAGCACCGCCCGGCGCCCGGACACGAACGCCAACTGCGCCGCGTCGTAAAGACGCCGCGCCGCCGCCTTGGAGACGTGCTCCCCGGAGCAGCCGAACGTCACCCAGCGCCCCGGACAGTCCAGGCCCGTCGCCTCCGCAACGGACTCCCCCAGCTGCGCCATGCAGCCCCCGTAGCGCCCGTCCTCCGCCGCCAGCGTGCGCACCACCGCCGCCGACATGCGCATCTCCGCCGCCTGCGCCCCGGGCGCCAGGCCCCCCAGCGCCGCGCACAGCAGGCCCGCCGCCCACAGCTTGGCGCCGGCCGTCGTTTTGTTTCCGCTCATCGCTCGTCTCCTTCGTTCGTTGCTTGGTTCAGGATCATTCCAAAGTCCGTCAAGGGCCTGCGCTTCCCCCGCCAAAGCGCTTCCTTCACGCCTTTGGAACGCCGGCATTCCAAAGGCGTCCGTGGATTTTCCCGGTTCGTTTTGGGCCTTCGTCCCACCGTCAAAGGGCGTACACGACTTCGGGACGGCCTTGGCCGCTTGGTTCAGGGCCTCGGAACCCAGTTGCATGCCGCCCGCCTTGAAGCTCATTGGGGTTCGGCGCCCGGCGGGAGTTCGCCGGAGACGTCCGCAGCCGGCGCGCTCGCGCCCGTCAGCCAGAGCAGCCGCCAGCCCGACGCGAACGGGCGCGACTCCGGCAGAACCTCCACCACGAAGGACGCCTCCGCGGACAGCCCGTCCGCGTCCGTGGCCGTCACGGTGACCGTCACCAAGCCCTCAAGGCCCTCGCCGTTCGGCAGCACCCTCAGAACGCCCCCCTCCACCCGCGCCGACGCCAGGGACGCATCGCTCGACTCCGCCGCCCAGGCCAGTTCCTCCCCGCCGTCCGCCTTGAAGAACTCCGCAAGGTCAAGGGACGCCGCACCGCCGAGGGACTCGGCCTCCAGGCCCGGAACCGCCCGAACCAGGCGCGGCGGGCGTTTGAAGAGCAATAGGCCCGGACCCGCCGCCGTCCGAATCCCCTGAAAGCAGGGATGTCGGCCGTCCTGCACGTCCCCGCACAGGCCCGCCGGAACCTCGGGCGCGCCGGCCGGCGACAGCCGCGCCGCCCCGCCCGCCGTCAGCGCAACCGCGATGGGGGCGCCGGAGACCTCCCCGGCCCCGATGCGGGCCGTTTCCGTCGAAAGCTCCGCGCTTCCCCGCACGGCCAGGCCCGCGGACAGGGCGAACGGGGCGCCCTCCCGCACCCGCGCCGCCACCGTCGCCGGCCCGGGCGCGAAGTCCTCCGCGTCCGTGCGGGCCAGATTCATCGTCAGCGTGAACGGCGCCCCGGGGTTGTCCAGAAGGTTCAACTCCGAAAGCCCGGAAAGCCCCTTGAAGAAGCCGGCCGGCAGCGACTCGACGCGGTTGCCGGACAAGTCCAGCCGCGACAGCGAAGGGGCGCCGGACAGCAGTTCGGACGGCAGGCCGGACAGGCGGTTCCCGGACAGGTCCAGCGACGACAGGCGGCCCAAGCCCTCGAACAGCCCCGCCGGAAGCGCCGCCAGGCGGTTGCCGTCCAGGCGCAGCCGCTCAAGCGACCCCAGGCCCGCGAACAGGCCCTCCGGCAGTTCCGCCAAGCGGTTGCCGTGCAGGTGCAGAACGCGCAGACCGGACAAGCCCAGAAGGTCCCGCTCACGCAGCGCAGCGAGCCCCCGCCCGCGCAGGTCCAAATAGCCCCGCCCGGCCAGGTCCCCAACCGAGGGCGCCCAGCACTCCCGCGCACCCCGCAGGGCGTCCCGAACCTCGGGGCCGCGGTCGCACACGCCCTCCTGCACGACCGCCCGCATTGAGGCGACTCCCGGAGCCCAGTCCGCACCCGCCGCCGGCGGCGCCAACTCCACCCGCAGGAACTCCCGCGCCGGCTCTATGTCGTCGTCATCCAGAATCGGAACCTCAATGAAAGCCTCCGACGCCCCGGCGGGAACCGCGCCCGACCCCGACAGCGCCCCAAGGTCGTCCGCGTCCGCGTCCGCCGTCAGGGGATCCCCGTCCGCAACCGCCCGCCAGGCGAACGCCGCGGACGCCTCGGAGGTCCGGCTCAGGCGAAGCCGCAGCCGCAGCATCCCGCCCTCCGGCACCGACGCCTCCGCCTCCGCGAACGACAGAACGCGCCCCACCGACGCCGAGAAGCTGGTCCGGGCGCTCAGGCCCCCCTCGTCCTCGGCCGTCACCGTCACCGTCGCCAGCCCCGCCGCCAAGCCCTCCACCAGAACCACGCCCCCCACCGCCCGCGCCGAGGCCGCGGACGGGTTCGAGGACTCCGCGGCGTGGCGCAGGCGCCCCGGCGCCTCGTCCCCGAACACCCCGACCAGAGAAACCCGCGCCAACTCCCCCGGATCGATGTCCAGGTCGTCGATCCCGCGCCGGACGTAGGGCGCACGGTTGGGCGGCGGCGGCGGCCCGGGATCGACCGTCGCGGGCCGCACGGCGAACTGCCGCGTCGGGTCGAGCCCGCCCCACTTCAGCGACGGGTACTGGTCCGAGGCGCCGAAGTCCCAGGCGTCGTCGTCCGCGTCCACACGGCCGTCGCCGTCGAGGTCCAGGTCGTCCCAATAAGCGTAGATGCCGGTGTAGCCAGTCGGCCGCTTCAGGTCGGCCGTGCTCAGGCCGGTGCCGCTGCGGCTCGCCATCTGGCCCGTAGCCTCCGTGTCGTAGTAGCTTGCCGTGGCCCTCGCCCCATTAAATATGGTTTGGCCGACGAGTCCGCCAGCCAAACCCGGGCTGCCGGAGACCGGGCCCGCCGCCCAGCTGTTGTCGATGGTTACCGCTCCCGCACCACCGCTAGCTTGGGCGAACAGCCCGCCAGCTTGGCCTCCGGACGTCGCTCGGGCAATGGAGTAGGACGCCACCATGCTCCCGGCGCCGAACCCGCTGAAGTTGCCCATTGCGCCGAGCAGCCCGCCGCTGTTGCGGGTGCTTCCGCTTGCGATGTTCACCGTCCCGGTCGAGTAGCAGCCAACCACCTTTCCGTAGTTCCAGCCGCCCAGGACGCCGGCCATCGCATTAGCCGCCCGCACATGGCCGTCCCGCAAGCCCAGGGACTCGATTCGCCCAGTGCCGTTGATGTTGCCGAAAAGCCCCGCGTAACTTATGCTCGACCTCTGGGGCCGGTTGACGAACAGGTTGCTGACGATGTGGCCATTGCCGCGGAAGATGGCTCTGTAGTAGTTCGACGGAGGGCTGACGTTGTTGCCGATCGGCTCCCAGCCGCTGCCGCCGTTGTAGTAGGCGTCGCCGTCGTCGCCGCTGACGACGCCGCCGGTCTCCGTCCAGGTGCTCCCGTCGCCGTCGGTGTCGAAATCCAGGTCCGCGGTCAGTTCGTAGCCCGTGCAGCCGTCCGGCGTCTGGTTGCTGTCGCCGCCGTCGGGGCAGCCCATGCCCGTGGCGGCGCCGGGGAAGGCGGCGGCGTAGGCCGCGGCGTTGCCGGAAGACGCAGTGCCGTCGCCGTCGAGGTCCCAGCGCACGGCGTTCAGCTTGGCCAGGCTGTCGATCTCGATGAGCTGGTCGTCGTCGGCGTCGTAGTCCGTGCCGGTGCGCTCGTCGTCGGCGACCGTGACGCGCACGGTGCGGTTCGCCACATTGCTCGACGCGTAGCCGCCGCCGGTGGCGACGTTGGTGACCAGCGCCAGTTCGTCCACGGCGTCCGAGTTGTCGTCCGCCGGCGTGACCGTGACGGTCTGCGGGCTGTTCCAGGTCGTGGTGCTGAACGTGAGCGTGCGCGTCAGCGGCGTGGAGTCGCTGTCCACCGTGACCGCGGCGTTGTCGCTGGCGACGGCGACCGAGACGTTGCCGGTGGGCGGGCTCTCCAGGACGACGGTGTAGCTGCCGGCGCCGCCGCCCTCGGCGAGGGCGACGGTCTTGGTGGAGACGTTCACCCAGCGCGCCGGCGTGACGGCCTGGGTGGAAGTGGTGAGCGCCGCGCTGTGGCTGGTGCCGGCGACGGCGACGGTGACGGCGATGGTGGCGGCGGCGTTGAAGTCGGAGCCGTCGTAGTGCAGGCGCAGGGTGGCGACGGTTCTGCCGTTGTTGAACGCGACGCTGTAAACGGTGAGGCCGGGGACGGCGGTGGTGAGGGTGAAGTGGGAGGCGTCGGCCGCGGCTTCGTAGGTGGCGCTGGTGAGGGTGACGGAGACCGTCGCCCCACGCAGGTTGCCTTGGTTCAGCGTGGCGGGGCTGGATGCGGAGATGGCCGCGGACTGCGCGAAGGCGTGCCCGCCGGCGAGCAGCGCCGCCAGCGCCAAAAGCGCCTGAGCGCACCGTGCAAGGCAGGAGCGGGATTCGAGGAGGCGCCGTTGCCGCCGCGGGGCTCCGGCGTCGTCAAGCCGGCGCCGCGCACGGTGTGCATGATGCACGGCTGCCTCAACCCGCGGGTTCGGGGGGGGGGGGGGGATCCGAACTGCGTCGCTGCACATGCACAGGGCGACCCGCCGCGCACCAAGCCGGCGCACCGTTGCAACCATGCGTCGAACATCTTGCGTCATCGGAAAGCGCTCCTGCAGCCCACTGAGGCTGCGCAAAGTGCCACGGCGAACCAACGCTGTCAACAAGAAAAATGGGGAAGGCGAAGGATCAAGCCCTGCCGTTGCCACTTGACGATTGCCGGCATCGGTAGGAAAGTGCGGCTAGGCGGCGGACGGCGCCTTGTGTTGGGAAGATTAAGGGAGGGAGCCGCAATCGCTACGGGAAGCGTCAAGTGGTTCAACAACGCCAAGGGCTACGGATTCATCCTGCCGGATGCCGGCGGCGAGGATCTGTTCGCCCATTATTCGGCCATTCAGACGGAAGGCTACAAGGCCCTGCAGGCCGGGCAAAGGGTGGGCTTTGACGTTACGGCGGGCGCCAAAGGGCTGCAGGCCGTGAACATTCGCCCGCTGGCGGAGGACGAACCTTAGCCCGCGTTGGGGTTCCCTAACGCCGGTTTGGCGGCGGCGTTGGCGGTCCCTAGTGCATGGCGGCGATCAGGGCGTCGCCGAAGGCGGAGCAGGACAGCAGCGTTGCGCCCTGCATCAGCCGCTCGAAGTCGTAGGTGACGGTCTTCCTGGAGACCGCCCCCTCCATGCCGGCGATGATCAGGTCCGCCGCCTCGCGCCAGCCCATGTGCCGCAGCATCATCTCCGCCGAAAGCACCAAGGAGCCGGGATTGACCTTGTCCTGCCCGGCGTACTTGGGGGCGGTGCCGTGGGTGGCCTCGAACAGGGCGATGCTGTCGCCGATGTTGGCGCCCGGCGCAATGCCGATGCCACCGACCTGGGCGGCCAAAGCGTCCGATATGTAGTCCCCGTTCAGGTTCATGGTGGCCAGCACGTCGTACTCGTCGGGCCGCGTGAGGATCTGCTGCAGCATGGCGTCCGCGATCATGTCCTTGATGACGATGCGGCGCCCGCTCATTGGGTTGGTCAACTCATGCCAGGGGCCGCCGTCCAAGGGCGTTGCCCCGAACTCGCGGGCGGCGAGCCGATAGCCCCAGTCCTTGAAGGCGCCCTCGGTGAACTTCATGATGTTGCCCTTGTGCACCAAGGTGAGCGACGCGCGGTCTTCGTTGATGGCGTACTGCAAGGCCTTGCGCACCAACCGCTCCGTGCCCTCCACGGAAATGGGCTTGATGCCCAGCCCGCAATGCTGCGGAAAGCGAATCTTACGCACCCCCATTTCCCGCTGCAGGAAGGCGATGACCCGGTCCGCCTCCGGCGAATCGGCCTCCCACTCCACGCCGGCGTAGATGTCTTCGGTGTTCTCCCGAAAAATCACCATGTCCGTCTTCTCCGGCGCCTTCACCGGGCTGGGCACGCCCCGAAACCAACGCACCGGACGCAGGCAGACGAACAGGTCCAGTTGCTGGCGCATGGCGACGTTCAGGGAGCGTATGCCGCCGCCCACCGGAGTGGTCATGGGGCCTTTGATGCCGACGGTGAATTCGCGCATGGCCGCCAAGGTCTCCGCCGGCAGCCACTCGCCCTCCCCGTAGAGCCGCAGCGACTTTTCCCCAGCATAGATTTCCATCCAAGCGATGCGCCGCCGCCCGCCGTAGGCTTGCCGCACCGCCGCATCGACCACCTTGAGCATGACCGGCGTGATGTCAACGCCGATGCCGTCGCCTTCAATGTAGGGAATGATGGGGTTGTCGGGAACGTTCAGGGAATTGTCGTTGTTGACGGTGATCTTGGCGCCGTGCGTCGGCGCTTTGATGTGCTGATAAGCCATGAAGTCCACTCCAAATTCAGGCGGCGGATGCAAAAAAGCGGCAAGTATAGCCCGGATGCCTCCGCCAAGGGCCGCCGAGCGCACGACGGCGCCTTGGCGGCAAGGAAGCGCTTGGGCGGGCGCCAAGGGCTTGGCAAGGGCCTAGGCGGGAAGAGGCGCGTCTCAGCGGCCCGCGCTCCTCTGCTTGGCGGCGCGCTTCAGGTCCTCGCCGGTGGCCTCCACCCAGCGGGCGGCGTCGCCGGCGGACTCCTTCTTCCAAAAGACGGCCTCGGTCTTTAAGCAGTCGATGATGAAGGCGCAGGCCGCCAACGCCTCCGCCCGGTGCCGGGATGCGGTAAGCACCAGCACGATCTGCTCCGCCGGGCGCAGCCGGCCGACGCGGTGGACGACGGTGGCCGCCGCCAAGGACCAGCGGCGCTCGGCTTCCTCAACAATGGCCGCAATGCCCTTCTCCGTCATGCCGGGATAGTGCTCCAGGGTGAGGGTGGTCGGCCCATCGCCATGCAGGTCCCGCACCAGGCCGACGAAGGCGGCAACGGCACCGGCGTCCCCAGCCAAGCGGCGGCGCAGCCGCTCCCACTCCGCCTGCATGGAGAAGTCCTCGGTCTGAATCCTGAGGTCGTGCATGGACGCCGCCCCTACCCGCTTGTTCACAAGCGCCCTTGCCCTTCGACCGCCGGTTCAGCCGCCGGTGACCGGGGGCAGAAAGGCCACTTCGTCCCCGGCGCGAAGCTCCACCGCCTTGCCGTCAATGAATTCCTGGTTCACGGCGATGCGCACGTTCTCTGCGGTCAAGGCGCAGTGGCCAGCCGCGCCCAACTGCTGCCGCAACGCCGCCAGCAAGGCGTCCAAGCGCATGCCGGCGGCGCCCTCCGGCACCCTGCACTCCCAAAGGTCCAAGCCAACAGCCTCTCTGAGGGAGGCGAAAAAGAGCACTCGGATCACCATTGCGCACCCCAGCGGCGCCAATGGCGGCTTCCGTCATCGGTGATTCCCCCGAACCCCCCGCCAACTGGCGGGGTTCCGCGAAACGCTCTCAACGCCGCGACCAAGCGCACACCTTGCCTCCAGGACGTTCCCGAACGACGGCCAGGCGGCTTGTTGCGGGCCTTGGCGATCATCAGACGCCTCCCTCCGGACGCCTCCACAAGCCGCTGCGCCCGCCCTCCTTGCGCAGCAGGCGCACTTCCTCCACCGCCATGCCGCGGTCGATGGCCTTGCACATGTCGTAGATGGCCAGTGCGGCAACGCTGGCTGCGGTCATGGCCTCCATTTCCACGCCGGTGCGCCCGGTGACCCGGCACTCGGCGGTGATGGACAGGGAGTCGGGCGGCGCCGCCTGAAAATCCACGGACACCAGATGCAGCGGCAAGGGGTGGCAGAGGGGAATAAGGTCGGCGCAGCGCTTCGCCGCCTGAATGCCGGCCACCCGGGCCACCGCCAGCGCATCGCCCTTGCCGACGCCGCCGTCAAATATCTGCGCCAAGGTGTCCGGCTGCATCCGCAGCCGCGCTTCGGCCAGGGCGACGCGGCGGGTCTCCGCCTTGCCGGCGACGTCCACCATGGCCGCCTCGCCGCGCCTGTTGATGTGGGTCAACCCGCTCATGGCGGGCATTATAGCGGCTTGTCCCGCCCTGCTTGGGCGGCGGCGCCCGCACGACCCGGAAATGCCGCAATCCTAAAAGTGGGAACCTAAAGTCAGGGACATCGGCTGCAACGAGCGCGGCGTCCGCCAACAATGCGCAGCACGGCGCACGGCTATAATGGGCCTCCTGCCGTCAAGGTCGAGAGCGCTTTCGTGAATGCAGACCGCGTCATAGTGGGAATGTCCGGGGGAGTGGACTCGTCCGTCGCCGCGCTCCTGCTGCGCCGGGAGGGACGGGACGTCTCCGGCCTGTTCATGAAGAACTGGGAGGAGGACGACGGCACCGAATTCTGCACCGCCCAGGCGGACTACGAAGACGCCGCCAGGGTTTGCGACCAGCTCGGCATCGAACTGCACAGCGCCAACTTCGCCGCCGAGTACTGGGACGACGTGTTCACCGCCTTCCTGGACGAATGCCGCGCCGGACGGACGCCCAACCCGGACGTGCTGTGCAACAGGGAAATAAAGTTCAAGCAGTTCAGCCGCTATGCGGAAGCCTTGGGCGCGTCCGGCATCGCCACCGGCCACTACGCCCGCCTAGTGGAGGCCGAATCCGGCGTTCGGCTGCTGAAGGGCAAGGACCCAGCCAAGGATCAGAGCTACTTCCTGCAGGCGCTGCGTCTGGAGCAGTTGGCCAACGCCCTGTTTCCGCTGGGCGAAATGACCAAAGCGGAGGTGCGCCGCCTAGCCCGCCGGCATGGGCTGCACAACCACGACAAGAAGGACTCCACCGGCATCTGCTTCATCGGCGAACGGCGCCTGCGGGACTTCCTGAGCCGCTATCTTCCGCACGATCCCGGCCCCATCACCGATGCGGCCGGAATGACCTTGGGCGAGCATGTCGGCTTGCCCTACTACACTAGGGGGCAGCGCCAAGGGCTGGCGGTGGGCGGCCAAGCGGGGCGGCCGGAAGCCCCTTGGTACGTTCTGGACAAGGACTTCGCCAACAACCGGCTCATCATCACGCAAAGCGCGGATGCGCTGCTCGATGAATGGCTGGGCGCCGGCAGCCTGAACTGGCTGGGCGAACCGCCCACCCTGCCCTTGCGCTGCACCGCCAAGATCCGCTACCGGCAGGCTGACCAGGACGCCTTGGTCAGCCATGGGGCGGACGGCGGCGTCACCGTCGTTTTTGACAGGCCGCAACGGGCCGTCACGCCCGGCCAATACGTCTGCTTCTACACTGGCGACGTCTGCCTAGGCGGAGGCGTCATCGAATGCTTCGGCAACAAGTCCACGCGCCGCGGCACTGCGCAAAGCGGCCGGATGGCCAATGGCTCGGTGGCGGACCGGCCTGCCGACGGCGCCGCTTGAGGCTGGCCGCCGTGCGCAACCAAGCCCCGGACTCCAATCAGCCAGCCGCCGTCCCGCTGAACCCCTTGACGGCCATCGGCGCCGTGGATGGGCGCTACCGGAGCAAAACCGAAGCGCTGGCGCCGATTTTCAGCGAATACGGCCTGATCCGCTATCGGGTGCAGGTGGAATGCGAGTGGTTCGCCGCCCTGGCCGAACTGGACGAAGTGCCGGAGCTGCCGCCGCTGAATGCCCGACAAGCCCAAGCGCTGCACGACCTTCACCAAGGATTCTCTCTGGCGGACGCCAAGCGGGTGAAAGCCATAGAGGCTGCCACCAACCATGATGTCAAGGCGGTGGAATACTTCGTCAAGGAGCGCATCTCAGCCGTCGATGGCTTGGCACCCGTCTCCGAATTCGTCCACTTCGCCTGCACTTCCTGGGACATCAACAATCTGGCCGTCGCCCTGATGCTGCGGGCCGGCCTGCAGGTGCTGGACGCGCAGCTACGCGCACTCATCCACGCCATCGACGAACTGGGCAGAGAAACCGGCGATTTGGCCATGCTGGCCCGAACCCACGGCCAGCCGGCCTCCCCCACCACCCTGGGCAAGGAGCTGCGGGTGTTCGGCAGCCGGCTGGCGCAAGGGCTGAAGGCGGCCAAGGAGGTGCCGCTGACCGGCAAGCTGAACGGCGCCGTTGGCAACTACAACGCCCATGCGCTCGCCTACCCCCAAGTGGACTGGGTGTGCGTGAGCGCCGAATTCATCGCCCAGCTAGGCCTGAAGCCGAACCTCCTGACCACCCAAATCGAGCCCTACGACCGCACGGCGGAACTGTTCCATGCCCTGATGCGCTGCAATCAGGTGGCGCTGGATTTCGTTCGGGACGCCTGGGCCTACATCGCCATCGACTATTTCGGCCAGCGCCAAGCGGCCGGCGAAGTCGGCTCCTCCACCATGCCGCACAAGGTGAATCCCATTGATTTCGAGAACGCCGAAGGCAACTTGGGGGTGGCCAACGCCCTGCTCGGCCACATGGCGGAGAAACTGCCGGTGTCCCGCTGGCAGCGGGATCTGTCGGACTCCACCGTGCTGCGCAACCTGGGCGCCGCCTTCGCCCATTGCAGCATCGCCTATCAGTCCGCGCGCATGGGCGTCTCCAAGCTGGCCGTCAACGAGGAGCGCATGCGCGCCGATTTGGACGGCAACTGGGAGGTGCTGGCCGAGGCGGTGCAAACCCTGATGCGCAAGCACGGCCTTGCCGAACCCTACGAACGGCTTAAGGAGGCCACCCGCGGCCGCCGCCTGGATGCGGCCGGCTTCGCGGCTCTGCTAGACGAACTGGACCTGCCCGACGAAGCCCGCCGCCAACTCAGCGGCTTGACGCCGGCGGCCTACACGGGCCTTGCCGAAAGGCTGGCCCGGCACCGGGCGGGCTGAGGGCGGGTTGGCTGCCCGCCATGTCCTGGCCGAGCTTCGACGGGCGGAGTCTCTCCAAGTGCGCCATCGCCAATCCGCCGCAGCAGGGGCGGACTAGGACGAGGGCGCGGAAACGCTTGGCCTGCTTGCGGTCCTGCCGGATGACGCGGGCGGGAAGGCGCAGCTTGAGGATTAGTCGGAGCGGAGCATCCAAACATGCCGGCCAGAATTAAACGAGTGGCTTGGACATCCCACAAGGAGCGGCTGATGGCCATCCGCACCGCGGTGTTCGTTGTGGAGCAGAAGGTGCCGGAGCACTTGGAGCTGGACGGGGAGGACGAAGCCGCCCGGCATTTCCTGGCTCAGTCGGAGGCCGGCGCGGACATCGGCTGCGCCCGGCTGCTGCCGAGCGGGCAGATCGGCCGCATGGCGGTGCTGCCCGCGCATCGGCGCTGCGGCGTCGGCGCACTGCTGCTGCGGGCCGCTGTCGCCGAGGCGAAGGCGTTGGGCTGCCCTAGGTGCTTTTTGCATGCGCAGATGGAGGCGGAGGCGTTTTACCAACGGGCCGGCTTCATCGCCCAAGGCGAAACCTTCATGGACGCCGGCATCATGCACATCGAAATGCAGCTGCCCTAGCCCGCATCGGCGCTGACCGTTCCATTCCCAAAAAGAAATTATTAGTATCCATACATTCCATAATTTTTCGTATAACTTGCCGCCGCAACTGCATCCAGCCCAAGCGAGGAACCCCAATGTCCACCCATCTCTCCAATTACCTGCAACAGGTTGAAGCGACCACCCGGGCACTGCGCAGGCAGGCGAACTGGCGGGCCGTCAACCCCGAATACGTGGTGCGGATGCGCCTGCAGAACCGTTTCCGCACGGGCCTAGACATCGCCCGCTACACCGCCGACATCATGCGCCGGGACATGGCGGAGTACGATGCGGACCCCGGCAACTACACCCAGTCCCTAGGCTGCTGGCACGGCTTCACCGCACAGCAGGTGATGATGTCCGTCAAGAAGCACCGCGAAACCACCAGCAAGTCCTACATCTACCTAAGCGGCTGGATGGTGGCCGCCCTGCGCTCCCAGTTTGGCCCCTTGCCGGACCAGAGCATGCACGAGAAGACCACGGTGCCCGACCTCATTGAGGAGATCTACACCTTCCTGCGGCAGGCGGACGCGAGGGAACTGCGGCATCTGTTCGTGGAGCTTGACGAGGCCCGCGCCCGGGGCGGCAACTTGGCCGGGGTGATCTCCCGCATCGACAACTTCGAAACCCATGTGGTGCCGATGATCGCCGACATCGACGCCGGCTTCGGCAACGAGGAGGCCACCTACTTGCTGGCCAAGCGCATGATCGAAGCCGGCGCCTGCGCCATTCAGATCGAAAACCAAGTCTCGGACGCCAAGCAGTGCGGGCACCAAGCCGGCAAGGTCACGGTGCCCCACGAGGACTTCGTCTCCAAGCTGAACGCCGTGCGCTACGCCTTCCTTGAGCTGGGCGTGGAGAACGGCGTGATCGTCGCCCGCACGGACTCCCTAGGCGCCGGGCTGACCATGAAGATTCCGGTGTCCAAGACGCCCGGCGATTTGGGCGACCGCTATTGCGGCTTTCTGGAGGCCGCCGAGGTGCATGACTTGGAGGAGTTGCGCGACGGCGACGTCACCATCCACCAAAACGGCAAGCTGTGCCGTCCGCAACGGCTGGACAACGGCCTGTACGCCTTCCGCGAGGGCACCGGGGCCGACCGCGTGGTGCTCGACTGCGTAACCAGCCTGGAGCACGGCGCCGACCTGCTTTGGATTGAAACCGAGCGGCCCAACCTGGAGCAGATTCGCCGCTTGGTCGGCGCCGTGCGGGAGCAGGCGCCGCAAGCCAAGCTGGTGTACAACAACTCGCCCTCCTTCAACTGGACCCTGGCGTTCCGCGAGCAGGTCTATGCGCAGTGGCGGGACGCCGGCAAGGACGTCTCCGCCTATCCGGACCCCGCCGTTTTCGCCAAGGGGCTTATGGCGGCGGAATACGACGACACGCCGCTGGCCGAGGCGGCCGACGAACTCATCGCCCGTTTCCAGCGGGACGCCGCCGGGGAGGCCGGCGTGTTCCACCACCTCATCACCCTGCCCACCTACCACGAAACGGCCTTGGGAACGGATCTGCTGGCGGAGGGCTACTTCGGCGACCTTGGCATGCTCGCCTACGTCAAGGGCGTCCAGCGCCGCGAGATTCGCCGTGAGCTGGCGGCGGTGAAGCATCAGGACTTGGCCGGCTCCAACATCGGCGACGACCACAAGGAGTACTTCCTGGGCGAGAAGGCGCTCCTGGCCGGCGGCGCGGCGAACACGATGAACCAATTCTAGCCGGCGGGCCGCACGGCGGCCCTTGGGTGAATGCGTGGGCTTTAAGCCTGCGCGAGCAAGCGGGCCAAGTCCTCATAGCTCTGCGCGGCCGCGTACTGGGGATGCGCATTGCGCACCTTGGCCGGGGCGCGGAACAACACGCCTTGGTGCGCCTCCTCCAGCATGGGAATGTCGTTGTACGAATCCCCGGCGGCGGCCACGCGGAAGTTCAAGGACTTGAACGCCTTGACCACGCTGCGCTTCGGGTCCGGCTGGCGCATTTCGCACTTGGCGATGCGGTCGTTCTCCACCACTAAGCGGTGGCAGAGGAGCGTCGGCCAGCCCAGCTTGGCCATCAGCGGCGCGGCGAACTCATAGAAGGTGTCCGAGACGACCACCGGCTGCCAGCGGCGCCGCGCTCCTTCAAGAAAGGATCTTGCGCCGGGCAGCGGCTCCAGTTCCTGCGCCACTTCCTGAATTAGGGAAAAGCGCAGGTCGTGCCGGCGCAGCACCTCCAGGCGGAACTGCATCAGCTCGCCGTAGTCGGGAATGTCCCGGGTGGTCTTGCGCAATTCGTCAACGCCGGTGTACTCCGCCACCGCTTGCCAAATCTCCGGGATGAGCACTCCCTCCAAATCCAAGCACAGGATGTCCAAAGACTGGTTCTCCTTAATTCGGGTTCCGCCGCCGACCCCAATTCCTTGCCGCGGGGTTGGCCAAATGGTAGCCCATCGAAATGCAAAACACTCTCCCGAACCGATGATTTGACCGCATCTTGGCAACCGGGCCGTTGCTGGAATTGGAGTTAAGCATATACCTAGAGAATCTTTCCGCGCTGCGGGACCGCTGGCTAGACTGCCGCCCTCAAGCCAAGCGCCCCACGGGCGCAAAGCCGCCAACAGGGGCAACCGATGGATTTTCGCAAAGCCAGCGCCTACCACAAGCCGCAGCATCTGCTGCAGGAGATCGCCTCCCGATTCGACCCGGAGCGGGTGGCCATCTCCTTCAGCGGCGCCGAAGACGTGGTGCTGATCGACATGGCGCATCGCGTCGGCCTGCAGTTCAACGTCTTCTCCTTGGACACGGGGCGCCTGCACCCGGAAACCTACGCCTATCTGGAGCGTGTGCGGGAGCACTACGGCGTGGCCATCGAAATGCTGATGCCCAAGCCTGGGAAAGTGGCGGACTTGGCGCGCAAAAAGGGGCTTTTCAGCTTCTACCAGGACGGCCACGGCGAATGCTGCGGCGTACGCAAGATAGAGCCGTTGCGCCGCAAGCTGAAAACGCTGGACGCCTGGGTCACCGGCCAGCGCAAGGACCAGAGCGTGACGCGAACCAACATACCTTTGGAGCAGGAGGACCGCGCCTTCTCCGCCAAGGAGGGTTCACTGATCAAGTTCAACCCCCTTGCGGATTGGTCCTCCAAGGACGTCTGGGCCTACATCCGCGCTCAGAACGTGCCCTACAACGAACTGCACGATCGCGGTTTCGTCTCCATCGGCTGCCAGCCCTGCACCCGCGCCGTCGGCCCCCATGAACATGAAAGAAGCGGGCGCTGGTGGTGGGAGGAGGCCACCCACAAGGAGTGCGGCCTGCACTCGCAAAACGTGGTCAGGATATTGGGCTGAGGGCCTAGCCCTTGGCCGGGGCGTTGTCAAAGCCGTCATAGCCAAGCCGGCGCATCGTTGCGCCGGCGATTGCGGCGAAGGCGGCTTGCTGTTGTTCCGTCCAGGCCTCCCAAGGCCGCGCCGGCGCCGCGGCAGGGTTCTTGGGCTTTTTGACGTCGGCGGCGGCGGCGTTGCCATAGCTTGAGTTGATGCGCTGGGTCAGGATCAGGTCGATGGCGTCCTGGGAAACCCGTTCGCCAAGGAAGTAAAAAACCCGGCTTAGCACAAACCAAGGATTGCGGGTCAAGTCCTCATGCCGCACCTCAATGACCCGGTCGGAATGATCCTCAACCGCTTGGCGCCCCAAGGAGGCGTAATGCACCCAGCTTGCGCAGGCGGCATCGAAATTCGACGCCCATTTGGCGTCGAACCCGCTTGACAGCATTGAATTCACCACGGCCCGCCCGTCACGAACGATGTGGACAAAGTTGGCGGCGGGAAACAGGCCGAGCAACGCCTCCACCATCAGGGTGTGGCCGGGCGTGGCGTCCACCCAACGCCGGCCGCCGGCTCGACTGTCAAACAATCGTTCGACGCCGCTTCCCAGCATGGCCGCAAATTCCGCAAAGCTGACCTGCTCCTTGTGCAGCCAGCCTTCATCCCGGCGCTCGTAGGCTTCCATGTAAGCGACCTGAAGACGGTGATCGCCGAACAGCCGAAACAGATAGTCGGACTCCGCGGAAGTCCAGAAATTGGCGTGCATCGCCAAGGCCCAAGACAGAATGCTGGTGCCTGAGCGAGGGCAGCCGATCACGAACACGCCCCTTGACCCGCCGGCGTCCCGCACATTCTGAAGCGCTTTGGAGCGCCCGTCCGCCGCTATGGCTTGGCGGCGCACCGCCTGCAGTTTGCGGTACAGCCCGAGGCGCTCTCGGTTGCGCTGGCGCAGCAGCCGAACAAGCCAGCGTTGGCCGACCCAGCGTTCTCCCGCGCGTTTGAGGACAGCGGCGGCCGGTGCCGAAACGGCCGGCGGGCTTGCGTTCAACACGGAACGGTCGTATAGGCGAGCCTCCAACCGACGTTGCGCCCGGCTGGCGACTATGGCGTCGCCCGAGGTGCGCAAAACCGCTGAGCGGCCTTCCTGGATGGTTTGCAAAACGTCCTGCGGAATGTCTCCAAGCCAATTGACGCCCAGTTCCATAAGATCGGCGCGCAGTTGCCGAAGCGCCGCAGGGGCATCGCTTAGCAACTGATCATAGTTCACAAGCGTTCCAGGACAGTTGGCCATGCCGGACAGAGCGGCAATGTTGTAGCGCTCCCACAGGGCAAGGCCCAGTTGCGCCGGCAAGCCATGACGCTCCCTGACCAGCTGCGCCGCGTCCGTCGCGGAACGATGCACCAAGACATACAGGGGTTCTGCAAGGAGCGGGCGCCAAAGCTCCAACAGCAAGGACATGCAGGGGTCTTGCGCCACCCAAGGACCATGCCCGTTCAATGAATTGATGATGTCATTGGCGGTTCGCCGAAGTTCGCTCAACTCATTCCTCGGCAGTTCACCAAGATGCAAGTCCGCGCAGTCAAACCAGCTCTTGCCGAGGGCTGTGAGGGCGCGGTCGTTCAGGCGCCTGACGTCCAATTGCCTCCAAGCATTGGCGGCGGCGCCCGGTCCGCCGTTTCCGGCATGGCCGCCGCTGCCTGCGCTTGCGGCCATCAAGTCTATTAGGCGGGCGACTTGCTCAGCGCCGGACTCATGCATGCCAAGCACAATGATCTGCATGAAAAACTACTCTTTGGACAACCCTATTCGGAGCCGCCGTGCGTTGATTCGGCGCTCTTGGAGCGCACTCGAAAACGCCCCATCAACTGCTTGCTTCCCTGAGCCGAATTCACCAAGTACACCGGAATTTCCCCGGTCTTCGACGTCAGTTGCCGCACCTGCCCCTTCGTCACGGTTGCCGTTATCAAATTTCGACTGGGGACTACGGAGGTTCTCAGCGGGCTTGCGCCGAAATACATCTCATAGGACTGCGGATCCATTTCCGCAAAACGGAACCATAGGGCGGAGCTGCCATCGGGCTGCACATTGAACCCTTCGCCGACCATCGCCGAACGCGGCCCCCAGCTTTCGAGCTGGGCGATGGCTGCTTCCGGAAGTTCGCTGATGGGGCTGCCCTCTTCCACAGGAGGCGCATCAATGCGGCCGCCGGCTTGCTGGAACAGGAACGCCAGCGCGGCTAGGCGGCATTCGGTGGCGGCCAACTGCCAGCCGTCAACTCGGCAAATGCGGCCCTCCGCAAAGTCCCGCTCCACCTTTCCTGCTATCTCCACAAGCAGGCGATCGCTGTGCTTGGGCAGGCCATCCATGACCTCGTCATGCAGGAGGGCGAAGGGCGCGTTCGCAAGCAGGCCCAGATTCTCCAAGTATTTAGCGCCAAGGTCCGCGGAGAAGTTGCCGGCGGCGATCAACGCCTCAAGTTGAGGATGCAGATGCACCCCAACGCCGCCAACCCGCATGGAACGGTAAACGGCAACGCCGGCCGCCGCCGCGGCGGCGACGCCGGCGGCCAGCAGGAAGCGGCGACGGCTTGCGCTAAGCATGCGCCACTCCCGCTTGCCGGCGCAAGTGTTCGGCCAGACGCAGGCTCAACGCTACGATGGCCAGTGTTGGGTTGGCAAATCCGAATGTCGGAAATACCGATGAGCCGGCCACGTAAAGGTTGGCGAGGTCATGGCAGCGCAGGTCGGCGTTCACCACGCCGCCGTCCGCCTCGGCGCTCATCCGCGTCGTGCCCATTTGGTGGGCTTGATGGGAACCCGGCGGAAACTCCCCTGCCGCTACTTGGTAGTCGATGTTCACTCTGCCGCCGGCTTTCCCAACCAACGGACCAAGAATGGCGCATAAACGCTTCATGGACTGCACGTCCAAGGCGTTGACCCGCCAATTCAAAGCCACCCGGGGCACGCCGTAGCCGTCCGTTTGGTTGGTCAGGGTGACGCGGCTTTGCGGATTCGGCGTGTTCTCGATGCGGGCGGTCACCCAGTAATGCTGCGTTTTGCGCTGCAGCAGCCCATCCAACTGACGCTTTACGCCGGTTCCGTAAACATCCAAGGGCCGGCTGCTTATGCGCGGCATGACCAAGCCTAAGTTCGGCAACTCAAACTCCTCCAGCGCCTCATTGCTGAGCGACAGATGCGGCAACACCCGCAAATGCCGTTCGCCAACGCGCACGACTTGCTGAAAGTAGCGATTGTTGAAGCTCAGCAGCGCCTTGCCGACGGTTCCTCCCAAGTGGTCGGAAAAGCAGCGCCCGACGAAATCGCTGCTGTTGGCTAAGTGCGAATGCAATAGGGTGCGGGCATTCTCCACCGCTCCCATAGCCAAAACATGGCGGTCCGCCTGCACCTGACGCCGGGATCCATCCGACGACGCCAACAAGGCTCCATCGACTGCGCCGTCAACGGCCGTCAGCCGCACAAGGGTGGCGTCCAATACGCACTCGATGTCCTCCGCATCCTCAAGGTCTTGGCGATAGCGCACGCCGAATCGGGTCGGCGGGCTGAACAGAAAGTTCTTCACTCGAAAGCTGGGATGGTCGTGGTGAATGAATCCTTGGTAGCCAAAGTCATGCTCAAAGGCCGCCAAGCCGAGGCCGCCGGAGGGGACTTCGCATACTTCCAAGGCCGCTTCCAGATAGGGGTTCAACGCTTCCCGGTCGATGGGCCAGCCGCTTAAGGGAACCTGGGGGCGAACGGCGAAGTCAAGCGGGTCCAACGGTCGGCACCAGCCGCCCCAATGATTGCTGGTGCCGCCAAGGTAGCGCAGGCGGGTGCCCGCCAAGTTGTAGGGGCGGCCTAGGTTCTCGCCTTGGTAGGGATGATCGCCCCCCACGGCATGCGGGTCCACCCCCCCTGCTTCAAACAGACCAATGCGCAGGCCGCCCCCGGACAGCGCCAAAGCCAAGGAGATGCCGGCTGGCCCGGCGCCGTAGATCGCCACATCGTAGGGCAGCCTTAGCCGGCCTAGGCCGACATTGGAGAAAATCAAGAATTCGCCCTGACTTCGCACCGGAGGTTGGGTCAGTATAGCCCATGCCGCCCAAACCGTTTCCCGCCAATTGCCCGCCTGTAGGGTGCGCGGGCTAGAATGGCCCCACTCCGTGGGCGGAGGCCCCCTTGGCCGCAAGCCGAACATCGCCGAGAATTCTGTGCGTAGTGGGCACTAGGCCGGAGGCCATCAAGATGGCGCCGGTGGTGCTGGCTCTGCGCCGTTCGGGCAACTGGGACGTCAAGGTGCTGGCCACGGCCCAGCACCGGGAGATGCTGGACCAAACCCTGCGCCTGTTCGGCATCGAACCGGATGCGGACCTCAACGTCATGCAGCCGAACCAAGCGCTCGCCGCCCTGACCTCCCGGCTGATGACCGGGCTGGACGACTGCCTGCAGCGGCATCGACCCAACCTGGTTCTCGCCCAGGGCGACACCACCACCGTCATGGCGGCCGCTCTGGCCAGCTTCTACCGCAAAGTGCCCTTCGGCCATGTGGAGGCCGGGCTGCGCACCCATGATTTCGAGTATCCGTGGCCGGAGGAAATGAACCGTGTGCTGGTGGGGCGCCTGGCAACCCTGAACTTCGCCCCCACCCGCACCGCTAGGGACAATCTGCTGCGGGAGGGAGCGCCGGGCGACCGCATTCACATAACCGGCAACACGGTGATCGACGCGCTGCGCATGATGGCCGAGCGGGATTTTCCCCTAGGCGTGGAGGTGCCGGCGAAGGGGCGGATGGTGTTGGTGACGGCCCACCGCCGGGAGAACTTCGGAGCGCCGATGCTCTCGGTGTGCAAGGCCATAGGCGAACTGGCGCGCCAATGCGCGGATTTGCACTTTCTGTTTCCCGTACACCGCAACCCCAACGTCCGCAAGGTGGTGCGGCGGCAGCTCGACGCCTTGCCGCAAGTGACGCTGTGCGAGCCGCTGGACTACGGCCCCTTCGTCACGGCCATGCAGCGGGCTTGGCTGATACTGACGGACTCAGGCGGCGTTCAGGAGGAGGCGCCGGCGCTCGGCAAGCCGGTGCTGGTGCTAAGGGACGAGACGGAGCGCCCCGAAGCCGTGCGGGAGGGCGTGGTCGAATTGGTGGGCACGGACCCGCAGCGCATCGTTAGCCGCGTGGCCGCGCTGCTGGATGACGACCGCGCGTACCAGCGCATGGCCAAGGGCAGCTCCTCGTACGGGGACGGCAAAGCGGCGCAGCGCATCGTCCGGCATGTGGCGCAGTTGGGCGGCCCGCCGTGAAGCTGGTTTACGCCGCGCCGGTGCCCTACTCCAGCTTCACCCAAAGGGCGCACCATTTCGTGGAGTTCTGCAACCGCCGCGGCGGCGGGCGCACGCTCTGGATCAACCCCTACCCAAGCCGCCTGCCGCGGCTTGGCGATCTGCGCCGCAGCCGCCGGCGAGCCTATCCGAGGGCCGACGCATCGGTGCAGACGCTGACGCCTCCTGCTTGGTGCGCCGACCCGGCGATGCGCCCGCCCTGGCTTAAGCGGATGATTTGGAGGCCGGTGCTGGAGCGCGTCGCCGCATTCGTGCAGGGGGAGGACTGGATGCTGGCGATCGGGCGCCCCAGCCTGCTCGCCCTGCAACTGCTCAAGCAGGCCGCAGGCCAACCTAGCTGCTACGATGCGATGGACGATTTCCCGGAGTTCCATCAGGGCGGCGCACGAGTGCTGAACCATCGAGTGGAGGCCGAGATAGCCCGGCGAGTTGACCAGGTGTTCGCGTCCTCCACGGCGCTGCAGGAGAAGTTCAGGCGGCGCGGCCTCGCCGTTGAATTGGTGCGCAACGGGCTTGACCCCAATCCGCAAGCCCTTGGCGGGGCCGCCGAAGGCGAACAGGTCTTTGGCTATGTCGGCACCATCGGCGCTTGGTTTGATTGGGCGTTGCTGGCGAAAATGGCCGGCGCCCTTCCCGCAGTGCGTTTCGACCTCATCGGCCCGGTCATGGCGCCGCCCAAGGCGCCGTTGCCCGCCAATGTGCATCTGCTGGGCGAATGCGCAAGCGCAGAGGTGCCCCGCCGCTTGGGGGGCTGCACCGCCGGGCTCATCCCCTTCAAGGTGAATGGCCTCACGGCGGCGGTCGATCCCATAAAATACTACGAATACCGAGCTGCGGGATTGCCGGTGATCTCCACCCGTTTCGGCGAGATGCGCCAACGCGAGGCCGACCCGGAAGTCTGCTTGGTGCAAGGGGACACCGACTTTCGCACCCTCATGAACCGCGTCAAGGCGCATTCGCCAGTTGCATCCGCAGCCCTGGAGCGCTTTCGCCAGGAGAACTCATGGCGGTCGAGATTTGCGCAGTCCCCCTTCCTGCGCAGCCGATTCAACAGCCCCCAAGGCGCCTCCGCCGAGCGCAGGCCATGAGCCGAGGCGGCCAAGCAAACGGCGGCAGGGTGATCGCGGTCATCGGCATGCACAGGTCTGGAACCAGCTTGGCCACTCGCGCTCTGCAGGCCCTAGGCGTGGCGCTGGGCGACAACCTCACCATCGAACCGGCGCCGGACAACGCCAAGGGGCACTGGGAGGACCGGGACGTCATCGAACTGAACAAACAGGTACACACCGCCTTGGCGCTGCAATGGGATCTGGTGGGCGCCGAGGACGAGAGGCTGCTGGGGACGCCTAGCCTAGCGCCCTTGGTCGAGCAGGCGCAGGCGCTGCTGCGGGCGAAGACCGCCCACCGCCCGGTCTGGGCGTTCAAGGACCCAAGGACCGCCCGCCTCTGGCCCTTTTGGCGCCGAGTGCTGCTTGGGGAAGGCCATTTCCCAACCAGTTTCGTTTGGGTCATCCGCAATCCCTGGGCGGTGGCGCAATCCTTGGCCAGCCGCGACGGCTTCAGCTCGCTGAAATCCCATCTGCTGTGGCTGAACCACAACCTGAATCCCTTTGAGGACATCGCCGCCAACCCGCATGTGTTGCTCGACTACGACCGAATGCTTGGCCAGCCGCAACGGGAGCTCGAGCGCATCGCGCAGGCGTTGGCGCTGGGGCCGGCCAATGGGCCGTCCGTCGATGAGTTCACGGGCCAATTCCTAGACGCCGGCCTGCAGCACTTTGGCGTCCCGGACGAAGGGCCGCCCCGCGTTGGCGCGGAGTTGCTGGCGGACCGCGCCTATGGCGCACTCCGCCAAGCGGCGGCGGACGCAGTCTCCCTGCGGGACGAGGCCTTCCTTGCTGAGTGGAGCGAGGTCCGCCAAGAGACGGCGACATTCACGCACATCTCACCGCGGGTGGATGCGCAGACCATCGGCGAAGTCGGTTTTCAAGGGCTGGACGCCCGCCTCAATCAGCTGGCGGAGCACAGCGCCTTCAGTTTCTCCAGTTTCCGCGAACAGGTCACGGACACCCTGCGCGAGCAGTTCAACGAAAGCGGCCGCCGCATCGACGAGGCTCATGCCGCCAGCGTCACCGGCTTGGCCAACCTGCAGCGGCAAGTGACCGACACGCTGACCGAGCAGTTCAACGAAAGCGGCCGCCGCATTGACGAGGCCCATGCCGCCAGCGTCGCCGGCTTGGCCAACCTGCGCCAGCAACTCGATGCCGCAGGGCGCCGCATCGACGAGACCCGCACGCACCTAGTCGCCTTGGTCGAGCAGCTCAACAGGGAGAGATATACGGTGTTCAAGCCTTTGCTGCGGTGGGCGCATCGTCTGGCGACGGCCGCCGCTAGGCGCCTGCCGACGCCCATCAAGGGCCTGCTGCGCCGTTGGGAGGGACGCTTCCTGCCAAGGTCGGTGGCCCTGAGGATGGCGCTCAGCCGGCCGCCGCCGGATGCGCAGGCGAACGCCAAGCCCCGCTTGGATCTGGGGCGGCCATCGCCCGGGCGCCACGACATACTGGTTTGCCCGGTGATCGATTGGCACTTCCGGTTCCAAAGGCCGCAGCACCTCGCCAAGCGGCTGGCGGAGCGAGGGCACCGGATCTTCTACCTTTCCACCACCTTTCACGGCGCCGCTGCTCCGGGGTTCCAGGTGCTGGAGTCCCCGGCGCCCAATGTGTTCCTCATTCAGCTGTGCCTGCCCGGCAAAATGCCCCTGATCTACCAAGATCCGCTGCGCGGCCCAACCTTGGAGTCCATGCTCGCGGCCTTGGGCGAACTGATGGCCGCCGGAGAATTGGGGCGTTTGGTGGCCTTCGTCAACCTGCCGTTTTGGCGGCCCTTGGCGGAAGCCCTGCCCGGCGCCTTGGTTGTTTACGACTGCATGGACCACCACGCCGGGTTTTCCTCCAACGGCCCGCACATGCTCCAGGAGGAGGAGCGTTTGCTGGCCCGCGCCGACCTGGTCGTCACCACGTCCGCCAGGCTGTCGGAGATGGTCGGGCGAACCACCGCAAACGTCTTGATCCGCAACGCCGCCGAAATCGAGCGCTTCGAGAAGCCGCCGGAGCGGCTCGCATACCCTTGCGAGCGCCCGGTGGCGGGCTACATAGGCGCCATTGCGGACTGGTTCGACATGGAGCTGATCGTCTCCGCCGCCCAGCGGCACGGAGGGTGGGACTTCGTCTTGGTCGGCGACACCACCTTCTGCGACGTCGCCAAGGCCAAAAAGCTCAGCAACATAAAGCTGGTCGGCGAGGTGCAATACGCGCAGGCCGCCAGCTGGGTGCACAGCTTTGACGTCGCCCTCATCCCGTTCAAGCTGACCGAACTGACGCTGTGCACCAGCCCGGTGAAGGTCTATGAGTACCTGGCCGCCGGCAAGCCGGTGGTGGCGACCGCCTTGCCGGAGTTGAAGCTGCTCGGAGAGAGAGTCCGCACGGCGGAGAACGCTGAGCAGTTCCTGCAGTCGCTTGCGGACGCAATGACCGAGCGCGACGACCGGCAAAGGGCCGCCGAGCGAGCCGCATGGGCCCGGCAGCACGATTGGAATGTTCGCGTTGACCAACTGGAGAACGCCCTCCAAGCCGTGTTTCCCAAGGTCTCCGTGATCGTTCTAACCCACAACAACCTCGCCTTCACCCAAGCCTGCTTGCGCAGCCTGGAGGCCAACACGCACTATCCGAACTGGGAGCTGGTGCTGGTCGATAACGCCTCGACCGACGGGACGCCCGGTTTTCTCACCGACTACGCGGCCAACCACCCTGGCGTCAAACTGGTTCAAAACGACGCAAATCTGGGGTTCGCCGCCGGCAACAACCGCGGGCTGCAGGCGGCGGCAGGCGAGCTGCTCGTCATCCTGAACAACGACACCTACGCAACGCCTGGATGGATGCTGGACCTGACCCGCCATCTGCGCCAGGACCCCAATCTCGGCTTGGTGGGGCCGGTGACCAACAACATCGGCAACGAGGCCAGGATCGACATTCAGTACGCCGACATGCGGGAGATGGAGGCCAGCGCCTGGGCCTACACCTCCAAGCGCTCCGGCGAGGAGCTCGACCTGCCGGTGATAGCCTTCTTCTGCGCCGCCATGACCCGCGCCGTTTATGAGAAAGTGGGGGCATTGGACGAACGCTTCGGCTTGGGTTTCTTTGAGGACGACGACTATTGCCAGCGGGTGCGCAAGGCGGGGCATCGCGTGGCGGTGGCGGAGGACGTGTTCATGCACCATCATCTGTCGGCCTCATTCGACCAGATGGATCAAGAGAGGCGGCAGGCGCTTTTCGAGCGCAACAGGTCCATCTATGAAGAGAAGTGGGGACCTTGGAAGCCCCACCGGCATCGGCAATAGGGCGCCGCACCCAGCCGAATGAAGCGGCAAGCCCGCCGGCGGAGGCGCAATCCCCGCCGCACGGGCCTAGCGGCTTGGCAAATGGTATCGGTCAAGCACTTCGTCGATCGGGCCGTTGGCCAGTACGCGGCCTTCTTCAATAAGCACGCCGGTGCGGCACACCTGCCCAAGCAAACTCAGGTTGTGCGACGCCAGCACCAGAATTCCCGCCCGCTCCACGAAGTCCTCCAGACGCTGCCTAATCTTGTCCACAAAGGCTGCATCGCCGGCGCCGAACCATTCGTCCATCAACAGGATGTCCGGCTGATCGCAGGTGCAGACGGCAAAGGCGAGCCGCAGCCTCATCCCCGCCGAATAGGTGTGCACCGGCATGGCCAGGTAGTCGCCGAGTTCGGTGAAGGCTTCAATGTCGGCCATGCGCTCGCGTATTTGCGCCGGCGTCAGGCCGAGGAACAGCCCCCGCACCATGATGTTCTCATAGCCGGTCGCCTCCGGGTCGATGCCCAGCGATATGTTCAACAGCGAGGCGGTGCGGCCGGCCCGCCAGATGCGGCCGCCGGTTGGCTCGTAAACGCCGGCCAGCACCCGCAGCAGCGTGGTCTTGCCGGCGCCGTTGTGGCCGATGAGCCCAACCCGGTCGCCCTGCTCGAACTTCAGGCTCACGTCCTCAAGCGCCCGCACGCACAGGCGGTTGCCCAGATCCCGGGCGATGTTGCCGCCGACGCTGCGGCGCAGCAGGGTCTTCTTCAAGGACCGGGCGGCGACGCTGTAGATCGGGAAGTCCACGCAGACGCCTTGCAGCTCCAGCCTAGCTTGCATGAGCCTGCGTTCAAACCCAGTAGGCGATGCGCCGACGAAAGAGGCTGTACATGACGATGGTCGCAGCCCATCCCAAGCAGGTTGCGCCAACCACCACCAGCCAGGAGACAAGCCTCGGCGCTGCACCGAGGAGGGGTGCGCGCACCAGCTCCAGAAAGTGGTAGAAGGGGTTCCAGTCATGCAGGTGAAAGCGTTCCGGCAGGTGTTCCGGCATCCAGATGATGGGCGTGACGAAAAACGCGATCCGCATGACGCTGTCCACCACCGGGGGCACGTCTCGAAAACGCACCGACACCAAGCCAAGCAACAGGCCGGCCCATACGCCGTTCAGGCACAGCAGCGCCAAGCCGGGCAGGACGAGCAGCCCCATCCAGCCCGGCCAAAGCAAAAAAGCGATGGCGATGGGAACGAAGATGAGGATGTTGTGGCTGAGGACGATCAGGCTATGCCACACCATGCGGTAAACATGCACCGAAAGAGGCAGGTCTATCTGTTCAATAATGCCTTGGGCGTTGATGAATATGCGGCAGGAGTCCGCAATCATGCCGGAGATGAGGGTCCAAAAAATGAAGCCCAAGGCGAGGAACGGCATGAAGCGGGAAATTTCCGCTTGGAACAGAGCGCCGTAAAGCATGCCCAGCATTCCAACCAACATGCCCATGCTGATGGTCAGCCAAAACGGCCCGAGTATGGAGCGACGGTAGCGCTTGCGAATGTCCTGCCATCCCAGCGGTCCCCACAGATGCACGGCGCGGGCGCCCTGCATGATGTCGAGGAGGGCGCGGGCGACCTGCGAAGGCGGCGGCGGCAAGCCGTCCGTTGCGGGCATTGCGCCGGACAGGGCCTCAGCAGCGGCGCCGTTCGTCATCGAACCTCACCTGACCGGCAACTGCACATCGGCAAACAGCCTCGTCCGGGCCGCTCCCGAAGGGGAGTCGATTGCCGCATCCACCATGCGGCGGTTCAAATGGGGCGCAAACCATTCGATGAACTCGTACATGAACCGGCGTAAAAAAGTGCCCCGGCGAAAGCCAATGTGGGTGACGGAGGGCGCAAAAAGATGGGCCGCGTCTATGGTGCGCAAATCCGGGTCCACGGCGGGGTCGAAAGCCATGGAGGCGATGATGCCGACGCCGAAGCCCAAGCGCACGTAGGTCTTGATGACGTCGGTGTCGGTGGCGGTGAAGGCCACGTTCGGCTGCAATCCAGCAGCCGTGAACGCTTGGTCCAGCACCGAGCGGCCGGTGAACCCAAACACATAGGTGGCGAGGGGCTCCGCCGCCACGTCGGCCAAGGTCAACTGGCGCGTCGCCGCCAAGGCCTCCAACGCATGGCCCTGCGGCACCACGACGTCCCTGTACCAGCGGTAGCACGGCAGCATGATGAGATCCTGGAACAGGTCAAGGCCCTCGGTGGCGATGACGAAGTCCACCTCACCCGCCTTGGCCAATTCCGCGAGCTGCCCCGGCGCCCCCTGATGCATCTTCAAGGCCACCTTCGGGTAGGCCGCCCGAAACTTGCGCACCACCGGCGGCAGGGCGTAGCGCGCCTGGGTGTGGGTGGTGGCGATGGCCAGCAGACCGGTTTTTTCGTCCCGGTGCTCCTCCGCCACCCGTTTGACGTTGCCTAGCTGGCGCAGAATGTCATCGGCCAAGCCGACTATGAGCTCGCCGACCGGGGTGACCTGCGTCAAGCGCTTGCCTCGACGGGCGAAGATCTCAACGCCCAATTCGCCCTCCAGCAAGCGTATCTGCTTGCTGATGCCGGGTTGGGAAGTGAACAGGCTTTGAGCGGTCGCCGATACGTTGAGATCGTGGCGCACGACTTCGGAGATGTATTGCAGTTGCTGAAGCTTCATGGCCCTTGCCGCCGATTGCGTAACCCGCAATTCTAAGCCAAATTGCGGCGCATCGATATAATGTAAAGCCTATTTATAACCGAAGGGAATATAATCAGCACTCGTTGGCCACCCCGATGGGCACATGCCCAGCGGACGTATGGGCGATGGCGGCTTGGCAGTGCCGCGCTTGGTCGTCAAAGAACACGTCCGCCGAAAACGCCTGCAAAAACTCGGATTTGCTCATGCCGCCAAGAAAAATGGATTCGTCCAGCCGGATGTTCCAAGCCCGCAAAGTGCGGATGACCCGTTCATGGGCCGGGGCCTCCCGGGCGGTGACCAAGGCGGTGCGAATGGGGCAGTCCTTGTCGAATTCCTGCTGCAAATCCTGCAGGGCGCCCAAAAAGGACTTGAACGGCCCGCCCGGCAAGGGTTTGGAGGCATGCTCCTCTTCGGCGGCGGCGAATGCGTCAAGGCCGTCCTTTTGGAATATCCTCTCCGCCTCGTCGGAAAACAGCACGGCGTCGCCATCGAACGCCAACCGCAGCTGGTCCGTCTGCCGCCGCTCGTTCTTGCCGCCGGCTTGGCCGGCCGGCAGCAGGTTGGCCGCCGCCACGCCATGCTCCAGCGCATGGCGGACATCCGGGCCGTGGGTGCTCAAAAACAGGTCGCAGCCGAACGCCTTGACGTAGCGGTAGGGGCTTTCGCCGCCGCAGAACGCCGCCTTGGTGACGTCTAGGCCATGATGCTTTATGGAGTTGAAAACGCGCAGGCCGGTATCCGCCGAATTGCGCGACAGCAATATGACGTCAACCCTTCTATTTTGGCTTAACGCATTGATGTTCAACAACTTCTTAACGAAAAGAAAGCCCTCTCCCGGCGCTAGCGGCTGATCCTCCTTGTCGATCTGAAAGCGTCGGTACGCCTCTAGGCCCTGCTCCTCATAGACGGCGTTGCTCTCGCGCAGGTCGAACAGCGCCCGGGAGGAAATGGCCACGGTGAGCGGCTTCGGCTTCATGCGTCCAAATCCGGGATGAGCTTGCTTTCGAGCTTGGTGATCATGTCCTTGAGTTTTAGCTTGCGTTTTTTCAGCCGCTGCAAGCGCATCGCATCATGATGGCCGGTTTCAAGCAGATGGAGGATCACTTCGTCAAGGTCCCGATGCTCCACGCGCAACTGCTCAAGCCATTGGTTGAGATCTGCGTCGTCCATGCGGCTTAAGGCCTCGCCAAAGGTAGCTTAAGGAGCCATGATAACCTAAGCGTCCGTTCCTTTTTGGACAACGCCGGCACCGCAGCATGATCGCCATATTGCTCGGCCTCATGGCCGCTGTTGCCTTCGTCGTGCTGGTTCGGCTTTTGTGGCTGTCGGTGCGTCCGAGCCGAGCCACGACGATCATCACCTTGGCGACCTTGGCGTTGGTTGCGGCCTTGGCCGCCTTGGCGGCGACCGGGCGTCTGCATTGGTTGGCGGCGGCCTTTGCGGCGCTGCTGCCCTTCCTGCGCCGCGGCCTTGGGCTTCTGCTGCGGTTCTCCCCCCTGTTCGGAAGGC
This sequence comes from Candidatus Azophilus sp., assembly GCA_965200465.1. Taxonomy (GTDB): domain Bacteria; phylum Pseudomonadota; class Gammaproteobacteria; order Pseudomonadales; family Azotimanducaceae; genus Azophilus. Next base: position 909,791 of record OZ241358.1, on the reverse strand, counting down.
TGTTCACGGCTTTTCGCCAGCGCCAAGGCGCCCATCAAAAGGCGGGCGCCGGCCGGGCTCGGCCCAGCGCCATGAGCCGGCAGGAGGCGCTCAGCATCCTCGGGCTCGGCGCCAACGCCAGCCGCCAGGAAATCATCGACGCCCATCGACGGCTCATGGCCAAGAACCACCCGGACAAGGGCGGCTCCAACTTCATTGCCCAGCAACTCAACGAAGCTAAGCGAACGCTCTTGGGCTGAACGGCGCCTTGGCGAGACGGGGCGGGCCGTGCGGCGGCCGTTCGCCCCCGAGTCAGCGCATCAGGTCCCGAGCTTCGGACTCCAAGCTCAGCAGTCGGCGCACCCAGTTGTCAAGCAGCTTGAACTCTTCGTCGTCGATGCCGAACCCCCGGCTGACCTCCTTCAGCAGGCACTCCTCTTCGATCTCGAAAGCGCCGTCGGCGTAGCTCAGCCGGATCAGGTTCAACAGCGCAATGATGCGCGCCTTGCGGGTGTCGAAGGTGGCACCGATGCCGTCCAGCTCCAGGTATTCGCCCTCCAGTGCGGGATTAAGCTCCATCTCCCGCTTGAACTCGTCGAGCATGCCCTCTTCGTTTGGGTCGAGCAGGCCATCGGACACCACCACGTCGTGCGCCAAGCCCAACAGGGCTTCGCGCTGCTTGACCGAAAGCGCCGCAAGCCACATGGCGGGCTGCTCATGCGCCGAGGATGATGCGGAGGTTATCGACGAGGCTGGCGACCATGATCAGCACACACAACCATCCCCAGCCGATAATTCCCTTCATGAACCAGCTCTGGTCCATGAAGTCCTTGAACAAATGCCGCATTTTCCGCCCCTTTCCCAGTTCGACGCCAAGTACAGGGCCGACATTCTAGCCGAACCCATTGCGCTGTCACACCGCCAATCCACCGCAAAATGCGACGACCGGCGAAGCAGGCCGAATCCCCTGGCGGGCGCCCGCCCCGCCGCCCCCCGTGCGGCTTCTCAGCGGCGGGCGGTATAGATAGAATGCGGGGATGCCCCTGCATTTCACCCAGCTCCCCCCCGCCCTGCTCGACGCAGCCGCAGCCGACCAAGTTCTTACCGCCAACGAACGCCTAGCGCGGGAATTCATCGCCGCCTACGAGGAACGGCAACTCCAGCTAGGCCGCCGCGCCTGGCCGCAGCCCAAAGCGGCGAGCATCGACCGCTATTGGCGGCAGCGATTCGCCGCGCCTGCCTCCGCCAACGCGGAATTGCTGCCCCGGGAGGCCGAATTGCTGCTTTGGCGGGAACTGGCGGACCCCGAACATGCGCATCTGGCGGAACTGGCGGCCGAGGCTTGGCGGCTCGCCCACAGCTGGCGCATCGACCTCGATGCGGACCTGCAGCCGGCCGCCGCCAGTGTGCTGTTGTTTCAGCGTTGGGCGCAGAGTTTTCGCCGGCGCCTGCAGCAGGACGGCCTCATCACCGAAGCGCAGTTGCCGGACCGCAGCGGCGTTGAAGACCGCACTCTGCACCTATTGGGCTTCGACCAACTGAACCGCCAAGAAGCCGATTTCTGCGCCCGTTGCGAGGCGGCCGGCGGCGCGGTGCATCGCCATCAGCCGCCGCCCACTCCGGCGCAGGAGGCGCGGTGCGCGCAGTTCAGCCGGCGCACGGATGAAATCAGCGCCGCGGCCCAGTGGGCGCGGCAAACCCTCGCCGCGGACCCAAGTGCGCGCATCGGCATCGTCCTTCCCTATTTGACGGAGGCTTACCACTCCATCAGCCACGCCCTGCAGGTGGAGTTCGCGGACGCTCCCAACGCCTACGACCTCGCCGGCGGCGCCTCCTTGGCGGACCAGCCGGTCTGGCGCTCGGCGGAGCGCCTGCTGCGGCACTTGGCGGCGCCGACGCCGGAAGGCGGGGAGGCTTTGCAGCGGGCACCTTTTTTCGGTTTCATGGCTAGACTTGCGGCCGCCTTGGAAACGGCGGCAACAGCGCCGAACCGGCAACCCTTTGCGGAATGGGTGGTGTTCTTCGCCGACATTCTGCGCCAGGCCAATTGGGGCAAGAACGCCGGCAGCGTTCAACGGCAGGCGCAGCAAGCCATCTTCAAGCGCCTAGCGCAATATGCTGAATTGGCGCAACTGCCGGACATAGACAACCTGGAGGCCGTGCAAACCCTGCGCGAACTGCTAGCGCAAAGCACCTTCGCCGCCGAACGCCCGGCGGCGCCCATTCTGGCCCTCGGCTACTTGGAAACCACTGGGCTGCACTTCAGCCATCTGTGGGTGGCGGGCATGACGGACACCGGCTGGCCGATGAGCCGCTCGCCCAACCCCCTGCTGCCCCTGCCCTTGCTGCGGCGGCGGGGCGTTCCGCGCATCGACCACGAGGCGGAGGCCGAGTTCGCCCGCCGGCGGCTCGACCAATGGCGCAACTCCTGCCGGAGCTTGGTCGCCAGCTGGGCCGGCGAAGACGGCGGCGAACAGCATGACTGCAGCGCCCTGCTCAAGGCTTCGGCCGCCAACCCCGCCGGCGAGGACCGCGGCTTGCGCCCTGACCACAGCGTCCAACATGAACCTTTCCGCGAAGCGGCGGCGGAGGAGCTCATGCGGCGGCATCGTCGCCTTTGGCATCCTTGGCTGCCTGAGCTCCCAAGGGTCGAATTGCAGCCCGCCCCGCCGGACCAAGCCACCCCGCGCAACGAGGAGCAACTGCAAGGCGGCGCCGCCCTGCTGCGCGACCAAGCGCAGTGCCCCTTCAAGGCTTGGGCGCAGCATCGCCTGCGCCTCAGGCCGCCGCCCAGCTCCGACCTGCTGCCGGACGCCTTGGTGCGCGGCCTGCTGGTACACAGCGCCCTGTTCGCGCTCTATGACGGCCACGCGGCGCCGTTCTCCGCGGCGAACCTGAACGCGGCGGCGGCGGCGGCCATTGCCGAGCACATCGCCGAAGCGCCGCAAATCTATCGGCAAAACGAGCACCGGCGCTTGGTGGAACTGTTGGAGCGCTGGCTGGAATCTGAGGCTGAGAGGCCCGGCTTCGTGGTGGCGGGCTTGGAGCAAGAGGTGACGCTGACCCTAGCGGACACGGAATTCGCCTTGCGGGTGGACCGCATGGACCGGGACAAGAACAGCGGCGGCCTCCTCATCATTGACTACAAGACCGGCAACGTCTCCGCCAAGCGCCTGCTCGACGAACGCCTGACGGAGCCGCAGTTGCCCATGTACGCCCTGACCGACGAACGCATCGGCGCGGTGCTGTTCGCCAAGGTTGGCGGCGACGAAGCGAAGTTGGACGGGTTCGCCAACCCGGAAGTGGAGGAATTGCCGGGCGGCCGACCCGCCGAACCATCTTGGGAGGCGCTGCGCAGCCAATGGCGAACCAAGCTGGAGGCGTTGATTGCGGAGCACCGCGCCGGACGGGCCGCCGTTGCCCCCTACCCTAATGCCGCAAGCGCCTGCCGCCATTGCCACCTGCCGGCCCTTTGCCGCATCAACGTCCTGCAACGGCCAACGCCGGCATGAGCCGTGCGCAGAGGGCAAGGCGCTTAGCCAAGGGCATGGAAAACAGCGCACCAACCGACGCCGGCGCAGCGTTCGAGCCAGTCGGCGCCGCACAACGCGAAACGGCCGGAGACCAGGAGCCCGCCGATCGCCAGGAGCGCGAGCGGGCGCTGAATCCAAAAACCTCCTGCATCGTGCAGGCGCCGGCCGGTTCCGGCAAGACCACCCTGCTGGTGCAGCGCTTCGCCAAGCTGCTGGCCCGAGTGGAGCGCCCGGAGCAGATTCTCGCCATCACCTTCACCCGCAAGGCCGCCGCCGAGATGCGTCAGCGCGTTCTCAAGGTGGTGCGCGGGGAAGAGTCCGACGCGGACCACAGCCTCAGCCGGGCCATTCGCGCACAGGATCGAAAAAGGGGCTGGGGCTTGGCGCTCAACCCCTCCCGGCTGAAGATCCAGACCATCGACAGCTTCGCCCGTTCGCTGGCCGGCGCCCTGCCCCTTGGCGCCGGCCCGGAAGGCCGCGCCACGCCGGTGGAGGACGCCGCCCCGCTTTACGACGGCGCCGTGGACCGGCTGTTCGAGCGGCTGCGGGATGCGGATGGGGCGTCGAACGCCGGTCTCGCCCCGGACATCGGCCGCTTCCTGATGCTGGTGGACAACGACGCCGCCAAGGGCCGCCGCCAGCTCGTCGAGATGCTGGCCCGCCGCGACCAATGGCTGGCGCCGGTGCAGGAGTTGCTGCGCACCCAGCTTGAAGCCCCGGAACGAGTGGCGGCGGCCCTGAACGGCAACGTCCGCAAACTGACCGAGGCCGTCATCGACGACCTCCGGCAAACCCTGGGCCGGGAGTTGCAGGCGGAGCTGCAATGGCTGGCGCGGTTCGCCGCCGAGCACGGCGGCCCGCAGGGCGCCTTCTGGCCCACGGCCAAGGCGCTGTGCATGACTGGCGCAAACCGATTCCGCAAGACGCTGACCAAACAGCAGGGCTTCCCGCCAGGCTGCCAGGCGGAAAAGGAACGCGCTCTGGCGGCCATCGGCAAACTGCGCGACCTAGGGCTTCGGGAGCGCTTCGCCGCGCTGGCCAACCTGCCGGAAGGCGGCCTTGGCGATGGACAGGTTCAGGACATCGTCGCCCTGTGCGCCACCCTAACCTTGGCGGTGCTGGACTTAAACCAAGTCATGCGGGCCGAGGGGCGCACGGACTTCACCCAACTCAACATCGCCGCCCGGCAGGCCTTGGAGCGCGACGGGGCGCCCACGGAACTGGCGTTGGCGCTGGACTACCGCATTCGCCACATTCTCATCGACGAATTTCAGGACACCTCCATCGCCCAGTTCGAGCTGTTGTCGCTGCTAATCGAAGGCTGGACGGGCCAGGAGGACACCAGCGTCTTCGCCGTCGGCGACCCCATGCAGTCCATCTACCGCTTCCGCGACGCCGACGTGGGCCTGTTCCAAAGGGCCAAGGACGAGGGCGTCAACGCCGTGCATTTGCGGCCGTTGCGGCTCAAGGTCAATTTTCGCTCCGCAGCGGCGCTGATCGATTGGTTCAACCGGACCTTCGTGGACATCATGGACGCTAGGGACGACCCGAACTCCGGGGCGGTTCGCTACCACGGCTGCGAGGCCAATGACCAATCCCAAGCGGGGGCGCCCAAGACGAAACAGCCCGCGCCGGAAGCGCAAGACCGGGAAACCGGCAGCCGCAACGACGGCACCCGGACCAAGGCGGGGGCGGAACGCCCCGCCGGCGCATCGCCATCCGGCGCAAGGGTGCGGCTGTTCAGCAAGTCTCCCTCGGAACCCAAATACGGGTTGGAGGCTGAAGCGGTGGCGCAGCAAGTCAAAGCGCTCAGCGAAACGGACCCGGAGGGCAAAATCGCCCTGCTGGTGCGCAGCCGCAACCACCTGCCGGACCTCTTGAACGCCTTGCGGCGGGAAAACATCCCTTGGCAGGCGACGGACATCGACCCCTTGGCGGAAGCGCCAACAGTGATGGACTTGCTGTCGCTGGCCAGCGCCCTCACCGACCCCAGCGACCGCTTGGCTTGGCTCAGCGTCCTGCGGACGCCTTGGGTGGGGCTGGACCTGCCCGGCTTGGAGAAGGCGGCCAAGCTGCAGGAATTCAGCGTCAAGGCGCTGCAAAGGCTGGCGGAGCAGCTGGGCGGCGGCAGCGGCAAGCGCCTCAAGCGCCTGACGGCCAGCTTGGCCCGCTGGCTGCCCCGGCTTTACGAGGAAGCGCCCAGAACGGCCTTGGAGGCGATATGGCTGGAATGCGGCGCACCAGTGGCCTACGCCGACGGAGGATGCGCCCCTGAACGGGGGCAAACCGACGCGGGCCAAACCGCGGCCTCGGCACAGGCCTTGGAGCAAGCCGGACGCTTCTTCGGCCTAGTGGACGAACTCGGCGCCGACGGCTTGGACACGGAGCAACTGCGAGTGCGCACCGCGCAACTCTTCGCCAGCGACAGCGCCCCGGCGCAACTGCAAATCCTCACCATTCACAAGGCCAAGGGTCTGGAGTTCGACCATGTGATCCTGCCATGCCTGGACCGGGGCGTGCGCAGGCGCTCCAGACCCATCCTGCATTGGCGGCGGCAGGGCGGGCGGCTGTTGATGGCGGCCAAGGATTCCGGCGGCCTGTACGAATGGCTGCATGAGGAGGACGGCGCTCGGGAGCGGCACGAACTGCGGCGGCTGCTCTATGTGGCCTGCACCCGGGCCAAGCGCAGCCTGCTGCTGACCGCCTCCGTTGAACTCGCCGACAGGCCGCAGGAGCAACGCAACCCATCCGCCACGGACATCAAGCCCCCCGAATCGGGCTCCATGCTGGCCCTGCTGCGGCCGCTGCTCCAGCAAGACCCATTGCCGGTTGGGGGCGCAACCGAAGCGGTCGAACCTGCAAGTGGGTCGAAATCCGAAGCTGCGTCAACATCCGCAACGACGGCAAAGCCATCCCAGCCGCCGAGGCTGCATCGCTTGCCCGAGGATTTCAGTTGGCGCCCTCCCCCGCCGCCTTCCTTGACCCTGCCCCCTGTCTTGCAGCATCGCGCCAACGCCGCCGGGGAAACCACCGCAAGGCAACGGGACGTGGTGTTCGGCAACCTGATTCATGAAAGCCTTTGCGCTTGGGGCCGCGGCCCCCTGCCCGAAGACGCCGCCGCTTGGATTGCGCCAAGGCGCGACCGCTGGCGGCGACGCCTGCGGACAGCGGGGCTGAACGAAGGCGAAGCGAACGATCATTTGCAGGAGGCCGAGCGACAGCTAACGGCGGTGCTGGCGGACCCGGACGGGCGCTGGCTGCTCGGCCCGCGCACGGAGGCGGCGTCGGAGTTCGGCGTCACCGGCCTCATCGATGGCGCCTTGGCCAACGCCTACTTCGACCGCACCTTCAAGCATGAAGGCGTACGCTGGATCATCGACTTCAAGACCGCCAAGGCCGAGGACGAGGCCGCCGTCAACGCTCTGGCGTCCCGCCATCAACCGCAACTGGCGCACTACCGAACCTTGGCGGAGGGCCTATTCGACCAGCCGGTCAAAACCGCCCTCTACCTCACCGCCATCCCCAAACTGGTGGAGGTGGCAACCTAAAGCCCCTGTGCAATGCCCAGGCAACGCGCCGCAACGATTCCTTAAGCGGGGATGAATGAATGAAAAATGGACGAAAAGTCGGATGCAACGGGAAACGGACGGCAAAAACGACGCTTTCGCCCAATGAAACGGCAGCGCAACTCTCTGGGGGATTGGGAGCTCTTGGTTTCCGAGTGAATGCTGTATAGTCTTGCCCTCGGCTGCGACCCCATCCATAGGGGCGCAGACCAGCGGCCTTGCCCTCGCAGGCAAGGCGCAACGGCATTTTAATTGACGCCAGGACTTGATCCCCCAGCGAGGACAGGTACCCATGCAGGCAAACGGCAAGCGCTTCCCAACCCCGCCGGGCTTGGTCGGTCCGCTCTTGCCGCCCCGGGCTGTCCCGTTCAAGCAGGGGAACGGGAGGAAGCCTTGAACACCCTTGATTTCGCCAAGCGCAAAGCCGCCAATGATCCCATCGCCATGGTCACCTGCTACGACTATTGGTCGGCGCGGGTGCTGAGCCGCACGGACGTGGATTGCCTGCTGGTCGGGGACAGCCTAGCCATGGTGATGCACGGTTTCGACAGCACCGTGCATGCCACCATCGACATGATGGCGCTGCACACCGCCGCCGTGCGCCGGGGAGCGCCGGACGCCTACATCGTCGGCGACATGCCCTTTCTGACCATGCGCAGGAGCCAGGGCTGCGCCATGGACGCGGTGCAGACGCTAATGCGCGCCGGCGTCAACGCCGTGAAGGTGGAGGGGGAAGCCGGGCAGGCGGACCTGATCGCCCACATCGTCGAGTCCGGCGTGCCGGTGATGGGGCACCTGGGGCTGACGCCGCAGTCCGTGCATGCCTTCGGCGGCCATCGCATCCAAGGGCGCAACGCCAGCCAAGCGGCGCAAATTCTGGATTCCGCCAAGCGCCTGCAGCAGGCCGGCTGCTTCGCCTTGGTGCTCGAATGCACCCCCCGCCATTTGGCGCGGCGCATCAGTGGGGAGCTCGCCATTCCCACCATCGGCATCGGCGCCGGGCCGGACACTGACGGGCAAGTGCTGGTGCTGCAGGACATGCTCGGCATGGACCCTGAATTCAAGCCGAAGTTTCTGCGCCACTACGCGGACGGCTGCAGCATGGTTCGGGGCGCCGTTGATCGGTTCACCCGGGACATCCGCGCCAGGGCGTTTCCGGCCAAGACGGAGTCCTACGCATAGAGGACGCTCAGGCAGGGTCTTCTCAAAGCCGTGCGCACGCTTTAATGGTGGGATGAGCATCGAAAATGAACCGGGAAAATTCACGGATGGTGGGAACATCCGCATTCCAAAGGCGTAAAAGGAACACCTGGGTGGGAGAAATGCAAGCCCCCGACGGACTTTGGAATGGCCCTGGGACGCTCGGGTCAGCGCCTTGAAGCTGTTTGCAACCCTTGACGGCTGGCGCCGCTTCCGCGCCAGCTGCGCCGGCGACCTCGGCTTCGTCCCCACGCTAGGAGGGCTGCATGAGGGCCATGCGTCGCTGATCAGCCGCGCTCGGGCGGAAAACGAAGTGGCGGTGGTGAGCATTTTTTTGAACCCCGCCCAGTTCAACGACCAACAGGACCTCGCCAACTATCCCGCCGCCATTGAGGAAGATCTGGCCAAGGCCGAACGTCTCGGCGCGGACGCCGTGCTGACGCCGTCCAAGGAATCCGTCTATCCCGACGGCTACCGCTTCAAGGTGCAGGAGGACGACTTCAGCCGCGAACTGTGCGGCGCCGGGCGGCCCGGCCACTTCACCGGCGTGTTGACGGTGGTGATGAAGCTGCTGAACTTGGTCAAGCCGCACCGGGCCTACTTCGGCGAGAAGGACTATCAGCAACTGTCGCTCATCCGCGACATGGTGGGCGCCTTTTTCATGGACGTGGCCATAGTTCCCTGCCCCACCGTTCGGGCGGAGGACGGCTTGGCGCTCAGCTCCCGCAACGCCCTGCTCGACGCCAAGGGCCGGCGGCTGGCCGCCAAGCTGCACGAGGCGCTGCGCTCGCCCCGCCCGGACGACGCGGTGGCGCAGGCGCTTGCGCGCAGCGGCTTGGCGGTCGAATACGTGGCCACCCGGCAGGGAAGGCGGTTTGCGGCGGTGGCGGTCAATTGCGGCGGCAAGGCCGTGCGGCTGATCGACAACCTTCCGGTCGAGGCAATCGAGTGCGCCGCGCCCGCCGCAACGCCCGCCGCAACGCCCGCCGCACAAGGCGGCGCCGGCCCATGATCCTGGCGATAGACGTCGGCAACAGCCAAATTTTCTGCGGCGTCTTCAACGGCGATGCGCTGACCACTCAGTTTCGCCGCACCTCCACCGTGCGCGGCTCCTCGGACGAGCTGGGGGTGTTCCTGCGCGCCGCGCTGCGGGAGAACGGCGTTGACCCCAACGCCATCACCGGGGTGGCGGCCTGCTCCGTGGTGCCGGACATCAACTACTCCTTGCGGGCCTGTTGCCAAAAATACTTCGGCATCGAACCCATGATTCTGCGGGCCGGCGTCAAGACCGGCCTGCAGATCCGCTACCAGGATCCGAAGGAGGTGGGCGCCGACCGGGTGGCCGACGCCATGGGCGCGGTGAAGCTGTTTCCCAACCGGAACCTGATCGTCATCGACTTCGGCACCGCCACCACGGTCTGCGCCATCACCCGCCGGCGGGAGTTTCTCGGCGGCAACATCGTTCCCGGCTTGCAGCTGGCCATGGACGCCCTGGAGTCAAAAACCGCCCAGCTGCCGTCCGTGGAGATCAAGCCGATGCGCAGCGCGGTCGGCCAGTCCACCGTGGAGAGCATCCAAAGCGGGCTGTACTGGAGCAACGTGGGCATGGTCAAGGAGCTGGTGCGGCGCATTACGGATGAAGTCTTCGCGGATGCGCCGCCGCTGGTGATCGGCACCGGCGGGTTCTGCCATCTCTTCAACCGCGAAGAGCTGTTTGACCGGGTGGTTCCGGACCTGATTCTGACCGGGCTTTTGGAGGCGCTGCGGCTGAATTCGTAGGCGCACCGTTGGGGCGCTCGTGCTAAGATGCCGTTTTTGCGTCTCCCCTCCTGCCCATTCCAACTGCCAACAGGATCCACTCATGCGCACCTACATCATCGTTGTTGCGAGCGCACTGCTGCTTGCCGCCCTGACCGTCCTCCTGTCGTCAAAACTTCCGGGAGGCAACTTCACGTTGTTGCTGATCGCCTTCCTGGCCCTTGTGGTCAACGGCCTGTTCAGCGCCCGCCTTGCCGGCCAAGGCGCGAGGCGCGGCAAACGGGGCAGGTCAAGAGGCTCCAGGACGCCGCGCAAGCGCACCGAGGCCGCCGGCCGGCGCAACGAGGACTCGCAGCGCGAGGAAGGCGCCGTCAAATGGTTCGACGAAACCAAGGGCTTTGGCTTCATCATCCGCGACGCCGGCGGCGAGATCTTCGTGCATAAGCGCTCCGTGAAGGCCAACAATGGCGAGCGGCCGCAACTGCACGACGGGCGCAGGGTCAGTTTCCAAGTCGCCGAGAACGAAAAAGGGCCTTACGCCAAAAACGTCGCCGCGCTCTGAGGCGCCCCGCCGCCAAAAAAACGCCATGAACCTCAAGCAACTGCTGTCCGCCCGGATAGAGACGGCGTTGGAGCGTTGCGGCACTCCTGGGCCGGCGCTGGTGCGGCTGGCAACCTCCAAGCTGGATTTCGGCGACTACCAAGCCGACGGCGTCATGGCCGCGGCCAAAGCGGCTAAAACCGACCCGCAAGCTCTGGCCAGGACGATCGCCACGCACCTTGTTACACCTGATGTAACAGACGAGCTGCACGGGGTCCTTATCGCCGCTGATGTCACCGGGCCGGGCTTTATCAACATCCGCCTTAGCGATGAATTTCTAGCCGAACGGCTGCGCTTGGACGCGCCCGTGGTGGAGCAGGTCGAAGCGCCGCAGCGGGTGGTGGTCGATTACTCATGCCCCAACCTCGCCAAGGAGATGCACATTGGGCACCTGCGCAGCACCATCATCGGCGACGCCGCCGCCAGAATCCTGGAGGCCCTTGGCCATGAGGTCATCCGCCAAAACCACGTCGGCGACTGGGGCACCCAGTTCGGCATGCTGTTGGCGCAGTTCGATGCGGTCGGCGGCGAACCATCGGCCTTAAACGACCTGGAGGACTTCTACCGCGCCGCCAGCGCCCGCTTCCGGGAGGAGCCGGCCTTTGCGGCGGCCAGCCGGGCCAAGGTGGTGGCGCTGCAGTCCGGCGAAGCCGCGGCGCGCGCCAAGTGGCGGCGCTTCATCGACATTTCCCTAAGCCACTGCCAGCGGCTCTACGAACGCTTGGGCGTCGGCTTGACGAACGCTGACGTGAAGGCGGAAAGCGCCTACAACGACAGCTTGGCGGAGACGGTGGCCCTGCTTGAGGGCAAGGGCTTGCTGACCGAGTCCGACGGCGCCCAGTGCGTGTTCCTGCCGAAGTTTGCCGGCAAGGACGGCCGGCCGGCGCCCGTCATCGTCCAGAAGTCCGACGGCGGCTACCTGTACGCCACCACGGATCTGGCGGCCATTCGCCACCGCGCCCAGGCGCTGCGGGCCGACCGTGTCCTTTATTTCACCGACAGCCGCCAAACGCTGCACTTTCAGCAGGTGTTCGCCGTTGCCGAGGCCGCCGGCTTCAAACCAGCCGCCATGAGCTTGGAGCACATGCCCTTCGGTGCCATGCTGGGGAAGGACGCCAAGCCGTTCAAGACTAGGCAGGGCGGCGTGGTCAAGCTCAACGCCCTGCTCGACGAGGCCGAAGCCCGCGCCCTGGCGCTGGTGCGGGAGAAGAACCCCTCCCTGCCCGCCGCCGCACAGGCGGCCGCGGCGCAAGTGTTGGGCATCGGCGCGGTCAAGTACGCGGACCTGGCCAAGAACCGCGCCAGCGACTACGTCTTCGACTGGGATCAGATGCTGGCCTTCGAGGGCAACACCGCGCCCTACCTGCTGTACGCCTACGCCAGAATCCAAAGCCTGTTCCGGCGCGGCGGCGTCAATGTCGCCCAGCTGTCCGGTCGTCCCCTCCCGCCGGAAAGTCCACATCCAGCCGAACGAAAGCTGGCGGTGGCCCTAGTGCGCCTGCAGGAGGTGCTGGAGCAGGCGGCCGCCGACGGCCGCCCCCATTTGCTTTGCGCCTACCTCTACGATCTGGCAACCAAGTTCACTGGTTTCTACGAGGAATGCCCCATCCTGACGGCGGCTGAGGCCGAGAAGAAGAACCGGCTCAATCTGGCCCAGCAAACCGCCCGCACCCTGCGCACCGGCCTAGAGTTGCTGGGCATCGGCGTGGTGCAGCGCATGTAGGCTGGAGACGCTCGGCCCACGAGCGGGCGCAAGGGCCGATGCGGCTGGGTGCGCCGCCGTCAAGCCTTGGCCAAACTGGGCAGGGCGCAGGACTTCAGCTCGCCGACGAAATCCCGCAGCGCCTGAATGCCGGTGGCCTCCGCATCCAAGCACCAATGGCGCAGGGCGCTGAGCAGTTCCTCCGCATTACCGCCGCGCTTGGCCCAGATGTCATGCAGGCGCACCCGCAGCCGATAGACCGTGGCGATGGTGTGGCTGGCCTGCACGGCGGCGGCGATGTGCCCGCGCCCCTTGGCGCAGACCAAGCTGCCCTCCCGGCACAGCAGGGAGCGGGCCTTGCGGAACAGCCGCCCAGTGGCTTCGTCCACCTCAATGCATTCCTGGCGTATCAGGGGCTTGACCACGTCGTTCTTGTACTTGGCCATCAGCCGGAAGCGATCGTTCAGCACCGCCCAGGCCGTGTCCATGTCCAAGGTGGTTTTGCCGGGAACCCGCTCCACGATGGGGCCGACGCTCTTCGGCTGCGCCAGCCCCAAGGCGCGGAACAGGCGGATCCACTGCCAGCCTAGGTCGAACTCCCATTTCTTGTGGGAGAACTTGGCGGAGTTGGGGTAGGCGTGGTGGTTGTTGTGCAGCTCCTCGCCGCCGATGAGGACGCCCCAAGGGGTGATGTTGGCGCTGGCGTCCGGCGACTCGAAGTTGCGGTAGCCCCAGGCGTGGCCGACGCCGTTGATGACGCCGGCGCCGAGCACTGGAATCCACAGCATCTGCACCGCCCAAACCGTCAGCCCGATGATGCCGAACAGGGCGATGTCGATGAGCATCAGGATGATGACGCCGGTGGTGGGAAAGCGGCTGTACAGGTTGCGCTCCAGCCAGTCGTCCGGGCAGCCGGCGCCGTAGCGTTCGACCAGCGCCGCGTCCGCGGCCGCCGTTCGGTAGGCTTCCGTGCCCCGCCACAGGATGTTGCCAAGCCCTTGGATGCGGGGGCTGTGCGGATCCTCCTCGGTTTCCGTGGTGGCGTGGTGCTTGCGGTGGATGGCGGCCCATTGCCGGCCGATCATGCCGGTGCCAAGCCAACACCAAAAACGGAAGCAGTGCGCCAGCGCCGGGTGCAGGTCCAAGGCCCGGTGCGCCAAATGGCGGTGCAGGTACAGGGTGACGGTAACGATGGTGATGTGCGTCGTCACCAAAAGATAGGCGACGACGCCCCAAGCAGACGGCTCCCAAAACCCATTGTTAAGCCAAGCCAATACGTCCAGCATGCTCAACGGCATTCCCCCCCTGCAAATTGTTGTTGCGTTGTTTGGTTCGGCCCTACGAGCCTCGGCGGGAATCCTGATACGCCTTTAACCCGTAGCCGCCGGCGGTGCCGGCGGCAAAAATGCCCAAGCCCTTCAATATTTCCAAATACAAGTTTGCCTGCTCTGGCAATAGGAGCAAGGTCAGGAACACGAAAACGGCGATGCCGACCAAGCACATAGGCAAGACGAAACCATCGATTGCTCTTACGAAGCCGTTGCTCCCCGATGTCCGCCTCATGCGTTTGCCTAAGAAACTGGGCAACATGCTCAGAGCTAAACTTGTCGAAAATTGGGTGAAAAACGGGCCCAGAACGGGCAAAACCGGCGACGATCTCCTGGACAACCTTTGGCGGCTCGATTCCCCTGCCCCGTTCCTCCGGATCCGTGACATTACGCTTGTCAATCGAGTCGGCCAATCTAATTCCTTGGTCTTATCCGAGTTTGCGCTCAAACGACTGCACAGACTTGGCCATCCGCTCAATAAACCTAGGCACCCGTCCGCCTCCGCGGCCCCCAAAAACACGCCGTCCCTCGTCCGGCAACGGACGGCGGAGAGCGCTCAGCGAAGGAGCGAAAGCTTCAGTTCCGCCCGCAAGGGGCATGCGGTTCATCAATCCCACCTGCTGCCTCTGGATTCAAGCATCACACCCATGGTCCCCTAGTTGCGCTAAGACTGCAATTGGCATTTGCCCACAAATCGTTGCCGTTTGCAACACCGCCGGAAATCGGTATCTTGGCGCGTCTGCATTCAGCCGCAGGCATGGTAGTCGATGATTGCGCCCTTGGCCAACATCCGCGTTTTGGAGGTCGATAGCTTCATGGCGGCGCCGAGCGCCGGCGCCGTGCTGGCGGATTTGGGCGCGGATGTGCTCAAGGTGGAGCCGCTCGGCGGCGACCCCATGCGCGGCCTGTCGCGGCCGTTGAAGAAGAAGTCGGGCTTCGCCGGCTATGATTTTCAGTTCGACGTGGACAATCGGGGCAAGCGCTCCTTGGCGGTGGCCTTGGACCAGGCCGAGGGCGCCGCCTTGGTGCGGCGCTTGGCGAAGCGAGCCGACGTCTTCCTGTGCAACCTGTTGGCGCACCGGCAGCAGCGCTTCGGCTTGGACCCAGACGCCCTGCTCACCCTCAAGCCCAACCTGGTCCACGCCACCCTGACGGGCTACGGCACCACTGGGCCTGACGCTTGGCGGCCCGGCTACGACGTGACGGCCTTTTTTGGCCGCTCCGGGCTGTTCGACGCCATGCGCGAAGGGGAGGACGGGGTGGTGCCCCAGGCGCGCCCAGCCCAGGGGGACCACACCGCCGGGCTGGCGTTGACCACCGCCATCCTTGCCGCCCTGCGCCTCGCCGAACGCACGGGCGAAGGCCAGGTGGTCGAAACCTCCCTTTACGAAACCGCCGTTTGGACGCAAGCCTCGGACTTCGGCGTCACCGCCGTCGATAGGGCCCCCGTGCGCCGCCGGGCGCGCCATGAGGCGCTCACCCCCATGACCAACCGCTATCCCTGCGGCGACGGCAAGTGGGTGGTGCTGAACATGCTGGACGCCGGCGCCTGGGAGCGGCTCTGCCGCGCCGTCGGGCGCGAGGACTGGCTGGCCGACGAACGCTTCAAGACCGGCAAGGGCCGCTATCAAAACATGGTCGAATTGGTCGATGGCATGGACGCCACCCTCAAGCAAAGAACCCGAGACGAATGGGGGGCCATCTTCGACGCACAAGGCGTAATCTGGGGGCCGGTGCTGGGCCTGCACGAAGTGCCCGCAGACCCCCAAGCCCAATCCCTCGGCCTGTTCCCCTCCATCGAGCATCCGCAACTAGGCCCCTACCCCACGGTGAACGCGCCCATGCGCTTCAAGCAAGCGGACGTGCGCCCCCGGGGGCCGGCGCCCAAGCTCGGCCAACACACCCGCAACGTCCTAGCCGATTTGGGCCTGTCCGAGGCGGAGGCGCAGGCGCTGTTTGACCAGGGAGTGGTGCAGTAGGCGACCGGGCGGTCAACGCCCCCTCCAGACGGGTGTGCGCTTCTCCGCAAAGGCCCGAGCACCCTCCAACTGGTCCTCGCTGGAGTAGAGCCTATCGACCGTGGCCAACTGACGCTTGGTGATTCGGTTCAGCATGTCCTGAAACTTCATGTCCTCCGCCTCGCGCACGATCTCCTTGATGGCGGCGTACACCAAGGGCGGTCCGGAGGCGAGCAACCGCGCCAACCGCCAAGCCGCCTCGAGTAGTTGCGCCGCCGGCGCCACCTCCTTCACCAAGCCCCAGCGCAGCGCCTCCTCGGCGTCAAACCAGCGCCCGGTCAACAGCAAGTCCATGGCCACATGATAGGGAAGCCGCTTCGGCAGCTTGACGGCGGCGGCGTCCGCCACCGTGCCGGAGCGAATCTCCGGCAAGGCGAAGGTGGCTGCGTCGCTGGCTAGAATCAGGTCGCAGGACAGCGCCAGCTCCAGCCCGCCGCCGCAGCAGATGCCGTTGACGGCGCAGATGACGGGCTTGTTCATCGCCCCTAGTTCCTGCAGGCCGCCAAAGCCGCCGACGCCGTAGTCACCGTCCACGGCGTCTCCGTCGGCGGCCGCCTTGAGATCCCAGCCGGCGCAGAAAAACTTGTCCCCAGCCGCCCGCAGAATGGCCACGCGCAGGTCCGGGTCGTCCCGAAACGCCATGAAGGCTTCGCCCATCAACCGGCTGGTGGCCAAGTCAATCGCATTCGCCTTGGGGCGGTCCAGCGTGACTTCCAGAACCCCCCCTGCATTCCTGAGCCTCAAAGGTGCGTCGCTCATCAGAGCCTCCATAGGCGAACTCTCCGGCCAAGCGGAGCTTCCCGTCATAGTAGCCGCAAAGCGGCCTTCATGCCCGTTCCGCCCAACGCGGCCCCAATCCCCGGATGGGCATCGCCCGGCCCGCCGCCGGGGGCCTTGGGAGCGCCAGCCTTCGACCCGCAGGCGGACGGGGCGTCCACGCTCCCAGGCAGCAAGCCTTCGTAAGTCCCGCAACCATGCAGCCGCCGCACCCCCCTCTTGCACGGTGCGCCTTGCAACGCGCTGCAACGATTCCCTAAGCGGGGATTGGCGGGCGCAACCGGGCATTTCGGGGCTTGGCGGAGCTTCGGCGATGTCCCACAAGGCGCTAGGGCGTTGTCGGGCGGCGGAATGTTCGTTGCATAACCGCATTGAATAGCGTATAAGGCGCAACAGGTTCTAGGCGAAATTGGCCTGATAGGAGGTGAAAATGGGTTTCGTCAGAAAGCAGTTCTCCCGGCTGGGTGTGCTGGCCGTGAAGTTTGCCGCCGACCTGCGCGGCGTATCCACTGTGGAGTACGCGCTGATCGTCGTGGCGATCATCGGCATCGTTGGCGCTGCCGCGGCGTTGCTTGGCGGCGCATTCACCGAGATGTTCGAAACATTGTCTAACAGGATGACCGCCGCCGTCACCTAGCTCATCGCAGATGCCTCTTGGGGAGCTGGCCTTGTCGGCCGCCCCAGGGCTTTCGGCAATGAATTGGTTTGGCGTAGCGGCGTTGTTCTGCGGTGCCTTGCTTGCTCTGGCGGCCGTATGGACGGACCTGACGCGGCGCGAAATCCCCCACTGGATACCGGCTGGGTTGGCTTTGTTTTGGCTGGCGGCGGTGCTGCTGGAGCCTCGGGCATTGAACGCCGCCCCCATCAATGGCCTTGCCTGCGGCGCCGGTGGGCTGGCGCTTGGCTTTGTGCTGCACGCCTTGGGCTGGCTTGGCGGCGGGGACGGCAAGCTGTTGGCGGTGCTGGCCATGTGGCTGGGACCGGCGGATTGGGGGCTGGCCTTGCTCGCCACGGGAGTTCTGGGCCTTTTCTTGGTGCTTGCAGCGCTGCCGCAACGCACCGGGGACCTGCGGCGGCGCGGCATTCCCTGCGCCTTGGCCATCGCGCCACCGGCGGCCGCCCTGTTGGCGGTGCGCGCGGTCGCCTGAGCGCATGGGGCGCAGCCCCTCAAAAGCCAAGGTTCTTGCAGAGAGCCGAGCCACTCCTTCAATGCATGACTTCGATTGACTGGCCATGTTCAACGCACGCAACCTGATCGCCGGCGGCCTGGCCGTGGTAGTGGTGCTCGGCGCTTGGTTCGGCTTGAGAACCCTGTTTTCCGGCGACGCCGAACAGCCGCCCCCGCCAGCCGCCGCGGCACCCGAGCCGGTTGCCGACGCGCCTCCGCCGGAGGAGCCTGAGGAGGTCGCTGAAGTCGAGGAGGAAGTGGAGAAAACCGCGGTGCATCCAATGGTGCTGGTGGCCAAACGGCGCATCCAAGCAGGGGAAATGCTGGTGCCGGATGCGCTGGATTGGCGACCATGGCGCCAACCCATCGACGCCGAGTTCTTGGTTAAGAACTCCGACGACTCTTTCTTTGATGGGGCGGAAGAGGCGTCCATCGACAATGTTTTGGGCACCGTCGCTAGGGCGCACATTGAAGCTGGAGCGCCGATTTTTTGGCGCGACCTCATCGGTCCCGACGCTCCGGGCTTCATCACGGCGGTGCTGGCCGCCGGCCATCGGGCGGTGACGGTTAACGTGGCCGGGGCCGCCGCCAACGCCGGGGTCATCCATCCGGGGGATCGGGTGGACGTCATCCTGATCTATTCCCAAGGGCAGGGCGGCCAAGCCCTGGCCGCCTTGGGTCCGGTCGCCCAAGTGATCGCGTCAAACGTGCGCGTGCTGGCCATTGGCTCCACCGTTTTGCGGATGCGCCCCCAAGGCCGGGCCGGCCTTGGGGGCGACTGGGCACCGGCGCCGGATGGAGGAACCTTTACGCTTGAGGTGCCGCCGGCGGACGCGGAGCGCATCATCCTCGCCGACGCCACCGGGCAGCTTGACTTGGCGCTGCGCTCGGTTTTGCCGTCCGCCCACGGCGAAGGTCGAGACGGCAGCCCGCGCTTGGTTGACTTGGACGACGTGATGCGCCCGCCCGCCACTCCGCCGGGGGTGGAGGCGGCGCGGGTGCGCATCATCCGCGGCAACGGCGGGTCAAGCGAAGAACTGGTGTTGGTTCCGGAAAGGCTTTCGGAGCAAATTGCGGGTTCCTGAATGATGTTGCTTGGAACGACATGTAAGGTTTTGCCGTGGCCGGCCGTGGCGCTGCTGGCCGCGCTCTGCTTGCTGCCGGCCGCCGCAGCCGCCCCTCAGTCTCCGCCTCCGCCCACCTCCCACTCCTCCCCTCCGGCGGAGGTGCTCGAGCTGTCGCCGGGAGACGTTAGGACGCTTTCCTTCGCCACCGATGTGGGTTCGGCGCTGGTGTCGGACCCGACCACTGCGGACGTGCAGGTGCTGGACCAACGCAACCTGTTCGTGCTGGCTGGCTCGCCCGGCGTCACCACCCTTAAGGTGTACGGCGTTGCTGGAGCGCTGCTGGGCGCCTACGCGGTTCGCGTTCATGTCCAGTCGGACTACGCCAAGGCGGTGGTGTCGCGGATCGTCGGCAACGAGGGCGACATTCGGGTGGATTCAATGGGCGATGCGCTGTTCGTCAGCGGCGCCGCCAAGAGCCCGTCGCAGGCGGAGCAGGTGCTGCGCAGCATTCGAGCCGTTTCCGGGGACACGCCGGTGGTTGACGCCCTGTCGCTCAATGACTCCACGCAAGTCAATTTGGAGGTGATCATCTCGGAGGTGTCGCGCAACGTCACCCAGGAACTGGGCATCGACTGGTCGGTGGACGTCAATCCCTTCACCCACCCGGTCAGGACTCTGTGGCCAGGCGGCATTCGGGTGGGCACCGGCGCCCTGCAGCTGGACACCGTTTACGACCAGACGCTGACCTTCCCCCCCATCAACACCGGCGCCGGCACCGCGGCGGAGGGCGTAATCGACACCCAGGAACTGGGCATCGTCCAGCCGCAGCGGGGTGGCGACGGCGGCATCGTGCTCACCCACTCCATGCCCTTCAACAGCGAAAAATACCGCGCCACTGCGTTTTTGGAGGCGCTGGCGCAAAACGGCTTGGCGGTGGTGCATGCCCGCCCTAACCTCACCGCCGTCAGCGGCCAGTCCGCAGAGTTCAACTCCGGCTTGGAAATACCCGTGCCCACCGCCACCGAACGCGGCCTGCTGGCCACCCAATATCTGGAAACCGGGGTCAACCTCTCCTTCACGCCGGTGGTTTTGGACAACAACCAGATTTCCCTGACCGTGCAGCCGCGCATCCGCGAAGTGACCACGGGCGGCGCGACCATCGGCGGCACCTTGGTGCCCAACATCAACCAGCGCTCCGCCTCCACCACGGTGGAACTCGGCGACGGCCAGTCCATCGCCATCGCCGGCCTCTATCGGCGCAGCACCACCAGCACCTCCACAGGCATTCCGCTGCTGAAGGACATTCCGGTGTGGGGCGCTCTGTTCCGCAACACCCGGGAGACGGACCGCTCCGTTGAGCTCATCATCATCGTCACGCCGCACATCGTTGCGCCGGTGGGCGCCCTGGCCTCCGCCTCCAGCGACGCTCCCTCCCCCGCCGCCTCCGCACGGCGGCTGGACAACGAGTTCCATTACTGATCCCCACCCCTCCCTCCCCTCCCTCCCCTCCCCCCCTCCCCCCCCTCAAATCCCATAGCCGTTCGGGCTTTTGGGGTGGCATCTCGGCAAGGCGAAGTCGAAGTGCGGACTAACGGGGCAGCTAGAAGAAATCGCTACCAAAAGGAGAGTTATTTGCATTGAGGGGACGCACTAAGGGGAGTTTGTGGCAAAATAAGTCGGAAATCGCTGTTCCAGAGGGTTAGCAACCATGCTTTTACGCTTCGGCGTCGCCAATTTCCGCTCCATTCGCAACTATCAGGAGCTTCAGCTCACGGCCTCTGCCCGAATCAACCGGAAGCAGCCGGCCATGCATGTGCCTGTTCTGCGGGAGGCCGCCGTGCCGGTGGTGGCGATTTATGGAGCCAATGCTTCGGGGAAATCCAATCTCGTCGCCGCCCTTGGTGAAATGAGGCGGCATATAGTGAAGTCCCACAAATCCTTGGACGCGACGGACCCGATTTCCAGGGAACACTTTCGGCTTGACAGCGCCAGCGCCACAAAGCCAACTCGCTTCGATTGCACTTTCGCAATTAAGAACGCCGTGGCGGAAGAGAAGGGCGTTGTCTATGAATACGGTTTTGAATTTACCGACAAGGAGTACGGCAAAGAATGGCTGCTCTGCACCGTCCGGAGGCAACGCCAAACCACTCGCACCCTATTTGAACGCAAGACCGTTGATGGCGAAGTCGAAGTGCGCTTTGGCGGCCAGCTGCAAGGAGAAAATAGGACGATAGCCAACTTGACTCGACCCAACAGCCTGTTCCTTTCCGCGGCCGCACAGAACAACCATCCCCAGCTTTCGAAAGTTCATCAACACTTTACAAGGAATTGGACAGTTTTGTCAGACAGGGCAAGCATGAATGACTTCCAGCTCGCTGAGCATTTGGATGGCTACCCGTATGCGGAGCAGCTCCTGAGTGTTGTTCGCCAAGCAGATCTTGGCATTGTGGGAGCGGACGCACAAGCATACGAACCAGACAATGCGACAAAGAAAATGCACAAAAAGATGGTGGAAATTGTTATCGATTTCATGGATGAGAAAGAACCGAATAAAGGATTCAGCGTTCAAGACATGGAGGACAGTATTTCTCATTTGCATAGGTTCCAGTTTATTCACTCCGGCATGGACGGTGAGGATCGTCCCTTCTCCTATGACCTTGAGAGCCAAGGGACACGAACGCTTGTTTCCTTGCTCATTCCCGCATTCGAAGCCCTGTCATCCGGTTCGTTGCTCGTTATTGATGAACTGGATTCGAGCCTTCATCCGCGCTTGGTGCAGGCATTCGCATCTTTGTTCAAAGGGGGGGCAAACTCAGGCGGTGCGCAGCTAATTTTTTCCACACACGATGTTGCCCTGCTGGACGTCGGCCTGCTTGAACGCGATGAAATTTGGATGGCGGAGAAGGCGCGGGATGGCGCCTCGGCCTTTACTCCGTTGACGGACTATCGCCTGCGGTCACGCGACGACATTGAGAAGGCGTATCGGCATGGGCGTGTCGGCGGCGTTCCAGCAAGCAGTGACTTTACTGTTGACTTCGGTGGCTGATCGCCGCCATGCGCCGCAAAAGAAGCCTGTCGCGGAAATCAGCGACTAAGACGCCGGCGGCACGCACCATCATTGTAACGGAAGGCGAGCGCACGGAACCAGAGTACCTGAAGGCCTTCGTGCGCATCCACGGCGTAAAGGCGGCAGTGGTCATCGGCGTCGGCGGAGAACCCCGAGCGGTCGTTGAGCGGGCCATTTCCGAGCGGAGAAAACTGCGCAAGGATCCACTTGGCCGCCATGACACCGTATGGGCCATGTTCGACCGAGACGAGCATCCGCGTTTTGCGGAGGCTAAGAATCTTACCTTGGCGCATGGTGGGTGCTCCGGGCCAAGCCGAGCAGGGACAGCGACGCCGCAAGCGTCAATCCGTGCCCCCGCGCCCGCTGCGGAAGCTCGAAGCGCCGAGCGGCTTCCGGACGGCCGCCAAGGTCCACCCGAACCCTGCGGCAACAGGCCCGGTCCTGTGCGAACCCCGAAGGGCTCGGCGAAGCCAACATGCGCATGTTCGGTCTCCCATGTTGTGCGTAACTCATAGGCTGCCCGAACAGACGCTCCGGGCGACCGGGGCGCTCCCCTCAAAATGTCCGAAAGGTGGTGATCCCGTACAGCAACTTGCGCTTTGGGCAACTTGCCTGCACCATTGCCGCGTCCTTTCAGGAGTGGGGGGTTTGCTGACTTGGCTTAAGGAGAGTTTTTTGGCCGGCGCCCAGGGTTCGACAAACAAGCGGCAAGGGGCCAGGAAGCGCCTGCTCTTCGCCTT
Organism: Candidatus Azophilus sp.; assembly: GCA_965200465.1. Taxonomy (GTDB): domain Bacteria; phylum Pseudomonadota; class Gammaproteobacteria; order Pseudomonadales; family Azotimanducaceae; genus Azophilus. Next base: position 887,287 of record OZ241358.1, on the reverse strand, counting down.
GGCCTTGCTTGCCGCGGCGCTCGCCGGCGGCGGCTTTCTGCTGCTGGGGGAGCGGCGGGTTGAGGAACGGTCCTTGAGCGCCGACCTTTGCCCCACGGGCGCCGGCGGAATCGCCGGCAGCGCCACCCTGCTGCTCGACTTGCGCAAGCCTTTGCACAGGGCGGCGCCGGGCGCCATGCTGCGCCAACTAAGCCGTAATCTCGGCGCCGGCATGGAACTGCAGGTGTTCACCCTCACTGGCGACGCAAGAGCGCCTCGCCGCTTCGTGGAGCGGTTCTGCAAGCCTTATGACAATGCCGACCTGACCATTCAGACCGCCAAGGACCAGCGCCAAGCGGTGCGGGACTGCGATGATCCTCCAGCCCAGCTGCCCCCGCAACTGCGCAGCGCCGTCAGCGCCTTTTGCGCACGGCGCAATGCGCTGGCGTCCCGGATCGACCGCTTGGCGCAGGAGGCGACGCAGTCGCAGCCGGTGGTCAACGCCTATCTCATCGAAGCCTTGGAGGAGACCAAGCGGGCCTTCGCGGACCGCCCTCCGCCCAGGCGTCTCTACCTGTTTTCGGACATGCTGCAGCATGCGGCTTGGTATTCGCATCTTGACTTGGGCTGGACCCAGTGGCGGTTCGCGGACTTCGAGCCGCTTCGCAATGCCCGCAAGCCGCCGTTGCCGCGGACGGCCTTGCAGGCCGACCTGCAGGTAAAGGTCTTTTACCTGCCCAGGCGGGGCTTGACCGAACCGGCTAGGCAAAGACGGGCGCATCAGGGCTTTTGGCGCACCTATTTCAACGACGCGGACCTGGATTTCGCAGATGCGCCGCCGCTGCCGGCCTATGCGGCGCTGCCCTTGATGTCCGGTCCGGCGGAGGCGGCGGCCCGGGAGCGCGAGCTCCTCGAACGTCAGCGCGCAGAGAACGACCGCCTTTTGACGCGCATGGCGCAGGAGCAGGCGGCGCTCCAGGAGCAACGGGCTGAAGAGGCGGCCAGCGAACAGGAGCGGTTGGCTCTAGATGAGGAATTGCGCCGCTTGCAGCAGGCTGTGGCGGCGGCGCGGCGGCGCCAACCAGAATCGGCCGCCGGCGAAGCGGCGGTGGCGCCATCCCCTTCCGAAGCGCTTGAGGAGGAATCCGCCGTCGCGCCGGCCGTCTCCGCCGACTTGGCGACGGCGGCCGACCAACCAACTCAGGAGTCCTTGGCACCAAGCCCATCCGAGGCCGCGGCTTTGCCGCCGGCTGACCTTGATGCGCCGCGGCCTTGCGCCGTTAGCCTCAAGCCGGAATTTCTCGCTTCGCTGGAGGTCGATGGCTATCCCGGCGACCAGCGTGTCAACTACGGCACCGGGGTCATCGCCGTGCGCTACACTCTAGGCGATGACGGCGCAACCTTGGACGCGGAGGTGATGTTGGAGCGCGACCGCTCCAGTGCGGCTAGGCCCTCCTATCTTGAAGCCTTGGCCGAGGACACCCTGGCGGTTGTCAAGGCTTGGGAGTTCGAGTTCGAGAATGCGGACGCCTCACTCTGCGCCAAGCGCCAGCGGCAAACCGCAACCTTCACCTACCGCAGCAAATGCGTGGGTACGCCGGCGCCGTCCTGCCGCACCGTGCGCTCAGACGTCGCCGTTCTCTCAAACCCTTAAGGCCAGCGAGGCGACTGCATTATGCAAGCATCCACAGCAGCAAGCGCGCCATCCGCCAACGGACCCTTGGGGCCAATCCAACCCATGGACTTGGCTGGCCTAGGCTGCGTCCTTGGCTACGGCGCCTTGGCTTGGATGGCGGCCCAGCCGGGAGAGCCGGAGTTGGGCGGCTTCTTGGCGATAACCGCCTGGACCGCCTTGCTGACCTTCGGCCTCTACGCCTATCGGCGGGGCGAGCCTCTGTCCGTGGGCCGCCTGCTCTTTTGGGCGGTGGCGTTCCGGGTTTGCGGGCTGCTCGGCGGCCCGTTCTTCGAGGACGACTTCCATCGCTACCTCTGGGACGCCTACCGCTTTGCGGAGGAAGGCACTCCCTACGGCGCGGCGCCGGAGGCGTTTTTCACCGACCCCAGCGTTCCCGACGCTTTCCGCCGGGTGTTGGACCGGGTGAACTATCCCGAGGTGGCGACGATCTACGGGCCGCTCGCCGAGACGGCCTTCCTGTTGGGATATTGGGTGCAGCCGGCCAACGTCGCCGTGCTGCAGGGGATTTTCATTGTCTTTGACCTGCTCACCATTCTCATCCTCCTGCGCTTGGCGCCGGCCCGCGCCGTGCTGCTTTACGCTTGGTGCCCGCTGGTGGTCAAGGAAATCGCCTTCACCGCCCATCCGGACGCCTTGGGCGTTTGCCTCCTGGCGGCCGCCGTGCTGTTGGCGCAGCGCCGCCGGCTGAAGACCGCCGCCGTTTGCTTGGCGCTCAGCGCCGGGGCGAAGATATTCGCCCTGCTGCTGGTCCCCTTCATCCTGGTTAAGGGGCGCCTCGTGCATTGGGCCATTTTTGCGGCCGTGTTGACGCTGGTGTATTTGCCCTTTGCGCTGAGCGGCGGCACGGACTTGGCCACGCAGACGATCTTCGCCTTGGAGTGGGAGTTCAACGCCGCGGCGTTCAGCCTGTTGACCACCGTGCTCCCCGACTTCAACGCCCGGATGGTCGTCGGCGCCCTGCTGCTGGGGTTTTGGGCTTGGTGCTACCTGCGCCAGCGGCGCTCCCCGGACGCGGTGCCCAGGGGCGATTGGCTGTACGGCGCCCTGCTGCTGATGGCACCGGTCATCAATCCTTGGTACTTGATTTGGGTGCTGCCCTTCGCCGTGGTTCGTCCGAGCCTGTGGGCTTGGACGGCGTCCGTGGCGGTGCTGCTGTCCTACATCACCGGGCTCAACCTCAACAACCTGGACATGCATCCCTATGAGCAGCCGGTCTGGGTGCGGCTGCTGGAGTTTGGCCTAATCGGGCTGGCGTTGGCCTGGGACTTGGCCCGTCAACGCCGTCAGGGCGCGTCGAGCGGCGCGGGCTGAAGCCTTGTACAAGGGCTTAAGGGTTGGCGCGGTGGCGCCGGCGCGGGACGAGGAGCGCGACATCGGCGCCGTGGTCGGGGAACTTCTGGCGTTGGCGGACGAGCGCGGGCGTCCCTTGATCGATGACTTCGTCGTCTGCGACAACGGCTCCAAGGACGCCACGGCGGAGCGGGCGCAGGAGGCCGGCGCACGGGTGGTTCGCCAAGGGACGCCGGGCTACGGCATCGCCTGCCTTGCGGCCCTTGCAGCCCTTGAACCTGTTGAGGTCGTGCTCTTCACGGACGGCGACCGCTCCTTCAAAGCCGCGGACTCCCTAAGGCTGCTTGAGGCCGTCGCCGCCGGAGCCGACCTGGCGATTGGCTCCCGCACGCTAGGCCGCATGGAGCCCGGCGCCCTGTCGCCGCCGCAACTGCTGGGCAATCGCCTAGCCGGTTTCCTCATCAGGTTGCTGTGGCGGCGGGAGGTGACCGACCTCGGCCCCTATCGGGCCATCCGCGCCGATGCCCTTAAGCGCCTGAACATGCAGGACAGAGCGTTCGGCTGGACGGTGGAGATGCAGGTCAAGGCCATCCAGAAAGGCATGAGGGTGGTCGAGGCGCCGGTGAACACGCGCCGCCGGCGTTTCGGCAAATCCAAGGTTGGCGGCACCTTGAAGGGCGCCGTTGGCGCCGGTTTGGGCATTCTTTCGACGATCGCCGCCTTGCGCTGGCGGCAGGGCATGGCGAAGTGATGCGCGGCGGCCTCTTGTCGGCGTTCGGTTTGGCCGGCCTGCTGTGGCTGACTGAAGCCGCCGCCTCGGAATGGCTCTCCTTTTGGAGCGAGCGGGACGACGCCAATCAGCAGCAGGTTGACCACGGCGCTTGGCAGTCCATTCTCGACGGCTACCTGCGGATTGACCGCTCCCAACCCAGCGGCGCCGCTGCGTCAGCGGCCCCCCCCGGCGTGAATCGGTTCGACTACGGTGCGCTTAGGGAGAGCTCCGCCGACCGGGAACGCTTGGCCAGCTATCTCGCCAGCCTGCAGGCGCTGGATCCTAGGCGTCTGTCCGGGGCGGAGCAGATGGCCTACTGGATCAACCTCTACAACGCGCTGACCGTGCAGGTGGTGGTGGACGACTATCCGGTGGACTCCATCCGGGAGATTCACGAAGGCTGGCTGGACACCGGCCCTTGGGACGACGTCCACGCCCGGGTGGCCGGGCGGGACCTAACCCTGAACGACATTGAGCACCGCATCCTAAGGCCCATCTGGCGCGACGAGCGGATTCACTACGCCGTCAACTGCGCCAGCTTGGGCTGCCCCAACCTGGCTCCGCAGGCTTACGCCGCCGCCAGCTTGGAGGAGCAGCTCGAACAGGGCGCCAGGGACTATGTGAACCATCCAAGAGGCGCATCCATTGTGGACGGGGAACTGATCGTCTCCAGCATCTACGATTGGTATCAGGAGGACTTCGGCGGCACCGAGGCCGCCGTCGTCGAACACCTCCTTAGGTATGCGGACGACGAGCTGGCCAAGCGCCTGCGCGGCTTTGACGGCGGGCTGGACTACGAATACGACTGGAGCCTCAACGACCCCTGAAGCAAGGTTCGCCGGGCAACAGCCTCCAATGGCTAGTAGCGGCTGAACGAGTAGCTTAGGGTGGCGCCGTACACGCTGGAGTCCGGAGTGTTTTTTCCGTCCACCACGTTGCTGTAGAACAAAACGCCGCTAAGGCGGTCGTTGAAGCTGTAGAAGACCCTTCCGCCTAAGAGCGCCCACTCCTCCTCGACTTGCGGAAACTTGGCCGGCGTGAAGCCAGGGCCGCCGATTGCCAAGCCGGGCTCGGAATCCACCCGTTTGTAGTCGATGCCGATCGACAGTTTGCTGTTGACAAGCCAAATGCCGGAAAGGTTGGTGAAGTAGTTCTCCGGAATGCCTTCGTCCCGGTTGCGGTAGCCGAATTCGCCGGACACGCCCACCCGGTCGCTTAGGAACTTGCCGACGATCAGGGAGACTTCAAAGCCGTCGCCGCCGTCGCCCAAGGAGTTGATGTGGCCGGTTTCGTAGTCCCCGGCGATGATGGCGCCAGCTCGCAGGGCGACGCTTGGCAGCCCGGTGATCAGTTCGTCGAAGACTCGCCAAGTCACGCCGATGCTCACGTCCGTCAGGCCGTCGAAGCTGGCGTCCGTGGTGGGTATGCCGGGGCCGGTTGTGAAGTCGCTCTTGGCCCAGCCGGCCTGCAGGTCCAGGGCCCATGAGTCCGCCAAGGCGTAGTTGGCGACCAGCCAGAGCGTACCTTGCTCAAGGTCTTCGCCGCCCGGCGTGGGCCTTTTGTTGGAGGCGCCGTAGTACTCGTCGCCGGTTTGCGCGACGTAGGAGAGGCTTAGGTAGCCGGAACCGGGTTCGGAAAGCCAAGGGGAGCCGTCCGCCGCCAGCGCCGCCGCTGAATGCAGGCAGGAAATGCCCCAAAGAGCCAAGATTGGGGTGCGCCTGCGGATGGTGCGCATTGCCGACTTCATGATGAAACCCCTTTTCCCAAGCTCCCCCATATCACACTTGAGCGGTTGACGCAAGGAGTCAAACAGGCGCCCCAAGCAATTCACATGCCAACCAATCCATTTTTTGGGATCCCCCCCCCCCCCGTTTCGGGATGGGCAGGTGCAATTCCTAAAGCCGCTGACGCATAGCCCATAAAGATTACGAGTCGGTGAATCTATAGCGCCGCTGCAGATAGCGCTGCACCAGCTTGAGCTTGGCGGCGCAACCATTCGCGCCGCCGCTGCACAGGGCTGCAATCGCCTCGTCCGCCGCGTAGTCCAAGGGTTGGCCAAGGGCCGCACGGAGGCTGCCCATTAGGCTTTGCGCACGAGTGCGGTTGAACTCGCGCCTCTTGATGGGGCAGGTTTTGCAGACCAATTCCCGGAACACGATGGCCTTGCCCCGCGCATAGTCCGCCCGGGCCGCCGCCTTAACGCCGCCCGGCCCCACCGAACCGGAAGCAGCGGCCTCATGGGTTGCCAAGCCCGCGGCCGCCGCCAACAGAATTCCAAGGCATAGAGCACTCCTCATGCGGTTGATGCTCCCCAATCAGCCTTGCAGCTTAAGCGGCGAATGATTGTGGTGATGGCCCTTCTCCCTATGCGAGCACAATTCCTTATAGCACAGACGCCGAGGCACGGGAAACAAAAAAATGCCGCCTCGCGGAATTTCGCCGGCGAACTGGGCGCGTTGCGCACGAGTTGCAGGGCGGTGCGCACAGCAAGCCTTCAGCGGCGGTCCAGCACGTTGCCCTGACGCAGCAGGCTCGCCACCTTGCGCCGCCGGGAGCGGGATTTGCCGCTCCAAAAGGCGCGCTCGAAGCTCTCGGCCGGCCGCCGGTGAAGCACCCCTAGGGCGGTGGGCAGCGGCGGCTGCATGGTGGCCAGCATCAGCGCCAGCGTCGGGTTGGTTTCATCATGGAGCAGAACGTCGCCGAGGTCGCCGTCCTCGCCGATCATGACGCCCTCCAAGCGCAGCTTGGCGGGGTTTAAGCGCAGCCCCCGGCGCCGGTCCCCGCCGTACAGCAGCGGCCGGCCGTGCTCGACCCGCAGCTGATGGTCGGCGGCGGTCTTCTTGTTGGCCACGCTGTCGAACACGTCCTTGTTGTAAACGATGCAGTTCTGCAGGATTTCGACGAAGGAGGCGCCTTGGTGGGCGTGCGCCGCCTCCAGAATGACGGGCAGGCCCTTTTGGTCGATGTCCAGGCCGCGGGCGATGAAGGTGGCGCCGGCGCCCACCGCGAAGGCGCAGGGATGCACCGGGAAACCCACCGAGCCGCCGGGGCTGGAGGGGCTGGTGGTGCCGATGCGCGAAGTGGGCGAGTGTTGCCCCTTCGTCAGCCCGTAAATCTCGTTGTTGAGCAGCAGGATGTTGAGGTTGACGTTGCGCCGCAGGCTGTGCAGCAGGTGGTTGCCGCCGATGGAGAGGCCGTCCCCGTCGCCGGTGACAACCCAGACGTCCAAGTCGGGATTGGCCAGCTTGACGCCGGTGGCGATGGCCGGCGCCCGCCCGTGAATGGTGTGGAAGCCGTAGGACTCGATGTAGTAGGGCAGACGCGCGGCGCAGCCGATGCCGGAGACGAACACGGTGTTCTCCGGCTTGGCCCCGAGGTTCGCCAAGGTGCGCTGCACGGCCTTCAGGATGGAGTAGTCGCCGCATCCGGGGCACCAGCGAACTTCCTGGTCGGATGCGTAGTCCTTGAACGAGAGTTCAGCCATGAGCCGCCTCCTGCAGGCGCGACGGCGCCTGCTCGGCGATGGCGGCCTTGAGCTCCGCCACCTGCAACGGCTGCCCGGACACCTTGTTGAGCTGCACTGAGTCGAGCAACAGCCGGTGGCGCAGCAGGCCGGCCAGCTGACCGTTGTTCAGTTCGGGAACCAGCACCTTGTCGTAGGCGGCCAGCAAGTCGCCAAGGTTCGGCGGCAGGGGATTGAGGTGGCGCAGGTGAATCTGCGCCACAGCCAGCCCCTCCGCCAGGCATTCCTTGACCGCTTGGCGCACGGCGCCGTAGGTTGACCCCCAAGCGACCACCGCCAGCCCCCCGGCCGCGCCCTGTTCGACCTCCTGTTGCGGCAGGTGGTCCGCCACTCTATCGACCTTGGCTTGGCGCAGGTTAGTCATGGCCTGATGGTTGGCCGGGTCATAGGAGATGTGGCCGGTTTGGATGTCTCTTTCCAAGCCGCCCACTCGGTGGATGTGGCGTTCGTCTCCCGGCGTTGCCCAAAGCCGGGCCAAGGTGCTTGGCTGCCGCTGCCAAATGCCGCCGCCGCCGCCCGCGGGCTTGTGGTGGGTTATGGGGGCCAAGCCGTCAAGGTCGGGAATGGGCCAGAGTTCGGAGGCGTTGGCGAGGTAGCCATCGGTGAGCAGAATCACCGGCGTCATGTGGCGCAGCGCGATGCGCACGGCTTCAATGGCCGTCTCGAAGCAGTCGCCCGGAGCACGGGACGCCAGCACCGGCAGCGGCGTGTCCGCATTGCGGCCATAGACGGCTTGGTGGAGGTCGCTTTGCTCCGTCTTCGTGGGCATGCCGGTGGACGGCCCGGCGCGTTGCGAATCGATCACCAGCAGGGGCAACTCCGCCGCCACGGCCAACCCCAAAGCCTCTGTTTTGAGGGCTAGGCCGGGGCCGGAGCTTGAGGTTACGCCCAGCTTGCCGGCGTAGGATGCGCCTATGGCGGAGCAGACGGCGGCGATTTCGTCCTCCGCCTGGAAGGTGGCCACGCCGGCTTCGTCCAAGCCGGTTAGATGGTGCAGCAAGCTGGAGGCGGGAGTGATGGGGTAGGAGCAAAACAGCAACTCGACGCCGGCCAGTTCCCCGGCCGCCGCCAGCCCCAGCGCCAAGGCTTCCGCACCCGTGATGGTGCGGTGCTCCACGGAGGCCAAGGGCGCTTCGGGCATGGGCTGCCGGGCCAACGCCGGCTGCATTTCCGCCGTTTCCCCATAGGCGTGGCCGGCGTTCAGGGCCGCCAGGTTGGCGTTGCGCACCGCTTCGTTGCCGGCGAACTTGGCCTGAATCCAGTGCGCGGCGCCGTCCCGGGGCTGGTCGAACATCCACAGCACCAGCCCAAGCGCCCAGAAGTTCTTGCAGCGGGCGGAGTCCTTGGCGCCCAAGCCGAAGGGCTTGACCGCCTGCAAGGTGAGATGGGAGATGTCGATGCGGCAAACTTGGTGGGCGTCCAGGCTGCCGTCCTCAAGGGGGTTGGCGGCGAGGTTGGCGCGTTTGAGGCGCTGCGGGGAGAAGGCGCTTTCGTCAACGATGATCAGCGCTGCCGGCGCCAAGTGCGGCAAGTTGACGACCAAGGCCGCCGGATTGAAGGCGAGCAGCACGTCCGGCGCATCCCCCGGCGTGGTGATCCGTTCGCCGCCGAACTGAATCTGAAAGGCGGAAACGCCGTACCTTGTGCCGGCCGGCGCGCGGATCTCCGCCGGAAAGTCCGGCAGGGTGGACAGGTCATGCCCGGCCAAGGCCGAAGCGATGGTGAACTGCTGCCCTTGCAGTTGGATGCCGTCCCCGGAGTCCCCGGCGAAGCGCACTACATGGCTGGTCCGTTCGCTGCGTTGCTGGAGCACGAAGCCTTCCAAAAGCCTTGACGGTGGGAGAAACGCCGACCATTCTACTAGAAAGAGGGCCACCTGCTTGGCCCCGTTGGCATATCCTTCTGCTCCATGACCCAAGCGATAGCGGACTTCAAGGTGGTTGCCAACTACCAGCCGGCCGGGGACCAGCCCTCCGCCATCGCCGGCTTGGTGGAGGGGCTGCAAACCGGCCTAAGCCACCAGACCCTGCTGGGGGTGACCGGCTCCGGCAAGACCTTCGCCATCGCCAACGTGGTGCAGGCCATGAACCGGCCCACCTTGGTGCTGGCGCCGAACAAGACCTTGGCCGCCCAACTCTACGGGGAGTTCCGGGAGTTCTTCCCGCACAACGCGGTGGAGTACTTCGTGTCCTACTACGACTACTACCAGCCGGAAGCCTATGTGCCGGCCTCGGACACCTACATCGAGAAGGACGCCTCCATCAACGCCCACATCGAGCAGATGCGCCTGTCCGCCACCAAGGCGCTGCTGGAGCGGCGGGACACCCTCATCGTCGCCTCGGTCTCCGCCATCTACGGCTTGGGGGATCCGCAGTCCTACCTGCGCATGGTGCTGCACCTGGACCGAGGCGACCGGGTGGACCAACGCTATGTGGTGCAGCGTTTGGCGGAGTTGCAGTACGTGCGCAACGACACGGCCTTTCAGCGGGGCGCCTACCGGGTGCGCGGCGACGTGGTGGACGTCTTCCCGGCGGAGTCCGAAAGGGAGGCGGTGCGGGTGGAGCTGTTCGACGACGAGATCGAGAACCTTTCCACCTTCGACCCGCTCACCGGCGAAGTCATCAACCGGGTGCCGCGCTACACGGTGTTTCCCAAGACCCACTACGTCACGCCCAGGGAGCGCATCATCAGCGTCATTGACGAGATCAAGGCGGAGTTGCGGGAGCGCCTAGCCTACTTAACGGAGCGCAACAAGCTGGTGGAGGCGCAAAGGCTGGACCAGCGCACCCGCTTCGACTTGGAGATGATTCAGGAGTTGGGCTACTGCTCCGGCATCGAGAACTACTCCCGCTATCTTTCCGGCCGGGCGCCCGGGGAGCCGCCGCCCACCCTGTTCGACTACCTGCCCAAGGACGCCCTGTTGGTGATCGACGAATCCCATGTCACCGTGCCGCAGATCGGCGGCATGTACAAGGGCGATCGGTCGCGCAAGGAAACCTTGGTCGAGTACGGCTTCCGCTTGCCCTCCGCCTTGGACAACCGGCCCCTGCGCTTCGACGAGTGGGAGCGCATGAGCCCGCAAACCATCTTCGTCTCCGCCACCCCCGGCCCCTACGAGGGCGAGTTTTCCGGGCAGGTGGTGGAGCAGGTGGTGCGCCCCACGGGGCTGGTGGACCCGCAAGTGATCGTGCGCCCGGCCTCCACTCAGGTGGAGGACCTGCTTGGCGAGCTCAAGGAGGTCGTCGCCGGCGGCGAGCGAGTGCTGGTGACCACGCTGACCAAGCGCATGGCCGAGGACTTGACCGACTATCTGGACGACCACGGCGTGCGGGTGCGCTACCTGCATTCAGACATCGACACCGTGGAGCGCATGGAGATCATCCGCGACCTGCGCATGGCCCAATTCGACGTGCTGGTGGGCATCAACCTGCTGCGCGAGGGGCTGGACATACCCGAAGTGTCCTTGGTCGCCATCCTTGACGCGGACAAGGAGGGCTTCCTGCGCGGCGAACGCTCGCTGATTCAGACCATTGGCCGCACCGCCCGCAACGTCAACGGCCGCGCCATCCTCTACGCCGACCAGCACACGGGCTCCATGAACAGGGCCATTGCGGAGACCGAAAGGCGCCGCGCCAAGCAGATCGCCTTCAACGCCGCCCACGGCATCACCCCCCAGACCATCCGCAAGCAGGTGGCGGACGTCATGGACGGCGCCCGAGCGCCGGGCGCGGCCCGCAAGGCCGCCAAACTGCGCGACCGTCGCCGCGCCCCCTTGGAGATTCCCGAGGATCCCAAGGCGCTTGGCAAGCTGATCAAGCGGCTGGAGAACGACATGCTGGAGCACGCCAAGAACCTGGAGTTCGAAGAGGCGGCGGTGGTGCGAGACCGCATTCAGAGCATTCGGGAGGAGCGGTTGCTGGCTTAAGCCCGTGCGCAGTCCGCGCCCAACTGCGGCGGCGCTAGCCGTTGCGCCGCCGGTCCGTCAGCACCAACAAGCTTGGCAGCAGCGTTAGGTTGGCCAGGAACGCCAACGCCATGGCCAAGGCGACCAACAGGCCGAACATGATGGTGGGCACGAAGTTGGAGAAGCAGAGCACGGAGAAGCCCACCATGATGGTGAGGCCCGTTAGGAAGAGGGCGCGGCCGATGCTGCCGTGGGTGCGGGCGACGGCGGCGCCGGGGTCTTCCGCCAAGGTGCGCTCCCTTCGGTAGCGGTGCAGGTAGTGGATGGCGAAATCCACGCCTATGCCGATGGAGACGGCGGCGATGGCGGCGGTCATCATGTTTAGGGGGATGCCGGCGAAGCCCATCACGGCCAGCACCGCGGCGGCGGCGAGAATGTTGGGCGCCATGCCCAGCAGGGCGAACAGGGGTGAGCGCAGCAGCACCAGAAACATGAGGAAGGTGGCCAGCAGGACGTACCCAAGGGTATCGACCTGGGAGGACACCAACTTCCGCACCATGCCGTTGAACAGCACCACCATGCCGGCGATGGCCACGGCGCCGTCCGCAAAGCCCGCCTCCCGCACAACGGCCTGCTTGATGTCCGCCACCAGCTGATCGCGGTCGAAATAGGGGCCGCTTTCGATCACCCTGGCCCACAGCCGCGCTTGGCCGGTGGCCGGGGAGGCGTAGGGGCGAATGACCTCGTCGCGGAGGTCCGGCGGCAGCGCCGCCAGCACGGCGGCGACCTGCACGTTGTTCAAGGGTTCGCCGTCGTTGAACTGCCGCGCCAGTTTGTCCAGGGAGGCCAGCGAGACCACCTTGCCCACCTCCGGGCGGGCCTCCAGCAGGCGATGGGCCAAGCCGATTCTGTCCAGCTTGTCCCGGGTGAACCAGTAGCGCTCCGGGAACGGGTCGGACGCCGCGCCGCCCGCCGCCGGCGCCTCGGCGAAAGGATCGTCCGCAAACAGGTCGTCCCCAGCGAGTGCGTCGTCCCAGGCTTGCCAAGGCTCGAAGTTCAGCACCAAGTCGAAGGGCGCGGTGCCACCTAGGTGCCGATCGATGTAAACCATGCCTCGGTTGATGTCGGTGTCGTCCTTGAAGTAGTCGATGAAGCGGTTATCGACGCTCAACTGCGCGATGCCCGCCGCCGCCGCCGCCGCCGCCGCCAAGGACGCCCAGGCGATCCTTCCCGGATGGCGTTGGGAAAGGGCGCTCAGCCGTTGGATCATGCCGGTTTCCACCCGCAGGCCGGGCCGCGGCCGGCCGCCATCCAACAGCATCAGCACCGCCGGGAAGAGGATGAAGGTCACCAAAAATCCCAAGACCAGGCCGATGCACATCATCCAGCCGAAATCCTCCACCGGCACGATGCTGCTGACGGTTAGGGAGCCAAACGCCGCCATGGTGGTGAGGGCGGTGTAGAGGCAGGGCGCGAACTTGCTGGTCATGGTGGCGGCCACCAGCTTTTTGGCGCCCAAGGGTTCCGGGGCCTGCAAAAGCTCCCGGTAGCGCACGATCAGGTGGATGGTGAGGGAGATGGTCATGATGGCCATCAGCGCCACGAAGTTGGACGAAATGACCGTGGCCGGCATCAACAGGAAGCCCAAGACGCCCAAGGTGGCGAGGATGCCGGCCGCCGCGCATCCCAAGGGCAGCAGCACCCAGCGCAGTTGTCCGAAGGCGGCGCACAGCACCGCCATCACCAGGACGAGCACGAGGCCGCCGAACACCGCCAAATCGCTCTTGACGAAGGCGATCATGTCCGAGGCGATCATGGGCACTCCGCCAAGGTGCAGAACGCCCAGCGGCGAGAACTCCGTCCGCAGGCCGCGCACCGCTTCGATGAGCGCCGCCCGCGCCGCCACCTGCCGCCGCCGCTCCGCGGTGTCCGCCCGCTCCGGCATGGGCATGGGGAGAATGTCAACGCGCAGGGCCGCGGTCCGGCCGTCCGCCGAGATCAGCAGTTCCCGAAAGAACGGGCTGCTGGCCAGTTCTTCGGCGGCCAGCGCCAGATCCACGTCCGCGGAGCGCAGGGTGCGGAACCCTTCGGCCAATTCGTCCAAGGAAACCGGCGGGCTCTTCAACAGAGGCGCATCCAGCACGGAGAAAACCGAGGTGACGCCCTCTATTTCCCCCAGCCGCCGTTGCAGCCGCCCAAGGGCGTCCAGATTGGCGGACGCCAGCAATTCCCCTGCATGGGGGGTGAAGGTGACCAACAGGAAGTCATCGCCGCCAAAGACGGCGGATACCTCCCGGTACAGCTGCAGGTCCGGGTCGTCCTCCACCACCAGCGTGTCCGCCGAGGCGTCAAAGCTGAAGCGGGAGGCGAACCCGGCAGCCAGCAGCAGGGCGCCGGTAAGGCCCACCAACATGCGCCCCGGATGGCCGAGCATGGCGAGGTAGCCGCGCTGCAAGGCACCGCCGAAGCGCTGCAATCCTTGGGGAATCTTCACGAATCCAGTTGTCGGCCCGCGCCGCTCCTTGGGCGTTCAAGTATCGACGCAATGATAAACCAGCGCTGCTGGCCGCCCCCAAGCCTAGAGCGCAAGCTCCATCAAGGACCACGCCCCAATCCCCGACCAAGGCTCGCCCAGCTCGCCGTCGGCGGCCCTTGGGAACGCGGGCCTTAAGACCCGCCTGCGGACGGGGCGCCCGCGCTCCCAAGCAGCAAGCCTTCGCAAGTCCCGCAACTAGGCAATTGCCGGAAAAACCCTTGCACGGCGCGCCTTGCAGTGCGCTGCAACGATTCCTTAAGCGGGGATTGGGGTAATTCCTGCGCCCTTAACTCTGAAGCGGGATTGCCTATCGTTGCCCGTGGCCGTAGCATTCCGGATTGCGGGTGCGCAAGGAGAAAGGCGGTGGATTTCGACTTGAACGACGAGCAACGGCTGATTGTCGAGACCGTGCGCAGCTTTGTTGAAGCCGAAATCCATCCCCACGAAGCGGAAATCGACCGCACGGGGGTGACGCCGCCGGAACTGGGCCGGGAGATCGCCCGCAAGTGCAAGGAGCTTGGCTTCTTTGCCTGCAACTTCCCGCCGGAAGTGGGCGGCGCCGGCTTGAACGCCTTGGACTTCACCTTAGTGGAGCGCGAGCTCGGCCGCGGCTGCTACGCCCTGACGGTCTTCTTTGGGCGGCCCTCCGGCATTCTGATGGCTTGCGTTGGCGAGCAAAGGGAGCGCTACCTGCTGCCGGCGGTGCGCGGCGAGAAGTTCGACGCCCTGGCGATGACCGAACCGGGCGCCGGCTCCGACGTGCGCGGCATGCAATGCACGGCGCGGCCGGAAGGCGACGACTGGGTGCTCAACGGCGCCAAGCACTTCATCAGCCACGCGGACATCGCCGATTTCGTGATCGTCTTCGTCGCCAGCGGCGAAGAGCAAACCCAGCGCGGCCCCAAGAAGAAGATCACCTGCTTTCTGGTGGACCGCGGCACGGCCGGCTTTGAAATTCTGCCGGGCTACGACTCGGTTTCCCACCGCGGCTACCAGAACTGCATTCTGCGCTTTGAGGACTGCCGCCTGCCCAAGGGCCAGATCTTGGGGGAGACGCACCGCGGCTTCGAGGTCGCCAACGAATGGCTGGCCGGCACCCGCCTTTCGGTGGCCGCCATGGCGGTGGGCCGCGCCCGCCGCGCCCTGGAGGAGACCCTGCCGCATCTCGTGGAGAGGCGGCAATTCGGCCAGCAAATCGGCAAGTTCCAGGGCGTCAGCTTCCAGGTGGCGGACATGGCCACCGAATTGGACGCCGCCGACTGGCTGACCCTAGCCGCCGCTTGGCGGCTGAGCCGGAACCTGCCGTGCGACCGGGAGATCGCCAGCGCCAAGCTCTACGCCACGGAGATGCTGGCCCGGGTCACCGACGCCTGCGTACAACTGCACGGCGGCATGGGCCTGATGGCGGACCTGCCCTTCGCCCGCTTTTGGCGGGATGCCCGGGTGGAGCGCATCTGGGACGGCACCTCGGAGATCCAGCGGCACATCATCAGCCGTGAACTGCTAAGGCCGTTGGGCGGGTGACGCCCACCGGGAGCGGCTGCCGTGGCTGATTTGTCCCGCTTGTTCAGGCCGCGTTCGGTGGCGGTCTTCGGCGGCGCGTGGGCGGCCAACGTGATCGGGCAGTTGCAGCGGGCCGGCTATGCCGGGGAGGTTTGGCCGGTGCATCCGCATCGGCCGCAAGTGGGGGGAGTGCCGGCCCATCGGGACGTCAACGGTCTGCCGGGCAGCCCGGACGCCAGCTTCATCGCCGTCAACCGCGCCGGGGCGGTGGACATTCTGGCGGCCTTGGCGAAGGCGAACGCCGGCGGCGCGGTCTGCTTCGCCTCCGGCTTCGCCGAAACCGCTCAAGAGGAGCAGGCCGGTGGGGAACTGCAGGAGGCCCTGCTGCGGGCGGCGGGGGACATGCCGTTCCTAGGGCCGAACTGCTACGGCTTCGTCAATTACTTGGACGGAGTGCCCCTTTGGCCGGATGAGCATGGAGGTGCGCAGGTGGAGCGGGGCGTGGCCGTTCTGGCGCAAAGCTCCAACATCGCCGTCAATCTGTCCATGCAGCGCCGCAGCCTGCCCATCGCCTACTTGGCCACGGCGGGCAACCAAGCCCAGCTCAGCCAAGCCGCAATCGGCTTGGAACTGCTGGCCGACGAGCGCGTCACCGCGCTGGGCATGCACATTGAGGGCTTCACGGACTTGGAGGGATGGCAGGCGTTGGCCGCCCGCTCGCGCATCCTCAAAAAACCCATAGTCGCCATCAAGGCCGGCCGGTCGGAACTGGCGCAGTCCCTTACGCGCTCCCACACCGCCTCTCTGGCCGGCAGCGAAGCCGGTGCCGCCGCCTTGCTGGTTCGGTTGGGCATCGCCCAGGTGCAGGGGCTTTTGCAGTTTGTGGAGGCGCTGAAGTTTCTGCACTGTGCAGGGCCTTTGCCGGGGCGGCGTCTGGCCTCGCTGTCCTGCTCCGGCGGAGAAGCCGCCTTGGTGGCCGACGCCGCCGTTGGCCGCCGCCTGGAGTTTCCGCCCTTGGCGCCGGCGCAGACCGAAACCCTGCGCGGCGTTCTCGGCCCTAGGGTGCATCTTGCCAACCCGTTGGACTATCAAACGTACATTTGGGGCGACGCGGCGGCCATGAGCGCAACGTTCGCCGCCATGTTGGGGGGGCCTTGCGATCTTGCCTGCCTGATTTTCGACCCGCCGAGGACCGACCGCTGCGCCGCCGCCGCTTGGCGCCCGGCGGCTGACGCTTGGATTGCAGCCGTGCGCCGCACGAGCGGCTTGGGCGCCGTCGTCGCCACCATGCCGGAACTGATGACCGAGGCTTACGCTGCCAAGTTCATGGACGCCGGCATCGCGCCGCTGTGCGGCCTTGACGAAGCCTTGGCGGCGATTGCAGCGGCGGCGGACATCACCGACTACTGGTCATCCCCGCCGCCGGAGCCGCTTTGGCCGGCGCAGGCTGCGGCCGGGCCGATTGAGCAGGTTGGCGAGGGGGAGGCCAAGCGGCTGCTGATGGCCCAAGGCTTGGCCGTGCCCTCATCGCGTCTAGCGGCGAACCCGGAGGAGGCCGCCGCCGCCGCCGCCGCCATTGGCTTTCCCGTCGTCCTCAAGGGTCTTGGCCATGCCCACAAGACGGAGCGGGGCGCCGTGCGGCTTGGGCTTGCAACCTCCGCGGCGGTGCGGGCGGCGGCCTGGGCGATGGATGCGCCCGAAGGCTGGCTGGTTGAAGCCCAAGTCGAAGACGCCGTGGCCGAACTGCTGCTCGGCGTGGTCGCCGACCCAGCCCACGGGCTGGTGCTGACCCTTGGCGCCGGGGGCCTGTGGACGGAGCTTCTGGCCGATGCGGCGAGCCTCATCCTGCCGGTGCGCGATGTGGACGTTCTGAACGCCTTGCGCCGCTTGAGGATTTGGCCGTTGCTGGCGGGGCATCGCGGCCGGCCGGCGGCGGACGTTGACGCCTTGGTTCAGGCCGCGCAAGCGCTGGCCCGTTGCGCCGCCGCCGTCGATGGCCTAGTGGAGCTTGAGGTAAATCCCTATCTGGCGCGGCCCAAGGGCGGCATGGCGGTGGATGCCTTGCTGCGGCTAAGCAGCGCCCGCTCCGCAGGCTAGTGCGGCGCATCCAACATGGCCATTGCAAAGTCCGCAGAGGACCTCCGCCTTTCCCACCTAGGCAGGCGCCGCCGCCCCGTCCGCCTGCGGGCCACAGGCCCGCGCTCCCAAGGGCCGCCGGCGGCGGACCGGGCGATCCTTATCCGGGGATTGGGGTGAAAAAGCCGCATGAGAGCGGAGATGGGCTAGAATGCCTCAGCAGGGGGAGTTCAGCTCGTGAGATTTGATGATGATTGACTATTCCTGGGTGCCTTGGCTGCGGGAGCTTTCCACCAAGATCGCCGAAAAAGGCGAGGAGGACTTGGTTGAGAGGGCGAGGGCCGTTGAATGGACTAGTGACAAGTTGCCCCTGTTACAACACGACGATAAGAATATCGATCCGCTGTCGTTCTTGTACACCCTAGCCCGCAAGCGCAGCGAAGACTCATTCAAGTCCGAGTTGCAAAGCGTCCACGAGAAGTTCCATATCGAAGAATCAGAATGCCCCGACAGCCCCCCTTACATTCCATATTCGCTCGGAGTGAACACGTTGTTCCACAAAGACGGAAAGGGAGACCCTGACTTGCTTTGGCGCCTATTCCGACAGGCGGCAAAGGAGGCACCGGCCGTTCAAGAAAATGACTTCAATGCCGCCTTGGATATATCTGGCGTTGCAATGACGAAACTAACGCAGACGCTTTTCATTGTGAATCCGTGCCACTTCCTTCCTGCCGACGGTTCCAACGAGGTTTTGCCTGGGCCGAAGTTCAAGGAGAAGGTAACGAACTACCAAGAATACGATGCTCGGATGAAGGCAATCAAAGACCTATTCCCTAGCTGTGAACTTTATGAAATTAATACTTTTCTTTGCGAGCAGGGGGGCAAAGAACCTCTAATCACCGGAGAGTCAAATTTCTTCCACATCAATTCGGACGTCAAAGTAGATGGGCAAGACCACTGGGAAACCTTCAAAAAAAGTCATGTTGTTTACACGGGAGGGGAACTAGGGAATGAGACCCGGCCTCCAGAAGACCGAGGCTCCCCTAATGTGATAAAGAAACCGAAGCCGGGGGACATCATTGTTGTTCGCTTCGGAGGCTCTGAGGGACGCGGCATCGGCGTGGTGGAACGAAATGGTTATGGCCCTGGTGGCTGGAGCCGTGACGAGAGCATATCCGTTTATTGGATAAACAAGAAATCGGGGCGCTTCAGCGGATCGTTGGGAAATAATTCCTTCCGGGAATTCAAAAAAGGAGAGAGTACATACCAAAAAATCCGTAACATTGATGCCTACAAGGTCTCCTTCGACTTGATTGAGAAGCTACAAAGCAGCAAACCCTCGCCACAACCCGATGGCAAGACTGAACCGGAAAGGAAGGAGGAAGATTTGTCTAACGAAGTAAGAATGGGCTCGCTGAACACCATCCTGTTTGGGCCGCCCGGCACCGGCAAGACTTGGGAGACAATCTCCCATGCCGTTGCTATCGTTGATGGCAAGAATCCATCGGATCTCGCTAAAAGGGAGGTGCGAGAATCCGTCAAAAGGCGCTTCGAGGAACTCAGAGAGCAAGAGCGGGTTGAGTTCGTCACCTTCCATCAGAACTACGCCTATGAGGACTTCATCGAAGGCATCAGGCCAGTCTTGGAAGGGAAAGACCTTGCTTATAAACTGCACGAAGGCATCTTCAAGCGGATTTGCCAACGGGCTTGCAAAGACCCGGACAACAAATACGTTCTAATCATTGACGAGATCAACCGCGGCAACATCGCCAAGATTTTCGGGGAGCTCATCACGCTGATCGAGCCGTCCAAGCGGCTGGGCAATGAAGACGAAGCCAAGGCGACGCTTCCCTATTCCCAAAAATCGTTCGGCGTCCCAGCCAACCTGTACATCCTGGGCACCATGAACACGGCGGACCGAGGCATCGCGCTGCTGGACACGGCGCTGCGCCGACGCTTCCACTTCGTCGAAAGGATGCCGAACCCGGAATTGGTGGAAAAGGACATTGAGGGCGTTGATGGCCAAGAACTGCTGAAGGCCATCAATCGGCGCATCAGGGTCAAGCTGGACCGGGAACACCAGATCGGCCACACCTACCTTATCCGGAAGACCAGCATTAAGGAGCTGGCGGCAGCCTTCCAACACCAGATCATGCCGTTGCTGCAGGAATACTTCTACGACGACTGGGAGAAGATTCGCTTCGTATTGAACGGGAATCCGTTTATCGCGGAGGAATCGTCGCCGGCAGGCGATGGCGACTCTGAACGCCCCTTGCTCGAAGTGCTTCCCCATGACGACGAGCAATGGTGCCAAGCCGAAAGCTATCAGAAGATCTATGCAGCCGACAAAGGGGAATCCAGCGATTAGTGCGCTTGTCTTTAAGGAGCATGATCCGCTCACTGGCCTTGATGAGAAGGAACTGGCGGACCTCGAGGAGTTCGCGCTAGCCAACCAAGCCGATCAGCAGGGCAACCATCGCCCGGTTCTGGCGCTCGACAAACAGGGGCGGCTGCAAGCGCGGAACTACGTCGGCGTCATCGAGACAAAGCGCGGCACGGTGCTGGAGATTCTGCCTAAGGTGGACTTTGATGACGGGGAGGATGGCCACGGCAAGACGCGCCCAATCTTCCTGGAGATGCTGCGCGCCTACCGCGGCCTGCGCACCGCGCAGTTCAACCAAACCAGCATCTCCGAACTGCGGCGCTTCAACATGCTGGACGCATTCGTGCGGCTGTTCCTGAACAACCTGGTGCTGCTGACGCAACGCGGCCTTGCCCGCCGCTACAGCGGCGTGGAGGACAATCTTCCGCGCCTTCGGGGCCGCATCCTGTTTCCGCAGCACATTCGCCACAATGCAACAAACCGCGCCCGCTTCTACGTCGGGTTCGAAGAATTCACCGCGGACCGGCCCGAGAATCGGCTGATCCACAACGCCATCCTCAAGCTGAGATCGACCACGCAGCCGGCCAATCAGCAGTTGCTGCATCAGCTGCGCGTCTGCTTCTCCGAGGTGCCTCAATCCGTGCGGCCGGAAGTGGATTGGCAGCGCCATCGAATCGACCGCTCCATGCGCCATTACGACGCAGTGATGGCCTGGGTGGGGCTGTTCCTGTTCAACCACGGCCTGGCCACCTTCGCCGGCAAGCATGTGAACCAAGCGCTGCTGTTCCCGATGGAGGAAGTCTTTGAGGATTTTGTGGCGGATGCCTTCAGGCGCCACCAAAGCCGCTACTCCGTGCGAACCCAAGGTCCCCGAGAACCGTTCGCCCGCATCGCAGGCCAATCCGCCTTCCAGATAAAGCCGGACATCGCGCTGATTCGGGCCGACGAAGTGCGGTTCATCCTCGACGCCAAGTGGAAGAAGGACGCCGACAACAACAGCAATGACCCGAAGCACGGCGTCATCCAAGGCGACATCTACCAGCTGTACGCCTACGGCAGAAAGTTCGGCTGCGCAACGGTGGCGTTGGTGTATCCGCAAACGCAAAAGTTCCAATCGCCGCTGCAGTACGAGTTCGACGACAGGGTGGATGGCCAACCGCTAAAGCTGCTCTGCTTCCCGTTCGATGTCGAGCAGCCAGAAAGCAGCGTCCGGAAAATTCTAGATCAACTAACCAACCACTAGCCCGCCCGACTCAAATCCAATCCCAATTAGCCGCATAGGTCGAACATCCAGCCAGTGACGACAATCAGCAATCCGCAAGTGTCAAGAGCCGCTCAAACGGAGAGACTGGCGCACGGAAGGGCGATGCGGCTGGGCTGGGGCAGGTGGGTCGCGCACGGCCACTTGTTCTCCGTTGTTCGTGTCCCCCGCCAAGGCCGGTCCGTGGGAAAGCGCCTCTTGGGCGACCGGACAACCGGCGTGCTCTCAACGCAGCAATTGCCGCATCCCGCGCCCTAGCGCATAATGGCGGCCATGAGCAACTTGTCGCGCACAATGGATGCTGTCCGCATAGCGGACGTCGCATCCATGCAGGAAGCCGTGCTGGAGCTTCAGGCCTTAGCCCGCCAAACCCGGCCGGCCAAGGGCCTGCCGCCGTTGGAGTTCGCCTTAAGGTACGGCGTCGTACCGCCCGTCCTGGCCGGCCGGGCAGGGGAAATGGCCA
Organism: Candidatus Azophilus sp.; assembly: GCA_965200465.1. Classification (GTDB taxonomy): domain Bacteria; phylum Pseudomonadota; class Gammaproteobacteria; order Pseudomonadales; family Azotimanducaceae; genus Azophilus. The sequence goes on along the minus strand of OZ241358.1, from coordinate 865,901 downwards.
TCCTGCGGAGCTTGGTCAGCGGCATCCAGGAGCGCAAGGGCAACCAATGCCTGCTAGGGTTGCACGGCATCCGCGGGCAGGGCAAAACCGCCCTCATCAGGCTGCTGGAGAACATGGCGCTTCAGGCGGGCATCCGGGTCGTGACCTTGCGCGCCTCCGGGAGCAGCGCGGATTTCGCCCAAGCCGTCATGGGCGCCGCAAGCCTTGCCTCCACCACCAGCGATGCGGCGGCCCGGGAGGGCGCCGCCGGCGTCAACGCGGTGCTCAGGGCGGAGGGGCGGACCACCAGAACCCAGCAGGCGTCCGAGACCCGAACGGCCCGCATGTCCATGGACGCGGCCTTGGAGCATCGACTTGCCCAAGGGGACAGGGTTCTTCTGATCCTCGACGAGGCGCACACCCTGCGCAAGGAGGCCGGACAGACGCTGTTCAACGCCCATCAGAAATACGGCGTCAAGGACAACGCCTTGGGCTTGGCCTTCGCCGGAACGCCGGACCTGCCGGACCATCTTTCCGAAATGGGCGTCACCTTCACTGAGCGCCCCGGACGGCATGGGCGGACGCCTTTGGGGCCGATTACCGACGCCAACGCCGTCATGGCGGTGCTCGCGCCCTTTGCGGAGCGCGGGGTGCTCCCGGAAGGCGCGGCGCCCAACTCGCCGGGCGGCATCGTCGAAGGGATCGCCGAAGCCTGCTGCGGCTACCCCTACTACACCCAACTGCTGGGCGATGCGCTGCATCAAGCATGGGCGGCGGACAAGCAGCCCAGTGTGCTCGGCCAGGATCATTTCAACCAAGCCCTGACTGTCTTTGAGGCGGAACGCCTTCGGCACTACCGGACGCGCTTTCTGGAGTTGGAGAAAATCGGCGCCTTGGAGTGCGCCCGCAACGTCGCCGCGGCGCTGGGCGAGCGGGGCTTCATCACCCGCACGGAGCTCAAGCAGTGCGTCGGCGAAGGCTTGCGGGAAAGGCGGCGCCTAGAGCAGGCCGGCGAAGCCATCCGGGAGGACGAATGGCTTGACGGCCTGTGGTCCGCCAAGGGCGGCATGGCGCCGGCCCTCCTGCACCGAGGCTTCCTGTGGAGCCCGGAAGGCGGCGCCGGCGAAAGGTTCCAAGCCGGCATTCCCAGCTTGGCCAGCTACATGCTTGAGGCAGCGGCGGCTTGATGCTTAAGAACGCAGGCGCCCCGCCCGTCTGCGGGCCTTAAGGCCCGCGGCCCCAGGGGGCCAAGCGATCCTTATCCGGGGATTGGGGCCTGAAGCAAGCGCCGGCTTGGCATTGGCGTCGTCCAAGGAAACGCCGGTCCGTTCAGCGTTGCGCAGCGAAAAACCTGTCCATGGCGTCCAGCTTCGCTTGGCGCAGCCGAGCGATCACCTGAGGCTTGGCGGACATCTCCAGCGCCAAGTCCGTAGCGGGACGGTATTGCGGCCAGAAGGGCAGCCCCTCCCCGTTCGGGTCGCCGGTCTTGGCGAAGTTGGTCCAGTAGCCCGTCATCAGGCGGGCGACCTCGGCGTCGCTGCTCGTCACTGCGGTTTGCCGGCCGAAGCCGAGGTGGGGATTGCCGAAGACATAGGGAATTTCCGCAGCGTGAAAGGCGCCCAAGGATGCGCCGTAGTCGCCGCCCAAGTCCGTCGGGTGGGTGTAGAAGTACAGCCAGGCCGGGCTCCCTTGGGCGCTGTGCCGCCGGGCCCAGGTGCGCATCTCCCAAGCAAAGTACTGATCGGAAAGAAGCTGTTGCCGCGCTCTGTTGGGGCTGTCCGCGGCGTCTTGCGCGTAGGCGTCCAGAATGTCGCCGGCCTGTTCGCCCCAAGCGTCCTCGACCTCCCGGCGCCAAGCCGCTTCGTCGATGTCCGGCAGACCCATGAACAAGGCCGTGCCTTCGTCGGCGTTGGAGCCCAGCAACAGGGGCACCCGACGGTGCTTGCCGGCGGCGACCAACTCAGACACCGCGGCGGGCAGCACATGGCCGTCCACATAGACGACGTTGCCGTCCTCCGCCCAGTTCGTTGCCTCCAGCTTGGCGTAGAGGGTTGCGGCGGGGATGGCCCGCAGCGCCGCGGCGTCCGGCGCCTCCAACAAGGCCGCCAAGGCCGCGCCGACCGCATGGCCGGATTGGCCGGCGGCGGAATCTTCAAACAGCCTAGGCTGCGGGGAGAAGCGGCCGCCGGACTGGCCGATGGCGCGGTGCAACAGACCGTCGACCAAAGGCGAGGCGTAGAGGAAGCAGACGCTCCAGGAGCCGGCGGATTCGCCGAAAATGGTCACGTTGTTCGGGTCGCCGCCGAACGCGGCGATGTTGTCCCGCACCCACTCCAAGGCGGCTATCTGATCCAACAGCCCGTAGTTGCCGGAAACGCCGTGCGGTGATTCGGCGGACAGGCTCTCATGGGCGAGAAACCCCAGGGGGCCCAGCCGATAGTTGATGCTGACCAGCACCACGCCCTGCTTGGTCAGGACGCCGCCGTCGTACATGGGCAAGTGGCCGTGGCCAATGCGCAGGGTGCCGCCGTGAATCCAGACCATCACCGGCCGGGCCTCCCCCGCTTGCGCCCGGGTCCAGACGTTCAGGTACAGGCAGTCTTCGCTACGCTCCACTTTGCCGCGGCTGTAGATGCCGTCAATGATGGGTTGCCAGCAGGGCGTTCCGAAGGCGGTGGCGTCCTTAGGTTGCTCCCAAGCAGCCGGGGGAACCGGCGGCTTCCAGCGCAAGCCCCCCACCGGCGGCGCCGCGTAGGGCAAGCCGCGAAACACCCGCATGCCGTCCACGGCTTCGCCGCGCACCGGCCCGTAGGCAGTGGCCACCAGGTTGGGTTCGACAGCGGCATCATCGACGGTTCCGGCGGAGGCCATCGCCGCCCAGCCAAGGAGCCAAACCGGCAAACTCAGCAATCGTCGAGCAGCGGCCATCACTTTCCCCACATCGATTCGGTGCGCCAAGCGCCCAGTTTAAGCCAGCCCCGGTCGTCAGGCGCCGCCCCGTTCAAAGAGGAAGGCGCGGCGGAACCACAGGAAGCCGGCCAAGCCCATGAGGCTGTTGCTTAAGGCGGTGGCGACGAAGATGCCGACGTAGCCGTGGCGGCTGTTCAGCAGCATCGCCAAGGGCACATAGACCACGAACATGCGGGTGAAGGAAAGAACCGTGGAGGGCACCGGCCTGCCCAAGGCGTTGAAGGAGGCCGAAGACATCATCAGCAGGCCCCAGAAGCCGTAGCTTGCAGGCACGATCCAAAGGTAGAGCGCCGCCACGGCAACCACCTGTGCATCGGCGTTGACCCAAGCCGCCACCCAGCCGCCGCAAAGCGCCATCAGCAGGGCGGCGGCCAAGCCCCAAGCCAAGCTGAAGCGGTAGGCCGCCCTCATGCCGGCCCGCACCCGGCTTAGGCGGTTGGCGCCCCAGTTCTGGCCGACAAACGGGCCGATGCTGCCGGACAGCGCAAACAAGGACATCACCGCCACCGCCTCAATGCGGGTGGCGACGCCGAAGCCGGCGACCACCGCCTCGCCGTAGGCCGCCAGCAAACGGGTGATGAGGGCGCCGGAAAGAGGGCCAATGACCTGGGTGGCGGCGGCGGGAACGGCGATCTTCAGAATGCGGGCGGCGGAGCCCATGAAGCCCTTGAGAGGCGCCGTGAGCTGCACCAAGCCATCCTGATGAACGCAGAACAGGAGCGCCGCCGTGGTCAGGACGCGAGTGGCCGTCATGGCCAGCGCCGCGCCGGCCAGCTCCAAGCGCGGAAAGCCGAACCAGCCGAAGATCAGGATCGGGTCTATGGCGAGATTGAGCAGAGCGCCGGCGGCCATCATGAACCCCGGCACGCCGGCGTTGCCGGCGGCGCGCAGGATGCTGCCGGCGATCATGGTCAGGGTGAACAGCACCGAGCCCGGATAGTAGATGTCCAAGTAGCTGTGGATGAGCGGCAGCATGTCCGCCGGCGCTCCCATCGCCATGAACAGGGGATCTATGAGCGCCCAACCGACAAGGGCAAGGGACGCCATCAAGCCGCCCATGAGCAGGATGCTGTGGCTGGCGAGGCGCCGCATGTCCTGACGGTCCCCGGCGCCGAGGCTGCGGGCGATCACCGAGGAGGCGCCAATGCCCACGCCCAAGGCGATGCTGGTCAAAATCATGGTGATGGGAAAGGTGAAGGTGACCGCCGCAACATGCTCCGTGGAGAGCTGGCCGATGAAGCCCATCTCCAACGCCTGCACGAGAATGCTGGAGGCGACGCCCAGCATCATGGGCGCCGTCAGTCGGTAAAGGGACCTGGATACGGAGCCTTGGGTGAGGTCGCGTTGCGCCATGTTTCGGCAGCATAAGCGATCTGGTCAGCGCCATCCCAGTGTCGATGCCGGCGAATCGCCAGCCCGCTATCGGGTTGTGCATAAGGCGGAGGAGCTGCTTGCCTAGCCTCGGATGCACCGCTGATGCTTGTCGCCGGCCATCAGCGCCGCCAGCGTTTCCACCACCAGCTTGCGTTCGGCGGCCTGCACCCGCTCCTCGACGTCCTCGACTCGGTCGTCGGGCCTAATCGGCACCCGCACCTGGGCGATGATGGGGCCGGTGTCGTAGTCCTCCTCCACGAAGTGGAGCGTTGCTCCGGTCTCGTCGTCGCCGGCGTCCACCACGGCCTGATGCACGTTGCGCCCGTAGAAGCCGCGCCCGCCGTACTTGGGCAACAGGGCCGGGTGGGCATTCAGGATGCGGCGGCGGAAGGCGCCAAGGGTCTGCGGCCCCAGTTTCTTCATGTAGCCGGCCAACAGCACCCAGTCCGCCCCCGCCTCCTTGAGCGCGGCGCAGATGGCGGCGTCCAGCCGGGCCGGGGTTGGATGGGTGCGGCCGCTTAAGTGGCGGGTCTGCAACCCGGCGGCGGCGGCGCGGCGCAAGGCTAGGCTGCCGCCGTTGTTGCTGATGACCAACGCCACCCGGGCTTTAAGGGCGCCGGTGGCGCAAGCGTCCATCACCGCCTGCAGGATGGAGCCGCCGTGCGACGCCAAAACGGCGATGCGCCCAAGCCCCATTGGCGCTCCCTACCGATACGCCTGGGACGGCAGCCAAGTCACCAGCTCCCGCCAGTTGAAGATGATGACCAAGCCGACGATCTGCAGGGCGATGAAGGGTGCCACGCCCCGGTAGATGGTTTTGACGTCTATGCCGGAAGGCGCCACGCCCTTGAGATAGAAGATGGCGAATCCAACCGGCGGCGTGAGAAAGCTGGTTTGCAGGCAAACGGCGAACAGCACCGTAAACCAAATGGGGTCGAACCCCAGGCTGATCACCACTGGCGACACCAAGGGCAGGACGATCAGCGTCAGTTCGATCCAATCCAGGAAGAAGCCCAACAGAAAGGTGGCGAACAGAATGGTGACGATGACGCCCGTGGGGCCGAACGGCAGGTTCAGCAGGGCGCGTTCGATCAGCTCGTCGCCGCCGAGGCCGCGCAGCACCAAGGCGAAGGCGGTGGCGCCCAACAACACGCCGAAGATGAACGCCGTGGTGCGGGTGGTCTCCAACAACACGCCCTTCAGCACCGGTAGGTCGATTTGGCCTTTCGCCGCCGCCAGCAGCAGGGCGCCGGCGGCGCCGACTCCGGCCGCCTCGGTGGGAGTGGCCAAACCGAAGAAGATGCTGCCCAGCACCGCAAAAATCAGGAAGGCCGGCGGCAGAATGGCGATGCAGAGGTCGCCGAGCGCCCGCCAGTCCATCGGTTCATGGCGCCCCGCCGGAGCGCCTTCGGGCTTCAGCAGCCCATAGCCAAGCAGATAGGCGACGTAAAGGCCGCCGAGCAGCGCTCCCGGAAACACCGCGCCGAGAAAGAGATCGCCCACGCTCATGGCCATGCGGTCCGCCATCAACACCAGCATGATGCTTGGCGGAATCAATATGCCCAGGGTGCCCACCGCGCAGACGGCGCCGGACGCCAAGGAGCGGTCGTAGCCGCTGCGCAGCATCACCGGCAGCCCCAACAGCGCCAGCAGCACCACCGAGGCGCCGATGATGCCGGTGGTGGCCGCCAGCAGCATCCCAATCAGGGCTATGGCCACGGCAAGCCCGCCGCGCAGCCCGCCGAACAGTCTGGAGAAGCTAACCATGAGCTGGTTGGCGATGCCTGATCGGTCCAGCAGCAGGCCCATGAAGATGAACATGGGCAGCGCCACCATCACCCAGTTCTCCATGACGTTCCAGGAACGGTCCACCACCAGGGAGGTGTAGCTCCAATCCACGGCGAAGGGAAAGTTGCAATCAACGTGCAGTACGATGGCGAGGGCGGTGAAGGCGACGGCAAGGCCGCCGAGAATCCAGGCCACGGGAAAGCCGGTGAAGACCAAGCCGATGAAGCAGGCGAACATGGCGACCGCCAAGACCTCATGCGGACTCATCGCCCTCCCCTCGGCCAAGGAACAGATAGGCCCAAACCCGCGTCAGGCGGGACAGGGCGGCAAGCAGCAGGAAGCTGAAGCCCAAGGGCAGCATGGCCTTGACGGCCCATCGATAGGGCAGCCCGCCGGGGGATGGGGAAACCTCTCCCAATTGGTAGCTGGCCGCCACGAAGGAGACGCTGAAGATCAGCACCACGGCGATGAACGGCAGCAGCAGCAGGAGGATGCCGTACAGTTCAATCCAAGCCTTGAGCGTTGGCCCAAACCGCTCGTGCATCAGGTCCACGCGGATGTGCGCATCATCCTTGAGGGCGTAGCTTAGGCCGAGCAGGAAGCCGGCGGCGTACAGGTGCCATTGAATCTCCTCGAACTCCACGCGCCCTTGGCCGAAGGCGTAGCGCAGCACCACGTTGGCGACGATGACGATGAGCAGCAGCAGCCACAGCCAGGAGGCGCATCGCCCTAGGCGCTCAAGCCAGGGATCCAGGGCCCGGGAAAAGCCTGTGCTGGGCAATTCCACAATCGTTCAGTCGGGCGGCGTTTGGCGGCGTTCGGCGTCCGCCCGCAGCAGGGTCAGCAGCCATAGGCTGGCGGCCCCGGCCAACATCATGAGCACCGCCAGCGGCGCCTGCGCCGGAGCGTCCGCAGCCAAGCTCCAAGCGGCGGGAGTGAGCAGTTCGTCCTCAAGCCGCCAAGGCCAAAGCTGGGCCAAGCTGCCCACCATCAGGCCGGTGAGAAAATTCATGGCCGGCTCGAAATGCCGCCGCATCAGCGCATCGAACAGGCGCGGGAAGACGGCCAGGCCGGCCAAGCTGCCGCCGCCCAAGGCGAACAGCACCGGCCAGTCGAAGGTGGCGACGGCGTCGAGCACGCCCACGTACAGGCCGAGCAGCAGCAGCACGAAGCTGCCCGACACCGCCGGCAGCAGCCAAGCGCCAACCGCCAGGGCGCCGCCCAGAAAGAAGGCCGCCAGCCCCGGTTCGGCGGCGAAGGGATCGACCGCGGCTACGAGCAGCCCGCACAGCACCCCGGCCAGCCCAAGGGTCGCCAAGCCGGAGAGCCTTCTAGCGCGGCCAATCTCGAAGGCGGAATAGAGGATTAGCCCGAAAAAAAACGCCCAGACCAGGATGGGCGCCACTTCCAGCCAGTGCCTCACAAGGCGGGCGAAGAGCAGCAGGCTAATGGCCATGCCGACGCCTAGGCAGGCCAAAAAGGAGAGATTGTGATGGCGCCAGAACCGCTTGGGATTCGTTGCGCACCAAATGAGCGTCTTGGGCGAGAAGGACGCCAAGCTCGCCACCAGCTCCCGATAGATGCCGGTGACGAAGGCGATGGTGCCGCCGGACACCCCCGGAATGACCTCCACCACCCCCATGGCGAGGCCGCGCACGAAGACGCCAAGCCAAGCGCTGAGGCCGGCGTCGCGCGCGCCGGAAGCGTCCGGCGCCGGACCCTGGCCCGAAAGATCGCCGCCGGTCAGGTCTGCAAGCCCTTGACTAGGCGCACGAAGCGCACCGCCTCAATGACCTGCTCGTCAAAGCCGGCGTCGGTGCGGTCATAGACCTTAAGCTCCTGGGCCTCGTCGCCGCCCACCGGCATGACCATGCGGCCGCCCACTTCCAGCTGGTCCAGCAGGGCGCGGGGCGCGGCCCAAGGGGCGGCGGTGACCAAAATGCCGGCGAACGGCCCGTGTTCCGGCCAGCCTTGGTGGCCGTCGCCCAGTTTGGTGCGGACATTGGTGACGCCCAAGGCGTCAAGCCGCTCCTGGGCGCGCAGCAACAGCGGCTCCAGCCGCTCCACGCTGAACACCCGCTTGCAAAGATGGGCGAGCACCGCCGTTTGGAAACCGGACCCGGTGCCCACCTCAAGCACGCTCTGCCGGGGCTTGTCGAGCAGCGTCGCCGTCATCAGGGCGACGGTGAAAGGCTGGGAAATGGTTTGGCCGTGGCCGATGGGCAGCGCCTTGTCCCAGTGCCGCTCGGAATAGGCGAGGTGGTTGAACGCTTCGGAGACGAAGATGTGCCGAGGCACCGCGGAAAAGGCGTCGAGCACTTCCGGATGGTCTATGCCCCGGTCCGCCAAGCGGTCCACGAAGCGCGCCCTAGCGCGGGCGGAGGTCATGCCTATGCCGGCGAGGTCGAAGCGCGTCACCTTGGACCGTCTGTCACAACATAGAACACTTCGCCCTCTTTGATCATGCCCAGGTCCGCCCTTGCGCGCGCCTCCACCGCCGTCTGGCCTCGGCGCAAAGCCATCACTTCGGTCTTGAGCCGGCGATTGCGCTGCGCCCGCCGCTCCGCCCGGCGCTCCTGAACGCGCAACTGCTCCTTGAGGGCGGCGGCGGTGAAGTAGCCGCTGTCGCCGAACCACGCCCGATACTGCAAGCCGAGCAAAAGCAACACCAAGGCGGCAGCTAGGATTTTCATGCGTTTTTGACCTCCAACCGCCCCCGGTACGGCGCTTGGCCGCCCAGAGCCTCTTCAATGCGCAGCAACTGATTATACTTCGCCACCCGGTCGGAGCGGCTTAAGGAGCCGGTCTTTATTTGGCCGGCGCCGGCGCCGACAGCCAAGTCCGCAATGGTCGCGTCCTCCGTCTCCCCCGACCGGTGGGAGACCACCACGCCGTAGCCGGCCTGCCGGGCGAGGCTGATGGCGTCCAAGGTTTCCGACAGGGTGCCTATCTGGTTCAGCTTGATGAGAATGGCGTTGGCGACGCGCGCCTCTATGCCCCGCCTAAGCAGCGCCTGGTCGGTGACGAACAGGTCGTCGCCCACCAATTGGACGTCGCCGCCTAGGGCCTCGGTCAGCCGAGACCAGCCCCGCCAGTCGTCCTCGTCCATGCCGTCCTCGATGGAGGCCACCGGATAGGCGCTCGCCAGGCGCTGCAGATAGCCGACAAAGCCAGCGCTGTCATAGCGCTCCCCTTCGCCGCTGAGCGCATACTCCCCAGCGGCGTGGAACTCGGAGGCGGCGCAGTCCAGCGCCAGCGCCACGTCCTCTCCGGGACGGTAGCCGGCCCGCTCAACGGCTTCCAAAATGACCTCAATGGCGTTGGCGTTGGACGCCAGGTTCGGCGCGAACCCGCCTTCGTCGCCAACGCCGGTGGTCAGCCCGCGCTCGCGCAGCAGGCGGCGCAAATGATGGAACACCTCAACCCCGCAGCGCAGCGCCTCGGAGAAACTCTCCTGGGAGACCGGCTGGATCATGAATTCCTGAATGTCCAGATTGTTGTCGGCGTGGGCGCCGCCGTTGACGATGTTCATCATCGGCGTCGGCAGCCGCATCCGCGGGCGCCCAGCCAGCTCGTTGATGTGCGCGTACAACGCCAGGCCCCGGTCCTGGGAGGCCGCCTTGGCCGCCGCCAGGGACACCGCCAGCATGGCGTTGGCGCCCAGCTTGGACTTGTTGGCGGTGCCGTCCGCCTCCCGCAGCCGCGCATCCACGGCGGACTGCTCCGCCGCCTCCATGCCGACGACCGCCGCAGCGATGGCACCCCGCACACCGGCCACGGCTTGGCTGACGCCGCGGCCGAGATAGCGGGCCTGGTCGCCGTCCCTGAGTTCAAGCGCCTCCTTGGAGCCGGTGGAGGCGCCGGAGGGGGTGATGGCGCGGCCAAGGCCGCCGGCGGCGGTGTGTACTTCCGCCTCAACGGTGGGGTTGCCCCGGGAGTCGAGCACTTCCCGGCCCTTTACGGCAATGATGGCGCTCAAGGCGCCGCCCCCATTGCGCATTCTGGGAGGGGCCGCGCCTTGACCGCCTCGTCTATGGCCTTGACGCCCTCCAGCAAATCACCCATGAGGCTTAGGGGCCAGGCGTTGGGGCCGTCGGAAAGAGCCTGGTCCGGGTGCGGATGGGTCTCCATGAACAGCCCGGCTATGCCGGCGGCCACCGCCGCCCGCGCCAGCACCGGCGTCATTTCCCGCTGGCCGCCGGAAGCATGGCCAAGCCCCCCCGGAAGCTGCACCGAGTGGGTGGCGTCGAAGACCACCGGGCAGCCGGTTTGCCGCATGACGGCGAGGGAGCGCATGTCGCTGACCAAATTGTGGTAGCCGAAGCTGACCCCGCGCTCGCAAACCAAAATCCGCTCGTTGCCCGCCGCCCGCGCCTTGGCCACCACGTTGGCCATGTCCGCCGGCGCCAAAAACTGCCCTTTCTTGATGTTGACCGGCTTGCCGAGGGCGCTCACCCGGGCGATGAAGTCCGTCTGCCGGCAGAGGAAGGCCGGGGTTTGCAGCACCGAGACCACCTCCGCCACCTCGTCGAGGGGGGTGTCCTCATGCACGTCCGTCAGCACCGGAACGCCGACCTGCCGCCGCACCTTCTCCAGTATGCGCAACCCCTGCTCAAGGCCGAGGCCGCGGTAGCTGCGGTGCGAGGAGCGGTTGGCCTTGTCGAAGGAGCTCTTGTAAATGAACGGCATGCCCAAGCCGTTGGCGATGTCCTTGAGCGCCTGCGCACTGCCGAGCGCCAAGGCTTCGCTTTCGATGACGCAGGGGCCGGCGATGAGGAACAAGGGCTTGTCCAGCCCGGCTTCGAACCCGCAGAGCCGCATCAGCCGGTGCCGTCTTGCAAGAGCGCCGGCGGCGCCAAGGCTTGGCCCCGCATTATCGCCGCCGCCAGGAAGCCGTTGAAAAGCGGGTGCCCGCCCCGGGGCGATGAAGTGAATTCGGGATGGAACTGGCAGGCGGTGAACCAAGGGTGGTCCCTGACCTCCACCATCTCCACGAGTTCCCCGTCCTCCGAACGGCCGGCAACGCTCAAGCCCAGCCTTTCGAGTTGCGCCATGTAGCCGTTGTTGACCTCGTAGCGATGGCGGTGCCGTTCGTGGATGACCGCTTCGCCGTAGATGCGCCCGGCCAGGGAGCCTGGGCGCAGCCGGCAAGCCTGTGCGCCAAGCCGCATGGTGCCGCCAAGGTCGTCGCCGTCGCTGCGCTGCTCGACTTTGCCCTCTCGGTCCATCCACTCCGTGATGAGGCCGATGACCGGGTGGGGCGTGCCGGGTTCGATCTCCGTCGAATGGGCCCCGGCGAGGCCGGCGACATTGCGGGCGTAGTCGATCACCGCGGCGTGCAGGCCGTAGCAGATGCCGAGATAGGGCACCTGATTGGCGCGGGCGTAGCCGGCGGCCAGAATCTTGCCTTCAAAGCCGCGGCGGCCAAAGCCGCCCGGCACCAGGATGGCTTCCGCCGCCGCTAGGCGCCCCACTCCGTTGCGCTCCAGCTCCTCCGCGTCTATGTAGTCGATGAGCGGCTTGGTGCGGTGCTGAATGCCGGCGTGGTTGACCGCCTCCAGCAAGGATTTGTAGGCGTCGAGAAGGTCGAGGTACTTGCCGACGATGGCGATGCGCACCTCGCCCTCCGGGTGCAACTCGGCATTGACGACCCGCTCCCAGCTCGACAGGTCCGCCGCCGGGCACTGCAAGCCGAAGCGCTCCACGACGTAGTCGTCCACCTTTTGCTCGTGCAGCGCCGCCGGCACCTGATAGATGGTGTCGGCGTTGACGATGGACACCACCGCCCGCTCCTCGACATTGGAGAACAGCGCGATCTTGGCCCGCGCCGCCGGCGGCAGCTCGTGGTCTGAGCGGCACACCAGTATGTCCGGCTGCAGGCCGATGGAGCGCAGCTCCTTCACCGAATGCTGGGTGGGCTTGGTCTTGATCTCCCCGGCGGCGTTCAGGTAGGGCACCAGGGTCAGGTGGATGTACAGGGCGCGGCCGGCGCCGATTTCCAAACGCAACTGACGGATGGCTTCCAGGAAGGGCTGCGACTCGATGTCCCCCACGGTGCCGCCGGTCTCCACGATCACCACATCGACGCCGTCGCCGACCAGCTTGATGCGGCGCTTGATCTCGTCGGTGATGTGGGGAATGACCTGCACGGTGCCGCCGATGTAGTCCCCGCGGCGCTCGCGGCGGATCACCTCGGCGTAGATGCTGCCGGTGGTGAAGTTGTTGAGCTTGGACATGCGGGCATGGGTGAAGCGCTCGTAGTGCCCTAGGTCCAAGTCCGTCTCCGCGCCGTCCGCAGTGACGAAGACCTCGCCATGCTGAAACGGGTTCATGGTGCCCGGATCCACGTTGATGTACGGGTCCATCTTGAGCACGTTGACCCTCAGCTTGCGCGCTTCAAGCACCGAAGCCAAGGAAGCCGTCAGGATGCCCTTGCCCAGCGAAGACACGACGCCGCCAGTGACAAACACGAACCGAGTCATGGGCCGCCTCCTGATCTGTAACCCGATGGAAACTGCCGGAACGGCGAGGCCCCCAACCCGAACTGCAAGGCGCCCGGCAGCATCCAAGATGGGATTGCACAGTAACAAATTGCGTCGCCTAGCTCAACGGCCAAGGCGGATTTCACTTGCAGGCCGCAACGCACCTCGGTGTCGAAACGGGCTTGCACGCCCCCTTGGGCTAGGTTCGGCCAAGGCCGGCGCTGGTGCTGGAAGTCGTCGGGAACGTCCCTGTCTTGGGCGTCCAGGCTGCTTGCCAACGGGGCGGTCCGGCCGGCAAGTCGGCCACGGCGACGCCGGGCACGGCGCACAGCTCCTCGCCTTGGAAGATCAACGGCTGGGCGCTGCGCTCCCAAGGAGGCACGGCGGCGGCCTGCAGCAGGGCTTTCAGCGAACGCGAACGGCCGCCTAGGGCGAGGCGTTCGCCGCCTTGACGAAAGCGCACTTCAACCGCGCCGGCGGCGTGAAACCCGCCTTCCTGCGCCGCCTCAATGGACAGTTCGCCGTGCGGCAGCGCCAGAACGCCGGGCGGCTGCAAGGCGTAACTGCTTTGCAGAACAGGGGGGAAAGGCGCATAGCGCACCAAGCCGCGCCAGCGGCGCAGGCTGCCGCGGGCCAGGCGCAGTTCCGGCTGCGCGTCCGCCCGCGCACTCAGTTGGGCGGCGAACTCCGCCAGCGCCCGGCGGCTGGCGCCGGATTCGCCGAAGCGGGCCAGCCACGCCCGCAACGCCGGCACCTGAAACTCCGCCGGCAACTCACCCAAAGCAAGGGATTGCGCATTGAGCAAATGGCTCAGCAAGGCGTCATGGACGGCCTTTGACCGGCCCGCGTCCACCAAGGCGGCCTTGGCGTTGGGCCAGCGCCGCGCCAGCCGCGGCAGCACCTCCAGGCGCAGAAAGTTGCGGTCAAAGTGGAGGGCGGAATTGCTGGAATCCTCGATCCAGGTTGCGCCGAGTGCTTCAGCGACGCGGCGAATTTCCCGCTTGGGGACGTTCAAGAGCGGGCGCAGAACCACCGCCCCACCGGGCAGGCGGCGGCTGTCCGGCATGGGCAAGGCGCCCCGGCCTTGCAGCAGGCGCATAAGCACCGTCTCCGCCTGATCGTCCCGATGGTGGCCAAGCAGCAGCAGGTCGCCGGCGCCGAGCAGTTCGTCAAATGCGCGGTAGCGGGCGCGCCGCGCCGCCGCCTCCTGGTTGCGGCCTGCAACCTGCACCCGGCGGCTTAGCAGCGGTACGCCAAGGCCGCCGCAAACCGCCGCGCAATGCGCCTGCCACTCATCCGCAGCGGCGTGCAGGCCGTGGTTGACGTGCAGCGCCGACACTGAGGAAGCGGCCGCCTGCACCGCAAGATGGAGCAGCACGGTGGAGTCCATGCCGCCGGAGAAGGCCACCACCAACCGCTTGTGGTCGAACGCGGCTAGCGCTGGACGCAGAAGATCGCTGCTTTCCATCAAGCTAAGGTCCGCGTCGTCGGCGAAAGAAACTAAGGGTCCGCAGCCGCCGCTCCAGAGTGAATGTGGCCGCTCAACACGAAGCGCCCCGCCCCGAAATTGGGTGCTCACCGAGGGGGAGCCGCCCGTTCCCGTGGAGGACGAAAAGAGCGTCCGCCATGCGGCGGACGGGTTTCAATTTGTAAATGTCAATCTCCACTTATCGTTGCTTTTCGGATCTGAGCCCTCATCATGCCAGAAAGGTCAGCAGCAAGATGCTCCCCAAGGCTTTTGCATTTCCTCATGATCCACATACCAACAAGCACGCATGCTGGCGAAAAAGCAAAACCAAATAAAAGAGGCCAATAGAAATAATTGGGATTGGTGAACATTTGGCACGACCAAGTCATGATTCCGATGGGGTGAGCCGAACCAAAAATTATGCAAATGCCCGCAAATACGGCACAAACTGTTGACACAATTGTATCCGTTCCGCTTAAAAACAATATTCTGTAAACCCATTTTATAAATCTAATTCCAGCTTTCTTGAAAACGTCATTTGGTATATTTTTCTTCTGAAAGTTGGCAAAAGCATCAAGCGCCTTGTAAGAGGCAGTTCCTTTGATCATGTCTTCGTTGTCTTCGAATTCCCTCAATAAGTTTCTGGCGGACTTCTCCACAGCATCTCCATAGCGAAATTTCCTTAGATTCGCGTAGGCAAGGGATACTGCTAGAACTGATCCTGCAAGCGGAAGAATAGAAGTAAGGGATGAAACGCAGTTTTCCATATTCGGAAAGACATTTAGAGCCGGCGGGATATGGCGGAAAAATCATGTCGAATCGCCCACATCGCAAGCCTTCCCCTCTGTCAGAAAATTAGCAAGTAGCGCTGCGCAGTTCGACTGCATTGCCTTGACTTTCATGCCAAAGTTTTTCAAAAAGCCCCTTCAGATGCTGCGCATTTTCATTGTCTCCAAAGGCCGCAACCGATCCAAACCTTTCTTTATCCGGTTCGAATCGATAGCTGTCATCATCCATAACAATGAAATGAAATCCATACGCGCCTTGCCTAGGTTTGGGCACCATTCGGCACTCGACTTGCCCAGAGGCAAGACTACCGAGCAAAGGGTGTTTAGAAAGCTCTTCTGTTGAGCGAAGATTTTCATCTTCAAACAGCACCCTAATCTTCCGCTCATAAGCATCGTGATTGAGGAAATTATTTGCTGCTTCCACAATCTGATAGTGGCCGTACGCATTCCGGTTGAGCTTTCCCGTAAGAATGTCAACAGATTTGTCAGCTTGTTTCAGCATGCAGTGGATGATGACAACCGCATGTTCCAGCGTACCGTTATACAAGGGTTCACCATTGCGTTTTTTCATGAGATCCTTAACCTTCCTCTCGTACTCGGCAATGGGCATGTCCTGAAACAACATTTCAACGTTCTCCTTGACTTTCCGAAAACACCTTGCTGAAAAGGCCAGTACTCGCAGTCTTCTGAACCGCGGGCGGCAGTACAGTCAAATTTGCGTTAACGAACCACGGCCTCTTGAAGCGAAAACAATCCCTTGCGCCGTAGGTGGCGGTGCCGCTGTGGTTCAGCCAAGCCGATGGGGTCCCATCTTGAGCGTGGAGATCGAACGGGGCCAGCGACAACAGGAGGGCTGATGAGCCAACTGCTGATTTTCATCGCCCTCTCCTTCTGCGGGGGCTTAGTAAACAACCCAAGGCTATTACAAGTAAAAGCAGCATTGCAACCTTTTTTTGCGGATCAGGCAAGACGATTTTATTGTTCTCTCCAAGCCATTGATTTGGGTGCAATAAGTTTTGTTCCGGACATTTTCCTCGGGATGCGCTGCAGAGCTTCCCGACAACGGTGCGCCCGACCCTAGGGCTGGGAGCGGGCCATTCCATACCGTTCAAGGACAACCGGCCGGCTCTGCCGGAGAGGACATCGCACGACTGGACGACTGGACCGGGAGGCATGGCGGCGGGCGGCTTCAACCAAACTCCATGAGCACCCGGTCGTCGCCGAATTCGGCCTTCAAGCGCTGCAGCAGCGTTTCGGCGGGCTGCACCCGCCAGCCGAGGCGAACCGACCCCGCAACTTCCGCCGCTTGGTAGCCGATGGTGACGGGGCAGCCGCCCTCCCCCACCCGATGCGGCTTTAGCGCCGCCGTCAGGCGTTGCGGCAGGTCGCCAGGCGTTTCGTCGCCGTTGAGGTCTATGCGCAGGCAAACGCCGGCCCGTTGACGCCATTCATCAACGGTGAAGGATTTGTCAACGCGCAGCCGCTCCCCGCCGCTGTACTGGTCGAACTCCACCACCCCTTCAAGCACCAAGACGCCGCCCTTGTCCAGCTTATCCTTGCTTCTCTCATAGACCTCCGGATGCAGCACCGCCTCCATGCGGGCGGAGCCGTCGTCCATGGTTAGGATGCCCCGCTCCTTGGCGCCTTGGCGGCGCACCCTAAGATCGGCGACCAAACCGAAGAGGCGCTGCCTATTTGGGGACGCCTGCGCATCCGCCAAGCGGCGGCATTGATCCTTGAACTCCCGCAAATAGGGATCCACCGGATGGCCGGTGAGGTACAGCCCCAAGGCGCTCCTCTCCAGCTCAAGGCGTTCGGCGTGGGTCAGGGCCGGCGCCGAAGGCGGCGCCAAGGCGGGCTGCTCGTCTTCGCTGACGCCGCCGAACATGTCGCTGACGCCCAAGGTCGCGCTGCGGGTTGCCTGCTCGGCGGCTTGCAGCGCTTGCTCCAGCTCCGCAAGCAGGCGCGCCCGCACCGAGCCCAAGGCTTCCCCTGGACCGGCGAACTCGTCCATGGCCCCGGCGTGGATCAGGGCTTCGATCACTTGCTTGTGGACGCGCTTGGCGTCCACCCGCAGGCAAAACGCCCGCAGGCTGGCGAAAGGCCCGGTTTGACGGGCGGCAATGATGCTCTCCACCGGCCCTGAGCCAACCCCGCGCACGGCACCAAGGCCATAGACGATGTCGCCATCGACGACCGAGAAGCGAAATTCGCTGCGGTTTACGCTGGGCGGCGTCAGTTTGAGATGCAGGCGTCGAACCTCGTGGATCAGTTCGGCCACCTTGTCCGTGTTTCCCATCTTGGCGGACAGCGTGGCCGCCATGAACTCCGCCGGATGGTGCGTCTTCAGCCAAGCGGTTTGATAGGCCACCAAGGCGTAGGTGGCCGAATGGGACTTGTTGAAGGCGTAACCGGCGAAGGTGGCCATTTGGTCAAACAGCTGATTGGCCAGGTCGGCGTCAACTCCGTGGGCCTCGGCACCAGCGAGGAACCGGCCGCGGACCTTGGCCATCTCCTCAGGGTCCTTCTTGCCCATGGCCTTGCGCAGGATGTCGGCCTGGCCTAGGCTGAACCCCGCCAGAACCTGGGCGATCTGCATCACCTGCTCCTGGTAGATGACCACGCCGAAGGTGTTCTTCAGGACGGGTTCAAGCTCCGGGTGGGGATAGACTATCCTGGCGCGGCCGTGCTTGCGCTCGATGTAGTCCTTGTCCGCCTCGTTCTGCAGCGGCCCGGGCCTGTACAAAGCCACCAGCGCGATGATGTCGTCGATGCTGTCCGGCTGCAGGCGGCGAATCAACTCCTTCATGCCCCTGGACTCCAACTGAAACACGCCGACGGTCTCCGTCCGCTTCAGCAGGTCGTAGGTGGCCCGGTCGTCCATTGGCAGCCGGCTTGGGTCGATCAGCTCCCCGTCGCCGGCGGCTTGGATTGATCGATTGACCGCCCGCACCGCCCAATCGATGATGGTTAGGGTGGTCAGGCCGAGGAAGTCGAACTTGACCAAGCCGGCCTGCTCGACGTCGTCCTTGTCGTATTGGGAGATCAGGCTGCCGCTGCGCTCATCCACGTAGAGCGGCACGAAATCCGTCAACTGCGAAGGCGCGATGACCACGCCGCCGGCGTGCTGCCCCACATTGCGCACCACGCCTTCGAGCTTGTAGGCCATGTCCATGATCTCGCCGGCTTCCTCGTCGGCCTGAATGAACGTCCTAAGCTCGGCGCTCTCCGCAACGGCGTCCGCTAGGGTTATGTCCAACCTGTTGGGAATGAGCTTGGCCAGTTTGTCCCCCAACGCATAGGGTTTGCCTTGGGAGCGGGCCACGTCCCGCACCACCGCCTTCGCGGCCATGCTGCCGAAAGTGGCGATCTGGCTGACGGCCTCTTCGCCGTAGAGCGCCGAGACGTGCTGAATTACGGAGTCCCTGCCCTCAACGCAGAAGTCCACGTCAAAGTCCGGCATGGAGACGCGCTCCGGATTGAGGAAGCGCTCGAACAGCAGATCGTAATGCACCGGGTCCAGGTCGGTGATGCCCAGGGCGTAGGCCACCAATGAGCCGGCGCCGGAGCCGCGCCCCGGCCCCACCGGGATTTGCTGCGCCTTGGCCCAGGCGATGAACTCCATGACGATGAGGAAGTAGCCGGGATACCCGGTCTCGTTGATGACGCCGAGTTCATAGGCAAGCCGCTCCTGATAGACCTGCTCGTCCGCCGCATAGGCGCCCGAGGTGCTGATTTCCGCCAAGCGGTTGGCCAGCCCCTCCCGCGCCACCTTCTCCAGGTAGAAGGTCAGGTCCTCCCCGTTCGGCGCCGGGTAGTTCGGCAGGCAGGAACGGCCCAACTCCAGTTCCACCGTGCAGCGCTTAGCGATCTCCAAGGTGTTCTGCGCCGCCTCCGGCAGGTCGGCGAACAGCTCCGCCATGACCTCCGCCGACTTCAAGTATTGCTCCGGGCTATGGCGCCGAGGCCGACGCGAATCATGCACCACCCAACCTTCGTTTATGCACACCCGAGTCTCATGGGCCTCATGGTGCTCCGCGGCCAAGAAACAGGCGTCGTTGGTGGCCGCCACGGGCAGCTCCAGGCGTTCCGCCAAGACCATCGCAGCCCGCAGGCAAGCCTCCTCCGCCACCCGCCCCGTGCGCAGCGCCTCCAAATAGAAGCGGTCGGGAAAGTGGTTGGCCAAGTGCCGAGCGGCGCGCTCCGCACCCTCCAGGTCGTTGTGCAGAAGCGCCTGGCCGATCTCGCTGTCGGGAGCGCCGGACAGCGCAATCAGGCCATCGCTGTGCTCGACGATCCGTTCCATGGGCGCCGTCTTCCGGTCCCCAGCGCCAGTGTGGATGCAGGAAGCCAAGCGCAGCAGGTTGCGGTAGCCGTCCGCGCTGCACGCCAAAAGGGTCAGCCGGCGCCTGCCCTCCGCCCCTTCCGGCTGATGGTGCAGATCAATGCCCAGAATCGGCTTGACGCCCTTGTTCAGGCAAGCCCTGTAGAACTTGATGAGGCCGAAGAGATTGCCTTGGTCCGTCAGGGCCACGGCGGTCATGCCGAGTTCGGCGGCGCGGTTCACCAAGTCACCGACCTTGGCGAGGCCCTCGACGATGGAGAATTCGCTATGCACCCGCAGATGCACGAAGCCGGCCGAGCTCATGGAACCGCTCCCGCAAGGCCCGCCGCCGAGCCTTGGCTCATGAGGCTGCGCACCGGCGCAAAGGTGCGGCGATGAATCGGGCAGGGGCCGAGCGCCGCCAAGCCGGCAAGATGCTCCCTGGTGCCGTAGCCCTTGTGCCGGTCAAAGCCGTAGCCGGGATGGACCGCGGCTAGGCGGCGCATTTCCGCGTCCCGCACCGTCTTGGCGAGAATGGCCCCGGCGCTTATCGGCGGCAGCAGCGCATCGCCCTTGACCACCGTCACCACTGGAACGTCCATGTTGATTTGCGGCGCTTGGCCGCCGTCCACGTAAACGCGCTCGGGCCGGACGGGAAGGCCGGCAACCGCCCGCGCCATGGCCAGCAGGCTGGCCTGCAGCACGTTGAGTTCATCGATCTCCTCCACCTCGGCTCGCCCCAAGGCGAAGGCGAAGGCTCGGCTGCGAATCCGTTCCGCCAACTCCTCCCGCCGCCTAGGAGACAGCTGCTTGGAGTCCTTGATTCCTTGGATGGCGCAGTCTTCGCGCAGCATGACGGCGCCGGCCACCACCGGGCCGGCCAAGGCGCCGCGGCCGGCCTCGTCAACGCCGGCCGAAGCCGAATTCCATTGCCAAGGCGGACTCATGGTTGCCTTGAAACAGCTCCCAACAGCGCCGTCACCGCATCGGCGGCGCGTTCGTTTGCGTTGCGGCGCAGTTGCTCGTGCAGGGCCGCAAACGTGGCCAGAGTTTCCGCCTGCGCGGAAGTTTTGTCGAGCTCCTCCAGCAAGGCCGCCGCCAATGCGGTTGGCGTCGCCTGACGCTGCAGCAGTTCGGGCACCAGCCGCCGCCCGGCAAGCAGGTTGGGCAGCCCCACGAACTGCGTCCGCACGAGCAGACGCGCCAGCCCATAGCTTAGGGTTCCCAGCCGATACATGATAGCCATTGGACGGCGCAGCAACAGAGCCTCCAAAGCGCCGGTGCCGGACTTGACGATGGCGCCGTCGCAGGCGGTCAGCGCCTGCCGGGCGTCGCCTTGGAGGATTTGCAGCTTCACTGCGGACCGCCTCGTTCGGCGCCGCTCCAGTTCCGCAGCCAAGGCGGCTCGCGGGCAAGGCGCCAAGAAGGCGGCCCCGCCGAGGCGCCGGTCGATGAGCTCGGCGGCTTCCAGCAACAGGTCCATGTGCCGCCGCACTTCGCTGACGCGGCTGCCGGGAAGAAGGGCAATGACCGTTTCCTCCGCGGTCAGGCCCAGAGCGGCGCGAGCGGCTTGGCGGTTGGCCGCGCTGCCGCCGTCCAGGGGAATGGCGTCCGCCAACGGGTGGCCAACGAAGACCACGCGAACGCCGGCGCCGGCGTAGAGGGCCGGCTCGAAGGGATACAGGGCGAGCAGCACATCCGCAGACCGGCCGATGCGTTTGACGCGCCCCGGGCGCCAAGCGTAAACCGCGGGGCTGACGTAGTGGACGGTGGGCACCCCAGCCCGCTTCAGCTTGGCCTCCAGCAGCAAATTAAAGACGTTGAAGTCAACGCCGATGAACAGATCGATGGGTTGGGCCAGCAATTCGCGCCGCAGCCGCAACAGCAGGCGCAGCAGGCTCGGCAGCTTGACGAGCGGCTCCCGGAAGCCGTTGACGGCCAGCAAATCGAAGGCGGCCATGGGCTCAAGCCCGGCGGCGCGCATCGCGGCGCCGCCGATGCCGACGAAGCGGGGCCGCGGCAGCCGGCCGGCCAGGGAGCGCATCAATCCCGCGCCGAGCTGATCCCCTGAGGCCTCGCCGGCGACTATGCCGATGGTGGGCGGCTTGGCGGCTTGGCGATTCAGGGGCGCTCCCCCGCCTCGCGAAAGGTCCAATGAAAATGCACCAAGTAGTTGACCGCCGCCACCGGAGCAATGGCGCAGGCCTGCAGCAGCAGCGGCGGCGCATTGGCGAACAGCAGCGAAAGCGTCACAAAGATGGCGAAGTTCAGCGCCAAGGTCAGCAAGGCGATGAGGTTGAACTTCAGGCCGCGCACTCGCCGCCGGCCGGCTAGGCGGCGGTCGCCAAAGGTCCAATGGTTGTTGATCAGGAAGCCGAAGATGATCGATATCTCCACCGCAATCGGCGAAGCCAAGTACTTGTTCAGGCCCAACTCAAGCAGAAGTTGAAAGGAGCCGAGGTTGATCGTCGCCGCAACCAAGCCGGTCAAGCCGAACTTCCATACGTTGCGGTAATGGGCCGCACCCAGCCTTAGGATGTGCAGAAAAAACTCCAGGGCGTCCCTGGCCGCCAACTTCGTGTATCCCTGCTCCCGGTCCCGGAAGTGGATGGCGTCTTCGACGACCCGTGCGCCGGCCTGCTGCAAACGGTGCAGCAAAGCCACCTGAAAGACGTACCCCCGCACCCGAATGCCGTGAACTCCCGCTGCTCGCAGAGCCGTCGTTTTGATGGCCTTGAAGCCGGAAGTGCAATCGTGGACGCCGCCAAGGCCGGCGACCCAGCGGGCGAAGCGATTGCCCCAGCGGGACAGCAGGCGACGGCGCAAGCCCCAGCGCGGGTCAAAGGAGCCGCCGGCGACGTAGCGGCTGCCCACCGCCACATCCGCATCCGCGGCGATAAGGGCCAACAGACGGCCGGCGGCGGCCGGATCATGGGAGAAATCGGCGTCCATCTGCACCACCGCCTCCGCACCCAAAACGTCCATGGCGTGCGTTATCCCGCGCAAATAGGCGTCCCCAAGCCCCCGCCTTTCGCCTTCGAGCAAATGGATGCGGGCGTCCCGGGCGGAGCATTCCCGCACCAGGTTGGCGGTGCCGTCGGAGCTGCCGTCATCAACGATCAAAAAGGCCGTCTGCGGGCTTGGATGAAGATGCGCCAAGCGCTGCAGCAACGGCTTGATGTTGGCCGCTTCGTCATAGGTGGGAATGACGAAGCACGTCTTAAGGTCGGCGACGGCGGCGGCGGCGCCCGTCATGGTCGGTTGGCCGGCTTCAAGGCGGCAGCCTCTGCAGGCGTTTGCGCTGCTTCTTTGACAGGCCGAGGGCGGCGATAGCCTCGCGCAGGCGCATGCGGGTGACGTCGGCGCCGAGGAAGGCCATGGAATCAAACAGCGGCAGCCCCGACGGGCGGCCGCTGACGGCCACGAACAGCGGGAAGAGGAAGTCGCGCAGACTCAGCCCCATCCCTTCGGCGCCGGCCTTGCAAAGGGCATGAAGCTCCTCCCGCCGCCAATCCGTCAAGGCGTCGGCGGCGCGGGAGGCGCGGAAGAGTATTTCCCCCACCTGCTCAGGTTCCAGTTTCTTGTGGACGAAGTCCGCGGCTTGCAAAGGCGGGCGGTCTCCAAGCAGGTGGGCCACCTGCGGCGCAAGGTCGGAAAAGCGCTGCGTGCGCACCTGCAGCAGCGGCGCCAAGGCGCTTAGGCGCTCCCGGTTGAGGGCCCAGCCGGCCAGCCGGTCCATGAACGCCTCCACATCCAAGGCGCGCATGTATTGCCCGTTCAGCCAGTTCAGCTTGTCGATGTCAAAGACGGCGCCGCCCAAGGAAAGCCGCTCCAAGGAGAACGCTTGGCGGAACTCCCGCATGGTGAAAAGCGTTCGCTCATCCGGCATGGACCAACCCATCAGGCATAGGTAGTTGACCAGCGCCTCCGGCAAGTAGCCTAGGCTGCGGAAGTAGTCGATGCTGGTGGGATTGCGGCGCTTGGACAGCTTGCTTCGATCCGGGTTGCGCAGCAGCGGCAGATGCGCCAAGGTCGGCATGGGCCAGCCGAAGTAGTCAAACAGCAGCTTGTGCTTGGGCACGGAGTTGATCCACTCCTCGCCGCGCAGAATGTGGGTGACGCCCATTAGGTGGTCATCCACCACCGCGGCTAGGTGGTAGGTGGGCAGGCCGTCCGCCTTAAGCAGCACCTGCATGTCGATTTGGCTGTAGGGAATCTCCACTGCGCCGCGCAGTTCGTCGCGAAAGCGGCATTGCCCCGACGCCGGCACGCGCAGGCGCACCACCGAGGACTCGCCGCGCCGCAGCCGCGCCGCAGCCTCCGCTTCGCTGAGCTGAAGGCAGCGGCCGTCGTAGGCGACGGCGGTGCCGGCCGCCCGCTGCTCCGCCCGCATGGCGTCCAGCCTCTCGCGGCTGCAGAAGCAGTGGAAGGCGTGGCCCTTGGCGACCAATTGCTGCGCATGGCGACGGTAGATGGCGCTGCGTTCGCTCTGACGATAGGGGCCGCAGGGGCCGCCCAAGTCCGGCCCCTCGTCCCAGCTAAGGCCCAGCCATGCAAGCGCCCCCAGAATCCGCGCCTCCGACGCCGCTGAACTGCGCACTGCGTCCGTGTCCTCAATGCGCAGGATGCATTGGCCGCCTTGGCTCTTGGCGAAGGCCCAGTTGAACAGCGCCACATAGGCGGTTCCAAGATGCGGATCGCCAGTTGGAGAGGGAGCAACGCGGGTGCGCACGGCCATGCGCCGCATTATAGGGCGGGCGGGTGCGCAAGCGCACGGCCCAGGCGAATCAGGCTTGCACGGCCACCGAAGGCATGATGGTGCCGTCCTGCGGGCAGTCCCGGCCCACCGTGGAGATTTCCCAGGCGTCGTCGCAGCGCAGCAAGGCCCTGGCCAGCTTGTTGTTCAGCGCATGGCCGGACATGTAGCCGGTGAAGGCGCCCAGAATGGGCCGCTCGAGCAGATACAGGTCGCCGATGGCGTCAAGCAGCTTGTGCCTGACGAACTCATCGCGGTAGCGCAGCCCCTCCTCGTTCATGATGCTGTAGTCGCCAACGCCAACGGCGTTGGCTAGGCTGGAGCCCAAGCATTTGTTGATCTTGTGCGCTTGGTCCAACTCGCTCACCAAGCCGAACGAACGGGCGCGGCTGACCGACTCCACATAGGCCACCCGGGAGAAATCCAAGCGGACCTGCTTCGGGAAGCGGTTGTAAACCGGGTGGTCGGCCACAAAGGTGTAGGCGCCGCTAAAGCCTCTGTGCGGCCGAAGGGAGGCGAATGCCTCCCCCTGCGTGACGCGGATTTCCCGCTTGATGCGGATGAACTCCTTGGCGGCGTTCTGCTCCACAATGCCCACTGAACTAATGAGGTCAACAAACGCTGCGGCGCTGCCGTCCATGATCGGCACCTCCTCCGCGTTGAGGTCCAC
This sequence comes from Candidatus Azophilus sp., assembly GCA_965200465.1. Taxonomy (GTDB): domain Bacteria; phylum Pseudomonadota; class Gammaproteobacteria; order Pseudomonadales; family Azotimanducaceae; genus Azophilus. The sequence goes on along the minus strand of OZ241358.1, from coordinate 841,302 downwards.
GACGAGGTTGTCCACCCCGAAACCCCAAAGCGCGGACATCAGGTGCTCCACGGTGGAGACTTGGCAGCCGTTCTCCGCGATGCTGGTGGCCAGGGTTGTGTCCGACACGTTCTGCGCCAAGGCGCGCACCCAGGCTGGGGGGTGAAGGTCGGTGCGGACGAAGCGAATGCCGCTGTTCTCACCAGCGGGGCGCAGCGTCATCCTAACCTTCTGGCCCGAATGCACACCGACGCCAATGGCATGCACTGGCCGGCTGATGGTGCGCTGGGGAATCATGGATTGCTATTTTCGCCCTTCAGGCATCTGGAAGCAACGACTATACAGATGCTCGGCCAAAAAATGAAGCAAAAATGGAGACAAAACCAGGACAATTTTGTAGTTATCCGCAACCCATCGATTCGTCAGCAATAAGTTTGGCTGTGCGGGGTCGTTGACCGGGCGGCCCCTTGGACACTAGCATGGCGGCCTCTTGACGAGAAAGGAGGCGACGATGCGCCGGAACACCAAGACATTGGCTTTGCAACTCCGCCCCGCCCTTGCCGCCGCCCGGCGGCTGGCCGCACTGGCCGTTCTGGGATGGGCCGGCCTCGCCTGCGCCGCCGCGGCCCAGGCGCAGAGCTTCCTGGACCCCTCCGCGGACTACGACCCGCTGCCGGACGAGTCCCCGGCGCTGCTGAGCGAACTCTTCTACGCCGCCGGCGAGGTGCCGGGCGTCGCCGAACTGCCGCCCGCCGCCAAGCGGGACCTGCTGGACGCGGTGACGGAGCGCCACAAGAGCCGCTTGGCCAACCGCGCCGCCGAAGCGCGGCCGCAGCGGGCGCTGGACTACTTGGAGCGGCTGTCCCGCTCCGAACTGGTCCGGGCCTTCCCCGCGGCGCTGCGCCAGGCCTGCGCCCGGCACGGCCGGTCCGAAGGCCCCTGCGCCCCGCACAGGGGCTACGTGCGCCGCGTCCTGGTGCTGGAGGAGATGCTGGCCGGCCAGCGGCTCTCCCTGGACGGCCTGGAGGTTGAACTGCTCGGAGCGGCCCGCCCGGCGCTGCGGCCCCTCTAGCGGGGCGCACCGTGCCCGCGGCACGGGGGTGAACCCGTGCCGCGGACGCTTGGCGGTTCAGGACCCGTCGCCGCCGGCCGCGGGCGGCGGGCGCAGCAGGGCCGAGCGCCAGCCGCCCCAAAGGCTGCCGACGGGCTGCTCCACCGTCACCGTGAAGGTCAGCGCGGCGCTTAGGCCGTCCGGGTCGGTGGCCGTCACCGTCACGCTGGCGACGCCCGGCGCCCTTCCCGCAATGTTCACCGCGCCGCCATCCACTGAGGCCGCCGCCACGGCGGAGTCCGCGGACTCGGCGGCGTAGGCCAGCGGGCCGCCGTCCGGGTCGCGGAACCTTGCGGACAACTCCACCCGCACGGACTCCCCGGCAACAAGCGACAGGGACGGCATCTCCCCAACCGCCTCCGGCGACGCCAGCGCCCTCACCGCGAAGCGCCGCGTCTCGCGCCGTCCGTCCGGTCCCGTCGCCGTCACCGCCACTTCCGTCTCGCCGCCGTTGGTTGCGGAGACGATCAGCAGGCCCTCCCGCACCGTCGCCTCCACCGCCGCCGGGTTGCTCAACTTCACTGCGTAGGATGCTCCCTCTCCTAGGTTCGGGAAAGCGGTTGGCAAGTCGAACCTGACGGTGCCGTCCGGCGCCAGGGTTTGGTCCAAAAATCCGTAAAGAACGAGCGGGGCGCCGGCTGCCGTGCGAATGCCCAAAAGGCACGGTTCAATAAATAAGCCATGCGCGCACCAAGAGGGCAGCGGCAAATCGGGCACTCGATCCACTCTGACAACCACTGGCCCGCCGCCGCTTGGCGTCACCCGAATCGCATCCCCGCGGAGCCTGCCGGCGCCGACCCGCGTCTCCGCAGCCGACCATGCGCCGCCGGATGCGGAAAGCTCAATGCGGCGCATTTCGAACGGGGCGCCCTGGGCGACCTCAACCGCAATTTCCGCCGAACGGCCGGAAGAGGGCAAGCGAACCAGTTCGGCCCTGAACACGAAGGGGGCACCGGGATTGCCGCGCAGATCAAGGCGTCCCGCAGGCAACCTACCGGGATCGAATCCTTCAAACACGCCGTGCGGCAGGCTTTCTATGCGATTTCCACGCAATCCAAGATATATCAACTGACTGTAGGAAACATGGCGGCCATTCCAAGTTGTCAACTGATTGTCACCCAATTGGAGGACTAGTAGTGGCAACCTGTCCAGCAAGCCGGGCGCTAGCTTGCCAAGGCCAGTTGATATCAAATGCAATGACTTCAGATTGGGCAGGTTGTCGAACACATCCGGCGCCAAGTTCCCCAGAGGGTTGTGCGACAGCGTCAAGCTAGTCAAATTGGGCAACTCACCCGCGCCCTCCGTCGGCACTGTTGTCAAGTGGTTACCGGCAACGTCCAAGAATGTCAAAGCGGGTAGCACTTCAACACCCAGTTCGATTGTCTTAAGTTCGTTATCTCCAAGATCGAGTAGCTTTAGGCTATTCAGGCCTCGAAGCATGTCCGGCTCGAGCGTCGAGAGTTCGTTCAGGCTAAGATCCAGCTCCCTCAAGTTGGTCAAGCCTTCAAACGCACCCGGCTCAATCGACGGGAGTCCGTTCAGACCAAGATCCAGCTTCCTCAAGTTGGTCAAGCCTTCAAACGCACCCGACTCTACGAATAGCACGAATGGCCTCGGGTGAAGGTGGTAAGAAGCATAAGCAAGTCCCCTAAGGTGGAGCAGCTCCAAATTGGACAACCCCTTGAAAGCGCCAGTCGCCAAGGTTTCCATCGGATTGTAGCCCAAGTCAAGTTCGCGCAGATTGGACAGTCCTCCAAACACGCCCGGCGGCAAGGACGCAATGTTCTTTAGGGAATCTAGGCGGCCACCAAAATCCAGCTTGAGCAGATTGGACAAGCCGTCGAAGTCGCCCGGCTGCAACGCCTCCAAATCGTGCGCATCTTCAATTTCCAGAACGGTCACTCTGGACAAGTCCGCTGCGGCAATCTCTGCACAGGGCTTCTTTAAGTTGTCGCAGATGGCCCGCCCAATGGCTGGGGTACGTTCGTACAGGGGCGTGACCGGGCGGGCACCGGCCTGCCTCGTCAGGACAACCTCGCCGGCGACGAGGACGGATCCCTCCCGCTCCCAATGCTCGTTGGCCGGCACACGGTAGATCACCTCCCCGTCGCCAATCCCCTTGGAGCCCTGCGCCAAGGTTGCGAACCCGCCGCCAGCGGCGGTCCAGCGGCAGCCCGGTCCCGCCTCCACGCGCACCTTGATCACGCCGCCCGCAGCCGGCAGAAGCGCCTCCTCCGGCGAAACGGCGTAGGCGCAGCGGGCGCCTCCCGCCCGGAAGTTCGCAACCGTCCGCCGGGTGCCGTTCAGGCTGCGCACCGCGTCCGCCGGGCCGTCCGCCGAATCGGAAGGCGCATCGCCCGGAACGCCCAGGGGAACGCCCTCCGCATCCGGAAAGCGCTGGTTCGGGTTCGAAAAGCGGTTCATGAACAGCCCGGTGTACATGATGGTGCCGTGGGTCAGCAAGGCGCCCGCGGACGATGGATGGTCGAACGCATATCCGTGGCTGTAGGGAAAGGGCTGGTTTCCGGGGTTGTCCGCCCGCTCATGCATCAGGCCCATGTTGTGCCCGAGCTCGTGCGTGAAGGGGAAGGAGGTTGAAGCGGCGAAGCCCCAGTCCCGCCAGTCCTCGGACGACAGGCTGTCCAAGCGGAACGCAACGCCAAACCCGAAATTGGAGGGATCCGGGGAATCGGCGAAATGCAGCAGCACCAAATCCGCCGCGCGGCTGTCGCGCAGCGCATGGACCTCGTCCATGCTCCCGTCCGACGGATCCTGAAGTTCGAACAAGGCTGCGTGGGCCCGTCCGTGACTCCAAAGCCGGTCCCTTCGATCGAAACTGACGTCGAGCGGTTTGTAGTCCACCTCGGCGACGCCGACGAGGGCCAGCCGCTGCGACGCCCCGCCAACCCGGTAGGCTTCGTTGGCCAGGGCCACGTCCTGGTCGATCAAGGCCCGCATGTGCCTATGGCCGCCTTGGCTCTCGCGGACGTACGAAGGGTAAGCCACCAGCAGGTCGATCACGGACCCGTCGTCGGCCGGGGCGGACGCATTCGCCGACGACGCGGGAGCGGGCGCCGCCGACCGGACGCCTCCCGGCGCCCGCGGAGCGGCGCGGCCCGCCGAAGGCGGCACCCCCCCACCGCAAAAATCAATGCGCGACAGGTCCAACCGCCGAACCGATGCGCCGCCGCCCGACCCGCGAATCGTGTGGACGCCGTCCACCCCCCAAACCGTGCCCGCCACCACGTCGCCGTTCACCGCCAGAACCACCGTGCTCAGCGGGTCATCCGCAAGCCGCCCCGTCAGCGTGTAGCCCGACGCGGTAGGCGCCGTCCGCTCGAACACCGCCTCGAAGTCCGCGTCCGCGAACAGGTTCAGCCTGATGGGATGGGGGCGGCCCCGCGCAACCTCCGAACGCGCCGCCGACAGCCGCCCAAGGTCAATGCCGGCGACGCGGCCGCGGCCCTCCAAGCGCGGGGAGGCCAAGCCCGACGCCCCGCTCCGCGCTTCGCCCCGGGGCAAGGCGCCCCCGCGCAGCAGGCCCGGCGCCGGCCGGCGCAGCGCGGGAGCTTCGACGTCCGCGGAGAACAGCCCGGCGTCCCTCGCCGCCGCAGCCCCGGGCAGGCAAGCCGGCAGCAGGACGCCCGCGCAGACGGCAAGCAGCCGGAAGCGCATCAGCCGCCCACCCGAACCGGCACCCAGTACTCAACGCCGTTGGCCTGCGCCACGATGTCCGTTTCCCCGGCCGCAACGCCCGTCACCGTGATCTCGTCGCCGCTGGACGACGCCGCGGCAACGCCGACAGGCCCGCCGCCAGCCCCAAGCCGGCCGCGCAGAACCCCGCCGCAAGCCAAATGCGCTCCATGCCTCCCATGCCGTTGACCTCCATCCATGGATGCCGCAAACATGCTTGTACGCCCATTGCCGGCGTTTCGCAAGTTTTGTGGACGGGATCATCCGCAGCGCCGTCCCGAGGCGGGCAATCGGCTCCGGTACAATGTCCCGCACTATGGAAGATGCGGCCCAAACGAGGAAACTGCTGGCGGTGGCGCCGATGATGTCCTGGACGGACCGCCACTGCCGTTACCTGCATCGTCTGTTCAGCGCCAACGCCCTGCTCTTCACGGAAATGATCACGGCGGACGCCTTGGTGCGCGGTCCCCGGCAGCGCTTGCTCAGAAGCCATCCGGCGGAACGGCCCGTGGCCTGCCAGCTTGGCGGCAACCGTCCCGAACTGCTGGCGGCGGCGGCCGATGCGGCCGCCGCGGCCGGCTTTGCGGAAATCAACTTCAACCTCGGCTGCCCTTCCGAACGGGTGCGCCAAGGCTGCTTCGGCGCCGCGCTGATGGCGAAGCCGGCCCTAGCGGCCCGTTGCGTTAAGGCCATGCGCAGGGTCGGCTTGCCCGTCACGGTCAAATGCCGCCTCGGCATAGACGGACAGGACACCGATGCGCATTTGCACACCCTCGTTGAGGCCTTGGCCGAAGCCGGCTGCCGCACCCTTTACGTGCATATGCGCAAGGCGGTGCTCGGCGGCCTGACCCCGGCGCAAAACCGCAGCATACCGCCCCTGCAGCCGGCCAGGGCACACCAGCTGAAGGAGCGCTTTCCCGGTTTGCAAGTCATCGTCAACGGCGGCATCACCAACTTGGCCGAAGCAGCCAAGCACCTGCAGCGGAGCGACGGAGTCATGATCGGGCGGGCCGCTTGGCATGAACCTAGATTCCTCGGCGAGCTCGACGCCATGATGTTCGGCGCTCCGGCTGTTGCGGAGCGGGACGCGGCGGCCGCCTATCTCGACTACATGGCGGAGCAGTTGGCGGCCGGCGCATCGCTGGCGAGCTTGACCAAGTGCATGCTCGGCCTGTTCAAGGGCCAGCCCGGCGCCCGCCGTTTTCGGCAAACGCTCTCCTCAACGCTGACCGCTAAAAGCAACGACCTCGAGGCGGTGCGGGAGGCCGTCGCCGCCATGGCGCCGACCTGCGGCGCAAGCCGAAGGGCCGCCTGATGCTCGCCCGGCTGCTTGAGCGCATCCAAGCGCCGCCGGTCCAGGACGAACCGGGCGCGAAGGTTGAACTGGCCGCGGCGGTGCTGCTCGTGGAGGTGGCCTGCGCCGACCATCAAATGACCGCAGCCGAGACGGCGGCGATGGAACGGGCGCTGTCCTCGACCTTCTCGTTGTCCGCTGAGGACGTCAAGGCCCTGCTGGCCCAATCCCGCGAGGAGCATCGGGACAGCGTGGGCCTGCATCGCTTCACCCGCACGATCGTCAAGGCCTGGCCATTGGAGCGCCGCTGCGACCTGGTGGTGCAGCTGTGGCGCCTCGCCTACAGCGACGCGGAGCTGGACAAGTACGAGGAGGCGGCCATCCGCAAGGCGGCCGACCTGCTGTATGTTGACCACCGCAGGTTCATCGCCGCCAAGCTCAAAGCGAAGCAGCTCGCCGCGGCGCCTTGGACTCCTCCGCCTCCGCTTCCAGAGCGACCACCAAGTCCTTGAAGGTTTCGTGGTTGCGGGCGTTCATCGAGACCAACGTGTGATGGGCGTCAATGACCCGATTGCGCAGTTCGTCCTCGCCGGTGTTCGGGACCTGGGGCAGTTCCGTAAGCTGAGCGCTCTCCCGCAAGGGCGCGTCAATGATGCGGAAGACGTCGTCAAAGCCCATCGTGACCAGTATTCGAGTCACGTCCGGGCGGGTGGACACCAGCGTGGGAGCGTAGTTGAAGCGCCTCTTGGCCTCAATGGACAGCTTCGCTAAAAGACCTAGGGAGGTGCTGTCGATGGCGTCTATTTCGCTAAGGTCGATCAACACCGACTTGAAGCCCGCGTCGTTGAACATGCGCGCAACGAAGCCGTCGATGGCGTTGCTGACCGTCAGGCGGACGTCGCCGACGAACTTCAACTCGTAAACGCCGTCGTAGGCGGCGACCATGATTTGACCGGACACTAGGACTCCCTCGCAACCATCAGGCAAGTAATGTCATCCGGACCGTGGGCGCCTTCGCCTTCGGTCAACTCCAAAAAGCGCCAAAGTCCGTCCACGGAGTGGTTTTCCTCAATCGCCCGCAGCAAAGTTCGCTCCTTCTCCGCCAGCGACTTTCCCGCAAGGATGTCCAGCACTCCGTCGGTGAACATCACCAAACGGTCGCCAACGGCAAGGTCCAATGCGGCCGCCTCATAGCTAACCGCGTCAAACAGGCCAATGGGCTTGCCGCTTAGTTCGATGAATCGAGCCGCGCCGCCGGCGACGCAGGCGATCTGCGGATAGTGGCCGGCGTTGGCGAAGCGGAAGCTGTTGTTGGCGAGATCGCAAACGGCGATGAGCAGCGCCACATGCTTGTCCATGTGCTGGTCGAGCAGCTCCTGGTTGAGCCATTCCAATATCAGGCCCGGATCCTGCATCATCGCCGGCCGATATTCGCGGCGCAGCCGGCGGGAGAAGTTCTTCAACAATACGGTCACGAAGGCCGACGAGGCGCCGTGGCCGGAAACATCGGCGACGTAGAAGGCGAAGTAACGCTCGCTGACGCGGAAGTAGTCAACGAAGTCTCCGCTCAATATCAGCGAGGGGACGATGCGGTGATGCAGCCGATAGTGGTCGATGGCCATCGGATTCGGCGGCAGCATGCCGAGCTGCACGTACCTGCCGGCCCGTTGATCCCTCTGCAAGTCCCGCACGAACTGGTCGAGGCGGGTCTCCAACTGGCCGGCCACGGCCTTGGAGCGGGCCAAGATGGCGGCGACCCGCTCGCCAAACTCGGCCGAGTCCCCAGGAAACTTCCAAACGTCCGCAAGCCCCGCCCGCAACGCCTTGCACAGAACATCCTTGGAAAACTCCTTGGACGCCAAGGCCACTGGAATGTAGCGGTATTGGCTGGCCAATTCCTCGGACCACTCCAGTTGGTCGCAGACGATGAGTTCTGGATGTGCATGGTCGCACATTCGAACCGCCGCCTTGAGGTTTGACGCAGACAAGGAGGAATAGCCCAAATGACTGAGCTGATCGGCAAGCGACGAGGCTCCCCCTGGATCAGTTTCGACGACCAGAAGGCTCATGTTTTCGGCAAGGCAAACTTCACGCAAATGCGTTGCCGAACCTTACTCCCATTGCAGCCGCCATGACAAGCATTGTGCAGGCATTCTGCAAAAATTCTGAAGCAGCAACGCACAGGAAGCGTTCCCGTGCCGGAAAGTGCGGCCGCTATCGGCCTTTGCCGGGCACCAGCGCCGGCGTTCTGACCCCAAGCAAGACCTCCGCTTGGCGCAATCGAACGAGCATGGAGGCGCCTTGGGCGCACAGCCGGGCGCCGTCGATGGTCGGCGCCTCCTCGGCCAAAAGGCGCAAGGCTTGGCGCCCGCTGAGCTCTTCGCGCAGATGCTCAAGCAGGCGGTGGGTCAAGGCGTTGGAAGCCAGCATGGCGACCTCTCCATCCCCGCGGCGGCAAGCGATCAGGAAGGTTGGCGCAAGGACGGGCCGCTCCCCGGCGCCGGCCGAGCCTAGTTCATGCACCCGGTGGCGGTAGGACAGCAGCCGAATTAGAGGCGAGACCACCACGGGACAACGCAGCAGATCGCCTTGCGGATCCATGTCCGCCGCAGGCTCGGCGTCCGGGGCCACTTGCAGGGAGCGTTCCGCAGCTTCGTAGTGGGCGAGCTCCGCTAGAAAATCGGGCAGCTCCAAGCCGCCATCGGCCTCCAGAAAGGCCAGAAACTCTTGGCCGATCTCTCGAAAATACGGCGTTCGACAAGGGTGGCGGTCGTAGAAGGCCCTAACCAGATTCTTCCAGCCAACGCCGCCGAGCACCCTTTTGGCGATGGGAAAGCCATTGGCAAGGAAGCGTTCCAGATTCGCGTGGAAGAGCTTTTCGTACAAGCGCATGCGCGCATCCGGGACGTCATCCGGCGCCCGATTGGTCTGCGGATTGCGGATGCGGGCGGCGAACTCGCGCTGCGCCGCAAACAGCTCGCGCCCCATCAGTTCGGCAGTTCGTCCGCTTGCAGGCGGCTGCGCGAACGCTCCTGCAAGGCGCGAATGCGCTCCACCTCACGGAGCAAATCGACGAAGGGCGGAAAATCGAAGTCCCGCTCCAACACCGTCGGCAGCGGACCGAAAAGCGCAAACGCCTCGCCAAGGAGCTCCCACACCGGTTCGGCCACCGCGGCGCCGTGGGTGTCCACCCGCAGGTGCGGACCTCTAACCTCATGCCCGGCGACATGCGCGTAAACCGCCTTGGCACCGTCAATGCCGGCAAGGAATTCGTGGGGGTTGTATTGAAAATTGACGCTGTTGACGTAGATGTTGTTGACGTCCAGCAGCAGGTCGCAATTCGCCTCCCGCAGCACGCCGTTGACGAACTCGAGTTCCGTGAGCACTTGGCCCGGAGTGGCGTAGCAGGACACGTTTTCGATGCCGATGCGGCGCTCCAGAAAGTCCTGCGCCTGCCGAATGCGGGCGGCGACGTGGGCGATGGCCTCCTCGGTGAAGGGGATCGGCATGAGGTTGTACAGCTGCCCCTGCTCGTCGCTGCAGTAGCTTAGGTGCTCGGTGTAGGCGAGCACCTCATGGCGTTCCAGAAAGGATTTGAGTTCCGCCAGGAATTGAAAATCCAGCGGTGCGGGGCCGCCGATGGAAAGGGAGAGACCGTGGCAAACCAAGGGGTACTGGTCCGCCAATTGGCGAAATTGGCGGCCGCGGGGGCCGCCAACTCCAATCCAATTTTCCGGGGCAACCTCCAGAAAGTCCGGAGCTTGCGCACTGGTTGCGATAAGGTCGCCAAGCAAGGCGCGGCGCAGGCCCAAGCCTGCGCCGGCAATTGGCGAACCCATCGACTCTAGGGCATTGCGGACCTAGGCGTCACCGCCGCTGTCGTCGCCGCTGTCGCCGTCACCGCCGCTGTCGTCGCCGCTGTCGCCGTCACCGCCGCTGTCGTCGTCTTTGTCGCCGCAGCTTCCGTCGCCGCAAGAGCCGTCGCCACCGCCATCGGCCTCAGCCACCAAATCATAGCTGCGGTCAAGCTCGTCAGCCGCAAACAGATCGGTTTCCGCATCAGCGAGCGCCACAGAAGCCAAGGACCCAGCAAAAGCGGCGCCGACGGCAATCGCGATCGGCTTAAGTTTGTTGTTCAGCATTCCAGTTCTCCTTCGCCCACAAGCGGGCTTCCCAAATGTCACAATGCCCGCGCAACCAAAGGCGATACGCAAGGCCACCCATGCAGAGGAAGGCTTTCGCCCCCACCCGTTCTAACGAACGCCGCCGAGTGTAGCACCAAAAAAGAGAAAAAAAAGCCCATGTGGGCAAATTTCCGCTTCTTGGCTCAGATGATCCCCACGAGTGGCCAAGCCGCTACTTGGTTAGGGCCGCCATGCCCTCCTCGAGGCCGCGGATGGTGAGGGGATACATGGCGCCGTTCACCAGCCTCTGGGTCATGGCCACGGAGGTGGAGTACTCCCAGGTTTCCTGCGGGCTGGGGTTGATCCAAACCAGCTTGTCGTAAATGTCGGTGAAGCGGGACATCCAAAGGGCGCCGGGCTCCTCGTTCCAGTGCTCGACGCTGCCGCCGGCGTGGGTGATCTCGTAGGGCGCCATGGTGGCGTCGCCCACGAACACCACCTTGTAGTCATGGGCGTACTTGTTCAGCACCTCCCAGGTGGGCATGCGCTCCGTCATGCGGCGGCGGTTGTCCTTCCACACGGACTCGTAGATGAAGTTGTGGAAGTAGAAGCTCTCCAAGTGCTTGAACTCCGTCCGCGTGGCGGAGAACAGCTCCTCGCAGATTTTCACATGGGCGTCCATGGAGCCGCCGATGTCCAGAAACAACAGCACCTTCACCGTGTTCCTGCGCTCCGGCTGCATCCAGATGTCGAGCAGGCCGCCGTTGTGGGCGGTGCGGCGGATGGTGCCGTCCAAGTCCAGCTCCTCCTCCTTGCCGGTGCGGGCGAGCTTGCGCAGGCGCCGAAGCGCCATCTTGATGTTGCGGGTGCCCAATTCCACGGAGTCATCCAGGTTCTTGTACTGACGCTGGCGCCAGACCTTCTTCGCCTTCTTCTTCCTGCCCTTGCCAAGGCCGCCGGGACCGTTCCGGCCGGGCTGTTGGCCTTCGCCCTCCTGACCCTCCTTGGCCTGCTTCGCCTGCTCCGCCTCCGCCTGCCGCTTGGCCTCCCGAAAAGCCTCGATCAGTTTCTCCAACCCGCCCAAGGATTCGATTCTCCGCAAGTCTTCGGCGGTCAGGGAGCGTTCAAACTCGCGGCGCAGCCATGCGTCGGGAATGAGGGACTCCAGCAGGCCGTGCAGGTCCTCCAAGCCGCGGAAATAGGCGCCGAAGGCGCGGTCAAACTTGTCGTAGTTCTTTTCGTCCTTGACCATGCAGGTGCGGGCGATCAGGTAGAAGTCGTCAAGATCGGCGTAAACGAGGCGCCCCTTAAGAGCCGCCAACAGGTCCAGCAGCTCGCGGATGGTGACGGGCACCCGGTATTTGCGCAGCGTCATGAAGAGGTTGATCAGCATGCCGCCGGCCTCCGCCACCAGTCCCCAAGGCGCTTTTTGCGCCGGCAAGGCCCTTGCTTAAGCACCAGGACTAGCCTCGGGCGTCCCGGCGGTTCATGAAGGCCAGCCGCTCCAGCAGATGCACGTCCTGCTCGTTCTTCACCAAGGCGCCGTAGAGCGGCGGGATGGCCTTGCTGGTGTCCCGATTGGTGAGGATTTCGTCCGGGATGTCGTCCGCCATCAGCAGCTTCAGCCAGTCGATCAGTTCCGAAGTGGAGGGCTTCTTCTTCAGGCCCGGCACCTTGCGCACGTCGAAGAAGACCTCCATGGCCTCCTTGACCAAGTTCTTCTTGATGGAGGGGAAATGCACCTCGACGATTTCCTGCATGGTCTCCCGGTCCGGGAAATTGATGTAGTGGAAGAAGCAGCGCCGCAGAAAGGCGTCCGGCAGCTCCTTTTCGTTGTTGGAGGTGATGACGACGATGGGGCGGTGCTTGGCGGTGATCGTCTCCGAAAGTTCGTAAATGAAGAACTCCATGCGGTCGAGCTCCTGCAGCAGGTCGTTGGGGAACTCGATGTCGGCCTTGTCGATTTCGTCTATCAGCAGCACCACCCGCTCGTCGGCCTCGAAAGCCTCCCACAGCTTGCCCTTGTTGATGTAGTTGCGGATGTCCCCCACCCTTGCGTCGCCCAGCTGGGAGTCCCGCAGCCGGGAGACGGCGTCATATTCATAAAGGCCGTTGATGGCCTTGGTGCTCGACTTGATGTGCCATTGAATCAGGTTGAGCTTCAGGGTCTTGGCGATCTCCTCGGCCAGCAGGGTCTTGCCGGTGCCCGGCTCGCCCTTGACGAGCAGCGGCCTTTCGAGCTTGACCGCCGCATCAACGGCCATGCTGAGTTCGTCGGTGGATATGTAGGTGTCGGTGCTGTCAAAAATCATGCGTTCTCTCTTGCCGAGGAAGCCTAGGGGCGAGACCCGGCGCCGACCGGGCCAAATGCAAGCGCATTACTTTAATTGAGCCTTTAACGCCCAAGCAAGCGCCGTTTGCGGTTGGCGCTCCACCAAGACCAAAGCGCCGCCCAAGCCGTCGCCGCCAAGCCCGCCGCCAGCAGCAGCTTCAGGGCCGGCTGGGGCGCGCCCTCGATTTGGAACAGGGCCTCGAACAGGGCCACCACATAGGCGGGGGCGAAGTTTCCGGGGAAGCCCGGCACCGGCGCCGGCGTCAACATCAGCGCCAAGACCAAGGTCCTCAGCCAAGACCGCAAAAGACTGGGACGCAGCCGCCGGGTCAAGGCGCAAACGCCGGCAAAGGCCAAAAGCGCCGCCGCCGCGGCCAAGGCCCAAGCGAGCAACTCACCCACGGGCGCGGCGTCCGAAGCCGAATCGACCCCGCATGAACAGCAGGGTCGTTGCACTGGGCTTTGTCATTGCGCGTCCAAGGTTGCAGCACCGAGCCGGCCCGTGGGGGCGCCCGCGACGGACTAGGTTAACAAAAGGCGCACCGCCCAGGCCGGCCTAGGCATTGGCCGCATCAAGGATTGCGGCGAAGTCAGCGCCGACGACGGACCAGCGCCAACCTCGATGAGTCTCCGGCAGTTCGCCATGCGCCTCGTGGTGGCGTAGGCAGGCAATCAGGTCGCGCCTTCTCGACAGGAGTTCCGGGGCCATGCCCAGCGCCGCCGCACAGCTGCGGCCTAGGGCCTGCAATTCCTTAACCACCGCAGCTTGACGGCGGCTGAGCGGCGGCGGCGGCGCCTTCGCCTCCGGCCGCTCCCGGCCAAGTTGATGGGCGCCCAGCAGTTCTTCGCCGTAGCGGCGGGCGAGGCGGCGCGGCATTCTGGCTTCAATCATGGATTGGGTGAGCCTTGACCGCCGGGCGAAGTCAAGCAAATGCTCGTTCCAGACCACTCGATTGCGCGGCACGTCCTCCGCCGCCGCCTGGCGCTCCCGCCAAGCACAGAGCGCCCGCAAGGCGCCGAGCTCTTCCGGGCGCAGCCGCCAAGCGCCCCTGAGACCCACGAAATACTCATCCGGGTCGTTGTGCACAGGCCGTTCGCGCCGCGCCATCTCCTCGCCAAACCAGCGCCAACGACCAAGCGCCTCAAGGTTGCTCCGCAACCGCCCGTGCAAGTCAAGGAGCGACGCCACGTCGTCGCCGGCGTAGCTTAGCTGCGCCGCGGACAGGGGCCGCCGCAGCCAGTCGGAGCGGGTTTGCTGCTTGGGCAGGTCCAAGCCCAGCACCGCCTTGACCAAGTTTGCGTAGCTTAAGCTGTAGTGCTCCGAAAGGAAGGCGTAGGCCAACTGCGTATCGAAGACGTTCACTGGCCGAACGCCCAGGTGGTGGCCAAGCAGCTCGAAGTCCTCGGAGCAGGAGTGCATGACCTTGACGCAGCTTCCGTCCTCAAGCAGCCGCTTGAAAGGCACCCAGTCGTCAACCGCTAGGGGATCGATCAGCCAGATGCCGGACGCCGCCGACAACTGATAAAGGCCGGGGATCGGGAAATAGGTGTCCGTGCGCTGAAACTCCGTGTCCAAGCCCACCGCTCCGCCCCAGTGCTTGGCGGCCTCCGCCAAGGCGCCGTTGGAGGCCACCCAGCAGCCCGCGTCAAGGTTCATGCGCATGGCTTGAGCAAACCGCTTGGGCGACGGCCCGTCGGCGCCAGCGGGGTGCCGAAGGCGCTGTCGTTGCCGGAGCGCGGGGATTGGCGGCTTCAGTTAAGACGGCGGCGCCCCTGCAGCGCGTGAACGATGGTGCCGCCGTCAACGTACTCCAGTTCGCCCCCGATGGGCACCCCGTGGGCGATGCGCGAAATGCTGCCCACTTCCTCCTTGATGAGGTCGGAGATGTAGAAGGCGGTGGCCTCCCCCTCCACCGTCGGGTTGGTCGCCAGAATCACTTCCTCGGGCTTCCGCTCGCGCACCTTGGCGACCAATTGCGACAATCCAAGCTCATCGGGACCCACGCCGTCAATGGGCGACAGCCGCCCGTGCAGCACGAAGTAGCGGCCGCTGTAGCCGCCGGCCTGTTCAATGGCCACGATGTCCGCCGGCGACTCCACCACGCACAGCAGCCGATCATCCCTCTTGCCGTTGGCGCACAAACGGCAGCGCATTGCCTCCGTCAACGTGCGGCAATCTTCGCACAGCCCCACCTCCGCCACCGCCGAGGCCAGGGTTTCGGCCAAGCGCCGCCCTCCATCCCGGTTCTTTTGCAGCAGATGGAAGGCCATGCGCTGGGCGCTTTTCGGACCCACTCCCGGCAAGACCTGGAGCGACCGAACCAGCCGTTCAAGCAGGGGGCTGAACACGTCCTAGGCGAAAAACTTGCCAAGCGGCGGATTTAAGCCGCCCGCCAACTGCGACATCTTGTCCCGTTGCGCCGCCTCCAGTTTGCGCGCGGCGTCGTTGCAGGCGGCGGCGATGAGCTCCTCGAGAACCTCCGTCCCCTCGGCCATTAGGCTTGGGTCGATTTGCACCTTCCCAACTTCATGGGCGCCGTTCATCACCACCCTCACCAAACCGGCGCCGCTTTCGCCGGCCACCTCCAAGGCGGCAATCTCCGCCTGCAATGCACTCATTTTTTCCTGCACCTGCTGCGCCTGCTGCATCAGGTTGCCGAGACCCTTCACGCCACCCCTCCCAAGCCGCGTCCTGCAGGTTCGAGGTAGTGCGCATCGACCACCTGGCCGCCAAAGCCTTTGATGAGGGAACGCACCACTTCGTCCTGTTCAAACCGCTGCCGCGCCGCCTCCCGCCGCTCCGCTTGGGTTCTCCGGCGATGCTCGGCAGCGGACTCCACGCTTAGTTCCCCGGTCTCAATCACAACGCGCGCCGGGCCGCACAGAGGCGCCAAGGCCTGCGCAATGGCGGGGGCCTGATCGCTGGTGAGCATGGCTGCATGCGCCTGGTCCAAGCGCAGACGCAACAGCTCCTCGGTTTTTTCGACCAGAATGCACCTTTCCGCCACCGCCTTGGCGGAGCCGTTCAGGTCAGCTCGGCCAACCAAGCCGCGCCATTCGGCAGCCAAGGCTTTGTCCGGTTCCGCTCCTTCCAGCGGCGGCGCCGACGGTTGCGGCGCGGCTGGCGGCTTGGCCGAGCGGCGTTGCCCCGCCCCGGCGGACGCCGCCGCGGAGCGGCTCGGCCCCTTGGCTGAAGGGTCAGCAGCCGGTTCGCCAACAGGCGCCGCCGGAGGCACTGCGGCGGCGCTGGCCGCATCCGGCGCAAAGGCCAGCATGCGCAGCAGGGTCATCTCGAAGGCCGTTTTGGGGTCCGGCCCCACCCGCATGTCCCGATAGCCCAGCAGGGCGATCTGGTAGTAGAGCTGCACCGCCTCCGCAGTCATTCCGGCGCCGGCCTTGTTCAAGGCGGGTTCCGCGGCCGCCCCTAGGGCCTTGGCGACGGCGACGTCGTGCAGCGCCTGCAGCAGTTCGGCAAGCGTGGCTGCAAAATCCGCGCCCCGTTCGGCAAGCTCCGCGCTGAGGTCCACCACCGCCTTGGCGCTGCCGCTGCCTAGAGCATCGAGCACGGCGGCGATTTCGTCGCGCCCCACGGCGCCAAGCAAGTCGGCAACGTCGTGGGCCGCCAATTTCCCCTGCCCGAAAGCGATGGCTTGGTCGGTTACGGAAAGGGCGTCCCGCATGCTGCCTTGGGCCGACTTGGCAATCAGCTCCAGGGCTTCCTGCTCAAACTCAACGCCCTCCGCGGCCATCGCCTCGGCCAAGTAGCCGGCAATCCGCTTCTTGGAGATGTTCTTGAGCTGAAACTGCAGGCAGCGGGACAGCACCGTGATGGGAACCTTCTTGGGGTCCGTGGTGGCCAGCAGGAACTTGACGTGGTCCGGGGGCTCCTCCAGCGTCTTCAGCAGGGCGTTGAAACTGGACGTGGAGAGCATGTGGACTTCATCGATGAGGTAGATTTTGTAGCGCCCCCGCGCCGGCAGGTATTGGGCGTTCTCAAGCAATTCGCGGGTGTCGTCCACCCGGGTGCGCGAGGCGGCGTCCACTTCGATCAGGTCAACGAAGCGATTCTCCTGCACCTCCACGCAGACGGAGCACTGGCCGCAAGGCGTGGAGCTGACGCCGGCTTCGCAATTCAGGCATTTGGCCAGAATGCGGGCCACCGTGGTCTTGCCCACCCCCCGAGTGCCGGTGAACAAATAGGCGTGATGCAATCGACCGGCGTCAAGGCCGTGGCGCAGCGCCCGCACGATGTGCTCTTGGCCGACGAGGCTGGCGAAGTCCGCCGGCCGCAGCTTCCGGGCTAGTACCTGGTAGCTCATCGGCCCAATTCTAACGCGAATTCCCTTCCTGCAAGGGCGCCCGGACGCGGTTAGGTCCGCGGCCTCCTTCAGTTGGTCCGCCGCCCGTCCTGGATTGACGGCGGCGGGTTCAGCCCCTTGCGGGGCGGTCGTCAAGCTCGTTGAACTCCTTTTGCAGTTCGTACTGGCCCGAAGTGACGTGGAACTCCATGCGGCGCAAGCGCAACTCGGCCTGCATGAGGTCCGCCCGCACATTGCGCAGGCTGCGCCGCGGGGAGAGCTTCGCACCGAGCTCAGGCGCCTCCGAGGGTTGGCCGAGGCCGCCGTCGGGCGGCTGCGCCGGACGCCGGGCGCAGCGCTCCCTTCCGCGGGAGCGGTGCATCACGAAAAACAGAATCCAGTACGCCGGAAAGACGATGCTCGGCAGGAAGATCAGGCCGGTCACGGCCATGCAGCGCACCACCCAAGGCTCCATGCCGTAGAAGTTGGCGATGCCGGCGCAGACCCCGGCGATCTTGGCCCGCCGCCGGTCCCGGCTTAGCCGTCTGGCCGCCGGCCGGTCAAAGGACCATTGGCGCTCATGACGCCGCCGCCTCTTGCTGGAGGCGCGCCGGCCGAAGTCCCGCTCCAACCGGCCCGTCATTTCATCTATAAAGGCTGCGGCGCGGCCGGCAATGGCGCCGCTGGCGGTGGCGGCCAATTTCTCAACCACCTTCTCCAAGCGGCTCAGCGCACGGCGCAAGTCCTCGGCGGCGTCCCGCCCAGGGTCCCGATGCGGCCCGCCGGCCCCTTGGCCGCCCAGCTCCTCGTTCATCAACGCTCCTCGCCCAAGGGCTTGCGCCATCCCGGCGTCTGCGCGTCCAGGATGGCCTCCAAGGTCTCGATGCGCTCGGTCATCCGCTCCGCCCTGACGCCGAGCGCCGCAAGCTCCTCACGCTCCTCCTCCGACAAGGCGCCCTGAGCCCTCTGCTTGCTGCGATAGTGCATGAATATCCAGATTGGCGCGACGATGCAAAGAAACAGAACCGTCGGCACGAAGAAGGCGAAGGCCATGCCATCCATAACTGCTCCCTAGTTCTCCTAGACGTTGTTGCGGCCCATGCCGTGCGTCCGCGGGCCGCGGCCCTTGCTTGGCTGGTTGGCCTCACTGGCCCGGAGGGGCCGCAAGCTGCTGCTCGCCCTTTCCAGCGCGGGCCGACATGCCGGACTTCAGTTCCGCGAGCTGCTCTTCGACCTGATCGTCTTTCTCAAGGTCCGCGATCTCATCGGCCAGGGTCCTCTGGCCTAGGTCGTAGGATTCAATCTGACCTTCAAGGTCGTCCATCTTACGCTCGTAAAGCTCGAAGCGCCGCATGGCGTCATCGACGTCGTGGTCATTGAGCTGCCGCCGCACGCCGAGCCGCGTCTGCGCCGCCTTGCCGCGCACGACGAGGGCGCGTTGACGGGCCTTGGCGTCCTTGATCTTGGCTTGCAGAGCGCCGATGTCGCCGTTCAGCTTGTCAAGGGTCTCGCCGATCAAGTCCAGTTCGCGGCTTAGGTGCTCGGCCCCTTCGCGGGCTTTGTTGCGCTCCACCAAGGCGCGCTTGGCCAAGTCGTCCCGTTTCTTGCCGACGGCGACTTCCGCCTTGCGCTGCCATTCGTCGGCTTCCGCGTTGAGCCATTCCTGGCGGCGCAGCAGTTCCTTTCGGTCCGCGATGGCGCGCGCCGAGGTGGAGCGAACCTCCACGAGCGCGTCCTCCATCTCCTTGATGATCAGCCGCACCATCTTCTCCGGGTCTTCGGCCTTGTCGAGCAAGGCGTTCAGGTTCGAGTTGATGATGTCGGTCATCCGCGAAAAGATGCTCATCTGCGATCTACCTCCTTGATGATGGCCATGCGAGGCCCTTGCAGCCTAGATATCAGGTTCCGTGCCAGATCGGCTTGTTTTCTATTTTTTCTTATTTTTCAATCGATTAAATGAAATTGACCAAACTGGAACAGACTCTTGTTGGCCAACGTGGCCAAAATTTGGCAGAATTCGCGCCATGCTTGCCGAACCGGAAACACCGCTGGGGGAATCGCCCGCCTTCATCAGGGTGCTGGAGGAGGCGTCCCAAGTTGCGCCTCTTGAAAAGCCGGTGCTGATCGTCGGCGAACGCGGCACCGGCAAGGAGCTGATCGCCGAACGGCTGCACTTCCTGTCCAACCGCTCGGCGGAAGCCTTCCTGAAAATGAATTGCGCCGCCATCTCCGAGGCGTTGCTGGAAAGCGAATTGTTCGGCCACGCAGCGGGCGCCTTCACTGGCGCCGCCAGAACCCACCGAGGGCGTTTCGAGCGGGCCGACGGCGGCACCCTGTTCCTGGACGAACTGGCCAACAGCTCGCCCCTGGTGCAGGAAAAGCTGCTGCGGGTGATCGAGTACGGCGAATACGAACGCGTGGGCGGCGACAAGACCCAGTACACCGACGTCCGCCTAGTCGCCGCCACCAACGAGGACCTGCCGCGCCTAGCCGAGGCGGGAAAGTTCCGCACCGACCTGCTGGACCGTCTGGCCTTCGACGTCCTCACCCTGCCGCCCTTGCGCGAACGGCCTGAAGACATCCTGCTGCTGGCCGAGCGCTTCGCCATCAACATGGCCCGGGAACTGGGGCGCACCCTGTTTCCCGGGTTCTCCCGCACCGCGCAGCAGCGCTTGTTGGCGCACGGCTGGCCCGGCAACGTCCGTGAACTGAAGAACGTGGTGGAGCGCTGCGTTTACCGAGCGGACGCCGACAGCCTAGTGCGGGAAGTCACTCTGGACCCGTTTGATTCACCCTACCGGCCGGCGCCGGAAGCCGCCCCCAAGCCTTCGCCGGCCAGGCGAACGCCGGACTTGCCGTTCAACCTAAAGGAGCAGGTGCGGGAATTCGAGATCGCCGCCATCGAACGCGCCTTGCAGGCGTCCAAGCACAATCAGGGCGGGGCCGCGGAGTTGCTGTCCCTGACCTACCACCAGCTGCGCGGCTACCTGAAGAAATACGACATTTTGCACAAGGACGAATGCAGGCCCCCAACCCCCGGATAAGGATCGCCCGGCTCGCCGCCGGCGGCCCCAGGCGGCAGGCCGTCGCAAGTCCCAACCATGCAATTGCCGGGAAAACCCTTGCACGGTGCATCTTGCAACGCGCTCCAACGACTCCTTAAGCGGGGATTGGGGATGGGCAAGAGGGCGCTGCGGCGCACCGGGCCTAGGCTGGGCGGGTCGCCTGCCTGCTGACTTATACTTTGGCTTTGGGTCTGCTTAGCCGGTCCGTGCGGCGGCGCCGCAGGGCGTTTTCCGAGCGCCATTGAAAGTCACTTGGGGTCGCCAGATGGAGTTTCTCTACTTCGGCAAGCAGTTGCTGCTCACGCTCGGCACCGCGGTTGCGGCGTTCATCATCGCCAAGGGGCTGTTCCGAGGCTCGCTGAAGTTGACGGCGCTGGAGGAGGTCGCCCTGCTGACGCCGGTCGGCCTGGGCGTTCTGATCCTGCTGCTCTTCGCTCTGGGGATTTTGGGCCTCCTCTCGCCAACGCCGGTGCTGGCCTGCGTCGCCTTGTTGCTGCTGTCGGCCGCATGGCGCCTCAAGCCAAGGCCTTGGCTCGCCGTCCGGCGGGCGCTCCGGCTTCGCGTCAACCCCCGAAAGCTCATGCTGCTGGCCGCCGCGGCTGCGCTTTCGGCGCCCATCGCCCTGGCGCCCCTGGCCCCGCCGCATTCATCGGATGAGGTGAGATACCACCTGCCCTACGCGCTGCACTTTGTGGAGCAGGCGGCGATTATTCCCGACCTGCATCTGCGCTACCCCTTCTTCACCCTCAACATCAACCTGCTCTACTCGTTCGCGCTGATGATCGGCGACGACGTCACCACCCACTGCATGCACTTCATGCTGGGCCTCCTGGCGGCGCTGAACCTGTACGCCCTCGCCCTGCGGCTGACGGACGCCGTCACGGCCTTCTGCTCCGCCCTGCTCTTCCTGTCCCTGCCCACTGTTCTGCAGCTGGCCGCCTCCGCCTACGTGGACCTGGGGCTGGCCTGCTTCGCCTTTGCGGCCGTGGTTTGCCTAAGCCGCTGCACGAGCAGCACGGGACCGCCCCTGGTTCTCTGCGCCGGCCTTCTTTTCGGCATCGCCCTAGGCTCGAAGTACCTGGCCCTGGCCTACATTCCACTGCTGCTGGCCTGGGCCCATTGGCATTCACGGAGTTGGCGACCCACGCTGCTGTTCCTTGCCGTCGCGGTCCTAGTGGGAATGCCTTGGTACGCCTACAACGCCGTCCACACGGGCAACCCCATTTCGCCCTTTGCGGGGGAGGTTTTCGGCTATTGGCCATGGCGGGCCGAAGACATGGCCAACCAAGTCCAGAACTTCGAGAGCCGCGGCTTTGGCAAGTCCCCGCTGGACTTGCTTATGCTGCCACACAATCTGGTGGTCAACCATTGGCATTTTTCGTCCCCGCCCATCCCGATTGCCGCCATGGCCGTTTTCCCCTGCTTCCTCATGATTCCTTGGATGGACGCAAAATTGAAGCCCTTCGCCGTCCTGCTGTTGGCGGCGTTGCTGGTTTGGTTTTTCAGCGCCCAGGTGTTTCGCTATCTGGCCACTTTCCTGCCGCTGTGGTGCTTCTTCTCCGTTTGGTTCCTGATTCGGCTGCTTGCGCTCGTTGGCGGGGCGGCTGCGCCAAGGAGACTGCGCGGCCCTGCATCCGCAAAATTGCGCTTCGTTGCGCCTAGCTTGGTCTTGCTGCTTGTGCTGTTCATCAACTTTGACAACCGTTGGCTGGTCTTTCCCGACAAGGCCGTTCGGCTGGTGGCGGACCGAGAGGCGTTTTTGGCGAAAAACCTTCAAGAATACGGCCTGGTCCGGCATTTGCGCAGCGCCGGGGTGGAGAACCAAGGCATTTACCAGCTAGGGGCCGGCGCGTTGCTGACCTACGTTAGGAACAATCGCGTTGTGGGGGACTATTACGGGATCTTCGGCTACAACCGCTTCTTCGACAAATACGGCCGGGACGGCCGCGGTTTCATCAGGGAGTTGTCCGAGCAGGGCATATCCCTGCTGGCGGCGAAGCATGAGATGCTAAATCGTCGCAAATGGTCCGGCTGGCGCGACTACATGCGCAGCAACTTGGCCGTTGCGTACGAAGACGAGCATACGGTGTTGTTCGTCGTTCCCGACTAGGCGCCAACGCCGGTTGCTGGCGGTTTGCCTGTGTCCGCTACGCCCTGCGCTCCCGGGTTTTCCTGAACCTAAGCTCCGGCCAGCGCTCCTCGGTGAGTTGCAGGTTGGTTTGGGAGGGGGCCAAGTAGGCCAGGTGACCGCCGCCGTCCATGGCTAGGTTGCCCGCGTGCTTGCGGCGGAAGGCGTCCAGTCGGCTGCGGTCCTCGCCCAGCACCCATCTGGCGGCGCTGATGTTGCTCTGCTCATAGAGGCAGTCCGCCCGGTACTCCTCCTGCAGCCGATGGGCGATCAGGTCGAATTGCAGGGCGCCCACCGCACCCACCACCAGGTCGTTGCGGGTGAGGGGCTTGAACAGCTGGGCGGCGCCCTCCTCGGCCAGTTGCTCCAGCCCCTTCTCCAGTTGCTTGTTCTTAAGGGGGTCTCGGCTGCGCACCAGGCGGAACAGTTCCGGGGCGAAGTTGGGTATGCCCAGAAACTCCAAGGGCTCCCCCTCGCTGAACGAATCGCCAATTTGAATGGCGCCGTGGTTGTGCAGGCCGATGATGTCGCCGGGCAGGGCCGCGGCCGCTTGGCTGCGGTCCCCAGCCATGAAGGTGAGGGCGTCGCTGATCTTCAATGTCTTGCCGGTGCGCACATGGCGCAGCTTCATGCCTGGTTCGTAGCGGCCGGAGCAGACGCGCAGGAAGGCGACGCGGTCCCGGTGCCGCGGGTCCATGTTGGCTTGGATCTTGAAGACGAAGCCGGAAAACCGCTCCTCCTCGGGACGAACCGAGCGGCTGACGGCCTTGCGCGGCTGCGGGCCGGGCGCCTGGGCGACTAGGCCGTCCAACATGCGCCGCACACCGAAGTTGCCGAGGGCGGTGCCGAAGTAGAGGGGAGTCAGGGTTCCTTGGCGGAAATCCGCAAGGTCGAATGCGGGAGCGGCGCCGCGAACCAACTCGATTTCCTCAACCAAGGCGTCGTAGTCGTCGCCAAGAAGGTCCCGCGCCTCCGGGCCGCCTAGGCCGTTGATCACCGGATACTGATGCAGGTGGTCGCCGTGCCCCGGTTGGTAAACCTCCACGGCGTCCTCCGCCAAGTTGTAAACGCCGCGGAAGTGGCGTCCGGCGCCTAGGGGCCAGTTCATTGGGGCACACTGAATTTGCAGGAGGTCCTCTATTCCGTCCATGAGCTCCAGCGGCTCGCGGATGGCGCGGTCCAGCTTGTTGATGAAGCTGATGACGGGCGTGTCCCGCAGGCGGCAGACCTCCATCAGCTTCAGGGTGCGCGTCTCCACGCCCTTGGCGCCGTCTATGACCATGAGGGCGGAGTCCACCGCGGTGAGGGTGCGGTAGGTGTCTTCGGAGAAGTCCTCGTGGCCGGGAGTGTCCAGCAAGTTCACCAGGTGATCCCCGTAGGAGAACTGCATTGCGGAGGTGGTCACGGAAATGCCCCGCTCCCGCTCCATGGCCATCCAGTCCGAAGCGGCGTGGCGGTTGGCCTTTCTGGCCTTCACCGTGCCGGCCAGCGCGATGGCGTTGCCGAGCAGCAGCAACTTCTCCGTCATCGTCGTCTTGCCGGCGTCCGGATGGGAGATGATGGCGAAGGTGCGGCGCTCGGCCGCGGCGTACTGGGGTGACACGGCTAGCCTTGCAGCAGACGCCACAACACGCGCTTGGCGTCGGGGTCATCGAGTTGCTCCAAGTCGGGAATGACAATGCAGTCAAAGGCGCCGGGGGGAATTTTCCTGACCATGGACGCCGCCACTAGGGGGCGCTGGACGGCGAAGTCCTGCATCTGCTTGTCCAGAAACGCGCCAAGGGCGGACGCCGCATTGCCGACAACGCCGGGCAGAGGCCAATCGAAGCGCAGCTGCTTGACGTTGGCGCTCCAGTCCCGGCAGGCGCAGCGGGCTAGGTCACCGGCCAGCGCCGCCTGCTTGCGGCTGGCGAAGGCGCCGGTGGCCACCAGCACCCCTTTGGCGCAGGTGGCCGTCAGCGCAAACGCCTCCTCGGCTGGCGCCGCCGCGGCGGGGGGCGGCCTTTCCAGCCTTGCGCCCGCATCGTCCATTGGTTGCCTAGGCGCATTCCTTGGCGCGGCGGGCGGTTGCCGCCGTTGCTGCGGCCCTGCCCGGGCGGCCGGCGCCGCCCTCCGCCGTTGCGCGACTGCGGCGGCGCCCGCGGTTTGGCCGGCTGCAGCCGTCTGCGGCGCGGCGCGGCGTTCGCGCCAGACCTCAATGCCCAGGTCCTGCAGGATTTGCTTGCGGTGCGGGTGCAATGTCCGGGTCTTTCCACTGGTGCTTCTGTTAGCATTCCACACCCTTTCCGTTGGCGCCACCGCAACATGCAGTACCTGACCGACGACACCCGCATAGCCGCCATGCAGGAAGTGACGGCGCCGGCTGAACTCATCGGCCAAATACCGGTTTCGCCGGAGGCGTCCGAACTGGTGTTCACCGGCAGACGCCAGCTCAGCGACATCATTCACGGTCGGGACAACCGGCTGTTGGTGGTCATCGGCCCCTGCTCCATGCACGACCCCAAGGCCGGCATGGAGTACGCCGGCCGTCTGCAGGAGCAAGCGAAGAAATACGCGGACCGGCTGCATGTCATCATGCGGGTCTATTTCGAGAAGCCGCGCACGAAGGTTGGCTGGAAGGGCCTGATCAACGACCCGCGCATGGACAACTCCTACCGCATCAACGAAGGGCTGCTGCTGGCCCGCACCCTGCTGCGGGACATCGTTGAGCTGGGCGTCGGCTGCGGCACGGAGTACCTGGACCCCATCTCCCCCCAATACTTCGGGGACTTCGTCAGTTGGGGCGCCATCGGCGCCCGCACCACGGAAAGCCAGGTGCATCGGCAGTTGGCCTCCGGCCTTTCCTGCCCCATCGGCTTCAAGAACAGCACGGACGGCGCCGTTCAGGTGGCGGTGGACGCCATCGGCTCGGCGCAGCATTCGCACATCTTCCTGTCCGTGACCAAGCAGGGCCGTTCGGCGATCTTCCAGACCTCCGGCAACGAAGACTGCCACGTCATTCTGCGCGGCGGCGGCGGCAAGACCAACTACGACAGCCCCTCGGTCCATTACGCCAGCCGCCTGCTGGAGGAGGCGGGCGTCTGCCCAAGGGTGATGATCGACATGAGCCACGCCAACAGCCAGAAGGACCATCGCCGCCAGCTTCAGGTTTGCGAAGACGTCTCGCGGCAGTTGGCGGACCAGGAGCCGCGCATCCTCGGCGTGATGATCGAGAGCCATCTAGTGGAGGGCAAGCAGCCCATCGCCGCCCCCGAAGCCATGACCTACGGCCGGAGCGTCACGGACGCCTGCTTGGGCTGGGAGGACTCCGTCGAGTGCCTTGCCCAATTGGCCGAAGCCAACGCCGTGCGCATGAAGCAGCCGACCTGAACCGTCTGCGCTGGCTTGGCGCAGCCCTTGGGCTTAGTCCAAGGTGCCGAACAGCTTGTCGTAGAGCAGGGTGATGGTGGCGTAGTTGCCCATGCGCATGTTCCGGTGATGCACCGCGTGCTTGGCGGTTATCCACGTCAAGGTCTTGAACGGGAAGTAGGGCAGTTCCACCCGGCAGTGGTTGAGGATGTTCAACTGCACGTAGATCACATAGGCGAGGCCGATGGCGGCGGCGTGGAAAGGCCCCCAAGCCCAGGCCAGGACCGGAATCAGCCAAAGAAACAGGTTCAGCCCCATGAAGGTCTCCAAGGGATGTACGTAGTGGGCGTCAATCTGGGTGGGGCTGCGCGCCTGGTGGTGCAGGCCGTGAATGCGGCGAAAGTAGCCCTGGCCGTGGAACAGGAATCGATGCATCAGGTAGTAGAGCAGGTCATAGATCATCAGCACGGCGAAGACGTCCAAGAGCGGCCGCCACCAAGGCTGGGGCGCCAAGGTCACGCAGAAGGGCGCTATTGCTGCGAAAAACACCAAGTTGGACGGGGCGCCCACCCAACGGTTGGCCTTGACTATTGGCGGATACTTGGCCAAGGCCAGCTTGGCCTTGTCCACCTCCCGGTTCCTGAGCCGCTCCCGCTCCAGCGCCGGCACCTTGAAGGCGAGGAGCTTGGTCGCCAGAGTCAGGGCGATGACCATCGCCAACAAAAACAGCCCGGCCCGCCAGTCGTAAGCCATCATTGCACCTCTCCGCCGCGCGTCAACGCATCCGCCAAGGGACGACGCTGCGGCAAGCAACCCCAAGAACGCTTCCAGCCCAAACTGCGGAGAATGTCTCCCACCGCCAAGTGCATCCATCGTACAGCGTTCGCCCGCCCTTCTTCAACAGTGCGGAGGCCGTGAGAGCAGGGTTCCCTCAAAGTCGTGGATGCCCCCTTGATGGTGCGAGCATCCGTCTTCCAAAGGCGTGGAATGCGTGCTTGGGTGGGAAAATGCCAGCCCTCGGCGAACTTTGCAATGATCCTGGGTCGTGAGAGAGTTGCGCCGTCGTTTCACTCACTAGGCGAAGCGCCCCTTGAGGCGGACGACGGAGACGGCGGCGATTGGAAGTGATGGCCGTGGAGGTTGGGCGGCCCTCCAAGGCGGTTGTCAATGGGCGCGGATTCTTGAAAATGGCGTGGCGAAGGCGGCGCTGTCGGGCGCTATGATAGGAGCCTTCGGAAGGAGCGGCGGCCCGCCATGTCGGAACGCAAAAACGTCGGCTACATCGGCTTGGGCAACATCGGCAAGCCCTGCGCCCGGCGCTTGATCGGCGATCGGTTCCGGGCGCATGTGCATGACGTCGCCCCGGAACCCGTGCGGGAATTGGCGGCGGCCGGCGCCGTCGGCTGCGCCAGCGCCGCGGAATTGGCCCGCAACTGCGCCCACATCGGCATCTGCGTGCGCGACGAAGCCCAGGTGGAGAGCCTGCTTTACGGCCAGGGCGAGAGCGGCGTCTTCTCCCAAGCTGCGCCGGGCGCCTTGGTGGCCATCCACTCCACGGTGACCCGCGCCGCCATCCTCAAATGGGCCGCTGACGCCCGGCAACGAGGCATCCGGCTGCTCGACGCCGGCATCAGCGGCGGTGCCCAGGGGGCGGAGGTGGGCACCTTGGTCTATATGGTGGGCGGCGACGAAGAGGCGGTGGTGGAGGCCGCGCCGGTGTTCAGGACCTCCGGCGAACACGTCATCCACGCCGGTCCGGTCGGCGCCGGCATGGTGCTGAAACTGTGCAACAACCTCATCCAGTACCTAGGCTTCATGGCCATGTCCGAAGCCACGCGGCTAGCGGAGGCTGGCGGCCTGTCCGCGGAATTGCTGCACACCGCCGGCCAGCCCAACGGGGTCGTCAACGACAACATGCTGAAGTTCGTCAGCGGGCGCAACGCCTTGTCCGCCAACTGCACGGCGGAGCAAATGGAGAGCGTCTTCGGCCCCTTCGGCAAGCTGGGGGAGAAGGACCTGGACTGCGCCTTGGCCTGCGCCGAACAGTTGGGGGTGGAGTTGCCGGCCGCCGTCGGCCTGCGGCGCTCGATCTACGATCTGTTTCTCAACCGGGCTTAGGCTGTCGGCCGTCGCATGCAAGACCTAACCGGCAGCGCCTATATCGTCACCGGCGCCTCCAAGGGCTTTGGGCGGGCCATCAGCGAAGCCTTGCTGGCCGACGGCGCCCGGGTCGGCATGATCGCTCGCAATGAGGCAACCCTGCAGGAGGCCGTGCGAGAGCTTGGGGGTGAGCGGGCGCTGGGCTTGGCGGCGGACGTGGCCGACGGGGCGCAAATCGCCGCAGTCTTCGCCCAAATCAAGGAGCGCTTCGGGCGGCTGGACGGCCTGGTCAACAACGCCGGCTTGGCCTACCCCAGCAGCGTGGAGCAGCTGCAGCGGGGCGCCGTCCTGCAGCAGGTCAACACCAACTACCTAGGCGTGGTGTTTTGCTGCCAAGCGGCCATTCCCCTGCTGCGCGGCGCGGACAACCCGCGCATCGTCAACATTTCCTCCGCCAGCGCCAAGCACTTTGACGAGATGGCCCACCTCTCCATCTACACCTCCACCAAGGCGGCGGTGGAGCGCTTCAGCCGGGATCTGGCCTTCGAGCTGCAGCCGGATGGCATAGGCGTCACCTGCATCCGTCCGGGCGCCGCCCTAACCCAGTTCGCCTCCCAATGGGACATGGAGAGTTTCGCCGCCGCCGTGCAGGCCTGGCAGCGCACCGGGCCGCACATGAATGCGGGCATGTGTGTGCAGGATGTCGCCGCCGCCGTGGTGCATTGCCTGCGCTATCCGCAGCATGTGGCGGTGGACCTGCTGGAGGTGCGCCCCAAGCAGCTAGTGGACAAGTTGAAGATGCAGGGCGGCTAAGGGCCGTCGCGCCGCGTGAAGCTCTCGAAGCCTAGATAGTCGTTCTTCAGTTCGCAGATTTTCCAGCCGGCTGCGGTTTTGCGGTACTTCTCAAAGTACTGCAGGCTGTAGCGGCGGCCGTCGTCCTGGCTTTGCCTTAAGGCTGTCACCTCCACCAGCCAGCGGCCGGCGGCTTCGGTTTCCGATGTTATGGACAGTTGCGGGTTTGCGCCTCTGGGAATTTGGCTGATTAAGTCTTCGGATTGCAGCAGCGCCTCAAAGAATTGGCGGACAGCGGCCACGCCGTTCAATTCGATGCCGAATCCGTAGTCGATGCGCACGTTCTCGGCAAAGCAGCCGAGCAAGCGCTCGACATCCCTATCGACCAGCGCGAACCAATATTCGAAGCGCAATTGCTGAAGGTCGTTGACCGCCCTAAGTTGCGCCACCTCCCGCTCCAATGCCGCCAAGCGCTCTTCCATGTTGGCCGCCAACCTTATGCACCGCGGTAGGCGGCGTTGGTGCGGGCCGCCATGATGAAGTCGTTTTCGTGCAGGCCGCCGATGCTGTGGGTCCACCAATACACCTCCACGGCGCCCCACTCCAGGACGATGCGCGGGTGGTGGTCGGCGGCCTCGGCCAGTTCGCCCACTCGGTTGGCGAAGGCGAGGGCGGCGGCGAAGTCCGGGAAGCGGAATTGGGCGGCCAGCTGCTCCATGCCCTCCACAGAGTGGATGGACCAGCCCGGCAGTTGGTTCAGCAGCGCCGGGCGCTCGGCCTCCGGCGCCGGCGGCGAGCCCTCCCGGCAGGGTTGGCAGGTTCTTGCGGCCAGTTCACTCATGTTCGCGCCTCCTTCATGCGTCCGCTTGGGCCACCGCCGTTCAAGCCGGCCGCCGCTTGGTGCGAGCGGCCAACAGCCGGTCAGCATACAGCAGCGCCAGCCAAAGTGCGTAGGCCGCCACTTCGCCGTAGCCGTCTTTGGTCAGCCACCAAAAGTGGATGACGCCTAGGGCGCAGGCGGGATGGACCAGTCGATGCAGTTGGCGCCAGCGGCGCTTAAGCCGCCGTTGCCAACCGTTGGTGGAGGTGGCGGCCAGCGCCAGCAGCATCAGCAGGGCGGCGAAGCCCACCGTGATGTAGGGCCGCTCCACTAGGTCTTCGCCGATTAGGCGCCAGTCGAACTCCGTGAAGAACCACAGGTAGAAGAGAAAGTGCGCCAGGAGATAGGCGAAGGCGAACAGGCCGACCAAGCGGCGGATGCGCAGCAGCGGCGGATAGTTTAGGCGGCGGCGCAGGGTGGAGATGCTTAAGGCCGCCAGCAGGATGCGGATGCCCCATTCACCAAGGAACAGCAGCACCGCCTCCCCGGGGTCCGCACCCAAGGCGGCGCCAGGGGCCTGCGCCTCCCGAAAGACGGCGAACGCCAGCCAAGCCAAGGGCAGGCTAAGCAAGACCCAGGCGGTGGGCTTAAGCAGCCGTTGCATCAACTCCCTCCACGCCGAAATATTCCGCCGCCGGCGCAACGGTTGCGCGTCCGTCCCGCCTTTTCCGCATCGATTCCCTCCACGTCGAGGTGTTCCGCCGCCCCAGAGGGATGCGACGGGAACGTTCGCATGGCGCCGCGGAGTGCGGAATTGGTCCCTAGGTGTTTTTTGCGGCTTGGCGGCATTTCACGGACACCCGCCCGAGCGGCCTCACTCTTCCCCCACGCACGACAGTCCATTTCCTGGATAGCTGCCTCCGACACCAGAGCGTCAGCCAACGGGCGAACCACCATGCCTCCCGTATGCTGTGGAGGTCCTGTCCGCGGTGGAGTAGGTATTGCCATCTGCTGGGAATGTTCATGGCGTTCAATGCCGCCGTGCGCTCCACCCTCCCGGCCGCCGTCGCGGCGGGCCGCAGCTTCAGCTTCGCTGGCGCAATCTTACGCACGGCGCCGAAATCCGCCGGGTCGGCGTACGCTCGCCGCGCCCGGTGGAGCGCCCAGGACCGAATGATGGAAATGCTGGCGCCGTCGGGAAGGGGCGTGATGGCCATGACTGCATCCCCCAGGCTGGCGTGCAAAGCCTGCACTAGGTTTCTGGCCGTCACCATCGCGGGAAGCGCCACCTGGAAAGGCGTCGCGGGAAATTCGTCCAAAGCCGGACGAGCGGGAGCGATGCGCACCCGCGGGTCCGGACCGAACGCATCCTGCAGTTGCGCCAGCCTCTCCTCGCCATCGCGCTCGACGATCTCGATGCGCACCAGCAGATCCTGGACGCGGTCGGCCAGAACGTTCGCAGTGGCCGCGATCACCTGTTCAGCCGGGCAATGTCCCGCTTTGATGGTCACCACGAACCGGGGCACGGCATAGATGCGTCCGGGCAGGGCGCTGCGGAACGCCGGATGGGCGATCAGATGCGCCACCTTGCTCCGCTGCATCCATGCACTGCGCCGCTTCGCGTCACGTTCTTCGAGCCAGCGGCCCTGATGCCAAGCAAAAGCGGCCCGCACCGGCACCAGCAAAGCGCCTTGGGTGTATGCCCTCCAAGCAAGCTCCTCCTCTTCGAACCCCCAGCGCACGAACGACTCGTCGCTGCCGCCCACCTGCCAGTAGAACGCTCGGCTGATCCCGAAGTTCCCCCCGACCACCGCCCGGAACAGGTCGTCGGAGTGCGTTCTCAGGTCGTTGGTGCGCAACATGTAGTGCTCGTTCTCGTGCCCGCTGGGGTCCGCCGGCCGCTCCGCGAACAGCTCCCGCAACGCGCCGGGCCGGTCGCGGATGGCTTCGGCGTCAATGCCGTCCACTGACACATGGGTGCGGAACCCCACTGTAAGCACGTCGGATATGACGTGGTGCCAGCGGGCGTGCGCCCTCATCCAGCCCGCCTCCGGCAGCGAATCGCCATCCAGGAACAGGATGATGCCGTGCGCGGCGGCCCGCACCCCAGTGTTGCGCGCCCGGGCGATTCCGAACCCGTGCCGCGCTTGGCGCACCACCCGCAGGTTCAGCGACGACCGGGGCGCCTCCAGCGGCGGTTCGGAGCCGTCATCGACGATCACCACCTCGAACAGGTCGCGGGGGTAGGTTTGCCGCTCCAGCGCCGCCAAGGTGCGGGCCAGCACCACCGGCGGTGTGCGATGGCAGGGCATGACCACGCTGACCGGCAAAGAGGGACTGAACGCCTCCAGCGTTGGCAGCGCCACCCCATGCCAGTCGTTGTAAGGAACCTTTGCCGGCTCAGGGGCCGGAACCGCTCCGCGCACCCCGCAATTCTGATGCATTGGCAGATCAACTCCCCAGCGGACGCCTAAAGCGTGCGTTCAGGCGGCTCGTGAGTTGCACCGACCGCCAGTGAGGCCGAACGAGCGCATTTTCGCACAAGGCTTCCCCCTCAATGTAATATGCGCAACACCTTACATCCCCCATCCCCGGATAAGGATCGCTTGGCCGCTGCCAGTGGCCCTTTGGGGCCGCGGGCCTTAAGGCCCGCAGGCGGGCGGGGCGCCCATGCTCCCAGGCGGCAACCCTTCGTAAGTTCCGCAACCATGACAATCGCCGGAAAAAACCTTGCCCAGTGCGCCTTGCAACGCGCTGCAACGATTCCTTAAACGGGGAATGGGGCGAACTGTTCATCAATGGAGGACTGTGCGGGGTGGCTTAGCTTGCGGACTTTTCCCTCCCATTCACAGCATTTGCCCTGCATCGGCATCGCTGCTATGATGCCGTGCGGCCAAAGCAACCATGAGCTTTCGCCCTAGGGACAATTTGATCAACGAACCAACATCGAATCGAAACCAGCGCCTTGCCGCCAAGGCAAGACTTGGAACGGAAGAATCGAGGCGTTGCGGCCCCTGGCCGAACGCCGCTGACAGCCATCTAACGACGTAACGCCAAGAGCCGGACAGAGCGATCTAAAGCCATGCCTTAAGGCACAACAGCAGTTTTCGGGAACCGCCGCACGGCATCGGCCTGTGCGGGAACATCCCGAACCCGCATGGCGCTCCCAGTTCCGGCCGAATCCTCAAGGCCGCCTTCAAGGCGGTGCGGCTGTCAATCCACCCAAGTCCTTGCCTGGCTTAAGGCGCCTTAAGCCAAGGAACCTTCCATGAAACGCATGCTAATCAACGCCACCCAGCCCGAAGAGCTGCGGGTGGCCCTAGTCGATGGCCAGAAGCTCTACGATCTGCACATCGAAAACCGCCGCCGCGAACAGACCCAAGGCAACATCTACAAGGGCAAGGTCATTCGGGTCGAGCCCAGCCTGGAGGCCGCATTCGTGGATTTCGGCCCCGAGCGCCGCGGCTTCCTGCCGCTGCGGGACATCGCGCCGCAAAGCTTCAGCCAGCCCCACGACAGCGGCCGCAAGAACATCAAGGATGTGCTCCAGGAGGGGCAGGAATTCATCGTGCAGGTGGAGAAGGAGGAGCGCGGCACCAAGGGCGCCGCCCTCACCAGCTTCATCAGCCTAGCCGGCCGCTATCTGGTGCTGATGCCAACGGACCCGCGCGCCGGCGGCGTGTCCCGGCGGGTTCCGCAGCAGGACCGCAACGAACTGCGGGAGACCTTGGCGCAACTGGACATCCCCTCCGGCATGGGCGTGATCATCCGCACCGCCGGCGTGGGCCGCAGCGCGGAGGAACTGCAGTGGGACCTGGACTACCTGCTCAACCTGTGGCGGGCCATCCAGGCGGCCGGGGAGGCGGAGGCCGCGCCCAGGCTGCTCTATGCGGAGAACAGCCTCATTCTGCGCGCCATCCGCGACTACCTTGGCAAGGACGTGGGGGAGCTCATCGTTGACCAGCAGGACGCCCACGATGAAGCTCAGGAGTTCATCGAGCAGGTAATGCCCAACTATCGGCAGCGCGTGAAGCTGCACAACGACCCCATTCCCCTGTTCAGCCGCTATCAGATCGAACGCCAAATCGCCAGCGCCTTCACCCGCAGCGTCAAGCTGCCTTCCGGCGGCGCCATCGTCATTGACCCGACGGAGGCGCTGGTCTCCATCGACATCAACTCGGCGCGCGCCACCAAGGGGGCGGACATCGAGGAAACGGCGATGACCACCAACATGGAGGCCGTGGAGGAGGTGGCCCGGCAACTGCGGCTGCGCGACATGGGCGGGCTGATCGTCATCGACTTCATCGACATGTCCAGCGCCGAGAACCAGCGGGCCGTGGAGGACAGGATGCGCAGCACCCTGCGCCAGGACCGCGCCCGGGTGCAAGTCGGACGCATCTCCCAATTCGGGCTGATGCAGATGTCGCGGCAGCGCCTGCGCCCGTCCTTGGAGGAGCTGACCACGGAGGTTTGCCCTCGCTGCAGCGGCCAAGGCCGCATTCAGGACACCAAGTCGCTGGCGCTGGCCATCCTGCGCATCGTCGAAGAAGAGTCCCTGAAGGAGCGCAGCGCCGGAGTCCGCGCCCTCGTGCCGCTCAACATCGCCTCCTATCTGTTGAACGAAAAGCGCCAAGAGGTGATCGACATCGAGCGGCGCACCAAGACCCACATCGTCATCGTTCCCAACGTCAACATGGAGACCCCGCAGTACGAGGTTCGGGGCGTCCGGGACGGCGACGAAAGCTCCGGCTTCGACGCGCCGAGCTACGAGCTTACGGAACTAACGGCGCCCGAAGCGGGCGGGCCGTCTCCCCGCCGGGGCGCGGCTGCGCCGCTGGGCGAACCAGTGGTCAAGACGGTTCCGCCGGCTGCTCCGGCGCCAACCGCGGCGAAGCCGGCCGCGGCGCCCCGCAAGGAGCCTGGGTTCTTGCACCGCCTGTGGAGCAGCCTGTTTTCCGACGCCTCGCCGGCCGCGGCGCCGGCCAAGGCCGCCGTCAAAAAGAAACAGCGCAAGGGCCAACGCGGCGGCGCCAAGGCGGCGGACAGGCCCACCGCCAAAGGCGCCAAGAACAACGGCAAGTCCGGTCGCCGGCAAGACAAGAAGGAGCCGAGGGAGGCAACGAGCCGCAAAGGCGGCCCCAAGGCTGAACGCAGGAACAGGAGCGCAAGCCGCGGCGAGGGGGAGCGCAGCGAAAGGCCGCGCAAGGGGCGCAAGGCGGCGGAGAAGCCGCCCCGCCAGGCCGCATCAGAGGCTGGCGAGGCCAGTGCCGGCTCAGGCGACGGCGCCAGCCCTCGGCAAGACGGGGAACTGCCGGCAAAGGACGCCGCAAGCCCAGCGAGCCGGGCGCCCTCCGCAGAGGCCATAGCGCAAAGCCGGCGGCTGCCGCGGCGAGACCGAGGCAAGGTGGCGGAGCAGGTTCGGCAGGAGGAAGCTCCCCAAACTGCGCAAGGCGCCGGCCGTCCCGCCGAGCCGATCGCCGAGCGCCAAGACGAACCGGCAGCGCCAGTCAACACGACGGGCCAAGAGGCATCCGACAGTACACAGGCGTCGCCCTCAGTCAACGACGCCCCGCAACCGGAAGCTGCGGAACCCAACGCAGCCGACTTGCCGGCGGTCAAGAGCGAGGCCGGCGGCAGCGAAGGGAACCCGCCGACCGCGGCGGAGGGCCAAGCGGACGCGGCGGAGCACAGTGCGTCAACCAGCGGCGGCCGGGCCTGGAACGATCCCAGGGAGGTTCAGCGGCGCCGGCGGAGCGAAGCGGAAGTCAGGGAGGATGCGGTCTGAGGGCGGCGGGCTCCAACTCCAGCCACACGCCAAAGCGCTCCATGACGGACTGGCGAATGCGCTCTCCAAGGGCCAGGAAGTCCTCCCCTGCCCCGCCCCCGTGGTTGACGAGCACCAAGGGCTGCCGCGGCCAGACGCCCACCTTGCCCAGCCGCCGCCCCTTCCAGCCGCACAGGTCGATCAGCTGCGCCGCCGAAAGCTTAACTCCGCCTGCGATCGAGTGGGCCGCCAAGCCGGGATGGCCCTGCGCCATGTGCGCAGCGGCGTCCTCGGAGACCACCGGATTTTTGAAGAAGCTGCCGACATTGCCCCAGAGTCTGGGGTCCGGCAGCTTGCGGCGGCGAACGCGGATGACCGCCTCGGCCACTTGGCGGCGGCTGGGTTTGCTCCGCCCGAGGCGGGCCAGTTCCCGCTTGATGTCCGGGTACTCCAGCACCAAGGGATTGCAAGGCCCCAAGCGCAAAGTGACGCCAAGCACCACATAGCGGTCCGGCTGCGCCTTGAACAGGCTGGTGCGATAGCCGAATCCACAGGCCGACGGCGCCAAGGCGCGAACGCAGCCGTCCTGACGGTCCAGCACCCTCACTTCGGTCAGGCGCTCGGACAGCTCCACTCCGTAGGCGCCGATGTTCTGAATGGGGGCGGCGCCGACGCTCCCCGGAATCAGGGCCAAGTTCTCCAAGCCGCCGAGGCCTCTTCCTAAGCTGTAGCGAACCAAGGCATGCCAGCTTTCGCCGGCGGCGGCGGTCAACAGCGCATCGGCGCCGTCCCGAGCAAGCCGCAAGCCGCGCCAGGCCGCCACCAACAACGGACGGGCAAGCCGCCTCGGCAGCACCAGATTGCTGCGTTGGCCCACCACCAAGGCTTGCTGGCAGCCGGACAGGGCGTCCATCAGCGCCCGTTCGGAGCGAACGAAGCGCAGGCGCCGGGCGGCGCAGGGCACGCCCAGGGCGTTCGGCACCGGCGTCCAAGCCGTTCCCGGTGCATAAGGCTCCATCCGCCCCCCTACCCCGCGCCCAGTGCCCCGCAACCCCGCATCCTGGAAACCGCCTCAGCGCCGAAGGTTTCGCGCCAGACGCCGCACCCGAGCAAGGTCCGCCGGCGTGTCGACGCCGCCGGGAACGGCGCAGCAGGCATCCAGCACCAGAATGTCCACGCCGTTCTCCAGCGCCCGCAATTGCTCCAGGCGCTCAACGACCTCCAGAGGGCTTGGCGGCAGCGTCGCCATTCGGCGCAAGGCGCCAGTGCGAAAGGCGTAGATGCCGACATGCCGGCGCCAAAGGCCGCCCAGCTTCCTAGGGTAGCCGTCCCGGGCCATCGGCACGGGGGAGCGGGAAAAATACAAGGCGAAGCCTCCCTTGTCTCTAACGACCTTGACGACATTGGGGTCCTGCAAATCCCGCCGGCGCACGATGGGTTCGCACAGGGTGGCCATCTCCAGCAGCGCGTCGGCCGCCAAGGCTTCAGCCAATTGCCGCATGAGCGCCGGGGGCGCCAAAGGCTCGTCGCCCTGCACGTTGAGCACGATCGTCGCCTCCGGCCAAGCCTCCGAGGCCGCCACCTCGCCCACCCGCTCCGAACCGCAAGCATGGCCGGCGTCCGTCACCACGGCCCGGTAGCCGCCATCCTCCACCACTCGGCGAATGCGCTCATCGTCCGTGGCGACGATCACCTCCTCCGCCCCGGCGGCCCTTGCCTGCTCCGCCACCCGCACAACCATCGCCTGTCCGCCGATCTTGAGGAGCGGCTTGCCGGGCAGGCGGGTGGAGGCGAAGCGCGCCGGAATGACCGCCTTGAAGGTCACGGCAGAATCGCCTGGCGCTTGAGAGCCCGCTGCAATAGGTCCAGGCCGGCGGCGTCGATGTCCGCAGCGACCTGCAGCCGCCAACACTGGGGCACGGGCGTCGGCAGCCGGCTGAGCTTGACCGCGTCCTTGTCGGTGCAGACCACCGGCAGTTCGTCGGCGAAGAGAACTTCCTTGCCCGTGAAGACATGGTGGTCGTCCAGCCAATGCGGCTGGACCTGCAGGCCCAAGCTCCGCAAAGCGTGCAAGAAGCGGTCCGGGTTGCCGATGCCGGCCACCCCATGGACGCTGCGGTGCCTCTTGGTGAATTCCGCCGGCGCCAGCCGGAGGCCGCTATGCAGATTGACGAAGGCGGTGGGGCGCATGACCATCAAGGCTTCCTCCGCCGCCGCGCCGCAGCGGCGCCCATTGCAGACCACCCAGTCCACCTCCGCCAGCCGGCTCGCCGGCTCCCTGAGCGGCCCGGCCGGAAGCAGGCGGCCGTTCCCGAACCCAAGCTGGCCGTCGATGACGGCGACCTCCAAGTCCCGCGCCAAGCGGTAGTGCTGCAGTCCGTCATCGGTGATGACCACATCGACTTCGCCATCGGCAAGCAGCGCCTGCACCGCCCGCACCCGGTCCCGGCAAACCACCACCGGGCAGCCGGTGCGCAAGGCGATGAGCACCGGCTCGTCGCCGCACTGGGCCGGGTCCGCGCCCTCGGCGGGAACCCGCAGGGGGCGGCGGTTGCCGCGGCCGCCGTAGCCGCGGGAGACGACGCCCGGCCGCAGCCCGCGCTCCTTAAGCCATTGCGCAAGCCAGATGACCAGAGGCGTCTTGCCGACGCCGCCCACCGTCAGGCCGCCCACCACGATCACCGGCGCCGGGGCGCGCCAAGGCGGCGCCCTGCCGGTCAGCACGGCCAAGCGCCGACGCTTGACGACCAAGCCAAACAGCCAAGCGGCCGGCGCCAGCAAGGGAACCCACCAAGCCCCGCGCCGCCAAGCGCGAACCAGAGGCGAGACGGCGCCGGCCGCCGGGCGGATTGGCGCCGCCGGCTCGGACCGGGCCGCGCCTTCCGCCGCCGGCTCCTGCGAGCCCTGCAAGCCGGCGTCATGGAGGTTGGCGTAGAGCCCGCCGTTGGCCAGCAGGGCGGCATGGTCGCCGCGCTCCACAATGCGTCCTTGGTCCAAGACGCAGATCAAGTCCGCCTTTTCAACGGTGGACAGGCGATGGGCGATGACGATGGTGGTGCGCCCGTGCATGACCTCATCGAGAGCGGCTTGAACCTGGCGCTCGGACTCCGTGTCGAGGGCCGAGGTCGCTTCGTCCAGGATCAGTATGGGGGCGTCCTTAAGCAACGCCCTGGCGATGGCGATGCGCTGGCGCTCCCCGCCGGAAAGCGTGATGCCGCCGTGCCCGACCACCGTGTCCAGCCCCTTGGGCAGGCGGCTGATGAAGCCGTCGGCGTGGGCGCGGCGCACCGCTTCCTCCAAGGCGCCCGCCTCGGCCCCGGCCAAGGCGCCGTAGGCGATGTTGGCCCGCAGAGTGTCATTGAACAGGGTCACCTGCTGGGAAACCAAGGCGATTTGGCTTCTCAGGTTGGCCCGGTCGTATTCCCCAACGGGCAGGCCGTCGATCAGCACTTGGCCGCTGTCGGCTTCGCGGAAGCGGGAAAGCAAGCTGGCCAAGGTCGATTTGCCGCCGCCGGAGGGGCCCACCAAGGCCACCGTCCGCCCCGGCGCAATGCTGAGGTTAATGTCCCGGAGCACCGCTTCCTGACCGGCGGCGTAGGCGAAGCAGACGTCGCGGAATTGGATTCGTCCCTGCACCCGCTCCGCTCTTTTGACGCCGCTGTCGTCTTCACGCGCCGCATCCAGCTGCGCGAAGATGTCGGTGGCCGCCGCCAAGCCCTTCTGCAGCCAGACGTTGATCACCGTGAGCTTGCGCACGGGGCGCACCAACAGTCCGGCCAGGCCGAGAAAAATGACCAGCTCCCCCGTGGAAAGCCCGTGGCCGATTTCCCGACGGGCCAGCAAGCCGACCACCGCCGCGATGACCACCACGATCAGAACCTGGATGCTCTGGGTGCTCGACACCTTCACCCCCACCATTTTCAGGTTGCGGCGGCGATTGGCGCGGCTGGCCCGCTGAAAGCGTTGCCGTTCGTAGTCCTCGCCGCCAAAGATGCGCACCACGCGGTAGCCGGCAACGACCTCCGTCGCCACATGGGTGACGTCTCCCATGGAGGTTTGGATGCGCTGGGCGATGCTGCGCAATCGACGGCTGGCGTAGCGCACCGTTAAGGCCAGAACGGGCATGGCGGCTATGAAGATCAGGGTGAGGGTCCAGCTCAAATAGGCCATGTAGGCCAAATAGACGAGGATCTTGCCGCCGTCCTGAACGATGGACTTCAAAACGGCGGTGCCGGTCTCCCGCAGTTCCGCCGCGTTGAAGGTGATTCGGGAAACCAAATGCCCTTGGGAACTGGCGTCAAAGTAGGCGCTGGGCATGTGCAGCAGTTGCTCGAACAGGGCCAGCCGCAGGTTATGCACAACGGTCAAGGACACCTGGCTGAGGGTGACTTCGCCCACCACCTCGCCGCCGCCGCGAACCAAGGCCGCGCCCACCATGGCCAAGGGGATGAAGAGCGCCGCGTCGGCCAATCCCTGCTCCCAATTGTCGATCAAGTCCCCAAAAAGTTTGATGAAGTAGGCTTCGGCGCCGCTGGCGATGAGAAACGCCGCCGTGGAGACTGCGAACAACGCCCAATGAGGCCGAACGTAGGAGAGCAGCCGCTTGTAGATGGCCCAATCGGACGCACCCTGGCCGAGCGGAGCGGAGCGGCTCATGGCCCGCCTTCCGCAAGCGGCGCCAAGGGCACCTTGGCGAAGCCATCGGCCGGCTTCCAAGGAGGCCGGAGCAGTTGGCGAGCAAAGGCGGTGGGAACCATGAAGATGGCGGGCAAGCGCAGGTCAAGCAAATTCCTGACGGGCGTAGCAGTAGTTGGTGGCCTCCACGAATCCCGGCACCGAACCGCAGTCGAAGCGCTTTCCCTGGAACTTGTAGGCGACCACCGCTCCTTGCCTTGCTTGGGTGCGCAGCGCGTCGGTAATTTGGATTTCGCCGCTGGGGTCGGGTTCGGTGGCGTCCAGAATCTCAAAAATGTCCGGCGTCAGAATGTATCGACCAACGATGGAAAGGTTGCTCGGCGCCTCATCCGGCGATGGCTTCTCAACCATGTCCGTGACGCGGAAAATGCGCTCGGTAATGGCTTCCCCGGCGATGACGCCGTAGTTGCCGGTGTCCGCCTCAGCCACTTCCTCAATGGCCACGACGCTGCACCTGAACTGCTTGAACACGGCCACCATCTGCTTGAGCACACCGGCCTGCCCGCCGAAGCATAGGTCATCGGCCAAGACCACGGCGAAGGGTTCGTCGCCGATCAGCGTCCGGCCGCTTTGAATGCCGTGGCCAAGGCCGCGCATGGCGCCCTGCCGGGTGTAGGAGAAGGTGCAGCGCCGCATCAGCTTGCGGATGTCCGTCAGCAGCTCCTCCTTGCCGGTGCCTTGGATTTGGTCCTCAAGCTCGTAGCTTAGGTCGAAGTGGTCCTCTATCGCCCGCTTGCCGCGGCCGGTGACGAAGCCGATGTCCGTCAGCCCGGCTTCAAGAGCCTCCTCCACCCCATACTGCACCAAGGGCTTGTTCAGGACAGGGAGCATCTCCTTCGGCATCGCCTTGGTGGCCGGCAAAAACCGGGTGCCGTAGCCGGCTACGGGAAAGAGGCATTTCTTTATCATCACAACGCCTTGGGTTCGCCCGACCGTCGGAGTGGATGCGCCGCCAGCCGCGCCAAGCCTTCAGCCGCCCAAAAAACCAGCCGGGCGGCCGCGGTCAGGGTTCAACTTACGCCAATGCCGGCCCTGCGGCGGCGGGAACCGGCTGTATATCCAAGCGCTCCTCAATGCGGGCGAGGCGCACGTCAAAACTGTCCATGCGCTTGTCGAAGCCGTCCATGCGCATCTCCAGCCTGTCCATGCGCACTTCCAGCCTGTCCATGCGCATCTCCAACCTGTCCATGCGGTCGCTAAATTCACGCCGCAACTCGGCTATGTCGTTGCGCAAGTCGTCCCGGTCATCGCTCAGGTCTTCCCGCAGCCAGCCGATCTGCGTGGCGAACAGGCCCATCTGCGCAATGAACAACCCCGCCAGCACCACGCCGGTGCCGACGATGGCGCGAACCTCACGCGTGTTGCTCCCGCCGCCAGTTGCGCTCTGATTGCCCATGCCGGGTAAGCTAGCACTAACGGCGGCGATTCCGCAACCACTTCCCCCCAATCCCCCGATCCCCGCTTAAGGAATCGTTGAAGTGCATTGCAAGGCGCACCGTGCAAGGGTTTTTCGGCGATTGCATGAGCGGGACTTACGACCGCCTGATGCCTGGGAACGCGGTCCTCCCGCGCACCGGCAGCCGCAGCGGCGTTGGCGGGATCAGGCCGCCTCCACCGCCTTGACCGCTTGGAAACTGAAGGCGCCGTCCTGATGGCCCACCTGCACCTCATCGCCCGGCCCCACTTCGCCGGCCAGCAGTTTGGACGCCAGCGGGTTTTCAATGCGCACTTGGATCACCCGCTTGAGCGGGCGGGCGCCGTAAACCGGGTCATAGCCCTCCTCCACCAAGGCGTTGCGGGCCGCCTCCGCCAAGCGGATGGAGACGTCCTGTTGCTGCAGGCGGCCGCGCAGCAAATCGAACTGCAACTCGGCGATGCGCCCCACCTGCGCCTTGTCCAGGGAGTGGAACACCACTAGGTCGTCTATGCGGTTGATGAACTCCGGGCGGAAGCGCCGCCGCACAATGTCGAGCACGGACTGCTTCATGCCGTCAAAGTCGGCATCGGCGACCATGCCCTGAATGGCCTCGGAGCCTAGGTTGGAGGTCATCACCAGTACGCAGTTGCGAAAATCCACGGTGCGCCCGTGGCCATCGGTCAGGCGCCCGTCGTCAAGCACCTGCAGCAGGATGTTGAAGACGTCCGGGTGCGCCTTCTCCATTTCGTCGAGCAGGATCAGCGAATAGGGCCGCCGCCGCACTCGTTCGGTGAGATGGCCGCCCTCCTCGTAGCCGACGTAGCCCGGCGGAGCGCCGACCAAGCGGGCCACCGAGTGCTTCTCCATGAACTCCGACATATCGACCCGCAGCAGGGCCTCCTCGCTGTCGAACAGGGTGGCGGCCAAGGCCTTGCAAAGCTCGGTCTTGCCCACTCCGGTGGGGCCTAGGAACATGAACGAGCCGTTGGGCCGGTTGGGGTCCGCCAGCCCGGCCCGGGAGCGGCGCACGGCGTCCGCCACCACGCGCACCGCTTCGTCCTGGCCAACCACTCGCCTATGCAGGTCCTGCTCCAAGTGCAGCAGCTTTTCCCGGTCCCCCTCCAAAAGCTTCGCCACCGGGATGCCGGTCCAGCGATAGACCACTTCGGCGACCTCCTCATCCGTGACCTTGTTGCGCAGCAGCTCATGATGCACGGGCTCGGTGGCGGCGGCGAGGCGCCGCTCCAGTTCGGGAATGCGGCCGTACTGCAGTTCCGACATGCGCGCCAAGTCGCTGCCGCGCCGCGCCGCCTCCAAGGCCATGCGGGCCGCCTCCAGCTCCTCCTTGATGTCCTGGGCGCCGCGCAGGCTAGCCTTCTCCGCCTTCCAAACCTCCTCCAAGTCAGCAAACTCGCGCTCCAAGCCCTCGGCGCTGCGCCGCAAGTCCGCAAGGCGCCGCTTGCTGGCCTCGTCGCCTTCCTGCTTCAACGCCTCGATCTCCATCTTCTGCTGAATGAGGCGGCGCTCCAGCCGGTCCATGACCTCGGGCTTGGAGTCGATCTCCATGCGGATGCGGCTGGCGGCCTCGTCGATCAGGTCGATGGCCTTGTCCGGCAGTTGCCGGCCGGAGATGTAGCGGTGCGACAGCCGGGCGGCGGCGACGATGGCCGGGTCCGTGATGTCAACGCCGTGGTGCAGCTCGTAGCGCTCCTTAAGGCCGCGCAGGATGGCGATGCTGTCCTCCACGCTGGGCTCGTCGATCAGCACCTGCTGGAAGCGGCGCTCCAAGGCGGCGTCCTTTTCGATGTGCTGACGGTACTCGTCCAAGGTGGTGGCGCCCACGCAGTGCAGGTCTCCCCGCGCCAAGGCCGGCTTCAGCATGTTGCCGGCGTCCATGGACCCTTCGGCCTTGCCGGCACCGACCATGGTGTGCAGCTCATCGACGAACAGCACGATGTTGCCCTCCTGCTTGGCCAGTTCGTTCAACACCGCCTTCAAGCGCTCCTCGAACTCGCCGCGGAACTTGGCGCCGGCGATGAGCGCTCCCATGTCCAAGGCCAGAATGCGCTTGCTCTTCAGGCCCTCCGGCACCTCGCCGTTGAGGATGCGCTGCGCCAAGCCTTCGACGATGGCCGTCTTGCCCACCCCGGGTTCGCCGATCAGCACCGGATTGTTCTTGGTGCGGCGCTGCAGCACCTGGATGGTGCGGCGGATTTCGTCGTCCCGCCCGATCACCGGGTCCAGCTTGCCCTGCTCCGCCCGTTCGGTGAGGTCGATGCAATACTTGGCCAAGGCTTGGCGATGCTCCTCCGCATCGGCGTCCTGCACGGTTTCGCCGCCCCGCGCCGCCTCAACGACGTCCTCGAGTCGGCCGAGATCCACCCCGGCGTCGCCGAGCACCCGCTGCACCGCGGCGTCCTTGGCCAGCGCCCGCAGCACCTGTTCGCTGGACAGGTACTGATCCCCAGCCTTTTGCGACAGACCATCCGCCAAGGTCAGGACACGCACCAATGCCTGGGAAGGCTGCAGGTCTCCCGTGGGAGTCTTCAGAGTGGCCACTCGGTCCAGAGCGGCGTCCATCCCATCGGCGATCTTCCCGGCTTGGCCGCCAGCCTGCACCAACAGGGGCATCAGCGTGGCCGGCCCCGGCTCCAGCAGGGTGGCGAGAAGGTGGACGGGCTCCAAGGCGGCGTGGTCCCGGCCGGCGGCCAAGGAGCGGGCGTCGGCCAAGGCTCCCTGCAAACGGCTGGTCATTCGCTCCATGCGCATCGGTGCTGCTCCAAGCAAAATTCGGCTATTGTCGCTACAATGCGTCCAATTCGCCGCTTTTCAATGTTGCTGCGCCACCGGCGGCTGATTGACCCACCACCTCCAGCCGCCTAAGCGCTCCC
The DNA here is from genome assembly GCA_965200465.1 of Candidatus Azophilus sp. GTDB lineage: Bacteria > Pseudomonadota > Gammaproteobacteria > Pseudomonadales > Azotimanducaceae > Azophilus. The sequence continues at coordinate 797,451 of OZ241358.1, read as the reverse complement.
GACGAAGCGCCCGCACGGTCTGCGGCCGGGCCGAGGACCAGAACAGTGCGCCATCAACGCCGGTGACCCAGGTTTGGGCGCCCAGCAGCCGGTAGCGGCGCAGCACCGCCTCGTGCGGATGGCCGTAGCGGTTGCGCCAGCCGGCGGTGACAAAGACCAAGGATGGATTGACCCTTTCAACGAACCTTCGGGAGGAGGAGGTGCCGCTGCCGTGGTGCGGCGCGATGAGCAGCCTAGCCCCTTGCAAGCCCTGATCAACGAGCAGCGCCTCAACGCGGCGGCTGATGTCGCCAGTGAACAGCGCCCGTTCATTCCCCGCGGTGACTTGCAGGACGCAGGAGGCGTCGTTGCCGACTACGGCCTGGCCCGGCGGCGGATGCAGGATGTCAAACGCCACCCCATCCCAAACCCAACGCCGGCCGCGGGTGCAAGGCTCGCCCGGCACTTCCGGCAAGTCCGCCAAAACCGACAACGCCGGGGCACCGGCCAACACCGCCGGCGCACCCCCGGCATGGTCCAAATCGCCGTGGCTGACAATGAGCCGGTCCAAGCGGCGGCGGCCGGTGGCGGCCAAGGCCGGCAGCACCACCGCTTCGCCCACATCAAAGCCGGACGGGAACTTCATGCCGGCGTCAAACAACAGCCGATGCCGTCGAGTGTCCACCACCAGGGCGCTGCCTTGGCCCACGTCCAGGGCGAGCACCTCAAACTCGCCCCAACCGGGGCGGTCATGCAGAACCAGCAGTCCGGCGGCCCAAAGCGGCAGGCAAGCCAGCCGGATGCGCCAATTCGGCGCCGTCAAGGCGCAGCCGAAGGCGGCCAAGGCGAGGACGCCCTGCCAGAGCGCCGTGGGCGCCAAGTGGGGCGAGCCGCCGGCCAAGGCTTCAAGCCCGGCCAGCAACACCGCAAGCGACCAGTCGGCCAAGGTCCAGCCGAGCCAATCCACCGGCAAGCCCAAGATTGCCGCGGCCAGCGACAGCATCACCAAGGGCACCACCACCAACGAGAGCCAAGGCACGGCGAACAGGTTGGACAGTCCGGCGACGGGCGCCACCTCGCCCACCACCACTGCGGTGAGGGGCGTCATGGCGAACAACATGAGCAACTGAGCGCGCAGCAACCCGGCCAACCAACCGGGCCTAGGCCTAAGGTGGGCGAATCCGGCCAGCAGCGCGGCGACGGCGCCGAACGACAGCCAAAAGCCCTGGGACAGCACCGAACGGGGGCTGAAGGCGATGACCGCCAGCGCCGCCAAGGCCAACCAACTCGCCGCCGGCACACGGCGGCCTCCGGCCAAGGCCAATGCGCCCAGCGCTCCCATAACCCCGGCCCGCAAGGCCGGGGCCTCGGTGCCGCACAGCCAAACGAAGAATAGAATTCCCACGACTGAGAACGCCGTCGCCAGCAGCCCCGCCGGCGCCCAAAGCAGCAACCAGGGCGCCAAGCGGACGCTCGCTAGGCCAAGCATGTAGCCCAGCATCGCCACTAGGCCGACATGCAGGCCCGACACCACGAGCAGATGCACCGTCCCGGTGCGCCGCAACAGCGACCAGTCAGCATCGGTCAACCCTTGGCTGTCCCCAGTGGCCAGCGCCCGCAGATGGGCGCTGCGGTCGTAGAGGGCCACCCGCTCGGCAATTCGGGTGCGCAGCTGCCGCCGCAAACTAGGCGGCGACGCCCCTTCCCGTTCGCCGCTGCGGACGTAGCCGGCACCGTCGATGCCCTGGCTCATCAGCCAACGCTCATAGTCGAAGCCGCCGGGATTTTGGTAGCCCCAAGGCGCCCGAACATTGGCGACCACACGCCAAGTTTCGCCAACCCGCAGCGATGGCGCGAAGTACCAATTGAGCCTGAGGCGGCGGCCTTGAAGGCGGCATTGACGGGCCTCGTCCTGCAGCACGTCCGCCAGCAGCCGCAGGCGGTGGGGCTGTTCGTCGGCCGCCGCGGCGAGCTCCACCGCAACCAAGGAGATCAACAGCTCCCGGCCATGCTCGGCGGCGCAATGCGGCACCCGCTCCGCCAAGGCCGTTTGGTGCATGCCAAGGAGCGACGCTGCGGCCAAGGCCGCCAAGGCCAGCCACACCATGAGACGAATGCAAGGCATAATGGATTTATGCCAAAAGAACTGCTGCGCCGGCATCTGCCAAACGCCGATGAAATTCGTGCGAATCCCGCCCTGCGTCCCTTGAGACTTTTTCTGCACCGCAGCGAAATCTGGGGGCTGAACCGGCGCACCGTCGCCGGCGCCGCCTTCATCGGCCTGTTCTGCGCCTTCCTGCCCATCCCCTTGCAGATGCTGCCGGCCGCCGCGCTGGTGCTGCTGTTTCGCTGCAACCTGCCCATCGCCATCGTCTTGGTCTGGATATCCAACCCCGTCACCATTGCGCCCATGTTCTACTTCACCTACCGTCTGGGCGCTTGGCTGCTCGACATGAGGATCGAGGTCGAAGCCATCGATCTCAGCCTCGGCTGGATCTGGGCCAACCTAGCCCGCATCGGCTATCCGCTCATCTTCGGCAGCCTGATCTGCGGTTGGGTGGCCGGGGTGACGGGCTTCGTCGTGGTGCGGGTGCTCTGGCGCCTGCACATCATTCGTCGCTGGCGCGCAAGGCGGGCGGCGAGACGGGCGGGCAAGGCGGCGGCTAAGGCAGGTGCAGGCCCTTGATCGGCGCTTGGGCGGCGGCGCGGCGGGCGGGCAGCCAAGCGGCGAGCAGGCACAGCAGCCAGGAGGCGCCGCCGATGAGGGCGAGGTCCGCCATTGCCACCCTTGAGGGCACCGTGTGGAAATAGCTGCCCTCCAGCAAGCGGAAATCCAGCCAGGACTCCACCTGCGCGATGGCGGCGCCGGCGTTGCCGGCGGCCGCCACGCCAAGCAGCAGCCCGGCGACTATGCCGACGCTGGCGACCGCCAAGCCTTGCAGCAAAAAAACCCGCCGCACCAAGGCCCCTGTGGCCCCTAGGGTGCGCAGCACGGCGATGTCCGCCCGCTTGCCGTCGATCACCATGGTCTGCCCGGCGATGATGTTGAACCCGGCCACCGCCACCACCAGCAGCAGAATCAGGAACATCAGCGCCTTTTCGATGCGCACCGCCTGGAAAAGCTCTCCGTAGCGCTCCGTCCAGAGCGCCGCCGCCGCGCCGCCGCGTACGCTCCAGCGGGCGGCGAAGCGCTCCGCCGCAAGCGGGTCCTCAAGCACCACCCGAACGCCGTCCATGCCCAACGCTTGGCGTTCCTGTGCGGAGAAGGAGCTGCGCGGCACCACGACCAAGCCGTAGTCGAACTCCGCGCCGAGCGCGAACAAGCCGCTCAGCCTATAGCGCTTGAAGTGCGGGCGAACCCCGCCCTGGAAGCCTTCCGGCACGATGAGCCGCACCTCGTCCCCCAACGCCAAACCCAGTTGCCGAGCCAGGGCCAAGCCCATGACCAGCCCGGCCGGCCGCCGCAATGCCTCCGTGAGGCCGATGTCGAACATCTGCGCGTCAATGCCCGCCAAGGGTGAAGCGCCGGCGGAGGCCGCTCCCCCGTCCGGGTCCACGCCGTAAACCGCAACGGGCGCCACCGCTTGGGCGCTCGACAGCATGCCGGACGCCTCAAAGAAGCGGTAAGCGGCGGCGACGCCGGGCAGAGCGGAGACCTCCGCCGGCGCCGCAACCGCGCCCGGCAGCACCGCATGGGGCACCGTGCCGAGAATGCGGGTGCGCAGTTCCGCGTCAAAGCCGTTCATGACGCTGACCACGACGGTCAAAACCAACACACCGACGCCAAGACCGAGCAGCGACACCCAGTTGACAAGGCGCACATAGCGGTTGTCCGCCCGCAGCAGATGGCGCAAGGCAATCCAAAGAGCCAACTTCACGGCGACCAGCCCGCGCAAGTGCGTTGCTTGAAGCAAGGCGAACACCCCCGCATGTTCATGCGTTCAATACGCCGTTGTCCAAACGCAGGGTGCGGTGCATGCCGGCGGCGACGCCCTGATCGTGGGTCACCAAAACCAGCGCCACGGCGAATTCCTCGCTCAGCGTTCGCATCAGGTTGAACACTTGCTCGGCGTTGTCCTGGTCCAAGTTGCCGGTGGGCTCGTCGGCCAGCACGAGGTCCGGCTTCCCGACCAGGGCGCGGGCGACGGCGACTCTTTGCCGTTCGCCGCCGGACAGTTCCGCCGGGCGGTGCGCCAGCCGCGCCCCAAGGCCGACGGCGCCCAGCATCGCCGCCGCCTCGGGCTCCGCTTCGCGCTTGCTCAGGCCGCGCAGCCGCAGCGGCATCAGAACGTTCTCCAAGGCGGAGAACTCCAGCAAAAGATGGTGCAGTTGATAGACGAATCCCAAATGGCGGTTGCGCAGCCGCGCCCGTTCCCCCACGCCGGCGGCGCTCATTGGGGCGCCACCAACTCGAACCTCCCCGGCATCCGGGTCGTCAAGGCCGGCCAACAGGTGCAGCAGCGTGCTCTTGCCGGACCCGGAGCGTCCAAAAATCGCCACCCGTTCGCCGGGCGCGACCTCCAAGGAGAGGTTGCGCAAGACCTCGATGCGGGCGCCGCCCTGCTCGAACCCTTTGCGCAGGCCAACCGCCCGCAGCACCGCCTCACTCATGGGCGAGCGCCCGGCTTGGCGACAGGCGGGCGGCCCGCCAGGCGGGGTAGAGCGCACAGACCAAGCACAGCCCCAAGGACACGGCGGCGACGCTGACAACGTCCTCCGGCCAGATGTCCACCGGCAGGTAGTCGATGAAGTATTGATTCATCAGATCCAGCGCCAAGCCGTCGTTGACCCAAGCAAAAAGCGCCGGCAGCAAGCTGGCCAAGGCGCAGCCGCCGGCTACTCCAAGCAGCACCCCTAGACCGCCGATCATCGCACCGAGCAGGACGAAGCCCCCCACCAGTGCGCCAGTGGAGGCGCCCAGCGTCTTGAGGATGGCGATGTCCGCGCCTCTTTGCTCCACCGCCATGACCAGAGTTGAGACCAAGTTGAAGGCGGCCACGCCGACCAGGAAGGCCAACAGCACGAACATGCTCGCCTTTTGCGACCCGATGGCTTGGTGCAGGTTGCCGTGCGTACTCCTCCAAGTGCGGACCTGGAAGCGGTCGTAGCCGACCAGGGCGAGGGCTTGCTCCGCCGCTCGTTCGACGGCGTCCAAGTCCGCCACCTTCAGCTGGTAGCCGTGGACATTGGCGCCCAGCCGGAACAGGCGCTGCGCATCCGCCAAATGCACAAAAGCGGCGCGGCCGTCCAATTCGGCGCCGGAACGCAGCAGGTCAACCACCTTGAACCGCTTTTGGCGCGGCAGCAGGCCGGCCGGCGTCAAGGAACCCAGCGGCAGCATCAGCAGGACGCTGTCTCCCGCCGCCACGCCTAGACGGTCCGCCAAGCGAGCGCCTAGAATGACGCCAAACTCCCCCGGCCGCAGCCTCTCCAAACCGCCGCCGTCCAGATGCGCCTCCAGCGCCGAGACCCGCCGTTGGGCACCGGGTTCAACGCCAGTGAGCAATACGCCCTGAATGCGGTTGCCGCTGACGGCGAGAGCGGCGCCCTGGGCGAAGGGCGCCGCGCCGGCAATCAAGGGCAGAGCGGACAGGGCGGCCGTTGCGGCAACCTCCCCGGCGAAGGGCGCCCGTCCATGCAACGCGGCATGGGGCAACACGCCGAAGACCCTCTCCCGAAACTCCCGCTCGAAGCCGTTGATCACCGAGAGCACGATGATGAGCACGGCCACGCTCAACGCCAGCCCGGCCACGGCGATCCGCCCCACCAAGGAGGCGGCCCCACGAGTTGCAAAGGCATAGTGTTGGCCAAGATCGGCGGCAAACGAGGCGTCACGCAGAACTCTTCCGGCTAGACCGCCCCGTGCCGGCCGGTGTGCGGAAGCCGGCCGGCCCTCAGCCGTCATGCCGCCTCCAAGCCGCAGCAAAATGCTTGCGCATGGCGTCAGTATAGCTTTCCCGCAAGGATGCTGCGTCACCCTCCGCGCCCAGCGTCAACAGCAGCACCGCCAAGTTGCGGCGGCGGGCGAAACGCAGCCCCGCTTGCGGCCCCAACACGTTGATTAGGGTCGCCAAGCCATCCGCTTCGGCGGCGCTGGGCGCCACCACCGTCACTGAAGCCAGATGATGCTCGACAGGTCGGCCGGTGCGGGGGTCCAGGGTGTGGCTCAAGCGCCGCTCGCCATCCATGCGGAAGTTGCGGTAGTCTCCGGAAGTGGCCGCCGCTTCGCCCGACAAGGCCAAAACCCGCACCGGGCGGCCACCGTGCGGATGCTCCACGCCAATGCGCCAAGCCCTGCCTTGGGGGTTGCGGCCCAGAGTGCGCACCTCTCCGCCGATGTCCACCAAATAGCTGCCGCAGCCGCGACGCTCCAGCAGCGCCGCCACTCGGTCCACGGCGTGGCCCTTGCCGATGGCGGACAGGTCCACGGCCAAGGACGGCGACTTTTTGCGCAGGGCCGGCGGCTGCAGCCGCGCCTCCAAGCGAGCGTAGCCCACCTGCGCAAGGGCCGCCTCCACAGCCGCCGCATCGGGCAACCCCTCAGCGGGTTCCGGGCCGAAGCCCCACAGGTTGACCAAGGGGGCAACGGTCAGGTCAAACGCGCCTGCGGACTGCCGGGAAAGCTCCAAGCCTTGGGAGACGACCTTCGCCAGGGCGGCGGAAACCGGCACCCATAGGTGCGCGGCCCCGGCGTTGAAGCGGGAGATGACGGAATCCGGTCGCCAAGGCGACATCTCATTTTCAACCTCCTCAAGCTCCGCGGCCACCGCTTGGCCGATTTCGCCTCGGCAGCCGCCACCATAAACGACCTTGACGTAGGTGCCCATGGCCGCACTGCGATGGCGGCCAAAGTCCCCGCTCCCGCTGCAGGCGGAGACCGCCGCCAGCGCCGCCAAACATATCAGCGGGCCGGCCAGCGCATTGCCACAGGCCGCCTTGCGCATAGGCAAAATTACGTTTTTCTTCAATTTGCTAAAAGACCAATAGGCCAGTCTGTCCGAGCGCCGGCGGCACTGGCGGCGGCCTTGACGAATTGCGCGGGCTAGACCGGCGACGGCAATTCAAGTAAAAGCAGGCGACACTGGCGAAGCGGCGCGCCAAGGCCGCTTCACTCGGCTCAACAACGGCGGAGGAGGAATCATGCCCGAATACTGCGAAATCGAAAAATCCAACCATATCATGACCGTTACGCTGGCCCGGCCGGAGCGGCTGAACGCCCTGCACCCGCCGGCCAACGCCGAGCTCGGCGATGTGTTTGACGATTTCGCCGCCGACGATGATCTGTGGGTGGCCATCATCACCGGCGCCGGGCGCGGCTTCTCCGCCGGCAACGACCTGCGCCACCAAGCCGAGGGCGGCGAACGCACCCCCATGCCGCGCGGCTTCGGCGGCTTGACCGCCCGCTTTGACCTGAACAAGCCGGTGATCGCCGCGGTCAACGGCGTGGCCATGGGCGGCGGCTTCGAGATCGCCTTGGCCTGCGACCTCATCATCGCCTCGGAAAAAGCCGTCTTCGCCCTGCCGGAGCCCAAGGTGGGGCTGGCCGCCCTAGCCGGGGGGCTCATCCGCCTGCCCCGGCAAATCGGCGCCAAGCGGGCCTTGGGGATGATCCTCACGGGACGCCAGGTGGGCGCCGAAGAGGGTCAGGCCCTCGGCTTCGTCAACGCCGTGACGCCCCACGAAAAGCTGATGCAGGAAGCGTTGAGCTGGGCGCGGCAGATATGCGAATGCGCCCCGCTATCCATCCGCGCCAGCAAGGAAGTGGTGTACCAAAGCCTGGACACCGCCTCGCTGCAGGACGCCATGCAAAGGCAACAGGCATCCGTAAAGGCCATGCGCCGCAGCGAGGACTTCGTCGAAGGTCCCAAGGCGTTCGCGGAAAAGCGCAAACCCAACTGGAAGGGGCGCTAGGGCCGCCGCATGAACCCCTTTGACCTGACTGACAAGCACATCGCCGTCAGCGGCGCATCCTCCGGCTTCGGCCGCCACTTCGCCGGAGTGCTGGCCAAGGCTGGGGCGAAGGTGGCGTTGGGAGCGCGCCGAACGGGTCTAATCGAGGCGCGGGCAAAGGAAATTCGCGCCGCTGGAGGCGCCGCCCTGTGGGCGGCGCTGGACGTCACCAAGACGGCGAGCATTCGCGGCTTCCTGGAGGCGGCGGAAGCCGAGTTCGGCCCCATCGACACGCTCATCAACAATGCTGGGGTGGAAGCCGGCGCCAAGACCTACGAGATGATCGACGAAGCAGACTGGGACTTCGTTCTGAACACCAACCTAAGGGGCGCTTGGCTGGCCGCCAAGCTCTACACCGAACGGGTGCGGGCCAACGGACAGGCCGGCGGCAACATCATCAACATCTCCTCCATCACCGACCGGCGCACCATCAAGGGGCAGTTTCCGTACGCGGTCTCCAAGGGCGCGCTCAGCCGCATGACCGAGGTGATGGCCTTGGAGGCGGCCAAGCTCAACATCCGCGTCAACGCCTTGGCGCCGGGCTACGTCCTCACGGACGTCAGTCGGCTGCTGTTGGAGGGCGAACGCTCCGCAGAGTTCGTCAAGGGCATTCCCATGCGCCGCTACGGGGAGTTTGAGGATCTCGACGGCCCTCTGCTGCTGCTCGCCTCGGACGCCTCCTCCTACATGACCGGGGCCATTTTGGTGGTCGATGGCGGCCATGTCTGCGCCTCCCTGTGAAGGCGGCCTGATGCGCAACCAACCCCTCTGGCGCCCTGCCCCCGCAGCCGTCAAGCAGTCCAACATGACCCGCTTCGCACGGCAGGCCGCCGCAGTCGCCGGCAAGCAGTTCCCCGACTACGAAGCTCTACACCAATGGTCCATCGCCGACCCCGGCGCCTTCTGGTCCGCGGTTTGGCGCTTCGCCGACATCCGAGCCAGCCGCCCCGCCGACGTCCCCGTGCGGCATCTGGACCGCTTCCCCGGCGCCCTCTGGTTTCCAGGGGCCAAGCTCAACTACGCGGAGAACCTGTTGCGCTTCCGGGATGCACGGCCGGCGCTGATCAGCTACCGGGAGTCCGGTGAGCGCAGCGAGCTCAGCTACGCCGAACTGCATCGGCGCTCCACGGCGCTGGCCGGGCGCCTCAAGACCCTAGGCATCGGCCCCGGCGACCGAGTGGCCGGTTGGCTGCCCAACGGCATTGAAGCGGTGGTCGCCATGCTGGCCACCGCCACCTTGGGCGGAGTCTGGTCCTCCTGTTCGCCGGACTTCGGCGTGGCGGGGGCGCTGGACCGCTTCGGGCAGATCGAACCCAAGGCGCTGATCGCCGGCGACAGCTACCGCTACGCCGGCAAGACCTTCGACATCCGCGCCAAGGTCAAGCGGGTGATGGAGCACACGCCTTCGATACGGCACCTGATATGGGCGCCCATCCTTGGCGCGGCGACTGAGGGCTTGGCCTTCAACGCGCTGCTGGACGGCCCAAGCGCCGCCTTCGAGCAGCTTGACTTCAACCAGCCGCTCTGCATCCTGTACTCATCCGGCACCACGGGCAAGCCCAAGTGCATCGTTCACGGCGTTGGCGGCACCCTGTTGCAACATGCCAAGGAACACCTGCTGCACACGAACCTAAGCCGCGCCGACCGGCTGTTCTTCTTCACCACCTGCGGCTGGATGATGTGGAACTGGCTGGCCAGCGCCTTGGCCACCGGCTGCACCCTGGTGCTCTATGACGGCTCTCCCTTCCACCCCCACGCCGACGTTCTTTGGGACATGGCGGAGCGGGAGGGCCTGACCCTGTTCGGCGCCAGCCCCAGCTACCTGCGCGGTTTGGCCAAGCTCGGCGCGGCGCCCAAGAAGAGCCATCGGCTGGACTCCCTGCGCACCCTGCTTGCCACCGGCGCCCCTCTCTCCGACGAGGGCTTTCGCTACGTCCGCCAAGCCATCAAGGAAGAGATGCCCGTCGTCTCCATGACCGGCGGCACCGACCTGATCTCCTGCTTCATCCTGGGCAACCCCAACCTGCCGGTTCACGCCGGGGAGCTGCAGTGCAAGGGGCTTGGCATGGCGGTGGAGGTTTGGAGCGAAGCAGGCAAGCCCGTCGCTGCCGGCGAAAAGGGCGAACTGGTCTGCACCCGCCCCTTTCCCTCCTGCCCCATCGGCTTCTGGCGGGACCCGGGGGGCGAAAGGTTCCGCGACGCCTACTTCAGCAAGTTTCCCGGCGTCTGGGCGCATGGGGACTTCGCCGAGGAGACCGAAAGGGGCGGCTACGTCATCCACGGGCGCAGCGACGCGGTGCTCAACCCCGGCGGCGTGCGCATCGGCACGGCGGAAATCTACCGCCAAGTGGAGCGCATCGAAGAGGTGGCGGACGCCGTCTGCGTGGGCCAGGAGCGGGACGGCGACATGCGCGTCATCCTGTTCGTGGTGCTGCGTCCCGGCGCCGCGCTGGACGCCGCCTTGGTGCGGCGCATCAAGCAGGGCATCCGCACCGGCGCCTCCCCCCGCCATGTGCCTAAGCAGATCATCGCCGTCGCCGACATCCCCCGCACCCTAAGCGGCAAGATCGCCGAATTGGCCGTGCGCGAAGCCATTCACGGGCGGCCGGTGGGCAACGCCGCGGCGCTGGCCAACCCCGAAACCCTGCAGGAGTTTCAAGCGCTTGCCGGGCTGAATGCTTAATGCAGCCCTTGGTTGGGCCGCAGCTCCCGCAGGCGTCCAAAACGCCTTGGGGGTCGGAAGCGCTCAACGTCAGAGGCGGCAATTCAATGCGCAGGGCTTCCTCAACATTGAACTGCGGCGGCGAACGCGATTCAATGCAGCGACATGGACGAAGTGCGAACCGCAATGCCCTGGGCTGGTCTTGTGAACGAGATGCCTCCAGCACGGGGTGCGGACCGCCCAGCAGCGTCCATACTTGCACGCAGCGGCGCTTAGGCAATTGCAGGAGAACGACAATGGCGGATGAATTGTTTGGCGACGCGGCGGGCGAAGACGCCAAGGAGCCGCCCTTGGAGGGCATGGCGGTGCGGGATGCCGTTCTGGTGCTGGCGGCGCTGGGCGTCTGGGGCGGCGCCGATGCTTGGGCGGCGTCCAGCGGCTTGGCCATCGCCGCCGCCGCGGCGGTCGGCAACGGCGTCGCCGCCGGTTGGGTCATCACCAGCCTGCTGCATGAATGGGGGCACTACGCCGGCGCCAAGCTCAGCGGCGCCGTCGCGCCGCGCATCCAAGCCAAGGGCCTGTCCTTCTTCCGCTACCGCTTCGATTTGCGGAACAACAGCTTGGGGCAGTTCACCGCCATGAGCCTGGGCGGCAACATCGCCCACTGGTCGGTGTTTCTTGGCTTGCTTGCCCTGCTGCCGCTAAACACCGCCGGGCAGGCGGCCTTCGTCGGCGCCGCCCTCGCCTTCGCGCTGTTCGCCAGCGTCATCGAGTGGCCCATTATCGCCCGCGTTCGCCAAGGCAGGGTGCAGCCGGCAGAGGCGTTCGCCCACATCGACCCCGCCTTCATCCGCCGCAACTACCTCATCGGCGGCGTCGGCGGCTTGCTGTTTTTCGCCGTTGTTTGAATTGCCGTCGCAGGGAAGCGGGGGATGTCCCGACCGAGAGCCGAAAGCCCGAAGAGCGCACTCGTCAGCGTCCGCTTGACGGCGGAGGAACGCGCTGGGATGGAGGCGGCCGCCGAGCGCGGCGGCTTCGGCTCGCTCAGCGCGTATCTGCGCCACCTGCATGTACGCGCCAAAGCGGATGCGGACGAGTCGAACAGCGACAGATGCCCACCAGCCAATGCGCACCCGGCAAGCGAGATCCGGACTTTCCACAAAACCCGGCTGGGCAGGATGCTGTGCGGCGACGCCTTGCACCACCTCATGCACGGCGCCGCCGAACAATCGGTCGATCTCATCATGACCTCGCCGCCGTTCGGCCTAGTCCGCAAGAAGAGCTACGGCAATGAGGATGCGCACCTCTATTGCGACTGGTTCCGTCCGTTCGCGGAGGGCTTCCGGCGCGTACTCAAGGCCGGCGGCAGCTTGGTGATCGACATCGGCGGGGCCTGGAAGCCGGGCACGCCGACGCGCTCGCTGTACCACTTCGAACTCCTGCTGATGCTGTGCGAAGACTACGGCTTCCATCTGTGCCAAGAACACTATTGGTGGAACCCCTCAAAGCTGCCGACGCCGGCGGAGTGGGTCAACGTGCGCAGGGTGCGGGTCAAGGATGCGGTGAACTGCGTCTGGTGGCTGAGCCCGACGCCTTGGCCGAAGGCCAGCAATCGCCGGGTCCTTGCCCCCTACAGCGCTTCCATGCGCGATCTGCTGAAGAACGGCTACAAGGCCAGGCTGCGGCCCTCGGGACACCAGATCTCGGACAAGTTCGGCAAGAACAACGGCGGTTCGGTGCCCCCCAACCTGCTCGCGGTCGCCAATACCGAATCGAACGGACGCTATCAGGACTATTGCCGGCGGAACGGCCACCCGATCCACCCGGCGCGTTTTCCAGAGGAAGTGCCGAAGTATTTCATCCGCATGCTCACTGATCCCGGGGATCTGGTGCTGGATCCATTTGCCGGCTCCTGCGTCACAGGCGCCGTCGCCGAACAGCTCGGACGCAGATGGACCTGCTGCGAGCTGGACGAGGCATTCCTGAAGGGCGCGATGGCTCGCTTCGAGCCGACCGCACGAACGCGCGATCAGAACGGGGAACTCTTCCCAAGTGTGGGAGGAAGGGACATTCGCAAGAAAGCCGCGGCCTACTCGATCAATCCGCCATGCAGCGTCGCCGTCAACGAGGGAGAGGTTCCGCTGATCGAAGACGGCGGCCTTGCACGCCCGCAAACGTCGGCGGAGCGAAAGGCTGCAAAGCAGGCAAAGCGCGTCACCAGCGGATGACCGCGCCAGTCATCAAGAAGGCCTGACATGGCAAAAGCCCTCGAAAACCACTCGGACGGCATTGCAACACATCCCCACGCAAATGTTCAGATCAAAACTTATTGCGGAAAAATCAACGGGTTGCGGGAAACTACAAAATCGTCCTGGTGATCCCGTTCAGGGCATTGATTTTCTGATTGATGCTTGGATAATTCGCGTCCTCACACGGATGAATTTTGGGAATTCGAGCGGAGGAGGTTGCTTGGCTCTCATCAGCCGCCTTCGATACGCTCATTCTAGGAACTCTTCAAGAAGTCTCTTTTACCAAACAGGGTATGGGAAAATTTAATCGGCTTCTAAAGGAGCGAGCCAAGCATCTCTACAATACTCTAGGTTTCCAGTTGCAAGTTAAACAAGTTAAATAGTCCTGCATTCAGCCACAAAGATCGTCCATGCTTACGCTCAAGGCGTTGGCGACCCGCTTTAGGACTTCCACGGAACCCTGCCTGTCGCCGTTTTCAATGGCGTGCAGGTAAGAGCGGGAAATGCCAGCGGCGTCGGCGAGTTCCCCGGCCTCATGGCGCGGTTTCGGAGCCTTGCTGTTCAGGCCGGAGGATGCGGGGCGTGATGAAGATCAAGAGTTCCTGCTTGTCGTTGCGCTCGAAGGTGCGGCGGAATGGCCGGCCGGGGCGACGGCGAGCTGTTTGCGCATCAGGCAACCTGCAACAGCGTTTGCGGCGAGAGCTTGCGTACTAGCTGCGCGACTATCCTATCCATCTCCATCTTCGGCTCTGCCTTCAGCCCCAAGCACATACCCACCCCATCCGCGTCCGTGCTCAGTCTGGACGCCAAGCTTAGGGTGTAGGCTCCATTTCTCCCGCGAAACGAATACGAGTGGAACTGCATGGCGTGCCGACGTCTTGCCTTAGCCACATGATCAAAGACGAAGTTTGCTTTCAGGTAGTCAAGAAGTTCGGATTGCGTGACGAGAACCAGATGCCTGCGAAGGCCCTCGAACGTCTGAATCTTGTGGTGCAGCTGTACAAGAATGGTCTTCGCGGTCATTTTCCAATTCATGCCATAGGTCGTTGTTTGATATTGCGCCCTCTGGTCGGCTACGGAACCAGCGGCAGAGACCGTCTGCAGAAATTTCTGCCGCGCTGGCCAAACAGACCCGGTTGTATCCATCGTCTGCAGTTCTACGCCGACAAAATCCACAACCTTGCCCGCATCAACCGACGTTAAGAAGTAGTCGACGCTGCCACCGGGAACGGCAACCTCCGGTACGACATGCAGTTCATGCCCCGGTTCATGGGAGAGCAGATGCAAGCAGTCGACAAATATCTTCCTTCTCTCAAGCAATCGAAACGGACAGATCACCATGGGCCGCTTGCGACGGCCATGCGCCACCGAGCATGTGCCGATCGAAATATCCGGCGCACTCTTTCTGATTTTGATGCATCTTCGGCCGAGAAACGGACACTGCTGCCGATCGACAAGCGTTTGCCAGTCCATCACCTTCGTGGTGGACTCGCCAAATAGCTCAAGCACATCTGTCATAACAGTGTAGCGGTGCGCTGGTCCGCAACCTCGAGATACTCCGGCGACATGTCTATGCCCACCGATTTCCTGCCAAGTTGACTGGCGACCAGCATCGTTGTTCCCGTGCCGCAGAAAGGGTCCAAAACCACACCCCCCGGCGGCGACGTTGCCAAAATCGGGATGCGGCAGAGATCTGCGGGATATGGAGCGAAGTGCGTGCGACGCCTTTGCGTGTCTTCCGGAAGAATGTCCCAAACGTCGGCAGGCTTACTGCCGTTCGGGTGGTATTTGAGGAAGTAGAAGCCCTTGTCGCGCAATTCCTTGGCGCGCCCGGATATCTCCTCGGAGTCCGAGTGCGTGGTTCGCTGTTGGCCGCGGATAATCATGCGGAAGTCCGCCAGTTCGCCGCGGCGGACGGACGCCAAAATCTCGTCCAGCATCCAGTAGGCGCGTTTTCGCTCGTCTTCGCTCAAGCTTGTGGAAAGCTCGATCTGGCGTCGGTAACGAACGCCGCGAACCCCAGACGCGGTGACCACGGTGCCATTGACAACCTTGGTTGTCTTCGGCGCACTGCGAATGGCGTTGGCGTCGTAGTAATAGCCGCGCGTCTGCTTCACGAAATGGAATACGTTCTCATGCACGTTGCGTAGTCGGTCTTTCGTGTTGTCTGGGCCGCCTTTCACCTTGTTCCAGATCACGTTGTTGCGCAACGTCCAACCCTGCTGGTCGATCAGGTGGAAGGCAACTCGCCACGGGATGCCAACGAGGCCCTTGTTCTGGTAAGTGTCGCCGATGTTGAGCCAGAGGGACCCCGTGGGTTTTAGGACGCGCTTCACCTCGGCAAGCACGGCAGTTAGGTTGGCCACGAACTCGCGATGGTCACGCTCCAAGCCGATGCCGCCGTTTACATACTCGCGCTTGCCCCAATACGGCGGACTGGTCATGCAGCAATCGAAAGCCGCCGCCGGAAGCTGTGACAGCACCTGCAACGCATCGCCAGCGACGAGCAAAGGCGAGCAGCGTGGCTCGCGCAGATACCGTTGCAGGCCGGCAGGGGCCTCGCTAGGGGCGTTGATGGTCACCGCCGATCGCCTTTCTTAGATCAAGCTGCTTGTGACGTGTCGACGCCGATTTTCGAACAACCGTCTCGAACCTCATGTCCTCGCGTCGTCTTTCCGTTCGCGCTGCATTGTCGAACTACCGGCCGCACGGCACTTCAGTCCGCCGCCCGATCCAGCCGTTTGCTCCGCCAACGCTTTCAATTGTGCTTCTGTCCCATTAACTGCTAAGGAAATTGGAGAAATATAGCACGATATTCGCGCAGATGCTCTCAAGCTATTGATCAAGGCCTTAATCCCCTAATAAGGGTTCAGCGGTTGGTGCTTGGCGCCTTTATCGCGGCGATTTGAGTTGCTGCGGGGGGTTGGCGGGGCTCGGGGACTACGTTTTGGCGCTCCCTGGCCGCTGCAAAGTGGGCGGGAGGCTGGCGGACAGGGCGTTTTTTGGCCTTTTGGCCGAGGGGCGACCCGCCCTGGTCGGTTCGGCCAACGCACGGCGCATGGCTTCGGCGTCAGCGGCATCCTCAAGGGCATTGCGCAGAGCGTCATAATCGTCAAGCGGGACGATTGCCAGCACGCGCCCGCCTAGGGCTACGGTCTGCAATTGAGGATGGGCTTCCATCAGTAGGCTCCTCCACGGGTCAGCGTCAAGGCAGCAGCGGGCTGGTCTTGGCTTGGGGGAAGTTCTTCACCTGTTTAAAGAAGGCGGTTTCAGTGATTTCGGTGGGCCATTCCAAGCGCAGGTCCACCCACCGAAGATCGTTGGCGGCGTCCCGTCTGAAGGCCACCGCCTTTAAGTGTGCAAGCTGGCGGAGATCCCTCACGAGAGCATGGACTGGGTTTTTCAACGCGCCATAGAGCTGACGGGTGGCCGTTATTAGGTCCCTCAACTCCATTGAATCCTCCCGCAGCAGCAGCTTCAGTATTTCAATTTGCCGCTGGGCGATCACTCGCTTCCGCTTGCTCTGCAACCTGCGGAAGAGGTCGTACATGAGATCCCGGAACAGCGCCTTCGAGACATTTGTGCGGATCTCCGCAGACAGTCGTTCGCATTGGAGCGCGACTCCCTTCAGGCCGAAGACCAGAAATGGCGTGAGATCGTGGTTTCGCTGCCGCGCCTCCGCCAGCGTGGCGAGATAGGCGTTTTTTTCATCGTAGTAGTAGTTGGACATGGCGATGAACAGGGCGTCGCGCAGGCCGGCGCGTTGCAGCATCAGGGCCTCCAAGGCCCGGGCGGTTCGCCCGTTGCCGTCCCAAAAGGGGTGCATGGCCGCGAATTGGTAGTGCAGCGCCAAGGCTTGAATCAGCGGGTCATGCTGCGAATACGGGCCTTGCGCCGCCTCGATCAGCTGCGCAAACGCCTTTGCGCACTCGGCGCCGCCGGCCACGCCTCTGTGCCTTGGGACGCCGAAGGTCACGTTTTGATCCTGCTGCCGGAGTTGGCCCGGCGGGCAATGATCGTCGTCCGCATTGGTCACGATCAGCCGATGTATGTGTTGGATCAAATTGCCGTCAACGGGCCGGTCGCTGGGCAGTTGGGCGATCCAGCCATAGGCTCTGACCGCGGCGCGGGCCTGCCGTTGCGACCGGGTGAAACGCTCGCCCGGCGTTTCGCCGAGCGCCGCGTCAAGCTCGCGCTCCGTGAAGTCGGCCCCCTCGATCCGCGACGTTCCGGCGACTTCCCGCTTGAGTTGGATCGCTTGCAGCTCCTCCACCCAAGTCCGCTGATAGGGCAGGCCGGTGAGCGCCTGCACCCGCGCCTTCGCTTCGACTAGGGGAGCGAAGATCGCTTGCGGATCGTAGCGAATCCAATGTTGCGGCACACTGTACCTAATCGCCGCTTTGGTTCGGCTAAGTTTTTTGTTCATTTCAATTAAATTTATGTCCTTTTAATTGAAAATAAAGGATTTTTTAGAAAAATTGAGAAAAAATTTTCAGTTCATTTCGGCTTTATTTTGGGTGCGGCAACGATGCGGACAGCTATAAAATCGCCTTGGCCGGCGAATGCATCGCGTTGATGAGTGATGGGAGCGCCTTTAGAATGCCACAGGTTTTGGGGGTTGATTGGCCTTTGGAGGGCATTGACGGGCTCTTGGGCATTGACTTCATGCGAGGGTGCAAGCTCATCGTGGATTTTGGCCTTGCCGCCGTCTCCTTGCTCTGACCGTGGCAAGCTGGGACGCGCTCTACGCCGCTGGGCTGTTGCTGTTCCTCGGCGCCGCCTCCCCCGGCCCCAGCTTGGTGGTGGTGCTGCGCAATGCCACGGCCGGCGGGCGCAGGGCCGGCGCCGCCTGCGCCCTCGGCCACGGCCTGGGCTTTGGGCTGTACGCCTTGCTGGCGGTGCTCGGCTTAAGCACCCTGCTGGCGGCCGCGCCGGGTTTTTTCGCTGGGGTGCAGTGCATGGGCGCCGGCCTTTTGCTCTATCTGGCTTGGGCGGCAATTGCCCGCCGGTCGGAATTCTCCGATGCTGAGCGCAACGCCGGGCGCGGATTCGCCGAAGGCTTCTTGGTGGCCTTCCTTAACCCAAAGATCGCCTTGTTCTTCGTCGCCGTGCTGTCCGCGGTGCTGCGGGAGGAGCTGCCTAAAACGATTCAATTCGGCATCGCCGCCATCGGCTGGCTAATCGACACCCTTTGGTACTTGACGGTGGCCTTCGCCTTCTCCACCGGCCCAGCGCTGACCGTCCTGCGGCGCTTGGGCAGGCCCATCGACTGGGCAATGGCAACGCTGATGACGGGCTTGGCGGCAACAACGCTCTGGCGTCTGCTGGCGTAACGGCCAAGGGATTGGGAGAACGCCCGCCCGACGCAACTGCTTACCAGGCGAATCCGGCTGCATGAGCTTGGGTCATTCGCGCCGCAACTGAACGGGGTTGCTCGCCAGTCGCTCCTCCATCCGGTTAAGCACCTCCCCAACGCCTTGGTTGCGGGCCTTCAGCGCCCGGAAGATGGCCACCAAGTTGTCGTCGCGCCGTTGCTCCAACTCCCGCACCGAGGCACCGGCGGCCTGCTCGTCGGACTGCCGGGCGATCGTTTCGATCAGTTCATCGCCAAGCTCCGGCACATCCGTCAGGCGGCTCCAAGGCCACTGCAGGGCGGGGCCGAACTGGGCTAGGAAGCGCCTCATGCCGGCGTCGCCGCCGGCGATGCGGTAGCTCTCGAACAGGCCCATCTGCGCCCAGCGGGGGCCGAAGCCGCAGCGGATGACCGCGTCGATCTCGCCCGTGGTGGCGATGCCGTCCCGCACCAGCCAGAGCGCCTCCCGCCAGACCGCCTCCAGCAGCCGGTCGGCGATGTGGGCGTCGATCTCCCGCCTGACCTTGAGCGGACGCATGCCCAAGGACTCCAGCACTCCCATCGCCCCATCCACAATTGCAGCCGCGGTGCGCCCCGAAGGCACCACTTCCACCAAGGGCAGCAGATAGACGGGATTGAACGGATGGCAGACCAACAGCCGCCCGGCATGGATGGAGCCTTCGGCTAGAACGGACGGCTTGAAGCCGGAGGTCGATGAGGCGATGGGCGCGTCCCCGCCAACGGGAATTTCGGCGTAAATGCGCCGCTTCAGCGCCAAGTCCTCCGAGACACTCTCCTGAACCCAGTCCGCGCCGTTGACCGCCGCATCCAAGCTGGCCGCCTCCGACAGCCGGCCGGCATCGGGCAAGGACGCATCGTAGAGCTGCGGCAGGCTGCGGCGGGCGGCCTCAACCACCGTGCGCAACCGCCGCCGGGCGCGCACCGATGGGTCGAACACGGCCACGTCCCAGCCGTGCAGCAGAAACCGCGCCGCCCAGCCGCCGCCGATGACCCCGGCGCCGATGACGGCCGCCTTCATGCGGGGCCGCGCTTGACCAGCCCCAGGCGTTCGCGCACTGCGTCCGGCCCGAGGACCCTGGCGCCGAGGCTTTCAACGATGCCGACGGCGCGCTCCACCAGCTGGGCGTTGGTGGCCAACTGGCCCTTGGCCAAGTAGAGGTTGTCCTCCAGGCCCACCCGGACGTTGCCCCCGGCCAGCACGGCGGCGGCGACGTAGGGCATCTGGTGGGCGCCCAAGCTGAAGGCGGACCAAACCCAGTCGTCCGGCACGTTGTTGACCATCGCCATCAGGGTGTTGAGGTCATCCGGAGCGCCCCAAGGCACACCCATGCACAGCTGCGTCAGAACCGGCGCCCTGAGCACACCCTCCGCCACCAACTGCTGCGCAAACCAAAGGTGGCCGGTGTCGAACGCCTCGATTTCCGCCTGCACCCCAAGCTCAGTCATCATGCCGCCCATGGCCCGCAACATGCCGGGCGTGTTGGTCATCACATAGTCAGCCTCATTGAAGTTCATGGTGCCGCAGTCCAGGGTGCAGATTTCCGGGCGGCACTCCACCACCGGCTGCATTCGCTCGCTGGCGCCGGCCATGTCGGTCTGGTTGCCCAAGGGCAGCGGCTGCTCCACCGGCCCGAGTATGAGGTCGCCGCCCATGCCGGTGGTCAGGTTCAGGACCACGTCCGTGCTGGAGGCGCGAATGCGCTCCGTCAGCTCCCGATAGAGCGCCGGCGCCCGAGCGGGAGCGCCAGTCTCCGGGTCACGCACATGGCAATGGACAACGGCCGCGCCGGCCTTGGCGGCGTCAATGGCGCTGGCGGCGATGGCCTCCGGGGAGCGGGGCACATGGCGGCTGCGCTCCTGGGTGGCGCCGGAGCCGGTGACGGCGCAGGTGATGAAGACTTCCCGATTCATTTGCAGGGGCATGGCGGCCTCCTTTGCTTGCATTGCACGGAGAGAGACTACGACATTCAAGTCCGCAACGGATCGTCCATTTGCCCGCCGCGGCCATTCCGCCACGGGACATTGGGCAGGAAAATTCAAGCGGCGCTAAGCTGTCACAATATAGCCGGCCAGCGCAACGAAGCCCCAGCAACATGAACGAAGCCCGCCTCGTCGAAGGCTCGACCGGCAAGCACTTGGTCAACCTGACCATACCGATGTTCCTCGGCATCTCCTCGATGTTCGTGGCGTCGATGATCGACATCATCTACGTCGGCATGATCGGCAGCCTGGAGCTGGGCGCCATCAGCTTCAGCTTTCCCGTCGTGATGGGCATGACCACCGTCACCATGGGCATCGGCGTCGGCGCCGCCTCGATCATCGCCCGCATGGTGGGACGGGGCGAACGAGCGCTGACGCCGCGCCTTGCCACCCATGCCTTGCTGCTGGCCGCCCTGTTCGTGGCCTCGCTCTCAATCCTGATGTCGGTCTTTCAGGAGGCCGTGTTCCGAACCCTCGGCGCCAACGCGGAGATACTGCCGCTCATCGCCGAATACATGGGCGTCTGGGTCTTTGGGTTGCCGTTGTTCGCCTTGTCCATGGTGTCAACCATGATCATGCGGGCGGTGGGCAACGCCCGCACGCCGGGCTTCATCATGGCGGGAAGCGCCGCCCTGCAGGTGGTGATGGCCCCGCCCCTCATGTTCGGCCTGCCCGGCTACGCGGATGGGCTGGGGCTGGTCGGAGCGGCCTGGGCCTTCGTCTGCTCCCGGGTGGTCATCTTCCTAATCACTTTGGCGGCGCTGCGCCGGATGCGGCTCCTGCCGTGGCGAATCGCCGGCTTGCGGGCGCTATGGACTTCCTGGCGGGAGGTTCTCGCCATCGGCATTCCCAGCGCCATGACCAATCTGATCGGGCCGGCCTCCTTGGCGATCACCGTCGTGCTGCTCGCTCCCCACAGCAACGCCGTGGTGGCCGGCTTCGGCATCGCATCGCGCATTGAAGCCCTGGCCACCATGGCGTTGATGGCGCTGGCCGCCAGCACCGGGCCTTTCGTTGGCCAGAATTGGGGGGCGGGCCAACATGCGCGGGTGCTGGAGGCGCATCGGCTCGCCTACCGCTTCGCGCTGGGATACAGCCTGGCCATCTGCTTGGCGCTGGCTTTCTGGGGGCGCTCCATCGTCGGCGCCATCAGCGACGACGCGGCGGTGGCGGACGCGGCCTACGCCTATCTGCTGCTGGTGCCCGCCACCTATGGGCCGCTGGGCGTCGGCATGATCGCCAGCGCCACCTTCACCGCCCTCGGCAAGCCCTTGCCGGCGCTGATCCTCTCCTTAGGCCGCATGGCGGCGGTTTACGCGCCCTTGGCGCTGGTCGGCAACCGGCTGTTCGGCCACCAAGGCATCTTCGCCGCCGCCGCCATCGCCAACCTGCTGATCGGCGCTTTGTCCGCCTACTGGATTAGGCGTCATCTACGCCGCGCCGCCGCAGCCTAGGGGGACCGCTAACCCAAAATTCCGAACGCCAAGATCAGAAACACCGCCACCGGCACCAGGTAGCGCAGCAGACCATGCCAAGCGCGGAACAGCAACGGCGAGGCCAGCGCCAACTCCTCCCGAACCGTGGCTGGCCTGACGAACCAGCCAACGAAAACGGCGATCAGCAAGCCGCCTAGAGGCAGCATGATCTCGTTCGGCGCATAGTCGAACAAGGTGACGACATCGACGCCGAACAAGCGCAGGTCCGCCCAGTGGTTGTGCCCCAAAATGGCGATGCTGCTGAGCGCTCCCACCGCCGCCGCCACCGCCAAGGCGCTGACGCGGCGGGAAAGGCTGCTGTTCTGCTCCAGCCAAGCCGTCACCGGCTCCAGGAAGCCGACCATGGAGGTGACCGCCGCCACGGAAAGCAGCAGGAAGAACAGGATGCCGACAATGCGCCCCCCGGCCATTTGCCCAAACGCCACCGGCAGGGTCTCGAAGATCAAGCCCTCGCCGGCGGCCGGGTCCAACCCAAAGCTGAACGCCGCCGGAAAGATCACCAACCCGGCGACCACCGCCACCAGGGTGTCCACGCAGACGATCGCCGCGGCGCTGCGACCAATGGAGGCTCCCGCCGGCAGGTAGGCGGCGAACGCCATCATCCCTCCCATGGCCACGCCGATGGAGAAGAACGCCTGCCCCACCGCCGCCAGCAGCATGGGGCCGCTCACCTTGCTTAGGTCCGGCGCGAAGAGGTAGGCCAAGGTCTGCCGCGCACCGCCGACGTACAGGTTGTGGACCGCCAGCAACAGCAGCAGGCCGAACAGCAACGGCATCATGAAGTTAACCGCTCGCTCAATGCCCTTGCGCACACCGGCATGGATGATGGCCGCGGTTGCGCCAAGGCTGAGAAAAGTCCAGAAGGCCAGGGCCGGCGCATCGCCGCGCAACGCCTCAAAGCGTGCGACGGCGAGAGCGCCATCGACGCCGGCAAAGCCCACCCAAAGCGCTTGGTGCAGGTAGTGCAGCACCCAGCCGGCGATGACGCAGTACAGCACCGCAATCAGGAAAGCGGCGGCGAGGTTGAGGCCGCCGACCCAGCGCCAAGCCGGGCTGGCCCCCTCCCCCAAGGCTACCGCGGCCATGGCGTCGGCGGGATTGCGCCGGCCGCGCCGCCCGACGAGAATCTCCGCCATCAGGATGGGCAGGGCGATGACGGCGACGCAGACCACATAAACAGCGACGAACGCGCCGCCGCCGTTCTCCCCGGTGACGTAGGGAAAGCGCCAGATGTTGCCAAGGCCCACGGCGAAGCCGACGGAGGCCATCAAGAAGCCGAAGCGCGTGGACCACCGAACCGAAGCGCTAGCCGACATGTTCCTTCAAGGCGCTCCCTGCAAGACGAAAAGGCGCAACCCCGTGTGCGCCTAGACGTCCGGCCAACCCATCAGTTCGCGCACCTCCTCCGGCTGAATGTCAATTTCAATCTTCACGCTGGCTTCCGCACACTCCCCACGGCCAGTATGGCGAATTGGCAAGGTACTGCCAACCACTTGTACGGGATCGGCGCCATCCGGATTTTTTAGGGAGCGCCCCGGTCGCCCGCCGCATCGCCCGTCAGCCAGCCCAGCCGCCAGCCCGACGCGAACGGGCGCATCTCCGGCAGAATCTCCACCACGAAGGAGCCCTCCGCGGTCGGCCCGTCCGCGTCCGTCGCCGTCACCCTGTGACCGTCACGAAACCCTCAAGGCCCTCGCCGTTCGGCAGCACCCTCAGAACGCCGCCCAAGTCCAGCGCCTCCCCGCCGTCCGCCTCGAAGAACTCCGCAGGTCAAGGGACGGCGCCCCGCCGAAGGACTCGGCCGCCAAGCCCGGAACCGCCCGAACTAGGCGCGGGGGGCGCTTGAACAGTGCCTTTCTAGGCATGAAGGGAGAACCAACAGGCACCGGCCCCGCATGGGCGCACTAGGATAGGTTCGGGTCATAGCTACTGATGTTGAGGCCGCCGCTGTTGCCAGGTAAGCCCTCCACATAAACATTGGAACCAGGCTGCACGCCGTAAGCTTTGGTTTTGGCGAACTCCACCAGCCGCACCCTAGGCTTGATCCAAGGCCGCTTTTGCTTCGGCTTCGGTTCCTTGCGGGGCGTCGTTTCAGTCCCCCCCCCCCCCCCCGATCTGTTCGCTTTTGCTCATTGGTCCGCACTCCTAGTTGAAGGGTGCGCCCTTGGCGGGTATGGACGCATAGGCACACTTTCGCACTGAGCAAACAAGCCGTGCTGTAGGGAACCCGCCAAGGGCGCAAGGCGTCAAAGCGTATTGTAGAGCTGCCGGCTTCGGCTTTTCAACATGGTAGTTTTTCTAGTAGCGCATTCAACCCTTCGCCAAGCCGAAAACCTGCAACACCTTGTGCTCATTGAAGTTTTTCTCCATGTTCGCCGCCCCGCCCGTCGCAACCATGCATCGAACGGCTTGCGTCACTGGAAAGCGCTCCTGCAACCCACTGCGGCTGCACAAAGCGCCACGGCGAACCAAAAAAAGGGCGGCACTGCAGTTCCTCGACTTCTAGGCACTGGCCGCGAGCAGTGCGCCGGAACTAGCGAAAACTCTCGTTCAGCCTGTCAAGCTCCCCGCTGCCGGGGCATAGGTCCCGCTCGGTCAGTTCGTTTAGGGGCGTCTCCACTGTGCGCAGGATGTCGTGGCAGTCGGCGGCGTCCGGGTCCACGTACAACAGCCCGGTCAGCACCTCGCCCTGCTCCTGGCAGCGCTGCACATGGGCGAGGGCGCCGATGCGGTCACGCACGTCGTACTTGGCATCGACCTTGCGCAGCCGCAGCGTCGAACCGTCCGGCATGGGCACGTCCTCGGCGGCGCCGGGTTCGTAGTCCGCGGTGAGCTCGGCGCTCGGCGCAATGTAGTCCGCCTCCATCAGCTTGGCGCTGTGCTCGCGCACGTACTGGAAGCTCTTGGTGGAGCCGTTGTGGTTGTTGAAGGCGACGCAGGGGGAGATGACGTCCAGAAACGCCATGCCTGGATGCATCAGCCCGGCCTTGATGAGGGGCACTAGCTGCCGCTTGTCCCCGGAGAAGCTGCGCCCGACGAAGCTGGCGCCGAGCTGCAGGGCCATGCTGGCCAAGTCGATGGGTTCATACAGGTTCGGCACGCCCCGCTTGCTGGTGGAGCCGCGGTCGTTGGTGGCGGAGAACTGCCCCTTGGTCAGCCCGTAGGTGCCGTTGTTATCGACTATGTACAGCATGTGAATGCGGCGACGGACGATGTGCGCGAACTGGCCGAGGCCGATGGAGGCGCTGTCCCCGTCGCCGGAGACGCCGATGCAGTGCAGCGACCTGTTGGCCAGGTTGGCGCCGGTGGCCACGGACGGCATGCGCCCATGCACGGAGTTGAAGCCGTGCGACCTGTCCAGAAAGTAGCTGGGCGTCTTCGAGGAGCAGCCGATGCCGGACAGCTTGGCGAAGCGATGCGGCGGCAGGGCAAGTTCGGCGCAGGCCTGCACGATGGCGGCGCTCACCGAGTCATGCCCGCAGCCGGCGCACAGGGTGGAGACCGCGCCTTCGTAGTCCCGCCGGGTTAGGTTGAGTTCGTTCAGCGGCAGCAGCGGATGGTGAATGCGCGGCTTGGCGACGAAGGTCATGCGCCCACCTCCTGCAGCCGCGGCAGCTTCCGCGCTTGGTAGTGGTCGAGCACTTGGCGGCGAATCTCGTCGGCGGAAATGGACAGCCCGGCGTAGTAGCGCAGGGAGATGAGCTTGGCGGGGTTTAAGTCCCCCTCGTTGATCAGCAGGGTGCGCATCTGCCCGTCGCGGTTCTGATCGACCACGAACACCATTGCATGGGCGTCGATGAACTCATGGACCTCCGCGCCGAAAGGGAAGCCGCGCACCCGAATCCGGTCCAGCCGAACGCCGTCCTCGCGCAGCAGGGCCAGGGCCTCCTGCATGGGGGCGGCGCTGGTGCCGTAGTAGAGGATGCCGGCCTTGCGTCCGTCCGACTGGATTTCCGCCTTGGGCACCAAGGCGGCGGCCGTGGCCCATTTGCGCTGCAAGCGCTCCATGTTGCGCTGGTAGGCGTCCGGATTTTCGGTGTAGGCGGCGAACTCGTCCCTGGAGGTGCCCCGCGTGAAGAAGGCGCCCTTGCTCGGATGGGCGCCGGGCAGGGTGCGGTAGCCGATGCCGTCGCCGTCCACGTCCAGATAGCGGCCAAAGCGTTCGATGCCGTCCAGCGCCGCGGCGTCCAGCACCTTGCCCCGGTCGTAGCGGCGGGCGTCATCCCAGGCCAAGGGCTCGGAGACGCTGTCGTTCATGCCCAGATCCAGGTCGCTCATCACGATGATGGGGGTTTGCAGCCGGTCCGCCAAGTCCAGGGCCTCGGCGGCGAAGTCGAAGCACTCCTTGGGCGTGGCGGGGAACAGCAGCACATGGCGGGTGTCCCCGTGGGAGGCGTAGGCGGCGCCGAGCAGGTCGCTCTGCTGGGTGCGGGTGGGCATGCCGGTGGAGGGGCCGGCGCGTTGAATGTCGAACAGCACCGCGGGGATTTCCGCGAAGTAGGCGAGGCCGAGAAACTCCGACATCAGGGAAACGCCGGGGCCGCTGGTGGCGGTGAAGGCGCGCGCCCCGTTCCAAGCCGCGCCGATGACGATGCCGATGGCGGAAAGCTCGTCCTCCGCCTGCACGACGGCGAACTTCCTACGCTCGGTCCTCCTGTCCACCCGCAGCTTGTTGGCGTAGCGTTCGAAGGCTTCGGCCAAGGAGGTGGAAGGCGTGATGGGATACCAAGCGCAGACCGTGGCGCCGCCGTACAGGGCGCCCAAGGCGGCGGCGGTGTTGCCGTCGATGAGGATCCTGTCGCCGTTGGCGGCGGTGCGCCGCACTTGGTGTTCGATGGGGCCGTCCAAGTAGTCCAGGGCGTAGCGGCGGCCCAGCTCCAAGGCGTGGATGTTGGGTTGGATGAGGTCGTCCTTGCCCTTGTACTGCTTGGCCACCATGCCGGTGATGACGTCGAACTCGATGTTCAGCAGGGCCGAGAGGGCGCCCAGATAGACGATGTTCTTGAACAGCGAGCGCTGCTTCAAGTCCGTGAACTCCGCTAGCAGCAGGGCGGCGATGGGCATGCCTATCTCGCGGATGTCGCTGCGCTTGAGCGACGCCGCCAAGGGCTTGGAGTTGTCGTGGAAGAGATGGCCGCCGGGCTTCAGCGCGGCGATGTCCTCGGCGTAGGTCTCCGCATTCATGGCCACCATGATGTCCACCCCTTCGCGGCGGCCCAGGTGGCCCTGCTCGTTCGCCCGCACCTCGAACCAAGTGGGCAGCCCTTGGATGTTGGAGGGGAAGATGTTGCGCACCGCCACCGGCACGCCCATGCGGAACAGCGCCTTGGCGAACATGCCGTTGGCGCTGGCGGAGCCGGAGCCGTTGACGTTGGCGAAGCGGATGACGAAGTCGTTGTAGGTGACTTTCATACCGCGCAGGACCCCAGTTGCGGCACATGCACCACGGAGCGCTGCATGTCCCAGGCGTTGGTGGGGCAACGCTCCGCGCACAGGCTGCAGTGCAGGCACAGGTCCTCGTCCTTGACCATCACCCGGCCGGTGGGCAATTCCCCGGAGACGTAGAGGTCCTGCTCGGCGTTCAGGGCCGGCGCGGTCAGGCGCTGACGCATTTCGTCCTCCTCGCCGTTGGCGGTGAAGGAGATGCAGTCCATGGGGCAGATGTCAACGCAGGCGTCGCACTCGATGCACAGCCGGTCGGTGAACACCGTCTGCACGTCGCAGTTCAGGCAGCGCTGCGCCTCCTTGGCCCCTAAGCGCCGGTCGAAGCCCAGCTCCACCTCGATCTTGATGTTGCCCAAGGCCTGCTTTTTGTCCGCATGGGGCACCAGATGGCGCAGCGAAGGGTCGTGCTCGCTGTCGTAGCTCCATTCGTGGATGCCCATCTTGGTGCTGAGCAGGTTCACCCCTTCGGGCGGCCGGTCCTTTTTCAGATCCTGCCCTTGGCAGAACAGATGGATGGAGACGGCCGCCTGGTGGGCGTGGGCGGAGGCCCAGATGATGTTCTCCGGGCCGAAGGCGCTGTCCCCGCCGAAGAACACCTTGGGATGGGTGGATTGCAGGGTGGTCTCATCGAGGATGGGGCAGTCCCACTTGTCGAACTGAATGCCCACGTCCCGCTCGATCCAGGGGCAGTGGTTCTCCTGGCCGATGGCCATGAGGATGCGGTCCGCTTTGAGGAAGACGTCCGGCTCGCCGCTCGGCTCGTAGCGCAGCCGCCCACCCTCCCCCTTGACGGGCTTGACGCAGCCGAACAGGACGCCCTTCAGCTTGCCGTTCTCATGCACGAACTCCTTGGGCGGACGGTTGTTGATGATGGGGATGCCCTCGCTCATGGCGTCCTCCTTCTCCCAGTCCGACGCCTTCATCACCTCGAAGGCGGAGCGCACCACCACGCTGACGCTGCTCGCGCCCAAGCGCTTGGAGGTGCGGCAGCAGTCCATGGCCGTGTTGCCGCCGCCCATGACGATGACGTCCCCGGAGATGGCGTCCGTATGGCCGAAGGCGACGCTGGACAGCCAGTCGATGCCGATGGAGATGTGCTCGTCCACCTCCCGACGGCCCGGCAGGTCCAGGTCCCGCCCCCGCGGCGCCCCGGTGCCGACGAAGTAGGCGTCAAAGTCCATCGCCAGCATCTCCTTCATGCTGGCGATCTCGTGGTTGAAGTGGCATTGCACGCCCATGTTGAGGATGAGGTCCACCTCCTCCTCCAGCACGTCCGCCGGCAGGCGGAAGGCGGGAATCTGGCTGCGCATCATGCCGCCGCCGGCCGGGTCCTTCTCGAACAAATGCACTTCGTAGCCCAAGGGCAGCAGGTCCCGCGCCACCGCCAGCGATGCGGGGCCGGCCCCCAACAGGGCGATGCGCTTGCCGTTCTTGCGCGTGGGCACCCGGGGCAGATAGGCGGAGATGTCCCCCTTGTGGTCCGCCGCCACCCGCTTGAGGCGGCAGATGGCCACCGGCCTCTCCTCCGTGCGCACCCGCCGGCAGGCCGGTTCGCAAGGCCGGTCGCAAGTGCGGCCGAGAATGCCGGGAAAGACGTTGCTGTCCCAGTTCAGCATGTAGGCTTCGGTGTAGCGCTCCTGGGCGATCAGGCGGATGTACTCCGGCACGGGCGTGTGCGCCGGGCAGGCCCACTGGCAGTCCACCACCTTGTGGAAGTAGTTGGGATCGAGGATGTCGGTCGGCTTCATGGCTTTAGCGGCAGGGCCAAGGCTCCGAAACGGTCGGCTGCTTCAACGCAGGGCGCACTTTACCGTTTTGCACCGCGTTTAGGAAGCCTTGCGCTTGGTTTTCGCGTATTTTAGCCTATTCTCAACGCCAAGCAGGGAGCTGGAGGGCATAAACGGCCCAAAGGCGCTATGGCGGCTAAACCGGAGGCATCCTGATGCGAGTGGCTGTAAAACGAGTGGGAGTCGAGTACGAGGCCGATTTTTCGGCCCCGCTGTTTGACTTGGCTGACCGCAGCACCAAGGCATTGAGGTGCTTTCATGATGGATTCAGTTCCAAGTATCCGATTCGCTCGGAAGACATGTGGATATCCAAGGGGGGGCAGCTTTCCGAACTGCGGGTGGGGATCGATGTATTCGGCGGGTATGGGCTAATTGACGTCAGTGTGGACGGGTTGTCCGTAAGCTTCAAGTCCTTGCAAAATGAAAGGCAAGCGGGGATTTGCAGGGACTGCATTTCGTTGAGCGAACGGACCCTCAAAAAGGTCTTTCCCGACCTCACAGTGAGCACGGCGACATTCAAGTTAACCTTGCCCCTCCGGCTGGGCGAAACAGCAACAAGCGCGGACCAACATCTCTCCCGGGTGACAAAGCCTAGCTTCAAGGGAGACTTGGATGCGTTCGGCAGCATGCGCGCCTATTCGCGAGTGAATCTTGACTTAGATAATGATGAAGAGGGGTGGAGAGCTCTCTTTTCCGCCCATGGAAGGGCAAAGGATCCACTGCAATTGTCAGTGTCTTGCCGCCTTTGGTACTCCGAGGGCACGGCAATTCGAAGTCTAAAAGACAAGCTCCTGCACACGGAGCGCTTGTTATCGACCTTTCTTAGCGGAATCGGCCTTGACGCGGCCAATCCCCTTTTTAACATGGGAGGTGCGGAATGAACATGGACGCTGCAATGGCGGAACCGCAATCCTGGGAGAGCTTAGGGGAAACCTATGCTTGGGATCAGGATGAATCGTATTCGCACGACAGGAAATCCTCCCCACCATCTGAGTTTCCTAAGCGAACCAGAAAACATCGCTCATTCCAAGAGTTAGGGAAGCCGCAGCTACAGGAAGCGTTGAGCGACTTTTACTCAGACCCAATTGAGGAATACTCTTCGCCAGCCGCACCAGCGCCCCCGGTTGTCACGGCATTAACCGGCCCCATCCAACTCCTCAATAAGATTCTGGAAACTTGGCGGTTGGATACAGCGGATGTGATCCCCCTACTCGGATTGGAGCCTTCCGACAGAGGATACGCCGTAGATGTGCTGGCGGGGCACACGGCGCTTAGAGGACGCGACGCCAAGGATCGGCTCGCCTACTTAATCCAGATAAGGATGGCCCTGTCCGCATGGTTTCAAGACGAAGGAGTGGAGAATGACTGGCTTCGGGAACCACAGGACCCATTGGACGGCAAAGTGCCTATGCAACTTCTGCTGGAAGGGTCCATGGAAAACCTACTGCTCGTCAAGGAATACGTTGAAGCAGCAACAGGTTGGTAGGCGTGCTTGAGACGATTCCCATCCGCACCGAGCAGGCAGAGTTGATTCGCTTGGCACGGCATCCAAAATTATTGGAATTTTTTCAGGAGCAGGGGCTTAGCAAGGGGGGCATTGAAGAAGCACTGCAATTTCTGGAGACTCGGGGCCCCATAATCCAGCCAGAAGATCTTGTTGACAGGGTTTTCAAGCCCAAACCCCGGTTAGCAAGGACCCGCTACGCCACACGTTTTTCGGATGGTTCTTTCCCAGTGCTCTATGGGTCCATGGAAGCCCCGACTGCGGAAGCAGAAATTAAGCACTGGTTTTCCAACCAAGTTTCTGGCAGGCCCGCTTATGCACGAACTGCTTGGTATGTGCGCTTTTCATACCAATTCAACGGCGACGTGAAAGACTTGCGACCCAAGCAAACGGAATGGCCGGCCCTCACGCACGACAATGATTACCGGTTCTGCAACGAATTGGGCGTTGAGGCTGTGGCTGCTAACTTAAATGGCCTCTTGGTGCCGTCAGTGAGGAACCCGGGTGGCACAAACTTGCCCGCGTTCACAAGACAGGCGGTCAGCAACCTCCGTGAGGGCGGACTCGTATCGATTACCTACGATCCCCAAACAGGGGAAACATTTCTGCATGAAGACGATTGACGCCTGAAGCCCCGGCGTTCGTCAAGAAGGCCTTGTTAACCTTTTGATTTACATATAATTATTGGAAAATTTCCGCCAGATTTTCCAGAAGCCTCGGCAAGATCCGCTTGGCGTTCCAGATTGACGGCGACGGGGTCCCTGCCTGCGGATGCGCAGAATAGCTCCACCAACATGGACTTGCCCACCTGCCGCACCCCGCGGATGACAGCGGCTCGCGCCCGGGACAGCGCAGCCAAGCGTTCAAATTCTGCAATTGATGGCGGTGCATGTGGAGTAGGCTATCCATTCAGACCCCCTAAAATCAACATGTAGGTGTCATCTTAGGGGGCAATTCCAGCGTATAGGCGCTTGCCGGGGTGCTCAATCAGATCGACTAGAGGGCTACGGGCGGGGCGCCCCGGGCAATCGAGACTGCCGCAGGGCTTCCGGGCTACAATGCCGCCATCGCCTTCACGCTGACGTGCCCTCCCAATGCCCCTGCCCCAACCAGCATTGCAACCCCTGCCCGCCGATGCGCTGCCGGCGGCACCGGGAGAGCGGCGCGCTTGGGTTGGGCTGGCCGATGGAGCGGCCGGTTGCTACGCCGCCAGCGCCGTCGCCGCCCATCCGGGGCTGACCCTCATCATTGCGGTTGACGCGGCGGCGGCTAGGCGGCGCTTGGAGGAGTTGGCCTTCTACGGCGTGGGAGCGGCACCCATTCTGCACTTTCCCGCTTGGGAGACCTTGCCCTACGACGCCTTCTCGCCCCATCAGGACATCATCTCCGAACGGCTCGCCGCCTTGCAGCGGCTGCCCTGCGCCCAACCGGGCGCCCTGGTGGTGCCGGCCGCCACCCTGATGCAGCGCCTGCCGCCGCGCAGCTACATTGACGGGCAGGCCATGTCCTTGGCCGTGGGGCAGTGCTTCGACCTGCACGAGCAGCGCAGCCGCCTGCAGGCCGCCGGCTATCTGGCGGTGGAGACGGTCAGCCAACGCGGCGAGTTCGCCGTGCGCGGCGCCCTGATGGACATCTACCCAATGGGCCACGCCCAGCCGGTGCGCATCGATCTGTTTGACGACGAGATCGACACCCTGCGCCACTTCGACGTCGAAACCCAGATGACCACGGAGCGCATCCAGCGCCTCGAGATGCTGCCGGCCAAGGAGTTCCCCTTTGACGCCGCCGGCATCGCCCGCTTCCGCGGCAACTGGCACGACGCCTTCAACGTCGATGTGCGGCGCTGCCCGGTCTATCAGGACGTCTCCGCCGGCATTGCGCCCAACGGGGTGGAGCACTACCTGCCGCTGTTCTTCGACCGCAGCGAGGGTTTGGCCAGTCTGTTCGACCACTTGCCGGAAAACACCCTGATCCTGCAGCAGCCCGGCATCAAGGGCGCCGTCGCCCGCTTTTGGGAGCAGGTACACAGCCGCCACCAAAGCCTTTCCGGTGACCTCGAGCGGCCCATCCTGCCGCCTGCCGACCTATACCTGCACCCGGACGAACTGAACGGCCTGCTGCGCCGGCATCCGCGCATCAGCCTTGGCGAACAGGGCAAGCACCAAGTACGCTTCGACGCCAAGCCCTTGCCGGATGTGCAGGCCAACGCCCGCTTGAAGGTTCCGGCGCGGCCGCTCAAGGACTTTCTGGCCGCCAACCCGGAAATTCCGGTGCTGTTCACCGCCGAAAGCGCCGGGCGGCGCACCCTGCTGGAGGAGTTTCTCAACAAGGCCGGCCTGCATCCGGCGGACTGCGAGGGCTGGGCGGACTTCCGCGAGCGCGGCTGCCAGGCGGGGCTCGCCGTGGCTCCCATCGACCAGGGCCTCTGTCTTAGGGACGCCATCCTCATCACCGAAAGCCAGATTTTCGGACGCCGCCCCGCCGAGGAGCGCATCAGCGGCGCCCGCGCCCTGGACCCGGAGCAGATCATCCGCAACCTCACCGAGCTTTCCATCGGGGCGCCGGTGGTGCATCAGGAGCACGGCATCGGCCGCTATCGGGGCCTGCAAACCCTGAACGTCGATGGGGTGATCAGCGAATACCTCGCCTTGGAGTATGCCGAAGAGGCCAAGCTGTACGTGCCGGTCACCTCCCTGCACCTGATCGCCCGCTACGCCGGGGCGGACGAGGCGCAAGCCCCCCTGCACCGCCTAGGCTCCGACCAATGGGCCAAGGCGCGGCGCAAGGCGGCGGAGAAGGCGGTCGATGCGGCCGCCGAACTGTTGGACGTGTTCGCCCGCCGCGCCGCCCGTCCGGCTCCCGTGCTGCGCAGCGAACCGTCCGACCATGAACGCTTTGCCGCCCAGTTCCCCTTCGAGTTGACCGCCGACCAAGCCAAGGCGGTGGACGCGGTGCTGGCCGACCTCGCTTCCGGCAAGCCCACGGACCGGCTGATCTGCGGCGACGTGGGCTTCGGCAAGACCGAGGTGGCCATGCGGGCCGCCTTCGCGGCGGTGCAAAGCGGCAAGCAGGTGGCCGTGCTGGCTCCCACCACCCTGCTGGCGCAGCAGCACTTGGAGACCTTCCGGGACCGCTTCGCGGATTGGCCGGTGCATATCGACCTAGCCTCCCGGCTGCGCAGCGCCGGAGAGATCAAGGCCGTCGGCGAGCGCTTGGCCAAGGGCGCCATCGACATCCTCATCGGCACCCACCGGCTGCTCGGCGCCGGGCTGGACTTCAGGGACTTGGGGCTGATCGTCATTGACGAGGAGCATCGCTTCGGCGTGCGGCAAAAGGAGCGGCTGAAGGCGTTGCGGGCGCAGGCGGACGTCCTCACCCTGACCGCCACGCCCATTCCCCGCACCCTGAACATGGCGCTGACCGGCGTGCGCGACTTCTCCATCATCGCCACGCCGCCGGCCAAGCGCCTCTCCATCAACACCTTCGTCCACGAGAAGCACAGCCACATCATCCGCGAGGCGCTGAACCGGGAGCTGATGCGCGGCGGCCAGGTCTTCTACGTCCACAATCAGGTGCGCAGCATCGGGCAGGCGGCGGAGGCCGTGGCGGCGCTGGCGCCGGAGGCGCACATCGGCATCGGCCACGGGCAGATGCCCAAGCGCCAGCTGGAGCAGGTGATGGCGGACTTCCTGCACCGCCGCCTGAACGTGCTGGTGTGCAGCACCATCATCGAAAACGGCTTGGACATCCCCAACGCCAACACCATCATCATCGACCGAGCGGACAAGTTCGGCCTCGCCCAACTGCATCAGTTGCGCGGGCGCGTCGGGCGCTCCCACCGGCAGGCCTACGCTTACCTGCTGACGCCCCACCCCAGCGCCATGACGCGGGATTCCGTGAAGCGGCTGCAGGCCATTGAAGCGGCGGGGGAGTTGGGCGTCGGATTCGCCTTGGCCACCCAGGACTTGGAGATCCGCGGCGCCGGGGAACTGCTGGGGGAGGAGCAGTCCGGCCAGATCGAGTCCATCGGCCTGTCCCTGTACATGGACATGCTGGACGCCGCGGTCAAGGCCATCCGCAAGGGCGAGCCGCCCAACCTGGACGCTCCCTTGCAGCCGGTGAGCCAGGAGGTGAACCTGCACTGTTCCGCGCTGATCCCGGAGGACTACCTGCCGGACGTGCAGTTGCGGCTGATGCTGTACAAGCGCATCAGCGCCGCCGCCAACGACGCCGCCTTGGACGAACTGCGCGCCGAACTGATCGACCGCTTCGGCCGGCTGCCGCCGCCCCTCATGCAGTTGTTCCGGGTCACCGCCTTGAAGCTGCGGCTGGACCGCATCGGCGCCAGCCGCTTCGACTTGGGCGAAAACGGCGGCCGAGTGGAGTTCAGCAAGGACGCCCGGGTCGATCCGGCGGCGGTCGTCCGCCTAGTGCAGCGGCAGCCCGACATCTACCGCTTGGCCGGCCCCACGCGACTGCGCATCAAACGCGCCCTGCCGGACTTGGAGGAGCGGTTCGCCTTCGCCGACCAACTCATCCATGCGTTGCGGCCGACGGCGCAGCCAAGCGGCATCGCCGCCGGATGAACAGGCGAACAGGCGCCGTTCGGCCCGCGCATTCGCCAAGATCACGGGCGGCGGCTATGCTAGCCCTCCGCATGGCGCTTGGGGTGCTGGCGGCCCTGCCGTCGTTTCCGGCTGCCGCGGTCGAAATTGAGGAAGCCAAAGACCTGCTGCACGGTCGCTGGTACGCAACCGAGGTGATCATTTTCGAGCGTCTCAGCGCCGCCGAGGCCAGCCCGGAGGACTTGGTGTACACCGGCAACCGCGCCTATCCCGCCAACCTGCGGGCCATGGCCGAAGCAAGGCCTTGGAAAGTCGCCGAGCTAGACCCCCTCACCCGCGCCTGCCTGGAATTTCCGCGCCTTGAAGTAAGGCGTTCCAACCCGTGCCAAGCGCCCACCGCCGACTGCATCAATGCCGACGCCGCTGCCAGCGGCGCACCTCCGGCGCCATCCGTCGGTTCCGCGAACGCCACGACGAGCCATGCCCAGACTGACGCCTCGGCCCCAACCGAGGCGGCCCCCAATCCGGCATCGCCAAGACCGCCCGCCGCCGGCAACGACGCCTTCCCGTCCGTGCATGGGGAAGCCCCCGCAACACCAAAGGCAACATCGCCGTTCGATATCCGCCGTTCTTCCAAAGGTCCGGATTCCCGGACTGGTTGGGTGCGGACGCCGCAAACTGAAGGCGGCCATCCCCGGCAAGGCGTTCAACCGCCGTCGATCCACCCCACCCTGGCGCCGCATCCCTTGCTGGACTTGCTGAGCGCCGCCGCCCGCGCCGAACGCACCCTTCGGCAAAGCAGCTATCGCTGGCTGGACGCCAACGCCCTGCAACTGCGAACGGAGGCCCGCCGCATCCGCCGGGCACCCGACCTGCGCGTCATCTGGCACGGGCGCTGGATGCAGCCGGCGCCGCCCCGCAACGCCGGCGAACCCCTGCTGCTGCAGGTGGGGCCGCAGTCCGGCAGCGGCCATGCGCTGGAAGGCGCCCTGCAAATCACCCTAGGCCGCTACCTGCACTTCCAAGCCGAACTCTGGCACCCTGCACGGCGCTCCGCACAGACATCAGCGACCAGCGAACCGGAGCCCTTCCCCTACGTCGTCCTAAGCCAAAGCCGCGCCATGCGCAGCGGCGAACTGCACTACCTGGACCACCCGCAAATCGGCGTCCTGGTGCGCATCGACCCAGTGCCGGCCCCAATGGAACTGGCACGGGCGCTGGAAACTTGGCAACAGGCCGAAGCCGAAGGCTGAAGTCAAATGGAAGTCCAGCAAGCCGCCGCTCCGCAAAGATGAGCAATGAGTGA
The DNA here is from genome assembly GCA_965200465.1 of Candidatus Azophilus sp. Lineage (GTDB taxonomy): Bacteria > Pseudomonadota > Gammaproteobacteria > Pseudomonadales > Azotimanducaceae > Azophilus. The sequence continues at coordinate 761,154 of OZ241358.1, read as the reverse complement.
CCAGCCGCCATACCGAATCACGCCGAACATGCTTGCCGGCATTGAGGAAATCGGCGAAGCCATAGGAAGGGCGGAGGCGGCGGGGTTCGCCCAGGATTTGCGCTTGCGGCGAGCCAACCGCATCCGCTCCGTGCAGGGCACGCTAGCCATTGAGGGCAACAGGCTTAGCCAAGATCAGGTCGCCGCCATCCTAGACGGCAAGCCCTTGGCGGCGCCGCCTCGGGAAATACAGGAAGCCCGCAACGCCATCCAAGCCTATGACCGATTGGAGCAATGGCGTCCACGCAGCCAAACCGACTTGCTGGATGCGCATCGGATCCTGATGGCCGCACTGCTCGATGCGCCGGGCCAATATCGACGGGGCAAGGTTGTTGTGGCGGGTCAAGAGGGCATCCAGCACATCGCTCCGTCCGCTCCGCGCGTGCCGCAACTCATGGCGGCCTTGTTTGCTTGGCTGAAGGAAACCAAGGAGCATCCCCTGATCGCCAGCTCGGTTTTTCACTACGAATTCGAGTTCATTCACCCCTTTGAGGACGGCAACGGGCGCCTAGGACGGCTCTGGCAAACCCTTGTTTTGGCCCGCTGGCGACCCCTGTTCGCCCACATCCCAGTGGAGAGCCTGATCCTCGCCCGCCAAGCCGATTACTACAAAGCCATCAGGCGCAGTTCCGCCGCAGGGGAGAGCACGGCCTTCATCGAGTTCATGCTGGAGGTCATAGCGGAAGCGCTTCTGAACCCCACGGCAAGCGACCAAGTAGGCGACCAAGTTGCGCTGTTGCTCAGAGCATTGCGCAACGGCCCCAAAACCACCGCTGAACTGATGGCGGGCTTGGGCTTGAAGCACCGTCCTAGCTTCCGAAAAAATCATCTGCGGCCGGCCTTGCTCGCCGGATTGGTTGAAATGACCCATCCGGAGTCACCCACCGCCAAGACTCAGCGCTACCGGCTTACGCGAAAAGGAAGAGAAGCGCACCGCAACTAGGGGCGCTTCACCGTCCGACAGCGCGTTCAGGCGCTGCTCCCACTCATCTTCGTCCACCACCTCATTGCAAGCCCTCGCGCTTGAGGCCGCGCAACAGCCTGCGCCCGACGCGAACATCACGGCCAAACGCTGCTCCACGACCTTGACTAAGCTATAGTTGCCAACAATACTGATGCCAACGAAATCGTTGGGAGAGTGCGCTGATGAAGAAAGCAGGCGGAAACTGGGTCGAGGGGTGTGCCAGAGGAGGTATCCGAAGTCGCCGAGGACATCCGGCGGGATTTGGCGAAGTTGAGGGAGGGTCGCAGTCAGGCTGGCTAGGCGAACGCCGTGCTTCTCTGCCGCTTGGGGAAGCGAAGTCAAAGGGTGCTTGTCTTGGGGGTACAATCGAGCTCACCATGGACGATGTGGACGAGGAAATCCAAGCGTTCCGCAGTGGTCAGCAACGCGAAAGGCGGCGAAGCGCTTTGGAGGCGTGAAAAGCTATGGCGAAGGCGACGTATAGTGGCATCTACTGCATCGAAGGAGTATGGCCATCACGCCACGAGACCTCTGCGAGGCCTGTGATCGAACTGCTTGGCGACTATCACGAGATTCCGACTGTCCGTCGGGTGGCCATAGATGCGGCTCAGTTTAAGGATCGCCTGCGGGAGTGGAGCGGTGCAGATATGTCTTTCGCCATTCTCTATCTGTGGTACCACGGCTCCAAGGGGAGCATCTCACCCTCTGGGGACGACGAAGTCACGTTGAAGGACATGGGTACCATCTTGGAGGGATGTTGCAGCAACTGCCTCATTCACTTCGGCTCCTGTGCAACGCTAAGCCTTGATCCTAAGGAAGTCGACTGTTTCCTCAAACGCACAGGTGCGGTTGCTGTCAGCGGATACCGCAAGGACGTGGGTTGGATAGAACCGTTAGCTCTTGAACTCTTGTACCTTGATTGCTTGCAGACCACGATCAGCGAGTTGGGCAATCAACGGTACATTGACAAGAAGATCATGCGTCGCGTGTTGTGCGAGTTGAAGAAAGGACCTTTTCCAAAGTTGACCAAGAGGTTGCACTTCGACTTGAGGCTGGTGGTAGATGCTCTCTGAACGCGAACCCATGACGCCTTGAAGCCTACGCGAACATCCCATTCGACCGCTGCTCCCATTCATCCTCATCCACCACCTCGTAGCGCACCACTTTGCCTTGCATGGCGGGCACGAAGTCCGCCCAGTCCGCCTTCCTCGCGTGTTCGGAGCAGATGTCGAACACGGAGCGCTTATAGGCCGTGTCCGCCGCTTCCTTCAAGTGCATCCTTTTCGTTTCCACCACGAACACTTGGTGGAACTCGTCGTCTTGGTTCGGTTCGTCTAGTTGCAGCGTGAGGATGAAGTCCGCTTAAATACGTTGCGGCTTCGCAGGGGCACCGTAGTTCCTCGGACGATGCACCAGCACCGCCGCGACAGCTATGGTCTATCGAATCTCAGCCGCCTAGCCACATCGCCGACACGTCGTACTCAACCAACTCCTTCTTGGAATTGCGTTTGCGCACCGGCCGCACCGTCACGTCCGCGAACCCGTATTCGCGCAGCATCGCGGCGTAGAGCTGCTGCGTTGGCACTAGGACGCCATAGAACACTGAATTGCCAACGATGTAGTGAACGTGGGCACCACTCTTCAACACCGTTCGCAGGTTGTCGAAGTGCCGCGACATGTCCTCAAAGTACTTGGCAACGTAAGTCGCCAGCAGGGCGCCGTTCGGATTCGCAACGGCTGCGATTTGCGCCACGATTCCATGCAACTCGTCGGGCAGCCAGAGGTTGTCCTGCCTCGACCAACCATTCAGGCGGCTGGTGGCGATGCCCCATGTGCCGCCAATGGCATACCAGTCGAGTTCTCCAGCCTGCCGTGCGTTGGTCAAGTAGCCGAGCCAATACATGTAGGGCCGAAGCTCGCGGATGTAGGACATCCGATTCGCATACGGCGGAGAGGTAACCACCAAATCGAAGTCCGACTCTGTCCAACGCGGCAGCTCCCGTGCGTCGCCTTCCACGACTGTGGCGACGCTAGGCGGGTTGTCCGCCGCGCCGCGAAGAACGACACGAAGGTCGCCCAAGAACGCACGGCCCGCATCCAGCTCCAACGGCAGCTCGCTTTGCGATTGATCTTTGAACGACATGGACTGGTGATCGAAGGCGGCGCTGGAGAGCTTGATCAGAGTGCGGCAAAACGCCACATGCAGCAGGTCGAGCATAGGCTCGTCGGTGGCCGCGGCGGCAATGGCGGCTTTCAAGTAGCGGAGGAAGCAGCAGGCCGGGTCCGGCCACCAGCGTTCGATTCTGTGGATGTTGGGCGCGGACGCGGGTTTTAAGGACTCGCAGCGCGTCAAATTCAACGCCGCAACACCGGCCCGTTCCGTCTCGCCAAGCAACCTTGCCGAATAGGTGCGCGTTTTGGCACGCGCCAGCCACGTCAAAAACGGATTGACATCTATCGTTGTGGCTCGATGACCGCGGGCAACCGCGCACAGCGCCGTCGTGCCGGTGCCACAGAACGGGTCCAACACGCGCAAACCCTTCCCGTAGCGGCAAAGGGTTTCCTCCACCACTTTGACGGAATAGGCAGGCGTTAGCCGCAGCCAACCGTGTCGGCCCGTCTTTTGGTTGAACTTATGGGTGTAATCGGCCCGCTGCCGCAACTCCAATCCCGCTTGTGGCATCACGTCCTTCCCGAGGCGAGCAGCGCCTCCAATACGCGGGAGACTTCGCTTTGAAGGGCCGCCGCGTTGCGTTCGAAGAACGCCGCTAGATCGTAGCCGACAACCTCGCGTAGGAAGCCGTAAGTCGATGTCAACGGGTCGTCGCTGCCGCGTGTTCCCGTTGTAACAACCCACCGAGCAGCGCGATAACGTCGCAGGACATCCTCATCGATTTGATTGGAGAGAACGATCACGCAAGGGAGGTAAGACTTGACGTAAGCTGATGATGCATTGGCGATGTCCGCGTTCTGGCGCTTGCTGTCCTTGCTCTTGTAGCCCTGCCTAACCTCAAAGACCGCACCTGTGAGGGACTGGAACACGCCCGGCGTTACGCCGACGACTTCCGCGGATCGCCTCATCCACTCGCGGACTCGCCGCCTAGCGGCCGTGTCGCCAATCCGCGCCAAAGGCAGCCTCCCGTCAAGTGAGAGTCTGCGCGTCCCGCCGTTGTTGGCCGGCACGTCATAAGACCACTTCGTGTCTTCATCAGACAAGTCGAACTCGTCCTGCAATATCTTGCGGAACATTTTTTCGCAACCGATGCCGATCTGGCGATAGATGCTCGTCATCCCACCCGCCGCCGTATGGGCGGCGTACAGCATGGCGTTGTCGAGGCCGAACCAAGAGTAGAATGGGTCCCCACCGTAGAGCTCTTGGAACTCCTGCAACGTCAGGCCACCGCCTCCGCGTCCAAACTTCGGCCTGTACGTCGCTGATACTCGGACACATTCCAAGATGATCTGGAGATACTCAGTGTCTTTCGTTTCCACACTGTTGGCCATTTAACGAGATCCCTTCATAGCGGGAGTTTTTCGTGCCGCACCGTCAGCCGCGAGCATCATCAACGGCAAGCACACGCACACAGGGTGCTCGCTTGGGCGAGAACCCATCATAGCGCGACGGCTCCTTGAAGGCACACCGTTACCGCAAATCTTGCTCTAGATGCCCATCTGGCGTCGATGGCAATGGAAGCCGGTTGCGAGCTCGCAACGAAGGACTGCGATTTCGCCAAGTTCTAGGGCCTTGGCCAGAAACACCCGTTGAAGAAGTGAAGTAGGCATGGCGCCGCCGCGGTCGTGCTCACGAATACAGCAGTCCCGGCAGCCAGGTGGCCAAGCCGGGGAAGGCGAACAGCAGCAGCAGCAACAGCAGTTGCAGGCCCACGAAGGGGATGACGCCGCGGTACAGGGCGCTGGTGGGTATTGCCGGCGGGGTAACGCCGCGCAGGTAGAACAGCGCGAAGCCGAAGGGCGGGGTCAGGAAGGAGGTTTGCAGATTGGCGGCGATCAACACGCCGAGCCAAACCGGGTCCACGCCCAGGGCGAGCAGCGCCGGCCCCACCACCGGAATGACCACAAAGGTGATTTCAATGAAGTCCAGGACGAAGCCGAGCAGGAAGATCGCCGCCATCACCACCGCCACCGCCGCGAGTTGCCCGCCGGGAAAGTCCGCGAACAGCCCATGCACCAAGTCGTCACCGCCGAGGCCGCGGAACACCAAGGAGAACACCGAAGCGCCGATGAGAATGAAGAACACCATCGCCGTGGTCTTCAGGGTGGAGCGGCAGACTTCGCCAATCACTTCCCGGTTCAAGGCGCGGTTGGCCAAGGCCAGCAAGACGGCGCCCAGTGCGCCGACGCCGGCCGCCTCCGTGGGGGTGGCCAAGCCGGCCAGAATGCTGCCCAGCACCGCCAACACCAAACTTAGGGGCGCGGCCAGGGCTTGCAGCAGCCTCCAGTTGGAGCGCGGCTTGCCGCCGGCCGGGTCTCCGCTTGGGCGGGGCGCCCGGCTGGGTGCAAACAAGGCGGTCAGCCACATGTAAAGAGCGTAAAGCCCCACCAGCACCAAGCCGGGAACCAGCGCCCCGGCGAACAGGTCGCTGATGGAGACGGTCTTGGGCGCAAACACGCCCTGCGCCAACTGCGCTTGGCTGTAGGCGTTGGAGAGCACGTCGCCGAGCAGCACCAAGGCGATGGACGGCGGAATGATCTGCCCTAGGGTGCCGGTGGCGCTGATGGCGCCGGTGGCGAGCTTCGGGTCATAGCCTTGCCGCAGCAGGTTGGGCAACGCCATCAGGCCCAGGGTCACCACCGTGGCGCCGACGATGCCGGTGCTCGCCGCCATCAGCCCGCCCATCAGGATGACGCCAAGGCCAAGGCCGCCGGGCAGCCGCGCCAGCAGTTCGGAGAGGGCGTCCAGCAATTGCTCGGCGATGCGGGCCTTCTCCAGCACCACGCCCATGAACACGAACAGGGGCACGGCGATGAGCGTCTGGTTGCTCATAACGCCGAAGATGCGCGCCGGCAGAAAGCCGAACATCTCCAAGTCGAACAGGCCGAAGGCGGCCAGGGCCAAGGCGAAGGCCAAGGCGCCGCCGGCCAGCGTCAGCGCCACCGGATAGCCAAGCAGCAGCAGCGCGAACACCAAAATGAACAGCGCGATGGGGGCGAAGGAGGCCACTAGCAACATCGCCTGCACAAGGCGCCAGCGGGGCGTCGCCACGCCAAGCGGCGGAGCTTGCCCGCCCAACGGCAAGCCCGCCAACAGCGCCGCGGCCCGAAGGAATCGGTCCCGCTCAACCACTGGCGTTCCGGCGCGATGGGGCGGGTCGGGGCGTCCACCCCAATGGCTGACGGGAAACGCGCATGGGCTGCGCAATGCAACGCAAGGAGCACAGCAAAGGAGTTGCGCTGTTGTTTCACTGGGCGAAAAGTGGGGTGAAAAACATTCCGCGATGCCCGCAAGCCCTTATGGAATGCGGGTTCTGGAACAGCGCAACACTCTCCACAGTTGCTACCGATTGTGGGAGGTCGAAGATGCGTTGGGGCGTTCAGGCAGGTCATTTCCCTTGCGTTGGCTCCATGCTTTGGCGAGTTCGCTCAACCCTTGGGCGAACAGCAGGAGCGCCATGAGGGGAATCAGCGTCTTCAGCAGATAGACCCCAGGCAGGCCGTCCACTTCCGCGGAGCCTTCCGCCACCCGCCAGGACTGGGCGACGTAGGGCAGGGAGGTCACGAACAGCAGCGCCGCCACCGGCAGCAGAAAGACGGCGTGGCCGAAGGCATCGACCATGCGCCGGCGGCGTTCGGGCAAGCGGTTGTGCAGGATGTCCACCCGCACATGGCCCTTCTCCAGCAGCGTGTAGGCGATGCCCAGCATCAGCGCCAAGCCGTGCATGGCGCCCACGCCCTCCTGCAGCAGGATGGTGTTCTGGCCGAAGGCGTAGCGCAGCGCCACGACCGCGGCGGTGGCCAGCGCCATCAGTAGGGTCAGCCAAGCGGCGGCGCGGCCTAGGCGGAGGTTGCAGCGGTCAATGAGGCGGCTGAGCATTGGCGATGGTCTGCTCAATGATGATGGCGAAGAACAGGGTGAAGCCAACCCAAATGTTGTTGAGAAAGGCGCGGAAGTAGTTGACGAGGTCCCGCCGGCGGATCAAAAACTGCTGATATCCGAACAGCGCCAGGATCACCACCAGGGCGATGCCGTAAACTAGGCCGAAGCCGCAGTGGGTGCCGACCATGGCGAACCCGAACAGCGCCGCCCCTTGCAAAATGCCCACCATCAGCCGGTCCGACTCCCCAAATAGGATGGCCGTGCTTTTTACGCCGGCCGCCAAGTCGAACGGCCGGTCAACCATCGCGTAAAGGGTGTCGTAGGCCACAATCCACAGCAGGCTGGCCACGAACAGCAGCCAGCCGGCCGAGGGCACCACGCCGGTCACCGCGGTGAAGGCCATGAGTATTCCCCAACTGAAGGCAATGCCGAGCACCACCTGCGGCAAATGGGTCCAGCGCTTGGTGAACGGATAGAGCACACTGACGCCAAAGCCGACAACCGCAAGCCGGCGGGTGGGTTCGTTCAGCCAAAAGAGCAGGGTCAAGGCGGCTAGGGAGAGGACCGCGAACAAGCCCAAGGCTTGGCGCACGGTTAGGGCGCCGGTGGCCAAGGGCCGCTCCCAAGTGCGCTCCACCAAGGCGTCGAACCGGCGGTCCGCCACGTCGTTGATGACGCAGCCGGCGGCCCGCATGATGAAGACGCCGGCGGTGAAGACCACGATCAAATGGGTCGGCGGCGTTCCTTCAGCGGCCAACCACAGCGCCGCCAAGGTGGGCCACAGCAGCAGGAAGCTGCCGATCGGCCGGTCCAGACGCATGATCACCGCCCAAGGGCGCAGCAAGGATTTCAGGGATTGCACGCCGCCAGTCTAACCGCACCCTGGCCCAGTTCAGACACAAATGAGACTTATCGACCCGCCCTAGCCGAACCAAAACCCCAATCCCCGCTTAAGGAATCGTTGCGGCGCGTTGCAAGGCGCACCGTGCAAGGGGGGGCGGCGATTGCGTGGTTGCAGGACTTACCAAGGTCCGATTCTTAAAGAGCGCGGGGAGCCCGCCTGCGGACCGGAGGTCCGCGGCCCCAAACGACACTCCAAAAACCATGCGGCGCAACTCTCCCGGATTGGGGAAAGCCTTGTTTTCTTGGTTGCAACCCGACAAACTTACCCGCCGTGGAACTGGTGCGCTCGGCGCCGGGCGGAACTCTCCTTTAAGGGACGGCATGAACGAAACTGCTGCTGCATTCTGGCAAAACTTCCTGGGCCATGCGCCCCGCTGGTACAAGCTGACCATCATCGGTTTTCTGGTCGCCAACCCCATTCTGCTAATACTCCTCGGCCCCACGGTGGCCGGCTGGGTGCTGGTGCTGGAGTTCATCTTCACGCTCGCCATGGCGCTGACCTGCTACCCCTTGCAGCCCGGCGGCCTGCTGGCCCTGGAGGCCGTGGCGCTCGGCATGACCTCCCCGGAACTCATCCGCACGGAGGTTTTCAACAACTTCCCGGTGATCCTGCTGTTGATGTTCATGGTGGCCGGCATCTTCTTCATGAAGGAGCTTCTGCTGTTCACCTTCACCAAGATCCTGCTCGGCATTCGCTCCAAGACCCTGCTCGCCTTCCTGTTCACCTCGGTCTCCGCCTTTCTTTCCGCCTTTCTCGACGCCTTGACGGTGATGGCGGTGATCATCAGCGTCGCCGCCGGCTTCTACGCCGTTTACCACAAGGTGGCCTCCGACCAAACGTTTGGCGAGGACGCCTACGATCAAGACGACGACAGCCAAGTGGTGCAGCAGCATCGGCGGGACCTCGACCAATTCCGCGCCTTCCTGCGCACCTTGCTGATGCACGGCGCCGTGGGCACCGCCTTGGGCGGGGTGTGCACCACCGTCGGCGAGCCGCAGAACCTGCTGATCGCCAGCCGCATGGATTGGACCTTCATGGAGTTCTTCCACCAGATGTCGCCCGTGACCATGCCGGTGCTGGCCGTCGGCCTGATTTGCTGCGTCCTGCTGGAGAAGATCAAGATCGCCGGCTACGGCGTGCAAATGCCCTCGGCGGTGTACGCCGTGCTGCGCCGCTACGAAGACACGGAAACGGCCCGCCGCACCCAAAGGGACGCCGCCCGGCTGTTCATCCAAGCCGCGGCCGGCGTTCTGCTGGTGGCCGCCCTAGCCTTCCATGTGGCGGAGGTGGGGCTGATCGGGCTGATGGTGATCGTGGTGCAGACCGCCTTCAACGGCGTCATCAAGGAGCACCAGCTAGGCAAGGCGTTCGAGGAGGCCCTGCCGTTCACCTCCCTGCTGGTCGTCTTCTTCGCCATCGTCGCCGTCATCGAGAGCCAGCACCTGTTCGAACCCATCCTGACCTATGTGCTGAGCTTGGATATCTCCGTGCAGCCAGGCATGTTCTACATCGCCAACGGTGTGCTTTCGGCCATCAGCGACAACGTGTTCGTGGCCACGGTTTACATCAACCAGGTCCACGACGCCTATGAGGCGGGCAGCATCAGCCGGGAGCACTTCGACCTGCTGGCGGTGGCGATCAACACCGGCACCAACATCCCCAGCATCGCCACCCCCAACGGCCAGGCCGCCTTTCTGTTTTTGCTGACCTCGTCGGTGGCGCCCTTGGTGCGGCTTTCCTACCTGCGCATGGTGGTCATGGCGCTGCCCTACACCCTGGTGCTTGGATTGACGGGCTGGGTGGCGGTGCATTTCCTGCTCACCTAACCCGCTCCCAGCCCATGCGGCCAGCGGAGCGGCGGCTTTCCTGCGCCCGCAGCCAACAAGCGGGCTGGGGAACCTCCTAGGCGGAAAGCCGCTGCATCATGCGCTCATGCCGCTCGAGTTCCTCGGCGGTGGCGAGCACGACTTTCAGCCTCGGGCGCTCCGCCGGCAGAGGCTCGAACGCTTGGTCGGCGCCCAGCATGGCGTCCTGTTCCTGATCGCCGCCGAAAATGCTGGTTTGGCCGCCGGTCATGGCTAGATAGACATCCGCCAGAATCTGCGCGTCAAGCAGGGCACCGTGGTTTCGGCGGGCGCTGTTATCGACCTCGTAGCGGCGGCACAGGGCGTCCAAGCTGTTCTTCTGCCCCGGATACTTGCGCCTTGCCATAGCCAGGGAGTCCGTCACCTCGCAGAGATCCTCAATGCGGCGGCGCTCGCCCGGCAGCAAGGCAAGCTCGTGGTCTAGAAAGCCCAGATCAAAGGGGGCGTTGTGGATGATCAGCTCCGCGCCCTCAACGAAGCTGACGAAGGCTGCGGCGACCTCGGCGAAGGTCGGCTTTGCGGCCAAAAACGCCTCGTCAATGCCATGCACATCCAAGGCGCCGCGGTCGATCCTGCGCTGCGGGTTCAAGTATTCGTGGAACTGCTCGCCGGTAAACTGACGGTCAACGAGTTCGACGCCGCCGATTTCGATGATCCGATGGCCCTGCTCCGGCTCCAAGCCCGTGGTCTCCGTATCCAACACGACTTGCCGCACAGCCGCCTCCGCCTATTTCCGTGACGCCTGCATGACGTCGATGGCCGCATTCGCCGCCTGATCGACCCGCTCGTTGTCAACATGGCCGCTGTGCCCCTTCACCCAGCGCCACTCTATTTGGTGCCTTGCGGCCTGGCCGCTCAGCCGCTGCCACAGATCCTTGTTCTTGACCGCCTTCTTGGCCGTGGTGCGCCAGCCGTTGGCGCGCCAAGCCGTCATCCATTCGGTGATGCCCTTGCGCACATATTGAGAGTCGGTGGTCAGCACCACCCGGCTGCCGGCCTTGAGTTGCTCCAAACCAACGATGGCCGCCATCAGCTCCATGCGGTTGTTGGTGGTGTCGGGCTCGGCGCCGGACACCAGTTTCTCGACGTCCTTGCAGCGCAGCAGGGCGGCGAACCCTCCCGGCCCTGGATTGCCGCGGCAGGCGCCGTCCGTGTACATCTCAACCTTCATGCCGCCCGCGCATGGCCCTGGTTGGGAACCTCCGAACCACACGGCAGGCTCGAAGCCGAAGCCCGCATCACCTTGGGATAACCGGCCACCGCCAGCCCAGGGCTGCGAAAGGCTTTGTCCGGCCTGTCGAAATGCAGGCCCTGGGCTTGCTTAACGGCGTAAATCAACAGTGCGGCGCCAATCGGCGGCTGCGCTCGGCCAAGCCACGCCGCCAGCCGCCCGGCGGCCGGCTTGCCGGCCGACAGCGGAGCGCCATAGCCCAAATACCGCGGCGATTCGTCGAGCTTGAAGCCCAGCAAGGCCAGCCAATCGAAAAGGCGCAGCGGATTGATGAACCTTAAGCTGGAAAAAACGTCGGCGCAAAGGCGGCCGTAGAGCCGGCGCAGCCCCCAGACGCTGAAGCCGTTGAAGACGCAGAGGATCAAACGCCCGCCCGGAGCGACCACTCGGCTCACTTCGCGCAAGGCTTGGCGCGGGTCAGCCTCCGCTTCAAGGCTGTGGTGCAGCACCAAGCTGTCCACGCTGTTGTTCGGCAACGGCAGAGCGTGCAGGCAGCCAACGAAATTCGCCAAGTCAATGGCGGGGCATTCATGGTTCGGATTGGAATCACCGGGGCTTGCAACGAGGTAAAGGCTTTTGCGCACCATGCAACGCTTGAGGCACTGGGCCGACTGCGGGACCGGCCCCGACCAGAGCAGCACGTCGCCGTGCAGGCGCCTCACCAAGCCGTCGAGGCGAAGCTGCTCCTCCGCTAAAAGCCTTTGCCCGAATTTGGTGCGATGCCAGTCCACCGCTGAGGACACGGGCTAGTCCGCCAGGGAAGTGCGGCGCGATATGTCCGCATCGGCCAAATAGCCCTGATAGAGGGCCTCAAAATCGAGCTGCTGATTGCGGGCAAGGAGAAGCTGGCGCAAGCTGTCCAACTCGGCGTCCGCCAAAGCCGACGAGTCCCCCTCCACCACCCGCGTGACGGTGACGATGGCCTCTCCCTCCTCGCCCAAGGCGGCAACGCCGACGCTCTTGCCGTCCGTTGGCGGGCGCGGCAGCGAGAATGCGGCTTCCAGAACCGCCGGCGGCGCCCGGTCGTCAGCACGGCGCACCCGCTCCAGAGTGCGCCAAGCCAAGCCGTAGTCCTCCGCCACCGCCGCCGTGCTGTCGCCCGCCTTGACCCGCGCCAAGGCGGACTCGTGGGCCTCCGTCAATGCCTGCCGCGCGGCTTGCCGCACCAACAGGGCTTCGATTTGCGGCCGCGCCTCCTCAAACGGCTTCAACTGCGGCGCTTGGTGATTCACAACCCGGGCGACGAAGGCCCGGCCGTCGCCGTGCTCGATGGCGGCGGTGTTGTTGCCGTCGCCTAAGACGTCCGGAGCAAAAACCGCCTCCCGCAGTTCCGCTGCGGCAAAGAGGCCTTCGCCGCCGCCTCGGGTGACGCCCTCCTGCATCCGCTGCTCAAGCCCGAACGCCTCTTCAATGCCGGCCAAGGACTCATTGTCCTCAAAGGCCAGGTTGTCCAGCTCCCGCACAAGATCCTCAAACAGCTCCCGCGCCTTGCGCTGCCGCAGCCGCTGCTCGAGCTCGTCCTTGCGTACGGCGAAATCCGGGAATTCCTCCGTCTCGACGCCGTCCAAGCGAATCAGGTGATAGCCAAAGGCCGACTTGACGGGCGGAGATGTCTCCCCCTCCTGCAATTGCCACAGCGCCTCTTCAAAGGCCGGGTCAAATATGCCGCGGCCGACGAAGCCCAAATCCCCGCCGACCGCGGCGGAGCCAGGGTCTTCGGAATGGCTTTCCGCCAACTCGGCGAAGGATTCGCCGGCGAGCAGGCGCTCCCGCAGGCCCTGCAGCTGGCTGACGGCCTCCTCCTCGCTGCGCCCATCGCCAGTGCGCAGGAGAATGTGCGAGCTGCGCCGCCGCTCGCGGTCCGCGGCGGCCGCCTTGTCCGCCTCGTGCTCCCGCTGCAGCTCCGCTTCGCCGATGTCGATGCTTGGGTCGTCCTGCAACTGCTCCCAGTGCAACTCCACATAGGCCACATCGACCTTCTCTTCGGTCATCATTTCGGCCTCGTGCTCGACGTAGTGGAGTTCGATGTCCGCCTCCTCAACCGCCGCCCGCCCGCTGAAGTGGGCGACCGTGAAGGACAGCCAAGCCAAATCCCGCTGCTGGTCCGCCAAGCGGACAAATTGGCCGGACTCCCATTCCGTGGCGAGGGCCGTGTCAAACAGCGCAAGGCGCAACTGATTGACGCTCAAGCGCGAGGCCAAGTCCGCCAAGTAGCCGGTGGGCGTATAGCCCAAGGCGGACAGCGCCCTTCGATAAAAGTCCTGATTGAACTTGCCGTCAACCTGAAACCCGGGGTCGGCGAGCACCGCGGCGTCAACCCGAGCCGATGAGGCCGCCAAGTCCATGTCCTCAACGATCTGGGCCAGCAGGCGGCGGGTGATCAACCCCTCCAAGGCCTGGTTTTGGATCGCCAAGGGATCAAGGCTGTCGGATTCCGGTTCGTCGCCCAATTCGGCCATAAGCCGGCGGCGCTGCCGATCCGCTTCCTCCAACAGGGCGCCCTGGGTGATGTCCTCCCCGTTGACGCTGGCGATCGTCGGGTCTCCCGGCGCGAAGATGTTGAAGGCGCCAAAGCCAAAAAAGGCCAGCGCAAACACCAGCACGGCGACGACTATCTTGAAGCCGAAGCTTTGGGTTCGATCGCGGAGCTTTTGCAGCATGTTCAGCTAACGACCGCGCCTCCCAAACGGCAACGCACCCGTCGCGCCAACAAGCGGCCAGGATGCCTGCGGCGCCGCAAGGCAGGCAACCCCTTGGGGCTGCAGGACTGCCCTGCATGCCCTCCCCAAGGGGTTGGGGAGCGCCGACGGCTGCCTTAATTCAGCGCATCCTTCAACGCCCTGCCCGGCTTGAAGGCGGGCGTCCTTGCGGCGGCGATCTGAATCGTCTTTCCGGTTTGCGGGTTGCGCCCAGTGCGGGCGGCGCGGTCCCGAACCAAGAAGGTGCCGAACCCGACCAGCTGTACCGGGTCGGATTGCTTGAGCGACTCAGTTATCGCCTGAAGCGTTGCGTCAAGCGCCCTGCCGGCGTCCGCCTTGGAGATGTCCGCGGCGTCGGCAATGTGGTCAATCAGTTCGGACTTGTTCACCTATGCTTCCTCATGTTGGGTGATGGGGTAATTGAGCGGAGAACGCTCACAACGAGTTTATATCAATGCTCACACCCCCTTGCAAGGGTTTGGGCGTCATCTTGGGGGGCGCTCTCAGTCCTCTTGGGCGGCCTTGGCCGGCTCTTTGTTCTCGTACATCAGCATGGGGTCGCTTTCCCCCTTGATGACGCTTTCATCGATGATCACCTTGGCCACTGAATCCAAGGAGGGCAGGTCGTACATGGTGTCGAGCAGCACCGACTCCAGGATGGAGCGCAGACCCCTAGCGCCCGTTTTGCGCTCCATGGCCCTCTCGGCGATGGCCTGCAGGGCGTCCTCGCGGAAATCCACCTTGACGCCCTCCATGTCAAACAACTTGCCGTACTGCTTGGTCAGCGAATTTCTGGGCTCGGTCAGAATCTGCATGAGGGCGTCAACATCGAGCTCCTCGAGGGTGGCGACCACCGGCAGCCGACCCACGAACTCCGGGATCAGCCCGAAGCGAATCAGATCCTCCGGCTCCACTTGGCGCAGGACCTCGCCGATCTGCCGGCGCGACTCCTCGCCCTTGACCTCGGCGCTGAAGCCTATTCCGGACTTGTCGGAACGGTCCAGAATCACCTTGTCCAAGCCGGCGAAGGCGCCGCCGCAGATGAACAGTATGTTGGCGGTGTTCACCTGCAGGAACTCCTGCTGCGGGTGCTTGCGCCCGCCTTGGGGAGGCACGGAGGCGATGGTGCCCTCTATGAGCTTCAGCAGGGCCTGCTGAACGCCCTCCCCGGAAACGTCCCGCGTGATGGAGGGATTGTCCGACTTGCGCGATATCTTGTCGATCTCGTCAATGTAAACGATGCCCACCTGGGCTCGCTCCACGTCGTAGTCGCACTTCTGCAGCAGCTTCTGGATGATGTTCTCGACGTCCTCGCCCACATAGCCGGCCTCGGTGAGCGTGGTGGCGTCGGCAATGGTGAACGGCACGTCGAGCAACCGGGCTAAGGTTTCGGCGAGCAGCGTCTTGCCGCAGCCG
The DNA here is from genome assembly GCA_965200465.1 of Candidatus Azophilus sp. GTDB lineage: Bacteria > Pseudomonadota > Gammaproteobacteria > Pseudomonadales > Azotimanducaceae > Azophilus. The sequence continues at coordinate 745,981 of OZ241358.1, read as the reverse complement.
GTGGGGCCGATCAGCAGGATGTTGGACTTGGAAAGCTCAACGTCGTCCTTCTTGCCGCTGTAGTTGAGGCGCTTGTAGTGGTTGTAAACCGACACCGCAAGCACCTTCTTGGCGTGCTCCTGGCCGATGACGTACTGATCGAGGATGTTGTTGATCTCGGCTGGAATGGGCAGCCGGTTGACGTCCCCGCCCTGCCCCTTGTCGGCCCCCTCCTCACGAATGATGTCGTTGCAAAGATCGACGCATTCATCGCAGATGAAGACCGAAGGCCCCGCAATGAGCTTGCGCACCTCATGCTGGCTCTTGCCGCAGAAGGAGCAATACAGAATCTTCGCCGTGTCGTCCCGCTTACCGCCTTTTTCCGCCATATTTCGCTCGATCCGTTCGGGTGGCGCTACCTTGCTTGCTCTTGGCCCATAATGCAAGCGCCGTGCGGCCGGCGCCCCGTTCGCCCCTACTGGCCAACAACCTGGGCCAACCTCTTGCGCGGCTGCTGCACCACATCGACCAAGCCGTACTCCTGGGCGTCCTCGGCGTTCATCCAATAGTCCCGGTCGGAGTCCGCCTGGATGCGCTCCACGGGCTGGCCGGTGTGCTCCGCTAGCAGCTCGTTCAGGCGCTCGCGCAGGAGCAGTATCTCCTTGGCCTGGATTTCGATGTCGGCGGCGACGCCGCGCATGCCTCCCACCGCCGGCTGGTGGAGCATCATCCGCGAGTTGGGCAGGGCGTAGCGCTTGCCCCGCTCGCCGGCGGCGAGCAGAAAGGCGCCCATGCTGGCCGCTTGGCCGATGCAGAGCGTGCTCACGTCGCAGCGGACGAACTGCATGGTGTCGTAGATGGCCATGCCCGCCGTCACCGACCCGCCTGGGGAGTTGATGTAGAGATGGATGTCCTTGTCCGGGTTCTCCGACTCCAAATAGAGGATCTGGGCGATCACCAGATTGGCCACCTGGTCCTCCACCGGCCCGACCATGAAGACGATGCGGTCCTTGAGCATTCTTGAGTAAATGTCGTAGGAGCGCTCGCCCCGTGCGGACTGCTCCACCACCATGGGCACCAACCCTAGATTGGTGATGCCCGCGTCCTTGACGCCGCCGCTCATTTCATTCTCCTCCCGGCTTGCTCGCCGGCTCGTCGGACGCTTCATCCACTTCCTTGGGCGCCGGCTCGTCGTCGGCCCCCTGCCCAGCGCGGTCCGTCACTATGTCCTGATAGGTGGTCGCCAGCGTCTGCACCTCAGCCCGCTGCAAAACCACTTCGACGATCTCGTTTTCGATGACCACGCTCTCGAAGCTCGCCAAGCGCGACTCGTCCTGGTAGATCGCCCGCACCACGGCGCCGGGCTCCTCATAGACCTCCGCCGCCCGCTCCACCTCGGCGCGCACCGCCTCCGGCGACGCTTTCACCTCGTAGTCCCGGACGATTTGGCGGCTGATCAGGTTCAGGGCGACCATCCTCTCCGCCGCCTCCCGGAACATTTCGTCGGGCAAGCCCGAAGTGCGCTTCTCCGGCAGGTTCAGGCGGGCGGCGAAGGCGCTCTTGCCGGCGTGAATTTCCTGATGCACCAAGGCTTCCGGCAATTGCAGCTCATGGCGCCGGTGCAGCGCGTCCATGATCTGGCGCTTGACCTGGGCGCGCGCCTTGGCGTCCATTTCGCGGCGCATGTTGCTGGCCACTTCCTCCCGAAAGGCCGCAAGGCCGCCCTCCTTGACGCCCATGGACTCGAAAAACGCTTCGTCAAGGGCCGGCAACTCCACTTCCTCCACCGTCTGCAAAGCCAACTCAAAGCTTAGGGAGCGCCCGCGGAGGCGCTCATCCCGGTAGTCTTCGGGAAAGGCGACGTCGAAGCGCTTGGTTTCCCCAGCCGCCATGCCCAGCACGGCGCTGGCGAAGTCCTCCAGCAAATCGGCTTCGCCCAATACGAAGCTCGTTCCTTCCCGGCGGTCGAAACGCTCGCCGTCGAGGCTGCTCTCATAGTCCGCCGTCAGACGGTCGCCCAACTCCGCTGGGCGCTCCGCGGTGCGCCAAGTGCGGCGCTGCCGACGCAGGGTCTCCAGCATCCCATCGATGTCCGCCTCGGTGATTTCCGCCTCCGGGCGCTGGATTTTGAAGGTGCTGAAGTCCGCAAGCTGCACGTCCGGCAGCACTTCAAAGCTGGCGGTGAACTCAAAGTCCGCCCCGGCGTCCATGTTGCGAAGCTCAAGGCGCGGCGCCCCGGCCGTCCAAAGCTCCTGCTCCGCCACGGATTCGCCGTAGCAGGAGCGCATCAGCTCCTCCGCCGCCTCCGCCCGGATGGCCCGCCCGAAGCGGCGGCGAACCTCCTTCAGCGGCACCTTGCCCGGACGAAAACCCGGCAGGCGAGCGTTGTTCTTGGCGTCCTGCAGGCGGCTGTTGACCTTCCTTTCGAACTCCTCGGAGGGAACGGTGATGGTCATCCGGCGCTGCACGCCGGACAGTTCCTCCATTGACACTTGCATTGCCGCTGCTTCGTTCCCGATAACCGAATGGGGTGGACGATGGGATTCGAACCCACGACCACCGGGATCACAACCCGGGGCTCTACCAGCTGAGCTACGTCCACCATAGCCGTTGAACCTGCCGCCCAAGGCGCCGCAAGCTCGCCCTTGGCGCGCCCGGAAGGACTCGAACCTTCAACCGCCTGCTTAGAAGGCAGATGCTCTATCCTTTGAGCTACGAGCGCTTGGCGACAACACGACAATGGTCGGGGCAGAGAGATTTGAACTCCCGACATCCTGCTCCCAAAGCAGGTGCGCTGCCAGACTGCGCCATGCCCCGCAATGCTCTACGATGGCGGGCGGATGATACTGCCGCCGCCAAGGGCCGTCAATGCTACTCCCTAAGCCGTTCGATTTGGGCGCCGAGGCCGCGCAGGCGTTCGTCCAAGCGTTCGTAGCCGCGGTCGATCTGGCCGATGTTGTGAATGGTGCTCTCCCCTTCGGCGGCGAGGGCGGCGATCACCAAGGCCATGCCGGCGCGGATGTCCGGCGACACCAAGTGCTCGCCGCGCAGTTGCGCCGGCCCCATCACCAGGGCGCGGTGCGGGTCGCAAAGCACGATGCCGGCGCCCATTTCAATCAGCCGGTCCGTGAACACCAAGCGGCGGTCAAACATCTTTTGGTGAATGAGCACCGTGCCGCGGCTCTGCGTCGCCAGCACCAAGGCGATGCTGATGAGGTCCGGGGGGAAGCCGGGCCAAGGCATGTCGTCGATCTTCGGCACCGCGCCGTCGAAGTCCGGCATCACGACGAGCTCCTGGTCGGCGGGCACCAGAATGTCGTCCCCTGCAACGTCCCAGCGCACGCCCAGACGCCCGAACATGATGGCCGTCATGCGTTGTTCGTGGGGCCGGGCGTCGCGTATGCGGACGCAGGCGCCGGTGGCCGCCGCCAAGCCTATCAGGGAGCCCACCTCCATGTAGTCCGGGCCTATGTCGAAGGCCGCGCCGTGCAGGCGCTCCACCCCCTCGATGGCGAGATCATGCGTGCCGATGCCGCTGATGCGGGCGCCCATGGCGTTCAGGCACCGGCACAGGTCCTGCACATGGGGCTCCATGGCGGCGTTGGAGACCCTGGTGACGCCCTCCGCCAGCACGGCGGCGAGGATCGCCTGCTCGGTGCCGGTGACGCTCATTTCGTCCAGAAACAGATCGCAGCCCCTAAGGCGCTCGCTGCGCAGCACATGGCGATCCTTCTCAATGGAGATGTCCGCGCCCAAGGCGCGCAGCGCCAAGAGGTGCGTGTCCAAGCGCCGGCGCCCGATTCGATCTCCCCCCAGACGGCCGATGACGGCGCGTCCAAAGCGGGCCAAAAGCGGCCCGGCCAGCAGCACCGCGGTGCGGATGCGGCTGGACAGCGCCCAGTCCGGCGCTTCGTCGCGCACGCCGCCGGCGTCGAGGCGGCAGCGGTTGCCGGCGAATTGGGTGGCGACGCCGATGCTGTTCAGCAATTCCAGCTTGGTGCGCACGTCGCCAATGTCCGGCACGTTGCCGATGGCGATGGGCTCATCGGTCAGCAACGAGGCCGCCATCAACGGCAAGGCCGAGTTCTTGTTGCCCATCGGCCTTATTTCGCCGGCCAGCGGCCGGCCGCCAACGATGCGGAAATAGTCCATTAGGGAATCATCAAGCCATCTTCCATCGCAATCAAGGCCCCTGGCCACAACGGCCCGCCGACCAAGAAGCCGCGCCGGCAAGGCGGATTTCGCTTGAGCGATGGGCCGACAGGCGCAGTGGGCTTAGAATGGCCCTTTTGCGCAAGGTGCGCAGCGAATGACAGCGCTGGCTCTGCAATGAAGGCCCGAATCCTGGACGGCAAGGCCCTCGCCGCCGAATGTCGCCGCCGGATTCGCGCGGAGGTGCGGCGGCGGGCCGCCAACGGCGCCTCACCGCCGGGGCTGGCCGTTGTTTTGGTCGGCAACGACACGGCTTCCGAGATCTACGTCAACGCCAAGCGGCGCGACTGCGAGGAAGTGGGCTTCCACTCCCGGGTGGAGCGAGCGCCGGCAACCGTCTCCCAAAAGAAGCTGGAGGCCCTGGTTGCGGCGCTGAACGCCGCCCCGGACATCAACGGCATTCTAGTGCAGTTGCCGCTGCCGAAGCACATCGACGCCGACCGCATCACCGACAGCATAGACCCCGCCAAGGACGTGGACGGCTTCCACCCCTACAACATCGGCCGCCTCGCTCTGCGCCGCCCGGCGCTGCCGCCCTGCACGTCCAAGGGCGTCATGCTGCTGCTCGACAGCACCGGCGTTGACTATTTGGGCGCACGGGCGACGGTGATCGGCGCCTCCAACCATGTGGGCCGGCCCATGGCCTTGGAGCTGCTGCGCGCAGGCTGCACGGTGGAGGTCGCCCACAAGTTCACCCGCGACGCAGCGGCCTGCGCCAAGAAGTCGGACATTCTCATTTCCGCGGTCGGCAAGCCGAAACTAGTCGATGGGGATTGGATAAAACCCGGCGCCGTCGTCATTGACGTGGGCATCACCCGGGACGCCCAAGGCCGCTTGCACGGCGATGTGGATTTTGAGGCCGCCGCCGAGGCGGCCGCTTGGATTACGCCGGTTCCCGGCGGCGTCGGCCCCATGACTAGGGCGGCGCTAATGCTGAACACCCTGCAGGCCGCCGGCCATGGCGGCTGAGGCGCCAAGCGCCGCGCAAGGCGCCCCCGCATCCCGGCAAAGGATATTCATTGCAGATCTGCATCTGGACGGCGTTGCGGACCTGCGCTTCGCCCGCTTCACCGAATGCTTGAGCGTTGAGGCCCGCTGGGCCGATGAGATATTCATCCTCGGCGACCTGTTCGAGGCCTGGTTGGGCGACGACGATCAGGGCGAACTGGCCGAACGGGTGTGTGCTGCGCTGCGGCGGGCGTCAACCTCCGCAAAGTTGCGCTTCATGCCCGGCAACCGGGATTTCCTCTGCGGCGCCGGCTTCGCCCAACGCAGCGGCGCGACCATCATCGCCGACCCCTTCGTGACCGACGACAACCTCATTCTTGGCCACGGCGACGCACTCTGCACCAACGACGAGGCGTATCAAAGGCTGCGCAAGCAGGTGCGCAACCCGCAATGGCGAAGGGACCTGCTGGCAAGGCCCTTGGCGGAAAGGCGCACGATCGCCGGCGGCCTGCGGCTGGCCAGCGACGCCGGCAAGGCCAGCAAGGCGGAGGCCGTCATGGACGTCGCCCCGGAAGCCGTTGACGGCTTGTTCAAGAACAGCAAAGCCAGGATTCTGATCCACGGGCACACCCATCGCCCCGGCGTCCACCGCACAGCCAACAACACTCGCTACGTGCTTGGCGACTGGATGCACTGCGGCTGGCTGCTGCGGCAAACCGGCCCAGTCCTGCAACTGGAGTGCTTCAGCCTAGCGGCGCCCTACGCCTAGTGCGCGGGCGGCGCTTCCCGCTTCATTCGGGCGGCGCCCGATGGCTCCGCTCGTAGTGGGCGCGGGAGCGCTCCAGCAGTTCCCGGTCCATCTGCGCCAGCAGCGTCCGCCCCTGCTCCACTCCGCTTTGCCGGCGGCCCTCGTCATCGTCCGCCGCCGGCAGCCAAGGCGGCGGGCGGCGCTTGAGCACCAGCCGCCTTAGCACCTCGTGGGCGACGGCTGGACGCGCCATGCCGCGCACCCGCCTGAGCCGCACCGACTCCGCCAACGCCACCAGTTGGTCGATGCGCTGCGACGACAGGCAATGGGCGACGGCGCCGGCGCGAAGCTGCTCCAGCCGCCGCCGCACACTCAGCCGCTGGGCTTGGCTGTAGCCGTTCCATTCGCTCACCTCATGGGCGAAGCGGTAGCAGCCGCGGCACACCAGATCGCCGTAGGTGGTGGAGCAGACGCCGATGCAGGGGCTGCCAGCCGGGTCAGGCATGGTCGTAGAGATCCATCACCGCCTGGCCGCCAAACATGTCCACCTCGCTCCATTGCTTGCTGCGGTCATTGCGGGTTCGGGACAGGCGCCGCAGATAGTCGTCGTCTATGCCGCCGGTGACGTAGTCGCCGTTGAACACCGAACACTCAAAGGCGCCAATGGCGGGATTGCCCAGTTGGGCGCTGGCGACAAGATCCTCAAGATGCTGATAGACCAGCCAGTCCGCGTTGATCAAGCGGCGGACTTCCTCCTCCGAGCGGCGGAAGGCGACCAGTTCCTCGGCCGCCGGCATGTCGATGCCGTAAACGTTGGGGTGGCGGATGGGCGGCGCCGCCGACGCCACGTAAACCCTGCCGGCGCCGGCGTCCCGCGCCATCTGCACGATCTGGCGAATGGTGGTGCCGCGCACGATGGAGTCGTCCACCAACAGGACGTTCTTGTCCTTGAACTCCAGGCTGATGGCGTTCAGCTTTTGGCGCACCGACCTTTGCCGCATCCGTTGGCCCGGCATGATGAAGGTGCGGCCGATGTAGCGGTTCTTGATGAAGCCCTCCCGATACTTCACGCCCAGTTCGTAGGCCAGGGGCAGGGCGCAGGTGCGGCTGGTGTCTGGAATGGGAATCACCACGTCGATGTCGTGCTCCCTGCCGGAATAGCGCTCCAGAACCCGCTTGGCCAGATGCTCGCCCATGCGCAGGCGCGCCTTATAGACCGAGATTTCGTCCATGATGGAGTCTGGCCGCGCCAAATAAACGTATTCAAAGATGCAGGGCGTCTGCACGGCCGGCGGTGCGCATTGGCGCTTGGCCACTTCGCCCGCTTCGCTGATGAACACCGCCTCCCCCGGGCCGACGTTGGCCACAAATTCGAAGCCCAGCATGTCCAACGCCACGCTCTCCGACGCCACCATGTATTCGTAGCCCCACTCCGAGGGACGCCGGCCGTAAACCAATGGCCTGATGCCGTGCGGGTCCCGAAAGGCCACCAGGCCGGCGCCGATGATCATGGCGACCGCGGCGTAAGCGCCCCGGCAACGCTCGTGCGTGCCGCGCACCGCCTGGAAGACGTTGTCCGCATCCGGCTTCTCCACGTTCATCATCTGCAACTCGTGGGCGAAGACGTTGAGCAGCACCTCGGAGTCGCTGCCCGTGTTGAGATGGCGGCGGTCCTCCCGAAACAGATCGGCCTTCAAGGCGTCCGAGTTGGTCAGGTTGCCGTTGTGGGCCAAGGTGATGCCGTAGGGGGAGTTGACGTACATGGGCTGCGCCTCGGCCGAGCTGGAGGTGCCGGCGGTGGGATAGCGCACATGGCCCACGCCGATGTGGCCCAGCAGCCGGTCTATGTGGCGCTGCTGAAACACGTCCTGCACCAAGCCGTTGTCCTTGCGCAAATGCAGGCGGTCGCCATTCCCGGTGGCCATGCCGGCGGCGTCCTGGCCGCGGTGCTGCAGGACGATCAGGGCGTCGTAGATGCGCTGGTTGACCGGCCCCCGGCCGACCACGCCGACCACGCCGCACATCAGAGCACCATGCCGTTCGGCGGGCAGGGTTCAGCGCCCGCGGGCCCCTCCCGCGCCGGCGCCCCATAGCAGGCGGCTGGCGCGGCCAAGCCGCCCGAAGGCGCTTGTTCGGGCTGCTCCTCGCCGCCGCCGCCAAGAAAGCCGACCAACTCGTCCTCAAACTGCACCAGCACCGGCCTGGTGAAGGAGGACCGCCACCAATCGGCGTGTTCCGCGAAGGGACGCACGGCGACTAGGACGACCAAGCAGATCAACAACCCCCGAGCGCCGCCGAACGCCAGCCCCAGGGTGCGGTCAATGCCCGTCAGGCCGGTCGCCTCAACCAGCCGGGCCAGCAGGCTCTTGCAGAGGCCGCCGAGCACCAACACGGCCGCAAAGACGGCGACGTAGCCGGCGACATTCGCAAACCCCCAATCCAAATCCAGCCAATCATCCACTGGCGGCCCAAAATAGTAAGCGCCCACAAACGCGGCGACCCAGATGACCAATGACAGGACCTCACGAACCAAGCCGCGCGCCGCGCCGATGAAGGCGGACAGCGCAATCACAATGACGACGATGAGGTCCAGGGTGGGAATGTCCGTCATGCTGGCTTGCGGGCGGCCCAGTCGATCAATGCAGCCCTAGTTGCCGAAGGCCATCAGCCGGGCTTGCACCTCATAACGGCCCGACAGCTCCTCGGCCAGCCGTTCGGTGCGCTCAGCGTCCAGCAAGGGGCCCACGGCAACCCGGTGCAAAATGACCTCGGGTTCGGGCCTGTAGCCGCTGAGGAAGGCCTCATAGCCATCCGTCCGCAGACGGTCGCGAAACGCCCTTGCCCTGTCCGCGTCGGCGAAACTGGCGAGCTGAACGGCCCAAGCGTCCGTCCGACCGTCGGGAGCGGACAGCAGGGGTTCGCCTATCTTGGTCTTGGTTTCGCGGTGAAAGCCCTGCTCGTCAGCCTCTTCCCGCAACCCCTGAACCCTAGCGGCGAAGTCGCTTTGCGGAACTCGATCAAGGCCCCGCACCGCCGGCGGCTGGTAGTCCTCGTTGACGTTCGCGAGCTGCACCGGGGAGGCGTTGTCACGGTCGAACAGCATGGGGATGAAGATGACGCCGACGGCCAACAAAAACAGGGTGCCGGTGGTGCGGTACCGAGTGCGTTCGTTCATCGCCGCGGCGAAGCCTTCGCCTCCACGCTTCCCGACTGGACGTCCTTACGCGAACTCAGCAATTCGAGGCGCACCGCTCCGGCCACCGCAAACGAACCGAAGGCAAGGATAACATCAGATGCGCCGGCTAGCGAACGGGCCAGCTGCATGCCGTTGCGCAAGGAGCCGGCGACGGCGCTGCCGGGCGGAGCGCCGCGGCTGGCCAAATCCCGGGCGGACAGGCCGCGGGCGCCTTGCGTGCCGACTAGCACCCAATGGCGAACAACGTCGTGCAAAGCCTCAAAAATGCCCCGGCTGTCCTTGTCCGCCAAGTTGCCGAACAGGGCGACAACCTGCGCCGCCGGCCAGCGTCTTGGGATTTCCGCCGCCAGAAAGCGCGCGCCTAGAGGGTTGTGGGCCACATCGACCCACCACTGCCGTCCTCCGGCGGCCAAGGACTCCAAGCGTCCCGGCAGCCATGCGGCCGCAACGCCTTGGCGAAGGCTTGGCTCGCCCACCCTGCCTCCATTGAAGGCGGAATCCACCACCAAGGCGGCGCCGGCGGCCAAGGCGCAATTGCCCAAGGGCAACCCGCCTCTAGGCAAGCCGGGGAAGACGCGGCCATCAACGGCAAGGTCCCATTCGCCGGCGGTCGCTGCGGTCGCCTGAATCTCCCGGCCAAAACGCCACGGGGACGACGCGCACCGCTGCGCCGCCTGCAGAACGCTTGCCGGCATGTCCTCGCCGAGCAGGATGCGTTGGCTCGGCCGGAAGACCCCGGCCTTCTCCCGGCCGATGGCCTCCCGCGTGGCGCCGAGATGCTCCATGTGGTCGAGGTCGATGCTGGTGACGACCGCCACGTCGGCATCGACGATGTTGAAGGCGTCCAGCCTGCCGCCCAGCCCCACTTCAAGAATGGCCACATCGACCCCGGCTGTCTTAAAGCAGTGCAGCGCCGCAAGGCAGGAGAATTCAAAGTAGGTCAGGGGCAGTTGCCGCCGGGCGGCCTCCACCGCCGCAAACGCCTCGCACAGGGCGTCGTCTTCGGCCTCCGCGCCGTTCAGCCGCACCCGTTCATTGAAGGCGTGCAGATGCGGCGACAGGGTGCAGCCCACCCGCAGGCCGGCGGCAAGCAGTATTTGCTCCAGGCAAACGGCGGTGGTTCCCTTGCCGTTGGTGCCGGCGACAACGACGGACAGGGGCGCCGGCTTGAGGACCTCCAAGGCCTCCCCCACCTGACGCACCCGGCGCAGCCCCAAGTCGATTGAACGCGGATTGAGCCCCTCAACATGGGCAAGCCAGCCGACCAAGTCCCAGCGAGGCGGAGCGGAGCAGGGAGACTTCACGGACGTGGAGCGCCGCATGGATGCGCGGGGGGCAAGGCTGGGCGCCGCCGGCGGCAGGCTCGACGGGCCTCAGCGGTCCATCGCTTGGCGGATTGCCTGGACCGCACGGCGGAGTTCAGCCGGAATGGCGCCGGGGTCATCGGCCAACGCCTGCATCCGAGACACCAAGGCGGCGCCGATGACAACGCCGTCAGCCCGTTCGGCCACCGACCGCGCCGTCGCCCCGTCCTTGATGCCGAAACCGACCAGCACCGGCAACCGAGTGCGCCGCCGCAGCCGCTCAAGATGATGCTCGACCGCGGCGACGTCGATGTGGTCGGCGCCGGTGATGCCCTTCAGCGACACCAAGTAGATGAAGCCGCTGGCCGCTTGGTCGATGCGGCCCAAGCGCTCGTCCGATGTGGTCGGCGCCGCCAACAGAATGAGGTCGATGCCCGCCTTGGCGAGCGCTTCGCGCAGGGAATGGGAGTCCTCCGGCGGCAAGTTGACGACGATCAGCCCATCGACGCCGACGGCTGCGGCCTGTTCGGCGAAGGCGCCCTCGCCCATGGCGAGAATGCTGTTCAGGTAGCCCATCAGAATCACCGGGGTGTCGGCATTGCGCCGGCGGAACTCCTGAACGCAGCGCAACGCCCCCGGCAAGTTGGCGCCAGCCGCCAAGGCTCTCTCCGACGCGGCTTGAATGGCCGGCCCGTCGGCTTCGGGGTCGCTGAAGGGGATGCCCAACTCCAGCATGTCGGCGCCGCCTTCCGCCAAGGCCAGCAGCGCGGGCGCGGTGGCGGCCAAGTCCGGGTCGCCGGCGGTGATGAAGGGCACCAACGCCTTGCGCCCTTGGCTGCGCAGCCTCCGCAAAACCGGAGTGATGCGGCTCACAGGCGCACGCCTTCGATGTCCGCCACTGTCTGAATGTCCTTGTCGCCGCGCCCGGACAGGTTGACGACCACGACCTGCCCGGCCAGCTCCGCCGCCTCCCGCGCCACCCAAGCCAAGGCGTGGCTGCTCTCCAACGCCGGCATGACGCCTTCGGTGCGGTTGAGCAGCCGGAACGCATCAAGCGCCTCGGCATCGGTCACCGAGCTGTATTCCGCCCGGCCTATGTCCTTAAGATGGCTGTGCTCGGGGCCGACGCCCGGATAGTCCAGACCGGCGGAGATGGAGTGGGTTGGCAAGATCTGGCCGTTTGCATCCTGCATCAGGTAGGTGCGGTTGCCGTGCAGGACGCCCAAGGCGCCGGCGTTCAGCGGCGCCGCATGCCGCCCCGTCGCCAGCCCAAGGCCGCCGGCCTCCACGCCGACTAGGCGAACGTCCTCCTCGTCAATGAAGGGATGGAACAAACCCAGAGCGTTGGAGCCGCCCCCAACGCAGGCCACCAGTGCGTCCGGCAAGCGACCGGCCAGCTCCAGGCACTGGCTTTTCGCCTCCTGGCCGATCACCGCCTGGAAGTCCCGCACCAGCTTCGGGTAGGGATGCGGGCCGGCCACGGTGCCGATGATGTAATGGGTGTTGTCCACATGGGTCACCCAATCCCGCAGGGCTTCGTTCATGGCGTCCTTCAAGGTCTTCGAGCCGGAATGCACGGGCACGACCTCCGCCCCCAGCAGCTTCATGCGATAGACGTTCAGCGCTTGGCGGGCGATGTCCTCCGCGCCCATGTAGATTTGGCAATCGAGGCCAAAGCGGGCGGCGACGGTGGCGGTGGCCACGCCGTGCTGGCCGGCGCCCGTCTCCGCGATCACCCGAGGCTTGCCCATGCGCCGGGCCAGCAAGGCTTGGCCGATGCAGTTGTTGATCTTGTGGGCGCCGGTGTGGTTCAAGTCCTCCCGCTTCAGGTAGATTCGCGGGCCGCCCAGCCGCTCCGTCAACCCCTTGGCGAAATAGAGAGGGGTGGGCCGCCCGACGTAGTGCGCGAGGTCTTGGGAGAATTCGGCCTGAAACTCCGCATCCGCTTGGGCGGCGGCGTAAACGGCCTCCAGCTCCTCAAGGGCGTGCATCAGCGTCTCCGCCACAAACCGCCCCCCATGCTGGCCAAACCAGCCCCGCGGCGAGGGTTGGGCGTAGTTACTCCCCAGCTGCGGCACGGCGCGCCTCCATCACGAATTCGGTTATCTTGGCGGCGTCCTTGACGCCTTTCCGAACGCCTTCGACGCCGCTGCTTACGTCCAGCCCCCAAGGCTTCAAGCGCCGCACGGCGGCGGCCACGTTGTGCGGGCCAAGGCCGCCGGCCAAAACGCAATTGCCAACCGGGGCGGCCGGCCAGCGCCGCCAGTCGAAAGTCTGGCCGCCGCCGGCGCCGGCGTCAAGCAGCAGGGCGCAGGCGTCCGGGAAGCGCCGCCGCCATGCCGCCGCATCCACAGGCCCGGCCATGGGCACGGCCTTCATGTAGGGCAGGCCGAAGCCGGCGCAGAAGGACCGATCCTCGCCGCCGTGAAATTGCAGCACATCCAACCCGACTTGGGCAACGGCGCCCCGCACCACTTCCGCGGCGGCGTCCAAAAACACGCCCACGCGCAGGATGCGGCCCTCCGCCAAGCGGGAGAGCGCACGGGCTTCCTTGAAGGCTAGGCAGCGCGAGCTCGGTTCGTAGAACACCAAGCCCAGCGCATCGACCTGCAGGCGCAGCAGCACCTCCAAGTCCTCCGCCCTAGTGATGCCGCATATCTTGATTCTGACCTTCATGGATGGCTCAGTTTAAGGGGATGCTGGGCCGCTGTCCGCGGCGCCCGGCAGTCTAGCCCCTCTTAGGGTGTTGAACCACCGTCAAAGCGCTAAACCCCCATCCATCCGCAGCGAGAACGGCAAACATGGAGGAGATCTGGACCATGGTCGGCGTCGGTTTGGTTCTGGCCGGCCTGATCCTCAATCAAGGCTGGAGCTTAAGGGCGGGTTTCGAGGAAGCTCGCGCCGAACGGCCCTAGCTACAGCTGTTCCAGACCGCCGAGCGCCGCCAGCAAGGGCGGCAAGGCGCCCTTTGGCAGATCCTGTTGCGGATAGGTTACGTCAACTAGGTAGAGGCCCTGGGGCGGTGCGGTCTTGCCGATGAGCTTGCGGTCCTTGGCTTGCAGGCACTCTTCGAGCCAATCCACAGGGCGCTCGCCCCGCCCTAGCCGGCTTAGGGCACCGGCGATGTTGCGCACCATGTGCAGCACGAAGGCGTTGGCTTCGATGTCCAGCACCACCAAGCCGCCAACGGCCCGAACGTTCAGCCGAAAAACCCTGCGGAATGGAGACTTGGACTGACAGCCGGCGGCGCGGAAACTGGTGAAATCCCGCTCCCCAAGCAGAACCTGGCCGCCGCGATGCATGGCGTCTGCGTCCAAGGGCGGCGAGTTCCAGGCGTAGCGGTCGCACAGCGGCGACGGGCCATCGCCGATGCGGTAGAGGTACAGGTAGCGACGGGCGGCGGCGGAGAAGCGGGCATGGAAGCCGGCCGCAACCTGCCGCGCCCAGCGCACCTTAACGCCGGCCCCGGTCAAGGCGTTCACTCCATCCTTCCAGGCGCGCAAGGGCCGCGGCTTGGCGCAGGTGAAGCTGGCCACCTGCTGCGTGGCGTGAACTCCGGCGTCCGTGCGGCCGGCGGCGACGGTATGCACGGGTTGGTCGGCCACCCGGGCCAACGCCGCCTCCAGCTCGCTCTGCACGGATGGGCTGTGGCTCTGCCTTTGCCAGCCGTGAAAGCAGCCGCCGTCGTATTCGATGCCGAGCGCGATCGGCGCCGGCATCAGGATCGCGCCGGGCCGATGCGGGCGAGCAGCGCCTCGGCCTCCCGCCGCTCCGACGCCCCCCCAGCGGCTCGAACTTCCTCAAGAATCTCCCGCGCAACCTCCAATTTGCCCAGCTCCATGTTGGCTTGGGCTAGGTTGAGCTGCACCCGATGGTCGCCAATGGGACCGCCGAAATGGTGATCGTCCTGCTGGGAGGGTTCGGGTGACGGGCGGGGCGCCGCCCGCCCCGCGCTGAAGGCTTGCGCATGGCGCCGTCGCCGCATGGCCAAGACGACGGCCAGCAAGACCGTCGCGGCGAGGGCGACGCCAATCGCCGCGGCCATGCGCCATCGGGCCAACTGCTGCTGCCGTTCCCGCCTCTCCGCCCTCAGGGTCATCCGCAAGGCCGCCAAGTCTTCGGTGAGTTGCGCAATCTCGTTGTCCCGCTGGCGCAACCGAATGTCTCGGTCGGCAACCGGCGATGGCGCAACGGCCGCATCGCTGGCCGTCCACTGATCCTTGCGCCCCGGAATTTTGAGTTCGTCATCGCCGCCGCGCCTTGTCGAGCTCCGCCCAACAGCTTCCTGAACGGCCTCGGCCGGCGGGGTTTCGGCTTCCAGGCGAGGAAGCCGCAGCCGCGACCCAGCGATCAGGCCGTTGATGTTGCCGTTGGCGAAGGCGTGCGGATTCTCATGCAGAATGGCCATCATGTACTGCTGAACGTTGGCGTGGTCCGGCGGCAAGGCGGCGGCGGCGATGCTCCAAAGCGTATCCTGGGGCCGCACGGTAATTTCCCGCCCCATCCCGGCAACGTCGGCCCCAGTCGGCGGGTTGGCCGGGGCGCTCGCTTGCAAGGCCAGGGCGCTAAACGCAACCGAGGCGGCGGTGCGCAACCCCAAGCGGATGTCGATGACGACTTTCACTCCCGATCGACTTCGCGTCCAAGCCCTAGGTTCAGCAACCCCCGGCGAATCAAAGATGCTGGAGCAAGCCCTCGGCAATCTGCACGCTGTTGAGCGCCGCGCCCTTGCGCACATTGTCCGCAACCACCCACAGGTTCAGGCCGTTCGGTTGCGACAGGTCCTGGCGGATGCGGCCAACGTAAACCGGATCGTTGCCGGCCGCCTCCCCAACCGCAGTGGGGTAGCCGCCGGGAACCGCCTCGTCGCGCAACTCCACGCCCGGCGCCTGCCGCAGCAGCCGCCGCGCCTGCTGCGGGGTGATCGGGTCTTGGGTTTCGATGTGGACCGCCTCGGAATGGCCGTAGAAGACGGGAATGCGCACGCAGGTGGGGTTCACCTGAATGGCTTCGTCCTCAAAGATCTTGCGCGTTTCCCGCACCATCTTCATCTCCTCAAAGGTGTAGCCGTTGTCTTGGAAGACGTCGATCTGGGGAATGGCGTTGAAGGCGATCTGCTCCGGCATGACCTCCGCCTCAATCGGCTTGCCGTTCAGCAGGTTGGCGGTTTGCCCGGCCAGTTCCCGCAAACCGCCGGCGCCGGCGCCGGAGACCGCCTGATAGGTGGCGACGTTGATGCGCTTGATGCCCACGGCGTCGTAGATGGGCTTTAGCGCCACCACCATCTGAATGGTGGAGCAGTTGGGGTTGGCGATGATTTTGCGGTTGCCGAAGCCTTTGATGCGCTGCGCGTTCACCTCCGGCACCACCAAGGGCACGTCGTCCTCAAAGCGGAACCTGGAGGTGTTGTCGATGACCACGCAGCCGGCCGCCGCCGCCTTGGGCGCGAATTCGGCGGACAGCGCCCCGCCGGCGGAAAACAGGCCGATCCGCGCTTGGGAGAAGTCGAATCGGTCAAGTCGCTGCACAGGCACCGACTGGCCCCGAAACTGCAGGCGCTTGCCGGCGGAGCGCTCGCTGGCCAACAGGAACAGCCGGTCCACGGGAAAGTCCCGCTGCTGAAGAATCTCGAGCAGGGCTTCCCCCACCGCGCCCGTGGCCCCGGCGATGGCCACGTTGACCTTCCCTTGGCTCATGGCGCCTCCGCGGCGGATTCCAAGGCCGCCAGCAGCGCCTCGCCCATCGCCTGAGTGCCGACCAGCGCAACGCCCTCGCCTTCGGCGATGTCCGCGGTGCGCAGCCCTTGGCCCAGCACCGCTTGCACCGCCGCCTCCAAGGCCGCCGCCGCGTTCGGCAGGTTCAGGCTGTAGCGGCACATCATGGCGGTGGAAAGCACCGTCGCCAGCGGATTGGCCCGGTCCTGGCCGGCGATGTCCGGCGCCGAACCATGCACGGGTTCGTACAACCCAAAGCCGTTCGCGGCCAGGGAGGCCGACGGCAGCATGCCGAGGGAGCCGGTCAGCATGGCGGCCACATCGGAGAGGATGTCCCCAAACATGTTGCCAGTGACGATGACGTCGAACTGCTTGGGCGCCCGCACCAACTGCATGCCGGCGTTGTCAACGTACATGTGGGAAAGCGCCACCTCGGGATATTCGGCCGCCAAGCCGCTGACCACCTGCCGCCAAAGATCGGTGGCCTCCAGCACGTTGGCCTTGTCAACCGAGCACAGCCGCCCCTGCCGCTTGCCGGCCAAATCAAAGGCCACCCGGGCGATGCGCTCGATCTCGTGCTCGCTGTAGCGGTAGGTGTTGACGCCGACCCGTTCGTTGTTCTCAAAAAAGACGCCCCTCGGCTCACCGAAATAGATGCCGCCGGTCAGTTCCCGCACGATGAGGATGTCCAGGCCGGACACCAACGCCGGCTTCAGCGACGACGCATCGGCCAAGGGCGCGAACAACAGCGCCGGGCGCAGGTTGGCGAACAGCTGCAAGCCGGAGCGCAGGCCCAAAAGGCCCTTTTCCGGGCGTTGCTGCATGGGCAGGTTCTCCCACTGCGGCCCGCCGACGGCGCCGAGCAGCACCGCATCGGCGGCGGCGCAAAGCTCCAGGGTCTCGGCGGGCAAAGGCGAGCCTGTCGCATCCAGGGCGCAGCCGCCGAGCAGCCCTTCGTCAGCCTCAAGGCGCACGCCTTCCTGCTGCAAGGCGGTGCGCAGCGCCTGCACGGCGATGGGCGCCACCTCCGCGCCGATGCCGTCGCCCGGCAACACGGCGATTCTCCTGACTTCGGCCACGGCGGCTAGGCCCCGGCGTTCGATGGGGCGGCGATGGCGTCGTCGGCCAGCCAAGGGCGCCGCGCCAAGTAGTTCGCCTCGAAAGTGCGGATTTGCTTCGCTTGGGCCAAGGTTAGGCCGATGTCGTCCAAGCCCTCCAGGAGCTTGCGGCGGCGCATGGGCGCCACCTCGAAGGCGACCTCCCCTCCGCCCGGCTTGACGAGGCGTTGGCGAACCAAGTCCACGGCTAGCGCAAAGCCTTCCTGCCGGCGCACTTGCTCGAAGAGTTCCGCAACAACGGCTTCCTCCAGAACAATGGGCAATAGGCCGTTCTTAAAGCAATTCTCATAAAAGATGTCGGCAAAGCTCGGCGCAATGACGGCGACGAAGCCGTATTCCATCAACGCCCAGACGGCGTGCTCGCGGCTGGAGCCGCAGCCGAAGTTGCGCCGGGCGAGCAGCACCCTGGCCCCTTGGTAGCGCGGCTGGTTGAGGACGAACTCATGGTTGATGCGCCGCTCGTTCGGCGTCACGCCGATGTCCCCCTCGTCGAGAAACCGCCAAGCGTCAAACAGGTTGTCGCCAAAGCCCGTGCGCTTGATGGACTTGAGGAACTGCTTGGGAATGATCTGGTCCGTGTCCACGTTCGCCCGGTCCAAGGGCGCCACCAAGCCGGACTCCACTTGGAAGGCCCTCACAACAGTTCCCTTACGTCCGTGAAGCGGCCGGCCACCGCCGCCGCCGCGGCCATGGCCGGGCTGACCAGATGGGTGCGCCCGCCGTACCCCTGGCGCCCCTCGAAGTTGCGGTTGGAGGTGGAGGCGCAGTGCTCGCCGGGCAGCAGCCGGTCCGGATTCATGCCCAAGCACATGGAGCAGCCTGGGGAGCGCCATTCAAAGCCGGCCTTGACGAAGACGTCCGCCAAGCCCTCCGCCTCCGCCGCCTGCTTGACCAAGCCGGAGCCGGGCACCGCCAGCGCCTGCTTGATGCTGGAGGCCACGCGCCGCCCGTCCAACACCTGGGCGGCGACGCGCAGATCCTCCAAGCGGGCGTTGGTGCAGGAGCCGATGAACACTCGGTCCAAGCGAATGTCCACAATCGGCTGCTCCGGCGCCAAGCCCATGTAGGCGAGCGCCCTTTGCATTCCGTCGGCCTGCTGCGCATCGGCCGCCTGCGCCGGGTTCGGGGTGCAGCCGTCAACGCCCGCCACCATCTCCGGCGAGGTGCCCCAAGTCACCTGCGGCGCCAACGCCGAGGCGTCCAAGCTGGCCTCCTGGTCGAACTGCGCGCCGGCGTCGCTCACCAAGCCCCGCCAGAACGACTCCGCGGCGTTCCAAAGTTCGCCCTTGGGCGCGAACGGGCGCCCGTGAACGTAGGCCAAGGTGAGGTCGTCCACGGCCACCAAGCCGGCCCGGGCTCCGGCTTCAATGGACAGGTTGCACAGGGTCATGCGCCCCTCCATGGACAATCCCTCCACGGCGGCGCCCATGTATTCGATGGTGTGCCCGGAAGCGCCGGCGGTGCCGATGCGGCCGATCAGCGCCAGCGCCAGGTCCTTCGCATAGACGCCCGGCGGCAGCGCCGCCCCCGCAACCCTCACGGCCATGTTCTTCGCCTTGGATTGGGCAAGGCACTGAGTGGCCATGACGTGCTCCACCTCTGAGGTGCCGATGCCTTGGGCAAGGGCGGCGAAGGCGCCGTGGGTGGAGGTGTGCGAGTCCCCGCACACGATGGTCATGCCCGGCAGGGTGGCGCCCTGCTCCGGCCCAACGACATGGACGATGCCTTGGCGCACGTCTCGAATGTCGAACTGCGCCACGCGGTGGCGGCGGCAGTTTTCGTCCAGCGCCACCACCTGCTCCTTGGCGACGGGGTCCTTGATGCCGGCGATGCCGGCGGCGCGGTTGTCCGTGGGCACGTTGTGGTCCGGCGTGGCTAGGTTGGCATGGCGCCGCCACAGCTCCCGCCCGGCCAAGCGCAGGCCGGCGAACGCCTGCGGCGAGGTCACCTCATGCAGCAGATGCCGGTCGATGTAGAGCAGGCTCTGGCCGTCGCTGCGTTCGCCCACCAGATGCTCCGCCCAAATTTTGTCGTAAAGGGTGGCCACCCCAAATTCCCGCTTTGCTTAGGACTTAAGCGCAAAGTCTAAATGACAATCCCGGCAAAATCAGTCGCAGTCGCCGCCCAAACCCAAAATTTGGGGCCTTGGGGGTGTAAGGGCGGACCTTCTTAGGATGGGCAAGCGCTATCAGTTGCGGGTCGCCATCATCGAACGCCGCCTCCAAATACGCGAAAACATCCTCGTCAGTTGCTAAATAATCCAACGCATTCCAAGGACCAGTGCGCGTCTTCTCCATGCTTGACCTCCGTTTCTACAGTGCTCGCGCCAAGCTAAGGGCTTTGGCGTGGTTGGGGGCGGAGGGCGGCAAGTCAGCCCACCTGCCCTCGGTGGCGCAGCAGGTGGTCCATCAGCACCAGCGCGGTCATGGCCTCGGCGATGGGCGTGGCGCGGATGCCGACGCAGGGGTCGTGGCGGCCCTTGGTGACCACTTGGGTCTCGTTACCGTCAATGTCCACCGTTCTGCCCGGCGTGGTCAGGCTGGAGGTGGGCTTTAAGGCCAGCCGAGCCACGATGTCCTGACCCGAGGAGATGCCGCCAAGGACGCCTCCGGCGTGATTGCTCAGGAAGCCCTGGGCGGACAGCTCGTCCCGATGCTCCGTGCCCCGCTGCCGCACCACGTCGAAGCCGTCGCCGATGGCCACTCCCTTGACCGCGTTGACGCCCATTAGGGCGCCGGCCAGCTCCGCGTCCAGCTTGGCGAACACCGGCTCGCCCAAGCCAACCGGCGCGCCGCTGGCGACCACCGTGATTTCCGCGCCGATGGAGTCCCCGTCACGGCGCAGGCTGTCTATGAGGGCGGCGATGGCGCCCACCCGCGCCGGCTCCGGGCAGAAGAACGGATTCTCCTCCACCGCCGCCCAGGACTCGAAGCGCGGCCGGATGCGGCCGATGGCCGAAAGGTAGCCGCGCACCCGAACCCCGGCCAGCTCCATCAGGCCCTTCTTGGCGACGGCGCCGGCCGCCACCCGCATCGCCGTCTCCCGGGCCGAGGCCCGGCCGCTGCCGCGATGGTCGCGGACGCCGTACTTGTGGTGGTAGGTGTAGTCCGCATGGGCCGGACGGAACAGATTCTTGACGGCCTCGTAGTCCTTGCTCCTTTGGTCTTCGTTCTCCACCAGCAAGCCGATGGGGGTGCCGGTGGTTCGGCCTTCAAAAACGCCGGAGAGAATCCTGGCTCGGTCCCGCTCCCGCCGTTGGGTGGTGAACTTGGAGCGGCCGGGACGGCGCCGGTCAAGGTCCGGCTGAATGTCCTCCTCGGACAGCGCCAAGCCCGGGGGGCAGCCATCGACAATGGCGCCAAGGGCCGGGCCGTGGCTCTCCCCAAAGGTGGTGACGGTGAACAGCTGGCCAAAGGTGTTGCCGGACATGGGTTTGCTTCGCTGGCCTTCCTACAACGCCGCCCAAGGGTAACAAATGCGCCGCATTCGCACCCGGCAATCCTCGCTAGTTCCGTTGATGCCGGTGCGGCAGCACCAGTTCAATGCGGGCGTTGGCGCCGTCGGCGCGCGGCAGCAGCGGGCCGGCGCCGAAGGGAACCAGCTCCGGCGCCGCCGCCCCGGGCAGGCCGGCCTGCAGGCGGCTCTGGGCCGCACGGGCGCAACTGGCGGAGTTGCGGAGCAGAGCGGCGGTGTCCTCCGGGCCGTACAGATGGCAGACCACATGCAGGGTGAGGCGTTCAAAGCTGCTTAAGCGCCGGGCCACGGCGCCCAGGGTCGCCAAGCCCTCGTCCGGGATGCTGCCGTCCCGCCGGGGGCGAACTCCCTCCAGCGCGGCGAAGCCCTGCGCGGTCAAGTCCTCCACCAAGTTGGCGTTGGCGGCCACCTCCACCGCTTCACGCGGCTGCAGCGCCTCCACATGGGCGTAGATGCGCCGGTTGCCGCGCTCGATCACATAGACGGCGACCAACTCCCCGCTCCGGTCAGCGGCCAGGTAGAATTGGTTGGCCTCCGGGCCGTACAGGATGGCTTGCCGAAACACTTGGTTGGCCCAGCCGTTGCTGCGCCCACAGTCCCGGCCGCGGCAACTGAACAGCGCGTTCGCGCCCAGCGCCTGCCGGTAATGGGCGATCACCTCGTCCAAGGGGGTGCCGGCGGGAATTTGGTAGGTGATGCGCAGCGCCGCAGCGTCCAAGCGCAGCTTCCGCTCGATGCGCAACTCCCGCCGGATCTTCTCCACCGCGCTCACGACGAATTCCCGGGGCGCGAAGTCGTCATCCCGGCTGTAGGCGACGATCCAGGCGCGGGGAAAGCGCTCCAAGCCGTCCAAGTCCGAAGCGCCCGGCAAGTCCGCCGCCGCAAGGCCCTTCCCCGGCAGGCCGGCGACCAGCAGGGCCAGCCCGCAAACCAAGGCGCTCCGCATTTGCTCTCCCGCAACAAGTCAAGAACAGGGCTTGGGGAGCAATCTAGCACAAGCGCCGCTGCGCCGCCGCATCGGCACGGCGCTGCGACTAAGGATCCAGCAACTCCAGCAGCAGGCGGTTGATGCGCCCCACATAGGCGGCGGCGTCCGGCAGGGCGTCCCCCTCCGCCAAGGTGGCTTGGTCGAAGAGCACCAGCACCAGTTCGGCGAAGCGGTCCTCGTCGCTCTCCCGGTCCAGGCGCTGCAGCAGCGGGTGTTCGGCGTTGTACTCAAAGCTCGGCTTGGTCGGGGGGACGGCCTGCCCCGCCGCCTCCATGATGCGCTGCATCTGCCGGCCCAAGGCGAACTCCCCTTGCACCAAGCAGACCGGGGAGTCGGTAAGGCGGCTGGAGCGGCGCACGCTGTCCACCCGGTCGCCCAAGGCGCCCTTGATGCGCTCCGCCAAGGGCTCCTCCTCGGCGCCGTCCTTGGCCTCGTCGTCCGCGGAATCCCCGGCCTCATCCTGCTTCTCCTCCTCCCCCGGCAGCACTAGGCCGGCCCGGGTGACGTCCTGGAAGGACTTGCCGTCGAATTCGCTTAAGTTGGACATCAGCCATTCGTCGATGCGGTTGAACAGCAGCAGCACTTCGACGCCACGCTCCCGAAAGACTTCAAGGTGCGGGTTGGAGCGGGCGTTGTCGTGGCTGTCCGCCACCAGGTAGTAGATGCGCTCCTGCTTCTCCACCATGCGTTCGGCGTAGTCGGCCAGGCTGACGCTGGGGTCCGGACCCTCGCTGGCGGTGGAGGAGAAGCGCAGCAGCTTGCAGAGCTGCTCCCGGTTGGCGAAGTCCTCCCCGGCGCCTTCCTTGAGCACCTCCCCAAACTCCCGCCAAAACGCCCTGTAGTCCTCCGGCGCATTCTTCGCCATGTTCTCCAAGGTGGTGAGCGCCCGCTTGGTCAGCGCCGAGCGGATGCCGCCCACCCGTTCGTCCTCCTGCAGGAGCTCCCGGGAGACATTGAGCGGCAGGTCGTCGGAGTCCACCACGCCCTTGACGAAGCGCAGGTACAGGGGCAGGAACTGCTCGGCGTTGTCCATGATGAAGACGCGCTGCACATAGAGCTTCAGGCCTCGGGGGGACTCGCGGTTCCACAGGTCAAAGGGCGCCCGCTTGGGGATGTACAGCAGGCTGACGTACTCCAGGCGGCCCTCCACCTTGTTGTGGCTCCAAGCCAGCGGGTCTTGGAAGTCGTGGGAGCTGTGCTTGTAGAACTCCCGGTATTCGTCGTCGCTGATGTCCGACCGGGAGCGGGTCCAAAGCGCCTTGGCCTCGTTGACGGCCTCCCATTCAGGGGCCGGCGGCTCGTCCTTGCCGCCCTTGCCGCTCTTTGCGTCCTCACTGTCCTCGCCGTCCTCGGCGGCCTCAACGACCTCCTTCGCCATGCACACCGGCACGCCGATGTGGTCGGAATACTTGCGCACCACATGGCGCAGGCGAAAGCCGTCGGCGAACTCCAGCGCGTCGTCGCGCAAGTGCAGGATCACCTGGGCGCCGCGGGGCGCATCGGCCTCCTCCACGGTGAAGTCGTCCTCGCCCTTGGACCTCCAGCGCACGCCGGCCTCGGCGCCGGCGCTGCGGGTCAGCACCTCCACTTCCTGCGCAACGATGAAGGCGCTGTAGAAGCCGACGCCGAACTGCCCGATGAGGTTGGCGTCCTTCTGATCGTCGCCGCTGAGCCGCTGCAGGAACTCGGCGGTGCCGGATTGGGCGATGGTGCCCAGATTGTCGATCACCTCCTGGCGGGTCATGCCGATGCCGTTGTCTTCGACGGTGATGGTCTTGGCCTCCTTGTCGAAGGCGATGCGGATGCGGTAGTCGTTGTCGTCACCCACCAAGTCCGGTTCGCTGATCGACTTGAAGCGCAGCTTGTCTATGGCGTCCGAGGCGTTGGAGATGAGTTCGCGCAGGAAGATCTCCCTGTTGGAGTACAGGGAGTGGATCATCAGGCTCAGCAGTTGCCGAGCCTTGGTTGCAAAGGCGTGGGTTTCAGGCTGTGCAGTCATGGCCGCCGGTCATTCGGTGGGAAGCCGTCAATATAGGGGCGGCGCCTAGGAAAACAAGGTGCGCGGCCAAGCCCGGCCGCGGCGCGACAAGCGGCTGCCCGCCGCCTGCGGGAAGCTCTTGGCGGCCGGCCGTTCAACGCCAGCCGGTGACGTCCGCCAAGGCCTCGCCGATGGCGGCCAGGCTGCGCACCGTCTTGACGCCGGCGTCCTCCAAGGCGGCGAACTTCTCCACGGCGGTGCCCTTGCCGCCGGCGATGATGGCGCCGGCGTGCCCCATGCGGCGGCCCGGCGGGGCGGTGACCCCGGCGATGTAGGCCACCACCGGCTTGCTGACGTTGTGTTTGATGTAAACGGCGGCGTCCTCTTCGGCGGTGCCGCCGATCTCCCCAACCATGACGATGGCCTCGGTGTCCGGGTCCTCTTCAAAAAGAGCCAGAACGTCAATGAAGTTGCTGCCCGGAATGGGGTCGCCGCCGATGCCTACGCAGGTGCTCTGGCCAAAGCCCCGATCCGTGGTTTGCTTCACCGCCTCGTAGGTGAGGGTGCCGGAGCGGGACACGATGCCGACCTTGCCGGGCAGATGGATGTCTCCCGGCATGATGCCCATCTTGCACTCCCCGGGGGTGATGACGCCCGGGCAGTTGGGGCCGACCAAGGTGGCGCCGGCGATGTCGAAGCGGGCCTTGACCTTGAGCATGTCCAGCGTGGGCACACCCTCCGTGATGCAAACGATCAGTTGGACGCCGGCGTCCAAGGCTTCGAGAATGGAGTCCATGCAAAAGGGCGCCGGAACGTAGATCATGGACGCATCGGCGCCGGTGGCGGCGACTGCGGCGGCGACCGTGTCGAAGGTCGGCAGCCCTAGATGGGCCGCGCCGCCCTTGCCCGGCGTCACCCCGCCCACCAAGCAGGTGCCGTAGGCGATGGCCTGTTCGCTGTGCAGCGTTCCCTGGGCGCCGGTGAAGCCTTGGCACAGCACCCGGGTGTGCTTGTCCACCAAGATGCTCATGGCCGCCCCCCGGACGCCGCCACCACTTTTTTCGCGGCGTCGTCAAGGGACTCCGCGGCTATGATGTTGAGGCTGCTGCGGCCTAGGATGCGCCGTCCGTCGGCGGCGCTGTTGCCCTCGAAGCGCACCACGACCGGCACTTTGACGCCCACCTCCCTAACCGCGCCGATGATGCCTTCGGCGATCACCGCGCAACTGACGATGCCGCCGAATATGTTGATGAGCACCGCCCTTACGTTGGCGTCGGACAGGATGATCTTGAACGCCTCGGACACCGCCTCCCGGTCGGCGCTGCCGCCCACGTCCAGAAAGTTGGCGGGATTGCCGCCGTGCAGCTTCACCAGATCCATGGTGCCCATGGCCAGCCCGGCGCCGTTGACCATGCAGCCGATGTCGCCGTCCAGCGCCACGTAGTTCAGGCCGAAGGCGGACGCCTCGTTTTCCCGCTCGTCCTCCTGGGAGGGGTCGCGCAGCTTCGCCAAGGCCGGTTGCCGAAACAGGGCGTTGCCGTCGATGTTGACCTTGGCGTCGAGGCACAGGACGTCACCATCGCCGGTGATTACCAAGGGATTGATTTCCAGCAAGGCGCAGTCCAGTTCCTGGAAGAGCTTGTGGAGCCCTAGGAACAGCGCGGTGAACTGCTTGACCTGATCCTTGTTCAGCCCCAACCGGAAGGCCAATTGACGGCCTTGATGGGGCTGGGCGCCCAAGAAGGGATCGATGATGGCCTGAAGGATCTTGTCCGGAGCCTCCTGCGCCACCTTTTCGATCTCAACGCCGCCCTCGGTGGAGGCCATGAAGACGACTCGGCGAAGATTGCGGTCAACCACGGCGCCCAAATAAAGCTCTTGGGCGATGTCCGTGCAGCGCTCCACATAGATGCTGGACACCGGCTGGCCATCCTGGTCGGTCTGCGCGGTCACCAAGTTGCGGCCCAGCCAACGGTTGGCGAAGGCTCTGACCTCATCCAAGGCGCCGACCACGGCCACGCCGCCGGCCTTGCCCCGACCGCCGGCGTGAACCTGCACCTTCACCACCCAGCGGTCCCCGCCGAGTTTCTTCGCTGCGGCGACGGCGCCGTCCGCAGTCTTGGCCGCCCGCCCCGCCGGCACCGGCAAGCCGTATTGCGCAAAGAGCGCCTTCGCTTGGTGTTCGTGCAGGTTCATGCCTTCGGCTTGGCCTTCCTGTTGACCATGTGAATCGCCCGCCCGGCCACGCCGAGCGCCGCTTCATGCACGGCTTCGGACAGGGTGGGATGGGCGAACATCGTTAGGCCCAAGTCTTCGGCGCTGGCGTCAAACTCCATGCCGATCACCCCCTGCGCCACGATCTCGGACGCTTGCGGACCGAACACATGCAGGCCAAGCAGCCGGTCCGATTCGGCGTCGGCGACCACCTTGACCAAGCCCAAGGCGTCATTGGCGGCCAGGGCGCGCCCGCTGGCGGCGAAGGGGAAGGCACCGGTCCTCACCTGCACACCGGAGGCGGCTGCGGCTTCCTCCGTCTGCCCCACCCAAGCGATTTCCGGGTGGGTGTAAATCACGTTCGGCACCGCATCGTAGTTCACCGCCGGCTTGAACCCGGCGATGCGCTCCGCCACCATGACGCCCTCCTCCGAACCCTTGTGCGCCAGCATCGGGCCGCGCACGCAGTCGCCCACGGCATGGACTCCGGGGGCCGCCGTGGCGCAATGCTCATCGACTTCGACGAAGCCGCGTTCGTCGAGCGCCACGCCGCTGTCTTTAGCGAGGAGGCCGGCCGTGTTGGGGCGGCGGCCGACGGCGACGATGAGCTTGTCCACCGTCAACCGCCGCTCGTCGCCGTCCTCCTCAAAGGCCACGCTGACGCCTTCGTCGCCCACCTCGCCGCCGCCCTTCACATTGGCGTCCTTCAACTTGGCGCCCGTCACCTTGGCGCCCAGCCGAATGTCCAAGCCCTGCCCCTTGAACGCTTTCAAGGCGTCCCGGGCGATGCGTCGGTCCGCCGTGGGCAGGAAGTCCGGCAACGCCTCCAGAATGACCACCTCCGAACCAAGGCGGCGCCAAACGCTGCCCAACTCCAGGCCAATGACGCCGGCACCGATCACGCCGAGGCGCTCCGGCACGGCTTGCAACTCCAAGGCGCCGGTGGAGTCCAGGATGCGGCCAGGAGTCAACGGCGCCGGCGGAATCTGCATGGGCACGGAGCCCGGCGCAAGGATCACATGCTCCGCCTGCAACTCCTTGGCCGCTCCGTCATGGCCCTGCAAGGCCACCCGCCGGCCGGCGAGCAATTTGCCGACGCCCGCCAAGCTGGTGACGCCGTTGCCCTTGAACAGGGACGCGACGCCGCCGGTGAGCCCCTTCACCACCTGGTCCTTGCGCGACATCATCTTGGCGACGTCCACCTGCAGCCCATCGACCTCCAGGCCGATCTCGCCAAAGTGATCCCTGGCCTCGACAAACTTGTGTGAGGCGTCCAACAGCGCCTTGGATGGAATGCAGCCCCAATTGAGGCAGGTGCCGCCCAGCACCGAAGCGCCGCTGCGGTCCACCGAGGCGTCGATGCAAGCGGTGCCGAGGCCGAGTTGGGCGCACCTGATGGCCGCCGCGTAGCCGGCCGGCCCCGCGCCGATGACGATGACGTCGTATTGCTCGCTCATGCCTACAACTCCAACAGAATGCGCGCCGGGTCCTCAAGCAACTGCTTGACCGCCACCAGGAACTGCACCGCCTCCCGGCCGTCGATCAGGCGGTGGTCGTAGGAGAGCGCCAAGTTCATCATCGGCCGCACCACCACCTCCCCGCCCGCCGCGACGGGCCGCTCCTGAATCTTGTGCATGCCCAATATGCCGGTCTGCGGGGGGTTCAGAATGGGGGTGGAGAGCAGGGAGCCGAAAACGCCGCCGTTGGAGATGGTGAAGGTGCCGCCGGACATGTCCTGAATGGAGAGCTTGCCCTGCTGCGCCTTTTCGCCGTAGTGGTTGATCTGGTCTTCGATCTGCGCCAAGCCCAGGGCGTCGGCATCGCGCACCACCGGCACCACCAGGCCCCGCTCCGTGCTGACGGCGACGCCGATGTCGTAGTAGCCGTGGTAGATGACGTCCTCCCCGTCAATGGAGGCGTTGACCGCCGGAAAGCGCTTCAGCGCCTCCACCGAAGCCCGCACGAAGAACGACATGAAGCCCAGCCGAGTGCCGTTGTGCCGCGCTTGGAACTCGTCTTGGTACTTGCGCCGCAGGGCCATCACCGGCGACATATCGACTTCGTTGAAGGTGGTCAGCATGGCGGCGTTGCGCTGCGCCTCCACCAAGCGCTTGGCGATGCTGGCCCGCAGCCGGGTCATGGGCACCCGGCGCTCCACCCGCTCGCCCATCGCTTGCTCCGCAAAGCCTTCGCCCTCGTCAGGCGGCGCGGCTTCCGCGGCCTTGACCGCCGTGGGCGTGGGCGTCGGCCTTTCCTCGAGCACGTACTGCGCCACGTCGTCCTTGGTGATGCGCCCGTCCCGGCCGGTGCCCTGCATCTTGGCAAGGTCCAGGCCCTTCTCCTCGGCCAACTTGCGCGCCGCTGGGCTGGCGCTGACGGGCGGCGGCTCGGCGGCCGCATCGGCGGCGGGCGCATCGGCGGGGTCGCTTACGTCGCCGGCCTCGAAAACGGCCAGCAGCGCCTCGCTTTCAACCACGTCGCCCTCCTGCCTGCAGATCTCCACAATGCGTCCGTCGGCGGGAGCGACCACTTCCAGCACCACCTTGTCCGTCTCGATATCGACGAGCAGGTCGTCCCGCTGAATGGGTTCGTTGGCCCCCTTGTGCCAAACGGCGACGGTGCCCTCGGTAATGGATTCCGGGAACACGGGCGCTTTGATGTCCATGGCGTCAGTTACTCCATCAGTCCGAACAGGGCGTCATTGACCAAGCGCCGCTGCCGCTCATTGTGCAGGTGGAGATAGCCGGCGGCGGGCGCGGCGAACGCCTCGCGCCCGGCGTATTTTACCTGCAGGGACGGCTCATGCTTCGCCACCACCCGCCGCGCATGGTGCTGGCTGGAGTACCAAGCGCCTTGGTTCATGGGCTCCTCCTGGCACCAGACCACCTCCTTTAGGTTGGCGTAGGGCGCAATCACCCGGCCCAAGTCCTCCTCCGGGTAGGGATAGAGCTGCTCAATGCGGACGATGGCGATGTTGGAGGCGCCGGCCTCACGACGCGCTTCGTCCAATTCATGGAAAACCTTGCCGCTGCACAGCACCAGTCGCTCCACGGCCAAGGGATCGGGATTGCCGGGGTCCGCCAGCACCGTTCGGAACTCGCCGTCATGAAGCTCCGCCAAGGTTGACACCGCCTGCTTGTGGCGCAACAGGCTTTTCGGCGTCAACGCCACCAAGGGCTTGCGCAACGGCCGGATGGCTTGCCGGCGCAGCATGTGAAAAACCTGGGCCGGGGTGGTCGGGATGCAGACCTGCATGTTGTGCTCCGCGCACAGCTGCAGGAAGCGCTCCAGCCGCGCCGAGGAGTGCTCCGGCCCGGCGCCCTCGTAGCCGTGGGGCAGCAGCAGAGTCAGCCCGCACAGGCGCCCCCACTTGGTCTCCCCCGACGAAATGAACTGATCGATCACCACCTGGGCGCCGTTGGCGAAATCCCCGAACTGAGCCTCCCAAACAACCAACTCATGAGGGGTGGTGGTGGCGTAGCCGTACTCGAAGGCCAACACCGCCTCCTCGGAAAGCAGGGAGTCGTAGATGTCGAAATTGACGTCCTCGGAGATCTTGTTGAGGGGTATGAAGCGCTTGCCGCTGCGCTGGTTGTAAAGGCAGGCGTGGCGATGCGAGAAAGTTCCCACCCCCACGTCCTGACCAGTGAGGCGCACACCATGCCCGGAGTCAATGAGGGTGGCGTAGGCCATGGTTTCGGCGTAGCCCCAGTTCACCGGCCGCTCGCCCTCCGTCATCTCGTCCCGTTCGGCCAAGGTCTTGGCCACTTGCCGCTGCAGTTCGAAGCCGTCCGGGAGGCGGGTCAGCCGCTTGGCCAGCTCGATGAAGCGCTCCTTGGGAAACTTGGTGTCCGCCGCCGCGGTCCACTGGTGGCCCAGGAAGGGACGCCAATCAACAAACAGGCTGTGGTCCGGCTCGTGGACGATGGAGAGGGCCACATGGCCGCCGCTCTCCAAGGTGCTGCGGTACTGCTCCGCCAAGTCCTTGGCCTCGGCGGCGGTGACGATCTCCTCGCCGACCAGCTGCTTTACGTAAAGGTCCCGGGTGCTGGGCAACTTGCGTATCTTGGCGTACATCAGGGGCTGGGTCTTCATCGGCTCTTCGGCCTCGTTGTGCCCCCGACGGCGGTAGCAGACGATGTCGATGACGACGTCCTTGCGGAACCGCATTCTGTAGTCCGCCGCCAGCCGCGCCGCAAAGACCACCGCCTCGGGATCGTCGCCGTTGACGTGCAGGATGGGCGCCTTCACCACCTTGGCGATCTCCGTGCAGTACTCTGTGGAGCGGGCGTCGTCCTGGCGGCTGGTGGTGAAGCCGACCTGGTTGTTGACGACGATGTGGACGGTGCCGCCGGTCTTGAAGCCCCGGGTCTGGGACATTTGGAAGGTCTCCATGACCACGCCTTGGCCGGCGAAGGCGGCGTCGCCGTGGAGCAGGATGGGGGCCACTAGGTCGCCGCCGTAGTCCCGCCGCCGGTCCTGGCGGGCGCGCACCGAACCCTCCACCACCGGGCCGACGATTTCGAGATGGGATGGGTTGAAGGCCAGCGCCAAGTGCATCTCGCCGCCCGGCGTCATGACGTTGGTGGAGAACCCCTGATGGTACTTGACGTCGCCGGAGCCCATCTTGGCGGCCACCTTGCCGTCGAATTCGTCAAACAGATCCCAAGGATCCTTGCCCAGAATGTTGACCAGCACGTTCAGGCGCCCGCGGTGCGCCATGCCGACCACGGTCTCCAGCACCCCTTGGGCGCCCAGCCGCTGCAGCAGTTCGTGCAGGCAAGGAATCAGGGACTCGCCCCCCTCCAGCCCAAACCGCTTGACGCCCGGATAGCGGCCATGCAGGTACTTCTCCAGCCCCTCCGCCGCGGTCAGCCGCTCCAGGATGGTTCTCTTGTCCGCCGCGGTCAGCCGCCAGCCGGAGCGCTCCACCTCCAAGCGGGCCTGCACCCAGAGCTGCTCCGCGGCCTGGGTCAGATGCATGTATTCCGCGCCCATGCCGCCGCAGTAGAACATCTCCAAGGCGGCGACAATGTCCCTAAGCTTGGCGGCGCCCTCCCCGTAGTGCAGGAAGTCCGTGTTGAACACCTCCTCGAAGTCGGCCGGAGAGAGGTCGTGGTAGGCTAGGTCAAGCACCGGCATGGGCCGCCGCTCCATCATGCCCAACGGGTCGATGGCGGCCTTCTTGTGGCCGCGGGCGCGATACGCGGCGATCAGGTCAAGCACCCGCATCTGCTTGCGCTCGTGCTCGTTCACAACCGCGGCGCTCTCGCGCTCCGGGCGCGCCTTCAGGCGATTGCGGCCTATGCGCTCGAAATGGGAGATGACCCGGCTGTGCGGAACTTCGCCCTCGGCGGCCGCCTCGCCGGGCTGCAAGCCGTCAAAAAAGCCGCGCCACTGGGCCGGCAGACGCTCCGGCGACGCCAACCAGGTTTCGTACATGGATTCGATGTAGGCCGCGTTGAAGCCCGCCAAGTGCGAACTGGCGCGCATGCGCTTGAGGTAGGATTCAGCCATGCGGCGGCCGCCAGTCAGCCCCAACCAACGCCGACGAGCGCATTCCCTAAACGCCCTGCCGCACGAGCAGGCCCCGAATCTTGCCGATGGCTCGGCTGGGATTGAGGCCCTTGGGGCAAACGTTGACGCAGTTCATGATGCCGCGGCAGCGAAAGACGCTGTAGGGATCGTCCAAATCCGCAAGGCGCTCCGCGGTGGCCGTGTCCCGGCTGTCGGCCAGAAAGCGGTAGGCCTGCAGCAGGCCGGCGGGGCCGACGAACTTGTCCGGGTTCCACCAGAACGATGGGCAGGCGGTGGAGCAGCAGGCGCACAGGATGCACTCGTAGAGGCCGTCCAGCTTGGCCCGCTCCTCCGGGGACTGCAGGCGCTCCCCCGCCGGCGGCGGCTTGTCGTTGATGAGGTAGGGGCGCACCTTCTCGAACTGGGCGAAGAACTGGCTCATATCGACCACTAGATCGCGAATCACCGGCAGGCCCGGCAGGGGCCGCAAGGTCAACTTGCCCTTCTTGGCCACCTGGGAGACCGGCGTGATGCAAGCCAAGCCGTTCCTGCCGTTCATGTTGACGCCGTCGGAACCGCACACGCCCTCCCGACAGGAGCGGCGGTAGGCAAGGGACGGGTCCTGCTCCTTCAAGCGCTCCAGCACGTCAAGCACCATGAGGTCCCGGCCCTTGGGCAACTCCAGGGTCATGTCACGCATCCGCGGCGCTTCGTCCGCATCCGGGTTGTAGCGGTAAACGCTGACCTGCATCAGTATTTCCTCTCCTGCGGTTCAAAGGCCGGCACCGTGGAAGGTTGGAAGTTCACGTCTCGCTTGCCCACCCGCCCGGCCCGTGGGAAGTACAGGGAGTGGCACAGCCAGTTGCGGTCGTCGCGCTCCTGAAAGTCCTCCCGGGCGTGGGCGCCGCGGCTTTCCTGACGCGCCTCGGCGGCCACCGCGGTGGCCTCGGCGACGGCGAACAGGTTGTCCAGCTCCAAAGCCTCCAGGCGGGCGGTGTTGAACACCGAGCTCTTGTCCGGCAGGTGGGCGTGTTGAATGCGTTCGCCCAGCTCCTTGAGCTGGTCAATTCCCTTGCGCATGCGGGTTGCGGTGCGGAACACGCCAAAACTAGCCTGCATGACGTCCTGCAGCTCCTTCTTGAGCGCGGCGACGCTCTCGCCGGAGGCGGAGGCGTTCCAGCGTTCCAGCCGGGCGCGGGCCGCTTGCAGGTCGGAGTCGCTGGCTTCGCGCCGGGCCGCGCCCTGGCGTATGGCCTGTTCGATGTGCAAGCCGGCGGCGCGCCCAAAGACCACCAAATCCAAGAGGGAGTTGCCGCCGAGCCGATTGGCGCCGTGTACGGACACGCAGGCCACCTCGCCGACCGCGTAGAAGCCCTCCACCGGCTGGTCGTCGCCGGCTTCGTCCTGGGTCAAGGCTTGGCCGTTTGCTTGGGTGGGCACACCGCCCATCATGTAGTGGCAGGTCGGCACCACCGGGATGGGCTCGCGCACCGGGTCCGCATGGGCGAAGGTGCGGGCCAGCTCCAGGATGCCGGGCAGGCGGCTGTTCAGAACCTCCTCGCCGAGATGGTCCAGCTTCAACTGCACATGGTCGCCCTGCTCGCCGCAGCCGCGGCCCTCCAGAATTTCAATGATCATGGAGCGGGCCACCACGTCCCGACCGGCCAAGTCCTTGGCGGTGGGGGCGTAGCGCTCCATGAAGCGTTCGCCATCCTTGTTGACGAGGTAGCCGCCCTCCCCCCGGCAACCCTCCGTAACCAGCACGCCAGCCCCGGCGATGCCGGTGGGATGGAACTGCCACATCTCAATGTCCTGCACCGGGAGCCCGGCCCGCAAGGCCATGCCCACGCCGTCCCCGGTGTTCATCAGCGCGTTGGTGGTACTGGCGTAGATGCGCCCAGCGCCGCCGGTGGCGAACACCACGGCCTTGGCCGCCACATGCACCACATCGCCGGTCTCGATCTCGATGGCGATGACGCCGACCACCGCGCCGTCCTGGTTCATGACCAAGTCCACGGCGAACCATTCGTTCAAAAAGACGGCGCCGCTCTTGACGTTGGCTTGGTAAAGGGTGTGCAGCAGGGCGTGGCCGGTGCGGTCGGCGGCGGCGCAGGTGCGGGCCGCCTGGCCGCCCTTGCCGAAGTTCTTCGATTGCCCTCCGAAGGGCCGTTGGTAAATGCGCCCAGATTCGGTGCGGGAGAACGGCAGGCCCATGTGCTCCAGCTCGAAGACCGCTTGGGACCCCTCCTTGCACATGTACTCGATGGCGTCCTGGTCGCCGATGTAGTCCGAACCCTTGACGGTGTCGTACATGTGCCAGCGCCAGTCGTCATCCGGGTCTTCGCTGGCGATGGCGCAGGTGATGCCGCCCTGCGCCGACACCGTGTGGGAGCGGGTCGGGAACACCTTGGAGATCACGGCGGTTTTCAGCCCGGACTGAGCTAGCTGCAGCGAAGCCCTCATGCCGGCGCCGCCGCCGCCGACGATGACGCCGTCAAACTCCATTTTTCGCAAAGACGGCATGGTCCGCTCGGCTTCCCTACCCCACCGACCAGAAAAGGCGGATGCCCCACCAAGCGTAAACGAACAGGGCCAACCCGCAAATGGCTTGGTAGGCCATGCGCAAGGCGGAAGACCAAGCGCCGAAGTAGTGTGGCCTAAGGTAGTCCGTGCCAATGGTCCACAGGCCAATCCAACCATGGGCGGCGGTGGCGAGAACCGCCAGGATGCTGAACGCCTGCATGGACGGAGCGCCGAAGAACGCCCTCAAGGCCGCATGGTCCAAGCCGTCGTTGACCAGGAAAAAGCTGAGCAGGCACAGGGCGTACAGGGTGAGAACCACCGCACTGACGCGCTGCACCAAGAAGTCCGAAAGCCCGCTGCGGGACAGCGAGGTGGCTTGGGTCACCACAGCCAGGCCCCCAACAGGGCCACGGTCAGCGCCGTCAGCGCGAACACCGCCCACGACGCTAGGCGGGCGGCGGCCATGCTGTCTCCAATGTGCAGGTCGAGCAGCAAGTGCTTGACGCCGGCGAGCAAGTGATAGGCGAGCGCGGCCAGCACTCCAAGCAAAACCAGTTTCGGCGGCGCCGTTGCCAACAAGGCCTGCGCCCGTGCGAAACCGGCCGCAGAGGACAGCGCCAAGTCCAGCAGCCAGAGCAGGTAGGCGACGCCAAGAAAAAGCAGCACGCCGGAAATGCGGTGGGCGATGGATGCCATGGCCGTGACCGGCCAACTGAACTTGGCCGGCGAAAGCGACAGACTGACCGGGCGTTCGGGCACTAGGCAAATTCCAGAACGGTGCGCAATCAACCGAAGGCCGCCGAGCGCAACCGAATGCGTCGCTTCAAGGCGGCAATTGCGGCGATTCTAGTGCGAGCGGCGGGATTTGCCAACAATCCTAGGGGAACGCTGTTAGCAACAAATGGAAGTGCCCGGTTTTAGAACAAATAAACTGTCCGCTGTTGCTGCGGAGGGCGCGGGCAAGGCTTGGCGCTTAACCAAAAAGACATTTCCCGCTGCGCGGTTTTGATTAGCATTCGCTCTTTGTCCACAAGGAAAGGTCCATGTTCCAGCCTCCCAACCGACGGCGCATCTATCTGCTGCGGCACGCCGAAGCCGCCTACCTCAACCAGGACGGCTCCGTCACCAGTGACGAACGCCAAGTGAGCCTAACGCCCTTGGGCCGGGAACAGGCGCGCAAGCAGGCGGCGGTGCTGGCCAGCATCCCCTTCGACCGCGCCATCTGCTCCGGCTTGCCGCGTACGCGGCAAACCGCCGCGCTGATTCTGGCCGGGCGGGAGGCGCCGGAACTGGAGGAGGCGCCGGCCTTGGAGGAGGTGCGCCCAAGCCGCGAGATCGCGCCGGTCGAAGGAATCAAGGCGTGGCTGAAGCAAATCGCCAACCCCTGGGCCGATGCGAACCAAGCGGACGCCCGCTTCCTAGGCGGCGAGCGGTTCGCGGACTTCGACGCCAGGGTGCGCACCGCCTTTGACCGCATCGTCCAAGCCGACGACTGGACCCATCTGCTGCTCGTGCTGCACGGCGCCGTCAATCGATCCGTCTTAAACCATGTGCTGCACCTGCCGTGGCAAGCCGACGTGAGCATTGAGCAGGACAACTGCTGCATCAACATCATTGATGTGGACAGCGACGAGAACGGCCAAGTCCGCCGCTACCTCCTGCGCACCACGAACCTGACCGCCTACAACCTGAACAAGTCGGGCATGGTGCTGACGAGCATGGAGCAGGCGGCCAAGCGGGTGGGAGAAATGCTTGGGGCCTAGCGAGGCCCCGGCAGCGGCGGCTCAGCCCCCGCCGCCAAGATGGTGGCCGACCAGGAAGTTGAAAACGCTGCGGGCCTGCTGCTCCGCAGTCAAGTCCGCCTTGGCGGAGCGAGCGGCCGCGGCGGAAAGCGGGCGCGGCGCACGCACCTTCAAGTGGGCTTCGGCGACGCGCTCCATCATCACGAACCAAGCCACCGCCTCCTTGACGGAGGCGCCCACCGTGAGCAAACCGTGGCCGCGCAGCACAAGGCCTCGGCAGGGGCCTAGGGCTTCGGCGATGCGGGCGCCGCACTCGACGCTTTGCACCTGCACCTCCTCGTCATTGAACACCGCATGGTCCTCAAAGAAGACGCAGGCTTCCTGGGTGATCGGCTGAAAGGGCTTCGCCTCCGCGGAGAAAGGCGTTCCGAAGGGGGTGTGGGTGTGGGCGGCGCTGGTGATGTCGGGCCGTGCTGCGAGAATCGGCCGGTGGATAAAGTAGCCCGGCCAATTCACGCCGCCGTCCCCGGCCGCCAATTCGCCGTCCGGCCCGACCAGGACAAGGTTGTCAACCTTGGCTTGGGCGAACGGCGTGTTGATGTTCAGCAGCCAGAAGCAATCCGTGCGCTCCGGGTCCCGGGCGCTGATGTGGCCGTCGCCGAGGTCGCCCCAACCAAGCGCGGCGAAAATTCGGTAGCCAAGCGCCAGTTCCCGTTTGCGGGCGGTGCGCAACTCCTCAATGGTCGATGCCGCCATAAGTTCCTCCCTTCATTTTCCCGGCTGCGGGCAACGGCCCAAATGGCCCCAGGCACCGAGCCTTGGCGGCAAGCCGAAGCCCCAGCCCCGGAACGGGCGCTGGGGCTTCAACCCGTGAGAGGACTTCAGGAATCCGAGCCCTCATCAGCAGATAAATGCACGATCACCTCCTTTGCTTCAGCCCAACACGAGGTCAATGGTGCGGCAAGACGGAAGCGTTTTCAATCTTCTTTGCTATGGTCGCCCCAATCCCCGCTTAAGGAATTGTTGCAGCGCGTTGCAAGGTGCGCCGTGCAAGGGTTTTTCCGGCAATTGCATGGTTGCGGGACTTGCGGCGGGTTGCTGCTTGGGAGTGAGTTCGCCCCGCCCGCATGCGGGCCTTAAGGCCCGCGTTCCCAGGGGCCGCCGGCGGCGGGCCGGGCGATTCTTATCCGGGGATTGGGGGGATGGTTTGACAACCGCCGCGGAAAACCGTTCCCTATGGCAATCCTGACGAGGAGGCAACTGCATGAAGGGCAATAATCCGCTGGGCCGCATTCTGGCCTTGCCGCTGCACTGGCAAATCCTCATCGCGCTGGCGCTGGCGGCCTTGGTGGCTGGGCCTTCCAGCCCTGACACCACCCTATTCGGCGCATCGCTGGTGGGCGTTCTGGACTTCTTTGGCAGCCTGTTCATGAACGCTTTGAAGATGATCGTGGTGCCGCTCATCCTTTCCTCGATCATCGTCGGCGTGCGCAACATGGCTGGGCAGGACGCCTTCGGGCGCGTTGGCGGCAAGACTTTGGGCTTCTATTTGGCCACGGGCTTCGGCGCCATTCTCACCGGCTTGATTCTGGTGAACCTGGTCGGCCCCGGCGAGGGCGACTCCGCGCAGGCCATGCGCAACGCCCTGCCCGACGCCTCGGAGGCGATGGACAAGGTGCAGGGGCGCACCGTTGGGGATTTGGTCGGCATCGTCTCCCGAGCCATTCCGCCCAACATCCTGGAAGCGGCGCTGGAGACGCAGTTGCTGGCCCTGATCTTCGTGGGGGTGGTGTTCGGCTACTTCATGTCCCGCATGAGCGGCCCCGCCGCGGACACCCTGCAAAACTTCTGGCAGGGCGTGCATGACGTGATGATCCTCATCACCATGTGGATCATGAAGTTTGCGCCCATCGGCGTGTTCGCGCTGGTGGGCAAGACCTTCATCGTATCCGGGTTTGCGGTGCTGGAGTCGCTGGCGCTGTACTTCATCACCGTGCTCGCGGCGCTCGGCATCCACTTCGCCGTTTGGCTGCCGCTGCTGCTGCGCATGGTCGGGCGCATCCGCCCCTACGCCTACTACGGCAAGATTCTGCCGGCCCAATTGACGGCCTTCTCCACCGCCTCCTCTTCGGCCACCCTGCCGGTGACCATCAACTGCGCCGAGCAGGCCGGGGTGCCCAAGCGGGTGACCAGCTTCGTGCTGCCCTTGGGGGCAACGGTGAACATGGACGGCACCGCCCTCTATGAATGCGTGGTGGTCATCTTCATCGCCCAGGTGCTCGGTTTCGACCTGACGTTCACGCAACAGCTGGTGGTGGTGGTGCTCGCCTTGCTCACGTCCATCGGCGTGGCCGGCATTCCGGCGGCGAGCCTGGTCGCCATCACGCTCATCCTCACGGCCGTGGGTTTGCCGGCGGAGGCCATAGCCCTTGTTCTGGCTGTGGACCGTGTGCTGGACATGTGCCGCACGGCGGTCAACGTCACCAGCGACCTAGTGGTGACGGCTCTGGTGGCCACCACGGAGGGCGCCCAGCTGCCGAACGCCCAGCCGCAAACGGACGCGGCTGGAGAATCCGCCTAGGGCCGATGTCCGCCACGACGCGCAACCGAGGTGCGCATGAACGCCTGAGCGACGAAGCGCCCAGCGTAGCGCCCGCCTCCGACCGGGCTTTCGGCTTCGCCTTCGCCGTTGTGTTCACGGCCATCGCCTTGTTCCCGCTGCTCGGCGGCGGGCCGCCCCGTTGGTGGTCAGCCGGCATGGCCGCGGCACTGCTGGCGGCGGCGCTGTTCAAGGCGGAGTGGCTGGCGCCTCTGAACCGGGCCTGGCGCAGAGTCGCGCTGCTCCTGCACCGCGTGGTCGCCACCGTCATTCTGGCGTTTTTGTTCTACGCCGTGGTGACGCCGACGGGCCTCCTCATGCGGGCGTTCGGCAAAGATCCGCTGCGGTTGCGGTATGATCCCCGCGCCAAGAGCTACTGGATCCCGCGCAGCCCCCCAGGTCCGACGCCGCAATCCATGCAGAATCAATTTTGAGGTGCAACATGTCCTTTCTCCGCGAGCTATGGGCCTTCATGCGGGTGCGCAAGAAGTATTGGCTGTTCCCCGTCATCGTTATGGCGTTGGCGCTGGGCGGATTGCTGGTGCTCACCCAAACCAGCGCGGTGGCGCCGATGATCTACACCATCTTCTAAAAGCCTTGGCGGTCGATGCCGGCAACTGTTTGATTTCCCGTTTGCTTCCGTAGCCAGGGAACTCCGGACGATGCGCATTTTGGGCCTTTCGGCCTTCTACCACGACAGCGCCGCCGCCTTGGTTGAGGACGGGCGGGTCGTCGCCGCCGCCCAGGAGGAGCGGTTCACGCGCAGGAAGCACGACGCCGGCTATCCGCACCACGCCATCGGCTTCTGCCTCGACCAAGCCGGCGCAACCCTCGATGCGGTGGACCGGGTGGCGTTCTACGACAAGCCGTTCCTGAAATTCGAGCGGCTGTTGGAAACCTACGTCGCCTTCGCGCCCAAGGGCTTTCGCTCCTTTTCCATGGCCCTGCCCCTGTGGGTGAAGGAGAAACTGTTCCAGAAGAGCCTGCTGCGCCGCAGCCTGCAGGAGCTGGCCAAGGATGTGGACTGGGACGCCAAGCTGCTGTTCGCGGAGCATCACCAGTCCCATGCGGCCAGCGCCTTCTACCCCTCGCCCTTCCACGAAGCCCTGGTACTCACGCTGGACGGCGTGGGCGAGTGGGCCACCACTTCCGTGGGCGTCGGCCGCGGCAACGAACTGGAGATGGTGCGCGAGCTTCACTTTCCCCATTCCTTGGGCCTGCTCTACTCCGCATTCACCTTCCACACCGGCTTCAAGGTCAACTCCGGGGAGTACAAGATGATGGGCTTGGCGCCCTACGGCGAGCCGAAGCACGCCGCCGCCATCCTCGACAACCTCATCGACCTGAAGGAGGACGGCACCTTCCGCCTCAACCTGGACTATTTCGACTACGGTGCCGGGCTGAAGATGACCAACCGCAAGTTCGACGCGCTGTTCGGCGGCCCGCCGCGCCGCCCGGGGGAGCCGATCACCCAGCGGCACATGGACTTGGCGGCCTCGATGCAGGCGGTTGTGGAGGAAGCCGTGCTGCGGCTGACGCGCTCCCTGCGCAAGGAGTTCGGCCTGCCGTCGCTGTGCCTGGCTGGCGGCGTGGCGCTGAATTGCGTGGCCAACGGCAAGATACTGCAGGACGGGCGGTTCAACGACGTCTGGGTGCAGCCGGCCGCCGGGGACGCCGGCGGCGCCCTAGGCGCGGCCCTGCTGGCCAGCCACCGGCTGTTTCGGGTGCCGCGCAGCCAAGGCGCCGCTGCCGGCGCCAATGGTGCGGACGCCATGCGCGGCGCCTACCTTGGCCCTGAATTCAGCCCGCAGCAGGTGCGCCAAGCATTGGACAACGCCAACGCAAGCTACAGGGAGCTTGCGGAAAGCGAACTGATCGACGCGGCGGCCGAGGCGCTGGCCGCCGGCAAAGCGGTTGGCTGGTTTCAAGGCCGCATGGAGTTCGGGCCAAGAGCCTTGGGCAACCGCTCCATTCTGGCGGACGCCCGTTCGCCGGCCATGCAGAAAACCCTGAACCTCAAGATCAAGCACCGGGAGTCCTTCCGCCCGTTTGCGCCCAGTGTGCTGCGCATGGACGCAGCGGACTGGTTCGACCTGGAGCGGGACAGTCCCTACATGCTGCTGACGGCCAACGTCAAGGCGGCGCGGCTGCAGCCGCCGGCCGCGACGGACTGCGCACCGACGGGATTCGACCGCCTAAGCAATGTGCATTCGGACATTCCGGCGGTGACCCATGTGGACGGCTCCGCCCGGGTGCAGACCGTGCATGAGGAAACCAACCCGCGCTACCACGCGCTCCTCAAGGCGTTCAAGGCCAAAACCGGCTGCCCGGTGATCGTCAACACCAGTTTCAACGTGCGCGGCGAACCCATCGTCTGCACTCCCGCCGACGCCTTCCGCTGCTTCATGGGCACGGACCTGGACTGCTTGGCCATAGGCAACTGCCTCCTGCGCAAGGAGGACCAAGACCCCGCCGGCAAGGTGGAGAACTACGAGGCGTCATTCGAGCCCGACTGAGCCCCAAACAAAGGAAAGGCAACACCCGGATCCCGCGGCGGGCCGGGCGATCCTTGTCCGGGGATTGGTGACAAGGCTTTGACAAATCAGCGTTGTCGTGTAGTTTTCCGCCAAAGCATCATTGCAGGAGCCCCATCATGCCCCACTTCCGCAGGGACGGCGTCAGCATCCACTATGAGGAATCCGGCCCGTCCGCCGGCTTCCCGGTTCTGCTGATTGCGCCCGGCGGCATGAAGTCGGCCATTCCTTTTTGGGACAACGCGCCTTGGAACCCCGTGGAGCATCTGTCCAGGACCTTCCGCGTCATCGCCATGGACCAGCGCAATGCCGGGCGCTCCACTGCGCCAGTGACGGCGGGGGATTCTTGGGGCTGCTACGCCGCGGACCAGCTGGGCTTGATGGACCATCTGGGCATGGACCGCTTTCTCGTGGCGGGCATGTGCATCGGCGGCGCCTACTGCCTGGGCCTAGTCGAAATCGCGCCGGAGCGCATTGCCGCGGCGGTGCTGCTCCAGCCCATCGGCTTGGAGAACAACCGGCAGGCGTTCTATCAAATGTACGATGGCTGGGCGGAGGAGTTGAAGCCGAGCCGCCCGGAGGTCCCGGAGGAGGCCTGGAGCGCCTTTCGGGAGAATATGTACGGCGGGGACTTTACGTTCAACGTCTCGCGGGAATTCGTGCGCACCGTCACCACGCCGCTGCAGGTGCTTAAGGGCGATGACCTTTACCATCCCGCCGCCATCTCGAGGGAGGTCGCCAGCTTGGCCGCCAACGCCGAGCTGATCGAGGATTGGAAGGAGGGCGATGCCGTCCCGGCGGCTCGGCGGCGCGTGTTGGATTTTTTGCACCGCCATGCCCATTAGCCAGATCCCGACATCCCATTTTCTCTTTTCGGCTTTTTTTGGCCTCCTGCTCTTGGCGTTTGTTGTTGAGCTGATCCGCAGATCCCGTTTGCAGGAGCGCTATGCCGCATTGTGGATTCTGCTGGCCTTGGGATGCATGACCTATGGATGGTGGATTGCCCCCGTTGACGCGCTTTCGCATCGGCTGCAGATGGGAGGGGGCGTGCCAATCGTGCTGTTTCTGGGCATTTTCATTTGCTTGTCCTTGCTGCTGCAGTTGTCCCTGAAGATCAGCGAGTTCTCAAACAAGATCAAAAACCTGATTCAAGAGACCGCAACGCTCAAGTACGAACTAAGCCGCCAAAAATCGGAGCCCTCTGAAGCTGCGGTGCATGAGGATGCTTGATTGCACTGCAGGCAAGATCTGGATGCTGGGCCTCACGCCAAGACGGCGATGCCATGAATGGTCGGCCGATGCCAAGCGGGCGGAGGGCTGGCCCCAATCCCCGGATGGGGATCGCCCGGCCCACGGCCCTTGGGAACGCGGGCCTCTGGCCCGCATGCAGACGGGGCGTCCGCGCTCCTGGGCGGCAAGCCTTCGTAAGCCCCGCAACCATGCAATCGCCGGAAAAAACCTCGCACGGTGCGTCTTGCAACGCGCTGCAACGATTCCAGCGGGGATTAGGGGGGGCTGGGCAGCAGTTCATGGCGGTTGACCCTTGCTTGGTTTCGGGGCACAGTGCGGAGTTGGTTGCGGCTGAATCGCACTCGGGGGTTGCTGGTGGGCCTAATCGGGTCGAGTTTCGTCGCCGTTTTTCAGAAGCGGCCCCAACCGTGACCGAGCGGCGCTGGAGCTCCGCCTTTGGTTTAATGCGGGCATGGCGGCTCCCTAGTTCCTTGGCGGCCTTGCTTCCTCGCCCTAGGATCCTTGCTGCGTACGCCGCCGTGGCGGCTTTTGGCACGGCGTTTTTCTTCTTTCTGCACCATCTAGGCAACCAAATCCCCTACGACTTGGCCAAGCAGAGATTTATTGCCAATGAGCATCGCGGTTCGTCGCATGTCAAGCCGGGAAACCTCTTCGACGGTCCTTATGTGTACTGCGAAATCTCGCTACCCATACTGCGGATGGCCGAGAGGCGGGCCGAGGGCGCGAATTCCGTTCTTGACGCCGTGGCGTTGAAAACCCTAGGTCCGCCAGGGCGGCCCTGTTCTAGGTTGCAAGCTGCGTTGAGCGGCGTTGAGCAGGAGGAGCACGCCTTCAAGGCTCGATACTGGTGGGGCGCAAGGGCCGTCTTCGCCATCGCCTTGAACTACTTCTCCACAAAAGAGGTTCGGGAGCTCACCGAGATTTGCCTCTACTTCGCCTATGCCTTGCTGGCCGCCTCCCTGTTGCTCCTCTCCCCTAAGACTCTTTTGGTTGTCTCTCCGTTGGTGCTCTACGGCGCCTTCTTCTCCGGCATTCGATACTTCTCGGACATCGTCAACGGCGTTCCCCACCTATGGACCGTGCTGTCCGCTACGGTCTTGGCTTTCCTGATGCGCAGCCGAGCGTCGGGCTCGACTGCGGCGACCGGAGCGGTGGGCGTTTTTTGCTTCTTCACCGGCATGGCTTCCTGCTTTCTGTGGCTGGGCGAGGGCCACGCCTTTCTGGCCATTGCCTTGATCGGAATGGTGGCCTATTTCGGAGGCCGCCATTTAGGCAGGCGGGCCGCGGCCGGAGACGCCATCGCTTGCGTCTCGCTGTACCTTGCCGGCTTTGCCGCATGTTTTTGGCTCGGCCTTATCGTCAAGGCTGCTTTGACGGAAGGGGTTTGGGAGGAATTCTGGAGCCAAGTGATCTACGTTTTTTCCACAGCGGAAAAGAAACTCCCTAGCCTGATGGACACTTGGAGGCAGTACCTCGGGCTGTTTTACTTTATGGCAATGGGGAAGCAATACGTTCTAGCCGGGGAACTGCTGGCGTTCTTCTCCCTGTTTGCCTTGGCGGCCTCCACAACATTTGTAGTCTTGCGGATGTTTGGTCGCCTTGGCGGGGAGGCGGCAGCGGCGACAGGCGGCGGCCGGCACCCGCCCGCAAGCAGCCGCTTCAAGCCATCTCTGGACATCCTGTGGATTCTGGGCCTGCTTTTGGTCAATGTTCCCAATTTTGCGATGCATGACGACGTTCCCGCCAGATCCGCAAGCTTGCTGTTCGTGCCGTTCGGCCTGAGTGCATCCGGCTTGATTTTGGTGGTTCTCAGGATGAATGGGCGGGGCTTGATCGTGCTGTTCGGCGGCTTGGTCGCCTGCACCGTGATTTTTTTGCTGTACATGAAGCTCGAGGAGCATTTCCTCGTTAAGAAGATTGAGGGCTCCGAGCCGGTCGTTCGTTCAGCATTCGACCTATACCTATTTGATGATGAGCTTGTTTACATCAAGGATCGTTGCTCCGACCGGGAAATTGACCGCCGCTTCTACTTGGATGTGGTTCCTAAGCGCGTGGACGATCTTTCCGGCGGCCATTGGCGGCATGGATACGAGCACATGAACTTCACCTTTGCCTCCCGGTACTATTCCTACCAGCATGCAATCCGCAGCAAGCAGTGCATTTTGGTTCATCCACTTCCCGATTATGACATCTCCTGCATCCGGGTTGCCAAAGGGTTTTGGAGGGCGGAGCATTGCACGGACGGCTTCAGGCGGAAGCAGGAGCGGCTGCTTAGGACTATTGATGAGAGCGAGCCAGTCATCAACTCCCGCTTCAAGGTGTATCTCATTGGCGGCGAGCTGATATACGTCAAGGATCAATGCACGGAAGAGGACAGAGCCGCCAAATTTTTCCTGCATGTTCGCCCTGTTGACAAGGCGCACCCTCAGGAAGGTTCCCAAGACCGGAAATTTGACAACCTTGACTTCCATTATTATCCCTTGTTCCAAGACTTGGACGGGCCGCAAAGATGCATTGTGGCGCGTCCTCTGCCGAACTACGACATAGCCTCCATCTGGACAGGGCAGTTTGCCGGAGGGAAAGTGCTTTGGGGTGGGGAGTTCCATCCGC
The DNA here is from genome assembly GCA_965200465.1 of Candidatus Azophilus sp. Taxonomy (GTDB): domain Bacteria; phylum Pseudomonadota; class Gammaproteobacteria; order Pseudomonadales; family Azotimanducaceae; genus Azophilus. Next base: position 701,332 of record OZ241358.1, on the reverse strand, counting down.
GCACCGAATAGAGGGTTTCCGCATCCAGCGCATTGCCGAACGCTCTCATCCGCTTAGCGGAGGTCGATCTCACCCTTCCATGTTTTGCCCTTCCCGGTTTTCCATTGTCCGGTTGTTATGCGCACTATGGGGTATTCGGGAAGGCGGATCCGTGCTACGCACTTTTCAGCGATCTTAAAGCCGCGCCGGCTGAATTGGAAGTCCAGATTGTCGAACCCATAACGCCGGCGATGCCTAGGCAGGTCGTCCTCGGACTGCGGCCTGACGTGCAGGAAAAACTTTTCCGTCGTGTCGGCCTCGGAGCATGAGTCCTTTATGTAAGTGAGCACATTCCGGTCGATGTGCACATTGAAGCGGGCGCCTATGGCCACTGGGCCGGCGGCGTTGACGATCTGGTTTGCCAATTTGACCTTGTTGGCGCGGTAGGCCGCCTCGTCGAACCGCCTGTTTGGCCTTAGGCGAAGCACTAGTCCGTCAAAAAAGTCGGCCGCCACCTCCGCGTCCGGCAGGGATCTTAAATGGAAGTCGTTGTAGTGAAGCTCTCCGCCTACCCACCGGTCGTGGAACCAAACTATGTATGCGCCGTCCTCGGCGGTCTCAATCAATCGGCGCAGCTCATCCTCCCGCGGCCTTAGGTAGTGGTATGTCTTTGCCGCATTTGTTGAGTCACTGTGGATGTACAATGGAAACACTTCGTTGCTGTGCATGGCGCCGTCTGTCGCATCTTGGATGTATTGAATGGTCTTGGAGTTGGCCCATTTGGAGTTGCTTAGGCTGCGGGCAGGGCCGTCGCTCAACGCTTGGCGAATCTGTCCAGCCTGCAGCACGGCGCTGTAGCCGATCCAAAGGCAAAGTGCGGCAAGCAAGCCGAACCTTGCTGTGCGCTTAAAGCCGCTTGCATCCGTGGCCGGCGAGCGCCTTAGAAAGTTGTCCGCGGCAAAGGTGGCCATTAACAGCAAGGGTACATAGACCGGCGTTAGGTATCTTGATTGGACGAAGGCCCAGATGGGGCTGATTATTGCCGCTGCGAGGGCGGCTAGGTAGGTTAAGGCAAAGGCGCCGAATACGGTGAACCCACGCCAGTTGGGTTGAGGGCGGGCGATGAGGTAAGCCGTCGTTAGCGCCAGTGCCAAATAAATGGCAAACAGTGACGCTTCGCCTGCAAGTGAAGCCTGCTTTGCAACCCATTCGGGGTGCAGCCATGTGGCTAGGATGTCGAGAACGCCATGCAAAAATCCCGCTGGGGAAATCGAATAGGTCACGCTAGGCTGCTTTCCGGTGATGTGTCCAACAAGCACGAAGTTTCGCGTCATCCATAGGCAAACAGGGGTTAGGGCAATGAGCGAATAAAGGGCGATGCGCCTTGCTTTCCACGAGGGCGCCACTCCCGGCTGTGAGGCCAACAGCAGCACGGAGGCAGCCGCCAAAGCGATGCCCATGTAGCGGGTTAGGCAAGCCAAGGCCGCGAACGCCGCGGCCCAGAGCAGCGACGGTTCCCGCCCTTCCCTGATGAATTTATCCAGGTGCATCAGCGACAGAACCGACATTAGGATGAAGAGAGGCTCCGCCAGCGCCCAAGACGCTTCCCGAACCAAGGGAAACGCAAGCATCGTTGCGAGGCAGGCCCACAAGGCCAAAAAACGAGACGCCAGCCGTTGCCGCAGCCACAGCCCCACAAGAAGCACGGTCAGGGCGAAGATGACGGCGTTGACCGGCCCGGCCACTGCATGCGGGTCGAATGTGAAGAAAGTGGCGGCGGCGAGCAGCAGAGGATACAGCGGCGGCCAGTTGACCAAGGGGCCATGGATGATCTGCATGAATCCATCCCCCGCCAGCAGGCTTCTCGCCACGGAGATGTAGATGACGGAGTCGGAGTGCAGCGCCACGCCGAAGTTCAGCTCCCGCGCCAAGACTAGGAGGGCGCCCGTCACCGCGCAGGCGCCCAGCATTAGGGTGAAGCCGTCCGGCCTCAGCCGGGTCAGCAGTCCATCATGCATAGTTCAATGCTTGTTGAATAGCGAACCGGACACTTCCGCTTGCCACAGCTTCCCTGCGCCGCCGATGAACTGTCCCGTCCTTAGGCTGGCGATGCGGTAGTTCGGCAGGGGGCGCCTCACCACGCATCTGCCTTCGAACCTCATGCCGGCTTTGCGGAAGACGAAGTCCCGGTTTTCAAACCCGTAGCGTCGGCTGTGGGCGGGCAGGTCGTTCGCCTCGACCGGCAGCACATGCAGGAAAAAGCGCGACGCCGTGTCGGCCTTTGTGCATGGCGCCTTGACATAGGCCAGCGTGCGTCCCCGCAAGTGCAGGTTGAAGTTGGAGTGCGCCACCCGTTTGCCAGCCTCGTCAACAACTCGATTGAAGTAGCGCCTCTTGGCGGCGCTGCGGTTGGCCTCGTCGAGCGTTTTTCCGGGAACGAAGCGCAACACCGTGCCGTCCGCCAGCTCCGCCTCGACTTCAACCCCGGGCAGAAAGCGGAGGTCGAAGTCGTTGTAGTCCAAAGCTTTGTTCAGTTGCCAATCGTCAAACCAAACGATTTGCGCAGGCTCTGGCAAATCTTCAAACGAGAGCTTGACAAGCGCCCAACTGAGCTTCAAGGGATGCACCGTCGCCACCTCATTGGCGAGATACGCAGCGTACACGTCGTTGCTGTGAACCGAACCTGCATGCGGCCTTTCCCGGAGGTGGCGAAAGACTTCCGAGCCCAACCTTTGGCTGCCGATGCTGTCGCGGATGCCGCCGGCCTGCGCCCTGCTGATCTCCACGATCTGCCAGCCGGCGCTCCAAACGACCCATCCGCATAAGGCCGCCGCCAAGGCGTCCCACAGCAAACGCCGCTGTCTTGCCCTTGCCAATGGTTTTTGGGGCGGTGACCCCATTGCCGAAGAGTCGCTGGGGACACCCGCAAGCCGGCCCTTGCGGTAACGGCTTAGCAGCCTGTCCAGCGCAAACGCAGCGGCCAGCAAGGCGGGAAGGAAGGCTGGGGACAAGAACCTAGGCTGAAATCCTCCCCAAGTAGTCCCAACCATCATGGCTATGGCGAGCAGGGCGACGTAGGCTAGGGCGAAGACCGCCCAAGTGCAGAAGGGTGCCCAGCGGCGCCAGGAGCGGAGCATCAAATGACCCGTCGCCAGCGTTAGGGTGAGCCAAAGTGCAATTGTTAGGGCATGGGCTGCAAATGAAAAGTGTTGTGCGGGTGAATCCGGGTAAACCCAAAGGGTGAGGTTGCGCAAAACGCCGTCCAGGATTTCCGGCAAGGCGTAGCTAATGCCGTCATTGGTTCTAGCCGCCAAGGACTCGCCTCTGAACAGCCAAGTGTACAGCGTCCACAAACCCAACGGCGCAAGGGAAACAAGCGCATGCATGGTGATGCGCTTGGCCTTCAGCGGCATGGCTGCGCCGGGTTGCAAGGCAAGCAGCACGGTGGTGGCCGCCACTAGGGCGACGCCCATGTGGCGGGTCAGGCACGCAAGGGCGGCGAACGCCGCCGCCCAAGCCAGCGGCCGATGCTTGCCGTTGCCCAGGAACCTGTCCACTTGCACCAGCGACAGCGTGGCCAGCAGGATGAAAAGGGATTCGGTCAGCGCCCAAGAGGCTTCCCGAGCCAAGGGCAGGGAGAGCATGACGGCAAGGCAGCCCCACCAAGCCAGCAACCCTGACTGCAAGCGTGTGTGCAGCCATAGCCCGGCGACAAGAACGGTCAGCCCGAAGATGGCGGCGTTGAGCGGCCCGGCGGCGTCCATTGGGTCCAAGGAGAACAGGCCGGGCGCGGCGAGCAGCAGCGGATAAACGGGCGGCCAAAACATCTGCGGGTTCGTCCATTGGGCGAATTGGGAAAAACCCTCTCCCGCCAACAGGTTCCTAGCTACGGAGATGAAGATTAGTGAGTCGCTATGCAATCCCACGCCATGGACGGCTTCCCGAGCCAGAACCAAGGCCGCGCCAACGACCGCCGGGATGCACAGAAGAAGAGTCGATTTGCTGGCGCGGCGCAATGCTTCAATCACGGTGGCGGGCACCTGTCAGTGGATGCATTCCAGGCATCCGCCGAGCGCCTGTTGCCCGCCGCCGGCCCTTGCACGGGCGCTCGTCGGGGCTTGGGGATGGAAATCCCAGCCGCTCCCGCACTAGGTAAAGGGGGCGCTGCCGCACTTCGTTGAAGATGCGGCCGATGTATTCGCCGACGATGCCGATGAACATGAACTGCCCGCCGCCAAGGAACAGCATGGTGATGAGCAACAGGGCCCAGCCGTCCACCCAAGCGTCAGTGAGCAGGTACGCGGCCAAAGCGTAGCCGATGCCCAAAACAGCTAGGCCAACGGCGGTCAAACCGACCCAAATGGCCAGGCGCAACGGCAAAAGGGAAAACGAAAAAAGGCCGTCGGCCGCAAACCGCAGCATCATTGATGGGGAGAACTTGGTTTCGCTGGCGGCGCGGGGCTGCCGGTGGAAGTAAACCGACTCCTGCCGAAAGCCGGCCCAGGCGATCATGCCGCGCAAGAATCGGTGTCTTTCCGGCATGTCCAAAAAGGCGTCCACCACCCTGCGGTCCATCAGCCGAAATTCCCCGGCGTCAAGCGGAATGGAAATCTCGGAGATGCGGTTGTGGAATTTGTGGAACGTCTTGGATGTCCAGCGCTTGACGATGCTCTCGCCATCCCGCCTGGTGCGGACGCCGTAGGCGACGTCAGCGCCGCGCCGCCAGCGCTCGAGCATCTCGGGAAGAACTTCCGGCGGATCCTGCAGGTCGGCGTCAAGAACGGCGACCATGTCACCAGAGGCTTCCGCCAAGCCGGCGGTCAAGGCGATCTGCTGGCCGAAGTTGCGCGACAGGACGACTACGCGAACATGCGCATCCAAGCGTTGCAATTCCCGTAGGATGTCCGGCGTGGCGTCTCGGCTGCCGTCGTCAACGTAGATGAGCTCGAAGCCAAGGTTGGGGATTTTTTCGAGGGCGTTGACCAGCCGGCGATGGGTCTCCGGGAGAACCGCCTCTTCGTTGAAGCAGGGCAGCACGACGGACATGAGGGCTTCCGCGTCGCGTTCAGGGGCTTTCGTTCCGGCGCCCTTGCCGCTGGGCCGCTGCTCTGGCTGGCTTGAATGCATCCGCCAATGATGCGCCAAGAACGCTGCGCAACACAAGCCCGGCGCTGGCTCTGAGGCGCCTGCAGCAAATCCCCAGTTAGGGGATTTGAGGCCTGTGTGCGGCAGCGGGATTTGCGCTATGCTTAAGGCCATGAACGTTCAAGACCCCTACGCTGTCCCCCTTGAGGACTTCAACCTCTCCGATCCCCACATCTTCCAGCAGGATGCACATTGGGGCTACTTCGAGCGCCTGCGGCGGGAAGCGCCGGTGCATTACTGCCGAGAGAGCAAGTTCGGGCCTTTCTGGTCGGTCACGCGGTTCCAAGACATCCTGTACGTGGACAAGCACCACGAGCTTTTTTCCTCGGCGGACGGCATCACCCTAGGCCCGCCGGTCTCCTTGCCGGAGGAGGAAGTGCTGAAAACGCCCATGTTCATCGCCATGGACCCGCCCAAGCACGACGTGCAGCGGGCCACCGTGCAGCCAGTGGTTGAGCCGCGCAACCTGAAGGCCCTGGAGGGCACCATCCGCGAGCGGGCCGCCCGCATTCTGGATTCGCTGCCGGAGAACGAAACCTTCAATTGGGTGGATCTGGTGTCCATCGAGCTGACCACGCAGATGCTGGCCACGCTGTTTGACTTTCCCTTTGAGCAGCGGCGCAAGCTCACCTACTGGTCCGATGTGGCCACCGCCTCGCCGGAGAATGGCGTCATCAAGTCCTGGGACGAACGGCGCGTCGAGCTGCTCAAGTGCTTGGACTGCTTCACCCGGCTGTGGAACGAGCGGGTGAACCAGCCTCCGGCCCACGATCTGATCTCCATGCTGGCCCACGGCGAAAACACCCGTCAAATGGAGCCGATGGAGTTTCTCGGCAACCTGATGCTGCTGATCGTCGGCGGCAACGACACCACCCGCAACTCCATATCCGGCGGCGTGCTGGCCCTCAACCGCCATCCCGAGGAATACGAAAAGCTGCGCGGCGACCTCGGCCTAATTTCCAACATGGTGTCGGAGATCATCCGCTGGCAAACGCCGCTGGCCTACATGCGCCGCAACGCCGCCGTGGATACGGAGCTTTGCGGCCAGCGCATCCGCGCCGGCGACAAGGTGGCGATGTGGTACGTCTCCGGCAATCGGGACGAACAGGCCATAGAGAACCCGAACGCCTTCATCATCGACCGCAAGAATGCTCGCCACCACCTGTCCTTCGGCTTCGGCATCCACAGGTGCATGGGCAACCGGCTGGCGGAGATGCAGTTGCGCATACTCTGGGAGGAGATCATGCAGCGCTTCCGCTTCGTGGAGGTGGTGGGGGCGCCGGTGCGCACTCTTTCGTCCTTCGTGCATGGCTACGTCGAACTGCCGGTGCGCGCGCATCGGCTGTGATCGGGGGGAAAACCCAATGATGACTGAACCCGCTGCCTTCGACACCCATAAATTCATCAAGCGCTTGACGGAGAACGGCTTTACCGAGCAGCAGGCCGAGGTGCTTGCGGACGAGCACGTCAATTTGCTCAACAGCAACTTGGCGACCAAGGCCGACATGGAGAAATTTGGGCGGACGACCACAGTCGACATGGAGAAATTTCAGCAGGCGATCCAAGCCGACTTGGAGAAATTCAAGCAGGAGGTCAAAGCCGACTTGGAGAAGTTTGGGCGGACGACCAAGGCCGACATGGAGGAATTTCAGCAGGCGACCAAGGCTGACACGGAGAAATTCAAGCAGGAGGTCAAAGCCGACTTGGAGAAGTTTGGGCGGACGACCAAGGCCGACATGGAGAAATTTCAGCAGGCGACCAAGGCTGACACGGAGAAATTCAAGCAGGAGGTCAAAGCCGACTTGGAGAAGTTTCAGCAGGCGATCCAAGCCGACATGGAGAAATTGAGGCAGGAAACCAAGGCTGACATTGAGAAACTGAGGCTGGCCACCGAGGCCAAAATTGAAGCCACTAAGGTGGAACTGCTGAAGTGGCTCCTAGGCGCCTTGGTCGCCCAGGCCGGATTGATCGTTGCCTTGATTAAACTGTTCTAGCCTTTGGCTGCAAGCGGGGAGGGGCTGCCGCCGCCGGCTATGCGTTCACTGCTTGCCGGAAACCACCACGTCGATCAGATAGGGCTTGCCGCCGGCCAGCGCCCGCTTGAGCGCCGCCGCCAAGGCTTCCGGCGTTGCAGCCTGCTCCCCGGCCACGCCCATTCCCTGGGCCATCTCGACGAAGCCGAGGGTCGGGTTCAGCAAGTCCATGTGCGGATAGGGACGGTTCGATTGTGCGTTGAACCGCTGCCGATAGGCGTCGATGTTGTGCTTCAGCACTCGGTACTCGCGGTTGGACAGCACCACGAAGATGATCGGCAGTTCGTGGTGGGCGGCGCTCCACAGCGCCTGGATGCTGTACATGGCGGAGCCGTCGCCGGTCAGCGCCGCCACGGGCCGATTCGGGCAGGCCGCCTGCACCCCCAACGCCGCCGCCAAGCCCTGGCCGATGCCGCCGCCCCGCCCGGAAAAGAAGTCCCCCGGACTTTGCAAGTCGAACAGGGCGGCGACTTCCAAAAAGCCGGTGATGGTCTCATCGACGATGATCGCGTTTTCCGGCAGGCCGGTGCTGAGCTCATGCAGAGCGCGTTTGGGGGTCATGGGGCGTGCGTCCCAAACCTTCCGCAAGGCCGCTTCCGCCGCCCGCTGCTGCGCTGTTCGGGCGCTGGCCAGGGCGGCGTTGCGCGCCGTCGCCGCGGCCTTGGCGGCCTCGTCTTCCCGTTCCCTGAGGTTGCCGGTGATGCGGTTCATGGCGTGGGCCAAGCCACCCACCAAGCCGACGTCCACCCTATGCACGGCGGCTAGGCGCTCCGCGCATTCGCATAGGTGAATGACCTTGACGCCTGTGGGCAGCACGGGGCCGGGGTCGAACCAAATCTCCTCAATGAGGTTGGCGCCGATCAGCAGCACCAAGTCCCGGTCGGCCAAGGCGGCGCGGATGCCCGCCGCCTCAAAGGGAATGCGGCCGCGATGGTTGGGATGCCGGCTGGGGAAAGCGACTTGGGCGCGCAGCGGCTCATGCCACACCGGGGCGCCGAGTTGTTCGGCCAAGGCGATAAGTTCCCCGGACGCGGCGGCGACGGCCACGTCGTCTCCGGCAATGATGGCCGGCGCCTTGCTGGCCAGGAGGGCGGCGACGGCGGCGTCGATGCCGGCGGCATCCGTTTGCGGCCGCAGATGCAGTTCGCTGGAGACTTGGACGCCGAGTGTCGTCTCCTGCTCCATGAGGTCTATGGGAAGCGCTAGGAAGACCGGCCCCAGCGGCGGCGTGTTGGCGACCTTGAAGGCCCGATGCAGCGCGAGGCCGAGTTCATCGGCGCTGGCCGGCTCGAAGCTCCACTTGACCACCGGCGCCGCCATGGCGGCCAAGTCATGGCCGAGCAAGGGTTCGCGCAGGCGCAGGCGCGTGTCCTGCTGACCGGCGGTGACGAGCATGGGCGTGGATGCCTTGAGCGCCCCGTAGATCATGCCGATGCCGTTGCCCAACCCCGGCGCCACATGCAGGTTGACTACGGCGGTCTTGCCGGATGCTTGGGCGTAGCCCTTGGCCGCGCCCACGGCGATGCCTTCGTGCAGCGCAACGTAGTAGGAAATTTGCGGATAGTCGGCCAAGCTGTCGAGCAGCGGGCTTTCCGTGGTTCCCGGGTTGCCGAAGATGCAGTCAACGCCTTGGGCGACGAGACTGTCCATGAAGACTTGCCTTCCGCGCATCATTGGCCCCTAGGCGCTCCGGTTGCAAGGTGCGTAGTTTAGAGCCATTCAAGGGTGTGTGCCCAAGGCGAAGCGCAGGCGCCAACTGTTCAGCCGCCCGGCGTCTCCGGGCGCCACATCAACGATCTTCAGCAACCATTCGCCATTGGGGGATTCGCCGTAAAAGGCGTTGCTTAGAAGCTGCCAGTCGAGGTCCGCGTTGCCGGCCAAGGCCTCGTTGAAGGCGGGGTTGAGGACGCTCTCGGTGCCCGCTGGGGAAATGAGGTGGATGCCCAGATCGTTGGTGAACGGGTGGGTCAGGTCGATCTCCAGCGTCACCGCTTCAATGTTGGCCGCGGCCGGCAGGCCGCTGACGGTTAGGCGCTGCCTTAAGCCGTCGCCCTGGTGGTTCGGGATGGCCGCCCCGGTGCTGTTGCCGAAGGGCGGGGCTTCGACGAATTCCCCAAGGCCGTCGGGCTGGTGGGCGGCGGCGTAGGCCAAGGCGGCGTCCACGTCGATGGCGCCGAAGCCGTAATGGTTGTGGAAGCGGTAGCCGGCGGCGTTGGTGACCCAGGGCAGCAGCAGGCTGTAGCCGCGGCCGCCGAAGCCGTAGCGCACCGCCGGCGCATCCGGGTCCAGCTGGCGAGCGGTCTTCGCCAGAATGTGCTTGACGTCCCGCCAAGTCAGTTCCGGGTGTACCTCCAGCAACAGGGCGACGGCCCCGGCGACGTTGGGGGCGGCGGCGGAGGTGCCGTTGAAGGTGCTGATGTAGTCGCCCCTGGGGTTGAGGCTTGCGTTGTTGGCCAAGCCGACCGGAATGAGTGCGTCATAGCCTCGGCGGATACCTGCTTGATCCGTGGTGATGACGGCTGGAAAGCTGCTGCCGTACTCGCCCGAGGGCGCACTGACCCAGAGGTTGGCGCCGGCGGAGGAATAGCTTGCCCGCCGGCCGGCGGCGTTGAAGCCGCCGACCACCATCAGATAGGGCAAATTGTTGAGCGCGTCGGAGTTGGCGGAGAGGCAGCCTATTTCGTTGTTGACCGACCGGCGCAAGGAGCGGCAAGCGCCAAAGCCGTTGCCGGCGGCCTTCACATAGATGGCGCCGCGGCCTTGGCGCAGGTTGCGCACGCCGTTCCTGAGCAGGCCGGCCTCCAGGTCAGGATCTGGATTGCCTTCGTCTCCCAAGCTGGCGAAGCTTAGGTTGAAGATGTCAACGTCGGTGGAATTGGGCTTAGCGCCGCTGCCGCCAAGGGCGTCGGTGAAGGCGAACTCCCAGTCGTCGTCGTGGGCCGCCAACAGGTTGAAGCCGCGCAACTGGGCGCGGGGCGCCACGCCGCGCCCGCCGACGCCGTTGTTGGCCGCCGCCGCGGCAACGCCGGCCACGGAGGTGCCGTGGTCGCCCATTGTGGAGGGCAGGAAGGGGTCATTGTTGCGGGCGCCGGCCCAGTGCCCGCTGTTGAAGTTGTGGGAAGCGCCGGCTTCAATGTTGGCCGCCAAGTCCGGATGGCAGATCTCGAGGCCGGTGTCGGCGATGGCGATCCTGACCCCTTGGCCGAACGGCCCGTCGGTCACTGCGGCGTCCATGCCCAGGTCCGCTCCGGATGCTCCCGCTTGGTCGGCAAAGGCTCGTTGCTGACGGTTGACTAGGTGCCACTGTTCGGCGGCGAGGGGGTCCGCGGCGCCCGGCGCCGCCTCAGCGTCCGCATGGCAACGCATCACCACCCGTCCGGAGGCGTTTAGGGAGAAGCCGAAGTAGTCTTGATTGGTGTAGCGCCGCCCGCGGCGCTCCTCGGCAACCTCGAGCACGTCGATCAGCCCATAGTAGTCCCGCCCTGGCGCCAACTCGCCCAAGGGGATTGCAAAGGAGAAGAACAAGCCCCCCTTGGGGTCTATTGCCGGCACGTTGGCCTCGCCGTACCAGAGGCTCGATTGGCGCCAATCCGGTTGGTCGTTGACGAGCACCCCCATAACCGTGGGGGAGGAGCGAACCGCGCCCCAGTTGTACACCAGCGCCTGCAGAACGATTCTGTCGGCGAGAATGGCGGTGTCTCCGGCGAAGGCCAGAAGATCCGCCGCCAAGGCCGTCTTGGGGTTGGGAAAGCGCCCTTGGTCGAGGATGGTGAAGCCGCTTGCCGCCGGCGTTCCGATGGCGGCGTCGGCATTGCCGCTGAGGGCGCTGATGCGGAGCTCCGCGCTCTCCGCGCCCTCCTCCTCGAAATCCCGGAGCGGTCTGATCTCCGTGCTGGCGCTGGTCTCGCCGGCGGCGATGGTGAGCGTCGCGTCCTCAAGGTCGTAGTCCCCGCCGGCGATGGCGTCGCCGCTGGCGGCGAGATGCACTTCCAAGGGACCGTCCAGCGCTTTGCTGATCGTCACGGTCACCCTGGCGGTTTTGTTGAACGCCTGCTCCTCCAGTTCAGCCGGCGTTACGGAGATGGTCGCCACGGCGCCCTCCGGCGGCGGGTTTGCTTCGCCGCTGCGGTCGCTTTCCTCGCAAACGCCGGCGATGACGCACAGCAGCCAGCTCGACCAAGCCGGCAGCCGGGCGGTGCCGCCTCCGGCATAGGGGCACAGCCAAGCTCCCGCCAAACGCCCCGCCCTTTTGCCGCAACCCGCTAGGCCAATGCTGAAGGAGGGAAAAAACACTTTGCTTTTCAAAAGGTTGTGGAATTTCAACAAACTGAACCCGGCGCTACTGAGGAACATAAATCGGGCCCCTCAATTGCACCTTCGCACTGTTGGCCAACCCAGTGGACTCCAGCCTTTGCGCCACCGCCGCCGGGTTCGCCTCCGGCGGCAGGCGCAGCAGCGCCCAGCCCAAGGCCGGATACGCCTTGCCGCCCAGGGCCCCAGCGGCTTCAATGACGGCGCTGAGATCATCGTTGGCGCCTAGGCGCAGCAGCAAGGTTGGCGCCACTTCGGCCAAGCGCCGCCGCGCAAAGTCGAAGGCGAGACGCCTAGTTTGCTCCTGCATCGGCTGGCGAGCGGTGTGGGTTCGCCCGCGGTGGCGAACGCGGTAAACCCTAAAGCCGTCTTCAACGGCGACCTCAACGCGCAGGCCGCCTACGGAGGCGGCGCCTAGGGCGGCGTCGCCAAGGGGCATGACCAAGGCTTGGCCCCGCGCCGTGGACGCCAGCAAGGGCGCAAATCCATCCCCGAACGCCGGGCTTGGGCTTAGCGCCTCCAAGCCGAGGGCGCACACCACCGCCGCGGCGCTCGCCCACCTTGGCTGCATGGCGCATCGCCCCGTTTCGACTAAGCTGAACATCCGCACCGCTTGACCTTGGGCCTTGCGGCCCATGTTAACCGATCCCTTCAGCCCCTAGGCGTCAAGGGCGCTAGGGGTTCGCCGCCAAGGCCGGATTCGCGGCGCTCCTGCCGCGGCGAGCGCCTGAAGAGCTCGTTGTAGCACTTGCTGAAGTGGGGCGCCGAAGAGAACCCGCAGCCAGCGGCGATGTCGATGACCGGCAGGTCCGTGCGCAGCAGCAGCAGGCGCGCCCGCTGCAGGCGCAGTTCCAAGTAGTAGCGGGAGGGAGCGCAGCCGAGGTGCTTGTGGAAGAGCCGTTCGAGTTGCCGACGGGACACGCCCACATAGGACGCCAAGTCATCCATGCCCAACGGCTCCTCCAAGTTGGATTCCATCAGGGCCACGGCCTCAACGATGCGCGGCTGGCTGGTGCCGAGGTAGTGCTGCAGCGGAATGCGCTGACTGTCCTGCTGCGTGCGGATGCGCTCGCAGATGAACTGCTCGGAGATGTCCCGAGCCAGCTTGCGTCCGTGGCGGCTTTCGACCAGGTTCAGCATCAGGTCCAGGGCGCTGACCCCGCCGGAGCAGGTGTAGCGGTTGCGGTCGATCACGAATAGGCCCTGCTGCACCTGCACCCGGGGGAAGGTCTCCCGCAGGCTGGCTAGGTTCTCCCAGTGAATTGCGCAGCGGTGGCCGTCGAGCAACCCGGCGGCGGCCAAGGCGTAGCTGCCGGTGCATAGGGCGCCGAGGGGAATGTTGCGCTTGGCGAAGCCGCGCAGCAGGTTCAGCAGCGCACCGTCGCAGGCCGACTCCACTTCGATGCCGCCGCAGACGAACAGCATCTTCGCCTTGGCGGTTTTGCCCAGGGCGCCGTCGATGTGCAGGGAAAGGCCGTCGCTGGACTCGACTGCGTTGCCGTCCCTGGTGTGGAGCGACCAACTGTAAAGAGGCTGCCCCGTCAGTCGGTTGGCCATGCGCAGCACCGACACCGCGCAGGATAGGGAAATCAGCGTGTATCGGGGCAACAGCAGAAAGCCGATGTGCAGCGGTTGTGCGAATGAGTTCACAGATGCACCGTTCCGCCAATGAGCCAAGAAGTGAAGGTGAAGGCTTAAGTTTACTGGTTTGCGCAGCCCCGCAATAGTCCGTTCGCCTAAAGCGACGCTCCGCGCTTCTGGCGCGAATTCGCAAAGGCGCGTCGCATAATGGGGTGGCTGTCCGGACCAAGGCTCCTAGACTGGTCTGTTGAGTGGAGGCACGGCGCCGCGGCGGAGCGCCGGCGCCCACCCGTCCCGGAACGCTTAGGGAGCCCCAATGAGATCGCAGGCCCGAGTTGTCGTGATCGGCGGTGGCGTCGTCGGCGTCAGCACGCTCTATCACTTGGCGAAAAAAGGCTGGGGCGGGGATGCCGTGCTGCTGGAGAAGGGGGAGTTGACCTGCGGCTCCACTTGGCACGCCGCCGGCCTTCTGCCGCTGTTCAACATGAGCTACAGCGTCGGCCAGATCCACAAATACTCCGTGCAGCTCTACCGGCAACTGGAGGCGGAGACCGGCCAAGCGGTGGGCTTCCGGCAGGTGGGCAACATCCGTTTGGCCATGAACCGCGAGCGCCTGGACGAGTATCTTCAGTACGCCGCCACCGCCCGCACCATCGGCGTACGGGTGGAGTTCCTGACCCCGGAGCAGGTGCGGGAGCTTTGGCCGCTTTGCAGCATCGAGGGCTTGGTCGGCGCCATTCGCCATCCGGACGACGGCTACATACAGCCGGCCGACCTCACCCAGGCCTTGGCCAAGGGCGCCCGGGCCTTGGGCGCGGAGATTCACCGCCGCACCAGGGTCACCGCCATCGAGCGGCAGGGCGGCGATTGGCTGCTGCGCACCACCGCCGGCGACCTCCGTTGCGAGCATGTCGTCGCCGCCACCGGCAGCTACGCCCGCGCCACTGGGGCAATGGTGGGCTTGGACGTGCCGGTGCTGCCGGTGGAGCATCAGTTCATCGTCACCGAACCGCACCCGCAGGTGGTGGCCCGCCACAAGGCGGGGCTGCCGGAAATGGGCGTGCTGCGCGAGTCCGACGGTTCCTGGTATCTGCGCGAGGAGCGGGGCGGCTTCATCCTCGGCCCCTATGAGCGGGGAGCGCCCTGCTGCTACTTGGACAACCCTCTCGATGACGTGGAGTACGAACTTTTCGAGGCGGATTTGGAGCGGCTGACGCCCCATGTCGAGGCGGCCATGAAGCGGGTTCCGGCCTTTGCCGAAGTGGGCGTGAAGGAGGTGTACAACGGCGCCATTCCCTACACGCCGGACGGCAGCCCCATCGTTGGCCCGGCTTGGGGTCTGCCCAACTTCTGGCTGAACGAGGGCCACAGCTTCGGCATCACCGCCGCCGGCGGCGCCGGCTGGCAGCTGGCGCAGTGGATCGTTGACGGCGAGCCCGGCATTGACATGCTGGGGGTGGAGCCGCGCCGCTTCGGGGACTACGCCACCAAGGGCTACCTTAAGCACAAGAACGAGGAAGCCTACGCCAATGTCTTCACCATCCACTACCCGGACGAGGAGCGCCCCGCCGCCCGCCCCTTGAGAACCGCGCCCTGCTACGGGCGGCTGCAGGCCAAGGGCGCGGTGTTCGGCCAGAAGTTCGGCTGGGAGCGAGCCAACTGGTTCGCTCCGCAAGGCATGGCCGCCGAGGACCATTGGTCCTTCCGCCGCTCCCGCTGGTTCGCCCCAGTGGGGGACGAGTGCCGCCATGTGCATGAGCATGTGGGCCTGCTGGACATGACCGCCTTCGCCAAATGCCGCGTGTCCGGCCCCGGCGCCGCCGCCTTCCTGGATTCGCTGGTGGCCAATCGCCTGCCGACCAAGCCGGGCCGCATCGGCCTGTGCCACGCGCTGAGCGCCCGGGGCGGGGTGCATAGCGAGTTCACCATTCTGCGGGAGGCGGCGGACGCCTTCTACTTGGTCTCCGCCGGCGCTTGGCAGCGGCTGGACCACGACTACCTGCAAAGGTTGATGCCGGCCGACGGTTCGGTGCGCTTCGCGGACCTGACCAGCGCCTTGGGGGTTTTGGTGGTGGCTGGGCCGCAGTCCCGAACGCTCCTGCAGCGCGTCTCGAACGCGGACTTCAGCAACAGCGCCTTCCCTTGGCTCTCCGCCCAAGCCGTCAACATCGGCATGGCGCAGGCGATGGCCGTGCGGGTCAACTTCATCGGCGAATTGGGTTGGGAGCTGCACCACCCGATGGAGACGCAGAATCAGATATTCGATGCGTTGTTCGAGGCCGGCGCGGACCTAAGCCTCAAGCCCTTCGGCATTCGCGCCATGGACGCCCTGCGTTTGGAGAAGTCCTATCGCATGATCGGCGCCGAACTGTCCATCGAATACGCCGCCTTGGAGTCCGGCCTGGAGCGCTTCGTGCGTTTGGACAAGGGGAAATTCATTGGCCGCGACGGCCTGCTGGCATGGCGCGAACGCGGCTTCGCCAACGCCTTCGCAACCTTGGAAGTCGAGGACGTACGGGACGCCGACGCCCTAGGCAACAACCCGCTGTTGCACACCGGCGAACTGGTGGGCCGCGCCACCAGCGGCGGCTACGGGCACCGGCTGGGCAAATCTCTGGCCCTAGCCATGCTGCGCCCGGAATTGGCGCGGCCCGGCGCCCGCTTGGAGATCGAGATTCTTGGCGAGCGCCACAGCGCGTCCGTGTTGCCGGAAAGCCCGTTTGACCCCGGCAACGAGCGGCTGCGAAGCTGACTCCGGCTAACTTGGAAGCGGGATTCCCGTTGTCCAGATGCGGCGCCTGGCTTTCAATGCATGCCGGCCGGCGGTGATTCGGGCAATGCGTATATGGCCCAACGATACTCGCCTAATGGAAACATGCCCCAATCCACGGACGCCTGCGGGGTGCCGCCCTGAAGAAGGCCCGCCACCCTTGCGGCTTGGCGTAGAATGCCGTAATCCGTCCGGCCCACCAAGCTGGCATGGGCGCCGCCCGCAAGGGCAGGCTGCCCCCCCATGTCCAGAATGTCCACAAGATAGTAGGGCTGCGTCGGGTCCTTTGGAGGCACTTGATGCACTCTGCCTTCGTCGTATGGATGCTTGGGCCAATGCTCTTTCCAAACATGGTCCCAGCCAAGCCTCCAAATTTCTTCATAATGCTGGCTGTAAGGGTTGGTTTGGACGTATTTCCCGCTATTGATGAGCTGCGCAATTTCCGATATTACCAAATCATCAAGATTGCGGGCGCTGTGTTGGATAATGACCTGATGCAAAAAATTGTAGTAGTTGGCCGCCGTGAATAAAGCAATGAAAGCCGCTAGGGCAAGCGCCGTGCAGTTGGCTAGGGTCCTGTGGCGCATGGCCGCCTGCAGCAGGAACTTCGCGGCAAAGGCCAGCAGCGTGGCAAGGCAGGGCACTAGGATGCTCCAATACCGCAGTGTCATGTCGTATTGAATGCTTAGCACGAGAAACATGCTTATGAACTCGCCGAGCAACAGAAAAACAAACGCAAGCTCACCGTTGAATTCACGCCTTGCAACCTTGGCGACGACCAAGACGATTAGCGCCATTAGCAAAAAAGTGAAGGCCGCGGTAATGAACACGGAAGTTTCGTATTGAAGCAGACCTTGCAGAATGTTTGCCGCATTTTCGGTGAATCTGTCTAGAATCGGTTTGGACGGAGCGAAGTAATGGCCACGTTCTGTGGCCAATTCCAAAGTCTGGCTTACCTTGTATATGGCAACGCAAAGGGTTAGCGTCAGCGATGATCCCGCCAGCAATTTTCTCGTCGATGGCCCCCTCCCCCTTCTATTTGCAATGGCCAAGGCCCACCAGAAGGCAAGCAGCCAAAGCGCTGGAGCAACATTGACTTCCTTGGAAAATAGGAGACCTAGCCAGCCCAAGCAAAACAGCGCATGGTGGCTTGGACTTGCCCTTTCGGCAGCCAGCATGAGCGCCGCCGCCCAGTTGCAGAGACCGAGGAAGAAGACCGTGTAAAGCTCCACGCATTCTATGCGAACAGTGGGCACGTTTGGGAAGAACAATAACAGATACGCCAACAAGGCCAGCGGAATAACTTGCAACCCCGGCTGTAGAGGCGTCGCAGCGTACGGCAATCTTGAAGTGCGTCTAAAGGCCGCAATGAACAATGCAACTGCGCCGCAGCAGATCAGCCATCGGATTAGATGATGGAGCCATGCCGAATCGCCGAAGACCTTCCATACAAGGCCGTTCCAAACGTAGTAAAACGGCCGAAACCGCCATGAGGGTTCAAGCAAGGTTGTGCGCAAATAGGAGAGAAAATCACTTGCGCTATTGTACTTGTTGGCTAAGTGCGGCGATCTTTCGAATAGGCCGATGGGCGTATCGAGTGAGTAGTGCAGAGCGGGAGCAATGAGCAGCAAAAGCGGAACGGCGAAGACTCCCCACTGCGCAACCAATTTTGGCCGCAGGCGGGTTAAGCTAATGGTCGGCACAATCATCATTTTTCATCTGTCGAAAAGCCTCATCAACGAACGGCGGCCAAACCGGTGTACCATAGCATAGTTCCCACCTAGAGCTCCCTGTGGCATCATTGGCTTGGCAAGGCGAAGTGGAGAAACTGGGCAAATGGAGCAAAATTGGCTGCATCGGGCCGGCGGTTTGGTGGAAAGCCGCTTAGCGTCCGGGCGGGGCCTGTTGGGGCGGGGCGTATTCGCGCTGCGGCGGCTGTCGGAGCGCATCGCCTTTGCCGGCGACAGCCTTGTGTGGTTGGCGATGCTGCTGCTGGCGAACCTCTTGCGCCTCCACTTCCCCGGCGCCTTCCCAGGCGCCGTTGCCGAAGCCCTATTCGTCGTCGCAGTGCTGCTTATGGCGCTTGCCTTGCTGCGGGGGCGCGTTGCGGCCGAGGTTCGCCCGGTGCTCCTTTGCTTTGGCGCCCTGTCCGCTCTTTACGCCGTCGGCTTGATTTTTGCGTTCAGTTGGCAGGGTGTCCGGCACTTGGCCGGGGTTCTGGCGGCCGGCGTCATTTTCCTGTTCTGCCAGCACAACGGGCCGACCTGGCTGCGCAAGCCTGCCGTCTTCGTGCTGCCGGCGGCGATGCTGGCCATGCTGCCGCTTTATTTCATGGAGGTCGGCCAGAGCGCCCACGCCGCCATTCTTGGCTATTTGCTGTTGGCCGTTGGCCTAGCGCTGGTTGTGCGCAGCGAAGAAGCAAGGCGCCAACACTGGTGGGCGCACGTCTTTTTCCTGCTCTTTGTGGGCAACGGCGTCTTCTTCGGCCATTATTTTCTGGTCGGCGGCCTGCTGTTGGCCTATCCCCTGTATTGGGGGGCGCACTATTTTTTGCGCAGTCGGAAGGGTGCCGGGGTTTTGGCCGCCGCAGTCGCCGCACTGGCTTGCCTCATCGTGGGGACTTTCGCCGGCCCGCCGCTGGGCGGGGCGGAGGGCCGCGTTGGCGAAGAGGCCCAAACCGGCCAGAACCGGTGGCGCTTAGCCCTTGCAGGCATTGCACAAGCCCCTTGGCTTGGCTGGGGGCCGGGGGCGATCGTTGCAGCGTCCTTGACGGACCACGCCTGCCTGAACGACAGCAACCCCCGATTGGTTGCGGACTGCAAGGCGCTGGTCGGCTTGCGTCGCACCCTCGCCGGGGGCTCAAAGGGCCTTTGGAGTTGGGACTACGCTTACCCGATTGCATCCTGGCGAGGCGTCACCCTAGGGGGCGCACCGCCCCGGGTGACCGAATTGGACCTGTCGTCCTTCGGCTTGAGCGGGCGGCTCCCCCCCGAAATTGCGCAGTTGGACCAACTTGTCTCCCTGAATCTCGCCGTGAACGCCCTGTCCGGCGGCCTCCCGCCGGCGCTGGGCGGGATGGCCAATCTGCAGTTCCTGGCGCTAAGCAACAACGACCTAAGCGGCCCAATTCCAGCGGAACTCGGCCGGCTCGAGCAACTCACGAACCTGAGATTGGATGGCAATCGATTGAGCGGGGCAATTCCGTCGGCTTTGGGCGAACTGCTTGAGTTGCGGGAATTGACGCTGGCCGGCAACGAACTCACCGGCCCCATTGCGCCGGCGCTGCGCCGCATTGCGGAACATGACCTTGACCAAGGGATGCTGTGCTTGTCCTCAACCGCCGCCGCCGGCTGGATTGGCCCCGGCCTGCTCAAGGACTGCACCAACCTGCTGGCGGCGCGGGACGTCCTGGCGCCCACCGGCGGGTTAAATTGGCATGCATACAACCCCATCCCCTTGTGGGACGGCGTGGTTTTGCGCGGGACGCCATTGCGGGTGGCGGAACTAAGCTTGCCAAGGATGAATCTTGTCGGGAGCCTGCCACGCGAACTGGCCGCCTTGGAGCAACTTGAAGTCTTGAATGTTGGCCACAATCGCCTCACCGGCCCCATTCCGCCGGAATTTGGCCGCTTGGCCAACCTTGGAAAATTGGTGGTGGACTACAACGCCTTGACTGGCGACATTCCTCCGGAGTTGGGAAACCTCAAGCGGCTCGAGGAGCTTTGGCTGCGCGAAAATCGCCTCAGCGGCTCCATTCCAGCGGCCTTGGAGACGTTGCCCAAACTCCATCTTCTGCGTCTAAGGGGGAATTCGCTTACGGGCGCTCCGCCGTCAGCGCTGTTCGCCATTCCTGACCAAGACCTCGGTGAGTCTCTGTTCTGCCTGCCCCTGGAAACGTCGTCAGCCGAAGGGGTTGGTCCCGGCCTGCTCAAGGATTGCGGCATCCTGTTGTCGGCGAGGGAAGCCCTGGCCGGCACCGGCAGCCTGAATTGGCGCCGGAACCAACCCATCGGCCTTTGGCGGGGCCTCACCTTGGGCGGAGCGCCTTTGCGGGTTGTCGCGCTGCACTTGGAGAACATGGACCTGGCTGGGCGCATTCCCGAGCAACTCGGCGGCCTGGAGCAACTGGTTTCCCTGCGCCTTGCGGGCAACCAACTCACCGGCCCAGTGCCGGCGGAAATTGGCAACCTCAAGAACTTAGTGGCGTTGTCCTTGGAGAACAACCGCTTGCCAAGCGGCGTCCCGCCCGAGTTGCTGGCGTTGCCCAAGTTGGAGCTTTTTCACTACGTCAGCGAGGACCTTGCCGGGGTGGTCCCGGCGGTGCGGCAACCGAGCGAAGGCGACAGCCCTGCACAAACCCTTTTTTGCATGCCGCTGTCCAAGCTCAATCCCGTCAGCGCCGCCTTGTTTGAGGACTGCACCCTGCTGCTGGAGATGCGGGATGTCCTAGCCGGCGGCGCGAAATTGAACTGGCGCCGCTCCCTTCCCATCAACAGTTGGCGGGGCGTTGCCCTAGGGGGCGTTGGCTTGCGCGTGGTCGCTCTGGACTTGCATGGCGCCGGGCTAAGGGGGCGCCTGCCCGCGCAGCTTGCCCGTTTGGACGGCCTTGAATCCCTGCGCCTTTCCAACAATCCGCTCGCCGGCCCCATTCCGGCCGAATTGGGCGGCCTTAAGAATCTTGTGGAGTTTCGCTTAGGCGATGGTGCGCTGCAGGAAGACCTGCTCTTCTGCCTGCCGCTGCCCCCAACCAACCCCGGCCTGCTTAAGGACTGCACCGCCTTGCTGGCCATGCGCGACCTCTTGGCTGGGGACGCCAATTTGAACTGGCGCAGGTCCACGCCCTTAAATGCCTGGGAGGGCGTTAACATTGACGGGGCGCCGCTGCGCGTAACGGCGCTCAGGCTGCCGCAGCGGGGGCTCAAGGGGCGCTTGCCAGCCGGGTTGGCGGCGTTGGACCAGCTCAGGGCATTGGACCTATGCCGCAATTGGCTCCGCGGCGCCATCCCAGCGGAACTGGCCAACTTAGCGAATCTACGCATCCTGAATTTGTGCCACAACCGCTTGACCGGCCCCATTCCACCGGAGTTTGGCCGCCTTATGGAGCTGCGGCGCCTAATACTGATAGGAAATCAGCTAAGCGGCACCATTCCAGCCGAGTTGGGCGCATTGTTCAACCTAAAGCGTCTGCGGTTGCGCGGTAACCGCTTTGAGGATTCCGTGGCGCCGGCATTGCGCGAGCTTCCCGACCACGATTTGGACCATGAACTGTTCTGCCTGAGTGCGCCCGCAGCGGCCTCCCAAGCGGTGCGGCCCGCCCTGCTTGGGGACTGCGCATTGCTGTTGCAGGTGCGGGACGCCTTGGCCGGCGGCGCCAACCTGAACTGGCGCAGCAGTGTGCCCATTGGCCTTTGGCAGGGCGTGAAGCTTGGCGATGCGCCAGTGCGCGTGCTGCGGTTGGAGTTGGACGGGATGGGGCTGAACGGGCGCCTGCCGCCGGAACTCGGCCGCTTGACCGGCCTGCGGACGCTGTCGCTGGAGCGGAACGCCCTAACCGGCCCCATTCCGCCGGAGTTCGGCAAACTCAGCAATCTCCGCATCCTGCGTCTGCGCGACAACCAGCTGAGCGGCCCCATTGCACCGCAGTTGCAGGCGCTGGAGCGGTTGTCCTTGCTGCGCCTCAGCGGCAACGACTTCAGGCCCCCCATTCCCGCAGCATTGCGGCGGGTGGCGGACAGTGATCTCAACGGCCGCCCCACCTGTCCGTTGGTGCCGCGCAGCAATCTTGGCTTGGTGGACGATTGCGCCAATCTGCTGGCCATTCGTGATCTGTTGGCTGGGTCAGCCGTGTTGGACTGGAGCGAGGCCACTCCCATGAATGCTTGGCACGGCGTTGCGTTGCAGGGCGAACCTCCCCGCGTGGCGTCATTGAATGTTGGCTGGAGGGCGCCGCTGTTGGACGGCCGCATTCCGGCCGCACTCAGCCGGCTTGAACGGCTGACTTCGCTGAACTTGGCTGGGCACGATTTGCAGGGGCCAGTTCCGGCGGAATTGGGCAAGCTGAGAAATCTTAAGAGCCTCTCCCTTGGGAACAACTCGCTGACTGGCCCGATTCCAGCCGCATTGGGCGATCTTGGCAACCTTGAACACCTGTACCTTGAACACAACTCGTTGACCGGCCCGATCCCCACTGCATTGGGGCGGCTTGTCAAGCTCACTGACTTGGCTCTTTGCGGGAACTCGCTGACTGGGCCGATCCCGGTCGCATTGGGCGATCTTGGCAACCTTGAGTATCTGTCCCTTTGCCACAACTCCTTGACCGGGGCCATTCCAACCGAATTGGGCGACATCAAGAGCTTGCGCAGGCTGGCCTTGCAGCACAACCGCCTTAGCGGCGCTGTTCCGCCAACCATGGCGGCGTTGCCCCAATTGCGGCTTGAAGGCAATGCGCTAAGCGGGGATTTTCCTCCCCCGCCAAGCCTCGATGAGAGCAGGGGGCTGGACGCCGAGGCCCTAGTCACCAAGGCATTGGCGAGCGCAATCGCCGCAGGCGAAGCCGGCGCGGCGCAGCTGTGCGACCCTACGGCCAACCACCCGCCCCCCAACGGCTTGCAGAAGGACTGCGCCATCCTGCTGGAGGCGCGGGACCTGTTGACGGGCGGGGTTGCGTTGAACTGGAGCCCTTCGGCGCCGGTTGGCCTGTGGAGGGGCGTTGCATTGGGCGGCGAGCCGCCGCGAATCATCGCCTTGGACTTGGCGCACATGGGATTGCGCGGCGCCATTCCAGCGCAGCTCGGCGGTTTGGATCAGCTGATTTCCCTGCGCCTGCAGCGCAATGCGCTCAAGGGCGCCATTCCAGATGAGTTGGGCGGGCTGGCCAAGCTGCAGGAAATGATGCTCGACGGCAACGCCCCCGCCGAATCGGCGAGCTTGGGCGAGCCTGCGCCCAAGGACCGGATTGACCAGCCCGACCAGCCCAACCGGGCGTCAAGGAACGGCGTAACGTGCGGCCAACTTGGCGGCCAGGCATCCGGTTTGCGCAAGGATTGCGCCACCTTGCTGGCCGTCAAGGACGAATTGGCGGGCAACGCCAGTTTGAATTGGAGCGAGGCTTTGCCGATCAACGCTTGGCGGGGCGTTTGGGCTGGTGGCGAGCCGGTGCGCATCATGGCCTTGGACCTGTCCTCCGCTGGGTTGGACGGGCGCATTCCGCAAAGGTTGACGGAACTGGAGCGGCTGGCCTCGCTGCAGCTAAGCGGCAATCGGCTCACCGGCCCCATTCCCGCGGAGTTGGGGGATTTGCAGAACCTTGAACTGCTGCGCCTCAGCAACAATCGGCTGAGCGGCGCGATTCCTCCGCAATTAGGTGGGCTGGCCGCATTGCGCAGGTTGGCCTTGGATGGCAATGAACTCACCGGCGGCATTCCGACGGAGTTGGCGAAACTCGCCGCACTCGAGGAGTTGCGCTTAGCCAACAACAGCCTGAGCGGGTCGGTGCCGCCGCAGTTGGCGTCGCTGGACAACCTTGCCTTGCTGCGCCTTGGCGGCAACGAATTCATCGGCTGCTTGGCGCCGGCGCTCAAGGGCGCAGGGGACGTGCGGCTGGAGGCGGATTTGGCCTGCGACCCTTCACCTTGGGCCAAGCCGCCACTGCTTGAGGACGCCGCCGTGTTAATGGCCGTGCGCGACCTCCTGGCCGGCGGCGCCAAACTGAACTGGAGCTACGGCGAACCCATCGCGTCCTGGCGGGGCGTATCCGTGGCTGGCGCACCGCCTCGGGTGGTTGCGATCGATCTATCGGGGGCGGGGCTGAACGGGCGCATCCCGGCGGAACTGGGGACATTGCGCCAACTTGGCTGGCTGCGCCTCAACAACAACCGACTCACCGGCGCCATACCGCCGGAACTGAGCCAGTTGACCAACTTGCGGGAGCTGGCCCTGCAAGGCAACGCCCTAACCGGCGCCATGCCGCCCGAGCTGCAGCACTTGGCCAACCTTGAGGAACTGCGGCTGGGGGGCAACCGCCTAAGCGGCGCCGTGCCGCCGGAGTTGGGGCGGATGGGCTCCCTGGGGGCGCTGCAGCTCGGCGGCAACGCCTTCACCGGCTGTTTGCCGGAGGCGTTGCGGCGGTTCAGCCCCAATTTGCATCGCACAGTCGGTCTGCCCACTTGCGACGAGCGAGCGCGAGGCGACGAGGCCGCCGGCATTGACGCGGTGGTTCATGCGCTAACCGGCCTCTTTGAACCTGCCGCTCCGGTGGAAACGGCTGCATTCGCCCACAACCTGTTCCTGCAGGTTGGGCTGCAAACGGGAGTGCTTGGCCTGCTGACGGCGGCGCTCCTGTGCGCGTCCCTGATTTTCAGCATCCGTTCGCGCACGGGTGGGGAGGTCGCTCCGGTGCAGCGCTTCGTCGCCACTTGCGTGGTTATGGTCATCGTCCACAACCTCTTTGCAGTGCATCTGCTGCAAAATTCGCTGAGCGTGGGCACCTACTCCTGGATATTGATGGGCATGGGCGTCGGCGTGGTTGGCCGCAGCCTGAACGAGGAGCCGGCGTAGGCAAACCACGCCTCATCCACAACAGCTCCTTTGACTGCGGCAATGCGGGGCACTGACGCAAACTTGAATGAAAACGGAAAAACGCTAGAATTCCGCCGTCAGTTTGACGGCCATCGGTTGCGTTTGGGCTGGTGGAGCGTTTGCAGAGGCCGAAAACGCTGAAAAAACAAGGCGGCAGGATGCACGGCAGCGCTACTGAAGAGCGTAGGCCCCGGATATTGGTGTTCATTCCCACCTACCGATGCGCAGAGCAGGTGTTGCGGGTTATAGACCAGTTTGACGACAGGGTGCAGAGTTGGGTGGACACCGTGCTTCTAGTGGACAATCGCTCACCGGACGGCACCTTGGACGCTGCCGTCAACAGGGCGAAGCAGCGCCTCGGGCAATGTCGATTCGTCGCTTGGCTTAATGACCGCAACTACGGGTTGGGCGGCTCCCACAAGGTTGCGTTCCGCTACGCCATTGACCAAGGCTTCGAATATCTTGTGGTGCTCCACGGGGATGACCAGGCGAACATTGAGGACCTGATTCCCCGCCTTGAGGAAGGCCTGCACCTTACAGTGGATTGCCTCTTGGGTGCGCGCTTTCAAGCGGGCAGCGTTCTGCAAGGCTATTCTTGGATTCGCAACGTCGGAAATCGGTTCTACAATCTGCTGTTCAGCGTCGCTACTGGCCATGTTGTTCACGATCTTGGAGCTGGGCTCAACCTGTATCGCCTAGCCGCCTTTTCCGATTTCCACCATCAGCGCTTTCCGGACGACCTTACTTTTAACTACATTATGCTGTTGGCAAGTTGCCAGCGTCGCCAACGGGTGCGCTTCTTTCCAATTAGTTGGCGGGAGGAGGATCAACTGTCCAACGTCAAGCTGCTGCGGCAGGCAGCCCGAGTTCTC
Source organism: Candidatus Azophilus sp. (assembly GCA_965200465.1). GTDB lineage: Bacteria > Pseudomonadota > Gammaproteobacteria > Pseudomonadales > Azotimanducaceae > Azophilus. Next base: position 676,064 of record OZ241358.1, on the reverse strand, counting down.
TGGCTGCTGGCCCGCTTTTTTGTTGGACGCAGGGCCTTTCTCGCCACGGACCTGCGAACGGAGCGCGTTGATGCCTATTCAGGGGTTGCCGTTGCAACTGCCGATTCGGGTTTTGCGAGCAGCTAATGAACCGCCATGCCCTAAGAATCTACCTTGTCCTGTTGGCCAGCGTTGTTGCAGGCTGGATGGTCCTACGTCAAAAAGACGTCTTGCAAGCCATAGGTGAAGTGACTTTGCTTTCCACCTTGAGCGTTTGCGGCCTGTACCTTTGCTCACACATATTTCGCATGCTCCGTCTGGCGCTGCTTACCCTTGATGACCGGCATCAAGCATTGCCGCTGGTCTTCGCCCATGCGTTAACCGCGTTTCCCAGCAGCCTCCTGCCATTCAAGGTTGGCGAAGCTCTACGCCTTGCATCGTTCTACCATATTTACGACTATCGGCAAAAGGCTCTTGCCGTTTGGTTGGTTGAGCGATTTGGCGATCTCGTCGTGCTCGCCGTCCTCATCGCCGGGCTTGCAATTGCGCAGCAGGACGTTTCCGACATTCCGCAGGGGCTGCTGAGCTTAGTGGTTCTAGGGCTGTCCCTTGGCCTTCTCTGCCTGTTGTCCCTATCCAAAATCCTGCACTACCTTAGCCGGCATTTGGTGCTAACCGGCCAAAAGCGGAGAGACTTGGGGCTGCTTAGGGTTAGCGAAGTCCTCTTCAGCATGGAGTTGGACATCCGCAGCTCCATCACCGGGCGCTGGGCCGGCTTCCTCTTATTGTCCGCGTTTATCTGGACGATGGAGATATTGGCATTTGCGCAATTTCTGAAGATCGTCGATCATGAGAACAAGAATCTGGGCGCCATGTTTTCGGACGTCTTTTTTACAGGCTTGTCCTTTTCTGGAAATGGGTTCACACATCTGTTTGAAATCCACAGATCAGGCGCCTTGATTATGGGGACGCTGGTGATGACGGCGGTCCTGCTTGTCTCCGCTAAGGGAAGGTTGAGAATTTCCGCATGAATCGGGATGTTCTAATCGTTGTGGATGATCGGGAACTGGTGGGCGAATCCCTACGGGGCTTCGTTGGCGGCCGTCGCCATGGGGACATCATTTTCAGCGGCAGGCGCTTATTCAACCACTTCCAAGCGTCCATGCCGGATTGGATTCCTGCAGTCATTCGCCTTTGCAGTGATGAGGACGTCGCCGAATTTCGCAGAAGGCTGGAAACTGTAGGTGAAGACACCGCGGCACTTTTCATTTCCGGGCGTGCGGGCTTTCACGATTACGGGCGTCTGCATCAGTTGATCGAAAAACTGCCCTATGCAAGGGAGAGCTTTACCGACAGCCTGTACAAGCCCCTTATAGTGTTCATGCACAAAGCCCATAGCCTAATTGAGCAATGGGCGGCCTTTGAGAAACGCCCTCTGCATGCTTGGGAGCAGGTTTGGCGGGATTACGAGCGCCTGCAGTCGGTTCAGCAGTTTGACCTTGCCAACCTTGACGACTTTCTCCACCTGATTACGGGCTCCACCGCGGCGCGCCACTTCAACCACATTCAGATGGATCCGCATTTTTGCACCAAATCCTCCGCGGACAGGCAGAAGATCTTGGCGGAATACTCCTTCTACGGCTTGGCCCCAGAGGAGATGCAGCCGTGGCTGGTGCAGCCCTTTAATTATCAGGACGATGGCGAGACGGCGTCATATCAAATGTTGCGTTACCGCATTGCCGATGCCTCATTGCCCTGGGTGCATGGTGCTTTCAACAAAGACAGCTTTGCTAACTTTCTGGACCGCCTGTGCTATTTTTTGGAGCAGCGCCCTGTTCGAAAATGCAACAGGAAGGAGGCAAGCGCGGCCGCCCATGAGATTTTTGTGGATAAGCTCAATAGCAGGGTTGAGCGCTTTCTCTCTTCCGATGAAGGTCGGAAAATTGACGCGATGGTGTCCAGTTCCACGGGAGGGGGGGCACACCGGCAGGTGGAGCGCTACTTGCGGTTATATGGCGAGCACCAGCAGCAAATTGAGCTTAACTTCATGGCAGTCGGCCATGGCGACCCCTGCCTTTCCAATATTCTTTACGATGTGAATAGCCGTCTGCTAATGCTGCTTGACCCTAGAGGCGCCATTAAGGAGAACGAATTATGGGCCAATCCGCTATATGACTACTGCAAAGTTTCCCACAGTATTTTGGGAGGGTACGATTTTATAATTAACGGGATGTTTGACATTGGCTTTACTTCTGAAAATGCTCTGGAAATACGCTTGTTTGGCCAAACCAACCACACCGCTTTGCAGAAAATGTTCAAGAGCCGGTTGAGCGATACGCAATACAGCCTGCCAGCCATTCGGCTGTGTGAGGCATCCTTGTTTCTGTCCATGCTGCCGCTGCATTTGGACCAACCCAATAAGGTTTTGGCCTTCATTGTCAGGGCAACAGAGATACTGGACGAGGTAGCAAATGTCTAGCATTGGCGACGGCGGAGACGGCGTTCTGGTGGTCGATGTTGACGGGACGCTGTGCGAAGTCAAGCAGGAGGGAGAATCTTATGATGACCTTCTGCCACGCAAGGAAATGCTGGCGAAGCTGCGCGAGTATCAAGGCAAAGGATATAAAATCTGCCTATTTTCATCGCGCAATATGAGGACGTACAGCGGTGCCATTGGCTTAATAAACAAGCACACCGCTCCGCAGATGCTCCGCTGGCTGGAAAAGTGGGATGTGCCCTACGACGAAATTATTTTTGGTAAGCCTTGGCCTAGGGAAAAGGGTTTTTACATAGACGACCGCGCCATAAGGCCGGACGAATTTCTGGATCTTTCGGAACGGGAGATACAAGAGCTGTTGCGGCGCAGCGGCAGGCGTGTTGGTTCCTAAGAGTCATGCACACCAATGTAGTAATCACCATGGCGGGGCGCGGCCGGCGCTTCGCCGAGGCCGGCTACAATGCGCCAAAGTATGAAATTTTGGCGCAGGGCCGCAGTTTGTTTAATTGGTCAATGGCGTCCTTGGCCAATTTTCTTAGCCGTGGAAGCCGGGTGGTGTTTGTAGCTCTAAGGGGCAACGGCGCCAGAGATTTTCTCCACGCCAATCTCCGCGGGCTGCCCATAAGCGATGTCCGAATTCTGGAGTTGGAGGCGGTTACCGACGGCCAGGCGACTAGCGCCTATCAGTCCAAGGACCTGTGGCGCCTAGATGCGCCTCTGCTGATCTACAACATAGATACCTACATAGACCCGCACAGGCTGGCGCCTAGGCTCATCAGGAGGGGTTCCGATGGATGGCTGCCTTGCGCCCGCCTAGCGGGCAGCCACTGGAGCTTTGTCGCCTTGGCGGAAGACGGGTGGGCGGTTGACGTAGCGGAAAAGGTGCGCATCTCCGACTACGCCTCCCTTGGGTTGTATTGGTTCGCTAGGGCGGGTGATTTCGTGGCGGCCTACGAGCACATGGCGGGCGCAGACCGCAGCGGGACGGAGGGGGAGCGCTATGTAGCCCCACTGTACAAGCATATTCTGCAGAGCGGAGGGAAGGTGTCCATATCCGTATTGCCTGCATCCGCGGTTGGCGTTTTAGGCACTCCCAAGGAATTGGACTCTTTTAATCGAGGCGGATTGGCCGTCGAGCGTTTGGTCTAGGGTGACTGTGCTGAAACATCGCGCTCACGGTGGGATTCCGCCTTTTCTCTGGGCCTGCTTAGGAATTGCCGTTGGCGGCCTGTACCTGTTCCATCTGTATGCCGCCGTTGTCGCTGAACGAGCTCTGTATTCGGACGGAGCCCATTTTTTTACTGGCCTATTGGCCAGGGAGTTCGCATGGCCCTTCGTGGATGACCCAGACCACATTCGTCTATTCGTCAATTACATAAATCAGTTTCCCGCGGCATTGGCAATTAAGGCCGGGGTGCATGATCTTCGGGTGCTCAAAATTCTGTTTGGAACGGCGCTTTTCTGCATGCCCATAATCATTTACATCGGGTGCTTTCTGGTTTGCCGTAGGGCGAAGGATTATCGGATTCTATTCTTTATTGTGGCTACTGTGCTTACCTGCACAATGCCATCGGATTTCTTTATTGTCAATCAGGCATTTACCACGTTGGCATTGTGTTGGCTGCTCTTATGCTATGTATTGTTGAATTTTCGGATAAGAGCGTTCGACTGGGTGGTGATCGTTGCAGTTCTTTCGGTCCTCTTTAGGGCGCACGAGGGCATGCTGTTGTGGGGCGTTGTTCTGTTTGGCGCTGCGGTCGCTAGATTAACGCGAACCGGGCGGCCCGCAGCCCCGAAAGATGATTTGCATATCTACCTCATAGGGCTGGCCGGCCTGCTGCATGCCGCCTTCGTCCTGTATTGGCAAGCGAATTATCCGGGTGGCGAACGCACCGGAGCGTTTCTGTCTTTAGCATCCGGAGTTCTGCCTAGTAGGATGTGGGGGGCGAGCGGGGCGACCCGCATAAGCCTCCTCACAGGCGTTGCGCTGGCGGCGTCCTTGGCGGGGATGCGTCTGCGGAATGGAATCATTGGCAACAAAAAACTGTCGGGGGCGGCATTAGTGCTTGCGTGGGGAGCCGCCATCGTTTGCGCCATCCTCTGCCTGCAGACTTCCACTCTTCTTTTTGAAGATCCTTGGCGCATCCAGCCCTGGCGTGAGAAGAGCTATCGCTTCCTGATTAACTTCGGATCTTTGTTTTGGATGGGCATGGCTGTTGTCTTTTGGTGGGCTAGGATGCAGTTTTCCTTGGCGGAGCGTAGTTTAATGCAGTTCATTTTGGCGGTGGGGTTGGTTGCCGGATCCATTTGGCAATTGGGCAATACAAAGTCTTGGGATGAGTTTCAGAATCAGTCGATTTCCATTGTGAAGAATTCCAAAAAAACTTTCATATCCTCGCACGAAATCGAAGAAGCATTCTTCAAAACAGGGCGCAGTTGGTTGCTCAAGAATGCAGATTCGTGGACATGGCCAGCTTACTCCATCGCCATCCAAAATGCTAAGCTGATCCCTAAGATCGTACTAGCTGCGGATCGCCCGAACATGTTTCAGTTTCACCAGAATGAGAACTACCATGTTAGCGCCTCCTATGTGGTGTTTTTCCCGGACGGTTACTTTGATTTCAGCAATTTGCTTAGTGCTCGCCAAGCTTCTTCTGCCGCTCAGGAAGCAAGGAAAAGTTAAACCTCCGAATCCGGCAGCGCCGCCTTGCGGCGGGCGACGTAGTCGCGCAGGGCTTCATCCACCGCTGGGTCCAGGGGCGGCGCCTCGTATTCGTTCAGCATCCGCTTGCACACTTGGCCGGCCCGTTGGGCGGCGTCCAGGCAGCCTTCGTCGCGCCATTGCTCGAAGGTGTTGTGGTCGCTGACGCTCGATTGGTAGAAGGCGGTGGAGAAGTTGGCTTGGGTGTGGGCGCAGCCGAGGAAGTGGCTGCCCGGCCCCACTTCGCGCAGGGCGTCCAAGGCTTGGCCGTTCTCGGAAAGGTCGATGCCGCGGCAGAAGGTCTGCATCATGCCCAGTTGGTCCAAGTCCATGACGAACTTCTCGTAGCCCATCACCAGCCCGCCCTCCAGCCAGCCGGCGGCGTGCAGGACGAAATTGGCGCCCGCCAGAATGGTGGGCTGCAAGGTGTTGGCACTCTCGAAGGCGGCTTGGGCGTCCGGCACTTTGGCGGCGGAGAGGGCGCCGCCGCTGCGGAAGGGCAGCCCTAGGCGGCGGGCCAGCTGAGCGGCGCCGTAAAGGACTAAGGCGGCCTCCGGGGAGCCGAAGGTGGGCGCTCCGGACTGCATGGACACGGAGCTTGAGAAGGTGCCGAACACGCAAGGGGCACCTGGAGCGATGAGCTGCAGGAAGCACACCCCGGCCAGCACCTCGGCGAGGATTTGCGACAGAGTGCCCGCCGCGCTCACCGGCGACATGGCGCCGGACAGAATGAACGGGGAGACTATGCAGGCTTGGTTGCTGCGGGCATAGACCTTGGCGGCGCCCAGCATGGTGGCGTCAAAGGTCATGGGGGAGTTGGCGTTGATGAGGCTGGCGATGACGGTGTGCTCCCCTAGGAAGTCCTGGCCGAACAGGATCTTCGCCATCTCAACGGTGTCCTCCGCCCTTTGCGGATGGGTCACCGAACCCATGAACGCCTTGTCGCTGTAGCGCATGTGCGCGTAGATCATGTCCAGATGGCGCTGCTGCACCGGCGCATCCACCGGCTCGCAGACGGTGCCGCCGGAGTGGTGCATGTAGGGCGACAGATAGGACAGCTTCACGAAGTTCTGAAAGTCCGCCAAGGTGGCGTAGCGGCGACCGCCCTCCAGGTCATGCACGAAGGGCGGGCCGTAGCCGGGAGCGAAGACGGTGTGCGGGCCGCCGATGCGAACGTTGCGGTGCGGGTTGCGGGCATGCTGCACGAAATCCTTGGGTGCGGACGCTTGAATGACGGAGCGGCACAGGCCCCGGGGGAAGCGCACCCGCTCGTGCCGCACGTCCGCCCCCGCCTCCTTGAGCACCTGCAGGGCCTCCGGGTCATCCCGAAAGTCGATGCCGATTTCCTCAAGCAGCAGGTCGGCGTTGCGCTCGATGAGCTCCAGCCCTTCGGCGTCGAGCACCTCCAGCGGCTTGAGGCGGCGGGTGATGTACGGCGGCGCCGCGCTGCGGGCCTCCAATTGCGCCCGTTGGCGGGCTTGCAGCCGCGCCTCCCGGCCGCCGCGCCCGCTACGGCCCCTTGCGGCGCCTCCTTGCCCTCGGCCGTTCATGTCCCGACCTCCCGAAATTGCTCTTGAAGCGAACCAACCCGATGAATGCTTGGAGATTGCCCGCGTCCCTAATTCCCTTAAGCGATAATTATGGCTGCAAGCCGATGCGGTCCGCTGCAATGTTTGCGACGCGGGAATGCCTGCTCGCGCCACCTTTGCGCCGCGGCGGAGCGGATGTCGGCTTGGGCTTGTGCGTCGTATTTCGACAATCCCATGTCGCCTTGGCAACCGCTTGTTGGCAGGGCGGAGCATAGGCTTGCGCACACTCGGCGCAGGCCGCTTGGCCAGCGTCGCCAGCCCGCGGGAGGTGATGCATGTCGGATGCGAACGATGAGGATCTCGACCTAACCACCCTTGATGACGAGGAACTCGTGCAGCAAATGCACGACGACCTCTACGACGGCTTGGCCGAGGAAATCGACGAGGGAGTGCGCATTCTGCTGGGCCGGGGCTGGCCGGCGGAGAAAGTGCTTGGGAACGCCTTGGTCAATGGCATGACCATCGTCGGCATCGACTTCCGCGACGGCATCCTCTTCGTCCCCGAAGTGCTGATGGCGGCCAACGCCATGAAGGCCGGCATGGCCGTGCTGCGCCCCCTGCTGGCGGAAACCGGCGCCAAGCCCATCGGCAAGATGGTGATCGGCACCGTCAAGGGAGACATCCACGACATCGGCAAGAACCTAGTGGCCATGATGATGGAGGGCGCCGGCTTCGAGGTCTTCGACATCGGCATCAACAACCCGGTGCAGAATTATCTGGATGCCTTGGATGAGCACCAGCCGGACATTCTGGGCATGTCCGCCCTGCTCACCACCACCATGCCCTACATGAAGGTGGTCATAGAGACCTTGGAGCAGAAGGGCGTCCGCGACGATTACGTCATTCTGGTGGGCGGCGCCCCGCTGAACGAGGAGTTCGGCAAGGCTGTCGGCGCGGACGCCTACTGCCGGGACGCCGCCACCGCGGTGGAGACCGCCAAGCGCTTGGTGGCAGCCAAGCGCGAGGCGTCCGCCCAGCAAGCCGCAGCCGGTTGAAGCAGGGAAACCGCCGCGTCCGGCCTTTGCATTGGGCGTCTGATGCAAGCAAGCCAACCAAGGATGGGCAAGCATGCGCCCGGTCCGCCATCGGGGCCGCCTGGTCTTGCAGAGGTGTGCGTCGGCGCCTTGGAGAGCAAGTCCGTCGGCGTGGTGGCCTGCGGGGCCATCGCCCGGGAACTGAACCAACTCAAGCGCTTGAACGGCTGGACCCGCATGGCCCTCTACTGCCTGCCGGCGGAGCTGCACAACCGCCCGGAGCGGATTCCGGCGGCGGTGGCGGCCAAGTTGGCCGCCGTCAAAGGCCGGCACGATCGGGTTTTTGCGGCCTATGCGGACTGCGGCACCGGCGGCCTGCTGGACGCGGAACTGGCCAAGACCGGCACGCCCCGTCTGCCCGGCACCCACTGCTACGAATTTTTTTCCGGGCCGGAGGCGTTCGCGGCCCTCGCGGAGGAGGAGCCGGGCACCTTCTACCTGACGGATTTCCTAGTGCGCCACTTTGACCGCTTGGTCCACCAAGGGCTGGGGCTGGACCGCCACCCGCAACTGCGGGACGATTACTTCCGCAACTACCGCCGGCTGCTGCACCTGTCGCAGAGCGGCGACGACGAATTGCGCCGCCAAGCCGCCGCTTATGCGGACAGCTTGCAGTTGCGCTTCGAGCACCGCCACACCGGCTTGGCGCCTTTCGCCCAGGCTGTGCGAGCCGTGGCCGCCTTTGCCCCAATCAGCGTTCGCAGCGCACCCGTCCCATGAGCGGCGACAAGGCCGTGGGCCAAGATGGCCGTTCCGGGTTCTTGGCGCTGCGTAGAGGGTGGGCATTGGGACGGTTCGTTAAGATCGGATAAGGGAATGAGGGTCAGATGACGGACACCCTGCTCTCCTCCGCCAGCCGCGAGGTCGCCATCGGCTTCGAGCGGCCCTTTGTCATCATCGGCGAGCGCATCAACCCCACCGGCCGCAAGCTGCTGGCAGAGGAAATGAGGGCCGGGGACTTCTCCAGAGTGGAGGCGGACGCCTTGGCCCAGGTGGCCGCCGGCGCCCAGGTGCTGGACGTCAACGCCGGCATCCCCTTGGCCGACGAGCCGGGCATTCTGGCGGAGGCCATCCAGCGGGTGCAGGCCATCACCGACGCGCCGCTTTCCATCGACTCTTCGATCATTGAGGCATTGGCGGCCGGCCTCGCCGCTTATCAAGGCAAGCCGCTGCTGAACTCCGTGACCGGGGAGGAGGAGTCCTTGGAGCGGGTGCTGCCCTTGGTCAGGAAGCACGGCTGCGCGGTGGTGGCCATCTCCAACGACGAAACCGGCATCTCGGAGGACATCGACGTGCGCTTCGCGGTGGCCAGGAAGATCGTGCAGCGGGCCGCCGACCACGGCATTCCCGCCAGCGATGTGGTGGTGGACCCGCTGGTGATGCCAGTGGGCGCCATCAACGACGCCGGGCGCAAGGCCATGCAACTGATTGGCAGGCTGCGCGCGGAGCTTAAGGTCAACACCACCTGCGGCGCCTCCAACATCAGCTTCGGCCTGCCCAACCGCAACGGACTGAACGGCGTTTTTCTGGCCATGGCCGCCGGCGCTGGCATGACTTCGGCCATCACCAACCCCCTGCACGGGGAAGTAATGGCCGCCGTGCGCGGCGCCAACGTGATGCTGGGCCAGGACCCGGAATGCCGCTGCTGGATGCAGGCGTACCGGGAACCCTCCGCCGGTGCCGGGCGGGAGCGCCGCCGCAGCAACCGCCGCCGCGCTTGACGACAGGCGTCGCTTGGCAAGCCGTTTCGCCTTGAGGTTGCAAATGCCCATGCCGCTCATGCCAAGAGGAGAGCCTTCTTTTTGGCGTGTTGGAAGCGTGCGGACAGCGGCTGGGTTGCCGTTGATGCGCGGTGGGGAATTGCCCTGGCGGGGTTGGTTCCTGTGAGGGCGGCAGGCTTGATTGGGCGGCGCCGCCGCTGAGCGCTTGGGCTTGGGGCTTCGTTGGTGCAGTGGTGCGCAAGGCATGAATGATTCGTCGCCTCGGGACGCCTTGGTGGTGTTCACGCCGTCCGGCCGTCGCGGGCGCTTTCCACTGGGCACGCCCTTGCTGCAGGCGGCGCGGGTCTTGGGCGTGGACATAGACTCCGTCTGCGGCGGGCGCGGCATCTGCGGGCGCTGCCAAGTGGAGCTGATCGTCGGCCGGTTCGCCAAGCATGGCGTCACCTCCGCCGCCGACCACATCACGCCCCTAAGCGAACCGGAGCGACGCTACGCCGAGAAGCGCCGCCTCTTGGGCGCTAGGCGCCTAAGCTGCCACGCCGAGCTCTTGGGCGACCTGGTGATCGACGTGCCGCCGGAGAGCCAAGTGCATCGGCAAGTGGTGCGCAAGGCGGCGCAAGCCCGGGACATCCGAATGGACCCGGTGGTGCGCCTATGCTATGTGGAGGTGGCGGAGCCGGACATGGACCGCCCCAGTGGCGATCAGGAGCGCCTGCTCGCCGCCCTTGCCGAACAGTGGGGCATCCGCCACCCGCGCCTCGACTTCCGCCTGCTGCCCGAACTGCAAAGGGTGCTGCGGCAAGGGAATTGGCGGGTGACGGCGGCGGTGCGGACCGGGGTCAGGAGCAACGCCGCTGGGGGCGCCGCGGCAGGCGACAAAGCGACGGCAGTTGCCGTGCAGGAGGGAGCAACGGACGGGCTTGGCGCTCAGGGTGACGACAGGGGCCTGGTGGCCGCCCTTTGGCCCGGCTTGCAGGAGCGCTTGTGCGGCTTGGCCGTGGATCTGGGCTCCACCACCCTTTCCGCCCATCTGTGCGATCTCGTCAGCGGCGACGTGCTGACTGAGGCCGGGCGCATGAACCCGCAAATCCGCTTCGGCGAGGATCTGATGAGCCGGGTTTCCTGGCTGATGATGCACCCTGGTGGGGAGCAGGAACTGACGGGCGCGGTGCGGGAGGCGCTCAACGGGCTGATCGCCGAATTGACCGAACAGGCCGGGGTGCGCAAGGATGAAGTGCTGGCCGTGACGGTCGCCGCCAATCCCATCATGCACCATCTGTTCTTCGGCCTAAGCCCGGTGGAGCTTGGCGGCGCCCCCTTCGCCTTGGCCGTGGACGGCGCCTTGGCCGTTCCCGCGGCGGACCTCGGCCTCGCCGTCAATCCGGGCGCCGAGGTGTACGGCCTGCCCTGCATCGCCGGCCATGTGGGGGCCGACGCCGCCGGAGTTTTGCTGGCGGAGGCGCCGCACCAGCGCAGCGAACTGAACCTCATCGTCGATGTGGGCACCAATGCGGAAATCATGCTCGGCAACCGAGACCGCTTGTTGGCGGCGTCCAGCCCCACCGGCCCGGCCTTGGAGGGCGCCCAGATCAGTTGCGGCCAGCGGGCGGCGCCGGGCGCCATCGAGAGGGTGCGCATCGACCGGCGGACTTTGGCGCCGCGCTTCAAGGTGATCGGCTGCGACCTGTGGTCGGACGCACCGGGCTTCGTGGAGGCGGTGGCGGGCACGGGGGTCACCGGCATCTGCGGCTCCGGCGTCATCGAAGCCTTGGCGGAGCTTTACTTAGCCGGGGTGATCGACCGGGACGGGGCGATCGACTCCGCCCTCATGGAGCGCTGCCCGCACATCCGCCGCCAAGGGAGAACCTGCGCCTACCTCGTTCACCAAGGCGGTGCGCCCGGTGCGCCGGACATCGAAATCACCCAAAACGACGTGCGCGCCGTGCAGTTGGCCAAGGCCGCCCTATACGCCGGCGTCAAGCTGCTGCTGGCGCGGTTCGGCGCCGAACGGGTGGACCGCATCCGCTTGGCCGGCGCCTTTGGCAGCACCATCGACCCATGCTGCGCAATGGTGCTTGGCTTGATTCCGGATTGTCCCTTGGCCGAGGTCTCCGCCGCCGGCAACGCCGCCGGCACCGGCGCCCGCATCGCCCTGTTGAACGGCGCTGCGCGCTTGGAGATCGAAGCCTTGGTGAAAGGGGTTGAGAAGGTTGAAACCGCCACAGCGCCGGACTTTCAGGAGCAGTTCGTGCAAGCCATGGCCATCCCGCACAAAGCGGACGCCTTTCCCGAACTGGCCGCCGAAATCCCCCTGCCGGCGCCGAAGAAGAGCCAAACGGCCGCCCGCCCACCGCGGCGACGCGGTCGCTCAACAGCCCGAACGGATTGACAGGCTAGGCCGCGTCCATCACCACAACCGCGTTACGCCATAGTCGTCAAAGGCGCGGTCGTTGGACACTAGGGCCAATTCCCGCGACCTGGCTTGGGCGATCAACATTCGGTCGAACGGGTCGCCGTGCGGACCAGGCAAGCGCCCGCTCCGTTCAGCGTCCGCGACGGTAATTGGCAGTTCCTCAAAACCTTGGCCGGCGATGGCGCCCGCCACATCCAAGGCCATGCCGGCCGCTTCCGGCAGTTTGCCTATGCGGTGCTTGGTGGCGATTTCCCATGCCGAAGCCGCGCTCACGAACAGGCTGTTGGTCTCGTCCGCGATAAGCCCGTGCGCTCTCGCCGACAACCGCCGACTGTCCGCCACCCACCAAAGCAAGGCATGGGTGTCCAGCAAGAGGCGCATGGATCAACGTCCCTCCCACAGACGCAGTTCCTCTTCCGGCAGCGGGTCGAAGAAGCTGTCGGGAATTGTGATTTTCCCTTTCAGCACATCCGGTTGCCGCTTGCCCTTGGGCTTGCACGGAACCAGCCGCACCACAGGGTCGCCCCGGCGGGCGATGACCACCTCTTCGCCGGCCTCCGCCTGGGCGAGCAGGCGGGAGAGTTGGGTTTTGGCCTGATGGACATTGACCGTTGGCATGACGACGTTTCCCGAAAGGGATTGGCTGGAAATATAGCCAAGTCTGGAGATTGGTCAAGCCCGCGGGCGCTGCCCATAGCGCCGTGCAACGGCGGCAATTTTAGTGTGAACGCGCAGTCGCGGTGGGGGATGGCGTTCCGGGCCATGCGGCGTTCAAGCCCAACCTGAACGATCTGCTTGCCTATGGCTGCGAAGTGGGCAAAATTAGCCGAGCTTGACCCGCATATTGCGATTTTCCCTAGGACATGGAGATAAAACATGCACATTAGAGACATTCAGAGCGATCTGGAGAAAGGCTTGGCCAATCTGCACAGCACCCGCGCTCTGCGCGGCGAGCTGGAGGGGCTTCAGCACTTGGCCTTCCGCAACTGTCGTCCTGAGGTGACCATTCACTACACGGAAACCCACAAGAAAATCCGCGACGACGCAGACGCCAGCTACTTTGACCCGCACACCTGCGAGGTGGTCATTCGCTTCATTGTGGATCCGGAGTTTGAGCGCCTGTCCGAACCTGAGTCGCCGGCACCGCAGTTCCGCCCCCAACCGCAGCCCCAGCCCCAGTTCCAGCCGCAGCAGCTCCAGGAGCCCTTCGACCGGGAGGAGGCTCTGGACCAGCTTTTGGACGCCTTGCAGCGGGCGGAGCGGGAGCGTCGTTTCGTCGGCATCAAGTGGTTTCGGGACCGGTTTTTGCCGGAGCAGGGCTTTGGCTGGGCGCAGGAGCCGCGCACCTGCGGCGCCATGTTGCGCAACGGAACGGAGCAGGAGCTGGTGGTGACGCATCAGGTGACCAACCCGAAGAACCCGCAGCATCCGGTGACGGCCATTCGCGTGAACCGCAGCCATCCGCGCTTCCGCACCGAAGCGCCCCGCGGCCAGGTGAGGTTCAAGCCGGTGCGCATCCGCGGCGCCGGCCTCGCCAAGACGGTTATTGGCGGACGCCGCTGAGCCGTTCATGGGCAGTTTCTATTTCGACACCAGCGCCTTGGTTAAGCTCTATTTTGAGGAGGAGGGCACCCCGGAGGTTTTGCGCATCGCGGAGGACCAGGAAAAGAACAGGCTGGTGATTCTGGACATCGCCCAAGTCGAGTTGCGCTCCGCCGTGCGCCAACGGGAGCGGGACGGCGACATTCCGCAAGACCTAGTCGCCAGCGTCCTCGAGTCGTTCGACCAAGACCTAGGCTCGGCCTACATAGTGCAGCCCATGAACGCCAACGTGCTGCAGGAGGCGACGCACCTGCTCGATGCGGATGCGCATCCGCGGTCGGCGCATGCGGCCCTGCATCTTGCCGGTTGCTTGGTCGCCTGCGCCAACGTGCCCCAACCAGTGACCTTTGTGTGCGCGGATGAGGACCTTTGCACCTCGGCGCGGCGCGAGGGGTTCAGGGTGCTGAACCCGGTCAAGGCGGGAGCGGCTGCCGCAACGGAGAACTGACCTCGGGGTTTTACCGCAACGGAGCAAAGCGGCTTGCAGAGTCTCGGAAGCCGCATTTTTGGGTCTGGCGACGAATAGCTGCGCAGGCGCTTCGCCGGGCCGGGGAAGCGGGCCGACTCCGCCAGCAGGGCAGCAGCGCCTCAAGCGTTCCTGATGGTCAGCCCGCCGTCCACCGGCAGCGCTGCGCCGGTGATGAAGCCGGACGCCGGCAGCACTAGGCTGAGGGTGCCGTGGGCCACCTCCTCCGGCTCGGCGTAGCGCTTCAGGGCCACCCGGCGGCGGGCGAATTCGCGCTTGTCCGCTTCGGGAATGGCTTCGGTCATGCCGGTGCGTATGGGGCCGGGGCAAATGCAGTTGACGGTGATGCCCTCCCCGCCCAACTCCACCGCCAAGGAGCGGGTCAGCCCGATCACGCCGGTCTTGGCCGCCGTGTAGGGGCTGCCGAACTTGGTGGCGCCCAGCCCCTCGGTGGAGGCGATGTTGACGATGCGCGGATGCTCAGCTTGCCGCAGATGCGGCAAGGCGGCGCGAATGGTGCGGGCGTGGGCGGTGAGCAGCACGGCCAAGGACTTGCTCCAAGCGGCCTCGAAGCCCTCCCCGTCAATGGGCGTCGGCATGGAGATGCCGGCGTTGTTGACCAGAATGTCGATGCCGCCGAAGTGGGCGGCGATTTCCGCGAACCGCGCCCGAATTCCCTCCGCATCCGCCAAGTCCAGCACCCAGCCGCGCACGCGCCGGCCTGCCGCTTCGATCTCCCCCACCACTCGGGCGAGGCTCGCCCCGTTCAGGTCGACGGCGGCCACCGAGGCGCCCTCGTCGGCAAACAGCTTCGCCGTGGCCTCGCCCATGCCGCCGGCCGCCCCCGTCACCACCGCCACCTTGCCGGCAATCGAGCGGCTGAGTTGCGTCAAAGCCATAGTGCCTCCAACTGCGGACCGCTAACCGCCAGGGCGCTGCCCCGAATGTTCCTGCTCCAGCCGCCGCGCCAGCCTGTGCAAGGCTTCCTGGGTGCGGTTCAACTCCGCCGCCAGCTCCTCCCGGGTGGGCGGCGTTTGCAGCGCCTGCAGCCGCTCCTGCTTGGCTTCGTCCAAGTTGTTCAACACCACGGCGATGAACAGGTTGACCACCACGAAGGTTCCCACCACCACAAAGCTCACGAAGTAGATCCAAGCCCACCAATGCACCTCCAAGGCGGCGTACATGATGTCCGTCCAATCCTCCAGGGTGACGATGCGGAACAAGGACAGCAGCGAGATGCCCAGATTGCGCCAATGCACTGGGTCCACATCGTGGAACAGGTGGTAGCCGGCCACGCCGTACATGTAGAAGATGATGGAAAGCAGCATGACGACGTTGAACATGCTGGGTATGGAGCGCATCAGCGTGGAGACGATGAGCCGCAGCTCCGGGAGGGTGGAAATCAGACGCAACACCCGCATGAGCCGGGCCAGCCGACCGATGGTGGCGAGGGTGCCGGTGGCCGGCGCCAAACTGACGACGATGATGATGAAGTCGAAGAGGTTCCAGCCGTCGGCAAAGTAACGGTGGATGCGCGGGTGGTGCGCCGCCATCTTGACCAGCGCCTCCATCACGAAGATGCCGAGAAAGAGGTGGTTGGCGCCCTGCAGCAGGGCGCCGTAGCGGGCGCTAAGGGCCTCTGAGGTGCCAAGGCCGATGACCGCGGCGTTCAGCAGGATGACGGCGGTGACGCCATGCCGAAACCAGCCGGCGGCGGCGATGCGCCGCGCCGGCGCCGCCCACCGGCCGAGGCCGCGCCTCACCAGTTGAAGCCGTAGCTCAGCCGCAGATAGACAAACCGGCCGGCCAGTCCAAAGGGCGTGTCAACCGGATAGCGGATGCCCCAGAGAACGTTCGACAGGTGCGTCTTGGCCAAGCTGGTCGGCAAAGCGTCGAACAGGTTGTCAACGCCCAAGACGGCGCGCAGGCCGCCCAGCTGGGCGCGGGCCTCCAAGTCCAGGGTGCTGTCTGCGTCGATCTTCACCCTGCCCGTGTCCAATGGATGCTGAACCGTGCTCCCGTAGTGGTTGAGGCGCAGGGTGGCGCCAAACAATCCACGCTCCCAATCGGCGCTGAAGTTTACTTGGCGGCGCGGCTGGCCGCGCTCCAGCAGTTCTTCGGCCCAACCGCCGAAATAGTCGGCGAAGCCCATGCCGGCGGGCGCCCCGGCGGGCAGCTTCATGCTAGTGATGCGGGTCTTGTTGAAGTTCGCGTTTGCGGACAGCCGCATGGAGCCGCCCAAGGCGGGAAAGCTCATCTGCGCGGACAGGTCCAACCCCTTGCTGCGCGTGTTGACGCCGTTGAAGAAGAACGCGGCGGTGGCGACGTTGGCGGCTTGGCAGGCATCGAAGCCGCCGCAGCCGATGCCGAGGGAGCGCACCACCCGGTCGTCAATGTCGATGCGGTAAATGTCGGCGGTGAGGCGCAGGCCGCCGGGCGCCTCCGGCGGCGTGAAGACGATGCCGGCGCTCAAGTTTTCGGAAGTTTCGTGGTCCAAGGACTCCACGCCGAACGTCTGCGCGACCGGATGGCCTTCGTTGGCGACGAAGGTGGTGGTCAGGCCCTGCTCGCTGCCCACGAAAACGATGGAGTTGAAGCGTCGCTGCGAAAGGCTGGGCGCCCGGAAACCGGTGGAGAAGGCGCCGCGCAGGGCGAAGCCGCCGCCCACCGGCAGGCGCGCCGCCAGCTTGCCGGTGGTTTGGGTGCCGGCGTCGCTGTAGTTCTCCACGCGCAGGGCGGCGTTTAAGGCCAAAGCCTGGACTTGCAGCTCCAAGTCAACATAGCCGGCTTGGCTGTTGCGGTCGTCATCGCTCATGCGGGCGTTCTCCGGGCTGTAGCCCGGATAGCCCTGAAACCCGCAGGCGGCCACCGTGCCCTCGAGCGGAGCGCCGTCCGGGCCGACGGCGAAGGCGCCGAAGTTCTGCACATGGGGCAGGCCGCAGGACCAGGAAGCCACATCGCCGGCCTTCTGCCGGTAATCCTCCACGCGGTGCTCCAGCCCCACCGCCACTGCGGTCAGCGGGCCGGCTTCAAGCACCCGCCGGGCGTCGAAGTTGAAGGTGAGCTGATCGAACAGGATGCCGCCGCTGCTGCCGGAGCGGGGACCGGCGTTGGCGACGATCTCGGCTAGGTCAGCGCCGGGATTGTCCCGTGCGTATTGGGCGCCGACGGAGGCGTTGATGCTGTTGGAGACACCAAAGCCGAACTCGTTGCGGCCGTACACGGCGCTTAGGTCGATGTCCCATTCCGCCACTTGGCTGCGCAGGCCCAAGGCGGCGGAAAAGTCTTCAATGGTCGATTCCTCGTAGGGAAGAAAGCCGTTCGGGTACACCGGATGGGTGTTGCGCTCGTGGAAGTTGACGAACGCTGGGATGATGCTGTCCCAAGTCGAATCGCCGGAGCTTAAGCCCTGCCAATAGTTGTGGCGGAACCTGTAGGCACCACTGGAGTTCCCTTCCCGCTGCGACCAGCCGCCGAATGCGTAAAGCTCCGAGGCGCTGCCGACCGGCAGTTCGGCGTTGACCAAGAACGCCAGGTTGTCATAGGCCGGGGAGCTGTCAACGATGAGCTCGTCTTGGAAGTTGGGGTCCAAGCCGCCGTTGCCGCCATTGCGCTGCAGGGCGTCCTCATCGTGCCACTCGCCGGTGATGTTGAGGAAGCCGCCGGCGCCCAAGGGAAAGCCGGCGTTGAAGGCGGCGCCCAAGCGGTCCCCGTCGGCGCCGCCGCCGGTGCCTCCGTAGAAAGACACTTCGCCGCCCTCGGCGCCGTCCTTGAGCACTATGTTGATGACGCCGGCGATGGCGTCGGAGCCGTATTGCGCCGCAGCGCCGTCCCGCAGCACCTCCACCCGGGCGATGGACGCCGCCGGAATGGCCCGCAGGTCGGTGCCGCCGGTGCCCCAGCCGATGACGCCGTCAAGAACGCGCAGCCAAGCCATGCTGTGTCGCCGCTTGCCGTTGATGAGCACCAGCGTTTGGTCCGGGCTCAGCCCCCGCAGGGTGGCGGGAAACAGCAAGCCGCCGTCCCCAATGGAGTTGCGCGAGTAGTTGAAGGAGGGGGACAGCTTGGTCAGCGCCGCGCCGAGATCGACCTCCCCGGCGTTTTCGATGTCGAATTCGCTGTACAGATCCACCGGCACCGGCAGCTCGTAGGCCCGGCTTTCCTCACGCGCCCGGCTGCCGACGCCGACGACGATTTCCTCTATCAGGTCGCCGCCTTCGCGGAAGATTCTGACTTCAGTCTGCGCCGCGGCCAGAGCGCTGAGGCCGCAGGCGCCCAGAAACGCCGTCCAAACCAAGGGACGCCGCCAAATCGAAAGTTTCATGAGCATTCCTCCATAGCTGCAAAATGCTGCTAGCCGCGCAGCCCAACGAACCCTCCCGAACCCGCCGGGCGGCGCAACATGCAATGAGCGGGGATCACCCAGCCACCAAGCCTTGCCCTTTAAGGCGACCACACCAAGGATGATAGCCTGTTCCGCAGCCGCACGCACCCTCCGCAAGCGGCGCCGGCGCCGACTAGCCGTTGTCCCGGCCCAAAATAGCGGTGCAGTGACTGGACAGGATGCCGCCCTGGGCGTGAACCAAGGCGGTTTCCGCCCCGGCCGCCTGCCGCTCGCCGGCCTGCCGGCGCAACTGCCGCACCGCCTCGGTGAGGGCGAACATGGCCCCTGGATTGCCGGGATGGCAGTGGGACAGCAGGCCGCCGTGGGTGTTCATGGGCAGTTCCGCACCCAAGCGGGTGCGTCCTTCGGCGACGAAGGCGCCGGCCTCGCCCCGTTTGCAGAACCCCAAGTCCTCCAACTCGATCAACACCACGGGGGTGAAGCAGTCGTAAAGCTCCACCAAGTCAATGTCCCTTGGCCCAAGCCCGGCCATGGCGTAGGCCCGTTCGCCGGCGTAGCGGGCGTGGGAGCTGGTCAGGTCCTCGGCTTGGCTGATGTGCTCGTGGCCGTGCCCCTCCCCGGCGCCTAGGAGGTAAACCGGCGGCTGCCGGCAGTCCGCCGCCCGTTCGGCGCTGGTGAGCACCACGGCGGCGCCGCCGTCGGAGACCAAGGAGCAGTCCAGCAACCGCAGGGGATCTGCGATCAGGCGGCTGGCCAGCACTTCCCGCACCGTCAACGGCTGGCGCATCTGCGCCCCTGGATGCAGGGTCGCATGGGTGCGGGCGGTGACGGCCACGGCGGCGAACTGCTCCGCGGTGGCCCCGTACTTGTGCATGTAGGCGTTGGCGATCAGGGCGTAGTAGCCGGGCACGGTGGCGCCGTAGGGAGTCTCGAACTGCGGATGGCCGGAGGAGGACTGCATGACCATCGCCCGCTCCCGGGAAAGGCCGCTGCGCAGGCTGTCCGCCATGCTGATGAGGACGGTGTTGCAAACCCCGTGCATGATCGCCAAGGCGGCTTGGTAGAGGAGCGCGAAGGTGGCGCCGCCGCCGGCCCCGGCGCTGACGCAGTAGCTGGGGAAGATGCCCAGATGCTCGGCCATGGCCTCGGCGTGGTACAGGTGCGGCTCGGCCATGCTGTTGCAGGTGACTAGGCCATCGACGGCGCTCTTGTCCAAGCCGGCGTCCGCAAGCGCCTTGCAGGCCGCGTCTATGCACAGGCCGGTGGCGCCGATGTTGGGCACCTTGCCCACCTCCGTATCGGCCACGCCGACGACGGCGACCTGGCCGCGCAGGGAAGTCACGCCAAGCTCCCTTGCAAAATTGACCAAAAGCAGGCGGCCCCTTTGCCGAGCGGCGGCACCCATGACGACAACCCATGCCGCCGCAGAGCCAAGCCGCGCTCCTCTTCAGGCCCTACCTTTGGCGACCCGCTGCACATGCTGTCGCTCAATGAAAATCGATCTTCATTAAACCAACCTGAGGGCGCAAATTCAGCCACCCGCCACCGCGCCTGCCGAAATTCCACACGCCATCCGCAAGCGCCGGCGCAGCTCGTTGGGCGTCCTGCACACTAGCTCACCTGCTCCCTTCCCCTGCGCTCTTCCTCCCCGTCCGCAACCACCGCAAAGCGCACCACCGCTTGGCTTGGCGTGATGACCTCGCCGGCCTCGTTGCGGATGAACAGCTCCAAGGATACTTCCCCCGTGGCGGCATCGACGGTTTTGACCTGACCTCCCGCGGTCAGGGTTTCGCCGATGTAGGCGGCGCCGCGGTTGGAGTACTCCAGGTTGAGCAGGGTTCCGGCTTCGCCTAGCCAGTCGTCAACGCATTGGCCCAGCCAATCCCCCATCAGCGGGCCGGCGATGACGAGGCCGGGATAGCCCTCCACCTCCGTGGCGTAGGGCAGGTCGTAGTGGATGCGATGGGCGTTCCAGAGCGCCGCGTTGTAGAAGAACAACTGCACGTTGTCCGGTTTGTGGGTCTGCTCCGGCAGGGCGTCCCCCCGTTGCGGCAGGGTCCTCCGCGCATCCGTTTGCGCACTATTCGACACGCTGTCCCCCGGCTTGGACCCTGCGGCCATCCGCCGGCAAGGCAGCATTCGCAAGAGACGCAATGCGCACAGCATCCTCCCACCTAGATGCGGCAACCGCCGCGGCGCCAGCAGGCGGAACAGCTTGGGCGCCGCCGGCCAGGGCGCCCTTCGGCTTGGGCAAAACGCTCATCGCAGCAGCCTCGTGGTCTTTTCGGTGATGACCGGGCGGCCGTCCCGGCGCTGCACCTTCAGCACCACTTCGTAGAAGATGAGCGGCCCGGAGCGGCCCTGCTTCTCGTAGATGTCCGTCAGGGTGCGGCGGCCGACCAGAACGTCGCCGGGGCGAATCCTGTCATGGTAGCTGATGTTCAGGCCGCCGGCCATGGCCTTCTCCAAGGGGAATTTGGGCAGCAGCTTGTCTATGGAGACGCCGTCCGGGGTCAGTTCGCCCATCTCCACAACATCCCAAAACAGGGCCACATGGTAGAGGGGCGGCGCTTCGTCGCCGTCCAGGTACTTGCGGCGCCGTTGATTGGTGGCGACGGCGTACTTGCGGATGTCCCGCCGGGTGACGACCTCGGTGCGCGGCGGCGCGGCCTTGCCGATGTTGGCCAGCAGTTCCGGCGTCAGCAGCCCCATCCCCTACACCTTGCGTCCTTGGCCGCGCCAGTGCGGGGCGCGCAGTTCGCGCTTGAGGATCTTGCCGGTGGGCGCCTTGGGCAGGCTTTCGACGAATTCAACGCTGCGCGGCTTTTGGTAGGAGGCGAGATGCGCCTTGGCGGCGTCAATGATCTCCTGCTCCGTGGCGCTTGCCCCCGGCTTCATCACCACCACGGCCCGCACCGACTCCCCCCATTGTTCGTCCGGCACGCCGATCACCGCCGCCTCCAAAACGCCGGGATGCTTGTGAATGGCGGCCTCCACCTGGGTGGAGTAGATGTTCTCGCCGCCGGAGATGATCATGTCCTTGGCCCGATCGACGATGAAGATGTAGCCGTCCTCGTCCCAGGTGGCCACGTCCCCGGTGCGCATCCAGCCGTCGCGCATGATCTCGGCGGTCAAATCCGGCTTGCGCCAATAGCCGAGCATGTTGGCCTCCGATTTGATGATGATCTCCCCCGGCGTGGCGCCGTCCTTGGGCGTCTCCCGGCCCTCGGCATCGACGATGCGGGCGCGGGTGACGAAGCCCTCCCGTCCGCAGGAGTTCAGCCGCTCCGGGCGGATGCCGGCCACGGCTTGGGCGTGGTCCTCCTGGGAGAGGAAGGTCATGGTCATGCCCTCGGTTTGGCCGTAGCCCTGAATGAGGGTGCAAGGGAAGGCGTCGAGCGCCGCCTTGACCACGGTGGCCGGCATCGGCCCGCCGCCGTATTGTATGTTGCGCAGGCTGGACAGGTCGTAGCGGGCAAAGCCCTCCACGGCCATCATCCAGTTGAGCATGGTGGTGATGCCGAGGAAGGCGGACACCCGCTCCGCCTCAATGATTTGCAGGGCTTCGGCGGCGTTGAAGTTCATCAGCACCACCGGGCAGCCGTGGGCCATGTAGTTCATGGCCAAGGCCACCGGAATGTGGAACATCTGGCCGGTGAGCATGTAAACGTCGCTGGGCACGATGCGCTCGGCGACGGTCTGGTTCAACATGCCCATGTGCAGGCTGTGGTGGGAGTGCAGCGCTCCCTTGGACAGGCCGGTGGTGCCGCCGGTGTAGAGGATCAACAGGGGATCATCGCCCCCCAAGGCAGCGGACGGGACTTGCGGCTGGGATTGAGCCTTCAGCCGCTCATAGCTGCCGTCCCCGCCATCGCCGAACTGCAGCCAATGGGGAACTTCCACCTGCCCGGCCAAGGCGTCCCGTGCGGCGGCGAATTCGGTTGAGGCGACGAAGGCGGTTGGTTCGCCGTCCTCCAGAATGCGGGCCAACTCCGCCGCGCCGAGACGCCAGTTCAACGGCTGGGCGACCAGCCCAGCGCGGGCGCAGGCGTAATAGACCTCAAAGTATTCGATGCTGTTCTTGGCTAGGACGGCCACCCGGTCGCCCTTCGCCAAGCCCAAGCGCAGCAGGCCGTTGGCTAGGCGCAGCACCGCTTCCTCCAGTTCGCCGAAGGCAACCCGCCGGCCGCTGGGAATGTCCACCAGAGCCGGGCGGGACGGGTCTAGGTTGGCCCATTTGGAGGTGATGTCCGCTAGGTTCATGAAGGCGTCAACCCAAGCGACCGCTTCCCCTGCTCCGTAACCATGCCCCTAACCCCAAAACGAAAAAATGCGGGGACCAAGGGCCATTTGCCCCGACTAACAGCCCGCTGAAAAACTCCGGCTTCCAGCGGAAAATTGTTCTTGGGAACGCCGAATGCCCAGAAAACGGGGGGAGAAAAAGCCCATTTTGGCTCCAGAAATGCCTGTTTCGCGCCACTTCGGCCCAACGCCATTTGGCTTTTCAGCAGACTGCCGAAGCAACGGCTGCCGCTGGGGCAATCCTCGGCGGCGGCTGCCGTGCGCATTATCGCGCCGTCAATAAGTTTGCCAGGATTGCAGTTCCGGCAGCACCTTGTCCGCGAACAGGCGGATGCTGGTCTCCGCCTGCTCCCCGGTCAGGCCGCCGTAGCTGACCTGCACGGTGAGATCGAAGTCCCCTATGTGCCGGCGGCGTTGGTCCATCTTGTCCAGAATTTGCTGCGGCGTGCCGAAGGTGTTGATGTCAACGAAGGCGTTGGCGGCGTCCTCCATGCCGGAATCCCGCAGCAGCTGGGCGTTGTCCGCGTAGTCCCCGTAGCCCTTCATGCGGCGGAAATGGTCGCTGGCCATCTCGTAGTGCTCCATGACCGTCATGTAGTAGTTGGACATGTGCTTGCGGGCGTTGGCCTCGGCCAGTTCGGCGCTCTCGTCGCAGCTTAGGAAATCCACGCACACCGGGGAAGGAGGCTGGGTGTTGTGGTGCTCCCGGTAAAGGTCCCGGTAGCGGTTGAAGTGGGGGGCCATCTCCGCCCAGGGCTTCTGCGCGAAGCTCATCATCTTGGCGCCCAAACGGGCCACCACGGGCACGGAGTCCGACGACATGCCCACGGCGTAGAAGCGGTCCTTGAAGCTGGCGTAGGGGGCTGGGCGCACCTCCGTGCGCACCTGCTTGTAGTAGGGGCCTTCGCCCTCCACCACCCCGGTCTCCAGGCCGCGAATGATCATCTCCGCCGCCTCGTCGAAGCGGTCCCGCGCCTCGTTCATATCCACGCCGAAGGTGTCGTACTCCCGCCGCGCCAAGCCGCGGCCGATGCCGAACAGGGCGCGCCCTTGGCTTAGGTGATCCAGCACGATCATGCGCTCCACCACCCGCAGCGGGTCATTCCACGGCAGGATGACGGCGCCTGTGAGCAGGCCGACCCGCTCAGTCCTGGCCGCCATGTAGCTTAGGTACTGCAAGTTGTCCGGCGACATGGCGTAGTTGAAGAAGTGGTGCTCCACGGCGCTCAAGGTGTCAAACCCCAGGGGCTCCGCCAGCCCGCCTAGGGCGACGTCCCGCTCCCACGCCTCCTGATCGGTGATTCCGTCCTCAAAGTTCTGGAACACCATTAACAGCCCTACTTTCATGTCAAGCTCCCTGATTGCACGTCAAGCCACCCGATTGCGCATCAAAGCCCCAATTGGGATGCCGCCTACTATAGCGAAGTCGAAAAAAACAGTCACGGCTGACTTTTGCCTTGCGGCCAACGTCATTGGGTGGTAATGGATGGATAAATGGATGGATAAACGGCAAAAAAGCTGCTAGGCTTAAATGGATGGAATTGGATGTGAAAATGGAGGACAACTAGTGGAAAACGGCATCCGGACCGACACCTTGAAAATCACCCCAAAAATTCTGCGGCTGATCGCCGAGATCGACGAATTCAAAGGCGCTTGGCAGGCCCTTGGACGGCTGGCGCCGGAGCGGCTGCTCTCCTTGCAGCGGGTGGCGACCATTGAGAGTGTCGGCGCCTCCACCCGCATTGAAGGCGCCGCCCTGACCAACCAAGAGGTGAAGCGCCTGCTTTCGAGCTTGCGCCGGCGTCAATTCACCACCAGGGACGAACAGGAAGTGGCGGGCTATGCGGAAACGACAGAGATGGTCTTTGCAAGTTGGCGGGAAATAACCCTCAGCGAAAACCACATTAAGCAACTGCATGGCAAGTTGCTCGAGCACTCGGCAAAGGACCAACGCCATCGAGGGGAGTACAAGACCCACAGCAATCATGTGGAAGCCCTCGGGCCGGACGGCAAGCGCCTAGGCGTGGTTTTTCAAACCGCAACGCCGTTCGACACGCCGCGGCTGATGCGGGAATTGGTGGAGTGGACCCGGGACCAATTGCAAAAGGACGGCTGGCATCCCCTAATCGTCATCGCCGTTTTTCTAGTTGTCTTTCTGGCCATCCACCCGTTTCAAGACGGCAACGGCAGACTGTCCCGCATCCTGACGACCTTGCTGCTGCTGCGCTCCGGCTACGACTACGCTCCTTACAGTTCACTTGAGAGCATCATTGAACAGACCAAGGACGCCTACTACCTAAGCCTGCGTCAAACCCAGGACGGAGTCTGGACGAAGTCCGCAAACTGGCAGCCTTGGCTCATCTATTTCCTGAAATCCCTGCAGCAACAAAAGGCAGCGCTTGAAAAGAAAATCAAACGGGAACGCCTAATCATAGGAGACCTTCCCGAACTCTCTCAGAAAATACTGGAGCTCTGCCAGGAGCATGGGCGCGTAACGGTGGCCCAAATCGTCAGGCTGACTGGCGCCAACCGCAACACGGTCAAGGATCACTTGAGAGCTTTGAAGAACGCCAAGCACATTGCGCAGCACGGCGCCGGCAGAGGCACAGGGTACGGCCCTGCCTAAAAGGGTCTTGGGAATGCGCTCCTTTATAGCCTCGTCATAAAACACGCTCTCCCAAGATTCGTTGATCTTCTGCCTTTGCGCATCCAGCGATTCGCCCTTGCCCTGAAGATTGAGCACGACGCCAATATCGATTGAAGCGTTGGCGTCCAAACAAAGGAGTGGGTTTCGCATCGGCTGAGCTACCTTGGCCGGGAGGCGAAGGGCAGCAGCACCAAGGTTGCGGAGAGGATTGGCCCCATGCGCTCCAGGATGTCGCCCGGGGTGTCCGGCAGCAGGTAGAAGAGCACCGACAGACCGAAGCCCGTGACTATGGACAGCAGCACCCCCAACGGCCGCAGTTGCAGGCCGGCCAGCCGCAGGATGACGGTGGGGCCGAAGGCGGCGCCTAGGGCGGTCCAAGCCACCGCCACGCGGCTGAAGATGCTTTCCGGCAGGTACAAGGCCACCAGCACGGCCAAGACCACCAACGCGGCGATGGTGAGGCGGGAGATCAGCAGGCTGCGCCGCGGACGGTTCCCGCCTAGGCCGAGGTCATGGGACAGAGCGGAGGCGGCCACCAACAGCTGGCTGTCCGCCGTGGACATGATGGCGGAAAGCACCGCCGCCAGCAGCACGGCGCCGACCACCGGCGTGAACAGGGTGTCCGTCAGCAGGAAGAAGATGGTTTCGGGGTTGTCGATTTGCAGATGCAGGATGCGCCCCGCCAAGCCTAGGAAGCACATGCCGGAGAACACCAGAAAGTACCAGCCAATGGTGATGAGCCTGGCTTGGCGCAGGGCCTTCCCGTCCCGCAGCGCCATGAAGCGCACCAGCAGGTGCGGCTGACCGTAGGTGCCGAAGTTCATGGCGAGGCCCCCGAAGACGACGCCCAAGGCGGCTAGGCCAAGGTTGCCGGCGGTGAGGCTGAGTTGTTCCGGCGCACTAACCGCCGCCAGCCTGTCCAAAAAGCCGCCGACGCCGCCCAACTCGAGCAACGCCGCCAGCGGCAGCAGCAGCGCCGTCAGGGCCATCAGCAGCCCCTGCACCGTATCCGTAACGCTCACCGCCCAGAAACCGCCCACCAGGGTGTAGATCATGATGATGGCCGCGCCAATGAGGATGCTGTGCGCAATGGAGAGGTTGAAGCTGGCGGCGAAGGTGTTGCCGGCCCCCTGAAACTGCGCCGCCACATAGAACACGAAGGTGCAGACCACTATCAGCGAAGCAACCGCGGCAATCCAAGTGCGCATTCGCCCGGAGCAGCCGTGGCCGACCACCTCGGTGAGGGTGATGTACCCGTGCTTGCGGGTGAACGCCTGCATGCGCGGCGCCATCCAGAACCAAGCGACGAACATGCCCAAAACGGAGCCGCCCACCAGCCACAGGGCGGGCAGGCCAATGACGTAGGCGATGCCGCTGACGCCCAGCAGGGTCCAGGCGGAGGATGCGCTGGAGCAATAGCTGACCGCCGCCACCAAGGGCCCCAAGCCGCGCCCGCCCAGGAAGAAGTCCGCAGTGCTGCGGGTGCGCGAACCAGCCCAAAAGCCAATGCCCAGCAGGACGACCTTGTAGGCGATCAGCGTGATGAGGATGGTCGTCGCTTTGTCCATTCGCGCCTTCGTTGAGGACCCAAGGAGCCGACGCCATCCCGCTCCCCGACCGCTGCAAAAAATAGCACGCCGCATTGACAGGCCGCAATGGCGGCGCAAGAATGCGCAGACTCAAAGAGGGCCGCACTCAAATGGTGCGCACAGACGCGGAACGGAAAAGAGTGCCCATAGCTGACATCTTGACGGCGGAGCACTTCGCCAGCGGGCGGCGGGCTTGCTGGGCGCCCCATCTTGGGGCGGAGTTCGATGAGCCGTACATGCGCCGTCTGCGCCAATACTTGATCCGTGAAGAGGCCGAGCACGCCATCTTTCCGCAGCCTGAGCGCATTTTTGAAGCTTTGGACGAGACGACCCTGGATGAGGTGAAAGTCGTCATCATCGGCCAAGATCCCTATTTCACGCTTGGCCAAGCGCATGGCTTGGCCTTTTCCGTCGAGTGCGGCGAGCGGCCGCAATCCCTGCAGAAAATCTTTGCGGAAGTCAACCGCAACATGAAAAAGTGCCCACCGCCAGGCGGCAACCGACGCACGGTGCCGCAGGGCTGCAGCTGTCTAACTCCTTGGGCGAGACAAGGCGTGCTCTTGCTGAATGCGGTGTTGACGGTTCGAGAGGGCTGCCCCGGCAAACACCTGTGCAAAGGCTGGGAGCGTTTCACGGATCGAATTATCGAAACCATCAACGAGCACCGCGAACATGTCGTATTCATGCTTTGGGGGGAAGAGGCCCAAAGGAAGGGTGCCGGCGTCAACCGCAACCGCCATGAGGTTTTGCCGCCTGCACGGCATCCCCGCATAGGGATAAAGGGGTCGGAGCACTTCTGTCGCGCCAATCAGTATTTGCAGCGCAACGGCATTGAGCCAATCGATTGGCTGGATGTATGCCGCCGTCCCCCGCCTGAGGAACAGGAGGTCGTTCCCGCCCTGACTGCGGCCGACGCCTTGGACGAAGCGCGATGGGACCGCGCCTTCGCCACTTCCCGACCCTTGCTGAAACGATTGGCGGCGAAAGCCGCGGAAGAGCGCCGCTTGGGGCTAACTGAGGAGTTGGACCCAGTGCGCCTGTGAATTCCCATCTCACCAAAAATTTCCGCAATCAATTGGCGGCGTTGCCGGAAAATTGGCGGCGTTGCCGGAAGAGGTGCGGCGTCGAGCGGAACGGGCACACGGGCTTTTCCAACAGGATCCTTGGCACAACAGCTTGCGCTTCAAGCGCATCCGCGGGACCAAAGACATCTATTCCGTCCGCATCGGGTCCGCATACCGGGCCATCGGCCAAAGGGATGAGGATGACGTCACATGGTTCTGGATCGGCAGCCATGCGGACTACAACCTCTTGCTTTAAGCAACGTTAACGCCAAGAGAAACCACTCGCAGCCAACGGCCATCGTAAGTCTGTCTTGACCAAACGAAGATGCCGCAAATAATGGTCAGCCAACTTTCTGGTTCCCGCAGCTTGGCTGGATCGGCATCCTGCTAAAACAATTTTGAGATAGGTTCGTGGTGTTTCTCTACGTTAGCAAGCAGTTGCTGCTCGTGCTAGGCGTTGGACTTTGGGCATTTGTCGTCGGCAAGGGACTCTTCCGAGATTCGCTTCAGCTAACGGCGTTGGACGAAGCGGCCTTGCTGACGCCAGTTGGTTTAGGCGTTTTGATTTTGCTGCTCTTTGCCCTGGGCGTACTGGGCTTGCTTTCTCCATTTCCGGTGTTAGGCTGCGCCGGCCTGCTGCTCCTCCTGTCCCTATGGCGCCTCAGGCAAGAAGAGTGGCTTGGCCGCCTGCGAATCTTGGCGCTCCGCGCCACTCCTCAAAAGCTCCTTTTGTTGGCTGCGGCGCTGACGCTTTTGGCACCCATTGCCCTGACGCCTCTAGCGCCGCCGCACCACTCGGACGAAATTCGCTACCACCTGCCCTACGCGCTGCACTTTGTGGAGCAGGCGGCGATTATTCCCGACCTGCATCTGCGCTACCCCTTCTTCACCCTCAACATCAACCTGCTCTACTCGTTCGCGCTGATGATCGGCGACGACGTCACCACCCACTGCATGCACTTCATGCTGGGCCTCCTGGCGGCGCTGAACCTGTACGCCCTCGCACTGCGGCTGACGGACGCCGTCACGGCCTTCTGCTCCGCCCTGCTCTTCCTGTCCCTGCCCACCGTTCTGCAGCTGGCGGCCTCCGCCTACGTGGACTTGGGGCTGGCCTGCTTCGCCTTTGTGGCCATAGTTTGCCTGAGTCATTGCGGCAGGCCCCTCCATTCCCCCCCCCCCCCCCCCCCCCCGCTATGCACTGACCTTCTGCGCCGGCTTTCTTTTCGGCATCGCCCTGGGCTCGAAGTACCTGGCCCTGGCCTACATTCCACTGCTGCTGGCCTGGGCGCACTACCACGCAAGGAACTGGCGCCCTACGCTGCTGTTCCTTGCCGCCGCGGTCCTGGTGGGAATGCCTTGGTACGCCTACAACGCCGTCCACACGGGCAACCCAGTTTCCCCCTTTGCGGGGGAGGTTTTCGGCTATTGGCCGTGGCGGGCCGAAGACACTGCTGCTCAAATTCGGCACCTCGGAAAGCAAGGTTTTGGCTACCAGCCAATTGCGTTGCTTATGTTGCCCTACAACCTAGTGGTCAATCACTGGTCGTTTTCATCGCCTGAGGTGCCGCTAATTCTTATGGCCATTTTCCCGTGCTTTCTCTGCATTCCTTGGATGAATCGCAAAATCAGGCCTTTCGCCGTACTTCTGTTGACGGCAATGATTATTTGGACAGTCAGTTCACAGGTTCTTCGTTACTTGGCCACTTTTCTGCCCTTATGGTGCTTTCTCTCCGTTTGGTTTCTTACCCGGATAATCACGCTTTTCGGCAAGGCACCTCCCTTGATGAGAATGAGTGACTTCCGCAGCAAGCGGCTGCATTATGCAGCGCCACTCCTAGTATTTGCGTTAGTGCTGTATCATTACTCGGATAATCAGCGGCTTGTTTATCCAGGCGAGGCTAAAGAAATGGTGTCAAACCGCGAAGCATTTCTGCAAAGAACAATTTCGGAGTACGGCCTAATCAATCACTTGCGCGCTTCGGACATTGAGGGCGGAAAAATTTACCAGATTGATGTAGGTGCTCTGCTAACTTATGTTAGGAATAATCGAGTAATTGGGGATAACTTCGGCATTTTGGGCACTGGATACCTCGCTGACAAATATGGTCAGAACGCCAAAGGTGTTATTTGCGAGCTATCTGAAAACAATGTGTCCTTTATAGCGATTGGACGCGATTCATTTGACCGCCCCAAGCTGGCTGCATGGCGTAGGTACTTTTGGGAGAATTTGGTGGTTGAATATGAAGACGAAAATACTGTGCTGTTTTCCCTTGCAAGGGGGAAATAGCTGAAATTACCTCATACAAGCTTGCAAGGAAGGCGGCGGTGCCACGGCTGACAGCAGGCCGACGCAGCCCAACATCGACTTTGCAGAGGCTTTCCGCCATTGTAAATTAGTCTTGACCAAACGAAGATGCCGCGAATAATGGCCAGCCATGACGCCGACCATGCCCCGCATCCACGACTCCTTGGCGGCCGACTACTTGGCCGGCAACCAGCGGACGGCCCTTGTCAGCGGGCCGCGGCAAGTGGGAAAGACCGCCAGTTGCCGGAACCAAGCCGGCGGTTTTGGCGCCCGCGATGTAAGGAGCTGCGGCGGCGGAAGCGCAACCGAGCAGTTGCGCCTTGGGTGCTGAATGGAGGAGCACGGCTTAACCGTGGCGACTTGCAGCAGCCGCCATTTTGAGCCATCAGGCGCATCCGTTCTGGACTTTGAATTGGCGGGTCCTGAGTTTCCACCCACGTCCATTTAGCAAATGCATAGAATCCGGGAACTGTTCGCCAACCGCCCCGTCTTCGCTTGGGCGCTCTACGACTGGGCGAACTCGGTGTTCGCCACCACCGTCATGGCGGGTTTCTTCCCCATTTTCTTCAAGCAGTACTGGAGCGCCGGGGCGGATGCGGTGGTCAGCACGGCGCGGCTGGGGTTCGCCAACTCCCTGGGCAGCGCCTTCCTGCTGGTTGCGGCGCCCGTGCTCGGCGCCATCGCTGACGGCAGCGGCGCCCGCAAGCGGTTTCTCAGCGCCTTCACCCTGCTGGGCGTGGCCATGTCCGCCGGGCTGTGGTTGGTTGCGGAGGGGGACTGGGCCACGGCCTCCTTGGTCTATGTTCTGGCCTCGGCCGGATTCTCCGGGGCCATCGTCTTCTATGATGCGCTGCTCGTGTCCGTCAGTGGGCCGGACAGGTACGACGAGGTCTCGGCCTTCGGCTTCTCCCTCGGCTACATCGGCGGCGGGCTGCTGTTCGCGGTGAACGTGGCGATGACCTTGTGGCCGGAGGCGTTCGGCCTGTCTGGGGCGGCGGAGGCGGTGCGCCTTGCCTTCGTCACCGTGGCGGTCTGGTGGCTGGTCTTCTCCATTCCGCTTTTCCGGGTGGTGGCGGAGCCGCCGCGCCTCGGCGCTGACGCCGCCGCGGGCGCTTCGGGCGCCGTTGCCGGGCTGCGCTCCTTGATGCGCACCTTACGGGAATACCGCACCCACCGCATGGCGGGGCTGTTCCTGCTGGCGTACTTCTTCTACATCGACGGCGTCCACACCATCATGCGCATGGCGGTGGACTACGGCCTTTCCCTCGGCCTGCCCTCCACAAGCCTCATCATCGCCCTGCTCATCACGCAGTTCGTGGGCTTTCCCGCCGCCCTCGCCTTCGGGACGGCGGCCAATCGGTTCGGCCCGAAACCCGTCCTGCACTTCGGCGTGGCGATCTATGTCGGCGTCACCGTTTACGCCTACTTCCTTTCCTCCGCCTTGGAGTTCTACATCCTAGCCGCCGTGGTGGGGCTGGTGCAGGGCGGCGTGCAGGCCATCTCCCGCTCCCTCTACGCCCGCTTCGTGCCCCCTGCGCAAAGCGGCGAGTTCTTCGGCTTCTTCAACATGCTGGGCCGCTTCGCCGCCATCATCGGCCCGTCGCTGGTGGCGATCACCGGCCTGCTTACGGGCAGTTCCCGGCTGGGAATCCTGTCGGTGGCGACGGTGCTGATCATCGGGATGGTGCTGCTGGGGCTTGTGCGGGAAGAGGCAAAATGAACGGCTTGCATGGGTTAGAATTCGGCGCCAGCCAACTAGGAGAGGGCCCCATCCATGGCCGAAGCATCCGCCGCCGTCGCAGACAAGGACCCCTTTGAGTTCTCCAATGCCGAAATTCAAGTGCGCTGGGCCATTGACCCTCATCAAAACCCGTACGACCTGCCGCTTGCAACCCTGAACCCCGCCCACCCGGACCGGTTCGAGGCGAACACCATGCTGTCCTGCTTTGAGCGGCTGCGCCGGGAGGCGCCCGTCCACTTCACGGCGGACAGCCAGTTCGGCCCCTACTGGTCGGTTTGCAGCTACGACCTGGTCAAATACGTTGACACCCACGAGAAGCTGTTCTCCTCGGACATCGCCAAGGGCGGCATCCGCCTGGGCGGGCAGGCCCTGCAGGAGGCGGACTCCACCTACTACCTGCCGATGTTCATCATGCAGGACCCGCCGATACACGGCGCCCAACGCAAGGTGGTGGCGCCCATGTTCAGGCCCCGGCACCTAGCCGAACTGGAGAGCGTCATCCGCCAGCGCGCCGGCGTCATCCTGGACGGCTTGCCGATCGGCGAGGAGTTCAACTGGGTGCGCAGGGTTTCCGTGGAACTGACCGGGCAGATGCTGGCGACCTTGTTCGACGTTCCGCAAGAGGACCGCCATTTGCTGATTCATTGGTCGGACACGGTGGAGCGCATCAACGACCCGGACTGGTTCGACACCCCCCAGGAGGGGTTTGCCGAACTCTGGAAGTGCTGGGAGTACTTCGACGCCGTGTGGAAGGAGCGCATCGCCCGCGGGGCGCCGGGCAACGACCTGATCTCCATGCTCACGCAAGGCGAATCCACCCGCAACATGCCGCCGAATGAATATCTGGGCAACATCCTGCTGCTCATCGTCGGCGGCAACGACACCACCCGCAACTCCATCTCCGGCGGAGTGCTGGCCCTCAACCAGCATCCGGGCGAATATGAAAAGCTGCTGGCCAACCCTCGCCTCATCCCCAACATGGTGTCGGAGATCATTCGCTGGCAGTCGCCGGTGGCGCACATGGTGCGCACCGCCACGGAGGATGCGGAGCTTGGCGGCGAACAAATCCGGGAGGGCGACCGGGTGTGCATCTGGTATCTCTCCGGCAACCGCGACGAGGCCGCCATCAAGGACGCCAACCAGTTTCTGATCGACCGGGCCAACGTGCGCCAGCACCTGTCCTTCGGCTTCGGCATCCACCGCTGCCTAGGCAACCGCTTGGCGGAGATGCAACTGCGGATCATCTGGGAGGAGATCCTCAAGCGCTTCAAGCGCGTCGAGGTGGTGGGCGAGCCGCAATACCTAAGGTCGAGCTTCATCCGCGGCATTAGGGAGTTGCCAGTTAAGGTGCGCGCCTAGCCGCCGGCGGCATTGCCTTAGCGCAGCCGATGGCGCTCGATGTAGGCGCCGAACAGCGAGTCGATTTGCACCTCGCTTAAGCCGTAGTCCGCCAAGTTGTAGGCGTGGGCGTCCGCTTGGTGGGCGTCGTCCTCCTGGTGGGTGCGCATGGCCGCCTCGGCGCGGTCGCTGAAGCGCTCGCCGGCGAATTCATACACCCGCGCCATCTGCGCGATGGGGTCCCGCGCCAGTTCGTGGAAATGCAAGTCCAGAAAGCTGCTGGGCTTGGACGCGGCAACCTTCATGCAGGCGTTCAGGTTGCGGCTTAGCTTGCGCAGCCAATGCGCGCCTATGGCTTGGGCGTCCGGCGCTAGGGTCAGCGCCGCCGCCAGGTTGGCGCACATGGAGCAGAACGACGGCACGGTCTGCATCGGATCCCTGTGGGTTTGGATGATCTTGGCGTCTGGAAACACCTCAAGCAGCGCGTCCATGTAGCCTAGGTGGTGGGGGGATTTGAGCACCCAGCGCTTCCCTCGCCGCCTCGGCGTTTGCCACTGCAAGCACCGCAGCATCGCCAATAGGTCGCGGTAAACCGGCGCATGGTCCTGCGCCTCCACCCAACGGGAGTAGCTCGGCAGGTGCATGTGCGCCTCCGGCACGGTGCTGTGGAAGCTGTGCTCGATGAGCAGCACCTCCTCGTCGGCGCCCTCGAAGTCCCAGGGATGAATGTCCATGGCCTCGGGAGAGGCCGCCATCACCGCCTCCACTTCCGCCCTGCCCAATGCACGCCGTTCGGTTGGCTGGCCGCGCCGCTCGCCCGGCAGCATGGCCGGATGGCGGCCCTCCCACCAAAGCATCGCGGTGTGTGCCGGGTCGCTGGCCAGCAGCCGATGGGCCATGGTGCTGCCGGTGCGCGGCAAGCCAACGATGACGATGGGCGCTTCAATGCGTTCGTTGCGAATTTCAGGATGCTCGGAGAACGCCTGCTCCAGACGCAGCCGATTGGCGAGCAGGCCAAGAATGCGCTGACGCTGCGCCGCCATGCCGGCTGCGGTGAGCGCGGCCTCCGCGTTGATGGACTCCACCAGGGCTTCCAGGCCGCGAATGAACTGGGGGTTGCCGAAGTCGTCCCGTCCCACCAGTTCCGCCGCCTCCGTTAGCAGGTCGGCCGCCAGCAGGGTCACGCCTGCACCTCGCTCCGCTTCAGCCGCAACAACTGCGGCACGGGGTGGCGCTCCGCGCCGACCCAGCGCATGAGCATCACCCCCCGCCGATGGCCGGTGGTCACTAGGTTGTTGCGCAGCCCGGCAATGGGTTCATGGGAAATGTTTATGCGGACTGAGCCGTCCGCCTCCAGCAGGGCGTTGGCGTGGTTCAGATGCACTGGATGGAAGCGGTAGTCCAAGGACTCCATCCACAGGTTGGTGAGTTGGAAGTTCCAGTAGTCGCAGCGCGGTACGGCTGAACGCACCTGCAGCGCCTCGTCCTCCGCCATCTCCCAGAAGGCGTAGATGTAGCAGATGTTGGGGTCTCCCCCGGCGGCCTGAAAGAAGGATTGGTCGCCCAGCTTGAATTCGTTGCGATGCCCGCGGCGGAAGCGCTCCACCCAATCCCAAAAGGTCTTGGCGGTGCCGCCGGCGAAGGCCAGCGCATCACGCAGTTGCGCATCCAAGAGCTCCGGGGTCAGCAGGTCGCACCCCGGGTCCGGGCGCAACCGGCGAATGCCCAGCCGCGCCGGGGCCTCCCGCGCTCGGTCGTTGAAGGTTTGCCGCACGATCAACATGTTGCTGCGCTCGGTCATCGGCAGCCAGTTGCCCTCCGCCCGGCTTGCCGACGCGACCAGGCGCAGGCTTCCGTCCGCGCCAACCTGCAAGTCCGCCAAATCGACTTCGCCCGTGGAGATCATGCGGCCGTCAATGGCGTAGCGGTTTTCCTTGGCGCCGAAGCTCAAGTAGGGGACGCCGCCGACATCGCCGGTGATCTCGTAGGCGAAGCGCCCGTCGATGCGGGCGTTCAGGTACAGGTTGTCCGGGTTGTCGGCGCCGATCTTGGCCGTCTCATGGGACAGGCTGTAGAACGACGGATGGCGGGCGCTGCCGTGCTCAAGGTGCGTCTCCAACGCCAGCCGCAGCAGCCGGGTGAGGTAGCGGTAGCCCTCCGCCCGGTCTAGTTCGTCCGCCCCGCCAGCCCCCTCCACAACATCGCCGAGCGACTTCAGATCGTCGCAAAAGCGGCGCCATTGGCTGCGCGGGTCGCTCATTCAGCGCACCTTGCTCCGCGGTGCGTGGATGGCCTCCGCCCGCGCCTTCAAAGCCCTTGCCGTGTCGTCGAAGGCGCGCTTCACCCAGCCCCCGGCGAAGCGCATCACATGAATGCCGTTGGGGCCAAGAAAGGCGTCCGTGGAATGGTAGGCGCAACGCCCAGCGCCAAGCGGCTCGATGATCTGGTCCCGCCGGGCCGGATAGGGCCAGGCGTCGTCGTGCGGCAGTTGCCAGGACAGCAGCCTTTCCGGCTCGAAGGCGCAGACGTATTCGCAGTTGTCCAGCACGGCGCCGTCGCCTTGGTAGCTGTTCAGCTTCATCACCACCGGGGCGCCCATTTCCAAGGTCGATTCGCACCGGAAGCAGAACGGGTTCCATTCCCCATAGCGAGGCAAGTCCGTGAGCACCCGCCACACCACGGAGGCCGGCGCGTCGATCTCCACCTTCTCCGACACCACCACCGCGTCCGGGTTGAACGCGAGCCTTGGATCCTGCTCCCCAGCCGCTGCCTGCATCCTCGTCCTCCTGCGCAGTTCGCCCGTTGCCATCGCTCCGCAACCATCCCGTCAACGATTGCCCAAGCCGGGCGCATAGTGTAGCAACACTTGTCCGGCTTGCCGGCGCATCACGCCAGCGCTTCATCCAAACCCGCAACGACGCTGCCCGCCAGCCGGGAGGCAGGCAAGACCGTCGCGCCTTTGGTTGCCGTCAGGAATCGTTGCAGCGTACCGGAAGACGCACCATGCGGGAGGTTTTCCGGCAAAATGCCGACCGTCAAAAACAACGGCAGGGGTGCCGTCGGCAACGCCCTGCCTTGTCAGGGGAACGGCAGATCCTTGATCGCCATCGCATCATCACCGCTCGTCGCCGGAGACATCGCCGGCGCACTGCTGCGGGGGCGGCTCGCCACAGCATGGCGCATGGCCCGCACGGCCGGCCGGAGGGCCGACCTTGGGGCTGAAAAGATCCTGTCCCGGAAATACCGCTACGTCTGGCTGTGCAATCCCAAGGTCGCCTCGCGGAGCATCATGGCGGCTCTGCTTGACGTCACGCCTGACGCCGAGCTGTTCCGCGAGACGAGCGCCGCCGAGCTGTTCGCGCTGCGCCCGGAAGCGCGGAGCTACTACTGCTTTGCTTTCGTCAGGCATCCGTTCACGCGGGCGCTTTCCTTCCACGCGGAACTGCATTTCTTCGCTTCGCACTATGCGCAAGGCGCTCAGCTTCAGCACAAGAAGGAGAAGAGCAGCCGCTTCTTCCGCGACTTTCACGGTCTTGCCGAGACCGCCGGCTTTGGCGATTACTGTCGATGGCTGCGCACGCCCTACGCTTCGGACGCGGTCGCCGAGCGCCACTTCCTGTCACAGCATGTGCAGCTGCGCCTTGCGGACGGACGCCTGCCGGACTTCATTGGCCGCTTCGAGAACCTCAGCGAGGACTTCCAGCAGATCGCGGAACGCCTCGGCCTGCCAAAGCCGGCCTTGCCTGTGCTGAACACGATGGCCGGCTGGCAGCCTGCGCACTCGGCCCTGCACGACGCCAGAGCCGCCGCAAGCGCCCGACTGACCCAACACGACAAGAGGTTGCTGGCAATGCGCTACGCAAGGGATTTCGAGTTGGGGGGCTACTCTGACGCGCCGCGAACAGGAGCAGCCAACTCCTGAAGGCGTTCCCCAATCCCCGCTTGGGGAATCATTGCAGCGCGTTGCAAGGAGCGCCGTGCAAGGGTTTTTCCGGCAATTGCATGGTTGCGGCGCTTGCAACGGCCTACTGCCAGGGGGTCGCCGGCAGCGGTCCGGGCGATCCTTATCCGGGGATTGGGGACCGTTTGGTTGGCCCGTCGCCGGGCAAGTCGGGTTATGCTTGGCACAGCGCTTTGGGAGGGAGCTTGGATGATTCACAAAGGCTGCGTGCAGACCGTGTTGGGGCCGGTGGCACCGGAGACGCTGGGCGTCACCCTGCCCCATGAGCATGTGCTGGTGGACATGACCCTCGGCGCCTGCTCGGCGGAAGTGCTGATCGACCAGACGGAGTCCGGCAGGAAGGCGGCCAGCATCCCGGAAGCGGGCTGGGAGCCGGGCGAGGACGGCCCCGGCATGGCGGCCACTTGGCGGGCCAAGTGGAACGAACCCATCTGCCTGGAGAACCGCGCCGACGTGGCCCGCCACTGGTTCTACTACGGCGACTACAAGATCTCCAACATCGAGGACGTCATCTTCGAGGCCAACCTGTTCAAGCGGCACGGCGGCGGCTGCTTGGTGGATCAAACCTCCATCGGCTTGGGCCGGGACCCCAAGGGACTGCAGCAGATCGCCCGCGCCACCGGCCTGCACATCGTCATGGCCACCAGCTGGTACACCCAGGAGTACCACCCGGCCGAAGTAAGCAAGCTGAGCGTTGCCGAACTGGAGCAACGCATCCTGCGCGACCTGGACCAAGGCGTGGCCGGCGGCGTGCAGGCCGGCATCATCGGCGAAGTGGGCCTTGGAACGAACATTCATCCCGATGAGGAGAAGGTGCTGCGCGCCTCGGCGCGGGCGCAGAAAGCCAGCGGAGCGCCCATGAGCGTCCATCCCGGCTTCGGCCCGGACGCCATCTGGGCGGCGGTGCGCATCCTGGAGGACGAGCAAGCGGACCTCTCCCGCATCATCATGTGCCATCTGGACCATCGCTTGGCGTCCAAGCCCGCTCCCCACTCCTTCGACCCGGAACCCTTCCTGGAGCTGGCGAAGACCGGCCTGTACCTGGAGTTCGACTGCTTCGGCTGGGAGGAGTCCTTCCGCCAGCGCGGCAAGGTCGATCTGCCCAACGACGCCATCCGCCTGAACGAGATCATGGCGCTGGTGGAGGCGGGGCACGAAGACCGGGTGCTGATCTCCCACGACCTGGCCCTGCAGCACTGGCAACGCAAGTACGGCGGCCACGGCTGGCAGCACATCCCGGAGACGGTGACCGCACTGATGGGCTACAAGGGTTTCGAGCGCCGCCTGATCGAGCGCATCATCATCGACAACCCCCGGGAACTCCTGACCATCGCATAGGACGCAGCACCGTCGCCCCCCAAGCAAAGCCCGCTGAACCGAGCGCCAACCAGCCGCGCAGCCTGCTCTATGAATGGTATGTGGTGGCGGCGCTGATGGTGGCTTACATCGTCTCCTTTGTGGACCGGCAGGTGATCACCCTGCTGGTGGAGCCCATCCGTCGCGACCTCGGCATTTCCGACACGGAAATCAGCCTGCTGATGGGCTTGGCTTTCGCCGTCTTCTACGTCACCATGGGCCTGCCCATCGCCCGCTTGGCGGACGCCCGCAGCCGCCGCGCCCTCATCTCCGCCGGCATCCTGCTGTGGAGCTTGGCCACCGCCTGCTGCGGCTTGGCGCGCAACTTCTGGCAACTGTTTCTGGCCCGGATGGGCGTGGGGGTGGGGGAAGCCGCCCTGACGCCGGCCGCCTATTCGATGATCGCGGACTACTTTCCCGCCGACAAGCTGGGCAGGGCCATCGGCGTTTACGCCACCGGCCTGTTTCTGGGGGCCGGCCTGGCCATGATGGTGGGCGGCTATGTGGTCGGCTTGGTCAGCGGCGCCGGCGCCTTGGCCTTGCCCGGCGTCGGAACCCTGCGTCCTTGGCAACTGACCTTCCTGATCGTCGGCGCCCCGGGCGTCCTGCTGGCGGCCTTGATCTACTGCACGGTGCGGGAGCCGCGCCGCCGCAACCAAGCCAACGCCGAGGGTGCGGTTCCCATCCGGGAATTGCTCGGCTTCCTGTGGCTGAACCGCAAGGCGTTCGGCTGCATCTTCTTCGGCTACGCCACTGGCGGCATGGCCTTCAACGGCTTCCTGTTCTGGATTCCTGAATTCATCCGCCGCACCTACGGCTGGAGCATCGCGGACGCCGGCATGGTGTTCGGCGCGGAACTGGCCCTGCTGGGCGGCGTCGGAGTGATGGCCGGGGGAAGCTTGAGCGACTGGCTGACCAAGCGCGGCCTGGAGGACGCGCCGCTGCGCTGCGCGGCCCTGTTCTTCGCCTTGGCCCTGCCGGTCATGGCCGCAACGCCGCTGATGCCCAGCGCGGCCTCGGCCATTCCCATGCTGGGGCTGATGGCCTTCGTCATCTCCCTGCAGCAGGCCCTTTCGCCAGTGGCCCTGCAACTGATGACGCCCAACGAAATGCGGGCGCAGGTGGTGGCCATCTTCTTTCTGGTGGCCAATCTGGTCGGCATCGGCGGCGGCGCCACGGTCATCGCCCTGCTGACGGACTATGTGTTTCAGGACGAAGCGGCCTTGCGCTACTCCTTGAGCGCCGTCGCCCTAGTGGTGATGTCCTTGGCCACGGCCAGCCTAGCCCTAGGGCTTAAGCCCTACCGGGAGAGCTTGGCCCGCTCCCTGGCGTGGCGGCGCCCGGACGCTCCCGGAACGCCTTCATCCCAAGCATGAGGCGGCGCCGGCGGGCGTGCGGCGTTCCAAGGTTCATCGCCATCCCCGGCCGGCGGCTGCTGTTGCAGATGAAGTAGGCGAACACACTCGGCAAGTCCAAAACGGCGACTTCGCCCAACGCCGAACTTCGGTACAGAAAGCCGTTCAGCACCAACGGGTATTCCGGGACGAAGCGATGAAGTCCAAGCATCTTGGGAAGCTGTTTCCGGCGTTCTATTCCGTGATTTCCTTCAGTCCGACCGCGACGGAGTGCCGAAGGGCATCGTGCAAATCGATCTAGGGAGTTTGCCAAGACGCGGCTCGCCCCTCTCGAGTTCTTGAGTTCTGGTTTGCAGCCGATTGATGTTGTATCCTGTCAACATGGGGCGAGCCAAACACCCAAAGAAGGAGGTGGAGCGGGCACTGGCCGAAGCTGAAGCCGCTGGGTGGCTGGTTACGCCCACTTCGCGGGCATCGCTGGGGCATCATGCACTGTGGCGAAGAAGGGCGGGGCCGCTGCCAAGCGTCAATCTGGTCAACGCCCCGCAACCCGGGTGACCACGCCAAGCAGTTGCGACGGCTGGTCGGAAGGTGCCCGCACGGCCATGAAGCCGCCAAACGCCGATAGGAGGAAGCCAGAGTGCCAACCCACCACTTCACGCTGATTGTCGATGGCGCGGATTTGCAGGACGAATTTGTGATCGACCGCCTTTTCGAAGCCGGATGCGACGATGCGCTGGTTGGCAGCACGGACGGCGTTCAGTTCATCGACTTCGACCGTGATGCCGCCAGCTTGGATGTCGCGGTCCTGTCCGCCGTGGCGGATGTCGAGCAAGTGAACGGCGTTCAGGTCGTCCGCTTGGCCGGCGCCGGGCTGGTTTCCGTAGCGGACATCGCAGCCCGCATCGGGCGCACTCGGGAGAGCGTGCGGCTGCTTGTCTCCGGCGCTCGCGGACCGGGGAGCTTTCCGGCACCCGTCACGGACCCTCGGGCAAGATACCGTTTGTGGCGCTGGGCGGACGTGGAGCGCTGGTTCGGGCGCACAGTCGGCGAAGACGCTATGGGTGCGCGGGAAGAACGCCTCCTGTCGGCCATCAACGCCTGCTTGGAGCTCCGTCAAGAGGGTCGTCGGCTGGATGCGGGAGAGCGCAGCCGCTTGCAGGCGTTGGCAGGTCTCTAGGGCTTATGGTTGAGCCTACTTTCTTAGATGCCTGAAGCTCGGCTGCATCGGCATCCTGCTTAAGCAATTTTGAGATAGGTTCTTGTCTGTGATAGGGTGAAGGACGAGGACAGCATTACGCCAGTCCACCTATCCCCCCAAGGGGAGAAAACGCACTTGTGAGTTGAATCTAGGAGGTCCCTTGTTCGAGGCCCTGAACGAACTGCTTGCTGGAGATACGGTTGCCACCGTTGAACGCTTCGATCTGCCCGGTCGTCCCGCTGGCCACAGCCCGGTGCCGCGGTTCCTGCGGAACTCTCGTGTCGGGTGGCACCTCAACCGAAGATTCAAGGCAAGCAATGGCAGGCTATACCTCGCGCTGCACGAAGGGGGCGAGCCCGTCCCGCAGGAGTTCCATCGCCTTACCGACGCACTCGTGGTTGGTGGCGGCCACTAAATTCTCCTAGCCAATCAAAACAGACGCACTGGCCGCTTCAAAACCGCCGCCAAGCGCCGATTTGCTCCTTCAGCTTGATAAGGAACTCCGCCATTCCCGCATGGTTGGTTTCCGCGTCGCGCCTGCCGACAATGCGGCCAAGTTCCGCAGACGACCTCTTGACCTCCTCTGCAAACGTCTCGAGCATGGCCTTGGCGACACTTCGATCGCCTCTAACAGCACCTTCCATTGTTTGGCGGACTTCCTGCATCAGACGTTTCATTTCGTCGGCCCGCAAACCCAAGAGGCTCGCAAACGCTTCCACATCGTCCTCTAGCCGCAACCA
This sequence comes from Candidatus Azophilus sp., assembly GCA_965200465.1. GTDB lineage: Bacteria > Pseudomonadota > Gammaproteobacteria > Pseudomonadales > Azotimanducaceae > Azophilus. Next base: position 634,118 of record OZ241358.1, on the reverse strand, counting down.
TATCCACTGCTCAGGAGATTCCTTTCCCGGCAGAAACAGCGGATCGACAATCTGGTCGTATTGCCTTGCGGCTTGTTCGATTTTGGGTTTCATGTCGTGAGCATCGCCGTCGAGAACAAAAACGAAGTCCAGCAGCTTGCCGAACTTCCCAAGGGTGCGTACATGCGCCGGAAACTCGGCCCGCCCCGTGTTCCTGCCAATTATGAAGTCCTCGTGGCGAAGGCCCAGTTTGGGTTGCAGCTCGTCCAGAACACCCAGGAGCACCCCTTCCGCCACTTCGTCTTCGCAGAGTATCGAGAGCTTCTCTCGGGATTGACCATAGAGGGATTTCTGGAAGATGTCCCTGTACGCGGGCATGAGCTTTACTTCGTTCGACGTCTCGTCGCGATCCAAGAATTTCCTGCCTTCCGGAGGAACGCTGTCCAAGACCACCGGACTGTGCGAGGCGACGATGATCTGCAACTGCTGCCGCAGCGCCATCCGCTGCAACTCCAACATGACCTGTTGTTGGGTGTAGGGATGTAAGCCGGTATCTACTTCGTCGATGAGGATTAGTGCGTTGTGAAGGTGCGCGATATCCTTCGAGATGCGCAGAACGGTACGTTCGCCCGACGACATATGGAACTCGGAATAGCGAACGTCATGATCGCCCTCCGCTTCGGCGAACAAGATGTCTCGCGCCTTCGCGGTGATGATCGAGACATCGTTGTATCTGTTCTTCAAGATGCGATGTGCGAACACGAGCAAGTTGGCCGTAAATCGAGTAGAGCTGTATTGCTTGCGCATGATCTGCAGGGCACCACGCACCTCGGAAGGATTGGTGAGGTTGGCAAGCGTTCGAAGGTAAATCTCCCTCTCCGGCTGCTTGCTTCCCTTGCGTCCCATGAAGCTGCGGTTCCAGGACCTTCCCCGTCGCCAAGCCATGGATAGGCGCTCGCCGTTGTGCAGATAACCGAAAGCAAGTTCGGTCTTTTCCGTCGGGTCCGAAAGCGCACCGTGCAGCCGATCTGTGAAGTTCGGAAACAGTGTGCTAGGCACGAACGCCCTTGGGCGATCGGGCACTCGGTAGGCCGCGGCGCAAGCGAAGAGGACTGTGGACTTTCCGCAGCCGTTCGGCCCCGCCAATACCGAGACTGGATAGGTGAACGGGACTCTGAGGTCTTTGATTCCGCGCAGTCCCCCTATGCGTACCTCCTCCAAATGGCAGTCTCTCTCGGCATGGTTCGCCCGCAGCGCATCCCATACATCTCTCAGTTGATTTGCGATCAGCGACATACCACCTTCCTCTCCAAACAATGCATCGCCCGCCTTCAGACGTGGACTTCGAACGCAAGCCTACCACGACGCCAAACGGGTTGTGGCGACAGTTTGTCTTGCATCGGCATGTTCAGCGCACCTGCGCTGCTTCCGGCGCCACCAACATGTCCACTTGCTCGCCCCTTTCCTCCCGTGCCAAGCGAGCGATTTCCGACCAGCTCTGCACCAAGGCGTTGTACCACAGGGCTTCGCGGGCGCGTTTGGTGCGTTCGGCGATGGCGTAGAGGCGGTAGGCGAGTTCGCGGGCGGTTTCGGCCACGCCGCCGAGATCGTGGATCAGGGTTGCGGCGGCGCTCTCGCCGCCGACGTCGTGGACGCGGATGAGATGATGCAGCGTGAGCCAGGCCGACACTCTTCCCACTGAGCGCGGGTCCCAATCCTGCCGCAGGGCGAGGGGGATGAGCAGCGCCACCTTGCCGGCCTTGGATTGCAGGATGCCGATGGCCTGCAACGAGGCGATGCTGGTGTTCTTCGCTTTGGAGAGCGTCTCCGCATCGCCGTAATCGCCGTCCTCAAAGCCGTGCTGCTCGAACCACGCCAGCGCCCAGCGCGTGTCCGCATCGAAATCGCCCTCTTGGGCACTCAAGCACTCATCCAAGGTCTGGTTGATGAGCGTGAGCGCCTCGCGCACGGTGACGGCTTCGCCGGTGGCGTCCACGACCTTCGCGTAGCGGGTATAAACGGCCATGCCGGGGCCGATGGCGGCTTGGGCGAGATCGACGGGCGCGATGCCGCCGGATTGGAGGTGGGCAAGGGCGGTTGGAAGCTCCGCCTTGAGGGCGTCAATGAACTGGCGACGGGTGGCGAGCGGGGCGTCTTCGGGGCGCTTGCGGCAGACGAGGACTATGCTGGAGGCTAGAGCGTTGCTGTCCCTGCCGATCATGCGGTTGCCAAGTTCGGTGCGCATCGGCCAAGTGCCCGAGACGGCGAAGCCTGAACGGATTACGGCGTCGAGGAAGGTCTCCCAACCGGTGCTGATTCCTAGCAGCACGGGCGTCCCGCCCGCATTTGTCCTGCGGGCACTCTCCGATTGTTTGAACGCATAGTAGATGGTGACCGGAAAGGCAGGGTGCGTCTGTTCGGCAAGGCGACGCATCGCTCTGGACATCCCGTCGAGAAAGAAGGCTTCCGCTTCCTCCTTTCCGCCATGTCGATAGGGCGTGGCAACCAATTCATCAGCCTTGGGTACGGCGACAGTGGTGAACAGATCGGGATAGATCGGCTGTAACGAGCGCCGCAACCAGACGTAGAAGAAATCGGAGAGGTCGGCGTAGCCGATGTTGTCGTAGTAGGGCGGGTCGGTGGAGATCACCTGCATCAATGAAGTTTTCCAGATCGTAACGTCTGCTTGATCACTTACTCCGCTCGCCCTTGTTGATAGAGTTGCAGCAAGAGGATCGGCTGCACAAGTAATCGCAGCATTAATACTTCCGGTAGCATTTGCGAAGAAATTCGGTTCAGCGTAGTCCCAAATCATTGGAAGCGCTTGACGCCCGAAGCAATGTTGCGCCTTTTGTCCGACTCCGTTCCAACGAACAAGAGTGTTTCCAGTCATTGCTAATCGGTCCAACGAAAACGCCAAGTAACCTCCCACCGCCTCGGCATACGCCGTTGCATTCGTGCCGCCGTCGCGCAAGGGGAGATCGTCCCCTGGGAACGCGGGCGGCCCCGTCCGCACGGTTCTTGGCACGATGGCCTGGGAGCGCGGGCGGGGCGCCCGCGCTCCCAGGGCGTCCTGTTTGATGTGCGCGATTGCTTCCGACACCAGGTCGGAGAAGGTGGTCAAGGCCACCAGTTGGCGGGAGGTGAAGAGGTCGCCCCAGGTCGTCAAGCCATAGGGCACGCAGGTTCCGCCGGTGAGCCTCGCCGGCACGTCGCCATCCGGACGCCACTCCGGCTTGGCCTCCCGCGTGCGTTTCTCATGCTCCGGGGTCGGCGGCAGATACACCCGGCTGCGGTCTCCCTCGGCGACGATGGCCATCAACCGGGCATCCATGCGGCCGGCCTTCCCTTCGGCTTTGACGTAGTCGCCAGGAATAGGCATTCCTGACATCAGGCAACGGAAGTTCGATCCTCGCCCCAACTTCGTCCCTTGCGCGGGCGGGGCGCCCGCGCTCCCAGGAACCCCTCCCGCGGATCCCGCGGAGGAGCCGGATTCAGATGCGCCAGCTTCCGGAACCCCCACTTTCACCGTGAAGCGGTACGCGCGACCCTCGAACACCGGCTCCACATACGCCTCTTTGCCTTTTTTCTTCGACAACACAAACGTAGTCGCCAACGGCACGTCCACATCCCGAAACGCCGGATTCGGGCTCTTCACCGTCCGCGCCCACAGCCAAGCGATCACCCTGAGCTTGCGTCCCACATAACGCTCCAAGTCCGGCCGCTCCTTGGCCATCTCCGCCGTCACTTCCACCTTCGGATACAGATGCCCGATGCGCTTCTCGGCTTCGTCGCGCATCCATTTGCCGTAGTAGCGCACGTCCTCGGCCAGCCCTTGCGCGCCCTTCCACTCCCGCTCCATGCCCAGCTCGCGGTCTTTGGCCATCTGCGCCCGCGCTTCGGGGTTCACCGGCGGCATCCCGGCGAACTTCGGCGGAATCTCGATCATCGCCTTGTTGATGAGCACGGCCACGGGGTTCAAGTCCGAAGCATGGGCTTCCAGCCCCAGCCGTTGCGCCTCCAACGGCAGCGAGCCGCCGCCGGCGAACGGGTCATGAAAGGCCGGCAGCCGCTCCGGGTCGAACAGTTCCGCCGCTTCGGGGTGATCCCGATGCTCCGCGCAAGTGCGCCGCCAGCTGCGCCGAATCTCGTTGCGGGCCTGTTCCAGCAAGTCCTCGTTGGTGGTGTTCTCCCACTTCACCAACTGCTCGATCAGCCGGAACAGCCGCTGCCGCTCCGCCTCCTGCGCCGCCTCGGTGGGGAACTCCTCCGGCCACGAGGACGGATCATCCACCAGCTGCGCGAAGATCACCGCCCGCGCCGCCGCCAACGGCCGCCGCGCCCACCACAGATGCAACGTGCTCGGATGCCCATGCCGAATCGACTTCTCCCGCGCCGACGCCTGGTTGATGGCGTCCAGCGGCAGGGCGACTTCGATGAGCTTCTTGCGGGGCGCCACGAACCTATCTCCTATCTCAAAATTGTTCTAGCAGGCTACCGATGCAGCCAAGCTGCAGGAATGCAAGAAAGTTGGCGGCACAGTACTCCCAACGCACTATCAAGTAAAGCGGTTGTACGGGATCACCACCTTTCGGACTTTTTGAGGGAGCGCCCCGGTCGCCCGGGGCGCGTGTTCGGGTAGCCTATGAGTTACACACAACATAGGAGACCGAACATGCGCATCTTCGCACAGGACAGGGCTTTTTACCGCAAGGTTCGGGTGGGCCTTGGCGACCATCCCGAAACCGCTCGGCGCTTCGAGCTTCTGCCGCGGGTGGAGCGGGCGCAGGGCATGGGCTGACTCTGAAGGCGTCGCCGACCCTGGCCCGAAGCACCTACTATAACTGGCGCAGACGCTTCGAGAGGGGGGATGCGGGGCTTGGTGCCGCGGAGCGGGGCTTCGTCCCGGTGTTCGTGGACGGCACGGAGATCGAAGTGGGCGGCGCCTTGTTCGAGGGGGCGGGCCCCAGTTGCGGCACCGAGCGGGCTCTGCTGCTGCACGGAGCGTTCGGCGGCGGCCTGTGGGCGTCGGGGCGGCTGCATCCGGGCGGTGTCCACCCGGCGCATGGCTGGCGCGGGCAGATGGAGTTGGACGTCGCGCCTCTGCTGCCCGAAGGGACGCCCGGCTGGGTTCGGGCGGACAACGCCTGCTACGGGCGGGGCTTCGCGGAGTTCTGCCGCGCACGGGGATGGGACCACCCGGTCAGCGTCACGAACCCCAAGTGGAAGGCTCCGGTGTTGGAGTAGCTGGAGGGGCTGCCGGAGTCCGTCTGGGAGGAAGTTGGCCCTGGCGAGCGGGCCATCCTCGCACGGCACAGGCCGGAAGGCTGGGTCGAGCACCCCTGCGTCGTGGTGTGCGCCGAGGACGCGCAAGGCCAGCTCTTCCCCGCCCGCACGGTGATCCTCGTCTCGCGGGACGACCTGCCGCTCGCCGAGTTGGTGCGCCGCCACCGCGGCAAGCAGGGGCGGGAGAACGCCTTCAAGGGACCGCTACGGGACTTGGACCTGCACCACCCGCCCTGCCGCGGGCTGCTGGCCAACCAGCTCTTTTACGCCTGCGGACAACTGGCGCAGATGCTGCTGCGCACCGTGCAGTTCCACCTGCCGCCCAAGTCCGCCCGCCGGCACGGGCTGCGGCCCCTCATCCGCCACTTCGTCCGCACCGTCGCCCGGCTGGTGAGGGCCGCCGGCCGTTGGTGCCTGCTCTTCGCCAAATCCAACCTCCGGCTCGACTGGGTCCACGCCGCGGCCGTCCAACTGGAGTGACCCGCCGCGCCCGGCGAACCCCAACCGAACCCATCCAGGACACGCCCGGAATCCTAGGCGGGGCGCCCCTGGGAGCCCAAGTGCGCCACGCGCCGCTCCGGACAGGCCCAAACCACCCCCAGCGCCCCAAAAACGCACCCAAGGAACGCCAACGGCGCGGCGCCAACGCGCCACTGGGGACGCACCCCATACAAACGCCGCCAAAACAAGCCCGAATCCAACCACCCTGCCCTTAACAGGGGATTAGGGGAGGCGCCGCATAGCGGAAGGGGTGGGCCGCTGCCCGAGCACTATCAGCCGCGAGTTGCGGCGCAATGTAGGGCCGCCTCAGCATCGGGCATCACCCACTCGAAATTCAAAAGAGGTGTTTTCCTCCTCCGAGAGAGTGGCCGGTCATTGTGCCATCAACAGGGCGAATCCCACCTAACCCTCGCCCACCGTCCGGCGCAGCAGCCGCCAGTGCTTGTTTTCCGCCGCGGTCGAATACGCCTTCGCCAAGTAGTCGCCGTAGATGTCCAGCAGGAAGTCCCGCGTTTCCCGCTCCCGCCAATAGGTGGGAATCATGATGTAGGCGGCGTCGGCGAACAGTTCTTCTCCCGCCAATGCCGTCTCCAAGCTGATGTGCCGGTCAACATGGATGCACCAGGGGTCGCCCAACGCCGGCGGCAGGTCGAGCAGAACCGGGAAGGGATTGGCGAAATCCAGCGTCATCAGCGTTGCATCCTTCACTCCTTGCTTCCGCAGCAAGGCGACGCCGCTTTGCAGCGTGCGGACGTATTCGCCCTCCCGGCTTTCGCTGATCAGCACACCTTCCATGCGCGGCAAGCCGATTGCGCGGATGTCGGCGAAGGCAGGGCTGCCGAGGGCGCCGCCCAGGAAGAACGCCGTGGCGATGCACTGCCTGGCAAGGTGCGGCAGCAGGAAGACCAGCAGCGCGGCGGCGACCATGCGGCGGGAAATGCGGAAGGCGACCTCGCGCTCGCGCCCGGAACGCCGGCACAGGGCGAGCAGATGGGCGAACAGGGCGGCCAGCGAAAACACATATTGCTGGGGTGCGTTCTGGCTTAGGATGGGGATGCTCGAACCCACTATGTAGAGTGCGAGCAGCACATCCGCCGCCCGCAACTGCCGGCGTGGCGCCATGCAGGCGTAGGCGAGCGCCACCAGTGCGTATTCGGCCAAGTTGAAGGCGATTTTCCGCTCGAACAGGTTCGTTCGCACCGGCCCGGTGATCTCAATGGCCGTGCGGAGGTCCGCCAAGTAGTGCTGCACCCATCCGGTGGTCAACTGCACCCATAGCGCAACCGCCAGCAGGACGATGATGCTGATGACGCCGGTGCGCAAAAAGCGCCTCATCCCGATGCCGAACAGGGCAACGAAGACCAAGCCCACCACGAAATAGGATGCTTTGGTGAAGAACAGGAACAGCAGCAGGAAGGCGACGGCGGCCGGCTCCAGCCAGTTCGCCGCCCGTCCGCGGCTCGTCGGTGGGATGGCGAACAGGAAGAGCAAGGCGAGCATGGCCCAGCACCAGCGGTTGTAGAACATCGCTTGGGACGCCAAGCCGCCGCCATCTCCGGGGTTTAGAGGCACCATGATCAGACCAAAGACAGCCACCAGCAGCAGCCCGCTCGCCAGCGGCGGAACGCGGTTCCGCAGCGCAATGACCGCGGCCGGCATGGCACCCAGCAGCACCAGCATGCTGGCCGTCTCCATCGCCCCACCGAATTGGCCGACCAGCCGATGCCCCAAATAAGGCAGGTAGTAGCCCAGCAATCCAAGCGGCGAATAGAAATCCCGGGAGGGCAGTTGCCCTTGCTCCACGCGATGAATGCCGCCGAGATAGACGAACAGGTCGTGAGTGAAGCTGGCTGAAAGAGTGGCGCCGGGCAGCACGAACAGCGCAAAGCCCAAAAAGACCAGGGCGCAGGCCATCGCCGGCAGGAGCGGAATCGGGCGGCCTTGGCCGCCGCCGGCGCTCAAGGCTGGCTCAAGCATTGCCCCAATCCCCGCTTAACAGCCGTCGGACTTGGGCTTTTTGTAACATGTAACTCATTGAGTTATAAGCATTTTCTTATTTTCACAAAAGCATGAGCTCCTTATGAATCAAGCAGTTAGCGGCAAAGTCCGACAGGCCGTTAAGGAACTGTTGAAGCGCGTTGCAAAGCGTACCGTGCAAGGTTTCCCGGCGGTTGCATGGTTGCAGGACTGACGAAGGCTTGACGGCTGGGAGCGTTGCCGTCCCGTCCGCAGGCGGGCTACAGGCCCGCGTTCCCAAGGGCCGCCAGCGACGGGCTGGGCGATCCTTACCCGGGGATTGGGGAAGCATAAAACTGCATTTTCAGAGATTTCCTACAGACAGCGCCCTTGACGATGCCGCAATCTGGCGCCCGCTGCTTGAACCCAAAAAGAGGGGAGGCCCAGCGCCAACAACTATGCTATCTTTTCCACCCACCCGGCAAGTGGCGTCGCGCAAGGGCGCCGGAGGACACCGCCATGAAGCTGCATCGCGTCCCACCAAGCGGGCACGAAGATCCGCTCTACCCCAGTTCGGACGGACGGCCCATGGCTGAAAACACATGGCAATACCGCAACGCCGTGCATGCGTTCAATGTTTTGCGCGCCCGCTACCAGCATCGGCGGGACGTGTTTGTGGCCGGGGACCTGCTCATCTACTACGAGGAGGGAAAGCCCGCCAAGCGGGTGGCGCCGGATGTGTTCGTGGCCTTTGGGGCGGCGCAGGGCGACCGGAAAATCTACAAGCTCTGGGAGGAGGGCAAGGCGCCGGACTTCGTTCTGGAGGTGGCGTCCAAATCCACTTGGCGTGAGGATGCGGGGCCGAAGCGGGCGTTGTACGCACAGTTGGGGGTTGGGGAGTACTGGCTGTGTGACCCGACGGGTGAATTTCACGCCCAGCCCCTGCAGGGGCTCTTGTTGGCGGACGGGGAATACTGGCCCCTGCCGCCGCGTCGGGAGAAGGGGCAGTCGGTGGTGCGCAGCCGGGCATTGGGCTTGGACTTGCGGATGGAGGGCGACAATCTGCGCTTCCGGGACCCAGAGAGTGGCGAGGATCTGCGCACCTACGAGGCGTTGGAAGCGGAACGGAAGCAGGAAGCCAACGCCCGCCGAGCGGCTGAAGCCCGCGCCGCTGAACTGGAGGAACGGCTAAGGCAATTGGAGGCGCAACGCCCCTAACCGCCACGCCTGCGCACCAGCGCCGCCAAGCTGCCTAGGCGTTCTTCCGGGTCGCGGCCCTCCAGGCGGCTAAACCAGACCAGCCGCCATTCCTTGAAGAACCAGTGGCGCCAACCCTGATTGCGGACTTCGCGAAGCAGTTGATTGTCCGCCAGGATCAATCCGGCGCTCGACTCGGGCGCCAGCGCTTGGCGCAACCGCGCCGCCGCGGCGGCCGGTGAACCGTCCCCAGCCAGCGCCTGGCCTATCCAAGGGTGGTCGAATTGCCGCAGCCACAGGGGCGCGAAGGTGAAAGGCGGATGCAGTTTGGCCCCTGTGCGCAAGAGGTGGAAGCCGCAAACGCCCACCAGATCCAGAACCGTCTCGCCCGGGGCTAGGCGCTGGGTCCAATAGGCGGCCACGTCGCTGCAATAGGTCTTGGGCAAGGGTGGTTTTGGCGCCTCCGCCCAAGGGTCCGTCGGCGCAATCAGGATTACTGCGATGCCGGCCGCCAAACAGGGGCGAAGCACGGCGGGACGAATGCAGCGAGTGACGCGCCAAGCGGCCCAACCGGGCCAAGCCAGCACCCTTGAGGCGGCCACGGCGGCCAACAGTGCGGCCACGGGCGCCATGTCCAACCAATATTCCGGCGGCGCCGGCGGCTTGGCGTAGGCCATGACTGCGAATCCCACCGCCAAGGGCACCGCCAGAAACGGGCAGAAACGCAGCGGCGAGCCCGTGGGCGCGGCGCACACGGACGGCGCCAGCCAAAGGGCGCCGGCGCCGAGCAGCAGCGCCTGCGCCACGGCCCAGGGCGATGCGGCAAGGACCCGCCAGACCGCATCGCTGGAAAGGAATTGATGACCGCCGCCTGCGGAGCGCATGTCCAGCACCCCGAACGGCGCCGCGAACACCGTGCGCACGAAAATGTCGAAGGGTCCCCACAGAAAATAAGCCGCAACCAGCGCCGCCGATGGCGCACAGGCCACGGCAAGCCAACCCAGCGGGCGGTGCCCTAGCCAAGGCCGCGCCTGTGGATTGCTGGGAACTTCCCCATGTTGTCCCAGCGCCTCGATGCTTGCCGGAACGCTCCTCCGCCTCAATGCGCCAAGCATGGCCAACGCGGCCAAGGACAGCGCCGCCAACCCGCTGTGCGTCATGATCCAAGGCAGCAGGCCGGCCAGCAATGCGGCAGCGAAGTAGGCTGCCCCGCCCGGCCGGCGCAGCCCCGCCACCAAGCAGGCGAACGCCGCCACGGACATGGCCATGCTGAAGTGGTTGGGCAGGGCGGCGGCGTGCAGCCCGGTCATGTTGGCGGCGGCGAGCAGCGTCAGCGCCCCCACTGCCGCCGCCGCCACGCCAAGGCTCCGTTGAAAGAGGCAAAAGAACAGCCAGGCGGCGCCGGCTTGGGCGGCCCAGGCCAGCAGCCGGAGCAACCCCACCGAGGTTGCGGCGTTTTCAGCGTAGGCGGACGGCAAGGCCCACAAGTAGGCCAAGGGCGGGCGCACGTCCCAATAGGCGGCGTAGGGAAAGGCGCCAGTGCGCATGGACTCCGCCATGGCCAGCAGGCTGAACTCGTCCGGGCCGACGCCAACGGCGAATGAGCGGAAAAGAAGCGCGGTGAAGACCGTTCCGGCAAAGGCCGCCACTGCCGGCCGAACCCTGCTGCGGCGCTTCATGCCTTCAACCTAGGGATCGCTGGCGGTTGACCCGCCCAAACCTTCACGCTGAAAACAGCTCCTAGCCCTACGGCCGGCGTTGATGAAAAACATTAAGGCACAGGTGCCGGCGGGCGCAACCCCAATCGCCGGAAAAGACCTTGCACGGTGCGCCTTGCAACGCGCTGCAACGATTCCTTAAGCAGGGATTAGCGGCTTTCCTCACAAATCCACTCCGCGGTTTCTCCGTACTTGAATCTAGGTTCCTAAGACCGGACATTTCCATTTGTTGCCAACACGCAATAAAGTGCGCCGGGTGCGCTGCCGTAGCCTGCGGCGGGCGGCCAAGCGCATCGCCCAAGCCGATGGCGGAGTCAGGAATCATGCAGGTCAAGCCGAACCAAGTGCCAACGGACCTTCCGGGGGCCGAGCTGGTGGCGGCCGGCGTTGAGGCCCTAACCGACGTCGCCTGCGGGAAGCGGCGCGACTTTTCCATAGAGGCTTTGCTGGTGGCGGTGGGCGCATCAAGGCTGCGGGTCGCCGGTTTGGACGTGCCCCAGCCGCCCGGCCTGCCCGACCAACCCGAATTGGCGCTACACGCGGCGCTCTGCGCAACCGGCGACGGCAACAGCCACTCCCGCTACAACGCTCTGATCCGCCGCCTAGTCAGCTTCGAACACGCGCTGGAGCGCCAAGGGCGAAATGGCGACGAAGCCCTAGCTCAAGACGCCCGGCCCTCCCGCCAAGCGTTTATCAATTCGTCATAGGGCACGGTTTGCCCCGGCGGTTTTTCGTTCTCCAGTTTCGGTTTGGGAGCGCCCGGCTTCGTCAGCCATTCCTCGGCGTCGGTTTCCGGGTTGAGCTTGGGGCCGCAGTCGCCCTGAATGCCGATGCGCTCAAGCCGGGCGAGCACCTCGTCCTGTTGCTGGGCTAGATTGTCCATCGCCTGTTGCGGAGAAACGGCGCCGCTGACCGCGTCGGCCACGTTGGGCCACCAGAGTTGGGCCAGCTTGGGATAGTCCGGCACGTTGGCGCCAGTGGGAGTCCAAGCCACTCGGGCCGGGCTGCGGTAGAACTCCACCAAGCCGCCCAGCCGGGGCGCCGCTTCGGTCATGGCGTCCGAATTCAGGTCGGAGGCTCGAATCGGCGTCAGCCCCACCAAGGTTTTCTTCAACGAAACGGTCTTGGACACCACGAACTGGGCGTACAGCCAAGCGGCTTGGCGGCGCTCCAAGGGAGTGCTCTTGAGCAGGGTCCAGGAACCGGCGTCTTGGTAGCCGAGCTTCATGCCCTCCCGCCAATAGGGGCCGTGCGGAGAGGGCGCCATGCGCCACTTCGGGGCGCCGTCCGCATCCACCACGGCTAAGCCCGGCTCGATCATGTCCGCCGTGAAGGTGGTGTACCAGAAGATTTGCTGCGCGATGCGGCCCTGGGCCGGCACCGGCCCGGCTTCGGAGAAGGTCATGCCGGCGGCCTCCGGCGGCGCAAAGCGCTTCAGCCACTCCATGTACTTGCGCAGCGCATAGACGGCCGCCGGGCCGTTCGTCGCGCCGCCGCGGCGCACCGATGCCCCCACCGGACGGCAGCCCTCCACGCGAATGCCCCATTCATCCACGGGGCTGCCGTTGGGAATGCCGACGTCTCCAGCGCCGGCCATGGACAGCCAAGCGTCGGTGAAGCGCCAGCCTAGGGAGGGGTCCTTCTTGCCGTAGTCCATGTGCCCATAGATCCGTTCGCCGTCGATGGTTCCCACTTTCTCAGTGAAGAACTCGGCGATGTCCTCGTAGGCGGACCAGTTCACGGGCACGCCTAATTCGTAGCCGTAGGCGGCGCGGAAGCGGTTGCGCAGATCTTGGCGCTGAAACCAGTCGTAGCGGAACCAATAGAGGTTGGCGAACTGCTGGTCCGGCAACTGATGCAGCTTGCCGTCCGGCCCGGTGGTGAAGCTGAGGCCGATGAAGTCCTCAACGTCCAGGGTGGGCGAGGTGAAGGCCGCGCCGGCGCCGGCCATGAAGTCGGAAAGCGGCACGACGTAGCCGTAGCGGGCGTGGGTGCCGATGAGGTCGGAGTCGTTGACGTAGGCGTCATAGATGTTGCGCCCGGACTGCATCTGCGTTTGCAGCTTCTCGATGACGTCGCCCTCCTGGATGAGGTCGTGGGTGACCTGCAGGCCGGTGATGTCGGCGAAGGCGCGGGTGAGCACTTCGGATTCGTAGGCGTGGGTGGTCAACGCCTCGGAGACCACGCTGATGCGCCCACCCCGCAACGGCGCCGCCGCCTCGGTGAACCAAGCCAGTTCGGCAAGCTGCTCATCGCGGGAGAGGGTGGAAGGCTGAAACTCCTCATCGACCCAGCGGGCGGCCTCGGCGGCGTAGCCCGCCTCCGGCGCCGGCGCAGCGCGTTCCTCAGCGGTTCGCTCCCCGCCTCCGCAGCCGCTAAGCAACAACAGGCCAAACCCACAGAAGCATTGGCGGGCAGGCCGAAAGGAAACCCGTCCTTTTACGGGGAAAACGGCTTGCTGAAACATCTGGACGGAATTCCTTGTTGTGGGTTGCGGTTGGCGCTTAGGCAGCCCGTGCGCGGGCCTAGGCTGTCAGAGGCACAACCTGCAAGCTTCTCTGATTACAGGGCTTTTTAGCGCCATCAATCGGCCAATAGCTTGACAACGGCGACAGCTACGGCGGAGAGAGCCGTCACCGCGACGCCTAACCAAGCCACCAACTTCTTGTGGTTTTCTTTCCGAGCGGCGCGCACCAAGTCTGGGCGGAATTTGTTCAAGGTGTTGTGCGCCTTTTCCAATGAGGCGACTGCGTTTCTGGTGGCGCGGTAGTGCTGCTCACGATTCATTAGGTCGTCGCCAGTGGTCCTGACCAAATCCTCCGCTTCAACCACTGCCGCCATGATCTCCCCGTACTGGGGCACAACGACAGCAAAGTCCACGGTAGGGAAATGCTTGGTGCGCAGGTCATCAATTTCCCTCAGGTAGTATTGGATGGCTGAGTCATTGATGTCGTAGATCGCCCGTTGGACATGCCGTTTGGCGGCGTCTAGGTTGTCTTCAACTTCCTGGCGGTCGTCAACAGTCAGCGCCCGCAACAGATGCTGCCCGGCGTATCGGCACTGATTTATGCCGGTAATGATCAAGGCGTCCCTGATGCGGCCTACGTTTTTCAGATCAGCTTCAGCGGTGTTGTATAGGTCCCTGATCTCTCTAATTGCATCTTGGAAATCAGCAGCGGTCACCGTTTAAGCACTCTCAACGCGGCCTGCATCGCTTTCTAGTAGGTCTCCAGTGATCTCGAACTTGCCCTCGCCAAGCAGAACGCTTCCTTCGGCATGCTGCATGACGGTTGACCGCGCAATAAGACTGGCGCTTCGCTCCATTTCCTCGTCTGAAGGGACGTGCGTCAGCGGGGCCGGGAACAGCCGCCGAAACCAAGTGGAGAAACCTAGAAGTGAATGCGCCCGATCCCGCCTAGTTCGCCTCATCATTTCGACCTCCCTTATCTGGCTTAGCCGAATAGCTGCGCTTGCCGATGTTTTGGCAGCATATCACGTTGCGACAAACCCGAAGTGAAAAAATGGTGTGTTGGTGGCTCCGGAGGGATTTATCCGTACCGCATCACCACTGCGGCGCAGCCGATGCTGAGCAGGCCAGCCCAGCCGACTGGGGCGTCCGTTGCCGCCAGCCAAGCCACATGGATGGCCGCGGCGACCAGCAGGCTGATAAAGAAGCGGTCCCCGCGGGTGGTGGGCATGGGCAGGAAGCCCCGGCGCAATTGCGTCGGCCAGCGAATTTCGGCCCAGGTCATGGCCGCCAGCGCCAAGCCGACGGCGCTGAAGAAGGCGGCGGTCTGCCAAGTCCAAGCCATCCAGGACATTAGGGCTTTCCAAAGGCGACGATTCGCCAAGCTGGAACCACCCAAGCCATCAGACCCTGCCCAAGGCGAAGCCCTTGGCCAGGTGGCGGCGCACGAACCAGACCACGGCTAGGCCGGGCAGAATGGTCAGCACCCCGGCGGCGGCCAGCACCCCCCAATCCAGCCCGGAGGCGCTGACGGTGCGGGTCATGGCCACGACGATGGGCTTGGCTTCGCTGGCCGTCAGGGTGCGGGCGATCAAAAGCTCCACCCAACTGAACATGAAGCAGAAGAAGGCGGTTACGCCGATGCCGCCGCGCATGAGGGGGATGAACAGGCGCAGAAAAAAGAACGCAAAGGAATGGCCGTCGATGGCCGCCATCTCGTCGATCTGCCTAGGCACCGCGGAGGCGAACCCCTCCAGAATCCAAACCGCCAGCGGCACCGTGAACAGGCAATGGGCCAGGGCCACGGCCAGCGGCGTGTCGAACAGGCCGATGGACGAATAGAGCTGCAGGAAGGGCAGTAAAAAAACCGCCGGCGGCGCCATGCGGTTGGTCAACAGCCAGAAGAAAAGTTGCCGGTCCCCCAAGAACCGATAGCGGGAAAACGCATAGGCGGCCGGCAGGGCGATGCTGATGGTCAGCGCACTGTTGATGCCCACATAGGCCAAGGAGTTGAAGAACGCCCGATACCAAGCCGGGTTGGTGAATATCTCCACGAAGTTGGCCAAGGTTGGGTTGGCGGGCACCAGCTCCAGGCCGCCGAGAATGTCCCGGTTGCGCTTCACCGCCATGCCGACCAGCCAATACAAAGGCGCCAGCAGGAACAAACAGTAAAGATACAGGCTCCAATGCGCCTTGGATTCAGGCATCGCGGCGCATCACGCTGGCGTGGAAGCCCCAGCACAGCAGCAGGATCAGCAGGAAGTAGAGCACGGAGAAGGCCGCCGCCGGGCCTAGGTCGAACTGCCCCACCGCCATGGTGGTTAGGTATTGGCTCAGGAAGGTGGTGCTCGCCCCGGGGCCGCCGCCGGTCAGCACGAAGGGCTCCGTGTAGATCATCAGGCTGTCCATGGCCCGCAGCAGCACGGCGATGGTCAGCACGGACCGCAAGTGCGGCAACTCCACATGGCGGAACAGCCGCCAACCCTTGGCGCCGTCCAAGGCCGCCGCTTGGTGGTAGGCCGGCGGAATGGAGGCCAAGCCGGCGAAGCAAAGCAGGGCGACCAAGGATGTCCAATGCCACAGGTCCATCAGCAGCAGGGTGATCCAAGCAGCGACCGGCGAACTGGCGTAGTTGTAGGAGATGCCGAGGCCGGACACCGCCGCCCCCAGCAGGCCGATGTCCGGCCGGGCGAAGATCTGCCAGATCACGCCGACCACGTTCCAAGGAATCAGCAGCGGCACGGCCAGGATGATGAGGAATACCGTGGTTTGCCGCCCCTGCCGGGGAATGGTTCGGGCAATCCAGACGCCAAGCGGGACTTCCAGCAGCAGCACCGAGGCGCTGAAGGCCAGTTGCCGCAGCAGCGCATCTAGAAACCTAGGGTCGCGCAGCGTCTCCCGATACCAGTCCAGGCCAACGAAGATGCGGGTGTTTACGTCAAAGACGTCCTGCACCGAATAGTTCACCACCGTCATCAGCGGCGCCGCGGCGCTGAAGGCCACCACCAGCACCACCGGCGCCACGGCGAACCAAGCTAGATTGTTGCGGCTAGATTGCACGTTTCACCGCGGATCGCCCCACAGGCATTCATGCCAAGCGAAAGGCCGAGCAAGCGGCCAACGGCCCCAATCCCCGCATAAGGAATCGTTGAGATGCGTTGCAAGGCGCACCGTGCAGGGGGGGTCGGCGGTTGCATGGTTGCGGGACTTACAAAGGCTTGACGCCTGGGAACGCGGACATCCTGTCCGCCTGCGGGCCACAGGCCCATGTTCCCAAGGGCCGCTGGCGGCGGGCCGGGCGATCCTTGTCCGGGGATTGGGGGCCAATCGGCGAATGCGCAGCGCACCGGAGCGGAAGAGGCGGGCGTCCGCTGGCGTCTTCACAAGCGCCGGCCATTGCGGTAGAGCAGAAGCCGCTCCTGGGCAATGCGCAAACGGACTTGGCCATTGCGGGCTGCATCTAGCGGTTGACGCACATGGATGGTTGCGCCTGCAACTTCGGCGGTCAGCAACGCCATTTGCTCTCCGCCCAAGGCGCTTAGCGGCCGGACGCTGCGCACACTGACGGGAATGCCCCCGTCTCCAATGCTCGCCCATTCCGGGCGAAAACCGGCCACGCAGTCCCCATCCGGCAGTGCGCAAGGGCCGAGGCTTTGGCCGCCAACGCAGACTTCGCCGTTCGCTATTTGCGCCGGAACCAAGTTCATCCCCGGCGAGCCGATGAACCGCGCCACCTCCTCATGGGCGGGGCGCTCGTACAAGTCCTGCGGAGCGCCTGTTTGCAGCGCCTTGCCTTGATGCAGCATGGTGACGCGCTCGGCAAAGGTCAGGGCCTCCGTCTGATCGTGAGTGACGTAGATCATCGTCAACCGCAACTCCCGCCGCACCCTCTGCAGCGCCTCGCGCAGGCGCCACTTCGCCGCCGGCGCCACTGCGGTGAGCGGCTCGTCGAGCAGCACCAAGGCCACGTCGGGACGCACCAAGGCCCGGCCAATTGCCGTCATCTGCTTCTCAAACAACGACAGGGCGCGGGGCCTTTCGTTCAATAGCGGGCTTAGGGCCAGCAGTTCCGCCACTTCGCCAACCCGACGCCGCACGGCGGCCCGCCGCCAGCCCCGGTTGAGCAAGGGAAAGCCGAGGTTGCCGGCCACATCGAGCCGCGGATAAAGCACCGGAAACTGAAACACCTGCGCCGCATTGCGCTCTGCGGCGTCCACCGCCGTCAGGTCTCGGCCGTCAAACTTGATCGAGCCCGCGCCAGGGCGCAGCAGGCCGGAGAGCAAATTGAGCAACGTGGTCTTGCCGGCACCCGAACCGCCCAAGACCGCATGCGCCTCCCCATCCGCAACCTCAAGGTCGATGCCGTCCAATACGATGGCATCACCGCCGTACCGATGCACCAGCCCGGAAACGCTAACCGAAGCCACGAACGCCGCCCGACTAACCCCTTGGAAGTGTCCCCACGCCTTCTTAAGCTGTCAACGAACTTGGCGGGACTCCTCATTCACCCGCAGAAATTCAACGAGAAATCGGTCCATAATTCAGCACGAATCCCCCTAAAGCAATGGCTGCCCTTGCGCCAATCTTAGCGGGTAACTTGTTCACCAAAAACCTTTGCAGTGGACCGCTCATTATGCGCGGCCGCCTGATGGCTGGGAGTTGCGCGTAAACAAATCCTCCATTGCATCCTTGGCCAAGCAATTTCGGATGAGCTCCGCGGACCAAGGCTCATCCAGCTTTTCCCCTGCGTTTTTGTTCTGCACATCGTCTGCTAGCTTTTCAACCGAACAGAAACTTCCGCTAAGGGATGTGCCGCTTTTCTCAAAGAATTCAGAGCGGCTGAGCACCGCAGATACGTCGTTGGTCTTCGCTCGCCACTCATAGGCTACGCCAACATGCTTTGCCGTGCGTTCGCCATTGCCAAAATGGACCGCTCCCATCAGGCGAAGCGACGATCGCTCCACTTGCAACCTCAATTCCTCTTCAAGTTCTCTAACGGCGCAGTGAGTGAGTGGGTCTCCGTTGTCCGCATCTTCGCAGCGAACATGGCCTCCCGCCCAGATGACAATTTTGTTGTGCAGCGGATTGTCGCTCCTTTTTTCGCGCCGCCGCAGCCGCAGCACTGCGCCGTCCGCGTTGCGAACAACGACGATGGGAAGGGCCTGCACAACGGAGTTGTCCCGCTCCACTTCGTCCCTTGGCCGGTAGGTCGCGCTCGGCCCCCGAAAAATATCCGCTAGAGATTCCGCTTTATCCCTGTCGATAAAGCACTCACCAGCAAACAGATCCGTCACCAGTCCCTTTGGACAGGACAGTATGTTTTCGTCAACATGGCCCTCCACTAGCGACAGAATTGCCTCCACCACCACCTCCGCGGTGCGCTGCTTATTGTCCTTGGTTTCGCCCGCGGAAGTGTTGATCGGAAATAGTCGGAACTTCCCGCCCAATTGTTCGATGCACTGTTCATTCACCTTCTTTATTTTGTCAAGTATCTCCGGGTTCATAATGGAGCCGCCCGATCCCGAAACGGGAAGAACGCCCTGTTCCCGGCGCATCGAGTCGGCAGGCGACGCCAGCATAACGAACACCGCCGATATTCGTTTTCTCCAGTCATCAATCATGAGAAATCTTTGGATAAGCTCTCGATCTTCTTTTCTAACCCTAGAAATCTGCTCCATCATTGTCATCCAACAGATGGAGTCAAATATGCCACGATCGAGAAAGAGCATTTGCGGATCTTCCGGCCTCGGCGGGTTCTGCGTTTTCTCCAAAATCTGGGCAAGCGTTGTGCAAGCCGTCCAGACATTGAAGTTGGCATGTTTCTTGTCTCGAATGGGGCAGACCGACGCTCGCTCCACGACAATGTCGGTGCGGAAGCCGCATCGCTTAAGAAATGTCCGCACATGCGAGAGCGTGGTGGTTTTGCCGGCCTTGGGAACGCCGGCGAATTCAATGACTAGCGGCTTGCGCGCCTTGTCCGCAAACAACTCGGCGGCGCGTTTGGCGCGGTCTTGAAGGTTGGAACTCACTAAGGCCCCCCTTATGCAGCTTTGTGGTGGAATGTCGGCTTGGATGCAGGTGCGGCTGGATTGTGGAGACTGTACGCAGGGAGCGCCGGCCTGTCAATGCGTTTGGAAGGTCGCCTGCTTTCCAGACGCGCCATGCTGTGCGACCGCAACAGCAAAGTCGCGGCCTTTGAGGTGGAGCCTTCCATCACCCGTGCTCATGCACGTATTCAACCAGAAACTTCACGTTTTCCACGGGCGTTTCCGGCGTGATGCCGTGGCCTAGGTTGAAGATGTGGCCGGGGCGGCCGGCGGCGGAGTCCAGAACGGCTTGGGCTTCGCGGGCGATGGTTCTTCGGTCGGTGCAGAGCAGCATCGGGTCCAGGTTGCCCTGCATTGCTTGGCAGCCCAAGTCCCTCCAAGTCGGGCCTAGGGGCAGGCGCCAATCCAAGGCGATGACGTCCGGTTGGAGGGCGGCGATGTCCGGCAACAGATGGGCGTTGCCGGTGCCGAAGTAGATGGTGGGGGTGGTTGGATGCCGGGCGCGGAGGCGCTCCAGCAGTTGCTTGGTGTGGGGCAGGACATGGCGGCGAAAGTCGGCAAGGGACAGGCAGCCCACCCAGGTGTCGAACAACTGAACGGCGTCCGCGCCGGAGTTGATCTGCAAGTCCAGGTAGCTGAAGAGCTGGTCCACCAGCTTGGTCAGCAGCCGCTCCCAGAGCACCGGCGCTTGGTGCATCATCTTCTTGACGAACAGGTAGTTGCGCGAGCCCTTGCCCTCCACCGCGTAGGAGGCCAATGTGAAAGGAGCGCCGGCGAAGCCGAGCAGCGCGATGTCGGCGGGCAGGGCGGAAAGAATGTTGCGGATGGTCTCGGCGACATAGGGCGTTGCCTGTGCCGCCGACGAGCTGGTTAGGGCCTCCACGTCCCGCTCGCTGCGCACCGGATTGGCGAACACCGGCCCCACCCCAGCCGGATAGTCCAGGGTCAACCCCATCGGCTCCAGGATGGGCAACAGGTCGGCGAACAGAATGGCGGCGTCAACGCCGAGAATGCGCTGCGCATCCAAGGCGGCTTCCGCGGCGCGTTCCGGGTGCTTGAAGAACTCCAGGCTGGTCAGGCCGCCCTTGGTGCGGTGGTATTCCGGCATGTAGCGGCCGGCCTGCCGATTCAGCCAGATGGGCGTGAAGCCGCACGGCTGCCCCCGGCAAGCCTTGAGAAACGGTTTGTCCATAGGCCGCACCTTCGGCGCAAGCGCCTCCCGCATAAACAAAGCGGCACCTTAGCAGACGCCCGCCGCCGCGCAACGAGCCGTCGCCGTTCCCCAGCCCAAACCGCATGCACATCCAAGGTGGGCCAATGTGAGGCTACGGGGAGCGGACAGCGTGGCCGGACCTTAGCCGATTTGCAATCCGCCGCGGCGGAGCTTGGCCGGGCAATGTCTCGCCTCGCGGATGGTGAAGGCGGCCGTCTGGAGGGGCCATGTGTACTTCCTCATCATGCGGAACCCCGCCTTGTCGGCGCCGGGAGACGGCTGTGGGTCAGCAGGACTGCGCCTTGCGGTAGCGCACTGGGCCGAGGCCCTTCACCGGCCGCTCCTGCACGGGCGAAAGAACGACATCCGCCAGCAGTCCGGTGCGCTCGCAGACCAACACCTCATCGGCGCCGGCCAGGTTCTCAAGGCGGCTGGCTAGGTTCACCGGGTGGCCGATCACCGTGTATTCGAGGCGTCCTTCACCGCCCCAGTCCCCCAAGGAGCAGTAGCCGCTGGCCATGCCCGCCTTCAAATGCACCGGCGCCGGCGTGCCCTCCGCCCGCCATTGCTTGGCCAGTTCCTTTAGCTCCGCATCGAGCAGGCGGCAGCATTGCAGGGCGTCCGCCACGAACTGGCGGCGATTCACCGGGCCGGACTCTCCGAACACCAGCATGGCGCCGTCGCCAAGCACCTTGCTCAAGGTGCCGCCGCAGCGTTTGGTGACGCCGGCGACCGCGCCCAAGTAGCTGTCAAGGACGGAAACCAGCTCCTCGGCCTGCAACTCCTCCACCAAAGAGGTGAAACCAGCGAGATCAACGAACGCCACCACCAACCAACGGCGCTCCAGCCGCGGCTTGTTGGGCTCAAGCAGCCGCTCGGCAAGGGTGTGGGGCAGGTACTGCTGCAAACGGGCGTTCATGGCGCGAACCTGCGCCCGTTTGCTGGAAAGGGCCAAGGCTTGGGCATGCGCCCTGTGGCCCAGCAGGGCGCAATAGGCCAGCACCAGCAATGCGGAGAAAGCCGCCGATGGCGGCAGATTCAGGATGTCCGCCGTGGGGGAGGCCAAGCCGCCGGCAACCACGCCCGCCGCGGTTCCGGCGGTGGCTTGCAGCGCTTGAACGATGCCGCCCTGCAGGGCGTTGCTGGCCACGATAATGATGACGACCGCAAAGGCCAGCCCGGCGTTGACCCCCGCCCAGGCGAACGTGAAGCAGGCCAGCAGGGCTTCAAGCAAGTGAACCCTAAGAATCGTCCTTGCCGACGCCTTGCGTTGGAGAAGGTCAACGCACAGCGGCCACAGCAGGCACCAGGAGAGCACTGCGGCGGCGGGTTGCAGTGCGGGGCCGTCAAAAACCAGAAAGCCAAGCGCTATCGCCGGGTAGCAGAGGTAGCGGAACGGCCGGGCGTTGGCGGCGAGTTTGGCGGCTTGCAGCATGGCTCCATTTGACGAGGGAGCGCGGCGGCGTGGAAGTGGCGATCGCCGCCTGCGGAGGCGGGATTTTGCCCCTTGCGAACCGGCCGCATCGTCCTACAAGCCGTGGGAGTTCGCCCGCAGGTTCGGCCGCGCCAACAAATCGCCCGCTTGGGCGCTGGCGAATGCGGGCGCCTAGCCGGGCGGGGGCGCCGCCGGGTCCAGGTCCGCGTCGTAGTCAACGCCGCGCAACCCGAAGCCAAAGATGTTCAGGAAGTCCGCCTTGAAGCCGGCTAGGTCGCCGAGTTCGTGCAGGTTCTCCGTGGCCGCCAAAGTCCAGCGGCGCTGGACTTCGCCCTGCACGGATTCGGCAAGCTCCAGGTCATCCACGCGGATGCGGCCCGCCTCATCCAAACGCTGCTCCGCGCCAACGGCGAGCTGAGTGGCGAACAGCCGATGAATGTGTTCGATGCAGCCCTCATGCACAGCCTGCTCCTTCATCACCTTGAACAGCAGCGACATGTACAGCGGCACCACCGGGATGGCGCTGCTCGCCTGCGTCACCACGCCCTTCAGCGAGGCCACTCTGGCCACGCCGCCGAGGGGCGCCAAACGCGCCCTGAGCGCCGCCGCGGCTCGGTCCAAATCCTCCTTGGCCTTGCCCAAGGTGCCGCCCCGATAGATGGGCCGGGTAAGCTCGCTGCCAAGATAGGTGAAGGCCAGGGTGCGAAAGCGCGGCGCTAGAAGCCCGGCGCGGTCGAGGGCGTCCACCCAGAGTTCCCAATCCTCTCCCCCCATGACGGCGACGGTGTTGGCCACTTCCTCCTCGCTGCCGGGCGCCAGCTCCACCTCCACCACTTCGCCCTTGTCCACGTTCAACGACTTCATGCGCAACGGCCCGCCCAAGGGCTTGATGACGGAGCGATGCAGCGCACCGGTTCGGGGATGCCGCCGCACGGGGGAGGCCAAGCTGTAAACCAAGAGATCCAGAGGGCCGAAGCTCTCCTTTAGGGCCGCCACCGCCCGGTCCTTGGCGGCGTCCGAAAAGGCGTCCGCATCCAGGGTTTGGGCGCGAACGCCCAGCGCCGCCGCCTGGGCCGCAAAGGCCGCGTTGTTGTACCAGCCGGCGGTGGCCGTTTTGGTCTCCGTGGGCGGCTTCTCCAAGGACAGGCCGAGGGTGTTGGCGCCGCAGCCGGCGCTGGCCAGGATGCGCGACGCCAACCCATAGCCTCCGGAACAGCCCAGCACCAAGGCGTTGCGGACGCCGGCGTCGATCGGCCCCGCCGCCTTTACATGGTCGATCTGCCGTTGCACGTTGGCGGCGCAGCCCAAGGGGTGCGCGGTGGTGCAAATGAACCCGCGAATGCGCGGC
The DNA here is from genome assembly GCA_965200465.1 of Candidatus Azophilus sp. Taxonomy (GTDB): domain Bacteria; phylum Pseudomonadota; class Gammaproteobacteria; order Pseudomonadales; family Azotimanducaceae; genus Azophilus. Next base: position 610,971 of record OZ241358.1, on the reverse strand, counting down.
TTGATGATCATGGCTAAGCTGTCCAGGCCCGTTGGGGCCGCCATCATACCCCGCTACGCGCCGCCCCGTGTTCGCTCGTAGATGGCTATGCGGAAGGGATGGTCGTGGCGCGCGTCCGCCGGATGGGATGCGGAGGAGGTCTCCCGCCACTGCTCCCAGTTCACCTTCGGGAACCAGGCGTCGCCATCGACCTCCCCCTCCACCCAGGTGATGTACAGGCGCTCCGCGGTCTGCAGCGCCTCCGCGTAAACCGCGGTGCCGCCGATGGCGAAGGCCATGTCCGCGCCGCCCAACCGCCGGCGGGCGATGGCCAAGGCGGAGGCGAAGTCCGCCGCCACCTCAATGCCGCCAGCGGCATATTCGGGGTTGCTGGTGAGAACGATGTTGGCGCGGCCGGGCAAGGGCGAGTTTCTGGATTCGTAGGTGCGCCGCCCCATGATCACCGGATGGCCCAAGGTCGTCGTCATGAAGTGGCGCATGTCCTTGGGCAGCCGCCAAGGCAGGCCGTTGTTGCGGCCGATGACGCCGTTCCTGGCCACCGCGGCGATAAGCGCCAGCTTCAAGGCCCAGCTCCGCCGCCCGGCCTAGACGGCGACCGGGGCCTTGATGGCGCCGTGGCAGGAGTAGTCGAGCAAGGCAAAGTCCTCGATCGCGAAGCCGAAAATGTCGCTGACCTGTGGATTGATCTCCACCCTAGGCAGGGGCAGGGGCGTGCGGGCGAGTTGGATGTCCGCCTGCTGCAAGTGGTTGTCGTAGAGGTGGGCGTCGCCGAAGGTGTGGATGAACTCGCCGGGGGCAAGACCGCAAACCTGGGCCATCATCAGGGTGAGCAGGGCGTAGGAGGCGATGTTGAACGGCACCCCCAAAAAAAGGTCGGCGCTGCGTTGGTAAAGCTGGCAGGACAGCCGGCCCTCCGCCACATGGAATTGAAAAAGGGTGTGGCAGGGGGGCAGCGCCATGCCCTCCACTTCGGCGGCGTTCCAAGCGCTGACGATGTGCCGTCGGGAGTTCGGGTTGCGCTTGATGCCGTCCACCACCCGGCTGATCTGATCGATGCGTTCGCCTCCCGGCGCCGGCCAGGAGCGCCACTGCGCCCCGTAAACCGGCCCCAATTCGCCGTTTGCGTCCGCCCATTCGTCCCAGATGTGTACGTCGTTGTCGTGCAGGTACTTGATGTTGGTGCTGCCGGACAGGAACCAAAGCAGTTCATGCGCGATCAGGCGGAACGCCACCCGCTTGGTGGTGACCAAGGGAAAGCCGGCGGCCAAGTCGAAGCGCAGCTGATGGCCGAAGACGGCCCGGGTGCCGGTGCCGGTGCGGTCGCTGCGGCGGACGCCTTGATGGCGCACCAAGCGCAGAAGGTGCAAATACTGCTTCATGCCTGTTTTGCTGGCGGTTGGCCGGGGCGGGAAGTCGCCCAGAAGATGATGGTAACACCTATGATCACCATGGGCAGGGAGAGCAGGTCCCCCATCGTCACCGCATCCATAAGCATGAAGCCGAGATGCCCGTCCGGCGCCCGAAAGCGCTCCGTAATCAGCCGCAGTGCGCCGTAGCCGGCCAGGAAGACGCCGGAGACCACGCCCGGGCGCGGCCGGCGGGAGGCCGTCCACCAAACCAAGGCGAACAGCGCCACGCCCTCGGCGAAGGCTTGGTAGAGCGGCGAAGGATGGCGCACGAAAGGCTCCCATGCGCCGGTGCAAAGAGGGTTGATGGCGCGTACGGCGTCCGCGTGGCAGGGATAGACCAAGCCCCAGGGCGCATCGGTCGCCCGCCCCGGCAACTCCGTGTTGATGAAGTTGCCCAGCCGCCCAAAACCCAGGCCGATGGGAGTTAGCGGCGCCACGAAGTCCATCACCTGCCAAAAGCCGCGCCCGCCGCGGCGGGCGAACAGGAGCATGGCCGCCATCACGCCCAGCAGGCCGCCGTGGAACGACATGCCGCCTTCCCAAATGCGCACCACGAACAAAGGATCCCGAAGCGCCGCCTCAAAGCCGTAGAACAGCGCATAACCCAGGCGGCCTCCAATGACGGCCCCCAATGCGCCGTAAAACACCAAGTCCGAAATCTGCTGGCGGGTCCAATCCGTAAATCGATGCGCCCGCTGCCAGTTGCCCAAATGCCAGCAGACGAGGAAGGCGGCCAGATAGGCCAAGCCGTACCAGCGCAACGCAACCGGGCCAATGGCCACAATGATCGGGTCGATGTTCGGATAGTGCAAAACTCAATTCCCTTAGCCAACGCCGCCTGTTCAGGCGCTGCGGACTGCAGCCTTGGTTGCCGAGTTCGGACAATGCGCCGCGCCGATATACTTGCTCCCCGCATTTTCCCTGAACCGGCTTGTCTGCATGTGCTTGGTCTTGTTCGCCTATCGCGTCGCGCCGGGACGGCCGCTGGTGGTGGCCGCCAATCGGGACGAATTTTACGCCCGCCCCGCCCTGAACGCACATTGGTGGAGCGACGTTCCCGGCTTGCTCGCCGGCCGTGACCGCCAAGCCGGGGGCACTTGGCTTGGCGTCAACACCGCGGGCCGCTTCGCCGCGGTGACCAACTTCACCGACTTCGGCGCCGGCGCGCCGCCCAGCTCGCGCGGCGCATTGCCGGTCAACTTTCTGGGCGGCGGCGAAACCGCCTTGGCGTTCGCGAAGCGCATTGAGGAGGAACGCTATCAGGGCTTCAACCTGCTGCTTTGGGACGGCCGGGACTTGGTCTGCACCTCCAATCGCGGCGCAACCCAGGTGCTCGAACCCGGCTGCTACGCCCTGACCAACGCCGAACTCGGCGTCCGTTGGCCGAAGGCCGTGGAGGGCACCGCTCGGCTGCGATGCGCGGTTGCACAGGGTGCGGACGTCGATGCGCTCATTGAGTTGCTGCGCAACGAGCAGCCGCCGGCGCCGGGATTGCACGAGGATGCGGACCCAGTGGAGGCCCGCCACACCCCATGCTTCATCCCCGGCGACGCCTACGGCACCAGGGCCAGCACCGCGCTCATCCACTGCGGCGGTCGGGTGCGGATGGCGGAGCAAACCTACGGCCCGGGAGGAAGCCTTGGCGAACGGCGGAACCATGCCTTTGACTTGGGCTAGGGAGTGGGCGAAGGGCACCCTGAGGGCGGTGCCTTGCCGGCTTAAGGAAGCCGCGCCAGGCGGCGAATTGGTGGAGGCGGCGGGAGTTGAACCCGCGTCCGTAGGCTCGCCGCAATCGGCTCTACATGCTTAGGCTCGTCCATTCATTTAACCGCAAGCGGCCCGACGGCCAGGGCGCTGTTGGCGAGCCCGGAAAATCTAACGCTTTCGCCGCCGGGCGCCGGCAAAAGCGCGATCCTGCTGTCCTTGCCGCTGGCTTCACCCCGCAGGAGAGGGATCCTCAGCGTTAGCGGCGGTCAGGCCGCTAGTGCGTAGTTGTCGTCGTTGGCAACTAATTGTTTGCAGCGGTTGTTTAACGAGAGTCGCCACCCTCTCGGCATGCACCTCTTGCTTTGACGCCGACGTCGAGACCGTATCGCCCCCAAGCCGGATGTCCGCGGCCATGTTTGACCGCAGGCGAAGTCTAGCACAGAAACGCCCACCGCCGGCAACCAAGATTTTGCCTTTATTTGCATCCCAATCTCCCAATAAGGGTCCAGCAGTTGGTGCTTGGTGCCTTTAATGCTTGGATTGGCTATGGGATTAGCCGATTAGCGCGAAGACAACGGCGAAGACCGCCGGCAGGCACAGGGCGTAGTACAGGGCGAGGTTGAGCAGGTCGTTGACCTGCGCATCCTCGTTCAGCTTCAGCTTGGCCCCAAAGCCGAGCCAAAGGGCGCCGGCGGCCACAAAGGTGAGGGCGAGGGTCAGCGCTGCCGCCGCCATGAGTGCGGGCCTATGCCTTGGTTGGAAGGCGGCTAGATCGCGCCTAGGTCGAGATTGCCGCGGGGCTTGGCGCCGGTTAGGTCCGCAATCCGCTCGAAGTTGGCGCCGATGTCCTCCGCCGTTGCCGCCGCACCCAGCTCCATGCCGGCGTTTTCGACAATGCAGGCGACGGAGAACTTGCCACCCTGGGCCTGCAGCACAACGCCGTTGGGGGCGTCCTCCGTGCAGAGATAGACCGCCGCCGGGGTGACCAGTTCCGGGGCCAGGTTGGCCAGGGCCTCCTTGGGCATCAGGTTCTCCGTCATGCGGGTGGCGGCGACGGGGGCGATGGTGTTGGTGCGGATGTTGTAGCGGGCGCCTTCGATCTTCAGGGTGTTCATCAGCCCCACCAGGCCCAGCTTGGCGGCGCCGTAGTTGGCTTGGCCGAAGTTGCCGTACAGGCCGCTGGGCGAACTGGTGACCAGGATGCGCCCGTAGTTCTGCTCCCGCATGATCGGCCAAACGGCGCGGGTGACGTTGACCGAGCCCATCAGGTGGACGTCCAGAACGAATTGAAAGTCGTCCAGTTCCATCTTGTGGAAGGATTTGTCGCGCAGGACGCCGGCGTTGTTGATGAGCACATCCACCCGCCCCCAGCGCTGCACCGCGGCCTCGACCATGCTCTGCGCCCCGGCCCGGTCGCTGACCGAGCCGCCGTTGGCGATGGCCTCGCCGCCGGCGGCTTCGATTTCCGCCACCACCCTGGCGGCGGCCTCCGAACCGCCGCCGGTGCCGTCCACCGCCCCGCCGAGATCGTTCACCACCAGCTTGCAGCCGCGTCGCGCCAACTCCAGGGCGTGGCAACGGCCCAAACCGCCGCCGGCGCCGGTGACGATGGCCACCTTGCCGTCAAATCGATAACTCATGTTGCTTGGTCCTAAACGAAGGGCCGCGTATTTTAATCCACTAAGCCGCCATGCACATCGGCCTGTTTGCCCCCGCCCCGCCGAAACCTGGATGCGGATTTCAGCGGGGCGGCGGCCGGACCAGCTTGCTCCCGCGGGGGCTGCTCCCGCTGCGGTCCCGAAGCTCCCTTAGAAGGTCTTGCTCAGGTTCAGGCCGATGGTGCGCGGATAGGTGGTGACCCGCGTCGGGGCGTTGGGGCGCATGACGAAGGAGCCGCGGTTGTCGTAGCGGATCAGGCCATCCTCGTCGAACAGGTTGTTGGCGTAGAGGGTGGCGCTCCAACCGCCCCACTCTTCGCCCTTAAGCCCCAAGCGCAGCCCCAGCAAATGGTAGCCGCCTATGTCCCTGCCCCAGGGAAATAGAGGATTGGCTTCGGAAAACGCCTCGCCGGTGTAGGACCAGTCCAGCATGACGAACGCCTCCCTGCCCAAGGCCGGGAAGTTGTACTGCACGTTGCCGCTTAAGGTCCAATCGCCGACTTGCTCCAAGGGGTCGCCTTTGCGCCCCTCCACCATTGGATCCCCTGCGTTCAACCTGCCGTCATCGCCCAGGCCGGGGATGTCGGCCGTGTATTCGGCATCCGTCCATTGAGCGCCGAACTGCGCCTGCAGGCCGGAGATGGCGTGGGGTGCGTAGGTGACTTCGAGCTCAAAGCCCGTGACCTCGGCGCCGCCTTCGTCGAGGTTCAGGAACACGGAGAACAGCCCAGTGGGATCATCGACGTCGACCTGCAGGTTTTCGATCTCAATGAGATAGAGGGCGGTGTTGACCACCAACTGCCGGTCCATCAGCTCCATCTTCAGGCCCGCCTCGTAGTTGGTGACTGAGTCCGGCTCGAAGCCGATCGGCAGAAACTCCGCGGTGCGCAGGGGATTGACGCCGCCCTCCCGGAAGCCTTCGCTCCAGGTCACGTAGCCCAGGATGTCTTCGGTGAAGTCGAAGGAGGCGGTGACCTTGAAGATGGTGTCCTTGAAGGTGGAGTCTTGGCTGGCTTCCCCGGGCGGCACCCCTAGGAGCAGGTTGGTGAAGTCCGGCTTGATCAGCTTGGTTTCCTGGATGTCGTTTTCCAGCTTGAACCAGCGCAGGCCGAAATCCAGCATGAACCGGTCCGCGACCTGCCAGTTGGCCTCGCCGAAGAAGGAGGTGTTGGTGTAGTCCCGGTCAAACTGGACGTCGAAGAGAAGGCCGCTGCCCAAATTCTGCTGCACGCCCGGAATGCCCAAGATGTTCTCCAGGAACCACAGGGTGCCCAGATAGCTCTCCTGAGGCGCGGGGTTGTCCAAGAGCTCCAAGCCGGTGAGCCCCGGCCGAGGCGCCAGCACCCCGGCCCTTTGCCGGAAAAGGCTGTCCCGGTTTTGGTAGAAGAAGCCGGCCACGAAATTGACCGGCCCGCCGAAACTGGAGGAAAACAGCAGTTCCTGGCTGAACTGGTCGGTGTCCTGAGCGGTGCCCACCGGCATCACGGAGTCCGGGCTGTTGAGCAACTCCCCGGCTAAGTCGGAGCTTTCAAACGAGGAGTTGACGTCGCGGATGAACCAGGAAGTGCTGCTGGTGAAGGTGCCGAAATCGAACTCCTGCTGCACGTTCAGGGAGTAGAGGTCCATGTCGCCGATGTAGGGCGTGACCGTGCCTTGGGTGGTGATGCGCTTGCTGTTGGTGCTGCGGGTGACCTTGGCGGAGTCCTGCGGCTCGGTGCCCGTCCCTGGGGTGACGTAGCAGACATGCACGGCGGGGTCGCACAGCGGGTTCCACTCCGGGCGGTCCCCCACCTCGGTGTTCTGCCGCCAGTAGGACCCGGTGATGGTCAGCGAGTCCGTGGCGTTCCAACGCAGGGTGGCCCGCCCGCCATCGACTTCGTGGTAATTGGTGCCTTCGATGTCCAGAAACAGGTTGTCGGTTATGCCGTCCCGGTCCATCCAGAAGCCGACGACGCGCAGACCAAGGCGGTCTTCGACCAAGGGGACGTCGATTACGCCGTCAAAGGCGTAGTTGGCGCCGCCGCCTTGGCCGACCCCGGCGAAATCGGCGTTGATGCCGCCTTCAAACTCCCGCATGTTGGGCTTGTTGGTGACTAGGCGAATGGTGCCCCCCACGGAGCCGGCGCCGTACAGGGTGCCCTGCGGTCCGCGCAGGATCTCGATGCGCTCCAAGTCAACGACGCGGAAGTCCGGCTGGCCGTTGGCGTTGCCGGTTTCCCCCCAGCCGGTGGTCGGGATGTCGTCGTAGTACAGGCCCACGCTGGCGCTGCCGGCCAAGTTGACGCCGCGGATGATGAAGCGCTTTTCGCCTGGGCCGGAGTCTTCGGCCTGAATCCCGGTTCTGCGGGCGAAGCCGTAGAAGTCGTCCGCGCCCACGTCGTCGAGAAACTCCCCGTTGACCACGGAGATGTTGTAGGCCACGTCCTGCGCGGCGACGGCGCCCCGTTTCGTGGCGGTTACGAAGACCTCCTCAATTATGGTGAGACCTTCCTCAGCCGCTTCTTCGGCCAAGGCCGCCGTCGCGGCGCAACCAGCCATGAAAACGCCAAGAACGGAAGAAGCTTTGCAGACTTTTCCCCACATATTCATCTCTCCCTAACAGTGGATTGGACAAAGCCACATTAACGCATGTCAAAATGCAGCGTAACCTGCTTGAAATATATTACAAGCATTTTTTGCTTGCAATCGCAATTTTCATGCCCGCAGGCCATTTTTTCGCCGGCCTAGACCCGTGACGCTCCACCCCACTCTCCGCTTAACCGCCTGTCGGACTTGGGCTTTTTAACATGTAATTTATTGAATTATAAGCATTTTCTTATTTTCATTGAAAACATGAGCTCCTTATGAATCAAGCACTTAGCGGCAAAGTCCGACAGGCTGTCAAGGCATCGTTGCAGTGCGTTGCAAGGCGCACCGTGCAGGGTTTTTTCCATTTCCCCGCAATTGCATGGTTGCAGCACTTGCGAAGGTCTGCTGCCTAGGAGCGCGGGCGCCCCGCTTAGCAGCGGGCCTTAAGGCCCGCGCTCCCAGGGGCCGCTGGGAGCGGGGCGATCCCCATCCGGGGATTGGAGGACGCCCCGGCAGGCGGCAGGCGGTCAGAAGTCCAGGAACTGCAGCGCCTTCATGATGGGGCCGGGTTCCGGCTGCGCCCGGAAGCGGGCCGCGTCCAGGTGTTCCAGCAAGCGCGGCATGTCAACATAGCCGGCGCGGGAAGGCGTCCGGGCGGCGAGCATCTCTCGGATCCTCGGGAACTGTTCAACAAAGGCGTCGATGAGCGGTTCGCTGCGCGCCGGGTCCGTTTTATTGACGTTCCAGCAGACCGCCGGCGGCAGCACCGTGCGCAAACTGCGACGAAACAGCCAGCGCCCCCAACTGCCGCGCCGGAACTGCTCCGGCGGCAGTCCTAGGGCAAACTCCAGCAGCCGGCGATCCAGCAGCGGATAGGCGTACTCAATGCCGCGCCGGGCGCCGCTGGCGGCCCAGCCTTCAATGCGTACACTGAGATGCTTCGCCCGCAGCACACGCAACTGCGCACTGCGAACGCCAACCGCCCGAAACTGCCGTTCCGGCAGGGAGCGGGTGCGCCGGGCGAACGCCGGGTCAATGAGCATGCGCTTGCGCAGCCTTCGGCCGCGCCGCAGCCGGTGGAGTGCGATCGGCAACTTAGGATGCAGCAGCGGCAGCGCGACATGCGCCAGAAAGCGCGATGCGGACGACTCCTGCGCTCGACACTCCGCGGCCAGCCGTCCCCACCGGCCATGCAGCAGCAAATGCTGCCAGTGTCCCCGACCGTGGAACGACACGCACTCGTCCCCGCCCCAGCCGGACAGCAGCAGCCGAACGCCGGCGTCCGCTGCATGGCGCTGCGCGATTTCCTCGTTGAGGTGGACGTGAACGCCCGGCAGCGCCCCGTCGAGGCGCAGCACGTCAAGGAGGTCCCGGGGTGATAGTGCGCCGTGGCATGGCCGCAACCCTTCCTGCCGGCACACGGCGTCAACCAGCGCATATTCCGGCGCATGCTCCGGCTTCGGCGGCGCGTCGCCCAACGCCGGCAGCCAGGTGAACACGGGCGGCGGCGGACGCCCCCAATTCCGCAACTGCCGGGCCAGCAAGACTGCGACGCTCGACGAATCCAAGCCGCCGCTTAGGTGGGCACCGACTTCCTGAGGCCCGTGCCCGCGCAGCCGGTCCCGCACGGCTTGTTCGTAAAGTTCAAGGAGCTGCTCCGCGCAGGCGTCGTCCGAGGCGGGGGGCGCCAAGGGCGTCAGTTCTGGGCGCCAATGGCGTTCAATGCGCATCCGCACAGCTGCCGTTTCGCATCCAGGCGGACTTTCGACGGCAAGCGAGTGGCCCGGCGGCAGTTTGCGGACCGCCGCGAAGAACGTGTGCGCGTCGCTGCATGAGCGGTTGCCGAGGTGCGCGGCCACAGCTTGCTCGTCCAAAGCGCGCGGAACGCTCGGCGCGGCGAGCACCGCCTCCACGGTGCCGGCGAAGACGAAGCCATGCTTGGGCGCGGCGTAGTAGAAGGGCCGGGCGCCGATGTGGTCCCGGGCGCAGAACAGAACGCGGCGGCGCTCGTCCCAAAGCGCAAAGGCGTAGTCGCCGAGCAGGTGGCGCGGGCAGTCCCGGCCCCAGCGCCGCCAAGCAAGCCCGAGTAGCTTAGCGTCGGCTATGGCGGCGCGGTCGGCGGTGGGGACGCCGAGTGCGTTGCATAGCCCGCCGCGGTCATCGAGGCGGGCGTCGGCGACCAGCGCAAGGCCGGCCGCCTCGTCAACGCACAGCGCCGCGACGGCGTCCTGCGTCGTCTTGGCGCTCCGGCAGCCGAGACCCAGTTGCCGGTCGGTCCAGGCGCATTGCTCCGTGCCGCAGTCCGCAAGCGCCGCCAGCAGCGCCGGCAACGCCTTCGCGCCGCCGCCCAGAGTTCCGCAGATCGCCGCCAATCTTCATTCCCCCAGGAACGACTGCGCCTCGTGCAGATAGCCGAACCGGGCCATCAGTTCGCCGTGCGCGTCCACCAGCGCCCGCACCTGCTCCGGCGTCAGCGCCCCCTTCCAAGAACCAGCCCTGCCGGCGCGGAAGAAGGATTGCGCCGTGGGCTGCTTCTCGATGAAGCCGAACTCCGCCTCCTGCTCCTGCAGCCGCGCAAAGCTGCTGCGCTCCACAGCTTGGCGAAGCCGCGCCGGGTCCTCGCCGAGGCCAATGAAGCGAACGATCGCCCCAAATCCCGCGCACGGACGGATCAGCAGGTCTTCGTAGCGGGCGACGTGGATGGAAAGATCCACCTGCTCGACCCAGCTCGACACATGACCGCTCCAAGTGAGCAGCAGCTCCGGCAAGAACCCGAACGCGCCTTCCGGCATGTGCGACCCCGAACTCCCATCGCTGTTCATCCACGCAACGGCGCGGTCGATGGGCACGTTGCCGTGGTGCGCGTAGGAAACGGCGATGTCGAGGGGATTGCGCACCAAGTACACCGCGCTGCCCGTCGGCGGAAACCGGGCGGCGCCGTGCGCAGTGCGGTGGGCCTCGTGGGTCCTCACGATGAGCGGGACGCCGCCGTGTGCGGAGGGATCGAAGGGCGGCCGCGCCTTCCAGTGGCCTTCGGCCAGCCATTCGCGGAACCGCGGCAGATGACGCTCCACTTCGGCCTCCGTCATGTTCGTGGACTCAATTCCGAGAAACTCGTCAAAGGCTTCGCGGTTGTTGGTCTGTCCGCCAAGCAAAGCGTTGATGGACGCCGGAGCGCCGTCTTTGCCCAAGTAGTTGGTCAGCACCGCCCGCAGCCAGGTGCTGCCGCTTTTCGGGTAGGAAGCGATCCAGGCGATGCCCGATGCGTCGGGTTGGAGCCGCATGGAGATGGAGTACGCCTTGGCGGCAAGGCGTCGCATGGGCGTTGAGGAGGCATTTTGGGCAAACGGCGGGGTTCCGGCGCCCCCCAAGGACGTGCCGCTTGGGCGTCGCCGGCCCGCGGTCGGCTGCAACGCCCGTAGCTGCTCATCAACGCGGGCCGCCAGCGCCTCCAGCAGGAACGGTCGCCAAGGCCGCGTCGCCTGCAGCATCGGCACACGCCGCGCCAGCGCCGTCACGGTGCGGAAGTGCCCCGCGGTCCGCCCCATCGCGTCCAACACCCGCTTGCGGTGCGTGTTGTCCGAAAGCTCCCAAAAGGCGTCACCGCAGGACAGGGGTTCGATGTCGATTTCCGCGCTGCCAAGGATACCCAGCGTGACGGCGGCCAGCACCGGCCGCAGCTCGGCGCAGTGGCGCTCGGCCTCGACCCAGTATTTGTCCAAGCCGTGCCGCACTCTTGCGCCCGCCCTGCTGCGCCAGTTCATCCTGTTCAGCGTTTGCGCCCACAGCCGCTGGCGCGAAAACGCCGGCAACGCCAGCGGTCGGCCGCCGGCGTCCAACACCACGCCGGTTATGTCGTCCGCCAGCAGCGCATGGCCGCGCTGAACGAGCGCCGCCGCCAACGACGACTTGCCAAGCGCGCTGGGGCCAAGCAGCAGCACGGCGCCGGCTTGCCACTCGATCGCAGCCGCCTGCAGCGTCACCACGCCCCTTTGCTGCAGCAAGGGAGCGAACGCGGCGCCAAGGAAGAAGGCGGTGACATCGTCGGCGTCGCCGCCCAGCGGCTCGACCAGAATGTTCTTGCCGTCGGTGACCAGATAGCGGGCAATGTCTTTGACCTCGATGAGAAAGGCGCCGGGACGGGCCTGCCAGGCGCGGCCTTGGACAGCTCCGCCAGCGCCGGCGGGGAGCGTCTGCGGAACGGCGCCGAGGCGAACCGTTACGTTCGGGGCGGAAGCGGGCTCGGCCGTCTGGGGCAAGGAGTCGAACGGCAGCGCGATGGCCGAGCGCACATGCAGGCCGTAGGCGCGGTACTCGTGAGAAGTGGGTCCGCTTTTTGGCACTGTAGTAGGTCCGATTCGTGTCACGGTTTTAGGGCTTGGTTAAGGTTCATTCACTTGGTTGAAAAGGAACGCCTGGGACGGTGGAAGCGCGTCGCCAAGCGGAGCAGTTCGTCGTCGCAGCGGTCCTCCCAAGGTCAATGGACGGCGACGTTGACGACGGCGAGCCTCCGTTCGGGAATGCCGATGCAGTTCAGGCTGAGTTGCCCGTCCTCGCCCACCAGCATTCCAGCTTGCGGCACCCGTGGCGCTTGTCGTCCTCTTCTTGTCACTGGCCGCGTTGGCGTCCGCGCCAGCCGGCTCGTGGTTGCCGGCTGCGGCCTTGTGGCGCAGCGGACCGAAGGCTGCGGCAATGCTGTCTAACTGAAGCGCCTGTGGAGGGGGGCCTCCCCAATCATTGTCTGGGAAAGTCCCGTAGCCAAGTCTCAAGCAGCCAGTCTCCGACCATCCATTTGCCGTCTTCCCAATGGTTGGGGTTCCATTTGTCCTTTTTCATGGTTGTTCCCCCGCCTGCCAACAAGTTCACGGCGAAGTATAGTAAGTGCCCTCCGTTGGACGCGGGGAACCCCCGGAGCTGATGGTGATGATGCCGTCGCTTACCCGAATGGTCGGCTTGGACCACGGGCGTTTTCCCAACGCCTTAGCCGCGCCAGCGGAAGCTGCGGGACCGGCTGCGGGGGGGGGGGGGGGGGGGGGATGCTGTTTGTCGTTCATGCTCTTTGCTCCTTCATTGAGGCTTCCTGTGCAATCGCTAAGCTCCTAGGGCTGCCGCCGGCGTTTTCGTTCGCACCCTGCTTCTGAGAAAGGCACCCTCATAGTTCTCTCGCTCCGCAAGGCGATGGGATGCTAGGGGCCTTGCGGCTCCGTTGTCAAGCCTTTTGTCCAGCATCTATTGGCGCTGAGTCCAGACAGCGGCCGTTTGCACATTCTGCAGCTTCTACACATCAGGGCGCGGCGCCAATGCGTTCGGCGCCGCAATTCAGGCGGCCGATGGGCTGCCGAAGCCGCCGCCGCCTGGGGTTTCCATGACGAACAGATCGCCAGGCGCCATCTCCACCTGGTCGTTGCCTTGCAGGTTCAGGAGGGCGCCGTCGGCGCGGACGACGTAATTTTTGCCGCACTTGCCCGGTTCGCCGCCTGCCAGTCCGAATGGGGGGACGACCCGGTGGGAGCTGAGCACGGTGGCGGTCATGGCCTCCAGAAAGCGCAGCTTGCGCACCACGCCGTCGCCGCCCCTCCGCCGCCCCTTGCCGCCGCTGCCCCGGCGGATGGAGAACGCCTCGCAGCGCACCGGATAGCGCAGCTCCAACACTTCCGGATCGGTCATGCGCGTGTTGGTCATGTGGGTGTGAACGGCGTCAGCGCCGGGAAAGTCCCGACCGGCGCCAGCGCCGCCGCAAACGGTGTCGTAGTTCTGGCGCTTGGCGTTGCCGTAGAGAAAATTGTTCATGGTGCCTTGGCAGGCGGCCAGCACGCCGAGGGCGCCATAGAGCGCGTTGGTGACGGCTTGGGAAACCTCGGTGTTGCCGGCGAACACCGCCGCGGGATATTCCGGGTTCAGCATGGAGCGCTTCGGCAGGATTAGCTGGAGCGGCTTCAGGCAGCCCTCGTTCAGGGGAATTTGGTCGTTGACCAAGGTGCGGAAAACATAGAGCACGGCGGCCTTGCTGACGGCCGTGGGGGCGTTGTAGTTGCCGGGGCTTTGCTCTGATGTGCCGGTGAAGTCGATGGTGGCGGAGCGGCCGGCGCGGTCCACCGAGATTTTCACCCGGATGACGCGGCCCCCGTCCATGGGGCATTCGAAGGCGCCGTCCCGCAGCACGTCAATGACCCGGCGCACGGACTCCTCCGCGTTGTCCTGCACATGCTGCATGTAGGCGCTGACCACTGCGATGCCGTAGTGGGCCACCATCTTGCGCAGTTCGGCCCGTCCGGTCTCGTTGGCGGCGATCTGCGCCGCCACGTCGGCCAAGTTCTGCTCGACGTTGCGGCAGGGGTGGGGGCCGGAGCCCAGCAGTTCGCGCAGCGCCCGCTCCCGCAGTTCGCCCCCTTCGACGATCAGGAAGTTGTCGATCATCACTCCCTCCTCGTCGATGTGGGTGCTGTCCGGCGGCGCCGAGCCTGGGGTGCGCCCGCCAACGTCCGCATGGTGGCCCCTGGAGCCTAGATAGAAGAGGATTTCTTGGCCGGCGGCGTCGAACATCGGGGTGATCAGGGTGACGTCCGGCAGATGGGTGCCGCCGGCGTAGGGGGCGTTCAGGGCATAGACGTCACCCGGCCTGATGGCGCCTTGGTTGGCGTTGATGATGGACTTGACGGACTCCCCCATCGACCCTAGATGCACCGGCACATGGGGGGCGTTGGCCACTAGGTTGCCGGCGGCGTCGAACAGGGCGCAGGAGAAATCCAGCCGCTCCTTGATGTTCACCGAATGGGCGGTGTTCTGCAGCGTGGCGCCCATCTGCTCGGCAATGGACATGAACAGGTTGTTGAACACCTCCAACAGCACCGGATCAGCCTTCGTGCCGATTGCCTCGGTCCTCTTGCGTTCGATGTGCCGCTCCAGCAGCAGATGGCCGCGGCGGTTCAGGGCGCCGCGCCAGCCGGGCTCGATGACGATGGTGGCGGTGGGTTCGATGACGACGGCCGGGCCGACGATGCGCTGGCCGGTGCGCAGATCACTGCGGTGGTGCAGGGCCGCTTCCCGCCACTCGCCGCCGCTGCGCATTCGCACCCCCTCCCGCGGTCGCGGCGCACCCTGGGCGGCCGGCGCATTCGTCTCCGGGTCGATTGCCGCTTCCGTGACGCCGACGGCCTCCACCGACGCCGCCTCCACCACCAAGCCGCGCTTCTTGGCGACGAAGCCGAAGCGTCGCCGATGCATCCGCTCGAACTGCCGCCGCATCCGCGGCGCCGGTCCCGCATCGACCAGCAGGCTGGCGTCCGTGCCCTCGTAGCGCAGGTGGACCTTGGTGACGACGGAGATGTCGCGCTCATCAACCCCTTGCTCGCGCACCTCCCGGCGAGCGGATTCCGCCAAGGGGCGGCATTGCGCCGTCAGCCGCTGCTCCAAGTCGGCGGCGGCGAAGCCGAACCCCAGCTGCACCTCCCGCAGGGCGCGGATCTCCGCCAAGCCCATGCCGTAGGCGGACAGCACGCCAGCCAGGGGATGCAGGAAGATGCGGGTCATGCCCAAGGCGTCCGCCACCAAGCAGGCATGCTGGCCGCCAGCGCCGCCGAAGCAGTTCAGGGTGTATTCGGTGACGTCATGGCCGCGCTGCACGGAGATCTTCTTGATGGCGTTGGCCATGTTCTCCACGGCGATGCGCAGGAAGCCTTCGGCCACCGCCTCGGCGCTGATCGCCTTGCCTTGGGCGGCGGCGACCTGCTCGGCCAGTTCGGAGAACTTGCGCCGCACCGTTTCCAGATCCAGCGGCTGATCGCCCTTGGGGCCGAAGATGGCGGGAAAGCAATCCGGCTGGAGCCTGCCGAGCATTAGGTTGCAGTCGGTCACCGTCAGGGGGCCGCCGCGCCGGTAGCAGGCCGGGCCTGGGTTGGCCCCGGCGGACCGCGGCCCGACCCGGAAGCGGGCGCCGTCGAAGCGCAAAATCGAGCCGCCGCCGGCCGCCACGGTGTGGATGCGCATCATGGGCGCCCGCATGCGCACACCGGCCACCTGGGTCTCGAAGCTGCGCTCGTGCTCCCCGTCGTAATGGGCCACGTCCGTGGAGGTGCCGCCCATGTCGAAGCCGATCAGCTTGCTGATGCCGCTCATGGCGGCGGTGCGCGCCATGCCCACCACGCCGGCGGCGGGACCGGAGAGAATGGCGTCCTTGCCTTGGAACAGGCGGGCGTCGGTGAGGCCGCCGTTAGACTGCATGAACATGAGCTGCGGCCCTGCGTTCCCGGCAATGCCCAGTTCGTCGGCCACCTGTTGCACATAGCGGCGCAGAATGGGGGAAAGATAGGCATCCACCACCGTGGTGTCGCCCCGGGCAACCAGCTTGACCAAGGGGCTGACTTGGTGGCTCATGGAGATTTGGGTGAAGCCGACCTGCCGGCAAAGCTCCCCCACCCGCAGTTCATGATCGCGGTGCCGATAGCCGTGCATGAAGGCCACGGCCACCGCCTGGATGCCGCTGTCGAAGGCTTCCTGCAGGTCCGCCCGCATCCGGTCCTCGTCCAAGGGGATCTGTACTGCGCCCTGGGCGTCCACCCGCTCGTCCGCTTCAATGACCCTTTCATGGAGCAGTTCCGGCAGCACGATGTTCAGGGCGAACAGGTCCGGGCGGTTTTGATAGCCGATGCGCGGAACGTCGGCAAAGCCCTTGGTGGTGACGAACAGGGTGCGGTCCCCCTTGCGCTCCAGCAGCGCGTTGGTGGCCACGGTGGTGCCCATCTTGACGTGCTTGATGTTGTGGGGGGGAATGGGCGCCCCGACTTGCAGCCCCAAGAGGTCGCGGATGCCCTGCACCGCGGCGTCTTGGTAGCGTTCGGGGTTCTCGGAAAGCAGCTTGTGGCAGACCAACTCACCGTCCGGGCGCTTGGCCACCAGATCGGTGAAGGTGCCGCCCCGGTCGATCCAGATTTGCCACATGGCCATACTCCCGCCAAGCCTCAACGAAGCCGCCAAGACCCCGGCCTTGGGTGCCGGATGTCTGTGCGCCCTGCGCCGCGGCCTGCTCCACCACGGCGATGATGGCCTGCACCGTGGCGCCGTCCAAGCGCAGCCGCAGCATGTCCGTCTCCGCTTGGCCCCGGTGCCCGGGCGGCTTGGCTAGGGGCGCTCCGTCAAGGGCAAGGCGCAGGGGGTGAGCAAGGTGCGGGGCGCCGGACAGCAGTTCAAGGCTCTGCTCCAGCATCCAGCGCGGCCAGCAATCGGGCCGCTGGCAAAGCTCCTTGTAGGTGGCCCAATCCACCTTCGCACTCAACTAGGCAACCGCTTGCCACGGACAGCCGGAAAACCTAGCAAATCCGCCTTAGCCAATGTCCTCGCCGGTCAGCAGCCGGTAGGCTTCGCGGTAGCGGGCGGCGCTGCGCTCCACCACCTCGTCCGGCAAGGCGGGGCCGGGCGGGGTCTTGTCCCACTCGCCGGCGTCCACCACGGTTTCCAAGTAGTTGCGCACGATCTGCTTGTCGAAGCTGGGCTGCTCGCGTCCCGGCCGCCATTGGTCGGCGGGCCAGAAGCGGCTGCTGTCCGGGGTGAAGATCTCGTCGATCAGGATGGGCGTCTGCGCACCCGGCGGCCGGCCGAACTCGAACTTGGTGTCCGCCAGGATGATGCCCCGTTCGAGAGCGTAGGCGCGCGCCTTGGCGTACAGGTTCAAGGTGGTCTCGGACAGCCAGGCCATCAGCTCCTCGCCGACGATTTCCGCTCCGGCCGCGTAGCTGATGTTCTCGTCATGGCCGGTGTCCGCCTTGGTGGAGGGGGTGAACAGCGGCTCCTCCAGCCGGTCGCTGTTGCGCAGCCCCGGCGGCAGGGGGATGCCGCAGACGGCGCCGCCGGCTTGGTAGTCCTTCCAGCCGCTGCCGGTGATGTAGCCGCGGGCGATGCACTCGATGGGCACCACCTCCGTCTTGCGGCAGAGCATGATGCGCCCCGCCAACGCCTGCCGTTCGGAGGGGGACAGGCCGGGAACGTCGGCCGGGTCCGTGGAGATCAGGTGATGCTCCACCTCGTCCGCGAAATGGTCGAACCAGAACCTGGATATCTGCGTCAGCACCACGCCCTTGCCGGGCAGGCCGTTGGCCATCACCACGTCAAAGGCGCTGATGCGGTCCGTGGCGACGATCAGCAAGGCGTCGGCGCCGTCGCCAAGATGCACGTCGTAGAGGTCGCGCACCTTGCCTTGGCGCTTGTTGGGCAGGTTGAGGTCGGTTTCCAGAAGTGCTTGCTGCATGGCTGTTTTAACTGTCCTCCAACGTGATGGCCCCAGTTCGTCGTCAAGTGTTGGACAACCGAACCGATGGCCGGATTTTCGCTTGGCGCCGCCCGGTTTCCCATGGCCGAGGCGCAGTGCAACAACTTAGCACATCAACCAGCTGCTTCCGCACACAGGCCGCGCTCCCTCGTCGACAAGCGGGGCGAAAACATTGGGGCTTCAGGGTGCCCGCAAACCCTTACGGGACGCGGGGTCTGGAACAGCGCCAACCGCAACCTAGGCGCCTATCGCCGTTTGGGGCCAGTGGCGACGGACGCCCGGCCAGAAGGAAGCGTTCCGCAACTTCAATGAGGCGCGGGGCTTTGACCA
The DNA here is from genome assembly GCA_965200465.1 of Candidatus Azophilus sp. GTDB lineage: Bacteria > Pseudomonadota > Gammaproteobacteria > Pseudomonadales > Azotimanducaceae > Azophilus. The sequence continues at coordinate 593,038 of OZ241358.1, read as the reverse complement.
AGGGGCGCCGTGACGGTCAGTGCATGTTGGACTGAATGTAGTTCTCAATGCCCACCTTGTTGATCAAGCCCAACTGGGTTTCCAGCCAATCCACATGCTCCTCCTCGGAGTCCAGGATGCTGCGGAACAACTGGCGGGAGACGTAGTCCCCGCAACCCTCGCAATAGGCTACGGCCTCCCGCAGCACGGGCATGGCGTCCATCTCCAAGGCGAGGTCGCACTGCAGCATCTCCTGGGTGTGCTGGCCCACGCGCAGGCGGCCTAGGTCCTGCAGGTTGGGCAGGCCCTCCAGGAACAGGATGCGCTCCATCAGGGCGTCGGCGTGCTTCATCTCGTCAATGGATTCCTCCCGCTCCTTCTCCGCCAAACGCCGCATGCCCCAGTCCGCAAACATCTTGGCGTGCAGGAAGTATTGGTTGATGGCGGTGAGCTCGTTCTTGAGCACCCGGTTGAGATGGGTGATGACCTCTGCTTGCATGGGCTGCATGGCTGTCTCCTTGGTGGCGGCCGATGGTGAAATTTTTTCAATGATGCGCGGACTCCAGCCGTGAGTCAAGCATAACTTGTTGTTTTATAAACAAAAATCTTTAACAGCGGCGAATTGGAATGGCAACGAAATTTTTGTTGCAATTAAAAATGCCTATCATTTAGAATCCCGCGGCATGTACGTTTGCCTGTGCCGAGCCGTCACCGACGCAGACATCCGCCAAGCAGCGGACGCTGGGGTGGCGGACGTCAACCAGCTTGTTGAGACCCTGGGCGTCGGCGCCAACTGCGGCGCCTGCCTGGAGGCGGCGCAGTCCATCATGAAGGCCCGCCTAGCCGGCCAGCTGGCCTACGCCGCCTAACAGCCGCAGGGCTTTCCAAAGCCCCAATCCCCGCCTAGGGAAAACCTGCAAGAGCCCCTGCAAAGCGGCGCCTCTGCACTTGGCAAACGCCTAAAGCGCCGGAAACGGGGGCGGGAAAGCCTCGCATCGAGCCTGCGGCGGCGTCCGGGCGCCGAAAAAGAACGCGAAAACCTGCCGCTGGCTAACTTTCCCGCCAAATCGCCACTAGATCAGACCTTCCCTTGCGGCTTGGCGCAATGGGTGGGCTAATAGTCCAGCTGGTCGTCAACCGCATGGCCGCGCTTGGGGATGAGCATGGACCGCTCACACTCAATCACCCTCTCGCCGCCCTGCTTCAAGCCGACGGTCTTAACGGTCACGATGCCTTGGGTGGGCCGTGACTTGGACTCCCGCACCGACAGCACCTCGGACTCCGCATAGAGGGTGTCCCCCACAAACACCGGGCCGACCAACTTCACCTCCCGCCAGCCTAGGTTGGCCACGGTCTTTTGGCTGACGTCGGAGACCGACATGCCGGTGACGATGGCCAAGGTCAGGCAGGAGTTGACCAGCAGTTGGCCGAACTCGCTCTTGGCGCCGTACTCCCGGTCAAAGTGCAGCGGGTGCTGGTTCATGGTCAGCAGCGTGAACCAGCTGTTGTCGACCTCCGTGATCGTGCGGCCCGGGCGGTGTTCGTAGATGTCCCCAACCTTGAAGTCCTCTAGGCAGCGCCCGTAGGACTCCCGATACCTTTGCCCGCCGACGGGCTTTGCCTGTGCAACCATGCTCGCTCCTTGCTTGTGCTTGATGGCGGCTACGTCATGCGCCGCCGCCTAAATGTCCACATAGACCGGCGTTCGCTTCTCCCCAAAGGCCCGCAAGTCATCGCTGGGGCAGAACGCCCGCCCCTCGCCGGCGACGGCCAAAACCCCAACCGAAGCGCCGCGCACCGCATCCTCAAGCTCCAGGCAGGACTGCTGGGTCAAGGCCCATCACCTGCGGGCGGGCCAGGGCGGCCACCCCGACCAGGGATTCAGGGCGCCCAAGGATCATAGGAGCCGATGTTCCAGACATGGCCCTCCGGGTCGCGGCAGGCGAAGAAGACGCCGCCGTACTCCGGGTTTTGCAGCGGCTCAACGATGGCGGCGCCGGCGGCCTTGGCGCGCTCATGCACGGCCTCCACGTCGTCCACCACCACATAGGCGCTCTGCGTGTTCGGGCCGTCCGGCCCCGGCACGGCCATTAGTTGCCCGTGGTCGTCGTCCCGCTCGCTGCCCAGCATGACCATGCCGTCGCCCAAGGTCAGTTGGGCGTGGACGACCGCGCCTTCCTCCCCCGGCACGACCATGTGCTCGGAGAAACCGAGCACACGGCGCAGCCAGTCCATGGCGGCCGGCGCGTCCCGATAGCGCATGGTCGGCATGACGGGGGACTTTCCGGGTGTGGGCATGGCGGCATCTCCTGTTGTTTCCAGATGGGCATTCTATCCGCCCCGCACGGCAGCCGCATCACGCACCGCCAAATTTGGGCCGAAGCTCCGGCAACAGCAATCCCCGCTTAAGAAAGCGTTGAAGTGCGTTGCAAGGGGGGCTGGCGACTGCATGGTTGCGGGACTTACGAAGGCTTGCGGCCTAGGAGTGCGTTCGCCCCATCCGCCTGCGGGCCGGGCGGTCCTTTTCCGGGGATTAGTGAAAAAGTCGTTGACAGCGAAGGTTCTTTCCCTGCACCATTGGCCTCGGCAAATCCTGACTAGGTCAATCCGTGCTCTGCCGGGTTGCCTGTCGAATACAACAGCCCCAAACCCGGCAAGGGAGTAGCTACCCAAGCCTAGGCGAATAGGCAGGAAAATCATCCAACCTAGTTGGGATTTGCCAACGGCCCGGCGCCAGCGCCGTCGGCCGAACGGTGGGTTCGCCGCGAGGCGGCTCAGGAATCCCAACCTAGGGGGATGGACATGACTTTCGCCACGCAAGGGTGCGCCGCCAAGCGCCTCGTTCGATTCTTCCGCTTTCCGTTGAGCGCCGTGCAAAGACGTCAAGGGAGGCATTTCCGGGGAGCAATGCGCCTAGGCATGGCGCTGGCCTTGTTGGCTTGGCTGCCCTTGCCGGCGGCCGCCGAGTCTGAGGACAGCTCGGAGGCGTCCCATGAGTTGGTTGAAGTCCATTACGAGGTCACGGTCACGGCCCGCCGCCAAGAGGAGAGGCTGCTGGACGTGCCGGTGACCATCGCCCCCCTCACCGAGGAGGATTTGGACCGCTACAGCATCGTCACCCTTCCCGAAGCCGCCAAGCTGGTGCCCAACTTCTTCGTCTTCCACGAAGGCTCCGGCAATGGCTCCAGCATTTATCTGCGCGGCATCGGCTCCAGCCCAATCAGCGCCGCCTTCGACCAATCCGTGGCCATCAATGTCGATGGCGTGGTGGTCAACATCGGCCGCTTCATCCACAACGCCTACATGGACATGGATCAGATCGAGGTGCTGAAAGGCCCGCAGAGCCTCTATTTCGGCAAGAGCGCTTCGGCGGGCGTGATCTCGGTCACCACCAACGACCCCTCCTTCGAACCGGAGATGGAGGCCACGGCCGGGTACGAGACCGAGCACAACCAACGCTACTTGGACTTCGTGCTGTCCGGCCCCGTCACCGACACCTTAAGCGCCAGGCTGGCGGTTGGCGACCGCAAGGCCAGCCGGCTGTTCGAAAACCTAGCGCCCGGAGTACGCCACCGATACCGAGGCGAGCAGGCGTTAAACGCCCGCCTAACCTTGCTGTGGGAGCCAAACTTGGACTTCCGCGCCCGGCTCAAGTACTCCTATTCGGAATACGACAACAACGGCGCCAACGGCCGCACCGAGGAAATCTGCCCCGACGGCCAAGTGCAGCCCACCGCCATTCCGTCGGCCTCCTTCCCGCTGGCGCTGTTTCCAGGCGTGGATGACTGCAAGTTGAACGGCAACACCTCCATGGCCGACCTGCATCCCGCACTGCGGGCCGGCCTGCCCTACGGCGGCGACGACGGCATTCCCTTCCTGAACCAGGACACCCACTTCCTCGCCCTGCAGGCGGACTGGCGGTTCGCCGAGAACCTTTCCCTCACTGCGGTGACCGGCTATGTGGATTTGGAGCACATCGAGTCCGACATCTACGACTACAACGCCGGCGTTTTCGGCGGCCTGCACCGCAACGTCTATGAAAGCTTCTCCCAAGAACTGCGCCTAGCCAGCAGCTTTGCGCGGCCCTTCAACTTCCAGGCCGGCCTGTACTACCAGGACGTCTCCCAAGTCTTCAACGCCTATCAGTACGCCTTCAATTTAGGCATCATCGCCGGGCCGGACCCGGTCACCGGCTGGCAGTATGACTACAACAAGAACCACTACTTGGACACCAAGGTTTTCTCCTTCTTTCTGGCCGGATACCTAAGCCTCACGGACGCCTTGGAGCTGAGCGCCGGCCTGCGCTACACGAAGGAGGAAAAGGACGGCCGCATCCGCATTCCCTACCTGCATGCCGCCGCCGGCGCCTTTGGCTTCGGCGCTCCGCCGCTGATCGACGGTTTGCAGTTCAATGACGACGACCTCTCCCCGGAGGTGGCGCTAACCTACCGCCCGCGGCCGAACCTCAACCTGTTCGCCGCCTACAAGGAGGGGTTCAAGTCCGGCGGAGTCGATAACAGCGCCTTGCCCACGGCCACCCTGAACCCCAGCAACCCGGAGTTTCCCAACTTCCTGATATACGAATCCGAGGAAGCGAAGGGCTTTGAGGTGGGCATGAAGTCTGAGCTGCTCGACGGCGGCCTGCGCCTAAACGGCACCCTGTTCCAATACAGGTACGACGACCTGCAGGTGCAGTTGTTCGATGGCCAGATCATCCAATTCCGCACCTTCAATGCATCCGAGTTGAAGACTGAGGGCTTGGAGTTCGACCTCTCCTGGACCCCGGGCCCACAGGGGCTCTCGGTTCGGGCGGGATTGGCGATTACGGACACCAAGTACACAGAGGATTTCGTCAACGCGACGGGACAAAACCTTGTGGGCGAGGCGGCCATCCTAAGCCCGGACCTAGCCGGCTTCGTCGGCGCAACCTACGACTGGCCCATCGCCGGCCGTTGGCGTTTGAGCCTGTCGGCGGACGCCCGCTTCAACGACGGCTACCCCACCAGCGCCACCCTGAACCCCTACACCCAAGACAGCTTTTGGCTGCTTGACGCCGCCTTGCGCCTTTATTCCAGCGACGAACGTTATGAGCTTGCCCTGATCGGCCGCAACCTAGGCGATGAGATCTACGCGGCCACCACCGCAGTACGGCCGGGCGCTTGCGCAAATCCCGGCCCGCCGCCCGGCCCGCCGTTGCCCACCGCCGCCACCTGCAATCCGGACCCCGCAAACGTGGCCAACAGCCAAGACCAGGTGGTCACCACCTCCTTGGGCCGGCAGTTCGCCCTGCAATTCCGGGTGCGCCTGTAGCAGCAAGGTTTACCGGGCAATGTGGGCCTGCTGCGCTAGCTCTCCGCAAGCATTTCCACCATGCCTCGCAGCCCGATTGCAACCGCGTCCTTTGACAGTGAATAGCGTTCATCCCCGGAGTAGATGACGAAAGCCCGCCTCGGCCCAACGTCCTCGCAGGCATGGTGGAACCCGCGGCTGAGTTTGGGCGCAAGCCCCAGCTTGACTTCAATGGCCCAAATTCCCCTGCCGCCCGGAAGTTCAAGCAACAGATCGATCTCGGCGCCGCTGCGCGTTCGGTAGAAGCTGGCGGCCGTTCCGGCCGGCGCCGCAGCCAACAGGTTTTCGATGACGAAGCCCTCCCAGCTGGCGCCGGCGACCGGGTGGCCGGCAAGGGCGTTGTAGCCGTCAATGCCGAGCAGTGCGTGAACAAGGCCGCTGTCCCGAACGTAGATCTTGGGGGACTTCACCAAGCGTTTGCGCACATTGGCGTAAAAGGGGCGCAGGCGGCGCACCAACAGCAGGTCTGTCAGCAAGTCGATGTATCCGGTCACCGTAGGGCCGCTTAGAGATAGGCTGGCGGCCAGCTTTGAGGCGTTGAGCAAGGCGCCTTGGCTGTGCGCAAGCATGGTCCAGAGCCGTTCCAGCGTTTCCGCTGGAATGCGTCGGCCGGTGAACTCGGAAACGTCCCGGTCCAGGTAGGTGCGGATCAGGTTGCGCCGGAAAGCTAGGCTGTCGTCTTCGTTCGCCGCCAAAAGGCTGTCCGGAAAGCCGCCGCGCACCCATAGCTTGGTGGTGGAAGCAGCGGCGGGCGGCACATCCAAAACATCGAACGAGCCAAGCGGGACATACTCAATGCGCCCCGCCAAGGTTTCGCCGGACTGCTTGAGCAACTCCATGGACGCCGAGCCAAGGATTAGGAAGAGGCCCGTGCGGTTGCCCCGGCGTCGGCCTTGGTCGATCAGGCCCCGCAACTCTGGGAACAGGCCCGGGGCACGGTGGACTTCGTCGAGCACCACCAAGCGTCCTTCGTGCTCCGCAAGGAACAAACGGGCATCGACCAGCTTGGCCCGGTCAGCGCTCGACTCCAAGTCCAGATACAGCGCATCAACGCCTTGGACGATGCTGTGGGCGAGGGTGGTCTTGCCGACTTGGCGAGGGCCGAGCAACGCCACCGCCGCTTGGCGACCCAAGGCCTTGGCAACGGCCTGTTCTGCATGGCGGGGAATCATCCTTGCCAATCTAAACTACTGCTTTAGAAAAGCAAGGTTAATGGCGGCCATGCGCTTGACCTTTGTGTGGCGATGGTGCAAAACGCATCGGTGAGCCGCCGCCTAAGCAGGACCGCATGCCCCTTCCGAACAATCCGGTGGACTACATCGCCCGCACTAGGCGGCAGTACGTCAAGCTGGGCTATCCTCCCTATCGCTGGGCACGCAATGAAGGCCAGCCGCCGTTCGCCCCGCTCCGCAAGCCCTTAAGCCAATCCCGCTTGGGGCTGGTGGCGTCCGGCGGCATCTACCGAACCGGCCAAGTGGCCTTTCACTACCGGGACGACTTCAGCTTCCGCGCCATCCCCTCGAACACGCCGACCGGCGAACTGCGCGCCACCCACTTCGCCTATGACCTAGCGGACGCCAGGCGCGACCCGAACGCCGTCTTTCCCTTGGAGACCCTGCGCAACTTGGCTGCGGAGGGACGCATCGGCGAACTGGGGCCAAGCGCCTACGCCTTCATGGGCGGCATCTACTCCGCCCGCTTGGTGCGCGAGCGGCTGGCGCCGGCCATCGCCGAACGCCTGCAAAAGGACGAAGTGGACGTGGCCCTGTTAGTGCCGGTCTGACCCGTCTGCCATCAATCCGTTGGATTGATTGCCAGGGAGCTGGAGCTAAGGGGCATCGCCACCGTCTCCCTTTCCTGCGCATGGTCGATCACCCAGGCGGTCAACCCGCCCCGCGCAGTGTTTCTGGACTTCCCCCTTGGCCGCACCGCCGGGCCGCCCGACGACAGGGCCTTGCAGCGCCGCATCATGCTGGACGCCCTGCACGCCTTGGAGCGCACCGACAAGCCGGGGGAAATCCGCCCCCTGCCCCACCGCTGGCCGGGCGGCGACCGCTGGAAGGAGCGGGCCATGCGCCCAACGCCCAAGGCGGGCGGGGCGCCGGTCGATGACCGCGTTGGGCGTTCGCCAAGGCCGCAATACCAAACCCCGGAGGACGAAGCGGCGGCGCAAAGCCGCTTGGCCGCAGAAGGCTGCTCCGATTGCGTGTTTCTGAAGGACGACGGCTAGCCTGCGCCCACCGGCCGCCGCCTACTTCAGCCGAACCGCCGTCCCGCTGGCCACCAGCAGCACCATGCCCTTGCCGCCGCCGCTGATCTCGCTGTAGTCCAGGTCAACGCCGACCACGGCGTCCGCACCCTTGCTCGACGCCTCCTTCGCAAGTTCTTGGAGGCAGGTCTCCCGGGCCTCCCGCAACGCCTTCTGATGGGTGCCGCTGCGCCCCCCGAAAAAATCCCGCAGACCGCCAAGCATGTCCCGAAACACGTTGATGCCGAGCACGCATTCCGCGCTGACAATGCCAAGGGCCTCCCGAACCTCGCGGCCGGGAACCGAATGGGTGGTGACCAGATGTTGAACCGGAACGGACATGCGCATTCTCCTCATGCAGTCGGCAAGCTCGATGACTTAATCCAATCACCCTGCAACAGCCTATCGACGGCCATCCTCAGTTGCCGTCGGGTGAATTGCAGCTTCGTTCTTCCGGCCAATCGATCCTGAGGCGCCCGTCACCAAGGAGAGCCGCCAACCCCGCAAATAGGTGGATGGGACGGAGTCCACAACCACTTCAAAGCGCAACGTCGTGGCCGAGCCGCCGTTCCGCGTCAAGGTCACGGAGACTTCGGCAACGCCTTCCTCGCCATCTTCGTTGGGGCGGACGGTCAACACGTCGCCGGCGATGCCGACGGCAACCAAATCCGCTCGGTTGGATGCGGCCTCAAAGGCTGTCGCGTCCGGCGCCACCTCGGACAGATCAAGGGTCAGCACGCCGTTAACGTCCTGCTGCAGGCCGCTGCGCATCCGGTTCCAAATGCCGGCTCGCCGCAGAAACAGGCCGTTGTCCTGCCGCCATTGGGCGTAGCCAATGCGCCGCTCATCGGTCAGCCAGGAAATTTTCTCGTTCAGGCAGGACAGCAGCGCCTGCCGATCGGCCGCCACGGTGAAGCCGCCGTACTCCACCGCCGAATCCAACGCGGAGATGACAAATTCACCCTCCGAATCCACGGAGGCGTCCGAATTGCCGATTTCGCCCCTGGCCACCGCATCAACCTCGCCGGCGCCCAGCGCCGGCAAGAGTTCGGATTCGCCCGGCAGATACAGCACTTGGGGAAGGGTCGAATCCGGCGGCAGCAGGCGCTGCCGACCAACAAGGTTGGGGGTTTCGCCGGCGGCGGTGATTCGATAGTCGGCACTGCCGTCCGCAGTCAGGACGCCTTGCGGCGTTTCAATCCGGGCGCCGGCGGCGACAACGCCCTGCGCGTCAGTCAGGCCGGTCAATTGCAGCAGGCGCTCCTCTCCAGTGGTGCCGGCCACCGCACCGACGCGCACATCGCTGGTCAAGGAGGCGTAGTCGGCAAGCCGCTCCCGGTCCTCAGCGCGCACCAGCAGGGACTGCCGGAAGGCGATGTGGCCGGAGGTGAAGCGCACGACGGTTTCGCCGGCGGCGTTCCTCTCGCGGTCGCCGCGGATGGTGATGCCGCCGCCGACGACCTCATACTGAGTCGCCGACCGCTGCCAAACGCCGCCCGACAGGCCCAGCCAGTCGCCCTCCCAAACCCCGACGTCGCGGCGGCGGAAGGACAGGCCGGCGTCTTCCATGGCCTCCACGGCCGTCAGCAGATCCGCTTCGTAGCCCCGGTGGATGTAGCAGGCCTGGCCGGCGGCACCTGTTTTCTCCGCATAGCTGACGGGCCTGAAGTCGCTGTAGTAGCCGAAGGTCAGCATTTGCCTTTGGCCCACGCAAGAGCTTTCCACGATGGACGCCGACGACAGTGCGTCTTGCGCCGCCGCTGGGAGCGCCAAAAAAAACGGCAACAAACTTGCAGCGAACCACCCGCCGCCGATGCCGGCAGTTTGCGGCGGACAACAATGAAAAACGCCCATGAGACCCCCTTTAAGGCCAATGCAGCTAAAGATGAACCGAATACTAAAGCAAGGCTTGCAAAAACCGCACAACGGGCCTGAAGAAACTCCAATCCCCGCTTAACAGCCTGTCGGACTTTGCCGCTAAGTGCCTGCTTCATAAGGAGTTCATGTTTTTCGTGAAAATAATAAAATGCTTATAATTCAATAAGTTGCATGTTATAAAAAGCCCAAGTCCGACAGGCTGTTAAGGAATCGTTGCAAGGTGCGCCGTGCAAGGGGTTTTTCCGGCAATTGCATGGTTGCAGGACTTACGAAGGGTTGCCGCCTAGGAGCGCAGGCGCCCCGCCCGCCGGCGGAAAGCCCGCGTTCCCCGGGCCGCTGGCGGCGGGCCGGGCAATCCTTATCCGGGGATTGGGCTATAGTCGAAGCGTCGCAACAGCGTGGGAGCGGACATGCAGCTTCAGGGCATCCATCATGTATCCATCAACGTGAAGGACGTGGAAGCCGCCTTGGGCTTCTACGTTGGTCTCTTGGGCATGGAGTTGCTGGACCGTCCGGATTTCGGCTTTCCCGGCGCTTGGATGCGGGCCGGCGAACAGGAGGTTCACCTATTGGGCGTGCAATCCGCGCCGCCGCTGAAGGAGCAGCACTTCGCCTTCAAGGTGGCGGACGTCGATGCGGTCAAGGCGGCGCTGGAGGCCGCCGGGCGCTCCTGCTCCGAACCGGTGGAGATCGCCGGCGTCTGCCGCCAAGCATTCACCCATGACCCCAGCGGCAATTTGGTGGAGTTCAACCAGCGGCTCTAGACTATGACCGCCACAGCCTGTGTATAATGCCGTCCGCCGCTTCGCCGGGGCAGCAGGCGGCAAACCTTCAACAACAAAGTCAATGAGGATGACGATGCAGCAACGCCGTTCGTTTTTGAAGCACAGCGCCTTGGGCCTTGGCGCCCTACCCGTGCTCAACCTGTTGGGCAGCGCCGCTTGGGCGGCCGGAGAGGTGGAGCTGACCGAGGACGACCCCATGGCCGTGGCCCTAGGCTACAAGCATGTGGCGGAGGAAGGCGGCAACGCCGGAGTTCCCCGCACGGAAAACTCGTTCTGCGACAACTGCGCCCAGTACGTCGCCACTCAGGAGGGTTGGGGAACCTGCAACATCTTCCCCGGCAAGCTGGTGGCCGCCAAGGGCTGGTGCAACGTTTGGGTGGCGATGCCGGCTTCCTAGGGGTTGTCAAACACCCAGTCGGCAAAGAACTCCAGGCGGGTGAGGAAGGTGTAGTCCGCCTCGCCCGCCATCAGGCCGACCAGCACGATGATCACCAAGGGCGGCACCAGGATGGCGTAGATCAGCGCCATCCGCTCCCACATCATGTGCATGAAGATGGCCACGATCAGCCCGGCCTTGAGCATCATGAAGATGATGATGAGGGACCAGCGCAGATAGCCTTGGAACTGCAGGTAATCCACCATGTAGGAAGCGGCGCTGAGCACGAACAGCAGCCCCCAGATCCAGAAGTAGATGGAAATCGGATGTTGTTGGCCTTGGTCTGACATCTGGCAGTTGCTCCACCCTTACCAAAGATAGAAGAACGCGAAAATAAACACCCAAACGAGATCCACGAAGTGCCAGTAAAGGCCCATCGTCTCGACGATCTCATAGCGGTTCGGGCGCCCGGTCATGAAGCCGGGGGTCTCCTTGTCCAAATCGCCGCGCCGCACCTTGACGGCGGTGATGATGAGGAACAGCACGCCGAAGGACACATGGGTGCCGTGGAAGCCGGTGATCATGAAGAAGGCGGCGCCGAACTGCGGCGCTCCCATCGGGTTGCCCCAGGGCCGCACGCCCTCATCGACGATGAGCTTGGTCCATTCAAAAGCCTGCATGCCCACGAAGGTGGCGCCGAACAGGGCCGTCACCACCAGCAGCCAGAAGGTGGGCACCTTCCTCCTTTCGTAGCCGAACTTCACCGCCATGGCCATGGTGCCGCTGCTGGTGATGAGCACGAAGGTCATGATGGCGATGAGGATCAGCGGGATGTGGTTGCCGAACAGGGTCAGGGCGAACACCTCGCTGGAGTTGGGCCAAGGCGCCGTGGTGGACATGCGCACCGTCATGTAGGACACCAGGAAGATGGAGAAGATGAAGGTGTCGCTGAGCAGGAAGATCCACATCATGGCCTTGCCCCAGGGGACGTTCTTGAACGCCCGCTGGTCCGACGACCAGTCGTCAACTATGCCCTTGATTCCCGGCGCTAAAGCGAGTGATTCCGCCACGTTGTTTTTCCTTATTCGATCTTGGAGGGAAATGGTTGAACTCAGGTTGACAGCATCAGGCCGAACAAAACCAGCCAGACGACAAACAAAAAGTGCCAGTAAACCGCGCAAAGCTCCACGCCCGTGCGGGCCTTTGACAGCGCTCCGGACTGCAGGTGGCCGACGGTCCTCGCCAACGCGGCCAAGCCGCCGAGCAGGTGCAGCGCATGCATCCCGGTGAGGACATAGAAGAATGAATTGGCGGGATTGCCGGCCACTAGGTAGCCGGACGCCGTAAGTTCCCGCCAAGCGGCCAGCTGCCCCACCATGAAGGCCGCGGCGCACAGGCCGCCGAGCGCAAGGCCATGCTTCAGGGAGCGCCGGTTCTCCCGCGCGGCCGCCCGCCAAGCCCATTGCAGGCCGACGCTGCCGACGAACAGGATGGCGGTGTTCACCCACAGCAGCCCAGGCTCCGGCAAGGGGCGCCAATCCGCAAGCTCCATGCGGATGGAGTAGGCGCTGATGAACAGGGCGAACAGGGAGGTGATGACCGCCAGCAAAACGCCCAGCGCCAGCTTTGACGGCGGCAGGAGCCCCGCCCCCAGCTGGGCGCCCTGCGGGGCGCTGGCCACCCAGGGCTTGACGTTGATGGTCTGGCGCACCAGCCACCAGACCACCGCCCCCATCAGGAGGGCCAGAAATATCAGCGCCGCGGTCATCGGTTAGCCGCCCGCCCCGCCTTCGCCTTGGCCGCCCTCCCCCTTGGCGCGGGCTGCGGCCAACTCCTCGGAAGGCACGTTTTGCGGGATGAAGTCCTGCTCCGCGCCGGGCACGCCGTAGTCGTAGGCCCAGCGGTAAACCGACGGCAGTTCGTCAAAGTTGCCGTGCTTGGGCGGCGTGTGCGGCGTCTGCCACTCCAGGGTGGTGGCGTTCCAAGGGTTGGGGCCGGCCTCCTTGCCCTTGGTCAGGCTGCGCACCGCGTTGTACAGGAACACCACCTGGGCAATGGCCACGAGGATGGCGGCGATGGAGATGGCCTCGTTCAAGACGTGGGCGGACTGCGACATGAAGGCGGTGTCCGTGCCGTAGGCGTAGTAGCGGCGCGGCATGCCCTCGAAGCCCAGGTAGTGCATCGGGTAGTAGATGGCGTAGGTGCCGAGGAACGTCATCCAGAAATGCACCTTGCCCAGGGTGTCGTCCAGCATCTTGCCGGTGATCTTCGGATACCAATGGTAGATGGCGCCGAACACCACCAACACCGGGGAGACCGCCATCACCATGTGGAAGTGGGCGACCACGAAATAGGTGTCCGAAAGGGGCAGGTCCACCGTCACGTTGCCTAGAAACAGCCCCGTCAGGCCGCCGTTGATGAAGGTGAAGATGAAGCCGATGGCGAACAGCATGGGCACGGTGAGCTGGATGTTGCCCCGCCACAGGGTCAGCACCCAGTTATAGACCTTGATGGCGGTGGGCACCGCGATGATGAGGGTGGTGGTGGCGAAGAAGAAGCCGAAGTAGGGGTTCATGCCGCTGACGTACATGTGGTGCGCCCAGACGATGAAGCTGAGCGCCCCGATGGCGACGATGGCCCAGACCATCATGCGGTAGCCGAAGATGTTCTTGCGGGCGTGGGTGGAGAGCACGTCGGAGACGATGCCGAAGGCCGGCAGGGCGACGATGTAAACCTCCGGGTGGCCGAAGAACCAGAACAGGTGCTGGAAGAGGATGGGGCTGCCGCCGTCATAGGCTGTCTGCTGCCCTTCCGCCATCATGGCCGGCATGAAGAAGCTGGTGCCGATCAAGCTGTCCAGAATCATCATGATGCAACTGACGAAAAGCGCCGGAAAGGCCAGCAGCGCCAGCACCGTGGCCATGAAGATGCCCCAAACGGTCAGCGGCAGGCGCATCAGCGTCATGCCCCGGGTGCGCGCCTGCAGCACCGTCACCACATAGTTCAGGCCGCCCATGGTGAAGCCGACGATGAACACGCACAGGGAGATCAGCATCAGGATGATGCCGGCGCCGGTGCCGGGGGTGCCGCCGACCACCGCCTGGGGTGGATACAGCGTCCAACCTGCGCCGGTGGGGCCGCCGGGCACGAAGAAGCTGGCCACCAGGATGAGCACCGCGGCCAGATAGACCCAATAGCTGATCATGTTGACGTAGGGAAACACCATGTCCCGGGCGCCGCACATCAGCGGGATCAAGTAGTTGCCGAAGCCGCCGAGGAACAGCGCCGTCAACAGGTAGATGACCATGATCATGCCGTGCATGGTCACGAACTGCAGGTAGTTGGCCGGGTCGATCAGGGAGAAGGTGTCCGGCCAGCCCAGCTGCAGGCGCATGAGGATGGACAGCGCCAAGGCCACCAAGCCGATGCCGATGGCGGTGACGCCGTACTGAATGGCGATGATCTTGGCGTCCTGGCTCCAGATGTACTTGCCGATGAAGGTCTTGGGATGGTAAAGCTCGACGTCCTCGACCTCGAAGGGACCTAGGTCCGCATCGGTCACGGCGTCATGTGCGACTTGAGCCATGCTATTCCTCCGCTGCCAAATGGATTGCGTCCACCGCCGCCAGCTGAGCGCCGACGGGAGACAGAGCGCCGTTCAAGGTGTTGATGTAGGCGATGACGTCGTTGATGGCGTCCTCATCCTTGAGTATGCGGGCCATCTGCGCCATCTGCCAGCCGTAGAGGTCATCCTTGTGCTTGCCGCGGATGTCCGCCCGGAAGTTCTCCAGCTGGCGGGCCAAATACCAGTCCGTCATGCCGGCCATGCGCGGCGCGTTCATGGCTTTGATGCCCTGGCCCCGCTGCCCGTGGCAGGCGGCGCAAGTGACCCAGATGTCCTTGCCGCGCTCGACGTCGCCGCTGATGGTGGCCTCGGCCGGGACGTCGGGAAAGGTCTGGATGTAGGCGATGACGTTCTCAACCGCTTGGTCCGTGGCCAAGGTCGCCATCATGGGGGCCATTTGCCGGCCGTAGATGTCCTGCGGATGGGCGCCGCGGGCGCCGGATTTGTAGTAGTTCAACTGGCGGCGCAGGTACCAGTCCTCCTGGCCGGCGATCTTGGGCGCGTTCAGCAATTCCATGCCGGCGCCCTGCGGCCCGTGGCAGGCCACGCAGATGGCGTATTGCCCTTGGCCGGCCAACGCATTCCCCGGCTGACGGGCGGCGACTTCGGCGTAGGTGGGCAGGCTGGCGTACCAAGCGTCGTAGTCCGCCTGCTCATCAACGATGACCATGCCGCGCATGGCGAAGTGGCCGATGCCGCAGAGTTCTTCGCACAGCACCTCGAATTCGCCGGTTTTGGTGGGGGTGAGCCACAGGTAGGAGACCAGGCCGGGCACCAAGTCCATCTTCACGCGGAACTGGGTGACGGTGAAGTTGTGCAGCACGTCCTTGGAGCGCAGGTTGATCTTCACCGGCTGGTCCTTCAGCAGGTGGACCTTGTTGCTCTCCACCAAGCGGTCATCCCAGCCTTGGGGGTCGTCCGGGTCCATGCCGAAGGGGTTGTCGTCCGTCAGGAAGCGGGCATCAACGTTGCCGAACTTGCCGTCATCCCCCGGCAGGCGGTAGCTCCAATGCCACTGCTGGCCGATGGCTTCGATTTCTTCCGCCTCGTCCGGCACGGTCACGAAGTCCGCCCAGACGATCAAGCCCGGCGCCAGCATGGCGGCGACGCCGACGGCGGTGACGGCCGTCAGCCAGAATTCCAGCTTGGGGTTCTCGGGCTGGTATTCGGAGCGCCTGTCCTTCTTGTAGCGGAACTTCCAAACGCAGTACGCCATGAACAGGTTGACGGCGACGAAGACGATGCCGGTCACCCAAAAGGTGATGTCGATGGTGGTGTCGATCATGCCCCAATTGGAGGCCAAGTCCGTCAGGTACCAAGGGCTCCAGACATGGAACGCGACCGAGCCGACGATCAACACAACCAGTGCGATAGCAAATGCCATGATTTTCAGTTTCCCTTAAGGGCTCCCTAAAGCCTTGAAAATGATCCGCACCCGCTTCGCCGGCTAACCGCCGCCGGCCAAACTGGCGAGGATCTCCCGTATGAACGCAAAGTCTTCCGCCTCCTGCCCCTTGAGGACATGCCGCACCTTGCCGCCGCCGTCGATGATGAACGCCGCCGGCAGCGCGGCCACCCCGTAGCGGCGGGCGGTGACGCCGCCGACGTCCAAGGCGCTAGGATAACCGACGGGAACCTGTTCAAGGAAGCGGAGCGCATCGCGGCGCCTAGTATCCAGATTTAGCGCCAGGACTTCAAACTTTTCCCGCGGCCACTCGGAGCGCAACCTAGCCAACTCCGGCATGGCGCGTCGGCAAGGGGCGCACCAGCTTGACCAAAAGTCCAGATAGACCACCTTGCCCCGGTAGTCCGCCAAGCGGATTGGGGCGCCGTCCGCCCGCACCGAAGGCAGAGCGAAAGGCGGCGCCGCCTGGCCCGCTTCCACGGCCAAAGCAACGCCGCCGCCGCCGAGCAAGGCGAACGCCACCGCCAACCTTAGCCGGAAGGCCCAAGCAGACCGCCGCTTGGCGCACACCCCGGCGAAGCCCTCCGGCCAAACCCTAGGCCACATGCCTGTTCTCCACCGAATGAACGTGCATTTTCGCAAATGCCGCCGCCGCTGGCGACAGCCGGAAGGCGGGCTTGCCAATGCGGCGCTCTTCGGGCCGCTCGACCCTCAGCGCGGCGCCGTCGAGTCCGCCCCGCTGACCGCATTGGGCGCCGGGCCGGAGACCGCCGCCGGGGACTCGCTGGTGTCCGCTTCGTCCATCGCGTTGGCGATGACCACCTGGGAGGTCTGCATGACCACCGGCGTCAATTCCGTCTGGTCTTCCGCAGCTACGGGGGCTCGCACCAGCATGCGGTGGAGCGTGTACCCGGCGAGCGCCGCATTCAACAGCGCCACGAAGTAGTACAGGCTAGCCGGCCCGAACAGGCTCATCGTCTGGGCGCCCAACAACGGCCCCAACATGCCGCCGACGCCGTTGATCAGAATGATGCCGCCGCTGGCGGAAAGGATCTGCCGGCTGTCCAGATGGTCGTTGACGAAGGAGATGGACACCGAATACAGGGGCTGCACGGCGCCGCCAAGCGCAAACAGGGCCAAGGCCAACGGCCAGATGCCGGAACGGCTGGCGGCCAAGGGAACCAAAGCCCCCGCCGTCGCCGCCGCCGCGGCCAAACCGAGCAGCATAAGCCGCCGATCCCGCAGGTCGGACAGCTTGCCAATGGGCAGCAGCACGGCCAAGCCCCCGGCCATCAGCATGCCCACCAATATGGAGCTTTCGGCGGCCGAGTGGCCAACCGAGCGCCCGAACACGGCGGTCAGCCACATAAGGGCGCCAAAGGCCATTCCCTGCACGAAAACGGCCGCCGTGCCCAGGGGGGACGTGCGCACAAACCGCCCAAGCTGCAAGCGCTCCGTGAAATCGATGGGCGGCGCGGCGATGGCGCTCAGCAAAACGGGAATCATGGCGATGGAGAGCACCACCGACGCCAGGATGAACGGCTGGAACCCGCCGGGAGGCCACAGGGTTACGGTGAACTGGCCGGCGATGAAGCCCAGCGCGATGACGAACATGTAGGCGGCCAGCAGCCGGCCTCGATTGTCATTGGCGGAAATGGCGTTGAGCCAGCTTTCCGCCACCAAGTACAGGCCGGAGAAGCAAAACCCCGTCAGCAGCCTGAACAGGAACCACCAAGTCGGCGCCACATAGACGGAGTGCAGCAGCACCGTCACGGAAGCTATGGACGCCAAGGCCGCGAACACGCGGATGTGCCCCACCTGCCGCAACGACCGGGGCACCAGCCAGGCGCCGAGCAGAAAGCCCATGTAGTAGGCGGACATGACGAAGCCGATGGCGTCGAAGGAAAAGCCCTCCAACGTCGCCCGAATGCCCAGCAGCGTGCCCTGCAATCCGCCGCACAGGGCGATCAAGGCCACGCCAAACAACAGGGTTCTGGCCAGAACGAAACGTGAGGTCACGAGCGGCGCACCAAGCAGCGGTGCCGCGAATGTTAAGGGACTTTGCCCCGCAAGGCTTTAGCCTGCGCGCATATATAATGCCGCCCAAGGTTCAGGCATGTGTCGTTCCTGCAACGCCTTGATTTTGTTGAGTTTCACGAAGAACGGGCCGGCGAAAGATGGCGCATCAGGGGGCAAATACGCCCCAAAATCCCGAACGGCTTTGGCGGAGAGGGAGGGATTCGAACCCTCGATGAGCTGTTAACCCATACTCCCTTAGCAGGGGAGCGCCTTCAGCCGCTCGGCCACCTCTCCGGGATGCGCCGCCCATCCTTGGGCCGGCGAGTCAGTATAACGGCAAACGTGCCGCAACGGTTGCGGGAT
This sequence comes from Candidatus Azophilus sp., assembly GCA_965200465.1. GTDB lineage: Bacteria > Pseudomonadota > Gammaproteobacteria > Pseudomonadales > Azotimanducaceae > Azophilus. The sequence continues at coordinate 575,011 of OZ241358.1, read as the reverse complement.
TTGCATGAGAGCCCCCATCTGCTTATAGGGACTTTAGGGCAAGCGGCTGGCGTGGCCCCCGTCGGCGGCGCAGCCGGGGATGCGTACACTACTTGACGGGAGGCGGTGATCCCGTTCAGGTGATCGTAAACGTCAATCCCGGAAGTTGTCGAACTGCAGGGGAACTTCCAGCTCCGCCTCCTTCAGCAGGGCGATGACGGCCTGCAGGTCGTCGCGCTTCTTGCCGGTGACGCGCACCTTTTCGCCGTTGATTTGCGCTTGCACCTTAAGCCGGGAGTCCCGCGCCAGCTTGGTGATCTGCTTGGCGGAGTCCCGGTCTATGCCTTGCCTTAGAAGGAACAGTTGCCGCCGCTGCTTGCCGGCGCCCTCGCTGGGTTGCGGGTTCAAGCTGGCGCCATCGACTCCGCGGTCGGCCAGCTTGCCGCGCAGGATGTCCTCCATCTGCTTGAGTTGGAAGTCCTCCGGGGCGGCCGTCTCGATGCCGCGCTCGGTCAGCGCGAAGCTGGCGTCAATGCCGCGGAAGTCAAATCTGGAGCGCAACTCACGGGAGGACTGATCGACGGCGTTGCGAACCTCCTGCAAATCCACTTCGGAGACCACGTCAAATGCGGGCATCCCTCACCTCCCGTTTCTGCATCCTTCCGCCAAGCAACAGCCGCAGCAACCGCCAGCGCTAGCCGCGGCAACGAATGCGGCGGATGTTGCGCCATGTCGCCCCTGATGACAAGATGTGCAGCCCGCCAATGGCGCAACCGCAACTAGGAGGGCAAACCAATGAGCAAAAGCGAACAGACCGGGGGGGGGGGGGGGGGTCCTCGCCCCGCAAGGAACCGAAGCCGAAGCAAAAGCGGCCTTGGCGCAAGCCTAGGTTGTACTTGGTGGATTTCGCCGTGACCAGAGCGGGACCCGTAGCGCCCGGCAACAGCTATTATCGTCCTGAAAGCACACTCCATCCTGCGTCAACGCCATACGACCCGAACCTATCCTAGTGCGCCCTAGCCTTGGCCTTCGGGGTGCGCCCATGCGGGGCCGGTGCCTGTTGGTTCTCCCTTCATGCCTATAAAGGCACTGGCCCCGCGCATCGACGCGCTGGCGGAATGACCCGCTGCAACTGGCGGCGGCGAAGCGTTTTCCCCAGTGCTTGCGCAACGTTGAGGTTAAATGGAGAAGCACTTCCGAACATCGGGGCGGGCGGGAATCGAATGAAAATCAACGCCGCCTTGAACCAATGCCTCAACTGCTGCAGCAACCGCAGGCCGCACCATTCCCTAGGGATGCGAACCCCGCTGAACAGGCTGTCCTGCTGGACAGGGCCGCCTGACGGACCGGGAGATCCTTATCCGGGGATTGGGGAGTGGGAAGACGACGCCACGCTCGATTGACGGTGTGCTACAGTTAAGGAATTGGCCATCAAAACGGGAAAGCGCAATGAGCGTTGAGTTGTTGAGCTCTGTAGGCGTCCTGCTGCCGGGCTGTTCGGCTTTCTGTGGAGCATCAAGCGGGATGTCTTGGGCATCCATCGGGACATAAGCGGCTTGTGCGAGCGCATGGCGCGGATTGAAGGTCGGGTCGAAGGGCTGTTCGAGTGGCTTGCCGCCGGGCGAAGGGAGGCACCGCCCATCAGGGAAGCCGGCTAGGGCACTGCCCGGGACGGGTTGCTGGGCGGGCGCTCGGCAGATGGCGCAGCGGGGAATGACGGTCAGCGTCGTTGTGCCAGTGCTCAATGACGCCGCGGCGTTGCGGGAACTGCTGCAGGCCCTTAAGCCGGCGCCCTTGGAGGTCATCGTGGCGGACGGCGGCAGCCGGGACGGCAGCGCGGCGGTGGCTGAGGAGTTCGGCGCCGCCGTGGTGCAAAGCCCCCGCAGCCGCGGCGGGCAGCTTGACGACGGAGTGCGGGCGGCCAAGGGAGAGCTGGTCTGGATGCTGCATGCGGACGCCCGGCCGGCGGCGGTCAACATCGAGGAAGTCATCGGCCTGCGCATGGCTTCGCCGGTTTGGGGGCGCTTCGACGTGCATCTGGACGACTCGCCGCCGTTGCGGGTGGTGGCGGCGGCCATGAACCTGCGCTCCGCCGTCACCGGCATCTGCACTGGGGACCAAGGCATCTTCGTGCATCGACATCTGCTCTGGGCCATCGGCGGCGTGCCCCGGCAGCCGCTGATGGAGGACGTGGAGCTCAGCAAGCGCCTGCGCCGCCTCATCCGCCCGCAACGGGCCGCCACGCTGCTGGCAGCGTCGCCGCGGCGTTGGCGCAGCCAGGGAGCCCTCAGCACGGTTGCGGCCATGTGGCGGCTGCGGCTGCGCTACGCCTTGGGCGAGACGCCGGAGGCGCTCTATCGGAGCTACTACGGCGAACCTTCCTGACCGCCAATGGCGAAGAGTGCGCAAGCCGCATCGGCGCATCCGTCTTGGTTGACCAGACCGCTCGAACCGCGCCTGTGCGTGTTCGTCAAAGCGCCGGCGCCGGGCCAAGTGAAGAGCCGGCTTGCCTCCGCGTTGGGTGCCGATGCGGCTTGCGCAGCCTATGAAGCTTTGGCGGAGCATGTGCTTGCGGCGCTGTCCGCCAGCGCCTTGCCGAAAGACCTTTGGGTGGCCGGGGACCCTGAACATCCCAAGATTGCGGCTTGGGCCAAGCGCTACGGCTTCGGCATCCGTTTGCAGCCGTCCGGAGACCTTGGCGCGAAGATGTTGGCCGCCATCGAATCCTGTTGTCGCTCTGGGCGCCCCGGCTTGGTGGTGGGCAGCGACCTGCCCCCCTTGGACGCCGCCTATGTGCGGCAAGCCGCCGCCGCGCTGCAGCGGCATGAGGTCGTTTTGGGGCCAGCGGAGGACGGCGGCTATGGCTTGGTCGGCCTGCGGGCGCCCGTGCCGGAACTGTTTGCGAACCTTCCTTGGGGCACCTCGGAGGTGGCGGCGGAAACCCGCGTCAGAATCGCCCGCTTGAACCTCAAATTGGCTGAACTGCCGCCGCTTTGGGATGTGGATGACATGCAAGGTTGGCGGCGCTTCCAAGCGCTTTCTCAACTTCCCTAGCGGGCCGCCCTTTGCGGCTTGGGCGTTTGTCCGCGCCGCGCTCCCCAAGCTGGGATCAGGCGGCGAGTTCAGCTTCCTGGCGGATGCGCCGCACCATCGCCCGCAGGCCGTTGCCGCGCACGGGGGTTAGGTGCCGCAGCAGGTCCAATTCGGCGAACAGGCCCTCAATGTCGAACGCCTTGACGGCCGCCGGGGGCCGGTCCTGAAATGCGGCTAGGATGATGGCGATCAGGCCGCGCACGATCTGGGCGTCGCTGTCGATGGCCAGATGCATGGCGCCGCCGCGCAGCTCGGTCACCAGCCAGACTTGGCTTTGGCAGCCGCGCACTAGATTGGCCGGCGTCTTGTCCGCCGCCTCCATGTCCGGCAGTTCCTTGCCGAGATCGATGATGAAGCGGTACTTGTCCTCCCAGGCGTCGAAAAAGGCGAAGGCGGCGCGGATGTCGTTCAGTTCCATGGGCTTCAATAAAGGCCGAGTTCCAGCTGCGCTTCCTCGCTCATGCGCTCCCGGGACCAGGGCGGGTCAAACACCAAGGCCACCTCCACGGCCCGCACGAAGGGCACCTGCGCCACCCGCGCCTTGACCTCCTCCACCAGCACCGGCCCCATGCCGCAGCCGGGCGCGGTGAGCGTCATTTCGACCTGCACTTCGCCGCCATTGATGCGGCGCTCGTAGATCAACCCAAGATCGACGATGTTGACGGGAATCTCCGGGTCATAGACGCTGCGCAGCGCGGCATCGACCTGAGCGGGGTCTATTTTGCCGTTCTGCGGCGGCGCAAACTCCAAGCGCTCCGGCGTCAACCCCAGAGCGTCCATGTCCGCGCCGTCCAGCCGCGCCATGTTGCCGTTGAAGACGATGGTGCAACTGTTGCCTAGGTTCTGCGTGAGGGTCACGAAAGCGCCGGCCGGAACCGTCACCGGATCCCCGGTGGGCACCAGTCGGCCTTGCACCTCCCGGCTTAGGGGGACGATCCGTCGCTGCATGGGTCCGCTGCCCGTCGCTAGCTGCTAGAACCGTCCAACGGCAGCCTGTGCGGTCGGCGTCTTGGGACGATGGGCATGTGGAACCTCTGCGGGCGTTGCTAGCCCGGCGCCTTGGCGTTCATGGAAAAGCTCTCGCCGCAGCCGCAGTGGGCGGTGGCGTTGGGGTTCTTGAACTTCAACGCACTGTTCAGCCCCTCGGTGACCAGGTCCACCTCCGTGCCGCGCACCAGGGGCAGGTCGTTCCTGCTGACGTGCAGGGCCAGATCTTCGCCGATGGGGAAGGCCTGGTCGTCGGCGCCGGGTTCGTCCAGATGGTCCAGGGTGTACATGTAGCCGTTGCAGCCGGCCTGCTTGACGCCGAGGCGCAAGTAGGGCCGCCCGGAGAGGGCCACTTGCCGGCCGATGTGCCGCACCGCGGCGGTGGTGGCGGTGATGCCGGCTGGGTTGAAGGTGGCGACGCGCATTGTGTTAATACCTCTTCTTGCAGGCTTGCCTAGCCTGGCCGCTTCCCGCCGATGGACGCCGTTGCAACTGGAGCGCGGGGCTAGATGAACTCCATTGCCTTCTCCACGCCGGCGATCAGCCGCCCTGCGTCGGCCTCGGAATTATACAGGGCGAATGAGGCGCGGATGGTGCCGGACACTCCCAGCCGCTCCATCAGCGGCATGGCGCAGTGGTGGCCAGTGCGCACGGCGACGCCCTGCTGGTCCAGCAGGGTGCCGAAGTCATGGGCGTGGCCGCCGTCGATCAGGAAGGAGATGATGGACGAACGCCGGCGGGGTTCGCCGACGATGCGCACCCCCGGAATCTGCTTAAGGCGGCTGAGGGCCAATTCCACCAACGCCTGCTCCCGCCGCCGCAGTTGTTGGCATGGAAGCCCGCGCAGATAGTCGATGGCGGCGCCGAAACCGACGGCGCCAGCGATGTTCGGCGTGCCGGCCTCGAACTTGTAGGGCAGTTGGTTGTAGGTGGTGGCGTCAATGGAGACATGCTCGATCATCTCGCCGCCGCCTTGGTAGGGCGGCAGCTCCTCCAGCAGGTCCGCCCTGCCGTAGAGCGCCCCGATGCCCGTGGGGCCGAACGCCTTGTGGGCGGAGAAGGCGTAGAAGTCGCAAGCCAAGCGCTGCACGTCCACATCGAGGTGCTGCACCGCTTGGGCGCCGTCAACCAGCGCCATCGCGCCTTGGTCATGGGCGGCCTGAATAAGCGTTTCAATCGGGTTGATCGTTCCCAAGGCGTTGCTGACGTGGCTCATCGCCACCAGTTTGGTGCGGGGGCCCAGCTTGGCGTGGAAGTCGTCCAAGTCGATCTCGCCGTCCGCAGTCACGCGGACGGCGAGCAACTGCGCCCCGCAGCGTTGGCGGAGCATCTGCCAAGGGACGATGTTGGAGTGGTGCTCCAGTTCCGTGATGAGAATCTCGTCGCCGGGCTTGAAGCGACCGGCGAGGCTGGCGGCCACTAGGTTGATGCTCTCGGTGGTGCCTCGGGTGAAGACGATCTCCCGGCTTTCGGCGGCGCCGAGCAGTTCCTGAACCTTGGCGCGGGCGCCCTCCATCGCCGCCGTCGCTTCGTCCGCCAAGGCGTGGGCGGCGCGGTGTACGTTGGCGTTGCTTTGCTCATAGTAGCGGCGGATGGCGTCAATGACGGAGCGCGGCTTTTGGCTGGTGGCGGCGTTGTCCAGATAGGTCAGGGGCGCTCCGTTGACCGTGCGGGCCAGGATGGGAAAGTCGCCGCTGATGTCCAGGCGTTGGCCCATCTCAGCCTCCGGCGGCGATCAACTGCTTGACGAAGGCGTCCGCCGCCTGTTCGGCGAAGGGGCCTTCCAGGCCGCTGCGCAAAAAGCCGGTGCTCAACAGCCGTCGCGCCGCCGCCGCCGCCATGCCCCGGCTTTGCAGGTAGAACAGGGCGTCGTCGTCTAGTTGCCCGACGGTGGCGCCGTGGGCGCAGCGCACGTCGTCGTTGTAGATCTCAAGCTCCGGCTTGGTGTTGATTTCGGCGCTGTCGCCTAAGGCGAGGTTGCGGTTGGAGAGATCGGCGTCCGCCCCCGAGGCTTGGGGATGGATGTGGATGCGGCCGTTGAACGTGCTGCGGGCCTTGCCGGCCGCCAAGCTGTGCTGCTTGACGCGGCTTACCGTGCCACGGCCAAGGTGCTCAACGACATATTGCAGGTCCAACTGCGCCCCGGCGCCGGCCAAGGCGGCGCCGGCGCTGTTGAAGCGGGCCCCGGCGCCGTGCAGGGCAACGCATAGATCCAGGCGTTGGAAGGCCGCCGCCAAGCTCTGGTGGCGGAAGGTTAGGGCGGCGTTTTCGTCGAGTTGAGCGGCTAGCAGGGACCAGCCTGCCGTAGTGGGCGCCAGGTCGGCGCGGGACCAGTGAACCTCGGCGCCTTGGGCTAAGGTCAACAGCGCCACGCGGACCGCCAAGGCGCCTTGTGCCGCCGCAACCTGGGCTGATGCGGTCTTCGCCGGGGAAGCCAGTGTGCAGGCATCGACCGCGGCTTCCTCAATCTCCACTCGGCAGCCGGCGGCCACCCGCAACAGCAGGGGCGCGGCCACGCCGCTTGCGGCGACCGGCAAGCGCAAGGGTCGGTCCGGCGTTGCCGCCACCTCCGCCAGCCAGCCGTCGCCGGCCAAGGCGCCGGCGATGCCGGCCAAGGGGTAGCGGTCCAAATTGACGTTGAATTTCGGCGGCGAGGACAGGTCGGTGAAGCGCCGTAGCCGCACCTGCCTGGGCGCGTCCGCAAAGGGCGACGAACTGGCCGTGGCGGCATCCAGCAATGCTTGGGCGATCTTGCTCAACGGAGAGTGCCGCCAAGTCTCCCGCGCCAGCCGGCTGTCCAGGGCGCGACGGCAGCGGGCCAAGCCGGCCTCCCCAAGCCAGTTGGGCGCCCGCAGCGCCTCTAGCCCGCTTATGGCCGCAAGCCGTTTGTTCCCCGAAGAGGTGTTTTCTTCCTTCAATCGGTTGCCTTCAATTCGCCAGAAATGCTGCCGGCGCGAACTGCGCTGGCCGCGCCTTCGCTTGCCTTTTGGCCCCCAGCGCGATCATTGCGGCCCTTGGTGCAGCTTGCGAGCTAAGCCGACAGCCATGCGTAGCCTCGCTCCTCCAGGGCGTGGGCCAGCTCCTTGCCGCCGCTTTCGACGATGCGCCCGTCCGCCAGCACATGCACGAAGTCCGGGACGATGTGGTTCAGCAGGCGTTGGTAATGGGTGATCAGCAGCACCCCGTTGGCGGCGCTGCGGAAGCGGTTCACCCCGGCGGCGACGGTTTGCATGGCGTCGATGTCCAGGCCGGAGTCCGTTTCGTCGAGCACCGCCAAGGCGGGTTCGAGCAGCAGCATTTGCAGAATCTCGTTGCGCTTCTTTTCGCCGCCGCTAAAGCCCTCGTTGACGCCGCGCTTGAGGAACTCCGGGTTCAGCGCCAGGCTTTCCGCTAGGCTGCGCACCCGGCGCATGAACGCCACCGGGGATTCCGCCGCCTCGCCGTTGGCCTTCAGGTGGCTGTCCCGGGCGGCCTTCAGGAACTCCATGTTGCTGACGCCGGGGATTTCCACCGGGTATTGGAAGGCCAGGAACAGGCCGGCTTGCGCCCTTGCTTCGGGCGCCTCGTTAGTCAAGGGATTGCCCTTGAAGGAAATGCTCCCGCCGGTGATCTCATAGCCCGGCCGCCCGGCCAGCACGTTGGCCAGGGTGCTCTTGCCGGAGCCGTTCGGCCCCATTAGGGCATGCACCTGCCCAGCCTCCATGCGCAGCGCAAGGCCCTTGAGAATGGCTTTGCCGTCAACGCTGACATGGAGATCGTCAACCTGCAGCAGGCTCAACCGACCGCTCCTTCCAGAGACACCTCCAGCAGCTTGCCGGCCTCCACCGCAAACTCCATGGGCAGTTCCCTGAACACCTCCTTGCAGAAGCCGTTGACGATCATGCTGACCGCCTTCTCCGGATCTATGCCGCGCTGCTGGCACAGGAACAGCTGGTCGTCGCTGACCTTGGAGGCGGTGGCCTCGTGCTCCACGACGGCGGAGGGGGACTTGTTCTCGATGTAGGGAAAGGTGTGGGCGCCGCAGGCGTCCCCCAAGAGCAGCGAATCGCAACGGGTGTAGTTGCGCGCGCCCCGCGCCGCCGGGGAGGTGCGCACCAACCCCCGGTAGCTGTTTTGGCTGCGCCCGGCGCTGATGCCCTTGGAGATGATGGTGCTGCGGGTGTTCGGCCCCAAGTGGACCATCTTGGTGCCAGTGTCCGCCTGCTGGCGGTTGTTGGTCAGCGCCACGGAGTGGAACTCGCCGACGCTGCCGGCGCCGCGCAGCACCACGCTGGGATACTTCCAGGTGATGGCGGAGCCGGTCTCCACCTGGGTCCAGGAAATTTTCGCATTCCGCCCTAAGCAGGCGCCCCGCTTGGTGACGAAGTTGTAGATGCCGCCCTTGCCGTCCGCATCTCCCGGATACCAGTTCTGCACCGTGGAGTATTTGATCTCCGCATCGTCGAGCGCCACTAACTCCACCACCGCGGCGTGCAGTTGGTTCTCGTCGCGCATGGGGGCGGTGCAGCCCTCCAGGTAGCTGACGTAGGCGCCGGCGTCCGCAACGATCAGGGTGCGCTCGAACTGGCCGGTGTTGCGCTCGTTGATGCGGAAGTAGGTGGAGAGCTCCATCGGGCAGCGCACGCCCTTGGGCACATAGACGAAGGAGCCGTCGCTGAACACGGCGGAGTTGAGGGCGGCGTAGAAGTTGTCCCGCTGCGGCACCACGGAGCCGAGATGCTTGCGCACCAACTCCGGGCATTCCTGCACGGCTTCGGAGATGGGGCAGAAGATGACGCCGGCCTCCTTCAGCTTGCTCTTGAAGGTGGTGGCGATGGAGACGCTGTCAAACACCGCATCAACGGCCATGTTGCCGGCCTTGGCCACCCCGGCCAACGCCTCCTGCTCATGCAGGGGGATGCCCAGCTTCTCGTAGGTGCGCAGCAGTTCCGGGTCCACCTCGTCCAAGGACTTGGGGCCGTCCTGCAGGCTCTTGGGGGCGGAGTAGTAGGAGATGGCCTCGAAGTCGATGGGCGGAAAACGCACATGCGCCCAGTCCGGCGGCGTCATTCCCCGCCAGTGGCGGTAGGCGGCCAGCCGCCAGTCCGCCATCCAGCGCGGCTCCCGCTTCTTCTGCGATATGTAGCGCACCACGGCTTCGTCCAAGCCGGGAGGCAGCGTGTCCGCCTCCACGTCCGTGGTGAAGCCGGCGCGGTATTCCTGATCGACGATGTCTAGGGGCGATTCGCTCATGGTGCCCTCAGGGCTGGACTTTGCTGCAAAGACGCCGCCCATTGTAGTCTGCCGGGCGGCAATGCCCAAGCGATGCTGCACAAGCCCTAATCCCCGCTTAAGGATCGCCCAGCCCGCTGCAACGGTCCCTTGGGAGCGCGGGCTTCCGGCCCGCAGGCGGACGGGCCGCCCGCCGAGGTGCTGATCGATGAGCAGGCGTTGGTGCTGACCATGACCTACGCCAAGAACGCCGGCGTTTGGCCGCGGCCCGAAGCGAAGGATGCTGACGATTCCGGGCAACCCGCAATCGACAAGCCGCCCGCTGAAAAGCCATCTGAGGTGAAGCAAACCAGGGCGAACTTTGCAGTATAAAGGCGCAGGCGACGCCTTCCGCCTGCTGAACGTGGTGGGCGGGATTTCCGAAGCGCACAAGACTGCGACCATTGAAGGTGTCTATGAAACCCAGGACGGCGGTTTCTTCCAGCCCAATTTCCAAGGTCCCGTTGCAGATGCGCAACCCGTGCGGGAGTTCCTGGAGCCGCAGCTTCGCACCGCCGCCTCCACCGATCTGCAAGCGGCCTTCGCGCTGACATTCCCTGACGGCCTGCCGATGCAGGGCGATGCGGCGGAGCAGCTCACCGAACGCCTTTGCAAGTTCGCCAGCGGCACGGCCTATGTTTCCGCCACGGCGGAGGACAAGGCGTGAAGGCGCTACCCGGCCCCGGAAGCGCACCGCGAGGAGGCCAAGGCCCCTTGTTGCCTCTGGCGGCGCGGCACCGCGGATGCAAGCCGATGCGCCCACCGCTGCGCCACAGTCCACGCCCGGCTACGGACTGCGGGTGTGGTATCGCGGTCCCGCCGATGTCGAATACGAAATATGGCGGCTACCCAACGCCGCCACGCCGCACTTGATCGCCGCCACGCGTGTCGCCGGGCTGCGGGGAGCCAACCTGAACTTGGTGGAGCACCGGGTGCTGGCGACGCTGCGGGTGTTGTTGACGGAGCCTAGGAATGGCCCCGCCCGTTCGCCAGTCCGCACTTGGCAAAATTCTCCTTGACTATGCCAAGCGCCTATGCTGTAGTCACTGGGATTCTTCCTTAATCGGTCTGTCGTGCGGGGGGATCTCGAACCGCCCGGACGGGCTTCTCACTAGGCGGGCTTGCCACGCCTAACTTGGGCGCCCAAGCAAATCCCAGCGGTTCATCAGGCGAGCATGAATAACTGCAAAGCAGAGTTGGGGGCATATCCCCGCCTGCTTTGCCACTTGCGGCAGCGTGACAGCAAGCGGGGGAAACATGGCAATCAACGGCGAGACGGAAAAGTACGAAGACTACGCCGCCGATGCAGACATGTCGATGAGCGAATACGACATCTCAGCGGTTCCCAGCGATTTCAACGTCATGACGTTGAAGCAGTTAGTCGATAACGGATGGGTGCGCATTCCCGGCTTCCAACGCCATTTCGTTTGGGACTTGCCCAGAGCTTCCAAGCTCATCGAGTCCCTTATCCTTGGCTTACCTGTGCCGCAGCTCTTTCTCTACGAGCAGGGTCGAGACCGACATCTCTTGATAGACGGACAGCAGCGCCTAATGTCCATCTACTACTTCAAGCAACAGCGTTTTCCGCGTTCCAAAAGACGTGCTGATTTGCGGCGCATCTTTGATGAAAAGGGTAAGATACCCAAGGAAATCATACACGACGATACCTACTTTCAAGACTTCAAACTGCGCCTGCCAGAGCCTCTTCCGGGCAAAAAAAGTGACTTGGCGGGCTTGAAGTATTCAACATTGGGCGATTACCAAGCTAGGCTGGACATGCGTCCTATCCGCTGCATCATTATAAAGCAAAACGACTCCCGTGATGGCGACACGGCCATGTATGAAGTGTTCAACCGCCTTAACACTGGAGGGGTTAACCTGCGCCCGCAGGAGATCCGCACCAGCATGTACCACTCCAAATTCTACGACATGCTTAACCAGATCAATGTTGAACAACCTTGGCGGAATCTATTGCAGTCGGAGGATCCCGACCTGCACATGAAGGACATCGAAGTGCTGCTCCGTGGGTTTGCCATGCTGGTCGACGGTAATGAATACCGCCCTTCAATGGTCAAGTTCCTCAACCAATTTTCCAAGAAATGCGAAAGTAACGGACCGAAGGAAAACGGCTACTTGAAGTCTCTCTTCCGTTCTTTTCTGGAAGCGACGTCGGATCTTGCCAAGGGAACTTTCATCAACAACAATCGGTTCAGCATTGCCCTTTACGAGGCGGTATTTACCGCGACTTGCAGGAACGCTTATGAAGAAAGGCGAATGGTCGGAACACGCATCAGTTCCGATCAAGTGGATAAATTGAGATCGGATGGGACCTTCAATGCGGCTTCACAACAGGCTACGACGCAGACAGACAACGTTCAGAAACGCCTGACTATAGCGTCAGAAATTCTACATGCAGGATGAAAGTTCAGCAGTGTACCGGAATATCGTCGACCGTTTGCACGGCGAATTCTCCGACCTTCAGAGGTTCCTTGGCGAAAAAGGGGGTGTCCCATATCTTTCAGTTATAGAGGAAAACTTTCCGAAGACGATGTTGTTAGCGGCTGCGAGTTATTTTGAGCACCGTCTATCTGACGAGGTGGAACTATTGGCGAAGGACGCAACTGCAGATGGTCACGTCGTCATGTGGCTCATCAAAAACAAGGTCATTAGCCGTCAATATCACACTTGGTTCGATTGGGACAGAAAAAACGCGAACCCGTTCTTCTCAATGTTTGGGCAAGGCTTCAAGGAGCAAGCTGCTGAGGAGGTCAAAAGCGACGAAAAGCTGAACAAGTCCATAGTCGATTTTCTGGAGATCGGCCGAGAAAGAAACCGCCTCGTCCATGAGAATTTTGGCGCCTTCACATTGGAGAAGACGGCTTCCGACGTCTATGGGCTTTATGAATCGGCGGTGGGCTTTGTCGATTGGTTTCCCAAGGCAATCAGAAAATATTCAGAGAATTCGATTGCTACGGCATTATCGGCCTAGCGGTCCATGCAGTCCGCAGTCCAAGATCTGCTTCGTGTCAAGGCCCGCTTAACGCCCCGGCTGACGGCTCTTGCCAAGCTCTGCCAGTCGCAACGCAGCACCTTTCGCGCCTACAAGAGACGCCGCAACTCCGGGTAGATCGGGTTGACAATGCGCAACTGCTCGACTATGCGGCGTCCCCATCCTCCCTTGAGTGCATTGGCATGGAGGAACGCAAATCTTGAATCCTGGGGCTGTAGGTGGAAGTCTAGTGCTGGCCGCCCTTGAACCGGCGGTCCTCAACGGCTACAGTCAAGCCCACTTAAGGCCGCCGTGGAATTGCCGTGCCCGCCCCGTACCCCCTCATTCCCTACGGCTGGGCCGACTTTCGAGCCATTCGGCTTGAGGCTGCCTCTATGTGGACAAAACGCGCTTCCTCCACCCTCTGGAGGACGAGCGCTCCACTATTCCGATTCGCCCCCGGCGTTTCGGCAAATCCTGCTTGGCGGCGATTAAGGAAGCCAAGAGGCAGTTGCGGCGCTACTTGGCGGATGAGCGGCTGGGACGGTGCATCCGTCCGTAGGGTTCACGGGGTTGGCAGCGGTGTTTCATGGGTGCGAGATGGTGTTTTGCGGTGAGGCGCAACGGGACTAATGGCGCCTGCGCTGTCGGTTTTGTCAGCTATTCATCAAGACACCGCCACATGGAAAACAGGAGACTATCATGCCTTCCATCGCTGAGGTTTTGACGGCGAATTACTTCGTTCAAGATGACAGGAGAGCATCTTGGCGATGTGCTCTCGAACGGGAGTTTGCTCTACCGTACATGCGCTTGCTTCGACGCAAACTCTTGAGAGAAGAGAAGGAAGGTCACAACATTTACCCATCACCAGAGAATATTTACGAAGCCTTGAATAGAACGGCACTGCCGGATGTGAAAGTGGTCATTGTCGGCCAAGATCCCTATCACCAACCCGGCCGCGCCCATGGCCTTGCCTTTTCCGTGGCAAACCGTGACTATGTTGATTCGCTGCAAAATATCATTAAGGAAATTAAAAGAAGCATAGGTCCTGTGCCACAAAATCATGGGTGCCTAATCCCTTGGGCGAAACAAGGCGTATTGTTGCTGAACGCAGTTTTGACCGTTCGGAAAGGGTGTCCTAAATCACATAAAGACTGGGGTTGGGAGTGCTTTACGACTCGGATCATCCAAACGATCAGCAAAGAACGTGAACAGGTCGTTTTCATGCTGTGGGGAGAGAAGGCGCAAGAAAAGGTGCCGGCCATAGACTGGCATCGCCATAAACTGCTGATGGCCGACCATCCCACCGCACCCAATCCAACGCGCCCTTTTTCTGGTTGCGGTCACTTCTCTCGTGCCAATGCCTACTTAATCAAGCACGACAAAACACCGATCTGCTGGCGGAATATTCGATAAAGATCGATTGTTTTGAAGCCGTGCGAAAAGGCGCTTGATCTTTCAGCGTTGCCGACATCCTGGTGCCTCAGTAAGCGTCGGCGGACCCCGCTGGTTGAGGTTCAAGCTTCAAACCATCGTCAAAGGCGCGCGTAATCCAGCCAAAAGCCCTATGCCGGAAGCCTATTTTGACATACCTTTTTTCGGTATCTGCCATCTTCAGTGACTTGACCACTTCGTTGTAGCATTGGGCATGCACAACGCGGTTAATGGGCGGCTCGTCCATTTCGATTTCCAAGCGTTCTTCCCGCCATCCTGCAACCCTCGTTTCATCCATCGCCGCTCGGCCTCGCTCCATGTCCTGCTGCAGTCGGATGAACCGGCGTTTGAGGTCGTTGTGGTCGTTGGCCTTGGTACCCACACGGCCAACCAGCGTGATTCCTACAAGAATTGACGTAACAATGGCTGGAAGCTCCCCAAGATGTGCAAGAAATCCCGATGCGCCATCGGAAACAGCCAGCAACGAAGCCATCGTAGCGGTGCTGAACAGAAAGGCGCAGAACAGTGCCGAATTGTTGACGTTCTCGTAGAATCGTCTCCTTCTCGAGTGGTATTTAACCGAGCAAACGACGTGGAACAGGAGGTCGTCGAATGCGTCCTGTACTGTGTTGTCTTTCATGCAACCGCCTCCTATTCTCATTTTTTCATTTGGCTTTTTCGGAACCACCTTTGCTTCCGCCCTTGGAACCACCGCTGCCGTCACCCTAGGACGGCCAAGCCGTGTCAACATTCTGATAACTGCTCTCCACTGGCGGCTCCGCCTTGGCCCGCACATTCCGGCGTTCACTTTCCGCCTTTTCTGGCCGGCTCGGACGCGAAGTAGCCGGAGGTCGCGCTGTTTTCTTGCTCGCCATGCCCTAATTCTCTCGTCTTTGGTGTCCTGTCATCTCGACCACAGCTCTATGTTGCGTCAAAGCCGTCCTTGCCCCAACGGGCCTTGGGTGGCTACAGTGCCATACATGGTTATGGAGGTCAACGAGCTACATTTACGCCTAGGCTCTACGAGTTGTCGCCCACATCGCACTCTTTCGCCACCGCCGATGGCGTCACAATAGGCCCCGACAGCTAGTCACGCAGTTGGGCGCACAAAAGTGCATTTCCCGTCTTTATGCTCCAGATAATCTCTATAACCTATTGAAATTAAATTATTTTCACATTCCGTTCGGCAATGGCGGCGCTTCGGGCATCCTTGGCCCTCCTGCGGTTTGGAACTGAACATGCCTGATACCCGCCTGATCGAGCGCTGGCTGCCCACCGCCGAGACCGGCATTGAGGCCTTGCGGGAGCGGACGCCGATGACGCCGTTTCCGGCCCAAACCGGCTGCATGTCTGGTGGGCGCAGCGGCCCATGGCGGCGGCTTTGGCTTCGCTGCTGCCGGTTGATGCTGACCGGGGGAAATTCCCGCATGCCATCGGCATCCACGGAGACCCCATCGCGGCCAAGGAGCGTATCGCCGCGGCCAACCGGAGCGGAAAGCGGCTGGCCGACGGGGGCTACGAGTATGCACGGGCGTTCACCTATGCCCCATCAGCGGAGGAAGTGAAGTGAGTGGCAGGCAATACGGACACGGCGACGCCATCGTGCTGGACCCGACTGCGGGCGGCGACGGGCCGGGCGATCCTTATCCGGGGATTGGGGTCGATTTCCTGCGGTTGCCCAAGCCGGGGGAATGCTGCTAAGGTTGGCTTTTCAAGCCGCATTTGGCGGCGGCCGGCGGACGAGCGGCGGCGGCCTTGGCCAAGGATGCGGGCCTGAGGTTCAGCCATGCAGCAGCTAGCCAATTTTCTGCCCATTCTGGTCTTCGTCGGCGTGTTTTTCGCCGCCGACATCTATTGGGCCACGGGCGCCCTCATGGCCGCGGTGACGGTGCAGGTCGGCGCCTACAAGCTCATCGGCCGGCCCATTGACCGGGAGCTGAAGCTGACTTTTTGGGCCAGCGTCCTGTTCGGCGGCCTGACCCTGCTGCTGCGGGACGAAACCTTCATTCAGTGGAAGCCCACCGTCATCAACTGGCTGCTCAGCGCCTCCCTCATCGGCGGCCACTTCATGGGCAAGAACCTGCTTGAGAAGCTGCTCGGCGGCCAATTGAAGCTGCCGCCGCCGGTGTGGACCCAGCTGAACTTCGGCTGGGCGGCCGGCTTCTTCCTGGCCGGGGCGCTCAACCTAGTGGTGGCCTACGGCTTCTCCATGGAAGTTTGGGTGAGCTACAAACTCATCGGCGGCTTGGCGCTGACCCTGGGCTACGTCATCCTGACGTTCGTCCATCTGCATCGGCTGGGGCTGCTGCCCGTGCAGGCGCCGGCCAACAAGGCACCGGAAGCCAAGGAGTGACTCGCCGCACCCCAGCCGCCGCGCCAAGGCTGCGCACCGCCCCATGACCGCCCTGAGCGTCAACCTGAACAAGGTCGCCCTGCTGCGCAACGCCAGAGAGGGCGAGGCGCCAAGCCTGCTCGACGCGGCGGCTGCCGTCATCAAGGCCGGGGCCGACGGCATCACCGTGCATCCACGCCCGGACCAGCGCCACATCCGCCCGTCCGACGTCACCGACCTTGCGCAATTCCTAAAGGCCCATCCCGGCATCGAGTTCAACATTGAAGGCAACCCCTTCGCCGGCCCTCGGGACAACGGCTATCCCGGCTTCGACCGGCTCATTGAGCAAGCCGGGCCGCAGCAAGCCACCCTAGTGCCGGACAGCGATCATCAGCTCACCTCCGACCACGGCTTCGACCTAAGCGGCGACAACGCGAAACTGGCCGGGAAGATCGAGCGCTACCGGCGCCAAGGCGCCCGCGTTAGCCTGTTCATGGACCCGGCGCCGGCGCAGATCACCCTAGCGCAACGGCTCGGCGCAGACCGCGTTGAGCTGTACACCGGCCCCTTTGCCGACGCGGTGGCCCAATTCGGCGTTGACGATGCGCGCAGCCGCGCCCTCTTGGCCGACTATCAAGCGGCGGCCCGCCACGCCGTCGAGCTTGGCTTGGGCGTCAACGCCGGACACGACCTCGACTTGGACAACCTGCCCCTGTTCCGCAACCTTAAGGAGGTGGCCGAAGTGTCCATCGGCCACGCGCTCATCGCCCGCGCTCTGCATGGCGGCTTGGCCGCCACCGTGCAGGCCTTCAAGCAAGCGCTGCAAAACGGCGCGACGCCTTCCGCAGCCGGCGAATGAACGCAAATGCAGCGCACTTACCTGGAAACCGCCGGCGGCGTTCGCAACGCCCGTCGCCGCACCGCTTGCCGGCTGGGTTGGCGGGGCGTTGGAATGCGCATTCGCCGTGTTTCCACCCCACGCCAAAACGGGGCTTTTTGACGCAAAAGTGGGGGAGAGGGGGAGAATGGCCGAAAATAGATGGAAAGTAGGGCAAAGTGGGAAACGAACCGAAAAAACGGCACTTTTCGCCCAATGGGACAACAGCGCAACTCTCTCAGCCATTGGCAAGGGGTTGGCGCGGCGCCGCTGGCTCAGTTCACTGCTGGCCCTTTGCGTCATCGGCGGCGCAACGGCGGCCAACGCGGACGAGGCGTCGAGTGTGCTGCTGGAAACCTCCGCCGGCGAGATCCGCATCAGGCTGCTTCCGGACAAGGCGCCCCGCACGGTGGACAATTTTCTGCAACTAGCGGACGACGGCTTCTACGACGGCCTGATCTTCCACCGCGTGATCGCCAATTTCGTCATTCAGGCCGGCGGCTACGACGCCGAGCTGAACCACCGCAAGCCGCCGCGCACCGTGGCGAACGAGTCCTTCAACGGGCTGCGCAACCGCCGCGGCACGGTGGCCATGGCGCGGCTGTCGGACCCGAATTCCGCCGATGCGCAATTCTTCATCAACGTCAACGACAACGCCCACCTTGACGCCAAGGCCGGGCAACCGGGCTACACGGTGTTCGGCGAGGTGACGGCCGGCATGGATGCGGTGACGGCCATCGAGCTCAGCGACACCCAAGTTCGCAACGGCATGGCCGGGGTGCCCGAAGCGCCGATCGTCATCCATAGGCTAAGGCGCGTTGCGGAGGCGGACTAGCCGCCTGCGCCGTCAAGGGCAAAGTCTAGGCGGCGGCGGAGTTCTCCTGATACCAGGCGGCCGTCTCGGCCAGTTCGGCGGAAAAATCGCTCCCCGGATTGAAGCCCAACTCGGTGCGCGCCGCCGAGATGTCCGCCAAGGTGTGCGGAACGTCGCCGATGCGGGGCGGGCGGCGCTCCAACCTGAGTTCCTTGCCCACCACCCGTTCGATGGCGGCCTTCACCTCCAGCAGGGTGCAGGCGTCGCCGCGGCCGATGTTCAGCGCCTCCCCGGCAAAGCCCTGCGCTCTGGTGGCCGCCCTGATGTTGGCCTCCACCACGTCTCCAATGAAGCAGAAGTCTCGGGATTGGCTGCCGTCCCCCTCCAGATAGGGCTGGTAGGCGGGGTCTGCAAACAGATGATGCAGCCAAGCCGGCACCACCGTGGAGTAGGCGCCGCCGAAACGTCCCACCGGGCCAAAGACGTTGAAATACCTTAGGCTCACCGCATCAAGGCCGTAGAGGCGATGGAACATGCGCACCCAGCCCTCCGCCTGCAGCTTGGCCAAGCCGTATGGCGACTTTGGGTTGCAGGGATGCCCCTCCGTAGTGGGAAGCGCCGCCCCATCGCCGTAAACCGAGCTGCTGCTGGCAAAAACCAGCCGGGTTCCGCCCACCAACTCCGCCTGGAGAATGGCGTTCATCACGGAGATGGCGCCCATGAGGTTGACCTCCGTGGTGAGCAGGGGCTGGTCCACCGAGTGGGCCACCTTGGGCATGGCCGCCAAGTGGATGACCGCCTTGGGCCTAACCTCCCGGAGCAGGCGAGTCATCCAGTCCGCGTCCGTGACGTCATGCACATGGTACTGAACGCCGGCCGCCGAATCCTCCGCCAAGCCGCTGGACAGGTCATCAACGCCGACAACCTGCTCGCCCAGCTCCGCCAGCCGACGGCAGGTGTTGCAGCCGATAAAGCCATTGCTGCCGGTCACTATGAACGTCATGCCGTCGCTTCTCCTGCAAGTGCATGCCCGCAAAGGCGAACCGGCGCATTATGCAAAAGCCGGCGCAAAGCACAAATCGATGCCGTGCAAACACAGTCCCCAACCCCGGATGCGGATTGCCTAGCAACGATTCCTTAACAGTCTGCTGAAAAACCAAATGGCATTAGGCCGAAGAGGCGCGAAACAGGCATTTCCGGGGGCAAAATGGGCCTTTCTCCCTCGTTCTCTGGGTTTTCGGCGTCCCCAGGAATAATTTCGCGCTGGATGCCGGCGTTTTTCAGCAGGCTGCTAAGCGGGGATTGGGCAAACACTACTTGACCGCAAGGAACCCCTCCACCGGGATGTGCTTCATGATGGTCATCACATCAACGAAACCGGCCCTGGCGAGCAGGTCGAGATTGCCTTGGGTGGAGAACGGCTCCAACACCCCTTTCAAGCTGCGGGCCTTGTTGAGGATTTCCGCCGCGGCAAAGCCGTTCTCCAGCTTGAAGTCCGTGTGGATGCCGGAGCAGATGTCCTGAAAGCGGGCGTCCGGCGCCCGCACCTTCTCAAACAGGATGAAGGCGCCGCCCCAATTCAGAGCCCGGTGGATGCGGTCGAACAGCTCTTGGCGAATGCGCGGCTGCACGAACTGAACCGTGTAGTAAGAGACGATGAGATCGGCTTTTTCGTAGTCGAACAGGTTGACGTCCGCGCACTCCAGCTCCATGCCGGGGAGTTCGCCATGCTCGCGGCGGGCCTGCTCCAGCATGGACGGCTCGCAGTCGATGCCGATGAAGCGCGCGCCGGGCTTGTCCCCGTGGCGAGCGGCCAGCTTCGCCAAGAGGACGGCGGTGCTGGCCCCAAGCTCGTAAACCACGGAATGCTCATGCACGAAGTAGTCGGAAACGCGGCAGATGAGTTCGTGCCCCTCGTCATAAAGCGGAACCGAACGCCGCACATGGGTGGAGAAAGACTTGGCGACCCCCCCGGCAAAGCTCCAGCCGGCGTTGCCGGCGTCGATGCCGTCGCCCACCTTCGCCGGCGCAGGGTCCGGGCCTTGCGGCTTGGTTTGCGCCTTCATCGGCCCGTCGGCGTCTTCGCGCCGCGTCTAGCGCCCGCTGTTGCCCGAGGGCCGCGGCCGCACGATGCCCTGCTCCGACGCCAAAACGGAATCCACCAGCAAGGCGACCTCCGGGCGGCTTGGCTTTTCGGCGGCTAGGCGCTCGCAGGCCTCCTCCACCTTAAGCCCGCAGCGATACAGGGTCTTGTAGGCCGTGCGCAGCAAGCCGATGACCTCGTCGCTGACCCCGCGGCGGCGCATTCCCTCAAGGTTCAGGCCGATGGCGAAGGCGGGATTGCCGGCCACGGTGACATAGGCCGGCACGTCCTTAAGCACCAGGCTCATGCCGGCAAGATGGGTGTGGGCGCCGATGCGGCGACGTTGCGGCACGCCGACATAGCCGCCGAAGTTGGCGTAGTCCCCCACCACGCAGTGCCCGGACAGCGAGGCGTTGTTGGCCATGATGACGTGGTCGCCAACAACGCAGTCATGGCCGATGTGCACATAGGCCATGAACAGCCCGTGGCTGCCGATGCGGGTGACGCCCTGGTCCTGGACCGTGCCCCGATGCACCGTGACCCCTTCCCGGAAGATGTTGCCTTCGCCGATTTCCAGGCGGGTGGGTTCGCCCCTGTAGGCCAAGGCGGGTGTGTCCTCGCCGACGGTGGCGAATTGGTAAATGCGGTTGTTGCGGCCCATGCGGGTGCATCCCCTCACCACCGCATGAGGGCCGATGCGGCAGCCGTCGCCCAGATCCACGTTCGGGCCTATGATGCTCCAAGGCCCGACCTCCACATTGGCCCCCAGCTTGGCGGATGGGTCGATGAT
The DNA here is from genome assembly GCA_965200465.1 of Candidatus Azophilus sp. GTDB lineage: Bacteria > Pseudomonadota > Gammaproteobacteria > Pseudomonadales > Azotimanducaceae > Azophilus. The sequence goes on along the minus strand of OZ241358.1, from coordinate 554,383 downwards.
GGCGCGGGCGTCGATTTTGCATCCGCCGTCGGACATGGCTTGCTAGGCCGGGCCGGCCGCCGGCAAGCGTTGGCGGCCTGTGGACGGAAGGGGCGGCGGCAACGCCGGCGCCGCGGCGATGGTCGAATTTCCCCGGCTAAGGCGCATGGACGGCTACAGCTTGCGGGCGACGCACAGGATGTCGGACTCGCAGGCGAGGGCTTCGGCCACATAGGCCCGGCAGGAGAACTTCATCAACCGACTGCGCTCCACCAAAATCTCGCTCTCCATGTCCAAGCGGTCGCCGGGCAGCACCGGGCGCTTGAAGCGCGTGTTGTCCGTGCCGGCCAGATAGTAGATGGAGTCCTTCACGTCCTGCTTCTTGGTGGCCATGGCCAGTACGCCCGACACCTGCGCCATGGCTTCCACGATCAACACTCCCGGCATGATGGGACGGCCGGGGAAGTGCCCCTCAAAGAAGGGTTCGTTGATGGTGACGTTCTTGTAGCCCTTGATGCTTCGCCCCAAGGTCAGCTCCGTGACCCGATCAACGAGCAGAAAAGGATGCCGATGGGGGAGGTAGTCGAAGAGACTGACGATGTCCAATGCCGAATCTTTCATGACGGAGCCTTTTGATCCCGAAACCGTTTCTCCAGCCGCCCTACCCGGCGCACGAGTTCGTCAAGGCGCTGGAAGCGCAAGGCGTTGCGCTTCCAAGCCCGATTGGCGTTGTGCAGGACGCCGCCGGAATAGACGCCGGGCCGTTCGATGGAGCTCGACACATGGGTGCAACCGCTCACGGTGACGCCGTCGCAGATGCGGATGGGCTGGTCGCCGCCAACGCCCACCATGCCGGCCAACACGCAGCCGCGCCCGATCTCCGTGCTGCCGACGATGCCAACGCAGCCGCAAATGACGCTCTGGGCGCCGATGCGGCAGTTGTGGCCGATCTGCACCTGATTGTCAATCTTGACGCCATCCTCGATCACCGTGTCTTCAACGGCGCCTCGGTCAATGGCCGTGGCGGCGCCGACGCTCACGTCCTTGCCGATGCGCACGCCGCCAAGCTGGGCGATGGGCGTGGGCGCGCCCTCTTCGTCGCGGGCGAAGCCGAAGCCGTCCGCACCGATGACCGCGCCGGCGTGAATGACGGAGCCGGCGCCGACCTGCACGTCATCATAGAGGGTGGCGTTGGCCATGATGCGCACCCCCCGGCCGAGCCGGCAGCGGGCGCCGACGACGGCGTTGGCGTGAATGCGCACCTCGGCGCCGATCACCGTTGCAGGCCCCACCGCCACGCCGGGGCCAAGGCTGGCGCCGGGGTCAACCTGAGCGCTGGGGTCGATGCAGGCGCTGGAGTGGACGCCCTCGTTCAAGGCGGCCGGCCGCTCCCACAGGCGCGAGGCGCGGGCGAAAGCCAAATAGGGATCGGCCACCACCAAGGCGTTGGTGGGGCAAAGGGAGGCGTCCTTGGCGCACAGGATGACCGCTGAAGCGCGGGTCTCGGCCAAGCCCGCCCGGTATGCGGGATTGGAAAGATGGGTGACTTGCCCCGGCTGCGCCGTGCCCAGGGCACCCATCCCGCAGACCCTCACCTGCGCATCGCCAATCAGATGCGCACCGAGCCGCTCGGCCAATTCACCAAGACTGACGGAGCGCAAAGGGTTATGCGACACGATCTAGGTGGGCCAACAGCGGCCGTGCATTGGGCTCATGAATTGGAGGGCGCGTCGCTCTCCCGCTTTTCGTTCAGTTTTTCGGTGACCCGGCGGGTGATGTCGTGCTTGGGGTTGACGTACCTTAGGCTGGCGCGCTCCAGCACTAGGTCGTAGCCCTCAAGATCGATGAGGTCCTTCAGCACCGCGTTCACTTTCGGCGCCATTACCTGCAGCAGGTCCTGACGCCTATCCTCCAAGGCCTTCTGCAGCTTGTTGACCAAGAACTGATAGTCGAGCCTCTTGTCTTCAATGCCTTTCTCCAGCTTGCGCCTTTCCGTGGGGCTCATGACCTCGCCGTCGGTCTCCAACTGCTCCTGCATCTTGCGGATTTCCTCGCCGAGAGCGTTGACCTCGTCCTCCTCCTTCTTGAGCTCCGTTTGCGCCTGCTCCAGCAGGGCCTTGGCCTCCTCACTGGACACTAGCGCCCGCTGCGTGTCCAGCACCGCGATTTTCAACTCCGCCGAGGCATCCGGGGCAAAGGCGACGGAGAGGCACAGCCCCAATAGGGCCAGTTGGGCAAACCTGTTAGTCACGAAAAAACTCCTTGCCGGCAGGACATGGCCTAACATCGGGCGCATTCTACATCAGAACGTGCGCCCAAGCTCAAACTGAAAGCTCTCCTTCTCGTCTATGTCCTTGGTGTTGAAGGGCCTGGCGATGCCGAACGACATGGGCCCCATGCCGGTGAGCCAAGTGACGCCGAAGCCGGCGGAGTAGCGGAACTCATCGAGATCGAAGCCGAAGCAGTTGACGCTCACGTCCGGGCAGGCGGTGTTGAAGACGTTGCCGGCGTCCACGAACAGCACCGGACGGAACTGCCGGTTGTCCTGCATGAAGGGGAAGTTGAGGATTATCTCCACGGACGCCTCCACTAACAGGTTGCCGCCGAAGGGGTCGCCCCGGGGGCGCAGGAAGCCCGCCGGCAGCTCGTTGCCGTCGCTGTCAACCGTCGGGTTGGTGGTGCGCGGCCCCAAGGTCGATTGCTCGAAGCCGCGAATGGAGCCGAAGCCGCCGGCGAAGAAGTGCTCGTAGAACGGCAGCCCGCTGGTCTTGGCGTAGCCGTCCCCGTAGCCCACCTCGGCGCGGATGCGCAAGGCCATGTCGCCGATGAAGGGGAAGTACTGCTCACCCCGGTAGGTGATCTTCCAAAACTCCAGGTCGCTGCCCGGAATGGAGGCTTGCAGGCCCAAGGACTGCGAGCGGCCCCGGGTCGGGAACAGCCCCCGGTTGAGGGTGGAGGACTGCCAGCCCAAATTGAGCTTGAAGTTCAGGAAGTCGTCACCGTTCTTCTGCAGGAACTCCGTGATCTCCTGGGCGGGGTAGCGGCCCTCAGTCAAGCTGGTCTGCTCGACGGTGCCGCCGAAGCTGATGCGTTGGGTTTCGCCGATGGGAAAGCCGAAGGTGACGCCAAGACCCACGGCGTCCGTGCTGTAGCGGGCGATGTTGCGCTCGTCGAAGTCCAAGCGCCGGAAATAGGCGTTGAAGCCCCGGCTGATGCCGTCCAACGTGTAGTAGGGGTTGAAGTAGTTGAAGCTGGCCGACTTCTGGTAGCTGGATACGGACAGGCCCAAGCCCAAGCTGTTGCCGGTGCCGAACACGTTGTTTTCCTGGTAGTTGCCGCCCAGCACCAAGCCCCAGCCCTGGCTGTAGCCGAGCGTGGCGGAGATGCTGCCGGAGGGCTGCTCCTCCACGGTGAACGCCACGTCCACCTGATCGTCCGTGCCGGGCACCGGCGGCGTCTCCACGTTGACCTCGCGGAAGTAGCCGAGGCGCTCCAAGCGCACCTTGGACAGATCGATCTGCGCCGTCGACGCCCAGCCGCCCTCCATCTGGCGCATTTCCCGGCGCATCACCTCGTCCTGGGTGATGCGGTTGCCGGCGAACATGATGCGGCGCACGTAGGCGCGCTTGCCGGCGTCGATCATGAAGTCCACATCCACCTTGCCGTCATCGTCCACCCGCGGCACGCCGCCGGCCGAGGCGAAGGTGTAGCCGGCGTTGCCAAGAGCGGTCTCCAAGCGGTCCTCCGTTGCGGTCACCAACTGCTGGGAGAACACCTGGCCCTCGGCCACCAGCACCAGCGCCCGCAGGTCCTCCGGGCGCACGTCGTTCAGTTCGCCAAGCACGTTGACCTGATCGACGACGTACTTGCCGCCCTCCTCCACGTTCATGGAGATATAGACTTGGCGTTTGTCCGGCGTAACGCTCACTTGGGTGGAGCTGAGGTCGAACTCCACATAGCCGCGGTCCTTGTAGTGGGACTCCAGCTTCTCCAAGTCCCCGGAGAGCTTTTCGCGGCTGTACTTGTCGTTGTTGCGGAAGAACGAGAACAGCGTCGGATGGCTGAGCTCCATAACATCGAGAAGCTCCTCTTCGGAAAACGCCTCGGCGCCGACGATGTTGATGTGGCGAATGCCGGAGGTCTTGCCCTCCTCGATTTCGATGCTGATCGCCACCCGGTTGCGCGGCAACTGCTCCACCTTGGTTTCGATGGCGGCGCCGTAGCGGCCTTGGGCGACGTACTGGCGCTCCAGCTCCAAGCCCATGCGCTCCAGCGTGGCCTGCTTGAAGATTTCCCCTTCGCTCAAGCCCTGCTGCGACAGGCCCTCCAGCAGGGCGTCCGTCTTGATGGCCTTGTTGCCGTCAAGTTCAATGGACTCGATGGCTGGGCGCTCCGCCACGGTCACCACCAAGGCGTCGCCATCCCGCGCCATGCGGATGTCGTCGAAATAGCCAGTGGCGAACAGCAGCCGAATCAGCTCGCGAACCGCCACTTCGTCCACCGCATCCCCCACCTTGATGGGCAAGGTGTTGAACACCGTGCCGGCGGACACCCGCTGCAAGCCCTGCAGCCGGATGTCCGCAATGGTGAAGGCGTCCGCCCCGGCCGGCGCAGCCAACGCGAACCACAGGGCCGCCGTCAGCCCGGCCAGCGTTCGGGGCCGGAGCATCCTCATGCAGGCTGTTCTTGGGGAAGACGGCACACTACAGAAACCGCAGGAAGTCATTCACGAAAACCAGCGCCATCAAGCCGCCGAGCAGCACAACGCCCACCGAGGCGCCAACCGTCAGCACCCGCTCCGGCAACGGCCGCCGAATGACGATTTCCGCGAGGCAGTACAGCACATGCCCACCGTCGAGCAAGGGAATCGGCAGCAGGTTCAGAACCCCAAGGGAGATGCTGAGCAGCGCCAGCATGCCAAGATAGGAGGACCAGCCAGCTTGGGCGGAATCCCCCGCCGCCTTGGCGATGGTGACCGGCCCTCCCAAATTCCTGGGCGACAGTTGCCCGAACACCAGCTTGCCAAGATGGTTCAGCATCAGCGCCGAGGTGGCGATGGTTTCCTCAACGCCTTGGGCAAGGGCCGCCAAGGGGCCGTGCCGAACCTGCACCACGGGCGCCGCAATGCCGACAAAGCCCAGTTCGCGGCCGTCCTCCAGCCGCCGCGCCCCCGGCGTCACCCGAGCCTCCAGCGGCAGGCCGCCGCGCACGACGACCCAGTGCATGGGGCGGCCTGGCGACGCCTGCACGCGCTTCACCAGTTCGCTCCAGGTCTCCACCGCGGCCCCGTCTATGGAGGCCACCCGGTCCCAAGCCCGAATGCCGGCCTGTTCGGCGGGATAGCCTTCCTCCACCGCTTCAATAACCGCCAAGTCCGAAGGCTTAAGGCCCAGGGCGGCAAAGATGTCCGGATCCACCTCATCGCCCAGCCAGTTGGTCACCGGCACTTCGACAATCCGCTCCTCTTCAGCGGCGCCGGGAGTGCGGGCGCCGATGCGAATGACGGAGGTGTCGCCGAGATGCTCCGCCAAGGCCAGCCCCACCTGCCGCCAATTGTTCACCGGCTTGCCGTCAATGGAGACGATGCGCTGATAGTCCCGCAGGCCCGCCGCCTGCGCCGGACCAGGCTGCTCGGCCCGCCCCACCATGGGCGGAATGGAGACGCTTCCCATGAGCGCCAGCGCGGCGTAAACCAACAGGGCGAGAAGGAAGTTGGCGGCCGGGCCGGCCAAGGCGATGGCCATGCGCCACCAAACGCTCAACTGATTGAAGCTGATTTCGTCGGGGCCTATTGCGAGGTCCTTTTGTTGCGGATCCCGCTCATCGAGCATGCGCACATAGCCGCCAAGGGGAATGGCGGCGATGGCGAACTCCGTGCCGCGCCGGTCCCGGCGCGACCACAGCGCCTTGCCGAAGCCGACCGAGAATTTGAGGATTCGCACCCCCGACCAACGCGCCACCAAGTAGTGACCGTACTCGTGGAAGGTCACCAACACGCCCAGCGTGACGATGAACGCCAATGGATAGATCAGCATGACCGTTCAATTGCCCAAGATTGGGCCGATGTTAAACGATTCCCGTCCATGCGCCTATCGCCTGTGCGGAAGCGCCGCCTTGCGGAGCGGCGCTCCCCGGCCGCCGCGCCAATCCCGAGGCCGTCACCTGCGGCGGAGCACGGCGCTCCAATGCTCAAATCTGGTGACCACGAAGTCCGATGCTGGGAAATTCGGCAGTTTGTCGTTGTCGATGACAAAGGCGTTGCCGTTCGCCGCGGCTTGCGCATCAATGCCGAACCTGTATCGGCCGAAGGATCGGATGCGCTGAAATGCGCGGCGCCTGTTCTCGATGTCCACCGTCCGCAGATACAGGTGCGGATCCGGCGGGTCGAGGAACAACGGGATCGCATAGGAGACATGTCCGCCGATTATGATGGCCTCATGGGCGTCGGCGCGGCGGATGACGTGGGCGAGCGCCGCGGCGAAGGACGGATGGCTGTGGAAATGAAACCTCTGCCCCCAGTCGAAGAAGTAGTGGCGGGTGAAAGCGGCAAACAAAAACGTCAAATGCGCCGCCGCGGCGACGCACAGAACGTTGGCCGTCGTCCTGAGCCACCACCGTCTCTGCGCATCCCGGCCGCGGCTGTCGCGCCGCCAGGCGCGGATGCGCGGGAAGGCGCCGTGCAGCCCGTAGGCGGCGCACAACAGCAGCGGAAAGAAGACAACGTTCATCCGGTTGATGTTGGGCGGCAACAGCACCGCGGCCACCAGCCCAGCCGCCAGCCACAGGAGGACGAGCTGGTTTTCGGGGCGGCGGCCCCGCGCCAAGTCGTACGCCAGGAAGCCGGCGCCGGCCAGCGTGACGCACAACCCCACCCACTTGTAGAAGTATCCGAACCTCGGCAGTGCGCTGTACTCGAGATGGCCATGCCCCTCCAGCACGAGGATTTTGAAGGTCCGCCAAGCGTTGTGCGCAATGTGGCGAAGCGGGTCGTCCGCGAAGAACGCGGACACCTGAACGTACCTTGGCGCACCTGCGTAGCGCGGGATGGAGAACAGCGGCGTCTCGATGGCCGGCAGGCCGAAGTGGTTGATCACCACCAACAGGCCGATGGGCAGGCCAACCGCCGCCAGCAGAGCCAAGCCGAGGCCCCAGTGGCGGAGGTCCGCCAAGCGGCGCCTCACCCCGTAGGCAAGAACGCCCAGGGTGAACAGCGGCACAAAGACGTAGGCGGTTCCGTAGGCGTACAGGGCCAAGCCCAGCAGGAGGAATGCGGGAACCATGCAGCGCGGGGCGCGCAGCCCGCGCAGCAGCAAGGCGAAGGCGAACAGCAGCAACGTGGGCAGCAAGTTGGATTCCAACCCCCAACGGCTCATCATGATGTGCCACGGGGAGATGGCCAGCACGAACAGGGCGCACAGAGCGAAGCCCCGGCCCGCCAGGCGTCGCCCCACCGCGTACATCACGAACAGGGCGGCCACGCCCAGGAGCGCCTGCGGCAAGCGGAAGGACAGCAGGTTCAGGCCCAACAGCTTGATGAACGGCATGGTGAGGTAGCCGTACAGGGCGTTCTGGCCGCCGCCCCAGGCGACCAAGTGAACCGGGTAGCGGTAGCCGTGCCGGTCAATGCCCTGCTGCAGCAGCGCCCAGGCTTCGTAGCCGGCGGACGCCTCGTCCGCGTTCAGCCCTTGGGGGATCTCGCCAAGCCAGAGCAGGCGCACGGCGGCGCCGACCAAAATCAGGGCAAGGAACAGCGCGTTCTCGGCTGCGGAATCCCCCGGCAGAAGCAGCCGCCGCAGCCAGCGGCAGGCCGAAGCAAGCCCGGCGCCAACGCCTTGCCCGCCTTCGGCAAGGTGGACCGCCGCCATTTAGGGAATCAACAGCAAGGAGAAGATCGGCAGCGCCGCCAGCGCCGAATCAATGCGGTCCAGAACCCCGCCGTGCCCTGGCAGCAAGGCGCCGGAGTCCTTGACCCCGGCCTCCCGCTTGAGCAGGCTCTCCAGCAAGTCGCCAAAGACGTCAACGGCCACCAACGCCAAGGTTGCGCCCACCCAGAACCAACTCAGCCGCCCCCAGACCGCCAAAAAGCCGAAGCACACCAAGGCGCTCAGGAAAGCCCCGCCGGCTATTCCCTCCCAAGTCTTGCCGGGGCTCAAGCGCGGCGCCAGCTTGCGCCGCCCCCAAGCCTTGCCGGTGAAATAAGCGCCCACATCCGCCACGCCCACCAGCAGGAACAGCCACACCAGCCAGTGCGTCCCCTGCGGCTGTTCCCGAACGGTCAAGGCGCCCGTCCAAGCGCAGCCAATCACCGCCACGCCCAAACCGGCCAGGAACCATTGCCGTCCCCAAAACGTTCGGCCGGCCGGATAGGCCAATATGACGGCGGCGGCGCCCACCCAAACCGCCAAGCCCAGCCAAGGCGCCCAAGCCCGCACGGCTTCGCTGACGTAGGCGACCGCCAAAACCACCGCCACGGCGCCGACATAGAGCCACCGCCCTCGCGGCGCACCCAAGCCGACGCAGGCGGCCCATTCCCAAGCCGCCAGCCCACCGACAACGGCAAAGACCGCGGCCAGCCAAGCCGCCGGCAGCAGGTAAATGCCGGCCGCCACCGCCAAGGCTAGGCAAACCCCGGTGATGATGCGGTTTTTCAGCATTCACCAACCCCTGCAACGCGGACTAGATGGCGCAAACCGCGTCAATCAAGCATTGGCGACGCCATGATTTGCTTGGGCCGCACCGGACTCGAAAGGTTGGTATGGCGCGGCGCTGGAAAGGGCCTTGTCCACATTGACATCAAAGGCGTGGCCGCAGGTGCGCCAGAGCAAGCCGATGGGATAGATGCTGCCGTGGGTGTAGGTGCTGCGCACCAAATCGTTGTGGCTGAGCAGATCCACGACGCGAAGTTTCGGCGGCTCATCGGCCTCAATGGACAGACGCCGTTGTTGAAAGCGGGTGAGGCCGTCACTGCCCAGGGTGGAGGAATCCACCTCATGAGGGACCATGTCGGCCTCAAGTTGCGAAAACCGACGCCCTAGGGAAGCATGCAGGGTGGCCCGGCGCGATGTGCCGAAAACCAGGTCCACCGAGGCCAGCAGCGGCGGCACGGCGGCCAGCGACACGCCAACCCAAATGCCGGAATTGGAGAGGATGGCGGCCACCGCCGACGAGCCGAAAATGACCTGCAGCGCGGCAATGAAGGTGTGGCAAGCCTCAAAGTAGGACTGGCGGCGCTGATGGTAGCGCACCGAGCGTCGAACGCCGAACAGTTGGTGGTAGAAGGCTCTGCATGTCTCGGACATGACGGAGATTTCCTTATCGGCAAGTTTAGGAATTCTTCCCTTTTTGTGTTGGCGGCGGAGCTGGGGGTTTGGCGGTGTCCGTTACCTGTTGCTTTCCGGGACCGACCGGCAAGTGCTTGGGGGATTCCGTCGGGGTGGAAGGCCGCGGCTTGGTTGGTTTGCTGGCAGTGGCGCGTTTGGGCATTGGCTTGACCAATGGGTTTTTTAGTTGACAAGCACCTTAAAGGATGGCGGAGGGATGCGCAAGGCAACTGACGGCCCGTTCGTCGCATCAACGCCTGCACAGGTCGGCGTAAGCCATCGCTCCGAACCGATTGGGGAAGTTGCGGACCGGAAAACGATGCAGGGCGAACGCTCAGCAGGGCCTCATCGGCAGCCGAAGCGCCGTTTGCGGTCCTCGAAGGCGGCGAAGGCTTCGTAGAGGCAGGTTTCGTTGAAGTCCGGCCAGAAGGCTTCGGTGAAGTAGAGCTCCGTGTAGGCGAAGTCCCAGAGCAGGAAGTTGCTGATGCGCTGGTCGCCGCCGGTGCGGATGCAGAGGTCCGGGGGAGGCAAGGCGCCGAGGGAAAGGCGGGCGGCGAACAGCTCCTCGTCGATGTCCTCCGGGGCCAAGCGGCCTTCGGCAACGGCGTCGGCAATCGCCCGAGCGGCCTCGGTGATGTCCCAGCGCCCGCCGTAGTTGGCGGCGATGTTGAGGGCAAGGCCGCCGTTGGCGCGGGTGAGCGTCTCCGCCCGGTTCATCTGCATCTGCAAGTCGGAAGGAAAGCGCGAGCGGTCGCCGATGATGTTGAGGCGCACATCCCGCTTGTGCAGGTCGTCCAAGTCCTTTTCAAGGACGCCGCGCATCAAGTCAAGCAGGAGGCTCACCTCCGGCTTGGGCCGTTGCCAGTTCTCCGTGCTGAAGGCGAACAAAGTCAGGCACTGCACACCGTAGTCCGCACAGGCTTCGGCGATGCTGCGGACGTTTTTCGCCCCGGCGCGGTGCCCCGCCGCGCCCGGCAGATGGCGCCGCTTGGCCCAGCGGTGGTTGCCGTCCATGATGATGGCCACATGCAGCGGCAAGGCGGTCGGCACTGCTTCGACGGCGTTAAGCGACGACTCCGACATCTTCCTCAACCATGTCAAAAGGACGGACGGCGGCCCGAGCGGCGGCAACCGCCCAAGGTGCCAAGGGTTGGGCCGCGCAGCCTCTGTGCTTCCCCTCCGGCGGCCACTCAAACCTCCATCAAGTCGGCTTCCTTGGCCTCCAGGGCCCGGTCCACTTCGCGGATGCGGCGGTCGGTGACGGCTTGCACCCTTTCTTCGCCTCGATGGGCGTCATCCTTGGCCACCTCCCTCTCCTTCAACAGCTCGCGAATGTCGGCGATGGCGTCCCGCCGCACGTTGCGCATGGCGATGCGGGCGGCCTCCGCCTCCTGCCGGGCCTGACGCGCTAGGCCGCGCCGGCTGTCTTCGGTAAGCGCCGGCAGAGGGACGTGAATGAGGTTCTGGGAAGTGGTTGGATTGAGGCCGAGGTCGCTCCTCAGCAGCGCCTTCTCAATTTCTGGAATCAGGCTCTTCTCCCAAGGCGACACGGACAGGGTGCGGGCGTCCTCCACGCGTACGCTGGCCACTTGGTGCAAAGGCGCTTCGCTGCCGTAATAGGGTACGCTGATGCTGTCGAGAAGGCCGGGATGGGCGCGCCCGCTGCGAATTTTGGCGAAGGCGCCCTGCATGGCGTCCAGGGTTTTGCCCATGCGTTCGTCGGCGTCCGCGGCGATTTCGTCAATCATTGGCGTTCAACGTCCGTTCAGCTAGGCGGTCAATCGGCCAAGGCCGCCACGATTCGGGTGCCAACCTTCTCACCCTTGACGATTCGGGTCAATGCACCGGGCGCCGCAAGATCGAACACCACCACGGACAGAGCATGGTCCCGGCACAGGCAGATGGCGGACAAGTCCATGACGCCGAGATTGCGGGCCAGCACCTCGTCGAAAGTCAGGGCCGCAAAACGCTTCGCCATCGGGTCAAGCACCGGGTCCGCGGCATAGACGCCGTCCACCTTGGTCGCCTTCAGCACGGCGCCCGCGCCCAGCTCCAGGGCGCGCAGGCAGGCCGCCGTGTCCGTGGTGAAGAAGGGGTTGCCGGTGCCGCCGGCGACGATGGCCACCTCCCTCCGGCGCAGGGCCGCCCGGGCCTCGGCGGCGCTGTAGGCCGGCAGAAAACCGCCCACCGCAACGGCGGAAAACACCTTCGCCGAGACGCCGGCCCGGCCCAAGGCGTCGCCGATGGCGAGGCTGTTCATGCAGGTGGCGAGCATGCCCATCTGATCGGCGACCACGCGGTTCATGCCGGCCTCCGCCAAGCGGGCGCCGCGAAACAGGTTGCCGCCGCCGCAAACCAAGGCGACCTCCGCGCCAAGCGCCACGGCAGCGGCGATGTCTTGGCAAAGCCGGTCAAGAACCTGCGGGTCGATGCCGAACCCAAGGCGGCCGGCCAACGCCTCCCCGGACAGCTTGAGCAGCATCCTGGCACGGGAACCGGGCAACTAAGCAGCTCCCCTAAGCCGAGGATGCGGCGCGGCCGACCTCGGCCGCGACCTCGGCGGCAAAGTCCTGCTCCGCCGCCTCAATGCCCTCGCCCACTGCAAGACGGGCGAAGCGCCGCACCTGCGCACCTTTGCCGCGCAGCAAGGCGCCGACCTTGACTTGGGGATCCTTGACGAACGCCTGCTGCTCCAGGCTGACCTCCGCAAGGAGCTTGCGCAGCCGTCCCTGCACCCGCTTCTCCACAATTTGCGGCGGCACCGCCTTGCCGGTGCGCGCCTCCTGTTCGGCCACTTCGTCGGCGGTGCGGGCGGCGACGATCTCCCGCTCCTTCGCCACGGTCGCCTCGTCAAGCTGCTCCTCCCGCACCACCAGAGGCGTCGGGTCATGGGCGGTGACGTGCATGGCCAGCTCCCGGCCCAACTGGCGGTCGGCGGCGGCCAACTCCACCAGAGCGCCCTTGCGCCGGTCACTGTGCAAATAGCTGCCGACGGCGCCGTCCGGCGCGGCTAGGCGCTCGACGCGCCGCAGCCTGATGTGCTCGCCGATTTCCTGCACCAAGGCCTGCCGTTCGGCGTTGAAGGCGGCGGCCAGCTGGTCGGCGCCCTGGTCGGTCTCCAAGGCGGCGGCGGCAATGCGGTCAACAAATTCGATGAACTTCGGATTGCGCGCGGCGAAGTCGGTTTCGACGTTGACCTCCACCAGAGCGGCGCACTTGCCGTCCGCCGACGCCCTAAGCCCCAAAAGCCCCTCGGCGGCCGTGCGCCCGGACCTCTTGGCCGCCTTCAAGGCGCTCTTGCGGCGCAGGTGGTCAACCGCCGCGTCAAGGTCGCCGCCGACCTCCTGCAGAGCGGCCTTGCATTCCATCATGCCGAGGCCAGTCAGTTCGCGCAGGGCCTTCACCTGCTGAGCGGATATGGCCATGTGCTAGCTCCCTCCCCCGCCGAGCGCAAGGGCTTCGCCGCCCTCGTCTTCGATTTCAACGAGTTCACCGGCGCCCAAGGCGCCGGCGGAAGCGTTGTCATGCCCCTCCTGAACGGCGTCCGCCACTGCGGTCAAGTAGAGGCGAATGGCGCGCATGGCGTCGTCATTGCCGGGAATGACGTAGTCCACTCCGTCCGGGTCGCTGTTGGTGTCCACCACCGCGAACACGGGTATGCCGAGCTTGTTCGCTTCGGTTACGGCGATGTGCTCGTGCCGCACATCGACCACGAAGATGGCGTCCGGCAGGCCGCCCATGTCCTTGATGCCGCCAAGGCTGCGGTCCAGCTTGGCCATGAGGCGGCGCTTTTGCAGCAGCTCCTTCTTGGTGATGGGAAGCTTGTCCGACTTCCCCTCCAGGTGCAGGCGCTCCTGCTCCTCCAGCCGTTCGATCTCAAGCTCCAGAGCCTTCAACCGCTCAATGGACTGGCGAATGGTCTTGTAGTTGGTGAGCATGCCGCCGAGCCAGCGCTGGTCCACGAAGGGCATGCCCACTCGGCAGGCTTGCTCCCGCACCACCTTGGCCGCCGCCCGCTTGGTGCCGACGAAGAGCATCTTCTTGCCAAGACCCGCCAGCCGGCGAATTTCCGCCAATGCCTGCTCAAAGGCGGGCACGGTTTTCTCTAGGTTGACGATGTGTATCTTGTTTCTGGCGCCGAAAATGAACGGCGCCATTTTCGGGTTCCAGTAACGGGTTTGATGGCCGAAGTGTACGCCCGCGGCCAACATGTCGCGCATGCTGATGTTCATTCATGGTCTCCGGGTTAAGCCTCCGCAGCCCCTTAAATTCAGACCGGCGTTGCACCTGCGCTGTGCGGGGCCTAAGCCCGATTCAGCAACCAGCGCCGCCGGCACCCGTGAATTCGCAACGGACCGCGTGCGTCATGTCGTTCCCAACGCTCCGCAGCCCCGGCGCTGCGCCGTTGCTCCGAAGCGCCGGCGTTTATAACATAACCCGCCATGCACGCCAAAGTCTCCAACGCCGCAGACATCGACGGCATGCGCCGCGCCGGGCGCTTGGCCGCCGGCGTTCTTGGAATGATCGGCGAACACATCCGGCCGGGCGTGACCACGGACCACCTCAACGACCTCTGCCACAGCTACATCGTCAACGAGATCGGCTGCGTTCCGGCGCCGCTGCACTACAGCAACAACCCCAAGGTTCCGCCGTTCCCCCGTTCGGTCTGCACCTCCGTCAACCATGTGGTCTGCCACGGCATTCCTTCGGCGAAGAAGAGGCTGAAGAGCGGCGACATCCTCAACATCGACGTCACCGTCATCAAGGACGGCTACCACGGGGACACCAGCAAGATGTTCCTGGTCGGCAAGCCGACGGTGCTGGCCGAACGGCTGGTGCGGGTGGCTCAGGAGTGCCTGTACCGGGGCATCGCCGCCGTTCGCCCGGGCGCCAGGCTCGGCGACCTCGGCCACGCCATTCAGTCCCATGCCGAAGGCCAGCGGTTTTCCGTGGTGCGCGAGTTCTGCGGCCACGGCATCGGCAAGGTCTTCCACGACGAACCGCAGATTCTGCACCACGGGCGCCCCGGCACCGGGGCGGCGATGGAAGCGGGCATGACCTTCACCGTGGAGCCCATGATCAACGCCGGCCGGCCGCAGGTGAAAATCCTGCCGGACGGCTGGACGGTGGTGACCAAGGACCACAAGCTGTCCGCGCAGTGGGAGCACACCCTGCTGGTCACCGAAGCCGGCGCCGAGGTTTTGACCCAGCGTCCCGAGGAGGCCGAGGCGTTGCGCAGTTGCAGGCGCCGCCTCCAGTGACCAGCCGCTTGTCGATGCGCCGGAAGGGCGCGGCCGCGCATGCAGGTTAGGGCGCTGCGCGAACGCATCCGCGACCAAGACGCGCAGCTGGCGGCGCGTTATTGGGCCAGGGCGCCCATAGAGAGCATCGTCGCCGACCGGGTGGCTTTCTTCGACGGCCTGCTGCGCGGCCTTTGGCGGGAACACTTCAGCGCCGAGGCGCTGAACGACCTGGTGCTGTACGCAGTGGGCGGCTACGGCCGCGGCGAACTGCATCCGGGGTCGGACATCGATCTGTTCATACTGGCGGAGCGCCCGCACCGGCGCCGGACGGAGATCGAACCCTTCGTCCGCCTGCTCTTCGACCTCAACCTCGACATCGGCCACAGCGTGCGCTCCCTCAAGGACTGCCGAGAGGCGGTCAGGGCGGACGTCACCGTGGCCACGGCGATGCTGGACCGACGCCTGCTGGACGAGCCCAGTTCCGCCAAGGCGCAACGGCTGGCGGCCAAGCTGGACGCCTTGATGGCGCACCCGCGCATCTGGCCGCCGGCCCGGTTCCTAAGCGCCAAAAGAGCGGAGCAGGAGCGCCGGCACAAACGCTTCAAGGATGTGGAGTACGGCTTGGAGCCGAACGTCAAGGAGTCTCCCGGCGGCCTGCGCGACCTGCAGACGGCCCTGTGGGTGTGCAAGCGAAGCTACGGCTCGGCGGACCCCGCCGAACTGGAGCGCCGCGGCCTCATCACCGGCTTGGAGCGGGAATGGCTGACCGGCGGCAGGCGCTATCTGTGGTGGGTGCGCTACGGCCTGCACCTAGTGGCCGGGCGCAAGGAGGACCGCCTGCAGTTCGAGCACCAGCGAACGCTGGCGCAGCGGCTCGGCTACGCGGACACCACCGCCCGGCTGGGCGTTGAACGCTTCATGCAGGAATACTACCGTTGGGTGCTCACCCTGCGCGAAGTCAACGACATCGTGCTGCAGTTCCTTGACGAATCCTTCGCCTCGGCGAAGCCGGCGCTGGAGCGCATCAACGAGCGCTTTCAAAGCAACGGCCAATCCATCGAGGCGGTCCATGAGCGGGTCTTCGCCGAGACGCCCAGCGCCCTGCTGGAGATGTTCGTCATCCTCGCCAACCGCCGCGACATCTCCGGGGTGCGGGCCGGCACCATCCGCCTGATTCGCCAACATCTGCACCTGATTGACGAGCAGTTCCGGCAGGACCCAAGCAACGCCCGGCACTTCCTGGAACTGCTGAAGGCGCCCTACACCCTGGTCACGCAACTCACGCGCATGCGGCGCTACGGCATCCTAGGGCGCTACATCCCCGAATTCGGGCAAGTCATCGGCCGGATGCAGCACGACCTGTTCCACATCTACACGGTCGATGCCCACACCATGACGGTGATCCGCAACATGCGCATGTTCCGCTACCGGGCGTACGCCGAGCAGTTTCCGGTGGCGCATCTCTGCGTCAAGTCCATACCCAAGATCGAGCTGCTCTACATCGCCGGGCTGCACCACGACATCGGCAAGGGCCGCGGCGGGGATCACTCCGAACTCGGCGCCGGGTTCGCGGCTGAATTCTGCCGTCGCCTGGGCCTTGGCGACGATGACGCCGAATTGGTCGAGTGGTTGGTGGCGGACCACTTGGTCATGTCCAGCACGGCGCAAAACCAAGACATCCACGACCCGGAAGTGGCGCTCAATTTCGCCAAGCGGGTGAAGTCGGAGCGGCGGCTGGACTATCTGTACGCCCTGACGGTGGCGGACATCACCGCCACCAACCCCACCCTCTGGAACAGCTGGCGGGCGACGCTCCTAAGCCAACTGTACTTCAACGCCCGCGCACTGCTGCGCCAAGGTCTGGAATCCCCCATGGACCGGCGGGCGACGGTGAGCGCCCGCCGCGAGCGGGCCGCCGAGGACGCCGAGGCGCTGGGGCTTGGCGCGGCGGAGGCCAACGCCCTGTGGAACCGCCTCGGCGACGACTTCCTGCTGCGCCACCCACCGCGGCGCGCCGCCGAAATAGCCGTCGCCCTCGCCACCCACGACTTGGCGGACGGCCCCTTGGTGCTGCTCAAGAACCTAGCCAACGAAGGCGCCGCCGACGGCGCCACGGAGATTTTCGTCCACACGCGGGACAAGCCCAACCTGTTCGCGGCCTCCGTCATCGCCGTCAGCCAGTTGAACCTGTCGGTCCATGACGCCCGCATCCACACCACCGCGGACGGCCAGTGCTTCAACACCTTCATCGTCCTGGACTTGCAGCGGCAGCCGCTTAGGGGCAATCGGCAGGAGGTCGTCCGGCGCTTGACGCGGGCCGTCAGCGACGCCAAAATCAAGCCCCTTAGCCAGCAACGCTGGCCGCGCCGCCACAAGCAACTGCACAGGCCAAGCGAAGTGAGTCTGAGCCACAAGCCAAGGGAGCCCTACTCCAGGCTTTGGGTGCGCACCACGGACCGGCCCGGCCTGCTGGCCGGCATCGGCGTCCTGTTCTTCGAGCTTGACATGGCGGTGCTGGAGGCGCGCATCACCACCCTCGGCGAAAGGGTGGAGGATCTGTTCTACGTGCAAACGCAGGGCGGCGAACCCATCGCCGACCCGGAAGCCATCTACCAATTGGAGAACACCCTGCGCCAGGCTCTGGACAGAATGCCGGCCTGAACCGCGGGCGGCGCGGATTCAGTTACACTAGCGCCTCCCCAAGCTGCACGCACTGACGGAGGCGGCCTTGTCCACATTTGCTTTCGCCCTCGGGCTGCCCACGCTCGATCAACAGGGCGCCTGCATCGACTGCTTCTTTCCGGCGCCGGTGAAGTCCCCGGACGCGGAACTCGACGCGGCCGTCCGCACTCATTTTCAACCCGGCGCGGCCTTGGTGCCGCCGGAGTCCGCCGCCGTCTTCGTGCGGGAGCGCCAGCCCGCCCTGCAGTCGCTGCTGGAGGTGGACCGGCCCCTGATGGCGGTGCTGCTGCCCGGCGACGCGCCCATCGCCTCCACCGCCGAAGCCTTCCTGAAGCTGCATCTGCTCTCGCACCGCTTGGCGCTGCCCAACAGCATGAACCTGGAGGGCGTCTTCGCCCATCTGCGCACCGTCGCCTGGACCACCGAAGGCGCCGTGGCGCTGCACGAACTGGCCGCCAAGCAGTTGCGTAGCCGCATCAAGGGCCGGCCCTTCGAGGTGCTGGCGGTGGACAAGTTTCCGAAGATGGCGAACTACGTGGTGCCCAGCGGCGTGCGCATCGCGGACTCCAGCCGCATACGCCTAGGCGCCTACCTCGGCGAAGGCACCACGGTGATGCCCTCCGGCATGGTCAACTTCAACGCCGCGGCCTTGGGCCCCAACATGGTCGAAGGCCGCATATCCCAAGGGGTGGTGGTGGGCGCAGGCTCGGACCTCGGCGGCGCCGCCAGCACCATGGGCACCCTGGCCGGCGGCGGCGAAATCAAGATCAGCATCGGCCGCCACTGCTTGATCGGCGCCAACGGCGGCACCGGCATTCCCTTGGGAGACCGCTGCACCATCGAAGCCGGCCTCTACATCACCGCCGGCAGCCGGGTCGCCCTCATTGATGAGCGGGGGGAGCGCACGGAGGTGGTCAGGGCCCGGCAACTGGCCAACCGCTCCGACCTGCTGTTCATCCGCCACAGCGAAACCGGCGAAGTGCAGTGCCGCCCGAACCCCCAGGCCATCGCCCTGAACGAACAGCTGCACGCGCACAACTAGCTTGGCCGCAACGCCGCGCCAACTCCCTGGCGCGGCCAAACTGGAGCAAACCCGTCGCCATGCCGGAGGAATCGCCAAAATCACTGCCCTCGGAGGCCGGCGGCGAGGTGCTGGACCTCGCCCAAAAGCTGATCCGGCGCCGCTCCATCAGCCCGCGGGACGAGGGTTGCCAGGAATTGCTGCGCGAGCGGCTGCAACGGCTGGGTTTTCGGGTGACGCCTTTGTACGCCGCCGGCGTCAGCAACTTCTACGCCGAGTTCGGCGCCGGCGCCCCCAACTTAGGGTTGGCCGGCCATACCGACGTGGTGCCGCCCGGGGAGCTGTCCGAATGGCGCTCGCCGCCGTTTGAGCCAACCCTGCGCGACGGCTTGCTGTTCGGACGCGGCGCCGCGGACATGAAGTCCAGCCTAGCGGCCATGGTCGTCGCCGCCGAACGCTTCCTGGCCGACCATCCTGAACCGGCCGGGCGCTTGAGTTTTCTAATCACCAGCGACGAGGAGGGCGAGGCGCGGTTCGGCACCAAGCGCATCGTCGAGCATCTGCGCCGCTACGAAATCCCCTTGGACTATTGCGTCATCGGCGAACCCTCCTCCGACCATCGGCTTGGCGACACCCTGCGCCACGGGCGCCGCGGCTCGCTGAACGGCGCGTTGACGGTGCGAGGTGTGCAAGGGCATGTGGCCTATCCCCAGCTGGCGCAAAACCCCATCCACTCGGCGGCGCCCTTCCTCAAGGAGCTCGTCGAGGAGGTCTTCGACCAAGGCAACGCCCACTTCCCGCCAACCAGCCTGCAAATATCCAGCATCGCCGCCGGCGCCGGCGCCGCCAATGTCATCCCCGGCCAACTTAAGATGGACTTCAACCTCCGCTACTCCAGCGAACAGACCGCCGCCGGCCTCAAGGCCAGGGTGGCCGCCCTGCAGCGCAAGCACCGCATCGAAGGAGCTCTGACCTGGCGGCTTTCCGGCGAACCCTTCCTGACGCCGCCCGGGCGCCTCACGCAGGTGGTGCAGGCGGCGGTGGCCTCGGAACTCGGCATTCAGTGCCGCCTGTCCACCTCCGGCGGCACCTCGGACGGCCGCTTCATCGCTCCCCTCGGCTGCGAGGTGGTGGAACTCGGCCCGGTCAACGCCAGCATACACAAGGTGAACGAATGCATCGCCGTCACCGACTTGGCTGGGCTGGCCAAAGTCTATCAACGCATCCTGTCGAACCTGCTGGCCCCGTGAGCAAGCCCCAATCCCCGCTTAAGGAGCTCCCGACCCGCCGCAGCGCCCCGGGCCTCCGGCCCGCTGCCAAGCGGGGCGCCCGCACTCCCAGGCAGCAGGCCTTCGCAAGCCCCGCAACCATGCAATCGCCGGAAAAAAACCTTGCCCGGTGCGCCTTGCAACCCGCTGCAACGATTCCTCGGGGAGCGGGGTGATCAAGTATTTCGCCGTAGGCCTGCCGGCCTTCATCGTCCTCTGCGCCATCTTGGCGCCGGCCAGCCTGCTGCGCCCCCTGCTCGCGCCAGCTGGCCTGTCGCTGGCCGTGCCCTTCGGCAGCATCTGGTCCGGCGGCGGGGAGCTGCGCGTTCACGGGTGGGAATTGGGAGCGGTGGAATGGCGCTGGGACCCGGCCAAGCTCACTCAGCCGGCGCTCGCCTACCATTGGAAAGTGTTCGCCGAAGAAACGCACCTGCACGGAGATTTCGCCGCCGGGCTTGGGTTGGCAAGGTTGGCCGCGGAGGGCGGCTTCCACGCCGATGCGATCAATCCCTGGCTGGACGCCTACGGCCTGCGGCTCAGCGGCCAATTCCACCTGCCCGAGGCGGAGGCGACGTTCGCCGACGGGCGCGTCCAAAGCGCCGCCGGGCGCCTTGAATGGAGCGGTGGACAGGCGCACTACCAGCTCGGCGGCGCTTGGCTGAAGGCGACGCTGCCGCCATTGGCCGCCAGTGTACAATTCACATCGACCGGCGGCGCGGAACCGCCCCGCATGAACGCGCAAGTGCTGACCTTGGAGGGAGCGTTGCCCCTCATCCAAGTTGCATCCACCGATGGCGGATATGTGAGGATCGGCGTCACCAGGCGCTTGATGAGGCTGGCTCAAGCGCCTTGGCTTGGAGAGGGCGCGGACGACGCGGTGGCCCTCACCCTGGAGGAAAAGCTGTTTTGAACAACCATGAGGCAAGCCCATGCCGCCCTTGACCGGGCAGGCGTTCGAGCGCATCGCCAACAAGGCCGTCGCCGCGCTGCAATGGGCCATCGTCGTCGGCATCGCCTACACGCTGGCCAGTTTGGCGACCTTCTTCGTCAACGATCCGCTAGCCGACAGTCCGCGCCCGTCGGCGGAGCCCGCGCCCGCCGCTCCGCAGCGGCGCCAACAGAGCGCACCGGCGGACTTGGAGGCCATTTCCCAAGCCAATCTGTTCGGCAAGGCGCCGGCCGAGGACGACCAAGCCGCCGCCAGCGAACCAGCGGTGGAGACCCGCCTGCCGTTGAACCTGCTGGGCGTCTTCGTCGCCGAGGAGGCGCCGGCCTCCGCTGCGGTCATCGCCGAAAAAGGCAAGGCCGGACGCCTCTACGGCGTCGGCGAATCCGTGCCGGGCAACGCCACCTTAAGCACCGTGCAGGCCGACCATGTGGTCTTGCTGCGCTCCGGCGCCCTCGAGACTTTAAGGTTTCCAAGGATGAAGGAGTTCGAGCGCCGCAAGGTCGCACGGGAACTTCCTCCGGCCAAGATCGCCGCGCCGGCCAAGACGCCGCCGAACGCCCGGGACTTCATCGCCGCTTACCAAGAGCGCTTGGCCGCAAGGCCGGAACAGGTGCAGCAACTGCTCGACGGGCTGGCCGCCGCGGCGGTCGGCGGCGGCGGCTACCGAGTCGGCGACCTGAGCAGCCAGCCCTACCTCAGCCGAACCGGCCTGCAGCCGGGGGATCTGATTCTGTCTCTCAACGGCCTTGCGGTGGGTGACCTGAACGCCGATCAACTGGCCTTGAAGGAGCTGCTCGCCGCCGGCGAGGTGCGCATCGAGGTGCAGAGGGGCGAACGGCGCTTCTTCCTAACCGCAGCGCTGAATCCCTAGCCCATGAATGCGTTCGCCAAGCCGCTGAACCCCAAGAAGCCCCAAGCCCTCCAGTGCGCCGCTGCAGGGCGGCGGCGCTTGCCGCGCAAACGCTTGGCGCCCCTGCTGCTGTGCGGAATGCTCATGGCGGGCGGAGGCGCCTTCGCCGCCCAGGACACTTGGATCATCAACATCAAGAACGTTGACCTGCATGAGTTCGTGACGCAGATCTCCGAGATCACGGGCAGGACGTTCGTCGTGGACCCACGCATGAAGGGCCAAGTGACGGTGGTGTCCAACACTCCCATGGACGCCGAAGCGGTTTATGCGCTCTTTCTGTCGGTGCTGCGGGTGCATAACTTCACCGCCAGCCCCTCCGGCGAAATCATCCGCATTCAAACAACGGCGACCGGCAAGCAGGGGCCCGGCCCCGACGGCGGGCTCACCGAAATTGCGCCCGAGGAGCTGGTCACCCGGGTCATCGCTGCGCAAAACGTGGAGTCCAACGAATTAGTCAAGATTCTGCGCCCGTTGATTCCCCAGTACGGCCACATCGCGGCGGTGGCGCAGCCGAACGTCGTCATCGTCAGCGACCACGCCGACAACATCGGGCGCATGATGCGCTTGATCGAGCAGATCGACGTGGCCGACGAAGACGAAATCATCATGGTGCCGCTGCGCGAAGCCTGGGTGGGAACCGTGGTGGCCTTGCTGGAGAAGCTGGCCCCGGAGCAGATCGGCCAGGGCGCCACTGGGCCGCAGCGCATTCAGCTCATCGCCAATGAACGCAACAACAGCCTGATCGTGCGCGGCAAGCCCCGGCCCACCGCGGAAATCCTCAAGCTGGTGGAGAAGCTCGACCAGCCGGCCACGGCCACCAGCGACGCGCAGGTGTTCTACCTCAAGCATGCGGACGCCGAGAAAGTGGCCGACATCTTAAGCAACATCCTGAACCAGAACACCGGCGGCGAGGCAAGCGGCGAGCGCAGCACGGTCATCCGGGCGGACGAGTCCCTCAACGCCATCGTGGTGCGGGCGGACCCCGGCCCCATGGGCGAAGTGCGCGACCTCCTGGCGAAGCTCGACGTGCGCCGCACCCAGGTGCTCATTGAAGCAGCGGTGGTCGAAATACGGCTCCGCGACGAGCGCGAAATAGGCGTGGAAACCGCGATCGCCGACAGCGAAGGCCAAACCAGCCCGCTGGCCACCACAACGCTTGACGGCGTGATCTCGAACCTACTGGGCACCCTGACCGGCCCAACCACCGACGCCGAGGGCAACCCGGTGGCCCGGTCCGAAGGGGTGAACGTCCTGGCCGGCCTGGCCGCCGCCGACCGGCCCACCCTGGCCGCCGCCCGCATTGACCCGGACGGCGTCTCCTTCGGCGCCATCATCAGGGCGCTGGCCACCAACGAGGACGCCAACCTGCTTTCCACGCCCAGCATCATGGCCATCGACAACCAGGAGGCCACCATCATCGTCGGTCAGCAGGTGCCCTTCCGCAGCGGCAGCTTCAGCACCACGGGGGACGGCGTGAACAATCCCTTCACCACGGTGCAGCGGGAGGACGTGGGCCTGACCTTGAAGGTCACCCCGCACATTCACGACGGCACTTCGGTGCGCATGGATGTGGACCAGGAAATCACCAACGTCCTGCAAACGTCCATCAGCAGCCAGTCGTTCGCGGACGTCGTGACCTCCAAGCGCCAGATCACCACCACCATATTGGCCGAAGACCAGCAGATCATCGTGCTCGGCGGCCTGATCCAGGAGGACATCACCAAAACCGGCAAAAAGGTGCCGCTGCTCGGCGACCTCCCGGGCCTCGGCTTCCTGTTCCGCTCCAGCGACGACGAACGCCGCAAGACCAACCTGCTGGTGTTCCTGCGCCCCACCGTGATCAAGACTTCCGACGACGTCAGAACCTCGGCGGAGCGCAAGTACCGGGACATCTGGGAGGTGGAGATCACCAGCCCGATTCAGGACCAGCTGGAGGGGCTTTTCCGCGGTGAGCACAGTCCGGGCCAGGAGGACTAGGCGCCCACTTGGCTACCGCCTGCTGCGCTGGGCGGTGTACTCGTTCGTGCGCCCGCACATCGCCGGCGCCGCGCCGCAAAAACTTGCCGAAACCACCGTTTACGCATTGCCCCTGCGCTCCCTGCACGACCTGATCGTGCTCGACATCGTCTGCGCCGAGCACGGCCTGCCGGACCCCTTGGATGGCTTTCAAGTGGGCGGGCGGCTTGAAGGCCGGCGCTTCGTGTTTCTGGCCCGGCCGGCCGGCTGGCGGCGGCGCAACACCATGCAAACCTACTCGGAGCGCCTGCTGCGGCTGACCGCGGAGCCCGGGGCGGCGGACGTGCAACTGCTGCCGACGCAAGTGTTCTGGGGGCGGACGGCCAATCGCGAGCATTCCCTGATCGGCAATCTATTCTCCGAAACCTGGGCGGCCACCTCAGGCCTGCGGCGGCTGTTCAACCTGCTGGTCGCCCGCCGCCACATCCTAGTGGGCTTCGGCGTCCCCTTGGCCTTGGCCGAAGTTGGCGACGGCGACGGCAACCGGCGCTTCCGCCGCTGCGCCCGGCTGCTGCGCGCGCAACTGCACGGCCAGAAAGCCGCCATCCTGGGCCCGGACTTGTCGCATCGCCGCACCTTGGTGGAGCAAGTCGTTGCAAGCCCCAAGGTGCAGGCGGCGCTGGAGGAGGCGAACGCGCAAGCGTCGTCATCCGCGCCGCCACCGAACGCCGCCGGTTGGGGGCGGAGGCTGACGGCCAAACTGGCCCGACGGGGCGCCGACCAAGCCGCCCAGCGCAAGCGCCTGCAAGCCAAGGCCCGCCAAGCGGCCTTGGAAATCGCCGCCGACCTGTCCTACCCCACCGTCTTCGCCCTGGAGCGGCTGCTGCGCTTCTTCTTCAGGCGGGTCTATGAACGGATGAGGGTCAACGGCCTGGAGCGAATCACCGGCCTTGCCGAAACCCACACCCTGATCTACCTGCCCTCCCACCGCAGCCACATGGACTATCTGCTGCTTTCCCTGCTGCTGCTCGACCGCGGCCTGATGATTCCCCACATCGCCGCCGGCAACAATCTGAATTTGCCCTTGATCGGCGGCTTGCTGCGCCGTTGCGGCGCCTTCTTCATGCGCCGCAGCTTCCGCGAAGACCCCATCTACGCCGCAGTGCTCGCCGAATACCTTTACGAAGTCTATCGGCGCGGCCACTGCGTGGAGTTCTTTCCCGAAGGAGGCCGCAGCCGCACCGGTCGGCTGCTGCCAGCCCGGTTGGGCCTGTTGAAAACGACGCTGGCCCACGCCGGCCGCAACCTGCCGCGCCCCATCGCCCTGGTGCCGGTCTATCTGGGCTACGAGAAGCTAGTGGAGGGATCCGCCTACGTCGATGAACTGCGGGGCGCCGAAAAACGCCGGGAATCGTTCTGGAGCGTTCTGCGCGGATTCAAGCTGGTGCGGCGACGCTACGGCCGCGTGGACCTGAACATGGGCCAGCCCCTAATCCTGGAGGAATGGCGCCGGGACGGGGGCGAAGAACCCCCCAACGCAGCCGCTGCCCTAGGCCGGGAGGTGCTGGAGCGGGTGAATCGCGCGGCTTCGGTCAATCCGGTCAACCTCGCGGCGATGACCCTCCTATGCACTCCGCGCTCGGCCATGGAAACGGACCGGCTGCGGGAGCAGCTCGACTGCTGCTTGGACCTCCTGCGCCGCGACGCCGCTCATCACGACTGGCGCGTCACCGGCATGAACGGCGCCGAAATCATCTCTTACCTCGTGCAGTTGGGCCTGCTGATGCGGGAGCGGGAGAAATTCGGCGAAGTCGTCGCCGCCAAGCCCAACGCCGCCGTGCTGCTGACTTGGTACCGCAACAACACGGCCCATGTGCTGGCGTTGCCCTCCTGCATCGCCTTCTTGATGGACAGCCGCAGAAGGCCCCTTAACCGCCGGCGGCTGCAGCGGATGGTGGAAACGATCTACCCCTACACGGCTTGGGAACTGCACACCGCCTTTGGGTCGAGTGACGTGGCCCGTTGGCTCGGCCGCTTGACGGAGTGCGGATTGGTTCAGGAAACCGACGGACAGCTGACGCCGCCGCCCGCCGACAGCCCCGCCCGCCGCCGCCTGCACCTGCTCGCCGGCATGATCCGCCCGACCCTGGAGCGCCAATACATCGTCCTAAGCCTGTTGATCCGCCCGCAAGCCGTCACCCGGGCCGAATTGCAGTCGCAAAGCCAGCGCATCGCCCACAAGATGGCCCGCCTGCACGGCATCAACGCACCGGAGTTCTTTGACCCAAACCTGTTCGACGGCTTCGTTGACCAACTCATCGGCAGCGGGGTTGTCAACGAGGCGGCGGATGGGCGGCTTAGCCACAGCAGCCTCGTCGATGTGATTTGGCGCGCCTCCAGCCACTTCATGGACGCCGAGTTCCGCCACGCCGTCCTGCACGGCTGACCGCCCGGCAGGGGCAAGCTCAGACCCGGTAAACGTCAAAGCGCAGGCGCCGCCCGCAAACCTGCCAACTCGGCTTATGCGCCGCCGCAGCTCCCGCACGACGCTTGACCACCACCCGATCCCTAGCGGCCTCCTTGGCTTGCTCAATGCGTTGCGCCAGCTCCAAGCCGTCCTCCCAAGCTAAGGTGCGCAGCAACTGCATGGGCTTGCCCGGCAGGGCCGTCTTGCCTCGGGGCGGGAACATCGGGTCCAGATAGGCCACGTCAACGG
The DNA here is from genome assembly GCA_965200465.1 of Candidatus Azophilus sp. Lineage (GTDB taxonomy): Bacteria > Pseudomonadota > Gammaproteobacteria > Pseudomonadales > Azotimanducaceae > Azophilus. The sequence continues at coordinate 528,339 of OZ241358.1, read as the reverse complement.
CCTTGCCGTGGGAGATGCACCAAGCGCCGGCCTCCCCCCACACCACCTCGGCCGGCAGGCGGTGACGTAGGATGAAGTCATCGAGCATGGCCCAGACCAAGGGCGACCGCTCCACCAAGGTGACCGCGCAGCCCTTGAACGCCAGGCACAGGCCGTCCAGCCCCCATCCGGCCATCAGATCGGCCACCGCCGGGCGCTTGCCGGCGGCGCAGGCGCGGGCTAGGAGCAGCGCTTGGCCGGCGCGGGCCTTGATTGGCCCGAGTCGCAGCCTAAAGCCCTTGGGCGCAGCGCGGCATATAAGCGCCATGCCGGATTCGTCGTAGTAGAGATGGCGGCCGGGCAGTTCCGGCGGGCGCGGGACGGCGCGCAATGAAAAGACGCCGCGGTAGCGCTCGGCCGGCGCCCGGTGGTGAAGAACCGGCTTGGAGCCCGGGCCGGCCGCGGCCGCTCCTTGCGGCTGGGCCGCGCAGCGGCTTAGGCGACGGGCCGCCAAGGGGAGTCGCCCGGCACATAGGTGGGCAGTCCAAACTCCGGCGCCAGCCCCCCGCCGGCCGCCAAGGCGGCGGCGCCCAGCCGGGCAATGAGGCCAGCGCCGGCCGCAACGCCGGCAAGGACTTCGACTTCCGCCGGCAACCAAGGCGGCGGGTCGCCCACCAAGGGCCAGCCGGGGGCGAAGTCATCCCAATCCGGGCAAGCGTCAAACAACCGATCCGCTCGATGCGAACGGGGCTCGCCCTCCTCAATGGAGAAGCTGGCCAAGTAAAAGGCGTCCCGGCGCGAGCGAATGCTGACCGCCACGCCGGCTTGCTGCGAACCGCGGCGGCGATTGGCGCACGAACCAGGCGCTGCGCCCGGCGCTCCCTTCGGCGGCGGGTTGGGCCCGCCAGCGGCTGAACCTGCCGTCATCCTGGCAACGGCGGCCGCCGCCAAGGCGAGGGACGACGAAACGGGCAGCACCTTGGCGCCGGCCCCCAGCGCCGCCGCCTGGGCGACGGAAGCGGCTAGGCGGATGCCGGTGAAGGAGCCGGGGCCGCAACCGAAGGCGACGGCGTCGAGCTGCCGAGGGCGCAGCCCAGCGGCGGCGACCGCCTCGTCGACCAGCTTAAGGATGTGCTCGTTGTGCATCCGCTCCAGCCTTTGCGCCCGTTCATGCACGGCCCCGTCGGCATAGAGCGCAGCCGAACACAGCCCCCGCTCGGTCTCTATGCCCAGAATGCGCACCATGCCGCCATGTTAGCATCCCGGAACCCCCGCAAAGCCTCAACCGAACCCGCCCCAGCGCCCCAGCCGCAAGAGAGAGTTGCGTTGTCCTAAACAAGACCTCAATCCCCGGACAAGGATCGCCCAGCCCGTCGCCGGCGGCCCTTGGGAGCGCGTGCCCCTTAAGGCCCGCATGCGGGCGGGGCGCTCCCTCAAAAAGTCCGAAAGGTGGTGATCCCGTACAGCGGCTAGCATGGCGAACCGGAACCCTGTACCATCTCGCTTGCGCCCTAGGCGGGGCGTGGCTTCCATCCTGGGCGCCCATGCGTCCATGCCCGCCAAGGGCGCACCCGCAACTAAGAGGGCAAACCAATGAGCAAAAGCGAACAGACCGGGGGGGGGGGGGGGTACGGAAATGACGCCCCGCAAGGAACCGAAGCCGAAGGAAAAGCGGCCGTGGCGCAAGCCTAGGTTGCATTTGGTGGAATTCGCTGTTGCGATCACCAAAGGCGCAGGCTCAAGAAGTTCCCTCCAGTGGAAAGCTGAAGGGGCGGACCCTGGCACCTATCAATATGACCCGAACATTTCCTAGTGCGCCCATGCGGGGCCGGTGCCTGTGTTGGTTCTCCCTTCACGCTTAGTAAAGGCACTGGCCCCGCTCCAAGCGCTTGCAGACTGCCGGGTGCATTGGGAAACAACATGAACCGAGACAGACACTCGCCGGGTGACTTGCGCCGCGGCGGACGCGGGCGAATCAGTGCCGATGTTGAAGTAGCCCGCATAGCACTGCGTAGGGCGCATGGCAACGCATTGGTGGCGGCGGACAATCTGTTGCGCGATGTGGCCATGCCGATTGACAGGGCGGCCGCGGGCGGGGCGTCCGCGCTCCCAGGCAGCAGACCTTCGCTAGGTGCCGCATCCATGCAATTGCGGGAAAACCCTTGCACGGTGCGCCTTGCAACGCGCTGCAACGATTCCCTAAGCGGGGATTGGGGATCAGCGGACTGTTAGTGTTGGCTGGCGGCCCTATCGGTAGTAGGCGTTCTCGGTGACGCTGTGGTCGGTGACGTCCTTCACCGCGGTGAGTTCGGGAATTTGCGCCATGAGCGCCGCCTCCACGCCTTGCTTGAGGGTGATGTCCACCGCCGCGCAGCCTTGGCAGCCGCCGCCGAACTGCAGGACGGCGGTGTTGTCCTCCAGCAGCTCCACTAGGGTGACCATGCCGCCGTGGGCGGCGAGACCGGGATTGATCTCGTTGTAGAGCACATAGTTGATGCGGTCCTCCAGGGGCGAGTCCGCAGCGACGCTGGGCACCCGCGCATTGGGCGCCTTGATGGTGAGCTGGCCGCCCATGCGGTCCTCCTGAAAGTCCACCGCCGCATCAGCGAGGTAGGGCTCGCTGCGCGCCTCCACCCAAGCGCGGAAGCCCTCATATTCATAGGGCATGTCGCCTTCCTGCGCCTCCCCCGGCCGGCAGTAGGCGATGCAGGTTTCCGCATGGGGTGTGCCCGGCTGCGCCACGAACACCCGAATGCCCACATCGGCGTCCTCCTGTTTGGCCAGCAGCTCGCACAGGTACTCCTGCGCCTTGGGGGAGATTTCAATCATGTCCGCACCTAGTGGCTAAGGTGCCTATGGTACTCCAAACCAAGCGGCGATGCTTAGCTTGCCGCTCTTGCAGCCGCGGCAAGCGTTCATTCGGCTACGAACAGCACGGCATTCCACAGCTGCCCCTGCTCATCGAACTGGCCAGTGCGAATCGAGACGATCGGATAATCCGGCAGGGATGCGACGGCCACGCAGCTACCCCGGATGCGCACACCGTGCTTGACAAAGCGAAAGTCCAAATTGTCGAACCCGTACCGCCGGCGATGCCCCGGTAGGTCCGCCAGGTCCTTGGGGAAGACGTGCAGGAAAAACAAGCTCGCATCATCCGCATCGGTCTGAGCGCAAGGCTCCTTGAAGTAGGTCAATTGTCCGTCTGTCAAATGCAGGTTGAATGCGGCGCGGATGTCGGGGTCGGCAAAGCGGACAGCCCGCCGCGCCGCCTCAAGCTCGGGGCGCTCCATCCGAACGTCAAAATGCGTCAAAGCCAGCAGCCCCGCTCCGCCCGCCAGCGCCAGCCAGGAGATCGCGGGCAAGAGCGGAAATGCCCCCCTCCCCCCGTCGCTCATCTGCAACCGTGACGGCAGCGGAACTGGACCAGCCGTGCGGCGCCGCACCCCGTGCAGCAGTTCCCCAGCGTAGCAAAGCCAGAACAGGCCCGCCAAGAACTCGCGCAGTTCGCCGATAAATGGTTCGCTGAGAAATGGAATGAAGTTGTGCCTAATCACATGGAAGCGGGCCAAACACAGCATGAGGGTCGCCGCCGCGGCAAGGACCAGAGCGGGGCGCTTGCAGAACAGCGCCCAAGCGGCGAACAGCACCAGCACCACGACCCGCCAATGCGAGAACAGCGCGAACCAGAAGCGAACATCCTCGTCATCCGCAAAATGCGCTGCGGGAATCTTTCCATACGGGATCGAAAGCAGCAGCAGCAACAGCGGCAGCGAAGGCAGGGGAACGCCGAACAGGTCCACCTTGCGGCTGAAAAGCGCGGCGGCAGTCGTCAGGCAAAGCAGCTTCATGAACAGGCCGAGGAATTTATTCAGGAACAGCGCCGCCGGACCGGGCAAATTGTGGACATTGAATTCGCCTTGCGTGTTGCGCAACATGAAGTCGGGCGTGGCGAAGCCCAGAATGCGCTGCCCCCAGCTAATCTCCTCCCCAACAACGAACGCCATCACCATGCTTCCGGCAAGGAGGACAAAGCGGGGAAAGCGCCGCGTCTCGGTCCAAGCCGCGGCGAACAGAAGCATTCCGGCTAGGAGAATTGCGACCGCGGTGAGATTCTCCACCCAGCCATCCTCTTGCAGAAGGAAGTGATAGCTCCAAGGGGAAACGAGGAGGACCCCATAGACGGCGATTAGAGTCAGACAGGCCGCCAGCCAGCCGCAAGCGCCAATCCAGCCAACATCAAAGCTCGCCCCGGCAAAGCGCGGCGCCGTTCGTTCCATCAGCATCCGTCCCGATGCGCCGATGTGAAGCATGGTGCGCCGCCCGTCAAAAAGTTGGATGGGATCATCGCCTTTCAAGGTTTCTGGGGGGCGCCCCGGCAAGGCTAGGGTGCCTGTTCAGGCAGCGGCGGACAACATGAAGCTGGCCGTGGCCTCAGCAATGAGTTCATCGTTGCTGCGACGGATGACCTTGCCCTGCATCTGCGCCAGCCGCCCCTTGCGGGCAAGGCAACGGCCCTCCAAATGCACAGCGGCGCCCACGGGCAACTCGGCGCGGTAGCGGATGTCCGCCTTGGCGGTGAAGGCGGTAAGCCCCTGCAGCCACAACCAGTTCGCCATTACGTCGTCGAGCAGGCTGAAGACGATGCCGCCGTGGGTCAGGTTGCGGTAGCCCACATGCTGTTGGTTCGGGGTGAACTCGCCGCGGCAAACGCCGTCCGCCAAGCGAAAGCGAACGCCCAAGCCGATGGGGTTGCCGGGGCCGCAAACAAAACAGTGGTTGGCGTCTTGGGTTCGGGACATGAAGCGGCTTTTGGGAAAACCGGGCGGCGAGGATATCATCAACGCCATGCCCATGCTTGATCTGCCCGGCATCCGCCAGCGCCTCGCCAACCACCAAGGCAGGGGCTTCCCGCCCAGAAGCAGCAACCGGCAAGCGGCGGTGGCGGTGATTCTGCGGCAATTCGCCGACCGCACCGAAATCCTGTTCATCAAGCGGGCGGAAAAGGAAGGGGACCCTTGGTCCGGGCAAATGGCCTTCCCCGGCGGCCACTTGGACAGGGCGGACCCCAACCTCAGGGCCGCCGCAGTGCGCGAGACTTGGGAGGAGCTCGGCCTGAACCTAACCGAAGCCGAATACTTAGGCGCCCTGGACCAACACCGCGCCGCTCCCCGCAGCCGGCGCCCGAACCTGTTGATCGCCCCCCACGCCTTCGCCTTGCAGGGAAACCCCGGCTTGCGCCCGAACTACGAGGTGGCGGAGGTGGTTTGGGCGCCCCTTGACCTGCTGGCCGGCAACGGCCTGCACTCTGTGGAGACCTTCCACTTCAATGGCGTTCCCTCCCCCTGCAACGGCTACCGCCTCGCCAGCGGCCACTTCATCTGGGGGCTGACCTACCGAATGCTGAAGGACTTCTTCCGCATCCTGGACCCGAATTGGACGCCGCCGGCGGAGGTGGACTAGCCGCCGCTGGCCAACCCAGCCACGCTGGCGCGGGGGGCTTGGCCCACCAGTTCGGGGAAGCGTTCGGAAGGAATGCGCCGCGGCGTTTACGCCACGCAACGAACTCCAGTGCCGCCAAGGCCGCAATAGCCGTTCGGCACCTTGGCCAAATACTGCTGATGATGGGGTTCGGCGTAGTAGAACGTCGGCGCGGCGGCTATCTCCGTGGTGATTTGGCCGCAGCCGGCGGCGGCAAGCGCCTCTTGGTAGCGCTCCCGGGAGCGCTGGGCGAGGGCGATTTCGCCCTCCGGCAGATAAATGGCGGAGCGGTATTGGGTGCCGACGTCATTGCCTTGGCGCATCCCTTGGGTTGGATCATGGCCCTCCCAGAAAACGGCCAGCAACTCGTGGAGCGCCACCGCCTTCGGATCGTACACCGCCAGCACCACCTCCGCATGGCCGGTGCGGCCGGAGCAGACTTCCTCGTAGCTGGGATTGGGCGTGAAGCCACCGGCGTAGCCCACCGCCGTGGCGTAAACCCCGGGCCTGGACCAAAACAGGCGCTCAGCGCCCCAAAAGCAGCCCATGCCGAAAACGGCCCGGCGCAGGCGTTCCGGGAAAGGCCCCGCCAAGGGGCGGCCGTTGACGAAGTGCCGCTCCGGCACGGGGACGCCCGTTGCCCGCCCGGGCAGGGCCTCCTCCGCCCTCGGCAGCTGGAGCTTGTGCGCAAAGGCCATCAATGACGCCTCCCTGCAATTAAGGTTGTGCGGGATCACCTGCCTTCCGGACTTTCTCCGCTAGGCAGCCCTGTCCGGAAGGATAGCCTGTTCCGCAAGGGAGCGCATCCCTGGCGAGCAGTGCGGACTGTCCGTTGCAGTAGTCCAAGTAGGCTTGCAAGAGCCTTTTCATGGCCTCGCAGTTCGGTTCGCCGTCGTGGAGGCGGAGCATGTCTTGTCGCTCCCCCCGGAAGGCAAGTGATCCCGCACAACGGGGCGCCTTCCAGAGCACTGCAAAGATTTCTTAAGCGGGGATTGGGAAAGGCTGTGCTATAACAAGCGCCATGCGCAAATCTCCCTTCGTCGCAGCCCTCGGCCTTGCCGCTTTGCTGCTGGGCTGCCAATCGATGCCGCCCCCGCCGCCGGAAGTCGAAGCCGCAGCGCTCGACGGACCCACGCCCGCACTGGCCGCTAGGCTGCGCTCCGAATTCCTGGCCAAGGACGACTTCGCCGCCAGCTTGGAGCGGCTTATGGAGCTCGAAGGGCAGGCGTTGGAGTTGTTGGAGTACGAGCCGCTCAAACTAGGCGCCATCGGCAGCGCCATGCTGGACATGAACTACGCCAACCTTTCCGGGCACTACGCGCTCCAGACGTTCTACAGCCATGTTGAAGCCGCCGCCGCCGAGGCCCATCACGCCGCTTGGGCGGCGGCGACCAAGGCCGCCATGGCGAGCGCCGGCAGCGGTGCGCCGGACAGCCCCTACAGCGCCATTACGCCGGCGGAGGCGCAGTTCTACTTGCGCTCGGAGGCGCTGTCCGCCGTTGGCGCCATCTACAAGTCGAACGAAGACACGCCCTTCATGCTGCTGGCCTTGGGGCGTTCGTCGAACAAGGGTCCGCTGCGCCAACTGCACTTCGCATTGAACGGCTTGGCCCAGATCGCGGAGCGGCAATTCAAGGGCAACGGCGCCGAAGGCGAGTTTTCGCCGCTGACCATGATCGGGGTGTTGGCGCGGCAGGGGGATGCGGCGGCGCAAACCGCTTTGGGCGCCCTGCTCGCAACCCGCAACAGAGTCGACGACGCCATCGGTTGGCTGCAGGCCGCGTCCCGAGTGGACAACGTCATCGCCCACAACATCCTGGCCCGAATTCACACCGTTCAGTACAGCCAAGCCCAATCCCCGGAGGAGCGGCAGGCGGCGTTGGAGAACGTGCTCGAAAACTACATGCGCGCCACCGCGCTCGGCTCGCCCAACGCCATGTACGGCCTTGCGGCCCTGTATCTTGAAGGCGTCTTCGGTGCGGACAACCTAAGCGCCGGAATTCCCCTCATGCGCCAAGCCGGCGACCTTGGCAACAGCGACGCCTTGCTGCATCTGGCCTACCTGCACTACGCCGGCAAGGAAGTGGAGCAGGACCGGGACGCTGCCGAAGCCTACTTCGTCCGCGCCGCCGCCTTGAAGAACGACGCCGCCCGTCTAGGCTACGCCCGCTACCTGATGCGGGAGCGGGCCGCGCCGGACCGCAGCGGACAGGCCATCGCCTGGCTTATGGAAATGGTGCGGGAGACCGCCAACCCCGAAGCCATGCTGATGCTCGGCAGCCTGCACGCCCGAGGGGTGGCCACCAAGCAGAACTTCCGCACCGCCCGCAAGTGGTACCGGGACGCCGCCAGAGCGGCGCCGGAGCAAGCGGACATCGTCAACGAAGTGGCTTGGACGCTGACCGTATCGGACCTCAAGCGCCTGCGCCAAGCCCGCTTCGCCAACAGAATCATGACCCGCCTCATGCAGCAGGACCAGGACGCGCAGAGCAGGCCTGAGTATTTGGACACCTGGGCGGCCACCTACGCCGCCACCGGCAACTTCAGGGAAGCCGTGCGCGTGCAGGAGTTGGCCCTGCAGGAGGCCGTGGACACGGACCGCAAGGACGTGCTGGACATCCTGCAGCAGCATCTCGACCTCTTTCTGGCCGGCAAGCCGGTCATCGAGCAGGTGCCCTAGCCCCTGCATGAGGCCGGCGGAGTTGCTCAGGGAGAACGTTCCCCTCATCGATCTGCGCTCGCCCGGGGAGTTCGCCAAGGGCGCCTTCCCCAGCGCGGCGAACCTGCCGCTGCTGACCGACGCCGAGCGCCATGAAGTCGGAACGCTCCACAAGCGGCGCGGCCGGGACGCCGCCATCCAAAGAGGGCATGAGCTGGTCTGCGGAGCAGTGCGCACCGTGCGCCTCCGCGCCTGGACGGACTTCCTCGGCAGCCATCCAAACGCTTGGCTTTACTGCTGGCGCGGCGGCCTGCGCTCCGCTATCGTTCAGTCCTGGCTGCAGGACGCCGGCTGGCGGGCGCCAAGGGTGGAGGGCGGCTACAAGCTGCTGCGCGCCGCCTGCCTGGACACTTTCGCCGCCTTGGCCGACCCAGCCAAGCCGGACGCAGCCAAGCGCTGGCTGATGCTGTCCGGGCGCACCGGGGTTGGCAAGACCGAGGTCATCAAGGCGCTGCCCTGGGCAATCGATCTTGAAGGCCTGGCCAAGCACCGCGGCTCCGCCTTCGGCGGATTCGGGCAAGCGCAGCCCACCCCCATCTCCTTCGAGAACGCCTTGGCGGCCAAGTACCTTCAGCATCAAGGCGCCACCCTCATAGTCGAGGACGAAAGCCGCAACATCGGCCGCCTGTCCCTGCCCGAGGCTTGGTTTGGGCGCATGCAGCAGGCCGCCGTCGTGCTGCTTGAAGCCTCCACGGAAGACCGCATCGGCCAAATCCGCAGGGAGTACGTGGATGCGCCCCTGGCGCAAGGCGTTGATGCACCGGCTCTGCAGCAGCGTCTGCAGGCCTCCTTGGACCGCATCAGGAAACGCCTTGGCGGCAAACGGCATCAGGAAGTAAGCGGCGCCTTGGCGGCGGCGTTCCGCAACGGCGCCCATGCACGCTGGATCGGCCTGCTGCTGGAGTGGTACTACGACCCCATGTACGACCACCAACTCAGGGCCAAGCGCGGCCGGGTGGCGTTCGCCGGCCGACGCGCCGAGGTGGAGAGCTTTCTGCGGGCGCAGTAAGCGGACCTTGCAAGTGCGTTCAGCCAAGCAGGTCTTGGCCGCTGATTGCGCCGGCCCTTTCCTGCACGGCCTCAAGCAGGAAGTCGGCAAACACCCGCACCCGGCGGGTGCGGCGGTTTTCCGGGGCTAGGAGCAGCCACAACGGCTGGCGCTCCACGGTCGCGCCCCGCAGGCGCCGCAGGCCTTGGTCTTGGTCTCCAATCAGGCAGGGCAGCGCGGCCGCCCCTACGCCGGCCCGGGCCAGCGACAGGGCTCCAGCCAAGCTCTGGCAACGAGCCACGGTGGGAACTTCGGACAGATGCTGTTGCTTGAGCACCGAAACGGCCGAGAGCAACGACAGCTCGCGCCCTAGGCTGACGGCCTCAACCCAGCCCCGCGCGGGAGCGCCCGGCGGGTGGGCCGCTAGGGTGCTTTCCCCGTACAGCGACCAACCGACGGCCCCCACCTGCCGCGCAATCAAATCCAAGGGCGGGTCGGCCGCCGCCAAGAGGATCACGTCCGTTGGGTGCTGTATGTCGGCAAGCGTGGTCCAATCGATCCACAGATCCGGGTAAAGGTCCAGGAAGCCGCCAAGATCGTCGATCAGGCCGCCAAGCAGCAGAAAGTCCGGCATGGCCGCCCGCACCCAACCGGCAACACCGCCCTCACTCTGCTTAAGGGCATGTTCGATGCCGGTGAGATCGTGCTCGACGCGCTGCAGGTCGCCCACCGCGGCGGCGCCCGCCGAGGTGAGCACCAAGGCCTGGCCGCGGCGCTTGAACAGCTTGACGCCTAGATGCTGCTCGAAGTGCTCGATGCGCCTAGTGACGGTGGAGGCATGGACTTCAAGGGCCTTGGCGGCGGCGCGAATGCTGCCGTGGCGCACCACCGCCAAAAAGAACTTGAAGTCGTCCCAATCCATGCCGGTCTCCCCTGCGCATCCGCACCGTTGCATCTACGCAACAGGCTGTTGCGCTGCTTGGGGTTGCATTATGCGTTACCAAAAGTAACATTCCCACCCGTTCGAGGCGTCATTGACCTAAACCATCTCTGGTTGGGTTGGCAAACGCCGAACATGAGGGATGCCCGGCTTCCTCCCTCCCCTCCCCCTTCCCACGGGCATCCCTCTCTTCACCCTTGCCGCCCGTGGTTTTCGTTCGGGCGTTGCCGCCCAGTCCGGCGCATCGGCCAGGCCGCCGCCTACCCGTGATAAACGGCTCTAGTCAAGGCGAATTGGATCGCCATGCCGTCAATCTCCGCTTGAACCGGCGCATCCCGTTCGGCAATGGCGGCCTGCTCGAAAGTGGTGCATAGGGTTTCGCCCATGATGTAGCTGCGGTGCTCGTCGGCGGCCCGCAGCAGTTCAGCCGCCCCATCGAAACGCAAAACAATCCGGTCGGACAGGGCGAAGCCCCTGTCCTTGCGCGCCCTTTGCACCCGGTTGACGATTTCCCGGGCGTAGCCGCCGCGAATCAAATCCTCGGTCAAGGCGGTGTCCAGGACTATGCTGATCGAACCGTCGGTCGCCGCGTCGCTGCCGGCGAGCGGCTGCTGCCGCACCTCGATCTCCTCAAGGGTGAAGCGCTCCCCCTGCACCGCCAAGGCGCCCTCTTCCCGCAACTCCGCAATTTGCCGTGCGGACAGCCCGTTGATGAGCGGCCCAAAGACCTTCATGCGCTTGCCCAAGCGCTTGCCGAGCAAGCGGAAGTTGGGCTTGGCGGCTAGCTGCACATAGCGCTCCTCATCGGCGTCAAAGCTCAGCTCCTGCACATTCAGCTCCGCCTTGATGTAGATGCCGAGCTTGGCGAGTTCGCCCAGCAGGCCCCGGTCCCGATGAATGACCTTGAGCGAGCGCAACGGCGTACGCAGCCCGACCCTCGCCTCCTCGCGCTGTTGGCGGCCCAGCAGGATGACCTGGCGCATCCGCGCCACCGCCGACTCCAAGGCCGGCTTGGCGAAGCCCTCCTCAAAGGTGGGGTAGTCGCATAGATGCACTGAGGTCGGCTCGGCGCCGCCGCCGAACTTGGCCAGCTCCTGATGGAGATGATCCGACAGGAAAGGCGCAAAGGGCGCCATGAGGCGGCACAGCTCCTGCAGGACGCCGTGCAGGGTGGCGAAGGCGGCGATCTTGTCGGCGGTGATTGCCTCCCCCCAAAACCGACCGCGGTTGAGGCGAATGTGCCAATTGGTTAAATCCTCAATGAATTCAAACAGTTGAGGAACCACATTGTAGAGGCGGTAGGCGTCCATCTCTGCGGCCACGCCAGCCTTCAGGGTTTGCAGGCGGGAGAGAATCCATTGGTCGAGGATGTTGTCGCCAAGGTGGCTGCCCCGCTCCGGCGACCAGCCGTCAATCTCCGCGTAGGTCTTCAGGAAGACGAAGGCGTTGCGCCAAGGCAGCAGCGCCCGCCTCGCCATGTCCCGCACCCCGGCGTCGGCGAAGCGCTGCTCCTCGGCCCGCACCAAGCCGGAATTGATGAGGTACAGGCGCAGGGCGTCGGCGCCGTAGGTCTCCATCAGTTCGTCCGGCGGCGTGTAGTTGCGCAGCCTCTTGGACATCTTCTTGCCGTCCGCAGCCATCACCATGCCGTTGACGATGACGTTGCGGAAGGCCGGCTTGTCGTACAGGGCGGCGGCCAGCACCGCCAGGGTGTAGAACCAGCCTCGGGTTTGGTCCAGGCCTTCGGCGATGAACTCCGCCGGGAAGCCAGCCTCGAACACCTCTTGGTTCTCGAAGGGATAGTGCAGTTGGGCGTAGGGCATGGCGCCGGACTCGAACCAGCAATCCAGCACCTCGGGGATGCGCCGGTAAACGCCCTCCTCCCCTGCAACGGAGAAGGTCAGCGGGTCCACATGCTCCCGATGCAGGTCGGCCACGCGCACGCCGGTGCGGGCGCGCAGCTCGTCAATCGAGCCGATGCAAAGCTGTTGGCCGGTGACGTCGTTGATCCACACCGGGATGGGGGTGCCCCAAACCCGGTTCCTGGAGATGGCCCAGTCCGCGGCCCCCTGCAGCCAGTTGCCGAAGCGTCCGCGCTTGATGTGCTCCGGCACCCAGCGCACCCGCTCGTTGTTGGCCACCAGGCGATCGACGATTTCGGTGACCCGCACATACCAGCTTGGCACCGCCCGGTAGATCAGCGGCGTGTCCGAGCGGTAGCAATAGGGATAGGCGTGCTCGATCACGTCCTGCCGGTACAGCAGGCCGCGCTCCTTCAGATGCCCGACGATGGCCCGGTCCGCCTCCTTGACGTGCCAGCCGGCGAAGTCCGGCACTTCGTCGGTGAAGCGGCCGGCCATGCTCACCGGGCAAACAAAGGCGCGGATGCCGGCGGCGCGCAGCACCCGCTGATCGTCCTCGCCGAAGGCCGGCGCCTGATGCACCAGCCCAGTGCCTTCAGCCGCGGTCACATAGTCGTCGGCCACCACCACGAAGGCGCCTCGTTCGCGTTGCGCAGCGAAGTAGGGAAAGAGCGGCTCGTAAGCGCGACCCACCAGGTCCGCGCCGCGCAGCCGCGCCTTGACCTCCAAGTCCCCGTAGGCGGCCAGCCGCTCCTCGGCGAAGTAGATGTCCCGGCCAAGCTGCGCATCCCCAGCCCTGACGTAGGGGATGTCCGCGCCGACGCAGACCGCCAGGTTGGAGGGCAGCGTCCAGGGGGTGGTGGTCCAGACGGAGAGATAGGCGTCTTCGTCACGGAGCTTCAGCAGCACGGTGACGGCCGGGTCCTGCACCTCCATGTAGTTGGAGGTGGCCTCGAAGTTGGACAGCGGCGTCTCCAGCGCCGTCGATACCGGCATGATCTTCTCCCCCTGATAGATCAGGCCGCGCTCCCAAAGCTGCTTGAACACCCACCAGAGGGACTCCATGTACCAAGCGTCCATGGTCTTGTAGTCGTTGTCGAAATCCACCCAACGGCCCAAGCGGGTGACGGTGCGCCGCCACTGCTCGACGTAGCGGCCGACGATGGCGCGGCACTCGTCGTTGTAGCCGGCCACGCCCAGTTCCGCCACCGCCTGCTGCGCGGACATGCCCAGCCGCTTGTCGATCTCGTGCTCGATGGGTAGGCCGTGGCAGTCCCAGCCGAAGCGCCGCAGGACGTAGCGGCCCTTCATGGTCCAGTAGCGGGGCACGATGTCCTTGATGGTGCCGGCCAGGATGTGGCCATGGTGCGGCAGCCCGGTGGCGAAGGGCGGGCCGTCGTAGAAGATGTAGGGCTGCTTGTTGCGGCGTCGCTCCATCGACTGCTGAAAAACGTTGGAGCGCTCCCACATGGCCAGCACTTCGCGCTCCATGCGAACGAAGGAGAAGGAGTCGGGCGCGGGTTCGGACATCGTGCTCAGGGGCGGGAAAGTAAACGGCGCATTCTACGGCATTGCGCGGATTTGTCAGCCGCGGAAGCGCCGCCGCCGCCACCCCAAGGGTTTATTTCGACCCAGTTTTGGGGAATTGCAGACTTAACTTCCCAGCCGCCATATCTTGTGCCTGCAGGCGGTGATGCGGCTAGGATCATCTCAAAATCGGTCGATCCCCGCTCAAATTTCCGACTAGGCGCTTTACTTGACCCACTTTAAGAACGGTGAAACCCGCTATTGACGGCACAACGGAGTTGATTTTGGATTTTCATCCCACTGAGCAATCATCGCCAACCCTGTTATGGAGGGCAAACAGGGACGAGGCGGTTCCGCATATAGTTCCCTGCAACTTTGGGATGGGTTCATGAGGCGATCATCAGGGCCCTTGACGACATGCCCGGGTTAAGCGCGCCAACGCGATCCCCGCCCCGCTCCGCCTACCCTTGGTACTTGGCCAGCTCCAGCCTGTGGATGGGCGGGATGAGCCTGCAGGGGTTCCTGTTCACTTGGCTGCTGGTCGGCGTTCTGGAGATCGCCCCGGACCGGACCGGCCTAACCCGCTCCATCGCCGAGCTGCCGCCGCTCGTCATGCTGCTGCTCGGCGGTGTGCTGGGCGACCGGATCAACGGCCGCTCCTACCTCGCCTCCATGCACCTGCTGATGTGCCTGCCGCCCCTGTTGGTGGCGTTGGTGTTCGAGTTGGGGCTGTTGAGCTATTGGTGGGTGGTGCTGTTCGGGCTGCTGATGTCCGCCATCCAAGCACTCTCCGACCCCGCCCGACAAGCCGTTCTGTCCCGGGTGGCCCGCTTTGATGCGCAACGGGCGGTGACCCTGATGACCTTGGTGACCTCGCTGGTGGGCGTCGGCGGGGTGGCCGTTGGCGGCCAGTTGGAGAACCTGGGGCTGACGCCGGTGCTGGCGGTGCAGGCGCTGCTGTTCGGGCTGGGCGTCTTCGCCGTTTGGCGACTGCCGCAACTGCCGGTTGGCGCCGGCCGCCGCCGCGCCAAGTTCGCCGCCGGAATGCGCGCCGTTTGGCGGCTGCGGCTAATTCGCAACGTCATCGGCTTAAATTTCCTGTCCGGCCTGTTCAACGCCGGCGCCTATGTGGTGGTGATTCCCTTCATCGTCAAGGACGTTTACGCCGGCGGCGCCGGCCTGTACTCCTGGGTGGTGATCCTGTTCACCATCGGCGGCATCGGCTCCAGCCTGATCCTGCTGGCGTTCATGCCGCTGCGCCGCCCCGGACGGCGCTTCCTGACCATGCAGCTCAGCCGGGTGCTGATCCTGCTGGTCATCTGGTCGGAGCCGCCGCTTTGGTTGTTCCACGCCGCCCTCGTCGCCTGGGGTGTCAACGCCGGCGTCACCACCACCCTAGCCCGCTCCATCGTGCAGGAACTGGCCCCGCCGGACGAGCGGGCGCAGATCCTCTCCATCCTGCTGCTAAGCTTCATGGCCGCCGCCCCAATCAGCTCCCTGCTGCTGGGCCAGGCCATAGAGCGGTTCAGCCCCCTAAGCGCCCTGCTGCCGGGGGTGGCCGTCTCCTTGGTAATCTTCGGCGTCGGCGCAGCCAGAAGCGGATTGTGGGGATATGAGTCGGCGCATGCCGAAACGAAAGGCTTGGCCAACAGAACGCATTAGAGTACATTTTTGCCTGTTAGCCTGTTCAGCCAGTTCAAAACTACGACAGGAGCCGGGTCAAAATGCCAATGCATGCAATTGTGTTGTGGGACACTAACCCGCATGTGGCCGCAAGGATTGCGGAGAAGTACCCGCTGCACTACCAAGTCAACGACACTTTTTTCCTTGTGCGCAGCAGTGAAATAGCCGAAAAAGTGGCCATTGCCGCAGGAATAAAGGGGGACAAGCAGGTTGCAGATGCGCGAGGCGTGGTGTTTAGGTTGAACGGCGTCTATTCCGGATACGCCCCCGGCTCCATTTGGGATTGGCTCACCACCGAAGAAGAAGAATGACCCAGCCAGACCGAAAAGTCACCCAATTTCCAAGTGCGGACCCGCCCAAACCCGCCACCTCAGGCAGCGACGGCGGCGGCAACGGCATCAACGGTCGGCTGGCCGCCATTGAAGCGCGTTTGGCTGGGTTAGAGGCTCACCTGCAGCACATGGCCACCCGGGAGGACATCCAGAGGTTAAGAACCGAAATTGCGGAAGCGCAGAACAACACGCTAAAATGGCAGAACAGCATGCTGAAATGGTTGATCGGGGTAATGGCGACGGCGGGGATAACCTTGGTGGCTGCGGTAATAAGAATGTTCTTTTAGCTCATCAACAGCGTTAACAGACTCCGAATTCCCATTTCGCCACCGTACGCATAGCCACGACTTGACTGCCCCAGTCCCCGCTTAAGGAATCGTTGCAGCGCGTTGCAAGGGGTGCCGGGCAAGGTTTTTCCGGCGATTGCCTGGTTGCGGCGCTTGCGATGGTCTGCTGTCTGGGAGCGCGGGCGCCCCGGCCAGTGCCTTTACTAGGCACGAAGAGGGAGTGAGTGCAGGCACCGGCCCCGCATGGGCGCATCCCGAAGGCCAAGGCTAGGGCGCACTAGGAAAGGTTCGGGTCGTATGCTCCCCCAAAAGTGGGGCCTTCGGAATACACGGAGACTCCAGCTCTGGGTGAGAGAGCCCTAGTCGCGGCGAACTCCACCAGCCGCACCCTAGGCTTGCACCAGTGCCGCTTTTGCTTCGGCTTCGGTTCCGTACCCCCCCCCCCCCCCGGTCTGTTCGCTTTTGCCCATTGGTCTGCCCTCTTAGTTGCGGGTGCGCCCTTGGCGGGGAAGGGACGCATAGATGCTCTTGCGCACTGGCAAACAAGCCGTGCTTTGGTGGAACCCGCCAAGGTGCGCAGTGCGCCACAGGGCAGTTGGCTAGACTGGCAGCGTACCGAGTCGCCGAGCCGTTGCCATCGGCTTGGGCATAACGGATTGACCGCTTCCCCGTAGCGCATGGCGCATCCTACCGCTTGCATTTGGCCGGCGTCAAGGCGAAAGTTAGCGAATCCGCAAACTTTTTCTGAAAGTACCAAAAAGGCAACATATTTTCAACCAAAAGCGCTACAGCCCGCATTTTTACTAGCAATGACGCAGTTCGCCCCCCCGCCTGCGGGCCGCTGGCAGCGGGCCGGGCGATCCTTATCAGGGGATTGGTGCTTGGCCGGAGAGAATAGGCCGCGGCGGCTTGGCCATTCGCGCTAGAATGGCCGCCTCCAGTCGCCCGACGCGGCCCATACGGGACTGCCCACAGCGCCATGCCCAGGCTTAGCAGCAATCTTGCTCGGACCACCGCCCAAGTGGTCTCCACCGATGCCGAGGACCTTATTTTGGTCGATGGGCGGGACGTGGAGCTGGGGTTCCTGGACAAGGCCGCCTGCCATGACGGCAAGGGGGTGCTGCACCGCGCCTTTTCCGCGTTCCTGTTCAACGACCGGGGCGAGGTGCTCATTCAGAAGCGGGCGGCGGGAAAGCGCCTGTGGCCGTCCTACTGGTCCAACAGCTGCTGCTCCCATCCCCGCCGGGGGGAAGCCTTGGAGCAGGCGGTGCGGCGGCGGCTGCGGGAGGAGCTTGGCTTGGCGGTGCGCCAAGTGCGGAACTTGGCGTTTCTCTACAAGTTTGAGTACCAAGCCGTCTTCGGCGCCGCCGGCAGCGAGCATGAGCTTTGCTCCGTGTTCCGGGCGCAGGTTGACGGAGCGCTGGTGGTCAACACCACGGAAATCGACGACTGGGCCTGGATTGCGCCCCATGCCCTAACCCAGCGCCTCAGGCGGCAAGCCAACGACTTCACGCCTTGGCTGCATCTGGAATGGCCGCAAGTTTTGATAGCCTGCATCAATGGGCTTGATTAAAACTTTCAAATAGCCAAGGGCGAAATGCGCCCTATACTGTTCCCACCAACCACAGCCAAAGAGGGGCAACAGCATGGACCTTAACGGCAGCAACACCCTGCAAAACCTGAAGGACGCCTTCGCCGGGGAATCCCAGGCCAACCGGCGCTACCTCTACTTCGCCGCCAAGGCGGACGTGGAGGGCGAGAACGACGTGGCGGCGGTTTTCCGCTCCACCGCCGAAGGCGAGACAGGCCACGCCCACGGCCACCTGGAGTACATGGAGGTTGTCGGGGACCCGGCCACCGGCCTGCCCATCGGCACCACCAGCAGCAACCTGAAGGCCGCCATCGCCGGCGAGACCCACGAGTACACCGACATGTATCCGGGCATGGCCAAGACCGCCCGGGACGAGGGCTTTGAGGAAATCGCCGACTGGTTTGAGACCTTGGCCAAGGCCGAGCGCTCCCACGCCAACCGCTTCCAGAAGGCTCTGGACGCGATGGCCGCCTAACCCGGCGCTCATCCCCGCCCCCGGACGCAAAGGCGTTCGGGGGCGCTTCCCAACAGCATTGCCAAGCAGGTTGACCATGGCCGCGCAAACCGAGCCCATGCGGGAGGGCAACTTGGAGGCGCCCAAGCGCCAGCCCATCGCTTGGCGCTCCGAGTCCTTCCATGACAAGGCGGACTTGGACAAGGAGCTTGAGCGGGTCTTCGACATCTGCCACGGCTGCCGAAGGTGCGTCAATCTCTGCCAAGCCTTCCCCACCCTGTTCGACCTCGTTGACGAATCCGCAACCTTGGAGGTCGATGGCGTCGCCAAGGAGGACTACGCCAAGGTGGTGGACCAGTGCTTTCTGTGCGACCTGTGCGCCGAAACCAAGTGCCCGTACCTGCCGCCCCATCCTTGGGCGGTGGACTTTCCGCATCTGATGCTGCGGGCCAAGGCGCAGCGCCACAAAGCCAAGCAGTCCAAATGGCGGGACCGCCTCATCACCAGCACGGACCCGGTCTTCGACCTGCTCTCCCTGCCGGGCGTCGCGCCCATCGCCAATGCGGCGGCGAAGTCGCCGGCCCTGCGCAAAGCCGGGGAGCGCATCGCCGGCCTGCACCGCCATGCGCCTTTGCCAACGTTTGCATCCAAACCCTTCACCAAGCGCCGCGACGAGCTCATCGGCGGCGACCTTGAGCCGCGCCCCTGCGAACGCACCACCGGCAAGGTGGCCGTCTTCGTCACCTGCTACGGGGACCACAACTGCCCGAACGTGGTGGAGGACCTGGTCGCCGTGCTGAACCACAACGGCGTGCCGGTGCAGGTGCTCAAGGACGCCCGCTGCTGCGGCATGCCGAAAATGGAGCTGGGCGATCTGGACAAGGTGGCGCAGCTCAAAGACGCCAACCTGCCCCTGTTCATGGAGGCCATCGACAAGGGCTGCGACCTGATGGCCGTGGTGCCCTCCTGCGTGTTGATGTACAAGCAGGAAGTGCCGCTGATGTTTCCCGACGACGAGCCTGCGCAGCGCGTCAAGGCGGCCTTCTTCGACCCCTTCGAGTACCTGATGCTGCGCCACCGGGCCGGCTTGGTGCGTACGGACTTCCAACAGGGCCTAGGCAAGGTGGCCTACCAGGTGGCCTGCCACCAAAGGGTGCAGAACATCGGCATGAAGACCCGGGAGTTCCTCAGCCTCATCGACGGCGCCGAGGTCACCGCCATCGAGCGCTGCTCCGGGCACGACGGCACCTACGCCGCCAAGGCGGAAACCTACGGCAACGCCATGAAGATCGTGCGGCCGGTGGCCAGCAGGATCAAGCAGGCGCAGGCGGAGCGCTTCGGTTCGGACTGCCCCATGGCCGGGCGGCTGATCGGCCACGCCTTAAGCGCGGAAAGCGGCGAGGCCGTCCAAGCGGAGCATCCCATCTCCATGGTGCGCACGGCCTACGGCATTTAACGGGGCCGGTCGAAAAAGGCGCATTTAGCCCCGAAGCGCCCCTGCGATCGAACCCTGCTTGGTTTTTCAGCAGGCTTAAAGGGCGGAGCCGGCTGCTTGCTTGGGGCGCAGCGCACCGTTGGCCCCATGTTCAGGAACGGAATGCGGAGTGCGGGAAATGGAAAAACTCGAGCAAACCAAGCTGTGGACCCTGGAGCGCTACGCCGCCGAGCGGGCCGCGTTCCGCAAGCAGGTCATCGCCCACAAGCAGCGCCGCCGCCTGCCGCTGAATGCGCACGCCACCCTGCACTTCGAGGACTTTCTGACCATGAAGTACCAAGTGCAGGAGATGCTGCGGGTGGAGCGCATCTTCGAGGCGGACGAAATCCAAGCGGAATTGGACGCCTACAACCCGCTCATCCCAGACGGCGACAACTGGAAGGCGACCCTCATGGTGGAGTACCCGGACGTGGCGGAGCGCCGCCGCGCCCTGCAGCGGCTCACCAACATGGAGCGCCAAGTGTGGACGCGGGTGGGCGAAGGGCCCAAGATCTTCGCCATCGCCAACGAGGACTTGGAGCGCTCCAACGAGGAGAAGACCGCCGCCGTGCATTTCCTGCGCTTCCAGCTCACCCGCGCCTGCATCGACGGCCTGCGCCAATCCGAGCCGTTGCGCTTCGGCATCGACCACGAGCGGATGCGGTGCGAAGTCGAGGCGCCCAGCAAGGTGCGGCAGGCGCTGGCTGCGGATTTGGACTAGGGCGCGGCGCCGCTAAGCCGCCGGCCGCCCGCGCCCAGCCACTCCCCGCTTCAGCGCCTTGGTCAATTCGCCGAGCACGGCGGTGCGCGGGGAGCTGGAGCGCCAGCAGAGGCCGATGACGCGATGCGGGCCTCCGCGGCTGGAAAAGGGAATGTAGTGCAGGTCGGCGGAGTCGGTGACGGCCAGTTCCGGCATTAGCGTGACGCCGACGCCGGCCGCCACCATCTGCCGCAGGGTCTCGATGCTGGTGGCGCGGAAGTTGGCGTTCTCCACGGCGTTGCGGGACTTGCAGATTTCCAAGGCTTGGTCGCGCAGGCAGTGGCCGTCCTCCAGCAGCAGCACCTGCTCCCCGTCCAGGTCCGCCTCGCGGACAGCCTTGCGCCTGGCCTTGGGATGGCCGGCGGGGACGGCGAAATAGAAGGGCTCCTTAAAAAGCGGAGCCTGCACCAGGTCATCCTCAGGCACCGGCAGCGCCAGAATTACGGCGTCCAGCTTCCCCGCCTGCAACTGCGCCATGATGTTGGCCGTTTGCCCCTCAATGAGCTGCACGCGCAGCTTGGGCAGCGCTTGGCGCACGGGGGCGAGCACCAAGGGCAGCAGGTAGGGCGCCACCGTGGGAATGATGCCGAGGCGAAAGTCGCCGCCGAGGGGGTCCCGATGGCTGCCCGCCACGCGCATCAACTCATCCACGTTCCTCAGCACGGCGCCGGCCTGGGCGACGATGGCCTTGCCGGCCTGGGTCGGCATCACCTGACGTCGGCCCCGTTCAAACAGCACCACCCCCAAGGTCTCCTCCAGCTTCTTCACCTGAGTGGAAAGGGTGGGCTGGCTGACGAAGCAGGCATCGGCGGCGCGGCCAAAGTGCCGATGCTCCGCCACCGCCACCAGATATTTCAGATCCCTAAGATTCATGGAAACCACCGATAACCGAACGGGAGGCCAAGTCAACCCCCTGCAAGCGCCTGCGGCAACGCCTACCCTAACAGTCTGCTGAAAAAACCAAATGACATTGGGCCGAAGAAATGCGAAACAGGCATTTCCGGGGTCAAAATGGGCCTTTCATCCCCCGTTTTCCGGGTTTTCGGCGTTCCCAAGAATAATTTGCGCCGGATGCCAGCGTTTTTCGGCAGACTGCTAAGGCGCTGCGCCGGACCGGGCCATGTAGTCGATGGCGGCGGCGAGTTCGGCTTCGGAGCAGTCGAAGCATAGGCCCTTGGCCGGCATTCCGGGCACAATCCCCGCCACGGTAACCTGCAGCAAGGCCTCCCGACCCTTGGCGATGCGCGGCGCCCAAGCCTCGGCATCGCCCGGCTTCGGGGCGCCGGCCGTCCCTGGCGTGTGGCAGGAGAAGCAGTACCGCTGGTAAACGAACTGGCCGGAGCGCACGGTCCGCTGTTGCGCCCCCGCGGCATCGCTTCCGGGCGGCGCACTTTCCGTGCAGGCGGCCAAGGCGATGCCGGCCGCACCCACTAACCAGCCGCGCACCTCAAAGCCCCAGCAGAATGCCCGCGCCGCGCCGCAGGGTGTCGTCGTCCTTGCAGAAACAAAAGCGCAGCATTTTGTGGTCGGCGCCATCGGCGTGGAAGATGGAGGTGGGAATGGAGGCGATCTTGGCCTCCCTGGTCAGCCGCAAGGCCAGTTCGCGATCCCCCTCGTCAGTGAGGTCGCCGTAGCCGAGCAACTGGAAGTAGGTGCCGGCGCTGGGCCTGATGCTGAAGGGTCCGCCGGCCAACAGCGAGCAGAACAGGTCCCGCTTGCGCTGGTAGAAGTCGCCCAGCTGCAAATGGTGCTCCGGGTGGGCGGCGAGGAAGTCCGCCAAGCCATGCTGCACCGGGGTGTTGGAGGTGAAGGTCACGAACTGGTGAATCTTGCGGAACTCCTCGGTCAGGCGGGCCGGCGCCACGCAGTAGCCGATCTTCCAGCCGGTGACATGGTAGGTCTTGCCGAAGGAGGACACCACGAGGCTGCGCCGCCAAAGGTCCGGGTAGCGGCACAGGCTTTGGTGCGCCCGGCCATCGAAGATGATGTGCTCATACACCTCGTCGGACAGCACATAGAAGCCGCAGCGCAGGGCCAATGCCTCCAAGCTGCGCACGTCCTCCGCCTCCCAGACCGTGCCGGTGGGGTTGTGGGGCGTGTTGATGATGGCCAGCCGGGTGCGCGGCGTCAGCGCGGCGCGCACCTGGTCCCAATCGACGCGGTAGTACGGCGGGCGCAGCGGAATGTGCCTGACGACGCCGGCGGCCAGCCGCACCGCCGGTGCATAGCTGTCGTAGGCCGGGTCGAAGACGATGACTTCGTCCCCTGGCCGCACCAGGGCATGTATGGCGCAAAACAGCGCTTCGGTGGCGCCGGAGGTGACCGTCACTTCGGTTTCCGGGTCCACGGCGCAGCCGTAAAGGTCCTGCACCTTGCCTGCGATGGCCTCACGCAGGGCCGGCACCCCGGCCATGGGCGGATACTGGTTGCAGCCCTGGGTGAGGTGGTGCCGCACCCGCTCCAACAAGGCCGGCGGCCCGTCGAAGTCCGGGAAGCCTTGGGAGAGGTTCAGGGCGCCCTCTTCCGCCGCCAAGGCCGACATGACGGTGAAGATGGTGGTGCCCACCTCCGGCAGCTTGCTGTCCAGGCCGCCTTCGCCGGAGTGCCCTGGCGCGGCCAAGGCTGCAAAATCCGCACCGGCGGGGCTTGATTGGATGTTCGTGCGCAAAGCCCAAACGCCCTGTAAGGGAAAGCCGCATTGTGGCTTGCCAACCGAGCCGATTTCAATGGCGCCGGCTCCGCCAAGGAATTTGGCCTTGGCAGTCTGCCGAAAAACTCTGGCATCCAGTGCCAACTTGTTCTTGGGAACGCCGAAAACCCGGGAAACGGGGGATAAACGGGGGATAAAAGCCCCATTTTGACCCCGGAAATGCCTGTTGCGCACCTCTGCGGCCCAATGTCATTTGGTCTTGCAGCGGACTGTTGGTCCGTAGCCCTCTGCTGGCACGGCTTGCAGCCCATCCCACGCACGACTTATGCGGGAATTGGGAAGGGTCTGGGCGCATCAAGCGCGGCAACCAGTAAAATAGGCTTCTTTTGCAACCGGATGCGCCCATGCTCGACAACGCCTTCGCCGACTGCAAGGTGGCCGACATCGAACTAGCCGAGTTCGGCCGCCGGGAAATCGCCTTGGCGGAGGCGGAGATGCCGGCGCTGATGGCCCTGCGCCGCCGCTACCAAGACCAGCAGCCCCTAGCCGGCGCCAAGATCATCGGCTGCATCCACATGACGGTGCAGACCGCGGTGCTGATCGAAACCCTCATCGCCTTGGGCGCCGAGGTGCGCTGGTCCTCCTGCAACATCTTCTCCACCCAGGACCATGCGGCGGCGGCCATGGCCGCAAGGGGGGTGCCGGTGTTCGCCTGGAAGGGGGAGACGGAGGCCGAGTACGACTGGTGCATCGAGCAGACCATCCTGTGCGGCGGCGAGCCTTGGGACGCCAACCTGCTGCTCGACGACGGCGGCGACCTGACCGCCATGATCCACGAACGCCACCCGGACATGCTGAAGCGCATCCACGGCGTCAGCGAGGAGACCACCACCGGGGTGCATCGCCTGCTGGAAATGCTGCGGGCCGGCGAACTGAAGGTGCCGGCGGTGAACGTCAACGACGCCGTCACCAAGTCCAAGAACGACAACCGCTACGGCTGCCGCCACAGCCTGAACGACGCCATCAAGCGCGGCACGGACATGCTGCTGGCCGGCAAGCGGGCGCTGGTGATCGGCTACGGGGACGTGGGCAAGGGCTCCACCCAAAGCCTGCGCCAGGAGGGGATGATCGTGCGGGTGGCGGAAACGGACCCCATCTGCGCCCTGCAGGCCTGCATGGACGGCTTCGAGGTGGTCTCCCCGTACCGGAACGGCCTGAACACCGGCCGCCTGGAGGACGTCAACGCCGCCCTGCTGGCGGACACCGACCTTGTGGTCACCTGCACCGGCAACGCGAAGGTCTGCGACGCCAACATGCTCAAGAGCCTGAAGGCCGGCGCGGTGGTCTGCAACATCGGCCACTTCGACAACGAGATCGACACCCAGCACATGCGCAACCATTGGCGCTGGCAAGAGGTGAAGGAGCAAGTGCATCAGGTGTTCCGCAGCGCGGTGCCGGGGGACTACCTGATCCTGCTGTCCGAGGGCCGCTTGGTGAACTTAGGCAACGCCATGGGCCACCCCTCCCGGGTGATGGACGGCTCCTTCGCCAACCAGGTGCTGGCGCAAATGCACCTCTACCAGGAGCGCTGGGCGGAGCAGCCGGAGAACCAGCGCGCCCCGGTGTCCGTGGAGGTGCTGCCCAAGAAGCTGGACGAGGAGGTGGCGCAACTGATGGTGGAGGGCTTCGGCGGCGTGCTCACCAAGCTGACCGCGGACCAAGCCGGCTACATCGGCGTGCGGCGGGAGGGGCCGTTCAAGCCGCCGGGGTACAAGTACTAGGGCGGGCGGCGACAAGCCGCCAACACCAACACAGGACAAGGACCATGGCCGCATCGCCAAACGCGCCCTGCCCCGCCGTTCCCTACGGGCGGGCCCACTTCAAGGGCATCCGCCGGGAGGGCTGCCTGTACGTCGATAAGACCCGCTTCATCCGCGAGATGGAGAAGACGCACCACGTCTTCCTGATTCGCCCGCGGCGCTTCGGCAAAAGCCTGTGGCTTTCCGTTCTGGACAGCTACTACGACCGCAAGCAGGCCGACGAGTTTGACGCCATCTTCGGCGGTACGGACATTGGGCGCCGTCCCACGGAGAGCCACAACCGCTACGTCATCCTGCGCTTCGATTTTTCCGCCTTCAACGACAAACTGGAGACCTTGGAGGAGTGCTTTGAGGAGTATTGCCTCACGCAGCTTCATTGGGCCTTGGAGCGCAATGCAGACCTCTTTCCCGACGCGGTGACGAAGCGCATTTTCTCCGCATCCAGCATCAACGGACGCCTCAATGAGCTGTTCCACTACGCCAACGAGCACGGCATCCCGCTGTACATCCTGATCGACGAATACGACAACTTCGCCAACACCATCCTGGTGCATCGCGGCGCGGACGCCTACCGCTCCTTCACCCACGGCGGCGGCTTCTACCGCAACTTCTTCGCCACCCTGAAGACCGGCACCGCATTGGGCAGCCTGCAGCGCCTGTTCATCACCGGCGTTTCGCCGATCACCATGGATGACGTGACCAGCGGCTTCAACATCGGCGCCAACATCAGCCTGCACCCCGCCTTCAACGAGCTGCTGGGCTTCACGGAGCAGGAGGTGCAAAACCTGCTGCGCATGTACAAGGCCGCCGGTGCGCTCAACCAGGAAGTGGAAGCCGTGCTGGACATGATGCGGGAGTGGTACAACGGCTACCGCTTCGCCAAAAACGCCGCAAACGAGCTCTACAACACGGACATGGTGCTCTACTACTTGGCCCCAGCCGTCTCCTACGGGTCCCCGCCGGATGATTTGATCGACGCCAACGTGCGCATCGACTACGGCAAGCTGCGCCACCTGCTGGTGACCGGACGGCAACTGAACGGCAACTTCGACCTGCTGCGCAACCTCATCGGCGCAGGCAGGGCGGACGCCAACCTCGTCAGCAGCTTCCCCTTGGAGCGCTTGGGACGGCGCGAGAACTTCCTGTCGCTGATGCACTACTTCGGCCTGCTCAGCATCCAAGCAACCAGCGAGGATGCGCCCAGCCTGGGCATTCCCAACCAAACCGTGCGCCAACTCATGTACGGCTACCTGCGCGACGCCTATGACGACACCGGCGTGTTCGCCGTCGATCTCTACGACTTCGAGCGGTTGACCCGCGCCATGGCCCGCAGCGGCGAATGGCGCCCGGCCATGGAGCGCCTAAGCGCCGCGGTGGCGGAGCAGACCGGCATCCGCGACTACATTCAAGGCGAAAAGGTCATCCAAGGCTTTCTGGCCGCCTACCTCAGCACGTCCAACTGCTTCGTCCTCCACACCGAAGTCGAACTCAACAAGGGCTATGCGGACATCGTCCTGGAGCCGATGGTCTCCCGCCATCCAAGCCTGCGCCACGGCTATGTGCTGGAGGTCAAGTACCTTAAGCGGGAGAACGCCGCCGACGCCAAGTCAGCCGCGGCGCTGCAGGCGGCAACCGAGCAGTTGCGCACCTATCTTGCGGACGCACGCTTGGCGAAGCTGCATCCGTCAGTGCAGTTCACCGGCTTGGCGCTGGTGTTCCGCGGCTGGGAACTGATGCACAGCGAAGCCGTGGAAGCAACCTCCTAGCCTTGCACCCGCACCGGCGGCGCATGCAATCAGCCTAGGCGCTCCACCGCACGGGGCCGCAAGGAAACGGCTATGGCGAAAGACAAGCGCGAAGACCCTCTGCTGCGGGCCGGCCGCAGGGCGAAGCGGGCAACGGCGGACGTCATCGGCTTGGGCCAAGCAAGCACACCGGACGAGGCCGGCATTGGCGAAGGTGTCGGCACCCGCGCCCAGCAGGCAGTACGCCAAATAACGGCGACTTTCCTCCATCTTCGCCAATGCCGGCCTCATCCTAGTGTTGCGCGGCGCCAACGGAAGGCTAGCGAGAAACGCATCCCTCTCCCCTCTCCCCTCTCCCCCGCATCGTGCTTGTGCGGCACACTTCTAAGCGGAGCAGCTTGCTTGGTGCGCTTTCCAAACTCGAATTAGCCTTGGATTTGCACTCGCTCCAGATGCGTGGATGGGGCCGCCCCTCCCCCGCCAAGGCGGGGCAAGAGGGGCGGGACCCCGGCGCTCATCATGGCCGTCCCTGGACGCTCGTCACTCACCCGGCGGCCCCTTGAGGCCGTCGGCTCCCGCAGTTGAGCGTGCGGGCCACGCGGAAACCGACGTTGTTGTTCCGGTTGCCGGTGTTGTTCCTGTTGCGGTTCGCGGAGCGGAGGTTCCTGGGTTTGTTGTTCCAGGCGCCGCCGCGCAAAACGCGGTTGGGGGACGGACAGGCTCCCGCGCCGCCCGAAGGCGCACGGCGCGAAAGATGGATTGGCGCAAGCGCCAAGTGTTCGCGTGCTCGGCGTGGGCGACCCAGGAACGCACGCGCCGCAGAACCTCATCCCTGCCGATGGTGCCGTGGCGGTAGCGGTCCTTCATGCCGCGCAGGCGGTTGCGGAAGCGCCGCACGTTGTCCTCCGGCAACCGCCGCCAGCCGCCGGGCGTCAGAACGTAGCCCAGGAACGGCGCAGCTTCGGAGGTCGGCAGGATGGCGGTCTTGCGCGGATGCAGCCGCAGCCGCCGGCCTTCAAGGAAACGAACCAGGCGCCGCCGCCACTCCCGCAGTTGCTCCGGGCTGTCGTGGAACAGGGCGAAGTCGTCCACGTAGCGCAGGTAGCCCCTGGCCCGCAGCACCTCCTTGCAGAAGTGGTCCAGACCGTCCAGGTAAAGGTTGGCGAAGAACTGGCTGGTGAGGTTGCCGATGGGCAGCCCGCGCCGCCGCTCAAAGGGGGCGAACAGGTCGTCGCCCGGAAACGGCGAATGCACCGGCTCCTGCCGGTTGGAGCCGTCGATGATCCGGTCGGCCAGGGCGAGGGTGCGTTCGCAGGCGATGCGGCGGCGCAGGTCGGCCTTGAGGATCGCATGGTCAATGGCCGGGAAGTAGCGGTGGACGTCGCAGCGCAGAACGTGCTTGTGGCGGTCCCGGAACCACTCGTAGCGGGCGACGGCGCGGTGCGTCCCCTTGCCCACCCGGTTGGCGTAGCTGTCATGGATGAAGCCGCGCTCGAAGATGGGTTCGCAGACGGCGCAGAAGGCGTGGTGCACCACCCTGTCCCGGAACGGGGCGGCGGAGACGACGCGGTGCTTCGGGTCGAACACTTCGATCTTCTTGTAGCGGCCGGGGCGGTAGCGGCCGCTTTGCAGCTCCCACTCCAAGCGCAGGACCTCCTTCTCCAAGTTGGCCAGAAAGGCCGCCGCGCCCGGCTTCGCCCGCTTGCCCTTGGCGGCGCACAGGGCCGCCGCGCACAGAGCGGGGAACGACGCGACGCCGTCAAACAGATTGCGGCGCCGTCTTGGCACGGTGCGTTTTCCTCCATGCGCCCACGCGGCGCCCGGTTTCGTTGAGGCTGCGGGCGGCGTGCTCGTAGCGGCGGTGATCCAGGCAGCGCAGGTCCCGCGCCAAGCGGCACAGGAGGCGCAGCTTCTCCAAGCCCAGGTTGGCGCCCGCCAACTGCCTTTCCCGCTGCTTGGTGTAGGTGGCTTCAATGAGGCGCTCCAAGACGTCCAGCGCCGCGGCTTGGATGCGATCCCCAAGCAGGAACTTCTGGCTGCGCGGGAAGCGCTCCACCGCCGGCACCAGCCACAGCACGAAGCGGTAGTGCGCCTCCAAGGCCGCCCCCGTGGTCCGGGCGCCGTCACGCTCGCCGCTGAACCCTCGATCAGCTCCATCCTCTGCCGGCAACGACCCGATTCCTTAAGCAGGCGAAAAAATGGACCAAGGGGCTTCGCCCCTTGGAACCCCAGCGGGGGCAAGCCCCCGAACCCCCGAGGCAAGGAGGTGAGGACTCATGGCGTGAGCGTCCGGGCCACGCGGAAACCGACGACGTCGTTCCGGAGGCCGGTGCCGTCCCCGACGCGGATCGCGGAGCGGAGGTCCCTGGGACAGCTGAGCCAGGCGCCGCCGCGCAAAACGCGGTCGGAGCAGTCCCCGCTCTCCCATGCGCTGCCATCCGCCGGCGCTCCCGCATAGCTGCCGTTCCAGCAATCCCCCGTCCATTCCCATACGTTGCCCAGCATGTCGTGCAACCCCCAGACGTTCGCCGCAAAGCTGCCAACCGGCGCCGTATGCACATACCCGTCGCGGCACGACGCCACAGTCCAACCCGAGTAGCTCTCCTTCGCACTCGCATCCGCTCCGTTCGTACGCGCACACTGGCCGGACTCGCCTTCGCCCCACCAACGCGCCGTCACCGTCCCCGCACGCGCCACGTACTCCCATTCGGCTTCGCTCGGCAACCGGTAGCGCTCACCCGTGCTCCGCGACAGCCACTCCAAATAAGCCCTCGCATCATCCCAACTCACGCAAACCACCGGATGGCCGCCGCCCTGCCCAAAGCCGGGACTGCGCCAGCCGAAGCCGTTCCTCAATTCCCACTGACCGCCCGTCGTCCACACATGGCAGGAACCCCCAGTCGAATGGCCCGTCACCTCCACAAACCGACCGAACTCCAACACCGTCACCTCGTGAACGCCAATCGCGAAAGGCCTGCCAATCCTCACTTGATGAACAGGACCCTCTTCCTCAAAACGACCTTGCTCATGGGAGGGCGAACCCATCATGAAGGCACCCGCAGGCACTACAACCAATTCCGGACAATCAGGGCAGTCCCGAAAGCGCTGCCCAACCTCGAGCTCGCTTGCCGTCACGCCGCCCGTTAGAGCAAAAAGCACAGGCAACGCCAAGATCGCAACGCCACTTCTCATCCCCTTCCTCCGCTTCGTTCGTCAATTCCAAACAGGCCCCAAGCACCGCCAATCGCTGTGCGGCATCCCGAATGGGTTCATCGCCGTGCGCCGGCCTTAACCAAGGCTTCGGCAACCTGCGCATTCGGATTGTCCAACGCAAACTGCAAGGGCGTGGCGTCTTTCTCCGTCTTTGCGTTGACGTCCGCGCCAGCAGCTATTAGCAGGGCCGTCACGGCCGCATCTTCGTTGTCGCGCACCGCGTAATGCAGCGGCGTGCAGCCGTTGTCGTTGTCCTCACTGTTGTTCCATGAGCCACTTACACGCAAGTTGGCGGCGTTGGGGTCCGCGCCAGCCTCCAACAACGTTCGCACGACAGTCGGCGCATTGCCCGCAGCGGCATAGTGAAGCGGCGTCGATAGCTGGCCGCCGCCGTGAGTGCGCACTTGGGCGGCAGCGGCAATGAGCGCGGCGGCGATGGCCGGGTTCGCATTGCAGCAGGCCGCAAGCATAAGGGGCGTTTCGCCAAGGGTTTGACCAAGGGAGGAAAAAATGTCTCCCAAAGGCGGCGGCGGGGCACCGAAATTGTTGCGGGCGTTCACATCCGCTCCAGCGGCAATGAGCGCGGCAATGACCGCCGGATCATCCGCATGGCTGGCGGCGTGGTGCAGGGGCGTATTGAAAAATATGTCACGCACACGCGGGTCCGCCCCGGCGTGGACCAACGCCAGCGCCACGGCGGAATTCCCGTTCAAGCGCAACGCGTAGTGCAGAACCGCCTCCTCCGTGTAGTGGCCAAACCCTTCGCCAAGCGAGGGAAGCGAAGCATTGACGTCGGCGCCGGCGGTGATGAGCCCCGTCGCCACCTCCGCGTTCTGGTTGAAGGCGGCTGCATACGCAAGCGCCCGGGACAGCCAGTACCCCTCCTTTCCTCCAAATAACGCCTCCGCCTTTGAGGAGGGATCGGGATTGTCGGGGATCGCCGCGACGAGCGCCTTCACCACTCCCACGTCTTGGTTGAAGGAGGCCGCGTATTCAAGCGCCTCCGACGGGGCCATGCCGGCGTCGACGCAGGCATTGATCTGCTCAGGCGCGGCCTCCCGCCACCAAGACGCCAGAACTTCATGTTCGGCGCTGTCGGGGCAGGCAGCGGCGGCGCCGCCAATTAAAGCCAACCCAAACGCCAAGCACACCTTGGCCGCCCAGTCACTCATCGGACGTCTCCCTTTTGCTGAAGGTGCGGGCAACGCGAAAACCGATGTCGTGGTTGCGGGCGCCCTTGTGGTTGTCATAACGCTGCAGGGCGCGCAAAAGGCGCGGGGCGCTCAGCCAGGAACCGCCCCGAACGGCAGCCATGAATTGGCAATCGCCAATGCCGCAACTCCCAGCCCACTCCGACACGTTGCCCAGCATGTCATGCAGGCCAAAGGCGTTGGGTGCATAACTCCCAACCGGCGCCGTGGCTGCATGGCCATCGTCGCACTGCACCGCCGCCAAACCGCTGTAGCGGCCAATGGCGGACCGGTCGGCGCCGTTGGCGTGGCGGCACTGGTCCGCCTCGTCATCGCCCCAATGGCGGTCCGCCGCAACGCCACCACTGGCCGCGTACTCCCACTCATGTTCATTAAGAAGCCGGTAGCTTTGGCCGGTAACCTGGGAAAGCCATTCAACGTAGAGCTCCACGTCAATAAAGTTCACGTTCACCACTGGCCGTCGGCCGCGGCCCCAGCCTTCGTCGGAGGGGCGATGCATCAACAGAGCGTCCCTTGCAGCGGCGTCCCACTCCGCAAACGTCACTTCGTAAACGCCCACCGCCAACGGCGCCGACAGCGACACCTCCCGCATTGGATTGGCCCACGCCAGCCAATCCCGCTCTGGGTTGCGCATTTGCAAGGACCCGGTCGGCACCCGCACCATCAACGGACATTCGGGGCAGTCCCGGAACGGCTCGCCCACCTTTGGCAGCCCGCCTTCATCCCCGTCAATGGCGGCCTCCTCCTGGTGTTGCGCAATGCTGGTGGGGGGGGGGGGGGCCGGCGAGAAACGCGCCGCACAGGGCCGCAAGCAGGCCGCGCCGCCTTGCCGAAAGCCATTGCAGGGCATGTTGGCTGTGATGGTTCATGAACCTTGCTCCTGTGGTTCCGCGTCGGAAGTTGACGGAGGCGCCTGCAACATCGAGGCAAGGAGGTGAGGATTCATGGCGTGAGCGTCCGGGCCACGCGGAAACCGACGATGTAGTTCCGGTTGCCGGAGTTGTCCCAGTTGCGGTCCGCGGAGCGGAGGTTCCTGGGTAGGTTGCCCCAGGCGCCGCCGCGCAAAACGCGGACGGCGCAGTCCCCGCTCTCCCATGCGCCTCCATCACTCGGCGCACCTTGGTAACCGCCGTTCCAACAATCCTGAACCCACTCCCATACGTTCCCATGCACGTCGTAGAGGCCGAAGGCGTTCGGCGCAAACGAACCCACCGGAACCGTCCGATTCCTATACACGCCACTAAAGCCATCGCCGTAGACGTAGTCCCCGTCGTAGTTCGCCTGCTCCGTCGATATCGTCCCGCCCGTGTGGAACGGACCCGTCGTCCCAGCCCGCGCCGCATACTCCCACTCCGACTCGCTCAACAGCCGGTAACGATGACCCGCACGCCTCGACAGCCAGGCAACGTACAACTGCGCGTCATCCCAACTGACATTGACCACCGGACGGCGACCGCGGCCCCAACCCCTGTCATCGGGCCGGTGACCGCCGCAGCCCCCGCCCGCAACGCAGGCGTCCCACTCCGCAAACGTCACCTCGTGAACGCCCGCCGCAAACGACTGAACCCCCACCCTATGCACCGGACGCTCATAGTCATAAGACCCCGCCTCCGACTCCGGCGCACCCATCAGGAACGAACCCGACGGAACCACAACCAGTTCCGGGCACTCCGGGCAGTCCCGAAAGCGCTGCCCAACCTCGAGCTCGCTTGCCGTCACGCCGCCCGTTAGCGCAAAGAGCGCAAGAAAAACCATGATTTTTGCAGTGGAACTCATACGCAATCCCTCTGTTGAAGCAAGTTGCAGCAGCACCATTTGCTGAATTTCATTGGCCGCCTACGCCCCACCACCATCGGATTCCCAACATGCACGAACCTCCACAACTCGATCACATCGGTCGTGCTCAACTCCGGGAGCATGGGGGCCAGCCGACGTCGCCATTACATGTAGGCTATCAACCCATTCCTTTTTTTTAAGCCCCTCCAACCTGCCTCTCAAATCATCCCAAACCCACCTCGCTCGGGCTTGGGCCAAGCCGCTGTTGGATCGAAATTCCATATTGTTTATGGGAAGACTATCGGTTCGCCCAATAAGATGGAGGTGACTGAGATCTTTGCTGGATGATTGCAAGCGCGACCTGATTTTCCCAAATAGCTCCTCCATGTTCACATAGCTGGCACCATTTGGAAACGCCTGACAGCTTTCAGTGTTACCCGTAGTAGAAATCTTCGTTGTTCCCTTCCCAAACGGGCCAACAAGCGCCACAAGTTCAGGCTTACATGCGCCATTCTTACTTTCGCTCCCACTATTTTCCTTGCATTCACTGGAAGAGGAAGCATCGTCATGTTTGTTTTCACACCCCTTATTTTCACAGTCTTCCTCAAGGGGTAAATTCTCGTTAGCCCCGTCCTCTTGTTCGCAAAGAGGATGCGCATCTTCGTCAATCAT
The DNA here is from genome assembly GCA_965200465.1 of Candidatus Azophilus sp. GTDB lineage: Bacteria > Pseudomonadota > Gammaproteobacteria > Pseudomonadales > Azotimanducaceae > Azophilus. Next base: position 495,178 of record OZ241358.1, on the reverse strand, counting down.
CTGCACAAGAAACTGCGCACTTTTGGTGCCGCCAACGTAAACTAGGCAGTCAGGAAAATTGTCGGGGCTTGCGGCATAAGCATCCTGCCGAATAGTTGCTCGAACATATTTTCTCGGGCAATCGCAAACCCGTTCATTCGCTTGCGCACTTGGCTGAGGTTGTCCAGCATTACTCCCAGAGCAGTGGCAACCGGGCAAGAATCGCAGAGATACGAGATTTTCGGTTGGGACCACGAACGCCGCCATCCGTTGACCAACTCTGTTTTCCGTTGCCCTTGAATTAGCTCTTACGTTCCTAGTGCCGTCAGCACCACCTCCAAACAATGTCATCCGAACTCGTTCGACAGTGTATTCAACCCATGCTCTCACATCTTTGATAACGGAATACCCAACATTAAAGATATAACCGGGCTCAAATAAACCGCCCTCGCAATTTGATCTTTTGTCAATGATACATTCGGCGTCGAAGTGACCGTATCGATTCGCAACTAAGACTGCAAGTGACATAGTTACGAGTAAGCAGATCGTAATCCATTCCTTTGAACATCTCTTAAAAGTATCCCATGCGGGAACAAATTTGCGCAATTTGGGGAGGCACGCCTGTACCCATTCCACAAAACCCGGCCATCTTTCTGGCAATTTTCTTATGACCGCTTTTTTGGATTCCAACCAAGCATCTCGCACCGAGTTCAGTGGTCTTTTGTATAGTTTTCCATAGCGGTCGAAACCCTTTGCGGGATAGAGCTCCCTAGCGTTCATGTACTCTTTGCGAAAATTGTAGGACTTATTGAATTTCCCCGGCCACAGCGCCGAAATAATTCGGCGCAACCAAGTCCCAATCATTTCAAGTGTGAATAGAATGAGGGCGCATAAGAACAGAAAAACCGCCAACGGGGGCGCGACGACGGCCGCCGCAAGAAGCCAAGAAAAACAGATGAAGCAATTCAATCCGTCAACAACGACTTTCTTGACTATCATGCCTATTAGCAATGTCGCTACAAGAGCTACTACGAGAAGCCCTATGAGAAGTGCTATGACAGCCATCGAAATTAATAAGATCAGGAAAACTTCGATAAGCGATATGTGGATGAGCTTTTCGAAATTGGAAAAAAACGTGAAAAAAAGGTCCATCGGGGTGGCAAAGTTCAGAAAATTAATATTGAAGAGACCGTAATACGATGAAGCGTAGAACAACCCGAGGACCGTACCGGCAAGGTACAAAATTCCGCCAATCATCCCTATCTTGTTATCCAGCATTCTTCCGCTCCTTTCGCTATTAAAAAAAGTCTGACCAAGGGGCTTTGCCCCTTGGAACCCCCGCGGGGGCAAGCCCCCGAACCCCAGAAGCAAGGAGGTGAGGATTCATGGCGTGAGCGTCCGGGCCACGCGGAAACCGACGTCGTCGATCCGGTAGCCGGAGTTGAGCCTGCCGCGGTCCGCGGAGCGGAGGAACCCGGGAGCTGATGATCCAGGCGCCGCCGCGCAAAACGCGGTTGGCGCAGTCCCCATCCTCCCATGCGCCTCCATCACTCGGCGCACCTTGGTAACCGCCGTTCCAACAATCCTGAACCCACTCCCATACGTTCCCATGCACGTCGTAGAGGCCGAAGGCGTTCGGCGAAAACGAACCCACCGGAACCGTCCGATTCCTATACACGCCACTAAAGCCATCGCCGTAGACGTAGTCCCCGTCGTAGTTCGCCTGCTCCGCCGATATCGTCCCGCCCGTATGGAACGGACCCGTCGTCCCAGCCCGCGCCGCATACTCCCACTCCGACTCGCTCAGCAATCGGTAGCGCCTCCCCGTCCGGCCCGAAAGCCACTGCACATACAACTGCACGTCATCCCAACTGACATAAATCACCGGACGGCGGCCGCGGCCCCAACCCTCGTCACTAGGCCGGAGGCCGCCGCAGCCGCCGCCCGCAACGCAGGCGTCCCACTCCGCAAACGTCACCTCGTAAACGCCCGCCGCAAACGACTGAACCGCCACCGCATGCACCGGACGCTCATCGTCTTCCGATCCCTCCTCCGACTCCGGCGCGCCCATCAGGAACGAACCCGACGGAACCACAACCATCTCCGGGCACTCCGGGCAGTCCCGAAAGCGCTGCCCCACCCCCGGCACACTTGTCGTCATGCAGCCCGTTAGCGCAAAGAGCGCAAGAAAAACCATGATTTTTGCAGTGGAACTCATTCCCAGCCCTCTAATACGTTTCTAACTTGTGTCTAAAAATGAACTGCCAATGCATCAGTCAGATAACCGAAATCTGAAGCGTGTGCGCACACCTGACACGTCAACGGCCTTACCGGCGACGATTCTTGGGCTGTACCTGAATTTTCGGGCGGCTTTAATCGCAGCGGCGTCGAAAACTCCCGGTGGCAGGGCATCAACCACAATGGGATTGCGTACTGTACCCGAGGCGGTGACTGTAAACTGCACTACTGCATAGCCCTCTATGTCCTCCCGCTCCGCCATTTGTGGATATACAGGTGAAGCTCTGAATGTGAGACGATATTCCGTGTCAGGAGTCACACTGCCACCGCTTGATTCAGTTTGCCGAGCTCGTGAAAACCCACTTGTGACCTGTCGTTCCGAATCGGGAATGCTTGACGGATTTAAGGTCTGGGCCACGCGGAAACCCACTCTACTGCTCCGAAAATTGGCTTCAGCCTTATTACGCAACGCGGCTCGCAAGCGCTCGGGCCTTGTATTCCAAGAGCCACCTCGCCGAACTCGTTCACTACAACCCGCCAGTTCCCAAGCAGTGCCATCGCGGGGCGCACTGCTGTATCCAGGCGTATAGCAGTCCTGCACCCACTCCCATGCGTTTCCGTAAAGTTCATGCAGACCCCAGCGGTCAGCCGGAAACATGCCCACTGGCGCGGTCCCCCTGCCGTCCCACCGACTGCCGCAGCCTTTGCAGTTAGCCCGCCCGGAAGACTTGAACATTGTCGTATCGGTTCCACGCCCTAAATACTCCCACTCCGCTTCGGCCAGCAAACGATACGGTCTTCGGGTTTCTTGGCGTAACCATTGAACGTATGCGTTTGCATCCTCCCAGCTAACGCAAACCACTGGATACGAATCACCTTGATCAAATCCGGGGTTCTCCCAACTCAGTTCGTCTTGCCAAGCCCACCGCCCCCTTTGCATGGCATAGCAACTACCGTTTGCTGCATAATCCGTGCTCTGAATAAAGTAGCGAAATTGTCCAACAGATATCTCATACAGCCCCACGGCAAAACTATGAGGTATGGTGACATTTGTGACTGGAATTTCGTCATCATTGCCCTCCGTGGATCCGCGTTTGTAAGAACCGGAATTCACCGCCACCATCCACGGACAGTTCCAATCTCGGCAATCTCTAAACTGCTCCCCAACACGCCGAGGCACCACTTCCACCGTAATTTTGGGAACTGGAGGATAGATAATTCGATCGGATTCACACAGATCTACGCCCTCATAAGTGTGCTCCAAGTCGTCCTCCATCACTAGCCTAACATCAAACAGGCAGTCGTCACGGTAACCATCAACCTGCATAAGAAAGTTATTGCCCGGCATGATGACGTCTTCGCCCAATTTATCACCTCCCCATTCGTTCAGGGAATTCATGGAAGCTTGCACAGAGAGAATCGCTTGATCACTTTTATTCTCCACCGTGAACACGCGCCCGCCTGTGAAGACAACTCTGGCCGGTCTGTCTGGATTACATAAGTCCATGCTGGGGAATTCCTTTTCAAATTTGTTGGCGGCAACAATTTGAACATCAAACATGCAATGATCAAGATCGATGTCAAATCGAACTGAAAACTCATCTCTCGGCAAAATGTACGCTCCACCGACGATCCGGTTGTCACCCCACTCATCTAGATAGTCTTCCGAAGCCTTAACGGTCGTAATATTTTGATCGCTTTCGTTGACTATGGTGAAGGTCCGCTCAAACGCATAAACAAAGTGCGAAATAGAGGACAGGGCAACAATTTCGACGCCTCGTTTTAACGCAATTAGAATTGAATCGGTTGAAATTCTCATCTCCGCTCCTATTGAACGCCTCTTGCCTACGGTTCCAGAGTCCGAACGACGCGAAATCCTATGTCCCCCTTCCTAAGGTCCGTGCTCGCGTAAAACCGAGCGGCAGAACGTAGATATTTGGGTTGGTTGGACCAAGACCCTCCCCGCAGGACAAGTTCGCCAGAACAATTTCCGGTCCAAGCGCTGCCGTCACTTGGAGCGCCAACATAGTTGTCGTTTCGACAGTCCGCCGTCCACTCCCAAACATTTCCCAGCATATGCTGCAATCCCCAGTTGTTGGAGCTGAAGCCTCCGTCAGTCGGCGCGGTGTGAACATGCCCATCTTGGCAAGGCGCCACTGCCCAATCGGGATATTCCCTTTCCGCCGACCTGTCTGCCCCGTTCGCGTACCTGCACTGTTCAGCCTCACTTTCGCCCCAATACCTAGCGGTAGCCGTGCCTGCACGCGCTGCATACTCCCATTCCGCCTCGCTTGGCAGTCGATATATTTGTCCAGTTTTCCGTGAGAGCCAACTTACATATTGGTCAGCATCCTCCCAACTTACGTTGACCACCGGGCGCGTCCCCCGCCCCCAATCTTGGTCACTAGCGCGATAGCCCGCGCAGCCCCCGTCAGCAATGCAGGCGTCCCACTCGGCAAAGGTCACCTCGGTTACCCCGATGGCAAACGGCGCACTGATTGTCACGGGATGCACTGGACCCTCATCCCTGTCGCGCCCCGCCTCGCGCCTAGACCCCATATTGAACCGGCCCGGCGGCACGACAACCATTTCCGGGCACTGGGGACAGTCCTGAAAGCGGTCCCCAACTTGGGGTTCAGCAGCTCGGAGCGCAATGCGATGCACCGTCGCGGCTAACCCGTGAGCTACGACTTCGGTCTCCGTTTCGTAGCCGGAAGCACTTACTTCAACACTGTACTCTCCAGGTGGTAGGGGCATTTCCGGTTGATACGCAGGCCCTATGTTTAGGATTCGCACCCTAGCATTAGGCGGCTGTACCTCAACTGTGAAAGAGGCCAATGATGGAGAAGGAGGTTCTTTCCCTTGGAACACTATGTGTTCGACTTTGCACAGGTCTAAACTTTTGTAGGTTTGCTCCATGCCTCCATCCGCTGCAACTAAAACGTCGAAGAGGCAGCGATCGCCGTAACCGCCTATCATCACTCGATATTCCTCGCCATCCGGGATGAAATGGCCGGGCCCCAACCTGTCTTCCCCCCAGCCGTTCACATGGTCAGGTGCAGCATAAACGGCGGTGACGGATTTACCGCCCTGATTGGTAACTACAATCACTTGACCTCCGACAAAGGGCGGGACTGGAGCGGCACATATATTCAGATCGTCGTATTCCTGCTCCAAGCCAGATTCAGAGGCAATTAAGACGTCATACCGACACACACTAGCATCCTCCCGAAGATGAACAACGAATTCGCGGCCGGGTTGGATCACACCACCGCCTGTTAACCTGTTAGACCCCCAATCCTCCAAGTGGTTGGAACTGGCAAATACTGCGGAAATAGCTTGATTGCTTTCGTTGATAATCGCAAAAGACGAGGATGCAATAGGCTCGGGGGCCGTTTCCCTAAAGACAATCTGATCTGCCTCGCATAGATTCATATTGTCGTAAATTCGTTCTAGATCTTCCGTCACGATTCTGACATTGAACAGACACACCCCAGGGAGTTCATCTAGCTGCACAAAAAATTCTTCTTTGGCGTTAATGATCAAGCCATCGGCCAGCCTATTGCTTCCCCAATTGCTTGAATTGGGCGGCGAGACGTAAACCGACCGTATAGCTTGATTGCTTTCGTTATTGATGGTAAACAAACTTCGCGGAGTAGGCTCTTGGAAAACTAAAAGAGCGGCTAAAACAGCCAACACCAGCACTGCAAAGGCTGCTAATCCAAGCATCGCTGGCCGACTTGCAAGCGTCACCCCCCTGCCAATCCGCAAACACTTAGTGGCAAGTTTCCGAACGGAAAACCCCCTTCGCAACGGCCTTTTTTTACGAGCCACAATGGGAGATCTGGGACCTGACTGCGAATCCAGGCTTTGACCCTGTGCGCTAGATGCAGTTTCAGCATGGTTGGGTGACACCTCGAGCTCAGCGCTGTCCTTAATACTCCCCGCCTTGCCGGAACTATTCATAGCAGCAATCCATTCATCCACGCTTCTTGGTCGCTCCCGGTCGTCTATTTTTAGCCCCCAATCTACAGCCGCAAGAAATTGCCCGGAATAGCCAGAATTGCCCATTACCTCCAAACTAGGCAGAGGGTCCTGCTGGTCACGAAATAGCATGCGCCAACGCCTAGGAGACTCTTCGGGACGGTTTCCGGTCACCGCTCTGAAGCACAACGCGGAAAGCGCATATATGTCTGTCCATGGCCCCTGCTCACCATCACTCTCGTACTGTTCCGGCGGCGAATATCCCGGTGTGACTACCGCCGTCATGCTGCGAGATTTACGCCCTAGTGCGTTGCGTGCTGCGCCAAAATCAAGCAACACTGGAGACTCGTCGTCTCTGCGTACAAAAATGTTCGAAGGCTTGATGTCTCGATGCAGGAAACCCTCTGCATGGACGGACCTTAGACCGTCTAATAGGGGCAACAGCAAACCCTTTAGCTGTTCCTCCGTAAGTGTATTGCGACGGCCAAGCAAATCCTCCAGCGATTCGCCTTCTTCGTACTCCATAACGAAGTAGGCAGTGCTGTTAGCCTCGAAGAAACGCAATACCCGCACCAAATTTCTATGATGGAATTGCGCCAACGTTCGCGCTTCGTCAAGAAATCGCTTTAGCCCCCATTCAAAATCTTGTTGGTCCGCATCAGACTTCGGATGTACTGTGGTGCCATCCCGCACCGCGAATTCGTTTGGCAGGTATTCCTTAATGGCCACCCTGCTGCCCAGCTTGACGTCCTCCGCCAGATAAGTGACGCCGAAGCCGCCCACGCCAAGAACTCTCAGGAGCTTATAATCGTCAATACGGTGGCCAGACGGAAGCGCCTGCTTATATTCTGTTTTGCTCATGGGTTTGTTCACCATATTTGAATCAAAGGGATGCTAACCCGCTACAGACGTAGCAAGAGGATCAGTCTGGCCATAAGAGCGTCTGCACACCGCAGCAGACAAATTATCGCACTGTGCGCCACCCCGATCCTTTGCCTGCTTCGTCAAGTGCTTCAACGCTAAGGTAAGGTTGGTGGCGTTAAAAACTGCTTCTAGCTGCGCGTTTGTTACCTGTGCCCAAATGCCATCACTAACCAACAAAAAGCCATCTCCAGACGCCGCTTGTTTCGACCCTATATCCGGCTGTGGCGGCTCATTCCCCCCAAGTGCCTCGTAAAGACGATTCTGGTCAGGATGGTCCTTCATATCCTGTTCGGTAATGCGCCCTTGCATACGCTTCAACTCAGTGATGGAGTGATCGACAGTGCGCTCAACAAAATGTCCGTGGTCAAAGCGGTAAAGCCGACTATCACCTACATGCGCCCAAGTCGCTACGGTAGCCGTAATATGTAAAAGAACACAGGTGCTATGGGGAGATATACCCATTTCCGAGCCAAGGGCGTTGATGCTTTCATGCGCTCCATTGACGATGCTGGACAGCAACTCAGTTGGCGTGTTGGCACCACCTGTCTGGAAACAATTGGCCGCTACGTCAATAACCATTTGTGCAGCCAAGGCACCACCTTCATGCCCACCCATGCCATCCGCTAAGACCAGCAAGTGCGCCTCTTTACCACGAAATGCCGCCACGCGATCCTGTTGTTCTTTCCGCCCGCCGATATCGGCATGGACTGCCAGCACCAAAGTTGATGGCTCAGCGTTCATCGACATCCTCCAGTGCCTAAAAAGCGCCCCGCGCTCGAGCGATCGAGAGAGACAATTCCTTCCTCGTCAACCAGAAATTCCACCACAAGTCGCACCTCTCTCCTTTGGCCCAACCTTATATTAGGAAGTTCGATCTTGCCTTCCTGCCACAATATGCTCCCACGGACACTGGGCTGTGGGGAATTCATATAGTCGTCAAATAGCTTATAGCAAATTCGGTAACGCCCGGCCTCTGCGTTGGGATGTAGCCAAATTTCATTGCCCGGCCCATCCGTGTTGTCCTCCTCAAAGGCCGCTGCCGAACCCGTGTGCCTTCTAGCAGCGTAGTAATATTCCCGACCTGCGGGATCTACCACATGCAGATCCACATCGTCTTCATTCGTTGACCAGCTTGCTATTACCAGCACAAACGTCTTCTTCAACGCTCGCCGGCAACTCTCCAGCTCCGCGTTGACCTCCTGCATCTGCCCAGCGGCTAAGCTGGCAGCCTCCAATTGGCCCTGCAAATCTGCGTTCTGCGCTTGGGCAGCAGCAAGGGTGGACTGGCATTCAGCCAAAGCTGACGCATCAACCGATCCACCAAGCTGTTCCTGACACTGGGCTAACTGGGATTCGCATTGCGTAAGAGCGGATGCGTCCACTGAATTTTCCACCTGAGCTTGGCACACCGCCAGCGCATCTTCGGCTTGGGCGCGTTGCGCCTCGCACAGCTCCAAGGCTGGTTGCAATTCCTCTTGCTGGCTGGCGCTTTGCGAGGTCATGGTGAAGAACACCATGAAAATCATCGACATGACGATGAAAGCACCCAACGCGGATGCGAACAGGTCCAGCGCCGAAACGCTGAAGACGTTAATTTCGCGGCTGCTCTTCTTCATGGCGGCGGCTTGTGCTCGGCTACTTCTCGTAAAGCCTGTTGATAAGGTTGTCTAGGCAATACTGGCCAGATCGGTTGAGAGCAGTTTCCTCACGACCTTGGGCAACGTGCATTAGGAACACGAGCACGGCGGAAAGCAAAAGCGCCACTAGGGTGGTGTTGAAGGCCAACGCTAAACTACCGGTCAGCGACTTCATCCAGACGCCCAAGCCATCAGCTTCGTTAACACTTGGCATGTTGCCGGCTTCACCTAAAGCGAGCGCTATGCCAATGACCGTACCGATGAACCCCAATGTGGGAATAAGCCAAGCTAGATAGCGCATCATATTGTACTTAAGGTCTATTTCGTGTTGAAATAGCTCTAGGCTTGAATTGAGCAGGGCGTTAGCTTGGTCAACAGAGCGGCTGCTTTGGAACTGCAGAATAATGCGGGAAATTAGGCGTTGTAAAAATCCCGTTTCCACTAAGGGAGAAGGCCGGACGCTAGCGTATATGTCGCCTAGGTCCCGTGCCCGCAGCATGACCTCCTCTTCCTCCGGAAGCAATTGCAGGCGCACCTGCCGCAGTTCCTTGCCTCCCCGCATAAAGCGAATCAAGACGTCTCCTATACCCACGAAAAACAACAACCACATCAAATTCTGAATCGTAAAGGGATAGATGTTGCTGGCACGGTCCAACAAAATGCTTCCAGGGCTAATTTCATTGGGCTGCGCTTCCAAGGCAACACCAAGGATCGTGACGAATGCAATCCCGAACACAATGCCCCCTACGGCGGCGCCGATTCTCAGCGTAGTTTCATTCATGCTCTGTCCTCCTACATAATGCGGTAGCTGCTACTTGCCGCCCTTCCCAAGTATCGCCCTTGGAACCACACGCATAGGTCCCAGTCCAATCACTCACCGACCACTTCCCCCGACCTTGGGTCACGCCTGACGTGTACACCGGCAGGCAGGTCCCATGCGTCGATTTTGCTTAGCGGTGAGTGAATGCCGATAGAGCTAGGTTCACTGCGTCCAACTTCGCGCACCGACTGCATGGCAATTTCCTCCAACGCTGCCGGCGTAGTTTCATAATTGCCAAAACGCAAGGCCTCCTGCGGCCGCACAGCAGCCTGTTGAATCTGCTTCCAACGTCCTTCACGGAATACACGGGTTCCATTGGTGCTTTTGCAATCCGTTACTCGATATCGACGAGAGCTTTGGGGGCCATCTGGATATGAAATGACCAACTCCGCGTGTTGTCTAGATACGCTCTTAGAGTCCACCACCACGTCCATGTCCCGGCCCCTGCCAATTCGGATGCGTTGAGATGAGCGGGATGTTTGCATAGGCGCAGCTGCAACAGGAGACACGGTTGGAGTAACCGCCATGGCTTTGCTGCCGCGACGTTGGTTCATTGCAGTAAGCCACTCATCCACGTTTTGCGGTCTTTTCCTTTCGTCAATCCGCAGTCCCCAGTCAATGGCAGCGAGAAAGGGAACTGAATAACCCGGAAGGCCAGACGCCTCCAAGCTGGGTGTTGGGTCTGGATGATTGCGGGTCACCAAGCGTTGCCGGCGCAACGAATTATCCGGCACCGACCCAGTGACAGACCTATAGCAAAGCGCCGACAAAGCATAGAGGTCCGTCCAGGCCCCCTGGTCCCCGTCGCTTTCGTACTGCTCAGGCGGTGAGTAGCCCGGTGTCACTACCGCCGTCATGCTCTGGGACCTTCTGCCCATCGCCTGACGAGCGGCCCCGAAGTCCAACAGCACAGGTGACTCGTCCGCCCGCCGAACATACACATTGGCCGGCTTGATGTCTCGATGCAGAAAGTTCTCAGCGTGAACCTGCCGAAGGCCGTCCGCTAGAGGCAGCAGCAGTGACTTAAGCAGTGCTTCCGTCAGCGTTCCCTTCTTGGCCAACAAGCTGTCCAACGGCTTGCCATCTTCATATTGCATCACGATGTAGGCGGTGTTGTTGTCCTTGAAGCAACTCTCCACCTGCACCAAGTTGGGATGTCGAAAACGCGCCAACGTTTCCGCTTCATCCACGAACCTTCTAAGACCCCAATCGAAGCCCTCCTGGTCAGCATCGGACTTCGGGTACACGCCAGAACCATCGCGCACCGCGAACTCGTTGGGCAGGTACTCCTTGATGGCGGCCAGCCGACCATGACCAACACGTTCACCCAAGTAGGTAACGCCAAAGCCGCCCACGCCAAGAACCTCCAGCAAACGATGGTCGTTAAGGAGAGACCCTCGGGGCAGCGCCTGTTTGTATTTGGTGCCACTCATGATGTTTCCGCACCAACCCCGTTACCTGCCGTCCCTTGCAACTACTTCTCCCGATGCCCCCCGCCTTACCGCAACCCCAACAGGACGGCTGTGATCACCAACTTGCCGGTCAATGGCTGTCCCCGAGTCAGTCCCTGAGCCGGGTGCCATCCGTTCGAGGATGGCTGGCGTAGTTTCGTGGTCCCCTAGGCGCAGCCGCTCGTGCAAGTCAACCAAATCGTCGCCAATCCGCCGCCAATATCCGTTACGGAAAACGCGGGTGCCGTTTGTGCTGTTGCAGTCCTTTAGCCGGTATTCGATCCCCCCGCTGACGACAGGCGAACCCGACACCAACAACTCCGCATGCAGCCTGGATACGCTGTGGTCAGGGAGCGTCACGTCCATGTCCCGCCCCCTGCCGATGCGGAGACGGCGAGCATGCGCTTGTGCAGGCTGTTCGTGACCCAAAGGTCGAGTGCGTCCCCGCCCGCTTCCCCTAACCACCCGGGAGGCACCCTCTTGCATACGTTCCGCTGCTTGAAGGACGGTGCGCCGGAAAGACGAGAACGCCACAAAGGCCGCTATCAGCAAGGCTAAGATGGCGGTGACGGTGATCAGGATTGTGGATATCCATTGCGTCCGGGACTCATCGCGAATCTCTTCAATGGTGGTCTGCGCGTCGGCTGCCTGCGCCGCCTGCGCCGCTTCGAGTTGACGCCGCAACGCATCAAGTGCTGCTTGGTCGGCAGCGTTTTGTTCACTTCCATCGGCCAAGCGGCCTTGCAATTCCCCTATTTGCCGCTGCAGCTCCTCAACCTGCTCCGCCGATGCACCACCAGCGCTGGTGGCGGCGTCACAGGTGTCCATTGCCGATTGGTAAGGAATTGACTGCGCATCTAGAGCCCGGGCTAATTCGCCAATAAAGGAGGCCCAAAAAACGCCAGCGGGCGTGTCGATCCTCGGGCCGCCGGGAGTATTTGATACAGTGGTGCTCGGTCCAGCTGTGTTGACTCCAATGACCCGGCCGCATGCATCGAAAAGCGGCCCCCCGCTGTTGCCGGGATTGATAGCGGCTTGATGCTGAACGATTCTCAAAGTGCGCCCATCGCCCCAAGTGCCTTCGATAACGTGACTGAAGACACCACTGGTGTAGGTGGCTACGGCGATGTTTGAAGTTGCCAACGTTTCCGAAACTCCAGGGAAACCAACTGCATGAACAGTCAGATCCGAATTCGTGTCGGGAGATGAAAGCGCCAACGTTACTGGGGCCTCAACGCCGAGGTCGTCACTGGCGCGAAGAACGGCCAAGTCCAGTTCCGATGAGGACCAAACAAGGTCTGCTGACACTTGCAGTTCACCTCCTCTTAATGCAAATCCCTTTAACCCAAATCCACTGCTTCCCTCCACCACATGATAATTAGTGGCCACATGGCCTTGATCATTCAAAACAAAGCCACTACCGGAGCCTATGTCCGTAAGTACCTTGAAAACCGTAGGTCGAACTTTATCGCGCAAAGCGCCATCGTCCATTGTCGTGGCGGCATGCAAGGTTTGGCACAACCATGCCACCGACCAAGCAAACAGCAAACTCAGCGGTTTGTTGAAAAAAATTTGCAACTGGCGCTGTTCGTTCAATTTTTCCACGTCACCCGCAGCCTAACGGCACCAAGTTCAAGGACATCGCCTTCCCGCACAGCCACGGGGCTGTTCGGAGATAAATCGTGGCCATTCACTCGGGTGCCGTTCGTAGTGTCCAAGTCCTCTATGCAAAGCCGATCACTGGTGCCAAACAGCTTAGCGTGTTCACGCGAAAGCGTTTTGTCATCGATCAAAAAAGTGGAATTGCGCGGACTGCGTCCTATAACTATGCCATCATCAAGCATGACGCCAGGGACTTTTAGGGACACAGCTTTACCGTCGCCAGTCTCGCCCGATAGCACGCAGTTCGGCAAGCTCGTGCGAGAGCCGCGGCTTTCCTCCTGACGGCGCTGAGCCTCTCGTTGCGCATGTATTGCTTGATCTTGAGCAACGGCAAGCTGGTGCGAACGCCTCCGGTGCATGGTGACTGCTATGGTCGCGATAAGGACGATCACTGCTACTGTAATCGCAAGCATCATGAAGAAGCGTTCCCTGTCTTTTCGCTCCCTTTCTTCCTGTTCCCTTCGCAACCGCTCCAATTCTTCTTCCTGTTCCCTTCGCAACCGTTCCAATTCGGCCTCCCTCGCCCGCTTATCTTCCAGAGCATCTTCAAGATCTTCACGGAGTGATGCTGCTTCCTCACCTCTGCTTTCTGCGTCTTGGATTTGCTCCTGCAAATCACTTACTCGCTCGTTCGCACTATCGAGTTCATCCTGCTGCCGTTGAAGTTGCGCCTCCTTTTCCTCGATTTGACCGGATGCTTCCTCTAATTCTCTACGGGCGGCAGCAGCCTCGGCTTCCGCATCAACCCTTGGATCAACGCAAGAATCTTCGCTTTGCCCAACCGTAACGCCAGCTAACCTAAGCAAGTTGGCTACAGCAGTGCCCTCAAGAGCGTAAACGACATCCTCCGGCGCTCGAGGACGCCGTAACCAAGAACCCGACGCACCAGGAGAACTACGATTGATGCCAACTACCTCACCGCAGTTGTTAACCAAGGGACCACCATAGCCAGCGAGGGGGATCATGGCATTGTGTTGAATCAAAGTAGCCGCTGGCGAATCGCCCGATGAGGTGAGTTGACTGTGCCTCCCCACCGAGCCTTGAGCAAATGCGGCAGCTGTGTCTCCCGCTGCGGCAGTCACCAAAAAGGGGGCGCTGCCTTCGCGCCACACACCAGCAGACAAAACAATGCGTCCCTGTGCAAACCCGTCCTTTGCAAATGTCAAGGGTGCAAGGTCCAGCCCACTTACGCCAAGCACAGCTAGGTCTGCTCCTACATTTAAGTGGAAAGCCCTAGCGACCAATTCGGCTTTAGTGACAAGTGGAACCACAACTATTCGTCTGTTGGCCGAAACTAAGTGGGCAGCGGTGAGCACATAACCCGCACCCACGACGAAGCCCGAGCCTACGCGGCGCACTTCGTCGTCCCGGCCCATGACCAAAACCTGAACGATGCTACCCCCAACGCGGCTCTCAATGTCTTCAAGCGGGCTGCGGGTTGCAGGCGTACTTTCCTCCGTCGGGACCGAATCAGCTTCCCCTGAACCCGCCGCCGCTTCCACTTGCGAAGGAGCTTCAGCGGCGGAAGGAGCGTCGGTTGACGCAGGTGCTTCTTCGACTGCGGAAGCCTCACTGCTAGCGTCCGGCGTTTCCTCTGAAGAAGCCGGTGAAGAAGCCGGCGCTTCGTCAGCTACTACTGACTGCGACGCGCCGCCATCAGAATCTTCCGAAGCAAGCGCTGGCAGATGCAAATCCCCCATTGTCATTGCAATGGGCAAACCTAAGAATGCAAAGGCAGCTAACAACTTTCGCGGCATCTCAATTTCTCCCTAGTTTCCCGCTCACATTTGGCTTCCGGTGGCGATCGACAGCTCTTCGTGCATACCCCTCTCCCGAAGGGCCAGCATATCCGCCTCGTCCGCAGCCCGCCGCACAACAATTACCGTTGCATTGTCTTGTCCCTTTGCCCCCAGCGCCTCGATCCGCGCCACTAGACTTTCGGCAACTGGCGATGCATCTTGTTCAACATGCCCAGAACAGATGGAAACCAACTCATCCTCCGGTAAGGTCGCTATTCCATCACTAGCCAACACCACCAAATCCCCGGGTTCCAACAACAGTTCGCCCTGGGAAACTTCCTCTAGGAGTCCACCCATCACCACGCTGGTCAAGGACGCACGGTCTGGGTTGCAATGCGCGTACTCCGGAGAAATTTCACCTCGCCGGACACGCTCATCAAGCTCTCTAGCGTAGATATGCAATGGATTGATGCGTTCCAATCGACCCTCACGGCACAGTAAGATGAAGGAGTCACCTACGCTCAGCCACTCAACGCGGTCCGAAAAAAAGAGTGCCGCGACCAACGTGCATCCCATGCCGGTCAAATCAGGTGTTGTTTCAACGGCGATACCGAGTTCACGGTTCGCATGGGCCAAGGCATGGCGCAACCGCTCCCTTGCCGGGCGTTGGATTGCCGAATAGCTGTCAAGAAACGCTTGAATGGCGAGGTGGCTAGCGAGATCACCAGCGGGCGCACCACCCATTCCGTCCGCCACGACCGCCAACAGGACGGCACCTTTCTCCAACGCCGGAGGGTTGGCATGCGTTCCCCAGTCGTCCTCTTGGCGATCACGGCTGCCAATAGTGGCGGCCGCCGCAAAATCCCGACCTTCAAGCATCAAGGTCAGACCAGTCGAATGCCTTGGAGCAAAAGGCTTGAAATCGCATGGTTGTGGAGCCTATTTGTATCTCCGCGCCCGATTCGATCTCCACCACGTTCACCACAACCTCTCCATTGAGGTATGTCAGATTGGTACCGTCCCCATGGCTCAGCAACCAGCGGCGCGTTCGCGGTTCATAGATCAACCGGGCGTGATTGGTGCGGGATACATTGTCGTCACCAAAATCCAAACGCACCCGGGACTCTTCGCTGCGACCGACGGCGTTCATGCCGTTGCCAAGCGTCAGCACTCGACCCTTACCAGGACCTTGCACCACCACGAGCCAGCCTGTTGGCGGATCTGCCATGGGCTCGCCTTGCTCCACAGGTGGATGGGTCAGCGAGGCTTCGCTTAGACTAGGCCTGAAAACACGAGTTTTGGGTGAGCCCTCCGAACTGCCCAATTGCAAATCCGTCCTACGGCTTTGCTTGTTTTTTCCGAGAGGTTCTGTGGGCGCATCCAAGCGTCCTCCGCCATCATCGGCGTCAAACAGTGACTCCCTACGAGGACCATTCCCCACTGGCACCGTGGCCGCCACAGATGGAGACTCCGAATCTCCCCCACCCTTCTCCGTGCCCACGGGCAGGGTTTTCTCATCAACAATTTCGCCATCGCCTCGGCGTCGAATTGGCATGATTAAACTCCTTGCTTATCCCATTTTTGATTGAATAGATACATAGAATCGAGATCGATGCACAACTTGACTTTCAACTTTTTCCAAATCGGTGAAGCGTCTTGTGGCGAATCGCTTTCGTCAAGTCCAATGCCTCCATCGGTATTAGGCCTATCATCACAAGACGGTGCGGACGTCGATCCGCTAAATGCTTGCACCGGACTCGCTATAGGTGCCGACGAATCGTTACCCAACCCAGCAGAGACTGGCGGTGGCTCTTGTGCTGGAACCGGGGAATTTTTTTCCTTCGGCTCACTTGCAGGATCATCATCCAGTGAATTTACGGCGGGTTCTTGGAGCGTTTGGAAATCTCTGTCGAGAGACACCGTGGCTGGCGTTGCGGCTTCGTCATCGATCCCGCCGCTGAAGGATTCGGCGCTGTAGGCTAACCCATGAGCTAAGAGCCAGATGAGTGAGAGCTTGACAACCTTCAGCGACGCAGGCGGTTTGTCCTCAACCGCTGTAAGGCGGGGCGCTACCCCGCTACGGGCGAATTGGTGGTTTGAACCAATCGACCGTGATGCACAAACCCCGGTCGTGCGCGCACGGGGGGGGGGGGGGGGGGGTCCGGAAAAATGCGCCGGAGCGGCGCCGAAGCGCGGGCGCAGCAAGCCGCCGCCGCCCGTGTTAGGCCGCCCTCACCCTGCAATCCCCTCTTGCTCCCATGCATCATGCCGCCAAGCTACTAAAGCTCTCATGCGCATGTCAAGCCCCATTTTTCGGCCACGACATGTCCGCCGCCCCGTGCGCCAACTCGCACGGTCTGGGGGATGAAGCGATGCGGCCCGCAATCGGCGAAGCGCCACGCGAATTGCAGAGAGCCGCCGTATGCAAGCGCTGCGGGAGGGTTCAAGCTGGGCGGCATGGACCAGCAGCCGCCCCAAGACAGCCCCAGCGCCGATGCGCGAGGGGACGCTCCCCGCCCGCAGCACGACCCCGGCCTAAGGCGCCTGTTCTCGCATCGGCGCATGGCGGCCGACCTGCTCCGCCTGCTGCCGGGGGATTTGACCGAGGGGCTTGACCGCAGCACCCTGCGCCGCCTGCCGGCGGAGCACGTCGGCGAGGCCCTGCACAGCCGCCGCAGCGACATGCCCTGGCGCATCGACTTGCTGCCCTCCACCGGGCGCCCATCCAATGCATCCGGTGCAGGGAGCCCAACGCGGCCTCGGGCCGACGGTTCCTCCGTGCAAGGCGCTCCCCCGCGTGGTTCGGCTCCCCCGCTTTCTCCGGCGCCGGAGCATCCCGGAACCTGCGTTTTGCTGATCGAATTTCAATCCACAGTGGATTCGCGCATGGCGGAGCGGATGCAGGAGTACGCCGCCCTGCTGCGCGGCGACCTGTCCCGCGAGGGCAAGGTGCGGGGTCCGGGCGGCGGGCCGCCGCCGCTGCTGCCGCTGCTGGTTTACAACGGCCGCCGGCCTTGGACAGCGCCCGTGGACCTAAGGAGCGCGACGGAGGGCCTGCCAACGGGACTGGCCGAAATTCAGCCGAAGTTCGAGTATGTGCTGCTGGAGGTGCGGCGCTTTGCTGCGCACGATTTGGCGCTGGGCTTGCAGACCGCCCGTGCCGGCGTAAACTTCGCCTTGGCGCAGTTCGCTTTGGAGAACGCTTCCGCCGAGGCCTTGCCGGCCGTCATGGCCGCCATCGCCCGGCTGCTTAAGGCGGAGGGCGAGTTGGACTTGGCGGAGTCGTTCGGAATGTGGGTTGAGGGTGTGCTGGAGCGCCGCTTGGGTGTTCGGCTGCCTTCCTTGACAAGGATGATGGAGGAGCCACCAATGCTGGAGGAAACGCTGGATGAATGGGCCGAAGAGAAGTTCCGACTTGGCCGAGTTGCAGGCATGGAGCAAGGCATGGAGCAAGGCATGGAGCAAGGCATGGCGCGGGGCCGGGCGGAGGGCATTGAGCGGGAGCGGGCGTTGCTGCTGCGTCAAGCAAATCGGCGGTTCGGCGCGGACATTGCGGAGGCGCTGTCGGAGTTGATCAAAGGCACGGACGACCCCAATCGACTTATGGAGGTGGGGGACTGGGTTGTGGATTGCGCCACCGGCCGCGAACTGCTGGACCGCGCCGGCCGCGCCTGAACCTCCCGGCTATGCGCTGTGCGCAGGCCGCCGCCCCAAGGCAAAGCAACGCTAAGCTGCTGCTTCCCCTTCCCGGCGCACTTGGGCCAAATCATAAGCGGACTGCAGCCGTAGCCAGTAGGCGGCGGTACACCAGCCAAGCCGCTCCAGTGCAAGAGCCATTTGCAGGGACACGGCGGCATGGCCGTTAAGCAGCCGAGACAGGGCACTGCGTGAGACGCCCAGCCGTTCGCTGCACTCCGCCACCGTCCAACCCACGGCATCCACGCTCTCGCGGATGAGCTCGCCGGGATGCGCAGGCGCATGCATAGCCATATTTGCCTCCACTCAATGATAGTGAATCATATCCACATCCACGGCCTCGCCGTCAACAAAGCGAAAGACGACGCGCCAATTGCCTGAAACGCGAATGCTCCATTGGCCGCGCCGAGCTCCCTTAAGCGGGTGCAAGCGAAACCCCGGACGCTCAATTTCCCGCGGATAACTTGCTTGGTCCAAGGCTGTCAGGAGGCGTTCCGCGCCTTCATCGGGAAGTGCAAACCCAAGTTCAGCCAAGGGCTAGGGAAGTGTGTGCCGTAGGGAAGGCGGCCCCCGGCCCGCATGTTCAGCTAGGCGGCGCCACCAAATAGAGGCGGCAAAAAACCGCCACAGGCGCATTCGAGCAATGCGCCCAAAAACCGGCCGGCGACAGTGGCCGGCGCTTGCCGAACCCAAGGCGGGCGGTGCGGCGGCCCGGCGTCAGCGGAGCGCCCGCACCGCCTGCGCGGTAAGGGGTCAGCCCTTGATGCGGGTGTAAACCCTAGTGGCCACAATCCCGATAACGCCGCCGTAGTACAGCAGCGCCAACTGGTCCGCAATGGCGTCCAAGTAAGTGCCGATGACGTGAATGTTGCTCAGCACATTCGCTTGGGTGGCCAAGCCAAGACCGATGGCCACCGCCACATACATGGCGGAGTCCTCCGCGTCAAGGCTCATGAAGGCGTAAACCAGCCCCAGAACGACCAAGACCAACGGCAGCAGACCCGCCGGCACCATGCCGGGCATCAGCCCTTCAATGACTGCCGCGATTGCGCCCAAGCCAAAAATGATGCGATTTTCCATCCCGCAGTTCCCCTCGAATCACATTGAGAAACGAAATGCACGCTTTCGGGCGCCGCACCGCCGCCGCAAGGCCGTCGGTCATCAGGCCCTAGGCGGCAATAAGCACCAAAAAGTGTGCTGCCAAGGCACCCTAACACAGCAACGCGCCGGAATAGCGCTAAAAAATGGAAGTTTTCTGCGGTTTGCGTCAGCTTTCACCAAAATAGCGCATGTCCTGAACCCGCAAGCGCAAGCCGTGCGGCCCGTGCAGCAGGCGCAGCAACGCCGCTTGGTCGCCGGGCAACGGGATGTGGGTGGCGTCCACCCGAACTTGGTTCCAAGTGGGGTCCACCGCCCGCCAAACGCCGTTGAGCGCAACCTCGCTCCAAGCGTGAAAGGCCAAGGCCGGCCCCTCCCGCTCCGCGTAGGCAAGGCCGATGACGGTGCGGGCCGGCCAGCCTAGGGCGCGCGCCAAGGTGGTCAGCAGATCCGCAAACTCCGTGCAGTCGCCCGAGCGGGCGGCAATGGTCTCCAGCACGCTGGACGGGAGGGCCTTGGGCCGGTACTCGACGTAGTCATGCACGAAGGCCACCAAGGCGGCAAGCCGCTCCGCTTCGTTGTCTGGAGCGCCCTGCACGGCGCGGCGGGCCAAGCGCTGCACGGCGGGATGGGAGGTGGGATAGGCCAGGGTCTCGCCGGTGGCGAGCGCCGGGGCGTCCGCCGCGGAAACGGGGTTTGCGGACAGCTCCAAGCGCCAGCCGCCGATGCCCCGCCGGGCTTGGGGCCAAACCTTGCGCAGGTTGTGCTCATCGCCGGCGGCGAGCTGCAGGCGCTTAAGCGCTGTATGGTTGGGCAGGCTTCGGTCCAGGGGAATGCGGTGCTCGGTCAAGTGCAGGGGCGTTCTGATGCGCAGCGCCTCCGCCTTGGTGCTGCGCCGCAACCTGAAGAGGCCGGCCATGGAAAACTCCACCGGCGCAAAGTTCTCGTCTAGCTGGATCTCGGTGGCGCCGAGCGGCGCGGCGCTGGCCAGCCGATAGCCGAGGGCGTTTTTCTCCAGCACCTTGAAGACCTTGCTAACCAACCGGCCGGCCTCGAAGTCCAGCCGCTTGGCGGCCCGGCGGGCGCCGCCGGCCGGCCGCTCCTGCGCCAACCAGGACTCAATGGCCAAGTGCTCCCCCAAGGTGAAGCTCCACTCCGTCGCCAAGGCGCCGCCGCCTTGCGGGGCCGTTGGCTCGTCTGCTGCAAGGCCGGAGTGGGCGCGGTGGAAATGCACGACCGCTCCATCGTCGCCCGCCTGCACGACCACGCCTCGAGTGGGCGCGCCCAACTGCCGGCTCCAATGCTCCGCCGCCGTCAGCCGATAGGGCGGCAGCGGACGAAACGTCAAGGATTCGCTGATGCTGACCGGCGGGTTCCGGTCCAAGGAGAAGTGCATGAGGGAGTCAAACCGCCAATGGCCGCGCAGGTCGCGCCACGCCTTGGTGGAAAGATAGCCGACCGGCGCCCCGTCCATGCTCAGGGCGTACCAGAACTCGCCTTGCAGCGCCGCGGCTAGGCGCACCTCCGCGGGCTGTTCGACCGCCAGCCATCCGGCGAAGGCAGCCGCCAAGGCAAGGGCCAGCACCCCGCTGGATAGACGCAATGGCAAAGGATCCGCTCTTAGGGGAAACGGCGGCGATTGTAGCCCGCATATTTCACCGCGCCCTTGCCGCATGGCCGCCGCTTGCCGGCTACAATTCCCATTTGCCCGGAATCTCGCCGGCGATGCCCGAATCCGCAACCGACTTCATTCGACGGCAAATCGACCGCGAACTGGCCGAAGCGTCCGCGCCAAGCGCCGTCGTCACCCGCTTTCCGCCGGAGCCGAACGGCTACCTGCACATCGGCCACGCCAAGAGCATCTGCCTGAACTTCGGCGTCGCCGAGGAATACGGCGGCCTCACCTACCTGCGCTTTGACGACACCAACCCGTTGGCGGAAAGCCCGGAGTTCGTCCAAGCCATCCAAGAGGACGTGGCTTGGCTGGGCTTCGATTGGGGAGACCGTCTGACCTTCGCCTCCAACTACTTCGAGCGGCTGCACCAGTGCGCGGTGGAGCTCATCAAGAGCGGCAACGCCTATGTGTGCAGCCTGTCCCAGGAGGAGATTCGGCGCACCCGCGGCACCCTGACCGAGCCGGGCGGGGACAGCCCCCACCGCAACCGCTCGGTGCGGGAGAACCTGGACCTCTTCGCCCGCATGAGGGCCGGGGAGTTCGCGGACGGCGCCCATGTGCTGCGCGCCCGCATCAGCATGGCCTCCCCCAACCTCAACATGCGCGACCCGGTGCTGTACCGCATCCGCCACGCCGCCCACCACAACTTGGGGGACGCTTGGGTGATCTACCCCACCTACGACTTCACCCACTGCATTTGCGACGCGCTGGAGAACGTCACCCACTCCCTCTGCACCCTGGAGTTCGAGGACCACCGGCCCCTCTACGAATGGGTGCTGGACAACTTGAGCCTGAACGCCAAGCCGCGCCAAATCGAGTTCTCCCGCTTGGGGCTTACGCACACGGTGATGAGCAAGCGGCTGCTGCAGCGCTTGGTCGCCGAAGGCTTGGTGGAGGGCTGGGACGACCCGCGCCTGCCCACCTTGGCGGGGTTGCGGCGGCGCGGCGTGCGCCCGCAAGCCATCCGCGACTTCTGCAGCCGCGTCGGGGTCACCAAGCAGGACAACCAAGTGGAGATGGAGCTGCTGGAGTTCTGCGTCCGCCGGGATTTGGAGGAATCCGCGCCCAAGGGCATGGCCGTGGCCAAGCCCCTGCGGGTGCATTTGGCCAACTACCCCGGCGACGGCGAGGCCCTGGAAGCGCCTTGGCATCCGCGCCGCCCGGAACTGGGCCGCCGCAGCCTGCCGTTCGGCCCGGCGCTCTACATCGACCGGGAGGACTTCGCCGCAGCGCCGCCGCCGAAGTGGAAGCGGCTGTCCCCGGGCGCCCATGTGCGGCTGCGCTACGCCTACATCATTCGCTGCGACCAGGTGATCACCGGCGCCGACGGCGAGGTCGCCGAGTTGGTTTGCTCCTATCTGCCGAACTCCAGGAGCGGCAGCGACAGCAGCGGCGTCAAGCCCGCCGGGGTCATCCACTGGGTGGCGGCGCACCGCGCCAAGCCGGCCAAGCTGCGCCTGTATGAGCGTCTTTTCAAGGAGCGCAACCCCAGCGGCGCGGACTTCATGGCCAGCGTCAACCGCAACTCCCTCGCCGTGGCTTCGGGATTGGTTGAACCGGCGTTGGCTGCCAGCGGCGCAACCCACTTTCAGTTCGAGCGGGTGGGCTACTTCCACCGAGACCCGAAGCTGCCGGACACCTACAACCGCACGGTGACGCTACGGGATTCGTGGCGCCCGCCAAGCGGGCGAAGCGCCTAGGAGGCTTGCCCTAGACGGGCTCCAGCTTCGCCAAGTGCCGGTCGATCTTGGAGACGTAGCGCGAGCCGGCCTCTGCGTTGCTGCGCCAATTCACGCCCACGTTGTAATGCACCAGTGCGCACTGCAAGCCGCCGCAAAGCTCCTTAAGGTGGGCGAGTATTTGCGCCCCGCAGTAAACGTTCAGCTCCGGGTCGTGCAAGTCCGGCACGCCGCAAAAGTCCGACCAGTACTGCGGCTGAATTTGCGCCGGCCCCACGGCGCCCACCGACGAGAAGGCCACCTTGCGGAAGGAGCTTTCGGTGAACACCAAGCTGGCGATCAGTTCGGGCGCTAGATGTTGCCGCTCCGCGGCCTCCAAGATCCAACTGGCGAACTCCATGGCCGTCTCATGGCGCACGCCGAAGGCTTCATGCAGCCGCTGCCCGAACTGCGCCGTTCGCTCCCGCCAGGACTGGCTGGGCAAAGCGGGCTTGGGGAGCGTCATGGAGACAACGGCCTGCGAGGAGGGGTAGTTGGTGTAGGTGAAGCCGCTCAGCAAGCCGACCGCAGCGAGCAGCAACGCAAGGTTCCGGCGCCAATGCCGGGGCGGACGAATGCGGAACCCAGCCTCGAACAACAGGGCCGCAAGGTTCCGGCACTGTCGCAAATTCAGCCGAACGCGCAAGACGGCCGCCGCAAGGCCCCCATAATGACGCCGTGCGCGAACGCGCTGGGGCACGGCCGCCGACGCCACCCTGGAACCGCCAAGCCGGGGCAGATGCACAGGGACGCGCAGGCCCGCCGCAGGCGGCGGAAACGCGGCTTGCCGGCGCCGGCAAGGACGCAGGCGGGCGTGCATGGCTTGCAGGACTTGGTGAACCCCTAGCGGCATGACGAACGAATCCCTCCCTGTCGAGTGGGGGTGAATTCTAGAGAAAAAATTGAGGAAATAGCAACACCTTTATCGCCTTTTCTTCATTTTTCACCAACAAGCTCCGCCACCAAGCGCTGGTTGTCCTCCTTGGGGATGTTGTCGTAGTAGGCCACGGCGATGCGGTCCACCAAGTCGCCGCAGCGTGCCTTGATGAGGCTGGGAATGGCCTCCGGTTCGCCCACCACGGCGAAGGCGCCGAGCAGGTCGTCGCCAATGAGGTCGCCCATCTCCCGCCAGCGCCCCTGCTTGGACATGGCGTTCAGGCGCGGCTGCAGCTCGCCGGCGCCGACGCTCTCCAGCACCGGCCTGTAGGCTGGGGTGGAGCCGTAG
Organism: Candidatus Azophilus sp.; assembly: GCA_965200465.1. Lineage (GTDB taxonomy): Bacteria > Pseudomonadota > Gammaproteobacteria > Pseudomonadales > Azotimanducaceae > Azophilus. Next base: position 471,332 of record OZ241358.1, on the reverse strand, counting down.
AAGGCGATCTGGCGGCGGGTGTCTCCCTTGGCCTTAGCCAAGCCCTCCTCCGTGCCGCCGGTGACCACGAACATGGGGTAGGCGATCTCGAAGTCCGCGCGCGCCTTGCCGGCCTTGGCGAAGCCCCGCTCCAAGGCCGGCAGCGTGGTCTCCCGAAGGTACTTCTCGGTGGTGAAGGCGTGGACGATGACGCCGTCCGCCACCTCCCCAGCCACCTCCGTCATGAGCGGGCCAACCGCCGCCAGCAGCACCCGGGGCGGCCCGTAATCACGGTTGGTGGGGGCGAAGAAGGGCGTCATCAGCGTGTGCTGGTAGAAGCGCCCGGTGAACTGCAGCGGCGCCTCCTCATGCCAAGCGGCCCAGATGGCCCGCATGGCCAGGGTGAACTCCCGCATCCGCGCCGCCGGGCTGGACCAAGGCATGCTGAAGCGCTTGGTGATGTGCGCCCGAATCTGCGAGCCGAGGCCGAGCACGAAGCGGCCCTTGGAGGCGGCGTTCAGATCGTGGCCGATCTGCGCCAAGGTCATGGGCGAGCGGGCGAAGGCCACGGCGATGGAGGTCATCAGGTCCACCCGCTGCGTGTGCCCGGCGGCGACGGCCAACGGAAAGAACGGGTCGTGCGCCGTCTCCGCCGTCATGATCCCGGAATACCCCGCCTCCTCCAGCGTCCGGGCCTCCTGCCCCACCTTGTCCAACCGCCAACCGATGCCGCCATCCACCTTCATCGCCTTCCCTCCTCATGGGTTTTCTCGAAGACGACCAAAGGGTTGCATGGAACCGTCGCAACCTGCAAGGGTCTGGCGGTGCGGAGGGAGTTGCGCCGTCGTTTTTCACGGGCTAAAAGCGCATTTCCCGGTCTCCTTCCACCACTTTGCCCCGTTTCCGCCCCTTTTTCGCCTTCAGGGCACCCGCAAGCCCTTATGGGACGCGGGGTCTGGAACAGCGCAACTCTCTCGGTGCGTGGTTTCCCTGGGCGATCCCCTCCAATCCCCGGAAAAAACCCTTGCGCGATGTACCTTGCAACGCGCTGCCAACGCTTTCCTAAGCGGGGATGTTAGGAGGCGAACCCCTGTGGAACCTGTCACTTGGGACTGCCCTGGACTAAAATGGCCGGCGGCCAAGGGAGCATCCGCATTGACTGCAAAGATCTACATTGACGGCCAAGCCGGCACCACTGGCCTGGAAATCGCCAGCCGCCTGCGGGGCAGGCGGGACCTGCGCTTGCTGTCCATCGACGACGCCGAGCGCAAAGACCCGGCGGCGCGGGCGCGGCTGTTCGAGGAGGCGGACATCGCCATCCTCTGCCTGCCCGACGAGGCCGCCAGGGAAGCCGTCGCCCTTGCCGAAGGCCGCTGCCGCCTGCTGGACGCCAGCAGCGCCCACCGCACCGCTCCCGGCTGGGTGTACGGCCTGCCGGAACTGTCCGCAGGGCAGGCCGAAGCCATCGCCGCCGCCGAGCGGGTCAGCAACCCCGGCTGCTATCCACAGGGCTTCATCCTGAGCGTCCGCCCGCTGGTCGAGGCCGGTCTGCTGCCCACCGGGGCGCTGCTCAGCCTGCACGCCGTCTCCGGCTACTCCGGCGGCGGCAGGAGGATGATCGAAGCCTACCAAGCGGCGGCGCCGGAGCAACTCGACCACTGGGGCGCCCGCCCCTACGCCCTTGAACTGCGCCACAAGCATCTGCCGGAGATGCACCTTCACTCCGGTTTGCAGGAGCCGCCCATCTTCTGCCCCATCGTCGGCAACTTCCACAAGGGCATGATCACCCAAACGCCCCTGTTCGCGGCCCAACTCAACAACGGCACCGGGCCTAGGGAGGTGCGGGACGCCCTTGCGCAAGCCTATGCGCAAGCGCCCTTCATCGACGTGGCGCCCTGCGCCGACGGCAGCCGCCTGGACGCCGGCTACCTGAGCCCCGGCGCCTGCAACGGCAGCAATCGCTTGGAAATCATGCTGTTCGGCAACGCGAACCGATTTATTCTCGCCGCCCGTTATGACAATCTCGGCAAGGGCGCCGCGGGGGCCGCGGTGCAGAACCTCAACCTGATGCTCGGCCGCGCCGAAACGGAGGGACTGACATGACCAAGCTGCGGGAAATGGCGCCGGAGGAACTCAAGCGCTTGCAGCAGCACACCCAGCGGGCGCTTGACTCGCTGCGGGCGAAGCAGCTCTCCCTGGACTTAAGCCGGGGCAAGCCCGGGCCGGAGCAACTGGACTTGAGCGCCGCCATGGACGCGCCCTTGAGCGGCTACAGCGCTGCGGACGGCACCGACGCCCGCAACTACGGCGCCCTGCGCGGCGTCCCGGAGGCTCGCGCCCTAGGCGCAGAACTGCTTGGCGTGGCGGCGGAGCAGGTGTTCGCCTTCGGCAGCTCCAGCCTGTTCCTCATGCACCAGGTGGCGGCCACGGCGCTGCGCCAAGGCGTTTGGGGGGACGGGCGCCGCTGGCGCAACGCCCCGCTGGTGCGCATGCTCACCCCCGTGCCCGGCTATGACCGCCACTTCACCATCTGCGAATCCCTGGGCGTGGACATGGTGAACGTTCCCATGCTCGGCAGCGGGCCGGACATGGCCCAAGCCGCCGCACTGGCCGCGGAGGATCCCGGCGTCAAGGGCATCTGGTGCGTCCCCAAGTACGCCAACCCCACCGGCTGCATCTACACGGAGGAGACGGTGGCCGCCCTGGCCAACCTGCCCAAGCAGGCGGCGGCGGACGACTTCCTGATCTTCTGGGACAACGCCTACGCCGCCCACGACTTCGAGTTTCCCCGGGCGCCCTTGGCCAACCTGCACGACCTTGCCTTGGCGGCCGGCACGGATGAGCACCTGGCCATGTTCGCCTCCACCTCGAAGATGACCTACGCCAGCGCTGGCTTGGGCTTCTGCGCCGGCGCCAACGCGCTGCTCGCCGCCTTGGAGCAAGCCTTGAGCGTCATGTGCATAGGTCCGGACAAGGTGACCCAACTGCGCCACGCCCGCTTCCTTGCCGGGCGCATCGAGGCGCACATGGCCCAGCACGCCGCCTTGCTGAAGCCCAAGTTCGCCTTGGTGGAGCGAGTGCTGCGCGATGAACTCGACGAACTCGGCGTCGCCAGTTGGACCAAGCCCAAGGGCGGCTACTTCGTCTCCCTGACCACCCCGCCCGGCACCGCCCGCGGCATCGTCCGGCTGGCCGCCGAAGCCGGCCTGAAGCTGACTCCCGCCGGCGCCGCCTTTCCTTACGGGAGGGACCCGAACGACGACCACATCCGCATCGCGCCCAGCTTCGCGCCCTTAGCGGAGCTGGAGGCGGCGATGCAGGTGCTGGCCCAATGCGTCAAGCTGGCCGCCGTGCAGCGCCTGCGGGCCGGAAGCCAATGAAGCCGGACTTAGCTGCGCCCGCCCCGCGCACCCCGCCCTCCCTGGGCGACAACGCCGAGCTGCACGGCTTCCACGACTTCGCCCTGCCTGAACCCTTGATGCAGGCGATCCAAGACCTCGGCTACCAGCGCTGCACGCCCATCCAAAGCCAAGTGCTGCCCTTGAGCCTCGCCGACTACGACATCACCGGCCAAGCGCAGACCGGCACCGGCAAGACCGCCGCCTTCCTCATCACCATCCTGACGCATCTTTGGGAGCAGCCGCGCCCATCGGGCGGCGGGCGACGCCCTTCGCCAAGGGCCTTGGTGCTCGCCCCCACGCGGGAGCTGGCCATGCAGATAGAAAGCGACGGCCGGGACCTCGCCCGCCACACGGACGAGAAGTTGCAGTGCGTCGTCGGCGGCAAGGACATCCAAAAGCAGATCGACCGGCTTGAGTCCCGGCGTCCGAGCATCCTCATCGCCACTCCCGGCCGGCTGATCGACCTGCTGCATCGGGGCAAGGTCGAGCTCGGCTCGGTGGAGATTCTGGTCATTGACGAAGCGGACCGAATGCTGGACATGGGGTTCATCCCCGACGTGCGGCGCCTCGTCTTCAAGACTCCGCACAAGCACCGCCGGCAGACGCTGTTCTTCAGCGCCACCTTCAATGAGGACGTCATGCGTCTGGCCAAGTCCTGGACCCTGGCGCCGGAGCACATCGCCGTGGCCCCGGAACAAGCCACCGTGGAGGCCATTGAGCAATTGTTCTGGCTGACCAGCAAGGACGCCAAGCAAAAGCTGCTGTGCGACTTCCTAAAGCGCAAGCAGCCCGAGCGGGCGCTGATCTTCAGCAACCGCCGCGACCAAACCCACCAACTGAACCGCTGGCTGAACCGGCACGGCGTGCAGTGCGAAGCGCTGGCCGGGGACGTGCCGCAGAACAAGCGCACCCGCACCCTGGAGCGGTTCAAGGAGGGCAAGGTTCGGTATTTGGTGGCCACCGACGTGGCGGGACGGGGCATCCATGTGGAGGGCATCAGCCACGTCATCAACTACGATCTGCCCGAAGACGCCGAGGACTACGTCCACCGCATCGGGCGCACCGGGCGCGCCGGGGCCAGCGGCGTCAGCATCAGCTTCGTCTCCGAGGACGACGCCTTCAACCTGCCGGGCATAGAGGCGTTCCTGGGAAAGCCGGTGCGCTGCACCCAACCGGATGTCGAGGAAGGCTAGGGCTGGCTGCCGTGCAGGCCCAATCCGCCAGGGCTCGGCCCAACCGGCGCCCGTGCAATGCATGACCGCGCGAGTTCGGCCGGCAAGGGCCTAGTCATCGCCGCGGCGCTGATCGTCATCACCGCCGGGCTGAAGTGGGCCGGGGAGGTGGCCATTCCCTTTCTGCTGGCCGCCTTCATCGCCACCATCGCCGCCAACCCCATGTACTGGCTGGAAAGGCGCGGCGTTCCCGGCTGGCTGGCCATCACCCTGGTCATCAGCGCCATCTTCGTCGTGCTGGTGGGCGTGGGCGCCTTGGTGGTGCAGTCCGCCAACGCCTTCACCGCCAAGCTGCCCTTCTACCAAGAGCGCCTCACCGAGATGTTCGCCGGCGCCGTGGCCTGGCTGAAGCCCCTGGGGGTGGAGCTTTCCGGGGACCTGCTGCTTGAGAACTTCAACCCAAGCACCGTCTTCACCCTGGCCGGCAACGCCTTGGCCGGCCTTGGCGGCGCCCTCTCCAACAGCTTTTTGATTCTGCTGACGGTCATCTTCATTCTGGCCGAGGCCTCCAGCTTTCCCCGCAAGCTGCGGAGCGTTCTAAGGCGCCCGGAGGAGTCGATGCCCTACTTTGCGCGGTTTGCGGAAAACATGAACCGCTACATGGCGATCAAGACCACCGTCAGCATCGCCACCGGGCTGATCGTGGCCCTGTTCCTCAGCGTGCTGGGCGTCGATTTCCCCATCCTGTGGGGCATTCTGGCGTTCCTGCTGAACTTCGTGCCCACCATCGGCTCCGTCATCGCCGCAGTGCCGGCGGTGCTGTTGGCCTTGGTTGAGTTGGGGCCGGTTTCCGCCCTGCTGGCCGCCCTCGGCTACATGCTGCTGAACATCGGCTTGGGCAACTTCGTGGAGCCGCGCTTCATGGGGCGCGGCCTGGGCCTTTCCACCCTGGTGGTGTTCCTGTCCTTGGTGGTTTGGGGTTGGGTGTTCGGGCCGGTGGGCATGCTGCTTTCCGTGCCGCTCACCATGACCGCCAAGATCGCCTTGGAGGCCAACCCCAACACGCGGTGGCTGGCGCACCTGCTGGCCCCGGCGCAGCCGGCGGCCGAAGCCGCGGAGGCTGGGGCCGAACACCACCCATGAGCTACGAGCGGCCCAACATTCGGGACATGTCCGGCTATGTTTGGGGGGAGCAGCCGGAAGGCCCGGAGCAGTGCAAGCTGAACACCAACGAAAACCCCCATCCGCCGAGCCCTAAGGTGGCGGCGGCGCTGCGGGCGTTTGACGCCGCCTCGTTAAGAACCTATCCGCAGCCCACCGCCGATCAGCTGCGCACCAAGCTGGCCGAGCGGCATGGGCTGGACATCGACAACGTGCTGGCCACCAACGGCGGCGACGAGGCGTTGCGCCTAGCCGTCACCACCTTCGCGGCGCCCGGCACTCCCCTCGGCTGCGCCCACCCCAGCTACTCCCTGTATCCGGTGCTGGCGCGGATTCAGGAAGCGCCGGTGCTGCAAGCCTCCTACCGGAATGATTGGACGCTGCCCAAGGACTTCGCCGCCCAAGCCAACGCCGCCGGCGCCCGGCTGACCTGCCTGGCGAACCCCCATGCGCCCTCCGGTCGGCTGATGGATGTTGACCAATGCGCAAGGCTCGCCGCCGGGTTGAACGGCGTGCTGTTGCTTGACGAAGCCTACGCGGACTTCATCGACCCGGCCCTAGGCTACGACAGTGCGCCCCTGCTGCGGGACTTCGGCAACCTGCTGATTCTGCGCTCCTTCTCCAAGGGCTACAGCCTGGCGGGGTTGCGCCTAGGCTATCTGTTGGGCCGCCCCGCCTTGATGGCGCCTCTGCTCACCAAGACCCGGGACAGCTACAACGTCAATGCCGTCAGCCAAGCCCTTGGCCTTGCCGCCTTGTCCGACCCCGCCTACGCGGCGGACACTTGGGCCAAGGTGCGCAAGGAACGACGACGGCTGCGCGACGGCCTAACCGAGTTGGGCTTGACCGCCCCGGCCTCCCAGGCGAACTTCCTGTTGGCGGACGTTCCCGCCGGCGCCGGCCTGTCAGCGCCGGAACTGCAGGCCGGCCTAAGGGAGCAAGGCATTTTGGTGCGCCACTTCAACGCGCCCATGCTGCACGACAAACTCCGCATCAGCGTCGGCGACGCAAAGCAAAACCAACGCTTGCTCAAAGCGCTGCAGGGCTTGTTGGAGGACGCCGCCGCAACCCAATCCCGTTCCTCCCAATGGGCGTCCTAATGGCGGCCCTAGGCGAAGCGCCCGATGTTTCCGCTTAGGGACGACAACCCCACCCGGCACACGCCGGTTGCGGTGATCGCCATCATTGCGCTGAACCTGCTGGCGTGGTTCTCCGCGCAGGGGCTGGGCACGGACTACGCCTTGGCGGCATCCCTCTGCCGGCACGCGCTGGTGCCGGCCGACCTGCTGGGCTTGGTCGATCCCGGCCACCAGATTCTCGTCGGCCCCAACCTAGTCTGCACGCTGGACGGCGTCTCCAACCCCGTCACCCTGGTGACCTCCATGTTCCTGCACGGCGGCTGGTTCCACCTATTGGGCAACCTTTGGTTCCTATGGGTGTTCGGCGACAACATTGAAGACGTCATGGGACCGCTGCGGTTCGCCCTTTTTTACATCCTGTGCGGCTTGGCGGCGGCGCTGGCGCAAATCCTCTCCGACCCGGCCAGCGCCGTTCCCATGGTGGGCGCCTCCGGCGCCATCGGCGGCGTGATGGGCGGCTACGCCCTGCTCTACCCCCGCGCCAAGGTGCAAACCCTCATCATCCTGGGCTTCTACATCACCACCGTCGGCGTCCCGGCCGTCCTGATGCTCGGCTATTGGTTCCTGCTGCAAGTCCTCGGCGGCCTGCCGGCCCTGGGCGGCCAAGGCGGTGGGGTGGCCTTCTGGGCGCACATCGGCGGCTTTCTAGCAGGCCTGATCCTAGTGCATCCCTTCATGCGCCCCGGCACCCTCGCCGCCCGGCGACGCGACCGCTCCTCCAACTGAGAGCGCCGGTTTTAACGAAGCGCATCCTTTGTCGATTTGCTCAATGCCGAAAGGGCAACCTAGCCTCGGCCAAACGTCCCTGGAGTCCACCCTAGACCTAGGCGGGCCATCACGGTACGGTAAAACCTTGACGCCAGCATCGGAGACAGGGCGATGGTCGAGCGGACAAAGAAGACGCTGCGACGAACACCGCCAACAGCGTCGGGAAGTTGGCCGCTGCCCCAGCGTGACGAACTGCACCCAGCGGGTCATGCTGTGCAGCCGGCGCCCCTTGTGGTAGCGCTTCGCCAGCGCCTCGCACTCATGTCTCGGCACAAGCTTGAGCAACTGCGCGAGGATTTTGCTATGGTGCGCCATGAACTTGGTTCTCCTTTGTTCATGCGGGTTTCGACAAGTCGCATGGCATCAAAAACGGAGGTCCAAGCCCTCAAAAACTGAAAAGTGCATGGGACAGCAACGGTCTCGAGCGATGCCCTATCACATATCCGAGGAGCGCAGAGACTGGTATCGGCGCATGTCGGCGCGGTCCAGAAAGCGGAAGATCGCCGCCAGCAACGGCGACCTCGCCTGTGCATCAAGCCAAGTCAACATCCCCAACTTGGACCCTGCGACGCTCATGCCAGAGTTGGCGCCGCATGGGCTGCGGGCGCTCTCGCTGTTCGCCGGGGGCGGCGGACTGGACCTCGGCTTCGAGCGGGCCGGGTTCGAGCACGTTGCCAGCTTCGACATCCTCGACATCTGCGGGGCGACGTTGCGCGAAAGCCGCCCTGCCTGGGCAGTGTTCAGCGGCCGAGAGGGGGATGTGCAGAACCGCGACTGGTCGCGCTTCAAGGGTGCTGTGGACGTCATTCACGGGGGGCCGCCCTGCCAGCCGTTTTCGATCGCCGGCAAGAGGCACGGCAGCCAAGACCCTCGGGACATGTGGCCAGCCTTCATCAACGCGGTCCGGAAAGTGGCGCCCGCGGCGTTCTTGGCCGAGAACGTCCCAGGGTTGTTGGATGCGAGATTCAGCCAGTATGTCCGCGACGTGATTCTCAAGCCGCTGTCGGGCAGCTACCAAGTGAGCACATTCCGCCTCCTCGCTTCCGATTTCGGTGTGCCGCAGGTCCGCAAGCGGGTCTTTTTCGTAGGGTTTCGGTCCGACAAGGCATTCGGGGACTTCCGCATGCCGTTGCCCACGCACCGCATAGCCGCCAATTTGTTCGATGGCGACGACCGTACGAGTGGCGCAAGGACTGCCTTGGGCCTGCCCGACATCGGCTTCGACTGCTGTGCGCCGACCATCCGGTCTGGATTCACGGGGCCTAGGAAGTCGACGAGCATCTTGAACAGCAGGGCAAGCCAAGCAGTTTGGGCTCAGCTGCGGATCTGGCCCAATGGCGTGCAACGCGATCGCGAGGCAGCAGCGAGGTTCCCGCCGGAAAACGGGCACTTCCGGCTGGCCGTGCAGGACTGCGCGTTGCTGCAGGGCTTTCCGGAGAACTGGCGTTTCGCGGGTGCCGCCTATCAGGTGATTGGCCAGATCGGCAACTCCGTGTGTCCGCCCGTCGCCTATGCCGTTGCGAAGGCCGTCGCAACGGCCTTAGGAGCCCCAGTCGCCAACAGCGGGCCCACTGGTCGTGTCCGCCAGACGGTCTAGATGGCGGTTCAAGACGACAAGCGCGAGACTGAAATGCGTGAACTCGTCGGCCTGAGAGCTGGCGAAGCGCGTTCCGGCATCGACGCCTATCTCGACTTCGTAGCCAACGGTCGCCGCTATGTGGCGCCCATCGAGCTGAAGTCGACGACCGTCGGGTCGGTATCGACCGCTAGGGACGTTGGCCCCGAGCACATGGAGAAGTGGCGGTCCCGCGTGTGGCTTATTGGCTTCTACGACTCTGGCGGCACCACCTTGGAGCGCCTGCTTGCGCTCGGGCCGGACGAAATGGAGCCTTGGATCTCGCGGATCGAGAGTTACATTGCGCCGGATTTCCGCCTCGGCGAACGAGCTGCCAAGAAGCTTGGGATCGACGATCTGCACGTAATCTGCGGCGAGAAGTCGATCTACACGTTGGAAGATGCGAAGGCGCTGTACAAACGGCAGTGGAGCGAGAGCGACTACGTCTCGGAGATGGATCTCCCGAACGGCTACAGCCCACGCCGGATGCTCCGGGTGCTTAGGCTCCGCGCTCGCTACCTCAGCGACCGCGGCTCTACGTTGAACAACCCCCACATCCCGATGCGGTTCCTTTCGGCATTCGCCGACAAGATGGCGGAAGTTTCGATGGTCGGCAGCAATGAGTTGAAGCGGCGGGTCGGGCGAAGAGTCAGGGAGATCACGATGGAGAGCGCGAAGCTCAGGACTATTGCTGCAACCACCTCCGGCGGCGGATAACCTGTCGGCGTCTAGGGCCGCGCCTCCACCGTCACCTCCATGCCTTGAACAGATCCGCTAGTTTTATCCGCGTCACAAGGACCCTCCTAAAAAATCAATTGGTTGATCCACGCGAAGCCCAGCACTTAGGGTAGGTGAACTTCCTGCTGCGCCTTAGAACCACCGCGTAAACCGCCAGATTGACGGCCAACACAAGGGCGGCAAGGGCGAACTGAACGCCTCGCGTCAGCCCCGCCGGGTAGATGGCCGGGATCAGGTAGCGCTCCACGAAGCCGCCGCTGTAGCCGGCTTCCCCGGCGGCGAGGCGCAGGCTCACCTCCACTGAAGTGAGCGGGCAAACCCATCCGGCGGCCTCGACCAGCGCACCCCAAACGGCGGCGGGCAGGTGCAGCAGGGCCAGCCATGGCCGGCGCAGCGTCAATAGGCCGCCAAAAACCACAAACAGTATGAAGGCGCCGTGGGCCAGCACCAGCGCATCCGCCGCCAAACGGTATCCCATGACCGCCTCAACAGCCTGCTGAAAAGCTTTGGCGCATGTGGAAATGCGGGAAGCGGCTTTCGGAACGGCGCTGGCGCCGGACTAGGCCGAGGGCGTGGATTCGCCCTGCGCGCGGTTCGTCAGCCAAGCGAAAAGCAAGCCGCCGGCGGCGCCGGCCAAGGCTTGGGCGGCCAAGCCGAAGGAAGTGCTGGCTCCCGCCACCGGCAACTCCTCCACCAAGAGGTAAACGACGAACAGCGCCGTCAGCATGGCCGCCGCGCCGCCCGCAGTGAAACCCAAAGGCCGCAGACCCAGCCAAGCCACGCCCATTCGCCGCAGCATTTTGACGATGAGGGCGGCCACCGGGAAAGCGATGCCAAGCGCAACCGCAATGATGCCGCCGTAAAGCGGCATCGTGCCCACAACGTCTCCCGCCATGGTGGCCAGCCAAAGCCCAACGCCGATCTCAACGCCGAGGTCGGACAAGGCCCAAAGCACAAAATGGCTTGAGAACGCACAGGCCAGCCCCGTGGTCAGGAGCACCGCCGCCGCGTAGCTGAGGATTTTACGCACCCATGGCATGGGGTAGCATAGTGACGACTTTCAGCCTTCAGGGGAAGAGCATGCGTCGATTTTTTTTGCTGGCCGGCCTGATCTTGGCCGCCAACCCAGCCCTAGGCGGCTATCAACTGCAAACGGTTGCCGAGGGCTTGAACCATCCTTGGTGCCTGGCCTTTCTGCCGGACGGCGAGCTGCTGGTGACGGAGCGCAACGGCGCCCTGCGGAGCATCCGCGACGGCGCGCTTGCGACGCAGCCCATCGCCGGCGTACCGAAGGTTTACGCCCGCGGGCAAGGCGGCCTGTTCGACGTGGCGCCGCACCCGAACTTCGCCGCCAATCGCCTGCTCTACCTAACCTATGCGCATGGAACCCGCAGGGAGAACGCCACCCGCATCGCCCGCGCCCGCTTCAACGGGAAGGCGCTTGAGGACTTGCAGGTCCTTTTCACGGTGGCCCCCCTCAAGAGCGGCTCGTACCACTTCGGCGGCCGGCTGCTGTTTCTGCCCGATGGCACCATGCTGCTGACCACCGGGGACGGCATGAGCTATCGGGAGCAGGCGCAGAAGCTTGACTCGCTGCTCGGCAAGACCCTGCGCCTTACCGACGAGGGCGCGGCGCCGGAGGACAATCCCTTTGCAGGGAGGCAGGGTGCGCGCGGCGAAATCTGGACATTGGGGCACCGCAACCCGCAAGGCTTGGTCATGGACGATGAAGGACGGGTCTATCTGAATGAGCACGGGCCGCTGGGGGGGGACGAGCTCAACCTCATCGAGCCGGGCAACAACTACGGCTGGCCGATGGCCACCTTCGGCAAGGACTACAACGGCGCCGTGATATCGCCCTTCACCGAATACGAAGGCACCACGCAGCCGCTCCTGCATTGGACGCCGTCCATCGCCCCCGGCGGCATGGCTTGGCACCCCGGCGGCGTCTTCCCCGAATGGCGCGGCAGCCTGTTCGTCACCTCCCTAGTGTTCAACCATGTGCAGCGCATCACCGTCAAGGACGGGCAGGCCGGCGAGCCGCAGCGGATGTTTGAGGAGATAGACGAGCGCATCCGCGACGTGCGGGCGGCGCCGGACGGTCGGCTTTACATCCTAACGGACTCCAACAACGGGCGGGTCATTCGAGTGGACCCCGCATAACGGGCTCCGCGCCCGTCCCGCAGCTTTTGCACCGAACTCAACTCAACTGAGGACGCCATGTCAAACCGTCTTCCCGCCGTCAGCCTTGCCGCCGTGCCTGGGCGGCGGCTGCGCACCCTTGCAGTCGCCGAGGAAATCGAGCAGCGCGGGTTTTCCGGCATCTACGGCCCCAGCTTAGGGGACAGCCTAGCGCTGTGCCAAGCCATCGCCCTGCGCACCCGCCGGATTCCGTTCGGCACCTGCATCACCCCCATCTATCTGCGCAACGTCAACGAGTTCGCCCACACGGCCTCCTTCATTCACGAGGTTTCCGGGGGGCGCTTCCGCTTCGGCATCGGCGTCAGCCACGAACCGGCCCTAAAGCGGCTGGGGGTGGCCGGAGGCAAGCCGCTGGAGGACATCCGCCGCTTTGTGGCGGAACTGCGGGCCGCGCCCCGGGTGGGCGAGTTGCCGCCCATCACCTTGGCGGCGCTGCGTGGCGGCATGATTCGGCTGGCGGAGGAAATCGCCGACGGCATGGTGTTCGCCAACGGCGCCCGCAGCCACATGGCGGCGTCGCTGGCCAACCTAAGCGAGGCGGCGCGCGCCAACGATGCGTTCTTCATCGGCAACATGATTCCCACCTGCATCAGCGACGACGAGGCCGCCGCCAAGGCGGTGAACCGCCGCACCCTCACCAGCTACGCCTACCTGCCGAACTACCGCAACTACTGGAGGGAGGCCGGCTACGTTGAGGAAATGGAAGGCGTGGAAGCGGCCATCAATGCCGAGGACCGGGACGGCGTGGCGGCCGCCCTGTCCGACCGCTGGCTGGCGGACACCACCCTGTTCGGCGCCGCCGCCAAAGTGCGCGAAGGCATCGAAGCCTGGTTCGACGCCGGCGTCAAAACCCCCATCATCGTGCCGTCGTCCGCCTCCGGCGGCCAAATGCAGGCGCTGGAGGAGTTCTTCGCCATCTGGTGACGGGCGGTCGGCAACCACCACACGGCCAACGCAGCGAAGCGAACGGAAAATTGCGGCGGGAACCGGGAAATTGGCTGCGCAAGCAGCTACTTGGGCGCGGAGTGCCGGCCGTATTCGGCTTCGGGATGCTGGGCGGCGTATGCATCGGCATCCTGCTGCAGAGCTGGTGGCCAAGTTGGACGGGGGGCATCATGCTTGGCGCTTTGACATTCTCCGCAATTTGGCTCTACCGGCTGCGATGGAGTCGTTGGCGGTTGGACTACCTAAAAAAGGGCCATCTCACGGAGACCGAAGTGGGCCATGCAATCGAATACGCTGTGACGGCACCGGGCTGCGCGGTCGCCCATGATGTGATGGACATCGCCAAGGAGGGAAACATCGACCATATAGTGGCGACGCCGCTAAGGGTTTGGGTCGTTGAGACTAAGTCAAGCCGCATACCAAAGAAGGAGTTCAGTCGGGCATTGGGGCAAATGGCCGCCAATGTGAAGGCGGTGCGCAACTGGGCGCCGCCGCGAACCGAGGTGCAAGGTTGTCTGGTAATTGATGCGGAAGGCGCAAGCCAACGGAGTGACCCTTATAAAAGTCGAGGTGAGAAGATCTGGTGGGAGAGCCGTAAGTCATTTGTCCATAAACTGAAAAAGGAAGTTCTCGAAGCGCAGTCGCCAAATCAAGAGGCCATCCAGCTTGCGCAACGGGTTTGGGCGCTGGGCAAGTTGGATGGCTGACTAGAGGCGTCAGGGGGCGGAAAACTCATGCACCTATGGTTGATCAGGCACGCCAAGTCGTCCTGGAGCAGCGGAGCGCGGGGCGACTTTGATCGACCCCTCAACGCTCGCGGCGAGCGGGACGGCCCTAGGATGCAGGCTTGGCTGGCCAAACAGCCCTTGCCCATTGAGTGGCTCTGGAGCAGCGACGCGGTGCGGGCGCGGGCCACTGCGGACTATGTGGCGGGGGCCTTCCCCGACGCCGTTTTGCAGCTGGATCACCGTCTCTACGGCGCCGCCCCGGAGACTCTTGTGCAAGTGGCGCAGGAAACGCCGAACACCGTTGAGACCGCGGCGATCATCGCCCATAACCCCGGCATCACCTGGTGCGTCAACCTGCTGGCCGGCGAACGAGTGACGGACAACCTGCCCACCTTCGGCGCTGCGCTGCTGCAATGGGACGGCGGGCCGGACGCCCTCGCTCCCGGCGCGGCCAGCCTGGAGATCCTAAGCAGCCCGAAGACCCTGCCGCCGACATTTTCCCCCGCCCGCCAACCGCTGCCCTAGGTGAAGTTTGCGGGCTGGACTAAGGGGGCCTGAGCGTGTATATCCATGCTCGGTCAAACACAACAACGGAGGGTCGCCCCATGGGCTTTTTATCCTTGCTGGTGCTGATCGGCATCGCCTACCTGCTGTGGCGAATCACCGACCAGCTTCCCGATCTCATCTTCCGCCTAAGCGAAATACAGCGCGATGTGGCGGCAATCGCCCGTCGCACCGAAGAGGCATCCGCCGACGCTGACGGAACGGGGGAACAGCTTGGCGAAGCCAAGGACTGAATCCCTCTTCGTAGCCAAGACCTCGGCGCCAAGCGGCTTCGATTGGCGCGTCCGGCCTCGCATCGAGTAGGCGCCATCGGGGAGGCGGTGCTTTAGCCATCCTGCCGGCTTTGCTTGCCGCGGTTTCGGCCGCCTCCGCAAAGCATTTCAACACCATAGTACAATTCTCTCATGGCCCCTTGCGAACTCATGATCCGCAGCCGCTGGTGCCTGCCGATCGCACCGTCGCCGCAACCCATCGAACAGGGCGCCGTCGCCGTTGACCGCGGGCGCATTCTGGCGGTGGGACGGGCCGCCGACCTCGCCGAGCAATTCCAGCCCCAAAACTCGGTCGAACTGGCCAACCACGCACTGCTGCCGGGGCTGGTCAACGCCCACTGCCACGCCGCCATGAGCCTGCTGCGGGGCGTTGCTGAAGACCTTGCCCTGCAGGCTTGGCTGGAGGAGGCGATCTGGCCCTTGGAGCAGCGGCTGGTGTCCACCGAAATGGTGCGCATCGGCACGGACCTCGCCATCGCCGAGATGCTCAGCCGGGGCATCACCTGCTTCGCCGACCTGTACTTCTTTCCCGAACAGGCGGCCGAGCGGGCCGAGCGGGCCGGCGTCCGAGCGCAGATCGCCTTTCCCATCATCGATTTCCCCAATCCCTGGAGCGGCGGCCCAAGCGAGTGCTTCCACAAAGGCCTGGAGCTGCATGACGCCTACCGCAAGCATGACCGCATCCGCATCGCCCTAGGCCCCCATTCCGCTTACGCAACCAGCAAAGAGGCGCTGCAGAAGACCCTGATGTACGCAGAGGAGCTCGACCGCCCCGTGCAGACGCATCTGCATGAAAACGCCGCCGAGGTCGAGGACGCCATGCGGCGCAACGGCCGTTCTTGGATACTTCACTTGAACCAAATCGGCTTGTTGAACCCCTCCTTGCAGGCGGTTCACATGACGCAGCTAACCGAAGAGGAAGTGGCGCTGGTCGCCGAGCATGGCGTCAAGGTGGTGCATTGCCCCCACTCCAACCTGAAGTTGGCCAGCGGCGTATGTCCCTTGCCGCGCCTGCGCCAAGCCGGCGTCGATGTGGCCCTTGGCACTGACGGCGCCGCCTCCAACAACGCCTTGGACATCTTCGCCGAAGCCCGCTTGGCCGCCCTGCTGGCCAAGCAGCTCGGCGGCGCCGGCGAAGGCGCGGCGACGGACATGCTGCGCATGGCCACCTTGGACGGCGCCAAGGCGTTGGGGCTGGAGGGCGAAATCGGCTCCCTGGAACCGGGCAAACAGGCGGATCTGATCGCCGTCGATCTCAGCGGCCCCTCCTTTCTGCCGGTGCGCGACCCGATGGCGGCGTTGGTTCACGGCCCGGCCGGCGGCGCGGTCAGCCATGTGTGGGTGGCCGGCCGCCGCCTGTATGCGGAGGGCAAGTGGGACACCATCGACATGGCGGGCTTGCCTAGGCAGGTGCATGAACTGGCGCAGCGCTCCCATGCCTAGGCGCAGCCAAGGGCCGCCGTTCCCCCGAGCCTCGGCGGCCCCTCGCCGCCCAATGTGCGCCAAATAGGAGAAACGCCTTGAACGCCGACAACCTGGACCCCGACGAAATAGACAAGTTCGATGCGCTGGCGCAGCGCTGGTGGGACCCGGACGGGGACTTCAAGGCGCTGCACGACCTCAACCCGGTGCGCTTGGAGTATGTGCTGGCGCACACCCACTTGGAGCGCGGCCCAGTGCTGGACGTCGGCTGCGGCGGCGGCCTGCTTGCCGAAGCGCTGGCCGCAGCCGGGGCCGAAGTCACCGGCATCGACATGGCGGAGAAGCCGCTCGCCGTGGCCCGCCGCCACGCCCTGGACAGCGGCGCAAAGGTGGAGTATCTGGCCGCCACCGCCGAAAGCCTGGCCGAACAAAGGCCCAACGCCTTCGCCGCCGTGACCTGCCTGGAGCTGCTGGAGCATGTTCCCGACTACGCCTCCACCGTCGCCGCCTGCGCGCACCTGGCGGCCCCCGGCGGCACCCTGATCTTCTCCACCATCAACCGCCATCCGAAAGCCTATCTGCTGGCGGTGCTCGGCGCGGAGTACGTCCTGAACATCCTGCCCAAGGGCACCCATGACTACGCCAAGTTCATCCGCCCCGCGGAACTGGCCGCCGCCGTGCGCCAAGCCGGCCTGCAGGTGGAGCAGATCATCGGCCTGCGCTACAACCCCTTCTCGCGCATCGCCAAGCTGTCCTCGGATGTGGAAGTCAACTACCTGCTGCGGGCCAGCAAACCCGATGCCTAGGGAAACGGCCCTCGCACGTTTGGGCCGGCTTCGCGTCCGCCCTCTAAGTCAAGGGCGCGGATATCGACGTTGCATTCGACTTCAAGGCAGTCCCAGACCAGCAGTTGATCGCTGGACTTTATGGGGCGATTGCTGACGCTGCATCCCGTCTTGGTGAAGCAAGTCCAAATCGATGTCTCGGGACAGCCTTGACAATCCGTAGCATAGGCGGGCAGCGGCACCGCCAAGCAGGATGGCGGGTGCGCCCTGCTCTAGCTTAGTATTTGCCGTCCCCTCGTCGTGTACACTGCGGCTTATGGCCAACCAGACACTTTCGGCGGAACGAGCGTTGCTTGACGGAGTGGTTGCCGCCCTCCAGCGCCTCGAACCGGACGCGGACCCGGAGCGCTTGCGCGAATACGCGGCGGAGCTGTTTGATTTGCGCTACGGTGCATCATCCGCGCCGCCCGTCGTTCAGCGCATTGAAATGCACATAGCCAAGCAACTGAGAGCGAACAAGCGCCCGACCCTACGCTTTTGCCCATGAGCATTGCATTCGACACGAACTGCTTGTCGCGGCCTGCTGCTAGGCGGCTCTACGCCAGTTGGCGGGAAATACGCGGCGGTGCAACCCTAGTGCTCCCCACGGTTGCCGATGAAATGACCGACGGTCTGCTTATCCAATGGGAAAATCCCCCACACAGCCTAGATGCCGCCCTCAAGAGGCCCTTGCCCCAAACCGCGGCAAGGGTGCGTAAACGCGCCTTGGCCCATCAATGGACTTGGGTGAAGCATCTAGTATCGAAGGAAGGGCCGTATCAGTTGGTGCGGCTGTCCGATGAAACTGACGCCGTCGCTTACGAAGTGCTGTCAAACCTGACACTCGAGTGCTTTCCCACCTTGAATGACTCCGAGGAAATCCCGTCCCATCGGGACGCGAAGATCCTTGCCGAAGCCCTTGCCATTGGCGCGGACCTTCTCATTACGACCAACATGAAGAGCATGGACCATTGGCAGATCAACGATTGGATCAAGCGTAACCACAATCGGTTCGGCCTTGCGCCTAAGCGCTTGGTCCGCTCAGGTGATCAAGCGTTGCTGACTTCCCACGCCGACGCGAGCAGTTCCCGAGACCTTTTGGTGTTGGGGATAGCCGCCTGCTGGCGCATGGACGCACAGCCGCAAGATGTTGAAGAGACCCACCAGCGCTTGCAGAACTACGTCAAGGCTCTGGAGGGCTGCCGACTTTACGAAACTAGGCTGCGTCTTTGGAACCTGTTCACGGCGTCCCACAACCCAGAGTGCGCCATTCGGGAAGCCCATCAGTTCGTCAGCCGGTCGCGGGTGTTGTCGGCTGAACAGGATCGGCTATGCGCAGCGGACGCCTTTGCGCCTTAGCTTCAGGTCATTCCGAAACGCCATCGGCAAAGCCCGCTCGGCGCTAGTTGTGCAGGTTGACGCGGTCTATCCTGAGTTGGCCAAAGCCCAAGCGCATTGGCGCCATCTGCCGGCCGAGGGGAGCTTTGCCGGCAAGACCGTGCTGGTCACCGGGGCCGGGGACGGCATCGGACGGGCGCTGGCGAAGGCCTTGGCGCTTTACGGCGCGAACCTGGTGCTGCTCGGCAAGACCCGCACCAAGCTGGAGGCGGTGTTTGACTGGATTGCCGAGCGCAGCGCCACCAAGCCGGTGATAGTCCCCTGCGACCTCGGCTTGTTGGACCAAGGCGCCGCCGCGGCCTTGGCCGACCAGGTGCAGGCGGAGTTCGGCCGTCTCGACGGCTTGGTTCACAACGCCTCGGCGCTGGGCGCCAAGACGCCGGTGGAGCACTACCCTCTGGCCGAGTGGGAGGCCGTCATGCGGGTGAACCTGACCGCCGCCATCGCCCTGACCCAAGCCCTGACGCCCCTGATGCGGGAAACCGGGCGTGTACAGGGCGCCGAAGCCTCCATCGTCTTCACTTCGTCCTCCGTGGGCCGCGAGGGGCGAGCCTACTGGGGCGCTTACGCGGCCTCCAAGTTCGCCATCGAGGGCTTGATGCAGGTGCTCGCCGACGAATTCGTCCACGAAGGCGCCGTCCGCGTCAACAGCCTCAACCCCGGCGGCACCCGCACCGCCATGCGGCGGCAGGCCTACCCCGGCGAAGACCCAACCACCGTGCCGCCGCCGGAAACCCGCCTGGACCTCTGCCTATACCTCCTCAGCGACGCCGCCAAGGGCGTAACCGGGCAGGCTCTGGACGCCCGCACATGGGCTGGACCCTGAGGGCGTGGAGTTGGGGAATGCGGCGTCTGCGCCATACCGGAACCAACGTGTGCCAACTAGGGAATGCGCAGCATCAGCACCTCTTCGTCCAGCCCTTGGCGCAGCGCCTCCAGGCGGCGGGAATGCGCCGCCACTCGAGAATCACTTCCTCGTCGATGGCAAGAATTCTGCCGGCGAACCAAGGCCGGAGTTTCCGGTCCAGCCAATGGTTCAGTTCCTCCCGAAGCCCCGCATCCTGCTGAAGCTCGATGCCGTACCGAATTTCGGCAAGAATGATTGCGCTCAGATAGAGTTCTTGCGGGGATTGCGCATCCGACCAAGCCTTCACTTCTGGGTTGGGTTTGGTTTTGCGCAATTCGGACACGACATTGGTGTCCACCAAACATCCGTTCAAAGATCCACCTTGCGCACCGGACCTTGGATGGGCTCGCGTCCGAACTCCAGCCGATTAAGGGGCGATCCAGACAAAAGAGCGTGCAGGGTGGGCGCACCGCTTGGAGCACGGAGCCGCTCAAACTCGTCAGCCGAGACCACAACGACCGCATTGCGGCCGTTCACGGTGACCCGTTGCGGCGAGGCGCACGACCTTGCTTAGCTTGGCTTTCGCCTCCCCCAGCTTCCAAACGGGCAGTGACGCATGGGAGGGGGCCTTTAGATCGCGATTTGCCATGACAAAATTCTTTGTGACCAATTTGGTTAAGCGTATGCTCAGTCACGGCCAGTTGTCAATGCCCCCCAATCCCCGCTTAAGGAATCGTCGAAGCCCGTTGCAAGGCATACCGTGCAAGGTTTTTCCGACAGCTGCATGGTTGCGGCATTTACGAAGGCCGCGCTCCCAAGGGCCGCCGGCAGCGGGTCGGGCGATCCATATCCGGGGATTGGGGCAATGCCCTCCCTGGTTCCCGGATTAGGGGATCGTTTTCCCGCCAAGCGCGTCAGGCGGCCATGCCTGGCATCATAGCCTGTTGCTTGGGAGTTCGCGTGGCGAGCGAGCGGCACCGGCGAGCTCTGGACGATCTCCCACGCCATGCGGGGGCAACGGCTTGCAGACTTTCGCCCGCGGCGCCTCCATCCTTCCCGACATGGACCATGACGCCGCCCACAAGTACATCTACGCTCTGCCCGAAGTGACGGCGGACCTGCTGCGCCTCGTCCTCCCGGATTGGGCCGGCCGCTTGGACTTCGCAACCCTTGAGGATGCGTCCTCCGAGTTCCTCGATGCCGACCACGGCAAGCGCGTGAGCGACATGGTTTGGCGGGTGTGTCTGCGCGGCGGACGGCCGGGGAGCGGCAAGCGGACCTGCATTCTGGTGCTGATCGAGTTTCAGTCCAAGATGGACCGGCGCATGGAGCGGCGGATGCGCGAGTATGCGGACTTGCTGCTCAGCCGCCTGGTGCGCCGGGGTCTGCCCCAGCGGGAGGGCGGCCTGTCCTGGGTGCTGCCCATCGTGGTTTACAACGGCAGCAAGCCTTGGACGGCGTTGGGGCGGAGCACCGATTTGGCGCCGCTGCCTTGGGCGGGGATGGAGCGGGCGCTGGCGCTGATGCAGCCGCAGAAGTACGTGCTGCTGTCCGCCGGCGGGGCCTTGACAAGCGCTGGACAGCTAGCGGAGGATTGGCCCTTGGGCAATCGGGTGGCGGCGACGGTTCGGCTGCAGCGCAGCGGCCCGCCGAAGGCGCTGCTGCCGCGGCTGCTGGCGGAGGCGGCCCGCTTCCCCGGCCCGGCGAACGAGTCGTTCCGGCAGGCGCTGCACGCTTGGGCGAGGGCGCTGTGGGCGGACAGGACGGGCAGGGGCGCCGGCTTTCCGTCCTTTGATGAGCTTGAAGGAGCAGGAGGAACCAAGATGACGACATTGCTGGAGGCCAGTTGGGATCAGTGGGAAGCAGGGGTGCGCAAGCAGGGCATCGAGCGGGGTCGTGCGGAGCAGGGCGTTCGGCTGCTCGCCCGTCTGGCCGCGCTGAAGTTCGGTGCTGGGGCGGCGAAGCGCCTGGCGGTTCTGCTGAAGGGCCTGCCGGCGGGGGAGGACCTGGAGCGGGTGGGCGACTGGATCATCGAATGCGCCGCGGAGGATGAACTGCTGTCCCGCGTTGCGGCCATGCGGCAGGCGTCTTCGGGATAGTGGCCGACTTTGGGAGCTGGTCGGCGCTGGGCCCTGACGGCGGAGCGGCTGCCTCAAGGGTCGTCGGAGAGGGCGTTGCCCAAGCATGAACCATCTGGCCACACCGGCCAATTTCAAGATGGGTTCGTGCTCCCTTCCATCTCTGTTGCCTGCCGCAAGAGATCCATGGCCAACTTCGACTTGCACCAATAGCGCCCGTACGCTCGCCAATACTCCCATGCCTCGTCCGCGCCGCCTAGCGCTATCGCGTCGGGGAATCGACGTTCGGGCTCAATATGTTTTTCTTGAAGAAGCTCTCGAGCGACCAGCGGCCTCGCCGCGACGCATTCCTGAACCGCTGCACGGGCCTCGCTCATGCGCTTTTCGATGGAGAATGCGAGAGCTTTTGAGTAGAGAATATCTGGCCCATCGTCGCCCTGCCATAGCTGGCAGTGCTCGATTATCGCGGCCTCATTGTTCGTCTCGAACCAGCACTTTGGAAGTATGTACCGAACCCCTTGGTTGTCGTTCGGATTGACCGCCAAGAGCATCCCCGCGATCTTCGCGGTAAAGCCCGAGGTGATGCAGCGCAGCAATGTGATTTGGGCATTCGACGACAACCGACCTAGCCAACGTTTCCGTACGCTTGTACCGGTCCTCGTCGTATGCATCAAGAGCTTGATCGAATTTGCTCTCGATATCTACAGTGAGCATGGGGTCGTGGAAGGCTCATTCGTTCTCATAGCTTTTCACTAGTTCCATTCGGCATCTCCGAAGAAACGGTCACACGCCGAGCAGTCGATGTCAGGTCGCAGGAGGCGAAGACCGACCCGCCAATTTCGGATAGGGCAGCAGCAGTGAATTCTTGGCGTCCTGGCGCGTGCGACGGCGGGGCAGGTTTGGGCGCAGGCGCAGCAGGGCGTACAGGGTTTTGAGATCGCGCTCGTTGAGTTCGGCGCAACGGCCGCGGCGCAGGGTGGAGGGCAGGAAGACGGGGCCATAGCGCACCCGCTTGAGGCGGCTGACCGGATGCCCAACCCGTTCGAACAGCTTGCGCACGGCCTGGTTCTTGCCGTCCATCAACACGGCGTGGTACCAGTGGTTGCGGCCTCTGCCGTCGTAGTGGCGCAGGTCGGTGAAGGCGTAGCGCCGGCCGTCGATCATGACGCCTTCGATGAGGCGGCCGAGCTGTTCGTCATCCAGGCGCCCATCCACCCGGACGGCGTATTCCCGATCCAAGCCCGTGGAGGGATGCATCATGCGGTTGACCAATTCGCCGTCGTTGGCCAGCACCAGCAAGCCGCTGGTTTGGATGTCCAGCCGCCCCACGGCGACCCACCGCCCGCTCTGCAAGCGGGGCAAGTCGTCAAAGACCGTGCGGCGGCCTTCCGGGTCTTGGCGGGTGCAGACCACTCCCTCCGGTTTGTTCAGCACCAGCACACGGCTTAAGTCCGGCCTGCGCCGGTTGATCCTGCGCCCGTCCAAGGCGACCAGATCGTCGCGCTCAAGGCGCTGGCCCAAGTGCGCCGGCTCGCCGTTGACGGACACCCGGCCGGCGGCAATCCATTGCTCGATGCGCCGCCGGGAGCCTAGGCCCAGATCGGCCAGCGCCTTTTGCAGCTTGGGCGGAGATTGGCGCACTGGAATGCCCGCCGAGCGAGCCGGCTACCGCTTTGGCGTGGGCAAATGCACCACATTGGCCAAGTTCGCCTGCGTCCCCTGCTCGTCGGCGCCTTCACCAGCGGCCAGCGTTGCCGGCGCTTGCGCATCATGCAAGCCAGCCGTTGCCGCCGCGTCGGCGCTCACCCCAGCCGCGCCTTCGCTGGCGGCTGGTTGGCGCCCTTCCGCAACGTCCGACTCTTCGGCGGCGGCATCCGCATCCTCCGCCAACGGCTCGACCAACTCCTTGATTTCATCCAACGACGGCAGGTCGTTGAGGCTCTTCAGGTTGAAGTAGTCCAGAAAGGCCCGGGTGCTGCCGTAGAGGTTCGGGCGGCCGGGCGCCTCCCGCTGGCCGAGAACGCGGATCCAGCCGCGCTCCAGCAGGGTGCGCATGATGTTCTGGCTTACGCCCACGCCGCGGATGTGTTCGATGTCCGCCCGGGTGACGGGCTGCTTATAGACGATCAGCGCCAAGGTCTCCAACAGGGCGCGGCTGTAGCGCGGCGGCTTCTCCTCCCAAAGACGGCTGACCCAAGGGCTGAGTTCCTGGCGTATCTGGAAGCGGAAGCCGGTGGCCACCTGCTTGAGTTCGTAGCCGTGAACGGCGGCCTCTTCGGCTAGACGGCCGAGCACCGCCCGCACTTGCCGGCGGGCCTGTTCAGCATCCAATTGCTCGGACTGCAGGAGGCCGGCCAAGCGATTGACCGACAGGGGTTCGTCGGCCGCCATCAGCGCCGCCTCCACGATGCGCTGCAGTTCGGCGGCGTCCAGCTGGCCGGTCATGCCGCAGCGCCCGCAGCCCGCAGGTAAATGGGCGCGAAGGGGCCGTGCTGGGTGAACTCCACCAAACTCTCGCGCAGCAGCTCGGTGACGGCCAGAAAGGTGACCACCACTCCGGCGCGCCCCTCCTCCGCCTTGAAGAGCTTGGCGAAGGGCACGAACCCCGGCGCTTCGCTGAGCAGCGCCAGCACGTTGGCCATCCGCTCGCGCACGGACAGGGCCTCCCCCTGCACCGCATGACGGCGAAAGCGCTCGGCCCGCTGCAGCGCCTCCGCCAAGGCGATGAGCACCTCCTTCAAGTCCACTGTCGGCTCCGCATACTGCTTGATGAGTTCCGGGCGCTGCGGCTGCACGGGGAGGATGTCCCGCTCCATGCGCGGCAACCCGTCAATTCGCTGGGCGGCGGCCTTGATGCGCTCGTACTCCTGCAGGCGACGAATCAGTTCGGCGCGGGGGTCCGCCTCCTCCTCCGCCTCCGCTTGGCGGGGCAGCAGCAGGCTGGATTTGATGGCGGTTAGGGTGGCGGCCATGGCCAAGTACTCGGCGGCCAAATCCAACTCCAGCGCCTTCATCAGTTGAATGTAGCCCATGTATTGGTCGGTGATGGCGGAGACGCTCACTTCCAGCAGGTCCAGATTGCGCCGCCTGATGAGGTAGAGCAACAGATCCAGAGGTCCCTCGAAGGTGTCCAGAAACACCACCAAGGCGTCCGGGGGAATGTAGAGGTCGGAGGGCAGTTCGCTGATGGAGCGCCCCTCCACCACAGCCACGACCGCAGCGCCGGACGCATCGCCCGCCGCCCGGGAGCCCTGCGCCTTGCAGCTGTCCTCCTGGCTGCTCACTTGTGCGCAATGCCGATGCAGGCGCGCACTTCGTCCAAGGTTTCCCTGGCCGCCTCCCGCGCCTTCTCCGCGCCCTCCTGAAGTATGTGATGCACCAAATCGGGTTGCTCCTTGAACGGCGCAGCGCGCTCGTTCATGGCCTCCTGCTCCAAGGAAACGGCTTCAATGAGCGGCTTTTTGCACTCCAGGCAACCGATGCCGGCGCTTTGGCAGCCCTCAGCCGCCCACTTCTGGACGGACGGCGACGAATAGATGCGGTGCAGGTCGAAGACCGGGCAGTTGTTCGGGTTCCCGGGGTCCTGGCGGCGCGCCCGAGCGGGGTCGGTCTTCATGCCCCGCACCTTTTTCTCCACCTCTTGCGGGGGCTCCCGCAAGGCGATGGTGTTGCCGTAGGACTTGGACATCTTCTCCCCGTCCAGTCCGGGCACCTTGGGCTGTTCGGTCAACAAGGCCTGCGGTTCCGGCAGAATGATGCGCCCGCCGCCCTCCAAGTAGCCGAAAAGCCTTTCCCGGTCGCCGATGGAGAGATTTTGCTGCTCGGCAAGGAGCGCCCTGCCCCGTTCCATCGCCTCCGCATCTCCTTGCTCCACATAGGCTTTGCGCAGGTCTCCGTACAGGCGCGCCGCCTTGCGCCCCATCTTCCTGACGGCCGCCTGGCAGTGCTCCTCAAAGCCCGGTTCGCGGCCGAACAGGTGGTTGAAACGGCGGGCGATGTCCCTGGAAAGCTCCACATGGGCGACCTGGTCGGCGCCCACCGGCACCTTGCCGGCCCGGTAGATCAGGATGTCCGCCGCCTGCAGCACCGGGTAGCCGAGAAAGCCGTAGGTGGCCAACTCGCGGTCGTTCAACCGGGCCTGCATGTCCTTGTAGCTCGGCGCCCGCTCCAGCCAACCCACCGGCGTAACCATGGACAGCAGGAGATGCAGCTCCGCGTGTTCGGGCACCTTGGACTGAATGAAGACGGCCGCCGACGCCGGGCTCACCCCAGCCGCAAGCCAGTCCACCACCATGTCGAAGCTGTGCCGCTCCAGGTCGCCGGTGTCGCCGTAGCTGGTGGTCAACGCATGCCAGTCCGCCACGAAGTAGTAGCACTCGTATTCATGCTGCAGGGCGATCCAGTTCTTCAGCACGCCGTGGTAGTGGCCGAGATGCAGGCGGCCGGTGGGCCTCATGCCGGAAAGCACCCGGCTGCGGGCGGATTCAGAGCCCATGCCGCGCACTCAACGACGCCGCCGGCGAACGGCCAAGCGAGCGGACCGGCCAAGCCGCCGCCCAGCCGCAGCCGCCAAGGGATGGGAGGAGTGTCCGCATGGCCGCATTATAGGATGGCGAAGGGCGGATTGCTCCCTCAATCAAATCGGCCGGCGCCTTGGCGCACCAGCACCGGCGGATTGGCGTTCAGATCCACCACGGTCGTCAGTTCGACGCCGCCGCTGCCGCCGTCCACCACTAGAGCCAGCCCGTGCGCCAAGGCTTGGCGAATCTCCGCGGCCTCCGTGAGCGGCGCCTCGGCGCCGGGCAGGCGCAAGGTGGTGGTCATCATCGGCTCGCCCAGCGCCTCCATCAAGCCAAGGGCAATGGGGCTTTGCGGCACCCGCAAGCCGATGGTTCTGCGCTGCGGATGCACCAACCGGCGCGGCGCTTGCCGAGTGGCGGGCAGCACAAAGGTGAACGGCCCAGGCGTGTGGCGCTTCAGAATCCGGTAGTTGCGGTTGTCCACCCGCGCATACTTGGAAATTTCCGAGAGGTCCCGGCAGCAGAGCGTGAAGAAATGCTTGCTGCTCAGTTGCCGCAACGCCCGCATGCGGTTCAGGGCCGCTTGGTCGCCAATGCGGCAGCCGATGGCGTAGGTGGCGTCGGTCGGGTAGGCGATCAGGCCGCCGTTGCGCAACAGCTCCGCCGCCTCGCGCAGCAGGCGCTGTTGCGGGTGGGAGGCGTGGAGGCGGAGGTATTGGGTCATGCCGGCGTCAGCCTCAGTCGGCTGCAGGGACTTAAAGGTTGGGTGAACTACGTTTGCTCTCGATTGACGCGGACCGTCACGATGTCCAGGTCATGGTATTGCTGATGATGCACGGATGCGGCGTAGTGCCGCAGCAGGCGGAGCGAGATTTCGCGCTCCGCCGGAAACTCTTCGGGCAGGTTCGGAATCAGCACCATTAGGTTCTCCAAGTTTTCCCCGCCGGGCGCGGCAAGGAACTCCAGCTCCATGTCCCGGCTGTCCCCTTGGGCGATGAGCAGCAGGCGCCGCGGCACCGCGGCGCCGTTCGATGCAGCCCGCTCCTGCAGGTCGATCAGGCTTTGCAGCGCCTCCTCCGCCGCCGAACGCAGCCTGTGGACAGCCTCCGGGCTCCATCCCCGCCGCGAGGCGCAGCGCTCCAGAAAGGCGTTGATGTCCCCTAGAGCGGTGAGGTCGAGCGCGGTTTCCAGGCGCCGTCGCCGCCCCTTCGCCGATTGCAGAAGCAAATTCAGGAGAATCACCGCCACGCCGCCGGCGGTCATGCCGTTGCCGAGCAGGGTGCCCCACCAATCGCCCAACTGATCGGCAAAAATCAGTTGGTTTTGGAAGCCCACCCCAAGCCAAAAGGACAGGCCGACAACCACCGCCTTGCGGTAGTCCGCACGATCCTGAACGATCATGCGCATGCCGACCACGAAGAGCATCGCCATCAGCACCAGCAGGTAGGCCGCCGCCACTGGCCCCGGCACCGCCAGCAGCAGCGCCGCCGCCTTGGGCACGAAAGCGATCACCACGAAGGCGGCACCGACGACCACGCCCACCCGGCGCGCGGCGACGCCCGTGAGCTCCACAACCGCAATGCTCGAAGAGTAGGTGGTGTTCGGCACTGTGCCGGCGAGGCCGGAAAGCAGGTTGCCCACGCCGTCCGCCGCCACCGCGCCCTGCACCTCCCGAAAGTCCGTTGCCCGCCGCCGGCGCCAGGACACCGTCTGAATGGCCGCGGCGTCGCCAATGGTCTCGATGGCGCCGACCAAGGTCACGAACACGAAGGCCGGCAGCAAGCCCCAAAACACCGGACCGAAATCCATGGCGAAGCCGGGCCAGCCGCCTTCGGGAAGGCCGAACCAATCCGCCTCCGCCACGCGGGCGACATCGTAGATGCCGAACAGGGACGAGGCGACGCCGCCGACGATCAGGCCGATAAGCGGCACCCAAAGGCGCAGGCTGTTGGAGGCGTAGAGCGCCAGCCCCACTATGACGCCCAAGGTCAGGGCGGCGCTGACCGGCGCCGCCGCCGGCGAAGCCGCCTCCGGCACGTCCTTGAGCATGTCGAAGACGATGGGCATGATGGTCACGGCGATGAGCATGATCACGGTGCCCGCCGCAGTCGGCGTGATGATGCGCCGCAGCCAGGAAAGGCGGGCGGCCAGGAGGAACTGAAACAGCGCCGAAATCACCACCAGCGCGGCCAGCATCCCCGGGCCGCCGGTGGAAAGCGCCGTGACGCTCACCGCGATGAACGCGCCGGAGGTGCCCATCACCATGGGATATCCGGCGCCCATGCGCCCCAAGCGCTGCGACTGCAGCACCGTGGAAAGGCCGCTGACAAGAACCGCGGCGAACACCGCCCAAGTGAGGTAGGGATCCCTGCCGTCGGCGGCGCGAATGACGATGACCGGCGTAAGAATGACGGCGGCGATGCACAGCGCCGCCTGCTGCAGGCCCAAACCAAGGGACAGCAAGGGAGGCGGCTGCTCGTCTGGCTCGAAGCGGACCACGGGCGGCGTCACCAGCTAGGCGAATCCTGCGGCAAGGCGGAAAGTCCGCTACCTAATCAACCAAGCGGCGAATCGTTCGTTCACGTCGTCTTGGTTGTCGGCCCACCACTCGAAATCCTGAACCACCACGTTGTTCATGTTCTCCGGGGCGGTGGGCAGGTGCGGCAGCATGTCCACGCCCACCTCAAAGTGCTTGCCCACCAACGGCATGGCGGAGCGGCGGGCGATGCCGTAGGAGATGTAGCCGGCCAAGTTGGCAATGGACTGGGTGCTCGATGCGAAGGCGACGAACCGCCTAGCCAAATCCGCATTCGGGGAGCCGGCCACGATGCTTAAGTATGACAGCGCCTGCACCTGGCCGTCCCAAACGATTTCCAAGGGCTGGTTTTCCAGGAACTGAGCGTTGAAGATGCGCCCGTTGTAGGCGGTGCTCATGACCACCTCCCCATCCACGAGCATCTGCGGCGGCTGGGCGCCCGCCTCCCACCAGACCACTTGGCTCTTGATGCTGTCCAGCTTGCGGAAGGCGCGGTCCACCCCTTCCGGGGTGGCCAGCACCGCATAGACCTGGTCCGCCGGCACGCCGTCCCCCACCAGGGCGAACTCCAGAGTGGAGTTGGGCGCCCGGCGCAGGCCCCGCCGCCCGGGAAACTTCCGCAAATCAAAGAAGTCCGCCATGGTGCTGGGCTTGGCGTCGGGAAACAGCTTCTTGTTGTAGGCGTAAATGTCGGAAAAAATGGTGACGATGGCGCCGCAGTCGAGCTTTTCCTCCACCACGAAGTCCTCCGCCGCCGGGGTTCCATCCGGCGCCGGCGGCAGAGCGGCGTAGTCGATTTCCTCCAAAAGGCCCTCATCGCAGCCGAGCAGCACGTCCCCGGCGTTCAAGTCAACCACGTCCCAACTGACGTTGCCGGTCTCCACCTGGGCGCGGATTTGCGCCAGCCCGCCGTTGTACTCATCGAGCTTGACGCCAATGCCGGTCTCTTGCGTGAAGGGTTCGTGATACGCCTTCACCGAAGCCCTGGCGTAGGAGCCGCCAAAAGACACCGCCGTGATGGAGCGGCCCTCCTGCGCGAACAGGGCCGGCGCCGCCAAGGCGCAAGCCAAGGCCAAAACCGCCGTCCAAAGCCGGGCTCTTTCCTCCACCCCCAATCGAGGTTGGGGGCGACGCTTCCGCAAACCAATGCGCATGGGCAGGCACCTCTTCATCGTCCAGGCCTAGCGGCCGATGCGGGCAATTACACCACAACGGGCAAGGGCTATGCAGTGCGCTCCCAGGGGGCCTTCCCAAGTCCCGCAACCATGCAATCCCCGGAAAAAACCTTGCACGGTGCGCCTTGCAACACGCTGCAAAGATTCCTTGAGCGGGGATTGGGGAATGGAAAATTAGATGTGCGCAGAATTCCCGCAGTGGGTTAGACTGCGCAGTTGAGGGCCGCCTTCGTGCGGGAATAGCTCAGTTGGTAGAGCCCTTGCTTCCCAAGCAAGCTGTCGCGGGTTCGAGTCCCGTTTCCCGCTCCACCACCTTTGGACCTAACCGAACCATGAGAACGAAACCACTGCGGCCGGCAACAACAGCGGCTTGCCTGCTAGCCTTCCTAGCCGCGCTCCCGGCTTTCGCCGCTAGTCCCGCCGCCCTGCCCGGCGGCCAGCCCTTGCCCAGCTTGGCGCCCATGCTGGAGCGGGTGAACCCGGCGGTGGTCAACATCGCCACCCACACCACCACAGCGGTGCGCAACCCGCTGCTCGACGAC
This sequence comes from Candidatus Azophilus sp., assembly GCA_965200465.1. Classification (GTDB taxonomy): domain Bacteria; phylum Pseudomonadota; class Gammaproteobacteria; order Pseudomonadales; family Azotimanducaceae; genus Azophilus. Next base: position 441,306 of record OZ241358.1, on the reverse strand, counting down.
CCCTTCTTCCGCCGCTTCTTCAACGTTCCCAACCGGCAGCGCTACCGCCGCACCCGCAGCGCTGGCAGCGGCGTGGTCATAGACGCGGAGAACGGCTACATCGTCACCAACAACCATGTGGTCGCCCGCGCCGACGACATCGACATCACCCTTTCCGACGGCCGAGTGCTGGAGGCGGAACTGATCGGCAGCGATCAAGCGGTGGACTTGGCGCTGCTGCAAGCGTCGGCCGACGGCCTCATCCAAATGGAGTTCGGGAATTCAGACGCCCTGCGGGTGGGGGACTTCGTGGTCGCCATCGGCAACCCCTTCGGCCTTAACCAAACCGTCACCAGCGGCATCGTCAGCGCCTTGGGGCGCAGCGGCCTCGGCTTTGAGGGCTTTGAGGACTTCATCCAAACGGACGCCTCCATCAATCCCGGCAACTCCGGCGGCGCCTTGGTGGATCTGTCCGGCGCCCTGGTGGGCGTCAACGCCGCCCTGCTGTCCCCCGCCGGCGTCAACGTCGGCATCGGCTTCGCCATTCCCTCCAACTTGGTGCAGGCCATCATGCGCCAGATCATCCGCCACGGCGAGGTGCGGCGCGGCTATCTAGGGCTGGAGGTGCAGAATCTGAACCCAGACCTAGCAGAAGCCTTCGACGTGCAGGACCAAGCCGGAGTGGTGGTGGTGTCCGTGGCGGCGGGCGGCGCCGCGGCGGACGAAATGGAAACCGGGGACGTCATCACCCGCATCGGCAACCAGGAGGTGCGGGAAATTGGGGACTTCCACAGCCAGACCGCGGCGGTCTTCATCGGCGACGAACTCGAAGTGGAACTGCTGCGCAAGGGGCGCAAGCACCAAGTTACCATCGCCATTGAGGACGACCTGCAGGAACAGGTCGGCGGCGAGCGCATCGATGCGCGGTTGGCGAACACCGAACTGCAGAACTTCCGCAACGAAGACGAGGGCGGCGCCGGGGTGCTGGTCACCGCCGTGGCCCAAGACAGCCGCGCCTGGGCGGCCGGCCTGCGCAGAGGCGATGTGATCGTGGCCGCCAACCGCAAGGAGGTTGCGGAGCTCAAGGACCTGCGGGAGGCCATAGGCGTGCAAGCGCGGCAAATCCTGCTGCGCATCTACCGTTCCGGGCGCTACGACTACATTTCCATAAGGTAGGGCACCCCCGCCGCCCGGCCAATGAAGCATCCGCGTGGCCAGCAGCAGGGAACTGGCCACCGATGGCGCGCACCGCCAATCGCCAGCCAAGAGGGGGGATGGGGGCTGGCGGCGCTCCGTCAAGAGCGCAAGCGCCCATTTGGGGCGGGTTTCACTCAAACATGATGACGTTGCGGGCGACCTCGCCGGTTTCCAGCTGGGCGAAAGCCTCATTGACGTCCTCGAGCCGGATGCGCCCCGATATCAGTTCGTCAAGGTGCAGCCTCCCTTGCAGGTAGAAGTCCACGAAGCGGGGCATGTCCACTCGGAAGCGGTTTGATCCCATGTTCGACCCTTGCAGCTTCTTCTCCGCCAGGAACTCCGGACCGTGAATCTCCACCATGGCGCCGACCGGAATCATGCCGACGATCGTTGCCGTGCCGCCCCGGCCCACCATCTTGAAAGCCTGCTGCGCGGTCTTCGCCAAGCCAATCGCCTCAAACGAGTAGTGAACGCCGCCACCCGTCAGTTCGCGCACCGCCTGCACCGGGTCCACCTGCGCGGCGTTGACTAGATCCGTGGCGCCGAATTGCTGCGCCAACTCCAGCTTGGACAGCACCAGGTCCACGGCGATGATGCGCCCGGCGCCGGCGATTGCCGCGCCGTTGATCGCCGCCAAGCCGACGCCGCCGCAGCCGATGACCGCCACCGAGGTCCCCGGCTCCACGCCGGCCGTGTGAATGACCGCCCCCACTCCAGTGGTGACGGCGCAGCCGATCAGGGCCGCCCGATCCAGGGGCATGTCCTCCCGCACCTTGGCGAGGGCGTGTTCATGCACCAGCATGTATTCGGCGAAGGACGAAAGATTCAGGAATTGGGCGAGCGGCTCGCCGTTCTTGGTCAAGCGCGGCGGCCCTGCGGCGCTCCTCTGCAACTCCGGCGACATGCACAGGGACATGTGGCCGGTGAGGCAGTGCTCGCAATGGCCGCAAAAAGCCGACAGGCAAGTGATGACGTGGTCGCCCGGCTTGACGTAGGTGACGCTTTCCCCGACCGCCTCCACCACGCCGGCGGACTCGTGGCCGAGCACCGCCGGCAACGCATACGGATAGGCGCCGTTCTGAAAGTGCAGGTCGGAATGGCAAACGCCGGCGGCGACCGTGCGCACCAGCACCTCCCGCGGCGCTGGGTCGCCGTGCTCAACGCTCTCTATCGCCAACGGCTTGTTGACCTCCCGCAACACTGCTGCCTTCATGCCATTCTCCACCACTGGATGCGAACAAAGTGGGCGACGAGTTTGCCAAAGGCGCTTGCGGATTGCCACTTAACCATTGCAGGGCGCTATAGTGTGCCGCCCATATGCGCTCTCCCGCCAAAATGCGGATCTGCTTGGCCGCCATTGCCTCAGTGCTGGCGGGAAGTGGCCTCGCCTACGAATCGGCCGTCCACCAGAAGCTGACGTTTCTGGCCGCCAAGCAACTCAACCGCTGCTTGGCGGACAGCGACATTCCAAGCGTGAACGCCCTGCAGGTGCGCATCATAGCCAAGGCCAACGCCCGGCAGGCGGAGGCCAACTTCTTCGTGCGCCTGTTTCGCTGGAGCTACTATGACCGCAGCGGAGTCGGCGACCGCGACGTCCTGTGGGTGATCGACACCCGCTTTCACGAACACTTCAACCAACAGGCGCGCCTGCTCGCGGACAAGGCCGCCCCCACCGCGGTTTACAACAGCATCGGACGAATCCTGAACTATGTTCAGGAAGTCACTTCGCCGGCGCAGGCGGCGCCGGTTTACACGGCCAGATGGTGGCGGCTCAGCTTCAAGGACAAGTTCAACAATTTCCCCGTTGACCAAGCCAAGGTCGCCGCCGCCACGGAAAAGAGCTGCCCCTACGTCCTCGCCAACCCCGGCGACTACCACAGCATACTGAAGCAGACCGCGGACGACACCTTGACCGCAGTGCAGGCCCCCATGTTCGGGCTGCCGACCTCCTGGGAGGCTTTCTGGTCCCTAAACGAAGATCCGGGCAAGTTCGGGGAGTACGGCCCCGCCGGCAACAACTTCGGCAGAAGGACCAGCTTCAGTTGCGGCGCCGGGCGGAATTGCGCATTGCTGCGCGAAGATCCGCTCTATCGGGACTTCGCCCTGCAGCGGCACATCAGCGCCGTGATCGGCAGCATGCGCGTCATGCTCGTCCTGCAGCGGCAGCGCAGCGCGGCGTCGATGAGCGGGCCGCCGCCAGGGTTGCAGCGGCCCGCCGCAGCAACCGGGCGGGAAGGCGCCTAGTGTCCGCAACCACCGAAGGAGCGCCGGGAAGCCAAGCCCGGCAACCGCAAACGGCACCCCATTTCGGCATCGACAACCAGCGGCTCCTAAAGGACCTCCTCGGCCACGGCGACGCTCGGACCAGCGGCTTGGAGGAAGCCGGGACATGCGGCTAGGGCTCACCCCTTGGGACTTCCAAGACCGCTCCGCCAAGTCCTTGGCGAGGCAGGCGCGGGTTGGCGAGTCCCTAGGCTATGAATCCTTTTGGCTGCCGGAGAGCCACTTCACGCCCAACGCCATTCCAGACCCGCTCATGCTGCTCGCCGCCGTTGCCGGGGCCACGGAGCGGATTCGGCTGGGCACCACCTCCTACCTCCTGCCGATGCGCAACCCGCTGCTGGCGGCGGAGCAGGTGGCGGTGCTCGATCAGCTGTCCGGCGGGCGGGCGGTGCTGGGGGTTGGGCGCGGCTACGCCGCCGCCACCTTGCGGGCGTTTGACGTGATCCCCAAGGAAAAGCGGGAGCGGTTTGAAGCCAATCTGCGGACCATGCTGCGGGCTTGGGCCGGAGAGGCGATCGCGGTGGAGGGCGCCGCCGACGCCATCGTGCTGGACCCGCTGCCGGTGCAGCGGCCCCATCCACCCATTTGGGTGGCGGCCTTCGGCCCCAAGGCGTTGGCCCAAGCCGGGCGGCTGGGCCTGCCCTATTTGGCGTCGCCCATGGAAACCTTGGCGAACCTTAGGTCGAACCTGGAGTTGCACCGGCAAGCCGCGGCGGCCGCCGGGCATGGCGAAATAGCGGTGCGGCCCATCATGCGCTGCGTGTTCGTCGGGCGCGGCGCCAAGGAAATAGAAGCAGTGCGCCGCCGCTTGGACGAGGCCGGCCGGCCGCGGCGGGACGACGGCGCCGCAACGGAGGACTGGGCCCTGGTCGGGGAGCGGCAATACGTGGCTGCAAAGCTGGCCGAATACCGGGAAATTCTGCACCCGACCCACCTAGTGGCCACGCGCCTGCGCATCGGCGGCATTGCGGAAAAGCGCCTGCGGGAGTCCATCGCCGAAACCGTGGAACTATTGTAGTCCGCCGCTCGAATTGCAAAACTCCGCCAACTCCCGCTGCAAGGACGCCCAGAGGTGACGGGCAACCAAGTTTCCAGCCAACCCGACTTCCAGAAACGACGGCAACGGGTTTACCTGGTCCTGTCCGGGATGTTTCTGGGCACCCTGACGCTGTTGAACGTGCTCGGCGTCGCCCGCTTCGTGGACCTCTCGTTCAACCTGTTCGGCCTGACCATTCCCATGGTGGTGGCGGTGGGTGTGCTCCCCTACCCGGTCACCTTCCTCTGCACGGACCTCATCAGCGAACTGTTCGGCGAGAAGAAGGCTCGGGACATGGTTTGGGTGGGCATGCTGCTGAACGTTTGGGTGGTTTTTCTGCTGTGGCTGGGCGGCGTCCTGCCCGGCTTTGAGGAGCTGGACGCCGCCACCGGGCTGCCGCGGCTCGACGCCGCCGGCCGCCTGCCGGTGTTCTACGAAATTCAGCAACTCACCTTCGGCGTGGTGCTGGCCTCCATGATCGCCTATTTGGCGGCGCAACTGTGCGACGTTCGCCTGTTCCATTTCTGGAAGAAGTTCACCGGCGGCCGGCATCTCTGGCTGCGCAACAACGCCTCCACCATGACCAGCCAGATAGTCGATACCACGGCGGTGGTTCTAATCACCCATTTCTACACCGGGGCGGTGCCGATAGACGCCGACCTGCCCCTGGCGTCGCAGCTGTTGACCTTCATCCTGTCCGGTTATGCGTTCAAAATGCTGGTCGCAGCGCTGGACACGGCCCCGGCCTACCTGCTGGTCTCTTGGCTGCGGCCCTATTTGGGGCTTAAGGCCAACGAGGAGGCGATGCAGGCCTAGCGCTCCACTTGGCCCAAATTGGCGTGCAGCACGGCGCCGTTGACCACTGGGTTGGCGGCTGCCCAAAACAGGGTTTCGGCGATCTCACGCGGTTCGATCAAGCGTCCGTAGGCCGACATTTCGGCCACTGCCGGCATGGCCTCCTGCGGCACATGGGCGCGCAGCATCTCCGTGTCCGTGAAGCCGGGGCAAATGCAAGCCGTGTGGACGCCGCGGCCGGCGAGGTCTTGGCAGGTGGCCCGCATCATGCCGACCAAGGCGTGCTTGCTGACCACATAGGAATAGCTGTTCGGCACCGCCTTCTCCGCCAAGGTGGAGCCGACGAAGAGAATGGCGGAGCCGCGCCCCATGCGCGGAATGGCCAGGCGGTTCAGGGAGTTGGCCGCCACTAGGTTGACCTCCAGCACCGTGCGCAACTGCTCGCTGGGCGTGTCCGCGGCGCTGTCGCTCCGCAGGCGGGAGGCGTTGTGGATGAGCACGACCCGGTCCGCCGCATCCAGCGCGGCCGCCAAGGGTGCGCGCAGTTTTTCCGCAAAGTCCGGCGCCGCCAAGTCCCCCCGCAAATGCTGCGCCCCGGCCAGCGGACAGGGGCGGCGGGAGATGTTGGCGACGGCCCAGCCGGCGGCGGCGAAGCGCTGCGCGGCGGCGAGGCCAATGCCGGCGCTGGCGCCGGTGATGATGAGGGTTTTCATGGGTCTCCTTGCCAATGCGCCGTTCCCTGCTGCGCGGCGGCTCAACCCTCCGCCCGCGCCCACTGCCCAGGGCCGGAGGAAACCCTGACCAGCCAACGGGCGACGTCCAATCCGGCCAAGGCTGGGTCGCTGCGCAGTTCATCCAGAATCCAAGCGGCCAGCGCCTCCACGGTGATGTTGCCGACTGGCAAGGTCAGCACGTCCCGGGGCAGGAAGGGCAGGCGTTCGCCGTTGAACAGCGCCAGGACGTAGCCGCCCTCCCGAACGATGCGCAGATGGGGCGAGCGTTCCGGCAGCAGAACATGCTCGTCAAGGCGATCGCACAGCCCCTGCAGCGCCTGCTTGACGATGTTGTAGTCGAAGGCGAGGCCGTCGTCCCCCACCTCGGCCTCCGCTTCCAGCGCCACATGGAAATTGTGGCCATGCAGGTTCTCCCGCTCGGTGGCGGAGAACAGGGTGAAGTGGGCGGCGGCGAAGTGCAGCGCCTCCTTGCTGATCTCGATGGTGGTGATGGGCATGGAGTTTTGCGCCGCGCAATTCCGCCGGCCTAGCGCACCGCCGCCGCAAATTCGGCCAAGCTGGTGAAGGTCCAAGTGGGGGCGGCTTCAACGGGTTTGGCCGCACCCTTGGAGGGGCGGTTGATCCACACCGTGTCCAGCCCCGCCTGCGCCGCCGGAACGATGTCATGATAGCGGCTCTGCGCCACATGCAGCACCGGCGGCCGCACTCGGCTGAGCGCCAGTTCAAACACCCGGGGATCGGGCTTGTACGCCTGCGCCTGCTGCGCCGTGACCACCTGGGCGAAGGGCGCCTGCAGGCGCTTGGCGGAGTGCGCAAACAGGTCGTCGTCAATGTTGGAGACCACCGCCAGCTCGAAACGGCCGGCCAATGCTTGCAGCGCCTCCACCGTGTCCGCAAACGCCGGCCAGTTTTCAATGCCGTCCGCAAAGCCGGCCAACTCCTCCGGCTTCGGCTTGAAGGCCAGACGCTCGCCAAGGCGTTGCAGCAGGCGGGCCAGCACGTCCCGGTAGGCGCCTCCCTCCGCTTGCAACTGCGGCTCCAGCTCCGCAAATGCCTCCAGCAGAAATTCGTCAATGACGTGGACATCGTAGCGGGCCAGCAGCGGCTGCAGGTAGCCGGTGATGCCCGACTCCCAGTCGATCAGAGTGCCGTAGCAGTCGAACGTCAGGGTGGCGTATTGGTTGGCGTCAATCTTGGCCATGCTGAATTCGGTCCAGAATCAACCCGTAGAAATAGGCGGCGTCCGCACGGTCGAAATACCAGCCTAGATGCCGCCGGCAATCGCCGCAGTTGGCGATGCGCCAGCGAAAGCCCATGAACCAGGAGTCCGCCGAATGCGGAGCGCCCAGGATCTCGCAGCCCAGCGCCTCCCGAAAACAGCCCAAGTGAAAGTGCAGCCCGAGGGGATTTATGAAGTGGTGGTCGTGGCCGCCGTTGACCTCGATGCGGTCCCCGCCGCGCCCAATCACCGCCGAGCAAACGGCGCAGTAAATGTAGTCCTTGCTGTCCTCCCGCTCTTGTTCGAGAAAGCGGTGCAGCGCCGGGTCAAGGCCTTGGCGCTCCTTGTCAACAACTTCGGCCATGCTTCTCACCGGCCGCATCATAGGCGCTGACGCGCATAAGCGAACGTCCCAATGCATTTTTCCAAGGGCGGCCTTTTACCATGCCATTGGCGGCGCCGGCCACCGTGAAGGCTTAAGTTTCCCGGTCTAGGCAGCCCATCGCAACAGCCCCTCTTGAATGCAGGTGGCGACTAGATTGCCGGGGCGGTCAAAAAACCTGCCCTGCACCAGCCCCCGTCCGGCGCCCGTAACCAAAACGGTTTGTTCAAAGAGCAGCCATGCGTCCGCCTTGGCGGGGCGATGAAACCAGATGGCGTGGTCCACGCTGGTGCCCTCGACGCCAAGGTCTTGCCAACGGCGCCCGTGGGGCAGCAAGGCGTTGTCCAACAGAGTGGCGTCGGAAAGGTAGGCGATGCCGGCTTGGTGCAGGGCTGCGTCCTCGGGCAAGGGGTCCCTAACCCGCATCCACATCAGTTGCGGCTCGACCACCGCTTCGCCGCGGGCGCCCGGCGGATTGACGTAGAGCGCGTCCATGGGGCGGTCGGCGCCGGGCCAGGAGGATGCGCCAAGTTCGGCCAAAGTGAAGTCGTCATAGGTGATGTCCACCTCCTCCGGCGGCGGTGCGGCCGGCATTTGCGCACCGCAGTGCCTAGGGCAACTCTCCGGCGCATGAAATGAGGCCGCCATGCGGAAACGCTCCTTGCCCTGTTGCTGGGCATGGGTTTGGCGGGACGAGAAGGCGCGGCCCTGGCGCACCCGCTCCACGGCGATCTCCACCGGCGCATCCACATCGCCGGGGCGCAGGAAGTAAGCGTGCAGCGAATGCGCGGGCCGTTCGCCGTCAATCGTGGCCGCCGCCGCCACCAAGCACTGCGCCAAAAACTGCCCGCCGAACAGGGTCTCTCCCTTATCCGGCGCCGGCGGCCCCGCAAAGCGGTCCTCGCCTAGCCGTTCAAGGGACATAAGCGCTGCGAACGTGGTGCCCATGCCGGCCAAGTTTGACCCCTATCGAGGATGCGCTCAAGGGCATGTACGGGATCACCACCTTGACATGCGAACGCCCAATCAGCAGGCTGCCTTCCTGGGCATGGCCGCCTGACGGACAAAAGTCCGGAAGGTCGGTGATCCCGCACAGAATGTAAGGAGCAAGGAGCATGAACGACAAACAACACCCCCGCGTGCACCGTAGCCGGATCCCGCAGCTTCCGCTGGCGCGCGCGGCTAAGGCGTTGGGAAAACGCCCGTGGTCCAAGTCGACCATTCGGAATAGCAACGGCGTCATCGACAGCAGCGCCGGGCAAGACCCTAATGTAATGGGGGAGTACGGTGCCTTCTACCGTTCGCCGTGAGCTTGTTGGCAGGCGGGGGAACAACCATGAAAGGCATGGTCACAATGGGCGACGTTAGGTTTCCGCCCGACAAGGCGTAGGGAGGCGAGCATGGCGGCGTTGGCGAAGGAGGAGGAATCGGGCTATGAAAACGTTTAGCTTACGGAAACTCACGGAGCGCATTCGGGAGAGCGCAGACCGCATCCAAGAGTGGATGGGCGTCACCAACAAACCCTCCCGCATGGAGCTTGACGCATCCCCAGCGGCTACGCCGACAGGCAACATGGACAAGGCCGCAGGCGGCGGAGCGGAAGAGGAGGCGCAAGCAGCGGTCGCCTCGAAACGCACCATAGGGGTGGCGGCCATGCAGGCCATAGCCGCCGGCGCAACCAACGAAGCAGCCCTGCAGGCGGTGCGCAGGGAGTTTCCAAAAGCCCGCACGACCTTGAAATCCATCAATTGGCATCGCAGCCAATTGCGCAAGCAGGACCCCTCCGTGCCCACCGAACGGGAGCTGCAGGCACACATCAAAGCATCTGCGGCCATACCCAAGACCGAACGTCAGATTGCCGACCTCATCGCCAAGTTGAATGCTCTGCGCAAGCAAACGCTGCCGCAGCCCGTACCCAACTACAACTTCGCCTCGCCGTGCGGCGAGGTCAACCTGATGGACTTGTTCGGAGACAGGCGGCTTTTGCTGGCCATCCACAACATGGGCCAAGGCTGCCGCTACTGCACTTTGTGGGCGGACGGCTTCAACGGCATCCTGCATCATCTGGAGTCCGTTATGTCCGTGGCGCTGCTGTCCAAGGATGCGCCCGCCGTGCAGCGGGATTTCGCCAACTCCCGCAACTGGCGTTTTCAGTTGGCCTCTCACGGCGGCGGCCGCTACATCCATGAGCAGACGGTAATGCAGGAAGACCGCAATGCAGCCGGCGCGGTGCTTTACGAACGGCAAGGCGACGCCATTTACCGAAAGAGCAGTTGCGTGTTCGGTCCTGGCGATCTGTATTGCACCCTGTGGAGCCTGTTGGGGCTGGCCGGCCTGGGGGATGGGGACTGGACGCCCCAGTACCGATATTGGCGGCAACCCGCCGAGATGGATGACGGCGGCGCCAACCTGTTGGAGTAGTTTGGGGAGTTGGCGCAAAAAAAAGCCGCCACAGTCATAAAACTGTCACTTTCGCCGCCTAGACTGCCCGCCGTTTTCGTTTGCGGGCCGTCCATTGCAGCAACGGGCTTCACATTCACCGCTCTTGCTGGCCGTCGGGCTGGCGTTCAGCGTCGCTGCCCACGCAGCGGGGGAGCCCGATGCGCCGCCCGTCCAAGCTGAGCGCGGCCGCGGCAACATCTGTTTCGGCGGCTTCGAGCACGGCAAGCTCATTCCCGTCGACGATCAGATCGCCAATCCGTTCACCCAAACCACCTTGCTCGGCTGCGCCGTCGAGGGCGGCACACCCACCTTTCTGCCGGACCTCAAGCCGCAGGTCGCCGGCGGCGTAATGAGCTAGGCAGGCCGGCGCCGCAAATCCCAAAATGGGGCCGCCCCAATCCCCGCTTAAGGAATCATTGCAGCGTATTGCAAGACGCACCGTGCAAGGTTCTTGCCGGCAATTGCATGGTTGCGGCACTTCAACGGTCTGCTGCCTGGGAGAGCAGGCGCCCCGCCCGCCTGCGTGCCAGAGTGCCGCTGGCAGTGGGCCGGGCGATTCTTATCCGGGGATTGGGGGAAAACCCAGAAAGGGGGGAGAAAGGCAAGGGGGGAGAAAGGCAAGGAGGGAGAAAGGCCCATTTTGGCCCTAGAAACACCTGTTTCGCGCCTCTTCAGCCCAGTGTCATTTGGTTTTTCTGCGGGCTGTCAGTCCCCCGTGGGGACGTTCGGCCACTGCATCGCACGGCTTGCCGGCCGGCTGCTTTGCACAAGCAATTCGCTCCGTCGTGATAGACTTGCGCAGCCATGAATCCACGTTTTCTGCTGTTGGCTTCATGCTTCGCGGCAAGCGCATTTGGCCAAGTTGAGGCCCCCGCGCCGGCTCTGTCGCCCTCCCAGTTCACGAAACTGGAACGCTACCAAATCAGCTACGCCGCCACGCTGAAGCCCATCGCCATCAATCAAATGCACCAATGGAGGGTCCGCGTGACGGACGCCGCAGGCAACCCCGTCGCCAACGCCGGCATCCAAGTGTCCGGCGGCATGCCGTCCCATGACCACGGCCTGCCGACAGCGCCCAGAGCAACCGCCTATCTCGGCGACGGACACTATTTGATTGAGGGCATGAAGTTCCACATGGGCGGCGCTTGGGAGGTTGTGCTAACGGTGGACGCGTCCCAAGGAAGGGACTCGCTGTCCTTGTCGTTGGATCTGTAGTTGCGGGAGGCGCAACTGCACTGGCGTTCCCTAGCCGGGCTGCTGGCTTTCGCCGCCGCACTGGGCGTGGCCCATTGGGCGCATCGCCCGGACCCGCCGGAGCCTTGGAACGACGCCGAGCTGCGGGCCATAGGCTCGCTCTGGATAGGCGCCCTGCCGCCGCCGCCGGAAGACCCTTCCAACGCCGTCGCCGACCACCCCCTGGCCCAACGCTTGGGTCACAGACTGTTCTTCGACGTCCGCCTAAGCGCCAACGGCGCCGTCGCCTGCTCCACCTGCCACAGGCCGGAGCGCCGCTTCACCGACGGACAGCCCCGCGCCATCGGGCTGGGTTTGGGGACCTTCAACACGCCCAGCCTAGTGGGCGCCGCCTACAGCCCTTGGCAGTTCTGGAACGGTCGTGCGGACAGCCTGTGGGCGCAGGCGGCTTCCCCGCTGGAAAACCCGCTCGAGCACGGCGGCAGCCGCGCCGCAGTGGCCCGCCTGCTCGCCGCCGACGCCGCCTACGGAGCGCTGCACCAAGAACTGTTCGGCCCGCTGCCGGAAATGCCCAGCGGCGCACCAGCCGGCGTTGCCCAAGAGCGAGCGGCGACGGCGGCGTTCGTCAACGCAGTCAAGGCCATCGCCGCCTATGAACGGCTGCTGCTCCCCGGCGAGACGCGGTTCGACCGCTACGCCGCCGGCCTGTTGCAGCCCGCCAACGCCAGCCTTGAACCTGCCGCCAGCCTGAGCCGGCGGGAAATGGAGGGTCTGCGCCTGTTCATCGGCAAGGCGCAATGCATGAACTGCCACAACGGGCCGCTGTTCACCAACCACGAGTTCCACAACACCGGCCTGCTCCCCGACCGCGGCGGCCTGCCGGACTTGGGCCGCATCGCCGCCTTGGACCTCGTGCGCAACGACCCCCTCAACTGCCTAGGCGCACACAGCGACGCAACCGCCATTGACTGTTTGGAACTGCGCTTCATGCGCACGGAAACCGGCCTGCTTGGGGCGCGGAAAACGCCTTCCCTGCGCAACCTAGGGGGGACCGAGCCGTACATGCACGCCGGCCAAATGGGCAGCTTGGGCGAGGTGCTGGACCACTACAACCGAGCCCCCAACGCCATCATCGGCCACAACGAGGCCAAGCCCTTGCATCTGCTGCCCTACGAACTAAAGCGCTTGGAGGCGTTCCTGCACACCTTGGACGCCCCGCCGGCGACAGCGCCGGAATGGTTGGCGCCACCCTAGACTTTATTCGTCCTCCCGAATTTCCCCCACCTTGTGATGGATGACGTCAAGGAACAGATCACGCAGGGAGATCATGCCGATGGCCTTGCCGTCCTCCACCACCGGCAGGTGACGAACATGGTGCTTCTTGGTCAGGGCGATGCAGTGAACGATGGTGTCGCTGCGGGTGACGGTCACCACATCCCGCGTCATCACCTCCGAAACCTTGGTCTTCTGCGAGGCGTGGATGTCCAGAATGACCTTGCGCACATAGTCCCGTTCGGAAAGGATGCCCACCAAGTAGCCGTCGATCTGCACTAGAACGGCGCCGACATCCTCCCTGTTCATGATCTTCAGGGCGTCAAAAACCGACTCCAGCGGCCCAACCCAGACCAACCGCTCGGACTTCTCCTCCAAAATGTCGCCGACGTTGCGCACCGCACCCTCCACTGCACTAGGGCTGCAAAGTAGAACGAAAGCCCGCTGTCCGCAACCCCGCCAGCGCAAAAATGTTGGACTTCAGGGTTTAGTGTGGATTTAGGGTGGGATCGCGGTCTCAGTCGAAGCCGCCTGCGAACTCCGGCGCGTTGACGGCAGCGCACGCCATCACCGCGCAGGCAGCCTCGTCGCGCTCGTGTTGGGCTGCGTCTTCAAGGGCAACGAGTTGTTGCCAAGTCTCGCACATCTGCCGCATGAGGATATCCACAGGACGGGTCTGGGCCCCCTCTCCAGTACGAAAGCGTTCCCACTGATCTTCGCCATCCAGCGATTCTGGGCAGATCAGACTGCGAAGGAAATCCGTCTCCGTCGCGGCCTCTGGGAAGCGCTTGGCCAAGTCTCGCCAAGCCTCAGGCGCCGCCGCCTGCCGCCAGTGCCGACAAGCGTCCCACGCCCAAGCGTGGGGCGGGCACTCTGGCGTGTCGTCCAGTTGCAGCCACTGCGAGTAGAAGCCCGCTAGCGAGTCGCCCCGCCGACTCTCCTGCCTGATCCGTGTAGTCTGAACGGTGGCCCCATTTGCGATTCGGGCGCGGCTGAACTCTCCCGCCAAGCCGCCACGACGAAGAATCTCACGGAAACCGCTTGCAGCCGCCATGCGTACACCCTCGCCGGGGTCACCTTCTTGGGCTGCAGATCCTGGATCATCGTCGGGAGGCGCTGAGTAGCCGGCGGCGGAACCAGCCCGAAGTTTGGCGAGCGAGCCCTTCACTTCGTGGTCGTCGGGGTTCTGACCCAGGAAGCTCTTAAGCATTTCCTCGGCGTCGTCGAGTTCCCCGCGCAAACAAAGCAGGCGCGCCATGACAACATGAGCGTGGCCATCGTTGGGCTTTTGGTCCATCGCGCGGCGCAGATAATGCTCGGCCTCTTGCCAATTCTCCTTGCCTAGCGAGATGAGCAAACGCGCCAGCTCGACGTGTGACGGCACATTGTGCGGAAACATCCGCAGCATCTCGCGCAGGACGGCCTCTTGGGCATCCCTCTGGCCTTGCGCGTGGAACCACTGCGCCCAGAGCATCCAGCAGTAGGGATTGACTGGTTCCCACACCAAAGCCCGTTCGATCATGAAGCCAAGTTGACCCATGTCGGACGTGTCCAGAACATGGCGTTCCAACATCTCCTTGCCGAGGTTGCAAAGTGTCCTAACAAAGGGGTAGCTGTTGCCGGTCTCCGAGGCGTAGGCGTCGTTCCGCTCCAAGACCTTGAAAAGGCGTCGTGCGAGTTCTTCCGGCTGCTTTGACGGGTTGCGAATGTCGCTCAACAGTGCGTTCCACTCCTGTTTTGGCACAGGTACGCTGTGACGCGACGGGAGGGGCTTCCCGCGCTTGGCTGGCTGCCTCCTCCGCAGCTCATCTACCAAGTCCCTCGCGAACTGCGAGGGGCCTTCCTGCTGAAACCTTGGCAGCGCCTCCTCCAAGACACTGTGCCAGTGCTGAGCCCCGCGTGGATACAAACCACGCAACGCTCCGAACCGGCGGTTGAAGAACCCCAGCGCCCCTTTCTCTTCGTGGAAGGCCGTGGTTGCGTGATTCAGCAGCGCTTGCAGCATCAGCGCTTGGTTCTTCCTCGCGTCGCTGCCGTTGGGCAGACGCTCCAGCCCCGACAGCGCCACAGTCAGATATTCGCGCCGACGATCGGCTGCAAGACGCAGCCATGTGGTGGTGTGCCGACTATCAGGTTGGCGGTGGGTGAGCAGGCGATGGCACTCCAACGCTGGATCGCGTTCCGGGGCCAGCCTCAACGGCGACAACCAACGCAGCCACGCATCCACGTCTTTTCGGATTTCGCTCCTAGCCTGTGGCAGATCCAGTAGCTGGAGCGCAATCAGGGCATCCCCTACGCGCTTGCCGTACACCGAAAACCCTAGTCTCTTCACCTGCAATGCGTAGCTCTCCCGCATTTCCACCAGCCAAGCAAGAAGCGCATCGTCAAGTTGCGCACGCTCCTCGGCCAAGGTCAGCGGGAACCACAGACGCAGCAATTCCGGGACCTCGAGACGCATGCTGGAACCCGCGCCCGCCCGACCCGTGAAAAGGTCCGCGACCGCCCTCTGTGGGTCTTCACGGAATCCTTCGAGCCAGCGCTCGCTCATGCCCTGCCCTCCAGCGGTTCGCCGAAATCTTCGCGCCCACACGCTTCCTGCAGGGCGTACAAATGCAGGTCGCGGGCCTCGCGAAGTTGCTCACCGTCTGGTCGCCTCCGGCGCGTGATCTCGCCTAAACGACACAGATGCCGGCGTTCGTAGTCGATGCGGCAATGCACTACTTCGGCAGTAAGCGTGTCCGCCTGGTCCGGCGCCAAATGCACTGTGGCTCCGAAGGGGTGTTCCCTAGGAACCGAGAAGAAGAACTCGTGCATGCCACCGTCAAGGACCGTCGGCAGGGCACAGGCAGTACGAAGTGGTTGCCTTTCCCGCACGGCATGAACATCTGCGACTGAGTAGCGCATCAACGCGATGGGCTGCGGTTGGCTCTCCGAATGTCCGTAATGCCCAAGCCCCAACCGATCGCGCAGCGCATGAGGCCAATCCCCGTCGTTTAGCTCGTCCTGCACTTCGTCCCAAAACGCAGCAAACGCCGGCCGAGCATCTCGGCGCTCGTTCCAAGCCCGGAAGAACCCACGCACCGCTTGGGATGCGTCGTCGTCGCCTCCATCGGCACGCTGCAACAGGTCTCCGAGACCTTCGAGATCAAGATCGCTGGCCTGCAGCGCCCGGCTGAGGTCTTCGATGCGGACGAGGGACTGGTTCTCAGACAGCCCGCTCAGCCAAGCCCCTTGATTCACGTCCAAAAACGCATCCGGCACTGCTGGGCGGGCGACGTTACAGCGCTGCTCCAAGTGCAGCCGATACGCCTCGGCCCAGTCGTCCCAAGCAATCGCGCCACTAGGCGTCAGCAGCGCTTCAAACGCTGTCCAGCGCTCATCACTGGCCCGCTCGTCGAAGCGGCAGTTGTCGGCCGCAGCGGCGACAGCTACGTCGTCGCTACGGCTGGCGCGGAGCAGGAATTCCTCACGCACTTAAAGCCTCGCAACAAATGACCCGCGTAGAGCGCCGTTAGTCAATCACGCCACTACCCCCGCAGTCAACAAACGGGGGAGTGTATCCAACCCAGCCTCCGTTGCGCCAAGTTCACCCAGCCGGCTTTGTTGCCAACACCCCGCCGGCGCAAAAATCGCGCCGCAGGCGCACAAGGGCCTGTGGGAGCAGACTTTGGGCTGTATGGGGAAGCGCCGAGCCGGCGGCGGCTATTGGGCCGCCTCCCACAGGCGGCGCATCCACTCCAGGTGCCAGTTGCGCACGGAGCCGGCGGGAACCCACTCCACGGTGACGGGGAACGTCCGCGAGGAGGACTGCCCGTAGGGGTCCACGGCGGTCACGGTGACGCGGGCGGTGCCCTCCGCGCCCTCGTCGTTGGCGTCCAGCACCAGCCGCCCGCCGTCAATGCGGACGCCGAGCGGGGCCGGGCTGTCCGTGGAGGCCCCGTAGGACAGCGCCTCGCCGGCCCCGGTCGGGGCGAACAGCGCTCCCAGCGGCAAAAACGCCCGGGCGCCCAAGGCTCGGCGTCCGCGCGCACCAAGCCCAGCGCCGGCGGCGAACGAGTGGGATGTGGCGCCCGTGCGCCCGGCAGGCAAGCCGTTTCAGAAAACCAAGCGCATCCTAAGCGCCGCGCCGAATTCGGGGCCGGCGGATGCTGCGTGATTCGGCTGCAGGCGCAGGCTTGCGCCCAGTGCCAGGGATAGGCGCTGCTGCAGCGCCTCGGCTGCATAGGACAGTTGCAATTGGATTTCGCGGCCTCGGGGCCTTAGGTTCACCGCCTGTCGCCTGTAGTGAACGACGCCGTCGGCGAGTTCGCGGTCCGGAACATGCAAATGGACTTTCGCCTGCCGCACCCGAAACGGCATCGCCGCCGTGAAGGTCAGGCGGTCGGAGGCCAACCAAAGACGTTCGATTTCGCCGCCGAGCAGAAACGACCGCGACCGCGCCTTGCTCCACCGCGCAATCAAGGAATTCGGCCGCCCTGAACCGCCGGCGGTTGCGCCCTCGGCCAAGCTGCCGAACAACCTCAGGCGTTGTGCGGGGCGCCCTTCAATGCGTAGGTGCAGAAAGGCTGTCCGCGCATCCCGCGAGCCGCCGAAGGCACCTTGGCTGCGGACGCCAAGCCGGGACCCGCTTTCATCAAGAAAGCCGTAGTACGCTCCCAAGGTGAGGACGCCGAGGTCCCGGGCAAGCCCCGCCGCGGCGAACCGGCTGCGGGCGGCGCCAAAGTAGCCCTCTCCCCGCTTGCTGGCGAAATCCAAAGCGGTGCGCCGGCCAAGCCGCCAGCTAAGGCTTAAGCCATCCCCCCAGCCGGTTAACGCGGCGAAGGGATTGCTGGAAAACTGGTCCCGGAGCGGATTGCGCCACGTCCGCCGGGCGATGAAGTCGTTAGGCGCTGCAAAGGCGCCAAAGCCCTTGCTCAGGGCCAGCTCCAAGTTTGGCGTCGGCCGAAGCGCCATGCGGTAGGCCCCCGGGTTCCCCCATCCTGTCCGCGCCGCCCAAGGATAGGTGGGGAATGCTTGGCCGGGATGGCCCAAGCCTCCATGACCAAGGCGCCAAGCGCTTGCCGGCACTCCGTTCGGCAACCAGGACGGCGGCTCGACCAAGCCCTCCGGAGGGCGCTGCGGCGCCGTTCGGAAGACGGCGTTCAGGTCGGTGAGGAACGGGAACTGCTGCTGGTCGTAAACCACCGCATTGGCCAGCGCGGCATCCGCCGAGGGCGCCGCAAAGCCGGGCGGCAAGTCGAAGAAGCTCGAAGCGAGCGGCGCGCGTCCCCCTCCGTTCAGAGACAGGCTGAGGAATCCCACCGGGTTCATGGCGGCGCCGAGGTCCAGGGCGCCGTGCCCGTAGGTGCTGGAAATTTCCGCGCCGTCCAATGGTCGGGCGGTGCTGAGCAGCCGACCGACGATCTGATCGCCGCGCTTATTGGGAAACGCCGCCCAGACCACCGCCGCGGCGCCGGACACATAGGCCGCCGAGTAGGACGAGCCGCTATCCACGTTCTCGCCGCTCGTCCCAGCCGTGGAGAGCACGTTCGTCCCCGGCGCAAACAGGCAGTAGCGCGCGACCGCGCCGCAATTGTCGGCGTTGGCATGGCGGCCGGCGCCAGCCTGATTGAGATAGCCCGCGGCGATGGCGAAGCCGGCGATGCCTTCGTCCGCGACGTGGATGGCTGGTGCGCCGTGCGGCTCGACGCCGCCGTGATTGCCGAGGGAGGCGACCATTATGCGGCCGGCGCCGGCCGCATCCCGCATGGCGCTTTGAATCACCGGCACAGGGCCGGTTTCTCCCCAGCTCATGTTCAGGATGTGGGAACTGGCGTCGGGATTGGACCGATGCGTCCCGTAAACGCGCACCAGTCCGGCGGCGGAGGCGATGTCCGCGGCGGACGCCTCGACGCTCGCCGCCGCAGACACCCTGCCGAGACTGACCAGGTTGGCGTTGAAGGCAACGCCGTGAATGCCTTCGCCATCGCGGCGCGCCGCGATGACGCCGGCCATCAGCGTGCCGTGGCGGCGGCCTGGGCTGCCGAACTCGAAGGCGCTGGCGACATCGAGCTGCGGGTGATCGTCGTTGACGCCGTCATCGATGATCGCCACGGTGACGCCGCCGCCGCCGACTCGTCCCGTAACTCGCCGTGCATACCCCTCGGCGGCGTTGATCATGTTCAACCGGCTTGCGCCGGTCCTTGAACTCACGGTGGCCGAGCGGCTGTACTCACTGGTCTTCCAGGAATCCGGCAGCGACGGCGCGGAGACCGGCTCCAAGGATTCGCCCAAGGCCGCACGGACAGTGCCCAGCGGCGGCATCCCGGCGCTGGGCGAGGGCGCCTCAATGGACTGCTGCATGAGCGCGTCACCCGCATTCCAAGGGCATGCCGGCGCCGCGTCCGTTAGCTCGTTCCGGAAACCGGAAGCGGCCGTGCGCGCAACTGCGCCGCACCCAGTCGTCGGTTTCCGGCAATGCGTCGCTGGGCCGCTGACGGAGGCGATGGCCAGCGCCCCGTCCAAGTCGTCGGAAGGCGCACAGGCGTCCCGCACCGCCAACGCCGACCCAGGCGCCGCGGCGAACGCCAAGGCCGCCATTGCCAGGCTCCGCCAACACAGTCCGCGGCGCTGTCCGTTCGTCATGCTAAAGCTCCATTCAGCTTGTCAACCATGCGGCCTAGGAACCCTTCGCATCCGGCTGCGCAAGCTGCATGATCCAATGCAGAAGCCAATCCCTTGGAAAGCCGCTCGCCGCGGTCACCTCCACCAGCAAGCGCAGCGTTCTGCGCCAACCGTCGCCGCCCGTCGCCGCCACGGAAACGGTGGCGGCGCCCTCGTCTTCGCCGACGGAAGCCAAGGTCAGCGCACCGTCCGTCATGCCGGCCGCCACCAGCGTTGGGGCATCGGAAGACGCCAGCGGCTCAATGTCGCCGCTCGCCTCCGTAAAAATGTCCGACAGCGGCATCGTCAAAGCGTCGCCGCCAACCAGCAGCTCCTGAGCGGGAAGCGGCGCCGTCACCGCCATCGAAAAGTTCAGGTGCGCACTCAACCCATCCCCGTCGGTCGCCGTCACCCTCACCTCCGCCGCCCCTGGCGCCCTGGCGACGATCCTCACCGCTCCGCCATCAACCATTGCCGCCGCCACCGCGTCGTTCGAGGACGCGGCCTGGTAAACGACCTGATCCTCATCCGGGTCGCGGAACCTAGCCGCCGCGTCGATTTCGGCCAATGACCCAGCCGGCAGCGACAGCGGCGCAATTTCGCCAATGACCTGCGGCGGTCCCTTCACCCTCACGGTGAAGACCAGCGACGCGCTAAGGCCGTCGCTGTCCGTGGCCGTGAGGGTGACGGTGGTCAGGCCCGGAGCCTTGGCCGAAATGAGCACCGCACCGTCCAGATAGGCGGCGGTCGCCACCGAGGGGTCTGCGGACCGCACCCTGTAGGTGAGCGGGTCCTCATCCGGGTCAACGAACGCCGCGGCTGCATCCATCTCCTGCGCAGCGCCCGGCAGCAGTGACGCCTCCGCAACTTCGCCGACGACTTGCGGCGGTCCCTTGACCTGCACCGAAAAGACAAGCCTCGCACTCAGTCCGCCGGGGTCCCTGGCCCTAAGGGTGATGGCGGCCGTCCCCGGCGCCTTGGCCGTGACGTCCACCCACCTGTCCTGCACCGTCGCCTTCGCCACTGCCGGAGCCGACGACCGCACCGAATAGGCAAGCCGGTCCCCGTCCCGGTCGCGGAAGACGGCGGCGGCGTCGAACCGCTGCGAGGCGTCCGGCAACAGCGACAGCGCGTCGATTGGGCGGACCACTTCCGGCGCCCTGTTGGACGGCGGCGGCGGCGGAGACACCGGCGGTGGCGTGGGCGGCGGAGGTGGTGGAGGGGGCAGCGGAGGGGTCGGCCCAGTCCCTATCCTGCGGGCGGGATCCGCCGCCACCTCGGCGTGGGCGAGGGTGGCGTCGGTGGCGCCGTCCACCGCCAGCCTGATGGCGCCGCCGTTCAGGCCCAAGGCGTTGGCGGCGATGCCGATGCCGTCTCGGTCCGCATCGCCGGATTGCACGACGTAGTAAAAGAACAACACCCGGCCGCCGGCCGCGGATGAATGGTACGCCGCCTGCCGAGTGCCGCCGCCGACGTTCAACGCCATCCGCGGCGCACCGGTCACGGTCACCGGCTTGTCGAACCAAGCCTCCACCCAGATCACTTCGTTCGCTTCGTAGGAGCCGCCGCTTGGCCGCCTGTGGATGTTGAACTGCACCTGCTCAAGGCTTGGCGCACTGACTTGGCGGCCGTCCGTTTTGCGCATCGCGTCAGCCGCCAGGCTCCCGAAGGTCAGGGTGGCGGCGGTTGCGGACACCCCGTCGTTGATGGCGCCGCCGTTCAAATGCAGCGCATTGGCGGCGATGTTGACGCCGTCGGCGTCCACGTCGTCCGCCTGCAGGCTGTACCTGAACGTCAGCCGGTTGCCGATGCCGCCGACGTAGGTTGCTCGTCGGGCATTGGCGCCGATGGTGAGCTCCAGATAGGGCGTCCCCGTAACCGTGACGGCCCGGTCGAACCAGACCTCCACCTCGATCTCTTCGCCGAGCTTGTAGGTGTCGCCCCCCTCCGGCGAGTTGGCGAGCACGACGAGAATCACCGCCGCCGCCCCAGAAGCGCCGCCGTTCACCTTGCGCGTGGCGTCCGTGGCCACCGCGTCATGGGTCAGCACGGCCGCCGTGCCGTCAATGCCGCCGCCGTTCAGGCTGACGGCGTTGGCGGCAATGCTCAGGCCGTCCGCGTCGCTGTCCCCCGCCTGCACTCTGTAGAGGAAGAAGATGCTGCGCCCGCCGGAGCCGCTGAAGTAGGCGGCTTGCCGAGTGTTCGCACCGATGGTCAGCGCCACCTGCGGACTGCCGGTCACCGTCACCCGACGGGCGAAGCGGACGTTGACGATGATGGGTTCGCCGCGCTTGTAGGCGTCGCCGCTCTCCGGCGCGGAGGCGATGGCGACGCTGGTGATCGACACCGGCGCGGCCACGCTGGCGTCCACCTTGTGGGCGGCGGCGTCGGCCACGGCGTTGTGGGCAAGCACGGCGGCGGCCCCGCCCGACCCAGCCAAGTAGGAGATGCTGCCGCCGTTCAGGGCCAAGGCGTCGGCGCCAATGGAGACGCCGTCGGCGTCCATATCCCCTTCGCTCACTTCGTATTCAAAGGCAACCTTGCGGCTGTTGCGGATGCCGCTCCAAGCCGCGGCGCGAGACTGGCCGCCGATGTTCAGCGTCAGTTGCGGACTGCTCTCCACCACCACCGCCTGGGTGAAGGTCGCCTCGGCGCGAATCCAATCGCCTTTGCGGTAGCTGCCGCCCGCGGGTGGTGCGCCGGACAGCGCCACGGCGCTGATGCGCGGCTTGGAGATGACGCGCACCGTCACGGTGTCCGGTGCGGAGGCGACGCCGGTGGGATCGGTGACGGTCAACGAGAACCTAAGGTCCGGACTGATCGGCAGACCGGTCGGGGCCGTGAACGTCGGCATGGCGGCAGTCGCGTCGCTTAAAGTGACGAAGGGCTTCGTGAGCTGGGTCCAAGCGTAGGTCAACGCGCCGCTCTCGGGATCCGAACTGCCGCTGCCGTCCAACCGCACCTGCGCACCTTCGGCCACGGTGGCGTCGGCGCCGGCGCTGGCGGTCGGCGCCTGGCTCGGAGGCGGGGGCGGCGAAGGCGGGGATGGCGGCGGTGGAGCAGGAGGCGGCGGGTCGGCGCCCATGCCGGCGGGTATGGTGGCGGCGCCATTGGTGGTGGAAATCGCCAGGCTGAACCCACGAAAGTCGCCGGCGCTGTCGCTCAAGCCTTCGGTCACGCCCGTCAGCCTGGGATTGCTTAGGGTCATGACCACGTCCGTCGCGGCGGAGCGGCTGAACGATGCGCTTCTGCGCTTGCCGGCGGGTATGACGGCCGTGCCGGTGGCGGTGGAGCCCCCGGAGGCCGTCCAATCGACGCTGATCTCCCGCGGCGCCGCCTGGGGCAGCTCCGCGTAAACCGCACCGTCGGCGGCGTTGGCGGCGATGGTCAGCGCAAAAGGAGCGCCCGTATTCCCGTGCAGCCAAAGCGCGTTCAGGTTCATGTGGTCGAACACGCCGGTGGGCAAGGCGCTTATCCGGTTGTCGTGCAGACGCAGGGTGCGCAGGTTGTTGTGGTAGCCCACGAAGGCGCCGGACAAGGTGCGCAGATTCTCGTAGCGGATCTGCAGCAGCTGAATGCTGTGCCAACCAGCGAGGCTCTGCGCCGGCACGCTCGTTTCCACGATGTCTTGACCGCGTATGCAGCCGAAGGAGCCTTTCTCGCAACCCATCCAGAGTCCGAAGAGGTTGCCGCTCACGATGGTCGCCTCGGTCAAATCGCTGAAATCGAACCGGGGGGCAATGCCGCGATCGTCGAGTTCCTCGTGCATCGTGTTGCGGATGGCGCCAGGGCGATCGGCCATCGCCGAGGAGACCTCGAGAACGAACGTCAAGCTCTCCGCGTCGCCGTCCTCGTCCGTCACCCTGTAGGTGTACTCGGTCGGGGTCTTGATCGCCATCGGCGTGCCGGAGAATTCCACCGTGTCGCTGTCGAACAGGATGCCAGTCGGCAGGGTGGGCGAAACCGTGTAGGTCAGATTGCCGTCGCCGCCGGTTGCCTTCGGCAGTTGGCGGGTGACGATCGGGACGTCCTTTATCCAAGTCCATCCCACCGCGGCGGCGTTGTCGAGCGAAGGCAATAGATCGATCGAAGCCATCGGCGTTGCGGAGGACTCGTCGCTGGTTTCGCCCTCGCCATCCGCGTTCAGGGCGCGCAACTGGAAGCCGTACGTCAGTCCATTGGTCAGGCCCGTCACCCTTGCGACGACGGTGTTCGGGCCGCTGTTCGCCACCGCCGTCCAAGCGCCCCAGCTGCCGCCGCCGCTCCGCTGGCGGTACTCGTAGCGGGCAATGCGATGCGTGCCCGCCGCATCCCAGGCCAGCGAGACCGATGCGTTGCTGGCGATGGCGCGAAAGTTCTGCGGATTCGCCGGCGGGCGCGGGCTGATGATGCCGTTGATCCAATCGACGTAGGTCGCCACCTTGGTGAAGCCGGAATTCGAGCAGAAGAGGGTCCGTCTGTTGAAGCTTTCGGCGAAGCTGGAGATGCCGACCTGATAGTCGATGCCGGCCCGACGCACGAACAGCGGGCCGCCGCTGTCGGCCGCGCAAATGCCCTTGCCGCCGTCTCGGGCGCAGAGGTGCGCCTCGGAGTTGAAGCCGCTGCCGAAAAAGACGCTGCAATCCGAGTTGGACCTCAGCGTCAAGGACACTTGATGCAAGCTCGTCGGGCCCCTATCGGCGGCGCCCACGCCGCCAGGGGCGCGGTGGCCCCAACCGATGGCCACTGCTTGCTCGTTGGCCGCAACGATGCGGTTGTGGATGGCGAGGTTCGGCAACACCGCCGTGCCGTAGCTCGCCGGCGCCGCCGTCTCCAGCTCCAGAAGCGCGATGTCATGGGTGCGGTCGCCGTTGTAGCGCGGATGCGTGTAAACGCCGGCGACGTTGACGAGCTGGCCGACGGAGCCCGCTATGAGTTCGTCGCCCGACGGCTTTCTCTGCAGCTCTTGGGAGCCGATGTAAACGCTGAGATGCTCCTTGGGCACACCCTGCGGACAGTGGGCCGCCGTAAGGACGTAGCGGGGCGTCACCAGCGTGCCGCCGCAAGCATGCACGTCGCGGATGAGCATGGAGACCTTGTAGGGCCACCGTCCCGCCGGCGCCGCTTCTCCGCCGCGAAGGGCGTACGCCGGCGGCGCTGCGCACAACAGCCCGGCAACGATCAAGCCGAGGGCGAGCAACGCCCTAGGCAAGGACTTCGCCAAGCGAGGTGACCGACTGTGCGCCGCCGGGCGGAATGCGGGCCGGCGCAACGCTCGGAACAATTCCAAGGAATGCATAAGGCGTTGTTGACATCCCCCAATCCCCGCTTAGGGAATCGTTGCAGCGCGTTGCAAGTCGCACCGTGCAAGGTTTTTTCCGGCAATTGCATGGCTGCGGGACTTGCGACAGCCTGCAGCCTGGAAGCGCAGGCACCCCGCCCGCCTGCGGCGGGCCCGCATTTCTAGGAGCCGCCGGCGACGGGCCGGGCGATCCTTATCCGGGGATTGGGGTTGACATCCTCTCCAAGCGTCCAAGGCTGGATTGCATGATAGTTGTTCAATCCCTCGTTCACTTTTTGCGATCTCACTTTTTTGTTTTGCAAGTTCACGCCCAATCCCAGCCGCGCCCGTGTGGAGCAGCCGCTCTCAAGCGCTTCCCTTGGGGGTTGCAAGCCGCCGGGCGATTGTCTATATTCAACGCCATGTGCAAGGTCTGGGCGGCATTGCCGTATATGGAGAGGCGCCGAAAGCTAGCTGTCGGCCGCATGGGTCACTCGCGCTGGCGGCTGGCATCTTGGCTGGCGGTTGCGGCGTTCGGCCTCGCCCAGTCCCTCATGGGGCTGCATGTCCATGCCGCGGATGCGGCTGAGACGCCGCACAGCCTGTGCGTCTCCTGCGCCTATTCCGCTGTGGAGCTGCTGCCCGGTCCCAGCCAAGCCATCCAGGTTGCCGCAAAAGCGCCGCGGGCCAGTCATGCAGCCGTCCCCGTTGCGGCCTGCGCCAAGCGGCTGCCCATCCCCATCCAGCCAAGGGCGCCGCCCGCCTCCTAACCCCCTAACCCCAATAGGGGCGGCATTGCCGGCCAACTTTCCCTGTGCGCAAGCTGCGGCCCGCGGTGGCTGCAGGGCATCGCGCACTCAGCCCCGGCAAGCCGCCAAAGCTTAGGGAAACGGCGCGGTCGCCTAGCGGACCGAGCGCCGGTTCCGGCGAATTGAAGAGGCAAGCATGAAACATCCAGCAAAAATCCTATGGACACTTGGCCTTTGCCTGCTCGGTTGGGCAGCGGCGGCCGGCGCCGCGGACGGAGACGCCGCCGGCAAAGAAGCGGAGAACATCATTGAGGAATTGGTCGTCACGGCCCATCCCCTGTCCGCCGACGGTTTGGCGCAACCGGCCGACACCCTTGCCGGCGAGGAGCTAATCTGGAGCATGGCGGACAGCATCGGCGCCACCCTGGCCAACAAGCCCGGCATCCACAGCACCTCCTACGGCCCAGCCGTGGGGCGGCCCGTCATTCATGGCTTGGACGGGGTCAGGGTGCGGATCATGGAGGATCACATCGACGTCCTGGACATCTCCGCCACCAGCGGCGACCACGCCGCCACGATCGATCCGTTCACAGCGGACGGCATCGACATTCTCAAGGGCGCCAGCACCCTGCTCTACGGCACCGGCGCCATCGGCGGCGTGATCGACGTGCATACCGGACGCATTCCCCACGAGGTGCCGGAGCGGCTGACCGGCAAGCTGGACTTGCGGGCGGCGGACAACGGCAACGCCACCCGCGGCGCCCTGCGCTTGGACGGCGGCGCCGGCGGCTTCGCGTGGCACCTCGACGGCGCCGTGCGCGATGTGGATGACATGGAAATTCCCGGCTTTGCCGAATCCGCCCAATGGCGGGCCTTGGAGGAGGAGGAAGCACACGAGGAGCATGACGCCCACCACGACGAGGAGGACGAAAACGACCACGCCGAGGACGAAGCTGGGGAAGCTAGGGGTTTGCTCATGAACAGCGCCTATGAAGCCAAAAACGGCGCCTTCGGCTTTTCCTTCATCGGCGAGCGGGGCTTCGTCGGCCTGTCCGTCAGCCGCTTCGAAACGGAGTACGGCCTGCCCGGCCATGCCCACGGCCACGGCCACGGCGAGGACCATCATGACGAAGAGGATGAGGGTCATGAGCATGAGGAAGACCATGACGAGGATGAAGGGCATGACGAAGACGAAGACCATGATGAGGACGAAGGGCACGACGAAGATGAGGGCCATGACGAGGACGAAGACCACGACGAAGACCACGACCACGACGAAGAAGACCACCATGAGGGCGAAGGGGAGGATGCGCATGGCCATGAGGAGGCAGGCGCTCCCTACATCGACCTTAAGCAGACCCGCATTGACGTCGAAGCCGGCCTGAAGGACCCCCTGCCGGGATTCCGCAGCTTCAACCTGCGCTTCGGCGTGAATGACTACGAACACCTGGAACTGGAGGGAACCGGCGAAATCGGCACTAGGTTCACGAACGAAGCCTGGGAGGCGCGGGCGGAACTCAGCCACCACGCCTTGGCCGGCTGGCGAGGCGCCCTAGGCGTGCAGCTCAGCGACCGGGACTACGCCGCCTACGGCGAAGAAGCCTTCACGCCGCCGGTGGAAACCGCCGCCTTCGGGCTTTTCTGGGTGGGCGAACGGCAATTCGACCGCTGGCAACTGGAGGCCGGCCTGCGCTTTGATCGGGTGAAGCACAGCCCAACCACTGGGGAAAAACGCCAATTCAGCGGCGCCTCCGCCTCCTTGGGGGCGGTGGTCCCCCTAGGTCAAGGATGGCGGGCCTCGGCGCTGGCGGACTATGCCCAGCGGGCGCCGGCCGCCGAAGAGCTGTACTCCAACGGCCCCCACTTCGCCACCAGCAGCTTTGACGTGGGCGACCCAACTCTCGACAAGGAAGCCGCCTTCAACCTCTCGGCCACCTTGGGCTACGAGGACGAGCGTTGGTCGGCGCTGGCCACCGCTTACTACACCAAGTTCCAGGACTTCATCTACCAAGAGGGCAGCAACGAACTGGCGGACGGATTGCCGGTGCGCCGCCACCGGCAAAACGACGCCGCCTTCGCCGGGCTGGAGGTGGAGGCGTCGCTGGTCGCGGCAACTTGGGAAACCGGGCTGCTGACCTTCAACGCCTTCTTCGACAGCGTGTCCGCGGAAATCGAAGCCGACAACGACGACAATCCGCCACGCCTGCCCCCGGACCGCCTGGGCTTGGGCGCTGACCTAAGGCACGGCCCCTTCACCGCCGCCTTGAACTACGCGCGCATCTTCAAGCAGACCGAAACGGCGGCCTATGAACTGCCCACCAGCGGCTACGACGACCTAGCGGCGCGCCTCGCATGGCGCCTGGAAACCCAGGGCGCCACCATCAGCCTGTTCGTCCAAGGCCGCAACCTCACGGACGCCGAACAGCGGCGGCACACTTCCTACGTCAAGGAGCTCGTGCCGGAACCAGGCCGAACCATTGAGGGCGGCGTGCGCATCGTGTTTTGATCGGATCCGCAAGCGCTGGCCGCATTGCAGCGGCCAGCGCCTGCCGCCAACCCCACATCCTGCCCGTGGCCGCGCAACGCAGTGGCCCCTTTGCCTCAAACTGGCATAATTCCGTCCATGATGTTCCCGCCTGACTCGCCCCTGCCCGGCAACAGCCTTCGCCCGCTGCCGTTGGCCAGCCGGGACCAGGGGAGCGCCAAGGACAGACCAACCAATGCAGCCGCGAAGCGGGAGGCCTAGGGTGGGCGATTCGGCGCAGGCGCAGAGCCCTGCTCCGAAAATGACCCAAGCGCCTTCCGCGGAGCGCAGCCGCATCATGGCGGCCATCCGCAGCACCAACACCACGCCGGAGATGGTGGTGCGCCGCCTCACCCACGGCTTGGGCTACCGCTACCGCCTGCACGGCGCTCGGCTGCCGGGGCGGCCGGACTTGGTGTTTGCCTCAAGGCGCAAGGCGATATTCGTCCACGGCTGCTTTTGGCATCGGCACAGTTGCCCGCGGGGAGAGCGCACGCCCAAGACCAACCGCGCCTATTGGCGGCACAAACTGCGCCGCAACGTGGAGCGCGATGCGCAAAACCTAGACGAACTGAAGCAGCTGGGCTGGCAGGCGCTGGTGATTTGGGAGTGCGAAATCAAGGAGCGGGACGCCTTGGGGGAGCGCATCAGAGCCTTCTTGGATGGACCGCGGCAAGGCAACTAGGCGGCGGCGCCAATGGCCGCATCCAGGGTGCGCGCCAAGGCTTGCCGGTCTATCCGGTCGGTGACGCGCACGGCGCCGATGCGCTCCGGCAGCACCAAGCGCAGGCGGCCGTCCTGCACCTTCTTGTCCATGCCCATGACCTGCAGCATGGCCTTGGCGTCCGTGCCCGCCGGCATCCGCGTCGGCAGGTCCAAGGCGGCCAGCAGGGCGACGATGCGCTGCACGGCGTCTGCGGCCAGCAGGCCGTGGCGCCGGGCGCAATCCGCCGCCGCCGCCATGCCGATGGCCACCGCCTCGCCGTGCAGCAGTTGGCTGTAGCCGGTTAGGGTCTCCAAGGCGTGGGCGAAGGTGTGGCCGTAGTTGAGAATCGCCCTCAAGTCCCGCTCCCGCTCATCCCGCCCCACCACTGCCGCCTTGATGCCGCAGGAGCGGCGCACGGCCTCCACCAAGGCGTCCGGCGACCGACGCTTAAGCCTGTCGGACTGGCCTTCCAACCAAGCGAAAAACCCATCGCTCCAAATCACGCCGTACTTAACCACTTCGGCAAGCCCGGCGCGGTACTCGCGCTCCGGCAGGGTCTGCAGCGCCTCGATGTCCGCCACAACGCAGCTAGGCTGGTGGAAGGCGCCGATCATGTTTTTGCCGTCGGCATGGTTGACGCCGGTTTTGCCGCCCACCGAGGAATCCACCTGCGCCAGCAAGGTGGTGGGCGCCTGGATGAAGGAGACGCCGCGCTGAAAAGTGGCGGCGGCGAAGCCGGCGACGTCGCCGACCACGCCGCCGCCCAAGGCTATCAGGGTGGTGGTGCGGTTGTGGCGTTTGCCCATCAAGGCGTCAATGACGCGGGAGTAGGTCGCCAAGGTCTTGAACCGCTCCCCATCGTCGAGCTCCACCACATCCGCATCGACCCCGCCAAGGCTGCCGAGCAGCTTGTCCAAAAACAAGGGCGAGACGGTTTTGTTGGTGACCACCATCGCCTGGGCGCCGCGGAGATAGGGAGAGAGCAGGCCCGGCTTGCCCAAGAGGCCCGCCCCGACAAGAACCGGATAGGTGCGCTCGCCCAGATCCACCTGTAGTTCAATCACGAATGACTCCGTCCCGCCGCAATGTTCTTTCGATGTCTTGGGCCAACGCCCGGGCGCCGGCGCCGGCGGGCGAGAACCGATAGTCCGCCACCTCATCGTAGAGGGGGTGACGCTCCGCCCGCAACCGCTGCAAGGTGGCTCGGGCGTCACCCTGCTGCAGCAGCGGGCGGCTCTTGTCCTTGCCGATGCGCTTCAGCAGTCGATCCACCGAACCGTCCAGATGCACCACGCAGCCTCTGCTGCGCAGCGTCCGTCGGTTGTCGGCCCGCAGCACAGCGCCGCCGCCGGTGGCGAGCACGATGCCCTCCTTGCCGGTCAGCTCGTCAATGACCGCTTGCTCGCGGTCCCTAAACGCCTGCTCTCCCTCCAAATCGAAGATCCAGGCAATGGGCGCCCCGGTGCGCTGCTCGATCACCTGGTCCGAGTCCCAAAACTCCCGCCCTAGGGATTTGGCCAAGTGCCGGCCCACCGACGTCTTGCCCGAGCCCATCAGGCCGATTAGGTAAATGCTCTGCAGCATGGCCGGATTTTACGCCTTGCCGGGCGGCGAAGCATTGTGCGCCCGACAATCAAGCGTCTTCGCCGCCCGGCTTGCCACGCGCATTCGCCGGCATGATGCGGGGCGTGATGAAAATCAACAGCTCCTGCTTGTCGTCCCGCTTGTATGTGCGGCGAAACAGCCGACCCAGCAGAGGCAGCTCGCCCAACAGGGGCGTTTTCTCCGTCGCCAGATTGCGGTCCGTCTGGAAAATGCCGCCAAGCACCACGGTCTCCCCATCGTTGAGCAGCACCTCCGTTTGGATCTCGTTGGTGTTGATGGACGGGACGCCGTTGAAGATTCGCCCCACATTGTCCTGCTTGACGTTGATGTCCATGATGATGCGGTCGTCCGGCGTAATGCGGGGCATCACCTCCAGGGCCAGCACGGCGTCCTTGAAGGAGGTGGAGGTGGCGCCGCTGCTGCTCGCCTCCTGATAGGGAATCTCAACCCCGGATTCGATTCTGGCCCGAGACTTGTCCGCCATGACGACCTTCGGGCGCGCCATCACTTCGGCGTTGCCTTCGGCCTCCAGCGCCGAAATCTCCAAATCGATGAGATAGCTGTCTCCAGTGACGCCGACGCCGACGCTGGAGGCGCCTTCGTTCAGCACACCGAGATCGACGACCAGATCGTCCGGGCTTGAGATCACGCTGGCCTTGCTGGGGTCGGCCAGGGAGTTTTGCAGTTCCCCCAAGGTCTTTAGGGAGCCGCCAAAGCGCAACGCCCGTTCGTCCCCGCTGTCGATGCCGCCGCCGCCCCAACGCACCCCGAACCGCCGCGAGAAGTTGCTGTTGACGGTGATGATTCGGGACTCGATCAGCACTTGGCGGGCGGGCACGTCCAAGGCTTTGACGATGCTGCGGAACTGTTCGATTTGCTGCGCCGTTCCGGTGAAGATGATGGCGTTGGTGCGCTCATCGATCAGGGCGCTGCTTTGCTCCGCGGACCAAGCATCCTGCTCGGCGGCGGCGTTGAACAGGGACCAAAGATCGGCGGCTCGGGCGTAGCCGACTCGAATGTGTTCCGTATGCACTGGCGCAAGCTCCTGCAGCCGCCGTTCGTTCTCCAGCCGCCGCTGCTCCGCGGCGGCGATTTCCGCCGCCGGGGCGACCAACAGAACGTTGCCCAGCTGGCGGTGGTCCAGGCCATTGGCCTGCAATATCAACTCCAGCGCTTGACGCCAAGGCACTGCATCGAGATGCAGCGTGATGCGGCCGGCCACCGCATCGCTCGCCACTAGGTTCAGGCCGGTGAAGTCCGCGATGAGCTGCAGCGCCGCCCGCACTTCAATGTCCTGAAAATCAAGGGACAGAGGGCCGTCTTCTCCTCCCGGCTCGGCGACCGGCTGTTCGGCGACGGCTCGATTGCCGGCCGCCGCCAGCGCCGCCAGCACCAGGAGCGCGGTTGCAACCCTCATGGCGTCGCCTCCGCTGGCGAAGCGGCCAAGGTGCGCCGCCGCCGCGCCCAACCGCCGCCTTCGGGAACCAGCTCCACAAGCTCGATTGAGGCGTCGCCAATGCGCTGGACTCGGCCATGATGGCCGCCCAAATAGTCGCCCACGCGAACCTGATGCACCTTGCCTTCGCCGTCCCGCACCAGGGCTCGACGGTCCGCGCCTCGGGACAACAGGCCCACCCACGCCAAGTCCGATAGGGAAAAACCCTCCAAGTACTGCCTGGGACGACGGCGCTTCGGCGCCGGCCCGGTCGCCAAGGCGGCGGGCGCCGGCTTGCCGCGGGAACCCGGCGGCGCAAAGGGACTGCGCCGGCCATCGGCCGCGTATGCGGAACTTGCCGCGTTGGCAAAGTCCGGCGGCGGCGCGGAGGCCGTTCCAGGCAACCGGCCCGCCTCCTCCGTGAAGGCCGCAACCGCAGCCGGCGGCACCGGCTCCCGGCAAGCGCTCAAGACGAGGCACCATGCGGCAACCGCCATGGCGTGGAGCATTCGTTTCATTCGGCGTCTCCCAAATAGGCGTAGGTTTTGGCGGCGATGCGCAGCCGCAGCCCCTCGGCTTGCCGCGCCGGGCGGAGTTCGAAGTCATGCCAAGTGACGATGCGCGGCAGGTCAGCCGCAGCGCTCAAGAAGGCGCCGAACTGGTGGTAGCGCCCAACCAGCGCGACGCTCATGGGCAGTTCGGCGCGGAAACCGGAGCGCCGCAACTGCGCAAGCTCAATGCCTTGGACGCTCAAGCCGTTGGCCGCCGCCGCCTGCGCGATGCCGTCCAGCAACTCCGGCAGGCGCATCTCCGCCGGCAGCAAGAGGCGCTTCGCCGCCCAGACTGCCTCGACCGCTTGGCTCTGCGCCCTAACCTCATCAAGGCGGCCGGCCGTCAACGCCTTGGCGGCGCGTTCCTCGCGCAGAGACCTCTCCACGGCTTCAAGCCGCTTGAGCTCCGCCGCCATGTCCGACAGGGCCAGCCAGTATCCGCCGGCAAGGGCGGCGGCGAAAAGCGCGGCCAGCATCGCCGCTCTGGCCGCCACCGGCCAAGCGCCAATGCGGCGCACTTCAAGGCCGCCAAGGCCCGCCCGCCACGCATCGACCAATGCCAACCGTCCCATGTCAGCCGCAACGCTCCCCTGCTCCGAACTGCCCGACCGCGCCTGCCGCCAGGCAAGCGCCAACGCGAACGGCGGTGAGGCGGAAAACGCCGGCACCCGAACCGTAGGCGGCGCCTTCCGGGGCCTCTTCGATGCTGACCAAATTGGCCTGCTCGAACCAAGCCGAGCGGTTTAGGTTGCGCAGCAACGCGGCCACGCCGCCGCTCGATGCGGCCACCCCAGTCAGGGAGAGAACGCCTCCCTGCAACTCGACGGCTTGGTAGTGCGTTTCCTCCGGCAGCGCGTTGGCCAGTTCGTCAAACAAGCGAACGATGGCGGCGCGCTCAACCTCCAAGGCCTGTACGCCGCCGATGCGCTCAAGCAAATCGTCGCGCCTTTGCAGCAGCCGATGGATTTTCGCTAGGCGCTCGTTGAGGCCGCCAACCTCCTCGCGCAGGGAGGCGTTGCCGGCCTGCTGCGCCGCAATCGTCCCGTGCAGGCTCAGGCCCGCCGCCCCCACCACCGCCAAGCCAGCCGCCAGAACGCCGCCAAGCTGAAGCAGGAACAGGCCGTTTAGGCGCCGCCGCTCCCACTCCCGCCACGGCAGCAAGTTGATGGTTGGCGTCACGGGAAGCTCCTGAGCGCCAGCCCGCAGGCGACCATAAGCGCCGGAGCGTCCCGACCGAGGGCCTGCTTGTCCACCGACGGCGCTACGGACATGCCCTGAAAGGGGTCGGCCAAGGGGGTCGGCAGGCCGAGTTCCGCGCCAAGCCCTTCGTTCAGGCAAGCCGCGGCGCCGCCTCCCGCCACATAGAGGGCGGCCAGGGCGTTGCGGCCGCGAGCGGCGCGGCTGGACGCCAAGGCTTGGACAGCTTGCTCGACGGCGTTGCGGGCCGGCGGAGGCTCCCGGCCAAACGGCTGTTCAAGCTCATGCAGGCAACGCCCCCCGCCATCGAACACCAGCAACCTAACGGCGGTTGCCCCGAGGTCCAGAACCCCGACGGCACCCTGTTCAGCATCCGCGCAACGCCGCATTCGCGCCACCGCCCGGGCTAGGGCGAAGGCTTCCGTCTCAATGGCGACGGGGCGGAGCGAGCCGGCAAGCAAGGCCGCCTGCAAGCTGGAAAGCCCGTCCTTGCGGCAGGCGGCCAGCAGCACTTCGGCTCGGCCGGGATTGGACTCCGACAGGCCCTGAACCTCAAAGTCGTAGGCGGCCTCATCAAGGGGACAGGGAAGATGGCGCTCGGCGTCAACGACTACATGCGCATCCACCTCCTCGTCCGAACAGGCGGCGTCCACCTCAAAAGTGCTGACCGCGGCGGACGCGGCGGGAATGGCGGCGGCGCACTTGCGCCTCCCGAACGGACGGGGCAGCAGGCGCCTAAGGGCTTGGCCCACCGCTTGCGCATCGCTGATATGCTTAGCAACCACGGCTTGCGGAGGCAGCGGCTCCATTGCGTAGAACTCCACTCGGTGGGCGCCGCCCGGTGCGGACAGCTCCAAGAGCTTGACCGAGGCGGTGCCGACGTCCACCCCCAACAGGTTTCCAGACTTTCCCTTGAAAAACATCGACCAATCAGCCCGTCACCGCCACCGGCGCTTCGTTCGCCCCATTATGTGGACGGCGTGGACCCTTTTCTGTGGGATATGGCTGACATTGGCCGGCGTTTTCCTCTATCTGAATCCGCAGATTCCGGATGCTGAGACCTACAGACATGTGCGGTTGGAAACGCCGGTGCGGGTGTTCACCGCGGACGGAGCGCTGATCGCCGAGTTCGGGGAGCGCCGCCGCATTCCCATCACTCTCGGCCAAGTGCCGCATCACTTCATCAACGCCCTGCTGGACACCGAGGACAAGAGGTTCCACCAACACCGCGGCATCGACTTCATCTCCCTAACCAACGACACCTTCGGCCTGATCGGCAGCCTCCTGGCGGACGGCAGCCTCGGCCCCGGCGCGAGCACCATCACCATGCAGTTGGCGCGCAACATTTCATTCAGCCTGGAGCGGCGCTTCCTGCGCAAGTTCAAGGAGATGCTGCTGGCCTTAAAAATCGAACGGGAGTTGACGAAGGACGAAATCCTGGAGCTTTACATCAACGAGATGCCCTTCGGCAAAAGGGCCTACGGCGCGGAGGCGGCGGCGCGCACCTACTACGGCAAGCCCTTGCGGGAACTGCACCTGCCGCAATTGGCCATGCTGGCCGGGGTGCTGCAGGCGCCCACCGCCGGCAACCCCATCAACGGCCCGGAACGGGCTCTGCGGCGGCGCAACCTGGTGCTGTCCAGAATGCGCAGCCAAGGCTCCATCAGCGAGGCGGAGTACAGTGAGGCGACGGCCGCGCCCATCAGCGCCAAGGTGCATGGCCGCGCCTTGGACGTGCCGGCGCCCTTTCCCGCGGAATGGGTGCGGCAAACGCTTCTCGGCCGCATCCCGGACCTCTACACCGGCGGCTACGAGGTGTACACCACCCTGGACGGCCGCTTGCAGGCCACGGCCACCGAAGCCCTGCGCAAGGGCCTGATCGCATACGACCGGCGCCACGGCTACCGCGGCCCGGAAGCCCAATTCGAGAACTTGGAGGAGGCCTTGGCGGCCTTGGCGGAACGGCCCGCATACGGCGGCCTGGCGCCCGCTGCGGTCGTGGCCATCAACGAAGAGCAGGCCGCCGTCAAGGTGCGGCTGGCGGCTGGCGACGACGTCGAGCTGCCCTTGGCGGGCCTGCGCTGGCGGCCCTATGTCGGCGTCGATGCGCTCGGCCCGCGCCCGCAAGCCGTTGGCGATGTCCTAAGCGTTGGCGATTTGATCCGCTTGGAGGCCACGGACGAGGGCTGGCGGCTGGCGCAGTTGCCGGCCATACAGGGCGCCCTGGTCTCCATGGACGCCAACACCGGCGCGGTGCTGGCCCTGGACGGCGGCTTCGATTTCCACATGAACCAGTTCAACCACGCCCTGCAGGCGGCGCGGCAGCCCGGCTCCGGCTTCAAGCCCTTCGTCTATTCCGCCGCTCTGGACGCCGGCGTCACCCCCGCCTCCATCTTCATGGACGCGCCGCTGGTGTTTGACGACGCCAACCTGGAGTCCCAGTACCGCCCGGACAACTTCGACAGCCGCTACAAAGGCCCCACCCGCCTGCGCGAGGCGCTGTACCGCTCCATCAACCTAGTGTCCATGCGGGTGCTGATGCGGGTCGGCGCCAGCCGCACATTGCGCTACGTGCGCCGCTTCGGCTTCGACACCAGCACCTTCCCGCGCAACACCCAACTGGCCATCGGCGGCGGCACCATGGCCGTGACCCCCATCGACATGGTGGCGGCCTACGCCGTGTTCGCCAACGGCGGCCGGCTGGTGCAGCCGCACATCGTGAAGCGGGTGCTGGACCTAGGCGGCGATGTGGTCTTCGAGCCGACCTATCCGGTCGTGGTGGCCGCCGACGAAGCGGAGGAGGCGCCGCCGGAAGCCCCGGCGGTGGAACCCGCCAACTTGCAGGAGCTGCTGGCCGACGCGCCGGAGCCCGCGCCGCAGGCCATCGACGAACGCAACGCCTTCATCATGCATCAGATGCTTAAGGACGTGGTGCGCCGCGGCACCGGCAGAAGGGCGCGGACGCTGGAGCGCAGCGACTTGGCCGGCAAGACCGGCACCACCGACGACGCCGCCGACACCTGGTTCAACGGCTTCACCCCCGAGGTGGCGACCACCGTTTGGGTGGGCTTCACCGACCACAGCCCGCTTGGGGAGCGGGAGTACGGCAGCAGCACGCCCTTGCCGATATGGATCGACTACATGCGCGAGGCCCTAAAAGGCCGCCCCGAATTGCGCCCGCCGCAGCCCCCCGGCGTGCTGTCCATGAAGATCAACCCCGCAACCGGCGCCTTGGCCGCCAGCGGCCAACGGAACGCCATCTTCGAGTACTTCCTAGCCGAACACGCCCCCCAAGCGGACGCCGGCCAGCGCCGCGACGCCAACGGCGAAAACGGCGCCAGGCGGGACCTCCAGCCGGAGGACCTGTTTTAGGGGCAACGCCAACCTTATGAATGACGTCGCTGGTGGCAAGCAGCAAGAAAAGGAACGCCAGCGTCAGCAAGTTCATGTTGCAAACTCCCTGTCATGCTCGAATTGCTGTGCAGACAGGGTTCCAGTTTGGCGGATTCGCCTCTTGATAATTCAACCGCGACGCCGAGGTGGGGCCAGCATCTCCACGAGATCCGCCCGTCGGAACGTTGCGGACAGTCGTTGCAATGTGCAGTCCCTGCCGTTGAACAGCCGTGCTATTGCTTGGTCGATAGCGGTCTCGGCGCGGGACAGGCAGTGATGCGACTCGCGATCGATGAAATCCTTCGCTTGGGCGAAATTGCGATGATCGAGTTGCTCGAGTTCGATGCCCAGTTCATCAAGGACATACCGGCCCAGCAGCATGGCGACGAAACGGGAGGCGTAGGGCAGGAAGTCGGGCGGCGCCGCTTCCGGCCTCTTGCGGCGATTCTCCGCCTGTCGCAGCGCCAGCACGGCAATGACGGCTTGGGCGCCGTTCAAGTCGGTGAAGATCGTGTCGTACAGGGCGCCGAAATGCTCGCGACGTCGAAACTTGGCTTGGTGGGGCCGCTGCCGCCAGATGGCCAGAACGGCTTCGGCGACCACGGCGCTGGTGAACTCCCCAGCCGCCACCGAACGCTCTTCCCGCTTTGGACGGTAGCCGAATCCCAAGGCGCGGATGGATTCGGCCAATTGGGCTTGGCGGGGGTCGTTCGCCTTCAAGTCGCGCAAATCCACGGGATTCTGGCTGTTCGTGGCTAACGTGATGGCCTCTACGAAATCGTCGTCGTTCTTCGGCAACTCGTAGATGCGCACCAGCACATGGGCATCGTCCATCGCGTCGCCTGCGGCCGCCACCTTCTCCACGGTGCGCGCCGTCTGGCCGCCGTTGACGATTTGCAGATCGTCTACCTGCACCCGCCAATTGCCTTGCTGCAGGGCGTTGTGGCGGAATTGGGAGCAGGTGACGGTGACGCCGTTGTTGTAGAAGTAGAAGTTTCCGCGCTGGTGCGCATCGCGCAACGTGCTGGCCATCTCCTGGTTGACGCGGTTGCCGGTCAGGCCGAGGTAGCGGCGGATGTTCTTCTCGAACAATTGGTCGCCGTGTTTGCCCGCCAGCCGCGCTAGTTCGGCCACTGGACAGCGCCCGATCAACACGCGGCGGAAGTCGAATGTCTCCACCGTCGCCTCGCCCATGAGCTGCACTTCTTCGTTGATCGGCGTTCGCTGCTGCAGCAAGGCGAGCAGCGCTTCCGGCCCGATGTGCCGCCACTCCACTTGCTTGCCGAAATCCTGAGCCGCAGCATCGATTCGCTGCTGCGCTTGGGCGGACCAGCGTGGGCCATTGTTGGCGGCAATCGCCGTCACCCGCGGGATGGCGCCCTCAGCCACGAACGACCGGACCTCTTCGACCCGGCTGCCCAGCCGCCGATTGAGCGTGAGCGTGCGGCCCGGGTCGAACAACGCGCCCACCGCATCGATCATCTTGGCAACGCCGGTTTCTGGGAAGGCGTGGGCGCCGTCCAAGCTGCGGCGATACTTCCCTTGCACTACCGCGATGGCGATTTCGCCATCCTCTGGATCCTCGAAGTGCAGCGCGTCTATGCCGAAGTCGCCGCTGCCTTCGACGATGCTGTCCAAGGCGTCTTCGTCGCTCATGCCGAGCGCCGTCTGCAGGACGAGCAGCACGAATGCCGCCGACCGGCGCTTGCTCTCATCCGACCCTAGGCCAAGTTCGGCCGCGAAGGCTTCCCCATGCTGCTCAATGAGGCCTGAGACGCGCTGATCAATGATTTGCGCCGCTAGAGACGTCACCCTGAACCACCTCGCTACTTGGCGAGTGGGAAAATTGCAATTGGCAAGTTTACTGCAAGCCTCAGTAGGCCGCTACAGCGTCAACCCCTGCGGCGCCGCCAGCAGTTCCGAGAGATGCGCCATGAAGCGGCCGGCTTCGGCGCCGTTGATGGCGCGGTGGTCGTAGCTTAGGGACAGGGGCAGCATCTTGCGGGGGCGGAAGGCGTCTTGGTCCCATACCGGCTTGGTGGACAGGCGGCCGACGCCGAGGATGGCCACCTCCGGGGCGTTGATGATGGGCGTGAAGCCGGCGCCGCCGATGGCGCCGAGGCTGGAGACGCTGAAGGTGCCGCCCTGCATGGCGTTCATGGGCAGCCGTTGGTTGCGGGCCTTGGGGGCGAGCTCCGCGATTTCCGCCGCCAACTCCCAGACGCCCTTGCCGTCAACGCCCTTGACGACCGGCACCACCAACCCTTGCTCGGTGTCCACCGCGATGCCGATGTTGTAGTAGCGCTTCAGGATGAAGTTGGCCGCCGCCCGGTCCAACGAAGCGTTGAAGCTGGGGAACGCCTGCAAGGCCAAGCAGCAGGCCTTGACGATGAACGGCAGCGGCGAGAGGGAGACCTGCCGCTCAGCAGCTTCGGCCTTCAGCGAGGTGCGCAGGGCCTCCAGTTCGGTGACGTCCGCTTCGTCGTGCTGGGTGACATGGGGCAGGTTCAGCCAACTGCGGTGCAGGTTTTGGGCGCCGGCGGCGCGTATCCGGGACAGGGGCGCCACTTCGATTTCCCCGAATTTGGCGAAGTCCACCTCCGGCAAGGTCGGCAGGCCACCGCTGCCGCCGCCCGGTGCGGCCAGCCGACCCTTGACGTAGCGCTTCACATCGTCCTTGAGGATGCGGCCTCCGGCGCCGCTGCCCGTCACTTCGGCGAGCGGTGCCCCAAGCTCCCGGGCCAAGCGCCGGGTGGCGGGACCGGCGTAAACCCTTGCGCCAGGGCTTTCTCCCTCCTGCAAGGGTGTGGAAGGCCCGGCCAAGGCGTCGGGCCTTGGCGCTCGCTCCGCCCCCAGCCGGGGCTTCTGAATGTGCGGGTAGGCTCCACTAGGGTTAGGGGAAAGTCCCTGCCCCGGAACCCTGCCCGCCAAAGGACTTTTCGGCTCTGCTTGGACTACACTTGCGCCGACAATGGCTTGGCCTTGGGTTTCTGCAGCGGGTGATTCCCTCCCTTCCGCGGCGCCTGCATCTTCGGCGGCAGGTTCGGCTTCGGCGCCGGCTTCCGCCGTTTCCTCGGCGGCCTCTATGCGGGCGATGGCCTGCCCTTCCACCACCGCATCGTCAACCGCCACCAGCAAGGCATCGACCACGCCGTCCAAGCCGGCCGGCACCTCCATGGACGCCTTGTCCGACTCTATGACGATGAGGGCGTCGTCCGGGCCAACCGCGTCCCCCGGCGCCACGCACAACTCGATGACATAGACCTCATCGGCGTCGCCGATGTCCGGGATGCGGACCTCCTCCTTCATGGCTTCCAGCGCCTCAATGCAGAAAGCCTTGCCGGCCTGAACTCACAACATTGGGCGGCGAACCAAGCGGCGGGGCGTTGCCAAGGGAGCCCTGCGTTCACAGCAGCGGCCGGTCGTCGCCGGAGGGCGCCCGCATTGACCGCGGCGGCCGATGGCTGCCGGCGGAAGCCCATGCCCACGTCAGCGGCCAAGCCTTGCCAACGGATGCCCACATTCACAACGGCAACGCCCACTCAAGCCAGCCGGGGGTTGGGTTTGTCCGGGTCGATGCCGAAGGCGTCCCGGGCTTTTCGCACCGCCTCCGCCGGCATCTTCTGCGCCCTCGCCAAGGCGGACAGGGCAGACAGCGCGACGAAGCGGCGGTCCACCTCAAAGAAGCGGCGCAGTTCCGCCCGAGTGTCGCTGCGGCCAAAACCGTCCGTGCCCAAGACCGCATAGGGCGCCGTCAAGTCCCCGCGAATCTGCTCGGCCAAGGATTTTTGATAGTCGCTGGCGGCGACGATGGGCGCATCGCCGGCGAACAGTTCCGCCACATAGCTGCGCTTGGGCGGCGCCTCGGGATGCAGCAGGCTCCAGCGGGCGGCGTCGCGCATCCCCCGCGCCAGTTCGTTGTAGCTGGTGACGCTAAAGACCTCCGCCGCCACCCGCCATTCCTTGAGCATCTCGGCGGCGGCCTCCACCTCCCGCAGGATGGCGCCGCTGCCCAGCAGACGGACTTTCGGTCCCTTTCCCTCCGCCTCCCGCAGGCGGTAGGCGCCCTTGAGGATGCCGGCCTGCACCCCTTCCGGCATGGACGGCTGCGGATAGTTCTCGTTCATCAGGGTGACGTAGTAGAAGATGCGTTCGCGCTCGGCGAACATGCGCCGCAGCCCGTCCTGGACGATCACCGCCAGTTCGTAGGCGTAGCAAGGGTCGTAGGAAACGCAGTTGGGGATGGTGGAGGCCAGCACATGGCTGTGGCCGTCCTGGTGCTGCAGGCCCTCGCCGTTCAGGGTGGTGCGCCCGGAAGTGCCGCCCAGCAGGAAGCCGCGCGCCTGTATGTCCCCGGCGGCCCAGGCCAAATCCCCAATGCGTTGAAAGCCGAACATGGAGTAGTAGATGTAGAAGGGAATCAGGGTGAAGCGGTGGGTGCTGTAGGAGGTGGCGGCGGCCAGCCAAGCGGAGAAGGCGCCGGCTTCGTTGATGCCCTCCTCCAGCACCTGGCCGTCCTGCTTCTCCCGGTAGGCGGCGATCTCCCCGGCGTCCTCCGGTTCGTACAGCTGGCCCTTGGACGAATAGATGCCAAGCTGCCGGAACATGCCCTCCATGC
Organism: Candidatus Azophilus sp.; assembly: GCA_965200465.1. Lineage (GTDB taxonomy): Bacteria > Pseudomonadota > Gammaproteobacteria > Pseudomonadales > Azotimanducaceae > Azophilus. The sequence goes on along the minus strand of OZ241358.1, from coordinate 400,093 downwards.
CGAAGGTGCGGGCCTCGTCGGGGACGATGGGCACGATGCGGGGGCCGATCTCCTTGTTGCGCACCAAGGCCGACAGCAGGCGCACGAACTGCATGGTGGTGGAGTTGGGCCGCTCGCCGGTGCCCTTCAACTGGGCCGCAAAGGCGGTAAGCCCCGGCACGGCCAAAACCTCCTCGGCCTCGCTGCGCTTGGGCATGAAGCCGCCCAAGCTCTTGCGGCGCTCCCTAAGGTAGATGATCTCCGGGGCGTCGTCCTTGGGACGGTAGAAGGGCACCTTCTCAAGCTCGGCGTCGGTGAGGGGGACGTCGAAGCGGTCCCGGAAGTGCTTGAGGCCGGCCAAATCCAGCTTTTTCACCTGATGGGTGTCGTTCTCCGACTCGCCGAAGTCCCCCATGCCGTAGCCCTTGATGGTCTTGGCCAGGATGACCGTCGGCTCGCCCCTGTGGTGGACGGCCGCATGGTAGGCGGCATAGACCTTGAACGGGTCATGGCCGCCCCGGTTGAGGCGGTAGATGTCCTCGTCGGTGAGGTTCTCCACCATCTTCAGCAAGGCTTCGTGCATCCCGAAGAAGCGCTCCCGCACATAGGCGCCGCCCTTGGCCTTGAAGTTCTGGTATTCGCCATCGACGGTCTCGTCCATGCACTGCTGCAGCAGGCCGAGCTCGTCCTTGGCCAGCAGCGGGTCCCAAAGCCGGCCCCAAACCACCTTGATGACGTTCCAGCCGGCGCCGCGGAAGTAGCCCTCCAGCTCCTGAATGATCTTGCCGTTGCCGCGCACCGGGCCGTCCAGCCTTTGCAGGTTGCAGTTGACCACGAAGATGAGGTTGTCCAGCCGCTCCCGCCCGGCCAAGGACAGGGCGCCGAGGGACTCCGGCTCGTCGCACTCGCCGTCGCCGACGAAGGCCCACACCTTGCGGTTGCCCATGGGCACTAGGCCGCGACTGTCCAGATACTTCATGATGTGGGCTTGGTAGATGGCCTGCAGCGGCCCCAAGCCCATGCTGACGGTGGGGAACTGCCAATAGTCCGGCATTAGCCAAGGGTGGGGATAGGAGGAAAGCCCGCAGCCGTCCACCTCGCGGCGGAAGCCGTCCAACTGCTCCTCCGTCAACCGCCCCTCCAGAAAGGAGCGGGCGTAGATGCCGGGGGAGGCGTGCCCTTGGAAATAGACCAGATCCCCTTGCGGACGGCCGTCCTCGTCGCCGTCGCAGCCGCGGAAGAAGTAGTTGAAGCCCACGTCGTACAGGGTGGCGGAGGAGGCGAAGCTGGAGATGTGGCCGCCTAGGTCCCCTTCCCGCTTGTTGGTGCGCACCACCATCGCCAAGGCGTTCCAGCGGACCAAGGAGCGGATGCGCCGCTCCATGAACAGATCCCCCGGCATGAAGGACTCCTGGCTGGACGGGATGGTGTTGCGGTACGGAGTGGTGATGGTGTAGGGCAGCCGGGCGCCGGTTTGGGTCATCCGGGCGGACAGGCGCTCAAGCAGAAAGTTGGCGCGGTCCACCCCTTGGTTCTTCAGAACGAACTCCAAGGAGTCCAGCCACTCCCGGGTTTCCTCCTGGTCCAAGTCAGCCGCCCCCCTGGCGACCGCCGCGCCGCCTTCCCCGGCCGTTGGGTCGATCTTGTTCAGCAGGGCCACCTTGAAACCAGCAAAGGGAAGGGGATTCTAGCGCAAGTGCGACCAAGGGTTGCCGCCAAAGCCCCGGCAAGGAATCCTCTCCTGGCGCGAGCTAGCGCAGACGCACCCGCCGCTAGTCCTCAGCTACCGCCTCACTTACTGCTTCCGCAACCTTCCCCACGTCGGTAACCATCGCGTAGCTCCAAACCCCAAACCCGCCGGCGGCGTTCACCGCCTGCACCCATCGCTCGGCCGCTTGGGCCTTTACGTCCTTGAGCGGGTCGTAGCCCTTGGTTTCCAAGATCAGGTGGCGGGGTTTTTCGCCTTGCAGGCGCACGAGGAAGTCCGGCAGGTATTCGTGCTGTTCGCCGTTGTGCAGGTAGGGGATGGCGCAGCCTAGACCCTCGTTCTTGACGAAGGAGTGGACTTGCTCATGCTTGTCGAGCTGGTAGGCGGCCGACTGTTCCCACTTTGCCGTGTCGGGCACCACCGCGTTGACGTGGCTTTTGACGACGGGATAGGGGTTTCTTAGGGTGTGAAAATCCACTTCCGCTGTGGAGCCCGGGCCGCGACCGCTCTCGAAACGGGGCAGTTGCACATCCCCATTGGCCCCATCGGGCCGAACGGCGGCCATCAGACGCTCCACCAGCCAGCCGTACCAAGGGGAGAGGAAGGCGTCGGCGGACTGGGCCGGGGCGATGGGCTGCACTTTTTCCTTGAGGTAGCGGGCAACGATGGTTGTCAGTTGGGTGAACAGCGCATGGGCCGGCGCCTCGCAGCCCGGTTGTTGGCGAAACTCCCGCGTCAGATCCCGCGCCATGTCGAAGGCTAAGTGCTGCAGGCGGCGGTTGGCGCGGTAGGGGTTCAGATCCACGCGCTCCAAGCGGCCGGGACCGACCAAGGAGGGCCGTCCGGTGTTGCTGGGCAAACCAGCCTTCATCTCCACTTCCGAGGGGATGTCCAAAGGATCCAACCGCAGGGGAGCGATGCTGCTCCAATCCACCTTCAGCCGATGGCGTATGCCTTGGGTGTAGCCCTCCACGCGGGGAAATTGAATCTCCAAGGAGGCGGCGGAGCGGGGGGAGGCCGAGGCCAAGGCGGTGTAGCCCTCCACGCGGGGAAATTGAATCTCCAAGTGCATCTTTTCGGGAACCGCCCGAACCCGATGAGTCTGCTCACGAGGCTTTGCCTCGCCGGTCGGATTTTCCTTCAAGGGAACGATCTGCAGTGGAACGCCGAAAATCTTGGCCACTTCCTCGCTGAGCTTGCCGTCCTCCCCCACTGCGTAGCTGGTTCGCCGCAGCCCCCGGCCAGTTACTTGCTCGCACAATAGCTGCGACATGAACGGGCGCAGCCCAACGATGTGGGTGACGGTGTTGCAGTCCCAGCCCTCGGTGAGCATCCCCACGCTGACGATGCAGCGCACATCCCGGCCCGGTGGGTGCAAAGGGCGCTCCAGCTTGGCCGCCAAGGCCTCGAACCCCTCCGGGCGGATGGCCCGGCCCTGTCCGTCCCGCGGCCAATCCAGCTTGCCCACGGTGTCCAAGGTCAGCCGCATCCAGCGGTCTTGGTCGGATTTGGCTTGCCCGCTGTCGGACTCCCGCACCACCTTGGTGTCAACGCGGATGGTGTGGATTCGACCCTCCGCATTGCGCAGGGCGTCAAGATGCGCCGGGGGAATGCCCACGGGGCTTTCGTCTTCGGCGAGCCACAGGTGGATGACCTTGGCCAGCGCCGTGTTCCTGCACACGATGATGAACACCGGGGGGCGGCTTTCATCCCCGCGCCGCTCCCACTCCATGCGCAGTTCCTCCCACAGCCCGCCAAGCATGGCCAAGGGCGCATGGGCGTACTTGAGCACCGCTTCCGGCTTCACCATGCCGTGCTTGCCGCCCCGCTCCGCCGGCGTCATCTTCGGCAGAATCCAGCGCCAAATGTTGAAGTAGCCGGGGATGGCGCTGCCGCTGGCATCCCGCACCGCCAGTTGCGGAATCTTCACCAAGCCGGATTCGATGGCGTCTATCAGCCCGAAGTCGCTCACCACCCAAGGGAAGGGACGGTTGGCCTGCTGCCCCACCCGTCCCAAATAGTAGGGCGTGGCGGAAAAGTCAACGCACAGGTTGATGCGGCGGTGCTTGTGGATGCGGTCCAACCCGTCCACCCAGACGGTGGCTTCCTGGTAGAACGCTTCGTCCTCGTCCGCCTCGCCGAACAGCTCGGGTTCGTCCCCATCCGCCTCCGAGCGGCGCAGTCGGTAGGCGTGATGCGCTTCGTCGTTCATCACCAGAATGTTGCCTTTGCCTCCCACATCGCGGCCCAGCACCCGTTCGATGAGCTTGGCGTCGCTCTCGACATAACGTGTGGACTCCACCGAAACGGACCTGAGGTTGCCTTGACGGTCATGGTGCGCATCCACAACGGCAATGAGGCCGATGGCGACCTGCCGTTCAAGGTCCGCCAAGGTCAGATGGCGCTTGCCCCGGGCGGTGGTCGTTTTGGCGCCGATGTGAATGGTCTCCCGGCTTTGCACTTCGCGCCCGGCGCGGACCACCTTTGCCGATTGGCCAGCGATGGCGATGGTCCTTGGCTCGAACACATGCCAGTTGACAACCAACACCCGGCCCTGGGCGAGTTGCGGCATCAGATGAGCGGGGACCAGATCCCGCGTTCGGTACAGGCTGGCTTCGCCGCCTTGGGGCTTGAGCTCCTCCAGCCGATTGCGGATGGTGACGTTGGGGCAGACCACCAGCACCACGTCGGAAAAGCGCACATCGCTGCGATCCGCGACCTTGTTGAGGACAGTCCAAGCGGCCAGCATGCCCATCACTGTGGTCTTGCCGCTGCCGGTGGCCATCTTGCAGGCTTGGCGGCGAAAGGCGCGGATGCCGCCCACCTTGGCTTCATCACCAGGCTCGTCCAAGGGAATGTCGATCCCCTGCAGGAAATCCTCCCGCGCCTCTGCCAGAAAGATGATGGTCTCCGCCGCCTCCAATTGGGCGAAGAACAACCGCTGCTTGCGCCCCTCCCGCCGCCAGTAGCGCAGCAACTCCATGCTGGTGCGGGTGACGCCTCCTTCACCGCGCAGCGCCAAGGGCCGCCACTCGGCCAGCTTGGCGCGGATGCGGTTCACCAGCTTCAGGTCAATGGCGGTGCCGACGCCCGGCTGCTCGGAAGATTCCCGGCCCGGCTTCCAGTAGTGGTACATGGCCGGCCGCCGGCCGGTTCGGCGCTCCGGCGGCTCGTGCTCCGTAATCCACCAATGCTCCTTGGGTTCCTCGAACGGAGAGTTGAGGATGGGCTCCGGGACCTCGTGGACGTTCAGGGCTGCACTCCAAAGGCTCGGCAGATGGCGTTCAGTTTCTCCATCACTTCGGGGTGGATTTCCGTGGGCAACATTAAGGCGGCGATTTCGTGGTAGCGGGTGTAGGGCAACCCGTGGAGGCCGGCGGCCTCCAGCAGTGGCGGAAGGATGTCCTTGCGAGCCTTGGTTGTGTTCAAAAACACAGGGTCGGCCAGCGGGTCCTTAATCAGCGCCGGCGGAAATTCACTGCGCCAGTAGGCAAGCATGTCCTCAATATGCGTAGCGGCGGCAGGACGACCTCCAACTTCCGCCTCAACGAAGCGGGCCAGCGCATCGGGATGGACCAAGTAACTTTCGATCTCGTAGCGCCGCCAGCGCAGCCGCTGCCAGCCGGCGCCAGTGATTTCCGTGTCGGGAGCGGGTGGTTGGGCATCGCCATCGCGCAACTCCAATCCCGGCAGCCCGTCGCGCACCAATTGCAACGCCTCGAAATGCTCCCGCGACAGAATCCCCCGTCCGCCCGCCTTGGTGCCTCGTCGGTGCTCCTGTGCTTGGAATGCCAGCGGCTTCCACATGACCTCCTTGTTGAGCAGTCCCTCCGCCCGATGTCCAAGAACTTTGGCCCAAGCGCGCAGAATGCTGATGTCCGTGAAATCCTCGACGTAGAGAACGCCGCGAACATCCATTGCCTGCATGACGTCCGCGTTGCTCAGCACCCGCAGCGACGAAATCAGCCGGCTGCGCTCGGCGTTGTCCGCCACCATCCTTGGTTCGTTCAGCATCACGCACAGTTCGCGCGGCTCGACAGCGTTGATGACTACTTCGGAGTGCGTGGCAACAATCAGTTGCGAATTTTGCCGGGCCGCCACGGAACGTAGTTCGTGGTAGATGGCGTCCTGCAATATCAAATGCAGGTGGGCGTCCGGTTCGTCCAGCAACAGCACGGCCCCCTGCCGAGTATGCAGAAACGCCAGCAGCATCAGCACTTGCTGAAAGCCGCTGCCGGCGCTGGCGATGTCCAAAGAGGGGCCACCCTCAGCCATTCTGTACTCGGAGCGTATGTAAGGTCCGCTGGCGTCCGGCGGCATCAGTTCGTAGCCAAAAAGTTTCCCAATGGATTCCCGCAACGGATTCCATGAGGACTCATCGCCATGTGCCAGCACGAGCAAATTGCGCAGCACTTCGCCCGGACGACCAAGACCAAGCAACTGATCTATCAACGGCGGCTGAAACAGTGGTTCCTCGGTGCTCAAACCCGTCATCGGCGGTATCAAAACCGTTTGTAGTTCAAGTTTGCGCAGCACGTCCGCCTCCGTGCCCTGTTTCACGGGGCGAACAAAAATCTGTTCTGCGGTGTCAGCGATTAGCTCCATTGTCACGGACCATCCAGCGCTGTGCTGGACTTCAATTTCGATCCGGCCCCGATACGACTTGTCCTTCCATAGGAGATCAAAACTGCGCAACGGAACCGACGAAAACGCCTGCCGGGCTATCGGCACGCGCACATACCCTGACCCAGGATTAAAATAGTTGGCCTCGCGCCATCGCTGGAGCGCCAGCGACCATGAGGCTATGGCTTGCAGCACAGTCGTCTTGCCGGTGTTGTTGGGGCCGGCCAGCACCACATGGCCGGGCAGGCGAAACTCCACTTCGCCGAAGCGCTTGAAGCCGCGAATGCGCACACAGTGGATCATGCTGCAACCTTAGAACGCAGCCCAGGCACCGTCGCTCCATGCCCGTGCGCAGTCCTGACGGCAATGCTCTTGATCACGCCTCCGCCTCTGTCAACGCCTTCACCACCATTAGTTCGTTGCCCCGGTCGTCGATCACCTTCACCGCAACCGAGCCATGCTCGCCGGTTTGGAACGGGGCGCTGACCGTGCCGGAAAGATGCGTCCAAAGGCTGTCCTCGAACTCGCCCCGCAGCGAGCGCTTGAGGCTCTCCCAAGCCGAGGTGCGCGGAAAGAATGCTTGGCAAACGTGGAAGCAGAGGCCGTTGTAGTCCGTATCCAAGAACCAAGCGGGAACGTCGTGGCCGTCCCGATGTTTGGCTTCCATTGCGACCGGGTCGAAGACGTCCAAGCCCAGCAGTTCCACTTGGTGTCGGCCCTCTGCCGCGGGTCGGATGCGGATGTCCGGCAACCCGCAAACCGAGAATATCTGGCTGGAGCGCAGATTTTTTAGCAAGTCCCCCATCACCAAGTCCATGCTCGCCTGAACGTAGGCGGCCGGCACCCCCACCGTCTGCTCGCAGCCTTCGATCAGGCGGCGGGCGTTGGGCTGAATGGCGAAGCCGATGACGTAAAGCTCGCCGTAGCCCTTGGCGTAGGCTTCCTTCGCCGCCTCGAACACCAAGGTCTCCGAAACGGCGCCGTTCTCCGGGCCGAAGACGATGGCCACGGTGCGCCCCGCATCGCCCCCGACCACCGCTTCGGCGGACAGGTTCATCGTGCGGGCCGGGGGGCGCACCTTAGTCAGCTTGACGGTGCGCCCGCCGCCGAGGCGCAGCACCGGTGAATGGCGCAGCACCTCGAGCATGCGCAGCACATGGCGGTCGTAGTCTTCCGCGGCGGAGAGGTCGCCGGAATCCTCCTCCCCGTCGCCCTCCCAATCAACCGGCGCGGGGATGGTCGCCTCCACGCAGAACGGGCCGCTGACCCGGGTGACGTTTGCGTCCTTCTCCGGTCGGTCAAACAGCACTTCCTCTCTAGCTGGTTCGTCGTTCGCAATCGACCTGAGCGTGACATGGGGCACGATGCCGCCGACCTCCTCGCCCTTCCGGTTCCGCTTGCGCCGATACTCGAAGCCGCCGGCCGGGCCGCGCTCCGGCTCCTTGAGTTGGTGGAAGTCGAAGGTGCTGGTCAGCAGCCGTTGCCGGGCCAGCGCCAAAGGCACGCGGGAAGTGTCGACGGTGATCCAGCGCCGCCCCCACTTCTCCGCGCAATAGGCCGTGGTGCCGGCGCCGCAGGTGGGGTCGAAGACCAGATCGCCCGGATCCGAGGTCATCAGCAAGCAGCGTTCCACGACCTTGGGATTGGTTTGTACGACGTACATCTTTTCGTCCGTGAAGCTGCCGGTGAGGGTATCCGTCCAGAGATTGCCACGCTCCTTGAAGGGGAAGTCCGAGGCGAAGCGCCGATATCGAATGCTATTTGCGGCGACGTGGATGCGATCCGCGGTGGCGAGGCGTTTGAGTCCGTCAGGATAATTGGCACTCCAGTGAGCATTGGCGCCTGGCGTGTAGATTTTGCCCTTGAACTTGAACGGCTGTGGCTCACGGGATGCGCCTGGAGATCGCATATCGGCGGGTTTGTAGAGTCGGGCATCATTGGGCAGCGGCGCTTCCCCACGCTTCTCGGCGGCAGTCACACCCCGGTGGGTTCCGTCCGGAAGTAACACCCAACTTGCGTCACCTTCACCTAGGGTTATCGGCTGCGCCTCGAACAGCTTGCGTACCTTCAGCCGCTCCGGATCCTTGGCGTACCAGAGCAAGAAGTCGCCGAGCGTTGCGAGCGTTCTGGTTTGAAAATACGAGGTGGTTTGAAAGCTGATTTGCGAGACGAAGCACTCCGGCCCGAACACCTCGTCCATCAGCTCGCGCACATGGTGCAGGTTGGTGTCGGACATCTGCACGAAGATGCTGCCGGAGGGGTGCAGCAGGTCCCGAGCCAGCAGCAGCCGGTCGCGCAGGTAGGTCAGAAAGGAGTGCAGACCCAGTTCCCAAGTGTCCCGGTAGGCTTGCACCATTTCCGGTTCCCGCACCATGTGCTCGTCGTCCCCGTGCGCCACGTCCCGCTTGCGCACGAAGGGCTGGAAGTTGGAGCCGAACTTCACGGCGTAGGGCGGATCCATGTAAATTGTCTGCACCTGTCCGCCCAAGCCCTCGTAGCCGAGCAGGGAGTTCATCACCATTAAGGAGTCGCCCAAGATCAGGCGGTTCACCCAGCCGGCCGGATGCTCGTATGCCTTGAGCAGACGGTCGTGAATGGACAGATCGCTCTCGCCGAACAGGTCCAGGTTTGCTTGGGCATCTCGGCGGTGCCCTTTCAAGGTTTCCAGAATGGCGGTGGTCGATAGCCGCTCGTGGACGAACAGGGGCAGGGTCGGCACCTCAAAAGACAGCCGCTCCGCCTTGCCCGCCCAGTTAAGGAAGGGCTTGCTGAGGGCCTTGAGTTCGGCGGCTTCTTCCCGGGCCGCGGCGAGGTCGGCCTTCAGGTCAACCAAGTCGAGGTCCGCAAGCCTGCCGGCCGCCGCCGAATCGACCATGGCGGAAAGCCGCCCAATGCGCTCCTGCAAGCTGGCGATCTTCGCCTCGCCCAGCTCGCGGGCGGCATTTTGCCCGTCCCAATCCAGCGCCGGGGACAGCGACGAATCGTAGCGGTGGGCGGCCGGCGGCTTCTTTTTGCGGAACTGCGCCTGGGCACCGGCATCTGGCCGCAGCAGCGCACTGGCTTCGGGATGGGCGTAGTTTTTGGCGCCCCGCCCTTTCTTGGTTGCTTTTGTTTTGCCAATGGCCACCTTCACTCCCTAGACTTGCGGTTGAGGCGCCTCTTAGGCCCGCGTCGAACCCAATCCTCTACGGCATTATCGCATCCTAACCCAGCGCCAGCAGCACCCGCCGCCAGTCGAAGGCTGGGCCTGGGTCGGTCTTGCGCCCCGGCGCCACTTCCTGATGGCCGACGACGGCCTCCGGGGACAGGCCGGGGTAGGCCGCCAACAGGGTGCGTAGCAGGGGGATGAGCTTGCGGTACTGCGCTTCCGCGTAGGGGCGGTGGTCCGTGCCCTCCAGCTCCACGCCGATGGCGTAGTCGTTGCAGTTGGGCCGGCCGCACCAAGATGATTGGCCGGCGTGCCAAGCCCGTTGGTCAAAGGGGACGTACTGGGTGCAACGCCCCCGACGGTCGATCAGCAGATGGCTGGAAACCCGAACGCCGGCCAAGTCCGCCAGGGGACCGTCGGGGTCCGGCCGCAATTGGTTGGTGAACAACTGGTCGATCAAGCCGCCGCCGAACTCTCCCGGCGGCAGGGAAATGCCGTGCAGGACGATCAGGCTGATCTCCCGCCGGTGCGGACGGGCGTCGCAGTTGGGCGAGGGCAGCCGCCGCGCTTCCGCCAACCAATGCTGGGCGTCGATTTCCACAGTACAATCATCCTCCCATAGAGGGTGCCGTCAATCACCAAGAACCTTCGGTGCTGGAACTCTAATCCCCTAATAAGGATTTGCTGTTGAGGATTTTGGGGTTGTTTGTTGGCGGTCTGGTCCAGCGGGGATTAAGGGCGTTGGAAGGGCGATTCAGACTATTTGACAACACTTTGATTTAATGGGGATTTTTTCAATTGAAAGAGCCTGTGTTCCCTGCTTTTTGCAAGGGCTCGGAAAAGCTGGCGCCGCAAGGGAGAGCCGCCGGCGACGGGAGGCGGGCATTGCACCCAAACGACTTTGCACCGATGACGCCGGACCTGCGGGCCAGCGTCTCCGCCGCCGTTGAGTCTGCGCTTGCCGAAGACGTGGGCAGCGGCGACGTCACGGCGGCGCTGATTCCGCCGACCACCAACGGCAGCGGCTTGGTCGTCACCCGGGGGGCCGGCGTTTTTTGCGGACGGCCTTGGGTCGACGCGGTGGCGGCGCACTTCAACGGCACCCTCAGGGTCGATTGGCGCGTGGCGGATGGCGATGACCTCAGCGCCGGGCAGGCGCTCTTCGAGTTGCGCGGCCAAGCCAGGGCCATCCTGACCGCCGAGCGGACGGCGCTGAACTTCGTGCAGTTGCTTTCCGGCGCCGCCACCCAAACCCGGCGCTTGCTGCGCCTGCTTGACGGCACCCGCTGCCAACTGCTGGACACGCGCAAGACCATCCCCGGCCTGCGCTTGGCGCAGAAGTACGCCGTGCGCTGCGGCGGCGGGCGCAACCACCGCCTCGGCCTGTTCGACGCCTACCTCATCAAGGAGAACCACATCGCCGCCGCCGGCTCCATCAGCGAAGCCGTCCGCCAAGCGCAACGCCAAGACAACGGACTGGTCGTGGAGGTGGAAGTGGAGTCCCTGTCGGAGCTTGAGGAAGCCTTGGACGCCGGCGCGGACCTCATCATGCTGGACAACTTCTCCATCGCCGCAATTCGGCAGGCCGTGGCCTTGGCCAAGGGCCGCGCCAAGCTGGAGGCGTCCGGGGGCATTGACGAGAGGCACATCAGAGCAATTGCCGAAACCGGCGTGGACTGCATCTCCGTGGGCGCCCTGACCAAGGACGTGCAGTCCTTGGATCTGTCGATGCGCTTCACCCTAGCCGCAGACCTCGGCTAACGGCGCTGCGCGAAGGGCCAAACGCCGGCCGCCTAAGCAAGGGATGCCTAGGATTCCCGCTGCGCGGAAATCTGGTGCCGGAACGCAGATTCGAACTGCGGACCTACTGATTACGAATCAGCCGCTCTACCTAACTGAGCTATTCCGGCGCCAACTTAAGGTGTGCAGAATAACCGCTTGCAGCAACGCAGAAAAGCCCTTAATTTCGCAGAGAGTTGCGCTGTAGGGTTTCCGGCGTAAGGAGGACCAGATGGTTGGGCAATTTCATCCGGCGAAGCCGCCGATGCGCAAAACGGCTGCCGCAGGGCTGCTTTTGGCGTTGTGGGCGGCGGCGCCAGCCTTGGTCGCCGCCGAAGACCGTTTCAAGGACGTGCAGGTCAAAGCCGTTCCCGTGCGCGGCCCGGTGCATATGCTCATTGGCGCCGGCGGCAACATCGCCGCATCGGTGGGCGAAGACGGCGTGCTCATCGTCGATGATCAGTTCCTGCCCTTGGCGGGCCGCATTCAGGCCGCCATAGACGCCCTCGGCGGCGGCCGGCCAAAGTTCATCCTCAACACCCACTACCACGGCGATCATGTGGGCGGCAATCCGCACTTCGGCCAGGCCGGCACCCTCATAGCGCACCGCAACGTGCGGGCGCGTCTGCTCATGGACGACGGCCTGCCGGCGGCGGCCCTGCCGGTCGTCACCTTCGCGGAGTCCATGAGCGTGCATTTCAATGGCGAGGAGATACGTCTTTTGCACCTGCCCTCGGGGCACACGGACGGCGACAGCGCCGTTTGGTTCCGCACCTCCAACGTCCTGCACTTGGGGGATCAGCTGTTCGCCGGCCGCTTCCCGTACATCGACCTGGAGGCCGGCGGCACCCTGACCGGCTACATCGCCAACCTGGAGGCGGTGCTGGAGTGGGCCGCCCCGGACGTCAAGGTCATCCCCGGCCATGGACCCCTCGGCGGCTTGGCAGACGTCAAGGCCACCATCAAGGCCCTGCGCAGCACTAGGCAAAAGGTCGCCGCGGCGTTGGCGGAGGGTGCGAGTTTGGACGAGATCATCGCCAAGGGCTTGGGGCCGGACTACGCTGTTTGGGGCTCCGGGTTCATTACCGAGGAACGCTGGATACGCATCCTGGCCGCCGACTTGCAAGCCGCGTCTGGATAACGCCGGTAAATCCGCTTGTCAGCGGCCCAGGGATTCGGCGCCCCGACGTTCGCCGGACGGTGCGCCAGCGGAAGCGCACGGAGGCGGTGCTCAAACTTTGCGGCGGTCGCTGGCGCCACGGTGAACAGGCGACGCTTCGCCGGAAAACGCTCCTGCAACCCGCTGTGGCTGCGCAAAGCGCCGCGGCGAACTACGCCGTCAACAAAAAAATGGGGGAACAGCCTGTCGGACTTGGGCTTTTTGCAACACATAACTCATTGAATCATAAGCATTTTCTTATTTTCACGAAAAACATGAACTCCTTATAAGTCAAGCACTTAGCGGCAAAGTCCGACAGGCTGGGAGCGAAGCATCAAGCCCTGTGCTTGCCGCTGTGCGGGGCTTCCCACTGAACCTCAATGCACAATATAGTTCCGCAGGCAATTCGGGCGGAACGACTGGAAATGAGCCGCACAACTAGGCCGAAGCTTTGAAGCGGGGCCAACTGGCGCTCTTGGCGGCCATCGCCGTGCTGGCGGCGCTGTTTCTCCACTTCGACCTGCAGCGCTTCCTGAGCCTGGAGTTCCTTCAGGCACAGCGCATGGCGGCGGTGGAGCTGCACCAAGCCCATCCGCTGCTCAGCACACTCGGCTACTTGGCGATCTACGTGGCCGTCACCGGACTGTCATTGCCCGGCGCGACGGTGCTCACCTTGGCCGCCGGCGCCGTCTTCGGCTTGGGGCTGGGCGCCCTCATCGTGTCCTTCGCCAGCACCCTGGGCGCCACGACGGCGTTCAGCTTCGCCCGCTACCTGTTCAAGGACCGGGTGCAGGCCCGCTTCGCCAAGCAACTCGAACCCATCAACCGCGGCGTTGAGCGGGAGGGGGCGTTCTACCTGTTCGCCCTGCGGCTGGTGCCGGCCTTTCCCTTCTTCGCCATCAATCTGGCCATGGGGCTGACGCCGATCAAGACTTGGACGTTCTACTGGGTCAGCCAGTTGGGGATGCTGGCCGGCACCCTGGTCTATGTGAACGCCGGCAAGGAGATCGGCCAGCTTGAGTCCTTGTCCGGCATCCTGTCGCCCACGCTCATCCTGTCCTTCGCCTTGCTGGGCCTGTTTCCCCTAATGGCCAAGAAGATCGTCGGCGTCCTCTCCAAGCGCCTGAAGCGCCGTGCAGCCTAGCCTTGGCCTCGGTTGTCGGCGGGTTGGCTTTGCTGCGGGCGGCCTAGCCGACCGGCGTGTCCTTGCGTCCGGTGAAGCCCTCAAACAGCCCTTCAAGCCAGGCCATGCGTCCGCGCAAATCGCCAACGTCCCGATGGATGCTCCACAGCGTGGCGGACGTTTGGGGCGGCTTTAGCCCGCAACAAAAAGATCCGCGCACTGCTCCCGCAGCAGGTTTTTCTGCACCTTGCCCATGCTGTTGCGCGGCAAGGACGGGACGTTCACCACCTTCTTCGGCTGCTTGAAGCGGGCTAGACGCTCATGCAGCTGGGCCGACACCAGCTCCAAGGAAACCGAAGCGCCGGTGGGCGCCACCACCGCCACCACCCCCTCGCCGAAGTCCGGGTGCGGTGCGCCTATGACGGCGGACTCCGCCACTTCGTCCATTTCGTCGATGAGGGCCTCCACCTCCTTGGGATAAACGTTGTAGCCGCCGGAGATGATGAGGTCCTTGGAGCGGCCGACGATGGAAAGGCGCCCGGCCCCGTCCATGACGCCCAGATCGCCGGTGACGAAAAAGCCGTCCGCCCGGAACTCCTCGGCGGTCCTTTCGGGCTGGCGCCAATAGCCCTTGAAGACGTTTGCGCCGCGCACCTCGACAATGCCGACCGCGCCGGGCGGCAACGGCGCACCGTCCTCCCCCGCCACCCGCACTGCAACCCCCGGCAGCGGGAAGCCGACGGTGCCGGCCAGGCGCTCCCCAGCCAAGGGATTGGAGGTGTTGATGATGGTCTCGGACATGCCGTAGCGCTCCAGAATCCGGTGCCCGGTGCGGACCTCCCAAGCGTGGAAGGTCGCCTCCGTCAGCGGCGCGGAACCGGAGATGAACAGCCGGACGCCGGCGCAGCGCTCCCGGTCCAGTTGCGGTTGGTTCAGAAGCCTTGAGTAGAAGGTCGGCACGCCCATCATGACGGTGGACTCCGGCAGCCACTCGAGCACTTCGGCGGCGTCAAAGCGCGGCAACAGGACCGTCGGGGCGCCGCCAAGCAGAGCGCAGTGCAGGGCGATGAACAGTCCATGCACGTGAAACAGCGGCAGGGCGTGCAGCAGCACGTCGTCATCGCGCCAGCCCCAGCAATCGCGCAGGGCATGGGCGTTGCTGCGGATGTTGCCGTGGGTGAGCATGGCGCCCTTGGAGCGCCCAGTAGTGCCGGAGGTGTAAACCAAGGCCGCCAAGTCATCGGCCTGGCGGGCAACCGCAGCTGTGCAGGGGGTCGCCGCAGCCATCGCTTCCCTCAGGCTGCCGCCCTCGGCGCTTAGGGTCAGCGTGGCCAGATTTGCCGGAACGGCGCTGCAGTCCGTTTTGGTGGGCGTGTGCACGAACAGCCGAGGTTCGGCGTCGGCGATGAAGCGTTCGACCTCCGGCGGCGTATAGGCCGTGTTCAACGGCACATGGACGCCGCCAACTTTTAAGGTGGCGATGTACAGGGCAACGGCCTCGGGAGTTTTATCGACTTGGGCGAGCAGCCGCTCCCCCGGCCCCACGCCATGCGCCGCCAGCACCCCGGCCAAGCGGTCCACGGCTTCAAGCAGGCCGCCGAAGGTCCAGACGCCGCCTTCGGCCAAACGGAAGCAGGGCTTTTGCCGATTGGCGGCGAAAACGGCCTCCAATTCAGCGGCGAAGTTGGCGTTCATGGACTGCGGGGGCAAGGCGCTGCGGCATCGGCCCCCGGCGCCCGCGGCAACTCCCTCATTCGCTAAGGACCTGCACGAAATGACGATAGGCCGCCGTCTCCGGGGCCAATTCCGCCGCCCGTTCGGCGTCCGCCCGGGCCGCTTGCCTATCGCCGAGGGTGTTGAACATGAGCGCTCGATTGTAGTAGGCCACAGGCAGCAGGGCGTCGGCCTTGGCGATGGCCCGTTCAAGGTCCTCCATGGCGGCCTTGTAGCGCCTCGCCGCAACCAAGGCGTTGGAGCGGTTGATGTAGATGCTGGTCATGTCCGGCGCTATCTTCAAGGCTCGGTCGTGATCCTTCAGCGCCGCCGTCACGTCGCCGGAGCGGGCGAGCAGGATGCCTCGGTTGGAGTAGGTCGCCGCCAGATCCTCCGGCTTCAGCATTTGCCGCTCGATGGCCAAGGTGCAGGCGTCGATGTCGAAGGGCGCACCGCCGTCGGCGGCGGCGCGGTAGCAGTCCAAGGCCGGAGACGTGTTCAACAGCACGGTTTCCGAGGCGAACGCGAAGCCGCAAGCGCCCAGCAAGGCGCCCGCCCGCACCGCCCTTCCGATGGCCGCAAGACCCAGCATAGGCGCAGATTTACCCCTATTGACAGCGGGAATCAAGCCATGCAAGCGCCCAACGAACGGGCCTGCTGACTCTAGGCGCGGCCCCTGCCGCAAACGCCATGCCCTGAACCCCAGCAAGGAACCGCCGTGCGGGGTTGCAGGGCGACGGTTGGCGGATCATCAGCAAGCCGTTCATTCAAGGGCTTGTTGGCTTGGGCTCGACGGAGCCGTTCTGCGCGCAAGGCGCTGCAGCGGCGGCCTGCTCGGCTAGGTAGGGCGCCAGGATGTGTTGCAAAATCCCGCGGCCGTACTCCCCGTACCAGACCGCCGGGTCCTGGGCCTTCACCGGCATGGCGCCGTCCTTGGGAATCAGGCGGGCGCGGCGCAGCATGGACAGAGCCAAGTCCAGTTTCGCCTCCTCCCCGAAGTTGACGCTGGCCAGGCTCCAGCAGCGCATCTCCTCGCTGACTCGTTCGGCGGCTAGGACGCACTTAAGGTTGCTGCGCGTCTCCGCAAGCAAATCCAGCAAACGGAAGTGCTGATAGCGGCGGGACATGAACAAGCGGCTGCGCCTGCGGGAGTCCGCATCCGGGTCGAGACGCTCGAGTTCGGCCGCCTCCTTGAGCACCTGCGCCTGCTGATTCGGCGACAGCGGCGGCACGGCGCTGCCCAGCATGTCCAGCCGCTCCAGAAGGTCCTTGGCGACGGTGCGGCGTTGCTCGGCTTGGCGCCAGTCCAAAACCGTCGGCGAAATCAGCTCCCAAGCGTTCACCTGCGCGGCGCCTTGGCCGGACATCGGCAACAAGGCGAGCACAAGCGTCCGCCAACCGCTGCCGAACGGCGCCATGCGGCTCCTGACCAAGGCGCCGACCATTGGCCGGCGCCGCCCTCGGCTTTGCGCAACGATGCGGGCCTTCGCCATCAGCGCCGCAGCCGCTCGTGCAGATTATTCTTCTTGAAGCTGCCCACGGGGTCGATTTCCACCATCTCGAAGGAGACGCCCAGCCCACGGCGCTCATAGATGGGCGCCAAGTGCTCGCAGAGGGCGTCGAACAGCAGTTGCGCCTGGGCGCGGCGGGTGGCTTCATCCCGCCCGGCGCCGATGCGGGCGGTGACGTGGACGAAGCCGTGCGCCGGGTCGCCGTCAGCGATCAGGCAGCGCTCCCGGCGAGCGGCCCGCACCCGGATGCCGGGCAGTGGAAAAACCCCTCCGGCGGCGGCTTGGTCGCGCAGCTTGCACAGCAGATCGTCAAGCTCGATCTCCGCTTCCAGATTGGCCGAATACTCGACTATCAGGTGGGGCATGGCTGGGCTTCCCGGCTCCAGTCTCCGTTGTGCAGGGTTGCGCATGCACGATAGCACCGCCCATCATCGCCGCGCAATCCAAGCCGCAGCCAGCTCCGCCAGCACCTCATCCAAGGCGGACGCCAGAAGGTCCGCGTTCGCCCTGGAGAAGCACAGCGGCGGGCGCAGCTTCAGCACGTTGCCGTGTTCGCCGATGTTGCCCATCAGCACGCCTTTGCGGCGCATGGCGTTGACCACCCGCTTGGCCTCATCCGGGGCCGGCGCCTTGGTCTCCCGATTGGCGACCAAGTCCATGCCGAAGAACAGCCCGCGCCCGCGCACGTCGCCGATGAGCTCGTGCTTGGCTTGAAGCTCCTGGAGCAGCTGCAAAACGTATTCGCCCACCTTGGCGGCGTTCTCCACCAAGCCCTCCTCCTCAATGACCTGAAGCACCGCCTCGGCCGCGGCGCAGGACACCGGGTTGCCGCCGAAGGTGTTGAAGTACTCTTGGCGGCGGCGGAAGTTGTCGAGCAGTTCGCCCCGGGCGACCAGGCCGGAAACGGGGTGGCCGGCGCCCATGGGCTTGCCCAAGGTGACGATGTCCGGGATGACGCCGCTGAGTTCGTGGCCCCACCAACGGCCGGTGCGGCCAAACCCGGCCTGCACTTCATCCGCAACGAACAGGCCGCCGGCGCGGCGCACATGGCCGACGGCCTTCTCCAAATAGCCGGGCGGCGCTCTCGGCAGCCCCTCGTTGGCGAAGATGGGGCAGACCAACATGCCGGCGAATTGCACGCCCTTTTCTTGGAAGGAGGCGATGGCCTTGCGCACCTCGTCGGCGTAGGCATCGGCCAGCGCACCGCCGCTTAGGTTGCGCAAAGGCCGGTAGGCGTCCGGCCAGGGAACCATGCGGACCGCCTCGCCGTAGCCCTCGAAGGGTTCGAAGATGGGGCTGATCTGGGCCACCGCCGCGGTGTTGCCGTGGTAGGTGGCGTTGGTGCAGATGAAGCCCTCGCCGCCGGTGTTGAAGCGGGCGATGCGCAGCGCGAGTTCGTTGGCCTCGCTGCCGGTGCAGGCCAAGGCCACCCGATCCAGGCTGCGGTCGAACTTGCCCAGCAGGTGCTCCGCATAGTCGAGGATGTTCTCGTGCAGGTAGCGGGTGTGGGTGTTGAGCAGCTTGGCTTGGCGGCACAGGGCCTCCACCACCTTGGGATGGCAGTGGCCGACGCAGGGCACGTTGTTGTAGCAGTCCAGGTAGCGGCGCCCGTCCGCGTCAAACAGCCAAACGCCCTCCCCGCGCACCAAATGCAACGGCTCCTCGTAGAACAGCGGGTTGCCGGGGCCGAGCAGCCGCTCCCGGCGCACCAACAGTTCCGCAATGCTCATGCGGTTCCCCCCGTCTGCGTCAAATAGGTTTCCGCAAGCTCGCAGGCGGAGGATACCAGCATCGGCGTCATTTCCTGGGCGGTTTCGGTCTCCGGGCGGGTATGCACCCAGCCCAAGTAGGTGGTGGCCCGCGCCAAGGAGAACAGCGGCAGCCGCGCCAACTGCGCATCCGGCAGGGGGCGTTCGCTGCGGTAGCCGCGAATCAGCGCCTCCTGAGCCGCCTCAAAGCATTCCTCCCCCATCAGGAAGTGGGTGGAGGTGGCCAGTTCAAACAGGTGCCAGCCGAAGCCGGCGTCGTCAAAGTCTATGAGACGCACCTGGTCGCCATCGACCAGGATGTTCTCCGCCACGAAGTCCGCATGGATCAGGCTGTAGTTGTCCGGCGACTGGCGCAAGCCGGACAGTTCCCGCCGCAGCCGTTGCCGGGTGCGCTCCATGAGCTTGCGTTCGTCGTTGGAAAGCGTCGGCAACTCCCAAAACCGGCCCCAAAACGGCTGCTCGCCCACCAAGCCGGCCAAGTCCCAAGCATGGCGCTTGAAGCCCGGCGGCAACGTCCAAGCCGAGGATTGGTTGTGCAGCCGGCCGGCCAGGGCGCCGATGGTGAAGTAGGTCTGCGCGACGTCCCGTCCAGCGTCCCTAATCCCGGTTTCGACGGCACCTAGGGGTTCCCCGTCGATCCACTCAAACAGGTCCGCCTGCAACGGGCCGGGCAGGCTCTCAAAGCGCCGGCTTACGAACAGCTCGCCGGCAGCCGTGGGAACCACCTGGGGCACCTCGATGCCGGCCGCCTCCAAGGCGCGCATCCATTGCAGTTCGGAGCGCAGTTCCGCGTCATCATGGTATCCCTGCCGGTGCAGCCGCAAGGCCCGCCGCCGGCCGTCCAAGACCGCCGCAAAGACAGCGTTCTCCCGATGCTTGATGAGCCGTAGCTGCGCCTGCCGCCAACCCCAAGCATCCAAGGCTTCGGCGGCGACCGCCGCCAAACGCGCTGCAGCCGCGCCCATGGCCGCCTACCCTAACTGCGGCCGGCCGTGCATGGGCAAACTATGCCCACTCGTTCGGCTTTCCTGCATTCAAGCACGCTAGGCGGAGGAGCCGCCCACTTCCTTGATGCCCTCCAACTCCTCCAAGAAGACCGGGCTTTCCGGCAGGGTGGAGCCGCCGTCGACGCACAGCGTCTGGCCGGTGAGGTAGCGGGCCTGGTCGCTGGCTAGGTAGAGCATGGCGTAGGCGATGTCCTCCGGCGCTCCCAGATGGCCCATGGGAATGTACTTGCTCATCTGCGCAAGGCCCTGCTCGTCCGCCAGAATCTCCATCGCCGCGGTGCGGATGTAGCCCGGCTCCACGCCGTTGACGGTGATGTTGCTCCTAGCCAGTTCGATGGCGGCGGTGCGGATGAAGGCGTTCATGCCGCCCTTGGAGGCGGCGTAGTAGGACGTTCCGGGCATGGCGGCCCGGGGGCCGGTCACCGAGGAGGTGAACAGCAGCCGTCCGCCGCCGCGCCGCCGCAGATGCGGAATGCTGGCCGCCGAAAGCCGAAAGCAGGCCTTCAGGTTGACCGCCAGCACCGTTTCCAAGTCGGCCTCCGAGTAGCCGTCCACCGGGCCGCCAAGAAAGGAGGCGGCGTTATGGACCAGGATGTCCAGCCCGCCCCAAAGGCGAACGGCCTCGTCCACCACCTTGCGGCAGTTCTCCAAGCCACCGACATCGACCGCCATCAGGGCCGCCTCGCCCCCCGCCCGCCGGATGCCGTCAACCGTGCGTTCGCCGTGCTCGGCGGTGCGGGTGGCCACCAGCACCTTGGCTTCGGCGGCGGCGAAGACTTGGGCGATGCCGGCGCCGATGCCCTGGCCGCCGCCAGTGACGATGGCGACCTTGCCGGCAAGGCTGGCGAACGGCGCCGGACCCTTCTCCCCGCCCTTGCCCATCTGCATCGCCTCCCCCTGCCCTTCGTTGGCCCTTTGCTTGGCCGACCGCCTACTGAATGTTGTAGCGGAAGCTCACTCCCGCCCAGCGCGGCTTGCCGTAGGCCAGCTGGTTGAAACCAAAGGTGGCGGTGAAGTCAAAGGTGTAGCTAAGGTACTCCTCGTCGGTGATGTTGTGGACGAAGGCCGCCACCTCCCAACGCTCCGCCGCATCGCTGTAGGAAAGGCGCAGGTTGCCCAAGCCGTAGCCGCCCTGCTTGGAGACCGCCACGTTCTGGATGTCGTAGTAAACCGAACTTTGCCAGCTTCCCCAAGCCTGCACGGCCAGCTTGCCGCCCAAGGCCGGCCATTCGTAGCGCAGCAAGGCGGTGGCCGAGAACTTCGGCGCCGCCACCGGCGTGCGGTTGAAGCTGCCGCCCAAGGGGCTGGGGATGTCCTTGGCCTTCGGGTCGAGCGCCGCTAAGCCCAAGACGAGGTCCCAACCCACTGCGGGGGAGGCTTGCAGCTCCAACTCCCCGCCCAGCATTTCGGCGTCGGCATTGAAGATCACCTGGTTCAGCTGCTCGAAGCGGAAGGTCTGGAAATCCTTGTAGTCGTAGTAGAAGGCGCTGCCGTTCAGCCGCGCCCGTCCGCCGGCGAAGCTGGACTTGAAGCCCAGTTCGTAGCTGGTCAGGGTTTCCTCGCCGTAGGGAATGGTCTGCACGGTGTTGCTGCCGAACAGGAAGGTCTGGTCCAGGAAGCCGACGTTGAAGCCCGGCGACTTCACGCCTCTTGAGAGGGACCCGTAGAGCAGCAGGTCCTCCCCGGGCCGCCAGTCCAACTCCAGCTTGCCGCTGAGGTTGTTCTCGTCGTGCTCGGCCAGCCCCCCCACGCTGTCGGCGTCGAAATCGAAGGCGACGTTGTTGGGCAGGCCGATGACGTTGGTGAAGAAGCCGGAAGTGTCCAAATTCAGATAGTCCAGCTTCTTTTCCTCAAAGGCGCCCCGCAGGCCGGCGATCAGGGTCCAATCCTCGCTTAGGCTGAACTCCACTTGGCCGAAGAGGGCCATGGACTCGGTGTCCTGGACGTAGTTCGCCTCAAAGTTCACGAAGTCCAGATTGAGCAGGTCCAAGCTGTAGTGGCCATCCACCTTGTTGTCGAAGTAGTAAAGGCCGACCAACCAGCGGAACCGCTCCGAGCCGCCGGCGGCGCGCAGTTCCTGGGTGAAGGTTTCGGTCTCCGCCCGGAAGGTGGGCATGATCAGCGGCAAGGGGCCGGCCTCGGTGTCCTCCGACTGCAGGCGATCCACGTTCTGAAAGCCGGTGATGGAGGTCAGGGTGACGCTGTCGTTCATGCGCCAGTTCAGGGTCAACGACGCCCCGACGGTCTCCACCTTGACGCGCCCGTCCCGGTCGTAGTCCCCGGCATGGGGGTCGCCGTCCGTGTCCCGGTAGCCAAAGCAGTCCGCCCCCGGCGCCGGGCGCATGTCATTGGCGTCCGACACCCCGTCCGGCAGGCAATCCACCGAAATGGTCTGCTCGTTGGGGCCGAGGGGAACGCTGTCGCCGTTGGCGGCCAGTTTGGTGGCTTGGTGCTGCCAAGCGCCCACGGCGGCGTCATTGTCCGAGTAGTAGGCGTTGACGAGCGCATCAAAACCGGCCGTCGGGGTAAGCGCCAACTGGCCGCGCAGGGCGATGGCGTCGGTCTCGTTGTAGTCCGGGCCAAGCCGGTTTTCGGTGTAGCCGTCGTGCTTGCGCCGCGCCACCGACAGCCGCCCGGCGGCGTTGTCGCCAAATCCGCCGCCGATGGCGCCCTCCAGCTTCACCTCATTGAATTCGCCGCCAGCGACTTCAAGATAGCCGTCCAACTCCTGGGTGGGCCTTCTGGTGAGGTAGTGGACCAAGCCGCCGGTGGTGTTGCGCCCAAACAGGGAGCCCTGCGGCCCGCGCAGCACCTCCACGCGGTCCACGTCGAAGAGTTGGAAGCTCAGGCCGCCCATGGCCGGCCGGTAAATGTCGTCCACATAGACCGCCACCGGGTTTTCGTTGGCGTCCGCAAAGTCGTTCAGGCCAACGCCGCGCAGGAAGAAGTTGATCTGGCTGGACTCCGCATTGGGAATGGTGTAGTTCAACCCCGGCGTCATGGCCGCCACGTCGGTGCTGTTGACGACGCCGAGCTCCTTGAGTTGGTCTCCAGTGAAGGCCGTCACCGCTATGCCGACGTCCTGCAGGCTCTGCTCGCGCTTTTGCGCCGTGACGATGATCTCCTCCAGAAGGACAAGCCCTTCGGGCATCTCTTGGGCGCCGGCCGGAAGCGCCGGCAAGAGACCGGCGCACAGCACCAAGGCTGGTTGAACGAACCTGCTTACTCGCTTGAACATTTGCTCTCTCCTTGAAAAGCCAGCAAGTGGCGGGACTCCATTAACGGCCGAACGGGATGCAGCCGTCATCAACAAAGTTCCTCCACCTATCGGGGCAATAGTTTATGCTTAAAGCAACTCTGATTGCACCCTCATTATGGGATTTATCCTAGGGCGTCGCCGAGCACCAAGTCCCGCAGGGTGGCCAAGCCCAGCAGGTTGCGCTCTTGATCCACCACCAGCGCCCGGGACAGGCCAAGGCGCACCAGCAGGCGGGTGGCGTAGCGGGCCAGCATGTTCGCCGGCAGGGTGAGCACCGGCTTGGACATGACTTCATAGACATGCATCCGCTCCGGCGCGCGGTTTTCGGCGATCACCGCGGCGGCGATGTCGGAGACGACCAACAGGCCCAGCTCGTCATCCGCGTTGCGCCGGTTGACCGCCAAGGAACTGATGCCGTGCTCCCGCATCAGCGCCATGGCCTCGGCCACGGTGGCGCGGCCGTCAATGGTCTCGATGCTCTTGGACATGAGGTCCGCTACGCGAACCTCCGCTTCGGCGCTTGGTCGGCCGCTCATATCGCCTCCTCGATCGCCGCAAGAAAGGCGTCCATTTGGGTGGTCAGGCCCACGGCGTCCTCAATGCTCAACTGGAAGGCGATGCCGGCGCCGGACTCGTGCTCGAACCGGGCGGCGTCTTGGATGCGCTCCAAGATATCCCTGGCGCGGTTCTCCACCACGATGAACAGCAGCAGGTCGCACGCGGCGGTGAGGTCCAGGCCCAGAAAAGTCTTGGCCGGCTTCAAGCCCTCCCCTCGCCCGCTACTGATGACGGTGGCGCCGGTGGCCCCGGCCTCCCGGGCGGTCTGGATGATGAGGTCGGTCTTGTCGCTGCTGGCGAGGACGGCGATCAGCTTCAGCTTCATGGCGCAGGCGCCCAGGGAAGTTCAGCCCCGGCCAACCGAGCCAGGGCGGCGCGGCCAAGGCTGCGGCCGATTGGCGCCGCGTTTCCGCCCGCAAGGACAGCTCCGCAAGATGCCGCCGCAGGCCGATGAATGGACTTGGCGCGGCTGGAAATCCGGTTCATTTGTTCACCTTCTCCGCGTTCAACAACGGAATCATGCTTGTTGGTCCTTGGCTTTGCGGACGCGGTTCATGCTGTCGGCAATCATAGCGTATCCAAGCACGGACATGATGGGAAACACGCTGGCGAAGGCGATTAGGCCAAAGCCGTCGATCAGCGGGCTGCGCCCCGGCACGGTGGCGGCCAGCCCCAAGCCTAGGGCCGCCACCACCGGCACGGTGACGGTGGAGGTGGTGACGCCGCCGCTGTCGTAGGCCAAGGGAATGATGCTGCG
Source organism: Candidatus Azophilus sp. (assembly GCA_965200465.1). Taxonomy (GTDB): domain Bacteria; phylum Pseudomonadota; class Gammaproteobacteria; order Pseudomonadales; family Azotimanducaceae; genus Azophilus. Next base: position 376,000 of record OZ241358.1, on the reverse strand, counting down.
GTTCGAGCGGAAGGTCTGCACGATCACCACGGCGTAGGCCGCCATGATGTACCAGGGCAGCGGTGTGCCGGTGACGATGCGGAAGCAGCCAAGGGACACTCCCGCCGCCACGCCCACCGCCACGGCGATGCGCAGTCCCCAAGCATGGACCGCGCCGGCGGAAACCTCCTGGGCCTTCAAGGCCACCGCGATCAGCGAGGGCTCCGCCACGGTGGTGGCGAAGCCGATGGCGGCGGCGAAGGCGTAAACCAACAGATAATCCCGCCAATGCACACCGTCGGCCAGACGCTCCATGCCTATGGCGGCAGGGGAGGTGAGCTGCCGGGCCATGGTCTCGCCGATGGGAAACAGCGCCTCCTGCAAGCCGATCAGGAACAGCGCCAAACCCACCAGCACCAGCGCGAAGCCAACCAAAATGCGGCGCAGGTTGGGCAGCTTGCGACGCAGCACCACTGTTTGGAACACCACCAAAACGCCCAGAATGGGCACCACATCGAACAGGGTGGAGGCGGCGGTGTCCACCACCAAGGCGAGCAAGTCCTCCATCAGACCGCCATGCCGTACATCAGCACGAAGATCATGGGCGTCAGGCTGGCGAAGGCGATCAGCCCGAAGCCGTCGATCATCGGGTTGCGGCCCCGTATGGAGTGGGCCAAGCCCACCCCCAAGGCGGTCACCAAGGGCACCGTGATGGTGCTGGTGGTGACGCCGCCGCTGTCGTAGGCCACGCCGATGATCTCCTCGGGCGCAAAGGCCGTCATGAGGGTGACCAGAACATAGCCGGAGATAATGAAGACGTGAATCGGCCAGCCCTTGATGATGCGCAGCACCCCCAAGACGATGGCCACCCCTACGGACAGGGCCACCACCATGCGCAGGTTGAAGGCGTAAGCCTGCCGGGCCGCGTCGCTGGCGGCGATGTGCCCGGATTCGGCGGCCACCTTGGCGGCCTCGGCGGCCACGGCGATCAACGCCGGCTCCGCCACCGTGGTGCCGAAGCCCAGGCTGAAGGCGAAGGCGAACAGGGCGACGAGGCTGCCCTTGCGGGCGAAGGCGTGGGCCATCGCCTCCCCCAAGGGAAACAGCCCCATCTCCAGCCCCTGAATGAACAGCGTCAGCCCGGCCACCACGCAGGCCAGCCCCACCAACACCTCGGCCAAGTTCGGGAAGGGCTGCCGCAGCACCGCCACCTGAAAGAAGACGATGACCAAAATGATGGGCGCAAGGTCCCGCAGCCCCTCCAGCAAAGGCCGGGCGACCATCCTCAAAGCGGCGATCATGGCGTTGCCTGCATCAAAGGGGCGCGAAACGACGGGCGGACGGCACCCGAAACGCGAACCCTAGCACGGGTGCCCCGTCAAGCCCAAGGACGCTGCCGCCGAAGGAAGCGGCGTTGAACCAAGGGCATTCGGCGCAGCGCAAGACCTGTGCGCCTCGCTTGACGCGGCCATCAGCAGCGCGGGGCATCCGGCAAGCGGCGGGCGCGGAGTGCCAGCAGGTGGCGCTGCAACGGGCGCAGAGCACTCAACTGGAGGACGATCCCTCAGTCCGTGTCTCGGCGGTGGAGGATGTTCTGAACTCGCTTCGCTCGACGAACCGTCCGGTCCAATGGACCCATAACTGGCTCCGCGCTGGCTTGCTGGAAGCCAAGAGCAGGGGATTAGGGTGCGCAAGTTGACCGGGTGCATCAGCCATGCCAACATGCCGGCAGTCGTTGATGGAGCGCCGTTGTGGGCGAAACTTTTCCCTTGGCCGAGCCAGACGCGCAGGGGCGGGGAGATCTGGGCTCGGAGTGGATGGCGTTTCGGGTGTCGAGCAAGTGCGTGGCGACCTTGGCGTCCATGCTGGACAACGCCCGGCATGGCTGGAGAAAGGCGTACCTGGATGCGCAGCAGGGCATCATAATGCTCATGGCGCCAAGCCGGGCGCATGAGACGACCGGGCATGGGGTGGACCGCATCATGGGCAACTTGTGCGATGCTGCGGGCGTACCTTGCGAGGGTTTCAAGTCCACGCGCCTTCGGCGCCCTGTTGATCCGAAGAACACCGGCCCCGAGCCTGATTGCGCCTTCCACCTTGGACGGAAGGCCGTGGCTTATCGAAAACTGGCGGCGGATGGGGCCAGTGCGGATGCGGGAGATGCATTCCTGACCGAAAATCCTCCGGATTTGGTGGTGGAGGTGGAGGCGACCTTCTTGGACTCCGCAAAACTCTCAAAGTACCACGAGCTGGAGATCCCTGAAGTATGGCGCACCACGGGCGACGCATTTGAACGCGCCGTCACCGTGGAGATGCTGTCCATGAAGGGCGAAGGTTATGCGCGGGTGGATGAATCGCCCGTCCTCGGCTTGAATCGGGACGCCGTCGCGGCGCTGATCAACGAACCGGCCAAAAACATGTTCCCCGGGTCTCCTTACGAAGCGGCGATTTTGTCGGCTGCCAAGATCGTGCGCGCCTGCGCCGTCGTCCGAGGCGATTGTTTCTCCGCCGTGCAGCCCGGAAGCGGCAGGCGCGGGCGGGATGCAGGTCCGACGCCCTAGGGTTCCAGTCGTCGCCAAGGGAAACGATCCATCCCCGCTTCGGGAAGCTCCCATCACAATTCGGCGGCAAGGGGGGGTTCAGCAGGCCGTCAATGCCCTGCCGGCCGGCATAGGCCGTAGCCGCGAAAGCGCCCGGCGCCCAACAGCACGGGGCCACGCACCGGCTCGTTGAAGGTCAGCACGGCGTGGCTGTGGCTCCGCCGGCCGCCGTCGCGCTTGCGCGTCAGTTGCGGAAAATCTCTGGCGTGAGGCACCCCTTCGACCAAGGAGACCGGATGCAGCAGCACCTCATTCGGGCGGGGAAGGCAGATATGTTGGCAAGCGTCCTTCACGCTCTCCGCCGCCTGCAGCCATCTGTCCTTCCCATCGAAATGCCTGTTCAGCACTACCGGCGTCACGCTGGCCCAAACTTTGGACGCCTCTGTCCAGGTGTCGGAATCAAGGTTTTTTGGTGGACGCTCGCGGGTGTCGAGCTCGACTTGGCACTCAAGCCATTGCCCACTGAACAAACGGTGCGAGCGTGGAAGCCCAGTCGCAGGATCGTGGAGGATGGGCTCGAGACAGCTTCCAGCCTCCGCCTTGTCCAACCGCTTGGACAAAACCAAAGCCAAGCCCAGGATCCGACCGTCCGCATGCTCCGCACCGACGAAGGGCAACGGTGCCAGCGCCAGATGGGGCTTCGCAGTCGGCCGTCCGTCCGGGCGATGGCCGCTGAACCACTCCGGCGGCGGTTGCACACCGCAGTTGCGCATCAGCAGACCGCGCAGGGCGGCGGTGAGCTTGAGCGTGGCCGGCAAGGATGTGCGCTTGCCCCGGATGCCGAGGATGACCATGCGGGGATCAAATAGGGAGCCCGGGGGGCTTTGGGATGCGGTGCTTGGCGAGATTGCCGGATCCACCTGAACGTACCCCTGCCATTGTTCAGATTCGGGCCGCTTAGGCGTCGCCGGTTTCCAATTCTTCAGCGCCTCGACGCGCTTCCTTTGCTCGCCAGCGCTTCCCGTACGCCTTTCGCTATCTCCCGTGCGCTGCGCCGCAGCAAGTCGATCTCGGATGGCGTCAACATCCGGGGAGCGGGCGAGGTACCGAGCTTCCGATTGAGTAAGGCAGTTGAAGGCGTGACCGAAATGCTCTCGCCACCACTTCTCGAAGTCTCTTCCGTGCTTGTTTCTGAGTTCATGAAGTTGCTCCTTGGAGGGGGTCAATATCGCGGAATAAGGCTTGCCAGTCAACACGACTGCTCCGCCAACCCTTCCACCCCGTTTCTCGACCCAGCCGCGCAGGTTCGCCAAGGTGCCGCCTTGCCCAATGAAGTCGTCCACCATAAGGTACATGCGTCCTTCTTCAACATCACCTTCAAAGCGGGCTTGGCGGGCAAGCCGTCCGTAGCCGTCCGCACCGGTGTGGCACACCAGATTCGTTTGCACGATAGTGTCGTTGCATTCAATGCCCAGTCGCTCGCTTAGCAATTCCGCCATGGCGGCCGGTATCGCATTGACGCCTCCGCCCTCGTGAGCATGCACACTGACTAGCGCGGGAACTCCAGCCTCGGCGCCAATGCCGGCCACCAGCTTGCGTACCGCCGCAATGCCCTTGTCATCCGTCAACGCATAGACCAGATGCGCAGCCGCTCCCGTATCTCCGTTTTTGGCGGCGGCGTAACCTGCATGCCGCTTGGTTTGAATCTCATCAGCAAGCAAAACAGCGTCTGGAAACTGACGCCAAGGCACACGCGGTGGCGGCATCATGGCCTTTAGGTCCGTTTCAGCCCGTTCCATTTCGTCAATGCGGTCGCGGTACTCAGTCCATGCGGCGTGAAAGGGTTGCGCCAACCGCTCAAGCCGGCCCGGCGATGGAACGCGCAACCGAAGGTTGGCGATGCCTTCGGCCGGCAGCCAATTCGCCTTCAGATCGACACTCTCGACTAACCAAGCTTGCACGAAGGAAGCCGAATGGCCCACATGCGTGACTTTTGCCGCTAGACGCTCCAATGGAGCACGGTGAGCCCCTAGTTCATTCTCCGGCCAAATCAAATGCACTGTCGGGCTATGGGGCACGGCAACCGGAAAGCTGCGCGACTGGCGGTCGCGGCCAATGGGCAGGTGCCCCTCCTGCAGCGGCTTCCGCTTCTTTGATAGAGGGCTTGGGTTGTCGTTTACGGGAACATAGCTGGTTACAACAGTCCGATTGCAGGAAGCGGAGGCTGACATGGCCGGCGGCGACAGCGCTTCCAGCCAACGCAGCGCCTCGCCCTCATCCTCATCCCCTTCGGTCTCGAACCAAGCCGCCGCCAAAGCCATGAAAACTCGGTCGGGGTGGGGCGGCCATTCGGCCTGCTCCTTCCTCGCTCCATCGGCCGCCGCCATTGACCAGCCGTTCAGATAGCGAAGTCCCAAGGCAAACATCAGTCGCCATCCGCCTCCGACGAAATAGCTGACTCTTGGCTTCGTCTAACAAGTTCCACTAAATTACCTGAGGGCCTCAATTCCATTTCGCCTTTCCACGGCAGGTTGGCGTTCTTCGCCGCGACAACCGCTTCATTCAGCAGCTCTATGGAATCAGAAGGGGCAATCTCAAACTCCCTCGGCGGCTTGCCGGGGCGGTCAAGCAGTTCCCAAACGGGCTCGTTCTCGGCGAATAGCTGGCAGCGAGACCTAAGATCTGCGTCCTCCCTTGCCAAGGTTCCAGCGGCTAGTCCCAGCGCTGCCAAGGCCACGCGGGCCGCTACGTCCGTTTCGTGGTCAGAATCGAGCAATCCCCTAAGAGGGAACCGAAGACGCCGCAAGGCGCTCAAGGAGAGCACGGTGGTTTGGGTGGCTTTGGAAATCGTAAATCCTCCAAGGACCCGTTGCCTTACTTTAACCTCCTCGCCATGATCATTGATGCGGGTTTCCCATTGAATCTGATTCCCTTCCTTGACAAAGTCGTAATCGGGCGTTACGTTGCCATGATTTATCACAGACGGGCGTCCCTGGTCTGGAACATCTCTTCCTGTCTCAGAGTCATACGGCACTTTCTGCCCCTTGCGAAGTTTATAAAGAACGGGTTTCCCTTTAATCTGTTCGGCCTGATCGGGATCAAGAGTCCAGCCGCCATCTTCGGTTCTGAATACAGGGCCAGCACTTCTTTCAATGGCAGCGGGATCATTGCGACTCGAAGTCTTGACCCCCTGTATCGCATCATAGCCAACAATTTCGGAAACCAACGCCCGTTGGAACTTTGCGCCCAATCCGCCGCGGGGACCTGTCGAGTCCCATAGTCCGAAAACCAAGGCGGTGGGGCAGATGCCGAACAATCCTGTGGCATTGCGAATGCCCGCCTCGTCCAGGATTTTTCCCTCATCGGATTCGCGGAACTTTTTTCCTTCCAATAGACTATCCCGAAACAAAGCATCCGCCACGCGATGAGGGGCCTCCAAACTAGTGACTGTGAACTTCTTGGGTAGCACTTCATCATCGAAACGAGCTATCAGCAAGGGAAGCGCCAACTCGCCCTTGCGGTGCGCCTCAAGCAGCGCCAACTCCATGCGGTTGGCTTGGGACTGCACCGAATCTAACAGAACGCAGCGCCGAATTTCCCCCGTATTGGGATCAACCCGGTCTTCAGTGGCGTATTTGCCTCCTGAGTAAGTCGGAGGGAACACTTTGTCATCCGGCCCCCCAGCAGGCTGGTAGTCCGTGACGCAACGAAACGCCGCAGCCCTTCCGGCCACAGCACTTCTTAGCGTATTGAAGTCAAGTTGGTCAGACATTTTTCGTCTCCTGTATTCAAGCAATTCAAGCAGGCGAAGCGCGAAGGAAGTTCCGGTATCGATCCACCGAAATGCGCTGACTTCTATACACTTCGACGATTCCCATATCACGAAGATGATCACGGTTCGGTGTTGGCTCTAGCAGTTTAGACAGAGCAAGCAGCGACCGCATAACATCCACCGTCAAGGCATCTTTCCAAATGGGCCAAGTAAAAAACAGGGCCTTTTTGTCGCCCATGAAAAAACCAGTGGTGCGAAGACGGCCTTGGCTGGGAACCGACGGAAGCAATGGCAGCGCTTCAATAGCTAGCCGATTGGCACCGCGCATGGTCTTGGTGGGAGAGTCAGATGGCCTGCCCCAACGCAAGGCGTATCGCCGATCTTCTTGGGGATCCCAACGCATTCCGAGTTTTTCATCAGGGTGCTCCCAAGGCGCGAACAGCGCTTGGCGCAGATGTTTTTCCCGCGTCTCTTCAGCTAGCTGTTTCATGGTACCGAGGAAGTGCTGATGGCCTTGACCACTCATGGTTCTCAGGGCGGTGTCTCGGATGCTCTTTTTGTCTTTGGTCTTCAAGACATCGCATCCGTAGGCGGCAATGAAATCCGCAAACCGTCGATCTTGGGGTGCGGCCTGATCTTGGGCTTGGTTGGCATATTGGCGGAATTGCCTAGGCTCAATATCCAGATTTTTCACCCCCGCACCCAAGTCGAACTCTGGCGTCGAATTGGAGTGAAGGGAGTCGGCAAGCCGTTTTGCTAGATATTCCTCCGACCAAGCTTCATTCCCCACAAGCACTGGCACCCAGTTGCCTCCTTGAACTTTCCAGCTTAGTCGCCAATCATTTGACAAGTCGGCTTGAACGCTGGCGCATAGAGTGCCGACGGCCGCCAGAAACCCCAGCGGATTGCTTCCATCAAGCCCGCTCAACACCAAGCCTTCGTCATTTCCATCCGGCATCGTGCGCCTCCTCCCACTCGCTGCGCCGCCAGTCCGCCAAGCGCAACAGGGCTTCCAGCCAAGCCAGCCCCCACCAGCCGTAGTGCCGGACCAGCCGCCAATAGCGATCTGCGGCCCCTGAGTCCAAGCGTTCCATGCCGGTCGGCCCGGACCATTGCATTTGGTGACCGTGCAAGTCGAACTTGACGGTTCCACTTTTGTCGTCCGCCACCACGGGGGCGAACGGCCGGCAGTGCCCGTGGTGGCTGCCGACCAAATGGAGCACTAGGTCGCGCAAGATAGGGGCCTTTGGCAATAGCGACGGGCGGCTCTCCGCCAGCCGCACGGACAGCAACTCGTGACGGCCGCCCTTAGGATACCCGGACGCCCTGTGCGCACGGCCTGACGCGGCCTGAGTTTTGGGCATTTGAGCGGACTTGGCAAGCAGCTGACTGCCCGGCGGAGCGCCATTGCGCAGCAGGGATTGAAAGCGCGGGTCGGCCTTGCCGATGTCGTGCAGCAATCCCGCTTGGGCAACGGCCTCCGCCAAAGCGTCCGGCAGGCCGCAACCAATGGCGTGGCGGCGGGCAAAATCCTCAACGCCGGGAAGGTGCTCGCAAAGCGGCACTGGTTGCCCGCCGCGGTGCGAAATGCCGGACGCGGTTGCATCGTCTTCGTCGCTGAAATCGCCCGCTTCGTTGGCCAGCTCCAGCAAGCGGCGCCGTCCGACCAGAATAAGGCCCTGACCAACAAGCCGGCATTCGCGGCGCAGCTTGGCGATGGAAAATTCGTTTTTGAGTTCCCTAGCCGCCTGCGGCAGCCAATTCCAGCGGCTTGATTCCAGTTCTTGGGCCGCGGCAAGATCGACCAGCAGATCGTGTACCTCATGGGCCATTTCGTCAGGGTCGCTCTCGTACTTCTGCCCCGCATTCTCCAAGAGTTCGTGTGCTTTGCCTTTGACGGCAAGTTCGTCTGGCCAAGCGTCCACAAGCGCTGGATGCAGTCGAAGGATTGGCTTTGCCCGGGCGATGCGATGCGCCTGATCGCCCACATCCAAGGTGTCTGGGTGCGCGAGCGCATCTTGCGGGAGGTCGCCGAGCCGAGCAAATGACCCAGGATGCCCTGTCGGGATCACGATCAGATCCCCAGGCCGGATTTGCTTCGGGTTCCAAACAATATCCTGCTTGTCTGTTTCCGCGCCCTGCCAGCGGACAACGCTGTATGCAGCATCGCGGCAATCCTCCACCGCTTGATCGGCTGCTTGATCGGCTGCGTCAACTCCTTCCAGATCAGGGCTGTTGTCCTCTTCCTCCTTACCCGCCAGCCATCGCTTGAACAGACCAACGGGCACCGGCAGGGCTTCGCCGCTGCTTGGAGGGCACAGCCGCAGAGATTCAATGGCCTGATCTTGGCTGTCTTCGCCCCGCAAATCGAGATCGGCCCGCCAACATATCCGCACGTCCGCCGCTCCTTTTTGCGGGCCGTGCAGAAAGGGCGCGATGTCGGGCGAAGGGTGCGGCACCGGCGCGGTTTGCGCCCAGCAATCCACATGGGCGGGGAGCATCACCGGCGCGTCGGGCGCCGGAGCATTCAGCTCGGATAGTTGAGCCCCTTGCGGCAGGCGGCTAGCGAGCTGCGCAATCCCGAAGTCGATTTCGCCGTTCTTGTCCGCTTGCTCGTTGAGCCATTCCCAAGTCTCGGCCAGCGCTTCGCCGTAAACCGGATCGGCATCACCCTTCTTGGACTTGGCTTGATCGGCGCGCATCAGAATGGCGGAGCGGGCATCCACGGAACGTCCCATGCGGTTCAGCCGACCAAAGCGCTGCCGCAGCGCATCAAGGCTGGCGCATTCGGTGACGAGGCCATCGAAATCCAGATCTGCTCCCACCTCCAAGGTCTGAGTGGCAACGACGATCGCTGGCTTTGCCAAACGGCGAGCCGATGCATTCGATGAGTGCAGGCCCAAGTCCTTCAGCCGTTTGACTGCGGCCTTTTTGTCCAAATCGCGCATTCGGCCGGTGAGCAAGATGGCATCGACATTCTCTTCGTCTTCCCTTAGCTGCCTCCATGTCTCCCGCGCCGTCGCCACCCGGTTGACGAACACGACAACAGCCTGCCGACCATTCCCCAACAGTTCTCGTGCGGACCAGGCCAGTTCTTTGACCATTTCCTTGGTCAACTTCTCGGCTGTCTGCCTAGTTATCTCCTTGCCGACGCTGCGCAGCTTCGCCGGCTTCTTAGCCAATTGACGCTTTCCCAAAGGGTGGCGAGGGTCATTTTTTTCGTCCGAATTGTCCCCGAACACATCATCCAGGCCGGAAGGCGGCGTTGCGGACATCACTATTGGATGGAAGCAACGGACAAGCGGTTCGCGCGCCCATTCACGGAAACGCTGCACTGCTTGGAGGGTTTGCAGAAACGGCTGCGCGCAGTGCGCCTCGTCAAGCAGGATGAGGCTGTCGTTGGCCGCCAGTCCGGCGTAGATTGGCCAGGTGCGGGGCCCGCGGCCATAGGCGCGGAACAGCAGCCGAGACCCCAATTGATCCACGGTGGAAGCTATGATGGTTGGCTGCAAGGGGTTGCGCACCCAAGATTCGGATCGGTACATGCCGCCGCGCAACGCCTGCACCGACAGCGGCAAGTCTTCGGGACGCCAGTTTTCGCCGTGCCCGAGCAGGCGCAGACCATCCGCAACTTCCTTAAGCACGCCATTTTGCGCTTCTTTCAGCGCATCTCGCAGGCGTCCGGCCCGTTCGTGGGCTTCATCCACGATCACGCGCCGGTCAACCACGAAAAATATGCGCCTAGGGGCCGTTATGGCCTCGCCAGCGTTCAGCCGAGCGGCCTGAACCGCCAACGCAAACACTGCAATGTCCATGCAGGCGGTCTTCCCGGAAGCGGTTGGCAGGGCGATGGCTTCCGGCCAAGCCGTCTGCGCCTCCTGGCCGTTGCCGGCGGCACGCTGCAACACCCGCTGCGCCAAGTCCTGCTGCCACCCAAAGGGTTCCTTGCCCCACAATGCGGCGAAGAACTCCACGAATCCACCGGGTTGCCCGATGGCGGACTCTTGATGCGCTGTCTGCACCCTAAGCGTCCACCGCGCCCTGCCGACGCTCGTCCAGGTACTTGACGATTCGGTGGGCGTCATGGACCGGCCAGCCTTGGTGCATCAGGGTGAGCACGATGCCTTTGGGGCTAACCTCAAGGTAGGCGGGGGAGAGGTTCTGGCAGTCTGGGCTGAGGTCGCACAACTGGATGTGGTGGGCTCTAAACGGCTGCCGCTTCTCCAAAAAGTCCAGCCGCGCCTTTTGCGAACGGAGGGATTCGCAATTGTGCATAGCTCAAATTCCTCTGCTTGGTCCATGCCCGAATCTCATCCGCCCTTGGTTTGCCGACTCGTGGAGCAGCTAAGGCAGCATATCACGGCGGCCCTCGTTCCCAGCCAGTTTGGGCTTGTTCTGTGGCGGGGCGCATTCCAGCTTGCGGGCGCCCTAACCCGCCCCAATCAGCCTAGGTTATGATGCTGGCAAGACTTCAAGCGGGGCAGCGGCCATGGCGGTCATCAAACAGGACGATCTCATCGCCAGCGTGGCGGACGCATTGCAGTACATCTCCTACTACCATCCGCCGGACTTCATCCGCGCCATGGCGGCGGCCTACGAAAGGGAGCAGTCCCCGGCGGCGCGGGCGGCGCTGCAGCAAATCCTGGTCAACTCGCGCCTTTGCGCCCTCGGCAAGCGGCCGATATGCCAGGACACGGGCATCGTCAACCTGTTCCTGGAAGTGGGCATGGACGTGGCTTGGGAGGCGGAGCTCGGCGTGGAGGAGATGATCAACGCCGGGGTGCGCCAAGGCTACCTGAACGCGGACAATCCCTTGCGCGGCTCAGTGCTGGCGGACCCGGACGGCGCCCGCGCCAACACCAAGGACAACACTCCGGCGATCATCCACACCCGCTTGGTGCCGGGCGACAAGCTGGCCATTGAAGTGGCCGCCAAGGGCGGCGGCAGCGAAGCCAAGGCCAGGTTCGCCATGCTCAATCCCAGCGACTCGGTGGCGGACTGGATTCTCTCCGTGGTGCCCGGCATGGGCGCCGGCTGGTGCCCGCCGGGCATCTTGGGCGTCGGCATCGGCGGCACCCCGGAGAAGGCCATGCTGCTGGCCAAGGAGGCCATGATGGCACCCATCGACATGCACGAACTGCAAGGCCGCCAGCCCGCCAATCGGGACGAGGCGTTGCGCTTGGAGCTGTTCGAGCGGGTCAACGCCCTCGGCATCGGCGCCCAGGGTCTCGGCGGCCTCACCACGGTGCTGGACGTCAAGGTGAAAAGCTGCCCCACCCACGCCGCCAACAAGCCAGTGGCGGTGATTCCCAACTGCGTCGCCACCCGCCATCTGCACTTCACCCTGGACGGCAGCGGCCCCGCCCGCTTTGACCCGCCGGACTTGCGGGACTGGCCGGACATCGCCTTGGAACTGGGCGACGACGTGCGCCGGGTGGACCTGCAGGCGCTGACCCGCACGGAGATGGCGCAGTGGCAAGCCGGGGACACCCTGCTGCTTTCCGGCCGGATGCTCACCGGACGGGACGCCGCCCACAAGAAGCTGCTCGACCTGCTTGACGCCGGCCAGCCCCTGCCGGTGGACCTCAAGGACCGCTTCATCTACTACGTTGGCCCGGTGGACGCCGTGCGCGACGAAGCGGTGGGCCCGGCCGGCCCCACCACGGCCACGCGCATGGACCAGTTCACCCGCCCGCTGCTCGAACGCACTGGCCTGATGGGGATGATCGGCAAGGCCGAGCGCGGCCCCGACGCCATCGCCGCCATCCGCGACCACGGCGCCGCCTATTTGATCGCCGTGGGCGGCGCCGCCTATCTGGTGTCCAAGGCCATCACCAAATCCACCCTCTTGGCGTTTCCCGAACTCGGCATGGAGGCCATCTACGAATTCGAGGTTCGGGACATGCCGGTAACGGTGGCGGTGGACGCCAAGGGCGCATCCGTCCACAACGAAGGCCCGAAGCTCTGGGCGCGGCCGGCGGGCGACAGCCTCGGCGCCATCCCAACAACCACTTTGGGCACCTGAATTAGAGGACTGCGCCAAGCTGCCTTGCAGTCGCTTGGCATGGGCGTTGGACGCCCGGGTTTAGGAGAACGACATGATAAAGATCGTCGGATTTTTCAAGCGCCGCCCCGGCATGACCGTGGCGGAGTTCCGCGAATACTATGAAACCCGCCATCGGCTGCTTGGCGAAAAGTACCTGGCCGGCTGCGCCTGCCATTACCAGCGCCGTTTTTTGGACGCCATGCCCAACCGTGCGACCGGCGAGGCGCAGGCGCCTGAGTACGACGTCATCATGGAGATCTGGTATCCGAACCAAGCCGCCCAGGATGCCGCCGGCGCCAAGATGGCGGTTCCGGAAGCGGCCCGCGAAATCATGGAGGATGAGGAGCGCCTGTTCGACCGGCCCGCCATGCGCTTTTTTGTTGTGGATGAAGAGCATCAATCCGAACTGGCGGAATAGGCGCCTCCTCTGAGCGGGCTAAATTCTTGTTTCCGGCGGCGGTGGGCTGCTATGGTGGCTTCCCACACCGCAGTTCGTAGTTTTCGTTGAGGAGACGATCATGATTGCACGCCGTGCATTGCTCAAGAGCGCCGCCGCAGCAACGCTTTTGCCCGTTGTTGCGCGGGCGCAGTCGGATTGGCGCCAAGCCGCCGCCGAGTCGCCCCTAATTTACTTGACCCCATTGCAGTCCAGTGGCGCGGAGAGCCGCTGCCAAGCGGAGATTTGGTTCGCTTCCGTGGCAGGCAGCTTCTATGTGGTCACCGATGTGGACGCTTGGCGCAGCCAGGCGATCGGCAAGGGGCTGACCAAGGCCCGCATTTGGGTGGGCGACGTAGGGACGTGGAAGGATTCCGACGGGGCCTACAAGAACCTGCCGATGGTGGATGCCAGCGCCGGCATGGAGACCGATGCCGAAGTGCAGGGCCGGGTGCTCGAAGTCATGGGCCGCAAGTACCCGGACGGATGGGGCACCTGGGGGCCGCGCTTCCGCAATGGCTTGGCCGACGGCTCCAGAGTGATGCTGCGCTACAACCCAGCCTAGGCTGCTCGCCGCCGCTCACTCGAAGCGGAACGGGTTGACGACCATGTTGGCCGGCGTTGGGTTGCGCCGCCTCCGTTGCGGGATTTGCGCACTGGCCTTGGTTGGAGCGCCGGCGCTGGCCGCCGAGGACCAGCTGCCGTTGCAGCCGGAGCGCCAGGTCAGCTTCACCGTTGAGGAGACCACTTGGCTTTCCCTGGACGTCTCCCCGCAAGGCGACCAACTGGTTCTGGAAATCCTCGGCGACCTGTATCTGCTGCCCGCGCAGGGCGGCAAGGCCCGCGCCATCACCCAGGGCATGGGCTACGACAGCCAGCCCCGCTTCTCCCCGGACGGCCGGCGCATCGCCTTCGTTTCCGACCGCGACGGCGCCCTTGGCCTGTGGACGGTGGACGCCGAAGGGAATGACGCCAACAAGGTGGCCGCGGCTGGTGAGCGGGGGGAGTTCGCCTCCCCCAGCTGGTCCCCGGACGGCCAGCACCTAGTGGTCTCGAAGTTCAGCTGGGGCATCGGCGCCTATGAGCTTTGGGCCTACCATGTGGATGGCGGCAAGGGGGTGCAGCTCACCCAGGCCGCCGCCAACGGCAAGGACACGCCGCGCGACCAGCGGCACAACGCCCTCGGCGCCGTCTATTCCCCGGACGGACGCTACCTCTACTACGCCACCAAGCACGGCGGCTTCGGCTACAACCTGCGCTTTCCCCAGTGGGCGATTGCCCGGCGCGACCTGCAGGAGAACACCGAGGACGTCATCGTCCAAGCCCAAGGCAGCGCCTTTCGCCCTTGGCTGTCGCCGGACGGGACCAAGCTGGCCTACGGCACCCGCTTTGAGCAGCAAACCGGCCTGCGCCTGCGCGACCTGGAGAGCGGGGAGGACCGCTGGCTGGCCTATCCGGTGCAGCGCGACGATCAGGAGTCCAGCTACACCCGGGACCTGTTCCCCGGCTATGGGTTTGCGCCGGACGGCGAAACGCTGTTCTTCACCAGCGAAGGCGGCATTCGCCGAGCGCCCGTGGCCGGGGACGGCGCCAAGGGTCCCGCTCCAGTGCGGGAAATTCCGTTTTCGGCGGATGTGCGGTTGGGTCTCGGCCCGCGCCTTCACTTCCCCTATCGCTTGGGGTTGGGGCCGGTCAAGGCGCGGCTGCTGCAAGCTCCGACGCTTTCCCCGGACAGCGGCAAACTGGCCTTTTCAGCCTTTGCCCAAGTGCATGTGCATGACTTCGGCAGCGGCGCCACCAAGGCCCTGTCACCGACCGAATTGGTGGCTTCCCACCCGGCTTGGTCGCCGGACGGGCGGGATGTCGTCTTCGTCGATTGGCGAGCTTCCGGCGGCCACATTTGGCGAATGCGGGCGGATGGCCGAGGGCGGCCGCGGCGGCTGTCCGAGCAGCCCGCCTTCTACTCCGACCCGGCCTTCTCCCCGGACGGAGAGCGCATCGTGGCGCTGCGGGCGTCCGGGCATGAGCGGCTGCAACGGGAGTTCGACCACGGCCCGCCGCAGGGCGCAGACGTGGTCTGGCTGCCGGCTGGGGGCGGCCCGGCCCAGGTGATCGTCCCCTCAAGGGGCCACGGCGCTCCCCACTTCGGCCCGGAGGCGGACCGCGTCTATCTGTATGTTTCCGCCGGTCTGTTCGCCGCCGACGGCGCGAGCGGCCTGATGTCCGTGCGCTACGACGGCAGCGACCGCCGCATGTTGCTGACCGCCACTGGACCGGGCATCTACCGGGCGGTGGACGAGGTGGGCGCCGACGACATCCGCCTCTCCCCGGACGGTCGCCACGCCCTGGTCCAGCACGCCAACCAGCTGCACTTGGCCCGCCTGCTGAACCGCAACTTGCGGGATCTGACCGTCAGCCTGACCGCTCCCTCCATTCCCGTTGCCCGCCTCACCGACGTGGGCGCGGACTTCATGGGCTGGCGGGGCGCCGAAGAATTGTTCTGGAGCGTCGGCAACCAACTCAACCAACGGCCTGTGGACACAGTGGAGTTTGCTGAGGATGAAGAGCCCGCCGCCAAACCCGCCGCGGCAGGCGGCGCTGAGCAAGGCGAGGACGACGCTGAACCGCTGCGCGAGGCGCATCCGTCGGTGCGTTCCCGCAACGTGGAAGTCTATCGACCCCGTTACCGCCCGCAGGGCATGGTCGCCTTGGTCGGCGCCCGCATCCACCCCATGACTGCGGGCGGCCCTCCAATCGAGGACGGAGTGCTGTTGATCGATGGCGACCGCATCGCCGCCGTCGGCGCCGCATCTACGGTGAAGGTGCCGCCGCAGGCGCAGCGCATCGACGTCGGCGGCAAGGTGCTGCTGCCGGGCTATGTCGATGCCCACGCCCACTACGGCGTGCTGCGGCGGGTGCATGGCGGCGACAACGCCTCCTTTCTGGCCAACTTGGCCTATGGCGTCACCACCGGCCTGGACGTGCAGCCAAGCACCACCGACATCCTGGCGTACGAGGATTGGATTGACGCCGGCCTGATGCTCGGCCCCCGCGCACTGTCCACCGGCCCCGGCATCTTCAACCACAACGAGTTCCGCTCCCAAAGCCATGCGGAGGCGGTGCTGACCCGCTACCACGACCACTACGGGGTGCGCAACCTGAAGGCGTACCTTTCCGGCAACCGCAAGCAGCGGCAGTGGTTGGCGGCGGCGGCCAACAAGCTGAAGCTGATGCCCACCACCGAGGGGGCGCTGGACATGCGCATGGACATGACCCACGCCCTGGACGGCTTCAGCGGCAACGAGCACAACTTCCCCATTGTGGACCTCTACGCCGATGCGGTGCAGTTGGTCGCCCGCTCCGGCATGGCCTATACCCCCACCTTGCTGGTGACCTACGGCGGTCCCTGGGCGGAGAACTACTTCTACGCCAAGGAGTCCCCCCACGACGACCCCAAGCTGCGCCGCTTCACGCCGTTGCCGTTTCTAGCCGCCCGGACGCTGCGCCGGTTCTGGTTCCACGAGCGCGAGTACAGCTTCCCGCAGGTGGCGGCGGGGGCGGCGAAGATCATGCGCGCCGGCGGGCGGGTGGGCGTTGGCGCCCACGGCCAACTGCAAGGGCTGGGCTACCACTGGGAGCTCTGGGCCTTGGCCAGCGGCGGCTGGAGCAACCTGGAGGCGCTGACCGCCGCCACCCGCCACGGGGCGGAAATCATCGGCGTGGCGGCGGACATCGGCACCTTGGAGGCCGGCAAGCTGGCCGACGCCCTGGTGTTGAACAGCGACCCCATGGACAACATCCGCAACAGCGCGGACTTGGCCTTGGTGGTCAAGGGCGGTGAAGTGTTCGAGGCGGACACCCTGAACAAGCTGTGGCCGGAGCGCAAGCCGCTACCGCCGCAATGGTGGCGGCAGGCGGGTCCCTGAGCTAGCTCCTAAGTCAGTCGTTATGCTTAGGTGGCTCCCGCGAGTATCAAGGCCTTCTCCAACAGCTTTCGATATTTCTTGTCTCTTGGACATAACTTCTTGTACTTTACTGTTGCCATATTCTCGTACCAATCCTTATTTTTATGCGATCCCGATCCATCAGCAGTAAAGCGCCTTTTGAGTGATTTTCCTGTTTCTCCAACATACAGCAATTGACCATTGGAGTCATAAGCCGCATACAGGTAGGAACCTTTTTCGCTTATTGGATTCGATCTCCTTCTGCCATCCGCCTGTTCAATCTCTTCCTTTGTGGTTGTTTGAGCTGATTTGTTGAAGTCATCAAGAACGCATTTGGAAAATTGCAGGGCTGCGTCATGTAGAGTCATGGACTCTCTCCTTATGAAATAATTGGGGCTGTTTTCTACAATAGGGCAAATAAAATGTCAACCTGCTTTGCGCCCTTGCAGCACTTGCAGGAAGGCGGCGCCGTAGCGGTCCAGCTTGGTTCGGCCCACGCCGTGCAAGGTCAGCAGATCTTCGGTGGAGGACGGGCGCAGGCGCAGCATCTCCTTGAGCGTCGCGTCGTGGAAGATGACGTAGGGCGGCACCCCGGCTGCCTCGGCCAAGCGGCGGCGCAGTTCGCGCAGTTCCTCCCAAAGCCCTTGGTCTTGGGGCGCAACTTCCTGGTCCGGCTTGGGCGCGGCCTTGCGCTGCCGCTTGACGTGGACGTCCTGGCGCAGGCTGATGCGCTCATCGCCGCGCAGCAGCGGGCGGGACTTGGAGGTGAGGCGCAGTGCGCCGTAGCGCTCCGCCTCCGAGCGCAGATGTCCCTGCACCAGCAATTGCCTAAGAATGGAGCGCCACTGCACCTCCGAACGGTCCGCGCCAATGCCGAAGGTGCTCAGGCGTTCATGGCGGTGCTGCCGCACCTTGGCAGTGTCCTTGCCGCGCAGCAAATCGATGACGTGGCCGGCGCCGAAATATTGCCCGGTGCGGTAAACGCAGGAGAGCAGCTTTTGCGCCTCCTCGGTGCCGTCCCAAGTCTGCGGCGACGTTAGGCAGAGGTCGCAGTTGCCGCAGTCGTTGGCCAAGCCGTCACCGAAGTGGCGCAGCAGCGCTTGGCGGCGGCAACTGGTGACCTCGCACCAGCCCAGCAGGGCGTCGAGCTTGGCGCGCTCGATGCGCTTGTGCTCCTCGCCCGCCTCGGATTGATCGACCATCTGCCGCAGCCGCACCACGTCCTGCAGGCCATAGACCATCCAAGCTTCAGCCGGCGCCCCGTCACGCCCGGCGCGGCCGGTTTCCTGGTAGTACGCCTCCAGGCTTTTGGGCAAGTCCACATGGGCGACGAAGCGCACGTCCGGCTTGTCGATGCCCATGCCGAAGGCGATGGTGGCCACGATGACGACGCCGTCCTCGTAGAGAAAGCGGCCTTGGTGCTCGGTGCGCTCATGGGCCGGCAGCCCGGCGTGGTAGGGCAGTGCGGTGAAGCCTCTCTCCGCCAGCAGTTGGGCGGTGGCCTCCACCTTCTTGCGGGTCATGGCGTAAACGATGCCGGCTTGGCCGCGGCGCTCCTCCAGAAAGGCGGCAAGCTGGTCGTTGGCGTCGGCCTTGGCCCGCACGGTGTAGCGAATGTTGGGCCGGTCGAAGCCGCTGATGAACTGCTTGGCGCCATTCAATTCCAGCCGCGACAGGATTTCCCGGCGCGTCTGCGCATCGGCGGTGGCGGTCAGCGCCATTCTCGGTACGCCGGGAAATCGCTCGCGCAGCACGTTCAAGCCCAGATAGTCCTGCCGGAAGTCATGCCCCCATTGGGAGACGCAATGGGCTTCGTCAATGGCGATGACGGCAAGCTCCACGTTCGCCAGCAGCGCCAAGGTCTCCTCCTGCAGCAGCCGCTCCGGGGCTAGGTAGAGCAAATCCAAGGATTTTCGGGCGATGTCCTCCCGAACCTTGCGCTGCCCATCAAGGGAAAGGGTGGAGTTCAGGAAGGCGCTGGGCACCCCAAGCTGCCTGAGCGCCGCCACCTGGTCCTGCATCAGCGCGATCAACGGCGAAACCACCAGGCCGAGGCCGGGCCTGAGCATGGCCGGCAACTGATAGCAGAGCGACTTGCCGCCGCCGGTGGGCATCAGCACCAGCGCGTCCTCCCCGGCGAGGGCGGCGGCGATCACCTCCTCCTGAGGTCCGCGAAAATGCGCGTAGCCGTAAACGTTGCGGAGCAACTCATGAGCGCGTTGCATCATGCTGCTGATTGTAGTGCCGCCCCGCCCGCTGAGTGCGCGTTTTTGAGGCTTCGCAGCAGCCCTCGTCCTAGCCGCCGACGATGGCCTCAAGCACCTTGGCCGGATGATCGGCGGCGCGGCTGACCCTCTTCCAATGGCGGCGAACCCTGCCGTCCGCTCCAATCCAGACCGTGGAGCGGATGACGCCGACCACCTTCTTGCCGTACATGGTCTTCTCGCCCCAAGCGCCGTACTTCTCCATGACCTTCCGGTTCGGGTCCGAGAGCAGGGTGAAGGGCAGTTGGTATTTGTCCGTGAACTTGCGGTGGGCGGCGCCGTCGTCTGGGGAAACGCCCAAAACGACAACGCCGGCGGCTTGGTAGCGACCCCAGAGATCACGAAAGCCGCAGGCTTCCTTGGTGCAGCCGGGGGTGTCGTCCTTCGGGTAGAAGTAAACCACCAGGTCCCGTCCCTTGAACTGCGTCAAGGAGACCTTGTTGCCGTCCCTGTCCTCCAGGGTGAACGCCGGCGGCGCCTTGCCTTCAGTGATTGCCATGCGCTGAGTGCTCCTTGCTCTGGTTGGCGGTCAGTATAAGGCCAACGGCGGGAATTGGGCATCCGCGCTGGTGGAGGGTGCTTGCCTCCGCCGAGCCTTGGTGCCACTGGGCGCCGAAGCCGGCGGACCACCGGACAACTAACACTCTCAACCGAACCTTGCCAAGGGCGGCGCATTGGCCTAGCATTCGGCGCGTCAACGGGAGGGGTGCGCCCGTTCGCGCCGGCGTCGAGCGCGTTGGCGGCCCTTCCGGGAGAGATTGAATTGCCATCAGGGACGGTTCCGTCATGCAGGCCGTGCGCGAAGCGGAGTTCTTGGCCGCGCACAGCGCCCCCATGCCAACGACCTGCTGGGCTTGGCGCGGGCCGGGGTTCGCGCCCGCGGCGGCAAGGGCGGCCACCGCATCGGCTAAACTCCGCACATGAAACCGCTGACTTGGTGGAAGCCGCCCGCAGCATGACGGAATCCGGCCCCGGGCGCCCGACGCAGGCAAGGCTGCGCCGCGCCGTCAGCACCGCCTATTACGCGATGTTCCACTGTCTGGCGGGTTGCGCGGCCAATCTGATCATCGGCCGCGCCCGCAAGCCGGCATGGCACCAGACATACCGCGCACTGGAGCACGGCAAGGCAAGGAACGCATGCGAGGACAAAGGGCCGATGGCGGCGTTTCCACAGGAGGTGCGCCACTTCGCGAAGACGTTCGTCATCTTGCAGAAGGCGCGGCAGCAGGCGGACTACGCGCTGGACACGGACGATTACCAGCAATCCGATGTTCTGGTGTACATTGCTGCTGCGGAACTTGCCATCGGCCAGTTCGAAGAGGCGGACATCGAGGCACGGCGCGGCTTCGCCGCCCTCGCACTCTTCAGACAACGGCCATCGTAGGAGGCCCAAGATGGACGAAAAGCAGGTGCGCGAGATCGCCGAGACGGCGTTCAGAGCCCATTTCGGCGATGTCGACATCGTGTGCGTCAACGTCAAGCCCGGCTTCGACCACTACGATGATCCCATGCTGGAGGTGAAGATCATTTACGATGGCGAGTTCGAGCAACTGAATGCCGCCGGCTTCTTGCGTGTGCAGTCGGAGATTGTCGAGAAGGTGTGGTGGAACGAGGAGGATTCCCCCGGCTGGCCGTATGTCCACATGATCGCCAAGTCCGACCTCGGCGAGCGCGACCCGGCGACGGTGTGACGCCGTGCAAAGCGCCCGTGTGTTTGTCCCCCCCGAAGAATCGGGCGTGGCGGAGGTAGCCGCTACTCTCTGATCTCCGGCGGCGTCGCCGCCCGCCTTCGCGCCGCGCTTGCCGCACTCGTCGTCGCCTTGACCGCGTTGGCGTCCGCACCGGCCGAGGCGCAGACCCTCACCATCTCCGCCAGCGGCGACTGTGCCGGCACCCCGGCCAACTGCGGCACCAGCGGAGACCGCGACACCACTTGGCCCGGCCTGCAGGTGGACGAAGGGGACACCGTCACTTTCAGGATGGAAGTGAGTCCCGCCAGTGGCTCCCCCCGTTTTACATTTAGCTTGATTGGCACCGGCGCCACTTCGGCGGACTTGGGTCAAATACGGGCCACGGGTTCTAACAGCTTCAACGTAAGCGGCATACCAAATCAAGCTGGCTTCAACTTGTTCCCGGCTGGCGGCTACGTTCAGAACGTCGTGATTCCTGTCAGCACGGACAGTGCTACGGAGCCGGACGAGTCGCTGACCGGCCGAATAGACTCGTTCTTAGATGGGGTGACGCTGCAGACATATCCCCTTCCCTCGCCCTCCTCCGTCACCGTGACAGTCCGCGGCGCCGACTCCGCCCCATCCTTCGGCAGCGGTTCCGTCTCCTCCAAGACGTTCACTGCCGGCGCCGCCATCGTCGACGCCACCGGCACGGACACGAACGGCTGCCCGGGCACCGAGGCCCGCAAGGTCTGCGGCACACCCACCACGGCTGCCGCCGCCCAGACGGTCACCATCACGGCCACGGACGCGGACTCCAACACGATGAACACGGACCGCGCCACCCTCACCTTCTCCGTCACCGTGAACGCCAGCGCGACCCTCGCCTCCAACCCCACGTCCCTCACCGAGGACAACCTCGACGGCGCCACCCTCACCGTCACGCTGCCCAGCGGCTTCACCTACGCCGCCGGCGTATCGACCACGAGCTTCGATCTCGTCACCAGCCCGGCCATCGCCGGCCTCTCCATCAGCACCGTCACCAGCGGCGCGACGGGAACCACCGCGGCCACACTGATCTTGGCCGCCGGCACCGGCTACGGCTTCAACGCCGCGGCCGCCCTCGCGGTGAAGGTGCTGGCCGCGGCGCACTCCGGTTCCGGCGACCTCACCACCGGAACGCTGCCGGTGGCGCCGGGTGCGCCGCCGGGCGTCACCGTCTCCCGCACCAGCCTGTCGCTCAACGAGGATCCGGGCGCGGCCGACGCCAACCAAGGGACGTACACGCTGGTCCTGGACACCGCCCCAACTGGCTGCGCCGGCGGCGTGGGCGTTTCCGTGGCCAGCGGCAACCCGGACGTGACGCCGGAGCCCACCGCGCTCACCTTCACCGCCACCACCTGGAACACGCCGCAGACCGTGACCGTCACCGCCGGGCGGGACGACGACGGCGAGGCCGACAACGCCACCCTGCGCCACGCCGTCACCACCGCCTGCGACGCCGCCGGCTGCCCGGCCACGCTGGCCATCCCCAGTGTGCAGGTGACGGTGGCGGACGACGACGCCCCGCCGCCCCCGAACCAGCCGCCCGTGGCGGCGGGGGCGTTCGGGGACGTTGACCTGGACCCCGGCGGGAGCGTGGAGGTTAGCCTGCCGGGCAAGTTCCGGGACCCGGAGGGCGGGCCGCTGACTTACACGGCGGAGTCGCTGAACCCGGAGGTGGCGGGCGCAACGGTGTCGAACGGGCGGCTTTGGGTGGACGGGCGCTCGCCGGGCTTGGCGACGGTGTTCGTCACGGCCGCGGACTCCGGCGGGCTGAGGGCGCGGCTGGCCTTCAAGGTCAGGGTGGGCCGGGTGCTGTCGTTCGTCCGGGGTTCGGCGTCGGCGCCGGAGGGCGGCGTTGCGCGCCTGGCGCTGGAGTTGAACAGTCCCTCGGAGCGGGCGGCGGTCGTGGGCTGGGTTCTGTGAGGCGGACGGGGATCCCCTGACGGCGGACGCGGACGCGGACGACTACGGCACCCCCTTGGAGGGAGCGGCGACCTTCGCCGCCGGCGGGACGGAGGCTTTCATTGAGGTTCCGGTTTTGGACGACGGGGAGATCGAGCCGGCGCGGGAGTTCCTGCGGGTTCGGCTGCTGCCGCCGGCTTCGGAGGCGGACTGGGCGCTGGGCTTGGCGACGGCGCTTGTGGCGGTTCAGGAGGGCGTGTTCGCCACGGCCGCCGAGCGCCGCTCGCGCTTCTTCGCGGCCGCTTATGCGGGGCGCAGGACCAAGGATGCGGTGGGCGCCGCGTTGCGGCGCTGCCGGAGCATCACTTTCGACAACGGGCTGGAGTTCGCCGGCCACCTGGAGGTGGGTTCGGCGCTGGGCGCGGAGATGTTCTTCGCGGACCCCTACTCATCTTGGCAGCGCGGCACGAACGAGTGGCTGAATGGTCGGCTGCGCCGGTACTTCCCGAAAGGCATGCCGCTGACCAGCGTGATGGACGGGGAGATTCAGTCCGCCTTGGACAAGATCAACTCCAAGCCCATGAAGGTGCTTGGCTGGCGGACGCCTCATGAGGCTTGCTACGGCGTGTCTCAAAAGCTAACCCGAATATGCACTTGAGACTTGAAAGTAGGCTTTTTCGCCGTGCTGCTGGTCCTACTGACTGGCCAGATCATCGGCGGGCTGGTGGTTGTCTTCGGTTTGGGCAAGGCAACGGCAACCTTGTTCGGCGGCTAGCATGGCGAACCGGAACCCTGTACCATCTCGCTTGCGCCCTAGGCGGGGCACGGCTTCCATCCTGGGCGCCCATGCGTCCACGCCCGCCAAGGGCGCACCCGCAACTAAGAGGGCAGACCAATGAGCAAAAGCGAACAGACCGGGGGGGGGGGGGGGTCCTCGCCCCGCAAGGAACCGAAGCCGAAGCAAAAGCGGCCTTGGCGCAAGCCGCGCTTAATGCTTATCCAAATGGACTTCACTACGTCGGGCGGCACAATGGCGCCAAGGGGCTTGGAAGGCGACCATATAGACCCGGCATCTCCCGGCACCCGGTACAAATCATCCTAGGGCCTAAGAATCATGCGAATCAGACAAGCAAGCGGCCTTGGCGCAAGCCCATGCGGGGCCGGTGCCTGTTGGTTACTCCCTCTTCGTGCCTAGAAAGGCACTGGCCCCGCGCCTGGTTCGGGCGGTTCCGGGCCTGGAGGCCGAGTCCCTCGGCGGAGCGGTGGGGATCAATCTTGCGGAGTTCTTCAAGGCGGACAGCGGGGAGGGACTGACCTACGCGGCGGAGTCGAGCGATGCGTCCCTGGCGTCGGTGCGCGTGGAGGGGGGCGTTCTGAGGGTGCTGCCGAACGGCGACGGCCTTGAGGGTTTCCTGACGGTCACCGTGACGGCGACGGACGCGGACGGGCTGTCCGCGGAGGCGTCCCTCCAAGTGGAGGTTCTGCCGGAGGCGCACCCGTTCTCGCACGGCTGGCGGCTGGGCTGGATGGCCGGCGCAGCGGCTGTGCGAGATCACTGACCTTCCGGTCACTTTATCTTTGTCCAATCGAAACATACTCCAATTTACGGATGGAACTAGCAAGAATCAGGACTGGCGGGCAGACGACGATGCCCAAGCGCATCCGAGAGGCGGCCAATCTCAACGCCGGCGATACGCTCTCGTTCGGGGTGCAAAGCGGCCATTCGCGGACGCTTGATGAGTGGAGCCCGCCAGAGGACGAAAAAGCTTGGCGCGACCTTTAGCCACCCCAAGCAAGATAATTGATTGGGGGTTACGTTTCTGGAGTATTCGTTCCCGCCTTGTGCGGCCATTGGCGGAGCACTAAAGTAGCCTTGGTTTGTTGGTTGACCGGATGAGGCGTGGGCATGGCTGAGCGGTCGTTCGCCAAGGAGGTGCAGTCCTTAAGGCTTGGGGACGGCGAAGAGTTCGCCGGGGAGGCGATCTTGGCCGTCACCAAGGCGCTGCTGCAATCCGGCGTCGCCTATGTGGGCGGCTACCAGGGGGCGCCGGTGTCCCACCTGATGGACGTGCTGGCCGATGCCGCGGACATCCTCGCGGAGCTTGGCGTTCGCTTCGAGACCAGCGCCAGCGAGGCCACCGCGGCGGCCATGCTGGCCGCTTCCATCAACTATCCCCTGCGGGGCGCGGTCACCTGGAAATCCACCGTGGGCACCAACGTGGCCTCGGACGCCCTGTCCAACCTAGCCTCCGCCGGCGTACTGGGCGGCGCCCTGATCGTCATCGGGGAGGATTACGGCGAAGGCGCCAGCATCATGCAGGAGCGCAGCCACGCCTTCGCCATGAAGTCGCAAATCTGGCTGCTGGACCCGCGCCCCCAGCTGCCCGCCATCGTGAGCATGGTGGAGCGGGGGTTCGAGCTTTCGGAGGCCAGCAACACGCCGGTGATGCTGATGCTGCGCATCCGCGCCTGCCACATGCACGGCCACTTCCGCACCCGGCGCAACCGCCCGCCGCCCTTCACCCTGGAGGATGCCCTGCGGCGCCCGATGCGCGATCAGGAGCGGATCATCCTGCCCCCGGCCACCTATTTGCAGGAGCGGCGCAAGGTGGAGGAGCGCTGGCCGGCCGCTGTCAATTTCATCCGCGAAGCCAAGCTCAACGAGGTTCTGGAAGGGGCAACGAACGCGCTGGGCATCGTCGTGCAGGGCGGCCTGTGCAACACCCTGCTGCGGGCGTTGGCGGAACTGGGCTTGGCGGACTTCCACGGCGCCAGCCGCATCCCCATTCTGGTGCTGAACGTCACCTATCCCTTGGTGCCGGAGGAAGTGCGCAGCTTCGCCGAGGGCAAGAAGGCGCTGCTGATCGTGGAGGAAGGCCAGCCGGAGTTCATCGAACAGGCGGTGCATCAGTTGCTGCGCCGCGCCGGCGGCGACACGGTTGTGTCCGGCAAGGGCCACCTGCCGATGGCCGGGGAATGCACCGGGGCGGTGGTGAAGGCCGGCGTTCTCTCCTTTGTGCGGGAATGGCGGAGCGCAACCAACGTCCGGGTTGCTCCGCATGAAGACCCAACCCAAAAGGCCCAGCAAAGGAGCCTTGCGGACGCCGCCGCATCGGCCCTGTCCAGCGATGAGCAGGCGGAGGACTCGGCACGGTCGGCGGAGGTGGACGCCGATTCGCCCGCCGCGGGAGGAGCGGCGTCCGAACAGCTTGCTGCTGCAACGCCGCTCAGTAGGTCCAAATCGGGCCTTGGCGCCGTTGGCAAGGCGCCCCGTCGCCCTTTCGCTGCGCCCCCGACCGCTGGCGTTGCGCA
The DNA here is from genome assembly GCA_965200465.1 of Candidatus Azophilus sp. Classification (GTDB taxonomy): domain Bacteria; phylum Pseudomonadota; class Gammaproteobacteria; order Pseudomonadales; family Azotimanducaceae; genus Azophilus. The sequence continues at coordinate 350,090 of OZ241358.1, read as the reverse complement.
GGTTGCAGGCGGAGATTCCGATACTGCCTTGTCTATCGGCGCCTCCGAATTGGACATTGCTGCTGTTGCGCAGGCCGCCGAGAAGGATTCCGACGGGAAGCGAATACCCGTGCGCGATCTGGGATTGGGCAAGCCCCTGCCGCCTCGCCCCTCCGGGCTTTGCACCGGCTGTCCGGAGCGCCCGCTGTTCGCCGCCATGAAGCTGGTGCAGGAGGAGCTGGGGCCGCTGCACGTCAGCGCCGACATCGGCTGCCACTCCTTCGCCACCATGCCGCCCTTTCACTTGGGCGCCAGCATCATGGGCTACGGCCTGGGCGCGGCCGGCGGCGCGGCGCTCAACATCGGGGCCGGGAAGCGGCCCGTGGCCCTGATGGGAGACGGCGGCTTCTGGCACAACGGGCTGACCAGCGGCATCGCCAACGCGGTGTTCAACCGGCACGACGGCGTCACCCTCATCGTCGATAACGGCTACTCGGCGGCCACCGGCGGCCAGTACATCCCCTCGTCCAGGAGCGGCATGGGCCATCAGCAGCCCAACAACTCCATCGAACAGGCGGTGCGCGGCGTGGGCGTGGATTGGGTGCGCAAGGTCGGCACCTACGACATGGAGGGCGCCATGCGGACGTTCCGGGAGGCTTTGACCACGGACTACGCCGGCCCCAAGGTCATCGTCGCCGAAGGCGAATGCCAGCTAAACAAGGAGCGCCGCACCCGTCCCTTGCGCCGCCGGCTTCTTGCGGCCGGCAAGCGACTGGTCAGCCAGCGCTTCGGCGTCGATGCGGAGCTATGCAACGGCGACCATGCCTGCATCCGCCTGTCCGGCTGCCCCTCCCTCACCCTCAAGTCCAATCCCGACCCCTTGCGCTCCCGCCCGGTCGCCGCGGTGGACAACAGCTGCGTCGGCTGCGGCGTCTGCGGCAGCGTGGCCCATGCCGCCACCCTCTGCCCTTCATTTCACCGCATCGACCTAGTGACCCATCCCCGCCCCTGGGAGCGCCTGCTGGCGCGGCTGCGGACGCAGGCAATCAGTTGGCTTGCCCCTCCTTGACGGAATGGTTTACGGTCTGCTGCGCTCCCGATCAGCCGCATAACTCAAGCAGGCCAGAATGTCCTCTTCGCGCAGGTATGGGAATTCGTTGAGGAACTCCTGGTGGGTCATGCCGGAAGACAGATAGTCCAGAACGTCGTAAACGGTTATCCTCATCCCCCTAATGCAGGGTTTCCCCCCACGCTTGTCTGGCTCAATGGTAATGAGTTCCCTGTAGTTCATGAGCGCCTTTAGTCCAACAACCAAAATGTCCGCCCGTTCGTACGCTCATGTCTTTCGAAAAGGCACAAGGACTTTGAGGGCTTTGCGGCAATGGTTGCAAGTGCGCACGGCTAGCCGGTCCGCAACGCGGCTTGCAGCCCGTCCAGCGAGTTGATGGGCATGGAGCAGCTTGAATCCGAGCAGATGTAGGCTGCCGGCCCAAGGGGCGCCAGCGCCGGCAGATAGGAGGGCCTTTGCTTGGCGTCAAGGGGAATGGCGTAGATGTGCCGCCAAGGGCGAAAGCCCTCCCGCAGAGCTTGCCGCCATGCCTGCATTGCCTCTGCGTCCCCGCGCAGGATGATCAGTTCCGGGGCCTGCATCTGCTCCTCCAAGGCCGTTAGCAGGCAGCAATGGCCGGCCGGGTGGTGCTCCATGGCGCCCCGCGCCCAAGCCAATGTTCGCGCTCCGGCTTCAAGATAGGCGGCGTTGCCGAACAGTTGGCCGAGCCGCGCCAGCACCGAGGCCATGACGCCGTTGCCCGGCGGTTGCGCATCGTCCGATGTGGGCTTGGGGCGGGAGATGAGCGCTTCGTGATCATGGGCGGTGAAGAAGAAGCCGCCGGCTTCTTCGTCCATGAAGCTCCGCAGGGCCTTGTCCGCCAACTGCACGGCGAAGGCGGCGTCCTCGTCGCGCCAGCGGGCCTGCAGAGCGGTGAGCAAGGCGTCGAGCAGATTGGCGTAGTCGTCCAGGTAGCCGGGATGCTTGGCGGTGCCGTTCCGCCAAGAGGCGAACAGGGCGCCGTCCCGCCAAAGCTCGGCGCGAATGAAGTCCAAGGCGTCGGTTGCGGCCTTAAGCCAAGCCGATTCCCCAAGAACCATGCCCGCTTTCGCCAAGCCCTTGATGGCGAGCGCGTTCCAAGAGGTCAGAACCTTGTCGTCCAGCCCGGGATGTTCGCGCTTCTGCCGCTCTTGGAACAGCTTTTGCTTGGCGCTGGCCAGCAGCGCCTCCGCCTGCTCCGGCGCCAAGGACAGGCGCCGCACCACGGAGGGCCAGGCGTCGCGGCGGTGCAGGTTCCACTGATTCTCAAAGTTGGGCGGTTTGTCGATGCCGTAGAGGGTCTCCACCACCAAGTGTTCATCGGCGGTGAGCAAGCGCTTGACGCGCTCCCGACGCCAGAGGTAGAACTTGCCCTCCTCGCCTTCGGAATCCGCGTCCAAGGCGGCGTGGAAGCCGCCGGCCGGGTGGCGCATCTCGCGCAGCAACCAAGCGGCCGTTTCCCGGACGGCGCCCTCGAACAGCGCATCCGGGCCGATGGCCAAGGCGTCCGCGTACAGCGAAAGAAGCTGCCCGTTGTCGTAGAGCATCTTCTCGAAATGCGGGATCATCCAAGCGCGGTCCGTGGCGTACCGGCAGAAGCCGCCGCCGATGTGGTCGTAGATGCCGCCCCGGGCCATGCGGGTCAAGGTGGTCATGACCATGTCCAACGCCTGCCGGTCCCGCTGGCCGTTCCGGTCGCCGCACGCCCAGTGGCGCAGCACCCGCTCCAGGGTGATGGGCATCGGAAACTTGGGCGCCTGGCCAAAGCCGCCATGTTGTTCGTCGTACTGCGCCCGCAACTGTTCGGGCGCGGCGGCGAGCAGCTTGGCGTCGCTCATGGCGGCGCCCTTCGGCGGCGCCTCGGGATTCAGCCGCCCCATCAGGCTGATGAGTTTTTGGTTCTGCTCGCTTAGCGCCTCGCGGTTTTTCTCAAAGGCTTGGTGGATGCGCAGCATCAGGTCGATAAAGCCGGGCAGTTGGTGGCGGGGCGTCTTCGGGAAGTAGGTGCCGGCGAAGAACGGCGCCAGGGTTTCCGGGTCCAGAAACATCGTCAGTGGCCAGCCGCCGGGCCTTTGCGTCAGCAGTTGATGGGCCAATTGATAGACCTTGTCCAGGTCGGGGCGCTCCTCCCGGTCCACCTTGATGTTGACGAAGCGCTCGTTCATCACCGCAGCGGTGGCTGGGTCCTCAAAGGACTCATGGGCCATCACATGGCACCAATGACAAGACGAATAGCCGATGGAGAGCAACACGGGCCTGCCGCTGTCCCGCGCTTCGGCCAAGGCCGCGGCGTCCCAGGGGCGCCAGTCCACGGGGTTGTCGGCGTGCTGCAGCAGGTAGGGGCTGGTTTCCGAGGCCAAGCGATTGCTCATCCACACACTCTAGCACGGGTTGCCAGTTCGCCTTGCCGGCGTCCGCTGCGCCCCGCCGCTGTCCCGAGGGCGTTGGTATTTCTTCGCCGTTTAATGTTCAATCGGGAGGCATTCGGGAGGGCTGGGACGCAAACTTAGGGCGTTTATGGTTGACGCAGACGGCTTTAGGCCGAACGTGGGCATTGTCGTCGCCAATGATCGCGGCCAGGTTCTGTTTGCCCGGCGCATCGGCGAAACGGATGCTTGGCAGTTTCCCCAAGGAGGAATCGACGCCGATGAAACGGCCGAGGCCGCCCTGTATAGGGAACTCGACGAAGAGGTGGGCCTGCACGAAGATTGCGTGGAGGTGGTCGCCCGCACCAAGGACTGGCTGCGCTACCGCCTGCCGCCGCAGATGCGCCGTCGCAACTCCGACCCGGACTTCGTCGGTCAAAAGCAGATGTGGTTTCTGTTGCGCATGCTGGGGAGCGATGGGCAGGTGCGCGTGAACCGTTGCAGCAACCCCGAATTCGACCACTGGCAATGGGTCAGCTATTGGTATCCGCTGCACAAAGTGGTCGCCTTCAAGCGCGAGGTGTACCGGCGGGCGCTCCAAGAGCTAGCACCGTTCCTGCGCTTCGTCACGCCCCTGCGGAAGGCTGCTGGTTGAGTGCTGACCCTTCTTCGACAGATCGTTCAGGACGTAGGCGCCGCGCCAACTTTTCAACAGGCGTTGCGAGTCATTGTCCGGGAGGTGCGGGCCGCCCTCGACACGGAGGTGTGCTCGGTGTACCTAAAAACCCCGGACCGCAGCCAATACCTGTTCGCCGCCAACGAGGGGCTTAACGCGGAGCTGGTTGGCCGGGCGACGTTGGACGAGGGGACCGGCTTGGTTGGCCTGGTGGGCGAGCGGGCGGAGCCCATCAATTTGCAGGCCGCCAGCCTGCATCCACGCTACTTCCACCTGCCGGAGCTTGGCGAAGAGCCGTTCAACGCCTTTTTGGGCGCACCCATCATTCACCATCGCCAAGTGCTCGGCGTGTTGGTGGTTCAGAACCGCGAAGAGCGCCGCTTCGACGAAAGCGAAGAAGCGTTTCTGGTCACGCTTTCCGCGCAGCTTGCCGCCATCATTGCCCGTGCCGAAGCCGTTGGCGAGATGGACAGCCTGTTCGACGCCGACTATCCCAAGGAGAACCTGAAGATCCCCGGCCTGGCCGGCGCTCCCGGCGTGGCGCTTGGCGTGGGCGTGGTCATGCATCCCAGCACGAGCCTGGATTCGGTGCGGGATGCGGAGGCGGAAAACCTGACCGTGGAGCTGATGATGTTCGACCGGGCGGTGGAGACCGTGCGCGGCGACATTCGCCGCATCAGCAAGCAGTTTGCGCAAAGCCTGCCGCGGGAGGAGCTGGCGCTGTTCGACGCCTATCTGCACATGCTCGACGACAACGCCATCGCCGGCGACGTGCGCCAGCGCATCCGCCGCGGGGAATGGGCCCAGGGCGCCCTCAAGAACGTGATTCGCGAGCATGTGCGCCGCTTTCAGCAAATGGAGGACGCCTACCTGCGCGAGCGGGGCACGGACGTGGAGGATCTGGGCCTAAGAGTGCTCGCCTGCCTGCAGGACATTCGCACCCACAAGGTCCACTTTCCCCAAGACACCGTCTTGGTGGGAGAGGAAATCGCCTTCAGCATGCTCACCAGAATCCCGGCCGGCCAACTGCGGGGGCTGGTGTCCAAGGGCGGGGCGGTCAACTCCCATGTCGCCATCCTGGCCCATGCGCTGGGCATTCCGGCGGTCATGGGCGCCGTTGACCTGCCCCTGCACCAGCTCGACGGCGAATCGCTCATCGTTGACGGCCACTACGGCGAGGTTTACGCCAATCCCTCGGCCAAACTCAGGGGGGAATACCAGGCGCTCATTGAGGAGGAGCAGGAGTTTGCGGAGGAACTCGATGAACTGCGCCACTTGCCCTGCGTCACCTTGGACGGCTGGCGGGTGCTGCTCTGGGTGAACATCGGCCTGCCCGGAGACATCTCCCGCTCGCTGGACCGCGGCGCCGAGGGCATCGGCCTGTTCCGCACCGAAGTGCCCTTCATGACCCAGGATCGGTTTCCCTCCGAAGAGGAGCAGCGCAGCCTCTACCGGGAGCACATGGAGGCGTTCGAGCCGCGCCCGGTGACCATGCGCACCCTGGACATCGGCGGCGACAAGGCGCTGCCCTACTTCCCCATCAGCGAGGACAACCCCTTTCTCGGCTGGCGCGGCATTCGCGTCACCCTGGACCATCCGGAGATCTTCCTGGTGCAGGCGCGGGCCATGCTGCAAGCCAATTCCGGGCTGAGCGGCGTGCTGCGCATCATGCTGCCCATGGTCTCCAGCATGTTTGAGGTGGAGGAGGCGAAGAAACTGGTGTGGCAGGCGCACCGGGAAGTGGCGGAGGAGGGCTTCCAAGTCAAGGCGCCCTTGATCGGGGTGATGGTGGAGGTGCCCTCGGCGGTGTACCAAGCGCGGGAGCTGGCGCGGCAGGTGGACTTTCTGGCGGTGGGGTCGAACGACCTCACCCAGTACATGTTGGCGGTTGACCGGAACAACCCGCGGGTGGCGGAGCTCTATAGGGACGTACACCCAGCGGTGTTGCGCGCCCTGCGCGAAGTGGCCCGCCACGCCCAAGCCGAGAAAACCGATGTGGGCATCTGCGGCGAACTGGCCGGCACTCCGGCCGGGGCGGTGCTGCTGATGGCGATGGGCTATCAGGTGCTGTCGATGAACGCCACCAACCTGCCGCGCGTCAAGTGGCTGCTGCGTAACATCAAGCGAACCGCCGCCCGCCGCATGCTGGCCCGAGTGCTGAAGATGGAGACCGCCGAAGAGATCCGCCGCTACATGGAGGGGGAGCTGACCGCCGCCGGCTTTGGCCGCTTGGTGCCGAGCCATCATGAAAACGCTTAAGCCCAAGGGCGCAAACCAGGAGCAGCCTTAAGGTGAAGACCACCACAGACCTATCCGCCTTGCCGAAGGTGGACAATCCGGGGCGCATCGCCATTCTCAAGTCCAAGTGGTATCCGCACTTGGTGGACAGCCTGTCCAATGCCTGCGAAGCGGCGCTGCGCCGGCACGGCTACGGGCGCATCGAGGTGCATCGGCTGCCCGGCTCCTTGGAGCTGCCCTTGGCCGCAGCCGATCTGCTCGCTTTGGACGGGAATCAGGAAATCGACGCGCTCATTTGCTTCGGCGTCATCCTCAAGGGCGAAACGCTGCACTTCGAGATGATCGCCAATGAATGCATCAGGGGCCTTGGCGAGGTGATGCAGCGCTACCGTCGCCCGGTGATCGTGGAGGTGCTGCCGGTGCTGAAGATCGAGCACGCCGAAGCCCGAGCGGGGGACGATGAGTTCAACAAGGGCTTGGAGGCCGCCGCCGCCGCCATCGAAATGATCCATTGGCGCCGCCGCTTGGGCGCAGCCCCAGGCCGCTAGGTCGGGCGCCCTCAACCAAGTCCGTTCAACAGGGTCGTAGCGCAGTGAATGCGCCCGTCGGCGAAGGTTTGGAAATCCACCTTCCAAATGTCGAATTCCTCCGCCAGCCGGCGGGCTTTAGGGCGGCATGTACTGGCCGCCGTTCACGTCCAGGGAGGCGCCGCTGACCACCTTGGCGTAGTCGGACACGAAGAACAACACGGACTTGGCGCAGTCGTCTTCGGGCGGGATGACGCCCAAGGGGATGCGCTCCGTGATCTCCCCCACCACCTCGTCCCGGCGGCGCCCGCCGGACGCCTGCATGTCGATGTAGGCCCGCACCGGAGCGCCGTGGATCCAGCCCAAGCGCACGGCGTTGACGCGAATGTTGAAGCGCCCGAAGTCCTGGGCCATGTGGCGGGTCATGGCGTTGAGGCCGCCCTTGCCGGCGGCGTAGGCGCTTTCTCCCGGAAAGGGGTTGACCGTGCTCATGGTGGAGACGTTGACGATGGCGCCGCCGGCGCTCTTCATGGCCGGCAGCACGGCTTGCGCCATGCGCAGGGCGCCAACGCAGTTGACGTCATAGACGTCCCGCCATGCTTCGGGATCGGCGACGTCGCAGGTGGCCCAATCGCCGTGGCTGTAGGCGCTGTTCACCAGCCCGTCGATGCGCCCGAACTCCTGCGCCGCCGCTTGCGCAAGCGCCTTGCATTGATCGGCGTTGGTGACGTCCGTTGAGCGCAGCACCGCCTCTCCGCCGGCCTTCTTGACGGCCTCCGCCACCTCTTCAAGGTAGGCTCCGTTGCGGGCGCCTAGGGCCACCTTGGCGCCCTCCGTCGCGGCCAGCTTGGCGAGCGCCTGCCCCAAGCCCGGCCCAACGCCGCTGATGACTATGACTTTGCCTTCCAACAACATGCTTCCGCTCCCGACGCCGCACAGTGCTTTGCCGGCAAGTTTGCCACACATGCGCCTAGCGGCGGCGCCCGCCTAGGCTTGCCCCCAAGCCCCGCTTAAGGAATCGTTGCAGCGCACTGCAAGGCGCACCGTGCAAGGTTTTTTCCGGCAATTGCATGGTTGCGGGACTTGCGGCGGGTTGCTGCTTGGGAGTGAGTTCGCCCCGCCCGCAGGCGGGCCACAGGCCCGCGCTCCCAAGGGCCGGCGGCGGCGGTTCCCGGGGATTGGGGGTGGTTTCCGACCCGCCACGGCAAGGAGGCCGCAATGGCTTGGCGCACCAGCCTCTCAATGCATCTTCGGGTTGTCTTGCTGGTACAGGCCCGGGCTTCTGAAGCCGCCGTAAACCTCCCATTGGATTAGGTCGTTGGCGTCTTCGATGTCCGCACGGAACACCACTTCGTCCCCGGCGTATTCAACGATGCGCCCGCCGTAGGGCAGGTCGCCCGCGGAGCGCTTGGTTTCGTCCATGCTGTCGTGGCTGACGCCTTCGATGAGCGGCAGGCAAAAGGCGAAGATCAGCAGGCGGTTGTCTGTTTGCGGCAGGCGCCAGGCGTCGCTCATGGCGTTGGAGAAGCAGGGGTCCTCGCCCTGTTCGTCGCCGCTGGTCCAGACTTGCCGCACCGTCATGGCCTCCTCGTCCACTGCGTACTCCACGCCGCGGCTGAAGTTCTCATGCACCGGCAGGGGCGCCTCGTAGGGCATGGCACCGCCCCAGGCGCGGTTGTCGAACAGGATCACCGTGCCGGCCTCGGTCATGCGCGGGTTGTGCTGGTAGCCGGGCCACAGCAAGTCCCCCACCGGGGTGAGCAGCTTGTTGCGCAGGCGCTCCGGCCAGCCCTTGTGCCGACCGAGAATCCACTTGATCTCCTTGGTCTTGTTATCGACCTTGAGGATGGCCGACTGGTTGCGCAGCGAGACGAGAATGGAGTCGTCCGCCTCGTCATAGCTTAGGCCGTTGCCGTGCGACCAGTCCATGTGCTGGTCGAAGCCCCGCACCCACCAATAGGAGTTGGTGGTGTCGTAGCCGATGCGGTAGGGATCCAGATGGTCCATGGTGTTCCAGGACCAGACCACCTCTCCTTGCGGGGTTAGCTGCACAATGGTGTCCGCCATCACCATCAGGTCCTGGCGCGGGGCGTGGGGGTCCGTGTCCTTGGTGTAGTAGTTTTCGAGGGGATAGGCGTTGGCGGAGAAGGCCAGGAAGTTGCCGTTCGGCATCTGATGGGGCTGGTGGTGCAGGGTTTGCAAGCCCATGACGGGAATAGCGTTCGGGTTGTTCGGCGGCGGGAAGGGGCGCTTTTCTGCGTAGTACTGCCTCACTTCATTGCCGAGCAGGTCGATGATGAGGGTGGAGAAGTCCGTGCGGTGCATGAGGATGTTGCCGTCCCGCAGCCGGTCGATGCCGGCGGTGCGGAAGTCCGATTGATAGTGCCAAACCACCTCTCCGTCGGCGTCGATGGCCATGAGCATCCCCCACTGCCGGGAGAACTTGGCCTGCTTCTCCGTCAGCCAGTGTGGGCGCCCTAGGGCGCGGCGACGCACGCTGAGGAAGGTCAGGCCCGGCTCCATGCGCTCCGGCTGCGCCACCTTGACTTGCAGCGGCGGGAAGGCCAGCGGATTGTCCGGCAACGGCGGCGTGCGGTGTTGAAAGCTGTGGCTGGATTGGCGCCCGTCAGCGGCGGTGAGGGTGAGGGAGATGACGTGCTCCCGGTCCGGGCGCATTCCCAAAACCGGCAGGGAATAGGTTTCATCCTTGGCCGCCTGCGGGCCGAACGCCTTCGACCAGCTGTTGGTTCCGTCCGTAACCTCAAGCTGCGCTTGCACCTCGTCAGCCGATTGGAATTCGACAACCGCCGCCAAGGGCACCCGGCCGCTGGGGTTGGGGATGAGCTTCGGGGAGATGCCGAGTTGTGCGCCTTCCCCGCCGCAGGCGCTGAACAGCAGGGCGCCGGCGGCCAATGCGAGTGCTCGGACAGCTGCAGTGGGGGCGGAAAATGGTTGCTGCAACATGGTCATTCCTCCCGGCCGTTCGATTGAGGGAAAGTCCGTAAAGTGTTGTGCATAAGGCCGCTAAAATCAAGTTGCAGCATGGAAACGCGCCTTAATGTTGTACATTTCAGCGTTGCTGCCAGAGGGACGACGACATGAGCGAAGCGAACCGACTGGTGCTCGGCTTGCACCATCCGGGCATAACGGTGCCTGACTTGGATGCTGGGGTTGCGTTTTACAGCCAGCTGCTCGGCTATGAGGTCGTGATGCGGTCGGCTTGGGAGAAGGACAACAAACACTTCAACCAGATCGTCGGCCTGCAAGGATCCGCTGCCCGGTTTTGCATGCTCAAGGGTGCGAACGCCTACCTGGAGTTGTTCGAGTACAGCGCACCAGCGCCGGGGAGCGGGATGTTGGCCCAGCAGGCGAACGAACTGGGAATCCGCCATCTCGCCTTTCTCGTCAGCGATGTGGAGGAAGCTCTGAGACGCTGCGTTGCACTGGGCGGGTCCAAGATGAACGATCCGTCGGCCGTTCCCGGTCGGGCGGTCGCCGTCTATTGTCGGGACCCTTTCGGCAATCTGCTGGAGTTCGTCGAGTCCTTGGGCGGCTTCCCCGAACTGGTCGCTGGGCCGCAACGCTAGAAGTGGGTCGCAAAGAGCGCTGCATTGTTGTACATTACGGATTGCAACAGCATCATTTGGGCCGACCTTTCTTCCAGGGCAATCACCGAACAGGGCAATCACCGAAGAATGTAGTTTTTGTAGTACAAAGACCCATCTGAACATGAGCAAGAACGCCAACCACTGGATCGATGGCGACTGGGCGCCTTCAGCCAGCGGCGCCGTGGCCCAGAGCATCAACCCCAGCACCGGCGAGGCGCTGGGCCGCTTTGCCGACGCCAAGGCCGAGGACGGCCAAGCCGCCATTGCCGCCGCCCGTCACGCCTTCGAGCACTCCGCCTGGGCGCATCAGCCCCGAGTGCGCGCCGCCGTGCTGCTGGCCTTCGCGGATCGGCTGGAGCGGGCCAAGGGGGAGATAGCGTTGGCCTTGGCGCGGGAGAACGGCAAGCTGATCGGCGACGCCGACCATGAGGTGGGCGCCGCCGTTTCCGAGCTGCGCTACTACGCGGGCTTGGCCCGCAACATCTTTGGCCGGGTCACTGAGGTCGATCAAAATCAGTTCTCCATGCTGGCCCGGGAACCGATGGGAGTGGCCGGCATCATTGTGCCTTGGAACGCCCCGGTCACCTTGCTGGTGCGCTCTCTGGCGCCAGCCATGGCGGCCGGCTGCGCCAGCGTGGTCAAGGCCGCTCCGCAGACCGCCTTGGTCAACGCCAAGCTGTTTGAAATGCTGGCCGAAGTGGAGGGGCTGCCGCCGGGCGTCGTCAACATGCTGGCGGAAACCGGCAGCGAGGTGGCGCAGTTGCTGGCGTCGTCGCCGGAGGTGGACGTCATCAGCTACACCGGCGGCACCGAGGTGGGCAAGAAGATCATGGCCGCCGGGGCCGCCACTCTGAAGCGCATGAACCTGGAGCTTGGCGGCAGCGCTCCCTGCATGGTTTTCCCGGATGCGGACCTGGACGCCGCCGCCGCCGGCATCGTCCGCGCCGGCATGAGCCATGCGGGACAGGTGTGCGTGGCCGCCAGCCGGGTGCTGGCCCATGAGGCCATCGCTGCGGACCTGCAGGGGCGCATCGCCGCTAGGCTGGCCGGATTGCGCCTAGGTCCGGCCGAGAACGGCGGCAGCCAACTCGGCCCGCTTATCGACCAAGCCAGCCGTCAAAGGATGGAAGGTTTGGTGCGAAAGTCCCGCAGCGTCGGGGAGTTGCTGCTGGAGGGCCGTGCGCCGAGTGGCGAGTTGTCCAAGGGCGCCTTCATCAGCCCCAGCTTGGTGCGCGTGGAGGACCCCGGCTCGGCCTTCCTGCAGCAGGAAATCTTTGGCCCCCTGCTCACCGTCGATGGCTTCGCCGACGAGGACGAAGGGGTGGAGAAGGCCAACAACAGCCGCTATGGCCTTGCCGCCAGCGTTTGGACCGGCGACCAGGGGCGCGGCCTGCGGCTGGCCGCCAGGATCAAGAGCGGCACCGTCTGGATCAACGCCCACCTGAAGCTGCACGCCGAAATCGAAACCGGCGGCTACCGGGAAAGCGGCATCGGCCGCCTGCACGGGGTGGAGGGGTTGGATGAGTTCCTGCAAACCAAGCACGTCTCTTGGCAAACCTGATGATGGATGCGGACCCTCCTAGGCGGCATGGACCAAAGCGTCAGCGCCAATGGCAACCATCCGGCTCAGCGCCCCGCGGCTGAACGAGGAAGCGCACATGCAGGATGTGGTCATCGTCGGCGGTGGGCCGGTGGGCGCCGGCCTGGCCATCGAGCTGGGGCAACGGGGCATCGGCTGCGTGTTGGTGGAGCGGCATCCGCAGCCGCAGCCGGTCCCCAAGGGCCAGAACCTGACCCAGCGCTCCGGTGAGCATTTCCGTGCTTGGGGCGTCGCCAAGGAAATTCGCGCCGCCTGCCCCATTCCCCATGAGTTCGGCTCGACCGGCGTCACCTGCTACGGCGCCCTGCTAAGCGGTTACGCCCACGACTGGCTGCGCCGCGCCGAGGTGCGGGCCTATTACACCGCGGACAACGAGCGGCTGCCGCAATACTGCACGGAGCAAGTGCTCCGGGCGCGCGCCGCCCAACTGAGCTCCGTGCAGGTCCGCTACGGCTGGTCGGTGGAAGGCGTACGCCAAGACGAATCAGGCGCCAGCGTTACTTTGGCGGAGCGGAAAGGAACCGGGCGGGAGGAACTGCGCACCCGCTACGTCGTGGGCTGCGACGGCAGCCGGTCGGTTGTGCGGGACAGCGCCGGCATCGAACAAACCCTGGACCGGCATGGCAAGCGCATGGTCCTGTTGGTGTTCCGCTCCCTGGAGCTGCATCAGTTGCTGGAGCGCTTTCCCGGCAAGTCCTACTTCAAGGTGCTGCGCCCTGAGCTTGAGGGCTACTGGCAGTTCTTCGGGCGGGTGGATCTGGACGGAAGATGGTTTTTCCATGCACCAGTGCCGGACGACGCCACCGCAGACAACTTCGACTTCACCGCCCGCCTTTGGCAGGCCGCCGGGGCCGAGTTCGCCGTGGAGCTGGAACACCTCGGCTTCTGGGACCTGCGCATCGCCATCGCCAGGAACTACCGCAAGGGACGGGTGTTGCTGGCCGGGGATTCGGCGCACAGCCATCCTCCCTACGGCGGCTACGGCATCAACACCGGCTTTGAAGACGCCCGCAACCTAGGCTGGAAGCTGGCCGCCGAGTTGCAGGGCTGGGGCGGGCCGGCGCTGCTGAACTCCTACGGCGCCGAGCGACGGCCGGTGTTCGTCTCCACCGCCAAGGACTACATCGCCCGACTCATTGATGAGGATCGGGCATTCGTAGCCGCGCACGATCCGCTGCGTGACCGGGCGGGCTTTGAGGCCGCTTGGAACGAGCGGGCCAAGGCCGGCAATCTGGACGTGCTTCGTTTCGCGCCCCAATACGAAGGCTCGCCCATTGTCTGCGGGCCGGCTGGGGGACGCAGCCATGCCTCCGGCGGCCATGAAGCCCGCGCCCGGGCCGGCCATCACCTGTGCCCACAGCCGCTTGCCGATGGGCGTTGCCTGTTCGACGCCTTGGGCGAGTGGTTCACCCTGGTGGCGTTGGATGCGCCGGCGGCGGTGCCCTCCGCCTTCCAAACCGCGGCGCAGCGCATGGGCGTTCCCCTCCGGGTGGTCAAGGACTCCAGGCGCGGCGGACGGGAAGCCTACCAATGCTCCTGCCTGTTGGTGCGGCCGGACCAGTTCGTCGCTTGGGCAGGGGAAGCAGGGCCGCAAGACACCGAGGCTATACTGCGCCGAGCGGTGGGGCATGTTCACTGCGGACGCACGGAACCAGCGGAGGGAGAAAGCTAATGGGGTTTCGCGTCAACCATGCCGGCACCGGCGCGGCGGCCGCTTTTAAGCCGGCGTTGGGTTCTCCTGTAGTATTGCCGACCTTGCCGCGTCTTGTCGTTCTGAACCGCTAGGGAAAGGCGACCCATGGCGACAGCCCATGAACGCGCCCATGAGCGCATCCGCAACGCCATATTCGCCGGCCGCCTGCAGCCGGGGCAGCAATTGAAGGAAGAGGAGCTTGCCGCCCAACTATCCGTCAGCCGCACTCCCGTCCGCCACGCCATCCGCTCCTTGGCGGATCGCGGCTTGGTCGAAATCCGCGCCAACCGGCGCAGTTACGTGGCGGACGTCAACGAAGCTCAGTTTGAGGAGTTGTTTGATCTGCTGGCTTTTTTGGAGCCCTACAGCGCCGGCCTTGCAGCCCACAGCGTTTCCGCCCAAACCATTGCCAAGCTAAAGGAGTTGAACGCAGCCATGGCCGCCACCGAAGCTCCGGCGGACAACCGACGGTTTCTGGAACTGAACACCGACTTCCACAACCTGATCCACGAGCACGCCGCTGGCAACAAGGTGCATGAGCTGCTGACAAGGATCATCGACTTCCCTCACAACCTGTATCTCAAATTCGGCCAGATACCGGATTGGCACAACCCCAAGAGCATTGTGGAGCACAACCAAGTCATTGAAGCCTTGGAAAGCGGCGACCGGACCTACACGGAATTGATGATGCAGGCTCATGTGGAGTCCGTCCGTCATGCCTTCCGGCAGCTTTGGCGGGATGACGGCGGCAAGTAGGCGATGCGGCGCAACATGCGGCGGCCCAACTTTCTGCTGTTCATCACCGACCAACAGCGCTACGACCATGTGGGCTACGCCGGCAATGCGCTCCTGAAAACTCCCAACATAGACGCATTGGCGCACCGCGGCGCCTGGTTCCCCCGCTTCTTTGTTGCTTCCCCCACATGCATGAGCAGCCGCGCCACCCTGATGACCGGGCGCATGCCAAGCCTTACCGGAGTTCGCTTCAACGGCTTGCCCTTGGAGCTGGACGCCGTGACCTTCGTGGACCTGCTGCGGGCCGCCGGCTACCGCACCGCCCTCATCGGCAAGAGCCACCTTCAGGGCATGGTGGAGGCGCCGTCCATGGCCCCGGAGCGTAAATGGGCGGATGACTTGCGGCGGCCGCCGGAGGGCCTGCGCGAGGCGCGGCGCAGCCCCCACGGCAAAGGCCGCTACGCCGTGGAGATGCAGGAGGTTTGGGAGCGCAACCCCAGCCACGGGGAGGAAATCGCTCTTCCGTACTACGGTTTCGACCATGTGGAGTTTTGTCTCGGCCACGGCGACAGGGTCGGCGGGCACTATGGGCAATGGCTGCGGGCCAAGGCCGGCGTAGAGGTCGCGCAGGGCGTCGCCCACGCACTTGAGCGCAGCTCCGTGCGGGCGCCTCAGGTCTATAAGCCGGCGGCGGCCGAAGACTGCTACCCAACCCGCTTCGTCAGCGAGCGCACCATCGAGCGCTTGCAGTCCTATGCCGCCGAATGCCCAGAGCGGCCCTTCTTCATTCAATGCTCGTTCCCGGACCCGCACCATCCTTTCACCCCGCCGGGGCGGTACTGGTCGATGTATTCGCCGGAGGCGGTGCAGTTGCCGCCATCCTTTCATGCACCCAGCCGCAACGCCACGCCGCCGCTGCGGCTGTTGTGGGACGAATACGAAGCTGGGCAACCCCTTAAGCGCTGGACCTTCCCATTCGTCACCAGCGAGGCGCAGGCCAAGGAGATCGTCGCCAAAACCTACGGCCAAATCAGCATGATCGATGACGCCCTGGGCACGGTGGTCCAAGCGCTGGAGGACTTGGGGCTGGCCGAAAACACCGTGCTCTGCTTCCTAAGCGACCACGGCGACTACATGGGTGACCACGGCCTCATGCTGAAAGGCCCCATGCACTACCAAAGCGTCATTCGGGTGCCCTTCGCTTGGCGGGATCCGGACCCCCGCTACCAATGTGGACGCAACGACGCCTTGGCGTCCGCCCTGGACATCGCCCAGACCATCCTCATCCGCGCCGGGCTGCGGCCTTTCAACGGCATTCAGGGAACCAACCTGCTGCCCGTGATGGCCGGGGAGGACGCCGGGGCGGACCGGCGCATCCTGATCGAGACCACCACCCAATATCCCTTCCTTGGCTTTGACGACCTCGTTTCCGTCACCACCCTGGTCAATGCGCGTTGGCGCCTGTCCGTCTGGCAGGGCTGCCCTTGGGGGGAGCTTTACGACCTGCAGGGCGATCCTTGGGAGCAGCGCAACCTATGGGACGATCCGGCGTTCGCGGAGGCGAAGAGCGCCCTGCTGCTGGATTTGGTTCACGCCATGCAGGGCCATGCGGACAGTTCTCCCCATCCGCTGTCGGTGTCCTAGACGGAAGGCGACGCTAGCAAGGCGGGCAGTTAAATTCATGCCCAACCAAGCAAGATGAAGGTTGCGCAGGGGCCAAAATGCTATCTTGAGCCACAACGAACGGCTTGCCCAAGATTGCCATGATCATCGACTGCCACGGCCACTACACCACCGCGCCGGACGCCTTGGGCGAATACCGGGAGGCGCAGAAGGCGGCTTTGGCCAAGGATCCCATGGACCCGGGCGCCAAGGGCCTGATCGACATCTCCGACCAGCAAATCCGCGACAGCCTGGAGGGCAACCAGTTGCGGATGCAGGCGGAGCGGGGCACGGACCTCACCATCTTCTCCCCCCGGGCCAGCTGGATGGGGCACCACATCGGCAACGCCCACACCTCCAAGCACTGGACCGAGCATTGCAACGAACTGATCCACCGCATCACCGCGCTCTACCCGCACAACTTCGTGGGGGTGGCGCAGTTGCCGCAGTCCCCTGGCGCTCCGCTGGGCAACAGCATCGCGGAGTTGGAGCGCTGCGTGAGTCAATTCGGCTTCGTTGGCTGCAATCTGAACCCGGACCCCACCGGCGGCTACTGGAGCGGCCCGCCCTTGGGAGATCGCTACTGGTATCCCTTCTACGAGAAGCTGTGCGAACTGGACGTGCCCGCCATGATCCACGTCAGCGCCGCCTGCAATCCGGCCTTCCACACCACTGGCTCCCATTACTTGGGCGCGGACACCACGGCCTTCATGCAGATGCTGACCTCCGACCTGCTGGCGGACTTCCCAACCATCAAGTTCATCATCCCCCACGGCGGCGGCGCCGTGCCCTACCACTGGGGCCGGTTCCGCGGGCTGGTGCAGGCCATGCAGGGCAAGCCGCCCTTGGAGGAACTGGTGCTGAACAACGTTTACTTCGACACCTGCGTTTACCATCAGCCCGGCATCGACCTGCTGCTCGACGTCATTCCCGCCGAGAACATCCTGTTCGCCTCTGAACTGCTGGGCGCCGTGCGCGGCGTCGACCCCCGCAACGGCCACCACTACGACGACACCAAGCGCTATGTGGACGCTTCACCCAACGCCACGGAGGCGGAGAAGGAAATGATCTTCTCCGGCAACGCCAAGCGGGTGTACTCCCGGCTGAAAATCCCCCAAGGCGGAGGTTCTGTGCAATCCAACGCTGGGTTCCGAACTGCGCACCCAAGCAACTCCGGCTATTGCCGGCCCGCTCAGGTTCGGCGGGCTTGGCCTTGAACTTGATGGGCTTGTGGAACGAACAGTGGGAAGTGAACGAAGCTTTGCCGCCGCGCTCTTGAAAGCGGCCGATCCTAGGGCCTAGGAAGCCATGCCTGCTCTTCACATCCCCTGCTCCCTGATTCGCGGCGGCACCTCCCGCGCCGCCTTCTTCCTGCGCGATGATCTGCCGGCGGACGAAGCGGCTCGCAACCAGCTGTTGGTGCGCATTCTCGGCGGGCCGGACGCCCTGCAGGTTGACGGCATCGGCGGCGGCCATCCGCTGACCAGCAAGGTGGCTGTGGTCAGCCAAGCGGCGGAGGGGGAGGCCGACGTCGATTACCTGTTCCTGCAGGTGGACCCGCGCAAGCAAACCGTCAGCAGCGTACAGAACTGCGGCAACATCCTAGCCGGGGTGGGGGTTTACGCCATCCACAAAGGCATGGTGCGCATCGCCGGGGAGGAGACGGTGGTGCGGGTGCGCATGCTGAACTCCGGCGGGCTATGCCATCTACTGATGCAAACCCCAGATGGTGCGCTGCAGGTGGAGGGGGACACGGCCATCGACGGCGTGCCAGGCACGGCGGCGCCGGTGGTCTGCAACTATCAGAACATCGCCGGCTCCGCCTGCGGCGCTCTATTGCCCACCGGCAACGCCTTGGACTTGGTGGAGGGCGTTGAGGTCAGCTGCGTTGACAACGGCATGCCGGTGGTGCTGCTGCGGGCGGCGGACTTCGGCCTGACCGGGCTGGAGGCCCCTGCGGACTTGGAGGCCAACGCCGCGCTGCGAAGCAAGCTGGAAACCCTGCGGCTGGCCATCGGCCCAAAAATGAACCTAGGCGACGTGGCCGCCAAGTCCGTGCCCAAGCTGTGCTTGGTCTCCCCGCCGCAGCACGGTGGGCTGGTGATGACCCGCACCTTCATTCCCCATGTCTGCCACAACGCCATAGGCGTGCTCGCCGCGGTCAGCGTCGCCACCGCCTGCTTGCTGCCGGGCGCCGTGGCGGCGGACATCGGCGCTGCGCCGCCGGGCAACCCCAAAACGGTGGCGGTGGAGCATCCCAGCGGCGCCTTCGGCGTGCGCCTTGAATTGGATGAACAAAACCAAGTGCAGGCGGCCGGGGTGGTGCGCACCGCCCGCCTGCTGTTTGCAGGAGCAGCCTTCCCATGAAAGCCATCAAGCTCAGAGGCCCGGAACGGGCGGGTCCGCAAGCCACAACGGGCAAGGAGCACAGCGTGATGGGAGCGCATGAGGGGCAGGCAGTGGAGGTCTCGCCATGAAAACCATCGCGGTCAGGAACATCGAGCGGGCGGATGCAGCCGTGGCGGCCGGCCTAGCGGAGCAGGGCGTGGCCACCGTGCATGAGGCGCAGGGCCGGTTCGGCTTGCTCAAGCCCTACATGCGGCCCATCTACCCCGGCGCCCGCATCGCCGGCAGCGCCGTCACGGTGCTGGCCCATCCCGGCGACAACTGGATGCTGCACGTCGCCATTGAGCTGTGCCAAGCCGGGGATATTTTGCTGGTGGCCCTGTCCTCGGACAACAGCGACGGCATGTTCGGCGACCTGCTGGCCACCTCCGCCAAGGCACGGGGCGTTCAGGGCCTGGTGATCGACGCCGGGGTCCGAGATGTGGCGGACCTCACCGCCATGCAGTTTCCGGTTTGGTCCAAGGCCGTCTCCGCCAAGGGCACGGTGAAGGCCACTCCCGGCTGCGTGAACGTCCCCGTCATCTGCGCCGGCTGCGCCGTTGCGCCGGGCGACCTGGTGGTGGCGGACGACGACGGCGTCTGCATCGTCCCGCGGCAAGGGGCCGCCGCCGCCTTGGAGAAGAGCCGGCAACGCCAAGCCGCCGAAGAGGACAAACGCAAGCGCTTGGCCGCCGGCGAACTGGGGCTGGACATCTACGACATGCGCGGCAAACTCGCCGCCGCTGGCTTGGAGTATGTTGAATGAAGATCTGCATGGCCGGCGAAGGCGCCTTCGCCAACAAGCATCTGGACGCCTTGGCGCACATTGACGGCGTTGAGGTGGTCTCCATCTGCGGCGGCGTCCTGGAGGCCACCGAGCAGGTGGCGGCGGCCCGCGGCATTCCCCACGTCACCCTGGACTTGGCGGAGGCCTTGGCCCAACCCGGCGTGGAGGCGGCGATCTTGGCGACCCCCACCCCCATGCACGCCGCCCAAGCCAAGCAGGTGATGCGGGCCGGCAAGCACGTTCTGGTGGAAATACCCATGGCGGACAGCTTGGCGGATGCGGAGGAACTGGTGCGGGTGCAGCAGGAGACCGGCGTGGTGGCCATGGTCGATCACGTGCGCCGCTTCAACCCCTCCCACCAATGGATGCACAACAAGATCATCGCCGGCGAGCTGCGCATTCAGCAAATGGACGTGCAGACCTTCTTCTTCCGTCGCACCAACACCAACGCCAAGGGCGAGCCGCGCAGTTGGACGGACCACCTGCTGTGGCACCACGCCTGCCACACCGTGGACCTGTTCCAATACCAAACCGGCGCTCCGGCGGCGGCGGTGACGGCCCTGCAAGGCCCCATCCACCCCAAGCTGGGCATCGCCATGGACATGGCCTTGGGCATGAAATCCCCGGACGGCGCCCTTTGCACACTGTCCCTTTCCTTCAACAACCAAGGCCCCTTCGGCACCTTCTTCCGCTACATCTGCGACCACGGCACCTTCGTGGCCAACTACGACGACCTGTTCACGGGGGACGGCGAGCAGATTGACGTGAGCGGCGTGGCCCCTAGCACGGACGGCATAGAGCTGGCCGACCGGGAATTCCTAGCCGCCATCCGCGAAGGCCGGGAGCCCAACTCCAGCCTAGCCCAGGGCCTTCCCGCCATGTACACCCTGGACTTGATGGAGCGGCAACTCAGGTAACCCCTTTGTCATGGCTTGGCTACCAAACTACTACATATAGTGCTTTCAATCCAAGCTGAACGCTAGATGTTGTGCTTTGAGCGCCAAGCATATAGTCCCCACCCAACCGGACACTTCCATTTGTTGCCAACACGGGATGCGCCCAAACCTGTTGACATCTGGATGGTTTTAGTTTCAACTACCGTCCGTTTGGAGGCCAACCTTTAGGAGGGATCACTCTATGGCGAAGATACTGGAGTACCGGGAGCTGCCCTTGGCGGACCTGCTGGTGGACAAGGGGCAGGTGCGCACCCAGGACGTGGACAAGGAGGTGGATCAGCTAGCGGAGAGCATCCGCCGCCAGGGGCTGCTGCAGCCCATCGTGGTGTGCGCCGCCGCCGAGGAGGGCAAGTGGGAGATCCTGAGCGGCCAGCGCCGCCACTTAGCGCACAAGCTGCTGGGGCGCAAGGCCATCAACGCGGCGGTGCTGGACGTGCGGGTGGACGAGGCGGAGGCCAAGGCCATCAGCATCACGGAGAATCTGGTGCGGCGCAACCTGTCCGGGCCGGAGCTAATCGACGGCATCACCTTCCTGTACAACAAGTACGGCAGCGCCAAGGCGGTGCATGACTCCACGGGCATTCCATACCACGACGTTCGGCAGTACGTGAAGTACCCGCGGCTGCGGCAGGGCTTGAAGAAGCTGGTGGACGAGGGCGCGGTGGACTTGAAGGTGGCGCTGTCGGCGCAGGACGTCTCGGAGCGCTTGGAGGGCAAGGTTTCGGAGCGGGACCTTGGGCGCTTGGCGAAGGGGATGGAGAGGATGCCGAAGGCGCAGCGGGCGCAGCTGTCGAAGGCGGCGAAGGCGAACCCGAAGGCTTCGGTTGACGAGTTGCTGTCGGGCGCGGAGTCCTCAGACGAGGTTTCGCAGATCGTCGTGACGCTGCCGAAGGAAGCGCACGAGGCGCTGAAGCGGCTGGCGGAGGGTGAAGGCGTCACGCAGGACGCAGCAGCGGCCGATATGATCGTCGAGCGCCTGCGCAGCCAGGGCCTCATGGAAGCGCCTGAGGCTTCCTAGCCCATTCGCACCGACATAGTGCCAAACTGGCTGGCCGATAGGAGCCAAACCCGTAAGCTCCCTAGAGCACTTCGTCCATGAACTCGGTCAATCCACCGACTTCCAATGCGGTGCGCTTGGCTCGGTCCATGTCGTAGTGTGCGCGGGACAAGCCTGCGCTGCCTTTCCATTAGCTGGCCATTTGTGACTGCCCGGCGCCACTGAAGTGGCACCGTTGGTTGCGCGGAAATCGGAACGGCTAGGGGATCTCAAGGAGGCCCGTCGCGACTTGGCTTTTGAGGTCAGCAGCACCTTGCCGCCGCAAGCCAGCGCCTCGCAGATGATCATGGCGTCCCTTGCGGTGCTGTTCTGGATGGGTGGACTGATGTTGGCATCTTAGCCACGGCGGTCCCGCGGCAGCCCAAGCAAGTGCTCGCCAATCGCATTTCTCTGCATGTTTGAAGTGCCGCCACCGAGTGTGTTCGCCAAGCTGGCGAAGTAGGCGCTGAGCCAACGCCCCTGCGTCATAGGCATTGGCCACCGTTGCCGCTCCCAAGAACGCATGCATCATTCCGCGCACCAGCTACCATAGATCGGATCATCAGGTGCAAATCCTCCGTGGTTGGCATTATCGGCAAGTCCAAACTTGTCCCATTCTGACCGACTTGCTTGATATTGATTCCAATCCCACAGACAAACCCGGTGAAGGATTTTCCACTGCCCTGCGCGTTTTTCGTAGAGGTCCTTATATCGCCCTCCCAGCAGCCAAAAGTGATCTTCCTCTGAGTCGGCACCTGGAATCACATGCGCAGCTATGAAGTAGGTTTCAACTTTTGCCCGATTGCCCAACAGTTCTATTTGGGTATTGCTTACATGGTGATTGACGCTTTTGAACACGCCTTTATTCGCAACTGCGAATTCACAGAAATCATGGCTATTCCCGACAAAACCACCGTGATCGTCCGTGCCATCTTCCCAGTATGAATCTTTAAGCAAGTTTATATCCAAACGATCCGCGCCGCGGCAGTACTTAACAACGTTCTCATAAATTGCCTGCTTGTCCAGTGATTCTCGCACCGCACTAAGCTCTTCGTCAGACAACTGATCCATCATTCACTCCTGAGTCAAAAAACCTACAATGGGAGTATAAGATGGAAAATGAGGCTTGGAGACTGGATATGGACTACGGCATTGCGCTTGCATCCGAGATCGACAGCTGGCGATGGGTCCAGCGGGCGGAGGATCTGGGATTCAGCTCAGCCTGGTTCTACGACACACAGTTGCTTAACCCTGATGTGTTTATCTGCATGGCCCTTGCAGCAGAAAAGACGGAGCGCATCAGGCTGGGCACGGGTGTCCTGGTGCCGTCCAACAGGATTGAGCCAGTCACGGCCAACGCCCTTGCCACGCTCAACCGGCTGGCGCCCGGGCGCATCGACTTTGGCGTCGGCACGGGCTTCACCGCCCGCAGGACCATGGGGCTCGGCGCCATACCGCTCAAGAAGATGCGAACCTACGTCGATCGTGTCCGCGCCCTGGTGCGCGGCGAGATTGTCACCTGGGACTTTGAGGGCAAGCAGCGCAAGATCGGATTTCTGAATCCCGATCTTGGCCTCATCAATGTTGAGGACGAGGTTCCGCTTTGGATTTCCGCGTTCGGTCCGAAAGGACGTCGATTGATTGCCGAACTGGATGCGGGCTGGCTGAATTTCAGCGGTATGACCGGCGCGGTTGAATCGCTTAAGCGGATGCAGTCGGACTGGCAGGGCTCGGGCCGCGATCCTGAGGGTCTGAAGTCGGTGCTGTTTTTCTTGGGAGCAGTTCTGACCGGAGACGAGGCAACTGATCGGGATCGTCTGATGAAACAGGCCGCGCCTTTCACGGCGGTGATCATGCATAACCTTTCCGACGCCCTCCCTCCGATGGGAGGGCGATCTCCCGATGGTCCGATTGGTCAGCTACACCAAGCCTACATGAAAGAACATGATCGTTACGAGCCGCAGGATGCCAAGTACCTTCAAAATCACCGCGGTCATCTCATGTTCGTGCGCCCGGAAGAAGCCCCGTTATATTCACCGGACCTGGTCAGGGTGACGACAATGAGCGGCACGCATGACGAACTGGTCGACAACATGCGAACTTTGGCGGAAGCTGGCTATAACCAGGTCACCGTGCAGCTGGTGCATGGCCAGGAGGAGGCGATCGAGGACTGGGCTCGAGTGTTTAGGTCCCTTCAGACCTGAGGCAACACCTCAGTCGCGGTAAAACCGCTGTGGCTGTCAGTCGCCATCGAAACACTGGGTATCCGTATCGGCAGGAGGGCGTTCTGATCGTCTCGGCGTCAGGCCGCCTTGCTCAGACGTGCGTCGATCTCGGCTCCCTGATTCGAGACGAGTTGACCGGGCAGCGCTTTCGCGCAGGTCTCACTGTTGTTGAAGATCGGCTCGCCGTTGACGATGACCCAGTCGATGCCTTGTGCCGGCACAATGCGTCGCCAGTCACCGTTCGGAAGGTCGTTCCGAATGGCGTAGTTGTCACGCTCGTACCCAATCGAGTCATAGTCGTAGATGTACAGATCGGCGGCGTTGCCCTCGACGAGGGTCCCGCGCCGGTGGAGTCCGAGGATTCGGGCGGGGAGCTGACTCATCCGGAAATGAGCGTCCTCAAGCGACAAACGTCCTTCCTCCCGCACCAGCCACGAGATCATCTCGGTCGAGTAATGCCCGCCGGAGAAGAACTTGACGTGGGCTCCGCCGTCCGAAGTGCCGGGTATGCACCGCTTGTGGCGAGCGATTTTGGCGTTCATTGCGGGATCCTGGCTGAGAACCTCCGTCGTACGGAAGTCGGCGTCGAGACCCGACTGGGCGACGATGTCGAAGAACACGTCAATGACCGGCCGCCCCGTCTCCGCGGCGATCTCGGCGATGAGCTTGCCTTCGAACTGGGCGTAACCGCTGGCACCGTGGCACCGGTGGAGGATGAACGACTCGAGTGAGCCTCCGGAGGCGACCATCGCGGCAGGATCGTAGCCCTCGCGCATTCGCGCCAGATATTCGGAATCGCTCGCCTTGGCAAGCTTGGCCGCGTCGTCGCAGATGCTGAACTCGCGAAAGAGCGGGACCGCGTCCCACAAATTCCACTCGCGGGCTCGGAACTCGTTCCAAATTCGACAGCAGAGGCTCTGGCCATAAACCTGCAGGCCGCGCGCCTCACAACGATCGAGCCATTCGAGGCGGCTCGGGTGGAAGTCGGGCAGCGGGTCGAAGGGCGCCACGAGGTTGCTGATGACCGGCCGACCGCTTCGCATCGCCAACTCCTCGGCGACATGGCGGTTGTCGGTGCCGCCCGCACTGTCGCAGAGAATCTGGATGCATCCCTCTCCCCGTTCACGAAGGGCTTCGGCGAGCACGTAGGCGTTCTCGGCCGGCATGGAATCCGTCGGCATCGGAGTACCGTCAACATCGACATGGCCGTTGCCGTCGCCCAGATGGGTGAGCGAGAAGCCGATCGCGCCACTGTCCATCGCTTCGTTCAGCATGTCCTGGAGTTGCTGCCGCTCCGCGGCATTGGCCCGCCGGTGCTTGGCCGCGTCGATGCCCATCACATAGATCAACATCGCATTCATCGGGATGTAGCTGGCAAGGTTGATGCCGAGCGGCTGCCGCTTCATGTGCTGGATCCAATCGGGGAACGTGACCCAGTCCCAACTCAGCTCCTGCTTCATCGCGGCGTAGGGCACCTGCTCGGTGTTTTCCATCATGCGCATGTAGCGTTCGCGATGGTCGGGCAAGCAGGGCGAGAAGCCGAAGCCGCAGTTGCCCACGGCGACGGTCGTGCATCCGTGCCAGCTCGAGCTCGTGCAGTAGGGGTCCCAGTGGATCGGGGCGTCGTAGTGGGTATGGAGATCGATCACGCCTGGGGCGATGATTCGCCCTTCCGCGTCGATTTCGCGGGTCGCGGTGTAGTCACCAAGGGATCCGATCTTCTCGATGCGGCCATTCGAGACGCCGATGTCTGCGACGTACCGGGGGAATTGGGTGCCGTCCACGACGGTTCCGGACTTCAGCACCAAGTCGTAATGGGACATGAGATCATCTCCTCAATGGCATTAGGGGAACTGTACTACGGAATACAAATAAAAACTGCATCTATACAACAGAACGCGTAGTAAAAGCACAAAAAATGTTGCGCTTCGCGAGAGGAATTCTCTCGTGTGCATAGGCCTATGCCCATAGGTATTTTTACTGCCTCACGGGCACTTCCAGCCCGGATTTGGAGGGTGTGAAGCGAATGGCGTTGTGGTAACGTTCAGCACGGCGGGTGTCCTGGTGTAAGTAGTGAAAGTAACGAAAGAAATGCTGCATGAAGATCTGCGGTCAAAGCATTGGCCGCTCACCCTGCTGCTCCCGCTGTTGAAACGCAGATGGACGCTGGCAATCATGACCTTTTTCACAAGGCGATTTCTGATTGGAAAGCCAATCGACGGGCTCGAGTCTTCCGAGGCCCGTGTTCCCAGCCGTGATGATGCCTACGATATTCGAGTGAACGTGCATCGGCCTGTCCACCATCCAGCCGGTCAGAAGTTGCCGCTGCTGCTCTACATTCACGGTGGTGGATACATCACGGGGATTCCAGAAATCGCTAACGATTCCGTGAAGAGGTTCATCGAAAAGCGCGCCTGTGTGGTAGTCGCTCCAGACTATAGGAAGGCATACACCAAACCGTACCCCGCCAGTTTGAATGATTGCTACGACACGCTGCTTTGGGCGATGGAAAATGCGGATGACCTTGGCGTCGATCCAAGCAAGATAATCGTTGCTGGGCATAGCGCAGGTGGTGGGTTAACTGCGGCACTCACATTGAAGGCTCGGGACGCGGGTGAGTTTGACATCGCGTTTCAGATGCCAATCTATCCCATGATTGACGATCAGCAACCGGAAGATCCACAACGCAATCTGGACAGTCCAGGCTGGAACACCACACTGAATCGAATCGGCTGGGAAGCCTACCTAGCGGATCTTCTCAACGCAGGTGAGGATATCCCTCCGTATGCAGCCCCGATGCGGAACAACGATTATGCTGGTTTCCCACCAACAATCACGTTTGTGGGCACCTTGGAACCGTTTTACTGGGAAACGGTTCGCTACGTCAACGACCTCAAGAATGCAGGTGTGGAAGTTGCGTTCAAGGAATTCAAAGACTGCTTCCATGGATTCGAGACGGTCGCAGGTCAAACGCCCATTGGTAAGGAGGCCTTGGATTTTACTTACTCAACTTATGCTGAGTTCTATGATCGGTATGTCGGTCTCCCCGGGGATGCCGGTCAGGGAGTTTACAGATGAATTGGAAAAAACTGATGACATTACGCTCTGTCATTGTGTTTTTTTTCAGTATGTCAACCGCTTTCGCAGGAGGGGAAGCCTCATCCGCTGGTGACAAGTTGATTGAAAACATCAGGATTATCGACGGTAAGGGAAATGCCCCGGCAGAAGCTCAGGACGTTCTGGTGGCAAAGGGCAAAATCGCGCGGATAGCGGGCCACGGAGAGTTCGAGACGACAGCGGAAGTGAAGCGCATAGACGGCGAAGGCTTGACCCTGATGCCCGGCCTGATTGATGCACATTCCCACCTTTTCTTTAGCAGGGATGCCGACTGGCGCAAGGGTTTGAAGGAGCATCTGTACAGCGGCATCACCTCTGTCAACACCGTGGGCGGCGTGCTTGAGCTTGAGATGGAAGCCAAGGAGATTTTGGCCAACAGTGATGAACCTTTTCCGATAGTTTCATTTTCTGGGTACATTCAAAATGGCGTATCCGAGGAAGGAAAATTGCCCGATGAAGTGGATTCCACAGGGATGATACTCTCCTTAAGGAGCAATCAGGACGTTGTATCCGCACTGGACAGGCATCAGGCCGCAGGCATAAAGATGGTCAAAGCCTATATGCAGTTGCCCCTTCGCCGCCTGGAGTTTTTTGTCGATGAAGCTCACAAACGAGGAATGCGCGTCGTCATTGATGCCAGCAGGGCAATTGGAACGGTGGCGGTAAACCGTACCGGCGTGGATGGGTATGCGCATCAACCCTGGCACTTTCCTGCCAGCCTGGAGGAAATTGAGGATGCAAAGCAAAGGGGTATATGGTTTATCTCCACCTTGAACGTTTTTGAGTTCCTGGGATCCACGGAACGCTATCCGCTGGCGGATGAAGTCGATTACTTAATCAGTGAGCCGCTAGTCGCGCCATTCTATGAGGAAGAGCATATCCGTGCTGCCGGCAGTGGCCTCCACAGTTTCGTAAGTGGCGTAAAGAACACCTTCGTACTGCAATATGGAGAACGGTATAACGAGAACGCGGACAGGTGGTGGGAAATGGGTTCCGAAAACACAAGACGTCTATTGGATGCCGGGATACTGGTGGGCATGGGCACAGATACCACCGGACATTGGGCGCTAAGGCCGCCTGGCTGGCTGTTGCACTATGAAATGGAGCTATGGAACGAAGCCGGTATCGCACCAACTAAAGCGATACAAGCGGCTACCTACAACAACGCCCGCATTCTTGAAGTCGATGATGAGACCGGCTCCATATCAGAGGGTCTGGATGCCGACCTGCTGATCGTTGCGGGTAATCCAGCGGTGAACATCAGGGATACAAGAAACATCATGTATGTTTTTCTTGACGGAAAACTGGTGGATCGCCCGTCTCTGGTGCCAAGTAAGTCGAACTAAGCGACCGGCTGTCGAGGAGACCATTATGTTCGCAATGAGATTGCAAAAGCCTGGTGGGTTGGAGCATCTCCGACGCTTTGAAGTACAGTCGCAAGCCCCAGGTCCGGGCGAGATCCAAGTGCGGATCGAGGCTAGTTCTTTGAACTATCATGACTACGCAGTGGCTTCTGGCCAGATTGAAGTAGATGACGGTCGTGTCCCCTTGTCTGACGCTGCGGGCACCGTCACCGCCATTGGCGAAGGCGTTATGGAGTATGAAGTAGGGGATGCCGTTTTGAGTTGCGCCTGCCCAAACTGGTTGGATGGTGAACCCACGGAGCAAAAACTGGCGGGCATAGTTGGAGAGCAAGTTGACGGTTTCGCTGCACAAACGGTGACCCGGCCCTACCATTCATTCACAAGAGCGCCTATTGGGTATAGCGCAATCCAATCCGCAACTCTGCCAACCGCTGCGACAACGGCGTGGCGTGGGTTGATCGATCAAGCGGGTGTTCGGCCTGGTGATGTTGTGCTTACCCAAGGCACCGGCGGCGTTTCGGTCTTTGCCGTGCAGTTCGCGAAGATGGCAGGTTGTCGGGTAATTTCGACGTCGTCGTCCGATCAAAAACTAGAAAAACTACGCTTGCTGGGCGCCGATGAAGTCATTAACTATCGAAGCACGCCTGATTGGGGAATGCGTGCATTTCAGTTGACGGATGGCCGAGGCGTGGATGTTGTGATGGAGGTTGGTGGCGCTGGCACGCTGCCACAGTCCATTAGAGCCATTGGCATCGGCGGCCGCATCTCGCTCATCGGCGTCCTAGCTGGCTATTCTGGGGAAATCTCGACCGTGGAATTGCTAGCTAAGAGCGCCGTCCTGAGAGGCATAGCGGTTGGGAGCAGACAAAACCAACTTGATATGATTCGTGCCATTGAAAACTGCAGATTGAGCCCGTGACCGACGCTCAGTATGGGTTAGAGGACCTAGCAGACGCTTTTCGCTATCAGGAATCCCAACAACACTTCGGGAAGATTTGCATAAACGTCTCTTGAGCTGGTGTTTGGGGAAAAAGGAAGCTCGCCGAACGCCCGACTAGAACTCCCAAATCGCCTCCAATCCCCATGTGCGTGGCGGCGCCCAGTTATGAGTGGCTCGATTAAAGGACACCGACGCGGGAACCGAGATCAGTGCCATGATGTACTCTTCGTCGGTTAAGTTCTTCACAAATCCACGCAGTCTCAGATTCGAGTCGCCGCTCGGAGTGAACGTGACGAAAAGGTTCGAGATCGCATAGGCTTCCTGCGCATCCTCCTTCCTGTCAAAAGGTCGGTACTGGATGTCGTCCGTCCACGTCCACTGAGCGCTGACTCCCAATTCTCCCCCGTTCCCCAGAGGAAAGACGTAGTCTGCCGTCACCCCAACACTGTTCGCAGGGGCGCGATTTAGAGGATTCCCTGACACATCTTCGAAGACGGCAAACCCGCCGGCGATTGCGGCCGCGGAACAATTGCCAAAGAACAACAGGGTGTCACAGTCCTCATAGTCATCGTAGGTAGCATCCAAATGCGAGTAGTTGACTGAAATCTGAAGCTGGTCGGTGATATAGAACTGTGTTTCTAGTTCGATACCCCAAACTGTGGATTTCGCCGCGTTGTCGATATTCACCTGAAGGCCCACAATTTGAGACAGTTGTAGATCTTCATATTCGTAGTAAAAGGCGCTCGACCGCAAAGCCACGCGGCCATCCGCAAACGTCGTTTTATAACCCACCTCGAACGCCTCTACATTCTCCTGATCATAGTCGTCATTGCATGAACTGACATCGAATCCGCCTGACCGAAAGCCCTGGGAATACTGCGCATAGATGGTTGCTTGCTCAGAAAGATCATGCTGTGCGCCCACTCGAAAGGAGATGTCCTCCCAATCGTTGTTGAGTTGACTACTTGGCAAGCCAAACCCACAGACCGGGACAACTTGCAGCGCTTCTATCGATATGTCCTTTTCTTCCTCACTGGAGCGGACCCCACCATAGATTCGCCAGTCGTCTGAAAGGTGGTAGGTGGCATCAACAAAAAGGCCGTACGCATCCGTCTCCTGCTCAGCTCGGGTAGATATGACACTGGTAAAGGGTGGCAAACCGAATAAATCGTCAATGAAGTTGAGTGGCAGAAAGTTAAACCACTCCAGTTCATCGCGATAAAGGTACACCCCGGACAGTAGGTCGAGGCTGCCGTTCATCAACGAGGCGTGCAGGTTCAGTTCTTGTGACCAGGTGTCCGATTGATAACCCGTGTCTTGGTTGACTGCAAACGACCCGGTCCCATCGCCATCGCTGAACTGGTTCCAGTCGTTTTTGACATACCCAGTCTTTGAGATAAGCGTAACGTTATCGCTCAGCGTCCAATCGACGGCGAGGGTCGCGATCCAGTCCTCTCGGCTGTCACTCGCGTTAAAATCCGAATAGGTTTCGTGCGGTTCGTGCGTGAACAACGCATCGCCATAGATGGGCCAGACGGCACCGCTGGGCGCACTGAGGGTTCTGGTTGCAATGCTCCCTTCGCGCTCTTCATACTGCACACTGACGTCTATGGTGAGCGCGTCGCTGGGTAGGAAACGCAACGCACCGCGAATTGACTTGATCTCTTCGTCATCGATGTCATCAAAGCCTGGCAGGAGATTCTCGGTGTACCCCTCATCACGGTTGTCGTAGATAATGGACACCCGGCCTAGCACCGTCTCAGTGATCGGGCCCGACACCAATCCGGTGATCTGCGTCCGGTCATAGTCCCCATACAGAAAACCAAAGCGACCTTCGAATTCCTCCGTCGGCTTCTTCGTGACGAGGTTCACGCTTCCGCCCGTCGAGTTTCGACCATACAATGTCCCCTGAGGACCGCGGAGCACCTCGAGGGACTCTAGATCGAAGTACGCACCGCGCAGGGAAGCCGTCCGAGACAGATAAATGCCGTCCACATGCTGGGCAACCGAAGGATCGGCCACACCCTGTGCCTGAATGAAGCCAACCCCGCGGATTGTCGTAAACACTTGCCCGTTGTAAACGCCCGAGTTAATGCTTGGCACGTTGACATTCAGGTCGAGGACCCCTTCGATTTCGCGCTCTTCCAGTTGCTCAGGCGTAAGCGCCGTCACAGACGCAGCCACTTTCATCACCGTCGTTTCGCGTTTGGTTGCCGTTACGACGATTTCTTCAATAACACCAGCGTTTTGCGAGTTTTCGTCACCTGCTTGCGCGACCGCGCTAGAACCAATTACCGCGCCGGCAAGCGCGGCACCGATTCTGGCTAGCATGGATTTCGGCTTTTTCACGACTGTCTCCCCATTCGATTCGACTTCTTCGACAACACTGAGTTGCCCCTGAGTGCCCATCGAAATGGAGAGCCCGGTGCCGGCCAACAGAACCTCAAGTGCTTCCACGACTTCATACTGTCCGCTTAGCCGGTTGGCTGTCTTATCGCTGGTTTCGTCGAAAGAAAACAGCAATGTCCGATCCGCCTGCTCCGCAAATGCGATGAGCGCAAGGTCGGCGCGTTGCTTGGGAATGTCGAAAGTCTGCGTGTCACTTGCGTGGGCGTGCAGAGCAACACACAAACCGAGCATCAGACATCCTGGCCTCAACCGAGCACCTGTGGCGCAAAGAGCGCCGAACGTCTGCGTAGCAAAAAACCGGCCTGCTAGCGAATAAGACGATTGGCGGAAAAAATTCCGCCAGTCGATGAACACTGATGGGGAGAAAATTGGCCGCCAGCTACCTTGGAGCATCCGTGTTGCGGCTCTTCGCGGCGGAAAGAAGAATGGTCTCATCGTCAGCACGTCGGTACACGATGTCGAAGTTTGCTTCCAACGACGACAGGAACCCAGCCACGTCACCTGCTTTGAACAGACCCGCCACGCGAACTTGTTGCAGATTTTTGTCCTCTATGACGAATTCGACCGGGGTGTAGCGGCCCACTTCGGCAACGGCAGCCGCCAACGATTCGCCACGAAATATCAGATTGCCGTTTCGCCAGGATAGATGCACTTCCATCTCTTCCGGTTCAAGCGCTTCCACTGTCTCGCTGTTAGCGTTTAAGACCACACGCTCACCCTGAGCGACGAGAAACCATTGGCCATCAAAATCATCCAGGGATTCCACTTGGCCAATGTCGGCCGTGCCTTGCTCATGCACTCCAACTTGCACTCGGCCATCAGCGACCAACACCTCGACCCGCTGGGAAGCATCAATCTTCACGCTAAACGCGGTGCCGACGGCTTGCACAATGCGCCCGCCCGCAATGACGCTGAGCGGTCTTGTCCGGTCCGGCGCCACATCAATGTGCATCTCTCCCTGCTCCAGCTTCACGATGCGCTGCCGTGTACCAAAACTGACGACTGCGCGGCTGTTCGTATTCAGCGTGACCAAGGAACCATCCGGCAGCTCAATGGCCGATAGGCTGCCAATGGCGGTTTCATAGGCCGCAGTGGCGGAAGCCAAACCTGCCGGGGGCTGGTCTTCGTATGAAGACACGATCAAAGCCGCCATCACGAACCCTGCGACAACCACAACGAACGAGGCCGCCATCGCCATCCGACGGCCCATGCCGCGAACAGGTGGGGAACCAGTTTCCGATGCGTGCGGAAACACTTCCGACAAGCGTGCCAAAGCATCCATCTTGTCCCACATCCGCGCCATCTCAAGCAACTCCGCTTCGTTCCTCGGATCCGCCCGCATCCAAGCCAATAGCGCATCCGCGTCAGCATCGGACATGCCCTTGTCCATTTTCGCGATCCACGCACTCGCCTCCGCCGCAGGTTGCTCGGCGTCTTTCCGCGTTTGGTCGAGCTGGAAAACATTACTCACCGCGGGCCTCCGTTTGATCGACTTGGAATGTTTTGCGCCCCGCCTGCTCTTTCATAAAAGCAGCGCACCGTCTAACCGCAAGCGCCACGTGTTTTTCAACCGTGCTCTCCGCCAGCCCTAATTCACTGGCGACTTCCCGCTGGGAATACCCATATACTTTTTTTAGCACAAAGACGCGCCGCGCTTGCACCGGCAACTGTCGCACGGCCTCACAGAAATGGCCGAACTCCTCGCTTGAAGCAGCTTGCTCAAAAGTCTCATCAACCTCCATCCCGGCGATGGCACGGCTATTTTCAACATCCTCATTCCACTGTTCGGTCACGCGATTCTCGGCGCACTTTAGGCTGTCAAGCGCGAGGTTGCGGGCCGTTTTGTACAAATAGGACTGCGGATGATGGATCTGCTCGGGCGCACCGACCTGACACAGGCGAACATAGGTCTCTTGAACGATGTCTTCGACTTCGTGAGGCGGCACGATTTTCGACACAGCACGGGCGATGCCAAGCCGAGTCGATAAAAAAACGTCGCGAATGTCGTCCACACAACCTCCAGCTATATTTTCCCCATTATAAGGACGATTGAAAGACGGGTTTTCCGCTAGTCATTGAGCTAGATACACTGGCCCTTCGACCACTCTTTAGCACAAGAACGGAGACATTCAAATCCAAACCAATACGGCCGTCACATTTCCCAACAGCATCGTTCCGCCTGGACCCACGAACTTGACCTGCGCTCCTTTTCGGATCTGGCTTGGTGGAATCGTCGTTAGCGGAGGGGGGGCAGACCGATGAAAGGGGGCGCTCGTGGAGGTACTGCGCAAAACATTCGGGTGCGAGTAAGGCACCCCTCGCATTGACATCACGTCGACGCTAGCATCAACTCCAAACGCACTCGACAACGCTCACTGGGGACCGGGGGATGGCGAAACTGCTCGAAATACCGCGAACTGCCGCTGGTCGAACCTGCGGAAATCTTCCCAATTCTCCGTGACGATCGCCGGGACGCCGTGCGCCAACGCCGTTGCCACAACATTGGCATCGTGAATGACCACGCCCCTGCATTCATGCGTCAGCACCAATTTAGCGAGCCTCTTCCGCACTTCTTCGTTTTCCTCAAGGCAATGCATCAGCGAGCGAAATGCCGACACATTGGCAATGGCTTCCGCGGGCGTTAGACCCAAGCCGTTCGATTCCAGCGGACGAGTCGCAACAACCAAGTATTCGCGAAGTATCTGGCCGCTCACGCAGGCCTGCTTGCCCGACACAGGACACTGCACTACGCTTTGCGCGACCTCATGCAGCTTCCGTTGTGACGCCGTTGACGATACGAGGACGTTCGTGTCCAGAATGGAGGACGCTGGAAGGTCAGAATCCCGCAACGCATCCCGGCCTGCCGGCTTGGCCTTGATGCCGGAACCGTCAACGGCCATCGCGATAGATTTCCTCCCGGCCCACCTTGCCAAGCACGGGAGCATCGGAAACATGGAAGGTCGGGGGGGCCAGACGCACGTCCAACGCATCGTCCACCGCGCTGGCGAGGATGGACTGGACCTCGCGCTGCAGCGACCAACCATGCAGCGACGCCTGTCGCTTCAATGCATGGTGAACCGCGTCCGGCAACGCCCGAATCAGCAAGTTCGGCATGGTGGCTCCGTAAAGTCCTTCAGGTCGGCCAAGATGATACCGGTATCGCAGCGTGGCGCAACCCCTGTTCGTGGACACCAACGTACTGGCGACTATCCGTTGGGACAAGGCTCCTGACCGGCAAGCTGCCTTGGACGCGCTTTCACATGAGCGCCGAACGAAAACTCTGCAGATCAATCGCCAAGTGGTCCGGGAGTATCTTGCGATGGCGACGCTCCCGCCACTGTGCAAGGCTTGAATCCGGTCGGCAAGTCTTGGTCAAGCACGAGGCTCAAACATATATGCGTCCAAACCTATTGACATCTGAATGGTTTTAGTTTCAACCACCACCCGTTTGTAGGCCAACTGAGGTGGTCCTGTTTCGTGAGACAGTTCGAGGATTTGGCTCTTGAGCGGCAGGTTTCGCTTGGCGCATTCGGCCTCGAACTCGCCTATGAACTCTTAAGCCGCCGTCGATGCTCAAGGTCGTGGCGGCTGGAGAAGCAAAGGTTGCTGAGCCGTGCCGAAACCTTGTGCGTTGTTGCACAGTATGTTGATGCCACCGAAGCGTTTGACCGTCTCATTCACGCAGGCGGTGATCTGCTCTTTTTCGTTGACGTCACAGGTGACCCCATGGGCGCTTCCCTCCGTGTCTCAACCTCGGCGGTCCCGCGGCAGCCCAAGCAAGTGCTCGCCAATCGCGTTTTTCTGCATATTTGAAGTGCCACCACCGAGTGTGCTTGCCAAGCTGGCGAAGTAGGCGCTGAGCCAACGCCCCTGCGTCACCACTTTCGGCATGTGTGCCATGGTGGTTACATCTTCGGGTGCCGGCAAAAGCAAAGCGTCGCTTCCAATCAGATCAAATGCGAGTTTTGCAATGGCCTCCTGTGTTTTCGACGCAAGGAGCTTGCAGGTCTGCATCTCACCATCCATCTTAGCCCCGAACCCTCTCGATTCAGCAGCAATCAGACGGTTGACGAGCATTTCCTGACAGGTTACTGAGGCTTCGATCTGGCTCAGACGCTGCCTAACGGATGGATCCGCCATTGCTGCTTTGCCGTTCTGCCGTGTTCGCCGCGCTAGTTCGACTAGGTGGAAAAACTGAACATTGACTACGGATGTATCGGCAAGCCATAGCCGCTCATACTTGAGAACGCTTTTCGTGACGTGCCAACCTTCACCGCGGCCTCCAACAATGTTCTCGGCAGGCACGACAACATCGTCGAAAAACACCTCGCAGATGTCCTCGGTCGAACCATGCATCGTCTTGATGACACGGACTTCAATGCCAGGCGAATCCATCGGCACGATTAGGAAGGACACACCTCCAGACCGTTTCATCTGGGGTTCCGTACGAAACACGCCGAACAGCATGTTGGCGCGATGGGCAAGGCTGGTCCAGATCTTCTGCCCATTGATCACCCAGCCATCCGCCGTCAACTCGGCGTGACTGGTCAGGGCAGCCAGGTCGCTGCCCGCATTGGGCTCACTGTAACCTTGGCACCAGTCGAGTTCGCCGGTCAGGGTGCGGGGAATGTACTGATGCCTCTGCTCCTCCGTGCCACATTCCAAAAGTGCAGGGACCAGGAATTGAGGCCCATTCGGGGTGCTCTCCAGATGAGGCACTTCACTGTATGCGAACTCGCGCTTGATCACCGCTTCCGCCCAGAGGTCCTGAGGCTTACCGCCTCCACCATATTCGCTAGGCACTGATCTATGCAGCATTCCGGCCTCAATGGCCCGCTTCTGCCACAGGATGACCTGGTCACGAAACGGGAACGCAGCCTCATCGCCGGTCAAAGGCCAGCTTGACCCGCAGAATTCCTTCGCCCGCTGCCGGAGATCTTCGTAATCGGACTCGTACGAACTGTTCATTGCACCCACCCGGAAAGTTCCGCACAACGCTCTCTATGCACTTCAGGAGTTCCCAAATAGTTCCTGTCGAACATCAGGCGTTTGAAATAGAAATGTACGTCGCTTTCCCATGTGAACCCGATCCCTCCATGAAGCTCCACTGCCCCTCGAGCAATCTTCATAGCTTGGTCCGTGATGTGCGCTTTCGCCATTGAGGCGCTTTTTGCCGACGACTCGCTATCCTCGTCAAACTCCCGGGCGGCCTTCCAGAACAGCCCGCGCCCCGTGACCACGGCGAGGGCCATTTCCGCCAGTTGGTGCTTAACCGCTTGAAACTGCGCGATTGGTTGACCGAATTGCTCCCGCGTCTTTGCGTACTCAACCGTTAGCTCCAATAGCTTGTCAGCCGCCCCATAAGCATCTGCTGACAACAAGGTGATCAGCCCGCTGCATAGTGCATCGCCGGAAAGATTGGGAATCGGCTCGACGGCAGCTTGATCAAAGGTAATTTGAAAAACCTTTCGACTCTGATCGATGCCATTGGAGCTACAGGCAGCAACATTGGTGCGCACTGACTCCAAAACGCCAAGTTGGCCCTTAGCGCATCTGACAACGATCACATCCGCAACATCCGCCAGAGGAACCATTCCCAGTGACACCGTTCCTTCTTCGCCTAGTTCAACGGGCTGGTCGGTAGCGGAATTTTCGGCGGCAATTGCCAAACTTCCAATGAGCTCACCCGATGCCAGCTTTGGCAGCAGGCTCTGCTGCCGCGCTGAGGGTCCACCCAGCGAGAGGGCAAGACCGGCGAGGATGTGCCCTTCAAGGAACAACGGAGCCGTGTGACGACCGAGCTCTTCCGCCAACAGCGCTGCTTCCATCATTCCGAGACCGGAACCACCATGCTCCGCTGGAATGCAGGCTCCCGTGAAACCAAGTTCGCCAAATCCCCGCCACAGCTCTTCATCAAATGCGAGATCTGTGTCATAGGCAGTGCGAACGCGATGGGGGCCGCACTCGCTCGCCAAGTAGTCATGAAAACTCGATTGTACGAGCTGCTCTTCTTCGGTAAGCCAGTAGTCCATGGTTACCTGACCTGAATCCACAGGATGTTCATGGGGAAGAGCCGGCGGTTTCTCCATGCACTCATGTTTTAATCTATTAAGCCAATATTGTCAAAATATGGGAACATTTCGATTCATATTCTCATACTTGACAGTAATGAAGGCTTAGTATCAAAATGTTTGTTCTGGCATTCAAGCGCAGCCAAACAGGAGAAACCCTATGGATTCGATAGACGAGCAAGCCGTTCGAAAGCTCTTGGACCGGCAGGAGATTTGGGACTCAATCTTGAGCTACACCCGCGGCATGGACCGGCTCGACCGCGAACTCGTGATCAATGCCTATCATCCGGATGCGATAGACGACCACGGCGTCATCGTCGGAACCCGGGAAGACATCGCGGAAAGTGGAATGACGATGCACCGGGCGGAGAATCGCAAGACCCATCACTGTCTGACGAACCACTACTGCGAGCTCGATGGCGACACCGCGCACACGGAAACCTATTTCGTGTACTTCGGCGCACAGGAGGAAGGGCCGACGGACGTGCTCGGCGGCCGCTATCTCGATGATCTCGAGCGTCGCGACGGTGAATGGCGAATTGCGAAACGGCTCTGCTTCATCGAATGGTCGTCGTCCTTGCCCGAGGGTGCGGACACCGGCACCTCCGCGTCTCTCGGAGCACTCGAAGCGATGAAGGATCCGAGATCCCAACGTTCGCGGGGGGATGCGTTCTACATCCGCCCGCTTCCGGTATCAACCGCGTAAAGGTGACAGTAACATGAACCAACACCCCACCATTGATCTGTTCGAAGCCCTGAATACGTCTCGCAGTCTCAGAAGGTTGAAACCCGATCCGATTCCCGACGACATTGTCCGGAAAGTGATCGAAGCCGGCACCAAGGCCCCCTCTGGCTCGAACCAGCAGAACTGGCGCTTTCTCGCCGTCACCGACTCAAAGAAAAGAGCGGCTCTTGCCGAGCTTTATCGCAAGGGTGCCGAGCTCATCGGCTTGCGCAACTACGGCGAGGAGGGGCAACCCGGTGGCGGCGGCGGCGATCGTTCTCAGCGCTTAATCGCAAATTCGGTCCAATACCTCATCGACCACATCCAGGATCCGCCTCTTCTGCTACTGCTTTGCGCAGTTCCCCTGCCTGCGCCTGAACCGCCGTCCGACTATGAGCCACCGCCGAAAGTCGTGCAGTGGATACAGCGTACAGAGCCCGCCGGCATCCTACTGGCGGTGCAGAACATCATGCTGGCCTGCCGAGCCTTTGGTTTGGGGACCTGTCCAACGACCCTGCACTTGCTGCATGAGGACGAGGTGAAGAACCTGCTTGGGATTCCCGCAGATGCGAAGACGTTCATGATGCTGCCTATCGGCTATCCGACTGACAAGATCGGCCCCGTCGGGCGAAAGCCAGTCGAGGAGGTGACCTTCCGCGACGGGTGGGGAAGGAGCTGGCCTGGATAGGGGCCGTTGCTCCGTCACGCAGTCGATGAAACTCTACTCTGCATAATATATCTGTCGTAAAAGTCAGCGTAGTTGTCGTAGGTAAACGCAAGACCATCCTTGCCAATCGGCGAGTCGGGAACAATCATCTCATGGCCATGCGTACACCCTTCGTAAACTTTGAACGCTACGTCAATCCCCGCCGCTCTCAGGTGATCAACATAGTCAACCGTCTCCCAGTAAAAAGGTTCGTATTCACCCACAAATGTAATGGTCGGCGGAAAATCGCTGTAGTCGGTATTTCTGGCCGGAGCAGCGTAGGCAGGGACCTCCGCATTGCGCTGATGAAGATCTTTCAGATAACTGCCCCAGCCGAAGGCATTGGCTTTGGTGTCCCAACCCGGCGCATCGATGTAACGTGCAGGATCTGTGGGCTGCCGATCGTCGATCATTGGGTAGAAAGGCATCTGGAACGCGATCTTCACGTCTTTTGTGTCCCTCGCCATTAGTGTGACCGCCGCCGTCAGCCCGCCACCAGCACTGTGCCCGGCGATCATGAACTTGCTGGCGTCAATGCCAAGTTCAGCGGCGTTGTCTCTCATCCAAAGCAAGGTGTCGTAACAGTCGTCCAGAGCCGCAGGATAGGGCTTGACCAACGCGTTGCGATAAGCCGGCGCCACGATGACACAGGGCCTGCGCTCGATGAATTTCGCCAGCAGCCCATCAAACACATCAGGATTGCCCGTCACATAGCCGCCACCATGGATATAAAGCATCGCTGGCAAATCACCCGATGCAGATGCAGGCCGGTGAATCTTGACGCGAAACTTCGCTTCTCCATCACGAGTCGGAAGATGCCGCTCCTTGACGTTTATCGATTCCGGCGCCTCACTTTTGACCATTCGGCCCAAAATGGCGGACACGACCTCCATCCGCCGCTTTCCCCGGCAAAAGTACTTAAGAATGAGCGCCGTCCAGTAAACTGGAAACGGACGCAGGTCCTCGTGGAGCATTTGTCTAGTCACTTTCATCAGCGAATACGTCCTCCATCGACAGCGATAGCGCCACAATCACCCCTGTCAGTTGGGCCAACCGGCACCGGGAACGGCAACCTCGGCGACCTCGATCCTAGACAGGCGCCGCCGCGCCAACTCCTCTGTGCCCGCATTGATGGTGGTCATGACAAACAGCGTCTTCCTATCGACGCCGCCCAGCATGCAGGCCACAGCCAAGTTTGCAGTTACTTTGACGCGATCCAGAATTTGTCCTCCCTCAGCTACCCGGAGGACTCCTTCGGTGCCTGCCGCAACCCAGGCCGCCCCTTCGGCATCCAAACAGATGCCGTCTGGCGTGCCAGGAACCTCAGCCCACACTCTTCGATTGCTGAGGGTGCCAGACTTGTCGCGTTCGAACGCGGTCAAACGTCCGCCAACGGTTTCCGCCACCAGCAACATCTTGTCGTCCGCATTGATCGCGCAACCATTCGGGAAATCAAGACTCTCCGCCGCTACGCTGACGGTGCCATCGGGGTCGACTCTTGCCAAACTAGCCGGCTTCGGGTCGTCGCCCCAAGCAGCCCCGAAGTTGCCCACATAGGCCCTACCCTCACCATCGACCACCATGTCATTGCAGTGATAAGTTGCAATCGCGCCAAGGTCGGCGTGTTCCCTGAGTCCATCAGGGTCGAGGCGCATCAGTTTGCGGTCAGTCATCGACACAACCAGCAAGCGACCGTCTGGAAGCCAGCCTAAACCGGATGGTTTACCGGGCACTTGGGTTACAGCCTCGGGTGTTCCATTGTTTTCGACCCGATAGACCGTGCAATCATGAAAATCCGAGAACCAGAACGCATCATCATGCCAACGCGGACTCTCCGCAAAGGTAAAGCCGGTCTTCCAGACTATTGACTTGATCGTAGCCACTTGCTTCCTCCCGGATCTTGCGCCCAAACTGAGATGCCCTTCACGGTCTCCCACATTTTTACAAGAAACTCATTGCTAGATTGCCCGGCGCAATGTAGTGAAGAACTTCATCAGGTCTTCCGCAAACGGGCCGGGTTGCTCCATGGCAGCGAAATGTCCTCCACGATCCATCTCTGTCCAGTGAACGATGTTGTAACGTCGCTCCAACCATGCGCGCGGCAGCAGCATCAGCTCCTTCGGGAATCTGGCCACGCCCGTCGGCACTGATACTTTAGCATCACTGTCAGGCACGGCCATCCTTGGCAGGAAATTCTCGTAATACATGCGCGCGGCCGAGGTTGCCGTTTGCGTGACCCAGTAGATCATGACGTTCACGATCAGATCCTCGCGTGAGAAAATGGACTCGATGTCGCCCCCACAGTCACTCCAGGCTCGAAACTTCTCCACGATCCAACCGAGTAAACCGGCAGGGGAATCATTGAGCGATAGGCCGATGGTTTGAGGCTTGGTTCCCTGTATCGCTGCATACCCGGTCTCGAAGATGCGGTGATTCTCTGCGTGTTTCAGGTGTTTTGTTTCCGTCTCGGTCAGCTCTCCCGGCGCCTCAGGCGCCGGAGCGAGCGGCAGGTTGGTGTGCAAGCCAACTACATGCTCCTCGTCCATGCAGGCGAGCCTGGTCGCGATCATTGCCCCCCAGTCTCCACCCTGAACACCGTATCGCTCATACCCAAGGCGGCTCATCAGTTCCGCAAAAGCCTTGGCAGTTCGTTGGATGTTCCATCCAGGCACCCGTGTCGGGCCTGAAAAGCCATAGCCGGGCAGCGATGGAATAACGAGATGGAAGGGCTGATGCGCATCAGCGTCTTCATGCGGAGGGTCAACAAGAAGGTCGATGATGCCCAAGAACTCGATAACCGAACCTGGCCAGCCATGCAGCAACAGCAAAGGCAGCGCGTCGGGGCGCTTGGACAGAACGTGCATGAAATGGATGCTCTGACCATCGATCGTCGTCGTGTAGTGTGGAAAACGATTCAGTTTTTCCTCGAACGCCCGCCAGTCGAATTCGGTGCGCCAGTACTCAACCAGTGCCTTTATGTAGGAAACATCAATGCCCATTCCCCAGCCAGCATCGTCGAAGTAGTCAGGGTATCGTGTCAACGCCAACCGTGCGTTCAGGTCGGCGAGCACACCATCCGGCACCTCAATGAGGTAGTCCGACACATCGGTATCCGCACTCATGCAAGCGCACGCCATTGAAAGTTCGGGATCACGGAAAACACATCAAACTTCGGTTTTTTCTTTCCTAGCAGGGTTGCGCTGCCCCAGTACGACTTTTTTTGCGTTTTCGTATAGATAATTTTCCAACACACCGGATTTCAGTTTGGCTTCAATGTCACCCACACCTTCAAGGCATTGCGTCATGTCCAAAACCGGATGATCGGACGACCACATTATTTTTCCCCGGCCGCGTGTGTTCATGTAGTGAAGCAACTCATCCGGCAGATATTTTGGCTTCCAGGCGGATGTCATCATGTAGAGATTCCGATACTTGAGCATCAACCGGATCGCCACACCCCACCAAGGGTCTGCACCGTGGGTCATGATGATTCGGAGCGCGGGAAAATCCCTGCAAACGCGATCGAGATAAATCGGATTCTGACATTCGGCATCC
This sequence comes from Candidatus Azophilus sp., assembly GCA_965200465.1. Lineage (GTDB taxonomy): Bacteria > Pseudomonadota > Gammaproteobacteria > Pseudomonadales > Azotimanducaceae > Azophilus. The sequence goes on along the minus strand of OZ241358.1, from coordinate 307,644 downwards.
AGAATCGGGCCCGGAATGCCACTAAAGACACTGATCGGCAGATCAAGCTCTACGCATTTGGCATAGAGTGGATAGTAATAGGGGTGTGTTGGTGGTTTGCCGACAAACGACGGCATTACCCGCACCAGCGATACATTCTCCGCATTAACCAGATCTTCGACCGCCCATACCGCATCGAGCATATGGTTGACATCAACGAACGGGGATAAACTAAACCGATCGGGATGGCGCCTCGAAAACTCAAGTATTCTCTCCGGCGGCTTCTCAGGGTCGATGGACAGTACGCCATGCTCTACACCCGCGTTGTTCATTTCTCTGAGCAATCCATCAATCGTGCAATCCTTGAAGAAATCACCACCGCGTTTGAAGTAATCTACATTCACCTCTTGAGTGAGTTTGTTGCCCGATTGCTCCGTCTCAAAGTTCGGGTTTATAAAGAGATCGATCGCCCTTCTCACTGCGCTTTCCTTAACGGAAACCCACGCTCGTCTGTGACCGCATCCATCATGCGGCTTCACCGATATCGATGATCGGCTTCAGAACTTCACCTTGGTGCAGCTTGGACATGGCCACATTGATGTCACTCAAACTGAAATGATCAGACATCAGTACGTCGAGCTTGACGTCGCCGGACTCAACCAGCGCACCATATTTGGGCATGTCTCTCAGGAAATTAGTCGACCCGAGGACACTGGCAACAAGCCGTTTCCCCATATACAAAAATTCGGTGCCCGGAAGTTCGATATTCGCGCCCAGCGGCATGAACCCAACCAACACGGCTGTACCTCCGCGCCTAACAGCCTGTACGGTCATTGCCGTTGTTTCGGGTTTGCCAATACACTCGATTGCAATATCCGCACCTCCAGAAGTCGATTCCAAAATCTCGTTTACGGCATCCGGTTTGCTTGCATCAATGAGGTGGGTCGCACCAACGGCCCGGGCAATCTGTAGCTTGCTTGGCAGAAGATCCACAGCGATTATTCTCGACGCACCAGAGACACGAGCGCCCTGAATCGCCGACAATCCAACAGTGCCGCAGCCAATCACAACAACCGTGTCCCCAGCCTGAACACCGGCAGTATTCAAAGCAGCTCCAAGACCTGTGGAGACCCCGCAACCCAAAAGCGCCGCTTCGGCGAACGGCAACTCGCCAGGAACGGGTACCAGTGAATTCTCGTGAGCAAGGATCGTTTCCGAGAATGCACCCACGCCAGCCATCGTGAAGACGCCATCACCGTTGACGGTTACCCGTTGGCCGCCTTCGGGAGCGCGATACGTTGACTCACCTGCACACAAAAAAGTGTCGCCCCGATGACAGTAGGGACAATGTCCACAAAACGGGTTCGCGAACGCGATGACCCGGTCGCCCGGTTGCAGGCGCGTCACCTGGCCACCCACTGCTTCCACCACGCCAGCCGCTTCATGACCGATCACGGCCGGAACCGGCATTGGGAACTTTCCCTGCCAGATGGTTAGATCGGTGTGGCAGACGCTTGCTTTTTCAACTCTCACCTGAACTTCATTGGGTTCGACCGTCCCCAGATCCATATCCACGAGCTCCAGCGGCTCACCAGGAGCGGTCAGTATCGCGCCTTTCATCTCCTTAGCTCTCCTCAAGTCCTCTAATGTCAATGCCCGCCGCCACACGATCCCATTCGTTCGCCCTAGGACGCTTGCGCAGCTCAGCCTTTTGTACGCGAAGTGTGGGCGTTTTTGGCAACTCACTGACGATCTCGATATACCGAGGCACCATGTAACGCGGCATCATTTGGACAGCGAACTTCACGATGGCTTCAGGATCGATCCGGCATCCTTCGGCAGGCACCAAAAACACCTTGATCTCGTCTTCAACGTTGTCCGCGGGCACGGCAATGGCCGCACACTCAGCGACCTGCTCATGGGCGGAAATTTGCATCTCCACCTCAAAGGAAGAGATGTTTTCGCCACTCTTGCGAATTGCGTCTTTCCGTCTATCCATGAAGTAGAAATTGCCTTCCTCGTCCTGTCTGAAGACATCGCCGGTATGAAACCAGCCATCTCGCCAAACTTCGGCGGTTGCGTCCGGGCGATTCAAATAACCCGCATTCAGGGTATGCGGTGCCTGCGTACGAACAAGCAGTTCTCCCTCCTTTCCAACCGGAACATCCTGGTCATCTTCGTCAACAAGCCGAGCCTCGTAATGCGGCCAGCCCACCCTCAACTTGCCGCAGCTCGCCGACACGTCAATCTTCCAACTGCTGTTGGTGATGGGGCCACTCAACTCCGTCATGCTGTAACCAGTGCAACTCACGACGCCGAACCGCTGGTTAAACTCATCAATGTTCGGCAGAACCGGCGCCATAAGAACGAATTTCAACGCATGAGCATTGTCCTCCGGCGTTGGCGGTTGACTCATCACAAAATGCGCCATGGCGCCCACCATTATCGTGAACGTACACCCGTACCGATCGATATCCGCCCAAAAATCCTGGGTTTTGAAGGCGGGCCGCATGACAAATCGCCCCCCAACGGAGGCCATCAAAAGTGGCTGGCTTCGTGCGCCGGCATGATTCGCCGCACCCGTGTAGTAGAAGGCTTCGGAATCGCCAAATAGTGAGACATCGGTCGACGCAGCATTCGAGTTCAACTGGCCCCAAGGAATCAGGGTGCCTTTAGAAGGTCCGGTTGTCCCCGAGGTGTACAGAACACAGGCGATATCCTTGGGTTTAGGCAATTCAACGGCCGTTGAGGCCTTAGCTCGGCCAAGCAAATCCTCTCGGCTGATAATCTCGAAAGCCGATTCAGGCATTGTCTCTGAGGTCAACAGGACGACGACCCGCTCGAGATGCCTGAGCTTCTCGCTCACGTCTTCAACATGCCGACTGAACTGCTCAGCCACCACAACCACCTTGCTGCGACTGTCATTCAACGCGTACACGAGCGATTCACCATGCAACAGCGGGCTGAGTGGCACTTCTATCGCTCGCACCAAGGCAGCCCCCAGCCAGACGTGCTGGCTGTCCAGGCAATTTTCCATGAGCGTCGCGACCATATCGCCTTCACGCACACCCAAGCGCCTGAGCGCATCCGCCCACTGCAGCGCCAGCTCACGCGACTGTGCAAAGGTCAGCTCATCGCCATCGATCTCCTGCATCCAGATCTTGTCGGGCGTCTCCTCTGCACGCTGAAACAACGCATGTAGGTAGGTTTTTTCAGTATCGATCACAAGCTGCCACCTCCTGCCCCCGCTACAATTGTCCGAGTATCAGTGCGCTGCCGGGCGTCGAAGCAGCTGAGGCAACAAACACTGTCGCAACGTTCCTCACTTGGTTAACTGCTTCCCCGCGCAACTGCCTCAAGGCTTCACCGATGTGTGTCATGCCGTGAAGGTAAGCCTCCCCCAAGTGACCGCCGTGGGTGTTCAGCGGCAGAGAGCCGTCTATTCTCAGGTTGCCCTTAGCGGCAAAATCGGTGGCTTCTCCCTCTGCGCAGAAGCCGAATTGCTCCAGCTGCAACGCGACGAGCGGCGTGAAGTGGTCGTACAGCATCGCGACATCAGCCTCACTCGGCTCCATCCCGCATTGGCTGTGCAGCTGATCTTTAAGTCCGGAAACCTCCGGCAACTCCAAAATGTCTTCGCTCCAGAATTGCGCCAAGCCAATCTGGTCGATGCCAGCACTTTGCGCACTCGCCATGATCTTCGCTGATTTCTTTTTCTGATCGCGGGTTCGCTCCGCCGTCGTAATCAACAAGGCAACCGCGCCATCGGATTCCTGGCAGCAATCAAAACGCCTGAGAGGTCTGCTGACCCAGGGAGATGCCAGATATTCGTCCCGCGACAGCGGGCGACCGTAGTAATGCGCAGCCGGATTGGTCGCCGCATACTCCCGGGCTGTGAGAGCAAACGGTGCATAGGCATCGTCATCCAAGCCGTACTTTTCGAGGTAGCGTCGAGCGGTAATCCCAACCCTTGCGGCCGGCGTCACTAGGCCAAAGTTGGCAATCCATCGCTGATCCCCCGATTCTGGTGGAGGGGTCAGCTGTCCCGAGCCGAATCGGAGCCCTGAGGCGGTGTTCAAAGCGCGATAGACAACAATCGACTGGGCAACCCCTGCTCTGATCGCCATTGCGGCATGGCTGACGGTTGCGCATCCCCCACCGCCACCGAAGGGAACACGGGAAAAGTGACGCAGCGACCTGCACCCAAGTTCCCTTCTGATGTCCACCTCAGACGTTTCGTCCATTGTGAAGGTCACCATGCCATCGACATCCGCCGACTTGACGCCGGCATCGTCCAAGCAGGCAACGATCGCCTCAACGGCCAGCTGGTGTTCTGAACGCTGGGAGTCCTTGGAAAAGTCAGTGGCGCCGACGCCTGCAATGACAATGTCGTCAGTCATCCTTGGCTGACCCCACGACTGTGAAGGGCGCCATCAGGGTTTGCTGCCTCGGGCGCAAAGGAGACTTGCACTTTTTGGTCTGGATTCACCTGAGCCTTCACCCGCAAACCGACAATCGGGTCTTCGTCCACATCACTTTCATAGAGCCCCAAGTAGCGAACGCCTTCATCAACCTCCACAAGGACAACCCTGTATGGTTCATCAAAGCCAGGCGGCAACGGCCTTTCCACCACTGTGTAGGAGTAGATGACTCCATTGCCCTCGGATTCACTCAGGCAATGCTCGAATGACCCACAGCGCCGGCAGGACATACGAAACGGAAACCGATGCCCACCGCATTCAAGGCAGGTCTGAAAAAGCAGCCTTCGCTCCTTCAGGCCTTGCCAGAACAGATCGCTGTCATCGCATATCGACACATCGAATCCCTATGCCTAACCTGTGTTCTCAGCCAGTTTGCGATGGTCCCAACTGATCACCCTGTTGACCTCAACCAACATGCAGGTTCGCTTGACTGACTTATTCTGCGGTGCTGCATCACCTGTTATTCGAGGCTCGGTAAATGCTTTATTCCTTTCGTAGATGGCCTGCAGAACCTCCAGGTTCTCAGCACTGTCATCTGTGAACCTCACACGCCCTTTGATGGAGACCCCGCGTAGTTCACCGTAAGTCTCACCGTCCGCGAAGAGCAACGTTATTCGCGGGTCGCGCCGCAGATTGACGACTTTCTGCGAACCCTCGTAAGAGTTGAAAGCGATCTGTCGCTCTCGAGGAAGCGCAAACCAGTTTGTGGTCAGATGAGGCGTACCGTCCCTGCTGATGGTCGCCACATGCATATCTCGCTGCTGAGCGATAAACGCCCAGACCTCATCTTCGTTCAGATTGATGCTTTTTCTTTGTTTGGCCAATTCACACCTCCAGTGTTCTTCCAACGCCTCGTTCTAGCCGAGCCGTTGCTCAAGCATGCAAATGATCGCGCACCGGTCGACCTTGTCGGTTGGCAACATGGGAACGTCCGCCGGATGCAACAACTTTAAAACTCGTGGCACCTTGAAACTCGAGAGCACTGACTTTAGCCCTGAAAGCAATCCCTCTTCCGTCACCCTTGCTTCAGGATTGACGACAACTGCCGCCGCAACAACTTCACCCTTGTCAGGGTCAGGAAGGCTGGAAACGAAACACTCCTGCACACCCTCTATCTCAAGCACTGCATTGCGCACCTCAGCAGGACTGACATTTGCTCCGCCTGTTTTCACCATGTCGCCCCTGCGGCCAGTGAAAAAATAGAAACCGTCCCTGATGACGCCAAGATCACCCGTAGCGAAGAAGCCGTCCGGCCGAAAAGTTTGTTCGCGTTCCTTCTTGTAGTAGCCCTGCATCACTGAGTAGCCCCTGATGCAGAGCTCTCCTTCTTGGCCGTCTTCCAACGCAAGGCCGGTATCAACATCGACGATCATGTGTTCCATTCCCGGCGCCGGCCTTCCAAAGGCGCCCCGAAGGGATTCCGGCAGAGGCGCCTTCTCACCATAGGTATGCTGCGCTACGGTTTCGGTCATGCCGATTCCAGTCGCAGTAAGTCCGGGGTCGGGAAGTTGCTTGCCGAGAAGCAGAGGCGCAAGAATGCCGCCGCGTAGAGCACTCAAATCACGCTTCGAGAAATCCGGGACGGCGCGCAGTGACGCGGCGAAATGAGGCCATCCCACGGCAATGGTGACGCGATGCTTCTCAAGTTGATCCAATGTACGAGGCGCATCGAACTTCTCTTCCGTAAGCACCGCCCCGGCGTTCAAAACGGTGGAGAGCAGCCCGTTGGAGAGCCCTCCGGTCCAGAAGAACGGGCTTGGGTTGTAAACAATGTCCTCAGGGCCCACGCCGAAATCCGCGCCAACCGATGCCGTGCGACGCAACATCGCGCCATGGCTATGCACTACACCCTTGGGCGCAGCCGAACTTCCTGACGTGTAGAGCACACACAGTTGATCAGCCGGCGTGACAGCCGATTCAACCGCACCAAGAATCGCATCACTGACAGACGCTCCCAGTGTCGTGAATTCTTCAATCCCATTCGCCCAAACGGGCACTGGTTGACCCGTGGAGCGCACGACTATTTTTCTGAGGTACGGTGCTGATTCCAGGAAAGTCTCTTCATCCTGGCCAGTCAGACCGACAAGCCCCGCCTCCAACCTCGCGACATAATCGTTCCGAAGAAACTTATCGACTGTAATGAGCATCTGAGCATCGCAATGGTTCAATTGCCAGCTCAGCTCTGGGGCCTTGGAAAACGTGTTGATTGGAATCGCGATCGCCCCGATCCGCGTGATCGCAAATAAGGCCGTCACAAAATCAATGCCATTCGGAAACAGGAACGCGACGCGGCTGCCTTTCCCTACGCCGCTCACCAGCAGCGCCTTTGCAAGATCGGCGGACGCATGATCCAGCTCCTGAAAGGTCACGGCGCGACCCTCTTCAATGACCATTTTGCCGCCACCATGATGCTGGCTCAGCCAACGCATCGCACCGGCCATGGTCTCTGTGAACCGAAGCGAGTCGGGAATAGTCATTGGGCGACCATCACTCTTGTTTTCGCATGCCCGCACTCAACCCGCCGCCGGCCTGACCCGATAGCGAAGTGGAATTTGAGTGAACCCGTTAATGAGCATCTTTGCCCTCTTCAATGGACCGGCAACTTCGCACTCAGCCAGCCTTGGCAGCAGCTCCCTGAACATTGCAATGATCTGACGCCGGGCAAGAACTCGCCCAAGACACAGATGCTGTCCAACGCCAAACGCTAGATGCGGGTTCGGCTTTCTGTCGATGCGGAATTCATGCGGGTCTTCAAAGAGCGACTCATCGCGGCACGCAGATGGCCAGAAGAGCGCAAGGGTGTCCCCTTTACGAAATTGCGTTCCAGAAACGGAAATGTCCTCCATTGCGGTTCGGCACATGTGTCCCAAGGGTGCTGTCCATCGAATCATCTCTTCAACTGCAAGCGGCATATAGTCCGTATTCTGGGCGAGCTGGCGCGTGAGGTCCGGGTGTTTGAGCAACTCGACCAAGCCAACGCCCATCACATTGCGAGACGTCTCAACGCCACCCAGCAAAATGAGCACTGCATGGATAACAAGCTGCTGGAAGTCAAAATCCTCCTTCTCATTCTCTGCTTTAGCAAGAACCGTGACGAGGTCATCCTCTGGCGAACTCTTTCGCGCTTCAATAAGCGGCGCAAAGATCTTAAACAAACCTGCGGCGGCGGCAGCATTTGATTCCGCTGCCGTTTCGCCTAGCATAAACTCCGGGTCTGAGTTAGCTGCGACCGCATTGGCGAAGGTAAACGCCTGCTCCCAGTGCTCTTCGGGCAGACCCAGCACTCGCCCAACGGCGGCAACCGAGAGTCGTTGCGCTGGTGGCACGAAGTCCTGTTCGCGCACACCGCCGTCACCCATAAAGTCATCTACGATTTTCCGTGTAGCATCCGCAAGAAACGGCTCATCGTGCTTCATGATCTCAGCCATTTGGAACCGCTGGGCGACGATCCCCCTGTGTTCATTGTGAGCCGGCGGATCCATGTTCAACAGCGTCGGCTTCCCCCCCCCCCCCCCCCACACCACCGTCTCCCGACGCATCCCGCAGGTTCAGGTTGAGTGTCGGAACGTTGCTGAACACTGCGGGGTTACGGGAAATCTCGCGTATGTCCCGGTTCAGGCTCACCATCCAATGAGGCTGCACGTCCGGGTGTTCGACATAGGCAATTGGAGCCTCCTTTCTGAGCCGATCGAAAAGGGGATGAGGAAACCCAAACTCCTGCCAGTAATCCGGATCGATCGCTGCCACCAGTTTTTCGGCATCGAGCGGACCTTCCTTAAAGTCTTCCGGTCTCATAGCCACTCCTGTTTACAAATTTGGTCATATTCTCAAGATATACAAAATAAGTAAATAAAGCTAGGCAATTTTTGCACCCATAATTTGATCAATGGCTCCCTAATCCAAATTATGGGGATGGGCGAGATATCGATGCAAAAACCGATCAGCGCTACGTTTGAAATTTCGCGAAACTTGAGCGTCGGGAGCCACGGAGGCAAAACCGTGGGGAGCTTTTGCGGAGACAAAAAAGTCGCAATCCACTCCGCAGACACGCAGCCGTTCAGCGTAAGACTTGTTTTCCTCAAAAAAGAGGTCCAGATCCCCGACGCCAATCCATGCGGGTGGAAGGCCGGCCAGATCCATGCGGCGGCTAGGCACAGACCACACTTTCGCTTGGTTTGATATCATAATTTATACTTCTTGTGTCCTTCAACGGAAATATATGATACTTTTACCACCATTGTCTAACCTTATTTTAATTTTCTCGACGTGCATAAGAATTGTACAAGCACATGCCTTCATGGTTGGCTTTTGTGCGATTCGCCTGTCGAAAATGGGGCTTTGAGGGGGTTTAGGAATGCAAGAAATCGATCCCACCTTCACCATGGGAAGAAAGGGCCAGGACCGCGATCTAAGCCGTCATCGCGACCAATTTGCAATCTGGTGTCGAGACAGATTTGAAGGGAACGAGCTGGTCGAGTTGCAGCCAATCTCTGAAGACGCCAACGGCCGTGCCGGGGAGATATTTGCCTTCACCCTGAGCGACGGCAGCCGGTTCATCCTGCGCAAAAAAGCAACGGGCGACTACCTCCAACATCTGGACCAGGACTTTGAATCGGAATACGTCGCCCAAAGCGCACTCAGCAACAAAAACCTACCCATTTGCAAAACCTATTTCTATGAAGGGGATGAGACCATTGTTGGCAGCCCATTCTATGTCATGGAACACATTGATGGCCGGGTGCCGCCCGATGAGCCGAGCTACCATCACTCAGGCTGGGTGGCTGATTTAAGTGTCGATGAGCAGGCGCAACTATGCCGAAGCAGCCTGACCGCCTTGGCGCACCTGCACCGGCTGGAACCGAGAGACTTATCCCTAGGAAGGCTGTTTGAACGCGCTCGGCCTGGTTTCACTCACATCGATTGGATGCTCGACCATTGGCGTCGATACCATGAGTGGACTCGCGGCGATGCACCCTATCCGGAAGTCTCCAGAGCGATCGAGTGGCTTACAGCAAACAAGATTCAGAACGAACCACTATCGATAAGCTGGGGTGATTCGCGCCCCGGCAACACCATCTATCGGGGCGCGGAATGCGTGGCGCTGATTGATTGGGATATTGTACACTTGGCCGCTGCAGAGAAAGATTTGGCATGGTGGCTCACCCTGGACTTCATGTTGGTGAGGCGCGCGGGCAACAAAAGACTTCCCGGTTGGCTCTCTTTTGAGGAGTTGATCGCTGCCTACGAGGAGGCCAGGGAGCAAGCCATCGACAGGGACAGGCTCCACTACTACACCGTCTTCACCGGCATGGCAGCCTCGCTCTTTATCGATCGCACGATGACAATAGTCCCAGACATAACGGAAGCGCACAAGGAGGCACTCATGGCCAGCCCCGAGCTCTCACCGCTGATTCTTCTGAATGACATCATGGACTACCAACTCTGGTGATGCTAATTCAACGAGATGGAGGATTCCTTCAATGGCCCGCAACAACAAAGAACCTGATGCTCCCGCTGCAGTCGGCAAAGAGACAAGCTGGAATGAATCCCAGTGGTTCTGGTGGGCTGATCCCGATCAGCGCATCAGTGGATTTCACCGCATCGCGCATCAGCCCAATCGTGACAATGCGCACATCTGGAATGCGATCATTGACGACACTGGCCGCTATACCCGGAGGGTGAGCAGTGAAGTTCCTTTCTCAGCGGAAATGAGAGCGGACGGCAAATACTCTGTGGAAGGGCTGGCTTTTCGACATCTCGAACAAGGTGGGCTCGCTGTTGAGGCAGATCAGGACGCTGTGTATCTGGACCTGCAGCTACAGGACCTGCATCGTGCGGTCTCTTTCGACGAGATAGTCTCTGAAGAGGACGCCAAAAAGATGCTCGGAGAAGTCGCATCTGGCCACGTTGAAGCGGCAGGGAGGGTGAGCGGAACGCTCAGGATCGGAGGCCGGACGATCAAGGTGTCAGGCTTCGGTCACCGGGACCACACCTGGGGGGCGCGCGACGTGACCAGTATCCAATGCAGCACGTGGACCAACGGCACGATCGGGGATGAGTTCTCATTCTTCGCCACCGCTGGCACCATACACGGCAATCCGCCAAGCAAGTTGGGTTATGTCGTGGAGCATGGCTCAGTGACGCCCATCAAGGAGTGGAAGCTCTACCCGTGGATGGACATCGATGGCGTCACCTATGTCCGCGTCTCGGGCTATGTCGAAACCACTGAAGGCAAAAGGTTCGACCTCGAGTACAGGGATCTCATGGGTTCAACCATCGTGACCCTAGATGAATTGTTCCTGTGCGAGACAGCGTTCAATCTCCGCGTAAACGGCGAAAGAAAAGGCGTTGCGAACATGGAACGGGCAATCAATCCATGCGCAGGTACACGCCTGCCCGCACCTGCCATCAACGCGATATACGAGGATGGAGTCGGTCAATTGGGCGAAATAGGCTACTAGAAATTCACCGTTAGCTGAGCCTGAACCCGACGAGGCAGCACGATGGTGCCAACAGAGGAATCGGGGAAGGCCGCCGTCAAATGCATAGCCAGCACATCTTCGTCTGCCAGATTGCGGCCAACCAGTCTGAGCTCCCACCGGTCATCCCTGCCTTTGAGCGCAAGCGTTGCGTTGACCATAGTGAGCGCACCCGACACGCTGCCAGGCGCATAATTTGTCGAGATGTTAACCTTGGAGCGGTAGCTGATATCACCACCAATCTCAAGTTCAAGGCCCGAGTCACCCAGCGGCGTATGGTAAACAAACCCAAGGGCCGCCTGCTCTTCCGGTGCCATCACCATTGACTCGCCACTCAGATCCTGGCTATTGGTTGTCGGGCTGCAGCCCTGCTCCGGCGTCTGAAAATTGAAGCAGGGCGCATTTGGATAGGAGTCGTAGGTCGCGTCCAGATAGGCCAAGGAGGCATTGATCCGCAGCTGTTCCGTGGCCTGCCAGAGCATCTCGATCTCAATGCCTTCAGAGGTGGAGTCCGCCGCATTGCGGGTAATGAGGTTCGCGGCAAGCAGATCAGTCGGGTCATAGCCCTGAACCTGAAGATCCGTAAACTCCTGACGGAAGACAGCCGCCGACAGCACCATCGCCTGACTGGGCAGCTCCAGTTTCACTCCAGCTTCAATGGCCTCCACTTCTTCCGGTTGATAGGCGAAGCCAACCGGAGGATCCGTGGGTCCGGCAGGCCCATGGAAGGATACACCCTGATCGAATCCGCCTGATTTGAATCCTCCCTTGTATGACACATAGGCATTGCCATTTTCGGAGAAGGCCCATTGGAGTGTTACGTTGGGTGAGAAGTCCGTGTATTCGTCATCACCCTGAATGTTGAAGGCTGTCCACCCTGTCAGCGCGGTAAGTCCAATGAACGGATTCGAGACAGCCGGATGCGCTGGATCGTCGGCGACGCCAAGCGGACCAAGGGTTTGAGAAAGTTCCATATGCTTTTTATCCCAAGTGTAGCGGCCACCGACCGTGAGTGACCAGTCCTCTGCCACCAACCAAGTGATTTCTCCAAATATCGCATAGGATTGTTGCTCCAGATCTAGTGGTTTTAGCGCCGACGAGGCGAATGGAAGCTGGCCCAACGCGAACACCGGGAAGTTGAAATCCACTCCCTGGCTACTGTCGATCTGAGAGCTGTTGTAGAAGGCACCCGCTACAAAGGATCCCCAATCGAAAGACGGTGACAAGAGGCGGAATTCCTGCGAAAAGTCATCCCACTCTGAAATGGTCCTTGCACTGGTCGTCTTTGCTTCAAACCACGAGGCCGGGAACATCGCGTCGGATTCGAAGTCCTGATAGCCGGTCACTGACGTGAGGGCGTATTCACCTAGCCTCCAATCGATTGTCAACGCCTGCGACCACCCTTGCACTTCTCTGCGATCGGTTCCACCACCATTGACGCCCCCGGGAACGCCAGCACTGCCGCTTCGACGATCGTCCGCTGTGCAATCATCCACATTCTGAATGACACCCAATGCGACTGCTGCGCCCATATAACCCTGAAGACCTGGTCCACATTCAATGAGCTGCACGGGGGAGCCTTCCATCGTAAAGTCGGTAAACGAAGTCTTGCTGGTAATCGTTACCCTGTCGGAAGGCGTCCACAGAAGGGTCAATCGACCCATTGTCTCCTCAGGCCCTGCCTGTTCGCTGTCCCAGTCCGCCGAGCGGGTAGATTCGATCCAGCCTTCAGCGGTCCGGTGCTGCAGCGCGAGGCGACCGGCCCACCTATCCGAAATCGGACCAGACAGGCCAAGTTTGTAGAGCTGTTCCCCGGTTTCGCTTTCATAGCCTGCTGTGACAGAACCCTCAAATTGCTCAGTCGGCCCACGGGAAGTGATGTTGATAAGACCAGCGGTGGTGTTCCTGCCAAAATAAGATCCCTGCGGTCCCCTGAGCACTTCGATACGCTCGACATCAAAATATCCAAGTTCATAGGTTTCCACACGCTGGAAACTCAACCCGTCCACGGCGAGACCTACGGCTTGGTCGAAAAACGTGTTAATGGAAGCGTTGCCAAAGCCCCGTATCGCGATGCGTTTCAAAGCGTTACTCTGGTCCACGTACAAATTTGGCGTGGAATGCGCCAAGTCCGACAGTTCACGGGTGTCGTAGGCGTTTAGCTGCGCCGCACCGAGCACCGTTATGGCCGTCGGCACGTCGACAAACGACTCCTTACGCTTGCGGGCGGTCACAATGATCTCTTCGATCACGCTCGATCTGCCCTGTTCCACCCCTGCATCTTCGGCGAGCGCCGATGTGCTGACCGCCGAAGCGATTGCGCAGGCAAACCCAACTACTGTCCTGACGATTAGCTGATTCGAAATCATCTGACTCTACCTTCATCGCTGTTATCACCACTCGAAATGCTTTGACGCATGACGATGCCATAATTTGGACATCATACACACATACAGAAATATATCTCAAATACTAGCGTATTTTTTTAACATTTGCAGGAATTTTAAGATTTTTAACAAAATATTGTCGTATTCGAGCCGCGAATGACGGCCCTAGCCCGGCGACCGCCACTTAGCTGCCGAAATGAGGCAGGATCTCGGTGCCCATCCTCGCCGTGCTCGCCATGATGTCCTCATGGCGGATTTCACCAAACTGGTGCATGCACAGCAGCCTATCGAAGCCCACGGCCCTGAACTTCTCCGCCTTCTTGCGGCACGTTTCCACGTCACCGATCAATAGAGAATCGATATCCTTGACAGCCTCGTAAATCTCCTCGTTGCTCACCTCCTGGCCCATGAGCTCGCGTTTGATCAAGGCGACTGCCGCTGTTTCACCCTCAAGATCGGCCTCAGTTAAGGGCGCCTGCTCCACCTGCTTATAGCTGGACGTTGACCGGGGATCGACATTGCCGCGCACCGTTTTGAAGAACTGCTCCCTATCGATGCCGTAGATCCTCGGCACGCTCGCCACGTACCAAACCGCCGAACGCAGCGCATTGCTCTCGATGGCTGCTTTTTCGGATTCAGCGACATGAACGAAGGTGAACACTCCAACCTGATTGTTGATTTCATGACCTGCAGGGGACTCGCACTCCGAAATCGCCTGCTTGTAGATGTCCACCATTCCAGCGAGGGCGTCAACCGGAGTGAACAACGAGGTGCAGATCATGCCCACTCCCATATCGCCCGCTCGCTGGAAAGTCGATGGGCTGGCCCCGGTATGCCACAAGGGCGGATGCGGCGCTTGGACCGGCTTCGGTTGCACGTTTCTGCCCGCCAGAGACCAGCGATCCGACTTCCAGTGGAAAGGCTCCTCGGTCCAAGCTTTCGGCAGCATCTTGGTGATTTCAATCAGGTCTTCAATGGCAGTCTGGTCACCGTTGGGTACGTTGAAAGTGGACCACTCCAAACCACTCGATCTCGCCAGGCCGACTTCCATTCGGCCATTGGACATCTGATCCAGCATCGCCGAGCGTTCGGCGGACCGCAGCCAGTGATTGATTTCGAGCGGGACAAGAATGCCGGCGTGGCCGATGCGAAGCCTGTTTGTCGCCTGCGCTATGGCCGACAGGATGAGTTCCGGGCAAGAGCTATAGCTGAAATCCGCCGAACAGTGATGTTCGACCTGCCACCAACAGCCGTAATCCGCCGCATCAGCGGCCTGGGCTTGTTCAACCGTCTCGCGCAGAAGCTGCCCGAAGCCTCCATTCTGATCACATTCCTTCTTCTGGAACTCGGTAAAGACATCAAATTTCATGGTGGCTAATCCTCCACTGTTACCCGGAACTAGACATCAAACCCGAAGAGTTCCTTGGCTGTCTCCCCTAGGATCTTGGCCCGGGTCTCTTCAGACAATCCGTTCATTTGCCGCTCGATCGCCTGTGCCGAGTGAGGCCAGCGACCCTCCTGGTGCGGATAGTCGTTCGACCAGAGCATCGCGTCCTGATACCCGAACTCTTCGACCAGCTTGAGACCCACCGCGTCTTCCATGAAAGTCCCGAAGCACTGGGTCTTTAGATAGTGGCTCGGTAACTCCTTCAGCTTGGGAGACGCCCACATGTGATGCGTGATGTAGGCTTCATCCATGGCCTGGCCACACCAGGGGAACCAGCCGACGCCGCTCTCCACCGAGACAACTCTTAAACCCGGATGCCGCTCCAGCACCCCGGATGAACACAGGATGGCCATGACCTCGACAGAGGGCGACAAGGCATGGGCCACATAGTTGGTCACCGCGCCGCCATAGCCTCTCGTGGTGCGTGGATCCTTGCCGGTGCCGACGTGAATCGTGACGGGAAGCGCCGCCTGCTCAATGCACGACCACAGACGACCGTATTCCGGACGGTTGTAATGGGGATCTCTTGCGGAAATGCTGCCGTAGATCGGCTTCACCGGAATGGTGATGCCGCGATGGCCCATCTGTTTGACGCGCTCGATCTCTTCGACCGCCAGATCAATGTCCATTGTCGGCACGATCGCCATGGGAGACAGGCGGCGGACCTGGGGTCCATAAAACTCCCAGGCCCAGTCGTTGTACGCACGGGCCTGCGCGAACGAAAACTCAGGGTCCCGCGTCGCAAAAATTGTGAGGAACTTGTTCGGAAAGATGATCTCTGCGTCAACGCCATCGCGGTCCTGATGTGCAAGACGGGATTCGATGGCGCCGTCCACCGAGTTGCGTTCCCTGTCCTCACCTTTCAGATGTTCGTTGTCCACCACCCAGCGCGCGGGTTCCATTCCCTCGACGATGTGCCATTTCGTGCCGTCCTCATCCACACGGACGTGCGCCAACCGGTCGTGAAACCTCTTGTCCACCCGTTCAAAGAGTAGGTTTGCAGGTTCCGTCGCATGTGAATCGCAAGAGATCATCCTGTACTTGTTGTCAGCGCCGGGCCACACGCTTTTCGCCCAGCCCTGTGCGCCCGGTGTTTCGAGGCGCCATAGGTTGTTCGCGTCCACACCACTGCTCATGTCTGTACTCCTGTTGCAGAACCCAACGGACCTGATTGAAAGCCCTCTGGACTCAAGCCACATGGACCAAATTACATTATAATCTTACATTTTCTGCAATAGATACAATTTTTTGCAAGATATTGCAAATTTTTTTCAGCTTTAAGGGCATTTTCCCAAATAGATCAAATTCGGGCCGCAGCACGAATTTCGCCACTGGCCCTACTGGTAGCCCGATCGAACCTCATCGCCCGGAGCGCGGTCCCTGAGAATTCAAGCAGTTGTGACTGGAGGCAGCGCTCTATATGATTGCGCACCCCTGACCGAACGGTCAGAGTATTAGCAGTCCGCGGAAAATAATGCCCTCCCACCCCAGCACCTCGGAAGGCAACCGATATCGCTTCAAAAAAGCCGACATCATCAATCTGGATGCGTGATTTGGCGGAGGCTCTACGCGGCTAGGGCGGTTCCGCGGATCACCCGGCCTGGCCTTGCGCCGGTGTCCTGGTCGTTTTCGCGGGTCTTGACCCCGGCCACGAAGGTGTTCAGGTAGCCTTGGGCGGACTGCAGGATGCGGCTGCCGCCGGCCGGCAGGTCGTCATGCACCTCCAAGCGGCCCAGCTGCAGGCGCTGCAGGTCGAACAGGTTGAGGTCCGCCCGCTTGCCCACCTTCAGGCTGCCCCGGTCGTGCAGGCCGAACAGCTCCGCGTTGCGCTGGGTCTGCTTGTGGACGATCAGTTCGATGGGCAGCTTGGGGCCGCGGCTGCGGTCCCGCACCCAGTGGGTCAATTGGTAGGTTGGGGCCACGGCGTCGAAGACCAGGTTGACGTGGGCGCCGGCGTCGGAAAGGCCGATGGTGGTGTGCGGGTGCTGCAGCATCTCCTCGATCACGCTGAAGGTGCCGTCCGCGAAGTTGCCGCCCAGCAGGATGGCGAAGCGGTCGCCATCGCCGCCGGTCAAATAGTCGTACATGCATTCGGCGATGTCCTGGCCGGCCGCCGCGGCCAAGGCGCCCATGTTGTCAGTGGGCACCGGCTCGTAGTTGATCGGCATCTCGATGGGGAACATGGCCGAGGCCCCCGTGGCCAGCAACCCATGCCCATAGACGTTGGCCATGACGCCGGGTTGCTCCGGCGGCACGTCCCTGTCCTTGAGGATGGCCGCCTTCACCTCAGGCTTGCGCATCTGCGCCAACCGCTCCGCGAAGGGCAAGGCGGCCAGCTTCAGATAGGTCTCCCGCCGCTGAAACATGTGGTAGGAGCGCAAGCTGGTGACAAGGCCGATGGGCCGGCTGGCCACCTGCGGGCGGATGGACAGGCCGGCAGCGTTGGCCTCCTCGACTATCTTCAGGCAGTTGCGCCATTGCTCCGGGCGGTCGCCGTTCTGCACCAAGGTGAAGGTGCATTTGCGGCCGCTGGCCCGCGCCACCTCCGCAAACAGCTCCACTTCCTGTTCCGTGGTCCACTTTTCCGGGCCGGCGATGTCCCCGACCACGCCGGCCGGCACCGCCTGAAACACCCCTAGGCCCACGGCCTGCATGGCCCGGCCGATGGCCAGCAGTTCCGCCTTCTCCGCGAAGGTGCCGGGAATCGGCTCCCCGGAGACCGAGCGGTGGCCCACGGTTCTGGAGGTGGAGAAGCCCAAGGCCCCGGCCTTGAGCCCCTCCTGCACGATGCGGCCCATGGCGGCCAGGTCCGCCTGCGTGGCGTCCTCATGGCGCAGGGCGCGCTCCCCCATCACGTAGTTGCGCACTGCGGAGTGCGGAACCTGGGTGCCCACATCCATGCTGAAGGCGCGGCCGGCCAGATAGTCGATGTACTCCGGGAAGGTCTCCCAGTTGCCCCATTCGATGCCCTCGTGCAGGGCGGTGCCGGGAATGTCCTCAACGCCCTCCATGAGTTCCACCAGGCGCTGCTCCCCGCCGGGAGGGCAAGGCGCGAAGCCGACCCCGCAATTGCCCATGACGATGCTGGTGACGCCGTGGCTGAAGGAGGGGTTCAACGCATCGTCCCAACTCACCTGCCCGTCATAGTGGGTGTGAATGTCCACCCAGCCGGGGGTGGCGTAGGCGCCGGCGGCGTCGATGGTCTCCTTGGCCGGGCCCTCAGCCTTGCCGACAGCGGCGATCTTGCCCCCGGCGATGGCGATGTCCCCTTTGCGGGGCGGCGTCCCCGTGCCATCGACGATGGTGGCGTCCTTGATGAGGTAGTCGTGCATGTCCGCTGCTCCTGCGGTTGGCTGTTGCGCCAATTGTATGCCCGTTGGCGGCCGGCAATCAAACCATCCCGCCTCTTTTTTCCAAGTGGATGCGCGGGCTCACTCACCTAGCGAACCGTTTCCGCTAGGCGACCATAGATCGATGTGTTAGGATGAGTGCTTTCCAAAGCGGCGATGCGTCATGCGAGGCAATCAGTCACAGTAGGAGCACATGTTCAACTAAGAAATCGCGCCCGAAAGCTCGATTTTCAGCAGGCCGTTAGAGGAAGCATGGATAACCAAACGGATGAGCGTGACAGCCGAATCATCGATATGCTTCGGGCCGATCCCACGGTTCTGAACTCTCGAATCAGCGAAGCCTTGGAGGTGTCAAACGCGACGGTTGGCGCACGCATCAAGAAACTGAAGGACATCGGTGTAGTGCGCGTGGTTGCTTCCACAGACATCCGCGCAGCAGGCTTCGAAACCCTTGCCATTGGCAGCATGGTGGTCGCCCCGGGAAAACCCGACACTTGCGATGCAGTCTCAAGAGAGCTCGCACAAGCGCCACAAATTATTTCCATCGGCACCCGCCTGCACAAGGAACAGATCATGTTCTATGTGATCGGCCGCGATGCCACCGACATAGAGCAAACGCTCTCAACGACCGTCTCCTCGATCAAAGCAATCGAGGACGTACAAGTGAGAATCGTCTTGTCGATCCATAAACACAGCATCAATCACGGTCCCATCGTCGAGGTTCAGCCTAATTTCAAGCGGCGATTGCGTGAATTGACCGCCACCCGGTTATCGGAGTCGTTTGGAAAGCGTGAACTGTCCGTGCTTGCCATGCTGCATGGGGACGGACGAATGAGCCTCCGGGAAGTAGCACGCCGACTCGACTACCCTGAAAGTCAGGTGCGGACAATTTTTCGCAAATTCGAGAACACGCCGGGTATTCTGAACTACCAGACAGTCGTGAACCCGAGATCGCTCGGACATCGGCATGTCCATCAACTGTACCTTAAAGCGAATTATCGCCTTTTGCCTAGTATCGTGAAGCAACTAAAGAACATGCCTGAAGTCCTTGGGCTCGCCACCTTGTCCGGCACAATGAACTTGACCGCATCGATAAGTGTTCCGTCTCGCGCCGCCCTTCAGGCGCTCGTCAATGAACGCATTCCCTCGATCAAGGGTGTCATGGAGATCGAAGTTATCGATATGCTGCACGGCTACAAGTTTGACGGCTCGTGGACCGTGCCGGTGGCAAGCGGCATGTAGCTCCTGCGTCAAGCTCCCACTAGGAGATGCGAATCAGAACGTCTTGAGCGGCCCATAACCGCCGCAGAAGAAAAAGAGCGACCTTGCTCATCTCCGTTCACCGCGAAGTGCAAGTTCTCGAAATCCACAAGAGTGACCCCCATATAGGGAAATTCAACGCCGTCGTCCGCATGGAGGCCATGCGCTACCCAGAGATATCCGAAGCGCTTCAGGACCAGGACTGGCGGGACATTTTTCACCAGTTGGCCGATCTCGGCATTCGTACAGGAGAGCTGGACCCGTCCAAATACAGGGAGATTCACGCCGTGATGTCAGCACTCAACTTCGGCATAAGCTATCACGCCGCTGAAGCTTCCTTGGAGACGCATGAAGAGTGCATAAAGGGCTTAACCGATTTGTTCAGGGGCGATCTGATAAAGGCCAAGCCCCGCTAGGTTCATGCTCTTCCATGCAGGCCGCGGACGCCATGGTCAGGCGGTTGACCAAGCTTGTGCAGTTGTGTACCTCCACTTTTGAAACTAAAACCAACACGGAGAAAGGACCCTTCCTTGTTCGGTGAGGGGCGGCGGCGTTGCACACGGCCCGGGCACTTGGGTTTATTTTTTTCTAGCTAATTGATTTTGAAGAATATTTTTCATGTCCCGAAACCGACAGTGGGCGCAGGCTTGTACCCCCACCGGCTTCGCCAGCGAGTGCGCCATCAACCCTAATCCCCGGATAAGGATCGCATGGCCCGCCGCTGGCGGCCCTTGGGAGCGAGTTCGTCCCGCCCGCATGCGGGCCTTAAGGCCCGCGCTCCCAGGCATCGGGCCGTCGTAAGTCCCGCAGCCATGCAGTCGCCGGAAAAACCCTTGCACGATGCGCTTGCAACGCGCTTCAACGATCGGCTTTCACCATATTGACATATTGATACAATCGGCAAGCCGCCGTTGACCGCCGTTCCCGGCGTTGGTGCGCCTAGCCGGGCGCGGTTGGGGGCGGCCCAGCAACCCAAGGAGGATTCAATGAGCAATGACATCCACACCGGCATGCCGGTCTTGGCCCGGCACGAGGGGGAGTGGAAGGGGGAGTACATCCATGTGGCCCCGGACAACAGCTTGGTGGACCGCCATGCCTCCCACCTGATCTGCGCCTTCCCGGAGTCCGGCGAGTTCCCCTACGTCCAGAAGAACATCTATACCTGGAGCGACGGGCGCAGGGAGGAGCTGGACTTTCCCGCCCACTACCGGGACAGCCGCCTGTGGTGGGACAACGAGCGCATCGTCGGCTCCGCCTGGGAGATCGACAGCCGCACCATCATGCTGAACTGGTCGCGCAAGGACCTGCCGGGCAGCTACCTCTACAAGATGATCCACATCAACGAAGGCGACGACAAGCGCACCCGCACCTGGCACTGGTTTGTGGACGACGAGCTCATCAAGCGCACCTGCATCAAGGAGGCGCGGGTTCGCTAGCGAACCCGCGCTTGGCGAATCGTCGCCGCTCTTCCGGCGTCCTCCGCGCTGCTCAAGCTCCGGTGTCAACCCAAAGTAGAAATATCCCCTTCTGGTTTCCGAGCGGCCGTCGCTGGATTCGTCCGGGGGGCGGGGGGATTCCGCCCTCTTACTTTGGGGGGGGGGGGGGCTTGGAACCGTCCGCGTCCTCGTTTGGGGCGCGGGTAGGTCGATGGCTTGGCAGGCCCGTGCGGCCGGCTTCTCGTTCATGTCCAGCGCATCCTGCAGAACGCCATTCAAGTAAGAGGCCATGCATGGAATGGCCGGCGGCGCGATCCGACCGTTCCGCAGTTTCCTCAGAATGTCTTTGTCCACAGCCTGCTGCAGCATGTCGGCACCCATGCCTAGTACCGGATGAGGGGCCGCAGCCCGTGCCTGCGGGCGGGCTTGGGCAGCAGGTTGAGGTATTAGTGCGGGAATATCGTCTATAGGGTAGAGCCGGAACCTAATGAGAGTTGTATGCGGGTCATATCCAGAACAATTTTTCATAGTACATAAGGAAAAACTAGCAACACCGCCCACAGGGGCGGGGAACAATGCGGAGGATCAGCTCATGGCCAATCACCTAGGGCAAGGGAAGCGGAATTCCATGAACCCAAATCACTGCTTGGCGAAGCATGCGCCGCTGATGGTTTTAGCTACGTTAATGATGAATCATTCAATCGCCTACGGTCAGATCGCTGAAATTATCGTCACGGCTCAAAAACGTCAGGCGAATCTACAAGACGTACCGGTAGCAGTGCAGTCTGTTTCGGCTTCTCAGCTTGAGAACGCGGGTGTCAAGAATGTCAGTCAACTTCAACACATTAGCCCGGGATTCGTTGCGAACGATACGCAAGGGCAGCTACTGCCTTACATTCGCGGTATCGGAAGCACAAGCTTCGGTAACGGCGTATATTCCAGCGTCGCGATCTACAGTGATGATGTTTTCAATTCACGAATATCGTCCTCTTTCGTGGAGCTGGATAACGTGGAACAGATCCAAGTGCTCAAAGGTCCACAGGGTGCGCTGTTTGGTCGAAATGCGACCGGCGGCGCATTGGTAATCACCACTCAGACGCCCTTCCCTAGCGACGAAGCAGAAGGCCAAATAAGCGCGAGTGTCGGCAATTTTAGCAACCGTTCTGTGAGCGCTTCCTTTCGGGGGGGCATAAGCGAAACAACCGCAGGCTCAATCAGCCTCTTATATCGGAAGCGGGATGGCTTCGTCGACAATTTGAGCGGCGACGATCTTGATGACAAAGATACCTTTGCGGCAGCAGCAAAATTCGTTTATCAGCCGAGCGACACCACTGAGATAGTTTTTGGCATCTCCTACGACGAAGCTGATGATCGCGCTGGTGTAGGCAATGAGCAGCTAGCCCTGACTCCTGACTCACTTGCCTTTGGCCTAAGTGGAGCACAACAGTTTATATTTGCCAACCTCGCAGCAGGTGCATGCCCGGGTGCTGGATTCGCTGACATCCAAGGTATCGCTTGCTCACCCGCGGCAATTAACTCCTTCTTGGCCACCGCTGTCCCACTCCTGCCCGATGGCAGTCCTAACCCACTTTTTGATCTTGCAAACGCACAGGTTGTCGGCGGTTTGGCTGCCGCGGCTGGGGGGGCAACCTTTTCAAACTCTTTCGGTGAAGTTTTTGGTAACCAACTTGGTGCTTTCGAGAATGGTTTCTTTCGAGGTGAAGGCGATGTTGACGATGGCTCTTTCACATACACTGAGGATCTTAAAGCACACCTCAAGGCTACCTTCTCATTTGATCGCTTTGACTGGATCTCAATTTCATCCTTTGGGAAGTCAAAGTATGAGCTCTCATCTGGACTGATTTCTGAACAACCTGGCTCCGTGGTCGGCGCACCAGGCCCTCTCCCCGGCACTGCCTTTGGCTTCTCTGCGGATTTTGTAACTGACACGTACACCCAAGAGCTCCAATTATTATCGAGCAACAGTGCTATCGAGTGGGTCGCTGGCGTTTATTATTTCCGAGAGAAAGGCGATTCGCTCATCGCGGCAGACATTTTCGGTACCAGCGTGCTTGTTGCTGACAACACTTTCAGAGTTGATGCCATCGCAGCGTTTGGACAAGTACGCTTCCCGATAACCGACGCAATCAGCATTACCGGAGGCGTACGTTACACATCTGAAGACTATGAACTGGCTGACGACTTCCCGGTTTTCGAAATCACGGCCTTTAGCAATCTAACTTCGCAGCCCGGTCTTCCAAACGCAGGATCCCAGTCAGAAAGTTTCAACGAGACCACAGGCACATTGATTATTGACTACAAGTTCGAAGATGTCCTGCTTTACGCAAGTTTAGCGACTGGATTCAAAAGCGGTGTGCTCAATGCTACGAACCCATCTCTTCCCGGAGTAGATCCAGAAGAAATTATTTCCTATGAAGTAGGCTTTAAGTCTGATCTCGCAGACGGTCGCATACGGTTAAATGGAGCTGCTTTTTACTACGATTATGAGAACATCCATCTCAATGTGATTGATTCGAACTCCGGCGCACAAGTTCTTATTAACGGGAGCGAAGCCGATGTTTTAGGCGCGGAAATTGAATTGAATGCCCTAATAACTGAGGCTTTGAGCATTAACGCCAGTATTACCGTTCTTGATTCAGAATATAAACAGAATGTCAATCAAGGGCCGTTTCAGTTGCCCATTTCTGGAAATTCCCTAGTTAGCGCACCCGATACGAGTTTAGCCATCGGTGTCGAATACGTGCAACCAATGGACAACGCTGAGCTATCATTCGTCGTGACCGGTAGTTACAACTCAGGCATGTACTATACCGCTGAACAGGCTGTTGGCTCCGGTGGGCTGACAGACGATTCATTTGGCCTCGTCAATGCAAACTTAACCTACGCGCACGAAAGTGGGTGGTCTGCCTCACTCTGGGCTAACAACCTCACCGACGAGGAATACTATCGCGGCGGTGTGTTGATAAATGGGCTCTCCCGGATTGCTCAAGCAGGCCAGCCCAGACATTACGGTATGACCGTTCGCTATAAATTCTAATTTTTCCTAATGAAGTTGCGGCCACATTGGCCAAAGTCTACCCGCCGTGGCCGAAGCTGTGCTCGAGGTGGTAGCCGTGTTGCTTGAGGATATTGAAGGTCTCGTTCTCGATCTTCCAGCGGGTGCGGGCGCAGTCTGGCGCAGCGGTCGCCGTGGCACTGAGCATCCGGTGATAGTGCTCCGTGCCGCTGTCGCCGAGCTTGCGAGTCGAGCAGTTCGGGCAGTGGATGGTGCGCGATCGGAATAACTCGGTGCCGTCCAGGGCGACGGGCGTCCGTCCGTGCAGGGCGCTGTGTGCCTTAAAATCCTTGACGGCGGCGCGGAACTCGTCGTCAAAGTGTGCCGTTGCCTGATCCGGTTGTCGCAGGGGATGTGGGGCAGGCCGAACAGGGTGTGCGCGTTGCTGCGGTGTCCCCTTTCGGCGAGCGCCCGCTGGTGCGCGAGGAACGACGACCACAGCCCCCTCCCCTCAACCCGAGACTCAACTAAAAAGTGAAAATGAGAATTGCTGCATTTAGGTATTGCATGATATGATATCATATGATACTTTTTTAATCACGCCTAACGAGGGAACCCCATATGGAACTAAGAATGACACCATCCGCACACCGACTCTGTTTGTGGTCAGGTCACATGTGCACAGTGTTTTACATGGTGGGATTTGTATTTTTGGCGGAGTTTCTACCAATCCCATCTCCCGAGATGCCTGCTGCAGAACTAGCGCAGTGGCTAAAAGACCACCAGACTGAGTTTTTTGTCGGATGCATACTCATGTTGTGGGGTGCAGCCTTCATGGCACCGTGGGGTTCAGCATTGGCCATTTGGACGCTCAAAACCGAGCGCCGCTTTCCAGTGTTATTCACTTCGCAAATCGTACTGCTCGCAGCATCCACGGCAACCTTTATCGTCATCGAAATTTTTTGGGCTGTGTCAGCATTCAGAGCTACAGAGATCGATCCAGAAATTACTCAAGCTCTCTTTGACGCTGGTTGGTTTCTGTTTCTATTCATTGGGCCAGTGTTTTATGTATGGGTTATTGCGTTTGGTTTGAGCATTCTTTTAAACCCACCTGAGCACCAAATGTTCCCACGCTGGGTAGGCTATTACAGCTTGGCATCTGTGCTTTGTTGGGTAATGGGCATGATGGGGATGTTCTTCAAATTTGGCCCCACGGCCTATCACGGCATGCTGCCCACCTGGATCCCGCTAATCGAGTTCTTTTTCTGGGTGGAAATCCTGACCTACTACGGCGCCAAGGCGCTCAAGCAGCAAGAGAAGCGTTGCCAAGAAGAAACCGAAGAAGGGATGGGCACTTATGTACCCTCTTGGGAAGATCCGATCCTTGAAAACGGATGTGGCGTACAACCCACAACGGCCGCATATTAAGGAGCAAGAAAATGTCAGCCATTTATCCTCCTATAGGCGAACGAAAAGTGCCTGGAGAGGTTGGGATTTGGGGCTTTCTTCTCCTGGATCTTGGTGTGTTCAGTTCTTATTTCATGGTGTTCCTATTTGAGCGTGCGGGCAATCAGTCAGGGTTCCTGACGGGGACAGATGAACTGAATCTCACGATAGGCGTTGTTAATACAATTGTTTTGCTAACCTCCTCGCTTTTTGTCGCACTAGCCGTACAGTCCTTACGGCATGGCCAGTCCGCACTGGCTCGAAAACACATTGTTGGGGCCTCGCTGGGTGGTTGGGTGTTCATAATCAACAAGCCCATTGAATGGGGTGCGAAGATCGAGGCCGGTTTCACCCCTGGTTACGATGTGTTTTTTCAGCTCTACTATATGATGACAGGCCTACATTTGTTGCATGTAATAGTCGGCATGTTCGTGCTCTACTACCTCTGGAAAATAGCTGGCTCTGTACAAGGCCCACTTACCGCAAGGCAAGAGCGTTTCCTCGAAAATGGTGCAATCTATTGGCACTTGGTGGACTTAATTTGGTTAGTCCTATTCGCACTCTTCTATATCATCAAGTAGTTCTTAACGGTTTTAGGGAAATAGTTCATGAGCAATTCAGTAACTCGGGCGGGATCAACCCACACACGTAACTTAGTATTCGTGTGGGCGGTTTTAGTTCTACTCACGCTGGTTTCCTGGTGGTTTCGTGAAAACTCACTTAGCGCAGAATTCGCGGTAGCTGTGATCATCGCAATTTCTTTTGTAAAAGTTTTCTTGGTGGGCTTTTCGTTTATGGAGCTGCAATTTGCGCCTCGGTGGTTACGATTCAGCTTTGACGGTTGGTGTGTGACAAGCACAATCATCTTAATCGGCATGGCCTTGCTTCTATAGCGAGCCTGTTCGCTAAAAGTCCGAAAATCGCAAAATAGTCTCCTGGAGTTTTGAATTATAAGATGAATGATCGACCCCAGCTAGTTATTGCAATCGCCTATTGCATCAACGACATCGCCCGAATGTACCGCACATGCTTCGACCGCGAAATGTCGGCCCATGGCCTAACGCGATCGCAATGGTGGTTGCTCGCTAACCTGCAGTACAACGACGGTGTTAGTCAGCAACGCTTGGCGGAGTTGTTGGAAATGGGGAAAAGCGCTGTAGGAAAGCTGGTAGATCAGCTAGAACGGAAGGGGTGGATAGAACGTAGGCCAAACCCATGTGACAGACGCGCCTACGAAATCTATCTGACGCCCAAGATTGAACCTCTCAATCAAAAGATTGAGTCTCAGGCAGTCGAGCTCATTGATCGATCCTTATCCAACCTGAACCAAAAAAGCCGTGAAGCGCTTCTGGTTCAGTTGGAAGGAATCAAGCAAACTCTATCAGACATATAGCTTGTGTACGGAGCCTCGTATGGTGGAACAACAATTTACTTATTGCCATTTGTGTGAGCAGCGTTGTGGTTTAGCGGTTACAACAGAAGGTAACAAGGTCCAAAAAATAGAACCTGATAAAGACAACACCTATTCGTGGAGAGACTTTTGCATCTTCTGGAACGTGAGGAGATCCACCCTGTCCTTCAATCAATCGCGGCTGAACCATTTGCCCAGATGGGTAGAAAAGTCGTCGACATGCCTAGCACTATGCAGGGTGAATGGGAGTTCTTTTTTGGGGCTTCAGGCATTCGTGTGGATTGCATGGACTTTGAGTCTCATGTCCAGCTAGCCTAAAGCTGCACTTGGTTGCGGACACACGCCATGAACTGCCGGCGGCGTTCTCCGTGGAGAGGGCCGGCGCCTCGGAGCACAGGGTGCTGCGCCGCGACCTGGAGTCCCTGTTCCGGGACGATCCGGCGCTTGCCGGGCGCTGCCGCGCGTTCTGCGCCGACCGGGGCTATGACGGCGGCCCCTTGAACGCTTGGCTGTGAGATGCGCACCGCATCAGGCCGGTCATCGACGCACGGTTGGCTTGGCGCGAGGACTGGGACGCCATGGGCGTGGGCGGCGGGCTTCCCAGGATGCGCCGAGCGCAGCGCCCTGGAGCGGATCAACGCCCGCCTCGACGACGGGTTCCGCATCGAGCGCCACGCCGTGCGCGGCAAGGACCGGATGACCGTCAAAGTGGGGCTGTCGCTGGCCGTGATGATGGCCTTGGCGCTCGGCAGCATGAAGGCCAACGCGCATGAACGCATGCGCTCGCTCATCAGGCCGCCGCCCGCCCAAGCCGCCTGAGCCTTCGCCGCTTGAACTTCACGGGCCACGCCCGGAGCTGCGCTCGCCCGCGTTCCGCGGAAACGCCGAAAACGCAGTGCCCAGCCCCTCAAAAACGCCCCCGAACAGCCCTTGTCCGGCGCGAGCATGGACTTCCGCCCGTCTGAACGGCTCGCGATGCGGTGCCCGCCGCTCCAAAGACGCCCCAAAATCCTTACAGCGCAACTCTCTCAAGACCGCCTGAAGGCTGCATCAAGGAGGCTGAACTGGTAGAATGCGGCCTTCGCAGCCAGGGACGCTCAGGATGTTGCCGAGCGCCAGCATCGAGCATCTGGAACAGGAGAACGCCCGGCTGGCAGCGACGGTCTCCGAGCTTGCTGGCCAACTGCAGTCCGCGCTTGACCGGGCCACCCAACTGCAACGGCAGCTAGACTGGTTCAAGCGCCAGCTATTGGGACGCAAGTCGAAAGAATGCCTTTGTCCACAGCTTGCTGCAGCATGTCGGCACCCATGCCTAGTGCCGGATGAGGGGCCGCAGCCCGTGCCTGCGGACGGGCTTGGGCAGCAGGCTGAGGTATTAGCGCGGGAATATCGTCTATAGGGTAGAGCCGGAACCTAAGGAGAGGTGTATGCGGGTCATATCCAGAACAATTTTTCATAGTATGCATAGTACCGTTCGGGCTGGCAATATCCTTTGCATCCTGGTGTATCGGTAGTTTTCTTGTTCTCTCACTACTTGTGTTTGTGCTGTAACCGAATCTTCTGAAACCATCTTTGGGGATTTAGGTGATTTCGATGACCCCAGATATCGTTGTTGTAGGAGCTGGCAGTAACAGCCTAGTCGCTGCGGCCTATATGGCCAAAGCGGGGCACAGTGTGCTGGTTCTGGAAAAAAATGCTCAGTGCGGTGGCGGGGTTGTATCGACCGAAATTGCGCCGGGGTTTGTTAACGATCCACATGCTAGTGGGTATTACGTTTGTATGGCGAATCCTGCGATCTCTCACGATGAACTTGGCTTGTTCTCACAACATGGCTTGCAGTTCAAATATTGGAAAGCGGGTTTTTCAACCATTTTCGATGATGGCACACACATCACCGCTTACTCAGACTTAGACAAAACCTGTGACGATATCTCGAAATTTTCCAATCGAGATGCTGGTTCCTATCGGGATTTTGTTTCTGATGCACAAAAATTCCTCCCTCTACTCACTAAAGGGTTTTCATGTCCACCCATGCCTACAGGCCCGTTTCTCTCGCTCCTTGAGTCATCGGAAATTGGCCGTAAGCTTGCGGCCTCAATGTACATGAGTGTATACGAGATGCTCGACAACCTGTTCGAGTCCCGTGAGTTGAAGATACACATCATGAAGTGGTGCGCAGAAATGATGGAGGGGCCTGACATTAAGGGTACGGGCGTTGCGCTTTATCAGTTGTTTGGACTTGCCCATAAATACGATGCAGCGATTCCAGTAGGTGGTTCGAAAGAAATCACCAACGCGCTAATTCGGTGCATCGAACATCATGGCGGTGTGGTTCGAACCGAAGCGGAAGTGACTGGTTTGAACATCGTGTCTGGAGATGTCAAAGGTGTGTACTTTGGCGAGGAGTACATTGAGGCTAAACGGGCTGTAATTGCCAATATCCATCCTATGCGTTTGGCGGATTTCATCCCGGATTTGAGCAAAGAAATCGTGGACGCTGCGTCGTTGGTGCATCTGAGCAACCATGGTGCTGTGAATCAGCAATTCGCGCTAACAGAGCCACCGCGACTAAAGGCGGGAGGTCAGTTCGACAACTCGCTGTGTGTTGAATTTGTAGAAAAAGATGAAGAAGGCGTGCGTCGTGTGTTTGACGACTATCGCTATGGACGTATTCCTGACCACCACCTGAGCCCGCTGACTATGATCAACAGTAACTTAGATCCAACACGGGCACCGGAAGGGCAGGCAACCATGTACCTGTACCACTTCGCGCCCAGGGAATTAGCTGACGGTGGTTTAGAAGCTTGGGACCGTCCAGAGAACAAGGAGAGATTTGCGGATGCGATATATGAAAAATATCGAAGCTTTACCACCAACATAGACAACTCCAAGATCATTGCGCGCCACATTGAAACGCCGCTCGATCATCATCGCCATTCCATGAACATGTATCGCGGAGACATATTTGGGATCGGAACCACCAGCGGCCAACTACTTGGCCGTCGTCCTACTCCACAACTCTCGCAGTACAAGGTACCGGAAATCAGTTCGCTCTACCTAGCCGGGCCGACTCAACATCCAGGCGGCACTGTTACCTTCGGCGGGCGCGCCACAGCCATGCGGATGGCGATGGATATGGATATGGATCTGAAACCAATATTTGAAGCCTACTAAGGAGGCACCATGAAACTTTATCAGGCGGACGACTCTGACTTAATGGAAATCTCATCGATCGAAAAAGATGGGAAGAACTTGGTTATTGAAGGCACCATCATGGGTGCGGTTCCCGTTCGCGCCATTGTTAAGCCTGCAGAGGTTAGGGCAGCGTTGGGGATCATGTCTCTTGGGACACTGTTTCACGCAGCGAGCATGCTGTTTCGGCCTTCACGCTAGAGACGGAATACGGTAACCCTAGGAAAGGCTCATGAGGAAAATCATCAAAGGCCATAGTACGAAAGAAAGCCCGTTGGTTAGCGATCTATTACATGACGACTCCGCTGTTGTTCCTGAGTCACTGGTGGCCGATGGCAACTACTATCCCGAGTTTAACCGCGTTCCATTTAGTACCTACCTCGACAGGGGATACGCCGAACTCGAACTTGAACATGTCTGGAAAAAGAGCTGGCAGTTTGCCTGCAGAGAAGAGGATATTCCCGAAATCGGCGACCGCTATCCCTACGACGTTGGCCCTCTATCCTTCATCATTATTCGCAGCGGCAAAAACGAGTTCAAAGCATTTTATAACAGTTGTCTTCATAGAGGTACAAAACTTTGTACGGGCATGACGGGATCCAATCAGATTCGTTGCCCTTTTCACGGTTGGACCTGGAATGTGGATGGTTCTATTAAAACGATCCCCAGCCAGTGGGACTTTCCTTTTATCGATGACAGCTTTCGTCTCCCGGAAGTTCTACTTGATCGATGGGGGGGATGCATCTTTATCAATCCTGACCCTGAAGCGGCGCCTCTCGCGGATTCGCTAGGGGTGCTACCGGCTCATTTCAGCCACTTTGATTTGGCTGACCGATTTACTCTCGCGTTTACTCAGAAAAAGATTCGAGCCAATTGGAAGCAAGTCTGGGCCGCCTTTCTTGAAGCCTATCATGTAGCTGAAACGCACTTTGATGCAGTCGATTTTACTGGCGATGCCAATACCAAATATGACTGTTTTGACGACGGCAAGGTAATTGTTAGTCGTCTTTTCACACCGGCAGGCGTTCCCAGCCCAACGCTCGGGGACAGGGTATCCGCAAGAGAAGCAGCCATCATAACCGCGCAATCTTTTGCAAACGCGTTTGGCCCTGCTGCCGAAACAACGCTGCCTGATTTTGACAGCATGCCGCAGTTCGGCCGTCGCGAGATTGCCGCATGGCGCAAAGAAATGATGTCGCAGATGCTTGGTGCCGATTTTAGTAATGTCTCTGATGCTGAGATGATCGACAGCATTCAGTACGCTATGTTCCCTAACTTCGGTCCCTGGCTTGGGGAGGGTTTGCCTCTGCTATATCAGTTTCTGCCGTTGGGGGACAATCCCGGCGAATCGCTTTTTACAGTTCGCTTGACAGCACCGCTGCCTAAGGGGGGGGCCAGACCGCCCTCTGCGCCTCTTACGCATTTAGACTTTGATGAGTTCTTCGAGTCACTGCCGGAATGGGGCAGATTGGCCCATGTGTTCGACCAAGATATGTCGAATTTGCCCAACATCCAGGCTGGCATGCGTTCCGCATCCAATGCATGCGCATATCTTGCGCTAGGCCGCTACCAGGAACAGCGTATTGCATTGATGCACGAGTTCGTTGAGCAGAAGATTTCTGAGGGTCAGGCAGACCCTTAATATCGGCCAGTTTCCACAACGTAGATCATCCTAGGCGTCCACTTCGATCAGATGCTGTTTGACAGTGATGAGTGAGCAAACTTCCCAGGTGAATCCGAGGTCGCCAGTGCTGGTGGGGGTTGGCTTGGTTCAACAAAAGGAACCAGATCCGCTGAAAGCACAAGAGCCTATTGAACTGATGATCGAGGCAGTGCGTCGCGGAGCAGATGATGCGGGCGCAAAAGAACTGCTGAGTGGAATTGAAGATATCTACGTACCCGTCGGGCGGTGGAGTTATCGCAACCCAGGTCAGTTGATCGCTAACGCAGTCGGGGCAGAAGGTGCGCGTTCGATCAGCGCATTGCCAGGAATTTCTCAGCAAACAATCATCACTGAGGCGTGCTCCTCTATAGCTTCCGGAGACATCTCGAAGGCAATTGTGGTTGGTGGAGAAGCGGGTTACCGGATTCTTCAGGCGGGCCTGCGGGGTGTAGAGATCGAGGACACCGTTAGCACCGACCTTGCTGATGTTGTGATGAAACCACATAAAGAAATGCAATTTGACTACGAAGCTGAGAGTGGTCTTGGAAACATGCCAGTTGGTTACTACGCAATCGTTGACAGCGCATTCCGCTATGCGAAAGGACAGAGCGTCGACGAACGCAGAGATGAAATGGCGTCTAGATACAGCCAGTTTAGTGAGATGGCTTGCAGAAACCCTGAAGGGTGGGCTGACGAATCGTTTTCGGCGGATTACATTCGGGAGCACAGCCCCAAAAACAGCATGCTCGCGTTTCCCTACACAAAGCTGCACAACAGTTCCTGGAATATAGACCAAGCGTCAGCGCTGCTGTTTTGTTCTGTCGCAGAAGCGACTCGATTAGGTATTCCACGGGAGAAGTGGGTTTTTCCGAGAGTTTTCACTGAAGCAAATCACATGGTCAATTTGACGGCCCGGGAGGAACTTCACCGTTGCCCGGGTGCGGAACTCGCGGGGCGTGCTGCATTTGAGGCGGCCGGCATAGCTCCACAGGAGCTGGATTTTCTCGAGCTCTATACATGCTTTCCGATTGCACAGGATGTGTACGCAGCGGAGGCGGGCATTCCGAACGACGTCGACTGGAGTTTTACTGGTGCGATGCCATACGCTGGAGGACCGTTTAACAGTTTTGTACTGCATGCTACCGCTCAATTGGCTGATCAGCTGCGTTCCAAACAAGGGAGCACGGGGATGGTCACAACGGTTTCTGGTGTGCTGACGAAACAGGGCTTTGCAATCTGGGGATCTGATCCAGCTCCAAACGGTTACCAATTTATTGATGTGACGGAAAAGGTTTCCCGAATCGCCAGACCTAAGGAAGTCGCAGTCAATGTTTCCGCTGTAGGCACGGTTGCCGGATATACCGTGATGTATCAACGAAAGAGTCCGCAACGGGGGATCGCCATTGTTGACTTGCCAGATGGTAGGCGCACGGTTGCATACACGGAAGATGCTTCGTCAATGAAGGCCATGGAAGCAGAAGAAATCTGTGGCCGAGAAATACGGTTAAAAGAGGGTAAGTTCGCCCTTTAGTGGTGGCTGCGAGATTTGTGAGCGATCGAATTCACCCAGACGATTATGACATTGAAGCCGTACGTGGGGAGTGGATTGGCAAAGTCGTAGATCGGACTTCAGGCCGCTATCCAGTCGAATACGATCCTATCCGCCGACATTGCCACATGACTGGGGATACTAATCCTCTTTTTCTAGACCCAGTGTTTGCTCGCGAAACCGGTCCCTATGGTGAAGTGATTGTGCCGCCTTCTTTGCTGCCGACTTACTTTGCATCAGGGGGTGCCTGGCCACGACGTCCGCGACCGAAAGAAGACTCACAACAGTCTAAGCCGAAGCGTCTTGGCTTTACCCTTGGTGTACCAACGCCAGGTGATCGCGGAATTAATATGAGCACTGAGTGGGAATTTCCAGAACCTATTCGAGTTGGCGACCACTTGCGGGCAGAGCAAGTTGTCACCGATGTCTTTATGAAGCCGATCAAAATGGATGACAAGTCAGTTTGGATCGTCTCTGAGATGACCTTTTATAGGGAAGACGATAGACTGGTTGCGATATGGCGGAATACCACGTTGGTACACCGATCCCCGAAGCAGATTGAAGAAGACAACGAAAGGAAGGCGTCATGAGCGAAGCGCCATCCTACTCTGAGGTTCGCTATTGGGACGATGTCGCCGTTGGAGATTCGGTGTCTGGATTTTCTATGGCACTTAACTGGACCACGATGGTGACCCAAGTCCAAGGCTCGCAGGATTGGAACCGCATTCATCATGACCCAGATTATGCAATTGATAGCGGACACAAAGGTATCTTCTATAACACCGGATGGACGGCCGGGATGTTGTCGCGCGCAGTGACAGACTGGATGGGTGTGGAAGGTTGGGTAAAGAAGTTTTCCTTTCAGATGCGCGGTATGAATATGAGCGGAGACACTGTGGCGTCTCAAGGCGAAGTGCAGGAAAAATATGTAGATGAGTCTGGTGATTCTGTCGTTAAGCTTCATGTTTGGTTAGAAAACCAAAGAGTTGGCAAAACGACGCCTGCCGAGTACGTGGTCCGCTTGCCTCGTCGATCTTGATAAAACCTAGCAAAAAAGGAACAGGTATGAAGTTTGAAGACTATCAGTGCATTCGATTCGAACGAGACGGCAGAATATTGCGCATCATTCTGAATAGGCCTGCTGCTCTAAACGCTGTTGATGAGCAACTGCACCACGAGCTCGCCACAGTTTTCTATGATGCCGCGCTCGATCAGGAGTCTTCTGTAATTGTTCTTACGGGCGAAGGGCGTGCATTTTGCTCAGGTGGTGATGTCTCCATGATGGAACGCTTGAGCGAGGATGCTTCCCGATACACGTTTCAGAACATTCAGGGTAAGCGCATCGTCTACAGTCTTGTTGAACTTGAGAAGCCGATTATTTGCCGACTCAACGGCGATGCAATCGGCCTGGGTGCCTCAATCGCGTTGTTGTGCGACATAATTCTTGCAGATGAAGGTGCCAAGCTGGCTGACCCCCATGTCAGGGTCGGGCTGGTTGCAGGAGACGGCGGCGCACTCATTTGGCCTCAGCTTTTAGGATACGCGCGAGCGAAGGAATTTCTCCTGACAGGCAACTTCCTCACTGCTAAGCGCGCCTGCGAACTGGGTCTAATCAATCATGTGTTTGCGGAAAAGAGTGAGCTGGACAACGCCGTCGAGGAATTGGCGAGCCAGTTAGCCAACGGCGCCACTGAGGCGATCAACTGGACCAAAACCATCGCAAATGTGGGGTTGAAACAACTGATGC
The DNA here is from genome assembly GCA_965200465.1 of Candidatus Azophilus sp. Lineage (GTDB taxonomy): Bacteria > Pseudomonadota > Gammaproteobacteria > Pseudomonadales > Azotimanducaceae > Azophilus. The sequence continues at coordinate 272,801 of OZ241358.1, read as the reverse complement.
ATAGCGTGATGGACTCGGGGATGGCTTATGAAGCCCTAAGTATGAACGGGCGCCATCACCTGGATGCGGTTAAGTCTTTTCTCGCAAAAAGAGCAGCGAAAAACGGTTAGATCGCATGACGTATCCGCTGGATGGTATCCGGGTATTAGATCTGTCGAGAGTGTTGTCTGGACCCTACGCCGGCCGAATGCTCTCCGATTTGGGTGCAGATGTTCTCAAGGTCGAGCCGCCCGACGGAGACGTAACGAGGCAGATCGGCAAAAAGGTTGGCGACGCTTCCGGCTACTATATTCAGCACAACGTCGGCAAGCGGAACGTTTGCATTGATTTGAAAAAGAATGGCGCTGCCGAACTAATCATCGCCCTTGCGCAAAAAGCAGATGTGGTGATTGAAAACTTCCGGCCAGGTGTGATGGATCGATTGGGAGTTGGATGGGATCAACTACGGGAAGCCAATCCGAAGTTAATCATGCTTTCGATATCCGGTTATGGGCAGGACGGCCCTGAACGCGACAGAGGTGCGTACGCGCCGCTGTTACATGCAGAAACTGGGCTGCTGGCAAGGCAAAGTCGCGTTGACGGGGGTACGGGAACCGATATCTGCATTTCACTAGGAGATACGCTTGCGTCACTGCATGGGACGATTGCGGTACTCGCAGCGATTAACCACGTGCGAAATACGGGGGTGGGTCAGCACATCGATATGGCTATGTTAAATGCCCTTCATGCCACCGATGACTTTGCCAACATGATTTTGGATGACACATGGACCGAGGACCAACAACTGAATCGTTGTCGCATTTGGGATGCACCAGGTCTGACAAAAATCGCTATAGCTGGGGCTTTCCCGGTCATATGGAAAGCGCTATTGCGCGACGAAGCGCTAGTAGATCCCGCAAGCGAAGGCCAGTCGAAGAGTGAGAAAACTGAACTCAGAATGGAAGCCCTGCAGAACTATCTTTTGACGTTTACAGACTTTGATGCACTCACTGAGCGTTTGGATGGCGCCCGTGTACATTGGGGTAGGGTTCGTGACCACGGCATCGAAGCTTATAGTCTTCCAAGCGTTGGACCTCGAGGGGTCCACATTGAAGTAGACGATGGCGCGGGTGGATTGTTGTTAACAATGCAATCGCCTTACCGGTTCTCTAATGCGGAAAGCGGTGTTTCGCAGGGCGCAAAGACCTCAAGCAAAGGGGAAGACAATTTCAGTGCGTTGAAGGATTGGTTGAACTGGAGTGACGATCAAATTCGACAAAGCACTGAAGAAATTTCTTTAGAGTCGAGAAGTATGTAGAGCGTTGCACATCCTTTATTCGGGGGTAAAGAACGGTCACTTGGATCATGGTGTTTCCTTTGGTCATGGCTGCCTCCACAATTGGTGACGAAGCGGGGTCAATTTGACCACAGAAGGGAAACACGGTTTGAGCATGAAAACGAAAGACAAGATCATTGCCGCGAGCATTGAGCTCTTCAACAAGCACGGAGTGCAAAACGTTCCCGTAAACCGCATAGCAGCGGAACTAGGCATCAGTCCTGGAAATCTGAACTACCACTTCAAATCCAAAGATGCGATCCTGGGAAGCATCTTCCCCCTGATTGAAGCGGAGATGCGCGAGTCTCTAACGCCGAGTGCTACCGTTGTCAGGCCATTGAGCGCATCGTACTGTGCTCAATTTCAAATCGGAATTGGTCGTAGTCTTTGGAAGTATCGTTTTTTCTTTTGTTCGCTTCAGAATATTTTGGAAAAAAACAAGCAGCTAGATGAACAGTACTTCGAATTTCATGACTGGGCCGTTGGGCAATTCCAAAAGTTGCTCGACGATGAGGTCGCAGTAAAAGCGATGTATCCTCCTAAGCCACCGCACTCAACGGCGATCATCGCCGAAAACCAATGGCACTTGTGGCAATCGTGGCTTTACTTCGAGACCCATCGGGCAAGAGACAATGACTTGGTAGAAGCGGATCTCGCCATTTGCCATGGAGTCATCCAGAACTTTAGCCTCTTGTTCGGGATGTGTGCCGACCACTTTAATCAGGCTTTCGTAGAGGAATGCCGGGCGCAGCTCCACATCGAATCTGAATCAGATACCGAAGTGCTTGGCCGAATTCGCAAGCACTCTTGGGGATAGACGCAAAGTTCTTTGCTTCTTAGCTAGAGTTTTACCCACCAGATGGATGGATCTGCTTTTAGGCTTAATCCTGCCAATAGATGCCTTGCTGCTGTTTGAGTAGCTGGGCTACCACAGAGTGACCGAGACGTTTCTCGACATGCGAGCTTCAGGACGAGTTGGGGCTGGCGGTCTGACGGGTCCGGCGGCTTGGGCTTGAGCAGGTCCATGATGGGCCGGCGGTCGAAGTTGGTCGCCACCTAAAGTGAATCGTTGTGTTCGGACAGATGTTTGGTGGAACTGAATACCAATTGGACCGGTTCTTCAGGTTGCAAGATAACAGTGTAGAAAACGGAGAAGTTGAAGATTAGGCAGCGACCGCATCACGAACATGCGTTAGGGCATGTGACATATGCTTCTCAACCATGCTTATGCTGATGCCCAATGTTGCCGCAGTCTGTTTGTAGCTCAATTCATCGAATTTGTGGACTTGAAATACTATTCGACACTTTGGGGACAGGTCCCTAAGTGACGCTTGAACTTCGGCGAATCGGCGAGTCGCATCTATGCAATCTTCAAAGCGTGGGTCAGTCGAAGCTGAGGCCTCAATTTCCTGATTGAATTCTGTTTCGGTATGTACGTAGTCGTTAGAGGAGAACGAATAAGAAACAAGACGAGCATTCTCAATCTTAGTTTTTCGATGGTGGTCAATCGCGATGTTGGTCGCAACGCGAAATAGAAAGGCGCGGCCTTGTTGAATTTCGTAACCGCTCCTTATTTTCTCAATGAGCCTGATATAGGCGAGCTGGGCCACGTCTTCTGCATCTGACTTGCCTTTCACAATTCCTTGTATTTTTCGGACGAGATTGTCGTGTTCCGAATAAAAGAGTGCCCCAACTTCACCTTCACTAATTGCCATAGATCTCCCCTCTTAGTAAATAGGGACTAAATACTAATTTTGAAAATGCTATCGGTGAGACACATGCTTGTCAATAGTTTTTAGCACCTAAATACTAATTATTTGTCTAAAATTCGGTTTTTCTCCGAAATTGCCGCCATTGGGCGAAGCTGCGCGGCGCTCAAGGCCCGGGTACAGCAGGCCCAAGGCGATGCTGCGGGCGGCCATGAACACCAGCATGGACAGCCAAACGCCGTGGTTGCCCAAGGGCTTAAAGGACAGCCACAAAGTCAGCAGATAGGCGGCGCTGGCGATGAACATGGCGTTGCGCATCTCCGCCGTGCGGGTGGCGCCGATGAAGATGCCGTCCAGCATGAAGGCCCACACACAGGCCAAGGGCAGGGCGACCAACCAAGGCAGGTAGGCGGCCGCCGCCGCGCGCACGTCCGGCAGCACGGTCGCCAAGCCAATCAGCCATTCGCCCAGAAACCAATAGCAGGCGCTGTAAAGGCAGGCGAACAGCCCAGCCCAAACGGCGCTGTAGCCGCTGGCTTGGCGCAATCCCTTAGCGTCCCGCTTGCCGTAGGCGTAGCCGGCCAAGGTTTCGGCGGCATGGGCGAAGCCGTCCAGCCCATAGGCGGTGATTTGCAGGAACAGCAGCAGCACGGCGTTGGCGGCCAGCACCTCATTTCCCAAGGAGGCGCCCAACGCAGTCACCAGAAAGAAGGGAAGCTGCACCATGAAGGTGCGCACCACCAAGTTGGCGCCGATGTTGAACAGCCGCGCCCAAGGCGCCCGGCCCAACATCCGGGGCGCGTCAGGCCACTGCCGACCGTGCTGAACCAGGGCGCGGTTGGCGGCAACGAAGCTCATTGCAGCCGCCAGCCACTCGCTGATGACCGTGCCGGCCGCCACGCCGTTGACGCCCCAACCGAAGCCGACCACGAACAGCAGGTCCAGTCCCGCGTTGGTGAGGTTCAGCACTAGGCTGATGACCAAGGCGGCCCGCATCCGCTGCAAGCCGAACAGTGTGCCGAGCGCCACCAAGTAAAACAGCAACGCCGGCGCACCCCAAATGCGGATGCTCAGATAGCCGCCGGCCAATGCCTCCACTTCGTGGCTGGCGTCGAATAGCCATAGAGCCAATTCCCTCAAGGGGCCTTGGCCGACCAGCAGCAATACGCCCAGAGCGGCCGCCGCTGCTGCGCCCCGCAACGCCACCGCCCCCAATTCGGTGCGGTCCCCGGCGCCCAGCGCTTGGGCCGTCAGGCCGGTGGCGCTCATGCGCAAGAAGCCGACCATCCAATAAAGGGCGTTCATCACCGCCGCCCCAACGGCCACCGCGCCAAGGTAGCGCGCATCCGGCAGGCGCCCCATCACCGCCGTATCCACGGCGCTGACCAAGGGAATGGCCAGATTCGCCAGAATCATCGGCCAAGACAAAGACCAAACCCGAACGTGCCACTGACGCGGCGCACTCGGCAGGCTGACGTCGTTGCTTCGGACCATGATGGGGCGCCGGCCAACCATGCGCCATTGTTCCGCTGGCGGAGCACATGTGCTTCCGCAAGCTCCGCAACCCAGGGCGCAAAAGCTGGATGTTTAGGCGCCCGCCAAGTCCTTATCGGGCATTAGCGGGGGGGGGGGGGGGGGGTCTGAATGTCCACTACCTGATCATGGACCACATCCGAGCTCAAGCTTGCAGCCGCTGTGGACGAGGAATGCGAAGGATTGGCAAGGGGCCATCGGCTCGGCATTAGGAACCCTAGGCCCCAGCCTAAGTGCATCGTCGGCAGAACCACGGGGAGCAAAAGCGCCGCGGCATCTCGACGACGAATGCCGAGAACCACCGCAGCCAAGGTCAGCGTGGCGGCGTACAGCAACGGCAGCGCCGTCGCTCCGGCCACTCCGGCCAACCCGAGCAGCGCAGAGGCAGCCAAACCGAGAGTCAGCAGGGGAGACGCGAGATGGCGGAGCCGCAGCTCAGCGGGATGTCGCCCAAGCACTGCGAACTTCCAGCGCCCGTAACGGAAATACTGCCGCACCAGTTCCCGCAGTGTGCTCCGCGGCCGATAGAAGACAGTCAGCGACGGGTCGAACCACACCGATTGACCATGTTTGCGCAAACGCCAGTTGCAGTCCGTGTCCTCTCCGCAGTCCAGGAGCGGATTGAACCCCCCGACCAAACTCAATGCGTCGCGGCGGAACACCCCCAAGTAAACGGTGTCAGCCGGGCCTGCCCTTCCGCCCAGGCGATAGCGGGCGTCGCCGGCGCCAAGCGGAGTGGTGAGCGAAATGCCCACAGCGCGCTCGAAGATGGTTTCCCCGACAGGCTGCTGGCGTCCACCCACAACCGCCGCCCCCGACCCTTCCAAAATCTCGACCGAGCGCCGCACATATTCCGGTGGAAAAGTTGCATGGGAGTCGCACCGCACCACAACGGAGCCGGTGGCTACGCGGAGAGCCGCATTCAAGCCGTTGGCAGCGGTGCGTTGCGGATTGGCAACCAATTTTACGCTCTGGTATCGCTTCCTGACTAGCTCCGAGGTGGCCGAGAAGCCGGCTCCATCGGCCACAATCACCTCTATGGGGCCTTCGTACACCTGCGCCAAGATCGAATCAAGAGTGGCCCTTATGGTGGTTTCGGAGTTGAAAGCCGGAACGATCACAGTCACCGCAACCCGTTCGGATTGTTGTGCGCTGTTCGCCGCTGTGGTGTTTCTCACTTCCGTTTTTGCCCTTTCCTGTTCATCCCAAGCGTGGCTTCATCCAGCCTTGGCATCTTGAGTGGCGCTTGCTCAATGAACTTGCTCAATGAATCCGTTCGGACGCCCGCTTCGCCCCCCTGCAACGGCGCATCGATCCCATCCCCGCCGGCATCCCCGCTGGTTTGGGGAACCACGCCCATGCGATGATGCCTGCTCGCCTCCCCCACCAGCCCCGCCTGCACTTGTGCCGGGATTCCCGTTTGCCGGCTACTTGAGGTCAGCGCGGAATGGGCGGCGGCCTAGGATTGGCTCGGCGCTTGACCGCGGAATGTAGCAAGGGTGCGCGAACATTGCAATCCCAGGGCGACGAGCACCGCCAACAGGACTGCCGCCAGCAGTTCCGGCGGCACCGGCCACCCATCGAACAGGACGGGGAAGTACGCCGCCAGCGACACCGAACCAACAACCAGCGGCACATAGGCATAGGCGGCGGGGCGGAAGAACGCCAGCACGATGGCGAAAACATCGGCCGCGAAGAAGTAGCGGTCGTGCATGCGGGGCAGGACATACGGCAGCAACAGCACCGAAAACGTCGCCAGCAGCGCGACCGGCTCCCCGCGCCCCGCCAAGCCCCGCCGGGCGCGACGCGCCACCCAAGCCACGCCGACCACCAATGCCGCCGCCAGCAGAACGCCGGCACCGTGAATCCAGAGGGCGTATTCGTCGCCCATGGGGCCCGCGATCCAAACGTAGAGATTCGGCGCGTTCATGGTTAGCCGGGAGGTCTTCTCGAGCAAGTGCCCGTAGTCCCATAATGGCTGGTCGGCGAGCGGCATCCCCAAGCGAGCGCCGGGCAAGGCATTCGCCAAGGGCCAGTAGCCCGCTAACAGCGGGCCGGCGAGCGGCATCCCCAGAAGCCACACCGGGACGAATGAGGCGAGCACAACCGCCGGCGTCAGCAGGAAATAGCGCCAATCCACCGCCTTGTTCGCCAGCAGCCAAAGGAACAGCGGCGCCAGGAACATTGCCTGCGGCTTGAACGCCAAAGCCATTCCGAGGGCCGTGCAGGCCCAGCCCTGACGGCCCACCAGCAGGCAATGCAACGAAGCCACGAGAAACGAGGTGAAAATTGCGTCGCACTGCCCCCACATCGCGCTGTTGAGCACCACTGTGGGCGCGAGCAGCGTTGCCACGAAGGCCAGCGCTGGCATGGTGGCCGACCGCGGATGAGCGACAGCCACGCATTTGCCGACCAAGAACGCCAGCACGAAATCAGCGGCGATGGACGTGCTCTTGATGGCGACAATCGTAGGCAGCCACGGCAAGAACTTGGCCGTTGCGGCCAAGACATAGAGGTAGGCGGGAGGGTAGTTGTGGAATCGTTCGCCCAAAGCGGAGAAGTAGCCGTTGGCCTGGATGAAGTCGTACCAAGGGCGCAGGCGATGGAGGTAGTCGCCCGACTCGAAGGAGAGCAGCGGATAGCGAACCGCCAGCGCCGCCGCCACGCCCATCGCCAGCAGCGGCCCGCGGCGCCGCAACCATCCGAACAAGGCGCGAGCAGCGGTTTCGGCGCAGGAAGCCGCCATCGCCAGAAAAGCTGCCAAACTCATCCGACAGTCATCCCTAATCCCCGCTTAAGGAATCGTTGAAGTGCGTTGGAAGGCGTACCGTGCAAGGGTTTTTCCGGCAAAATGCGGTTGAACAAAACACACCCTGCAGGTGCGCCGATGAACAGACTACTTTCTCGCCCGCTCAAAGTCGAACGGGACTTCACGGACGCCCGCCTGACCTGCTTCGGCGGCTGGTCCGCCCGGCCCTGACGGCGGAGCGCCTGGGCCTGTTCGGTGACTTGTCGGAGGGCGTGTCGGTCAAGGCCCGCCGGCGTGGGGCGCCCGACGGGGAGCCGCTTTGGGCGCGCCACGGCTTTCCGGGCGTTGCGGGTGGCCGGTTGGAATGCGCTTCTGCTCTGCTTGGGGCTAGCGGCGATGGTCCTGGTTGGGGAAGCCTACTTGCGGCTGACCATGCCCTTCATTCATTCCAGCTTTCCCAATGTCTTCCACCCGGAAGCTGGACTTATCGGAGCGCCGGGCGCGACCGTGCGGCGGACGGACGGGGCGGAATTCTGGACGGTTCAGCGCGTCAACAGCCTAGGGTTTCTCGACCGCGAGCCCTTGAGTCCGGAACAGGCCGCCGCGAGCTGCCATGTCGCCGTGATTGGCGATTCCTTCGTGGAGGCCTCGCAAGTTCCCGTTGCGGCCAAGCTGCAGGTGGCTCTGGAGCGCCTTGCGGCGGTCCGCCTACCGCACTTGAACCTTTCCGCGCAGGCTTTCGGCCGGCAAGGCACTGGACAAGTCAACCAACTCGGCTTTTACGACGCATTCGCCCGGCGCCTGCAGCCCAGGCTGGTGGTGCTGGTTTTCGTTCCCAACGATTTGCTCGACAACTTCCCCCTCTGGATAGGGTTGCGTCGGGGGCAGGATCCCCGGCATCTGCCCTTCGCGTCCGCGCAGCGAGGCTGGGATTCGGCGCTGCGTCTTGCGCCGCCGGACCCGGAGTGGTGGAAATTCAGGTTGAAGCCGATTGCGGAATCGCGGACTGGGAACTTGGCGGACGCCCTTCCGGACATCTTCAGGCAAATCCTGGATGGGTCCTACTTTTCAGCGTGGCTGCACATGAAGATCCGCCAGCTTTGGTTGGACAGGGAGGCTTTGCGCCACGCCAAGTACCGCGCCAATGTCAAGCTGCTAAGGCGGAACCCTGAGCATGCGGCGCTGCTCGCCGATTGGGTTCCGGTTTCGCGGAGGGGACCTGGGGGAAGGGTGATTGGAAGCCTGCCGGATGGACGGCCGCCATCCTTTTACGCCCTGTTCGCCCAGGACGAAATTCCGCTGTTCTTCCGGACGGCGCTCGACTTCACCGCATTCGGTTTTGATGAATTCAAGGACCGGGCGCGGCGCGATGGATTCTCACTGGCGATCCTGGCGACGCACAGGACAGCCAGCCACGGCGGCTCAATTCTGCGCCGCTTGAAGGAGCTGGCGAAGAAGGCCGGCATTCCCGTCATCGATCAGTCCGACTACATCCGCCGCCAGGGCGCCGAGCCCCAGGCTGCAGCTTTCCCGATGGACGGCCATTGGAATGCCGTCGGCCATCGCTGGGCCGCGGAGGCGGTGCTTGAATTCATTGAAGAGCATCAGGAAATCTGCGGCGGGTCGGCGTTCGGTGCGCCGAACGTCCCGCTGAAGCCGGCGCGGCCAAGCAGCGGCGCAGCTTCGCCTGCGCCGGCCGTAGCGGACGCCAAACTCCAGGCAACTGGGCGCAGGGAGCGAGGCGCTTAGCGAATTCATGCACCGATTCGAGCGCCCATGCGAAGCATGGCGGCAGCGCACGCGAGCATCATGGCGGCCGTTAGTGGAGGCTGAGGTCGGAATCGAACCGGCGTACACGGAGTTGCAGTCCGCTGCATAACCACTCTGCCACTCAGCCCAAGCCGCAGTGAAGGCAAAAAGGGCATTCTAACGCCAATGCCCTGCACGGCCAAGCAATCGTTACGGCCCCTCAAAACAGCGCGTTCAGCGCCGCGCACAGGAAGGCCATCAGCGGGACGGCCTTGGCGAAGACGGCCGCCGCTTCTTGGGGAAAGCCGGGACGAGCGGCGGCGGCTGCGAAGTCGCAGCTGCCGATGAAGCGAACCGTGGCCGGGCCGAAACCCTGGAAGGCCGGCACCGCTAGGCCCCGCCAGCCAAAAGCCGAAACACCCGCTTCATGCCAGCGTCTCCATCAGTTGATGGTAAGTTTCGAGTGGCGCTAGAGCCATTTTTGGTGCCGGCTTAAGGCAACGGCGATCGGCATTGCCCAGCTTCGTTGACGCACCAAGCGCGGCCGCGCTATGCTGCCGCGCAAACAACGCCTCCGGAAAGTCCATGCCCTTGACCATCGGCGCGCAGGGCGCCGTTAAGCGGCTTGAGAACAACGGCTGCAACGCCCGCCATGCAGAAACCCTAATGGCTCGGTGTGGCGCATTGACGTGAAGCGGCCAATGGCAATGCGCCTGCTGCTGGTCGGTCTGCCGCCGTTCGCTTTGGGGGCCTGCGGCGGCGGCAATGACTCAGGTCCCGCCCAGCCTCCTCCCAACCAGCCGCCAACCGCCAGCTTCACCGCCTCCCCCGCCGGCGGGCCGCCGCCGTTGACGGTGGCGTTCGATGCCTCGGCTTCGGCGGACGGGGACGGCAGCATCACCAGCTATCAATGGGATTTCGGCGGCGGCGCCACGGGCGCCGGGCGCACGGTCGAGCACACCTTCAGCCAATCCGCCGCCCATACGGTCAGCCTAAGGGTCACCGACAACCGCGGCGACACCGCCTCGGCCAGCAGGGAACTGCTGGTCAATGCGCCTCCAACCGCCAGAATTGCGGCTGACCCAGTGGGCGGGCCAGCGCCCATAACGGTGGCGTTTGACGCCTCCGCCTCCAGCGACGAAGACGGCGCCATCGCCGCATACGCTTGGCGCTTTGAAGCCGGCGTCAACGGCGAAGGGGCTAGTGCGTCCCATACCTTCGCCACTCCCGGCGTCTATGGCGTGCAGCTCACCGTCACGGACGATTTGGGCGGCGCCGACGAAGTGGTTTTCGAGGTGAACGTGGAGGACGACGCGGAGGTCGCCTTCACCATTCCCTACGTCGCCAACGGCCCCCATGCGGAGGACCTGCGCCCTTGCCTTTATCCGGGCGAGGCGGCGGAGCAATCCTGCAGCCTGGCGCGGCTGCCCTTCGTCGGCATGGAGCGCAGCGCCCCCAGCGTCGATGACCTGATGTCCCGGGTGCTGGTCTCCCACCGTTGGATGGGCGACAACTTCAAGACGGTGCTGGAGATGCTGCCCTCCGACGTGCTGTTGCTGGCCCGCTCCTTGACCGGCATCGTCATCTCCAGCGACATTCGCCCGGCGCATTACTACCTAAGCACGGGGGCGATCTATCTGGATGCGGATTTTTTCTGGCGCACCGCGGAGCAGTTGGCGGTGGTGACTAAGGAGCCGGACTTTCGCACCGCCTTCCAGCGCAAGCTGCAAGTGCTGCTGCCTTGGCGGTTCGTGCGCAACAACCAGCGCTTCGGCATCCGGCGGGATGCGGACGGCACTCGCAATCTGGACGACGTGGCCCTGTACATGGGGTTCCTGCTGTTCCATGAACTGAGCCACGCGGCGGACTTCGCACCTCCTTCGAGCTTCGGGCAGCTAAGACGGAGCTTGACGGTGCTCGAAGCCCTTAACTCGGCCTACCCGTGGACATCGACTCGCTTGACCCAGGAACGTCCCCTAGGTTCGAACCTGATGAAGGCGCTGGCCGCAGTCTCCTTCGGCGGCACCGAACCCACGCCGGAGCAGGCCGCCCTGCTGCCGGACGATCTAGTGGAGGAGTTCTCAACGGACGGCGCGGTGGACTACTACAGCTACTCATCTCAATTCGAGGACTTGGCCGACCTGCACACCGTCGCCCTGATGAGCCACCACTTCGGCCAGGAACAGGACACCGGCATAACGAACAATCCACCGAATGAGGAAACGCCGCTTACGGTGGCTTGGGGGCAGAGAGGCCGCTTGACGGATCCGGCGGTCATTCTCCGCACCCGTTGGGTGGTCGATGCCATGTATCCGGGCAACGTGCATGAACTGGACAGCTACCTGACCAGCCGGCCGGCGCCGCTGCCGATGCGCCGCGGAGATTCATGGACCGACAACATCGTGCTCGACGGCGGCGCGGACTTCAGTTCCAAGGCCCCATCCGAGGGAGGCACCGCCCCCTTAGCCCGGGAGCCTGCCTCGCCACCCAGCCCCGTTGCCGGGGCTGCGCCCCAGCCCAGCTTCCTTGGCTGCATCCGCATCGACCCGCAACTGCCGCAGGAGTTCAAGCAAAGGCTGGGACTGTGACCCTGCTTAGGAAAGCGCTCAAAGCAGTTGGGCACCTAGCCGCAGTTGCCGTTCTGTACATGGCCTTCAGCGGGGCGCTGTGGTTGGGCCTGCAGGTGGACGTGGTTTACGGCAGCGCCGCCTCGCTGGCGGCCATCGTCCTAGTGGGGCTGTACGTCCGCTGGGCGTTCATGCGGAAGTAGCCGCCGGCCCCCTCCCCCCGGTTTTGGCGGAACGCCGCAATTCATGCCATCATGCACCGAATCGACCGTCCATTGCAGGGGCCAAGTTTGCGGATGGCAACCAACGGATGACCACATATCCTCGAATTCCCTACGGCGAGGCGGACTTTCGGCGCATCCGCCTGAACCACTGGCTCTACGTTGACAAGACGCATTTTCTCCCGGAATTGGAGAATGAGCGCTACGTCTTCTTCATTCGCCCCCGCCGCTTCGGTAAATCCTGTTGGGTGGCCACGCTGGAAGCCTACTACAGCCGCTACTGGGCGCACGAATTCGAAGCCGTGTTCAGCGGCACGGACATCGGGCGGCAGCCGACCGATGACCAAGGCCGCTACGTCGTTCTGCGCTTCAACTTCTCCGCCTTTAACGATGCCTTGGAGACCTTGGAGGAACGCTTTGAGGAATACTGCGACATCAAGCTGCGCGGAGTGTTGCGGCGCAACGCGGACCTGTTCTCCGAAAAGGCCGTGCGCCGCATCCTGGCACCGGCGTCCATAGGCGGCAAACTTGGCGAACTGTTCGAGCACGCCGCTGAGCACGGCATTCCACTCTATGTGCTGATCGATGAGTACGACAACTTCGCCAACACCATCCTCGCCCACCGCGGCGCGGAGGCTTACCGCTCCTTCACCCACGGCGGCGGCTTCTACCGCAACTTCTTCGCCACCCTAAAGGCCGGCGCCGGAGAGGCAGGCGGCTTGGAGCGGCTGTTCATCACCGGCGTGTCGCCCATCACCTTGGACGACGTCACCAGCGGCTTCAACATCGGCACCAACGTCAGCTTGAACCCAAAATTCAACGAGATGCTCGGCTTCACCGAAGCCGAGGTGCGCGACCTGCTGGAAACCTACCAAGACCTGGGCGTCTTCAGCCAAGACGTGGACGAGGCGCTCGGCCTGATGCGCGAATGGTACAACGGCTACCGATTCTCGGAGGACTCCGAGAGCGACCTCTACAACACTGACTCTGTGCTCTACTATCTAAAGCAGTCCATTCCAAACGAACGCGGGCCGCGGGAATTAATCGACGTCAACGTGCGCATCGACTACGGCAAGCTGCGCCATCTGTTGACGGTCAACCAGGAGATGTCGGCCAAGGGGCGCGGAGCGCATCTCTCCGCAGGCGCAACGTCTCCTTCGCCGGCCGCAACGCAAGCAGCGGAACGCTCCCCGCTGGCTGCCGAAGGGAGGGAACTGAACGGCAACTTCGACCTGCTGCGCCGCATCATCGGCGAGGGGGCGGCGGAGGCCGAGCTAAGCCTCGGCTTCCCCTTGGAGCGCTTGGAGCAGCCGGAGAACTTCCTCTCCCTGATGCACTACTTCGGCCTGCTGAGCATCCGCGGCCTCGCCAACGGTGCCGTCCGGCTGGGCATTCCCAACCAGACGATGCGGCGGCTGATGTACGGCTACCTGCGGGACGCCTACCGCGACCTAGGCATCTTCTCCGTCAGCCACCACCATTTCTCGCGCTTAGTGCGGGACATGGCCTACCGTGGCGACTGGCGACCGGCCTTGGAGTTCATACGCGACGCCATCGCCGAGCAAACCGGCATCCGCGACTACATTGACGGAGAGAAGGTGGTCCACGCCTTCCTGGCGGCCCACCTCAGCATGACCAACCAATTCGTGATTCACTCCGAACACGAACTGAACAAGGGGTACGCAGATCTCTATTTGGAGCCGTTCACCGCCCTGTATCCCAGCGTTTCCTACGGTTATGTGATAGAGCTCAAATACCTGAAACGGGGCGAAGCACTGAACGAGCACAGGATGCAGGAGAAGATGGGCAAAGCCAAACTGCAATTGCAGAGTTATCTACAAGATAAAAAACTAAGGCGCCTGCGCCCTGCCGTGCAACACATCGGCCTAGCCGTCATCTTTCATGGCTGGCAAATGGTTGCCTACGAAGCGGTGGGCGGACCGGACGGAAAGACCAAGCGGCGGCACAGCGACGCCGGAAAATAAGGGGAATGGAAGTTAGCCTCTTTTGAATTTGGAGTGGGTGCTTGCCGAGCGGTTGGCGGGAAGGACGCCGTGGCGGGCCATCACGGTCTCGAGGGTGTTCGCCTTGCGCTTCGCGTCAATAGCCATCCGGGCCCTGAAGTCCGCCGCAAAGCTGCCCCCGCCATTGCTTGACCAAGCCATCAAAGTTTGGAAATGCATGGAAGGTCCTTCATGACGCCTGCAGCGACGCGCAGAGTCGGTTGTCAAGCGTTTCCGCCCGGATGTCCTGGTCCAATATGAGCGCTTGGCCGCCCGGCGTCCATTTCGGCCAAGTCGGTGCTCCCTCGTGGTTGGGGTCGCCCTTGGCGGCGAAGTTCAGCCAATAAGCCATCATTCGCTGCGTCAGCGCCCGGTCCGCGGCCGCGGTCGGCAGCCAAGCGTCATGGCTGTTGAACACATAGGGAATTTCCGCGCCGTGGTAGGCGCCCAGCCGGTGCCTGCCCGGACGCACCCGGTCGAAGCGGTAGAAGTAGGTGGAGGCGCCAGCCGAGGCGAAGCCGTCCGCCAGTTTGCGGCTGGGGCAGTCAAAGGCGGTGGCGGAGAGCAGTGCGGCAAGGCGCTCGCGCAACGGCAGGGCGCCCAAAAGCTCTTGCAGGGCCGCTGCGTCCGGCGCTTCGGCCAAGGCTTCGCGCCATTGCGCCTCCTGCGGCTCGGCCGGGTTTGGCTGGGCCTCGTTGGCGTTGACGCCAAAGATCACCGGCACCGGCGCAAACGCGCCCCGCCGCAGCAGTTCCGCCGGTGGGGCCGGCAGCAGCCAGCCGTCAATTGGCGGGTCGTCATAGTCGCGTACGAAGTGGGCCTCCGCCGTCTTGAGCAGGGTTGCGGCCGGCATGGAGCGCAACGCCGCGATGTCGGCAACGCCGGCGGCGGCTAGGAACTCCACCCCTTGGGCCTCGTTGTCCGCCAAGGTGCGGCGCTGGTCCGCCGGCCAGCCGCCGCTTTGTGAAATGGCTTGGTGGAACAAGCCCTCGGCAAGGGGGGACAGCAGCAGGTAGGCGATGTCTCCGGCACCGGCCGATTCACCGAACAGGGTGACGTTGTTCGGGTCGCCGCCAAAACGTTGGATGTGGCGCTGCACCCAACGCAGCGCCTCGACCTGGTCCAAAACGCCGTAGTTGCCGGAGGCGCCGGCCGGGGACTCGCTGCTGAGCGACGGATGGGCCAGAAAGCCGAACACGCCCAAGCGGTATTGAATGGACACCACCACAGCGCCCTTGGCCGCCAACTCCGCACCTCGGTAGTTCGGCTCGAACGACCAGCCATTGACGTTGCCGCCGCCGTGTATCCAAACCAGCACCGGCCGCCGACCTTCCACGTTGGGCGTCCAAACATTCAGAAACAGGCAGTCCTCATCCATCGGCGGGACGGGAACAGCCTCATTCGAGGCACCGGAAGGAAAGCCTCCTTCGGCGGCATGGCCGAAGGCGTCGGCCACGCTTTGATACCACTCCGCCGTGCCTTGGTCCTGAATGCACGCCGGCGGCCAGCGGGTGGCGTCCATGCGGCCTTTCGGCGCCGCCCCCACGGGTGCCCGCCAACGCCGCTCCCCCACCGGCGGCTGGGCGTAGCGAATGCCGCTGAAGCGCAGCACCTTAACACCGGCAGCGGTTTCCATCGGCAGGCCGACGTAGTTTGCAACGGCATGGCTTGGCGTCAGCGATTGTGTTGCTTCCAGGCTGGATGCCCCTTTGGTTTCGGCGCAAGCCGCAACCCCCAAGGCCAGCCCGAACACCCATCCAAGCCGCCTGCTCCCAAAGTGATCAAGGATATGACCCTGATGATGCCGAACTGGGAGTTGACAAGTGAATTTTGGGTTGGTTAGGCTGCTGTTCATGGACGCGAACTTTTGGGCCATCATCGGCGTAGGCGTAGTCCTGTTAGGGGCCATCCTGACGGGCCAGCGCAGTCTGCGCAATGAAATCTCTGACCTGCGGAGGGGGCTGGAAGATCTGCGTGGGCAACTTCACGACGGGCTGAGTGCCGTCCGCAAGGAAATGAATGACGGGCTGAGTGCCGTCCGCAAGGAAGTGAACGACGGGCTGAATTCCGTGCGCAAGGAGATGGACGACGGGCTGAATTCCGTCCGCAAGGAAGTGAACGACGGGCTGAGTGCCGTCCGCAAGGAAATGAACGACGGGTTCACCGACCTGCGGGACAAACTGGCCGACGTGCGGGAGCGCTTAGGGGTGATTGAGGGCGCCTTGAGCATCCGACAGGTCCCCGACAACCCCGAAAGCCAGCCGCGCCGCACCACTGGCAAAGATCGAACAGCCCCCAGTGCGCAACCCCCCAGCGCACAACCCTGACCCGCTTTATCGTCCTGAAGACAGCTTTGCTGAACCTGATGGAGGCGGTCAATTCATGCGTACTCTCAGCCGTACGCCTAGGGTGCGCGGCCGGTTGGTGGTGATGCGCTCGTCGTAGTTGCCGGTGTTGATGAAGATCTGCGCCTGCTCGTCGAACAAATTGCTGCCGAACAACTCCAGGCCGTAGCGCCCGCCGGAGAATTCCCAGCCCACCCGCAAGTCCGTCAGGTCGTAGGCCGCTTGGCGCTTCGGCACCGCCTCCGCTTGGAAGGGCTCGGTGATCAGCAGGTTCCAGGACTTGTCCGTGTAGGCATAGGTCAACTGCGCGTAGCCGGTTGCGGCGTTCCCGTGGGACCATTGGTAGCGGGCGTTGGCGGAGAACTTGAACTCCGGCACATAGGGCAGCTCGCGGCCCTTCTCCGCCCACACCACCGCCGGGTCCACCGTGGAGTTGAAGTCCTTGCTCAGCTTGGCGCTGTTGTAGGTGGCCGCCATCTGCACGGAGAGATTGGCCGTGACCGCCGCCTGCATCTCCGCCTCAAAGCCCTTGACCTCGGCGTCCCCGGCGTTGGCGCGGAAGACGAGCGGCGAAATCAAAAGGTCGTAGATGGAGGTCTGGAAGCCGGACCACTCCATGTAGTAGATGGCGCCGTTGAAGGTGACGCGCCCGTCCGCCAAAGCCGCCTTCCAGCCGACCTCGTAGGAGTCGAGCACGTCCGGCTCGTAAATTTCCGGGACGCTGGGATTGGTTGCGCCCTCCGAGTTCCGTCCGCCGGGGCGAAAGCCCTCGGCATAGGTAACGTAGGTCAGCAAATCGTCGTTGATCCTGTAGGTGAGGTTGAACTTGTAGATCGTGCCGTCGGTGCTGCCGCTGCCGCTCGACTGCTCCCTGGCGTTGTAGAAGTAGCCGCCCCAGTCTGTGGTGCTGGAGAACTTCGAGTCAAAAATGCGCAGCCCGAAGGTGGCGGAGAGCTGCTCCGTCATTTGGTAGGTCAGTTCGCCGAAGCCGGCCAGTTGCTCCGACTCCGTGTCCCAGGAGGTGCTCCACCATTCTTCGGGCAGGGGCGAGCCGCCGTTGTTGGCGATGTAGTAGGCCCCTGGAACGCCGTCATGCTGAATGCCCGGCATGTCCCAGAACAGGGAGTTGTCGCTCTCGTTCTTCTCGTAGTAGGCACCGACGATCCAGTTCAACGGGCCGTCCAAGCTGGAGGTGAAGCGCATTTCGTGGGACCAACGCTTGGAGTCGTAGTCGGATTCGTAGAACATGCTGGGGTCGTTGCAGCCGGTGTTGCCGTACCAGTAGAAGTCGTTGCAGGCGAATTGCTGAATCCAAGCGCCGAAGGAGGCGTACTCCACATAGTCCGAATAGTCGCTGGTGGCTTCCCGATGGCGGTCGAAGTAGGCGCCGGCGTAAACGATGTCGCCAATGCCGAGGTCCCCCTCCAAGGTCAGTGCGATCTGGCCGTAGGAGATCTCGCTGAACTCCGGCCCGAAGCGGCCCACTTCCAAGTGCCCCACCCGGTTTGGGTCGTGGTCCCAAGCGCCGTCCGTCTCCGTATTCTGGTAAAAGCCGGACAGGGTGCCCCGCCAGCGTTCGCCGAGGTCTGAGCGCAAGGCGGCGCGGAAGCCGAAGGTCTCCTCCTCGTTGTAATCATCCTTGACGAAGGCGTCATTCGCCGCGGTGGCCCCGTTTTGGTAGGTCCTGGTGCGGGGCACGTTGTCGATGAAGCCGCTGGATTGGTCGTACCAGCCCACCAGCCGCAAGGCGGAAACCCCCTCCGCCAAGGGGATGTTTACGTAGCCCTCCAGGGTGGAGACGCCGTCGCCTTGGTCGATCAGTCCTGCGGTCAGGTCCGCGCCGGCGCTGAAGGCGTCCGCATCCGGCTTGTTGGTGATGATGCGCACCGTGCCGGAGGTGGCGCTGGCCCCGTAGTAGGTGCCCTGAGGGCCGTTCAGAACTTCAATGCGCTCGATGTCGTAGTTGTGCAGGTCGGCGATGCCGCCACCGTAGTTGAGGGGCTGCTCGTCCAAGTACAGGGTGGCGGTGGCGGCGTTGGTGCGGTTCGGATTGCTGCCGTCGGCGATGCCGCGGATGAACATCATCTGGGTGCCGGGCAGCCAACTGACGAAGGCGATGGAGGGGGACAGCACGGCGAAGTCCTCAAAGCGATGAATGCCGAGGTCTTCAATGCGGTCGCCAGTGAACGCCTGGACGGCGATGGGGGTGTCCTGCAGGCTCTCCGAACGCTTGCGGGCGGTGACGATGACCTCCTCAATGACCGCCTGCTGCGCCAAGGCCGGCGACGGCGCCGCCACCGCGCCGGCAGCGCCGGCGACAGCCAAGGCCAAGACCTTCCTCTTGAAAGGCCAAGGAGAATTTGCGTTCCGCTCTGGTTTAACCGGCACGGCGCTCCCTCCAAACTGCATGCAATTTGGCGAATGCTACAGCGCTTTGCTTCGCCAGACAACCGCCAATTGGCCCTCGCCAAGCGATGCCGAGGGACTTGCGCTGTTCCGCAAGCCGCTTCCGATAAGGGTTCCGGGCGGAGCGGCGGCGGAAGTCTCCTAAACGGGCGCCGTCATCGCTTCACCCGCGCCGCGCCGCCATCGCCGCGATGACCAACGTGGCGAGCACCAACGTGAGCAGCAGGACGGTGGCGGCCAGCAGGTATCGATTCAGGTTTTGCTGCCGCTGCGCAAGCTGGGCTATTTCGTCGGCGGTTCTGCTGTCCATCGCCTGCACGAAACGCCGAATTGGCAGCATGATCTGCGCCTTCGCTTGGTGGTAGGCGTTGGAGTGCAGCAGCGCCTGCGCCCCTTGCAGGTCGCCGTTGCGCACTGCGGCAAAGGCGTCCCTTTCCAACTCGGTGAGGGCGTTGGACTGGTTTTCGGACTCCGCAAGCAGCGCCAGTTCAGCGTCCGTGAAGCCGGCGCCCTGCATCAGCGCGCGCAGCGCCACGGCGCCCCCGGCCGCCGGCTGAGCGCCTTCCGGCCCCCCCGCCGTGACCAGATCCCAATACGCCAAGCGGTAGTTCTCCGGACGCGGCGCGGCGCCGTTGCGGATGTCCAGTATCTCCTGGAAGTATTGGCGATAGCGTTCGTCGCCCGTCACGGCGTAGGTTCTGGCCATGCGCGTCAAATCGTCCGACGACTGGCGCAGTTCGCGGGCGAGCTCGTGGGCGCGGTCCCGCGCCGCCCAGCCATCGGCAATCGCCGCGTCCAATTTGAACTCCTGCCGGACCAGCAAGGCGGAGGCGCCCAGCAACAGCAGCGTCGCCACCGACATGGCCACCAGCACTCTTGCCGCCACATTCGCCTCCTTGGATTTTTGATTTGCGGACTATAGCAAACTGGCTGCGGCCATGGGCCACCTAGGTGCGCCAAGGACCGGATGCGGGTTCGGAGCTGCAAAATTAGCCTCGCAAATCCTCCACACGAAGGTTAAATTGCAAGGAAATGATTTCCAGACTCGCCATCAACGACATCTCGAAGGCGCTGAACCGGCAAGGCAATCCTGGCGCTGGAGATCGCCCAGCAGCGCGGTGCCATCCATTCGAACCTTGAAAATCGCGACCGCCGAGGGCACCTTGCTGAGCCGGTCACGTTCTGGAAGGCTTGGGGAGCGTTTTCCCTTGGCGCAAGCTCTGGGCTAGGAATCGGTTGCCGCAGCCTGTAGCATCTACGCCGTTGATTCGGTGGCATTGGCTGCAACTGCAGGGGTTAAGCATGGAGCGGCTGCGGTCCGCACTTTTTCTTGACTTTGACAACGTTTTTGGCGGTCTGCTGAATTTGGACCGGGAGTGGGCCTTCACCTTCGCCGAAAAGCCGGGGGAGTGGCTCAACAGGTTCATGGACTTCTCGCAGCAGGACGGGCGGCGTGACCTGCTCATTCGCCGCGCCTACCTGAACCCGGCCGGCTCCGTCTTCGACCGGGAGAGGGGCAATGTGAACGACCGCATCTATTTGTCCAGATTCCGCCCCAACCTGACGCGGGCCGGGTTTGAAGTGGTCGATTGCCCGGCCCTGACCCATGCGCACAAGAACGCCGCCGACATTCGCATCGTTCTCGACGTGATGGAGGCGGTCAACGCCGGCACACGCTACGACGAATTCATCATCGCCTCCAGCGATGCGGACTTCACGCCCTTGCTGCAGCGCCTGCGGGCGCATGACCGCCGCACCACGATCATCTCCACCGGCCCCACCGTGCCGGCCTACCGAGCCATCGCCGACACCTACGTCGGCGCGGAGCGCTTGCTGCAGCCCGCTCAGACGCCGGTGAACGGCGCCGCTCTTGACGACGCGCCGAAGGACAGGCTGCTTGAGGCCACCATGCGGCTTCTTAAGACCAGTCCGCGGCCCCTGCCGCTTGCCGGCCTTGGCGTGCATTTGCGCGAAAAGTTCGAGGACGAGATCCAGCAGAGCGACTGGTTTGGGCATGGCTCCCTCGATGCGCTCATCGGTTCGATGGAGGAAAGCCACGGCATTCGCAAGGACCAGGGCCATGTTTGGGACCCAGCTAGGCACACGGATGCGCCGGGCGGACCGCCGGCCGACAAAGGCAAGCCCCCCCTGCCGCCAACGATCAACCAGATTTGCGCCGTCACCGACTTGCCGCAGCTTCCGGCGGATGCTTGGAAAGCCTGTTTTGACACCCTTGCCAACTACGCTCGGTACAACGACTTCGACCTCCGGGAGGCCACCGAATGGACTAGGGACCAGCTAGTGAAGGCGGGGTTTTCCGTTTCCGGCGGCGACATCAACGCCATCGTCATAAAAGCCTATCACGGCGGTGTGGGCTTGGACGCCACGCCGCCGCCCAGCCCCGAGAAGATCCGCGAGGCGGTGGTCCGGCACACGGTGGATTTGGCGCAGGCGGCCACCCTGAGCCTGACCGCTGGGGACGAAGCCACGCTGCGCGGCTGGCTGGGCGGCGCAGCGGACGGAACGCCGGCCGAAGATTGACGACTTGGAGCCCTTGTTTTGCATCCAGTCTTCTGAAGCGGGCCTCCTGTGTGGCGTGATGGCTAGGTTCCGACACCTGAACTGCTGTGCTGGCGCGCCACAACCAACCCTTAAGGTGGAATTCGCCATAAAGGCCGGCGACCGCCTGCTGGACCGCGCCCCTGAGCCTGGGGGAGTTGACGGCGGCTGGGCTTGGAGCGCGGGCGCCCATGCAGCCGGAGTTGCGCTATCTGGCGCTTGACGGGGAGTCCTTTGGGGAGCAGGATGCGGGGCGCGGCCGGGGCGGCAACTGGGCCTTGGCGCTGGCCGCCCTGCAGCGCCGCGCCCGGGCGGCGGAGTTGTCGGGGCGGGTTGGCGCACTGTTCGGCTTGCGGCGCGACCCCGGCGATGCGTCCCTGGGGCGGGATCTTAACGACGGAGTGGAGATGTTGTGGCTGGCGCGGGCACTGTCTGATGAAAGGCCGAAAACGCAGCGGCAACCGCATCACTCGCGTCACCACCCGCCAAGGGGACGGCGGCCGGAGCCGTTTGGCGGATGGCCGTCAACTGCCCAAAACGGCTGCGGTTTTCGCCGCCATGGGCGACGTTGACGAACTGAACAGCCAAGTCGGGGCGCTGCTTGCGGAAGTTGCCGAGGAAGACTTGGCCGCTCTGCTGCGGGAGGTTCAGCAGCAACTCTTCGACTTAGGCGCCCACCTTGCCACCGATGGCCAAACCGCAGCCCCGGAACCGCTGCGCATCGAAGCGCAAACCGAGGCGCTGAACGCGGCGCTGCCGCCTCTCGCCGAGTTCGTGCTGCCCGGCGGCCGTCGCGCCGGGGCCGCCGCGCATGTCTGCCGGGCGGTTTGTCGCCGCGCCGAGCGCAGCCTTTGGGGTGCGGAAAGCCAGGACGGCGGCCGCTACCTCAACCGCCTAGGCGATTTCCTCTTCGTGCTGGCCCGGGCGCTGAACGCCGGCGAGGAACTGCCGGAGAATCTGTGGCGGGGGCTCTAGGCAGGAGACCTAGCGCACCACTTTTATGTAGTCCCCCGCTCTCGGCTCGCCTCTAGGGTAGTGCCCGTTGATGACCCGCAGCGTTTCTTCGGGAAAGGACTTGATGGAGCTTTTCCGCGCCAAGGCGGCGTAGGTGTCGCCGGGGTTCGCCATCACCACCCTAATGCGTTGGCGGTTGGCGTCCTCCAAGTCGGCGGCGGTCATGGGGCGGAAGGAGGCTAGGGTTTCGCGGAACTGCCGCTCGAACTGCGCCGCATCGCCAGCGGCGCCGAGTTCGCCCTTGAATAGATAGACGCCGCCATCCTTGAAGACCACGGCGATTTTGCGCGTCTGGGCGTCCCCGGTGAGAATTTCCACATCGGCCATGAACGCTTCGTAGCCGTTGACCTCAATGGCCTCGCCGTTCTTTAGGTCGTCCCGCTTGAGCGTCTCCCGAAGGTAGTCCTCCGGCGTTTGCCGGCGGCCGGGCGAACTTTGCCGCTGCACCCCAATGGAGGCGTCCGCTTGGCCGCTGACATCCCGCCCGAAAACCTCCGTGGCGGTGTTGCTTAGGTCCCAGCCGTCGGGAAACCGCACCACGATGCGCAGGCCGCTGTGGTAGTAGGTGCTGCCCTTGATGAGGCCGGTGGCGGCCTCGTCGCCGAACGCCAAGCCGTCCAGCATGGCCCAGAAGTCCCGCTCCGGCGGGCGGGTGTTCGCCTGCGCCAAGGGAAGCGCGTTCTGCACCGCGTCGTGCAGCCGCTTGTCGTTGCGGGGATGGGTGCCGAACAGCCCGTGATAGACGCTGGGCCGGTTGCGCACGGATTTGGAGAAGAGCTCATGCTCCTTGAGCACGTAGATGACGTTGATCATCGCCAGAGGGTCGTAACCGGCCCGGGCCAGGAACTCCGCCCCGTAGGCGTCCGCCTCCAGTTCGTACTCCCGTGCTTCGCGGCTTACGGCGGTGGCGGTCAGCGTGTCCCCCATGTCCTTCATGCCGTAGCTGGAAGTGCCTATCACCCCAAGCCAGCCGAGCAGCCCGCCAAGCCGGTTCAGCCCCTTGGCCCTTTGCACATGGCGGCCCACCACATGGCCGATCTCGTGACCGATGATGCCGGCCAGTTCGTCTTCGCTGCGGCAGTAGGCGATGATGCCGCGGTCAATGAAGACGTAGGCGTCCCGAGTGGCGGAGGCGTTGACCGCCGGGTTGTCCGAAACGACGAAGGTGTAGGTTGGGGCGGCTATTCCCGCCGCCTCCAGCAGGCGCTCGCCGATTTCGGTGACGTAGCTCTGCCACTTCTCGTCCGAATAAATGGCGTCCTTCTCGCGCAGGTCGTTGTACATCTTCTCGCCATCCCCAGCGGCAAGGGCTTGGGCGGCGAAGATGGCGAGCGCCAGGATGGGCCAATGCGCTTTCATGCCGGTTCTCAATCGGCGGAATCTGCTTGCCCGAACGCCGCTGGGCGAGTTGGTTCGCCCAGCCTACCGCACGATGGAGCGGCTGCCGAAGCGCTTGCGGAAGCGCTCCACGCGGCCCCGGGAATCCACGATCTTCTGCTTGCCGGTGTAGAAGGGGTGGCAGGCGGAGCACACGTCGATGTGAATGTCCCCGCTCAGGGTGGAGCGGGTTTCGATGACGTTGCCGCAACTGCATGTGGCCTTGATGGGCTGGTAGTCGGGATGGATGCCTTTTTTCATTTGCGTTCGCCGCCAGAGTTGGAACCGCCGTAGTTTAACAGACGCCGTCGCAGCAAATTCCCCAATCATGCTGCGGGAACTGCGCACTCTGCTGCGTGACGGCAACTCGTTGCTGAAGGCGGACAGCCTCTGCGTACACCAGATAAGCCTCGCAGATCACTCCTATAGGGACGACGCTGGGATTTGCCGAGTGAACTTTTTGAGGTTTTCTATTGCCGTTGGCGGCGAAATTCCGCGCCATGTCGGTGGATGACCTCGCAACCGTAAGCACATTGATTGTCGCCACTCCGGTGCGAAGGACGGCGGCGCCGGCGCGGGAGGTGGGCCAACGGCCGCGGCAAGTCCGTCCACGCTGGCGTTCGGCGCGGCGAAGCGGCCACCCCATGTTGCCTAGGCCCAGCGCCGTCACGCCGAGCGGTGCTCCCGCAAAGTGCCTTGCAGTTGGCGCTGAAAGCGGGCAAAGGCTGCTAACATGGGCGGGTGGCACCCAACTACCAAGCTCTGTTCCGGCAGTTCGTCGATGATCCATCCAGCGACGAGCTGTCCGCCGCCCTGCTCGTCAACCTAGTGCTGGACCCGGCCGTTGACCGGAGTGCCCTGCGCCTGCAGGTGGACGCCTTGGCGGACTCCTGCCCCGCAGCGGTGCCGCCTTGGGCCTTTCTGGAAAGCCGCGGCTTCGGCGGCCAAGAGCAGCGGCCGGTTTCCCTGGCGCACAGCTGCTTGGCCGACGTGCTGGAGACCGGGCGCGGGCTGCCCATCGCCTTGGGGGTGCTGCTGGTGCATGTGGCCCGCCGGCGAGGTTTCGAGGCGCGGGGGCTCAACTTTCCGGGCCGGTTCCTGACCCGCATGAACGACTTGCTCATCGACCCGCTGACCTTGCAGCCCGTCACCAAGGAAGCCTGCCTGAAGCAGTTGACGGACATGCCGCCCCGGGACCCCTTCGCCGAGGCCACCAGCCCCATGATCGCGCTGCGCATGTTGAACAACGTGAAGACGCAACTGCTGGAGGAGGCCAAGTTCGACCGGGTGCTTGAGGTGCTGCGCTGCCAAATGATCCTGCTGCCCGACAACTCCGAACTGCTTTTCGAGAGAGGCCAGGTCTGGGAGCTTGTCGGCGCCCCGGACGCGGCCCGCCAGTCCTACGCCAAGGTGGTGGAGGGCGCGACGAGCTCCGGCCTGCGCCGGGCGGCGCGGCGCAAGCTTGACGACGTGGGGGACGAGAACACCGTCTGGCATTGAGCGCCGCTTGGTCGCCGGCCGCACGGCGGCCCGGCAAGCCCCTTGAAGCTCAAACCATGTCCTCGTAGGGGTTCGGCAAATCCAAGCGCACCGGCAAACCAAACCCAGGCAAATGGATGGCGGCGGTGCTGATGGACAAATCCTCCCCCGCCAGAACGCCCTCCCCGAACCTGTAGATGGGCGCCATGGTCGTGCGCAGCATGGCCTCGTCGTATTCCCGGCGCGAACGGCGCACGGCTTCGTTGCGCTTTTCATAGGCGGCGAACGCCGCCTTGCCCCAACGCTTGGCCAGCATGGCCCGAGTGTGCAGCGGGGAAAGAAACAGGCCGGAGGCGTTGTTGCCGCCAAAGCCCTTGGAGTTGATGATCGCCCCCGGCATGGCTTCCGGGTCAACCTGCACATGCTGCATGGGCAGATGCAGATGGCTGTCATGCACGTCATCGGCGATGTGGTTGATGGTGGTGATGCCCGGCACCCAGCCGTGCCGCCAAACGCCTAGAACCGAGGCGAGCTGGTCGCCCCCGGCCGGGGCCATGGAATGGCCCACATAAGCCTTCACGGCGCTGACCAGCCAACGCTCGATGCCGTAGGTCTTGGCCAGTTCGTTCAGGATGCGGGATTCGGTGACCCGGTTCTGCGGGGTGCCGGTGCCGTGGGATTGAACATAGGTGCGCCGCCGCAGCCCTTCTTCGCCGAGGACGCTGCGCGCCATGCCCATGGCCTTGCCCATGGTCAGATAGTTGCCAATGCCGGGGCCGGGGATGGATTTTTTGTAGCCGTCCGCGTTGACGAACACGTCCGCCACGGAGCCCAGCACCTCGGCGCCGACTTCAAGAGCCAACTCGTCGTCCATCAGCAAGGCGTAAACGGCGGATTCGCCCACCGTGAAGCCGCAGTTGCTGGAGAACGGGCGGCAGGCGCGGCGATGGTCCGGCCGGTCGCTGCCGTCGAGGGCCATCAGGGACTCGTCCTCCGCCAGAGCGCCCATGGTGCGGTAGGCTTCTATGACGTCGGGAATGACCGGCGCCTCGGCGTTGCCGACCATCACCGCCCGCTTGGCGCCGGAGCGGATGTCGTCCATGCCCTGCTTGACGTTGTAAAGAAAGGAGGCGCAGGCGCCGATGATGCCGGCGGTGCCGCCGGCCAAGCCCAGCACATAGGCGTTGATGAAGTCCCCCGGCATTTCCGGCAGGCCGAGGGCGCCGTTCTTGGAAGTGGGGCGCTTGCCCAGCAGCGGGTTTTGCATCATGCCGCCGTAGCCGTCCGCATCCAATTGGCATATGGCGCTGCCGGAGTAAACCGCAAACTGGTCCGGCGGCACCTTGCGTTTCAACGCCTCCAAAGACAGCCCGGACGACCGCAGCGCGTCCGAGGCGCCGAACACCGTAAGCTGCAGGCCGCGGGGATGGCTGCGGGACGGATAGACGGCCCCGGGGTCGAAGCCGGTGGGCAACTGCGCGGCGCTCGACACCTTGGACACCCGCCCATCGGCGAGCAGCGCTTTGAATTTGTCCTCCACCACCACCTTGAAGTCCTGCTCCCCGGCCGGCTCAACCCGCCAACCCTCCGGCAACCGCCGCGGCATCTGCCTTCTGCCAATCAGGAACTCCAGCGGGCCGGCGGCGGCCTTGAGGCTAACCTCCCGGTTGCAGCGCACGGCTTGTGGGTCGAACAGCTCGATGCGCCGAATGAGGGTGTGGTCCTCCATGTAGCGGCGCGCCTCGGCGGAAGCGGCGTCCGCGCCGAGATTCATGAGCGCGGCCAAGCTCCGATAGGTGCAGCGGCGCTCGGCTTCCGGCAGCGCGTCGATGACCAAGCGCTTGTAGGCGTGGTTGCAGGACACTCGGCCGGCGGAATTGACCCCTCCGAAGCCGACGATGACGGGCAGTCGCGTCACTTGGCCCCCACATTAGGGAAGATCATGCATGCCGCGCAATTGTAGGGCAGTTGCGCACTTGTTGGGAACTCCGTTGCCGCCGTGCGCCGCTTGGCCCCCTAGGGCGGAAGTTCTCGAAAACGCGCAAACAGCTCCGCGAAGTTGCAGGGGCGGTTGTTGATGTCCAATTGCTTCCTGATGATCTTCTCCCAGCCGGTGTACACGGCGTTGCCGGAACCGGGCAGGGCGAATATCAGGGTGGCGTTGGCTAGGCCGCCGAGGGCGCGGGATTGGATGGTGGAGGAGCCGATCTCCGCATAGGAGACCTGCCGGAACAGCTCGCCAAAGCCGTCAATGGTCTTGTCGAACAGAGGCGCCAAGGCTTCCGGAGTGCTGTCCCGACCGGTGAAGCCGGTGCCGCCGGTGGTCAGGACGACCTGCACCTCCGGCGCGGCCACCCAACGGGACACCGTGGCGCGGATGGCGTAAACGTCGTCCTTGTCGATGCGCCGCTCCACCAAGCGGTGGCCGGCGGCGCTGAGCAACTCAACGAGCAGTTCCCCGGAAGTGTCGTCCCGCTCGGTTCGGGTGTCCGAAACGGTCAGCACGGCGCAGGCCAAACCGGCCATCGCGCACCTCCCAAAACAAAACAATTCATCAAAACAACGCCTTTCCGGCGTTTGCCATGAATTCGGCAAGTGGCTAGAGTACCGCGCAAGTTTACTGCTTGCACCCCTGCCCGCGTGGACAAACAAAGCAACGACGGCGACCGGCTGTACTTGATTGCCGAGAGCCTAGCCCAGGAATTCTCCCTGTTGCCCAGCGTGGCCCGGGAGGACGCCCTGCCCGGCCTGTTCAAGCGGGCGCAGATCGCAAGGCGCAGCAAACGGCTGAAGAACCTGGACATCGACTCCTACATTGAAGCGGTGGTGACGCCGGCGGAGAGCAGCGCCCGCACCCCGGCGCCGGAAGTGATCCGGCAACTCGGCGCCGTGCAAAGCGAAGCCTCCAAAGGCCCCTTCTACGCCGCCACCTTGGAGATGGACTTCGCCGGGGACGCAAGGCCGGTCGGCTTCATCGCCCAGGACCGCTCCGCCGACAACGGCGTCTGGGGGCCGCAGCACCATCTTGAGGCGGCCCGCTACCTGGAGCGCTGGGCCAAGCGCCGCATCCCCATCGTCACCTTCATGGACACGCCGGGAGCGGACGCCCGGGAGGACGCCAACCGCAACAACCAAGCCCACAGCATCTCCCGGCTCATCACCGAGGCAAGCAACCTCGACGTGCCCAACGTGGGCGTCATCTACGGCTTGGGCTACTCCGGCGGGGCCATTCCACTGGCGGCCAGCAACATGATCCTATCCGTGGCGGACGGGGTGTTCAGCACCATTCAGCCGCGCTCCCTGGCCAACATCGCCCGGCGCCTGAACCTCTCCTGGCAGGAGTGCGCCAAGTACGTGGGCCTGTCGCCCTTTGAACTGCACATGCAGGGCAACATCGACGGCGTGATCGACTACTCCCCGGCGGAGCCTGAGAAGTTGCCCAACCTAGGCGCCGCCATCGTCGCCACCCTGTCTTCGGTGGAGGAGCGCACCAAGCAGTTCGTGGCCGAGAACCCCTACCTCATCCAGCACTACCAGCAGAGCCTGCGGCGCTACCTCAGCCCCTCCCGGCAGTTGCAGATGATGCAGGCCAGCGCCTCGCTGACCGTCACCAAAAACCCAACGGAGTACTTAAGCGTCTTCGGCGTCGCCTTCCGCTACCTGCGCTACCTGAAGGTGCGCCAGCGCATCAAGGCCACCAGCACCCAACAGTACGGGCGCTTGGCGGACCGCGACCTGCCCAAGGGCGAACTCAGCGAGCGCACGGACCGGGAGCGGCGGCAAACTTTCCTGAAATGGCTGCAGGACCCGGACAAGGTGGTTTACGAGGAGGCGCTGTCCAAGGCTTGGCGCAGCTACAGCGACAAGAAGGAAGTCGTCCATGAGCAGCGCGGCCGGTTCGCGCAGATCATCCTCGGCGAGCCGAAGCGCAACTACGAACGGGCCAAGACCCACTTGATCACCACCGTCGGCTTCCATCTCTACAACCGCTGGAAGGGGGAGGCCGCCGGCAACCTGCAAAGGTTGATGGAACTGCTCCACGCCCACGAGGACACTCGGCAGATATTGCGCGTCAGCGACCTCACCAATCCCGCCGTCCTGATTCGCGCCCTGCGCCGCGACCGGGAGATGCTCGGCGCCCTGCACGAGCACTTCACCCACGAAGGCAAGCGGCTGCTGCGCGTTGGCGGCACCCAAAACAAGTCCGACGCCTATCTGGCCAATCAGATCACCACGGAGCTGAACCTGCTCATCACCGGCGGCGACCTCAACCGCCGCCTCAACGGCGGCTCGGCGCGGCGGCGGCGCACAACCTCCCTGGTGCAGGCGAACCGCAAACTGCTGCAGAAGCGCTATCCGCAGTTCATTGCCCCGGCCGCGGCCGGCGACGGCGACGCGGCGCCTGTCAACCTAAGGGTGCTGGACCTGCTGATTCACGACGACCTGCGCGAGGACTTCATTCGGGAATGCCAGAACCTGCTGCTCTTCAACGGGGTTTATGACCACATTGTCGCCCACCTAGACAGCATCGCCGAAGAGGCGCAGTCCGCCCAGGCGCTGTCCCGGGGCACCTTGGGCCAATTGCTCGAATCATCCCTCGGCGTCGCCGCCCAAGCGCTGGCGGCTGGCAAAGGCAAGCCGGACGGGGCGGAAACCGGCGAAGGCATCTCCAACAAGCTGCGCGAGCAGATGTTCGACTGGTACTTGAGAGTGGCCGGCCTGCCCAAGACCACCGCCTTCTTCCGCAGCGTGGAGGAGTGGAAGCGCACCCACTTCCCCTATTTGGCGGACGCCCTGTTCGTGGTGGTCACCTACCTGTTCGAGCACCTGCTCGCCTCCTACATCCAATCCGAACGCTCCGGCAAGACCTACCAAGGCCGCATCGCGCCCAAGCGAATCGGGCGGCGCAAGGACTTCTGGCACCGCCTGAACATGGCCTACCGGGACTTGCAGATGCAGAACCTGCTGCGCCGCTTCAAGGGCCAACGCTTCGGCCATGAGGACATCATCGGCGCCTTCTTCACGGATTGGGACGAGCGGTTCGGCGACCTCATCAGTTCCGACCCCTGCGCCTTTCCCGGCTTCCGCCACTCCATCGAAAGCGCGCTGAACCGCGGCCTGCCCCCCTGCGGGGTGGTCACCGGCACCGCCAAGTTCCGCGATGGCGAGGGAGAGATTCCCTGCGGGCTGGTGCTCTCCAATGTCGATTTCCAGGCCGGCGCCTTCGACATGGCCAGCGCCGAGAAGTTCTGCAAGCTGCTGGTGCTGTGCGCGGAGCGGCACCTGCCGGTGGTCTGCTTCATCTCCTCCGGCGGCATGCAGACCAAGGAGGGGGCCGGCGCCCTGTTCTCCATGGCCGCCGTCAACGACCGCATCACCCGCTTCGTGCGCGACCATGACCTGCCCATCATCGTGTTCGGCTACGGGGACTGCACCGGCGGCGCCCAAGCCAGCTTCGTCACCCATCCGCTGGTGCAGACCTACTACCTCTCCGGGGCCAGCATGCCCTTCGCCGGGCAGATCGTGGTGCCCAGCAACCTGCCGCTGAACGCCATCCTCGCCAACTACCTTTCCACCAACAAGGACTCCATGCAGGGCTTGGTGCGCCACCCGTTCCACGCAGGGCTTGACGAGGGATTGCGCAAGATCGACCCGGACATCCCGGCGCCGGAGGAATCCGTCGCCGAGGTGATACGCCGGGTGATGTCCGGCGCCCTGGACCAGAGGCAAGCCGTGGCCACGCCGCCAAGGCACTACACGGACGCCGACCTGGTCCGGCCGGTCAAGCGGGTGCTGGTCCACGCCCGCGGCTGCACCGCCGCCAAGCTGGTGCGGGTGGCCCACAAGCACGGTCTGGAAGTGGTGCTGGTGCAGTCCGACCCGGACATGGAGTCCGCCGTGGTCGAGCAACTGAACGAGGCGGACACCTTGGTCTGCATCGGCGGCAACACCCCGGACGAAAGCTACCTAAACGCCCGCAGCGTGCTCAGCATCGCCGAGCAGGAGCAGGCGGACGCCCTGCATCCCGGCATCGGCTTCCTCTCCGAAAGCGCCCAGTTCGCCGAATTGACCCGCGGCCGGGGCGTCAACTTCATCGGCCCGCCGGTGGCCAGCATGGAGACCATGGGCAACAAGTCCAACGCCATCAACACGGCGCTGCGCCTTGGGGTGCCGGTGGTGCCCGGCAGCCACGGCATCCTCACCAACGCCGAACGGGCCGCCGAGGTGGCCGCCGAAATCGGCTACCCGGTGCTCATCAAGGCGGTGCATGGCGGCGGCGGCAAGGGCATTCAGGTGGTGGAGAGCGCCGCCGAGTTCTTCGAGCTTTTCCACCGGGTGCGGGCGGAGGCGCAGAGCGCCTTCGGCAACGGCGACGTCTATCTGGAGAAGTACGTCACCTCCCTGCGCCACATCGAAGTGCAGTTGCTGCGCGACACTAAGGGCAACACCCGCGCCTTGGGCCTGCGCGATTGCAGCGTGCAGCGTGACAAGCAGAAGGTGTTCGAGGAGTCCGGCTCCACCATGCTGCCGGAAAGCCTGCGCGAGGACGTGCTGCGCCACGCCGCCGCCCTAGCCGACGAAGTGGGCTATGTGGGGGCCGGCACCGTGGAGTTCATCTTCGACTTGGACGCCCAAGCGGTTTACTTCATGGAGATGAACACCCGCCTGCAGGTGGAGCATCCGGTCACGGAGTGGGTGTCCGGCGTTGACATCGTGGGCGAGCAGTTCCGCATCGCCTCCGGCCAGTCCATCGGCCGGCTGCGGCCCAAGAGCAAGGGCTACGCCATTGAAGCGCGGGTGAACGCCGAACGGGTGCGGCTGGACGGGGAGGGCAACCTGTCCTTCCGCCCCAACCCCGGCGCGATTGCGGAGGCGGAGTTCCCGGAGCGGGATGACGTGGAGGTGATCTCCATCGCCGCTCCCGGCAAGTCCATCTCCCCCTACTACGACAGCATGGTGGCGCAGGTCATCGCCCACGCCGAAGACCGCGACGCGGCCATCGACAAGCTGGCGGACGCCTTGAGCCAGGTGCGCATCACCGGCATCTGCACCAACATTCCCCTGCTGCTGCGGGTGCTGGCCGACCCGGTGTTCCGCCAAGGCGAATACGACACCAACTTCCTGCCGGAATTTCTGCGCCGCACTGACGCCGCCAGCCTGATGGAGGAAATCGCAGCCAACGCCGGCGCCGGCCCCTCCGCCTTCGACCGGGACAGCATCGCCATCGACGGCAGCGACGAGCTGAAGGTGCCCTCCCCGGCGGCGGCCATCTTCTACACCACTCCGTCGCCTTCGGAACCGGAGTTCGTCTCCGTGGGCGACAAGGTGACCGTGGAAACCACCCTGTGCCAACTGGAGGCGATGAAGATCTTCACCCCCCTAAGCCTCAAGGACTTCAACGGCGACGCCGCCCTCTACGACCCGGAGCTGGAGTACGAAATCACCCGCATCAACATGAGCAACGGCCAGCAGGTGAACGCCGGCGACCTGCTGTTTGTGGTGAAGCCGCTGCCGAGCATCAACTTGGGCCGAATGACGTGATCCGCCCTCTCCAATTCTCCCCGGCCTTGGCGGCGCGACGCCATGCTCGTTTCCCCTTGCACGATCTCTTTGCGTTCCAGAGAAGAAGGGTCCTTCTTGGGTTCGAGAGGCCGACGACGACAAGCCCTAGAGAGAGTTGCGCTGTCCCAGGCCCCGCGTTCCGTAAGGGATTGCGGGCGCCCGAAACATTTTCACCCCGCTTTTCGACGGCGGCATGCAGCCTGCGGGCGGGGTTATTGCGCCATTTGGCGGGTTTCCACAAGCTCTAAAGAAGCGGGACATGCTGCTCTACGCCCCTGAAGAATGCCTGCTGCATGAGATGCAGCCGCGCCACCCGGAGCGTCCCGACCGCCTGCGGGCGATCCAGGCCGGCTTGCAGGCCAGCGGCCTGGCGGACGCCTGCGAACGCCGCAGCGCACCTCCCGTAAGCGCCGCCGACCTAGCCGAGATTCATGCTTCGCCCTATCTGGCCGGGCTCAACGCCGCCTTAACCGACTTGAACGCGGCGCCACCCGAATCCGGGTTGATGCAGGTGGACGGCGACACCGCCATGTGCCCCCACAGCCTGCATGCCGCGGCGCTGGCGGCCGGCGCGGTGGTGGACGCCGTGGCCGAAGTTCTGGCCACGCCCGGACAACGCGCCTTCTGCGCCGTGCGCCCGCCCGGCCATCACGCCGAGGCGGACGCCGCCATGGGCTTCTGCTTCTACAACAGCATCGCCCTAGGTGCGGAGTGCGCCTTGCGCGACCTGCGGCGAGCGGCCGTGCTCGACTTCGACGTCCACCACGGCAACGGCACCGTCGACATCTTCAAGGATCGCCCCGAGGTGCTGGTCTGCTCCAGCTTCCAGCATCCCTTCTACCCCAACCGCCACGTCAACATCGACCGCCCCAACATCGTCAACACGCCCCTGCCGGCCGGCACCAAAGGCCCCGCCTTCCGCCAAGCCGTGGAACGGGACTGGAGCGCCGCCCTCAAGGCCCACCGCCCGGAGATCATCCTGGTCTCCGCCGGCTTCGACGCCCACCGCGAAGACCCCTTGGGCGGCCTGCTCCTACATGACGAAGACTTCCTCTGGGTGACGGAGTTCATCGTCGATCAGGCCGCAACCCACGCCGAAGGCCGCATCGTCTCCGCCCTGGAGGGCGGCTACGACCTGAACGCCCTAAGCCGCTGCGCGGCGTTGCATGTGGAGGCTTTGATCGGGTAGAGTGCGGGTGTTGTGAGTAAGCAAAAGACCAAGGCCGACACATACCGCTTGGAGGTCTCCGACTTCGGGCCGATTGTGGAGGCCAACGTGGAGATGCGCCCGCTTACGGTGTTTGTCGGCCCTAGCAATACCGGGAAATCGTATCTGGCCATTCTGCTGTACGCCCTGCATCAGTCCCTGCAAGGTTCTCGGTTTTACGCTCAAGATAGATGGCTTTTTTCCCGAAAGTTCTATGAGTGGGGACGCAGAAGAATACACAAATCCGACACTGAAGTTGAGCAATCCTTATCACAATGGCTTAATCCATCAAAAAAGGAAAAAGGTTCGCCAATTCCTGATTCCGTAACGGCCTTCGTCAAGAAGACACTACAAGAAAATGTAGGCATGTTGAAAGATCGGCTGTTGTCGGAACTTTGCCGATGCTTTGGCGTTGAGGGTGCGGGAACTCTCGTTAGAAGACATTCAAAGGCCAGCCACATCGGGCTAGTCATTCCATCAGACACTTCCTTGGGTGAAGCACGAATAGACTTGAAAATTGGCAGGGTCAAGGCGAACATATCCAGCCATATTCCAAACGCCGTAATCGTAAAGTCGTCCGAAAACTTGAACAACGATGTGGGAATAATTGATCACGAACTGCAACAGCGTCATGGCCATCCCGACTTTAACGAAAGGATGCTAGCCGAAACTCTCGAATTGATAACCGCTAAAGTCGGTAGGAATTTGTTCGATGCAACTATTGATCGCCATTCTTACTATCTACCAGCTGATCGAACAGGCATCATGCACGCTCATCAAGCTCTGGTCAGTACGCTGATTCAACGCTCGGCCAGAGCGGGAATACATCGTTCGGATGCCATACCGGCGCTATCTGGGGTACTCGCAGACTTCCTGGACCAATTGATTCGCATAGGCCAAAGACGGGCCAATTTTGGGAAATCTGGGAAAGGTGGGGGGGAGTCCGTCGCGCTCGCTGAGCGCATGGAGCAAGAAATACTCACAGGCGGAGTACAGATGAACAGATCCGAAAGCGGTTACCCCTACTTCAATTATAAACCAAAAGGTTGGAAAAACAATATTTCCCTAATGCGATCTTCCTCAATGGTTTCTGAACTCGCACCGGTTGTCTTATATCTTCGTCACTTGGTGCTGCCGAGAGATATCCTGATAATCGAGGAGCCGGAGTCCCACCTGCACCCTGAAATGCAGGCTGCGTTCGCAAGGCAAATCGCATTGTTGGTGCAGGCAGGCATTCGAGTGATTCTGACCACCCACAGTGAATGGCTGCTCGATCAGTTCGCCAATTTGGTGAGGCTTTCAGATCTGCCGGAAAGTAAGAGGAAAAGACTGCCCGGCGGGTCGGAAGCCCTCCATCCAAGTCAATTTGGCGCTTGGCTGTTCAAGCCAAGGAACCGCCCTAAGGGGTCTATTGTAGAGGAAAGAAAAGTAGATTCGGACGCCGGTGGACTAGTTACCGACTTCACCGACACAGCGGAACAACTCTACAACACTTGGTCGGAAGTCGGCAATCTAACAAGAGAAACCAAGGCAAACTCAAAGTGAACTCCGTTGTGGCCTGGGCAGCCGATGGAATTCCCAATGCCTGTCAGTCTAGGAATTGCAGCAAGGAAGGCTGCAAAATTTCAATGAGGGGGCTCAATGATCCCCGTGTCTTAATCGACATGGACTGCGAACAGCTTTCCATTCCGGGGGATCAAGCGCACTGCGACTACATATTTGTTGGAACCCACAGAGGAAATGAGTGGATTGCGCCAATGGAATTGAAAAGAGGCAATGTTAGTGTGGGGGAGCTTCGTAAACAACTTCAAGCAGGTGCAGATTTCGCAGAGTCCCGCCTTCTTCCGCAACAGGGACAAGTCCCGCAACAGGAACAAGCGGTTTTTCGCCCAATTGCCGCCTATGGCGGCAAGCTCCACAAAAACCAACATACAGAGCTAAAGAAGGGATTGAACATGGTTAAATTCGGGCAGACACTCTACCAGATCAAGTTAATCCGCTGCGGTTCACCCCTTGTCAAAGCACTCAACAAATAGAAACGGCGATTCAACTTTCGGCAGCCTCACCAAAATCCAACACCTCGACATCATCCATGAATTTGGCGACGACCGATCTTCCAGCCTGCGCCTTGAAGCCTCGGCGCTGTCCCTTCCCGCCTTGACTATGACGGCCATCTCGCCAACCCGCCTCCCCGACCGACCGCCCCGCATTGGGGAGTTGGTGCAGGTGCGCTCCCGACGCTGGCTGGTGGAGGACGTGGCGCAGCCCGATGGCGGCGGTTCGGCGCAGGTGGCGCTGGCTTGCGCGGACGACGACGCCCAAGGGCGGACGCTCCGGGTTTTCTGGGATTGCGAACTGGACCGGCGCATTCTGGAAGAAGAGGGCTGGGCGGACCTGGCCGCCCAGGGCTTCGATGCGCCGCGCTATTTCGCCGCCTTCTTCCACACCTTGCGCTGGAACTGCACCACCGCCACGGAGCCGAACCTGTTTCAGGCGCCCTTTCGGGCCGGCATCAAGATCGACGCCTATCAGATGGAGCCGCTGCGCAAGGCCCTGCGCCTGCCCCGGGTCAACCTGTTCATCGCCGACGACACCGGCCTCGGCAAGACCATTGAAGCGGGGCTGATCGCCCGGGAGCTGCTCCTGCG
Source organism: Candidatus Azophilus sp. (assembly GCA_965200465.1). GTDB lineage: Bacteria > Pseudomonadota > Gammaproteobacteria > Pseudomonadales > Azotimanducaceae > Azophilus. Next base: position 236,357 of record OZ241358.1, on the reverse strand, counting down.
GCGCAAGGTCAAGAGCATCGTGGTGGCCGCGCCGCCATCGGTGCTGGAGCAGTGGAAGGGGGAACTGGAGGACCGCTTCGGGCTGATCTTCAGGGTTCTGGACCGCGCCTACGTCTCCCGAATGCGCCGGGAACGCGGCTTCGGCGTCAACCCCTGGCGCACCCACAGCCGTTTTCTGGTCTCCCACAACCTGCTGGTCGATCCAGCCTACGCGGAGCCCATGCGCGAATGGCTGGGCGACCTGCTGCCCGGCAGCCTGCTGATCCTGGACGAAGCGCACCACGCCGCGCCGTCCTCCGGTGGGCGCTACGGCATCGAGACCAAGTTCACCCGCGCCGCCCGGGACCTGTGCGCCCGCTTCGAGCACCGTCTGTTCCTCTCGGCGACGCCCCACAACGGCCACTCCAACAGCTTCTCCACCCTGCTGGAACTGCTGGACCCCTACCGCTTCACCCGGGGCGTCAAGGTGCGCGGCAAGCGCGACCTGGAGGACGTGATGGTGCGCCGCCTGAAGGAGGACATCCGGCAGATTCAAGGCGGGTTCCCGCAGCGCAACGTCAAGCGGCTGGCCATTGACGGCCTGGTGCCGGATGCGCCGGAGCTTCGGCTTTCCCGCCTGCTCGACGAATACCGCACCGCCCGCGAACAACGGCACGCGAAGGCGTCCAGCAAGGCGAAGGCCGCCGCCGGCCTGCTGATGGCGGGTTTGCAGCAACGCCTGCTGTCCTCCATCGAGGCGTTCGCCCGCAGCCTGAAAGTGCATGGCGCCACGGTGGAGCGGCATTGGGCCAAGGCGCATGGCGAACCCGTCTTGGAACCCTGGGCCGACGTCGAGCTGTTCGTCAAGCCGGCGGACGCGGACGACGAACGCGCCGCCTGGCGCAGCGAGGAGGTGGAAGCCGAAGAAGAGGCGCAGACCAAAGCCATCACCTTGGCCGCCGAGACAATGAACGCAACGGACGGTGCGCCGCCATCGGCACGAACGCAAACCGCCGCCCTGGCCGCCGCAACGGAAACGACCAACGCGGAAGCCGCGCTTTGGGCCAAGGAGCAGGAACTTCTTCGGCGAATGCGGAAGATCGCCGAAGACCATCGCCACCTGCCGGACGCCAAAACCCGCCGCCTGATCGACTGGGTGCGCGAACACCAATGCCCCGGCTTGCCGCCTTTCGGACAGCCGCCCAGCGGCAACGCGCCCGCTTGGAGCAACCGCCGTCTGTTGATCTTCACCGAGAACCGCGAAGGCACGAAGCGCTACCTCAAGAACATGCTGGAACAGGCCATCGAAGGCACGGAGCGCTGGGAGGAACGCATCGAGATCATCGACGGCCTGACCAGCGGCCCCCGCCGCCGGGAGATTCAGCGCCGCTTCAACGCCAACCCCGCGCAAGACCCCCTGCGCATCCTGATCGCCACGGACGCGGCCCGGGAGGGCCTGAACCTGCAAGCCCACTGCACCGACCTCTTCCACTTCGACCTGCCTTGGAACCCAGGCCGCATCGAACAGCGCAACGGCCGCATCGACCGCAAGCTGCAGCCCGCCAAGGAAGTCAACTGCCACTACTTCGTGCTGCCGCAGCGGACGGAGGACAGGGTGCTGGAGGTGCTGGCGACCAAGACGGAGACCATCAAGAAGGAGCTGGGCAGCCTTTCCAAGGTGATTGACGACGATGTGGAGCGGCGGCTGCGGGGCGGCATCCGCCATCGGGATGCGGTCCGCCTGAAGCGCGAAATCGAAACCGCCAACTTGGACGCGGCCAGCAGGCAGACCGCGGCGGAGGAGCTTGAAGAGGCCCGGGAGCGGCAAGCGGACCTAACGCAGCAGATCGAGACCTGCCGCGGCCTGCTGGAGCGCTCCCGCAATTGGGTGGGGTTTAAGACCGCGCCCTTCCGCGACGCCCTTTCCTGCGCCTTGGAACTGCTGCACACCGAACCCCTCGCGGAAGGCCGGGACGAATTCGGACGGGCGACATGGACCTTCCCGCCCCTGGACCGCCGCGCCGCCACGGACCCAAGCTGGACAGCGACCCTGGACTCCCTCCGCGCTCCGCGCAAGCTCGACCAGAAGCTCGCCGAATGGCGGCGGGACGCCCCCATCCGCCCCGTGGTCTTCGAGGACGCCGGGCATTTGAGCGAAGACAGCGTTCACCTGCACCTGGAGCAGCGGGTGGCGCAACGGCTGCTGGCCCGCTTCCGCTCTCAAGGGTTCATCCACCACGACCTGTCCCGGGCCTGCCTTGCGCAAACCAAGGACGCCATTCCCCGGGTCATCCTGCTGGGGCGGCTGGCCCTGTACGGCCAAGGCGCGGAGCGCCTGCACGAGGAACTGGTGCCGGTGGCCGCCCGCTGGGTTGAGCCGAGCCGCCGCCAAGGGCCGTTGCGGGCCTACGCCCGGGAAGCGGAAACCCGCACCCTGGCCCTGCTGGACGAATCCCTGAACAGCGGTGCGCCCACGCCAAACGAGATCATCCAGCGCAAACTGCTGAACGCCGCCGCAACGGACATCGCCGCGCTGCGCCCGCAGCTTGAAGGCCGCGCCGGCGAGTTCGCGGACATCGCCAAGCGCCGCCTAGCCGAACGCGGCGAACGCGAGAGCGCCGCCCTGCGCGCCACCCTGCAACGGCAGCGGCAGCGAGTGGTTGCCGAACTGGCCCGACACCAGAAGGAGCGCCGGCAGCTCACCCTAGGCTTCAAGCTGGAGGAAACCCGCCAATTGGAAGCCGACCTGCGCCACTGGCAGCGCCGCCTCGGTCAGTTCGACCGGGACTTGGAGCGCGAACCGGCGCGCATTCGGGCCTTCTACGAAGTCCGCGCCCAGCGAGTGGAGCCGGTGGGGCTGGTTTACCTGTGGCCGGAGACGAACTGAGGCGGAGTTCCGCCGCCGCAAGGCATCGAAGCCCGTTGGCGGCTTGCTGTCAAACAGCGTGTCAAATAAGCTGTCAAATAAATCTGTGAAAAGTTGATTTTCCCATTTATTTCAATGCATTATCTTGTCAAACAACCTGCCAAATAAGAGGTCAAGAAAGTGCGTTGGGAGCAGTTCCAGTTCGATTACCGAGTGCAATTGGAGTCCCTGCATTCCGATTTGGTCCAAATCGAAGCCTACAAGGAGGCGGCGCTGAACCTGGTCCTGCCGCCTCCTTGGCGGGAGCAACTGGATCGGTTGAATCGGATTAGGGCCGTGCATGGCACCACCGCCCTTGAGGGCAACCCGCTCACCGAAGCCGAAGTGGGCCGGCAGATGGAGATGCTGGACGAAGGCGCACCCCAGCCGCCTGAACAGTCGCGGGAACAGCAACAGGTCAGGAACGCCGCCCGCGCCCAACAGTGGATTAGGGAAACCTTCGTGCCCGGCGGGCGCCCCATCCGTCTCTCCGACATTCTGCGCATGCACCAAATGGCGACCCAAGGGTCCGACGAGGCAAACAACGTCCCCGGCCGGCTCAGAACCCACTCCGTGGTGGTTGGCTCTCAAGCGCTCGGCGGAGTGCATCGGGGAGCGCCCCATGCACGCCTGCCGGCGCTGATGGACGAGTTCGCGGCCTTCATCAACTCCCGAAGGATGCAGGCCGAGCATCCGGTGGTGCAGGCGCTGCTGGCGCACTTCTTTCTCGTCACGCTGCATCCGTTCGGCGACGGCAACGGCAGGGTGTCCCGGCTGGTGGAGGCCGGCATCCTCTTTCGCGGCGCCTACAACGTCCTCGGGTTTTACGGCCTGTCCAATTACTTCTACCAAAACGGAGACGAATACAAGTTGCGGCTGCAATGCAGCAGACGCTCCCAACCCTTCGATTTAAGCGAATTCGTCGCCTTCGGCGTGCGGGGATTCGCCGCCGAATTGAAGGGCATCAACAATTTCATCAAGACCAAGCTGAACCGCTTGGTGTATCGGGACGCATTGCAAAGAGCGTTCAATACGCGGGTCAGCAAACGCCGATACAGGATCAGCCAACGGGAACACGGGCTGTTGGATTTTCTCCTGCAGCAAACGGAGCCGACGGACCCTTTCGCTGACGAACCCTCAGCCAAGCTGAAGTGTGCTGAGTTGCGCCAGGACCCCTACATCAAAGCCGCGTATGCAAACCTGACGGACCGCACCTTCCACCGGGAATTGACGCGCTTGGCGGAGCTCGGCTTCCTCAAGCTCGCCAACGGCGGCGCACAGGCCACCGTCGAGATCGACTTCAACGCCATCAGCCGCTACTGAGCAGCGCCCAAGCCCGCTGGCAGCGCCAGTGTGCCGGCTCAAGTCGAACCATCTATTTTGCTTGCTCCTGACGCCGCGCAAACCGCGGGGCATCACCAATCAATGACAATGTCTCTGCCAAACTTAAGACCTGCCACTTCTGAAGCAATCTTGATGAATTCTTTTTTTGCGCACTGCCGTTGTCCGTAGCCACAAACCAGCCGCCGGGGAGAGACTCATTCATATTCTTATACTGCGGACTGTTGGGATAAAGTTCCTCCGGGCTTTGTGCAATAAAGCGGCGTGTCCTGCCCCGACATTTTGGGTGCTGGGAAAGGCGCGGCAGAAAATTCGGATCCCTTACTCTGAAGCTCGCGCAAAACAAAGACCATTGCCTCCTTAGCATTTCTATATTCAAACTCCCTGCCTTCAATTATAACTTTGCCTCGATTTCGGGGCATCCCAGGTTGCGATCTTGCAGCCTTTCTTGACGGTTGGAGATCAGTGGATTTTGATTGCGGCGCAAATGGCCGCTCGGATGTTTCTTGATTGCCTGGTTGAGTTATGCCGCCAAGCACGCTTTTCTGAAGCGAATCAAGAAAGTCCATGACATCGCTATTTTCGGGCCTTATTCCAGCCTTAGATTCGGTCGTTTCCGCCAACAGGTCAACCAGCAGTTCGTCCCGCTCCTTGATGATGTCATTCCATGCGCCTGGAATAGCGCGCTTGGCGATGGCGCGACGGTTTTGATTTTGGTATTCCTCGCGGGCATACGTTAGAGCCTCGCCCGAACCCACTCTGCCGCGGTCGAGGTAGCGTTGCAGAACCTTGGCAGCTTCATGGGGTGAACGCTCAATCAGGTCCAGCTTGAAGACGCGCCGCTCTTCATAATTCCCTTCTTCGGCGGGCAAGTAGAAGCTCCATGTCTTGCCGTCGGTGAGGACCACAAAGGGAACGCCGGCTTGGAAGGCGTAACTCAACGCTTGTTTGACCCCAGCTTCCGCCCCGCCAAGTTTCTTCACTTCAATGAAGACCTTTGGCCTTTGGGGAGGATCGCAGAGCGCAAAGTCAACTCGGCCTTCCCCTGTTGCGTACTCAGGATGAACGAAATTGGTCTCGAACACAGGCCAGTGGAGTTTTTGAAGGATGGGCAGAACAATGCCTTGGGAGATGGACTGCTCGTTGGGAAAGGCGTCTCCCCCCAACTTTTGCGTAATGTTCCCCAACAGCGTTTCCATGCACATGCACGCCTCCGAGTCAATTCACTTGGCCAAGAGCCAAGACAGCTTGGACCACCCATCCGCCACCCCCAGAGAATGACAGCCGCATGCTCATTGGCTGCTTGGTGCGCCGAGGCTTCGCACAAGCACATTGCCCATCGGGATCAACGGAAACAGGCCAGCCAACTACTTTTTGGGCGGAGCATTGCTCCGGCCAGGACCAGAGGGTCCTCCGGTTTTGCTGGGCCGGTTGCTTCCAGCGCCACCTCCTTTGCCGCCGCTTCCGCCTCTTCCGCCAGATTTAGCCATTTCCATAACTCCTTGCTCTTGTTTGTTCATCATCCACAGTTCCCGCAAAACAACGCCACCATAGACGAATGCTCTGGAAAACCCACTCAGGCAGCATTGCAGCACACCCGGCGGAAAATGTCCAAATCCAAATTTATTCCTGTGAAATCAATGTGTTGAGGAGAATGACCAAATGGTCTTGGTAGTGTCTAGCATCCTGCCCAACACGGAGGAGCAGGCTCAATTTCCACGCGCTTGCGGCCCAAGAAAGCTGACATGAGCATTGACAATCGATCATAAATGCTCGATCTTCCGCCCATGAACGGGACTGAATTTGTCCGGCGGGCCAAGCGATACGCCAGAAAATCCGGTCTGTCTTGCCACTTCAACCCGAGTTTGGGCAAGGGAAGCCACGGCCGCCTTCATCTTGGGGGGCGCATCACCACCGTTCCGCGCAAGGAGCTTGGCAAGGGCCTGCTGGCCGCCATGCTGAAGGACTTGGAAATTGACAAGGAGGAGTTTTGATGCGCTACGTTTATCCCTGCGCACTCGCACCAGAGGAAGGCGGCGGGTTCTTTGTTTCCTTCCCCGACGTGCCGGGGGCCAACACCTGCGGGGACGACCGGGCCGAAGCCTTGGAGATGGCGGAGGACGCCTTGGCGGTGGCCTTGGCCGGGCATGTGCATGAACGCTGGGACATTCCGCTTCCCAGCCCTGCGGCGCCCGGCCAGGTTCCCGTGGCCGTGCCGCCTTTGGTTGCGGCCAAACTCGCGCTTTACTCCGCCATGCGGGAGCAGGGCGTGACCAAGACCGCCCTCGCCAAGCGCTTGGGCTTGAGAGAATCCGTCGTGCGGCGGCTGCTGAATCCCGACCACCGCTCCCACATCAGCCAAGTGGAGAAGGCGCTGCGGGCTGTCGGGCGGCGGTTGGCAGTCGAGGACCAAGCTGCGTAGCAGAGCGATTCGGTAGGCCAACGTCTCTCGCCTGCAATCGACCATGCCCAAGCCCGGCCCCAACATCGCCGCCCACCTGGAATGACTGGGCTTCGCACGGCCCATCGGGGCTGGCGCCGTCCACGCTGGGCTCGAATCCTCCATGAACTCCGCACAGCCGTCCACTTGCATGGCTTTGGCGTCGAGGCGCTTGCCTATTGCCGGCGTTCGCACTAATTTTTCAACTTGCCGGTTGCTTTTGTTGCAAATGCCCGGTTAAATCCGTTGCAAATGCCCGGTTTAAGAACCAGTTTAAGAAAGAACCGGTTCAAGAAATGGAGCAGGCAATGGCGTCGAATGGCACCTACCGCCCCCGAATCTGCGATGCGGAGCTGGCCCATCGGCTGAAGTTGGCCGGGGCAGTGCTTATCGAGGGCCCCAGAGCTTGCGGCAAGACGGCCATGGCCCGCCAAGCGGCGGTCAGCGAAGTGCTGCTGGACGTGGATGAGAACGCCCGCCGCGCCGTGGAGGTTGATCCCAAGCTGGTGCTGGCGGGGGAGGCGCCAAGGCTGATCGACGAGTGGCAGATCGAACCGGCGCTTTGGAACCATGTTCGGCGCACCGTCGATCAGCGCCAAGCGGCCGGGCAGTTCATTCTGACAGGTTCGGCAGTGCCGGCGGACGACCTCACCCGCCACACCGGGGCGGGGCGCATCTCCCGTCTCAAGCTGCGCTCCATGACGCTGCGGGAGTTGGGGCTGTCCAGCGGGGAGGCTTCACTGGGAGAGCTGCTGCAAGGGCGCTTTCAAGGTTGCGCGGACAACGGCTTGGCGCTGCCGGACCTGGCAAGGCAGCTTTGCCGCGGCGGTTGGCCCGGCGACCTGAACCTTTCCGACCAAGCCTGTTTGACCGCCCGCGCCGACTATCTCGAGGAAATTTGCCGCGTGGACATTGCCCGGGTGGATGGCGTGCGGCGCAATCCCGAAAATGTCCGCCGCATGCTTCGCTCCTTGGCCCGAAACGTGGCGACCACGGTGAGCGCCCGGACCATCGCCACAGACGCCGGCGGCATGAACGGCGCCTTGGATGGGGATACGGTGCGCACCTATCTGGACGCGCTGCGTCGGCTGATGGTTTGCGAGGAGCAGCCGGCATGGTCGCCGCACCTGCGCTCCCGCTCCGCTTTGCGCAACTCCCCCAAGCGCCACTTTGCGGACCCTTCCCTAGCGGCGGCGGCACTGGGCGCGACCCCGGAGCGGCTGCTGGCGGACCTTGCGCTTTTCGGCTTGCTGTTCGAGTCCCTCGCCCACCACGAGCTTGCCGTTTGCGCGCAAGCCTGCGACGCAACGGTTCGCCACTACCGGGACAACACCGGCCTGGAGGTGGACGCCGTGGTCGAAAGCCGCCAAGGTCGCTGGTGCGCCTTTGAGGTGAAGCTGGGCGCCGGGCAAGTAGATGCCGCCGCCAAGACGCTGCTGAAGTTTCGGGAACGGGTGGATGCGGCGAGGACGGGTGCGCCGAGCATCCTTGGCGTCATCGTCAGCTCTGGCTATGGCTACCTCCGCGAAGATGGCGTGGCCGTTCTGCCCATCGCTGCGCTAGGGCCTTAGTTGGCCTTGCCAAGCCGCCGGGCGTGACCAAGACCGCCCTAGCCAAGCGTTTGGACTTGAGCGAATCCGTCCTCCTTTCATCCATCACTCCGTTTCCGTCCGAAGCAAGTCAACATAGCGCTGGTACGCAAACAGGCGGTCGCGCCGGCGGCCGGAGATTTCCGCCAAAACGCCCGCCCGCTCCAGCGCTTCCACCGCACGGCCGGCGGTCGGCTTGCTGGCACTGAGCAGTTCGCAGGCCGCGGCCACGGTGACGAAGGGGTGTTGGGGCAGATGCTCGAACAGCCGGATGGCGCCAATGGTCATGGACTTGGAGCGCAGAGTGCGCACCCGGTCATCGCCCACCAAGGCGGACAGGGAACGAGCGGTCGCCACCGCCTCATCCGCCGTGACGGCTACGCCATCCAAGAAGAAATCCAGCCAGCCCTCCCAATCGCCGTTCGTGCGCACCGCATCCAGCCGGCGGTAATACTCCCCGCGGTGGCGCTTGAAGAACAGGCTTAGGTAAAGAAGCGGCTCGGAGAGCAGGCTCCAATGCTCAAGAAGCAGGGTGGTCAGCAAGCGGCCTAGCCGCCCATTGCCGTCCAAATAGGGATGAATTGTCTCGAACTGCACATGGGCAAGGCCGATGCGCACCAAGCTAGGCAAGGGATCATCCGCATGCAGGTACTTCTCCAACGCGCCCAGCGCATCCGGCAGCGCTTGGGGCGGCGGCGGCACGAAGGCCGCGTTTCCCGGGCGGCTGCCTCCCACCCAATTCTGGCTGCGGCGCAGTTCTCCCGGCCGCTTGCTCGCCCCGCGAACGCCGCGCATCAATCTGCGGTGCGTTTCGTTAAGCAGGCGCACGGAGATGGGCAGGCCTCCCTCGCGGGCGATTTCATTGCGGGCAAAGGCCAGCGCATCAAGGTAGTTGCAGATTTCCTCCACCTCTGCGTCCGGGGACCCCTTGCCGCTTCCCTCAAAGGCAAGCAGGTCCACCAAGGTCGCCTGAGTGCCCTCTATTTGCGACGACAGCACCGCCTCCTTGCGCACGAAGGCGTAAATGAACCAAGCGAGGGACGGCACCATTTCGCCGGCGACGTCCAGCCGCGACAAGGCGGCCTGCGCCCGCCGCAAACGGTCCGCAAGCCGCCCTTCCAAGGCAAGCGGCGGCTTGTCCGGCGGAAGCGGCGCTGGAATGAAGGCCGACACCCGCTCCCCAGCTATGGCTGTGACTTGGTATTGGCCCGTGCTGCGAATGGGCATGAGGGAAAGGCGCACCTTGGGGGATCAATCCAGTTAGTAACGAATCCTTTACTAGTTGCCCGAGTTAGTCAAGCATTCGTTGCCACAGGCAGATTCAATGTCCATCAGCGGCTTCTCCCACATCGACCAAGTGGAGAGGGCGTTGCGGGCCATCGGGCGGCGGCTGGCCGTTGAGGAGCAAGCCGCGTAGCCGGGTGCTTGCCAGCAAACGACTGTTCTCTGCTAGACTTGACTAGCAGCTTAGTCAAACGGACATCCCAATGCACCAAGTAAGCGTCCACGAAGCGAAGACCCATTTGTCCCGCCTGCTGCGGCGGGCGAGCAACGGGGAGGAGGTGGTCATCACCCGGTCTGGCCAACCCGTCGCCCGCCTTGTGCCAATGGCGAAGGAAAGGCCAGTGTTCGGCATTGATGAAGGGCGCTTCGTTGTCCCTGACGATTTCAACGACCCGCTGGATGAGGAGTTGCTGCGCAAATTCGAGGGACGGGATTGAGCGGCCTGGGAACGATGCGTGAAGTTCCTGCTGGACACTAGCTGCTGGCTTTGGCTGCAAACGGCGCCTAGCCGTTTCAATGCCGATCTTCTGGAAACCCTAACCGACTACGCATCGCAAAGGCATTTGTCTTCGGCGAGCGTCTGGGAGATCGCCGTCAAATACGCCATTGGCAAGCTGCCGCTTCCTCAGCCCCCGGCCGTTTACATTCCCGACCGCATGCGTCTCAATCAATTTCAAGAACTAGCCATCACGCATGTTCACGCCGTGGCAGTCGCTGGACTGCCGCCACACCATAGGGACCCTTTTGACCGCATCCTAATAGCGCAAGCGCAACTGGAGGGCATGACGCTAATTACCTCCGACGCCTCTATTGAGCAATACGATGTGTCAACGGTTCGCATCTGATACGAACCCATGCCCAAGCCCGACCCCAACATCATCGCCCACCTGGAATGGCTGGGCTTCGTGCGGCCCACCGGGTTGGTGTTGTCCGCGCCGGCGCTGGTTGGTGCGGGGGCGATACTCAACCGGCGGGACGCCGAGGGGCAGCGGCGCTTGCAGGCCTGCGTGGAGGAAAGGCAAGGCGGGGCGGAGGCCGCGGCGGAACCCTGCCTGCCGGATTTTCGCGCCTTCGCCGAATCCGTGCTCGGCTGGAGCTTTTCCCTAAGGGGCTACGCCGGCACGGAGGAAGCACCGCTGCCGGAGGAATTGGAAGCGGCTGCGCCGGACAGCGGCGAGATTTTGCGGCCCGACTTCGCGGTGCGCTCCGGCGCCGCCCCCGCCGGCCCCGTCAAGGCGGCCAACGCGGCCCATGCGGTCCGGGAAGCAAGGGCGGAGTACGCCTTGGGCGAAACTTCCCCTTGGCAATTGCTGGTCAGCGTCCGCCCCCTTGGCGAGGACTTTGACCGCGCCGCCCAGGGCAGGAGCAAACCGAGGGCTTTAACGCACGGGCGCACGGCGCAGCCCGAAAGCACCCCGGCGGACGTCGGCCTGTCGGGGACTTCCGCCCACGGACGCATGGAGCGGCTGCTGCGGCAGACCGGGGTGCCGGCCGGGCTGCTGTTCAACGGCCTGTGCCTGCGCCTGATCTCCGCGCCCCGGGGCGAAAGCTCCGGCTGGCTGGATTTCCGCGTTCAGGACATGGTGCAAACCGCCGGCCGCCCAATATGCGCCGCCATGCGCCTGCTGCTGAACGAACGCCGCCTGCTCGCCGTGCCGCCGCCGCAACGCCTCGCCGGTCTCTTGGCGGCAAGCCGCAAGTTCCAGAACGAGGTGAGCGAGCGCCTGGCCGAACAGGTGCTCCACGCGCTCTATGAACTGCTGCGCGGCTTTCAGGCGGCCCAGGACGCCGCCTGTGGCGAACTGCTGAAGCGGCCCCTCAAGGACGGCCCGGACGAGGTTTACCGGGGCCTGCTCACAGTGGTGCTGCGCTTGGTCTTCCTGCTGTACGCCGAAGAGCGGGACCTGCTGCCCCAGGACGAAACCTTCCTGCACGGCTATTCCCTGGCGAACCTGCATCAGCGGCTGCGCGAGGATGCCGCCCTGCACCCGGACACCATGGACCAACGCTACGGCGCCTACGCGCAGTTGCTGGCCCTGTTCCGCATGGTGCATGACGGCGCCCGCTCCGGCGCCATGCGCCTGCCGCCCCGCCAAGGCGCCCTGTTCGACCCGGACCGCTACCGCTTTCTGGAGGGCCGGGGCGCCCAGGTGGGCGGCGCCCGGCAGGTGAGCGAGCGGGTGGAAGCGCCCTTGGTGGCCGACGGCACCATTTACCGAGTGCTGGAGAAGCTCATCGTCCTGGACGGGGAGCGCATCTCCTACCGGGCCTTGGACGTGGAGCACATCGGCGCCGTCTATCAAACCATGATGGGCTTTCGGCTGGAGACCGCCGCGGGACGCGCCATCGCCATCAAGGCCGCCAAGAAGCAGGGGGCGCCGGCCACGGTGGATTTGGAGGCGCTGCTGCAGGAAGCGCCGGCCAAGCGCGGCAAGTGGCTGCAGGACCGCACCGACCGCAAGCCCACGGAACGGGTGCGGCAGGCCGTGCGCAACGCCGAAACCCTGGAGGCGCTGCACGCCGCCCTGGACCCCATCATCGACCGGGAGGCCACGCCGGACCTGGTGCCCGCCGGCGGCATGGTGCTGCAACCCAGCGAGGAACGGCGGCGCTCCGGTTCCCACTACACCCCCCGCGAACTCACCGAACCCATCGTCCGCACCGCCTTGGAACCCATTCTGCAACGCTTGTTGCAATCCACCGCAGGCGCCGCGCCGGAACCTGACCCGAACCGCACCCTGGCATCCGGCCCGGCCAACATCTCGCAAGCTGCGCCCCATCCTCCAGCCGCGGCGCAAACGCCGCGGACTGTGACCGGAGGCACCGAATCGGCCTTGCGGCCAAGCCCAAACCGCGCATCCTCTGAACACGGCCGCCCGCCCCGCCCGGAACAGATCCTCGACCTCAAGGTGTGCGACCCGGCCATGGGCTCCGGCGCCTTTCTGGTGGAGGCATGCCGGCAACTGGCCGACGCCCTGGTCGCCTCCTGGCACGCTCACAACGCCGTGCCGGACATCCCGCCCGACGAGAACGAACTGGTCTTCGCCCGCCGCTTGGTGGCGCAGCACTGCCTCTACGGTGTGGACAGAAACCCCGCAGCGGTGGACTTGGCCAAGCTGTCCCTGTGGCTCATCACCCTGGCGAAGGACCATCCCCTCACCTTCCTGGACCACGCCTTGCGCCACGGCGATGCGCTGGTGGGCCTGACGAAACGGCAGATCGAATCTTTCCACTGGCAGGACAGCGGGGAAGAGCCGCCAACTGGCCTTGAGGCGCAGCGCAGTGCCGCCGCCCACCTTGGCGGGTTGCCCGTGCGACGCAGAGAGCTGCAAACCGGCTTCGAGGCGCTGCGCACCCGGGAGCATCTGGGCAAGGTGGCCGCCCTGCGCCAACGCATCCGCACAGCCGGGGAGGAGGTTCCCGACCACGAGTTGCGCCTGTGGTGGAGCGACGCCCGCGCCGCCCTGGACCAGGTGCGCGTGCTTGGCGACTTGGCGCTGGCCGCCTTCTTCGAAGGCGCCAAGCCGAAGCAGCGCGAGGACTACCGCAGAAAGTTCGCCAACGAGGTGCAGCACGACCGCACGGATCAATACCTAGCTTGGCTGGAGGAATTGGCCAACGCCGACCCGCCGCTGGCACCCTTTCACTGGGAGATCGAGTTCCCGGAGGTGTTCGAGCGGGAGAACGCTGGGTTTGATGCGGTGGTGGGGAATCCGCCGTTTGCGGGGAAGAACACCGTGGCGGCGGCCAATGTTGAGCGGTATTCAGACTGGTTGAAGGAGATACACGAGGAGAGCCACGGGGCGTCCGATTTGGTTGCCCACTTCTTCCGCCGCGCCTTCAATCTCATCCGGCATGGCGGCGCGTTTGGGCTGATCGCCACCAACACGATTGCCCAAGGAGACACGCGCAACACCAGCCTGCGTTGGATCTGCGAGCACGGCGGCGAGATTTATGACGTGCGTACTCGCGTGAAGTGGCCCGGCCTCGCGGCAGTGGTGGTCAGTGTGCTGCACATCTGCAAGGGCAGATCAACTCGCTCGAAGCACCTGGATGGTGAGATTGTCGAGAAGATCACTGCTTTCCTGTTCCATCGCGGCGGCCACAGAGACCCAGCGCGGCTGAAAGCGAATGCTCGCCAGAGTTTCCAAGGCAATATCATCCTCGGCAATGGGTTCACTTTCGACGACACCGACCGCAATGGTATTGCTACCCCGCTTGCCGAGATGCACAGACTGCTTGAAGAAAATGTGCGCAACGGAGAAGCAATCTTCCCTTACATCGGCGGTGAGGAACTAAACACCAGCCCCACGCACGCCCCCCATCGGTACGTCATCAACTTCAGGGACTATCCGTTGCGTCGGGAGCCACTAGGAGAGACTTGGGCTAACGCCAATGCCGAGCGTCGAAAGGAGCTTCGGCGGCGCACGACAGTACCAGAGGATTATCCTGATCCCGTCGCCGATGACTGGCCGGAATTGCTTGCAATTGTGGAAGACAGGGTAAAGCCTCAGCGGGACGCACTGTCACAGAGGAATGCCATATATCGTGACGCAAAGAGGACATGGTGGCGCTTCCTAGCTTATCGGCAAGGTCTACAGGAAGCGATCCGGGAGCTTGAACGTATACTGGCCATTGCTCGGGTAGGCAACGCATTCGCATTGGCTTTTTTGCCTACCAGCATTGCGTGCAACGATAAAGTTATCGTCTTTCCATACGAGAGCCTAGCTGCTTTCGCTTCTTTGCAGTCTCGCACACACGAGGTGTGGACGCGGTTCTTTAGCACGACATTGAAAGACGACCTCCAATACACGCCTTCGCATTGCTTCGAGACCTTCCCCTTCCCACCAGACTGGCACACCCGCCAAGACCTCGAAGCCCCCGGCAAGGCGTACTACGACTACCGCGCCGCCCTGATGATCGAGAACAACGAGGGCCTCACCAAAACCTACAACCGCTTCCACAACCCCAACGAGGATTCCCCAGCCATCGCCAAGCTCCGCAACCTCCACGCCGCCATGGACCGCGCCGTCCTAAACGCCTACGGCTGGCAAGACCTCCCCACCGATTGCGAGTTCCTGCTAGACTACGAAATCGACGAGGAAACTTGGGGTGCCAAGAAAAAGCCTTACCGCTACCGCTGGCCCAACGAAGTCCGCGACGAAGTTCTGGCCCGCCTGCTGGAACTGAATGCAGAACGGGCGGCTGAAGAAGTCCTCACTGGAAACGTACACAAAAAGGAGCATCGCCGTGGGCATCCTTGACTCCATAACCAGCTTCGCCACCACTTATTGGACATTCCTTGCGCCATTGGCAGTGCCCATTGTCGGGACTGCCATACATGCTTTCCGCCGCCGACCCAAGTCTTTGCCAGCACCGGCTGACGGGTATTTCACCGACGCCAAACTGCTCTCACCACCGTTGACGAGGCCAGCATACAGCGACCGGATGGCCTATGTCCTAGCGGAGATGTCCGACTTGGCTTACTTTCAGTTTGAAGGGCAGATCGGCCTCGTGGAGGATGCCCTGCTCCAAGCTAAATCATTGAACCTCAGCGCCGATGTGGATATCAGGAAGTTTCTGGATGAGTTTTCTGCAAACCTTATGGATGGCCGAAGACTGAACTTGAAGTCCTTTTCCGGCGTTCTCGAAAAATCAGGTTTTCAGCTACTAGACATTATCCATGTTGCCGAAACTCAAGGGTTCGTGTGCAAGCGGACTGTGGCCAACGAACCTCCCTACCTTGTATTGGCCTTCCGAGGAACCGAAAAGAAAGTGTCGGACTGGCTCACTGATGCTCGTTGCATGCCAACGATGGAAGGCAATGCAAAGGTTCACACCGGGTTCCTGGAAGCATTCGACGGGAACACCAACGGCAACGGCAGAACCGCCAAACAGGTGGTTAAGGACGTCTTGGATAGACCAGAAGCCAAGGATAACGAAGGACGGCTCCTCCCATTGTTCATCACGGGCCATTCGCTGGGCGGCGCACTCGCCTTGCTGGCCACCAGACTGATTGCGCCAGACATCAATGGCGCCTGCTATACTTTCGGAGCGCCAAGAGTCGCCAACTACGAATACTTCCGCTTTCTCAAGACGCCAGTGTATCGAGTCGTCAACTCCGCTGACGTGGTGCCTAGAGTGCCCCCAGGAGCAGTTATGCCCGCCCTGATCGGCTTTTTTAGACTATTAGCTTGGCTGACAACCTTCGTCCCGATAGTCTCTGGAGCACTCAACAAACTGGAAGGACATTTGGACGAGCTGAACGGCTACCGGCACTTTGGAGACCAGCGCTACCTCACCGACGTGGCGGAAGGCAGGTTTCAAGAAGTGCGCCTTTTGACCAATCCGCCGGCAATAGACAGAATTGTCTGGGCGTGGCGACGAGTGGGCAAGAGCCTGTTAGTGCCGGTGAAGAGCCACAGCATGAACATCTATCGCCAAAAACTCCGCCACCTCACCAACACGCGGAACCGCCAGGGTATAAACTAGGCACCGGCAGCGGCAACTGATATTGAACCCACAGAAAGTTTGATCATGGCAAACGGGAAGCTACTTCGACAACTTCTTCGTTCAGGCAGTGACGGGGACGTTGCAGCCTTTCGCGGCATCGCCAGGGATTTGATCGCCGAAGAACGACAGAAGCACCATCATCTGCTGGCAAACGACCTTGAGGCGATCCTCAATGGGCGATCCCAATCGACCGCCTCTCCTGTTCTGCGCAGCTTGATGGGCACCATTCCCGTGGACCGAGAGCGCAACATCCCGTTGTGCGAAGTTCGGGAGCCTGTTCATTGCATTAATGACGTGGTGCTGTCGCCAACGAATCTATCCTTGGTGAAAGACATTCTCCACGAGCACAACCGCGATGAAGTCTTGCGAGTACACGGCCTGCAAGCATGCGACCGCGTTTTGTTCTGTGGGCCGCCGGGGTGCGGCAAGACGCTGACTGCTGAAGCCATCGCCCATGAACTTGGCCGTCCACTGGCAATCGTCCGCACCGACAGCGTAGTGTCCTCTTTCTTGGGAGAGACCGCCGCCAACCTCCGCAAGGTGTTCAACTTCGCAGCAGCGTCCCCCATGGTCGTGCTGCTCGACGAGTTCGACGCTTTGGGCAAGGAGCGTGAGGACGCAACCGAACACGGCGAGTTGCGCCGGGTGGTGAACGCCGTTTTGCAAATGCTGGACGCCTACCAAGGCCGCAGCCTGATCATCGCCGCCACCAACCACGAAGGCATGTTGGACACGGCTATTTGGCGGCGCTTCGAGGAAATTCTATACCTCAAATTGCCTACACGAGCACAAATTTGCCAATTGCTGAAGGTGAAGCTGCGCGGCGTGAGGAAGGGGTTCGATGCTCGCGCACTAGTTGAAAGCGGGCTATTAGATGGCTTCTCACACGCGGATGTGGAGCGCGTCATTCGGCGAGCACTAAAAGAGTTGATTATGAACGGTGAGGATCTGCACCTGAAGGCTTTTCAACTTAAGACGGCTGCGGAGCGTGAGAAAGTCCGCCGGCAACGGGCAATCAAGCGTTAATCAGCACGATGGCAGAAAATCAGAACAACCACCCGCATTTGGAGTTGGTTCGGGAAGAACCAATCACCGAACGGCGTTCCCGCCCCTTCAGGCTAACTCGAACGGCACCGGACAACTTCCAAGAACATGCCCATACTCTCAGACAACGCTTGCGGCAAGCTCAAGAAGCAGCCCAAGGGGAAATCGGCGGTTTTGACGAAAGGCGCCTCATCAAAATTGAGCTAACGGAGAAGGTGCCACCCGAGCAGGTTGCAAATTTATCTCGGGGAATCGAGATCGTGAGCCAGGAGGATGGCACTCTGGTTCTCACATTCGCCACCGATTCGCAACTGGATGATTTCGAGGCGAGGCTTGCCAGTTTAGCTGGTGGTCACGAAGTAACCTATCAGAATCTGATGTACGCCCTTGAAGACTTGGGTAATTGGACGCCAGAGGATCGGAAGGGCTGGGCGTTGCGGGAAGACGGATTCCCAAAAGTGGAGCCGTTTATGCTTGACGTTGAGATTTGGCCGTTGGACCACAACATCGAAAGAGCCCGCTCGGCGTTTGAACGGTGGGTGGAAGACAACCACGGCGAGCATTTGGACGCGGTGCGGCAGCTCTACCTGACGCTGTATCGCATACGCTGTTCGCGGGCATTGGCCGAAGACTTGCTGCGCCATCGAGACGTGCGTACGGTTGACCTGCCGCCGCGAATCGGTTTGGAACGTTCACTTCAGAGCGTGGCCATTGAGGATTTGGAGGACGTACCCAATGCACCGGAAAATGCGCCAGGAGTGGCCGTCTTAGACTCTGGAATAGTCGCAGGACACCCTCTGCTGGCACCCGCGGTGGGGGATGCGCAGAGCTACATTCAAGATCCCTCGCCCGCAGACGAACATGGCCACGGGACCAGGGTTGCAGGCATTGCGCTGTACAATGATGTAGCCCAATGCGTACGAAACCGACGATTCGTGCCGACGTTGAGGCTGTTCAGCGGACGGATTTTGGATGATCAAAATGCGACAGACCCTCGCCTGGTGGAAAATCAAGTTGAGGAAGCGGTGCGTTATTTTGTTGAACAATACGGATGTCGCGTATTCAATCTCTCCTACGGAGATCGAAACAAACCCTACCAAGGCCGGCACGTTGCCGGCCTTGCTGTCACCTTAGACGCAATCAGCCGAGAGATGAACGTGCTTTTCGTCGTGCCAACCGGGAATTTTGAAGGCGATGGGGAAGGACCTGCCAATTGGCGCGACGAGTACCCGAGCTACCTTATCGACAGATGCCCTCTACTTGATCCCGCCCCTGCCCTAAACGCTCTCACAGTGGGCAGCTTGGCACGACATGAGCGGAATGAACGATGGCCTGATGACCCTGCATACATGCCCGTTGCGAGGGTGGGACAGCCCTCGCCATTCACCCGACATGGACCATCCGTGAACGGGGCCATCAAGCCTGACTTGGTGGATTACGGCGGCAATTACATGTTTAATGCACGAACTCCCAACTTGACTACTGTCGGCGCAGGCGTCGGTGAACTATCGACAAACCGTGATTTTGCCGGCGGTTTGCTATTCGCGGAAGACGTCGGAACCAGCTTCGCCGTGCCCCGGGTGGCCAACGCCGCAGCAAGCATCTTCGCGGAGCTCCCGAACGCAGGCATGAACCTTGTCAGAGCTCTCCTAGTATCCCATGCTCGAACTCCACCAGCGTCCGCTAGCCTGCTTGACAAAGGGGCGCTTCGCAATCTCACAGGCTACGGATTGGTTGACCGGGCGGCCCTATACCGTTCCTTTGAGGATTGCGTGACTCTTTGGGCCGAGGGGAGGATCCAGAACCGTCGTCACCACTTCTACGAAGTGCCCATCCCAGAGGAGTTTTGGCGAGGCAATAGGCGAAATCGGGAGTTGACAGTCGCACTTGCCTATCGTCCGCCCGTAAGAACTACTCGCATTGACTACAAGGCCGTAGGCATCAGTTTCATGCTCGTCAAAGCCGAATCACTGGACCAAGTGGCGCGGGCATTCAATGCGGCCACAGACAGAGAAACCGGCCCGAGCATTCAGGAGTGGAGCCGTAACAGAAATTTCACGGCGCAGGAACGGTCTCGAGGCACCGTGCAGGCTTCTACATGGAGTTTCAAGCAGCCATCTCAGAATGTGCGCGAAAGTTCATGGTTCGTGGTGGTGACCCGTAACGATCCCGCTTGGGGCGAGAGCATCTCATCTGAACGAGAATCGTATGCTTTGGTTGTCACGCTCGCGGACCGGCTTGCCGAGCAACCGCGTCTATATACGCGGATCGAAGCTAGGCTCCGTGCGCGAGCTCGGGCAACCGTATAGGCGCAATTGCCGACGATTCGGCGCACTTCGTTCTTTTGGCACTACACCTTTCGATGAAAGCCAGGGGGTGGCGACTTGAATTGCTGCGGCTTCTGTTTGTTACCCGCCCACTCCTTCTTGGCCGCATCGACTGCCAGCTCCACGCCCTGACGCTGCGCATTCAGAAGGTCTTTAACCGGCATTTTGACGTCAGCGACCAGGAAGAGGTCCGATCCCCGCAGCCTCGCTAGTTCCCGTGCGTGACTTCCTTTGGGCGTCCACACGAATGAGCCGCCGTACTTCCCGTGGTTCACTGCTAGAACGTTGACATAGCTCTCGTATGCCCGCACCCAAGTCAAGGCGTCGTATAGCTCGACGTCCTTGTTGAACGCTACGGTGAACAGGTGCAGCATCTCGCCGCGAAAGATGCGCCAAGGTTCCGCGTCTATCAAATCGGCGCAGATCGCAATTGAGAAGTCACCCCATTGCTGGTGTACGAATCGATACCACCTACGGCCCCTCAGAAGTCGATATTGGATGCTAGACTGTTTGTTCAAGTGCTCAGCGAGGCCCTCTTCAACGTGCGCCGGGACAGGCTTGCGAATACGGAACCACCGCACGGTCGGCGGCCCGGCCGTGTTGTAGCCCAACGGCACGACGATCTCGGCCTCGTTCACAATCCATTTGTCCGCACTCGATTGGCCAGGATAGACAGCCGGCAGTTCTCGCCAAAAGAGCCCGTAGAGAGCAGCGATGCCTGTCTTCGCGACCAGCTGCCGCAATGTCTGCACTTCGCTTTGAGGTATGGACACCTCCGGCAGCAACACGAGGTCCGGTTCGCTGTCCGATGCGCTTCCGGCAAAAGACGCTGCGACTTGACGCATCACGTCATTGGCCTCGGCTCGCGCCACCTTCGGAAAGCTCTTTGACGGATCTGAATACCACGCCGACAACTGCGCGACGCGTACAGTCACGTCGCAAGACAGTCCTACGTCGGACAGCTTCAATTCTGGTGGCAGTATCGAGGGTGCGCCGAGAGTTCCTACTGTGCGAATCACCTCGAGGTATTTTCCTTCCTCCAGCAAAAGATCTACCCGCTCAGCGTCAAAGTCCTCGTAACCGATCTCGCGCCACGACTGAGCGATTGACCCGATGAGCGATTGATCAGCCGCGGTGGTGACACTCGGCGCATTGGCCCACCGAACAACCTTATCCAACGCCTTCCACGTTTCCTCTCCCAGGTGAATCCGTGATCGCCATGCCCATCTGTCTTCAAATGGCACGCCAGCCAACCCAGAGCGGTATAGCGAATCGAGTATGCGCTCCCCACCGTCCAACGCGGTCAGAAAGAGGAGAACGTCGCAATAGAGGACATAGCTCTCTGCATGAATCTCAGAACTGCCGACCAACGGCATCAGATAGGCGGGGTGAGGCGGCACCTCCCAGTGTTCAGACCTGCGTACGCACGGAGACCTTGCCGTCCAGACCTTCTGCGGCTTGCAGTTCAGGTAGCCAAGCTGTAGCTGCCGGCCGGCTGACAGGAGCTTCCTACTGTCGGCCAGTTGCCATACCAGCGGCCCGTCATCAGGATTCCAATCATCGGGGCGTTGCATCCTTCGTGCCGCGAAGAAGAGGGCAACCGCAACGCGGACCGGCAGACCAACCGCTGGTACTTCGTAGGCGCGAATTGTCCAATCGCCCACATGACCCGTCTCGGCGACGCCCCACAACAACCTGTGAAGCGTTACGGCCACTCTAGGCCCTCCCTGCCGAGCAGGATGCTACGAGCGCGTCCATACTCTTGCAGTGCCAAGGGATCACCGTATAGCTGAGACTTCGCCTGTCGAAGTGCCGCTAGCACGACTTCCTTAGTTGTCCGGTCTGTACAGTTGAATTGTCGAGCAACAGCAAGGCTATAGGCGGGATCCGCTGTACGCCGCAACCTTGGCCTCTGTGCTTCGGGAAAGAGGACGTCATCAAGCCCGTCGTTGCGATTCGAGAGCAGCAGTTGGGCGACTACGGAACGATCCAGAACACCGCGTCTTCTGCGTGTTGCCACTACGATCCGTCCGTTCGCCCTCAACAAGGCGCTAGTCTCTGGCGCATTCGCAAGAACTCCGTCGGGCACGGCAACTTGGCTTGTGCCCTGCACCGATAGACTGCAACCGCGCCACGCATTGGCAACTGCACTTCTTGTCACCCCTGCAAGGCAGGCCGTAACGAGTTGGTCCATCTCCCAACGTGGTACGTCCTCCTCGTCGGGAGCTTTCCCGTAGAGACGCCTCGTCCATGTATCGACCTCGGCAAGGATTCCCGCGACATGCCCGTGGAGCCCTTCAGGCACCGCACGAGTTGCCCAGTTCCGAGGCGACGGGCCGCTGCCCCGCTGCCAACCCTGCTGCATTTCCTCGTGCGCGTACAAGCGCCCAACGACCTCAGCCAACGCCCGCCAGAAAGCTGCCCGATGAAAGGACAGGTAGTGACGCCGCCAATCTATGGAGGACTGGTGGGGCGATTCCGCACTTTCCTCGGGCCAATCCTTTAGCCACGAGTGATCCTCAACCTTGGACACACACGTCAGCAGACTCAAAAGCCATTGCTGCGCTTCCTTATCATCTTCGTCTCGGTGTTCTCCCAAACCTGTGACGCGGCGAGCCGCCGTGCGGACGACGGCACCCCACAGGGAGAACTTCCAAGGCGTCTCCTTGACCACCTTGGCCACGGATCGACGTATTTCAACCAGCTCATGATGCGCTTGCCCCCGGTCCCTCGACAACCACGCACTTGCGAGCCGATTGGCTGCAAACGTGCGTCGGGTGTCCGCTCGCACCTGCTCGTCGGCAATGTCAAACCGCGCAAGGTCATGGAGTTGAACTTGGCGATCCCTGGCTCCTTGCCCAAAGCGGTCCCCAAGCGTGTCTTTGCCAATGGCACTAAGGCGCTCGACAAGCGTGGTCACGAACGGCCCCACCTCCCCAGGTCCGACTGAAGTTCGTTCCATGTCGTCCCGTAGTAGTTTGCTATTGTTTTTCCACCATCGAGCGAGCGATGCCGGTTCGGTTCCTTCGCTTGGCTCGATCTCATCGCAGCCCTCAGCCTCGCAGGTCTTCCAACAGTGATCTTGGAGGCATTTGCTGACAACCTGTTTTACCGGGCAGGGAGCAACCTTGGACAGGTTGACGTGCAAATTCGACTTCGACTCCGGCGTGATGGGGCGAAGCCCCGTGGTCGCTTCAACCGCGCCCCACACGACGTCGATCAACCGAAACAACCCCTCGGCAGATCGAGATAGAAGGTACATATCGTCGGCAAACCTCACAACGGCACCGCGATCTTTGCCCAAGGTCGCCATCAAATACCCGTGTGCGGCTTTGTCGACTCTGTGGAGGACCACGTTGAGGAGCAGGCCGGAAATCGCTAGACCGGTCGGCAGACCTCTGTTCTTGGGTGGAAGCGCGGCCCTCGCGTGATAGGGCTTCCAAGCTCCGCTGGGGATTCCCGAGTCGTCGACCGTCACCTTCTCAAGGGCCGCCACAAGGCATTTGGCGAGTTCTTCCCTGAGATCTTGGTCGACTAATCCGTCGGCCAGCGTCTGCGGATAACCGTCTAGTATTCCATCAAATAAGATGGCCGAAAGGTCAATTTCTAAAGCGTCCGACGGGTCCCGCCGGGCGACGACACAGTTTTTGCTGGTCAGATCCGCAAGCGCTTCAAGCAAGTCCGGCAGGCGAACGGATGGGTAGGCTAACTGGATGTCCAAAGACGCCCAATAGGCTCTCTCGCTCGACTCGCCACTTCCATCTTGCCACCACCCCTCTTGCACCCACGGCGGCAAAGAATTGCAGTCGTAGTCGCTAGGTCTATGCACACGCCCCGCGTAGTCCTCTTCGGGTAAGGCAGCCTTGGTCATGCGCGAGACTGTCCAGCTTGCGACACGACGAAACAAGCCGTGCGACCGTGCATAAGGAAGATATGTGTGCCGGTTGAGCAGGGGATAGGCACGCTGTTCCCACCGCGGTTTGTCGCCCCGCGTGTTCCAGGCAAGCGGGCGATACAACCGGTTGCCGAAGACGAACGGATAGAACTGGTTGTCAACCAAGGGACCTAGAAGGACAAGATGGGCCATGAAGGCCACTTGATCCCTGACGGTGGGCATCACATAGTGACGTAGGCAAGCGCCACGTTTTGGATATGGTAGTTGAGGCCACCCTTGCGGGCGCCACGCACCCGAGCGTAGTTCTTCGGCAAGTCGCCGAACAGCAGACTCCGGGTTGAGCTGCCAGTAGCAGAGCTCGGGTTGCGGGGCGAGATTGCCGGATCGATACCATTCGTTGACCTTCAGCCATGCTGCCCAAACGACCAACGGATGGGAGAGCACCTCATTTGCCCGCATTTTCGTGCTCGATGCGCCTATCTCAAAACTGTTTTACCAGGATACCGGTGCAGTAGAGTTGCAGAAATCCAAGGAAGTTGGCGGCATAGAAATTCCAATGAACAATCAAACGACGGCTCCACTAAAGCCACCCGAAAAACCGTTCAACCAAGCCACCGTCTTTCATGTCACCTGAGCATCCTGCCGTCCTAGGGCATCCCCTTCTTGCGATTCCTTTGATGGGGCGCAATCATCTGCACTCCATCCTCCGCAACTCTTCGTCCAATTCATCCGCATCCGCTGCCGAATGGCCTCGTCGATCTGCTCGCAGTCCAGTCTTCGGCCAGCCGCGTCCTTTGCCAGAAAGCCGCGTAGCGGCGGCAGCGGTTTGCGCACGGGCGTGACCCGCAGCAGGCCCCGCTCGTCGAGCTCAAAGGCCAACTGATCGCCCGGCCCCACCGCCAGCTTCACGCGCACCTGCTTCGGGATCGTAATCTGCCCCTTGCTGGTGATCTTCACCGTCTCCATGCCTGAACCCTTACCTAGAACGTCTAAAGGCGTGAATCGTAAGGTACTCGGCAACCCAAGGCAACAGGTCTCCGCCAAGCTCGGAACCGCACTATCACCCCGCGTCTGCAAGTATGGAAAGCCGTCCGCCATCCCCGCAACGCCTGAAGTGCTGTCCACCGCGCTACGGTTGCCTTGCTTGGAATTAGCCTCCCTGCTGCGCAATGCGGCGCACCATCCACTCCACGAACGCCTTGCGCGTCATTTGGCGTCGGCGGGCCTCCGAGTCCATGAACGCGACCACCCCCTCGTCCAGCGTCAGGTTGGCGCGAACCGTGCGGCCGGAGAGGTGGATGAGCGGGATGGCGACCAGCACCGACCCTTCCGGCGGCGACACCTGCTCCAACGGACTTGCTTCGACGATTTGCCGGCCATCCTTTTCGGTCTCCGTCACATAGTCGCGCAACGCTTCCTCGGCATGCACCAAGGCAGCGTCCATGGTCTTGCCCATGGCGACGATGCCCGGGAGATCTGGAAACGTCACTCCGTAGGCGCCTGCCTCTCCGTCAACGAACGCGGGGTATCTGGACATCAAGCATCTCCTCTGTTCCATCCGATCCAACCAGCCTTTTTCGCAATGGACCTAGCCATCGCCGGCGTGACCCGTCGATGCCGAGGCAGCGTCAGGATGCCCTCGACGTCGGCATGTCGATGGATGTCATGAGCACCGCCGTGGCGCACCAAGAACCACCCTTCGCTCTCGAGCCGCCGCCTGATTCGTGCTCTGCTGGCCTTCAAAGTGCAGATATTTGCACGTCCAACGCGTCCGTGCAACCTAGGCTGGCCGTGAGCGGTCACTTTGCCGCTTCAACCTCGGCACCAAAACCAGTGCTGCCGCATGGAGGTTTGACAGCCCAGGTTGTGTGGGGTTACTGTCCCTGCGGCAATGCGGGCAGCCGGGCGTGTCTCGGCTGTATTGGATGGCCCGGCAGCGAAGGCCGACTGCACGGCGGCGGCGGATGCTTGAGAGGTGGCGGGATATGGTCAGCGACCAGACGCGCAACGATATATGGCAAGAGCTGCTCGATTCAGACCGGCTCGTCAGGTACTACGAAGCCTTGGCGAATCATTATCAGCGTAAGCACTCGTTGACCCTGCTGCTGTTGGGTATGGGCGTCGCCAGTTCCTTCGCGGCCATTCTGGATCTCTTTCCGGGCGTCGTTCAGCTAATTGCCAGTGCGCTGGTCGGAATCGTCGCCGTCTGGATGTTCATTGCGGATTACGCGAAGAAGGCCGCGGTCGCCCACGGCATCGGCTTTCAATGCCGCAGCTTGGATGTTGGCTGGAAAGAGCTATGGGCCGCCGTTGAGCGCATTGACGAAGCGGAAGCGCGGCAGCGGCTTGGCGATCTCTCGAAGCAGATGAACATTGCAACGCAACGCTCCGGCGATGCCGGGATTGTCGATAACCGCCGGCTGAACGAAAAGAGCGAGGCGCTGGCGTTTAAGACGGTGCGGGAACGCTACGCCACCTGATCAGCAAGAAAACCCGACCCGTTTCTAGCGGAAACCCGAGACGGCCCGGAAAGACGCAGCCGCCAGCACCGCCCCCGCGGCCAGCGCCAAAGCCGCCGGCAAAGCCTACCAAGACCACCGCGCCGCCTTGACGGCGCAGCGCAAGATGGCGCTCAAGCCGCCGCGTAGCGCCGAACCTTGATCTCGTGCGCCCTAGCCCGCATCCGGGCGGTGTCGTGCCACGCCTGCATGCACATCAGCATGTCCATGCTCACGCCAAAAGCCTTCTCGATGCACAGAGCCATCTCCGGCGACAGCGCAGCCTTGCCATTGAGCAGGACCGAAAGCGTGGCCCGGCGCACGCCCAAGACCTCGGCGGCCTTCGTTACGCTCAGCCCAAACTCCTCAATGATCTCGGTGCGGACGAAATCGCCAGGATGAGAGGGCGTCATCTTCACTTCAACGCCAGCAGCAATCAATGGTAGTCCTCCAAATTCAGCCCATGAACGCAGCCGCCCGCAGCGACGACCGTCATGCGCCAGTTGCCGGACACGGAAACGCTCCACTCGACATCTCCATCGCCGAGATTACATGATTTCCGGTGTTTGGCGCTTTCGCCCCTACATCGTTTGGACGTAGAGGCATAATATGGGCAATCAACGCGAGGGTTTCGGCACTATGAGCCAATCGAGAACCAATGCGCCCGAACGCATGTTGTTTGCGGGCCGGCGGCGGGCGAAGTCGATGGCGGCGTTCCTTGCAATGCAATTCCCAGCTTCCCGCGCGGGTGCTAGGTTTTACCTCAGCGCATTGCGGTCCCTTAGCGGCGCGGGTGATTTCCATTCCGCACTCAGTCTGCCCAAATATCCACGGGACGCCCAGCATCAGGACCTAGTGCGCATCGGCCAAGACATGTACAAGGCGATGGGGCGCCATGCAAACGAAGCGGCAAAAACGCAGTAAACTAGACCCCGCCCTACAGTCAGGGCAAGCAACCAATACGCAACCATGAGCGATCCCCAATACACCTACCGGTTCGCCATTGACGCCTGCGACCCCGGCAGTTTGCCGATGGCGCGGCTGGCCGAATACATGGCGGACTTGGCCCGCCTCTTCGGCCACGCTGACCATGTGCATTTCAACCGCCTTGAAGCGGGCAGCGCCGTGCTGGTTCAGCATGTGGACCCGGAAGTTGGTCCAGTTGTCCAAGAACGTCTGCGGACTGTCAGCGCAAACAGCACACCCGCCGATGTCGCCGAGCCGTTCAGGGCGATCAACTTGCGCCTAGCCAAGGACAACGCCACCGGAAGCCTCATGGAGGCCGGCGGCAACGAGATCATCCACTTTCCCGGCCGAGACAAACCCCCACCCCGAACATTCGGCCCGTTCAAACAGCTATGCGCGTTCGATGGCGTGTTGATTCGCGTTGGCGGCAAAGACGACACCGTGCCGGTTCATCTCCAAGCCGGCACCACCATCCACATCTGCAATAGCACACGCGACATGGCGCGTCGCTTGGCCCCGCATCTCTACCAAGGCACCCTGCGCGTGTGGGGAGAAGGTCGTTGGGAGCGTGAATCGAACGGCCACTGGAAACTCATTCGGTTCGACATCAGCAAGTTCGAGCAACTAGACGACGCGCCCATTGACGAGGTGGTGCAGAGGTTGCGCGAAGTGAAGGACAGCGGCTGGCGGCAATTCGACGATCCTCTAGCCGAAATCCAGCGGTTGCGACACGATGCGAACGGGGATGGGTAGCAAGGGGAACTGAAGACTCCAATTCAAGACCACTTGCTCGGGCGAGCCTTGGCCGTAGTGATCGCGCTGAAGCCAATTGCCCGATGCGGTACGCCAGCTGCTTAACGGCGAATGGGCGTGTACGGTAGCGCGGGTTGCTGCAAGAACGTGCTGGCAATCTCTTCTCTCTGCCGACAGAGTGCATTCGCCGCCGCTGGCACCAACTCATCGACCGCACGTTGCCAGTCGTCCAGCGCGATGGGCTCGCCGGCGATGCTCGCTGGAGTCACCCGTACCACATGGTCTGCGCCGACCAGGAGGGCTGCCTGCCCCTGGGCATTCATAGATTGGAAGTGGATTGCGCCCTCGATCACGTCTCGCCAAGCCCATAGTCCGCCCGTTCGATGCCGCTTGGCGACCCGATACGGAGCACCGCCGCAGCCGATGCTCAAGATGCGGACGTTGTCGCGGCTGACGTCGAAGCAGGAAAGTGCGTCCGCCAACGCCACCATGATGGGGTCATTGGCGAACAGCCCACCGTCGAGGAACGTGTAGCCGCCATCTTCAAGCGGCTGGAAGAAGGTCGGCGCAGCGGCGGTGGACGCTGCGACCTTCGTGATGCGCTCGCCGGCATCCCTCTTGAAGTCCGGGTGGTGGGGCGTCTTGAAGATATAGGTCTCGCCGAAACGTCCGTCCACCGACGGTATGCACAGCCGAGCGCCGCACTCGCCTAACGTCGTGCTGCCAAAGCGCTCGCGCAGCAGTTCGTCGAGTGCGTTGCGGTCGTAACGGTATCGCATGAGCTTGCGCAGTCCACGGTATTTTCGTCTGACGGTTCCAACCAACCCGCCCAGCGAGGGAGGAAAAATCTCGCAACCGCGTTGCACATAGAGGTCGCGTATTTCTGCAGCCCGCAGCCCACTCGCCAGCCCCAGAGCGATGATGCCGCCTGTGGACGTTCCGGCGATGAGATCGAAATAGTCGATCAGGCGTCTGCCCAGCGCATGTTCTTCTAGGCCAGCCAAGAAACTCGCAGGGAATACACCGCGGATGCCACCACCATCAATGGAGAGAATGCGGAACGGTTGGTCGTCTGGCCAGAGAAGCGCCACGCGCTTGGTTTTGAGCGCTCCGGCGGAGCGCTTGGGCGACAAGCCGTACTGCGCCATGACGTGTCAATGACTCACGCCGCCGCCAACCCACCTGCCCGTTGCCAGCCAACCTTCGTAGCAGGCCAGCCAATCGATCGTCCAAGGGATTACGGTGTCGGCGGCACTTTGGCGGCGTGGGTCGAATCTGTCAGTAGGCGGATGAAAAAGACACAGAAGAGGCAATAAAGGGTTCCACGGGTTGTCGTACACATGCGGAATCGCCTCATCTGGCCTTTCGTTCCGACCGCACAGCCGTGGATTGAGCACCATCACCAGTGGATTGGGCGCCCCGGGACCGGGAGGTGCAAAGCGGACGATAACGCTCACTGTGTAGGTCTTGTGGAACGGTCTGAGTTCTCCCTCCCAGATTGCCTGTTGCCTGTCACGATGCTTGACTCTGAATTCGGGCCATTTGACCCGCATGTGCCGAACTTGCGTCATGGTCGTCTGCCATCGCTGCTTCATCATTCCCACCACTTGCCGCCATAGAACTTGTGCTTCGGCGTGGCGATGCCGGTGGCCGCTACCCCCGGCAGGGCGACGCTCCCACCGTTCCGACGATGCTGGCTCTTCCCCCGCTTGATCTCGCGCCCGACGCGCTCCACGAAGTCCTTGACTGCATCGGTCGTCGGCCCCTCGCCGAACAACTCCACCATGATCTTTCGAATCTCGCCGAGATCGCAGTTGTGCAGTTGTTCGAGGCGTTGGACGAGCCGTCGCAGGTCCTTTACGAACACCGCTTGGCTGGTCAAGTTCGCTGGCCAGCGGTCTGTGAGCACATCGTCATGGCACACGGGGTTCTCGACATGTACGCGCCGTCCGGCTTGGTGGGAGCGCTCGAAAAACGCCAGCATCTCTCGCGCTTGGTGCAGCACTTCCTCGCACAGAGTGCTGGTCTGGCCGGCAGCATCCGCCACCAGCTTGGACATCATGATCGATGGCGGCTTGCGCCCTCCTCTCTTCTGGTACTGCACGTTGCGCCACCGCTTCAGCAGTTGCAGCGCGACCACGGCCAACGATTTGCGGAAGGCGGGCTCGGGCGGCGGAACCGGGTCCGTCTCCGCTGCTTCGACAAGCAGCGATGCTTCGTACTCCCTGGCTCGTTCGGCGTACTGCTGGGCAAAGCCGCCGTCTGGCGTGGCTTGCTTGAACCACTCGGCGAAGCCAAAGGGATTAGCCACGATGCGTTCGCCGATGTCTTGCGGGGGCTTGTGGTGGAAGATGTTGCTCTCCCGTTCCGGCGTCCCCGGCAGGCGTTCCGCCGGCGTCACGTCGATGTGCATGGCCGCGTACTCGATGGTCACGCAGCGCGTTCGGCGCTTGACCTTGCCGTGGTAGCGGGAGCCCGGCTTGCCGTTGAGAGCCTTGAACAACAGGTCGAGAACCTCTTGGGGCAACAATCCCCGGCACCCGGCCTGCAACACCATGTCCAGGTCGTAGTCGTCTTGGGTGACGCCGGAGGCGATGGCGGCCCCGATGGCCATCGACCCCTGCGGGTAGAATAGGTCGATCCGCCCGGCGAATGGACTGCCCTCGTCGTCGAGCCGCTTCGCAATGGTTTCGTAGCGCCGAACGGCCTTGTCGTGCGCCGTCTGGCTGAGCTGGATGCGGATGGCGATGTCGGCCAAAAGCGAATCCAGAAGGTCGGCAAGCAGCGATTCAGGGCTAAGGTTGGGCTTTTTCATGGCTACCTCCTTCCGTTCATGGGCACCGTTTCCACCTGTCCCAAGGCGTTATAGTGCTTATTGAGGGCGTGTCCGAAGAATTCAACCCCAAAAGTTGATAATATTTCAATTTTTTACTATATTTGTCAAATCGTGTCAAGGGGCATTTAATTATGATTGGTAAACGCTTGAGGCTCGCTAGGGGTGCATCTGGGTTGTCGCTTCGCAGTTTGGAGAAGGAAATTGACAACCTCGTCACCGCTCAGGCCATCAGCAAGTACGAGCGGAACGAGGCGATGCCCAGTTCCAGCACTCTGATCGCGCTGGCCAGTGCGCTGGGCGTCTCGGTGGACTACTTGGTCGGCGACCAGGAAATGGTGCTTGAGGAAGTGGATTTCAGGAAGAAGGCCATCACCAGCAGGCGCCAGGAAGCCCAAGTTGAGGCCAAGGTGCTCAGCATGCTGGAGCCTTACCTCGCAATTGAGGAGTTGCTCGGCCTGCCCAGCTTGGAGTGGGACAAGCCCCGAGACGCTCCCTACCCAGTGGTCAACGACCTCGTGGAGGCGGACCGAGGCGCCCGCGCCTTGCGTTATCACTGGGGCCTCGGCATCGAGCCGGTTCCAAATCTGGTCGAGGTACTGGAGGAACGCGGGGTCAAGGTTCTGGCCACCGAGCTAAAGGGCATCGATGGCTTAACGGCCCAAGTGCGCCGCAGTGGTGACGGCACCGTGCCCGTGGTGGTGGTGAACGGCACGGACTGGGGCGAGCGGCAGCGCTTCACCATTGCCCATGAAATCGGCCACATGGTGTTGTCCATCCGCAGCGGCCTTCCCAAGGACGCCGCGGAAAAGGCCGCCAACCGCTTTGCCGGCGCTTTTCTCATGCCGGCCGAAGCCCTCTGGTCGGAAGTCGGCAAGCGCCGCACGTCCATTGGCTGGGGGGAATTGTTCGAGTTGAAGCAGCTATTCGGCGTCAGCGTGCAGGCGCTCACCTACCGCTGCAAGGATCTCGGCATAATCAGCCAAGCCCTTTTCCGGCGGTTGTTCGACGAGTTTGACCGTCGCGGCTGGCGGCGCTTTCCTTATGAGGAACCCTTCACCATGAAGGGCGAGAAGCCCAAGCGCTTCGAGCGGCTATGCCTCCGCGCCTTGGCGGAAGAGGCCGTCAGCGAACCCAAGGCCGCGGAGCTGCTGGGCATCTCCGTCCGCGAGCTGGACCGAAGGATGCAGGAGCCGCCAGAATGCGAATCGGCGTGAACCGCCATGATGGTGGTATCCGACACTTCGGTGCTGGTCGATCTGGACCGTGGTTCGCTGCTGGAGGCAGCCTTTCGCCTGCCCTTCAAGTTCGCCGTTCCAGATCTTCTGTATAAGCGGGAATTGGAGGCCCACAGCGGCGCTAGGCTGCGCCAGTTGGGTCTCAGAGTATTGTCCTTAGAAGGGGATGAAGTGATGCAGGCGTTGAGCCGCCAGCGCCAGTACGCAGCACTTTCCCTGCCGGACTGCTTCGCGCTCACGCTGGCTGCACGCCACAAGTGGACATTGCTCACCGAGGACGCCAAATTGCGCAGACTGGCTGAAGCAGAGCATGTGGAGTGCCACGGTATCCTGTGGCTGCTGGATGAAATGCACAAAGCGGCGGCAGCGTCCACCCGGAAACTACACAGTGGCCTAGCGGCCCTCAGCAAGCACCCCAGATGCAGACTGCCCAAGGCAGAGGTTCAGCAACGCTTGAAGCGCTACGCCGAGGACTGCAATAAGTGACTGCACCCAGCCAAATCTCCTTTGACATCAATGCCTTGCAGAAGTAGATTTGGCGCAATGACAGATGAGTGCCCTTAATGGCTGAGCTTGAGGCCCCCTCCACCCCCCTGCAAGTCCGCACCCGCTTAGCCGAAGCCCTGCATCTGGACCTCATCGGCCCTTGGGCCGGACACGAGCTGGCGGCGGAGCGCCTGCCCGGTTGGGTGCGTCCCTCGAACTGGTATCTCACCGGCTTTCTGGTCCCGTCCGGTGCGCGGGCCGAGCAGATTGCCGATGCGGACAGTGACGAAGACCTTGACGAAACGCCTGAATCCAGTGGCTTGGCGGAGGAGTCCTCGGAGGAGCGCAAGGCCGCCAAGCGGGGCTTCTTCCCGTCGTCGATGGGGCTGAGCTTTCTGGTGGCGAAGCAGGCCCAAGCGCTGAACGTGACGGTGCGCTGGGGCGACTACGAGCAAGCGGAGGCGGAGGGCGGCGACGGCAAGCCCCTGTCCGTCTGGCAGCGGCGTCCGCAGGAGCGAACCATGCGGGTGTCCATCGCCCAAGGCGGGAAGCCATCCGTGTCGGGTTCCGCCGCCACCGCTCAGCCGCCATCCACGGGCGCCGCTGCCCAAGGCGAGAGCCTGGCCATCCCGGATTCCGGCGGCCTTTGCCTGCATGTGGAGGAACGGCCCA
Source organism: Candidatus Azophilus sp. (assembly GCA_965200465.1). GTDB lineage: Bacteria > Pseudomonadota > Gammaproteobacteria > Pseudomonadales > Azotimanducaceae > Azophilus. The sequence continues at coordinate 203,594 of OZ241358.1, read as the reverse complement.
TCGACACCGAAGGTCTGGCCGCAATCCCCGAAGGGACGCGGGCGGTGTCCGTCTTTTTGGTGAACCGGCGCGAACCGGATGCAGGCAACCCGGACCTTGCCTTCGCCTTTCAGGCCGAAATAGAAGTCGGCGGGCGGCAAGCCTTCGTGCCGCGGCCCAATCCGCGCGGAGCGCGGGAGGGGGATTGGGACGAGCAGGTGGCGGACCTGCACTACGCGGACACCCCGGAATACGCCACCGGCCACGGCGTTGCGGCGGCTTGGGAGTTGGTCGATGGCGCCTGCCGGCGGCTGCGCACCGCTTGGATTCCCAGCGCCGAAGTGGAGAAGACGGAAACCATGCCGGCACCCGGCGCGGAGCTTGGCATGGAGACGCTAGGCGCCTTGGCCGACGGGCCGGCCGCGCAAGCCGCCCTGCACCCCTTGGCAGCGGAATACCGGGCCTGGATTGCAGCTCGGCGCGAAGGCATTGCCACGCTCGCGGGAACCCGGCGCCAAACCGCCGAGGAACTGCTGCGCTTGGCTTCCTTGGCGGCGCAGCGGATGGAGCGCGGCATTGAAGTGCTAACGAATGACCCGGATGCGCTGGACGCCTTCCGGGTGGCCAACCGCGCCGTGGCGCGGGCGCTGCGGCAGCGGCTGCCGGAACAGTTCGCCGCGCAGCCCCCCCGCTGGCGGGCCTTCCAACTTGCCTTCCTGCTGCTGAACCTGCCCGGCATTGCGGACCCTTCAGACCCGCATCGGGAAACCGCGGATCTGCTGTTCTTCCCCACTGGCGGCGGCAAGACGGAGGCGTACTTGGGGCTGGCCGCCCTGGCGATGGTGCTGCGCCGCCTGCGCAACCCCGAACTCGACGGGCGGCAGGGAGCGGGGGTCAGCGTCATCATGCGCTACACCCTGCGCCTGCTGACCTTGGATCAGCTAGCCCGGGCCGCCGGGCTGGTCTGCGCCCTGGAACTGGAGCGCGCAGCGGACGCCGAACGCTACGGCGCCTGGCCCTTCGAGATCGGCCTTTGGGTGGGCAAGGCGGCCACGCCCAACGTCATGGGCAGGAAGGGCGAACAGCGCTCGGATTCGGCGCGGGCCAAGACCCGACAGTTCAAGGCCAACCCCAGCGGCAAGCCCTCCCCCATCCCCTTGGAGAATTGCCCCTGGTGCGGCGCCAAGTTCGAGCCGGATTCCTTCCACCTGCTGCCCAACGACGATGCGCCCAAGGAGTTGCGGGTGGCCTGCGCCAACTTCGAGTGCGACTTCAGCGGCCGCCGTTCCCTGCCCATCCTGGCGGTGGACGAGCCGATTTACCGCCGCTTGCCGGCCTTCCTCATCGCCACGGTGGACAAGTTCGCCTCCCTGCCTTGGGTGGCGGCAACCGGCAAGCTGCTGGGCGGCGCGCGGCAGTTCGATGCGCAGGGTTTCCACGGGGCGGCGGACCTGCCAAGCGCGGGGCAACGCCTCAAGCGCCCGCTGCCGCCGCCGGACCTCATCATCCAAGACGAACTGCATCTGATTTCCGGGCCGCTTGGCACCATGGTGGGCCTCTACGAAACCGCCATTGAAGCGCTGTGCATGGGGGCGCTTGATGGCGCGGCGGCGCGGCCCAAGATCGTCGCCTCCACCGCCACCGCGCGCCGCGCCCAGGATCAGATTCAAGCCCTATTCGGCCGCCCGCAAACCCAGGTTTTCCCGCCGCCGGGGCCGGACCGGCGGGATGCGTTCTTCGCCCGCACCCAGCCCGTGGAGGAGACGCCGGGGCGCCGCTACCTCGGCGTTGCGGCCCCGGGGCGCAGCCCCAAACTGGTCATGCGCAGGGTTTGGCTGGCGCTGATGGGCGCGGCGCAGCGGGCTTTTTGGGAAGCCGGCGGGCGCAGAAACCAAGACAACCCCGCCGACCCGTACATGACCGTGCTCGGCTACTTCAACAGCCTGCGGGAGCTCGGCGGCGCTCGGCGGGTTTTGGAGGAGGAGGTGCGCAACACCCTCAAGGAGTACGGCGAACGCCGGCGCATCGGCGAGGGACGCGGCCTGTTCCGGGACCGCCGCACCTTCTCCGAGGTGCTGGAGCTGACCTCCCGCGTCTCCACCAACCAGGTGGCCGAAGCACGGCAACGGCTGGAATGCGCCTTCCACGAAAAGCAGCCGGTCGATTGCGCCATCGCCACCAACATGATCTCCGTGGGCCTGGACATCCCCCGTCTGGGCCTGATGGTGGTGCAAGGCCAGCCGAAAGCCCATGCGGAGTACATCCAAGCCACCAGCCGGGTGGGGCGGGACGATCGGCGGCCCGGGCTGGTGGTCACCCTGCTGAACGCGCACAAGCCCCGGGACCGCTCCCACTACGAGCGCTTCCGGCACTATCACGAAACCTTCTACCGCTCCGTGGAGGTTGCCAGCGTCACGCCCTTCTCCGCCCGCGCCCTGGACCGAGGCTTCGCCGGCCTGCTAGTGGGGCTGGCCCGCCACATTGAAGGCAGGCTGACGCCGCCCCAAGGCGCGGAGCGGATCCAAGAGGTTCGCGCCGCACTGGAGCGCCAGCTTGTGCCGGCTTTCCAAGAGCGGGTCAACAAGCAGCCGTTCGCCAACGAAGCCGAGCGTGGGGAAGCGCTGGAGAGCGTCCGCAAGCGGGTTGCCGACCTGCTGGATTCCTGGAGCAGGGTCGTTGCGGACTACCAAGCCAACGGCGTCTCCGTGCAGTATCAAAAGCATGAACTAGGGCGGCCCCGTCCGCTGCTGCGGGAGATGCTGGACACCGATTTCGAGACCAACGACCACCGCAAGTTCCGGGCCAACCGCTCCCTGCGGGACGTGGAGCCGGAAGTCAATCTCCACCTGCTGGACCCCCGAGGACGGGCCGCGCCATGAGCCGCCAAGCCGGGCAGCTTCGGCAAAGCCAAGTCATCACCACCTATGGGCCGGGCGCCCTGATCGACCTGCCAAGGCATTCAGCCGTCATCGGCGGCCTGGACACTTGGCCGAGCGGCTTGGAGGAAGTGGTGGAGCCGCGCCTCGCCCGCAAGCTCCAAGCCATGACGGGCATAACCCACCCACGGCTTTACGCGCCGCCCCCGGCGCCGAGGGAACTTTGGGGGCCGGCCAGAGGCATTGGCGCTTGGCCCTTTCCGGAATGGTTCGTCGTGCAGGAGGCTCTGGGCCAAAGCCAAGAGCGCCAACGCTCCCGGCGGCTGGCGCATCGCCAGGCCTTGGACGACAAAGGGCGCTTTGACGGCCAAACCTTGGTTCCCACCCGCTTCGTGCGCGCCTGCAAGCGCGGCCATGTGGACGACCTGGACTGGCGCGGGTTCGTGCATGGCCCGGAGCTGCGCTGCTGCCGCCAGCTATGGCTGGACGAGAGCGGCACCACCGGCGACCTCTCCGACCTGCGCGTTCGCTGCGAGTGCGGCAAGTCCCGCTCCCTCCACGAGGCGGCGGACTTGAGCGCCAACCCGCTGGGGCCCTGCCAAGGGGCGCGGCCCTGGCTGGGACGCCACGCCAATGAAGACTGCGGCCTGCCCAGCCGCCTGCTGATCCGCTCCGCCTCCAACGCCTATTTCCCGCAGGTGGTCAGCGTCTTGTCCCTGCCGGAACGGGGAACGGCGGTGGCGGGCGCTGTTCTGAAACTTTGGGATGACCTGCAAATAGTCGAAAGCCCCGGCGAACTCGCCTTCATCAAGAAAAAGCCCAAGATCGCAGAAGCGCTGGATGCGTTCAGCGACGAAGACGTGCTGCAAACCGTCAGAGCCATCCGCGACGGCGCGGCCGGGGAGCGGACGGTGAAGCAGGTGGAGTTGGACGCCTTGCTGAACGTCCCTGAAGGGTTCGGCGACGCTGCGCCGACCGATGAGGACTTCCACGCCCGACGCCTGCCCGACGACGCCTGGCGCCGCTCCCGGTTGAGCGACGGCATTGCCGCCGTCATTCAGCTGCATCGTCTGCGGGAGGTGCAGGCCCTGCTCGGCTTCACCCGCCTGGACGCGGTGACGCCGGACATCCACGGCGAGTACGAAAGCGACGTGGAGCGGGCGGACATCGCCCTGGACCCGCAGTGGTTTCCCGCGGTTGAAAACCGCGGCGAGGGCCTGTTCATCCACTTGCGAACGGAGGCGGTGCGGGCATGGTTGCAGCGTCCGCCAGTCCAGCAACGTCTGAAGCAGCTTGCCGAGGGATACGAGGTTTGGCGGCGGGACCGCAATGTCCAGCGCTCCTTTCCCGGCGGCCCCTATGTGCTGCTGCACAGCCTATCGCACCTGTTGATCCAATCCCTGGCCATGCGCTGCGGCTACCCGGCAAGCGCCATTCGGGAGCGCATCTACGCCGAAGCGGGGCCGGACGGGGAGCGCTTCGGCATCCTCCTCTACACCGGCGCCCCGGATGCCGAAGGCACCCTTGGCGGCTTGGTTCAGCAGGCCCACCACATCGAAGGGCACTTGGCCGATGCGCTGCGCGCCGGCGCCCTTTGCGCCAACGACCCGGTCTGCGCTCAGCACCAGCCGGGCGCAAGCATGGAGGGCCGCTGGCTGCACGGCGCCGCCTGCCACGGCTGCACCCTCATCGCCGAAACCTCCTGCGAGATGCGCAACGACTACTTGGACCGGGCCTTGGCGGTGCCGGTGCTGGGGCTGGCGGGCGCGGCCTTCTTCCGCTCATGATCGAGAACTTGGAAACCCTCATCATGTTGTCCAGAACCGGCACCATGATGGAGACCGCCACGGTGCTGAAGCTGTCGCAGTCGGCGGTGAGCAAGCGCATCGCCGCCTTGGAGCGCTACTACGGGCGGCCCTTGGTGGAGCGCCACGGACGGCGGGTGGCGCTGACCCATCAGGGCATTCGTTTGGTGGAGAAGGTGGCGCCGCTGGTCAGTGAACTGCGCAGCGTGTTTCTGGAGGACAACGCCCTGCGCCGGGGGAAGATCATTTTGGGCGTCTCCGAAGCCATACTGGCCAGTTGGGGGCCGAGCCTGTTCGCCGCCGTGGGCCGGGAAATGCCGGAAGTGGAGCTGGCCTTTCACGCGCAGCGCTCCCCAGTGGTGCTGGACCGGCTGCGTTCCGGGGAGTACATGGTGGGCATCTGCACCGGCTCCTCGGATGCGGAAACCGACCTGCAAAGCGAGATCATCCGCTTGGAGCCGATGGTCATCATTCCGGCGGCCCTGAAGCCCTTGGACTACCGGCCCGGCGACCCGCTCGACGTGCTGACCATAGAGAGCCGCTCCGGCGCCTGGGCCTCCATTGAGGAGGACATGCGCCGCCTGCATCTGCGCCGCAAGGAGTCCTTGGAGTCCTTCTTCTCCGTGGCGCAGATGGCCTTGGCCGGGTTCGGCCACGGGCTGACGCCCATCGGCGTGGCGCGGACGCTGGGCGTACAGGAGGCTAAGCTCATCCGCCTGGACCAACAGGGGCTGAACCGTCCGGTGCGCTTCGTGGCCCGCAAGTCGATGTTCTCCCGACCCTTGGTGCAGAGCTTCTACAAGGCGGTTTCCGCCAAGGCCGCAAAGCTTAGGTAGGCTGCTCCAGGATCCAGCTAGCCAAGGCGTCCACCCATTCCGGCGCGTCGTTCAGGCAGGGAATCAAGGTCAGCGCCTCGCCGCCGGCCTGCAGAAACGTCTTGCGCCCTTGCAGGCCGATCTCCTCCAAGGTCTCCAGATTGTCCGCCACGAAGGATGGGCAGTACACCGCCAGCCGCCGCACGCCTTTGGCCGGCAGTTCGGCAAGCACCTGGTCCGTGTAGGGGCGCAGCCAAGGCAGCCGCCCAAGGCGGGATTGAAAGCTGACGCCCACCTGCCTCCGCGCCAATCCCGGCTCGGCTTGAATTGCGGCGGCCGGCCCCGCTGTTCCGGCAGCCGCGCCGCGCGGCGCGGCGGCGCTAGCGGCGGGCGGCTGCTGGTCTGGGCGCAGCGCAGCAGGGGCTTCCCCCACACCGGCGACGGCAACGCCGAGCCGTCGCGCCAGCGCTTTGGCCGTCTCGTAGCACTGATGGCGGTAACAGGTGGCGTGCGCCGGGGAGGCCCGTTCGCAGCAATCCGCGCTGGCGAGGCAATGGGCGCCGGTGGGGTCCGCTTTGGTGACGTGCTGCTCCGGCAGGCCGTGGTAGCTGAGCAGCAGGTGGTCCCACTGCGGGGGCAGATGCCGCTCGAGCAGTCGCACTTGACAGTCAACATAGCCCTCACGCCCGTAGAAAGGCGGCAGCACTTGCAGTTCCATGCCGTCCGGCAGCCGCTTGCGGACGGCTTCGATGGCGGTGGTGCGGGTGGAGTCCGCATGTTGCGGAAAAAGCGGAACCAACAGCAGTTCGGTGCAGCCTGTCTCCTGCAGCCGCTGCAGCGCCGCGGCGATGCCCGGTTCGCCGTAGCGCATGGCGACCAGGCAGGGAAGGCCGCACCGCTCCCCCACCGCTTCGCCCAACCGTTGCGTATGGCGCAGCAGCGGGGAGCCGGCGTCCGTCCATATCGAGGCGTAGGCGGCGGCGCTGCGCTTGGGGCGAAAGGGCAGAATGAAGCCGCTGACGATCAGCCGGCGCACCGGCCAGGGCGCGGCCAGAACGTAGGGGTCCATCAGAAACTCGTTCAGGTAGCGGCGCACGTCGGCCGCCGCCGGCGAGCTGGGAGTGCCCAAATTGACCAACAGAACGGCGCGGCTCATGGCCCACTCCACCAACGCGGCAAACTGCGCCGCAAGTTTCGCACAACCCGCCAAGTAGTAGAATGGGCGGACCCTAAAGAGTCGGTGGAGCGAAACGGCATGAGGCAAGTGGTCATTTATCCGGGCGAAGATGGCTATTGGGTTAAGGAGGAACGAGACGGGAGGCCATCGCCAACATCAAGGAGGCGATTGAAGGCTACGTCCTCTCTCTGGAGGAGGATGGGCGGTCGGTTCCTGACGAGACCTTCAAGGCCCTAGTCGTTGCTGCATGAGCGGATTGCCCGGAATTTCTGGAAAGCAATGTGCTCGAATGCTCAAACCATCGTTCCAGACCATAGGGAACTGGACAAAGGCACCCTCAAGGCCATCATCAGGCAAACGAGCCTCGGGGTGGATGAGTTCCTGAAGTCATTCTGAAGCCTCTTGCAGGCGGGACTTTCATGACAGCCCCCATCGTCATCATCGACTACGACGCCGGCAATCTGCGCAGTGTGCAGAGGGCCTGCGCGGAGGTGGGCGCAGCGGCGGCCGTCAGCAGTGACCCGCAGCGGGTGCGGGATGCCGAGCGCGTCATCTTCCCGGGCGTGGGCGCGGCCGGCAGCGCCATGCGCAGCCTCAAGCGCAACGGCTTGGACAACGCCCTGCGCCAAGCGGTGGAGGGCGGCAAGCCGGTGCTCGGCATCTGCTTGGGCTTGCAGATATCACTGAATCACTCCGAGGAGCAGAACACGCCCACCCTCGGCCTGATGCCGGGCGCCGCCAAGCGCTTCCGGCTGGACCGGCCGGAACTGAAGGTGCCGCACATGGGCTGGAGCGAGGTGCGCCCGGTCAAGAACCATCCGTTGCTGCAGGACATCAAGCCCGGCGACGAGTTCTACTTCGTCCATTCCTACTATCCCAAGCCGGAACGGGAGGCCAACCTGTACGCCTTGGCAACCTATGAAGGGGATTTCCCCGCCGCGCTGGGGCAGGACAACTATTTTGGGGTGCAGTTCCACCCGGAGAAAAGCGGCCGCTTCGGGCTGCGGCTGCTGCGCCGCTTCATCGACTGGAACGGGCAATGCTGAGCAAGCGCCTGATCGCCTGCTTGGACGTGCGCAACGGCAGGCTGGCCAAAAGCGTACGCTTCATCAATACCCAAGACATCGGCGATCCGGTGGAGAAAGCCCGCGCCTACTACGAGGACGGTCTGGACGAACTGGTTTTCTACGACATCACCGCCTCCAGCGACAAGCGGGCCATCATGCTGGACGTGGTGGAGGCCGTGGCCAAGGAGGTGTTCATCCCGCTGTCCGTGGGCGGCGGCGTGCGCTCCGTTGCGGACGCCACGGATCTGCGGCTGGCCGGTGCGGAGAAGATCAACGTCAATTCAGCGGCGGTGCAGCGCCCCGCCCTGATCGCCGAATGCGCCGCAGCCATCGGCAACCAAAACGTGGTGCTGTCCATGGACATCCGCCGGGTGGCGGTCGGCCAAGCCTGCCCCTCGGGCTACGAAGTGGTCATCAACGGCGGGCGCACGCCGATGAACGTCGATGGCTTGGCTTGGGCGCTTGAGGGGGAGCGGCTGGGCGCCGGGGAGCTGGTGGTCAACGCCATTGACGCCGACGGCACAAGGAACGGCTACGAACTTAAGCTAACGGCCATGATCGCCGAAGCGGTGCGCATCCCGGTCATCGCCTCCGGCGGCGCCGGCAAGCCGGAGCACCTTAAGGAGGCCCTGACCGTCGGCAAGGCGGACGCCGCGCTGGTGGCGTCCATGGTTCACTACGGCGACTATTCGGTGAGCGAACTGAAGCGCTACCTGCACGGCGAAGGCGTGAAAATGCGCATGTCATGGTGACGAGAAGAAAATACTCGGCAATCGGAAGCCTGGGCGCAAGCCAAGCGGCACGGGCTTGGATGCGTGGAGTGCCGGACGGGGCGAGGACGCTGCACATGCAGCAAAGGCGCCGAACGTTTGTGCGGGCAGGAACACGATCATGAAAGCCATTCAGATCAAGGACGGCAAATTGGAGCTTGGCGACGCCCCTGAACCTGAGGTCGGGGTTGGCCAAGTCAAGATCGCTGTTGCGGCCAGCGCCGTGAACCGGGCCGACCTGGCGCAGGCGGCCGGCGCCTATCCGCCGCCGCCGGGTGCGAGCGACATCCTCGGCTTGGAATGCTCCGGGGAGGTGCTGGAAGTGGGCGAAGGCGTCACCCGCGTTGCGCCGGGAGATCAGGTTTGCGCCCTGCTGGCCGGGGGCGGCTACGCCGAACGGGTGGCGGCGCCAGCCGGCCAAGTTCTGAAAACACCGGAAGGGCTTTCCCTGCTTGAAGCGGCGGCGGTTCCCGAAGTGTTCGCCACCGCCTACCTCAATCTCTATCAGGAGGCGAAGCTGGCCAAGGGCGAATTGGTGCTGCTGCACGCCGGCGCCAGCGGCCTGGGCACCGCCGCCACGCAACTGTGCCGAGCAAGCCGCAACCCCGTTTTCGTTACGGTGGGCGGGGACGACAAGCTGCGGCGCTGCCTCGCCCTAGGCGCCGCCGGCGGCGCCAACCGCCACAAGGAGCGCTTCGCCGACCTTGTGCGGGAGTGGACCGATGGCCAAGGCTTCGACGTCATTCTCGACCCGGTCGGCGGCGCCTACCTCACCGACAACTTGGCCAGCCTGCGCATGGACGGCCGCCTAGTCCTGGTCGGCCTGCTGGGCGGCGCCAAGGCCAGCATTTCCCTCGCCGCGGTGCTGATGAAGCGGCTGCGGCTGATCGGCTCCACCCTGCGCACCCGCAGCATTCCCGCCAAGTCCGCAGTGATGGACGGGCTACAGGCCGACGTCTGGCCGAAGTTCGCCAGCGGCACCGTCAAGCCCGTCATCGAAACCGTTCTCCCCATGCCCGAAGCGCAACGCGCCCACGACCTAGTGGCCGGCAACGAAACCTTCGGCAAGGTGCTGCTTCAGTGGTGAAATCCGGCGGCAGTCCACCCGCTGCGCTCCAAGGGACGCAAGGCGACTGCCGGTCAGAACTCCACGCCGATGCGGGCGCTGTATTGCCTTGGGGGAATCAGCTCATCGCTGGTGGCGCCCACCCCAAACACGTCCGTGAAGCGGGCGTTCACGCCGTCCTCGTCGGTTAGGTTGGTCACCATCAGGTCGAGCCGCCAGCTCTGCGCATCCGGCAACAGGCTGAACCCTAGGTTGAGCGTGTCGTAGCTCGGCACCTTGTCGGTGACCGGGTTGTTGAAGATGCGGTGGTTGAAGCCATCCCGGTAGCTGTAGCGCAGGCTGCCCTCCAAACCGGCCCAGCCGCCCAAGCGCCCGAACCAACTGAGCATCAGGTCCGCGGTGAATCCGGGCGACTTGGCCAACTCGTTGCCCTTGACGTTGATGATGGCGGCGGCGCGGGCCTGCTGGATTTCCGCGCCGAAGAGGTTGGCGCCCTGCGCCAGCAAAGCGTTGGTGACCTCGTCCGAGCGCACGTTGTCCAAGGCGAGGTGGCGCTTGGTGATCTTGGTCTCCAACCAGGACAGGCGAGCGTCCAAGGCGATGCTGTCCGTAAGGAAGCCGGAGAACTCCAGCTCCGCGCCGTAGATCTCCGAGCGCGGCACATTGCCGACGCCGCCCTCGAAGACTTCCGGGTCCGTTTCCTGATACTGGAGGTTCTTGTAGTCGTAGAGGAAGGCGGCTGCGTTCACGCGGGCGCGGCCATCGGCGAAATCCGTCTTCACGCCCATCTCCCAGGCTTGCACGGTCTCGTCCTTGTAGGTGGGCAACACCACGATGGGGGCGATGACGTCCTCCCGGCCGTAGGTCAGGTTGCTGCCGCCCGGCTTGAAGCCGCGGGTGTAGGAGGCGTACAGCAAGGTGCTTTCCCCTAGGTCGTACTCCAGTGCGCCGCGGCCGGTGACCTTGCTGCCCTCGATTTCCAAAACCGCAGTGCCGGCGCGGCCAAAGAAGTTGGTGACCTCTGAATGCACTTCGTCCTTGGTGTAGCGCAGCCCGGCGATCAGACGCAGCCGGTCGGTCAGGCTGTAGGTGCCCTGCCCATAGACGGAGAAGGAGTCCCGCTCCGGGTTGGAGTCTGAAATGAAGCCGACCTCGCCGCCGAAGTTCAGCACCTGCTCCACAGTCACCGGGCCAAACTGGCCGTCCGTGTTGAAGTCAATGTACTCACGCAGCAGGATGTCCACCTCCGTGTTCAGGTAGAAGACCCCGGCCACCCAATCCAGCTTGCCCATGAGGGGTTCGGCGGAAATCAGGTTCACTTCCTGAGTGAAGGTCCTCTGCTGGTTGATCTCAGGGTCGTACAGGGAGGGCAGCAGAAAGACGCCGTTGCTTATTAGGGTGGCGAAATCATTGCGGTCGTTGTCCCGAATGACGGTGATTTTGTCGTTCTGGTAGCTGGTGAGCGACTTCACTGTGAAAGCCGGCAAGTCCCATTCGGCGATCAAGCTGTAGAGTTGGTTCTTCACCTTGCGCTTGTTGGGGGAGTCCTGCGCTAGGTCGCGCTCGTCCGGCGTGGGGTCCAGGAGGCCCTTTTGCGCCGCGCCGTTGTCGTCGTCGTTGTTGATTTGGGCGGCCAAGTTCAACCTGAGGGTTTCCGTGGGCGTCCACAGCAGGCGCACGCGGGCGGCGATGCTGTCCTGCTGGTCCAACTCCTGGTCCAGCACGATGTTCTCGCTGAACCCGTCATGGCGGTGCGAAGCGACCGAGGCGCGCATGGCCAGCGCGTCGCTGAAAGGAAGGTTCACCGAACCCCGGGCCTGCACTAGGTTGTAGTTACCCAGGGTGAGGTCCGCCTTGCCGTAAAACGCCCCCGTGTCCGGCGCTGCGGTGACCACGTTGAGCGCCCCGGCGGTGGAGTTCTGTCCGAACAGGGTGCCCTGCGGCCCGCGCAGCACTTCAATGCGCTCCAAGTCCAAAAAGTCCGTGTGCAGCGCATAGGGCGAGGCAATGTAGATGCCGTCCAAATGATAGGAAACGGAAGGGTTGGCGATGGCGTTTTGATTGGCTTCGTTGCCGATTCCGCGAATCGAGATGACGGTTTTGAACCCCTCGTTCTTGGCCACCGTCACCCCGGGGGCGATGCTGCTTAAGTCCACGAAGGAGACCAAGTTGCGGTTCTCCATGTCCTCCACGGACAGGGCGGTGATGGCTTGGGGCAAGTCCTGCAGGCTCTCGTCCCGCTTCTCCGCCGTGACGATCATCTCCTGAACGGTGCGGCCGCTCGCATCAAAGATGGCGATGCCCGTTTCCCCCTGCGCCGCCGCCAAGCAGGGAGCGCCAACGCCAACCGCCCAAGCGAACGCCGCCAAACCGCAGCGCAGCGCCCCGGCAATGCCGGCGGCGGGGGCCGCTCCAAGCCCGGAAACGGCAAAGCCAATGCAGCGCCGCTTCGCAACCGGCAGGAATTTCTTCATCTTCATAAGGGGCAATCTCCAACCCAAGGCGTTCCGACCCTGCGGTCTGCGAAGCCTTCCAGCGACCCATTCAGCCGCGCCCTGAACACAGGCCAACCACCTGAACCGACGCGCAGCATCGGCGATGCCGTTGCGCCGCCGAGCCAACAACCCCGCCAGCAACCAAGCCAAGGCGACGCCAACGGCAGCGATGGCAATGGCGGCTTGAACCACACCGACAAATTAGCACCCAGCACTGGATATTGACAACTGCTGGGTCATCGCCATCTCGCAGTGGCTATACTTGCTGCAAGCGGAAACGCAGGGCGTATTCTGCATTTGACCATAAGATGAGCAAGGCAAAAATGGTCAGGCCCAAACGACCTGAACGAAGGCCGCAGCGAGTGTTGCCCCCCGGCGAGCGCAAAGCCTTGGCCGTGCGCGCACGGTATCAAGGCAGTGGCGAGCACAAGGACAAGGGGTGGTGGGGCGGCTTGCCCAAGGCGAAGCAGCTCCCCGGCGGCGGGGTGGGCAGGCGCGGCAAGCAGCAAACGACGCTGTGCCCGTTGACCACGGACAAGGACCGGGAGCGGGCAACTGATTGGGTGCGTCAGGCCATCGCCAACGGCCAATACAAGTTCCATGAGGCCGACAAGGAATTTCCAAAGAAAATCTGGCATCGAGCGGATGGGCGCATCTGGTTCGGCTTGTGTGTCAACCAAGGCAACGGCGAGTACAAGGGCTGGCCGATCGAGGAGCAGGAGTGGCGTGAAGTTTTCGGTTGAGTGGGTTGACGGCGGCACGAACGCCGCCGCCGAAGAACGAGCAACGCTCTGCGACTTGCGGATACTTTTGGGCAACGAAAACGCCTGTCGCTTCTTGGACGACGTTGCCAACAAGACGTTCGATGCCTTGACCGTGCCGGCGGTGCATCTTGCCGAGGGAATCGCAAGGGATTGGTGGCGGATCTTCGGCAGACGCGACCACAGACAGTCCTTGTTGCCGTACCGAACGGGCTTCATTCTGCCCGATCTCCGGCTTGGCTTTGACGGCACCGCTTTTGAGGTCGTAGGCCATCAGCAACATTGCGCGAACCCGGGTTTGCGGTTCTGGCAGGTCGAGGGCGAATCTGCTTCGCGAGCAGATGCGGAAACCGCCTTGGCGGGCTTCGTGCAGGCTGTTGTGGACAAGCTCGCCAGCGAAGGCATTGAGCACTGCGAAGTCGCCTTGGCGTGGGCGCGTGTCGCCGCATCGCGCACTGACGCAGCCGAGGCCGCCTTCTGCGAAGCGGCTGGCGCTTTGGGCGTCGATCCATACGCCATCTCGGATGACGACGCCCAGTTCATCGAACAAGCTGGCGAACTGTTCGCTGGCGAAGCCCTTATCGAGTTTTTGGCCGGCGGGAACCGGATTGTTGACGGTGTGCGCCTTCCTTTCTCCCGTCGCTGGTCAACCCTCGCATGGTTGCGGGATCTCGAATCCCGCCAACGGTACGAATCCAATCTTCCAAAGCTAGCCGAGTTGCGCAACCAGTTCGAAACGTCGCCAATACGCCGACCCGGCGAACGGCCCTGGGCGCAAGGCTATCGAATGGCGCGCATATTGAGTAAGGAGCTGAATGTGAACGGCAGTCGCCTGCGAACACCTGAGGCGCTGGCCAAGAAGCTCAATGGCAAGCACTTCCAGCGCGTCCCCGGCCCAGACGTCGAAACGGGCATTCGAGCAGTGGTGGCGCCGACCGGCGCCGGACCAGGAATTCACCTGCGTGACCGCAACCGCGGCAGGTTTCACTGGGCCCCGCAAGCGGAGACCTTCGCGCTTGCCCGAAGCATCGGCGACGCGCTTTGCTTGCCACAGTTCGGACGCCGCGTGGTCAACAACCTGCATGATGCGGAGCAGCAGGCAGTCGGACGCGCCTTCGCAGCCGAATTCCTAGCGCCTGTGGAAAATGTTCTCGATATGGCAAAGGAAGGTCTCGACAACGAGGAGATCGCCTCCGAATTCAACGTCTCCCCGCAAGTGGTTCAGCATCAGCTTGACAACAGCGAGCGCATCGCCACCGCCTGCTCGGCATAGTCGGGCAAACCGGTGGGAGCGTCCATGAAATCCCATCCTTCTTCCGGGATGCTCTCGCTCAGCACAGGGCCAAACGCCACTGCGCCGCCCGGCAGGGCGAGGCGCTGCGTGAAGTTGTCCGGCCGGGCTGCCCCCCTCCAAGTCAAAGAAGACGGGCGGCGGCCCGTAGCGGCCCGCGCCCGAAAAAATGCCGCACAGTGCGGAGCCTAGGGGAAAACCCGCGGGAATGCATGGAACGGCTGCGCCAGCAAACGACTTTAAGATCGCCCTAGTGGGTCAGGCCGTCGGCGCCAGCCAACTGCCGTCCATTGCCTCGAATGACGGGCAGCCGAGTTGCTGCAAGGTTCTGGTGATCTCGTCTCGGTAGATGCCGATGACTTGGCGCCCCCCCTTGGCCCCCAGCGCCGCCACGCCGTAGAAGAACGACCGCCCGGAAAAGGCCATCTGGGCGCCCAGCGCCTTGGCGCGGATGACGTCCAAGCCGGTGCGCACGCCGCTGTCCAGCATCACCGTCATCCCGCGGCGCACCTCGTCGGGCAGTTGCCGCAGGCTTTCCAGGGAGGGCGGCGCCCCGTCCAGCTGCCGCCCGCCGTGGTTGGACAGAATCAAGCCGTCCGCGCCCAGATGCATGGCGTCCAGGGCGTCCTGCGGGTGCTGGACGCCCTTGACCACCAGCGGCCCCGTCCAGATCTTGCGGATGGTGCGCAAATGCTCCCGGCTTACGCCATGCACACTGAAGTTGGTGATGAACTCCGCCAGTTCGGTGGTCGGCCCGCTGCGGTAGCGCTGCACGTTGACGAAATCCGGCCGGCCGCGGCGCAGGGTGGCGAGCGCCCAGCGCGGGTGAATCATGGATTGCCAGACGATGCTACAAGTGAAGCTGAACGGCAGCTTCAGGCCGTTCTTCAACTCCCGGTTGCGTTTGGCGCCCACCGGAATGTCGACGGTCACGACCAGCACATGGAAGCCGGCCGCCTTCACTCGCGCCAACAGATCCTTGAGCGCCGCCGGCTCCTGCGGAACGTACAGCTGAAACCAGCAGACATCCGGTGCGGTTTGGGCGATCTCGCCCAAGTCGGTGGTGCTGAAGGTGCTGAGCACATAGGGAATGTTGGCCTGCTGCGCCGCCGCCGCCAACACCCTTTCCGCCTGTGGCCACATCATGTTGCCCAAGCCCACGGGCGCCACGCCGAAGGGCATGGCGTAGCGTTTGCCGAAGATGGTCACTTCCATGTCCGCAGTGGAGGCGTCGCGCAGGTAGCGCGGCCTCAGCCGCACCGCGTCAAAGGCTTTGCGGTTGCGGCGCTTGCCCACTTCCCGGTCGATGCCCGCCTCCAGGTAGTCGAAGGCGAAGCTGGGGATGCGCCGCCGCGCCCGGCGCTTTAAGTCGTCCACTCCGGGAAGGCGGGTGTCGTAGTCCATCGGCGCTGGCCTAGGCCGCCCCCTCCGCTTGGAAGGCGGCGCTGTTTTTGGGGACGCTCATGAGGGCGCCATAATACCTTGCCCAGGCGCTGCTAAAATCCCTTGGATTCAACCCACAAGCGCAACGCCTAGTTGGGTGGGCCAGCAGCTTGCGGCAGGGGGGATGGTGCAGGAAGACCAGCCGAAAAATCCTTGGGAGGACCCAGCGGCGGCGTCTTTCATCCACATTGACGGCCTGCGCAAGGAGTTCGGCGGCTTTCCCGCCGTGGATGGCGTCCACTTGGACATTTACAAGGGCGAACTGTTCGCCATTCTGGGCGGTTCCGGCTGCGGCAAATCGACCTTGCTGCGGATGCTGGCCGGGTTTGAGGCGCCCACCGCCGGCCGGGTGTTCATCGACGGGGTGGAGATGACCCATTTGCCGCCCTTTGAGCGCCCCACCAACATGATGTTTCAGTCCTACGCCCTGTTTCCGCACTACTCCGTGGCGGACAACGTGGCCTACGGGCTGAAGAAGGAGGGCCTCGATAAGGCGGAGATCAGATCGCGGGTGGGGGAGATGCTGGAGTTGGTGCAGCTGCAGGACTTCGCCAAGCGCAAGCCCCGGCAGCTTTCCGGCGGCCAGCAGCAGCGGGTGGCCTTGGCCCGGGCGCTGGTCAAGCGGCCCAAGGTGTTGCTGCTTGACGAGCCTTTGGCCGCCTTGGACAAAAGCCTGCGGGAGCGCACCCAATTCGAGTTGATGAACATCCAGGACCAGCTGGGCATCACCTTCGTTCTGGTGACCCACGACCAAGAGGAGGCCATGACCCTGGCCACCCGCATCGCCGTTATGGACGCCGGGCGGTTCGTGCAGGTGGGCACGCCCACGCAAATCTACGAATATCCCAACAGCCGCTTCGTGGCGGACTTCATCGGCACCATCAACTTGTTCCGCTGCCGCCGGCAGGGCAACGACGGCGCCGCTCCGATCGCTTGCGAGGAAACCGGAGTTCCGATTCAAGCCGACCTCTCCGCGACGGTGGAACTGCCCAACGCATTCGACGTGGCGGTGCGCCCGGAGAAAATCCGCCTAAGCCGCCAACCGCCAGAGGGGGAAGGCCTGACGGTGCTGCACGGCATGGTGGAGGACTTGGCCTACTACGGCAACCACTCCCTCTATCGGGTGCGCACCGACCAAGGCAAGCTGGTGCAGGTTTCCAGCCAAAATGCGCAGCGCTCGGCGGAACTGGCCTTGGAGTGGGATGAGCAGGTGTATCTCTCTTGGCCCCGGGATTGCAGCGTGGTGCTAACCCGATGAGCGCCGCCCGGCCGGAGCGTCTGTGGCGGCGCACGGTGATCGGCATTCCCTACTTCTGGCTGCTGGCTTTCTTTCTGGCGCCCTTCGCCATCGTGCTGCGCATCAGCTTGGCGGACCCGATCATCGCCCAGCCGCCCTTCACGCCGCTTTTCGATGCGGCGCAGGGGCTTTTCCTGACGGCGGACAACTACCGCTTCCTCACCGAGGACGACCTGTACTGGGTGAGCTACCTGAAATCCATCCGCATCGCCGCGGTCTCCACCCTGCTGTGCCTGTTGCTCGGCTACCCGATGGCCTACGGCATCGCCCGGGCGCCGGGCGCTTGGCGCAACATCCTGCTGCTGCTGGTGATCCTGCCCTTTTGGACCTCCTTCCTACTGCGGGTGTACGCTTGGATGGGGATGCTCTCCGGGCACGGGGTCCTCAACCAAGCGCTGCTGGGGATGGGGCTGATAGAACAGCCCCTGCAAATCCTCTACACGGACTTCGCCGTTTATCTCGGCATCGTTTACAGCTATCTGCCCTTCATGATCCTGCCGCTGTACGCCACGTTGGAACGCTTGGACGGCAACTTGCTGGATGCGGCGGCGGATCTCGGCGGACGGCCCCGGCAGGCGTTCTTCGACGTCACCTTGCCGGTGTCCCTGCCCGGCGTGGCGGCCGGCAGCCTGCTGGTGTTCATCCCCGCCTTGGGGGAATTCGTGATCCCGGCCCTGCTGGGCGGCCTGGACACGATGATGATCGGCAAGACCCTTTACGATGAATTCTTCATCAACCGGGATTGGCCCTTGGCCAGCGCCGTGGCCACGGTGCTGGTGCTGCTTCTGCTGGCGCCCATCGTGCTGTTTCAGCGCTTTTCGCAAGCCGACGCCGGGACGCGGCGATGAGAGAGCGCCGCACGTTCATCTTCAGTTGCCTGTGCTTCGGCTACGCCTTTCTGTACATTCCCATCGTCGCCATGATCGCCTGGTCGTTCAACGACTCGCGGCTGATGTCCGTATGGACGGGTTTTTCCCTGCGCTGGTATCAAGCGCTCTGGCAGAACGAGCAGATCATCGACGCTGCGCTGCTGAGCCTGCGCATCGCCGTCGTCAGCGCCACCTTCGCCACCCTGCTGGGCACCTTGGCGGCCTTGGCGATGACCCGTTTGGGCCGCTTCCGCGGCCGAACCGTTTTCTCCGGCATGCTGGCGGCGCCCTTGGTGATGCCGGAAGTCATCACCGGGCTTTCCCTGCTGATGCTGTTCGTCAGCCTGCAGGATCTTATCGGCTGGCCGGCCAAGCGCGGCGCCGACACCATCGCCATCGCCCACATCACCTTCGCCATGGCCTACGTCGCCGTGGTGGTGCAGGCGCGGCTGACGGCCATGGACCGCTCCTTGGAGGAAGCCGCCATGGACCTGGGCGGGCGGCCCATGGGCGTGACCTTGGACATCACCCTGCCCCTGATCGCCCCGGCCATGCTCTCCGGCTGGCTGCTGGCCTTCACCCTCTCCTTGGACGATCTGGTGATCGCCAGCTTCGTTTCCGGCCCGGAATCAAGCACTCTGCCAATGGTGATCTACTCCAAGGTGCGGCTGGGCATCTCCCCGGACGTGAACGCGCTGGCCGCGGTCATCGTCGGCATCGTCGGTTTGGGGGTGCTGGCGGCCGGGTGGATGATGCTGCGGGGGACAAGACGGGCGGCATAATCAACCTGTTTGACAGCGCAATATGGTTGCTGGGCAAATAAATATGGAGCGGACATCCGATCGGCTGTTGACGCTCTCCGCCGCCCCCGGCCCACGGTGCCCAGACAGGCCGAAGACGGAGCGCTTCAGCAGGGAGGCCCTGCAAGCGTGGATGCAGTACATGAGGACTACGGGCAAGCATGGCTGGAGGATACGGGCAGGGATTTCCGCTCCCAAGAATAGTGATTCTTCCATTTCCAATTTTGTCCGCAAGCATTCATGAGATGGCCTCTAGTAGGGCTTCCTGTCAATGCAGGTGATGGATTGGAGGGGTTGGGGGCACACGGCTCATCCAATCCCTTCGCCCTTAACCTGGATCTGGACAAGGACTTCAGCAAGTTCACGCCCAAGCTGGCCCTAAGCTGGACTTATCTGAGACTATGGTTGACCTTTCCGGATGGCTGCATTATCGTTGCTCCATGATGCTGACAGCTCTCAGTCTTTTCACCTCTGGCGGTCTTGGTGATCTCGCCGTTCGGCAGGTGGGGTTTGACATTCTCGTCTCCAACGAGATGCTTGAGGATCGCCACGCCCTATTCAAGTTCAACTTTCCTTCCACGTTCGCCATTACTGGAGACATTTGGCAACGGGCGGATCAAATCGCGTCCAAGACTATCCGGCGGCTCCGCGGCAATGCACTCACCTTGCTGTATGCGACGCCTCCATGCCAAGGAATGTCGAAGAACGGGCGGGGCAAGCTCTTAAGCGCCATCAGAGCTGGCCGGAAACCTATTCATGACGAGCGAAACCGGCTGATCATTCCTACAATTGACCTAGCCCGCCGCCTTCAACCAGAAATCCTGCTTCTGGAAAACGTGCCGGAAATGGCGGATACGCTGATTCTGGATGAGGGCGGCAAGCCCGCTCGCATTCTGGAATACGTTGAAGACCGTTTAGGCCCGGACTATGCAGGGTACGCCGAGGTGGTGGAATTTGCCGACTACGGTGTGCCTCAATGCCGCCGAAGGCTGATTACGATTTATTCCCGCAATCAGCGCATCAAGGATTGGCTTGCTTCCTGTGGCACATTGATGCCGCCGCCAACCCACACCGCCGAAGGCCGCGATGGAACACTGCGATGGGTTACGGTGCGTGACGCTATAGCGCATCTGCCACCACTGGACGCAAAACGCCCGGAGACAGCCGTTTCGGATATTCCTTTCCACCGCGTTCCTTTGCTAGACGCCATGAAATATTGGTGGGTGGAGAATACCCCGTCGGAGCGCAGCGCTTTCGACAATCAATGCACAGCCTGCGGATTTGCGCAAAATCAAACGCACTCCTCGGTGCGCGACGGTTACGGCATAAACCGCGCTTCACGCATAACTCCGTTGCACTGCCAGAAATGCGGAGAAATGCTGCCCCGTCCAAGCGTTGAGCGAAACGGTGAGCGGCAGTTGATGCATGGCTACACCTCGGCCTACAAGCGCATGTCCTACGATAAGCCAGCCAGCGCTTTGACCCGCAATCTCTCCTACGCCTGCAGCGACAACAAAATTCACCCGGAGCAAAACCGCGTACTTTCCCTGCACGAGGCGTTTCACATCCATTCCCTCGATCAATACGACTACGCATGGTGCCGTTCGGATGGAAGAAAGGTGAGTGACAAGACTATCAGGGATGTCATCGGCGAAAGCGTGCCACCAGCGGGCATGCAGGCGATAGTTGACCATCTGGTTGGCATTCTTGAGGGCACCAGCTCACATTTAGAGACTATAGGGCCTTTATTCAGCCCAGCCAACCAAGCGGCTTAGGCATCTTCACGCACCCGCTGCTTGCCGACGCACCGGAGGTGAACTTCGGTCTCGTCTTGGGCGGCCATTTCCCCGTGTTGACTATAGTCTGTGGCACCGCATAAGCCGCCGACTGATGCTGGAACTATGGCCACCAACGAGATATTTGCCGAGGCACTCAGGCACTATCGCAAACGAGCTGCGATGAGCCAAGAAGAGATTGCCAGCGCAGCGGATTTGGACCGTACCTATATCAGCCAACTGGAGCGGGGGCATAAAAGCCCAACGCTGAACACTCTCGATAAGTTAGCGGCATGTCTTGATGTTTCCGTCCAGCGCTTACTGAAAAGGCCAGTATTGGATAGTCCAATGACGCCCACAGACTACTTCGTGCGCGACAAAAAGCAGATTGTAATCAAAAGGAAAGACGAAGGCATGGTTATTTCCAATAGTACACTCATGTCTGCTGTTAACTTGGCACATACACTAATAGACGATATGTACAGCGCGGATCTGGATATTGCTTCCATTCTTGGGTTACGAAATCTAAGTGCATTTGTCGGGGAACTGTTCGTGGCGGCGATAGTTAAAAAAAGTGACGGACAGTTTATGCCAAACCCGCATCAAGACGGATATCCCGATCTTCTGCTAATGGACGCAACTGGCAGGCGTCATTGGAAAAATCTGAAAGATCGACTGGATGAAAAGATGCCTTTCAGCCCCTTTGCCGGCGGAGGAATAGAAGTCAAGGCGACTTGCGGAAGCGTACCGACGCCAGACACCTGCAGGCGACGAGGCATAAAGCGGCCCGAGATTGGTGATACGAGAATAAGCTGCATGGTAAGTTACGACTGGAAGGCGCACCACCGAGAAACAAATAACCTCGTTGGCTTGCTTTGGGACTTTATTGGAGGGCGTCCACGAATTGCCTCAGTGTTCTACGCAAGCAACTTGGAGGAATCGGACTGGGGCGATATCGTCCAGCCCCGAGCTGGTGGTGGAAGGACGACCAGCGTTTCCATTATGAACAAATTGGGAATCCGCAAGATGTACGATGGCTGGCAATGCACGTTTCGGAAGGGTGGATATCGTGAGTTCTTGAATGCTCGGAACGAATCGGATCTGATTCGATAGTCCAGTTCAGGCAGAAGAAGTGGACATTTTCGGTTGCTGATTTCTCCCCGCCAAAATGGATGCATAATCCGCCCATCGGGTTGCAAGGAGAAGATTGATGACGGCGGTTCACTACCACGATGGGTGGTTTCCGCCCGAAGACCGTATCGACTGGCTGGCGCTGTGGGGGACTAACGCACTTCGCGGGCGGCTGGAAGCGCATTCAAGCGAACGAAGGGTGTCTATGAGCGCAGACGTTGCAAAAGCCGTGGCTGCGGACCAGCCGATGTTGAACCACTACGGCATGGAGTTCGTGTCGGCGGCGGACGGCCGCGCTCTGCTTCGGGCGGTGGTGTCCGGCAGGATGGTGAACGCGGCCGGCTACGCCAACGGCGCCTTGACGTTCGCTTTGGCCGACACCGCTTGCGCCTATGCGCTCAATTCGGCCGGCGCACGGGGCCTGACGCTGAACGCCAACATCAGCTACCTTAGGGCGGCAAAGGCCGGCATGTTGCTGGAGGCGTCCGCTCAAGTCGTCAAGCTCGGCGGCCGGGTGGCCCATTTGCAGGCGGATGTGCGCTGCGGCGAAGATTGCATCGCCAAGGGGACATTCATCTTTATGCGGGTTTAGCTGTCCAGGCCGAACGGAAAGTACGAAACTTCTAATCAGCCACAAGGACAAGGGATTCGATAGGGCTGCGGGGGGAGGTGGGCTACCTCATTTTCTCGACCATCCTAACGGCTCCAATAAGCCGTTCAACTTCTTGCCCTGTCAAAGCGGATTTTGGATCTGGATGCATTGCCTTATTACGGGTCTTGACAGCCATTCTGCAACTGACCTCGAACTCCACATCCAAATCGGAACGACCTTGAAAGAATTCATCAACCACCCTGCCTAGAGCATCATCCGGCCCGGCCCTAGCCAAACGCTTCATGGAGCGTTCGAACTCAACGCCGGCAATCTGGCCGGCAGCCTTTACGTCCGTAGTCACCAACGCTTCCGCCAACTCGAGCCGGGACATTACGGATTCGTCAAAGAGACGTCCTGTCAGGTTCCTTACTTGAATTTTCCGCAGCTCTGCGTCCTGCCAGAAACCTTCCCGTAACGCATCGTAGTTCTCACCGCCTTTCAGCCGTTCCTCCAACACGCCCATTTGCAGCACCCACAGTGCCATATCCACATCCGCTGCCCTGCTAAAACCCTTTACTTCCTTGAGGTTTCTAAGGTCATTCAAGTAAGTCCGATACTTCTCCAAATGCGGATTTCTCAAACTGGTACGATGGTTTTCTGAATGACTGCCGAAGGAATTAATCCCAAGCACTTTTTCCACGGGTGGGCTGATGATTCCGTATTCCTGTGGCGCAATGAACCTCATAATTACGGATACCGGTTCTATTTGGTGAAACACCGCGAGGAGATCCGCAATGGCCTTTTCCTCTTTTTTGGGGAGATTCCAGAAATCCCAATCTGTGGATTCTAGTATTGGCTCGATCTCTTGGCGTTGAGGCCAATAGCCAAACATGTCGGCATTCCAAACTTCCCGATCCAGAATTTTCTTTAAGTCCTCGTAAGCAAGCCGACGACTTGAACGAATTTGGGCAGTCGCCTTTTCGATTTTTTTGATATCCTGCCTACGTTTGTACAGAATTTCCGTCAGCTCAGAATGCAGAGCAAGGCAAGTGTGCAGATAGCCTTTTTGCTTTGGCATGGCGTTCATCTCCGTGAGGTTGCTAACTTGTGGGGCGCAGGCTGACTTCGCCGCCGGTGAACTCGGTGGTTTTGCCCTCGCAGCGAACGCGCAAGAAGCCTGTGGCGGTGACGCCGAGCACTTGGCCGATTTGAGATTGGTTGCCTTGGACGATGCGCACCCGCTGGCCTTGGCATAGGTGCAGGTCGTCGTAGGCGGTGCGCATGGGGGCAAAGCCTTCCTGCTTGAATTTGTGCGCGGCATCCACGACTGCGGAGACCAAGCGGGCGGCAATGGCGTTGCGGCTGGTGGCGACGCCTTCGGATTTCAGGTCCGTGACCTCTTGGTTGATGCTGGTGCGGGCGCTTGCGGGCAAATCCAGGTTCAGGCCGATGCCGATGATGCAGTCGCAAGCCTTGGCGCGGGTGACCACTTCGATGAGGACGCCGCAGACCTTGGCGTCGCCAATGTAAACGTCGTTCGGCCATTTGACCTTGGCGCCTTCCACCCCCTCGCAGTGCAGCAGATTGGCTATCGCCAAGCCGACGGCTAGGCTTAGGCCGCCGAGTTCGGTGGGGGGCTGGTTGACGGCAAAACCTAGGCTGACGGCGATGTTGCGGGCGAAGGGGGTGAACCAGCGGCGACCGCGGCGGCCGCGGCCGGCGGTTTGCAGTTCCGCCAGCCAAACGCAGCCATCCACCGAAGCGGACTGGGCCGCGGCAACCATGCGGGAGTTGGTGGAGCCCACCGCCAGAAAGACCTTAAGCTCCTGCAACCAAGCGGCGGCGGAGGGGGAAAGAGCGTTGCGGACGGCGCTTTCATCTAGCAGTTCGACATCTCCGGCCACGCCTACGACGCCGTCCTGCACCGTCAAGCCAAGCTCCTCGGGAGCGGCCTGCCCAAGGTCGAACTCCTCCTTCGGGATGCCGCCTTCCCGGACGATTCGGCGCAGCAACAGGGACAGTTGTTCAGACAAGGCGCTGCCTCCAAGTGGTTTCGATGAGATTGTTCAGGCTTCGGAAATGGCCGCACCATAGCCCTTCGTTTGAGCTTAGTCAAAGGCGTAAGGGGAAAGGTTTGCAAACACAAAAAAGCCCCGCCGATGGCGGGGCCTTGCGTAAAAATCCTGACGACGACCTACTCTCACATGGGGAGACCCCACACTACCATCGGCGCTGCGCCGTTTCACTGCTGAGTTCGGGATGGGATCAGGTGGTTCCAACGCGCTAGTATCGTCAGGAAACCGGCGCCCGCCATTGGCGGGCGAAATTCAGAAGACATGCAGCCAACAACGCGGGGTTGATGCGTCTTTGCAAAAGCATTACCGTCTTGGCATTTTAATGCGTTCGATTATATGGCCAAGCCGCACGGGCAATTAGTACAGGTTAGCTCAACGCCTCACAGCGCTTACACACCCTGCCTATCAACCTCGTAGTCTTCGAGGGCCCTTCAGAAATCCGAAGATTTGTGAGATCTCATCTTGAGGGGGGCTTCCCGCTTAGATGCTTTCAGCGGTTATCCCTTCCGAACATAGCTACCCGGCGGTGCCACTGGCGTGACAACCGGAACACCAGAGGTTCGTCCACTCCGGTCCTCTCGTACTAGGAGCAGCTCCTCTCAAATCTCATGCGCCCACGGCAGATAGGGACCGAACTGTCTCACGACGTTCTAAACCCAGCTCGCGTACCACTTTAAATGGCGAACAGCCATACCCTTGGGACCGGCTCCGGCCCCGGGATGTGATGAGCCGACATCGAGGTGCCAAACACCGCCGTCGATGTGAACTCTTGGGCGGTATCAGCCTGTTATCCCCGGAGTACCTTTTATCCGTTGAGCGATGGCCCTTCCATACAGAACCACCGGATCACTAAGACCGTCTTTCGACCCTGCTCGGCCCGTCGGCCTCGCAGTCAAGCACACTTCCGCCTTTACACGCACTGCATGATTTCCGACCATGCTGAGTGTACCTTCGTGCTCCTCCGTTACTCTTTGGGAGGAGACCGCCCCAGTCAAACTACCCACCACACACTGTCCTCGACCCAGATCATGGGCCTGAGTTAGAACCCCAAATTGGCCAGGGTGGTATTTCAAGGACGACTCCACGGCGGCTGGCGCCTCCGCTTCAAAGTCTCCCACCTATCCTACACAAACCAAGTCAAAGTCCAGTGCGAAGCTGTAGTAAAGGTTCACGGGGTCTTTCCGTCTAGCCGCGGGTACACGGCATCTTCACCGCGATTTCAATTTCACTGAGTCTCGGGTGGAGACAGTGTGGCCATCGTTACGCCATTCGTGCAGGTCGGAACTTACCCGACAAGGAATTTCGCTCAATCGCTCTTAACTGTTTCCAGAAAAGTTGGACTTTATCTTGAACTGCCTCGGTTCATTTGCGCGATGATTTGGCGGATTTCCTCCAAACCTTCACCAGTCAAATGAACGCCCTTGTCCATCATCAGAAGAACTTTGCGGAACTTGCGGAAGTCCACGTTCTTCTTCGTCTTCAAAGGGTGCTTCATGAAATGTGGAACGATGTGCTCCAGCAAGTGGGCCTTGCTTCTCACGCGGTAGGCCATTCGATCTTCGTGGTTGACTCGAACCACCCCACAGCCGAAGTGGGCCTTTAGTGCGTGGAGTATCTGCACGTCGCGTTTGTGTTGCACCACGGTGAATTCAGGCAGAACCTGAAATCCGGCTGTCATTGAAGCGTTGGCGTTGACGCCAACGCGAAAGCAGCCTTCACCGTCCACAAAACCTGTGATCCACTGTGCATCAAGCTTCATTGGCAACTCCTGAACGTAAAGTCTCTGAGGGTTCCAAGTGCATCTTGGCCTTCCCTGCGGATTGTCCCCCTGTCTTCCGGATTTTTACTGAAAGCGCCCCCAAAGGAAGGCACTGACGAGTACCGGGAAGTTTTTGAGGATGTTCCCGCATATGGTTCAGTTTTACTAAGGCAACGCATTCACCTTAGGACCGTTATAGTTACGGCCGCCGTTTACCGGGGCTTCGATCATGAGCTTCGCCGAAGCTAACCCAATCAATTAACCTTCCGGCACCGGGCAGGCGTCACACCCTATACGTCCTCTTACGAGTTTGCAGAGTGCTGTGTTTTTAATAAACAGTCGCAGCCACCTGGTATCTTCGACCGCCAACAGCTCAGGGAGCAAGTCCCGTCACCGTCAGCGGCGCACCTTCTCCCGAAGTTACGGTGCCATTTTGCCTAGTTCCTTCACCCGAGTTCTCTCAAGCGCCTTGGTATTCTCTACCTGACCACCTGTGTCGGTTTGGGGTACGGTCGCCCGCAGCCTTAAAGCTTAGAGGTTTTTCTTGGAAGCATGGCATCAACCGCTTCCCGCCCGTATAAGGACGGTTCGTCATCACGTCTCGGCCTTGGAATCCCGGATTTGCCTAAGATCCCAGCCTACTTGCTTAAACCTGGACAACCAGCGCCAGGCCAGCCTAGCCTTCTTCGTCACCCCATCGCAGCTGCAGCCGGTGCAGGAATGTTAACCTGCTTCCCATCGACTACGCCTTTCGGCCTCGCCTTAGGGGCCGACTCACCCTGCGCCGATGAGCGTTGCGCAGGAACCCTTGGTCTTCCGGCGAGGAGGATTTTCACCTCCTTTATCGTTACTCATGTCAGCATTCTCGCTTCTGATGCCTCCAGCGCCCCTTCCGAGACGCCTTCAACGGCCTACAGAACGCTCCTCTACCATGCCGGCCGCTTCAAGAAGCAACCGGCATCCGCAGCTTCGGTGGACAGTTTGAGCCCCGTTACATCTTCCGCGCAGGCCGACTCGACCAGTGAGCTATTACGCTTTCTTTAAAGGATGGCTGCTTCTAAGCCAACCTCCTGGCTGTCTGGGCCTTCCCACATCGTTTCCCACTTAACTGCCACTTGGGGACCTTAGCTGGCGGTCTGGGTTGTTTCCCTCTCCACGACGGACGTTAGCACCCGCCGTGTGTCTCCCTCGATTGCACTCACCGGTATTCGGAGTTTGCATGGGGTTGGTAAGTCTAGGTGACCCCCTAGCCCAAACAGTGCTCTACCCCCGGCGGTGAGACGAGAGGCTCTACCTAAATAGATTTCGAGGAGAACCAGCTATCTCCGAGCTTGATTAGCCTTTCACTCCGAGCCACAGGTCATCCCCTAATTTTTCAACATTAGTGGGTTCGGGCCTCCAGTTGATGTTACTCAACCTTCACCCTGCCCATGGCTAGATCGCTCGGTTTCGGGTCTACTCCCACCGACTATGGCGCCCTATTAAGACTCGGTTTCCCTACGGCTCCCCTTGCACGGTTAACCTTGCCAGTGAAAGTAACTCGCTGACCCATTATACAAAAGGTACGCAGTCACCAGCTTTTCCTCCGCACCCCGAAGGGCTTGGAGGATCCGACCGGCTCCCACTGCTTGTATGCATCCGGTTTCAGGTTCTGTTTCACTCCCCTCGCAGGGGTTCTTTTCGCCTTTCCCTCACGGTACTGGTTCACTATCGGTCAGCCAAGAGTATTTAGCCTTGGAGGATGGTCCCCCCTCGTCCGAAGACAGTTCAGACAGGGTTTCACGTGCCCCGTCCTACTCGATTTCACCCAAGCTCCGTTTTCGCGTACGGGGCTGTCACCCTGTGTCGCGCAACTTTCCAGATGCTTCCACTAACGAATCATGGGCTTAAGGGCTGCTCCCCGTTCGCTCGTCGCTACTAAGGGAATCTCGGTTGATTTCTTTTCCTCCGGGTACTTAGATATTTCAGTTCCCCGGGTTCGCCTCCGCACCCTATGGATTCAGATGCGGATACCGCTCGAAAGCGGTGGGTTTCCCCATTCGGAAATCCCCGGATCAAAGCCTGTTAGCCGGCTCCCCGAGGCTTATCGCAAGCTACAACGTCCTTCATCGCCTTTGGCTGCCAAGGCATCCACCGAACGCACTTTCATGCTTGACCATATAATCCAACGCATTTCGCGGCCAAGCGGCCCTGCACGGCAACGACGGCCGACCTAGGGCCGAACGCCGACGCCGCTCGCTCAAGGGCCAGCAGGCCATCGTCAGATCTGGTAACGCATTTGCCGGCGCAACGCGCTTCTTCGCTTCGGCAAAAAACGCAAAGCGGCGCGTCGCACCAAGACGCATACATGCCGCCCGCCCCAATGGGCAAGCGGCCACCCGCGTTGTTATTGCATTGAATAACAATGCGGCTACATGTCTCTGAATTGTTAAGGATCGGCCCGCGCCACCAGCGGTAGGAGCTTCGCTTCCTAACATCAGCCGCCCCATCCCCAGCCGTCAACCCAAGGGGGACGGCGGGCCGGATGCGGCCACGGCACGGCGGCACGGCGGGATTCTTGAAAATTGGTGGAGCCGAGGAGGATCGAACTCCTGACCTCCTGCGTGCAAGGCAGGCGCTCTCCCAGCTGAGCTACGGCCCCGGTTGCCTGGGCAGGTGGTGGGTCTGGGTGGACTTGAACCACCGACCTCACCCTTATCAGGGGTGCGCTCTGACCAACTGAGCTACAGACCCGTTGAACTCCGCTGCCAGCGCCAAGCGGCCTTGCTCACATTGCCTGCTGAGGAATTGGCAAAAGCTGACCTCAAACCATTCGTGTGGGTGCCGTTCCACCGAAGCGGAACGGCGCAGCGGCGCCAAGGCCAAAACTGCCGGCCTCTTCTGCGCCGCCCACGAAAATTCTCTGCAAAGCCAATGATCCGATCTTGCGCCCGCCGGGCGGCGCAAAGGCCGCTGACATGGCGCTCAGGATTGAGGTTTTAAGGAGGTGATCCAGCCGCAGGTTCCCCTACGGCTACCTTGTTACGACTTCGTCCCAGTCATGAACCACACCGTGGTAACCGCCCTCCCGAAGGTTAGACTAGCTACTTCTGGTGCAACCCACTCCCATGACGTGACGGGCGGTGTGTACAAGGCCCGGGAACGTATTCACCGCGACATTCTGATTCGCGATTACTAGCGATTCCGACTTCAAGGAGTCGAGTTGCAGACTCCTATCCGGACTACGAGCGGTTTTTTGGGATTCGCTTGCCATTGCTGGTTCGCAGCCCTTTGTGCCGCCCATTGTAGCACGTTTGTAGCCCACCCCGTAAGGGCCATGATGACTTGACGTCGTCCCCACCTTCCTCCGGTTTGTCACCGGCAGTCTCCTTAAAGTTCCCGGCATGACCCGCTGGCAAATAAGGACAAGGGTTGCGCTCGTTACGGGACTTAACCCAACATCTCACGACACGAGCTGACGACAGCCATGCAGCACCTGTCACCCGGTTCCCGAAGGCACCGATCCATCTCTGGAAAGTTCCGGGGATGTCAAGGGGTGGTAAGGTTCTTCGCGTTGCATCGAATTGAACAACATGCTCCACCGCTTGTGCGGGCCCCCGTCAATTCATTTGAGTTTTAACCTTGCGGCCGTACTCCCCAGGCGGAGAACTTATCGCGTTAGCTGCGCCACTAAGACCTCAAGGGTCCCAACGGCTAGTTCTCATCGTTTACGGCGTGGACTACCAGGGTATCTAATCCTGTTTGCTACCCACGCTTTCGCGCCTCAGCGTCAGTATTGGTCCAGGAGACTGCCTTCGCCATCGGTATTCCTTCCTATATCTACGCATTTCACCGCTACACAGGAAATTCTGTCTCCCTCTACCATACTCCAGTTCGGCAGTTTGGACTGCAATTCCCAGGTTAAGCCCGGGGCTTTCACAATCCACTTGCCGGACCGCCTACGCGCCCTTTACGCCCAGTAATTCTGATTAACGTTCGCACCCTCCGTATTACCGCGGCTGCTGGCACGGAGTTAGCCGGTGCTTCTTCTGTGGCTAACGTCAAGACCCGGGGGTATTAACCCCTGGCTTTTCTTCACCACTGAAAGTGCTTTACAACCCTAGAGCCTTCTTCGCACACGCGGCATGGCTGGGTCAGGCTTGCGCCCATTGCCCAAGATTCCCCACTGCTGCCTCCCGTAGGAGTCTGGACCGTGTCTCAGTTCCAGTGTGGCTGGTCGCCCTCTCAGACCAGCTATGGATCGTCGCCTTGGTGAGCCGTTACCCCACCAACAAGCTAATCCAACGCAGGCTCCTCCGGCAGCGGGAGCTTCCAAGGAGAGGCCCCCTTTGATTCCTCCTCTTAACGAGGCGGAATGTTATGCGGTATTAGCTCGAGTTTCCCCGAGTTGTCCCCCACTGCTGGGTAGATTCCTACGCGTTACTCACCCGTCCGCCACTTTACTCACGCCCGAAGGCGCTTTCTCGTTCGACTTGCATGTGTTAGGCCTGCCGCCAACGTTCAATCTGAGCCATGATCAAACTCTTCAGTTCAACTTCGCTGTGCAACAGGTTGCACAAAAGGGTTTTGGCTCCTCAATGAATCTTCGTGTTACCCACACGAATGGCTTGTTTGCAGCCGGAAAACGGAACCCGCCCAAGGGCCGGCCCGCGGTTCCGGCTGCCGCGTACATGGTCAACTTTTTCGGACTTAAAGAGCAAGACCCGGGGGCCTGCCCCCCGGAGTGGGCTGCGCATTATACGCCTGCGCCCAGCCTTGGCAAGACAAATTTCACTCTTTTTTTGCGAAAATGGCCGCCGGGAGGCCCGTCAACCGCCATTGGGCCGCCGAACCAGCAGGCGCCAGTGCTTTTTTCCGCGCCGCAGCAGGTAGTAGCGCCCGTAAAGGGCCTTGGCGAAGTCGAGCTGGCGGCTGGGGTCATCCTGCACCTCGCCGTTGACGGACAAGCCCCTGGCCTGCACCAGTTTTCGAGCCGCACCCCTGGACTTGGCCAAACCAGCGGCCACCGCCGCCGCCAGCAGACCCACGCGGCCCTCCGCAACCTGGACGCTCTCCATGCCGTCAAGCTCCAGCTGCCGCAAATCCCCTTCCCGGAGCGCCCTTGGATCACCGCCGAACAGGCACCCATTGATGCGCTGCACCGGCTGCAAGGCGTCCGCCCCATGCACTAGGCGAGTTAGGTGATCCGCCAGCCGGGTTTGGGCTTCCCGCCGCTCCGGTGCCGCGGACAAAGACGCAGCCAAGGCGTCGATTTCGGTGAGGTCAAGCGCGGAAAACCGCCGTAGGTGGGCGACCACGTCCGCATCAGCCGTGTTCAACCAAAACTGATGGAAAGCGTAGGGCGAAGTCTTGCCCGGGTCCAGCCAAACGGCGCCGGCGGCGGTCTTGCCGAACTTCGCGCCGTCCGCCCGCGTGATCAGGGGCAGGGTGAGGGCGTAGGCGTCCTGGCCTAAGCGGCGGCGCACCAAATCCATGCCGGCGATGATGTTGCCCCACTGATCGCTGCCGCCGATCTGCAGCGAGCAGCCGTAACGTCGCGCCAGCTGCAAATAGTCATTGGCCTGCAGGAGCATGTAGCTGAACTCGGTGTAGGAAATGCCCTGGTCTTGCTGCCGCAGCCGCCGCCGAACGGATTCGCGCCCGAGCATGGCGTTCACGGAGAAGACTTTGCCCAGGTCCCGCAGAAACGAGAGCACGTCCAAATTCCGGGTCCAGTCCAGATTGTTGACGATCGCAGCGGCGGCGCTCCCCTCGAAATCCACAAAGGGCGCCACTTGCCCGCGAATGCGCTCAATCCAGTCGGCCACCACCGACGCCTCGTTCAAGCTGCGTTCGCTCTCCCGCCCGGAAGGGTCGCCGATTAGCCCCGTAGCGCCGCCAAGAAGCAGTATCGGCCTGTGGCCGGCTCGCTGAAAGCGCTGCAGGGCCATCAGCGGCACTAGGTTGCCGATGTGCAGGCTGTCCGCCGTGGGGTCGAAGCCACAGTAAAGGGTGCGCGGGCCGCCGGCGAGGTGCTCCCGCAGAGCATTTCCGTCGGACATCCGGGCCACTAGTCCACGCGCTTCGAGTTCGTCAAGAAGCATCAGAAGCAAGCCAACCAACTTGGAGCAAGGGCCGAAAATTTAGCAGAAGCCAAGCCCAATTCGGCCAAAAAATGAATTTTTCATTGAATTTTCAACATGTTGGCAATTTTTTTCTGGACAAACCCTAAATTTGCCTGTAAGAAGTCGGCTTTTGTTCCGCGAAATCCTGTGGTTTTTTGGAAGGGGCATGGGACAGCAGCCGAAATTAACCGTGCAGACAACAAGGCGGAAGAAACCTTGAGCAGCGGCCAACTCCGCCGGATGGTGCTGTTTTCACCCGCCATCGCCGGCCTGTGTCTATGCGGCATCGTCGTCGCCAAATTCACCAGCGACGCCGATGAAGACGCTGGGTTTGCGCCGTCGCCGGTCGCCGAGGCGCCGGCCGAGACGCACCCCATGCCCGGGGAGCCGCCGAAGCCGGCTGCAGACGATGCGCCTAAAACGGCAACCCAGATTGTGCAAGTGCAGCCGGGCGACAATCTCTCCCTAGTGTTCCGCCGCCAAGGGCTTTCGCAGCAGGATTTGCACCAGCTCGTCAACACGCAGCCCTTGGGCCCCCGGTTGGCCAACATCCTGCCCGGCCATGAGTTTAGCTTCCTGGTCGGCGAAGGCAACGATCTGCTCGGCCTGACCTACTCGTCCGGCCCTCTTGAAAAGCTCGAATTCGTCCGCTCCGGCAGCGGGTTCGAGGGCACGGAGATAGTCGTCGAGCCGGAAAGCGTTCAGTCCTACAAGCATGCGGTGATTGACCATAGCCTGTTCGTCGCCGGCCAACGGGCCGGCTTCACGGACAAGATGACCATGAAGTTGGCCGAGATCTTCCAATGGGATGTGGACTTTGTGCTCGACATCCGGTCCGGGGACTCCTTCCATGTTCTCTTCGAGGAGAACTACTTGGACAACAAGTTCATCGGCTTCGGCAGAATCTTGGCCGCCGAATTCGTCAACCAGGGCCGCAGCCACCAAGCCGTGCTCTACACCAATCCAGAAGGAAACGAAGGCTATTTCGACCTGCAGGGCAACAGTGTGCAAAAGCAGTTCCTGCGCGCCCCCCTGAAGTTCACCCGCATCAGCTCCAACTTCAACCTGCGCCGCAAGCATCCGCTGTGGAAGAGCAACATGCCGCACCGGGGCATCGACTACGCTGCGCCCACAGGCACGGACGTGCTCGCTGCGGGCGACGGGGTGGTGACGACGGCGGCCAGAACAACGCCCAACGGCAACTTCGTGGTGCTGCGCCACGGCAGCAACATCACCACCAAATACCTGCACCTGTCGAAATTCGGACGCGGCATTCGGGCCGGCGCCAAAGTGCAGCAAGGCCAGGTGATCGGCGAGGTGGGCGCCACCGGCTACGCCACCGGCCCGCACCTGCACTACGAATTCCTGGTCAACGGCGTTCACCAGAATCCGCGCACCGTGGACCTGCCGGACGCCGCGCCCGTAACCACTGCCGACCGGGCGCACTTCAACGCCACCGCAGTGCCCTTGCTGGCCTCCTTGATGCATCACAAACAACCCAGCCTGGCAGTCGGGCGCTAAAGCGGCCATGCCGTCGGGGGATGGCCTGCGCTACCTCGGCGCCATCACCGGCACCAGCGTGGATGGGCTGGACATCGCCCTCATTCGGATGGACGGCGCCAGCCCCAGCCTGCTGGCCCAAGACACCCTGGCCCTGCCCGCAACCTTGCGGGGAACGCTCATCGACCTCGGCCAATCCCAAGGCGACCGGCTCGACGCACTAGGCGCGGCGGACGCCGCCTTAGGGCGCTTCATCGGCGAAGCCGTCAAGAGCTTCATGCAGCGACAGGGGCTGACCGCAGCCCAGGTTCGCGCCATCGGCAGCCACGGCCAGACGGTTCGCCACCGACCAGAAGGGGAACCCAAGTTTTCCATGCAAATCGGCGACCCCAACATCATCGCCGAGATCACCGGAGTGACCACCGTGGCCGACTTCCGCCGCCGGGACCTCGCCGCCAAGGGCGAGGGCGCCCCCCTGGCGCCGAGCTTTCACGCCGCCATTCTAGGTGGCGCCGACGAACTGCGGGTGGTGTTGAACATCGGCGGCATCAGCAACATCAGTGTGCTGCGCCAACCGTTGTTCGGCTTCGACACGGGCCCGGGCAACGCCCTGCTGGACGATTGGTGCCGCATGCACCAGGGTCACAGCTATGACGCGGACGGCGCTTGGGCGGCCACCGGCAAGCCTGACTGTCAACTGCTGCAAACCCTCAAGCAGGACCCCTACCTTGCAAGGCGACCGCCAAAGAGCACCGGCAAGGAGCACTACAACCTGAGGTGGTTGGCGAAGCGCCTGCGCCCGAGCCTGAAGCCCGAAGATGTGCAGCGCACCCTGCTGGAGTTCACGGCGGCCGCAACGGTGGAGGCCATCCAACGCTGGGCGCCCGGCGCACAGCGCATCATCGTCTGCGGCGGCGGGCGCTCGAACGCCTTGCTGATGCGGCGCCTAGCCGAACTCGCCGAAGCGCCGGTGGAGGCCATCGACCGGCATGGTTGGGATGGGGACGCCGTTGAGGCCGCCGCCTTCGCTTGGCTGGCGCACCAACGGTTGACCGGAACGCCGGCCAATGCGCCCGAAGTCACCGGCGCCCAAGGGCCTAGGGTGCTTGGCGGCGTTTACGCGCCCTGAAGGCGCTTGGGGGAGGTCGTCGGGCTTGGAAGAGGCTGGGCAATGGAGGCATTTCAGATGGCGAAGGAGTTGCCGCACCCGCAAGTGGAGGCGGCGTTGGGGTTCTTGACCACGAACTGGGAGCCCTGAAGGTCTTCCGCGTAGTCGATTTCCGCACCGAGCAGGTATTGGTAGCTCAGGCTGTCCACCACCATGGTGACTTCCCCCCGCCGCACCACGGCATCGTCCTCGGCAATGGCCTCATCAAAGGTGAAGCCGTAGGAAAAGCCGCTGCAGCCGCCGCCGGTGATGAACACCCGCAGGTTCAAGTCCACGCCTTCGCCGTCAATGAGCTGCTTGACTTTGGCGGCGGCGCGCTCCGAAAAAGCGATGTCGGCCTGAGCGGGCATGAGTTGCAAAATTCCAGCGGAAAGGGCGGATTATACCGCCGGCAAGCCGCTGGGCCGATGCAGCCCTCTTGGAAAACCAAACGGAAGCGGCCTTGGCGGGCGACGAACGAACGGGGAGGGGATTTACCTTGGCTGTTGAACGCGGCAGACTTGCGGCCTGCATCGTCGAGCAGGGTGCCAAGCCGCCAGCGGCGCTGTTGGGCGTGATTGCTTGCGAAGACATCAAGAAACGCCGCCGTGCGGCGGCGCCGTGAAGGGGAGCAGAATCCATGATCCTGTGGATCAAGGCCGCCCACATCATCGCTGCGGTGTGCTGGTTCGCCGGCCTGTTCTATCTGCCCAGGCTGTTCGTCTATCACGTCAGCGCGGACGACCAAGTTGGTCGGGAGCGATTCGCCGTCATGGAGTCCAAGCTCTACCGAATCATCATGAACCCCGCCATGACGGCCACGTTGGTTTTCGGCTTTTGGGCGCTGGCCCTGACCTGGAGCGCCCACGGCGCAAGCCTGTGGCTCTGGCTCAAGGTGGCCCTGGTGTTTGGATTGGTCGGCTACCAGCATTATTGCCGCCGCATCATGCGGGGGCTGGCGAGTGGGGAAAATCCCCGCAGCGAACGCTTTCTGCGCCTGTTCAACGAAGCGCCCACTCTCGCCTTGGCGCTCATCGTCATTCTGGCGGTCGTCAGGCCCTTCTGAAGGATCGCAGGGCGATGCAAAGAGCAAAATCCCGCATGTTGATCGAACGGGCGCGACGCACCATGCCCGGCGGCGTGAACTCGCCGGTGCGGGCCTTCAAGGGCGTCGGCGGCGACCCGGCGTTCTTTCATTCCGGCGAAGGCGCTTGGCTTGAGGATGCGGACGGCAACCGCTGCATAGATTACGTCTGCTCCTGGGGGCCGGTGATTCTCGGCCACCGCAACGCCAAAGTGGTGGCGGCAATAAAGGCCCAGGCGGACTTGGCCCTAGGCTTCGGCGCCCCAACGGAGCTGGAAATCGAACTCGCCGAACGCATCGTCAGCATGGTGCCCAGCGTGGAGAAGGTGCGGCTGGTGAACTCCGGCACGGAGGCGGCCATGACCGCCGTCCGCCTGGCCCGAGGCTTCACCGGCAGGGACCTGATCGTTAAGTTCGAAGGCTGCTACCACGGGCATTCAGACAGCCTACTGACCAAGGCGGGGTCCGGCCTGCTGACGCTGGGCATTCCCAACTCTCCCGGCGTGCCGGCGGCGGTCGCCGCACAGACCCTCACCCTGCCGTTCAACGACGCCGAGGCGGTGCGCAAGGCGTACGAGGCCCATCCGCAGCGGATCGCCGGCCTCATCCTGGAGCCGGTGGCCGGCAACATGGGCTGCATACCGCCGCAACCGGGCTTTCTGGAGGCCATTCGGCAAATCACCCGAGCCGATGGCAGCCTGCTGATCTTTGACGAGGTGATGACGGGCTTTCGGGTGGCCCGAGGCGGCGCCCAGGCCCGCTACGGCGTCATGCCGGATCTGACCGCCTTGGGCAAGATCATCGGCGGCGGGCTGCCGGTGGGCGCCTTGGGCGGCCGCCGGGAAGTCATGGACCGCCTGGCCCCGGAGGGAGACGTTTACCAAGCCGGCACCCTTTCCGGCAATCCCTTGGCCGTTGCCGCCGGCATCGCCACGCTGGACGCCTTGGACGAAGAAGTCTATGCCGCGCTGGAGGCAAGCACCAATTTCTTGACGCAGGAGCTCAAAGCGCTGGCCGTCAAGCACAGGCGGCGGGTCGCCGTCAATCAGGTCTGCGGCATGTTCAGCCTATTCTTCGACGCACCGGCGCCGGTCACCGCCTTCGAGCAGGTCGCCAACGCCAACAGCGACGCCTACGCTCGGTTCTTCCACGCCATGCTGCATCAAGGCGTTTACCTGGCCCCCAGCGCTTTTGAAGTGGGATTCGTCGGCGTCCAGCACACCCGGGACCTCATTGACGCCACCTTGGCCGCCGCCGACGCAGCCTTGGCCGCCATTTGAAAGCCAGCGACTTGGCCAAGCCTTCGCCTTGCGGCAGCCGCCGTCCTTTGCGCTACGACCTCTATGGACTGGGCAACGCGCTGGTCGATATCGAGTACTCGGTCGATGAAGGCTTCCTTGAACGGCACGGCATCGCCAAGGGTCACATGACCTTGGTGGACGAGACGCGCCTAGACCTGCTGCTCGCGGATCTTCAGGCGCTTAGCCATGAGCGCTTCAGTGGCGGCTCCGCAGCCAACACCCTAATGGCCGTGCAAGGTTTCGGCGGCAATTGCTTCTATTCCTGCAGGGTGGCCGAAGACGATGTGGGGCGCCATTTTCTGGACGACTTGACGGCCGCCGGCATCGGCGTCAACCGCAACGTCGCTTGCGCCGGACGTTCGGGCCTAAGCCTCGTCCTGATCACCAGGGACGCCGAGCGCTCCATGAACACCTTTCTAGGCGTTTCCAGCCAATTGGACGCCGCCGCCATTGACGAGGGCGCCTTGGCCGCCGCCCGCACTCTTTACGTTGAAGGCTACCTAACCTCCTCGCCGCCAAGCCTGCTCGCCGCCAGCACCGCCCGCAGCTTGGCGGACGAACGGGGCGTGGCCACGGCCGTCAGCCTATCCGATCCCAGCATGGTGCAGTCGTTCCGCAATGAGCTCGAGCGCTTGCTGGGCAACGGCGTCGATTGGCTGTTCTGCAACGAGGAGGAAGCCCTCACTTGGGCGAAGACGGACCGGCTGGACTTGGCCATTGCCGAATTGAAGGACATCGGCCGAGTCTGCTTCCTCACGTTGGGGCGGCATGGCAGCCTCAGCGTAGTCAAGGGCAAGCCGACCAAGGCGCCCGGCTTTCCGGCGGACGCGGTGGACAGCACCGGCGCCGGAGACATCTACGCCGGCGCCTGCCTTTATGGTTTGACCATCGGCATGGCGGCGGCCGACGCAGCCCGCTTCGGCAATTTCGCCGCCGCCGCCTTGGTGCAGCGCTATGGCGCACGGCTGCGGGACGCCAGCGAGTACCGCCGCCTGCTGGAGGCTTTTCCGGGCGCCTAGGCGCCAAGGCCCTGCGCTGGACGGTCAGGGCGTTCGGACGTGCGGGCTGACGAACGGCAGGCGCCGATCCAGCGTCAAGGCGCGGGGGCTGACGCGGCATCGCCAAGCGTAAACCTCCACTCCCTCGGCCATCGCGGTGCGCAGGCGCTCTCCGTAGGCCGGCTGAATGTGGTCCGCCGTGGTGGCGGTCTCGACGCCGTTGTGCAAAACGCAGAAGACCAGCACCGCCCGGCACCGGGCGGGCTGGGTCGAGGAGCGCGGTTGGCCGCCGGGAAAGAGCATTCTCCGCAACTCCGCCACCTGGGTGAGGGCGCGTTCGCTTACGGCGTCGGGAAAGGCGCCGTAGCCGGCTTCCAAGCCCAAGGTGAGGCTCTTCAACTCGATGAAGCAATCGCCGCGCACCGGGTCGGACAACAAGAAATCGAATCGCCCCTTGCCGCCGGGAATGCGCGGCTCGCGCCGCAACTCAGCGTAGCCGGCCAAGGGCGGCAGCAGGGAGCTGCGCAGCGCCGCCGCAAAGACTTGGTTGGCCCGGGCGGTGTTCACGCAGACTAGGTGCTCCCCGGAGGCGACCAACTCCAGCGTGTGTCGGTACTTGCGCTTGGCGTTGCCGGAGTCCCACAGCCATGCGCGGCTGCCCGGCGCGGAGCAGCCGGTCATCGCGCCGGTGTTGGCGCAGTGGGCGGTGAGGCGGGCGCCGTCGGCCAGCTCCACATCGGCCAGAAAGCGTTTGCGGCGCCGCACCAAGCGGCACTCAACAAGCGGCGGACGGTAGATCACTTGTATGGCCAAGCCGCCGTGATTTTGGTAGTTTACGCGCCCTTAAATTGGCCGCCGCCGTTCGGGGCGGCGGCGAAAATGGCGAATTCCGGCATTGCGCAAGGGCAAAGGACATGGAACTAGAGCATAGGGCATCGACAGCGGCGGATCGCTCAAAAAGAGCTTCGGTGGATTCCCCCTTCACCAGTTTCACGCCTTACCAGCCGGCGGAAGGCGAACCCTACATGAGCAAGGAGCAGTTGCAGCACTTCCGGGCCATCCTGACGAAATGGCGCACGGACCTCATGGAGGAGGTGGACCGAACCGTGCATCACATGCAGGACGAGGCAACCAGCTTCCCCGACCAAATTGACCGGGCCACCCAAGAGGAGGAGTTCACCATTGAACTGCGCACCCGGGACCGGGAGCGGCGTCTCATCAGAAAGATCGAGCAGACCATTGAGCGAGTCGATCAACAGGACTACGGCTACTGCGAAACCTGCGGCCTGGAGATTGGCTTGCGTCGCCTTGAAGCGCGGCCCACGGCCGCCCAGTGCGTGGACTGCAAGTCCTTGGCCGAAATCAAGGAAAAGCAACTGCACGGCTAGGGCCGGCAAGGCCGCCTCCGCCGTATGTCCAAATGGCTAGCGCCTGCGCTGGAGCGGGGCGCTTCGCCCCGTCGCCGACCGGGCCGCTGCACATCGGCTCCCTTTACGCCGCACTGGCCAGTTTCTTGGACGCCCGCGCCCAGGGGCTGGCGTGGCGGCTGCGCTTCGACGACTTGGACCAGCCGCGCAATGATCCCACCGCTCCAAGGCGGATTCAGCATACTCTTGCAGTGCATGGCCTGCATTGGGACGGGGCGGTGCAGCGGCAAAGCGACCGCTTGGAGCTTTATGAGGCCGCCCTCGCCAAGCTGCGGCAAATGGGCGTGGTTTTCTTTTGCACCTGCTCGCGCAAGCGGTTGCAGGGCCATTCGACGTATCCGGGGATCTGCCGCGGCCGCCGCTCCCCCATCGATGGCGCAGCCATCCGCGTACGCGTGGAAGAGGCGGTCAGCGAGTTCACCGACTTGGTTCAAGGCCGCCAGCAGTCGCGGCTGTCCGAAACCGCGGGAGACTTCGTGATCAAACGGCGGGACGGCCCCTTCGCCTATCAGTTGGCCACCGCGGTGGACGATGGGGATGCGGGGATGGTGCGGGTCCTGCGCGGGCGGGACCTGCTCGAAAACACGCCGCGCCAACTCCATTTGATGGCGTTGCTGGACCTGCAGGCGCCGGCTTACGCGCACATTCCGGTGCTGTTGAGCCCCGCCTTGGAGAAGTGGTCCAAGCAGACCCTTGCGCCGAGCGTCGATGATCGAAAGCCGGCGGCCAACCTGCGCACCTGCTTGGTCCTGCTCGGCTTGAAGCCCCCGGAGCTCGAGGTGCAGGAATTGCTCGACTGGGCGGTGGAGCATTGGGACCTGCGCCGCCTAGGCAGCCAGGACCGCATTTTCAGCGGCACCTGACCAAGCGGCCCAGCCCGCTCATGGCGGTGTGCATGGAATGCGCACCTGCCGACCTTTGCTACTATGGTCGCCATGCACAGCCTGCTGCACATCGGGCGCCTCTCCGGATACGGCGCGAAGCTGTCCCGAATTCTTGAGGACAACGGCTACCAAGTCGCCAGCGCCGATTCCTCGAGTGCCGCGGAGCAAGCGGACTACGCAGCTTTCGATTGCATCTTGGCGGACGCCCAAGCCCTAAGCCGGGAGCAGCTCCTGGATCGGGCGATCGACCACTCCAACCTGCCTCCCGTCATTGTGGTCGGCGGCGGCGACGACGTTCGCCAAGCGGTTCAGGCGATGAAGCAGGGCGCCGCGGACTACCTGCCCCTTAATTCCTCAGCGGACGAATTGCTGGCCGCAGTGAGAAACGCCTCGGCGGCGAAGCCGGAACGCATGGCGGACCTTAGCCAGGCGCCGTTCGCCATGGCCGGCTCCAGCGACCTCATGGCCGAATTGCGGCGGCGCATCGCCAAGGTTGGCCCAACCGACGCCTCCGTCCTAATTCAAGGAGAATCCGGCACCGGCAAGGCCTTCCTGGCGCACGCCATTCACGCCGCCAGCAAGCGGAACCTTGCGCCGCTGATCACCGCGAACTGCGCCGCCATCCCCGAGCGCATGATCGAAGCGGAGCTTTTTGGCGCTCCCGCCGGCCCCGGAAACGGCTTGCTGGAGGCGGCCAACGGCGGCACCCTGTTTCTTGAGGATGTTGACGACTTGCCGCCGATGGTGCAAAGCCGGCTGGCGCTCCTGCTGCGCGGCGGTAATGGGCAAAACGGGAAGAACACCTCCAAACCGCTAAACCTGCGGGTGTTCACCGCCTCGCACCGCAACCTTCAGCAGTTGGCTGAAGGGGGAATGTTCAACGAGGATCTCCTGCGCAGCTTGAATGATGCGGTTTTCCTCCTGCCGCCGCTGCGGGAGCGCCGACAGGACATCGTCGAGCTGGCCCAAGACCTGCTCAACCACGCCTGCCGGAAACTGGGCAAGAAGCCGCTGCGGTTTTCCAGCGACGCCCTTGACGCCCTGCGCGCCTACCACTGGCCAAGCAACGTGCGGGAATTGACCAACGTCATGGAGCGGGCCGCCATTCTTTGCGACGCTGAATCGGTTGGGGCGAACCTGCTGGCCATCCATTCCCAGCCGCAGCCCACTGGCGCCGCCGCCGGCGAAGAAGGCGACCAACCGTCGCTTGAGGCATATTTCGTCTCCTTCGTTCTGCAGCATCAGGAACACTTAACCGAGACCGAACTCGCCGAAAGGCTCGGCATCAGCCGCAAGAGCCTTTGGGAGCGGCGGCAGCGGCTCAACATTCCCCGCACCAAGACCAAGCAGCGCGGCCCGCGACGTCCCTGACAACCCTTGGCCGCCGTGCTATCATTCGACTTTGGCCAGCCTCCAACCAATAGTTTGAACGAGTTTTGAAAACCGAAGCGGCGGTCGCCACCAAACTGGCTTCAAGGCCCCTCAAGGTCTCTAGGGAAAAGGTTGATCCCAACGCCTTTGACGTCGTCACCAAGCTGAAGGACGCCGGCTTTCAGGCGTTGTTGGTGGGCGGCTGCGTCCGTGATCTGCTGCTTGGCGCCGCGCCCAAGGACTTCGACGTCGCCACCAACGCCACCCCGGAGCAGGTGCGCAGGCTGTTTCGACGCTCGCGCTTGGTGGGGCGCCGCTTCAAGATCGCCCATGTGCGCTACGGGCGCAACCTCATCGAGGTCTCCACCTTTCGCAAGGCGCCGGACGGCAACGAGAAGGCCAACGGCCACGGCGTCATCCTGCGCGACAACGTCTATGGCGCCTTGGATGAGGACGCCTTCCGCCGGGACTTCACCGTAAACGCTCTCTACTACGACCCGCACGCAGAGGAGATACTCGACTATGTGGGGGGCATAGGGGACATCAAAAAACGACGTTTGCGGCTCATTGGCGAGGCCCGGCAGCGTTTGGCCGAGGACCCGGTTCGGCTGCTTCGCGCCTTGCGCTTTAAGGCCAAGCTGGGCTTTGCCTTGGACGAGGGCATTACTGAACATGCGGCGACGGTCGCCGTCCGTCTGCAGGACATTCCACCGGCGCGCCTTTTCGATGAGTTCAGCAAGATGCTCCTCAGCGGCTACGCCGC
This sequence comes from Candidatus Azophilus sp., assembly GCA_965200465.1. Lineage (GTDB taxonomy): Bacteria > Pseudomonadota > Gammaproteobacteria > Pseudomonadales > Azotimanducaceae > Azophilus. The sequence goes on along the minus strand of OZ241358.1, from coordinate 161,172 downwards.
CAACGCCTGGCGTCTGCTGCGGCGTACGCCCATCCGTCGAACCCTGTTTCCGGCCACGCCGCCGGACAGTCTTCTGATCAGGCTCGCCATGGAAAACACCGACCGCCGAATCGCCTTAGGACGCCCGGTGACTCCCAGCTTCCTGCTTGCAGCCCTGCTTTGGGACGACTACAGCGCCAGATTCAAGGAGTTGACCGCACACTTGGGAGGCAAGAACAAGAGCGAGGCCCATGACATAGCCGCCCAGAACGCACTGGCCGCCCAGCGCCGCACCATCGCCTTGCCCCGTCGCCACGCCTATTTCGTAACGGATGTCTGGCGCCTGCAACGGCATCTTCGGGAGCGCCGCCCAAAACATGTTTCCAAGGCTCTCGGGCACCCGAGGTTTCGCGCCGCCTATGACTTTCTGACGCTGTGCGCCGAAGCCGGCTTGGTCGAGCAAACCTTGGCGGACTGGTGGACGGAGATGCAACAGGCCGCTCCAGACCAACGGGAAGCGATGGTTGCGGCGCTCAACCCGCCGCGCAAGCACATGGCCGACAACCGCCGACGGCGTTCCAAGCGCCGCTCCCGAACCGCCTCGGAAGGCGTTCCATCCACCCCCTAGCCTTCTTCGACAAGGCCGTGTCCGAACCGCCTGAACAACCTCGCCACTTGGCGGCGGAGGAGCCCATGGCCGAAACCCCGTCAAAACATGCGCATCCCCCGGCCGGCGAACTGCCCGCCTGGCAGCGCCTAGCCAAGCTGGCGGCCAAGACGTCGCACCGAGACTTGGCGAAGCTGCTCGAGGACTCCGAGCGCGGCGGCGCTTTGCGCCTGTCCGTGGGCGGCATTCTGTTCGACTTCTCCAAGCAGAAGGTCACGCTGCAAATCCTGAACGCCCTGCTGGGCCTAGCCGAGGAACGGCGCTGGGCGGAGCGGCGGGAGGCGCTGATGGCGGGAGCGCCGGTCAATTTCACCGAGGGCCGCGCCGCCCTGCACACGGCGCTGCGGGACCCAGCAGGCCGCCCAACCAAGGCCGCCGGCGAGGAAGTGGCGCAAACCCGCCAACGGCTGCTGGAGTTCGCCGAAGCCGTGCGGCGGGGGGAGCGCAGGGGATATTGGGGCGATACGTTCACGCATGTGGTCCACATCGGCATCGGCGGCTCCCAACTCGGCCCGCAGCTCGTCACCGAGGCGCTCGGCGGCGCCGGCCAGCCTTTGCAGGTTCTATACGTCGCCAACATCGACGACCACGCCATCAAGGCCGCGCTAGCGGCGTTGCGCCCGGAGGCCACGATGTTCGTCATCGCCTCCAAGACCTTCTCCACCTTGGAGACCTTGGCCAACGCCGCCGCGGCGCGCAGCTGGTTCCTGGAGCGAAGCAACCGCCGGGACGCCTTGCGCCGCCACTTCTTCGCCGTCACCGCCAACGCCGAAGGCACCGCCGAGTTCGGGCTGCCGCCGGACAACGTTTTTCCACTCTGGGATTGGGTGGGCGGGCGGTTTTCGCTCTGGTCCGCGGTGGGCCTGCCCATCGCCCTAGGCTTGGGGAAAACCGGCTTTGAGGCTCTTTTGGCAGGCGCCCACGCCATGGACCGGCACTTTCAGAAGGCGCCGGCACAAGGCAACGCGCCCCTGTTGGCGGCGTTGCTGGACGTTTGGAACTACAACTTCCTCGGCGTCGGCGGGCACCTCATTCTGCCCTACGACCATCGTCTGCGGCGACTGCCGACCCATTTGCAGCAGCTCATCACCGAAAGCAACGGCAAACGGACTCGTCGCGACGGGGCCGACGTGGGCCTGCACACCGCCGCGGCCGTCTGGGGAGGCGAGGGCACCAACAGCCAGCACGCCTTCCATCAAATGCTGCACCAAGGCACTCGCGCCTTCACCGCCGACTTCATTCTCACCGCCGAAGCCGGAAGCGGCTGGAGCGAAGGGCGCCGCTGGCTGCTCGCCAACGGCGTAGCGCAAGGCCAAGCCCTGGCGCTTGGCTGGCGCTCAGACAACCCCCACCAAGCCGCACCGGGCAACCACGGCGCCAACACTTTGGTGCTTGACCGGCTGGACCCCCGCAATCTAGGCGCTCTGCTGGCGTTTTTTGAGCATCGAGTGTTTTGCCAAGGCGTGATTTGGGACATAAACTCCTTCGACCAATGGGGCGTCGAGTTCGGCAAAAAGCTGGCCAAGCAGATGCATCATCAACTCGGCAAAGGCGCGGCCTTAACGCAGGACGACGCCACCCGCGCTCTGCTGGCGCATCTCCAAGCACTAAACGGGGCAACGGAAGACCATGATCCATCCAGTCAATGAATTCATGGCGCAGCGGGCGCTGCTGGATGCAGCATCCTATCAAGCCATGTACCGCCGCTCCATTGAGGAGCCCGACCGTTTCTGGAGCGAACAGGCGGAACGCTTCCTGGACTGGGGCAAACGCTGGGAGCGCGTGTGCGAGGCGGATTTCGCCGCCGGCCTGGTCAAATGGTTCGACGGCGGCAAGTTGAACGCCTGCCACAACTGCCTGGACCGGCACCTGCCCAAACGGGCGAGCCAACCCGCCATCATCTGGGAGGGAGACCGCCCGGGCGAAGACGCCGTAATCACCTACCAAGAACTCCACCAAGCGGTCTGTCGGCTGGCCAACGGCCTTAGGGCGCGGGGCGTCAAGAAGGGCGATCGAGTGTGCATCTACATGCCGATGATTCCCGAGGCGGCCTACGCCATGCTGGCCTGCGCCCGCATCGGCGCCCTGCACTCGGTGGTCTTCGGCGGCTTTTCGCCCAACTCCTTGGCGGACCGAATTCTCGACGCGGACTGCCGGACGGTCATCACCGCCGATGAAGGCGTGCGCGGCGGACGGCGGGTGCCGTTGAAGCAAAACACGGAAACCGCCTTGGCCTCCTGCCCGGACGTGCATACGGTCATCACCGTCAAGCGCACCGGCGCGGACGTTCCCTGGCGCGCAGGCCGGGATGTTTGGTATGGAGAGCTGGTGGCGGCGCAGCCGGAGCACTGCGAGCCGCAGGACATGGCCAGCGAAGACCCGCTGTTCGTGCTCTACACTTCCGGCTCCACCGGGCGGCCCAAGGGGGTGCAGCACAGCACCGCCGGCTATTTGCTGCACGCCGCCATGAGCTTCAAGTACGTCTTCGACCATCAAGAAGGCGACATCCACTGGTGCACCGCGGACGTCGGCTGGATCACCGGCCACTCCTACATCGTCTATGGCCCCCTGGCCAACGGCGCCACCACCCTAATGTTCGAGGGCGTGCCCACCCATCCAGACGCCTCCCGCTGCTGGCGGGTGATCGACAAGCACCAAGTCAACATCTTCTACACCGCACCCACGGCCATCCGCCAGCTAATGGGGCAGGGCGACGAATTCGTGAAGTCCACCTCCCGGGCGTCCCTGCACCTGCTGGGCACGGTGGGGGAGCCGATCAACCCCGAGGCCTGGGAATGGTACCACCAGGTGGTCGGCGACCGCCGTTGCCCCATCGTTGACACTTGGTGGCAAACGGAGACCGGCGGCATCATGATCGCGCCGCTGCCCGGCGCCACGCCGCTGAAGCCGGGCAGCGCCACCAAGCCGTTCTTCGGCGTGCAGCCGGCCTTGGTGGACGCCGCCGGCAAGATCATCGAAACGGCGGAGGCGGTCGGCAATTTGGTCATCACCAAGCCTTGGCCCGGCCAAATTCGCACCGTGCGCGGCGACCATCAGCGGCTGATCGACACCTACTACTCCACCTACCCGGGACTTTACTTCACCGGCGACGGCGCCCGACGGGACGCCGAAGGCTACTACTGGATCACCGGGCGGGTGGACGACCTGATGAACGTCTCCGGCCACCGCATCGGCACCGCCGAGGTGGAAAGCGCCCTGGTGCTGCATGAGCAGGTGGCCGAGGCCGCGGTGGTCGGCTTTCCCCACGCCGTCAAGGGCGAGGGCATCTACGCCTTCGTCACCCTGATGCAGGATGCACGGGAAGACCGGGAAGCCATTAAGGAATCGCTCATCGACTTGGTGCGGCGCGAGATCGGCTCCTTCGCCAAGCCGGACGCCGTTCAATGGGCGCCCGGCCTGCCCAAGACCCGTTCCGGCAAGATCATGCGCCGCATCCTGCGCAAGATCGCCGCCAACGACCTTGACGACCTCGGCGATCTGACCACCTTGGCGGAGCCGGCGGTGGTTGCAGACCTGATCGACAACCGCCGCGATTGAATTGCCGGCCCCCCTTCAAGCCCCGCATTCCATTCTTGGCGGGACGCAGGCGGAAGCAGGCAGAAGCAATGGGCGTCCCGCTTAGGCGGATTGCGCGTAGTTTTCCACCTCCTTCATGCTGAGCTTGATGCGCCCGCGCTGATCGACGTCAAGCACCACGACATCCACGTTCTGCCCCTCCTGCAGGTAGTCCGAGACCTGCTCCACCCGCTCTCGGGCGATCTGCGAAATGTGCAGCAGACCGTCCTTGCCCGGCAGAATGTTGACGAAGGCGCCGAATTCGACGATGCGCTCCACGCGGCCGTTGTAGATCTTGCCGACCTCCGCCTCCGCGGTGATTTCCTCGATGCGGGCCACCGCCACGTTCATGGCGGCGGCGTCCTCAGCGTAGATGCGCACGACGCCGTCGTCGTCAATGTCCACATCGGCGCCGGTCTCATCGACGATGGAGCGGATGGTGGCGCCGCCCTTGCCGATGATGTCGCGGATCTTCTCCCTGGACACGTTGAGCATCGTCATGGCCGGCGCGTATTGGGAGATCTCCCGCCGCGGCGCCGCCAACACCTTGTTCATTTCGTTCAAGATGTGCAAGCGCGCCTGCAACGCCTGATGCAGCGCCTCCTCCATGATGTCTTCGGTGATGCCGTCGATCTTGATGTCCATCTGCAAGGCGGTGACGCCCTGCTCCGTTCCCGCCACCTTGAAGTCCATGTCGCCAAGATGGTCCTCGTCGCCGAGAATGTCCGTCAGCACCGCGTGTTGATCGCCCTCCTTGACCAAGCCCATGGCCACCCCGGCGACGGGGCGCTTGATGGGGACGGCGGCGTCCATCAACGCCAGGGACGAACCGCAAACGCTGGCCATGGAGCTGGAGCCGTTGGATTCGGTGATCTCGGAGACCACCCGCAGGGTGTAGGGAAAATCCACTTCGCTGGGCAGCACCGCCGCAAGGCTTCGGCGCGCCAACCGGCCGTGGCCGATTTCCCGGCGCTTCGGCCCGGTCATCATGCCGGCCTCGCCCACCGAATAAGGCGGGAAGTTGTAGTGCAGCAAAAAGTAGTCCTTGAAGGTTCCCGACAGGCCCTCCACCAAGGCGGAATCCCGCAGGGTGCCGAGCGTGGCGGTGACGACGGCCTGGGTTTCACCGCGGGTGAACAGGGCGGACCCATGCGCCCGCGGCAGAAAGCCGGCGTCCACCGAGATGGGCCTAACGGTGCGTCGGTCGCGCCCGTCTATGCGCGGCTCGCCGTCGAGCACCCGGCGGCGAACCAATTCCTTCTCCAGCTTGGCGAACGCTTCGGCCACCGCCTCCGGGTCGCTGTCCGCCTCATCTTCTCCGGCAAGCGCCTCCACCACCTCTTGCCGCAGCTCGCCGACAGCCGCCAGCCGCTCCACTTTGTCCGTGATGAGGTAGGCGCTGCGCAGCCCCGCCTCCGCAGCTTCGGCGACCTTTGCCGCCAGCGCCTCATCCGCCGGCTCCGGCACCCAGTCCCAAGCCGGCTTGCCGGCTTCCTCGGCCAGTTCGGCGACCGCGTCGATCACCACCTGCATTTCCTGGTGGGCGAACAGCACCGCGCCAAGCATTTCGTCCTCGGAGAGCTCCTGGGCTTCGGACTCCACCATCAGAACGGCGTTGCGGGTGCCGGCAACCACCATGTTCAACTGCGAGGCTTCAAGATCCGAGTGGCTCGGATTGAGCCTGTAGCGATTGCCCGCATAGCCCACGCGAGCCGCGCCAAGCGGGCCGCTGAAAGGGATGCCGGAAAGCGCCAACGCCGCGGAGGTTCCGATCATTGCGGCGATGTCCGGGTCCCGGTTCTTCTCCGCGGACATGACCGTGGCCACCACCTGAACTTCATTCATGAACCCCTTGGGAAACAGGGGACGAATGGGCCGGTCGATGAGCCTGGAGGTCAGGGTCTCCTTTTCCGTCGGACGCCCTTCCCGTCGAAAAAATCCGCCGGGGATTTTGCCGGCGGCATAGGTTTTCTCCTGATAGTTCACCGTGAGCGGAAAGAACGACTGGCCGGGACGCTTGCTCTTCGCGCCAACGGCGGTGACCAAAACCACCGTGTCGTCAATGGTCACCAAGGCCGACCCGGTCGCTTGGCGGGCGATGCGGCCCGTCTCGATGCGCACGGTCTGACCGCCAAATGAAAACTCTTTCGTTGTTGGATTCAAAATTTTCTCCTTATCTCCAAACTTCCCGCCTCAAAGCTTCCGGACCGAACTTGCCGGCCGGAGGCTGCGCGGCCTACGCCGCCGAACCCCCGCAAGGGAGTTCGGCCATTGCAGCGCCCTACCTTCTTAGGTTGAGGCGCTTAATCAACGCTTGGTAGCGCGATCTATCCTTATTCTTCAGGTAGTCGAGCAGCTTGCGCCGCTGATTCACCATGCGGATCAACCCCCGCCGGGAGTGGTGGTCCTTCTTGTGGGTGCTGAAGTGCTCCTGCAGCGCATTGATGTTGGTCGTCAGGAGCGCCACCTGAACCTCAGGGGAGCCGGTGTCGCCCTGCTCCGTCTGGTGCGCCTTGATGACCTCCGCCTTCGCTTGTGCCGACAACGCCATTTTTTCTTCTCCCAATATGCTCAACATGCAAACCACTTAGGGCCAACCGCGCATATTTGCAGTAGGCCCCGAACGCTAACCAGCCTTAACCAGCCGCCGGGGGGCAATGCGCCCATCATCGAGCACTTCGCCAACGCCGAGAAACCTCGCGGCGCCGTCGCCGGCCTCCGCCAACCGCACCCAGCCGCAAGTGGGCGCATGGGGCGCCAGCACCGGCTGGCCTTGGCGCACATGATAGGCGGCATCCGGCGACAATTGAACTTGCGGCCATTCGCGCACGGCGCTCGACAACGGCAACAACAGCGAGTCCAGGGAGCCGCCCTCCTGATTCCGCAGCCGCTCCAATTCGGCAAAGGTCACCAAGTCCCGCTCATCGTAGGGCCCGGCTTGGCGCCGCCGCAAAGCCGTCACATGGGCGCCGCAACCGAGCCGCTCGCCCAGATCCTCGGCAAGGGTGCGAACATAGGTGCCCTTGCTGCAATGAATCTCCAATTCAAGCTCGTCCCCGTCAAAGACCGCCAGCTCATTGGAGTAAATGACGGCGGTGCGGGCCTCGCGCTCGACCTCCAGGCCTTGGCGGGCCAGTTTGTAAAGCGGCTGCCCCTGATGCTTGATGGCGGAGAACATGGAGGGCACTTGCTGAATGCGCCCACGAAAGTGATCGAGAACGGCCTCCACGTCGGCGCGGCGGACGGCGACGGCGGACCGCTCGCAAACCACCTTGCCGTCGGCATCGCCGGTGTCCGTGGCCACGCCGAGCTTAATGCGCGCCCAATAGCGCTTGTCGGAGGCCAGCAGATAACGCGAAAACTTTGTGGCCTCGCCAAAGCAAAGCGGCAGAACGCCGGTCGCCAAGGGGTCCAGGTTGCCCGTGTGGCCGACCTTTTGCGCACCAAACAAGCGCTTGGCTTTCTGCACCGCTTCGTTGGAAGTCATGCCTTGGGGCTTGTCGATGACGACCAAGCCGTCAACTCGGCGCCCCCGCCTAGCCCGCCTACCGCCCATGCTGCACCAACCGCCGGCCGCCGTCCAAGCCATTGCCGACCAGGCCGGCCGGGGGCGGCGCGGCCTTGTTCAGCCGGTCGGCCGCAGTGGCTTGGTCGATCAACTTCTCCAAGCGGCGCCCCCGCGCCAAGGAGTCGTCATAGTGAAAGCGGGGCTTGGGGGTGCCGCGCAGGCGATGGCGCTTGGCCAGTTCAGACCGGAAAAAGCCGGCAGCCCTGTTCAGGACGTCAATCAGCGCAGCCTTGCGCTTGGCCGACGGCTCCGCCGCATCGCTTCCCTCCAAGGCGGACACATAGACATCCGCATAGGCGAAGTCCTTGGCAATGCGGACCTCATTGACGCTGACCATGCCGATGCGCGGGTCCCGCATTTGCAACTGAATGATCCCGGCCAACTCCTCACGCAGGAGTTCCGCCAAGCGCAGTTCGCGCCCAGGCGCAGGCATCACAGCGTCCTCTCCACCTCGTGGGACTCAAACACTTCGATCAGGTCGCCTAGGCGCACGTCGTTGTAGTTGCGAACGCCGATGCCGCACTCGGTGCCGTTGCGCACCTCGTTGACGTCCTCCTTGAAGCGCCGCAGGGACTCCAGCTCGCCCTCGTAGATGACCACGTTGTCGCGCAGCACGCGGATGGGCTTGTGGCGATGCACGGCGCCCTCAACGACCATGCAGCCGGCAATGCGGCCGAGGCGCGGCGACTGAAAGACCTCCCGCACTTCGGCGACGCCGAGGATCTCTTCGCGCACCTCGGGGCTAAGCATTCCGCTCAGCGCCTGTTTGACGTCGTCAATCAGTTCATAGATGACGCTGTAGTAGCGCAAGTCCAGGCCTTCGCGTTCGACAATGGCCTTGGCGGCGCGGTCGGCGCGGACATTGAAGCCCAAAACGCCGGCGCCGTAGGTGAGCGCCAAATTGACGTCGCTTTCGGTGACGCCGCCCACTCCCGAACCGAGCACGCTGACGATCACCTCAGCCTCGCTGAGCTCCACCAGCGCCTGCAGGATGGCCTCCAGGCTGCCGCGGACGTCCGCCTTGACCACCAGCTTAAGCACCCGCTTCTCGCCCTCCCCCAAGCCGGCGAACATGTTGTCCAACTTGGCGGCCTGCTGCATGATTTGGCGCTGCTCCTGCGTTTTGTCCCGCCGGAACTCCGCCAACTCCCGCGCGGAGCGCTCATCGGTGACCACCGAGAAGTCGTCGCCCGCCCCAGGGGTTCCGCTGAGGCCCAGCACCTCCACCGGCTGCGACGGGCCGGCGCGTTCGCTTGGCCGGCCCTGATCGTCGAGCATGGTGCGAACGCGGCCGTGGTGCTCTCCGGCGATAATGACGTCGCCGCGGCGCAGGGTGCCGTTCTGCACCAGCACGGTGGAAACCGGGCCGCGCCCGCGGTCCAAGCGGGACTCGATGACCACGCCGCGGGCCGGCGCATCCGGCACGGCCTTGAGCTCCAGAATTTCCGCCTGCAGCAGCACCGCCTCGAGCAAGGCGGGAACGCCCTCCCCTGTCACCGCGGAGACCTGCGCGAACAGGGCGTCTCCGCCCCAATCCTCCGGCATCACCTGGTTCGCGGCCAGCTCCTTGATCACCTGCTCCGGGTCCGCGCCTTCAAGATCCATCTTGTTGACGGCAACGACAATGGGCACCTCGGCGGCTTGGGCGTGCTGTATGGCCTCCACGGTCTGCGGTTTGACCCCGTCGTCGGCGGCCACCACCAAAATCACGATGTCCGTCACCCGAGCGCCGCGGGCCCGCATGGCGGTGAAGGCGGCGTGGCCCGGCGTGTCGATGAAGCAAATGCGGCCGTATTCCGTTTCCACCGAATAGGCGCCTATGTGTTGGGTGATGCCGCCGGCTTCGCCGCTGACCACCCGAGTGTGGCGTATCTTGTCCAGCAGGGAGGTCTTGCCGTGGTCCACATGGCCCATCACGGTAACCACCGGCGGCCGAGGCTCGCCCTCCCCCTCAATCCGCAGGGACTTCTCCAGCGCCTGCTCAATGGCGTCCTCATGGACCAGCTTGACCTTGTGGCCCATCACCTCCACCACCGCGGTGGCCATGTCCTGGTCGATGGTCTGGTTGATCGTGGCCATCACGCCAAGCTCCATCAAGGTCTTGATAACTTCCCCGGCCTTGACCGTCATGCGTTGGGCCAAGTCCCCCACGGCGATCATGTCCGGCACTTCAACTTCGCGGGCGATGAACTCCGTAGGCTTGAATTCGCCTCCCTGCTGCTCCACCTTGATGGGCTGCGCCCGGCGAACTTTGCGGTGGCTGCGCCGTTCGGACTTAAGCGACAGTTCCTGCCGCGACCGTCGCCCCTCACCAAAGTTGTCGCGCCCGCTGCGGTCCCGGTCCTTCCCCTTGACCCGCTTGCCGGCCTTTTCCGTAGCCTGAGCCTTGGCTTGCGCGGCGGCGGCTTCGGCGCTGATGGCCTCCACTGCGGCGCTGCGCGGCCGGCCGGCCGGTTGCGGCTGTTTCGGCGGCGCTTCCCCAGGCACCCGCCGCTGCTTTTCCTCCTGCTGGCGGGCGGCGGTTTGACGGGCTTCCTCCTCCGCGGCTTTGCGCTGCTTCTCCTGTTCCTGCAGGCGCTGCGCCTCCTGCTCCGCAGCGGTCGGCCGCTTGGGCGCCGCGGCCGGCGGCTTCGCGGCGGCTTCGTCCGCGGCCTCCGGCTTCACATAGGTGCGCCGACGCACCACCTCCACCTTGACCTTGTGGCCCATCCGCCCTTGGCCGGGGACTTTCAGGGTGCCAACCGATTTCCGCTTCATGCTGATTCTGTTGGACGCCCCCTCCGCCGACCCGTGGCTGCGCTGCAAATGCGCCAGCAACTTGCGCTTGTGCTCGTCGGAGACGGCCTCGGAGCTGTCGGTGTGCGACAGCCCGGCCTCCGCCATCTGCTTCAGCAGGCGTTCGACCGGAATGCGAACGGATTCCGCAAGCTGCCTTACAGTGAAGTCAGTCATCGCCGCCTGCTCTGATCGCTCCTTTCCTCGGCCTGCTTAAGAAGCGGTTTCGGCGCCGTCATTGGACGCTGCAAACCAAGGCGCCCTGGCGGTCATGATGAGTTGCGCCGCCCGCTCTTCGTCGATGTTGTCCAGAATGTCCATGAGTTCGGCCACGTCGAGTTCGGCCAACTGCTCCATAGTGGCGACTTCGCGCCCAGCCAGACGATAGGCGAGGTCGCTTTCCATGCCGTCCATGTTCAACAGGTCGTCAGCCGGCTCAAGCCGCTCCTCTCCAGCGATGGCCTTGGTGAGCAGCGCGTCCTTGGCGCGGCTTTTCAACTCCTCAACGATTTCATCGTCAAAACCTTCGATCGCCGTCATTTCCTCATGCGGGACGTAGGCGACCTCCTCCAGGGTGATGAAGCCTTCCTCCACCAGCACTGCGGCGACGTTCTCATCAACGGAAAGGGACTCCATGAACTCCTCCATCAGACGGGTGGCTTCGGCCTCCTGCAGTTCGGCGGCCTCCTGCTCGGTCATGATGTTGAGCGTCCAGCCGGTGAGGTCGCTGGCCAGCCGCACGTTCTGGCCGCCCTTGCCGATGGCTTGGGCCAGCTTGTCTTCGGCCACGGCTATGTTCATGCTGTGCTTTTCCTCGTCGATTTGGATGGACGTCACCTCCGCCGGCGCCATGGCGTTGATGGTGAGCTGGGCGGGGTTGTCGTTCCAAGGCACGATGTCGATGCGCTCGCCGGCGAGCTCCCCGGACACCGCCTGCACCCTGGAGCCCCTCATGCCGACGCAGGCGCCGACCGGGTCGATGCGGCCGTCGTTGGTGCTCACTGCGATCTTGGCCCTGGAGCCCGGGTCCCGGGCGGCGCCGCGGATCTGTATGACGTCCTCGGATATCTCCGGCACTTCTATTTTGAACAGCTCCACCAGCATGTCCGGCGACGTGCGGGTCAACATCAGTTGCGGGCCGCGGTTGTCGTGGCGCAGCTCCAACAAAAGGGCGCGCACCCGTTCGCCCACCCGGAAGGTCTCCCGAGGGATGAGGTGCTCTCGGGTGATGAGGCCCTCGGCGGTGTCGCCGAAATCGATGATGACGCTGTCCCGCCCCACTCGCTTGACGACGCCGCCGACAAGCTGCCCAACCCGCGGCGAGTACTCCTCCTCCACCCGCGCCCGCTCCGCCTCGCGGACCTTCTGCACGATGACCTGCTTGGCGGTTTGCGCGGCGATGCGGCCGAACTCCACGGACTCCACCGGCTCCTCCACGCGGCCGCCAATTTCCAGACCGGCGGCGCGCGGGTCGTCCGGGGGGACTTGCGCCGCCGGATTCGGCTCCTCCTCCTGCTCCATGTCCGTAACCGTCCAGACGCGGAAGGTTTCGTAGTCCCCGGTCTCCCGGTCTATGGCGACGCGAAACTCAGCCTGCTCGTCATAGCGCTTCTTGGTCGCCATCGCCAAGGCGCTCTCAATGGCGCTGAAAATCACCTCCTTGGAAACGCCCTTTTCGTGGGAAACCGCGTCCACCACCAGAAAGATGTCTTTTGTCATGCCTGTTGCCGCACCCTTAGTCAAAACGCGGGATGACCCGGGCTCGCTGCACGTTTTCAAGGGGTAGCAGGTACTCCGCGTCCTCAACGCGCAGCAAAACCTGCGCATCCTCAACGCCTGACAGCAGGCCAACGAAGCGCCGCCGGCCTGCCAATGGGAAATTCAAGCGCACCTCAATGGTCTCGCCGATGCTGCCGGCACACTGCTCGGCGTTGAAGAGAATTCGGTCGAACCCCGGCGAGGACACTTCTAGGTCGTAGCCTTGTTCGATAAGGCCCTCAAGGTCCAGAATGTCGCTCATTTCACGGCTGACCTTTTCGCAGTCCCCTATGGAAACGCCGCCGGGCTTGTCGATATAGACCCGCAGGCGCGAGCGCTTGCCGGCGGACAGATACTCCACGCCCCAAAGGGCGCAGCCGAAGGCCGCCGCCGCCGGCGCCAAAAGCCCCCCTATGCGTTGTTCCGTCTGATTCACTGTCCACCAACAAAAAATGGGCTTAACGCCCATTTCGAAAATCAGCCATGCGAACTGAGCCGTCAGCCTTGCGCGCCAACCACCTCCAAAGACGCCGCCATCGGGCGCCGCCTAAGAAAAGGCCCCTAAAGAGGGGCCTTTTCGATCTCCTTAACATGGTAGCGGGGGCAGGATTTGAACCCGCGACCTTCGGGTTATGAGCCCGACGAGCTACCAGACTGCTCCACCCCGCATCAGCGCGATGGCGCATTATAGGGCCGCCAAAAGCGGCCTGCAACCTCCAAAACGCTTTTTTTCGTCTTTTGGGCCAAAGAGTTATGGTGCCGAAGGCGAGACTCGAACTCGCACGGGCGAACGCCCACTACCCCCTCAAGATAGCGTGTCTGCCAATTCCACCACTTCGGCACTGCCATGCAGCCCTTAACGCCAAACGAGGTCCGCATCCTTAAAGGACCGCTCGCCGGCTACACATCCGGGATGTCCGAGCCCGCGCCCTCCTCACTGGCCGGCGGTTCGGGCAGGTTGGTGGTCTCCACGGCGCTGGGCACGCCTTGGTCCTGCAAGCCGGCGGCCCGCTCCTTGGCGAACCACGCCAAGCCGAACGAGATCACGAAGAAGCCAATGGCCAGCCAAACCGTGGCCTTGACCAAAAAAGACGCGGAGCCTGTGCTGCCGAACATCGTGTTCGACGCGCCGGCGCCGAAGGCGGCGCCGGCGTCCGCCCCGCGGCCCTGCTGCAGCAAAACCAGCCCGCCGAGCGCCAGGGCGTCAAGCACCAGCAGCAGCATCAGCACGGTTTCAAAGGTTGTCATGTCCACTTGCGCACACCATCCATAGTCAACCAGCGGCGGCGGCAATGGCCAGAAAGCTCTCGGATTCCAGCGAGGCGCCGCCCACCAGCCCGCCATCCACGTTCGGTTGGCTAAACAAATCCGCGGCATTGTGCGCGTTAACGCTGCCGCCGTAAAGCACCCGAACCTGTTCCTCCGCCATGGTCCGATCCCAAGCCGCCAAGGTTCGCCGGATCATCCCATGCATGGCCTCGGCCTGCTCCGGCGCGGCGGCAACGCCGGCGCCGATGGCCCAAACAGGCTCATAGGCGACCGCGCCCTGAACCAAGCCCTCCGCACCCACAGCGTCCAGCACCGCCCGCAGTTGACCCGCCACCACCTCATCGGCGGCGTTGGCCCGCCTTTGCGCCAAGGTTTCGCCGACGCAGACCACAGGCTTCAAGCCCGCCGCCAAGGCCGCACGGACCTTGGCCGCCACCAGGGCGTCATCCTCCCGATGCTCCAGGCGGCGCTCCGAATGCCCCGCCAAAACCCAACGCCCGCCCAAGTCCGCGATCATCCCCGCGGAGATGTCGCCGGTATGGGGACCCTTGGGCGACGGATGCAGGTCCTGGGCGCCGAACTCCACCCCCTCTCGGCTGACGTTGGCGACGAACAAGCCCAAATAGGCCACTGGCGGCAAGACGACGAGCTCAACCCCCGCGGCCAACGGGGTTGCGTTCAGCGCTTGGCAAAAGCGCAGCGCCTGCTCCTTGGAGCCGTGCATTTTCCAATTGCCGGCAACGATTGGGCGACGCACTGGCAACCCTCACCGCAAAGGGGTGCGCATGGTAGCGTTTTGCGCGGGCTTGAACAAATGCTTGGCGGCTAAGGCTGCAGCCGGGTGACGGCCCAACCAGTTGAGCGGCCCTTGCGGAAAACGAAGCGATCATGCAGGCGGCCGTCCCTCCCTTGCCAGAATTCGTATTCCACCGGACGCAGGCGGTAGCCCCCCCAGTCGGGCGGACGCGGCGCATCGCCATGCGGATGCCGGCGGCGCAGAGCCGCCGCCGCCTGCTCCAGAGTCCGCCGGTCGGCAACCACCGCCGACTGCACCGACGCCGCCGCCGCGTAGCGGCTGTCCTCCGGCCTGGATTGGAAATAGGCGTCGGACTCCGCCGCCGTCAACCGCTCAACCGAACCGCTGATGCGCACCTGACGGCTGCTCTCACGCCAAAGGAACAGGGCGGACGCAAGGGGGTTGACCCTTAGCTCCTTTCCCTTGCGGCTGCGGTAGTCCGTGTACCAGCAAAAGCCCTCCGCATCAAAGTGCTTCAGCAGCACGGTGCGCACCGAGGGAACGCCGTTGCCGTCGGCAGTGGCGAGCGCCATCGCCGTGGGGTCCTGGACGCCGCTGGAAACCGCCTCCTCCAGCCAAGCCGTGAACTGCGCCAGCGGGTCCGCCGCCAAGCCGGCGCGGCGAAGCTCCCGGTCGCCGTAGTCGCGGCGTCTCTGGCGGTGGTCGGACTGCGCATCCATGGGTCGAAGTATGCCTTGCAGCCGGTTAGTGGGAGCTGGTCCGCCCTGCCAGCCCCCCCGATGGCCCAGACCGCCAGCGGCGCCAGCCAAAGCGGGAACAGCGCCAAGCGATTCGGCCGGAGGCCATGCAAGCGCATGGGGGCGAGTCATGCACCGCAACGATGAATTCAGCCTTTCGCAAGGACATGCTCCGCCTCCCAATGGGTTTCGTAGTCTCCGTGGCCGTAATATGAAAACTGCCCGAATCTGATGCGCTCAATCGCATAGCTGGGCAGCTTCCTCCAAGCCGTGCAGGCCGCTTCGTCGATGCGATGCCCGACATCCAAGTTGTCGAAGCCATGCGCCCGTCTTTCCGGCGGCAAGTCCCGGACATCCACTGGCCAAGCATGCAGGAAGAAACGTCTGTCTAAATCGGCCGGCGCACAGTCCTCCTTGACGTAGGCCAGCCAGCCGTCATGCAGGTAAACGTCAAAGCGGGCGCGGAGCGCCAGCTTGTCCGGCGAAGGCGTCCAGGGAAGCCACCAGCCCGGCAAATTCTCTTCGAGCGCCCCGTATTTCCTGCGGATGGCGGCCGTCGTTGGCACAACTCTCTCGAACGCCGAATAATAGAGGCGCAGCGCTTGGGCAACCTCCTCCTCGGACAGCCGGGGCAGCCCCAGCCGGCCCTCCAGAAACCGGTGCAGGCAGACCGCCGCCAGACGGTTGCCGGCTTCGTTCCAGTGGTAATTGCGATCGTTCTTGAACCGATACGGCGAAGCCGGCCAGGGCGTCCGCAGATGGGCGGGGTCCCGTTCGCCGAAGCAGTCCCGCAGGCTGAAGGCATCGACGCCTTCCTCCCCGACGATGGCGGCAACGCCGGAAGAAGCGTAGTTTTCCATCGGCAGCCATACAAGATGGAAGCTCGCCCCATTGCTTTCGACCGCCTCCTTGAAGCGGCGCAGCAACTGCCGAAACAGGGCGTATCCGCGCTGCGGAACCCCTGAAGATAGCAAGAGTCTGCGCTGATCGAATTCGTGCTCGAGCCGTTTGGCCTTGGCCGCAATCTCCCCAAAGTGCGTGGACAGCCGGCCGGCGGCGTCCAGCGCCAGATAGGAGAGATGCAGCTTGGACAGCAGGGCGAAGCGGGAAGGCGCCGCCTCCCGCCTAGCCAGTTGCCCCGCATCGTCGAGGCGGAACAGGCCGCTTGCCAAGTCATCCCTTAGATCGTTTTCGCAGTGGACGTAGAACACATGGTCGAGGGCCTCCCGAAAGTCCCACAGTTCGTAGCGCAGGAGCGACTGCGCCAGGCCATAGCCCTGCACGCCGAAGTTGAGCGCGTTGAATGCTCCCTCCCCTCCGAGGTTCAGCAGATGGTCCAGCGGCTCGGTGAACGAGAACTGCGCCTCCATGCCGATGTTCTCGGTGAAGGAGTCGCCGAAGAACCCGAGGTTGACCGAGGATTCCAAGTCCGCGGCGCTGAAGTTCCGATGCTGGCGGAGGCCGAGATTGTTGTGGCAAAGCGAATGCGGCGCGTGGGTGTCCGGATTTCCGAGCAGGCTGCAATGGTTGGGCAGGCGGATGAAAAGGAGGTTCGGGTCGCGGATCAACGGCGCCTCCGCCAGAGGCGCGTATTCGGGATGGAACAGGCGCAGCCCGGCCTCGCACAGCAGCAGGCCGGTCAGGCAGGAAGCCAGCAGCAGCGCCGTGTTGGCCAAGGCACCGGCAATCCTGGTCTTCATGGCCTCAAACCCCTAATCCCCGCTTAAGGAATCGTTGAAGTGTGGTGGAAGGCGCACCGTGCAAGGGTTTTTCCGGCACAATGCCGGTTGCACAAAAACCACCCTGCAGGTGCGCCGATGAACAGACTACCTCCCCGCCCGCTGAAAGTCGAACGGGACTTCACGGACGCCCGCCTGACCGGCTTCGGGGGCTGGTCCGCCCCGGCCCTGACGGCGGAGCGCCTGGACCTGTTCGGGGACTTGTCGGAGGGCGTGTCGGTTAAGGCCCGCCGGCGTGGGGCGTCCGACGGGGAGTCGCTTTGGGCGCTGGCCGGCTTGCTGGGGGCGGCGCACCGGCTGGCGACGGGCGAACGCATCCCCCGCACTTGTCTTCGTCATGCTCCCTCCTTAAGCTCAGGGCGCCTCGGTTTTGCGTAAGCGCATCAGGTAGGGAGGCGTAGCTGGCTGCTCCGCCGCACCAAGGACGCGCCAGCCGCGACTCGTCACAGGGCTTGATGGACATCGCCATCAACGACATACTATAGCCACGGATCGCGTGGGAGGGGCCACCTCCTATTGCTCCACCACAGAAGGGAGACCCATGGATAAGAAACCGACAACGGCTGGCGAGATTGCTGGCCGCCTTGCTGCCAAGAAGATCGAGCCGCTGGTGGATTATGTCGAACGGGTTACCGGCAAGAACCTCCGTATCGACCCTTCCCAACGACCGGCAAAGCCAGACAAGGGCCGCAAGGCTGCCGAATGAAGCATCTCTACAGGAAGAGCGACCGGAGTAGAGAGCACCCGATCGACGATGGCGTTCCCCATCGGAGTGCGTTCCGGCGGGACTACGCCCGTCTCCTGCACAGCCCGGCGTTCCGCCGTCTCCAAGGCAAGACGCAGCTCTTCCCCTCGGTGGAGCATGATTTCTTTCGCAATCGCTTGACGCACTCGCTAGAGGTGGCACAGATCGCCAAGTCCATCGCGTTGCGGTTGAATGACCGCGACAGGTATTTCAGCGCGTATCCAATCGACACGGATCTTGTGGAGACGGCCGCGCTCGCACACGATTTGGGCCATCCCCCGTTTGGCCACAACGGCGAGCGGGCGCTTGACGACTGCATGAAGAAGCGCGGCGGATTCGAGGGGAACGCACAGTCTCTTCGAATACTCTCCAAGCTCGGCAAGAAGGAGCCGCAGCGATCACCCGAAGTGGGCTTGAATCTCACCTACCGTACGCTTGCAGCGATATTGAAATACGACAAACGCATTCCAATGGAGCGAGAGGATAGGAAGCTTGTCAAAGGTTACTACGACTCGGAGAAAGAACTGGTCCAGAGCATCAAGAAGTCCGTTTTAGGCAAGACCGGCGACGTCTGCGATGAGTTCAAGACCATTGAGTGCCAGATCATGGATATTGCTGACGACATAGCCTATTCCACCTACGACCTAGAAGATGCGCTCAAGGCAGGATTTGTTACGCCCCTGCAAATGATCCTAGCGGTACAGCAGGACGAGGTCTACAGGCCGGTCATCGAAAAACTTGGTATCGATAGAGACACGCTGCTTGACCATACAATAGACATTTGGTTGGAACCGGCGCTCGATCCCAAATCCTTGAACCTTGACGTCGGCCTGCTTGACATACAGCGAGGAGAAGAGTTGGCGATGCTCTCCGCTGCTGTTCACGCCAAGACGCAAGAGCTCGCGGAGGACGGGACAGCGAGAACAAAGTTCACATCTCGCCTAGTGGATGAATGTATCGAAGGGACAGACGTCGTCGTTAACGACGGTTGCCCCGCGCTGTCGGAGGTGAAGCTGAATCCTGCCTTGCTGACGAGGGTGAATGTCCTAAAGCACCTAACTTATGAATTGGTCATACAGTCACCAAACCTAAAAACGGTTGAACATCGGGGCGGCGAAATCGTGAAAGACATATTTCGTGCGTTGTCTGGTGGAGGTGGCGACATGTTGATGCCGGACGACTATCGTGAGCGTGTCATCATGGCATCCAAAGAGTCGGATGAACTTGCCCGAGACCGTGCCATCTGCGACTTTATTGCCGGGATGACGGACCGCTACGCGATAGAGTTCTACGGCAGATTGCGGTCGGAGAGCGCCCAGACGATCTTCAAGCCGCTCTAGCATCGCGGACGCGCCTTCACGCGCTTGGCTTTGCCAACATCCGCGCTAAGTAGTCGTAGCTCTCGTCGCGCACCGGAAACAGGATGTGGTGGGCGGCGAAGCGCTGCAAGTCCCAGTTGCCGTCGTCGTACTTGGGGCGCAGGTCCTCGAACGGGGTGGCGGAGACGATGTAGGAATCTAGGCGCACTTCGCCGCCGGTGGCTGCGTGCGAGCGGGCCATCTCGCGTTCCAATTCGGCCAGCGTCTCGTGCAGGCGGGCTTTGTCGTCGTGGGCGTAGGCCCCAGCGTGCAGCATCCCGTGGGGCTCCACGAAGACGATGCGCTGGGTGTTGGCGTCTTTCAGCCAGAGGATGAAATCTGGGTAGAAGCCGCGTTGGGCGAAGAAGCCGACGCCATGGCCGCGGCCTTGGTTGCGGAGCAGGAACAGCTCTTTGCCCACCAGCCCACCGTCTTGTTCTTGGCGGCAGTAGCGGCGCAGGTCTTCCACGAAGCGGTGTTCGCTCTCGTTCAGCGCCGGCGGCTTGGACGTGACCTTCGCCGAACGCTGCACCAAGAGCGGCTGGTAGAGGTGGCGGTCGAAGTGGATGTTCGGCAGTTCGGCGGTTTCGCGCTGGTAGATGCGCTCGCCTTCCTCGATCAATTGCTTGATGTCCGCGAGCAGTTGGACGTTGCCGGTCGCCGAGTCGCTGTCGTCCTCGCCGGTTCGAGGAACGCGCACCACATAGCCTTGGAAGTTGGCGTCCGTGTCGCGCACCTCGCTGTAGCGCATCCGCTTGCTGGCCCAGCGTTCTTGGCGCAGCCGGTAGAAGCGGTCTGTGTACTTCTTCGCCAGCGCCAGCACGGCTTCCGAGAGTGCGGCGATGTCCGTGAGGGTCTTGGGTTCCGCAAGGTTGTCTTCCGCGGCGAGCTCGTGGCACAGCGGATCGGCGGACTCGAAAACGGCGCGGATGTCCTGCGGGGTGAAGGCGAGGTTCGGGTAGCCGCGCTGTTCCCGGTAGGCGAGCAGTTCGAGATGGACGCGGTGCCAATCCACCAGTTGCAGGCTGGCCGCGGGGATCCGCCGGTTGCGCCCCGCCCGCGCCTTCTCGTCTGTGAACGCGCCACTCACGCTCTCGATGGCCTGCGCTTGTAGCGACCGGTCCAAAAACACCTTGGCACCCGCGAGGGGTGACAACGCCGTCTCCACTTCGTCCGCGAAGGCGGCGTTGCCCGGCACGTGCGGCACCAAGAGGCCCTTGCGCAGGAATGCCCTGTTTGGCCGCACTGGCAAGGCCAGTTCCACCACGCCTTCGGTGTGCAAGTCCTCGCGTTCCAGATAGTCCTTGAACTGCGCCATGTAGTCGGCGCGGACGGCGAAGATGTTGAGCGTCTCCAACAGCCCAATGTGCTCGGGATGCGTGCCTTCCAAGGCGCTGCTGCGTTTCAGCCCATGCCGCAAGCCGCGCAGGCGCACGCCGCGCCCGAATAGCTGGATGATCTGCGAACCTTCGCGGCGGCCGACGTTCATCAACCCCATGCTGGAGACGCGCCAAGAGTTCCAGCCTTCCATGAACTTGCGGGCGCCCACCAGCACTTCAATGCTGGTGTCCGGCCTGTTGATGGTGTCGAAGAGGCCGTCCTGCACCGCCTCCTCCTGCATCAGTATCTCCGGCGCCCGCTCCGCCACCAGCTTGCGAAAGCTGCTCGCATCGCCGATGGTGACCACCCCGAAGTAGCGCGTGGAGTTGTTTGCCTTCAAGCCGATCTCGCCGCTTGACCCGCGCACGAAGCCGAGGCGCAGCACGTCGTTGATGGAGGCGTGGAAGACGTCCTTGAGGATGCCCTGATACAGCGCTTCCGGCGACAGGCTCGCATCGCGCAGGTAGCCGAACCGGCCCTCGAACACGTCCCGCCCGTCCGCTCTTTCCAAGCCGCTCTCGCCTTCCAACAGGCGGCGGATGCCGGCCAGCGCCCAGCCGCTTGGATTGTTCAGCACGCGGTGCAGAAAGCGCACCACCCTGAGCACGTCGCTCTGCTTGCGCTTGTTGCGGCTGTAAACGGCGTTCACCGTGCCGCCGACGAACACCCACAGCGGGCGCTCCAAGTGATACGGGCGCAAGGTGTTCTTGTGCTCGGCGAACACCCGTTGTTGTTCGTAGAAAGCGAGCAGGTTGCCGAGCAACAGGCGGTCTGTTCGTTCCTCGTCTCCCTCCGCTTCCGTGTCCTTCGCACCAGTGTCCTTCAAGTTTAGGATGTTGAAGTCCTTGCCGAAGCCGTCGCCGTGGAAGTAGCGGTAGGAATAGTCGAAGGCGATGGCCTTGGCGTATTCCCGGGTGAGCTCCTCGTTGCGGGCGGCGGTGAGCGCTTGGCCGAAGGTGGCGCTGTACTCGAAGGTGAAGCCGGTTTCCGCCAGCGCATCCCGATAGCCGCGCCAGCGCTCGCCACCGGAGCCCTTGTGGCCCTCGTCCACGAAGATCAGGTTGTTGCCCTCGAACGCCTCCACCGGCACGGAGAGGCCGCCGCCTTTCTTCACCTCCGTGAGCTTGGTGATTTCGATGACGCGCACCGAGTTCGCCTCCGCGCCGGCCAGCAAGTCGCTCTCGCGCAAATCGAAGCGGCGGCAGGGGATGCCGGAGAGGCGCATCGCCGCCAAGTGTTGTTCGCTCAAGCCCTCGTTGGGCGTGACCAGCAGGATGCAGTCGAGCGGCTTGCCGTGGGTCGCGTTGTCGTTGTAACGCAGGAACTGGTGGTAGTTGAGGTGCAGCAGCAGCGTCTTGCCGCCGCCGGTGGCGATCCAGAACGCCAGCTTGCGCAAGTCATCGCGTGTGTATTCCAAATCCACGCGCACGCCGCGGAACCGCGAATCGGTGCTGCGGATCAGCTCGAAGCGGTTGAGCTTGTCCAGCAACTCTCCGGGGCGGCGAAAGAACCAGTCCAGGTAGATTTCGGCGTAGAGAACGGCTAGAAACTGGAAGTACCGCAGGGTGATCGGCGCAACACGGCGGGTGTTGATGGCCCGCAGGTGTTCACGGATGTGGTCGTCGTAGCGGGCGAGGGCGGCTGGTTGCACTTGCGCATCCTTGCGGGTCTGCAACCGAACGCTCAAGTGGCTGCGCCCGTCTGCGTTGAAGCCCTCGGCCGCTTCCTTCGCGTCGGCCAGCGCCTCTTCGTTGGTCTTGAAGCCGAACTGCTGGTTGAGCCACGCCAGCAGCACCAGGCGCTTCTCCAACTGAAGGTAGGAGAGGTCCTTGCCTGCGGCCCGGCTCCGTCTGCGCGTCGGCATGGCGGCGCCCGCTACGAAAGCGGCGCGAACATCCGCTCCTTGAAGAGCGGCTCCAACGCCTTCGCGCCTTCCAGGAAGCAGATGCCGTTGGCATACACGATGTCCGCGTCTTCGGCGATCTTCTCACGGATGAGGAACTGCTGATCGCGCCGAAAGTCCGCCGGCTTCCAGCCCTCGGTTTCGCGCCAGATCACGACTGTCTCCTGCCCATCCGCGGCGCCGCGATAAACGAGGTACTTGCGCTCATCGTCGTGGTACACCTTGCGCGTTCGCACCTTGAGGCCAAGCAGGTAGTTGAACGTCTCCGCCACGTCCGCCCGTTCGGAACCGCCATTGCCGTTGGCGTAGGTCGCAAGGCGGTAGTCGAAGGGGCGCGTGAGCTGCTCGACGTTCAGCAGCGTGGCGCTCTCCCGCGTCTCCCACTCGATCATGTATCTGATGACGTAGTCTTCAACTTCCATCATGCGCTGCACGCCGGCCTCGGCGAACTCGATGTTGTTGAGGGCGTCTTCGTAGCTCTCCAAGCGGAGGTACTTGACGATGCGGGGCGAACGCTCCGTAGCTTCGTTGCTTGGTGGTTGGGGTCGGCCGGCCTTCCAATCCGGCGAGAACATGACCTTCTTGACCCGCGGCAGCACCACGTCGTCGAAGTGCGCACCCATCTCCGCCAGCACGAAGCGCCGGCGCCCGCCGTCTTCTCGGTTTAGGTTCACTACTGCTTGGGCGGTGGTGCCGGAACCGGCGAAGAAGTCCAGCACAGTCGTGTCCGCCGAACAGCCGGATGCGCGAAGGCAGTCCTCGACCAGTGGCACGGCCTTGGCGAAGTCGAAGTTCTTCTCGCCGAACAGATCCTTGAGTGACTTCGGCCCGCGATTTGCGGATGCGTACTTGCTGTCGTCCCACCAAGTGTTGGGGCTGGCGCTGAGGTCCATCCGAATCTTGAAGTCGATTTCGATGCCGCTCGGCAGCCGACGCACGCGGTAGTCGTCCAGCGTTTCGGTCAAGGTTTCTGGGCCGCGATGCCAGTTTTTCTCTACGATGGCGCCTTCTTCAGTTCTATTCGGCCACACCACCGTCTCCCCGTCTTGCGGCTCGTCTAGGATTCGATACTCTTTATGTTCGTCGTCCCAGTCCAGTTCAGGAACGCGCAGCGAGTCGTTGTTGGCCACATAGATGGGGTAATACAGCTTGGGTCTGTCTTCGCGCCGGTCGTTGGATCCATGGCGAATGAGATTGTTCCAAGCGTATCTCCCTTCTTCGTCGGACAGTGGGTAGCGCTCCAGCTGTCCTTCAGTCTTGCCGAGCGCCGCTGGAAGCGACGCTTCATCGCCGAAGAAGAACGCATACTCGTGGCTGGGCGAAAATCGACCTTTGGACTTGCGCCCGGCAGGATTGGAACGCACCGCCACCACGCCAAGCTCCGCCTCGAACAACTGCTGCATCAGCAAGCGCAGCCGCGATGCCTCCTCGTCGTCGATGGCGACGCACACCACGCCGCCTTGGGTAAGACAAGGTTTGGCGGCCGCAAGCCGGTCCGCCATGAGCGAAAGCCAAGCCGAGTCCTTGTAGTCGTTCTTATAGAGGATGGCTGACGCATCGGTGTTGTACGGCGGGTCGAGATAGACGCACTGGGCGGCGCCGCGATACAATTCACCAAGCAGTCCTAGCGCCTGAAAGTTCTCCGACCGCACAAGCACCCCATCGACCAGCTCCTCCAAGCTGTCGCCATCCGAGAGCGATGCAAGCAAATCGTCGTTGAAGCGCTGGTCGAAATGCGCCGTGTCCAGCACCAGCGATGGATGATCGGCAAGGAACGCCACTCGCTTGACATCTTTGCCTTTGGCGGAGCTCCGATGATTGAAAAGCGTTGTCTCCGCTTCGTCGATGGCGTACAACCGCTTCCATTCCTCCCACTGCGCTTCGCACTTGGCGATCTGCGTGTGGAACTTCGCATCGATCACGCGCAGCGAAATGCAGTACTGCACGTCCGTCACGAACTTGCGCTTCTCCCAGATCGTCTTCTGGAAAGTCTCCACTTGGGAGAGGAAGTCGATCACTTGACCGGCCGCCATCTTCATCAATTGCAGCATCTGGAACAAGTCCCGCGCCCCGTCCTCGGCGGTGATCGGATCTGTGGTCTCCAAGCCGTCGATGTTCAGCACTTCGTTCTTCAGGTAGAAGTCGAACTCACGGGTGAGAAAAGCCTTCAAGTCCTTGTGGATGAAGAAGTCCGTGGTGTTGCGCCGGGTGTAGCGGCGCATGTGATACTCGAACAGGGTGACGGGCTTCTCATCGTTGCGGTGGTGTTCGGCAGTCACGGCGGCCAGCGGCGCGGGATCAAGGTGTTGGGGCAGATCCTCCACCGCCTGCGCGATAAGCCCTTCCTGCAAATGGTTCTGGCCGTTCTTCGCCTTGTCCGCGCTTGTCGCGGGCCGATATTCGAACGGGATGTGCAGCTCCCGTGTCGCCTCTTGCCACTCGGCCTCCCCAAGGCGCGGGAAGAAGTAGCGCTTCTCACCCTTTACGTTGCCTTGCTCCACGTTGGCGTCCACCACGGCGAAGCGCACCTTGACCTCGCCGGCCTTGAAGGCGTAGTCGCGGAAGTGCTCGCCGGTCTTCACGTAGTACTGGTCCTTGTTGGCCCAGTGCAGATGCACCTCCTCGCCGTTGTAGGGGATGGCGTAGCGCTCGCGGCGGGAGTAGCGGCGCTTGGAAATGATGTCGCCATCGTCGTAGTAGCGGCTGAAAAAGCCGTACAGGTGCTGATAGAGCGTGGCCTGGGCGGCACCGAAGTCCAGCCCTTGCTGCGCCAAGTGCCGTTCTTGGCGGCGCTTCAAGTCGAGATAGCGCTCGCCGAGCGGCGTCTCGTGGAACGCCGCTTGCAGGTTGCCGTCGCTGTCGAGCGCTTTGCGGCCAAGGAGTTCGTCGATCTCCCTTTGTACTTCACCCACCTGCTTGGCGATCACTTTTTGTTCGTGGAGCGCCCCTTGGGAGAGTTCGTCCTCAATGAGCTTCGGCAAGTCCTCAGCGATGTAGCGCTCTATCACGTCCCGCTTGTGGTTCATGATGCGGTAGATGCCGAAGTCCAAATCCGCGCTGTCGAACTGGAACAGCTCGCGCAGCAGGGCTTGGAACCGCGCCTGATGTTCGCTCATGGTTCGCTCCAGCAGTGACGCGCTTCCCGCCGCGGAGCGGCTGGAAATGCGTGGTCTCCAAAGCCCCGAACCGCGGCCCGAAGAGGCCGATTACCGTAGCCCATTTCGGCAACGGGCGTCAACGGAACCTAGATTCAACTCCCCAATCTCCGCTTAACAGCCTGTCGGACTTTGCCGCTAACCGCTTGATTCATAAGGAGTTCATGCTTTTCGTGAAAATAAGAAAATGCTTATAATTCAATGATTTACATGTTACAAAAAGCCCAAGTCCGACAGGCTGTTAAGAAATCGGTGAAGCGCGTTGCAAGGGGCGCCGTGCAGGGGCTTTGCCGGCGAGCGCCTAGCTGCGGGAATTACGACGGCCTGATGCTTGGAAACGCAGGCCTCCGGCCCGCCTGCGGACGGGACGTTCGCGTTCCTAGGGGCCGCTGGCGGCGGGCCGGGCGATCCTTATTGGGGGATTAGGGAAAAAGTAGGTGAGTTAATCCGTTAGGTCGGCTAAACTTGGTTCCCGGACAAGGCGAGGTCGGGGCGGCGCATCGACCTCGCCTTTTTGCAGCCCGCCTTAGGGGGTTGCGAAGGTTCGAGCCTGCGCCAAGGAGCACTAGAGGTTGACGCCGGCGTTGCTCGCGTTGGAGGACGGTAGTTTGTTCCGCGGCCACTCCTGCGGGCGGCAGGGCGTTGTTGTTGGCGAAGTGGTCTTCAACACCGCCATGACCGGCTATCAGGAAATCCTCACCGACCCCTCCTACGCCCAGCAGATCGTCACCCTCACCTATCCGCAGATCGGCAACACCGGCGCCAACCCGGAGGACGTGGAGTCCGCCGCGGTCAGCGCCGCCGGTTTGGTGATTCGGCAGCTGCCGAGGCGAGCGAGCAGCTGGCGTCTGCGGCAGACCTTGCCGGAATTCCTAACCGAGCAGAAGGTCGTCGCCATCGCCGGAGTCGATACCCGCCGCCTAACCCGGCTGCTGCGCGAAAAGGGCGCATTGGCCGGCTGCATCGCTACGGGGGATTGCAGCGAGCAGGAGGCGCTGAAGCAAGCGCGCGCCTTCCCCGGACTGAAGGGCATGGACTTGGCCCAGGCCGTGACCTGCGCCGAACCCTATGCTTGGACGCAGTCCGCCTGGGCGCCGCACCGGGGATACGGCGAAGGCCGGGGAGACGCCTTTCATGTGGTGGCCTACGATTTCGGCGTCAAGCGCAACATTTTGCGCCTGCTCGCCTCCAGGGGTTGCCGCATCACCGTGGTGCCCGCCGCCACCCAAGCGGCGGCGGTTGCGGCCCGGCGTCCGGACGGCCTGTTTCTCTCCAACGGTCCGGGCGACCCGGAGCCTTGCGCCTACGCCATCCGCGCCATCGCCCAACTTCTCGAAACCGGCGTGCCGATTTTCGGCATTTGCCTTGGGCACCAACTACTGGCCTTGGCCAGCGGCGCCGAGACGGTGAAGATGCGCCACGGTCATCACGGCGCCAACCATCCCGTGCAGGATTTGGACACCGGCCAGGTCGTCATCACCAGCCAGAACCACGGCTTCGCCGTCGATGAGGGCTCGCTGCCGAATTGCCTGCGGGCAACCCATAGATCTTTGTTTGACGGCACCCTGCAAGGCGTCGCCCGCACGGACCGTCCGGCCTTCGGCTTCCAAGGCCATCCCGAAGCCAGCCCCGGGCCGAAGGACTGCGCCTACCTGTTTGACCACTTCGTCGAGCTGATGGCGGCGGCCAATGCCTAAGCGCGCGGACATGGAGTCGGTGCTCATCCTCGGCGCCGGCCCCATCACCATCGGCCAGGCCTGCGAGTTCGACTATTCCGGCGCCCAAGCCTGCAAGGCCCTCAAGGACGAGGGCTACCGGGTCATCCTGGTCAACTCCAATCCGGCCACCATCATGACCGACCCGGCCATGGCCGACGCCACCTACATCGAGCCGGTGGAATGGGCCACCGTGGCCCGAATCATTGCATCCGAGCGCCCGGACACCCTGCTGCCGACCATGGGCGGGCAGACCGCGCTGAACTGCGCCCTCGACTTGGTGCGCGAATCGGTTCTTGCCGAATTCGGCGTTGAACTCATCGGCGCCACCCAGGACGCCATAGACAAGGCCGAGGACCGGGAGCGCTTCGACCAAGCCATGCGGCGCATCGGCCTGGCCACGCCCCGCTCCGCCATCGCCCACAGCTTGGAGGAGGCCGTGCAGGTGCAAAGCCGGCTGGGGTTTCCCTGCATCATTCGCCCCTCCTTCACCTTGGGCGGCAGCGGCGGCGGCGTTGCCTACAACCAGGAGGAGTTCCTCAGCATCTGCGCTCGCGGATTGGATTTGTCGCCCACCTCGGAACTGCTGATCGACGAGTCCCTCCTTGGCTGGAAGGAGTTCGAGATGGAGGTGGTGCGGGACCGCAAGGACAACTGCATCATCGTCTGCTCCATCGAAAACCTGGACCCCATGGGCGTACACACCGGCGACAGCATTACCGTCGCCCCCGCCCAAACGCTGACCGACAAGGAGTACCAATTGCTCCGCGACGCCTCCATCCGAGTGCTGCGGGAGATCGGGGTCGATACCGGCGGCTCCAACGTGCAGTTCGCCGTGCATCCCGACGAGGGACGCATGGTGGTGATCGAGATGAACCCCAGGGTGTCCAGATCTTCGGCGCTGGCGTCCAAGGCCACGGGCTTCCCCATCGCCAAGGTGGCCGCCAAGCTGGCGGTTGGCTACACCCTGGATGAACTGGAAAACGACATCACCGGCGGCGTCACGCCGGCGTCCTTTGAGCCCAGCATCGACTATGTGGTGACCAAGATTCCCCGCTTCACCTTTGAGAAGTTCGAGCAGGCGGACCCCAAGCTGACCACCCAGATGAAGTCCGTGGGGGAGGTCATGGCCATAGGCCGCAGCTTCCAGGAGTCGCTGCAAAAAGCCTGCCGGGGCTTGGAGACCGGCAAGACCGGGTTGGACCCCGTCGTCAAAGGCGGGAGCGACGCCCAAGCGCCCGTCGTGCTGCGCCGTGAACTGGCAACCGCCGGCGCCGAGCGCCTGTGGTGCGTTGCGGACGCCTTTCGAGCCGGTTGGTCCCTGCAGGAGGTGGCGGACCTCACCAAGATCGATCCTTGGTTTCTGGCGGAAATCGAGGATTTGGTGGCGGAGGAGAACCGCCTTGCGGGACGTTCGCTGCAGGACATCGACCACCGCGAGTGGCGCAGCCTGAAGCGCAAAGGGTTCTCCGACGCCCGCTTGGCGGACCTGCTCGGCGACGACGAAAGCGCCGTGCGCCAGCGCCGCCTTGAAGCCGGCGCCAAGGCCGTCTATAGGCGCGTGGACACCTGCGCGGCTGAGTTTCCGGCGGCGTCGGCCTACCTCTACTCCACCTACGAGGAGGACTGCGAGGCCAACCCCAGCGAGAGGAGGAAAATCATGGTGCTCGGCAGCGGCCCCAACCGCATCGGGCAGGGCATCGAGTTTGACTATTGCTGCGTGCATGCCGCCTTGGCCATGCGCGAGGACGGCTTCGAGACCATCATGGTCAACTGCAATCCGGAAACGGTTTCGACGGACTACGACACCTCGGACCGCCTGTATTTCGAGCCGGTCACCCTAGAGGACGTCTTGGCCATCGTTGACGTCGAGCGCCCGGACGGGGTGATCGTCCAGTTCGGCGGCCAGACCCCGCTGAAGTTGGTGGATCAGCTAAACCAAGCCGGCGTCCCCATCATCGGCACCAGTCCGGACGCCATCGACCGGGCCGAGGACCGTGAGCGTTTTCAGGCCATGATCGACAAACTCGGCCTAAGGCAGCCCTCCAACCGCACCGTGGCCGGCGTTGCCGAAGGCCTGGAGGCGGCGCGCGCAATCGGCTTCCCCATCGTGGTGCGGCCGTCCTATGTGCTGGGCGGCCGGGCCATGGAGATCGTTTACAACGAGGAGGAGCTGGCCCGCTACCTGACTGGCGCCGTGGACGTCTCCAATCACGCTCCCGTGCTGCTCGACCGCTTTCTGGACCAAGCCATAGAAGTGGATGTGGACGCGGTCAGCGACGGTCAGCAGGTGGTCATCGGCGCCATCATGGAGCACATTGAGCAGGCCGGGGTGCATTCCGGGGATTCCGCCTGCGTGCTGCCGCCCTATCGGCTGGGCGAGGAGCTCTGCGCCCGCATTCGTGAGCAGGTCAAGGCCATGGCCTTGGAACTCGGCGTCGTGGGCTTGATGAACGTGCAACTGGCGGTTCAGGGCGAGGAGCTGTTCGTGCTGGAGGTCAACCCCCGCGCATCCCGCACCGTGCCCTTCGTCTCCAAGTGCATTGGCACGTCCTTGGCCAAGATCGGCGCCCGCTGCATGGCCGGCAAGACCTTGCAGGAGCAGGGCTTCACCAGCGAAGTCATGCCGCAGGTCATAAGCGTCAAGGAGTCCGTCTTTCCCTTCATCAAGTTTCCCGGCGTCGATCCCATTCTTGGGCCGGAGATGAAATCCACCGGCGAAGTGATGGGCGTGGGCGACACTTTCGGCGAGGCGTTCGCCAAAGCCTCCTTGGCGGCCGGGGACCGCCTGCCCCGCAATGGCCGGGCGTTCATCAGCGTTAAGAATGCAGACAAGCCCATGACCGTCCGCCTAGCGAAGGAACTGAGCGACCTCGGCTTCGAGTTGGTGGCCACCAAAGGCACGGCGGCCGACGTCAGGGCGGCCGGCGTCGCCTGCGAACTGGTCAACAAGGTCACCGAAGGCCGGCCGGACGTGTCGGACTTGTTGAAGAACGAGCGCATAGACCTCATCATCAACACCACGGAGGGCCGCCAATCCATAGCCGACTCCGCAGTCATTCGGCGGCTCGCCTTGGAGAAAAAAGTGTGCTACACGACCACCTTGGCCGCCGGCCAAGCCTTCTGCATCGCCATTCGCCAAGCCCAGTCGGACAGCGGCGGAGGCGGCGCGGCGAAACCGGCGCCGAGCTTCAAGGTGCGCCGTCTGCAGAGCCTGCACGGTGCGCTCAAGGGCCGCAATGCAAGGAATTGACGCTCGAGGTTAAGCCCCCATGCCCACCCCCATGACCGTCAAGGGCGCCGAGTTGCTGCGTGGGGAGCTGCAGCAGCGGAAAGCGGAAAAGCGCCACGAGATCAGCAGAGCCATCGCTGCGGCGCGTGAGCACGGCGATCTCAGGGAAAACGCCGAGTACCATGCGGCCAAGGAGCTGCAGAGCTTCAACGAAGGCCGCATTCAGGAAATAGAAGCTCGCCTGGCCGACGCCCAGGTGATCGACGTCACCAAGCTGCCGCCAAGCGGCAAGGTGATTTTCGGCGTCACCGTCACCTTGACCGCCGAGGGCGCCGGGGATTCGATTCGCTACAAGATCGTGGGCGAAGACGAAGCCGACCTTAAGGCCGGCAAGCTCTCCATCATGTCGCCCATCGCCCGCGCCCTCATCGGCAAGGCGGTCGGCGACGAGGTTAGAGTGCATGCGCCGAGCGGCGAAACGGCCTACGCAATAGACGCGGTGGAGCACATCTAAGCCCACCCAAACTTGGGGCGCACATGCCCAAGCGCAGCAAATCAAGCCACCGCTGGCTAACCCGACAAAGACGGGACGGCTTCACCAAGGCCGCATCAAGGGACGGGCGCGTCTCCCGCGCCTACTTCAAGTTGGCGCAGCTCGACGAGCGCTTCAGTTTGGTCAAGGCCCATCACTGGGTGCTCGAACTCGGCGCCGCTCCCGGCGGTTGGACGCTTTACTTGGCGGAGCGGATCACGAATGGGCGCATCATCGCGGTTGACCCCTTGCCGTTTGCCGTCGCCGGCGGCCAAGTGGCGCCCATAAACCTTCGTTTTGGCGAGCCTGAAGCGAACGGGCGCATTGAAGCCGTTTTGGCGCAATCTCCCCAAGCGCGGCCCCTGCACCTTGTATTGTCGGACATGGCCCCCAATGTCTCCGGGGTGAGGACGGCGGACCAGGCCAACGCCCTGGCGTTGGCGAACCTGGCCGCCGAGGCCGCCGCCAAATGGCTTGCGCCGGGCGGCGGCTTGGTGGTCAAGCTGATGCAGGGCGAGGGCCTTGACGCCTGGATGCAAGCAGCAAAACCTGATTTCCGCCGAGTCAGGCTGGTTAAGCCGGCGGCCTCCCGCGCTGAGTCCCGCGAAGCCTACGCCGTGGCGCTCGGCTACCGCAGCGGCTCAAACCGCCGCCAAAAGCCGCCAAGCACCAACCGCTGAACCCTTATTAGGGGATTGGGGAGCGGCAATCGCTGTTGTAAATCCACGGATGGTTCGCTACCATTCGCGCCTTTAGCTTCAGGCCAAGTCGCCAAACCATGAAAACCGTTAGCCTCCGCGCCCAGGACGTGCAGCGAAGTTGGTGCGTTGTGGACGCCGAAAACAGAACCTTGGGGCGGCTCGCGTCCGCCATCGCCCATCGCCTGCGCGGCAAGCACAAGCCGGAGTACACGCCGCATGTGGACGCAGGGGACTACGTCGTCGTCGTCAATGCGGAGAAAGTGCGCGTCACCGGCAACAAGGAGAAGGGCAAAATCTACTACCGGCACAGCGGCTATCCCGGCGGCATCAAGGCCACCAGCTTGAAGAAGCTGCGGGAAACGCATCCGGAGCGAATCATTGAGAAGGCGGTCAAGGGCATGTTGCCCAGAAATCCCTTGGGGCGGGCGGTTTTCCGCAAGCTGAAGGTCTATGCTGGCCCCACCCATCCCCATGCCGCCCAGCAACCCGAGCCCTTGGAAATTTGACCGAGGGCGTCTTCAAGCAAACAGATGGAGTCACTGTGGCAGTTGCAATGAACTACGGCACCGGCCGGCGCAAAACCTCCTCCGCCCGGGTGTTCATAACCAGCGGCGAAGGCAGGATCACGGTTAACTCGTTGCCGTTGGACAGCTACTTCGGGCGCGAGACCGCCCGCATGATCGTGCGCCAGCCCCTAGCAGTGGCCGAGTTGCTTAGCGCGGTGGATGTTGAGGTTCGCGTTCGGGGCGGCGGCAACTCCGGCCAGGCCGGCGCCATCCGGCACGGCATTGCCCGCGCCTTGGTGCAGCGGGACGAAACCTTGAAGGCGCCCATGCGCCAATACGGCTTCCTCACCCGGGACGCCCGGGCCGTGGAGCGCAAGAAGGTGGGCCTGCGCAAGGCCCGCAAGCGTCCGCAGTACTCGAAGCGCTAGCTTCATGCCTTGCATGATGCGGAAGGGAACCATCAGTCCTTGAGCACGGAAGCGCTTGGCGGAGACGCCGCCATCGAACTTGCCGGCGGCCAGCCTGAGGACGCCCAGCCCGTCAATCGGGAGCGCCGCTACTTCCTGATTGGCGCCACCGTCACCTTGGGCGCCGTTGGCGCCGTTGGCGCCGCCATTCCCTTCGTCCAGTCCTGGCTGCCGAGCGCCAAGGCGCGCGCCGCCGGCGCACCGGTTAGGGTTGACATCTCCAAGCTGCGCCCGGGCGAGATGCTCGGCCCCATTCCGGCTTGGCGCGGCAAGCCGGTTTTCGTGGTCAAGCGCGGCGCGGAGGCTGTCGAGCGTCTTGAGGGGAACGCCGCCAATCTTGCCGACCCCGCATCGGACAACCTGGAGATGCAGCCGGAGTACGCACGCAATTCCTGGCGGTCGCGGAAGCCGGAAATCGGCATTTACCTGGGCCTTTGCACCCATTTGGGCTGTTCCCCCAAGTATTACGGGAGCGTTCGCCCCGAACCCTTCGACCAAGATTGGCAGGGCGGCTTTTTCTGCCCCTGCCACGGCTCCCGCTTCGATTTGGCGGGGCGGGTGGTCAAGGCGGTGCCGGCGCCGGACAACTTGGAGGTGCCGCCGCATCGCTTCATCTCCGATTCGGTGGTCATCATTGGCGAGGACGAGGCAACCGCTTGATGGAGCAGGCAAAGGGCAGGATTCCCCGAATCTGGGGTTCGTTCGTGGGCTGGCTCGACGACCGTTTCCCAGCAACGGAGACCTGGGAATACCACCTATCCAAGTACTACGCGCCCAAGAACCACAACTTCTGGTATTTGATGGGCTGGCTGGCGACCTTCGTGCTGGTCAATCAGTTGGTCACCGGCATTTGGCTGACGATGAGCTACGTCCCCAGCGGGGAGGGCGCCTTCGCCTCGGTGGAATACATCATGCGCGACGTCGAATTCGGCTGGCTGCTGCGCTATCTGCACTCCACCGGCGCCTCGGCGTTCTTCATCATCGTCTATCTGCACATGTTCCGCGGCCTGATGTACGGCTCCTACCGCAAGCCCCGGGAACTGCTGTGGCTCATCGGCATGGCTATCTACCTAGTGCTCATGGCGGAGGGATTTTTCGGCTACCTGCTGCCCTGGGGCAACATGTCCTATTGGGGGGCGCAGGTCATCGTCTCCCTGTTCGGCGCCATTCCCTTCGTCGGCCCCGACCTGATGGAGTGGATTCGCGGCGACTTCCTGATGTCGGAAATCACCCTCAATCGCTTCTTCGCGCTGCATGTGGTGGCCCTGCCGCTGCTGTTGGTGGCGCTGGTGTTCGTCCATTTCGTGGCCCTGCACCATGTGGGCTCCACCGCGCCGGACGGGGTGGACATCAAGAAGCACAAGGACGCCTCGGGAAAGCCCTTGGACGGCGTTGCTTTCTGGCCCTACACGGTCACCCACGACGTGCATGCGACGGTGGTCTTCCTGTTCATCTTTTGCGCCGTGGTCTTCTACGCGCCGGAAATGGGCGGCTACTTTCTGGAGAAGCCGAATTTCGAGATGGCCAACCCCCTCAAGACGCCGGAGCACATCGCCCCGGTTTGGTACTACACGCCGTTCTACGCCATGCTGCGCGCCGCCACCTTCCCGTTGTTCGGAGTTCCGGCCAAGTTCTGGGGGCTGGTGGTGATGTTCGGCGCCATCCTCATTCCGGCGCTGCTGCCCTGGTTGGACCGCAGCCCGGTGGCGTCCATGCGCGGCAAGGGCTTGGCCTCCAAGTCCATGCTCGCCGTTTTCGTGCTGAGCTTCCTAATTTTGGGCTATCTGGGCATCACGCCGCCTTCGCCTTGGGCCACGGCCTTGGCGCAGGTGTGTACCGTTCTTTACTTCGCCTACTTCATATTGATGCCCTGGTACACGCAGGTTGAGAAGACCACGCCCCCGCCGGAACGGATTGGGCCGCGATGAGCGCCCGCATCCTGCTGTTGGTTGCGGCCCTTGCGGCCTCAACGGCGGCCCTAGGGGCTGCAACAGGCTGGCCCATGCAGCCGATGACGCCTGACCTTGAGGATCAGCCCTCCCTGCAGCGCGGCTTCAAGCTGTACGCCAATTACTGCCTTGGGTGCCACTCCTTGAAGTTCCAGCGCTATGAGCGAACCGCCGATGATCTGGGAATTCCCCACGATGCGGCGCTTGATGAATTGGTGTTCACCGGCCAGAAGATCGGTGAGTTGATGACCACGGCCATGGACCCGGAAAGCGCCAAGGCCTGGTTCGGGGCGCCGCCGCCGGACCTCACCATGGTGGCCCGAGTGCGCGGCCCGGAGTGGCTCTACAACTACCTAAAAACCTTTTATGTGGACGAATCTAGGCCGTTCGGCGTGAACAACAAGGTCTTCGCCAATGTGGGCATGCCCCATGCGCTGCTGGGCCTGCAGGGGGTGCAGCGGGAGGCATGCCCTCCGGGAACGGCGGACTGCGGTGAATTGGCCGTCGATGCCGGTTCCGGGCTGTTGACCCCGGAACAATACGATCGGGCGGTTTACGATCTCGCCAACTTCCTGCACTACGTTGGCGAGCCCATGCGCTTGGAGCGGCAGAGGCTGGGCATCTACGTTCTCGCCTTCCTCGCCGTTTTCGGCCTGTTCACCTATTTGCTGAATCGGGAATTCTGGAAGGATGTCCGCTAGTCGCCGAGGCGTTCGCCGGCGTTGTTTTGTTCGGGCTGAGCGGTGAACTCGGTGATCAGGCGTTCTTCCATGGCGCTGTTTTCCAATGCGCAGGACCACTATTCGCATCGAGTGCGCCTAGTGCTTGCGGAAAAGGGCGTGACGGTGGATGTGGTGGAGGCCGATGAGCACAACAAGCCGGAGGACTTGGCGGAGGTCAACCCCTACAACAGCGTCCCGACCCTGCTCGACCGCGATTTGGCGCTCTATGAGGTGAACGTCATCATCGAGTACCTTGATGAGCGTTTTCCGCATCCGCCCTTGTTGCCGGTCTATCCGGTGCAGCGCGCCCTCTCCCGGTTGTGGATCTATCGAATAGAAAGAGAGTGGAGCAGCAAGTTGGACATCCTGGTGGCCGGCCGCGGCAGCAAGGCCGACTTGGCTGGCGCCAAAGGCGAACTGCGCGAGAGCATCATAAGCACGGCGCCGATTTTCAGCCGCAAGCCCTTTTTCATGAACGACGAGCTGACCCTGGTGGATTGCTGCGTCGTCCCCATCCTGTGGCGCTTGAAGATGCTGGACGTCAATTTGCGGGACAGGTCGGCCCGGCCGCTGCGCAGCTACATGCAGAGGATGTTTGAACGCACGGCCTTTCGCCGCAGCCTGACCGAAGCCGAACTGGAGATGCGGGAATAGCCATCAGCAAACAACCCTATGTGCTGCGGGCCTTCTACGACTGGATGGTGGACAGCCAGTTCACCCCGCATCTCCTGGTGGACGCGGCTTCGGAGGCGGCGGTGGTGCCGCGCAACCATGTGGTCGATGGGCGCATCCTGCTCAACATATCGCCCGAAGCGGTGCGTCGTCTGTCTCTCGACAACGACGCCGTGCGCTTCAATGGGCGGTTTTCCGGGCGCGTCTTCGCGGTCACCGCGCCCGTCGAAACGGTGCTGGCGCTGTATGCCAAGGAGACCGGGGAGGGCGTGATGTTCAACGCCGGCCAGCTCGTGCCCTTGGTGCCGCAGGGGGCGGCGTCCAATGCGGAGGAGTCCGCTCCGCCGAAGCCCTCCAAGCCGCAATTGAAGCTGGTGACCTAGGGCCGCCTCTTTACGCACCCTAGTCCAAGTATTCGAACACGCGAACGATTTTCCGCACGCCGTAAGCGGTTTTGGCGACCTCAACCGCCTGGTCCGCTTCCGCTCGAGTGACCATGCCCATGAGATAGACGACGCCGTTCTCGGTCTGCACCTTGAGCTTGCGCCCGGGGACCTCCTTGGCGGCGATCAGCTTGGTCTTGACCTTGGTTGTCAGCAGGCCGTCATTGCTGCGGGCGACATAGGAGATGGGGCCGCCCACCTGCAGCTCGTTATACACCCGCCGCACTCCAGGCAGGGCGGCGGCGACCTCCCCGGCTCTGCTCTTCAGCTCCTCCGACGCGACCTGGCCGAGCAGCAGGACGATGCGGTTGTAGCTGACGATGACCAGGTGGGCGCCCTCAAAGCCGGCGTCCGCTTCGCGGATGGCCTGCTCGGTGACTTTCTCGAGCGCCTCGTCGTCCATCATGGTTCCGGGGGTGCGCACCCGAGGGTCGTTGGAAAAGGTGGCGCAGGCGGACAGCAGCAGGCACAGCATTGCAGCCCCATGCCGGTGCGGCACGGTAAGCCGGGCACCGGCGCACCTAAAGGCCGAGGCAGTCGTCAATGGAGAAGGCACCTTGGATCCACTCATACGCGGTGCGGTAGTTTGGCCCGGTTGCGGCCACCACGTCAAATCTGGCGGGGAAGCCCGCCAACTGCGGATGCGCTTGCAGGAAGCGCCCGGCGGTCAGCGCCAGACGGCGTTGCTTGCGGGCGTCTATGCTCTGCGCCGGCGCCAGAAATGCGGTTGAAGTTCGCCCCCTGACCTCAATGAACGCGATGACGCCGCCGTGGCGCATGACCAGATCGATCTCGCCGAAGCGGCAGGCGTAGTTGCGGGCGATCAGCCGCAAGCCGCGCCTTCGCAAATAGTTGGCCACCTGCCCTTCGATGCGCCGGCCGACGGCTCGCCGCGTCATCGGGACGGCTCCGGGCGCAGGCGGCCGTCCACCACCACCCCCCAGGACAGTTGGCGCTGAATGCGCCCGCCGGCGGCAAAGGTGAGCAGGCCCGTGGCGCCGCGCAGGGATTCCAGGCTAGGCAGCAGCGCCCAGTGGTCGAACAGGCGGTAGGCGTCCAGGCCAAGCGCAAACAGGGAGGCTAGGTTGCCGGAGTTCAAGTCAAACGCTTGGTTGAGAACCTCCTTTAGCGGGCTGTCCAACAACCTGAAAGGCGTCTCCAGGATGCGGAACTGCTCCATGTCGTCAAACCTTAGGGCTTGGCGGGCGCTTTGCGAGCCGCTGTAAACGGGCAGTTCCTCGGCGAAGTGGAATTTGATGGCCGGCGCCAAGGCCTGCGCCTCCAGATGATCGACAAAAGCGACCACGCAGTCGATGTCCAGGCGCGCCCGGGGCAGGAATTCGAGGCTGGTTCCGAGCAACTGCTCAAGCGCTTCGCGGCGGGCTTGGCTGGCGGCGACCTGCATGGCTTCGCCCACCGCGTTCGTTATTGCCGGAATGTTCGCAAATGCCTGCTGCTCCAAGTGCCGGGGCCAGGATTCGGCCAAGACGGCCGCGGCGCGCTTCGCCCATTCCTCAAAGTTGCGAACGACCAGCACCCGTTCGTGGCCGTCGGCGAGCAGGCGGCGGTTGATGGTGGCCGCCTCGTCCTCAATGGCCAACCCCAGAGTTCTAAAGCCGTTCGCTGCAGCCGCCGGCCGGCCGGCCGGCTCCGTCGCGTTCCCGACGCTGTGCGGTTGCGTTTTTTTGGCTAGGTAGTTGAGGCCGAGCACCGGCACTTGGGGGCCTAGCCGGTGCAGGCTCTGCAGCGCCAGCCGGTCCAGCGGGCCGATGATGAAGGTGACGCCGTCCTCCAGGCTGCGGCGGTGCAGCGCCGGCATGGTCTCGGCGGCCGTGTCGTAAAGCCGCACCTGAGGCTTTGTTGTTGCGGAATCGTGCAGATAAGCGCTGAAGAATCCATCCCGCAGGGCCTTGCCGGCCGGCGCCAGAACTCCGCTCAAGGGCACGAACAGGCCGACCCGATGCGGCGGCGGAGGCCGACGCCGCAACAGCGCCAGAGAGCGGGGCAGGGGGGCGGCGAGGGGGTGGCCGGGCCATTGGCGCAGCCAAGCGTCAAGGCGTTCGGCCTTTGCAAACACCGAGAACGCCTCGTTCATGGCGGTGCGCAGGGACCAAGTCGTCGCCAAGGGCCCCGCCGCGGCCAGGGACGCCGCTCGGCTTGGGGACGCCTCCGCCGTCAACCGCCACAAACGCTCGTTGAGCGCCTGTCGATCGCTGACGTGCCGCCTCAGTTCGTCCAAGGCGGCCACGGCGCAAGCCGGTCGGCCGCTGCGCTCGCAGAAGTCGCTGACCAGTTCGAGGGATCGGATGCTGGCCGGAGCGGGCCTGAGTTGTGCGAACGCGGCGTTCGCCTCCTCCAGATCGTCCAGCCCCAAATGGGCGGCGAGCGCCAATTCATGGCTGCGTTGGCGCTCGGCGGCGGTAAGCCGTTGCGGATGCAGCCGCTGCAGGGAATCCAAAACCTGCGCCCAAAGGCGAGCCTCGGCAAGCCTCTCCGCTTCGGCCAGACCGGCCGCTCCGGGGCTGCCGCCGGAGCGCAGCCGTTCCGGGGAGGCGGCTGTTTGCGCCGTCGCCGACGGCTGGCCATCCACTTCCGGCATTGGGCTCTGGCAACCGGACAGCCAGAGCAACGCCAACCCAAGCGCGATGGCGGCCAGCGCACCCGGCAACGGCCGGCGCCCGTCGCTCCGTCGAACATCCGCCCTGCATGGCCGGAACGCCATGCGGAGTTTGCCCTGTGCGGGTGGATGCAAGTATTTTGGCGGTTGCAGCCTTGTTGGTGTGGAGAGAGTTATGGCGGGATGCCTCCATGTTGTCGCAACGCCCATTGGAAACCTGAATGACGTCAGTTGTCGAGCAGCGAAAGTCCTTGCGGAGGTTGAGACAATCGCCGCCGAGGATACCAGACGCACCGCCGTCCTGTTGCGACATCTCGGCGTGGCGGCCCGGCGATTGCTGCCGCTGCACGACCACAATGAGGGGCAGGCGGCGCCGCGGTTGGTCGAGCGTCTTCGCGCTGGCGAGGCGGTGGCCTTGGTCACGGACGCCGGCCTTCCGCTCATCGCCGATCCGGGCTTTGAATTGGTGCGCCGCTGCTGGGAGGCGGACGTCAAAGTCGTCCCAGTGCCGGGTGCGAGCGCCGTCACTGCGCTTCTGTCCGTCTGTCCGTTGCCCGCCGACCGGGTGCGGTTCGTCGGCTTTCCGCCCTCCAGAAGGGGGGCGCGGGAGCGGGAGTTGCAGCGTCTTTGCCGTTCGTCCGCGGCGGCGCTTTTTTTTGAGGCGCCGCACCGCATGGAGGCGACTCTTGCCGCCTTCGCCAGCTTGGCGCCGCAGCGGCGGCTGTTCGTCGGGCGGGAGATGACCAAGAAATACGAAGCCTACTATTGCGGCAGCGCCGCCGCAGTGCTTGACGAACTTCGCTCCGGCAACGCCCTAAGGGGCGAGTTCGCCTGCTTGTTGGAAAGCCTGCGGAGCGAGGCCGTAGAGCCGGAATTGGACGCCCATCTCCTGCTCAGGGCGCTGGTCAATGAACTGCCGCCTTCGGGGGCGGCGCGAGTGATGGCCCAAGTCTTCGGCGGCAGGAAGGCGGACTACTACGGCCAAGCCGCCGCCGCAGCGCGTGAGGCCGATTGACACCCCAATCCTCGGACAAAGAATCGTTGAGTCGCGTTGCAAGGCTCACCGTGCAAGGGTTTTTTCCAGCAATTGCATGGTTGGCACTTGCGACAGCTTGCTGCCTGGGAGCGCGGGCGCCCCGGCCGACCACGCGCCTTGCCGGAACGCCTCGGCGACACGCCGGCATCTAGCCATGTATAGCCATCTTCGGAACCGCCCGCCGCCGCCCTGTCAATCGGCATGGCCACGTCGCGCAACAGATTGTCCGCCGCCGCCAATGCGTTGCCATGCGCCCTACGCAGTGCTATGCGGGCTACTTCAACATCCGCACTGTCGCGCCGCGTGGCGTTCGCTAAGGCTAGGCAGTAGGCAGCCCTAGGTTCAAGTCTTGGCGGCTTGTGGGGCGCAAACCGAAGCCGAAGGGATGGCGAACCGCCAAGCGCTTGGAGCGGGGCCAGTGCCTTTCGTGAAGGGAGAACCAACAACCAACACAGGCACCGGCCCCGCATGGGCTTGCGCGGTTTTGCAGTGTTCCGTTTCTCCATTAAGACACAGGCGTTCTGTACCTTGGGCCAGGAATATGATCTTCGGGCTGTATGTCCTCAAAATGGGCTAGGGGCGCATTAGCGCCGCCGGAAAGCGTGAAGTCCATTTCGATGAACGCCAAGCGAGGCTTGATCCAAGGCCGCTTTTGCTTCGGCTTCGGTTCCTTGCGGGGCGTCATTTCCGTACCCCCCCCCCCCCGGTCTGTTCGCTTTTGCCCATCGGTCTGCCCTCTTAGTTGCGGGTGCGCCCTTGGCGGGGAAGGGACGCATAGATGCGCTTGCGCACTGGCAAACAAGCCGTGCTTTGGTGGAACCCGCCAAGGTGCGCACTGCGCCACAGGGCAGTTGGCTGGACTGGCGACGTACCGCCAAGCCGTGCCGTAGCCATCGGCTTGGGCAAGGCGGATTGACCGCTTCCCCGTAGCGCATGGCGCATCCTAGCGCTTGCATTTGGCCGGCGTCAAGGCGAAAGTTGCGTATGCGTAAACTTTTTCTGAAAGTACCAAAAAGGTAACATATTTTCAGCGAAAAGCGCTACAGCCCGCGTCTTTACTGGCAATGACGCAGTTCGCCCGCCCGCCTGCGGGCCGGGCGATCCTTATCCGGGGATTGGGGGCCGATTGACATTCGCCGGCCGTTGTAGCAGGTTGGTCCTGAGCTGGCCAAGCAGCCGCTGGCGGCCGGGCGTTTGCCTTGGCCGCGAGAGGAAAGTCCGGGCTCCACAGGACAGGGCGCCAGGTAACGCCTGGGAAGCGTGAGCTTACGGAAAGTGCAGCAGAGAGCAGACCGCCGCCGCAAGGGTTGGGCTTTGGCCCGCCGGCCCGGCGGTAAGGGTGAAAGGGTGCGGTAAGAGCGCACCGCACGGGTGGCAACACCTCGTGGCTAGGCAAACCCCGCCCGGAGCAAGGCCAAATAGGAACCCCAGGGTACGGTCCGTACCGGGTTCGGGTGGGCCGCTTGAGGCTTTCGGCGACGAAGGCCCTAGATGAATGGCTGCTCGTCGGCGCATGCCGATGACAGAACCCGGCTTATCGGCCAGCTCAACCTTCATTGCCCCGCATTTGCAGCTCCGCTCCCGGCGGGGATTCGGGGCAACCCGTCGATTCCATTCCAATTTTTCTCCCTTTTTCGCCTTGACAGGGCGCCAAGCCCGCTTTAGGGTGGCGGGTGGGAAAAAGTGGGTATATGTGGAGAAACTGGGTTTTTCATGACGGATGCGCTCAAATTTCGGGGCATAGCCGGCGCCACCTTGGACGCCAAGGGGCGCATGGCGCTGCCGGCGCGCCACCGCGAGATCGTCGCCGCCGTTTCGCAAGGCGCGGTGGTGGTGACGATCAGCGCGGTTGACCTGTGCCTGCGTCTGTATCCTCGCCCAATTTGGGAGACCTTTCAGGACCGGCTGGAGAGCCTGCCCAATGTCCGCACTTCCGTGCGGCGCATTCAGCAGATGATGATCGGCCACGCCACCGACTTGGAGCTTGACGGCAACGGGCGCCTGCTTTTGCCGGCGAAACTGCGCGAATACGCCGGGCTTAACAAGAAGCTCTGCCTCGTCGGCTTGGGCGAAAAAGTCGAGATCTGGGACGACGACCGCTGGAATTCGACAACCCAAGGCTTCCGGGAAGCCCTTGCGGAGGACAAGGACGGGCAGCTATCCGAGATTCAGGAATTGACGGGGCTGTCCATATGAACGCCGCCCACACCCCGGTGCTTTGCCAAGAGGCCGTCGGCTGCATCGCCGCCGCCGGTGCAACGGGCGACTTCGTGGACGCCACCTTCGGCCAAGGCGGCCATAGCCGCCAACTGCTGAAGCGCATCGCTCCCCAAGCCCGCCTGCTGGCCTTGGACCGGGATGCGCAGTCGTTTCAATGCGCCCAAGCCTTGGCGGAGGGGGATCCTCGGGTCATTCCCCGGCTGGGCTGGTTTGGCGACATCGGAGAGACATTGGCGGACCTCGGCATGAAGGCCGTGCAGGGCGCGATCATGGACCTTGGGCTTTCCTCCGCCCAGCTGGACGACCCCGACCGGGGCTTCAGCTTCCGCACCGACGGCCCCTTGGACATGCGCATGGACCAAAGCCGCGGCCTCACCGCCGCGGCCTGGCTGAACAAGGCGCCGGCGGAGGAGATCGCCAAGGTCATCCGCCGCTACGGGGAGGAGCGCTACGCGGTTCGCATCAGCCGCGCCATCTGCGCCGCCCGTCCTCTGGCCACCACTGGCCAGTTGGCGCGTCTCGTCACCGCCAGCCAGCCCCGCCCGACCCGCGGCAAGCACGGGGCGACGCGGGTGTTTCAGGCCGTCCGCATATTCATCAA
The DNA here is from genome assembly GCA_965200465.1 of Candidatus Azophilus sp. GTDB lineage: Bacteria > Pseudomonadota > Gammaproteobacteria > Pseudomonadales > Azotimanducaceae > Azophilus. The sequence goes on along the minus strand of OZ241358.1, from coordinate 118,393 downwards.
CCAAGAGCTGGCCCAACTGCAGGCGGCGCTTGAAGGGCTGTTCAACGCCCTTGCCGTTGGCGGGCGCTTGGCGGTGATCGGTTTTCACTCCTTGGAGGACCGCATCGTCAAGCGGTTCTTTCGGGAGCGCAGCTCGCCGCCCTTCGTGCCCAAGCAGGTGCCGCTGCGCGCCAACGAACTCAAGGCGGTTGCCCGCATTGCCGCTGGGCCGTTGCGCCCCAGCGAGGCGGAGGTCAGGCGCAACGCCCGCGCCCGCAGCGCGGTGCTGCGCGTGCTGGAGCGCACCGCATGAAATCGGGCCGCAAAACCGCCAAGCGCAAGGTCGCCGATGCCGGGCCGGCGAGCCGCGCCAAGGCCGCCCGCTTGCGAATCCGCGGCCTGCAGTGGAGTTCGGCCGCGGTGCTGCTGGCGCTGCTGATCTCCGTGGTCGCCTCCGGCCTGCTGGTGGTGCAGCGAACCCATGAGGTCCGCCAACTGCACAAGGGCTTGGAGGCCGCCCGCCAGCGGCAGGATCGCCTGCTGGACGAACACAGCCGCCTGCTGTTGGAACGGGGCGCTCTGTCCGCCTACTACAACGTCGAGCGCTTGGCGGAGACCGATCTGGGAATGCGGTTTCCCGACCAGGTGCGGCAGGTGCCGCGATGAAGGCTTGGCGCCATTATCTGGTCGTGTTCCTGTTTTTCGCGGGCTGCGCGGCCTTGGTCGGCCGGGTGTTCCATCTGACGTTGCTGGAGAAGGAGTTCCTGCAGGATCAAGGGGACGTGCGCTCGATTCGGGAGGAGATCATCCCCGCCCACCGCGGCGTCATCTATGATCGGCAGGGCGAACCTCTGGCGGTCAGCACACCGGCCGTTGCCGTTTGGGCCGACCCCAGCCGCAAAATGCTGGCGGCGGCCGACATCGAACGGCTCGCCCCCCTGCTGGAGACTTCCCCGCAGGCGCTTGCCGAACGCCTGCAGGCGAGGAGCGGCAAGTCCTTCGTGTACCTGAAGCGACGGGTTTCCTGGAGCTTGGCGGAGCGCGTCAAGGCGCTTGGGATCGAGGGCCTCCACTTCCGCAGCGAGTACCGCCGCTACTATCCGGCTGCGGAAACCGCCGCCCATGTGGTGGGCATCACCAACATGGACGATGTGGGCCTTGAGGGCGTGGAGTTGGCCTTTGACGAGCGGCTGCGCGGCCGTCATGGGCGCAAGGTCGTGCTGAAGGATCGGCTTGGCGCCGTCATCCGCGATCTGGACTACGTGGCGGCGCCTAGGCTGGGCCAGGATTTGTCGCTCAGCATCGACTTGCGCCTGCAGTACCTAGCCTACCGGGAACTCAAGGACGCCGTTCTTGGCCACGGCGCCGCTTCCGGCTCCATCGTCATTCTGGACGCCCGCTCAGGAGAAATCCTCGCCTTGGCCAACTCCCCCTCCTACAACCCGAACGCCTCCCTGCGCGGGGGCTTGGCCGGCGTGCGCAACCGGGCGGTCACCGACACCTACGAACCCGGTTCGACCATCAAGCCCTTCGCCGTGCTGGCGGCCCTTGAAAGCGGCCAGTACGCCGCCAACACCCTGATCGACACTTCGCCGGGCCACCTGTCAGTGCGCGGCAAGCTGATCGAGGACCCCAGGGACTTCGGCGAGCTCACTTTGGCCGGCGTCGTGCGCAAATCCAGCCAGGTGGGCATTTCCAAGGTGGCGCTGGCGTTGCCGGAACGGGCCATCTACAACACGCTGCACCGGGCCGGCGCGGACACCTTCATCGGCAGCGGGCTGCCGGGCGAGACCATGGCGCGGATGGACGATGCGCAACTGCGCAGCAGGATCGTCCGCGCCGCCTTGGCTTACGGCTACGGCCTAAGCGTTTCGCCCCTGCAGCTCGCCCAAGCCTACCTGACCCTCGCCAACGGCGGCGTTCGAGTGCCGCCCAGCATCGTCAAGCGCCCGCACCCGCCGGCTGGGGAAGCGGTGTTCGACGCCAAGTTGACCGAGCAGGTGCTGGCCATGATGGAGGGCGTCACCAGCCCGTCGGGCACCGCCCCGGGCGCTCGGGTGCCTGGCTACCGAGTGGCCGGCAAAACCGGCACCACGCGCCTTGTTGGGAGCGAAGGCTACACCGACAAACGCCATTTGGCGCTGTTCGCCGGAGTGGCGCCCTTATCGGCGCCGAAGATCGTCATGGTTGTGGTGGTCAACGAACCCAAGGGCGAAGAGGTCGGCGGCGGCGCCGTGGCCGGCCCCCTGTTCTCTCGGGTGACCGAGCGCGCCATGCGCCTGTTGGGGGTTTCGCCCGACCAAGGGCGCCTGCTTGCCGCCGGGAGCGCCCTTTCATGAACGGGTTGGCGCCGAAAATGAGCCTATGCGCGTTGCTTGACGAGCCGAGGGCGCCGGGGCTGGAGATCTGCGGCATCAGCGACGACTCGCGGGATGTCCGGCCCGGCGACGCCTTTGCGGCGGTGGTCGGCGATGTTTTTGACGGGCATGACCACGCCGCCGCCGCGGTCCGTCGGGGAGCGGCCTGCGTGCTGTCGGAGCGGCCCTTGCCGGGGCTGCCCGTGCCCGTGGTGCAGGTGCCGGAGCTGCGCGCTCGGTGCGGCGCCTTGGCGGCCAAGCTCCATGCGGCGCCTAGCCGCAAGATGGTCTGCGTTGGCGTCACCGGCACCAACGGCAAAACCACCATCGCCCATCAGGCGGCTGCCTTGGCCGCTCGGCTGGGGCGCCCGGCCGGCTATCTGGGCACTCTGGGTTGGGGAGCGCCGGGGGCCTTGGCCGCATCCCGTCTGACGACGGAGAGCGCCGTCAGGACGCAAAAGCGCCTCGCCTGCCTGTGGCGCCGCGGTTGCCGCTGGGCGGCCTTGGAAGTCAGCTCCCACGCCTTGGCCCAAGGGCGCGCCGACGACGTCGCCTTCGACTGCGCGGTTTTCTCCAACCTCACCCGCGACCACCTGGACTACCACGGCAGCTTGGCCGCCTATGGCGCGGCCAAGCGTCGGCTGTTTGGGTTTCCCTCGCTGCGCAGAGCGGTGGTCAACATCAATGACGACTTCGGGCGGCGGCTGGCGCAAAGCCTGCCGCGGCTCGACCTCTGCACCTATGGTTCGCCCGCCGCCGACCTTTTCTGGGAGCGGGTCGAGCATCGGCCGCAGGGCGTCCGCGCCCGCCTGCAAAGCCCTTGGGGCGAGGTTGAACTGAATGCGCCGGTGTGCGGCGACTTCGGCCTCGCAAACCTAAGCGCCGTCATCGGCGTTCTGGCAACGGACGGGCTGCCGCTTGCCGACATCGCCGCCGCCGTCGAAGCGGCGCCCGGCGTTCCGGGGCGCATGGAGTTCTTTCGCCGACCGGCGTTGCCAACCGTCGTGGTCGATTACGCGCATACGCCGGATGCCTTGGCCAAGGCGCTCGGAGCGCTCCGGCGCCACTGCCGCGGCCGCCTGCAATGCGTGGTCGGCTGCGGCGGGGACCGAGACTTGGGCAAGCGGCCCCTGATGGCCGAGGCCGCCGTGCGGTTGGCGGACGGCGTCTGGCTCACCAGCGACAACCCGCGCAGCGAAGACCCGATGCAAATCATTGAGGACATGGCCGCCGGCGTTGCTGAGTCACCCGCCTTGGTGAAGGAAGTCGATAGACGCGCCGCCATCGCCGCGGCGGTTGGCGCCGCCGGGCCTGAGGACCTGGTGCTGGTCGCCGGCAAGGGCCATGAGGAGCATCAGGAAATCGCCGGCCGCCGGTTGCCGTTTAGCGATCGCCTAGTCGTCGGCGAAATTTTGGACGCAATGGCGGAGGAAGGCTGATGCTGCTCTGGCTCACCGACTACATCGCGCAGTTTGTCAGCGCCTTTTCGGTCTTTCAGTACCTGACCTTTCGCACCATGGTCAGCGTCGTGACGGCGCTCGGCCTGTCCCTGCTGATCGGCCCCTTGGTCATCGACCGTTTGAGCCGCCACCAGATCAGCCAGCCCATTCGCGGCGACGGGCCGTCCAGCCACTTGGAGAAAGCCGGCACGCCCACCATGGGCGGCGCCCTCATCCTGATCGTGATGGTCGCCACCACGCTGTTGTGGGGACAACTGGCGAATCGCTATGTTTGGACGGTGCTGCTGGTGACCTTGGCCTTCGGCGGCATCGGTTGGATCGACGACTACCGCAAGGTGCGCCAACGCAACTCGGACGGGCTGCCGGCCCGCTGGAAGTACGCTTGGCAGTCGGTCTTCGGCTTGGCCACCGCGCTGCTTCTGTACACGACCGCGGAGCTTCCCGCCGAAACGGACCTGATCGTGCCCTTCTTCAAGGCTGTGGCCATACCCTTGGGCGTCGGCTTCGTCGTAGTGGCCTACTTGGTCATCGTCGGCATGAGCAATGCGGTCAATTTGACGGACGGCTTGGATGGCCTGGCCATTCTGCCCACGGTCATGGTTGGCGCCGGGCTGGGCTTGATCGCCTATCTAGCCGGCCATGTCGAATTCGCCAGTTACCTGCGGATTCCCTACATACCGGAGGCCGGCGAACTGGCGGTGTTCTGCGGCGCCTTGATGGGCGCCGGCCTCGGCTTCCTCTGGTTCAACACCTATCCCGCGCAGGTGATCATGGGGGATGTGGGCGCCTTGGCCTTGGGCGCGGCCCTGGGCGTGGTCGCCATCATCGTTCGCCATGAAATCGTGCTGCTCATCATGGGCGGCCTCTTTGTCATGGAGACCGCCTCCGTGGTCATGCAGGTCGTCTCGTTCCGGTTGACTGGGCGGCGCATCTTCCGCATGGCGCCCATCCACCACCACTTTGAACTGAAGGGCTGGCCGGAGCCTCGGGTCATCGTCCGCCTGTGGATTCTGACCTTGGTGCTGGTGCTCATCGGCCTGTCCACCCTGAAGCTGAGGTAGGCAATGGCGCAAAAAACGCTGATCGTCGGGCTCGGCGCCACCGGCCTATCCTGCCTGCGTCATTTGGCGGGCAGCGACGACCTGGTGGTTCTGGACACCCGCGAACAGCCGCCTTGCCTTGGCCAAGCGACCGCGGAGCATCCGGAAGTGGATTATCGGCTCGGCGCCTGCGAGGTCGAATTCAGGCGTCTCGACCGGGTGATCATGAGCCCCGGGCTGAGCCTGAAGAGCGCATTGGCGAAGCGCATTCTGGCCTCCGGCCTGCCGGTGTTGAGCGACATCGATCTGTTCTGCCGCGCCGTTGACGAGCCCATCTTCGCCGTCACCGGCACCAACGGCAAAAGCACGGTGACCACCTTGGCGGGGCACGCCCTGGCCAAGCTGAACCATAGGCCCGGCGTCGGCGGCAACCTGGGCGACGCGGCCTTGGACGTGATTCGCCCGGACTGCGACTGCTATGTGCTGGAGCTGTCCAGCTTTCAACTGGAGCGCATGCAGACCTATCCCTACCAGGCCGCCGCCATTCTCAACATCTCCGCCGATCACCTTGATCGCCACGATGGGATGGAGGGCTACCGCGGCGCCAAGCAGCGCATTTATCGCGCGGCTGAACGCGCCGTCGCCAATCGGGATGACCCGCTCACGCTGCCCGAGGATGCAAGGGCGCTCGAACGGTTGGTGACCTTTGGCGCCGATGCGCCGGACGCCGGCCATTGGGGCATCCGCGTCCTGAACGGCGCCCGTTGGCTGAGTTGGGGCGATGCGGGCGTGATTGAGGCGGAGCGGCTGCCGCTTGGCGGCCCCCACAACGAGGCCAACGTCATGGCGGCGCTGGCGTTGCTGCACGGCGGCGGGGAACTGGGCGTCAGCCCCAGCCTGGAGGCCCTTGGCCAAGCGGTGCTGGGCTACAAGGGCTTGGCGCATCGCTGCGAAGTTGTCGCCGTCGTCGGCGGGGTCACCTATGTCAACGACTCCAAGGCGACCAACCCCGGCGCCGCGCTGGCGGCGCTGTCCAGCCTCGCCGCTCGACCCGGCGGCGTCACCCTCATCGCCGGGGGCGTTGGCAAGGGGGCGGACTTCGGTCCGCTGGGGGACGCCATCGCCAAGCGGGTGCGCCTCTTGATCGCCTTCGGGCAGGACGGCCCGGCGATAGCCGCGGCGGTTGGCGGACGCATCCAAGTCGTGCGCAGCCGTTGCCTGGCCGACGCCGTGCGCCTAGCCGCAAAGGGGGCCGAACCCGGGGACACTGTGCTCCTGTCCCCGGCCTGCGCGAGTTTCGATCATTTCCGCGACTTCCAGGACCGGGGGGATGCGTTCCGCGCTCTGGTTGCGGAGTTGACGCCATGATTCGGCTTGACGCGCCGCTGCTCGTCTGTTGGTGGCTGGTTCTGGGCGTTGGCTTGGTCATGGTCGCCTCCGCATCGGTCGCCATGAATGCGCCCTACTTGCTCAAGCACGGCGTCTATCTGTCCATCGCCCTGGTCGGCTTCCTCGTCGTCTTGTCCGTGCCGCTCAAATTCTGGGAGCGCTGCCATAGGCTCGCCTTGCTCGGCGCCGTCGCCCTGTGCGCGATCATATTGATTCCCGGGGTGGCGGACGAAGTGAGGGGCGCCAAGCGCTGGATGCAGCTGGGCGGCTTCAGTCTGCAGCCGGCGGAACTGGCTAAGGCGGCGGTGGTCGTCTATTTCGCCGGCTACTTGGCCAAGCGGGATCTGGCCCTGCGCGAATCCCCGGCGGCGCTGGGAGCGCCGCTGCTTTGGTTCGGCGCCCTGGCGGCGCTGCTGTTGCTGCAGCCGGACTTCGGCACCGTGGTGGTTCTCGGCGGAGTGGCTTCCGCCATGATGTTTCTTGCCGGGATGCGGCTGCGCTACTTCCTGCTGATCATCTTGGTTGGGGGAGCGTTGCTGGCCCTCTTGGCCTGGACCCAGCCCTACCGCATGGCGCGGCTGGTCAGCTTCGTCGATCCTTGGGCCAGCGCCTTTGACAGCGGCTATCAGCTAACGCATTCGCTGATCGCCTTCGGCCGCGGCGAACTCTTCGGCCTCGGCCTTGGCGACGGCATTCAGAAGCTCTGGTACCTGCCTGACGCGCACAACGACTTCATCTACGCCGTGGTGGCCGAAGAGCTTGGCTTGCTCGGCGCTCTGGCGCTGCTGGCGCTGCTGGCGGTCTTGGTGCAGCGGATTCTAGGCACGGCCCGCGCCGCCTTCGGCATGGGCCACAAGTTCGGCGGCTATGTCTGCTACGGCGTGGGTCTGCTGCTGGCCCTGCAGATGCTGGTCAACATCGGCGTCACCACCGGAAGCCTGCCCACCAAGGGCTTGACCTTGCCGTTCATCAGCTACGGTGGCAACAGCCTAGTCGTCTGCGCCGCCCTCATCGGCATGGTTTGCCGAACGCAGTTGGAGGCGGCGCGTCCATGAACGCTTGCTGCAGCGGGGCCGGCTTGCGGGTGCCTGAGATGGGGCGCATCCGCCGCATTCACTTCGTCGGCATCGGCGGCGCCGGCATGTCGGGCATCGCCGAAGTGCTCATCAACCAAGGCTACGAGGTGTCCGGGTCGGACATTCAGCAATCGGCGGCGCCGCTGCGGTTGGCCTCCTTGGGGGCCAAGGTGTTCACAGGCCACGCCGCGGAGCAGGTGGCGGGGGCGGACGTGGTGGTTCAGTCCAGCGCCATCGACGACGGCAATCCAGAGATCGTCGGCGCCCGCGCACGGCGCATCCCGGTGGTTCCCCGGGCGGAGATGCTGGGCGAACTCATGCGCTATCGGCACGGCATCGCCATTGCCGGCACCCACGGCAAGACCACCACCACCAGCCTGCTGACCGCCATCTACCAAGCCGCTGGGCTGGACCCCACCTTTGTTGTTGGCGGCCTGTTGGAAAGCGCCGGCGCCCACGCCCGCCTAGGGCTGGGCCAAGCCATCATCGTCGAGGCCGATGAGTCGGACGCCTCCTTCCTGCGCCTGCAGCCCATGTTGGCGGTCGTCACCAACATCGACTCGGACCACATGGCCGCCTACGGCCACGACTTCGAGCGCCTGCAGGACGCCTTCATCGAATTCATCCACCGGCTGCCGTTCTACGGCGCCGCGGTGCTGTGCTTGGATGACCCCGTGCTGCGTCGCCTGCTGCCCAGAATTGCGCGGCCCATGCTGACCTACGGCTTCGCCGAAGACGCTGACTTCTCGGTTTCGGAAGTTGCGGTTCAAGGCAGGCGCTGGCGCTTTCAAGCCTCCCGCCCGGAGGGGCACCCCGCCTTGGACGTCACCTTGGCGGCGCCGGGCGGCCACAACGTGCTGAACGCCTTGGCGGCCATTGCCGCCGCCACCCACGAAGGCATAGACGACCAAGCCATTCAGCAGGGGCTTGCGGAGTTCGGCGGGGTCGCCCGCCGCTTTCAGATCTTTGACGGCGTCCGCGTTGGCGCTTCCGAAGTCACCCTGGTGGATGACTACGGACACCATCCCACCGAGATCCGGGCGGTGTTGCGCACCGCCCGGGAGATCTGGCCGCGGCGCCGTTTCCTGATGGCCTATCAGCCGCATCGATTCAGCCGCACCCGGGATCTTTACGACGACTTCGTGCAGGTTTTGGCACAGGTCGAGCGGCTCGTCCTCATGGAGGTTTACCCGGCCGGCGAGGCGCCGATACGCGGGGCTGACGGAGCGGCCCTGTGCCGCGGCATCCAAGCCGCCGGCGCTCCGCCGCCGCTGTTGGCGAGCGGCCCGGAGGAGGCGCTTAAGAAGCTGCTGAGCGTCGCTGAGGACGGCGACGTCTTGTTGGTTCAGGGCGCCGGCAACGTCAGCGAAGTCTCCAGGGGATTGCGGGATGCGCATGCTGCGTAGGCTCATGGCGGCGACGGCCCTGCTCGGCTTGGCGTCCGCAGCGGTCTTCGCCTACCTGTTCTTGGACAGGCCGCTGCGGGTTGTCGATGTGCTCGGCGAACTCGCGCCGGGAGAGGTGAAGGAGGTGCGGGCGCGCATTTCCGAGCACATGCCGGCGCGCCTTCTGTCCGTGGACCTCGACGAGCTTCGCCAAGGAATCATGGCGTTGTCCTGGCCGCGCAAGGTCAGTGTGCGCCGGGTTTGGCCGGACCGGATCTCCGTGCGCATCGAGCGGGAGGCCACCGTGGCGCAGTGGGGTGACAAGGGCTATCTGTCCTCCACCGGCGCAGTGGTCAACACCCCGGACGCAACCGCCGCGGTGCCCTATCTCGACTGCGCTGTTGCCGGTCCCGATGAAGCCCTAGGGGTCCTGCGCTACCTGCAGGGCATCTTGGATGCGAAGGAGCTTGGCCAGAATGCGCCGCGACCCGGCTTCCTTGAGGCGGAGCATTCCCTTGGGCCATCGCTGGCGCCGCCGGCCGCGGATGATCGATTGCTGATCGCTTCGCTCACCGAGAATGCGCTCGGCGAATGGCGGGTGCAGTTGGCCAACGGAGTGCAGGCCATATTGGGCGCGGAGGATCTGCACGACCGCATGCATCGCTTTCTGCTGCTCTACAGGCATCTGCTGCGCAGCAGCGAGAAACCGTTGCTCTATCTGGACATGCGCTACGCCAACGGCGCCGCCGTCCGCTGGGCGGACCTGGACATGCTGGCGGAGCGGTAAGGAAAAACACTGGGGAAGCGCGGCAACAAATGACCACGGACAGCGAAACGGGGCGACTGCTCGTCGGCCTCGACATCGGCACCAGCAAGGTGGCCGCCATCGTGGGCGAGGTTAACGAGCGCGATGAACTGGAGATCAAGGGCATCGGCACCCATGCCTCCCGCGGCCTGCGCAAGGGGGTGGTGGTGAACATCGAGTCAACGGTGCAATCCATTCAGCGCGCCGTGGAGGAGGCCGAGCTGATGGCCGGCTGCAACATCAAGTCGGTCTATGCCGGCATTGCCGGCAGCCACGTCAACAGCACCAACTCCCACGGCGTGGTTGCGGTGCCGGACCGGGAGGTGCTGGACCACGACGTGGAGCGGGTCATCGACGCCGCGGAGGCCATGGCCATTCCCGCCGACCAGAAGATGCTGCATGTGCTGGAGCAGGAGTACATCATCGACCACCAGGACGGCGTGCGGGACCCTCGGGGCATGTCCGGTGTGCGTTTGGAGGCCAAGGTGCATCTCGTCAGCTGTGCGGCCAACGCGCTGCTGAACATCGAGAAGTGCATCGAACGCTGCGGCCTCAAGGTCAACGGCGTCATCCTGGAGCAGTTGGCGTCCAGCTATTCGGTGCTCACGGACGACGAGCGCGACCTCGGCGTTTGCCTAGTCGATGTCGGCGGCGGCACTTCGGACATTGCGGTGTTCGCCAAGGGCGCCATTCGTCATACGGCGGTCATTCCCATCGCCGGCGATCAGCTGACCAACGACATCGCCATGGCGTTGCGGACGCCCACCAAGAACGCCGAGGAAATCAAGATTGCATACGGCTGCGCCCTCACGCAGTTGGCCCGCCCCGACGAGATGATCAAGGTGCCGGGGGCCGGGGACCGCCCGCCCCGGGGGTTGCCGCGCCAGGACTTGGCGGCGGTGATCGGGCCTAGGTATGACGAGCTTTTTAGCCTGATTCAGGGCGAGCTTCGGCGCAGCGGCTTTGAACAGCTTATCGCCACGGGCATCGTCCTCACGGGCGGCGCCTCGAAGATGGAGGGCGTCGTCGAATTGGCCGAGGAGATATTTCAATTGCCGGTCAGTCTGGGGGTGCCTAGGAACGTCACCGGGCTGAAGGACATCGTGCGCAACCCGATTCATGCGACTGGGGTGGGCCTGATGCTCTACGGCAAGGAACACGAGCAGAAAGCGGGTGAACGCCCAACCACCCGCGACGGCTGGAGAAGCCGGCTGCAGGGGCTTAGGAAGTGGCTGGGCGACAACTTTTAACGGGAGACGGCAGATGGCTGCACATGAGCAAAGCGAATTCCAAGCGGACCGGCCGGCGGTTGATGAAGCAAGTGCGCCGCCGGCGGAGCCGCCGCCGGTTGGCGAGTCGAATGAACAGCAGGCCGGGGCGCCGCCGAAATTCCTCATCGAGGAGGATGATCGCCGTGCGGTCATCAAGGTGATCGGGGTTGGCGGCGGCGGCTGCAACGCCGTTCAGTACATGATGGACAAACAGCTTTACGGCGTGGAGTTTGTCGCCATGAACACCGACGTGCAGGCGTTGTCGGAGCTCAGCATTCCCACCAAGCTGCCCCTTGGCGACAGGATCACGGAGGGTCTTGGCGCCGGCGCCAAGCCCAAGATCGGCGAGAACGCCGCCTTGGAGGACGCCGACCAGATCAACGAGATTCTGGAGGGCGCCCACATGGTGTTCATCGCCGCCGGCATGGGCGGCGGCACCGGCACCGGAGCGGCGCCGGTGGTGGCGCGGCTGGCTCGGGAGAAGGCCATCCTCACCGTCGCCGTGGTGACCAAGCCGTTCGAGCTGGAGCTGCGCGACGCCGTGGCCGAGACCGGCTTGGCCGCCCTTGAACAGCAGGTTGACTCCATGATCGTCATCTCCAACGAGAAGCTGCAGGCCGCCAGCACGGAGACCTGCACCGTGGACAACGCCTTTGCGGCCGCCGACGACGTGCTGTACGGCGCGGTGGAGGGCATAGCCGACGTCATTTTGCGGCCGGGCCGAATCAACACGGACTTCGCCGACGTGAAGACGGTCATGAGCGCCAAGGGGCTGGCGATGATGGGCAGCGGCCGGGCGACCGGCGAGGAGCGCGCCCGGGAGGCCACCGAAGCCGCCATCTCCTGCCCCCTGCTCGACGGGGTGGACATCAACGGCGCGCAGGGAATCCTAGTCAACATCACCACTGGGCCGTCGCTGACCATGCCCGAATTCCAGGAGATACTGGCCAGAGTGCGCGAATGCTCATCGGATCAAGCCCAGATCATCCGCGGCTGGATCCTGGACCCGGAAATGGAGGACGAGCTTAAGGTCACCGTCATCGCCACCGGCCTCGGCAAGCCGCCAAGCATCGCGGTTGACAACACCCCCTTTGAGAGGACGCCGAACTACCCGGACTTTGAGGATCCGACTTGGCGGCGGCGCGGCGAGGCGTTCCAAGCCCAGGCGGCCGCTCCGGCCATTGACCTCATGTCCGCCGCGCCCGAGGGGGACGTGGACTATCTGGACGTGCCGACTTTCCTGCGCCGCCAAGTGGATTAAACGCCTGCGGGCGCTTCCAACGAAGTGGCTGGTTCGGGAGGTCGGCCATCGGCAGGGGCTCGCTAGCACGGAGACCCTGTCACCCTGATCTCCTCGATCCGGTTGAAGTGGGGCAGTGCGCTGCAACGATTCCTTACAGCGGGTGTTTGGGTGAAGGAATTCGGCGGTTGATCAGCCATGCGCGAAAAAAAGCGATAATGCCGGGGAGGTTCCAGGAAACCACGAATCCCATGCGAATTCCCGGCCGAGTTCCGTGTACACCGCCATGCCCTGCGCCCTGATTGACCGCGTCCTCCCCGCCGGCGCCAACGGCCGCCTCGGGCGCTCGCCGCCACCCGCCTTGACCGACGAGCCCGCTGCCGAGCCGCGGCACGGCGTTGTCTGGCCAGAATGCACCGCCATTGACGAGGGTTTCGCCACATGACCAACGCCGCCGCTGCGGGCGCCCGCTCCCCGCCGCCCCTCTGGCAGCGCGCGCTGCCTTGGCTGGTCACGCTCCTGTGCTTCGCATGGCTGTACACCCGCATAGAAGGCGCGGCGGCGCGTCAGGGCGAGACGGCGGCGAGCTACCTGCTGCAGGTCTTCGCCAGCGTGTCTTGGGGAAGCTGGCTTGCGCTGATGGTTCCCTATTCCGCCTTCTTCTTCCTCATCGACTCCACAGTGGTGTGGCGCGTGGTCTCCTGGTTCAACGCCCGCGTGCCTTGGACGGGCATCCTGCCCATTCGCGCCAGCGCCTACATCATCTCCATCGTGAACGAGCAGGTGGGCAAGGGCGCGATGGCGCTCTACCTGAATCGCCGAGACGGCGTTCCCGGCTGGGAGGTCGGCTCGTCGATGCTCTTCATCATGTTCTGCGAACTGCTCTACCTCACTTTTTGGGCGAACGTCGGCTACTGGAGCGCGGCTGACACGCTGCCGGCGCAGTTCGGCCTCGTGCCCTGGGTAGGGGCAGGGGTGCTGGTTCTCTTCCTCCTTTGGGTCGCCTACTTCCGCGGCGCCGTCGGGATGGGCAAAGCCCTTCGGGAGCGGCCGCTCCTGAAAGCGTTCCGCGAGGCCTCACCGCTGCGCTACGTCATCGTCGCCGCCATCCGCTCGCCCGCCCTGCTCGGCGCGGTGGTGGTCTATACGCTGGCGCTGCGCTTGTTCGGCGTGGAGGCGACGTTCCTCGACATGCTGGGCGTGCTGCCGGTGATCTTCTTTGCGGCCGCCATTCCAACCCCGATGCGCGCCGCCGCCATCACCATCTGGGTGGTGCTGTTCCCCGAAAACGAGGCCCAGCTCTCGGCCTTCGGGCTTGTGATGCACAACTTCTTCATCTTCTTCAACGCGGCGATAGGACTGCTGTTCCTGCGCCGCGCCAATCGGGAACTGTTCGGCTAGGCGAAGAAAAACGCGCAGGAACAGCCCTTGGACCGGGCGCCGGCCCCCGCCGATCGGCAATGTCTTCCGGCGGGGAACTTCCCGCCCGCCAAGAATGCCTCGAGCCCACCAACCAAGGCCCGCCCGGCACTTCGGGGCGGCTTGCGGATGCAGCCGAAAATGCGGTGGCCCCCGTGAGTTTGATTCAGTTAAAGTGTGCCGCATTTCGAGAGCCGAGCGCCCATGGACCATTTGTATCAATACTTGGTGTTTCTAGCCGAGGCCGCGACCATCGTGGTTGCCGTGCTGATTGTGCTGTCCGCCTTGGCGTCATTTGGCACCCGCCGTCGGCAGGCGCCGCCCGGCGTACTGGAGGTGGTGCGCTTCAACGATTACTTGGACAGTCTTCGCCACGGCTTGGAGCAGGCCATGTTGACGCCGGGCCAATACCGCAAGGCGGCGCGGCGCGAAGCCAAAGCGCAGGCGAAGCAGGCCAAGCAGGAGGCGAAGCGGGCGGCGCAAGCAGCCAAGCGGCGGCAACCCGCCCCGGCTTCGGCGCCGGAGCAGGACGCCGGCGAAGCGGGCGGCGCCAGCGATGAACCCGTTGCTGGCGAGGACGAAGGCGCAGCGGCGGTGGAAACTGGCGCGGCGGAGGGCGAAGCGGCCGGCCGGGATGAAGCCGCCGCCGAGGCTGAGCAAGCCGATGCCTCGGCCAAGGCCGACGCCGGCCGCAAAAGCCGGGTGTACGCACTGACCTTTGAGGGGGACATGGACGCCTCCAAGGTCAGCTTTCTCCGCCACGAGATCAACGCCGTTCTCACCAAGGCCGAGGCGGAGGACGAAGTGGTTGTGCGGGTGAAGAGCTTCGGCGGCCGGGTGCATGGCTACGGCTTGGCCGCTTCGCAACTGCAGCGGGTGCGGGAGCGGGGCCTGAAGCTGGTGGTGGCGGTGGACCAGGTGGCGGCCAGCGGCGGCTACCTGATGGCGGCGGTGGCCAACCGGGTGATCGCCGCGCCCTTCGCCGTGGTCGGCTCCATCGGCGTGGTGGCGGAGATTCCCAACATCCACCGCCTGCTGAAGAAGCACGACGTGGACGTGGAGGTCATCACCGCCGGCCGCTACAAGCGCACCCTGACGGTGCTCGGCGAAAACACCGAGGAGGGCCGCCGCAAGTTCACCGAGGAGATGGAGGACTTGCACAGCCTGTTCCAGGAGTTCGTCACCGACAAGCGCCCCGGCGTCGATTTGCGCAAAGTCGCCACTGGCGAGGCTTGGTACGGCCGCCGCGCCATCGAGTTGAACTTGGTTGACGCCATCATGACCAGCGATGAGTACCTGATGCAGCGCTGCCGGGACGCGGATGTCTTCGAGGTGCGCTGGATGGAGCACAAGAAGCCTTGGGAGCGGGTGCTCGCCCAAGTGGAAACCGGCCTCAAGCGGCTGGCGGCTTGGCTGCCGGGGCGGGCTGAGCAGCCCTAGCGGCAACCTTGGCGGAGCGGCTCAGTCCTGCTGCAAGGGCGCCCGCATGGCGATGGGGCTGGGGTAGCGAAACACCACTAGGTAGCTGGAGACGATCAACGTCAGGATGGTGGCCGCCTGCACGATGTAGGCGGCCTCGCTGTCCAACAGCCCCACGGATAGGGCCAAGGCGCAGAGCAGCAGGGAGAACTCCGATGCCTGCCCCAGCCGAAAGCCCACCTCCCAGGCGTCCTTGCGGCTTTCGCCTTGCCAGCGCAGCAGCACAGCGAAGAGGGCCGGCTTGGCGGCGATGAGGATGCCCGCCAAAAGCAGGGTGGGCAGCGCCAACTGCAAGGCCATGCCCATGTCCAACGCCGCGCCCACCGTAAAGAAGAACAGCACCAGGAAGAAGTCCCGAATCGGGCGCAGGCTCTCGGCGATGTAGATGGCGATGGGATGGGTGGCCAGCGCCACCCCGGCGACGAAGGCGCCGATGGCCAGCGAAAGCCCGGCCATGGCGGCGACGAAAGCGGCGCCTAAGCACCAGCCGAGGGACAGCAGGAAGATGAATTCGTGGTGGCTGTCGAAGCGCCGAAACAGCGGCAGCACTGCGAAGCGCACCGCTAGGTAGGCGGCTGCGGCCAAGGCCGGCAGGGAGATGACGATGGCGCCCAAGCTGGCCAGGGTGGATTGCGCATCCCGCCCGTAGCCGGCCAACAGCACTAGGGCGATGATGGCGAACAGATCCTGCAGCAGCAGCAGGCTCACCACCATCTCGCCGATGTGCTTGTGGTGCAGGATGGTGGCCGGCAGCAGCTTCACCCCCAGGATGGTGCTGGAGAAGGTCACCGCCATGCCGGCGACCGCGGCGGCCCGCCAGCCGTAGCCGAAGGCCGCCATCAGGCTGAAGCCGATGGCGAAGAAGGCCGCCGAGGTGCCGAGGGCGGTGACCAAGGACTTGCCGAACATCTGCGTGAGCTTGGCCGGCTGCATGTCCAGGCCGATCAGGAACAGCAGGAAGATGATGCCGAATTCGGCGATCTCGGCCAGCAGCCGGGCGTCCGTCACTAAGGAGAGGCCGTGCGGACCGAACAGCGCGCCGATGGCGATGTAGGCGACGATCAACGGCTGGCGGCCGTACAGCGCCAAGGCGGCCAAGGCCGCCGCCCCGGAAAAGATCAGGAAGAAGGAGTTGGCGATGTCCGAGAACTGGTGGATGGCCGCACCTCCATTCGACGATGGGCCGGCCGCGGTTCCACAGCCGAAGCCTGATAATAATCCGAATGGGGGTGCAGCGTGGCCGCCGGGGGCGCCTCCGTCTTGTTGAGCACAAAGCCGTTGAAGCCGCAGCGCCGCATGTAGTGCAGCAGCTCCTCATGCACCGCGCCCACGGCGATGAGTTCTCCGGCGTAGCCGTGGCGGGTGCGCAGCAGCACCGCCAAGGACAGGCCGCGCCCGTCGTTGAAGGCGGGAAAGTCGATGCCGACCAAGGGCGCGGCCAGCCAGCGCTCGTCAACTTCCGCATCCACCGGCAGCTTGACGCCCAAGCCGCTCTCCGGCGTCCATTGGTCGGCGTCGAGCAGCTCCGGCGGCGGCGCCAGTTCGCCGTTCGTCCTAAGCAGCCTTGGCATAGGCCCGCTCCTTGAAGGGCGCCATGCCGATGCGCCGGAAGCAGTGCAGGAAGCTCTCGTCCTCAATGCGGTAGGCCAGATAGACGTCCAGAATGCCGCTGATGACGCCCGGCACCTCGGCGCGGGAGAAGGAGGGCCCCATGATCTGGCCGATGGAGGCGTCCGCGCCGCTGTGCCCGCCGATGGACACCTGATAGAACTCGCGCCCCTTTTTGTCCACCCCCAAGATGCCGATGTGGCCGACGTGATGGTGCCCGCAGGCGTTCATGCAGCCGGAGATGTTGAGGTCCAGCTCGCCGAGGTCGTGCAGGTAGTCGTAGTCCTCCAGTTGCCGCTGCAAGGCCTCCGCCACGGGGATGGACTTGGCGTTGGCGAGGGAGCAGTAGTCCCCGCCGGGGCAGCAGATGATGTCCGTGGCCAAGCCCCGGTTGGCGGCGCCGAGGCGTTCCGTGCAAGCCGCCCGCCACAGGGCGTAAAGCTGGTCCTGCCCCACGTCCGGCAGGACGAAGTTCTGCTGGTGGGAAATGCGCACTTCCCCGAAGCCGTAGGCGTCCGCCCAATCCGCCACCGCCTCCATCTGCCGGTCCGACACGTCGCCGGGCGGCGTGCCGGTCTCCTTGGTCGATAGCACGGCCACGGCGTAGCCGGCCTGCTTGTGCGGCGAGACGTTGCGCCGCACCCAGCGGTTGAAGGCCGGCGCCTGCAGCCGCTGCGCGGCCAGCGTCTCCGCGGCGCCCTTGCGCTCGGGGTGGGGCGGCGGCTTGAAGTGGGCGACCATGCGTTCGATGGCCTCCTCGCTTAGGGTGCTCGGCGAGCCCCTGAGGTGGCCCCACTCCTCATCCACCCTGGCCTTGAAGCCTTCGGCGGTCATGGCCCGCACGAGGATCTTGATGCGCGCCCTGTACTTGTTGTCCCGCCGCCCGTAGCGGTTGTAGATGCGCATGATGGCTTCAATGTAGGTCAGCAGATGGCGGGCCGGAAGGGCCTCCCGAATCAGTGCGCCGATGGCGGGCGTACGCCCTAGGCCGCCGCCGGCCAGAATGTCAAAGACCACCTCGCCGCCTTGCCGGCGGGCGGTTATGCCTATGTCATGGACGTTGACCGCAGCTCGGTCCGCGGCTGCGCCGCTCAGGGCGATCTTGAACTTGCGCGGCAGCCAGTCGAACTCCGGGTGGCTGGTGGACCATTGGCGGATCAGCTCGCAGTAGGGGCGGGGGTCCACCGCCTCGTCGGCGGCCACCCCGGCGAACTCATCGGTGGTGACGTTGCGGATGCAGTTGCCGCTGGTCTGGATGGCGTGCATCTGCACTGTGGCCAAATCCGCCAGGATGTCCGGCACTTCGGCCAGTTGCGGCCAGTTGAACTGCATGTTCTGGCGGGTGCTGAGATGCGCGTAGCCGCGGTCGTAATGGCGGGAGACGTGCGCCAACATGCGCAACTGGCGGCTGGACAGGGTTCCGTAGGGCACCGCCACCCGCAGCATGGGCGCCAGCCGTTGAATGTACAGCCCATTGCGCAGCCGCAGTTGCAGGAACGCATCGTCGCTGAGCTCCCCGGCAAGGTAGCGTTGCGTCTGAGCGCGGAAGTGGGCGACCCGCTCCTCGACGAATTGCTGGTCGAAGCTGTCGTAGCGATACATGGAATGCAAGGCCAAGCCGCTAGGGAAAGGCACCCTAACACCTTGGTTTAACAAGAAAAGACACGATTGCGTCTAAGCATAGAACCAAATGCGGCCACCCCAATGCACCCCAATCCCCGAACAAGGATCGCCCAGCCCACTGCCGGGAGGCCTGCGCTCCCAAGCGTCAGACCGGCGTAAGCGCCGCAACCATGCAATTGCCGGAAAAAAAACCTTTCCCGATGCGCCTTGCAACGCGCTGCAACGATTCCTTAAGCGGGAATTGGGGCCAATGCGGCCGCGCCTTTACAGTTGTGGATGAAACGCATAGCCTTGAATGCTTAAGGCGCTGTCATCCCAGCCAGAAGGCGGCGCATGATCGGTGCAGGCGCACCGCTCCCAAGGCGACAGTCAAGGCATTGCTATGCACGACTCGGACTTTTCCGTCCGCTTGGCGGATTGCAAAATTCGGCAAATTGGCCGCTGGTTCATCCAGATGGGCGGCCTCTCCAAAGTGCGGCAGGCCGGCGGCCTTCTGGCGGCCCTTCTTGTTTTGGCCGGGTGCGGGAACGGCGTCCCCCAAGACCCTGCTGAGCTGGCGCGGCAACTGCTCATCGTCGATACCCACATCGACGTTCCCTATCGGCTGCATGAGGAATGGCGGGACGTCTCCCAGGCCGCGCCGAGCGGGGACTTTGACCATCCCCGGGCCTTGGCCGGCGGCTTGGACGCCGCCTTCATGTCCATCTACATTCCGGCGCGGGTGGACGCCGCCGGCGGGGCGGAGGCGCTGGCAGATGAACTGATCGACCTAGTTGAGGGCATGGTGCGGGAGGCGCCGGACAAGTTCGCCCTGGCCACCTGCGCCGACGATCTTGGGCGCATCAAGGCGTCCGGGCGCATCGCCCTGCCTTTGGGCATGGAGAACGGAGGGCCGGTGGTCGGCGGCTTCGACAAGCTGCGGCGCTTCCACGAGCGGGGGGTTCGCTACGTCACCCTCGCCCACTCCAAGTCGAACGCCATCGCCAACTCCTCCTACGACCGCTTCAGGCGTTGGCGGGGCCTTTCCCCCTACGGCAAGGAGCTGGTGGCGGAAATGAACCGGCTGGGCCTGATGGTCGATGTCTCCCATCTGTCCGACCAAGCCTTTTGGCAGGTGCTGGAGCTCAGCCAAGCGCCGGTGATCGCCTCCCATTCATCCCTGCGCCACTTCACTCCGGGCTTTGAGCGCAACCTAAGCGACGCCATGGTGCGCGCCCTCGGCGAGCAGGGCGGCGTGGTGCAGATCAGCTTCGGCAGCGTCTTCCTGACCACCCAGGCGGTGGCCTACCGCGAGGAGCAAAACAAGGCGCTGCTGGCCTTCGCCTTCCGCAACCACTTGGGCGAAGACGACCCGCAACTCGAGACCTTCGCAGAGCGCCACCGCAGCCGCCATCCCTACCCCTACGCCACCTTGGACGACGTGCTGGACCATTTCGACCGGGCGGTGGACTTGGCCGGCATCGACGCCGTGGGCATCGGCTCCGACTTCGACGGCGTGGGCGACAGCCTGCCGGAGGGCCTGAAGGACGTGGCGGCCTACCCCAACCTCATTCGCGGCTTGCTGGGCCGGGGCTACAGCGCAGAGGACATCGGCAAAATAGCCTCCGGCAACCTGCTCCGCGTCTGGCGGAAAGTGGAGGCTCTTGCGGCCAAGGCCGGCAACCCGCCCCAGTGCAGCACGGGCTGAATTACGCCGCCACCAGCGTGGCGATTTCGCCTTCTCCGCAGCCCAGTTCCTTGCATGGCCTTCTTGGAGTGGGCGCCGACTTCAGGGCCGGTCCAGCCGGATGATCATGCCCTCCGCCACCCAGCCGTTGCTGGGGTCCACGTCGTACTTGTCCGCGTAGGCGCGCACCACCTGTTCGCGGGCGTCCGCCGCGTCCACCACCCTCGCCTGCAGTTGGTAGAGGTCGACGCCGAAACGCACCCGCACGTTGGGGTCCCGCTCGATGAACTCCGTCCAGGCGGTGCCGTCCGCTCCCGTGGCCACATAGAGATCCGGGCCCACGCCGACGCTCCAGATGTTGATGGAGTATGGGTCTTCGGGACGGGTCTCCAGCTGGATGGTGTCCGGCACATCGGTCCAGGCTTCGGGGGGGTTGAGCATTTGGCCGGCGAGTTCGCCGCCGGGAATGGTGACAAAGGGTTCACTGCAGCCGGCTGCAGCCAGCAAGCAGGCAAAACCAAGGTGCAATCGACCCATGACAAAACTTCTCCAAAGTTTCCGCCAATCCTACGACAAGGCAAGGCAATTGCATAATGACCTAGACTGGATGGTGCGCCAAGCCCGCAACGGCGGCGGGAGGGAACGGCGCCGCGAGCAGGCCGTTGACGCCGGCGAAAGCGGCCTTGACGCCCAACGCAAGGCGCGGCGCAATGGCGAAATATGCGATGCGCCAACTCATTTGTTGCTAACATGGTGGGGAGGCATGCCGTTGGAGGGCACCATGCTCACCCTGCATTTCGCGCCGAACTCCCGCGCCGGGCGCATCGTCTGGCTGCTTGAGGAGCTCGGCCTCGGGTACAACCTGAACCGCATGGACTTCAGCCCCAAGGACTTGAAGTCCAACGAGCACCGAGCCCGCCATCCCCTTGGCCGGGTGCCAGTGCTTGATGACGGCGACGTGCGCCTGTGGGAGTCCGGCGCCATAATCGAGTACGTCATCGCCCGGCACACCGACGGCGCCTTGAAGCCGCCCCCGGAGTCCCCTTTGTTTCCAGCCTACTTGCAGTGGTTCCACTACTGCGAGGGCATGGTCATGCCGCCCGTCAACACCATCGTGGTGCAGACCGTGCTGCTGCCGCCGGAGCGCCGCAACGCGGAGGTCCTTGGCCAAGCGCAGCGGCTGCTGACCCGGGCGCTGGCGCCGGTGAACGACGGCCTGGAGGGCAAGGAATACCTGCTCGGGGGCTTTTCCGGCGCCGACCTGATGCTTGGCCACGCCTGCTTCATGAGCAACCGTTTGGGCTGCGTCACCGATGACATGGCCCACCTAAGGCAGTACATTGACCGCATCGCCGCCCGGCCGGCTTTTCAGAAGGCCATGAACGCCTGAGGGGGCGTTGCGCCAAAAAGACTGTGCTGTCTGGACAATTTCCCGCGACAATGCCAAAGTGCCGCACATGCATGGGCGAGTAAGCAGGAGGGAGTTGATCCGCTACGGCTTGGCCGGGGGGTTGGCCGTGCCTTGGTTGGCCGCCACCCGCGCGGGTGCGCAGAGCCAGGAGGGCGGCCTTCCGGCCGGCGTAACCGACACCGAATTTCAGCTCGGCGTGTCCGCCGCCTTCTCCGGCCCCTCCCGGGGGCTTGGCATAGAGCTCTATCGGGGCGCCTCGGCTTACTTCACTAAAGTGAACAACGGCGGAGGCGTCGGCGGGCGGCGAATCTCCCTGACCATCTATGACGACGGCTACCAGCCGGACCCGGCGGTCAAAAACACCCTGAAGCTGATGCTGGAGGACCGGGTGTTCCTGCTGTTCGGCTATGTAGGCACGCCCACCGTGACGCGAGTGCTGCCGGTGCTCAAGAAGTTCCAAGGCCAGAACACCTACCTGTTCTTCCCCTTCACCGGCGCCCAGCCCCAGCGGCAGCCTCCCTACGGGGACTTCGCCTTCAACCTGCGCGCCTCCTACGCCCAGGAAACCAAGGGCTTGGTGGATAACTTCGTGCGCGTCGGCAGAAGGCGCATCGCCGTGTTCTACCAAGCGGACGCCTATGGCCGCAGCGGCTGGGCCGGCGTTCGGAAAGCCCTGCAGGAGCACGGGGAGCCCATCGTCGGCGAAGCCACCTACCGCCGCGGGCAGAAATTCACCGGCACCATGCGCGCCCAGGTGGAAATGCTCAAGGCGTCACAGCCGGACGCCGTCATCTGCGTCGGCGCCTACGCCGCCTGCGCCGCCTTCGCTCGGGACGCCGTGGACCTAGGCTTGCGGGTTCCCATCGCCAACCTCTCCTTCGTCGGCAGCGAAAACCTGCTCAAACTGCTCAGCGAAGGGTACGAGAACAGCCGACAGTACACGGACCTGCTGGTGAACTCCCAGGTGGTGCCGAGCTATGAGGACGTTTCCATTCCCGCCGTCAAGGAGTACCGGGAATTGATGCAGCGCCATGCTCCCGACCCGCCAAAGGAGCTGGTGCAGGAGTCCTACACGCCCTTTCCCTACAGCTTCGTCAGCTTGGAGGGGTTCCTCAACGCCAAGTTGATGGTGGAAATCCTGCGCCGTCTGGGGGACGAACCAACCCAGCGGAGCTTGGAGAGCGCCGTTTTCAGCATACGCGACTTCGACCTCGGCATCGGCGAACAGGTTTCCTTCGGCCCGGACCGGCGCCAAGGCCTGCAGCGGGTTTACTACACGGTGGTGAGCGAGGGCCGCTTCGTCACCCTAGACGACTGGGAAGCGAGGTTTTCCGCATAGGAGGTGAAATGCCCATTCCAAAAGTCCAAAAACTGTTTCAGAAGACCTTGTTCGGCGTCTTTTCGTTGTTCGGCCTCATCGGCGTTTCCACTTCGGTGCTGTGCGTTTACACGGTCGATACCCATCTATCGGCGGAGTACGAAAGCAACAGCAAGGACATCGCCAAGACCATTGCGGACTCCAGCATGGACATTCTCCTGAACCGGGACCTCGCCACCTTGCAGTCCCTGATCGATCAGTTCGTGGAGATCCAAGGCATCAACTACATCTACATCACGGACGAAACGGGCACCTTTCTGGCCCACACCTTCGTGCCGGGCATTCCCGAGGTGATTCTCCAAGGCGACCCCTTGAACACGGCCACGGTTCAGCGCAGCCTGCCCGGCATGGGGGACTTCGTCGAGGTGGGCAGCCCCATCTTGGCCGGCGTTGGCGGCGCGGTGCATGTCGGCATGGACACCGGCCTTGTGGCGCTGAAGATCCAGCGCGCCATCGGCCAGCAGATCTACCTGATCTCCATCGTCTTCGTCGTCGGGGTGTTCGCAGCCATCTGGTTCGTCAACCTAGCGGCGCGGCCTCTTGGGGAACTGCTGGCCTATGCGGTGTCGCTGGCGCGCGACGGCGAGCAGGCGCTGCCCAGCGAAAACCTTCTGCGGCGCAAGGACGAAGCCGGCCAGCTTGCCCGCCTGCTGCTGCATTGCGCCGGCTTTAAGGACGCCGACAACGAGCGCGGCTTGGCGGCGCCGGGCGAAGCGCGATGAGCGACGCGGCGCCAACCGCCGGCGCACGGACGCAACGCAAGGGCTTGCCCCGCACCGTAGTGGCGCTGCTTTGCACGGTGCTGCAGCTCTGCTTCGGCACCGTGTACGCTTGGAGCTTCTTTCAGATCATGCTGGTCAAGCAGCTGGGCTGGACGTACTCCAACACGGCTTGGGCCTTCAGCATCACGATCTTCTCCTTGGGCATTGCCGCCGCCTGGGCCGGGTCGGCGCTGCCTCGCCTAGGCCCCCGCAAGCTGGCCCTCATGGGCAGCCTGATGTTCTCCGGCGGCTATGTGCTCGGCGCCTTGGCGCTGCACTTGAACAACCTAGTGATGTTCTACATCGGCTACGGCGTCATCGGCGGCGTCGGCATAGGCTTTGGCTACGTCACCCCAGTGGCCACGGTGGCGAAGTGGTTTCCGGACCGCAAGGGGCTGGCGACCGGCATAGTCGTCATGGGCTTCGGGGTTGGCGCCTTGCTGCTGAGCAAAGGGCTGGCGCCGATATTGGTGCTCCAAACGGACGGGGAACTGCCCATGTTGTTCCTGGGCCTCGGCATCGTCTTCGCCTGCATTTCAATTCCCGCCAGCCTTGGGCTGAGCGACCCGCCGCCGCCCAAACACGTCACCGAGGGCTGGGCCGCCCAACACCCCATTCCCGAAAACGAACCCGACGTGCTGAACGTTTACCTCCGCACCCGCGAATTCACCATCATGTGGCTGGTGTTCTTTTTCAACATCGCCGCCGGCATCGCCGTGATCAGCTTTCAATCGCCGCTGCTGCAGGATGTCTGGGGCCTGACCGACCGAACCATAGAGCCGGAAACCCTGGCCGCCTACGGGGCCACGCTGATCGCCATCAGCTCCCTGTGCAACGGCTTCGGCCGCCTGTTCTGGGGGTTGCTGTCGGACCGCATCGGACGGGTGCGGGTGTTCAGGATTCTGCTCGCCAGCCAAATGGTCGTTTTCGGCATCCTGATGACGGAGCGCAACCCCTATGTGTTTTCCGCCTTGGTGTGCTACGTCATGCTCTGCTTCGGCGGCGGCTTCGCCACCATGCCGTCCTTCGTGCTCGACGTCTTCGGCGCCAAAAAAATGTCCGCGATCTACGGCGCCGTTCTCACCGCCTGGGCCGCCGCCGGCATCTTCGGCCCCGTCTATGTGGGCTACCTCAAGGATCAATATCCGGACCGAGCGGTCATCTACTGCTTCCTGGTGGGCGTGTTCATACTCGGCCTCGGCTATGTGTTCTCCTACCTGCTGCACGACGAACGCATCCAGCTAGGCCGGCAGACCATTGCCGGCACCCTGCGGCAATTCGGCATCCAAAATCCAGCGCGCCTGCCGGTCCCGGCCCGCGCAACGGGAGACTAGGAAACCGCGGGGCTTGCACCCAAGCCGAAGGCGCCGTGCAGGGTGCGCACGGCCAACTCCAGGTAGCGCTCCGCCACCACCACCGAGATCTTGATTTCCGAGGTGGAGATCATCTGAATGTTGATGTTCTCCGCCGCCAAGCAGTCGAACAGGCGGGCGGCCACCCCTGCATGGGAGCGCATGCCGACGCCGACCACGGACACCTTGGCGATGCCGTTGTCCCCGGACAGCGCCCGGGCGCCTAGGCTTTCGCGCACCGGCTCAAGCAGCTCCAAGGCGGCTTCGTAGTCATCGCGCCCGACGGTGAAGGTGAAGTCGGTGAGGCCGTCCGCCGCGGTGTTCTGCACAATCATGTCCACCTCGATCTCGGCGCGGCCCACCGGGCCGATGATCTTGGCCGCCACGCCGGGCACGTCCGCCACGCCGGACATGGTGATCTTGGCTTCATTCCGGGCGTAGGCCACGCCGGAGACTATGGGTTGCTCCATGGACTCGTTCTCCATCGTAATCAGGGTGCCCTCTCCCGGCTCAAAGGTCGAAACCACCCTCAGGGGCACCTTGTATTTGCCGGCGAACTCCACCGAGCGCGGATGCAGCACCTTGGAGCCGAGGCTGGCCAACTCCAGCATCTCCTCAAAGGTGACCTGCGCCATGCGCCGGGCGCTGCGGACGATGCGCGGATCCGCCGTATGGACGCCGTCGACGTCCGTGCATATGTGGCACTCGGCGGCGGCCACGGCGGCGGCCACGGCCACCGCCGTGGTGTCGGATCCGCCACGCCCCAAGGTGGTGACCCGGCCCGCCGCGGAAATGCCCTGAAAGCCCGCCACCACCGGGGTCACCCCAGCCGCTAGGCACTCCATCAGGGGGGCCGTCTCGATCTTCTCGATGCGGGCGCGTTGATGCCGAGCGTCCGTCAGCATGGGAATCTGGTGCGCCAAATAAGAGCGGGCGCGATGCCCCAACGTCATCAGCGCCATGGCCAGCAAGGCCGAGGAGACCTGCTCCCCAGCGGCCAGCAGCACATCCATTTCCTGGGCATCCGGGCGAGCGGCCATTTGCAGGCCCAGAGCCTCCAAGCGATTGGTTTCCCCGCCGATGGCGGAAACCACGACGATGACCTGATGGCCGGCCGCCAAGCTGTCGGCGACGCGCCGGGCCACCCCCTGAATGTGCTCTAGGTCGCCGACGCTGGTGCCGCCGTACTTCTGAACGATCAACGCCATGCCAGCGCCCGCGTCAGTTGGAGCACTGCGCAAGCCGCTCCCGCACCCAGGCGGCGACGCCGCCCAAGGCTTGCGGCAGCTTTTCGACCTGCGCCCCGCCTCCGGCCCTAGCCAGTTCCGGGCGACCGCCGCCCTTGGCGCCAACCAAGGCGCCCACGGCGTTGACTAGGGCGGGGGCCGGCAGGTTCTCGGCCAGCGACTTGGCCACCGCAGCCACCAAGTTGACGTTGCCGCCATGAATCTGCGCCAGCACCACCACGCCGGGGTCCAGCTTGGAGCGCAGCGAATCCAGGGTGCGCATCATCGCCTGCCGGTCCCCGGCCACCTCGGCGGCCACGACCTTAACGCCAGCGACATCCACCGCCGCTTGCGCCAAGTCCCCGCCCTGCTCCCGAGCCAGGCGGTCGCCGGCGTCCCGCAGCGCCTTCTTCAGGCACCGGTTCTCCTCCAGCAAGCCCTGCACAAGGTCGGGCAGGTCCGCCTGGGCGGCGTTCAGCTCCCCGGCCAGACGGCCCAGCAACCGCTCCATCTCCGCCACTCGAACCAAGGCGCTGAAGCCGGCCGCCGCCTCCACCCGGCGAACGCCGGCGGCGATGCTGGACTCGCTGGTGATCTTGAACAGGCCGATGTCTCCGGTGCGCTCCACATGGGTGCCGCCGCAAAGCTCCACGGAGTAGCCGCGGCCCATGTTCAGCACCCGCACCTCATCGCCGTACTTCTCCCCGAACAGGGCGACGGCGCCTTGCTCGATGGCGTCCGCATAGCTCATGCGGCGGGTAACGACCTCGCTGTTGGCCTGTATCTGTTCGTTGACCAGCGCCTCGATTTCGGCAATCTCCGCCTCGGTGACCGGCTGCGGATGGGAGAAGTCGAAGCGCAGGCGGTCCGGCGCCACCAAGGAGCCCTTCTGCTGCACGTGGGCGCCCAGCACCTTGCGCAGGGCGGCGTGCAGCAAATGGGTGGCGGAGTGGTTGGCGCGAATGCGGCGGCGGCGCTCCTCGTCCACCCGCGCAGCCACTCGGTCGCCAACCCGCAGCCCATCGCCAACGGCTTGGCCGATGTGCAGGTGCTGATCTCCGGCGGCCAGAGTGTCCGACACCATGAACCGAACCTCCGTTGCGGAGGGCTCGTCAGCACTCTCGGCCAGCCCGGAGGCCGGCTTGTTGCGGCTTTCCGAAACCAAGTGACAGCGCAGTTCGCCGGTGTCCCCCACCTGCCCCCCGGCTTCGGCGTAGAAGGGCGTGCGGTCCAGCACCACCACTCCCGCCTGCCCTTCCTTCAAGACCGCCAGCGGCTCGCCCTCAGCGTCATGCAAGGCTTGCACTTGACCTTCATCAGAGCAGGCGCCGTAGCCGAGGAAATCCACCGCCGTGGTGGTTTTCACCTTTTGGCTTAAGCCGGCGTCAAAGCGGGCGGAGGCGCGGCCTCTAGCCCGTTGCTTGCCCATTTCCGCCTCAAAGCCGGCCATGTCCACCCCAAGGCCGCGCTCCCGGGCGATGTCCGCAGTCAGGTCCGTGGGGAAGCCGTAGGTGTCGTAGAGCTTGAACAGCAGCTTGCCGGGAATGCGGCTGCAGCCGCCGGCGCGCAGCGCCTTCTCCAGCACCGCCATGCCTTGGCTGAGGGTGGCGGAGAACCGCTCCTCCTCGCGCAGCAGCACCTGCTTGACATGCGGCAACTGCTCCTGAAGCAAGGGATGGGCGGCGCCCATTTCGGCGGCCAAGTCATCCGCCAATGCGTGGAAGAACGGCTCCTTGACGCCCAACTTGTAGCCGTGGCGCAGGGCGCGGCGAATGATGCGCCGCAGGACGTAGGCGCGGTCCTCATTGCCGGGAACCATGCCGTCGGCGATGAGGAAGGCGCTGGAGCGCAGATGGTCCGCTATCACCCGCAAGGAGGGGTTGGCCAGCACCGCCGCGTCTCCCTTGACGCCGGCGAAGGCCCCGGCGCGGCGCATAAGGCGGCGGAACAGGTCGATCTCGAAGGCGCTGCGCCGCCCTTGCAACACCGCCGCCATGCGCTCCAAGCCCATGCCGGTATCGACGCCGGGTTGCGGCAGCGGGCGCAGTTGGCCATCTTGGGTGCGGTCGAATTGGGGGAAGACCAGGTTCCAGATCTCAACGTAGCGGTCGCCGTCCTCTTCCGCTGAGCCCGGCGGCCCGCCAGGCACTTCCGGGCCGTGGTCGTAGAATATCTCCGTGCAGGGACCGCAGGGGCCGGTGTCTCCCATCGCCCAGAAGTTGTCCCCGTGGTCCACCACCCGCGCCTCCGGCACGCCGACCTTGTCGGTCCAGAGGCGGCGGCTTGCGTCGTCGGTTGGATGCACCGTGACCCAAAGGCGCTCCTTCGGCAGGGCCAAGGAGCCGGTGACGAACTCCCAAGCCCAGGCGATGGTCTCCTCCTTGAAGTAATCGCCAAAACTGAAGTTGCCGAGCATCTCGAAGAAGGTGAGGTGGCGGGCGGTGTAGCCGACATTCTCCAAGTCGTTGTGCTTGCCCCCGGCGCGCACGCAGCGCTGCGCGGATGCGGCCCGCCTGTAGCCCAGGTCCTCCCGGCCGAGCAGCGCATCCTTGAACTGGTTCATGCCGGCGTTGGTGAACAGCAAAGTGGGGTCCCCGCGCGGCACGAGCGTGCTCGAAGGCACCACGCGGTGCCCCCGGTCCGCAAAGAAGGCAAGGTACGCTTGGCGCACCTCAGCGGTGTTCATGCCGGTTCAATCCCAGGGGAATGGCAGCAAGTATATATTGCGCCTGCCGCTGGAAACACAACCCTGACGCGCATCGTCCGCCCATGACCCAGCGAGCCGGCGTAGCCACTCAATTTGCTCCACGCCGTTGACAAAGCAGTCAACAAAAGGCAGGATTGCGATTTATGAAGATTGGGTTGTTCATCCGTCAATGTCGAAGGGGCCTTGGCCTCTCACTGCGCACATTGGCGCAACAGTTGGGGGTGGACGTGGCCTACCTGTCCCGAATTGAAAGCGGGCGGGTGCAGCCATCGGAGCAAGTGCTGCGCAAACTTGCCGCGGCGCTTGAACAAGATGAGGACAAACTGCTCCTCATTTCCGGGCGGTTGCCGACACGCCTTCGCGAACTCGTCTCAAGCCAATCCTCCCGCGCCGCGGCCGCGTTGCGGACCTTGACCGATATCTGCGCTGCACAACCGGATTCGCTCGCCGGCTCATCGTTGCTTGCCCGGCAAGGCACACGCGCAATAGAAGACGGTTTTCCATTCGAGCACGTCAGCGAGATTGCCGAGGCCGAAAGTTGGAGGAAGGAGATATACCGGCCCATCTACCATGTTCACAAGTGGTGGGCGCAACGGCTGGGTTCGGTGTTTCGGGCGGCCATCATCGCCGCCGCCGTGCCTAAGGGATCTTCAGTGATGGACCTCTTCTACGAGCCCTTGCGCCTGCCCGGGCTGGTGGTGTTCGACCCGTTCATGGGCAGCGGCACCACGGTTGGAGAAGCGCAGAAGCTCGGCTGCACCACGATTGGCCGAGACATCAATCCGGTAGCGCACCGAGTGGTTCGAGGGGCTCTCGGCCCAATTGATCGGGCCGAACTCGAAGTACACTTCCGGCAGCTTGAGGCGAGCGTCGGCAGCCAAATTCAACGCTTGTATCAGTCCAAGGACAGCGCGGGAAGGCCGTGCCAAGTCCTTTATTTCTTTTGGGTGAAGTTCCTTCCCTGTCCTCAATGCAGCAAGCCTGTAGATCTCTTCCCCAGATACGTCTTCGCTTCCCACGCCGACAAGAATCGCCATCCGCAGGCAAAAGCAGTTTGTCCAGATTGCGGCACGGTGTTGTCCTGCCGCTACGACGCAACATCCCTCGCCTGCCTCTGTGGCACAGAATTCAACCCGCAAATCGGTCCTGCCCGTCGCGCCACGGCTGTGTGCCCAAGCTGCACCCACGAATTCCCCATAGCTAGAACCGCTTTGGCGGCCGGCCGGCCGCCTAGCCACCGAATGTACGCCAAGCTGGTTCTTCGAGCTGACGGCGCCAAGGAGTACCTGCCAGCGACGAACGAGGACATTCGCAATTTCAAAACAGCGGCCCAACGCCTTCGCCACATCAAGCTGCAAATTCCGTCCGTCCCCATCGAACAGGGCCACAACACCAAGCAGATTCTCAACTATGGATATAAATTCTGGCATGAATTGTTCAACTCCCGGCAAACTCTGGCGCTAGGGACTCTAGCCGCTGCGATCCGGGATCTCCCCAGTGGCGGCGCCAAGGACGCGCTGTCGCTGTTGTTCTCTGGAACGCTGGAATTCAACAACATGTTCGCCTCCTACAAAGGCGAAGGAACAGGCGCGGTTCGCCACATGTTTTCCCACCATATACTGAAGCCGGAAAGAATGCCTATCGAGGCGAATGTATGGGGAACGCCCAAGAGTTCGGGCGCTTTCTGCACACTTTATCGGAGCCGCCTGTTGAGATCCCTGGATTACCGGGAGGCGCCGTTTGAAATTGCTGTGGAACGCAACGGCAAGGCGAAGTCCATTCGCAAAGTCTTTGGCGCAGGCGCCGCCATGGACGGGCCGATCCTGGACAGGAACCCGAAGCATGGATTGAAACCAAGCACAACCTACCTGTCATGCGGAGATTCCGCAAAGACCGATCTTGCGGACAAAAGCGTGGACCTTGTAATGACGGACCCACCTTTCTTCGACAACGTCCACTACTCCGAACTAGCGGATTTCTTCTTCGCGTGGCAGCAACTCTACTTCACAAATGGAGCAGGCGCCCCTAGCACTAGGCGCAAAGAAGAAGTGCAGGACATCGACGCGGAATATTTTGCGGAGAAACTAAGGACGGTCTTCATGGAATGCAACCGGGTGCTCCGCGATCGGGGATTGCTTGTTTTCAGCTACCACCATTCCAGGGAAAGCGGCTGGGTTGCCCTTGCCAAGGCGGTGCTGGGAGCGGGCTTTTCAATCGTCCAAGCACAACCAGTTAAGTCAGAGATGTCGGTGGCTATGCCAAAACGAAGCGCCAAGCAGCCAATTGATCTTGACGTGCTGGTCGTCTGTCGGAAAAAGAAGTCCGACCGACGAGGGCGTTGCGCCCCAGACGTCGCCTTCAGCATGGCGGCAAGGGCGGGCTCAGACCGGGTTCAACGGTTCAACGCCACTGGTCGAAAGTTGTCGCGCAACGATGTGCGGGTTATTTTCCTCAGCCATTTGCTGGTTGAATTGAGTCCATGCAGGAACGCGGAGGAGGTCGTCTCCAGCTTAAATCCATTGCTGCCGCGAACGGAGGGCATAGTGGAAAGCGCTTGGCTGAGCCAGAATGTCAAAAACCCGCCAGCGCCGGCGGCAGCAAAGCAGCTTCCAATGTTCAACGACTTGGCTACAGCCTGAACGGAAGAGTGAAGCGTCCCCTAGGGCGGGTCGTCTCCTCGCGTTTCGGAGTGGGAAAAGGATCCACCAATTCCTGAACCGGCCCGCTTGGAGCATCTCTTTTTTGCCGATAACAGCTGAATATGCGGAGCTTTTCCCCCGCTAGGGAGCGCTTTAGGCTATAAACTGGCGCAAGGTCCCCGTATGACTTCGAAAGCTCATGGTCTCCATGCACTAGCGTCGCAGTGCGGTCAAGCTGCGGAATTCCTAGTGGATTGGAGAATATCAGCATTGGTCGTTCGCGGTCCGCACCGTCCGCATAGGTCCCTAGGCCAACACGCTTCGTGCGCTCCCCTGTAATGCTCAAATAGAGATTGAAGTCTTCATTCAGGACATTCCCATCCACAAGCGCCAGCGCTGTCAGGACTGCCTCATTTGAGCCATGGGATTCGAGACAAACGAACAGGTAGAATCCACGGATATCGTGCGGGTTTTCCTCCACATCATATACTCGAATTCGACCACATGGCGGAGTTGTATTGAAGTCCACACCTGATCGACGCGCCACGCTCCCTTGGGGTGTCCGCTCGAGTTTCTTGACCTCAATGCCGACAATTTGCTTCGGATCGTCGGCGCGGTCGATGGGGCCATCGGATCTGTGAAGCACCATGTCTGGCGTTATCAGTGGTCCCGGCGCTTGAATGCAAGTGACGCCTTTAAGACCAGCAAGTACGGACCCAGCGAGATGTTCATCAAAGGGGTCATCCTGAGTATTGCGCTTTTCGCGCAAATGGAAGGGCGTGGGCTGCCCGTCAGCGCCAAAAAACCTCTGGCGAAGCCGGAGAAACGCAAGCGCGGGAAGGTCAGCCGGCACGGTCACTCCCGCAACGGCGGATGCGCCACGGGCCGTTCGAGCGGCTTTTCGGTGGATCACTCAAAAAACTTGAGGCCGACCATGGCCGCCAGCAGCCCGGTTCCCATCAGCCAAAAGTGCCGATAGATGCCGCCTCTGAGATCGGCGACATCGCCCTTCACATTGGCGATCTCGCCCTTCACATCGGCGATCTCGCCTTTCAGGCTGGCGACGTCCGCCTTCACGTCGGCTAGGTCTGCCTTCACATCGGCGATGTCCGCCTTCGCATCGGCTAGATCCGCCTTCACTGCGGCGATGTCCGCCTTGGTCGCCAAGTTCTCGATGGGCGGGACCGCTTGCGCCGCAGCGCTCGCCACTTCCTCCTCCGCGCCGACGCTCTTGAACGCCTCGTATATCTCCTTGACCATGATGGTGCTTTTCATTGCTTGCTCCCAAGCGTGAGAATTTCAGCCATCTTGGGAGCTGAACCTAAGGGCCTCAATGGGCAATGGCTGAAAATTGTGTCATCTTTCAGCCCTCGGCGCCAGCGGACATTAGCCGGCGTCCAGCAGCTTGGCGGGGCGATTGGCCAAGGCGTTATGGACGATGTCCGCCGAGAATCCACGGCGCGTTAGAAACCGAGCTTGGGCCTCATTGAACCCGCCGCGCCTTGCAGGGGCGCCGGCTGTGCCGGCCCGCTCTGGAAACTTCTTCGCCAAGGCGCGTTCGGCGACTTCCGCCCAGTATTCGTCCGGCTGGTTTAGTTGGGCGGCGGCCAAGTCGTCCTGCACTTGGCGGCTGCGGAGTTCCCGGCGAATGTAGGCGGGGCCGTAGCCGCGGTCCACCCGGCGGCGCACCAAGGCGGCGGCGAACCTAGCATCGCTTTGCAGCCCCTCATCGCGCAGCGCCTGCAGCACCTCGCCCACTGCGGAGGAAGGAAACCCCTTGGCCAGCAGCTTGCCCTCCAGCTCCGCCCGGCCATGTTCGCGGCGGGCCAGCAGGCGCAGTGCGGCGCTTTTGACTTGGGCGCTTTCCCGCCGCCTTGCGGCTTCCTCGAGCAATGGCTTTGGTCCCCCCTCAAGCGCCGGCTTGGGCGGCCGCTTCCCCGGCTTCGGCGCCGCCGTCGTCGGCCTTGTTCGGCAACAGCTTGGCGCGGACGGCGGTTTCAATTTCGCCGCGCACATCCAAGTTTGCGTCCAGGAAGTCCACGGCGTTCTTGCGGCCTTGGCCGATGCGGTCGCCCTTGTAGGAATACCAAGTGCCGGAGCGTTCAATAAGCCCCTCCCGGGCGCCCAACTCCAAAAGCTCCCCGCCGCGGTTGATGCCCTTGGCGTAGAGAATCTGGAACTCCGTCTGCCGGAACGGCGGCGCCACCTTGTTCTTCACCACCTTCACCCGGGTCTCGTTGCCCACCACTTCGTCCCCCTCCTTCACCGCGCCGATGCGCCGAATGTCCAACCGCACCGAGGAGTAGAACTTCAGCGCGTTGCCGCCGGTGGTGGTCTCCGGGGAGCCGAACATCACGCCGATCTTCATGCGGATCTGATTGATGAAGATCACCAGGGTGTTGGAGTGCTTGATGGAGCCGGTCATCTTGCGCAGCGCCTGGCTCATCAGCCGCGCCTGCAGGCCGACATGGGAGTCTCCCATCTCGCCTTCGATCTCGGCCTTGGGGGTTAGGGCGGCCACCGAGTCTATGACCACCACATCGACGGCGCCGGAGCGCACGATCATGTCCGCAATCTCCAAGGCCTGCTCGCCGGTGTCCGGCTGCGAAATCAGCAGGTCCTCCGTATTGACCCCAAGCCTTTCCGCATAGATGGGATCCAGGGCGTGCTCCGCATCCAGGAAGGCGCAAACGCCGCCGGCCTTCTGCGCCTCCGCAATCACCTGCAGCGTCAGGGTGGTCTTGCCGGAGGACTCCGGCCCGTATATCTCCACCACCCGGCCGCGCGGCAGCCCACCGACGCCGAGGGCGATGTCCAGCCCCAAGGAGCCGGTGGAAATGGAGGGTATGGCGACCTGCTCCCGGTCGCCAAGGCGCATCATCGAGCCTTTGCCGAACTGGCGCTCTATCTGGTTCAGCGCGGCGCCGAGCGCCCGCTTGCGGTTGGCGTCCCGGTTGGCGTCCGGCGCGGAGGATTGTGGTTGCGGCATAGCGGCGTCCAAGCTGTGAGTACAGGGCTTGACCGTATATGCCATCAACGCCAAAGGCAACAGTTGCAAGGGCAATCGGCGAAAAATGGCGATCGCCCACAGGCCGCCAAGCCAAAGAAGGCGAGCCGCCGCCGGGTCAACCTAGCCGGGTTGATGGGCCGTGCTTAAACAGAGCTTGGAGCGCACGGGCCCTTGGGCGAAAATCGCCGCCATGAAATACGCCCAGCACACCCCGGTGATGCAGCAGTACCTGCGCATCAAGGCGCAGCACACCGAGCATCTGCTGTTCTACCGCATGGGGGACTTCTACGAGCTTTTCTTTGACGACGCCAAACAGGCTTCGGAACTGCTCGACATCGCCCTGACCAAGCGCGGCCAGTCCGGCGGAGCGCCCATCCCCATGTGCGGCGTGCCGGTGCATTCCGTGGATGGGTACTTGGCCAAGCTGGTGCAACTGGGCGTGTCCGTGGCCATCTGCGAGCAAATCGGCGACCCAGCCGCCAGCAAGGGGCCGGTTGAGCGGCGGGTGCAGCGCATCGTCACACCGGGCACCATCACCGAGGAAGCCCTGCTGGACAACGCCAGCGACAGCATCCTGCTGGGCATCGCCCCCGCCAAAGCGCCAGCCCCCGAAACGGGGGCGGCCAGCCAGCCGGGCTTTGCGCCCGCAGGCCCACCCTCCGCCGACGCGAGGCCCCGCCCCGCCAACCGAGGCGGCTACGGCTTGGCCATCCTCAACTTGGGGCGGGGAGAATTGGCCACCCTTGGAGTCGAAGGCATTGACGACCTGAAGGCCGAGATCGCCCGCCTGGAGCCCACGGAAATCCTCGTCCCAGCGGAACTGCCGGAGCTTGAGGAGCGCCCTCAGCACGTCGATGACCCCCTGCGCTTCGACCGCGACCTAGGCCATCAGTTGCTGTGCCGGCATCTAGGCGTTCAAGACCTGCGCGGCTTCGGCCTGGAGCAGGACGACCCCGCCGTCGGCGCGGCGGCGGCGGTGCTGAAGTATGCGCAGACCACCCATTGCCAGTCCCTCGCTTACATCGACCGCATAGCCAGGATCAGCCGCGGCGCCTTCCTGCAGTTGGACCCGCACAGCCGCCGCAACCTGGAGATAGACCGCCGCGCCGACGGCGGCGAAGCCGACACCCTGTTCTCCCTGATGAACAGCACCCGCACGGCCATGGGCGGGCGGCTGCTGCGCCGTTGGCTGAACGCTCCCTGCGCCGCGCCGGAGCAAATTCTGCGCCGCCAACAGGCGGTGACCGCACTGCTGCAAAGCGCCGACCAAGACGGCGTCCGCGAACGCCTGGAGCAGGTGGGGGACATGGAGCGCATCGTCTCGCGCATCGCCCTGCAGTCGGCAACGCCTAGGGACTTGGCCCGCCTGCGCTTGGCCATCGCCGAACTGCCGGCCCTGAAGTCCCTATTGGCGCCTTTGGCCACGCCCCATCTCGCCGCCCTCATGGACGAGGTGCCCGAATTCTCCGCCGTCCAGGAACTGCTGGGGCGAGCCGTCGTCGAATCGCCCCCGGCCACCATCCGCGACGGCGGCGTCATCGCCGCCGGCTACAACGCCGAACTCGACGAACTGCGCAACCTCACCGAAGGCGCCGCCGACTGGCTGCGCGACCTGGAGGCGTCCGAACGCCTGCGCACCGGCATCAGCACCCTCAAGGTGGGCTACAACCGTGTGCATGGCTACTACATCGAAGCCTCCAAGGCGGCCAGCCACGCCGTGCCGGTGGAGTATGTTCGCCGCCAGACCTTGAAGAACGCCGAGCGCTACATCACCCCGGCGTTGAAGTCCTTCGAGGACCGGGCCTTGACCAGCCAAGCCCGCGCCCTGCAATTGGAGAAGTCCCTCTACGAACAGCTCGTGGCCGGGTTGGGCGAGGAGGTCGGCGCCCTGCGCCGGGCGGCGGAGGCCTTGGCGGAACTGGACTGCCTGGCCTGTTTCGCCGAGCGCGCCGCGCAGTTGGGCTTCGCCGCGCCCAGCTTCAGCAGGAGGCCCGGCCTTTCCATCACCGGCGGCTGGCACCCGGTGGTGCGCGAAGCCCTGACCACCCCCTTCGTGCCGAATGACGTGGAACTGAACGATCAGCGTCGAATGCTCATCATCACCGGCCCCAACATGGGCGGCAAATCCACCTACATGCGGCAAATCGCCCTGATCGCGCTGCTCGCCTGCACCGGCAGCTACGTGCCCGCCGAAGCCGCCTGCATCGGTCCGGTGGACCGCATCTTCACCCGCATAGGCGCCGCCGACGACTTGGCCGGAGGCCGCTCCACCTTCATGGTGGAGATGACCGAGACCGCCAACATCCTGCACAGCGCCACCGACCGCAGCCTAGTGCTGCTCGACGAGATCGGCCGCGGCACCAGCACCTACGACGGCTTGGCCCTCGCCTTCGCCACCGCCCAGCATCTGGCCGAAACCCACCGCGCCTTCACCCTGTTCGCCACCCACTACTTCGAGCTCACCGACTTGGCCAACAGCCTGCCGGCCACCGCCAACGTGCATCTCACCGCCGCCGAATACAAGGACGAGGTGGTGTTCCTGCATGAGGTCAAGCCCGGCCCCGCCAGCCGCAGCTACGGCATTCAGGTGGCGCGGCTGGCCGGGGTGCCGACGACGGTCGTCGCCAAGGCGCGGGCAAGGCTCGACGAACTGGAGGCCGCCTCCGCAAACGCCTCCCAAGGAGACCTGTTTGTGAAGAAACCGGCGCAGGAGGACGTTGACCCCATCCGCCAAAGGCTGGCGGACCTGGACCCCGACAGCCTGACGCCGCGGCAGGCGTTGGACTTGCTGTTTGAACTTAAAAGGCTGACGCCTCGGGAACCCTGAACGGGTTGCCGGCTGTGCGCATTCCAAAAGGCGGTAAAATCCCGCGCTTTTCAGCCAAAGAGGAGCAACCCATGACCTTTGTGGTGGGCGAAGCCTGCATCAAGTGCAAGCTGACGGACTGCGTGGAAGTCTGCCCCGTTGACTGTTTCTATGAAGGCCCGAACATGTTGGTCATTCACCCGGATGAGTGCATTGACTGCGCATTGTGCGAGCCGGAATGCCCAGTGGAGGCCATTTTCTCCGAGGACGAGCTGCCGGAGGAGCAGCAGGAGTTTCTGGAGATCAACCAGCGCTTGGCGGAGGCGTGGCCCAACATCACCGAGCAGCAGGACCCGCCGCCGGACTCCGACGACTGGCGGGAGGTTAAGGAAAAGCGCCATCTGCTGGAGGAGTAGGGCCGCAAGCCCGTCGGCGCGGTGCCCGCCGCCGACTTGGGCGTTGGCGAACAAGCCTAGCGCAGCACGGATCTAGGGCTTATCGGCTCTCCATTCCTGCGAATTTCAAAATGCAAGGCGCCGGCGGTGCGTCCGCTGCCGTTGACGGCGGCGATGGTTTGCCCGGCCTTGACGCGCTGCCCCTCCTTAACCGCAAGAGGCTGATTGACGCTGTAGGCCGAGAGGTACTGGGCGCTGTGCCTGACGATCACCAAGCTCTCGTAGCCGGCCAAGCCCGTTCCCGCATAGACCACTTCGCCATCGCCGGCGCTGCCGATCTCGGCGCCAACCGGCACCACAAAGTCCAAGCCCTTGTTGACGCCGCCATACTCCCTGACCACGGGGCTCGACGTGGGCCAACGCCAAGTCAGGCCGCCGGCTTGGCTGGTCGCCGAGCGCCGTGGCGCCGGCTTGCGTTGGGTTGCCGCACGGCTCGGCGAGGGTTGCCTAGCGGACTGTCTGGACGCCACGGCCCGGCCGCGCAGGCGCAGCTTCATGCCGGGATATATGCGGTAGGGCGGACGCAGCCCGTTCAGCCGCGCCAAAGCCTCCACCGAAACTCCGGCGCGGCGACCGATCGCATAGAGCGTGTCGCCGCGCTTGACCCTGTAGCTCGCGCCCCGCAACGGCCTGAGGTCCCGCCGGCGTTCGCTGCGCGGCCTCGAATCGGTTCTCGCCCCCGCTTCCCCGGAGCGCTCGGCCACCACCGGGATGCCGGGCGTGGCGCAACCGCCAACCGCAAGTGCGGCCAAAAACACCGCCATGCCGGCGCCGACGCGAACAAGCGACCAAAACTGCATGTCTCTCAAGCTGCAATGGGGCCAGCGAAGATTCTAACGGGTTTGCGCCCCCTAACACCGCCGTCAATGGACTGCCCGGCCGGCAAGGGCGGTACACGGAGGCGCCGCGCCAACCGCCCGTTCCTGCAAGCGGCAGGGGGAAGCTCGACAAGCCGATGCTCCCCCGGCCTAGAAGTCCCGAGGCAGATAGGCGCGCGACTTCCAATGGACGTAGTTGCTGCGGAAACGGCGCTGCGACTCCAGAATGGCGGCGAAGTCTGCGTCCTTGGCGGCTTCCTCCGCCAGAACGCTCTCCGTCACCCGGGCAAGCTCCCGCAGCACTTCGTCCGGCAGGGTGCGGGCTTGGACCCCCGCCTGCGGAAAGCCGGCGATCACGGCGCCCTGCGCGGCCTCGCTGTGAGCCAAGTTGCGCAGCACCCCGGCCGTGCAGGCGGTCTCGATGAGCTGGCGATCGGCCTCCCCAATGCCGCGCCAAACATCCAGGTTGACCACCATGTGCGAAGAGGTGGCCGGTTGATGCCAACCCGGATAGTAGTTGTAGGGCGCAACCCGGTTGAAGCCCAAGGATTGATCGACGATGGGCAAGGCGTACTCGGTGGCGTCTATTGCGCCCTTCTCCAGCGCCTGGAAGATCTCGCCGCCGGGCAGCATGGTCACCGAAGCTCCGGCCCGCTCCATCACCTTGCCGCCGATGCCGGCGAAGCGGATCTTGAGGCCCTGCACGTCCTCCAGGCTCTCCACGGGCCGCCGGAACCAGCCGGCGGTCTCCGGCCCGGTGAGGCCGCAAAAGACGGGATGGATGTTCTGCTTGGCGTACAGCGCTTCGCCGTGCTCACGGCCCCCGGACTCGTACCACCAGGCGGCGAACTCCCAAGGCTCCATGCCGAAGGGAACCGCGCCGAGCAGCGCCGACGCCGGAGTGCGGCCCTGATCGTAGCCCAGCCAAGTGTAGCCGGCCTCCACCTTCCCCTCCCGCACCGCCTCGGTGATGCCGAAGGCCGGCACCACCTCGCCCGGTTCGAAGATGCGCACATCCACGGCGCCGGACGAGGCGGACCGCAGCACGTCAGTCACATAGACGGGATTGTCCCCAAGCACCGGCATGGTGGTTTGAAAGGACAGCGGCAAGCGCCAGTGGATGCGCGGCGCACCCGGCGCGGCGGCCGGCGCTCCGACCGTCTTCCCTTCCCCCTCGGCGCCGCTTGGCGGGCGAATGGCCAAGGAAGCCAGCACCCCCACCGCAAAGGCGGCCAAAACGGCGGTCAGAGCCGAGACGTTGGTGATTTTGCTGTGGCTCATTGGGTTGAATGCAGGGTCCTTTGCGCTCCATCATGGCTGCATTCTAACTGCCGTCAAGACGGCGGCGACGTCCCGAACCGTTGCGCGGCCTAGGATGCGCACACCATTGCGCAGGCTGCGGGCTGGCCTTAGAATGGCCGGCGTCCTTCGGGCTGCTGTGCGCTCGTAGCTTAGCTGGACAGAGCACTGGGCTTCGAACCCAGGGGTCGGAGGTTCGAATCCTCCCGGGCGCGCCAAGCCGTTGGATCGTTGGACGGTCCGCTCCGTTGGGGTGGGCGGGTTCTGCGATGATTGGTTGAGGGATTTACGATGACGGCCGCCAGGGTTTTCAAGCGCAGCCTGTCCGTTGCGTTCGCGTTCGCCGCGCTTTTAGGGCTTGCCTCCTGCGGAGGCGGGGGGCACTCCGCGCCGGTGCCGCCGCCTCCTGAACCGCCCGCCTCGCCGCCGCCGTTGCCCACCGAGCCGCTCCGCCTCGGCTTGATCAACATCGGCGCACTCGACTCCGTCATCCACGGCGTCCCGCTGCACTTCGCCAATGAGGAGCAGCTTGAGAACTCCGGCCCCACCTACCGGGCGGCCCTGCTGGCCATCAGGCACGTCAATGATGCGGGCGGCGTATGGGGAATGCCCGTTGAGCATTCCTTCGGAGACGTCTTGCCTCCAGGAGAACCCGAAGCGGCGCTTGCCGAAGAGCTGATCGAGCAGGGCGCCCATGCCCTGGTCGGGTCCACCAGCCAGGGCATCCTCGCCATGTCGGACTTGCTCGTTCGAACCCGCACCCCGCTCGTCGCCGCGTTCTCGGATGCGCCTTCCGTGGCCGATCTGGAGGACGACGGCTTCATCTTCCGGACCTCCATCAGCGCCTTGTTCCAAGCGTACGCCCTTGCCCGCCTTGCCGAGGAAGACGGCTTCAGCCATGTCGCCGTAGCCTATCTTGACCTGGCTTGGGCCCAGGAGAGCGCCCAGGC
The DNA here is from genome assembly GCA_965200465.1 of Candidatus Azophilus sp. Lineage (GTDB taxonomy): Bacteria > Pseudomonadota > Gammaproteobacteria > Pseudomonadales > Azotimanducaceae > Azophilus. The sequence goes on along the minus strand of OZ241358.1, from coordinate 77,784 downwards.
GTTCACCGAACACTTCAACGGGCGGGTGGACTCGGTCTCGCTGCACCCCGAAGACGACTCATTCGAGGACGAACTCCACCGGCTTGCCGCCAGCGCTGCGCCGGCCCTGGTGCTGTTCACCTTCCGGGACCTCACCCACGCGGTGATGGACGAGGTCATCAAGAACAACCACTTCGAGGAGTTCCTGCTGTTCGAGGGCCTGCGCACGCTGAGCCTGTACCAGGACTACCCCGAAGCGCTGGAGGGGGCGAAGGGCGTGGCCTCCTACGGCCTGCACATCACCGAAGCCGAAGGCCACTGGGAGGCCGACTACATGAACGAGTTCGGGGTCGATGAGGTGCCGCACGCGCCCTACATGCGCGAAACCTATGACGCCGCAGTGGCCCTGATGCTCGCCGCCGAGTCCGCCCGCAGCAGCGACGGCGAGGCCATTCGCGACGCCCTGCACATCATCGCCAACCCACCGGGCAGGCGCATCCCCGCCACCTCGGACGGCATGGCGTCCGCCCTCATGGCCATCCAAGCCGGGGAGGACATCGACCTGGACGGCGAGGCATCCACCCTGGACTGGGACGACCGCGGCGAACTGGTCAGCCACACCATGGGCGTTTGGCAATTCAGAAACGGCGCCATCGAGGACCTGCGCCACTTCGAGGTGACCCTCGACTAAACGCCCCTGCCCGCTTCTTGGGCGGGGGCAGCCAACCGCGCCGCGGCCTCGCCGGGGGGCAGCGCCTCCACCGCAGCGCCGTGCCCGATGCGGCATTCAACGCGGCCCTCCCCTAGGCCCCTTGCGCCTACGACGATGCGGCGCGGCAGGCCAATCAGGTCGGCGTCGGCGAACTTTACGCCCGGGCGCTCGTCGCGGTCGTCCAAGAGCACGGCTGAGCCGGCGCCCTGCAGTTGCGCCGCCAAGTCGTCGGCGGCCTCGCGCACACTGGGGGACTTGCCGTAGTTCAACGCCAGAATGTGGACGTCGAAGGGAGCTAGGGGTTCAGGCCAGAGAATGCCGTCGTCGTTGTGGTGCTGCTCGATGACCGCCGCCGCCAAGCGGGTGACGCCCATGCCGTAGCAGCCCATGATGGGCGTCAGGGGCTTGCCGTCCCGGTCCAGCACCCGGGCCTGCATCGCTTCGCTGTAGGTGCGGCCCAGTTGGAAGATGTGGCCGGCTTCAATGCCCTTGAGGAACCTCAGTTCGCCTTGGCCGTTGGGCGCCGGGTCGCCGGGGGCCACGTTGCGCACATCCTGGATTTGGCTGTCGGCCAAGGGGAGGTCGCGGCCCCAGTTGACGCCTTGGTAGTGGCGGCCGTCGCGGTTGGCGCCGCAGATGAAGTCCGCCGCCGCCGCTGCTTCGGGGTCCACGACCAGCGGGGCGTTCAGGCCCACTGGCCCAATGGACCCGGGGTTGGCGCCGGTGGCGGCGCGGATTTCGGCGGCGTCGGCGAACTGCAGGGGATGCTTGGCGCCGGGGATCCTCTGCGCCTTCACCAGATTCAATTCATGATCGCCGCGCAGCATGATGACAATGGGGCCGGCCTCGCCGCGGATGACCAGAGCCTTGAGGCATTGGGCTGCTGGCGCCGCCAACAGAGCGGCCACCTGGGCGATGGTGGTGACGCCCGGCGTGGCCACTTCGCGCATGGCTTGGGTGGCCGCCGGGCGCGGCGGCGGCGGGGCGGCGACGGCCCGCTCCAGGTTGGCGGCGTAGTCGCCCTCCGTGGCGTAAACGACGGTGTCCTCGCCGGAGTCCGCCAGCACGTGGAATTCGTGGGAGTTGGCGCCGCCGATGTTGCCGGTGTCCGCCTCCACGGCCCGGAAGTCCAGCTGCATGCGCGTCAGGATGCGGCTGTAGCAGCGGTGCATCTCCTGGTAGGTGGCGTCGAAGGAGGTTTGGTCGGCGGCGAAGGAGTAGGCGTCCTTCATGACGAACTCCCGCGCCCGCATCACGCCGAAGCGGGGCCGCACCTCGTCGCGGAACTTGGTTTGAATCTGGTAGAAGTTGCAGGGCAGTTGCCGGTAGCTGTGAACCTCGCGGCGGAACAGGTCGGTGATGATCTCCTCATGGGTGGGGCCTAGGCAGAACTCCCGCTCGTGGCGGTCGTGCAGGCGGGCCAACTCCGGCCCCATCTTTTCCCAACGCCCGGTCTCCCGCCAGAGCTCGGCCGGCTGCACCACCGGCATGCACACTTCCTGGGCGCCGCTGCGCTCCATTTCCTGACGGATGACAGCCTCGATTTTGCGGACCACCCGCAAGCCCAAGGGCAGCCAAGTGTACAGCCCGGCCGCCACCTGCCGGATCAACCCAGCGCGCAGCATCAGCCGATGGCTCGCCACCTCGGCGTCCGCCGGAACTTCCTTGATGGTGGGGATGAGCAGTTGGCTTTGCCGCATGGCTTGCGCTTATATCCAATTGCGTCCGGCGCCACAAGCTCCGTTGGCGGGCAATTGCGGCGCTGGCCCTAACGCTCGCGGCCGTTTTCCACTATCATTTGCGCCCGTTTGCACTGCGTCAATTTCGACCAAGCGGTTTCTTTTCAGGAAGCACGAATGCCCATCTACGAGTATCGGTGCGCCAATTGCAGCCATGAGCTGGAGGCGATGCAGAAGATCAGCGAAGCACCCTTGACGGACTGCCCGGCCTGTCGGTCCGGCCAGCTCAGGAAAAAAATCTCGCCGGTGGCTTTCCGGCTCAAGGGAAGCGGCTGGTACGAGACGGACTTCAAGTCCGGGCAGCAGAAGAATGTTGCCGCCGCCGAAGGCGCCGGCAAGCAGGACAACGGCGGCGCCAAGGACCAAGCCGAAGGCGATGCGGCCAAGCCAGCCGCCAACGGCAAGGGCGGCCAAGCCAAGGATGGCGGCAAGGCCGCCGAGGGCGGCAAAGGCGCCGCCGCCGAAGCGTCCAAACCAGCGGCCAAGTCGTCCAAGGAATCCTCCAAATCGGAGTGATGATGCGCAGCCACTACTGCGGCGAGCTTAGCGCCGCGCACATCGGCGAAGCCGTCGTCCTGGCCGGCTGGGTGCATCGCCGGCGCGACCACGGCGGCGTCATCTTCCTGGACGTCCGGGACCGCACCGGCATCGTCCAGGTGGTGTATGACCCGGGCTCGGAGCAGAGCTTCAAGGTCGCCGACCGAGTGCGCAGCGAGTACGTTTTGCGCATCACGGGCCGGGTGCGGCGGCGCCGGGAAGGCGCCGAGAATCCGCACATGGCCACTGGCGAAGTCGAGGTGCTGGGCGCCGACCTGGAGGTGCTCAACCGCTCGCGGACACCGCCCTTCGGGCTGGATGAACACTCGGACGCCGGGGAGGACGTGCGCCTGCGCCACCGCTACCTGGATCTGCGCCGCCCGGAGATGCAGGAGCGCCTGCGCATCCGCGCCCGCGCCGCCGGCATCGTGCGCCGCCATCTGGAGGAGCAGGGCTATTGGGAGGTGGAGACCCCCACCCTAAGCCGCTCCACGCCGGAAGGCGCCCGGGACTACCTGGTGCCCAGCCGCACCCATCCCGGCCAGTTCTTCGCCCTGCCGCAATCGCCGCAGATATACAAGCAGTTGCTGATGATGTCCGGCTTGGACCGCTACTACCAGCTTGCCCGCTGCTATCGGGACGAAGACCTGCGCCACGACCGGCAGCCGGAGTTCACGCAAATCGACATCGAGGCGTCCTTCGTCAGCGAGCAGGACGTGATGGCCTTGACCGAGGGCATGATCAAGCGCCTGTTCCAGGAATTGCGCGGCATCGACTTGGGCGACTTTCCGGTGCTCACCTGGGCGGACGCCATGCGCCGCTTCGCCAGCGACAAGCCGGACTTGCGCAATCCGCTGGAGTTGGCGGACATTGCGGAGCTGATGGCCAGCGTGGAGTTCAAAGTCTTCAGCGGCCCAGCCAATGACCCGCAAGGCCGGGTGGTGGCGCTGAAAGCCCCTGGCGGCGGCCGACTCTCGCGCAAGGCCATTGACGACCTCACGGCCTTTGTGGGCCGCTACGGCGCCAAGGGCCTCGCCTACATCAGAGTGAATGACAGGGCCGGCGGCATGGCCGGCCTGCAATCGCCAATCATCAAGTTCCTGCCCGAGCCGGCGGTGGCGGAGGTGCTGGCGCGAGTGGGCGCCAAGGATGGGGACGTCGTCTTCTTCGGCGCCGGCAAGGCGGCGGTGGTCAACGACTCCATGGGCGCTTTGCGTAACGAGCTGGGGCAACGCCTAGGCTTGGTCGGCGATGGCTTCGCGCCGCTCTGGGTGGTCGAATGGCCGCTCTTTGAGGCCGCCCCGAACGGCGCGGTCGCCGCCGCGCACCATCAATTCACCAAGCCCAAGTGCAGCCCGGAGGAACTGGCGGCGGCGCCTCTCGAAGCACGGGCCGCCGCCTATGACCTGGTGTTGAACGGCTACGAGCTGGGCGGCGGCTCCCTGCGCATTCACAGCGAGGAAATGCAGAAGGCGGTGTTCAAGGCCATGAACATCGCCGACGAAGGGGCGGTGAAGTTCGGCTTCCTGCTCGACGCCCTGCGCTATGGCTGTCCGCCGCACGGCGGCATCGCCTTGGGCTTCGACCGGCTGGTGATGCTGCTGGCCGACGCCGCCGCCATTCGGGACGTGATCGCCTTTCCGAAGACCCAAACCGCCGCCTGCCCGATGATGGCGGCGCCTGCCGAGGTGGATGCGCAGCAGTTGCGCGAACTGCACCTCCGCACCCGCGCCGGGGCGACGGGCTAAAGCCGTGGCCGGGCACAGCAAATGGGCCAACATCAAGCACCGCAAGGCGGCCCAGGACGCCAAGCGGGGCAAGCTGTGGACCAAGATTCTGCGGGAGGTGACGGTGGCCGCCAGGCTCGGCGGCGCCGCCGTGGGCGAGAACCCGCGCCTGCGCCTCGCCGTTGACAAGGCGCTCGCCGCCAACGTGCCCAAGGACACCATCGAGCGCGCTGTCGCCAGAGGCGCCGGCGGCGACGATGGGGCCGATCTTGAGGAGCTTCTCTACGAAGGCTACGCCGCCGGCGGGGTCGCCATCCTAGTGGAGGCCATGACCGACAACCGCAACCGCACCGTGGCGGAGGTGCGCCGCGTCTTCGGCAAGCACGGCGGCAGCTTGGGGGCGGCGGGCTCCGTGGCTTGGCTGTTCGACCGGCGCGGCCTGATCGCCTTCGCCCCCGGAGGCGATGAGGACAAGATCATGGAAGTGGCCTTGGAGGCCGGCGCGGACGATGTGGAGGCCGACGATGACGGCGCCTTAAGGGTGACGACGCCTTGGGAGCTTTTGGGCCAGGTGGCGGAAGCCTTCAAGGCCGCCGGGCTCAATCCGCAGCAAAGCGAACTGGCCCTGCTGCCTTCGACCGTGCAGGACTGCGACGATGACGGGGCGCAGAAGGTGCTGCGCCTGGTCGACGCTCTTGAAGACCTTGACGACGTGCAGAATGTGCATTGCAACGCCAATTTCCCGGACGGCGCCCTGTAGCGGGCGGGGCGGCGCGGTTGGTGAAGGTGCTGGGCATTGATCCGGGCACCCGCTCAACGGGCTACGGCTTGGTCGAAGCCGGACGCGGGCGCATCGCCTACCTAGCCTCCGGCTGCATCCGCACCGGCGCCGGCGCCATGCCGCAGCGCCTTGGCGAAATCCATGCCGGGGTGGCGGAGTTGATCGACGCGAACGAGGTGCAGGCGCTGGCCATCGAAGAGGTCTTTCTGTCGCGCAACCCGCAGGCGGCGCTGAAGCTTGGGCAGGCCCGGGGGGTCGCCGTGGCCGTCGCCGTGGCCGCCGGCCTGGACGTGTTTGAATACGCCCCCCGGGTCGTCAAAAAGGCGGTGGTGGGCACTGGCGGGGCCACCAAGGAGCAAGTGCAGCACATGGTGCGCATCCTGTTGAACCTGCGCGGCCAAACCTTGGCGGCGGATGCGGCGGACGCGCTTGCCATCGCCGTCTGTCATGTCAATACTGCCGGGTTGACTGCAACGGGTGGGCGCAGCCAAGGTCGGGTGAGCGGATGATCGGACGCATCCAAGGCAAGCTTGTTGAAGCAGGCAATCAGGTGGCGCTTGTCGATGTGGGCGGCGTCGCCTACGAAGTGGAGGTGGCCGCCGGCCTCTACGCCGGTTTGCCGCCGGCCGGCGGCGACCTAACGCTGCACACCCACTTTCTGGTGCGCGACGACGTCCAGCAACTCTACGGCTTCGCCTCCCGCATGGAGCGGGACCTGTTCCGGGCGCTCATGCGCATCCCCAGCGTCGGCCCCAAGCTGGCGATGGCGGTGATATCGACCTTCGGTCTGGAGGAGCTGGCCGGCGCCGCCGCCCAGGGCGACGTGGCCTGTCTGACGCGAGTGCCCGGCGTCGGCCGCAAGACCGCCGAGCGCATGCTGATCGACTTGCAGGATCGCCTCAGCGAATTCGACCTTAGGCCCAGCCGCGTCGCCAAGCGTGGCGACGACGGGGCCGAGGAGGCGGAGCGCGCCTTGGTCGCCTTGGGCTATAAAGCGGGAGAGGCGGCGCGCTTGGTGGCCGAGATTGACGGCACGGCCGCCTCCGCTGCGGAAATTGTCCGTGAGGCGCTGCGCCGCGCCGGGGGGCGACGGTCATGAGCGTCGAACCGGACCGGCTGGTCAGCCCCGCCGCCGAAGGGGCTCTGGAGGCCAAGCTGGACCGCAGCCTGCGCCCCGCCACTTTGGATGAGTACGTGGGCCAGGATGCGGTGCGCGAACAGATGGGCCTGTTCATCGAGGCCGCACGGCGCCGCGGGGAGCCGCTGGACCACACCCTCATCTTCGGCCCGCCGGGTTTGGGCAAGACCACCATGGCCCACATCGTCGCCGGAGAAATGGGCGTGGCCATCAAGTCCACCTCCGGGCCGGTGCTGGAGAAGGCCGGGGACCTGGCCGCCCTGCTCACCAACCTGGAGGACAGCGACGTCCTGTTCGTCGATGAGATCCATCGGCTTTCCCCGGTGGTCGAGGAAATCCTCTACCCCGCCATGGAGGACTTCCAAATCGACATCCTCATCGGCGAGGGCCCGGCCGCCCGCTCCTTGAAGCTGGACCTGCCGCGCTTTACCCTAGTGGGGGCCACCACCCGCGCCGGCTTGCTCACCTCGCCCCTGCGGGACCGCTTCGGCATCGTGCAGCGCTTGGCGTTCTACGGGGTCGAAGAGTTGTGCGAGATAGTGCGGCGCTCCGCCGCCAAGCTGGGCCTGGCGGTGGAGGCGGCCGGCGCCGCCGAGGTGGCGCGCCGCTCCCGGGGCACACCCCGCATCGCCAATCGGCTGCTGCGCCGGGTGCGGGACTTTGCGGAGGTGAGGGCGGACGGCGCCGTTTCGCGCACGGTGGCCGATGAGGCATTGGACATGCTGGACGTGGACCGCGAGGGCTTTGACGCCATGGACCGCCGGCTGCTGGAGACCATCATCAAGAAGTTCTCCGGCGGGCCGGTGGGCTTGGAGTCATTGGCGGCGGCGGTGGGCGAAGAGAGCGACACCATCGAGGACGTCATCGAACCCTACTTGATCCAACAAGGCTACGTCATGCGCACCCCGAGGGGCCGAGTGGCCACCGCCAACGCCTATCTGCACCTTGGTTTGCCCGTTTCCGAAGGCGCCAACGCCGCCGCCAAACGCCAAGCCGCCTTGGACCTTGCGGAGACCGCCAGTGCCTGAGCAGATTTCCATATTCGAATTGGTCGCCAACGCCAGCCTGCTGGTGCAGCTGGTCATGGCCATGCTGGCCTTGGCGTCCGTCGTGTCTTGGATGATGATCTTTCAGCGCTGGTTCTTCCTGCGCCGGGTGGCCGCCGAAGTGGACCAGTTCGAGGCCGAGTTTTGGTCCGGAGTCGATTTGCGGGATCTCTACAAGACGCTTGGCGGCGGTGACCACCTAAGCGGCATCGAGACCGTGTTCGTCGGCGGCTTCAAGGAGTTCCAGCGCCTCTCCGAACAGGCCGGAGCGGAGGTGGACTCGATCATGCAGGGGGTGCAGCGGGGGATGCGGGTCGCCCTTAACCAGGAGGAGGTGCGGCTGGGCGCCCATTTGACCTTTCTGGCCACCGTCGGCTCCACCAGCCCCTATGTGGGCCTGTTTGGAACCGTGTGGGGCATCATGAACTCGTTCCGCAGCCTGGCCAACATGAGCCAAGCGACCTTGGCTTCGGTGGCGCCCGGCATATCGGAGGCGCTGGTGGCCACGGCCATGGGGCTGTTCGCCGCCATTCCCGCGGTGATCGGCTACAACCGCTTCTCCGCCCGAGTGGAGGAGCTGATGAAGCGCATCGAGGCGTTCAGCGACGAACTGACCAGCATTCTGCACCGCGCCGCCCAAGCGCGGGTGTCGAGGCCAACATGAGCGTGCGCCGCAAGCCCATGTCGGAAATCAACGTCGTGCCCTACATTGACGTGATGCTGGTGCTTTTGGTGATCTTCATGGCCACCGCGCCCCTGTTGACCCAAGGTGTGCTGGTCGAGCTGCCAGAGGCCCCTTCGGAGCCGATCACGGACACCGAAAAGGACCCTTTGGTGGTGTCCATTCGGGAGGACGGTGCGGTCTTCGTCAACTTGGGCATTCAGGACGCCAATGATCCCGGCACCCGCGTCACCATCTACTCGCTGCAGGACCAAGCCGGCAAGATCATGCGGGCGCGGCCCAGCGTACCCGTCTATATCAAGGCGGACCACAGCCTGGACTATGGACTGGTGGTCAGCGTGATGACCGTGCTGCAGAAGTCCGGCGCCAAGAGCGTGGGCCTCATCACCGACCCGCCTTCGGTGATCGAAAGCTGATGGCCTACGCCCTGCGCGCCTACAGCGGCCCCCTGCTGCTGGCCCTGCTGCTGCATGCGGCGGCGCTGGCCGCCTTGCATGGCGGCTGGCTGCCCCGCCAGGAGCGCACCGTGCAGGCTTTCAAGCCGCAGATCGTCAACTCCACCCTGATCGTCATGCAGCCCAAGGCCAAGCCAAGGCCCAAGGCGCCGCCCCGCAAGCCCGCCGCCGCAGCGCCGGCGAAGGCGCCGGCCAAGGCCAAGCCCCGGCCGCAATCCAAGCCGCAGGCGCAACCTGACGCCGAGACGGAGCGGCGGCGGCGCCAAGAACAGGAGCTTCAGCGCCGCCTTGCCGAGTTGGCGCAGGCGTCCTTCGTTGATGCCTTGGCCAGCGAAGCCTCGGAGTTGGCGCAGGCGGAGGACGAGGCTAGGGCGCAGAGCTATCGCTTCGGCATATACCAGCGGGTGGTGGCCAACTGGTCGCGCCCGCCCAGCGCCCGCAACGGCATGGAGGCGCGGCTGCTGGTGGAGCTGATCCCAACCGGGGAGGTGGTTGGAGTCACAGTCGCGGAGTCAAGCGGCAGCGGCGCCTTCGACCGCTCGGCGGAGGCCGCGGTGCGCAAGGCCCGCACCTTTGCAGTGCCCCGAGAGGCCGAGCTGTTCGAGCGGCATTTTCGGCGCTTTTCCCTGTTGTTCAGACCGGAGGATCTATTGCGGTGATGAAATGGCTTGATCGCATTCTTTGCAGCGGCGCGGTTGGTGCGCTGTCTTGGGCCGGCGCGGCCCTTGGGGCGGAGAGCCTCGACAGCATCATCATCGACGCCGGCTACGACCAGCAAACCAAGATAGCGGTGGCGCCCTTCCGCGCCGGCCCGGAGTTCGCCGACTTCGAGCGCCTGGAGGACATCATCGCCTTTGACCTGTCCCGCAGCGGGCAGTTCGCCCCGGAGGACAGGTCCAACATGCTTTCGTTTCCCACCGAGCGCAAGGAGGTGTTCTTCCGCGACTGGCGCATTCTCGGCGTTGAGTATCTGTTGATTGGCCGCCTCAGCCGTGCATCCGACGGCGCTGTGGCGGTGGCCTACGAGCTCTATGACGTGACCAACGAGCGCGCCCTGAGCGAAGATCGGCTAACCGCCCCACCCGCCAAGTGGCGCGATTTGGGGCATCGCATCGCCGATTTGGCCTATGAGGCGATCACCGGGGTGCCCGGCGCCTTTTCCACCCGCATCGTTTACGTTCTGGCCGAGAACGCCGGCACCAGCTACGCCCGCTATCGACTGGAGATGGCGGACTCCGACGGCGCCCGCGCCCGCACCCTGTTCGCCTCGGAGCAGCCCCTCATGTCGCCAAGCTGGTCGCCTTCCGCCCGCCGGGTCGCCTACGTCTCCTTTGAGACGGGGCGCCCGGTCATCGTGCTGCAGGACGTGGTTTCCGGGGAGCGGGAGCTGTTGCCGCACTTTCCCGGCATCAACGGTTCGCCGGTGTTTTCGCCGGACGGCCAGCGCTTGGCGGTGGTGCTTTCCCGGGACGGCAACCCGGAGGTCTATGTGATGAACCTTCAGGACTACCGCCTGCGGCAGATCACGCGCCATCACGCCATAGACACCGAGCCGAGTTGGACGCCGGACGGACGCGGGCTGATCTTCACCTCAGACCGCGGCGGCAGGCCGCAGATCTACCAAGTGGAGCTGGCCACCAATTTCGTCGAGCGGCTGACCTTCAAGGGCCGCTACAACGCCCGCGCCCGGTTGCTGCCGGATGGGGTCCACCTAGTGTTCGTGCATCGCCGGGAGGGCATCGACCACATCGCCTGGCAGGACTTGGAGGGCGGCGATCTAAAGATTTTGACGGAGACCTCCTTGGACGAATCCCCCTCCTTGGCGCCCAACGGCGCCATGCTCATCTACGCCACCCAGGATCAAGGCCGGGGCATTTTAGCGGCGGTGTCCATCGACGGGCGCGTCAAGTATCGGCTGCCGTCGTCCCAGGGCGACGTGCGGGAGCCGTCCTGGTCGCCGTTCATCGACGCGCTGCGGTCGCCCTTCTAGCGCCCCAGCCGGTAGCGCAGCTTGATGGTGAACAGGTCGATCACCGGCTTGGCCAGAGCGTCGCGGAACAGGCCGGAGAAGCTGTCGTGGACGCCGTCCTCCAGGTTGCCGCCGCGGGTGTACACCACGAACAGGTCGGAAAGGGGGCTGATTTCCCAGCGGTAGCGGAATTGCGCCGTCATGCGGGAGATGGTGAAGTCGGCCGCGGGGGCGCCGGCGGCCTTGGCGGTGGGGAGCAGGCGGCCGGCGCTGGCCGGTATCGTCCAGAAGGCCCGTTCGTCGGCGCGGATGGCGCTCCATTGCATGGTGAGGCGCAGGTGCTGGCGGGCGCTCAGGAACAGGTCCAAAGCCATCGTCGGGCGCCATTCGGTGGCGTCGAAGGTGGTCATGCTGCGGTCTTCCTGGTGCAGCAGCCAGCCGTTGCGCCGCAGGTACTCGGCGTCAAGCTCCAAGGAGAAGCGGTCGTTCGGCTTGTAGGTGAAGCCGCCGGTGCTTCTGAAGGTTTGTCCGCCAAGATGTTCGTTGCGCCGCCCGACTAGGAAGCTGAGGCTTAGGGGCTTGCCGGTGTCCGTGCCGAAGGCCAGTTCCGCGGTCCAGCGCCGGTCGATCCTGTAGGCACCGTTGCCAAAGCTGTTGCGGTCGTCCCATTGGGCCGGAAAGTAGGCCAGCTCGGTGCTGATCCGGCTGCGGTTGTGAAACATCCATCCGGAGCGAAGAAACAGGGCGGCGCGCACTGTCCGCCCGGCACCGTTTTGCTCGTAGTTTGCAAACAGGCTGGCGGTGCGGTTGCGCAGCCGCCGCAGGCCTTGGGAGCGGTTGAACCAAACCCGGTAGGTGAGGCCGCGGTTGTCGTTGCGGCGCAGGAAACCGAGGTCGGAGATGTCCAGGCGCCGGTCCGCATAGTCCAAGGACAGGCGGTGCCGCCACTCCCGGTTGGGGACGTAGTTTAAGTCCATGAAGCCGCCGTAGCCGCGTTGGCCGGCCACGCTGCTGGCCATGAACTGGCCGTCCCAGGAGATTTTGCCGCTGCGGCTCAAGAGGTGGGCGTCCAGTCCGTGGACCATGGCCTCGTCGTCCTCGTAGCGGGTCAGGGTGCCGAGGTAGCCCACCGCAAGGCGGCCTTCGCCGCTGGCTTCGTGCAGCAGGCGGGCGACGCCGAATTGCCGGCCGTCCTGCCGCAGGCGGACGGGCCGGCCGTTGCGCTCGGCACGGCGGCGCACGTCGTCTTCAAAGGCGGTCAACAGGCCGTAGCGCCAGCCGCCGCGTTGCCCAGTGACCTTGGCGGCGCCCAGCAGTTCGCTGGGGCGGCCCAGCTCGGCGCCTGCGGCGGTCACGCCATCGGGCAGTTCGATGCGCGGCGGCCCGCCGATGCGCCTAGTGTTCACCAAGGTGGTGGGCGTTGGGTAGTAGGTTGTTTGGCTGCGCCGGGCGCCGCTGCTGCCGGTGCTGCGCCGCGCCAGCCGAGACCTTGGGGTGGTCTCAAAGACCTCATGGCCTTCCAGAAAGAACAGCCGCTTTTCGGGAAAGAAAGTCTCGAAGGCGGTGAGGTTGACCACCACGTCGTCGCTTTCCACGGCGCCGAAGTCCGGGTTGGCGGTGGCCGTGACCTGCAGGTTGCTCGACGGACGCCAGAACAGGTCCAAGCCAACCCGGTGGCTGTCCTGCGCCCTGACGCCATCGTAGGTGTAGCTGGCGTGGGGGAAGAAGTCCAATTGCCGACGGGGCTGCACCTCCCCGAAGCGCATTTGCCCCAAATCCGACATGAAGCGGGCCACGGTGAAGGGGCGCGGCGGCGCGGACCAGCGCTCGTCCAGATGGGCCACCCTGCGGTTGGTCCAGAAGCCCATCCGCCGCGGGCCGGCGCTTCTTGGCATGGCCATCATGGACCAAGGCAGGAACATCTCCAGGCTCCAGCCGTCGGCGAGTTCGGCGGTGCCCCGCTGCCAAGGGCCGTCCCATTGCTTGGTGTAGCGGCGCTCCGGGGCCACCTTGCCGTCCTGCACCGAACCGCCTAGGTTGACCGCGAACCAGTAGCCGTAGTGCCCGTCGCCGGAGGTGTCCAAGGTGATGCCGAAGCCGTCCCGGTTGATGAACTGGTCCCGTCCGCTCAGCCGGGCGACCAGGGTTGCCGGCGGCTGCACCAGCTTGGCGCCGACGTACAGGCCCCGGTCGGTATGGAAGTAATGCACCAAGGTCGGGTAGGCCGGTTCGGCCATGGTGTCCGGCGAGGTCACCTTCATGCCGTCATAGCCGGGCGCCTTGGCCCAGACCGCTTCGTCGAGCCGTCCGTCCACCACCACTGCGGCCTCTTGGTGGTCAAAGTAAGGCACGTCGATGCGCATGGCCGGACCCCGCGCAACGCTGATGTCGGCGGCCGGCGCCGCTTCTTCGGCGGCAAGCGGCAGTGGGGCGGCCGACAGGAGCAGGGCGGCGGCCACCAAGGCGGCGGTGCGGCGCATCAGCAACCCGCGCCGCCAAGCGCCGCCGCGGCGGTGCGGCTTTGCAACCGACCCTTAGGCGACACGTTTCATGCGCACCGCCGGCCGGCGCTGCAGCCGTTGCGACGCCGGGTCCACTTCCATGCCAACGGACTCCAAGGCCGTCAGGCCGAGAATTGGCTCAACGCCTTCGGCACCGAAGCCCACTGTCGCGCCGACGATCTCGCCCATGAATTCGACCTCCGCGATGGCGACCTCGACAGCTTCCTCCCGCCCGTTGGCCAGTTCGTAGGTTCCAAGGCCCTCCCAACTGCGTTCGGGCGGCACCGGGTTGCGGACGGTGGCGGTGACTTGAACGACTCCCATGACGGCTCCTGCTTTGCTCGCGAAGGGATTGTGCTTGATCCTAGGCGGAAACCCGCCCGAGCGTAAGAGCAAAAGGCCCACGTTAAGGATGGCGAATGCCCTCAAGGAAGCCGAGGCGAAGTCCTGGATGCGCCGAGTGGGATCGCTTGCATGTCCTTGGGTTCTTCGGGAACTAGGAAGCCTGGGTTCGCCGCCGCTTGTTTGGGCTTGGCGGCGATGGTAGGGTGCCGGCATGGGCGGGGAACGCTCGCCCGCCGATTCTTGCCTTCCAATTATGGCTGAGCTGCATCAAGTCGAAGATCAAGTCCACGAGCGCATGGTCGCCGAGCGGGAGCTAGGCGAGCACTTGGTCGAAATGGGCCATGTGCAGGCGGAGGACTTGGACAAGGCGGTGCAGATCCAGCAGGCCGCCGGCGGGCGCCTTTGGCCGCTGCTCGTGCGCATCGGCGCAATCTCCGAGGACGTGCTGCTGCGAACGCTTGCGGAGCGGCTTGGCTTGGCGTACCTGCGGCAAAGCGAAGACCTGCCGGACAGCCTGCAGGTTTACCACTTCATGTGCGAATCCCCCATCAAGCTGGAGTGGTTTCTGGACCGCGCCGCCTTGCTGTGGCGGGAGGGGGATGAACTGCAGTGCATCGCCCGGGACCTCTTTGACGGCCTGCTGCTCGAAACGCTGGACTACTTCTATCCGGGGCAGCCGATTCGGTTCCACTTGGCGCCCGCCCATCAAATCGACCGCCTGCTCGACTTCGTGAAGAAGGAGCGGGCCATCGAGGGCCTGTTCTCCAGCGACAACGCCAAGCAACTGCGGGAGATGGCGGAGGAGGCGCCGGTGATCGAGTTGGTGAACAACCTGCTCGCCCAGGCGGTGGACATGGACGCCTCGGACATCCATGTGGAGCCCAGCGAGGAGAGCTTCGCCGTGCGGCTGCGGGTGGACGGGGTGCTGCACACCCGCCTCACCCAGCCGGTGGAGCGCTTTCCGGCGGTGGCGTCCCGCATCAAGCTCATCTCCGGCATCGACATCGCCGAGCGCCGCCTGCCCCAGGACGGCCGCATCACCGCCCGCATATCGGGCCGGGAGATGGACATCCGCGTCTCCACCGTGCCCTGCGCCTTCGGCGAGTCCGTGGTGCTGCGGCTGCTGCCCAAGGAGCGGGAGGACCTGCGGCTGAAGAACCTCGGCATGGAGGCGGATCATCTGGAGCTTTTTCGCGGCTGGCTGAGCGCCAGCAACGGCATCATTCTGGTGACCGGGCCCACCGGGTCGGGCAAATCGACCACCCTCTACGCCGCCCTGGAGGAATCCGACGACGGCGTCCGCAAGATCATCACGGTGGAGGACCCGGTGGAGTACCAGATGCCGAACATCACCCAGATCCAGACCCATGCGGAGATCGGCTACACCTTCGCCCGGGCGCTCAGGGCCATACTGCGCCAAGACCCGGACACCATCATGATCGGCGAAATTCGAGACTTGGAGACCGCGGAGATCGCCATTCAATCCGCGCTGACCGGGCACATCGTGCTCTCCACCGTCCACACCAACGACGCCATCTCCAGCTTCACGCGGCTGATCGACATGGGCGTGGAGCCCTTTTTGGTGGCCTCTCCCATTCGCGGCGTGCAGGCGCAGCGCCTAGTGCGCAGGCCCTGCCCGCGTTGCGCCCAGCCAACGCCGCCGCCGAGCCTTTTGGGCGAGCAGTTGGCCGCCTTGCCGCCCGGCTTGCTCGGCGACCGCTGGGTGCGGGCCGTGGGATGCGACGCCTGCCAGCGCACCGGCTACAGAGGCCGCCTTGGCATCTACGAATTGGCGCCGATGAGCGCCGAGATGCAGGACATGATCGTCAGCGGCGCCACGCTGAACGAACTGAAGGGCTTTGCCCAGCGGCAGGGTTGGCGCACGTTGTTTCAGGACGGGCTGATCAAGGCGTCCCAGGGCGCCACCACCTTGGATGAAGTCAGCCGCCTAACCTTGGCTTAGCACACATGCCGCACCAAGCCCATCCTTGCATGTTGTTTGCCGTGCTGCAGGGTCTCCCAGCGGGCTAGCAAGCCGTGCCTGAGTACGACTACGAGTACGTTGATCGCCAAGGCGCCCTGCACAGGGGGCAGTTCCAGGCCGATTCCGTTGCCGACGCCATTCGCCGCCTGAACGAGAACGGCCAGACGGTCGTTGAGGTTGTCGAGCGGCGGCCTTCGCCCCCGGGGCTTTGGCGGCGACGGCTGCGTCCCCAGGACCTGACGGTGGCTTTGCACGAGCTCGCCACCCTGCTCGAAGCCGGCGTACCCATGAGCGACGCCATTCTGGCGCAAAGCCGCGGCAGCCACCATGTCGCTTTGACCGAGGCGTTCTCCCGCATCGGCGCGGAGCTGACCAGGGGGCGCAGTTTCTTTGATGCGCTCAAGGAAAGCCGGCTGCCGCTGCCGGACTACGTCTTCCAACTGGTGTCGGCTGGGGAGCTGAGCGGGCAGTTGGCGGAGACCCTGCGCCAAGCGGTGTCGCAATTGGAGTACGACCGCAAGGTGGCGTCGGACTTCCGCAGCGCCCTGACCTATCCGGCGATCTTGATCACCGCCGGGCTGGCGGCGGTCTTGTTCGTGTTCGTCTTCGTGGTGCCGCGCTTCTCCAACTTGCTCTCCCAGGGCAATGACCTGCCGTTGCTTGCCGAGGCCATCCTGCGCATCGGGCTTTGGTTCAACGACAACAGCCTGTTGGTCTTCACTGCGGTGGGCGGCGGCGCTGCGGCGGCGGCGCTGCTGCTTCGCCAAGCGGCGGTGCGCCGGCGCCTGCTGGACTTCGGCGCTCGGCTGCCGGTGCTGAAGGAATGGTTTTCGGAAGCGGACACCGCCCGCTGGGCGTCGGTCATGAGCGCCATGCTGTTCAGCCGCGTGGAACTCATGGACGCCCTCACTCTGGCCTTGCGCGGCGTTCGGGTGTCCCGGCGACGGGCCGGCTTGGAGCGCGCCGCCGCCGACGTGCGCAGCGGCGTTGCTCTGTCGGGAGCCTTGGAGCGTCAGGACGCCCTGACGCCCACGGGCTACAATCTGATTCGGGTTGGCGAACAATCCGGGCAGTTGGCCGCGATGCTGCGTTCGTTGGCGGGCCTGTATCAGGAAAACAGCAGCCGCCGCCTGCAGCGGTTCCTCAACCTAGTGGAGCCGATGGCGATATTGTTGATCGGCGGTTTTCTGGGTTTGATCATGGTCGGCATCATCCTGGCGATCACCAGCATCAACGAAGGCGTGCTTTAAAGGCCGGAAGCGCAAAGGGCCGCCCTCGTATAGAATGGGAGGGATTCCGCGATGCAGGCGACGAAGCACATGTCTAGCGAGTCTCGTGCGGGCGCTTCGGCGCCCCGTCCTGGTTTGCTTGCCGGCCGTGCGGGCAAGCGGCGGCGCTTGGTTGGCGGGCGCAGTTCGGCGGACGCCGGCTTTTCGCTGATCGAACTGATGGTGGTGCTGGTCATCCTTGGCCTTTTGACCGGCTTGGTCGGCCCGCGCCTGTTCGGCCGGGTGGACAGCTCCAAGGTCAAGACCGCCGACACGCAGGTCAAGATGCTCAAGGGCGCACTGCAAACCTATCGGTTGGATGTGGGCCAATATCCAACCACCGCCCAGGGCCTTGCCGCCTTGATGAGCCCGCCGCCGGAAGCGGCCGACTATTGGGACGGCCCCTATCTTGAGGACGAATTGCCGTTGGACCCTTGGCGCACCCCCTACATTTACAAGTTTCCGGCCAACAACCTGCAGGGTTTTGCGCTCTACTCCCTAGGTGCGGACTCCACCGAGGGCGGCGAGGGCATCAACGCCGAAGTGGGCTTTCTGCCGGACGCCGCCGGCTAGGCGGCGGAGGTTCGGCCCGGCGCCCTCGCCAAGGGCTATGATGATTGCGCAGCACTTCGGTCGGCGTCGCCCATCCCCGCACAGGCGGCCCAGCGGAGCACCTCCGCGGCCCCCATTGCGCGTTCGCCGCCGGGCAAGCGCCGGCTTCACCCTGCTTGAGCTGATCGTGGTGCTGACCATTCTCGGCGCCGCCATGGCCTTGGCCCTGCCAAACCTGCAGAACCTCTACGATTCCTTGGTGCGGCGTTCGGAGCGGGACCTGGTGCTTGATGAAGTCAACCGCCTAGGCGCCACAGCCGCCTTAGGCGGGCGGGACCTGGTGCTCTGGCCAGAGGACGAGGAACTGCCCGCGGACGAGAATGCGCGGTTGCGGAAGGCTTCGCCGGATGTTGTCAGGCATGAACTCGAATTGCCGCCAAACTGGCGCTTGGAGCTCGACAAGCCGCTGTTGGTGCGCGCCAACGGCGTTTGCTTGGGCGCCCGCCTGACCCTGATCGACGCGGCGGGCCGGCGCGAGGTTTTCCGCCTGCAGGCGCCGTTCTGCCGGGTTGCTTGAGCCGCCGATGCCGTTTTTCCGGTTGCCGCCACGTCTCGGTGGTTCGCCATGAGGGGGCTGGCGAACATGAGGGTCGAGCGAAGTCCGTCCATGCAAGCCGGCTTCACCATGCTGGAGGCCATCGTGGCCTTGGCGGTCTTCGCCGGCGGCGCCATGGCCCTCTACAGCCTTTACGCCGCCAACATCACCGCGTTGACGAAGGCCGGAGACGCCTTCCGCCAAGCGCCGTTGGTGCGTCAGGCGGCGGAGCGCCTTACGGCCTTGAACCTCACCGCGGAGGACGCCGGCGAGTTTGAGATCGACGGGCTGCGGTTCGTTTGGGCGGCGCGGCGCTTGGGGCCGTACCGGGAGGGGCAGAACGAGGCCGGCCTGCTGGGCAGCTTTCGCGTCGGCCTTTATGAGGTTGAGTTCACCGCCAACGACGGCGGGCGAGTGCTGGGCCAGTACCGCCTGCGGCTGGCCGGCCATGAGTTGGTGCGGCCGTTGATCGTTCAGGATTCCCCCTAACGCCCTTCGCCAAACCCCATCGGGATTATGAGGCGGCCTCGAGCTTGATGAACCTTGGAGCATTTTGCGCAGCCCCCCTGCCCAGCCGGGGACGCCCGGGCTTGTGCGGGAGCGCTCAAAGCGCACTTGGGCGCCGCCGCCTCGCCGGGGTTTCCTTGCTGGAGATGCTGGTGGTTTTGGTGCTCGCTTCCTTGCTCAGCACCCTGCTCATTCAGGGCTTGGGATTTTTCCTTTCCGGCATGGAGGCCGTGCAGCGCCACAGCGGCCGGGCGGCCGCAGCGGCCTTGCCGCAACGTTGGTTCGACTCGACGGTTGGCGCCATGGTGCCGCATGTAGTTTCCAGCCGAAACTTCACTGGCGACGCCGACGCCTTTGAGGGCGTCACTCTGGCGTCCCTGACCGGGGCGCCGGGTTTGCCGCGCCGGATTCGATGGTCCATTGACGATGGGGAGACGGTGCGCTACGCGGAGGGCGATGCATTCGATTGGGCCGTGCTGCAGGCGCCCGGCGACGCCCTGAGGTTTGAATACGCCGGCCTGGACGGCGAATGGCGCAGCCAATGGCGGGCCGCGCCGCTGGTCCGCCAATGGACTCCCCGCCAAGTGCGGCTAACTGCGGAGGACGGTCGGGTGCATTGGCTGACCAGCTTGGACCTGCATCCAGTGCCCGTGCTCAATTTTAGGATGGTGGATCAAATCATGGGCGAGGACCCATGAAGTCCAGCGGATTCATTTTGGTGGCGGCTCTTTGGGTCCTTGCCGGGTTGGCCGTGCTGGCGGCCTACATCGACAGCACGGTAGGCGCCAATGTTGAACAGGCCATTCAAATAAAGCGCAGCCTTCAGGAAGACTTGGACCGACGCAGCACCGAAGCCACGATTCTGCACCTGCTCGCCAGCAACCCCATGAACTACCGCGGCCTGCTTCTGTTCGAGCAGCAAAAAATTGCCGATGGCCTGGAGCCCGCGCCGCAAACGGGGGACAGCGAGTTGTGGATGGACGGCACTGCGTACCAAGGCCTTGGCGGCTGGCGCCTCGCCCTGCAGGACGAGTTCGGCTTGGTTTCCCTGAATCAACCGGAAGCCTGGCCTCTTGAGGCCTTGCTGAGGTGGCTTGGCGTGAGCGCCGCCAACCGCACCAGAGCGCGTTACCGCATCTTGGACTACATTGACGAGGACCCCGACTTGACCTTGAACGGCGCTGAGCGGTTCGCCTACTTGCAGCGCCGCCTGCCGCCGCCGCCCAACTGGATCATGGCCACGCCGGTGGAATTGAGGCGGCTGCTCGGCTTTGGCGAACTCATTACGCCCGAGCAGTGGCGCCGAATGAAGCCGTTGCTGACGGTGCGCCCGTCGGCGGGCTACAATTTCAACACCATGCCGCCGGAGTTGGTGGCGGCGATGCTGGGCGTTGACGCGGCCGGTGCGCAGAGGGTGCTGCAGGCGCGTGAGCGTGAGCCCATCGCAACTCTTCAGCCCCTCTTTGAGCTGACCGGCGCCATCGCCACCCGCATTGAGGAGGATGAAGTGCTGCGGCGTCCCTCGCGTTTTGTGCGGCTTGCCCTGTGGCATCCTAGCCGCAACGAACGCTTGCTGACCGGCATTGAATTGACGCCCTATGAGGACGACGCGCCTTGGCGCAAGGATTACCAGTATTGGGAGCAGTATCCTGAAAATGATCCCGAAGCTCCTGCAAGACCTGCGGCGGCGCTTCTCTAGAAGCCCCAACCTCCTGCAGAATCGGGGCGGCGTGGAGCTGCTGTCCTTGCGCTCCCTGCGTCCCCACTGGATCTTGGGCCGCGGCCTTTGCCTGTACCGTTGCGAAAGCTTCGAGCATGTGCCCCGGGCCAAGCGGGAGGCGGCCTTGGCCCTGCAGGCGTCGAGTTGGAGCCCGTTTGAACGAACCGGCCACTTCGCCGTTTGGTCCGGCGGCAACGCCATGGTGTGGTATTGGGATGCGGACGCAGTGGACTTCGCGTCCGGGAACGCCCTGCTGGCGGAGGCCGGCGTTGACCCAAGCCAGTGCTTGGTGCTGCCGGAAACCCTGTTCCGTCCCCAGCGGGAGGAGGGCATCCATTTGCAGCAATGCCAGGAGGGCTTCGAGATTCAGTTCTGGCAGGCTGGTTTGCTTAAGGACGCCTTTTGGTCTTTGCAGCCGCCCACGGAGCAGCGCTTGGCTTGGTTTGCGGATCGCCAGGGCGTTGCCGAAGCCGCGGCTCCGCCGGTGCTCAATGAAATTCTCGCCGAACCCTGGTTCGCCGACACCACGCCAAGGGAGTGGCTGCTGCGCAACGAACTCCGGTTGGCGGCGGCAGTGGCGCTGGCGCTGACCACGGTGTTGGTTTGGCAGCAGGCGCGGCAATGGAAGTACGCCCTGGCGGAGGACGCCTTCAATGAGTCCTTCAGCCTGATTCAGGAGGAAGTCTCCCCGTTCATGGCGGCGCGGGACGGGCATCGCCAGCTCAACCGGGTCAACGCATGGTTGAACGAACTGCTGCTTGCGCCTTCCCAGGCCTACCTGATGGGGGTGGTGGACCGCACCACGCCGAACCCAGAGGCGCGGTTCACCCTGTGGCGCTACCAGCAGGGCGAACTGCAAGTGGTGGTGGAGGACGCCCAAGCCAGCCCGGTGGAGTATGTGCGGCTGCTTGAAGACCAGCCGATCTTCACCGAGGTGCGGGTGGAGCAGGCCCGCGGCGAGCACCGGCTGGAGCTGAGCATGAGGGTGGTCCGATGAAGGCTTTGCTCGCCGCTTGGGAAAGGGTGTACACGGAGTTTGGCGCCAACAACCGCCTGCGCCTAGGGGCTTGGAGCATCGCCTTCATTCTGTTGCTGTTCTTGGCGCTCCTGCAGGGGGAGCGGATGGTCGCGGCCTATGACGCCTACGCCGCCGCCGCCGACCGCATGGCGCGCGCGGAGCGGCTGCTTGGCGGCCGCGACTGGTCGGCGGCGTTCGAGGCGGAGCGCCAACGCAATGAGCGGCTGACCGCCCTGTTTTGGCGGGCGGACACCCGAGGCCTGGCGCAGGCCAACCTGCAAGCGGCCCTGACGAACATGCTGAACCAGCTTGAAGTCCGCAACAGCCGCATTCGTTCCGGCGTCAGCGAGCCGGTGCCGGAGGCGCCCGGCCTGTGGAGGATTCAGGCGCAGGTCAACGTCCGCTATCAACAGGGAGCGGAACTGCAACTGCTCCATCAATTGGCCACCTATCCGAGGAAGTTGATCGTGGACCGCTTGGACATCGTGCCCCAGAACTCGCGCCTGCTGTTGATAGTCTCCGCCTACTTCACCGGCATAGCGGAGGATGAGGCGGCTTAACGGCCAAATCATCGCCAAGTCGGCGTCCTAGCCATAGGTTGAAAGAGGTGTACGCCCATGCCAAAGAACCCACATGGCATTTTTTGCTTGGAGACAATCTGGTTTGATGAGGTGTCGAACCCCAGTCTGCGCCCGTTGCTGGAGTTGCTCAAACGGCTGTCAGGGGTCCCGTTTGCGTACCGTGATATCAGCACCGAGGAGGAGTTTGACTTCTGCTTAGGTAGGTGGGTCGGTCGGAACATGTACAAGAAGGACTATGCATTGGGTGAACTCGGCATTCTGTACCTTGGTTTCCATGGGTCACCCGGAAAAATTTGGCTGCGTTCCGACTTGCCGCAACGGTCCGATGATGACGGGGTGAGTCTGGAGAAGATTACAGAGAGCCTCATTCACAGCAAAAACAAATTCGATTGTAGGGAGTGTGCAATCCATTTTGGATCCTGCTCCGTATTTTCAGCGCCCAAGCGCGTGAAGAAATTTAAGAATGACGTCGGGGCAGCCTGCGTTAGCGGGTATAGAAAGAGTGTTGACTCGACGTTGGCTTGCGCGTTTGAGTTGATGTACCTAGGGCTTTTGAGCCAACTTCTGTCTGAAAAGAACGTAACTGCCGGTACGTTGGGTACGTTGGAAAAACGGATTAAGGGGGAGCCTAAGTCCGGGATTGAAGGTAAGCCCGAATACGCAGGCCTAGCCAGCGTTTTAGGCTTTGAAATGATCTATTAGTCCAACATTTAGCTGTTGGTTCACACCCGCCCCGACGAACAAGGGGTAAAGGCTGCTGTGCGAATGGCCAAACCCCAGCTACGAAAATCTTTGAAGAAGGTGCAGAGGGCGTGCGCGGAAACTTGGAGTCGCTAAGCGTCTTCCAGCGAATGCACGATGGTCGGGTGAACGTCCCGGACGTGTTTCGGGTTGGCTACGGGCTAGGACGGCGTGGAGGGGTGCGCCCGGCGACGCGTTAGCCGGCGTCAAAGGCTTGGCGCCGTTGCCGCAGTCAGGCCGTGGCCGCAAGCCGCCGCTCCAGCGCGTCGGCGCCGCCCACATAGGCCCCTTCAACCCATATCTGCGGCACCGTCACCGGCGTCTTGGGGCCGATGATGGGCTTCACCCTGGCGATCATCTCGTAGAGGGCGCGGCTGTCCTTGATGACGTCGTAGTAGCGGTGTTGGACGCCGGCTTGCTCCAAGCGGGCCTGGGCGCGGCGGCAGTGGGGGCAGCCGGCCTTGCCGAAGACATGGGTGCCCTGCAGGGGGCTGTGGTTGGCGGCGGCGGCGATGACGGCCTGCACCAAAAGGCCCCGGTTCAGCGCCAAGCCTTGGGAGATGACCTTGCCGTCAACCATCACGATGGGGGCGTGCCAGCCGCCCTTGGGGAGCGGCCTCCACCACTCGGTCAGCCAGTCACGGGTGTCCACCTCGACCGGGATGTCGGCCAATTCGTTGGCGATGCAGTCCTGGATGATGTCCCCGCTGAGGGCGCACTCGCCGCAGGGAATGCTGACCTTGAACGGCCCCCAAGCCCCCGCCCAGCGAAATACGGTAATCCTGACTGCTCTGTTCATAGCGCCCGCCCAATTCGATCGGCTGCTCGCCAGACTGTGGCCGTTGCCGCGCCCTGTCAAGCGTTTGCGCCCATCTTTCCCCAATCCCCGGATACGGATCGCCCAGCCCGCCGCCAGCGCCCCCGCAACTAAGAGGGCAGACCAATGAGCAAAATCGAACAGACCGGGGGGGGGGGGGGGGGGTACGGAAATGACGCCCCGCAAGGAACGCAAGCCGTCAAGCAAGCGGCCTTGGCGCAAGCCTAGGGTGCGTCTGGTGGATTTTGCCGCAACCAAAAGTGCCGGCACAGAACCGGGGCGGCGCGTCAAATTTGAGGCTTCGGATCCGACTGACACTGCCTATGACCCGAACATTTCTTAGTGCGCCCCTGCCCGCCAAGGCCGCACCATCAAGCGCTTGCTCGGCGACGGCTACGCGGGCCAAGGCGGCTTGCTCGGGGGCTAGCATGGCGAACCGGAACCCTGTACTATCTCGCTTGCGCCCTAGGCGGGGTACGCCTTCCATTCTGGGCGCCTATGCGTCCATGCCCGCCAAGGGCGCACCCTTCAACTAGGAGTGCGGACCAATGAGCAAAATTGAACAGACCGGGGGGGGGGGGGGGGGTACGGAAATGACGCCCCGCAAGGAACGCAAGCCGTCAAGCAAGCGGCCTTGGCGCAAGCCTAGGTTGCTGCTGGTGGAATTCGCCGCAACCAAAAGTGCCGGCACAGAACCGGGGCGGCGCGTCAAATTTGAGGCTTCGGATCCGACTGACACTGCCTATGACCCGAACATTTCTTAGTGCGCCCCTGCCCGCCAAGGCCGCACCATCAAGCGCTTGCTCGGCGACGGCTACGCGGGCCAAGGCGGCTTGCTCGGGGGCTAGCATGGCGAACCGGAACCCTGTACTATCTCGCTTGCGCCCTAGGCGGGGTACGCCTTCCATTCTGGGCGCCTATGCGTCCATGCCCGCCAAGGGCGCACCCTTCAACTAGGAGTGCGGACCAATGAGCAAAATTGAACAGACCGGGGGGGGGGGGGGGGTACGGAAACGACGCCCCGCAAGGAACGCAAGCCGTCAAGCAAGCGGCCTTGGCGCAAGCCTAGGTTGCTGCTGGTGGAATTCGCCGCAACCAAAGCAACCACATTTGCTGGTGACCGTGTTTTCGTGGAGGGCGCAGTTGGCCTCGGCGGCGGCCCCAACTTCAATGGCTATGACCCGAACATATCCTAGTGCGCCCATGCGGGGCCGGTGCCTGCACTCACTCCTTCTTCGTGCCTAGTAAAGGCACTGGCCCCGCGCCAAGCGCTTGCAGACTGCCTTTTGGCCGCCGTTGTCTTTCCGAATCCTTCCCCGCTACTGTGCGCTTAGCCTGCGCCACCCGGACAGGCTCTTGAGCCTGGCCGCCGTGGGTCGGATCGTGCAGTGGGGCCTCGAATCCGGGCGCATCAAGCCCTGCTCGTTCTACTGCAGGCGAGCGGGCGAGATCCACTGGTGTGGCGCAAGGCGGTCGGACGGATGATTGACGTTTATCGAGACGACGCGATCGGCGTCATCCAGTGTGCGGGCACGAAGCGCTCCGACGCAGGGTACTTCGTGGCCGACGACGGACGCAAGGTGTTGTTCGTCGCCGATCCGGCGACGGCACCGGAAAGCCAACCACTACGGTATGCACGGCCGGACGATGAGACGCCTGCTGGCCACACCTACCGCGAGCGATTGGAACAGTACAACCGCACCGTGTGTTACGAGACCACCACCAGGACCAACTGGCACTACGAGTGTGTCAATGCCTTCGCCGCGAAATTGCATGGGCGCGGGTGAAGACGCCGACCGCCAAACGCATTGTCAACACGGTTCGGTTCTACGAACTGATCGGCCAACTCGAAGACGCGCTTGGCGGCACCCGTACGAGCGCGGCCGCATTGAGTGCAACTACTCTAGGTGCGCCGGTGGGGCCAGTGGCCGGAAACTAGCGGAGATCGATGATGGCTGAACGAAAGGACTACCTGCACAGATGCCTGTGCTTGCATGGGCCGCTCACGGAGCGTCGATACGGGAAACGCGATCATAGACGACAACGCCGTTGACACCAGCGGCATGTTCGGATCGTTCGATCGGGATTCGCTCAAGAGCGCAATCGATAAAACCCATTGGCGCGGCCTTGCCGAGCACGAATTGGTTGCTCGCCTGTTCGAGGCGTTTCGCCAGATTGAGCCAGTGTCCGTGGTGCTTAGGCTCATCGACCCAAGACGGTTCGGGATCATGAGTTCGCCCGTGCAGACCGTGCTCGGCATCAGGCCTCGGCGGAAGGCAACAGCGACTTATGAAGCCTATCTGAAGTCGCTTCGACACATCCGCGAGGAGCGGTGCTTCGACAACGTCGCGGATGTCGAGATGGCCCTCTGGACGTTGCAGCTCGGCGTATTGGACGGATTGTTGCCACCACAGTCGCGGGGTGAGTTGGCGAAGAGCTATGAGAAGGATGCCGAACTTCGGCGCATCCAAGCGTGGAATCTCACGAAGCAGTTGTTCGAGACCGCGAAGCTCGATGTCGCCGATGCACTGCTCACCACGGAACCCGCTATTGCCGGTCAGATCGCTGGTATAGAGTTTGAGCACTGGTCGTGGCGGCGTCCCGAGCGAATGGTGGGGAGCGGCATCAGGGACTCCGACTCCGACAGCGCATCAACAGCTTGGGCACCCCGTATCGACGTTTGCGCCGGAAGCTCCACCAAGCCGGCGACATCCGCAACGCCGCCATCCATGCCCCGGCCAGCATCAATCGGGCGAAAGTCGAGTGTCTCATCGCCGTGGCGAGGGAGCTGCAGTCCCTTGGATAGCGGCGCATCTGATTATCGGGCCTCTGGGCCACTATTGTTCACCATCCCCAATCCCTGGGTAAGGATCGCCCGGCCCGCTGCTGTCCCGCAGCCATGCAATCGCCGGAAAAACCTTGCACGGTGCGCCATGCAACGCGCTGCAAAGATTCCTTAAGCGGGGATTGGGGCCATCTTTCCGCTCTCGCCGATGGCCTGGGCCGTGGTAAGTTATCGGCCTCCATTGGGGATGGGCCGGGGCATGAGGCGGCTGGTCGGATTGGTTTTTTCCCAAGCGCTTGCGGCTTTTGCATTGGCGGCGGAGGCTGGTTCAACCGTCATCGCGCCAAGTGCCGGCCCAGCGCCGGACCCCTATGCGCTCATCGCCGCCGCCATCGACCACAGCCGCGGCCTCAGTTCCCATCTGGAGATGGCCATGCTGGTGCATCGGCCGGCTTGGCAGCGGCGCTCGGCCTTGGTGGCCTGGACCAGAGGCCGCACCGACGCCTTGGTGCGGTTCACCGCTCCGGCGCGGGACGCCGGCAACGCCACCCTGCGCAACGGCGAGCGGATGTGGACCTACACGCCCAAGCTGAACCGGGTGGTGCGCCTGCCGTTCAGCCTGATGGCGCAAAGCTGGGCGGGGTCGGACTTCTCCTACAACGACCTGTCGCGCACCGACGACCTGCTGAATTTCTACCGCTTGAGCTTGGCCGAGGTCAGTGAAGCGGAGGGGCGGCGCATCCACCGCATCGAAGCCTTTCCCCACGACGATGCGCCCGTGGTTTGGGGCAAGGAGGAATGGGTGCTGCGCGACGACCATGTGCTGCTGGCGCAGACCTTCTTCGACCAGGACCTGCAGCCCTTGAAACGCTTGGAGACGTTGGAGATCAAGCGGCTGGGCGGGCGCCTGATGCCGGCGCGGGTGCGCATGTCGAAGCTCGACGAGGCGGACCACTACACCGAGATCGAGTATCTGGCCGTCGAGTTCGACCTGCCCCTGCCGGACAGCGTCTTCACCACGTTCAACCTGCAGAGCGGCGGCGGTGGCTGAAGCCGCCATGGCGGTGGCGTGGCGCAATCTCTGGCGCAATCGCCGCCGCACTTGGCTGGCCGTGGGCGGCGTCGCCTTCGCAACGGCGTTGGTGCAGTTCTCCATGTCCATGCAGGTGGGCGGCTACACGGCGCAGATCGAAACCGCCACGAACTTCTTTGTGGGCCATTTGCAGATTCAGCGCGGCGACTACGTTGAGCAGGCGCGGTTCGAGCAAACCATCGACGGGGCAACGCCTCTGGTGCGCAGGCTGGAAGCCCGCCCGGACGTCATTTCGGTGGCGCCTCGAGTGGAGGCGTTCGCGCTGGCTTCAGTCGATGAGCGCAGTTTCGGCGTTCAAGTGCTGGGCATGAACGCCGCACGGGAGCGGCGCACGGTCGGGTTCCTCAAGCGCATTGCCGAAGGGCGGATGGCGACCGAGCCGGACGAGGTGGTGCTCGGTGCCGCGCTGGCCCGCAACCTCGGCGCCGGCTTGGGGGATGAGGTGGTGGTGCTCGGCGCCGGCAGGGAGGGGGGCGTCGCCGCTCTGGCGGCGTCGGTGTCCGGCATCTTGAACTCCGGCGTTGCGGAACTGGACCGCAGCCTCATGCTGGCGTCGATCAACGCCGTCCAGGAAGCCTTCGGCTTGGGCGACGAGGCGCACACCTTGGTCGTGCGCAGCGCCAACCCCTTGGCCGGCGCCGAATTGGTGCATTCCCTCAAGGCCGCATTGCCGGCTGGGGTGGCGGCCCGCCAATGGGACGCAGTGCTGCCGGATCTTCGGCAAGGCATAGAGCTGGACCGGCTGGGCAGCGTGTTCCTGTACGCCATCGTCATCATCGTGGTGACTTTCAGCGTGGTCAACACCTTCATCATGACGGTGTTTGAGCGCACCCGGGAATTCGGCATGCTGCGGGCCATCGGCATGGGCCCCGGCGCCATCATGGGCATGGTTCAGCTTGAAGCCTTCTGCATCTGGCTGCTTGGCCTGGGCGTGGCCCTTGCGCTGATGGTTCCCCTCATCGCATGGCTTTCCAGCCACGGCCTGTACCTCGGCGAGGAGGTTGCCCAGGCGGCGGACGGCATGTTCCTGCCGGACCGCATCCATCCGCGGATCAGCTGGGCCGTGGCCTTGACCGCGCCCTCGATCATGCTGGTCAGCGTGCAGTTGGCGGCGTTGGCGTCCTCTTTGAGGATACGGCGGCTGCAGCCGGTGGCGGCCCTAAGGGCGCCGGAGTAGGCCCATGCCGCTCAAGCTGCTGCTGCAACTGTCCATCCGCAACATCAGGCGCCATCGGCGGCGCAACGGCCTGATGCTGGCGGCCATAGTGGTGGCGGTGGCGGCGGTGGTGCTCATGAACAGCCTGATTCGCGGCATGCAGCAGGATTTGGCGGAGACGGCGGTGGCCGGCCTGCTGGGCCACGTCAAGATTTTGGCGCCCGGCTATCAGGACGACCCCAGCATGCAAAGGAGCTTTGCGTTGCCTTTGGATTGGCCCTCCAGCGCGGACGCGGGGGCGCTGCTGGGTTGGGCGGCGCGGGTGCGCGTGCCGGCGGTGGTCATGAGCGAGCGGAGCACCCGAGGCGTGCAGTTCGTTGGGGTGGACCCGGCCCAGGAGGGCATTTCCTTTCTTGGCCGCGCCGAAGTCGCCGGCGAATTTCTCCGTGACGGCACCGACCGCCGCGTCCTGATTGGCCGAGCCTTGGCTGAGCAACTGGAAACCAAGGTGGGGCGGCGGCTGGTGCTCATCACCCAGGGCGCCGACGGCCTGAACCGGGAGGCGGGCTTTCGCATCGCCGGCCTGTATGACGCCCAAGGGGAGGGGCTGGAGCAGGCGTTCGCATTCACCGGCGTGGATGCGCTGCAGAAGATGCTGGGTGCGGAGACGTTCACCGAGCTGTCCGTCCGCCTGCATGAAGAGCCGGCCTTGGCGCCAACGAAGGAGCGGCTGGCGGCGCGCTTCGCCGGCCTTGAAGTGCTGGATTGGCGGGAGCTGGCGCCCCAGGCCGCGGCGATGCATCTCTTTGCGGACGCCGCGATCTTCATCTGGTTTCTCATCATGATGGGCGCCTTGGCGTTCGGCTTGGTCAACACCTTGGTCACCTCCGTCATGGAGCGGATGCGGGAGCTTGGCATGCTGCGCGCCCTTGGCATGAGGCCGGGCGGCGTGGTGGCGCAGGTGGTCTTTGAGGCCGGCGTTCTGATGTTGCTCGGCGTCGGCTTGGGGGTTGCCTTGGGGGGCGCGGCCGTTTACGCCTTGGCGGACGGCATTGACCTTTCCCTTTGGGCGGAGGGGGTGGAGACCTACGGCATGAGCACGGTGCTGCGGCCCGTCGCCTTGGCGAAGGATGTGCTGCTGATCGTGGCGATGAGCTTGGTCCTCGGCGTTGTCGCCAGCCTGCACCCGGCGCGGCGGGCGGTCAAGATGCGGCTGTTGGAGGCCCTAGGCAGATGAGCGGAGCGAGCCATGCGGTGGTGCATTGCGGCGGCGTCAGCCGAATCTACGAGGAGGGCGCGGTTCCGGCGCCGGCGCTCACCAACGTTGACTTCGAACTAGGCCGCGGCGAATTCGTGAGCCTTGCGGGGCCGTCCGGCGCCGGCAAATCGACTCTCTTAAACCTCATTGGCGGGTTGGACCGGCCCACTGAGGGCGAAATCAAGGTGGACGGAGTGGCGCTTGGGGAACTCAACGACACTCAGCTTACGGATTTGCGCCTGCACAAGATCGGCTTCGTGTTCCAGTCCTACAACTTGGTTCCGGTGCTTTCCGCCCTGGAGAACGTGGAGTTCATCCTGCAGTTGCAGGGTGTGCGCCCGGCGGCGCGGCGGCAGCGGGCCCGGGACGCCTTGGCGTCCCTTGGCATCGGCGAACTGGCGCAGCGCCGGCCGGGGGAGCTTTCCAGCGGCCAGCAGCAGCGGGTGGCCATCGCCCGCGCCGTCGTCACCGACCCGGTGCTCCTGCTGGCGGACGAGCCAAGCGCCAATCTGGACTCGGCGACGACCGAGGCCCTCCTGGAGCTGCTGCGCCGCCTCAACGACCAGCGGGGGCTTTCGATTCTGACCGCCACCCACGACCCCTTGGTGATGGGCTACGCCAAACGGCAGGTGCGGTTGCGCGACGGCACCGTGGTTGCGGATTCCGCCGGCGCCTGAATGCCGCGTTCTCGGCCGCGTGGCCAGTGCCGGGAGCGTCTCTCCCCAATGACCCTCATGCGCCAGGGTCATCTCAAGGTCGTGCGTACACTTTAATGGTGGGATGGACATCTAAAATGAACCGAGAAAATTCACGGATGATGGGAATGTCCGCATTCCAAAGGCGTAAAAAGAACACTTGTGGGAGAAATACAGGCCCCCGGCGGACTTTGGAATGACCTTGCCTTCATGCGCATAGTTCCCCGCAGATTTTTTCGGATATGGAGCGGCGCTTCCCGGATATGGAGCGGTGCGGGCGTTCGCCGTGCGTTTGGCTGCGCACCGGCCGCTCTTCGCAGCCCCGTTGCGCTGTTGGCGGCGCTTGGCGCTGGGCAGGCGGCGGGATTGGAGTTCGACGCCAGGGTCAAGCTGTTCGGCACCGCCTCCGCCCTGCCTTCCCATGATCTGCAAAGGCGCCTGCACGGTACCCCGGCCTATGACGGCAACGCCGACCTGCGCCTCATGCTGCGCCAAACCTCCGGCTCCTTCACCTTCTTCGTTGACCACGCCTTGACCTGGGTGGGCGGGGACTCCCAGGGTTTCGCCAGCACCCTGGGGCCGACGTTGGAACAGTCCCCGGCTGGCGACCGCCACCGGGCGTTGAACCTGACTTGGGAAATTGACGCAGGCGGCCGGCATCGCAGTTGGGGCCGTTTTGACCGTTTGGCGGTGCAGCACCGTCGTGGGAATTGGGCGGTGACCTTGGGCCGGCAGGCGGTGAGCTGGGGAGGCGGCTTGGTCTTTCAGCCCATGGATCTGTTCAATCCCTTTGCGCCGACCGCGGTGGATCGTGACTACAAGGCGGGTGACGACCTGCTGTTGGTGGAGCGCCTGTTGCCGGCCGGCGGTGATCTGCAATTGCTGATCATAGGGCGGCGCGGGCAGGCGGCGAATTCCGTCCGCGTCCGGCGCCGCCAAGAAAGGGCCAGCGTTGCCCTGAAGTGGCACGGCTTTGCCGGCGCGGCGGAGTTTGACCTGTTAGCGGCCCGCCACTATGCGGACCGAGTGCTGGGCTTCGGACTGCGCCTGCCGGTCGGCTTGGCGTTGATGCGCTCCGACCTTGTGGCCACCAAGCTCGACGGGGGCGGTTGGAGGGTTTCCGGTTTGGTCAACCTTGACGCCAGCTTCGTCGTCGGCCAACGCAACGCCTACGCATTCGCGGAATACTTCCACAACGGCTTTGGCTTGAGCCGGCTGCCGACGGACGGGACGCCGCTGCCGCCGGCCTTGGCGGTGCGCCTGCAGCGAGGCGAAGTGTTCAACCGAATGCGGGACTACCTAGCCTTGGGCGGCACCCTGGAGTGGCACCCCCTGCTCAATCAATCCCTAAGCCTGATCGGCAACTTAGGAGATGGCGGCGTGCTGCTGCAAACTTCCGTCACCCATGAGCGTGGCGACCACCAAAGGCTGCAACTCGGCTGGGTGCAGCCGTTGGGCGGGCGGGGCAAGGAGTTCGGCGGCGCCCCGGCCGGCATGGGCGCCACCAGCGGCGGCGCCGGCATCCTGTTCCTACGCTGGATTCACCACTTCTGAACGATTCGGCGCTCCGTCTTGAACGCCTTGCGTTCGCTGCGCATGGGCCGCTTTGCGCGGTCTAGTGCTTCTCCGGCCTAAAGATCAGGCGCACTCGGCCGCCGTTGCCGCTGAAGGCTTGCGCCCGGTCCGCATCCAAGTCGTAGCTGATGCGTTCGGCGGTCATCCGGTCTTCGCCTTGGAACAGGGTGGCGCCGCCAGTGGCTCGGACGGCGGCTGCATCGAATTGGTAGTCAAGGCTGGCGCCGGTCACGGTGATGGGCGGCGCCGCGGAGTGGTCGGAGAGCTTGGCCGGATCTCCAGTGGCGACCATGGAGGTGACCTGGTTGTCTTCGTTGAAATGGACGATGAGCCGGTCCGCTTGGATTTCGTAGTCGCCTTGAACGGCGATGACGTTGCCGACGTAAGTCGCCTTGCGCTCCGCAAGCAGCATTTCGAAGCGCCCGGCTTCAATGTTGATGGGCAAGGCCGCCCCGGCTTCAGCCGCCGCCAGCAGCAGCAAGGCCGGCAGATGCACTTAGCCGGCCTCTGCCGCGGCGCCGGCCTTGGCGCGGCCGGCAAGGTTTTTGGCCGCAGTTCCTGCGCCTTGGCCGGTCGTCAGCGGCGCCGTTTCCCAGCAGCCTGTGCTTGGGCCTGCTGCAATCGCCAACGCCGCCTTTTTGTCTGGCCCGCCCACGGGTTTTCCCTGTTGCCATGCCTTGCGGAAGCGGATACTAATACGGACTTCAGGAAGTGGCCAAAGGAAAGGAGCGTGTACGGGGACGGCACAGTCGCCATGATCGAGGATGTCTTCGCCGGCGGCGCCGAGTGCGCCCTGGTGCTGATGCGCCACTCCGCCCGCACCTTTGAACCCGGCCTGCACGACCTCCTAAACCAACTGACCGATGAAGGCCGGGCGCTGTGCCGCAGGTTTGGGCGGGCGTTGCCCAAGGAACTGACGCTGCGCGCCTACGCCAGCCCGGCGGAGCGTTGCTTGGAGACCGCGAAACTGATCTTGGAGGCGCACCGTCTCGGCGGCGGCGGCGCAACTCGGCATCGGCCGGTGGAGGCCCTAGGCGTTTTCTATGTTCTCGACCAGATGAAGATGTGGCGGGGCATGGACCAAGCCGGCGGCAAGGCCTACATGCGGAACTGGTTTGCCGGCCGCGCTCCGGCGGACGCCATGATGCCGGCCGGGCTGGCGGCCCGCTTGGTGCTGCGGGTGATGGCGGAAAAGCTGAAGGCGCCGGTTGGCCTTCCGCAACTGGACCTCTGCGTCTCCCATGACATGACCCTGTACTTGCTGCGCGACCAGTTGCTCGGCGAGCCTGTTGACGGCCCCGCCGTCGAGTTCCTCGACGGCCTGATCGCCTGGCGCGACCGCGAATCCCTCTGGCTTAAAAGCCTGCAAGGGCGGCCAAAGCAGGTGAGCGCCAACTAAAGTCCACCCACGGAATTCATATTGCGGAATGTGCGGGATCACGCCGACCTACGGTTTGCGCACACTCTCGCCAAACGGTTCCGTGGAAAGCGGATGGATGATTGGAGCCTGTGCGGACGCTCGCCAGGCAGCCGGCGCAGGTTGGGTTCGCCTTGCGCCCAGAATCGCCCAAAGCTGTGATAGCATCGGCTTGCCAGCCTTGGGACAGGCGGGTTGAACTGGGCGGTCGGTTCGCCGACCGTCCGCCCCGTAAACAGCGATGGAGACAGGCCAATGAGCAAAGGCAAGCGCACCTTCGGGGGGGGGGGGGGGTACGGAAATGACCTCCCCCGAAGAGCGGAAGCCGGCGGGCAAGCGTCCTTGGTCCAAGCCGCGCTTGGCTCTCGTCGAAATGGATTTCACCCTAACCGGGGGCCCCGGGGCGTCCGCGGGCCTTTATGAAGACCAACAGGCCGACGGTAGTACTCCAGGCCCAAGGTACATCACGCCATCAGTCTAGCTTACAACCGCATGGTTGCTCGCCTTGCTTCCGTTGGTGGCGGGTGCGCCCTTGGCGGGATGTCGGTTGATTGAACTTCCCCGGCGTCGCTCCCAAGCCCGCCTCTGCGGCGCGGCCTTCGCCCTCGTCAACGGAGTCACCGGGCCTGAGCCTTTCGGTGAGCCCCACCTCGGTTTCGGATGGGAGCAGCCGGGACTTGGTGGTTTCGACCACGCTGACGGGCGTTTCGATGGTTCCGGGCATGGACGTGGTCGGGGTTCTGCAGGTGTCCGGCACGGGGGCGTCGGACGGCGAGTCGCCTTGGGTGATCCCGTACAGAGGCTTGGCGCCGATGCGCCTCGTGCTATGCTTGCCCCAAATGGCCCAGTCGGTCAGTTGGCGGCGTGACTGCATCCTGCCCATGCGCATCCTGATTGTCAGCGACGCTTGGTTTCCGCAAGTGAACGGGGTGGTTCGGGCGCTGTCCACCACGCAGCAGCGGTTAGCCCGCTTGGGCCATCAGGTGGAGGTCATCGGCCCGCACCGCTTCAAAACCGTTCGTTGCCCCACCTACCCGGAAATTCGCTTGTCGGTCACCGGCCCCAACCGGGTCGGCCGCCTTATTGAGGCGTTTGCGCCGGACGCCGTCCACCTCGCCACGGAAGGCCCCTTGGGGTGGAGCGCCCGCCACTGGCTGCGCCGGCGTGGCCTGCCTTTCACCACCTCATTCCACACCCTGTTTCCGCTCTATCTGAAGCTGCGCGCCGGCGTGCCGGAGCGCTGGTCGTTCGGATTGCTGCGCCGCTTTCACAACGGCGCGGCGCACACCATGTCCTCCACCTCGTCCCTGGATGCGCTGCTCAGGCAACACGGCATTCGGACCCTGGTGCGCTGGATCCGGGGGGTGGACAGAGCGCTGTTCAGGCCCGTTGAGCCAGCGCAGTTGTCGTTGCCGCGCCCGGTGCTGATGTATGTGGGCCGGTTGGCGGTGGAGAAGAACCTGGAGGCGTTTTTGCGCCTCGACTCGCCGGGCGCCAAGGTGCTCGTCGGCGATGGCCCGGCCCGGCCTGAGTTGCAGCGGCGCTTTCCGCAAGCGGTTTATCTCGGCGTACGCCAGGGAGAGGATCTGGTAGCCCACTACTGCGCCGCCGATGTGCTGGTTTTCCCGTCCAAAACCGACACCCTGGGCTTGGTGATGCTGGAGGCCTTGGCCTGCGGCATTCCCGTGGCCGCCTATCCCGTGCCTGGGCCGAACGACATCATCGGCGGCAGCGGCGCCGGCGCATTGCATGAGGATTTGGCGCTCGCCGTGGAAGCCGCGCTTGGCGTTTCCCCGGAGATTTGCCAAGCTCGCGCCGCCGAATTTGACTGGGAGGTGTCGGTGCGGCAGTTTCAGAGCAACCTAGTGGCGTTCCGCCCGGCCCGGTTGGCGGAGGCGGCATGAAGGTCCTCATTTTGGGCGGGGACGGCTTCTGCGGTTGGCCGAGCGCCCTGCACCTGTCCATGCAGGGCCACGAGGTGGCCATCGTTGACAACCTGTCCCGGCGCAACATCGACAATGAACTGGAGCTGTGCAGCCTCACCCCCATACAGCCGCTGTCCATTCGCCTGCAGGCTTGGCGGGAGCTCACCGGCAAGGCCATCGCCTTTCACCGCCTGGACGTGGCCGAGGAATACGACCGGCTGCTCCATCTGCTTGGGGAACTGCGCCCCGCCGCCGTGGTCCACTTCGCCGAGCAACGGGCCGCGCCCTATTCGATGAAGTCCTCCTGGCACAAACGCTACACGGTCAACAACAACCTGAACGCCACCAACAACATCCTGTCCGCCATCGTCGAAAGCGGGCTGGACATCCACTTGGTGCATCTGGGCACCATGGGCGTCTATGGCTATTCGTCGGTTGGAGTGGAGCTGCCGGAGGGCTATCTGCGGGTGAGGATGACCGCCGCCGACGGCGCCGAGGTGGAGCAGGAGATCCTCTACCCGCCCAATCCGGGCAGCATCTACCATCTCACCAAGACCCAGGACCAGCTGTTCTTCGCCTTCTACAACAAGAACGACGACGTGCGCGTCACCGACCTGCACCAAGGCATCGTTTGGGGCACCCAGACCCGGGAGACCTGCTTGGACGAAAGGCTCATCAACCGCTTCGACTACGATGGGGACTACGGCACCGTGCTCAACCGCTTCCTCATGCAGGCGGCCATCGACTATCCGCTGACGGTGCATGGCAGCGGCGGCCAAACCCGCGCCTTCATCCATATTCAGGACACCGTACGCTGCATAGAACTGGCCGTCGTCAACGCCCCGGCGCCGGGGGAGCGGGTGAAGATCCTCAACCAGATGACGGAGACCCATAGGCTGATCGACCTAGCCAACTTGGTGGCGGGCCTGACTGGGGCGAAGGTCCAGAACGTTCCCAATCCGCGCCGGGAGGCGGACGCCAACGACCTAAGCGCCGCCAACGCCGGCCTCTTGGGTTTGGGGCTGCGCCCCACCACGCTGCGCGAGGGCTTGCTTAGGGAAGTGACGGAGGTGGCCAAACGCTACGCTTCCCGCTGCGACCGGAACCGGATACCATGCGTCTCCACCTGGACGCGGAGCAACCAGCCCGGCGCATTGGCGGTGAAGGTCGCCGGAAGCCGGCCGTTGGCGGGACGAACCTGACTGAGCTACGGGAGGCATGCGGCATGCAAAGACGGAAGAAGGCTTGCTGGGGTTGGATGGCGGCTGCTGCGTTGCTCCTGCTTGCCGGATGCGAATCGGGGACGGAACAGCAAACGTCCCAGCCAACGGCGCCGCCCCAGCCTGCGGAAACGCCGCAGCCTGCAGTCGGCGAGGTCGGCGGGGAGGAGGGCTACGGCGGCGGCGCCGTTGACGCGCCGGGCTTTGCGCCGGACCCGCCGAACATCAACGACGGCTTGCCGGCGGATTACCCGGACCATTGGCTTATGGTCCATGACGCCGCCTTCTTCCACATGCGCGAAGGCCGCTACTACATAGTGGACCCAGAGGCCGGGACCGTTGGCGGCCAAGTGCAGGCCATGCTCTCCGCGGACTTCATCGCCACCTACGCACAAAGCCAAGTGCGCCAGGAGCACTATGTTGTGGAGAGCTTCTTCTCCCGGGGCGGGCGCGGCGGCGAGCGCACCGACGTGGTCACCATCTACGACATGGCCAGCTTGGCGGTCAAGGGAGAGGTGATCATCCCCCCGAAGCGGTACAGCGGCATGCCCTCGCTGTTCACCGCGGCCTTGACCGACGGCGACCGGCTGCTGGTGGTTTACAACTTCACCCCCAGCCAGTCCCTGACGGTGGTGGACTTGGAGAAGCGCGAGTTCGTCGCCGAACACGACATAGCCGGCTGCGCCTTGGCCATTCCCACCGGCGCCGCTGGAGTCACCTCCATTTGCAGCAACGGCGCCTTTCTGACCACCAGCTTCAGCGATGGCGGCGCCAAGGTTTCCTCGGTGTACACGAGCGCCGTCATCGACATGGAGGATCCCATGTTTGAGAAGGCCGGCTTCGTCGATGGCATCGGCTACTTCCCCACCTTTTCCGGGGACTTCCTGCCGGTGGACCTCAGCGGCGAGGCGGCCGTTCCCGGCGAGCGCTGGCCGGCGGTCACGGAGGAGGAGCGCACCGCCGGCTGGCGCCCCGGCGGCTTGCAGCTGGTTGCCGCGGACCGCTTGGGCCGCCTCTACCTGCTGATGCACCCGCAGGGCCGCGAAGGCAGCCACAAGGACGGCGGCAACGAGGTCTGGGTTTTCGACCCGAAGGCGCAAAAGCGCATCGCCCGCATCCCGTTGGCGACCTGGGGCATTTCCATCGGCCTGTCGAATGCGCAGCAGCCCCTGCTGGTGGTCACCACCGGCGACCTGCAGCTTGAAACCTACGACACCGAATCCGGCGAATTGATCAAAACCCTGCTCGTGGAAGCGCAGACCCCCTTCATCGTGCGCGGGGTGCGTTGATGGCGCCCGACTTCATCGGCAACGCCGCCGCTTGGAGCTTGGCCGGCGTCTTCGCCGCGGCCGTCGTCCACAAGCTGGTCGACTACTTGGCGTTTTGCGGCGTCCTGGACCAATACCGGGTCTTGCCGAGCGGGCTGGTCCCCCTGGCGGCGCCCTTGGTCATCCTGCTGGAGGGCGCCGCCTGCTTGGCATTGGCCGTTCCGCCTTGGCGGCCGGTGGGTGCCGCCTTGGCCGGCTGCCTGCTGCTGGCCTACACGGCCGCCATGAGCTTCAACCTGCATGTCCGCGGCCGAACCACTTTGGATTGCGGCTGCGGCGGTGCGCCGACCCCTCTGTCCGCCTGGCTGCTGCTGCGCAATGCTCTGTTGTTGGCGCTGGTTCCCTTGGCGGCCACACCTACGCCGGCCAGCGGAGCGGCTTTGCTCCTTGCCGCCGCCGGCGCCCTGTTTTGCTGGTCGGCGTACGGCACCGGCAATCAGTTGCTGGCCAATCGAGCCGGCTTGGCGCTGGCGGCGCCCGGCGGGCCGGCCGGCGCCGCGCCGAACGACGACGTTGCCGCGGCATCCCTTCGGGGCGGGGCAATCAATGGTCGGATGGGTGCGGCCAATGCCTGACTTGCTGTTGGCGTCCAACTTGGCGCTTTGGCTGGCGGTTGTCCTGCTGGGCGCATTGGCGTGCGCCTTGGCCCGGCAGGTGGGCGCCCTGTCGCAGCGCATCGCTCCAGCCGGCGCCTTGATGGTGAACGAGACGCTGCGGGTGGGGGACGCCGCGCCGGAAATAACCGTGCGGGACCTGCGCGGCGGCGAGCTCACCTTGGGCGGCCCCCCGGAATCCGGCGCTTGGCCGGGCAGCACCCTGGTCTTCTTTCTCGCCCCGGACTGCCCGGTGTGCAAGTCGCTGCTGCCGGTGCTGCGCTCGGTGGCCAAGTCGGAAGGTTGGCTTAGCATCGTGCTGGCCAGTGACGGCGGCGACCTCGCCGAGCACCAAGCATTCGTGGCGGAGCAGGGTTTGGCCGAATTTCCCTACGCTCTTTCGGAAACCCTGGGCAGGGCCTACGGCGTCGGCAAGCTGCCCTACGCGGTGCTGATCGACGAAGGCGGGCGCATCGCCTCCCTGGGCTTGGTCAATTCCCGGGAGCATCTGGAAAGCCTGTTTGAGGCCAAGGAGTCGAACACGCCCTCCATTCAGGACTATGTGCGGCGGCGGGCCGGCGGCGCCCAAGCTGAGGGCGCGATGGGCGTCCTTGACCCCGAGGTTTCCGCGCCGGCCGGAAAGGTGGCGGCGTCCTGATGCGGGCGTCGGGAAATGTTGGCCCAAGCCGCTGCGCTTTGCCGGGCTGAGGTTGGTTCCAAGCAAGGAGGAACGCACAGATGAAGTGGTGGATTCAGCCGTTTGGCGGCTTGGACAAATTGACGGAGCACACAGCGCGCGGCTTGGCTCGACGCAGCAGCCGCCGGGGTTGGCTGAAGGCTCTGGGCGGCGCCTTGGCCGGCTGCGCCGCCATGCCCCTGCTGCCGGTGGCGCGGGCGCAAACCCTCAGCGAGACGGCCGCAGGGGCGCCGGAGTCCGGGGACCCGGAATCCTGCGACTACTGGCGCTACTGCGCCATAGACGGGTTCCTGTGCAGTTGCTGCGGCGGCTCGCCCAACAGTTGCCCGCCGGGCACGGAGATGTCCCCCATCACTTGGATAGGCACCTGCCAAAACCCTGCGGACGGCAAGAGCTATGTGGTTTCCTACAACGACTGTTGCGGCCGCACCACCTGCGGACAGTGCCTTTGCCAGCGCAACGAGGGGGACCGGCCCATTTACCGGCCGCAACTCAGCAACGACATCAACTGGTGCCTCGGCACCCAATCGACCGTCTATCACTGCTCCACGGCCCGAGTCATCGCCCTAGGGCTTGAGTGATGCAGCCCCGCCCGTCCCGCCAATGGCGCTTGGGCGCCCTAGCAAGAGCGGGCTGCGGGGCGCGGCGGGCGGGTTTGGCCGTCGTCCTGGCGCTCTGGGCGGCCGCCGCCTTGGGCGGCGACCTAGGCGTCAACGCCGACCGCGCCCGCGTCAACTACATGCTGAACTGCCAAGGCTGCCATTTGCCGGATGGCGGCGGCGTGGGCGACATTCCCCGCATGAAGGGCTTTGTGGGCAACTTCCTTAGGGTGCCGGGCGGGCGCGAGTTCGTGGTTCGGGTTCCCGGTTCCGCCAACGCCGCCCTCAATGACGCCTTCTTGGCCGAATTGCTCAACTGGATGCTCGTGGAGATCAGCGCCGGCGAACTGCCGGAGGACTTCCAGCCCTACACGGCGGAGGAGGTGGGGCGCTACCGGGCGCAGCCCCTAAGCGACGTCAACGCCGTGCGCACGGAGCTAGTCCAGAAGATCGCCCAGCTGCCTGCGCCATGACCCTTTGCCCCAACTCCCCTGTGAACGACGCAGCTAAGCCAACCGCCATTAGTCTCCCTACATTCAGCCCTTAAGTGCAGGCTTCCTTCTTCCAGCATGGCAAATGGAGGCGTCCGGTTTTGGAACAAAGGGGCGGGCACCGCCGTTCGCCAGCGTCAAACTGCGGATTGAGGGCGGGCTGGGGTCCGGCCGCGCCGATGGCGCTCATACAGTTGCTCCCTCGTGGCGTTGGCGAGCGGGCGGACGTCGCGCAGGTGCGCGTTGTCCGGCCAGTCGCACCCCGTGCCCGGGGCGATCAGGCCGAAGGCGAGCGACCAAACGACATAGGCGCCTCTGGACAGCTTGCCGGGGCGCGCATCCTTCAGGGACTTGATCCAGAGGGAACGGGGAACGTCTTGCAGCGTGCAGGCGATGTCCTCCGTGGCGCCGTAGTCCATGACGCTCCACAGGTAATGGTTGGCGTTGCGCAGCACGGTCCATGACGGGCCTTGGAACCACACCCGGCCGGCGATGCGCTCCCGGTCCGCAGTCAAGGCCAGCGGAGCATCCACCGGCGGTATCGGCGTACCGCACCAATGCGTCAGGTCGGGGCGCGGGTCATAGCCGAGCGGCTCGCTTGCCTTGGGCATTCAGCGGTCGCTCCATCCGTGCTCGACGCGGACTAGTTTGTTGGCGAACGCCTGCAGGCGCTTAAGCAGTCCTCGGTCCATATCGACGTGCGGCGGGGGTGCGGACAGAACGCTCGCAACATCAGCGGCCTTCCGCCCCGGGAGCGACAGGCACGCCATGCGGCTCCACGCCGGCCATGCCTGCACCGCCTCGGCCAAGTCCTCGTAGTCGCGCAGCTCGCCGCGCCCAAAGCACGCCTGCACCTTCGCGGCTATGAGATCGACGGGATGCGCCACCGCCACGCCATTGGCGGCGCGAAGCGGTGGGCGCATGGGCATCGGGATCAACCGCCCGCACTCCATGAAAGTCATGGAGATGGCGCGGTTGGCTGCGGGAAACCGCACGTCCACCATCCCCGGCCCGCCCTGCATCTCGCAGCCGGACAGCCACGGAATGCGCGCCACGAAGTCCACGTCAACCTCCGCGCAAGGCGTTGCGAAATCAAAGTCTATGG
This sequence comes from Candidatus Azophilus sp., assembly GCA_965200465.1. Taxonomy (GTDB): domain Bacteria; phylum Pseudomonadota; class Gammaproteobacteria; order Pseudomonadales; family Azotimanducaceae; genus Azophilus. Next base: position 36,453 of record OZ241358.1, on the reverse strand, counting down.
ACTTGCGATGGTTTCGGTACAGCGCCAGCGCTGTGCCGCCGTACAGCCGCAGGTCGCCTAGGTGCTCCGCCGTCATGCGCTCCCAAGCCAAGCGCATGTCCGCGTCCATGAAGTCCAAGCGGTCGGGGGTTGCCCGCGCATTCCGCCCGCCTGTCTCATGCGGGGTCATGGGGCTGGGTCTGGCGGGCGACAGCTGCGGTCATGCGGCGCAGGCGCTTCTCCGCCCCGGTTTGCGGCAAACCGCATGTTGCGGTGGGCCGGCGTGGCGTTGCTCATCGACCGGGATGGTAGCACACAGGACGCGCCGGCCTTGCCGGACGCACTGCGGCGCTTGTCGGCGCACCTTGTTTGGAATGGGGCGCCGAAGCGGTGGCGGGGATATTCAGGGAGGATCGGACGTGCGCTGCCCGCCGGGACTCAAGGCGCCTGGGGTCAGCCCTAGGCGTTGTCCAGGCCGAGGCCGATGATCACGGCGGTGGAGCAGTGGTACACGGCGGATTGGGTGCCCATGCACCAGTTGATGTCGTTGTTGGCCTGGGGGCGATAGACCGGCCGGTCGTCCTCGTTGCGGTTGCACAGGCAGCGCCCGCAACTGCTCTTGCCGCAGCAGTCGTTGTAGGAGATGACGTAGTTCTTGCCGTCCGCAGGGTTTTGGCAAGTGCCTATCCAAGTGATGGGGGACATTTCCGTGCCCGGCGGACAGGCGTTCTGCGAACCGCCGCAGCAACTGCACAGGAAGCCATCTATGCCGCAGTAGCGCCAGTAGCCGCAGCTTGTGGGATCTCCGGGATCCTCCGGGTTGCCGGTGCTCTGGGCGGGAACGCCGTCCACCGCGGCGGCGGCGCCCCTGGCGACCGGCAGCAGCGGCAAGGAGCCGGCCCCCAGCACGGCTGCGCTGAGGGCGCCAAGGAAGCCGCGCCTGGAAGTGCGCTGGGCCATGCCTCTGGAGCGGCGCTCCACCAAGCCGTCCAGCCAGCTTGCGGTTTGTTGCGGTGGGGAGTGCGCCGCCTCCTTGGATGGGCGCATTGCAGGCTTGCGCAGCGCTCGCCTAATGAAGTTGGACATGCCGAAACGCTCCTATTGAATGGCGTGAACCATGAAAGGCGTGTCGCCCAAGGCGCCGATGCTGTGCTGATAGGCGCCGGTTTTGCCGTCATAGACGTCAAGCTGCCCGGCAATGTTCACCACCAGCAGCCTTGGCCGTTCGTGCTTGGTCGCGGCGATGCTGAGGGCCGGCGTGCGCAGGCTGAAGCGCTCCAGCCGGCGCTTTGACTGGACATCGAACAGCCATATCTCCGGCGCCGGGTCCTTGTGGCTGCCTTGGTAGCCTTCCGGCGTCATGCCCACCCAAAGCAGGCCGCCGTCATGCCCGGCGGTGCCGTGCCAACCGGCGGGCCGCCAGTTTCCGAGCCGCTCCTTTTCGCTGGTGAGCCACCAGCGGGCGCCGACGGCCGGCGCCTCCCCGGACAGATCCACCGGCTGCACCTCGCCGCCGTAGGTGACGAAGTGCCAAACATCGCCGACCTTGCTGGCCTTCTCCGACAGCGGGTCGGCGTCTATGTCGTTGAAGGTCTCGCTGGACTGAACGCTGGCCGCTTGTCCCTCGTCGTCGAGCTGGACGCTCAGCAGGGCGCCGTTGCCGCACAGCATGATGAAGCCGCGGCGCCGGTCAGGATAGGTCAGGGCGCAGCCCGGCGTGGGGATCTCGCCGACGATGGCCCGTGCGTCGAGGTCGATGACCGTCACCGAAGTGCCTGGATTCTGGTTCCAGATCAACAGGAAGCGCTCATCCCCAGTGACGGCGGTGCTGGCCTTGTTGACCACCGTGTTGGCCCGCCTGGGCGGCAGGTCGATCTCCGCCGCCAAGCTGAGGTTGGCGAAGTCGTAGATGGCCAGAATGTCCTGCCTTGCGCCGCGCACGCCGCGGCTGTGGATGGTCTCCCCAACATAAAACTCCTGGCGGCTCAGCGAATGGCTGACGGTGGCGAACTGGCCGGCGCTCAGCATGCCCATGAAGCGCCGCGTGTCGATATCGACCAAGCTGAAGGCGGAGTCGATCAGGCTGCCGAAGGCCAAGTCATGCACTAGGGCGTAGGTGTCCGGGTAGGGCGTCTCCAGCGTCTTGACATTGGGCATGGGTTCCGGGGAAAGTTCGGCGTGAACCCAAGCGGTGCAGAACAAGCCGGCGGCGAGAGCCAACAGGGGTTTCAAGAGCAATCCTCCGCAAATGCCTTGTGACTAGGTGCTGAGTATAGTACAACCGTACTAATTATTGATGCAACGAGCAACATGAACGCCAAGTTCATCTCCGCCAAGGCCGTCTCCAAGTCGCGGGCGCCAATCGGCACGGGGAGGAAAGGCCCAACATGAGCGGCCAAGGCGCGGCCGCGGCCCCGTCCCGGAAATTGAAGACGGGAACCGCCGCCTATTCAGCCGGCCGCAAAACCGTTCGCCGCATTCTCGACGCCGCCCACCAGCTGTTCATTGAGGAAGGGCACAGGGGCATGACCATGCGGCGCATCGCCAAGGCGGCCGGCATGTCGCCCGGCAACCTAGGCTACTACTACGGCGCCAAGTCCGACCTGCTCGAAGACCTCCTGCAGGATGTGATCGGCGGCTACATCAAGCAGTTCGAGCAGTTGCGGGAGGAGGCCGGCGGGGACCCGGACGAGCAGTTCCGCCGCATTCTCGGCTATGTCTATGACGACTTGGCCAGCCGCAACACCACCCTGTTCTTCCCGGAGCTTTGGGCGCTGGCCAATCGAGACCCTTGGACCGCTCAGCAGATGGAGAGGATGTACGCGGAGTACCGCCAAGTTTTGGTCGAGGTGATCGGTTCGATCAACCCCGGGCTGAGCCTCTCCCGCAAGTCCGATCTGGCGTTGATGATTTCGGCCTCCATTGAGGGCCACACGGTTTTCATCGGCCATGGCCGGCCGCATCGGACCCGCGGCGCCCGGCTGCGCAACCTGCTGATCGAGCACTTCCTGCGCTTGGTCAAGGAGGGCGGCGATCCGGCGCCGGTCTAGGTCCAGCTTGGACGCTTGTGATGCCGGACATTCCCGCCCTGAAGTTCGCTTTTGACGAGAGCCTGCAGCTGGTGCGGGAGTCGGCGCGGCGCTTCGCCAGTGAGCGCATCGCGCCTTGCGCCGCGCAAATCGATGCGGACAACGCCTTTCCCAACGAACTGTGGCCGCAGCTTGGCGAGCTTGGCCTGCTCGGCGTCACCGTTGGCGAGGAATGCGGCGGCAGCGGCTTGGGCTACCTAGCCCATGTCTTGGCGATGGAGGAGATCAGCCGCGCCTCCGCCTCGGTGGGCTTAAGCTACGGTGCCCACTCCAACCTGTGCGTCAACCAGATCTACCGCAACGGCACCGAAGGGCAGAAGGCGCGCCATCTGCCAGCCCTCATAAGCGGCCGGCATGTTGGCGCGTTGGCGATGTCGGAGCCAAGCGCCGGTTCGGACGTGGTGGGCATGCGGCTGCGCGCCGAGAAGGTTCAAGGCGGCTATTTGCTCAACGGCAGCAAGGCTTGGATAACCAACGGCCCGGACGCCGATGTCATGGTGGTGTACGCCAAGACCGAACCGGAACGCCGGGAGCGGGGCATCACTGCGTTCATCGTCGAGCGTTCGCACAAGGTCGGACGCGGCGCAAAGCTGGACAAACTGGGCATGCGGGGGTCGAACACCGGCGAACTGCTGTTCCACGACGTCGAGGTGCCGGAGGAGAACGTGCTCGGCGAGGAGGGCGGCGGCGTGCGGGTGCTGATGAGCGGCCTCGACTTCGAGCGCGTGGTGTTGGCCGCGGGGCCGCTGGGCATCATGGCCGCCTGCCTGGACGTGGCCGCGCCCTATGTCCACGAGCGGCGGCAATTCGACCGGCCCATCGGCGAATTCCAACTCATCCAAGGCAAGATGGCGGACATGTACACGGCGCTGAGCGCCTGCCGGGCCTATGTTTACGCGGTGGCCGGCGCCTGCGACCGCGGCGAGGTCAACCGCAAGGACGCCGCCGGCGTGATTCTGTACGCCGCGGAGCGGGCCACTTGGATGGCGCTGGAGACCATCCAGATTCTCGGCGGCAACGGCTACACCAACGACTATCCGGCCGGCCGGCTGCTGCGGGACGCCAAGCTGTACGAAATCGGCGCCGGCACGTCGGAAATCCGCCGCATGCTGATCGGGCGCGAACTCTTCAAGGAAACAGGCTGAATGGCAGCGCCTTAGGAATTAAAGCCATGCAGCAAACGGATTGCTAGTGGTAGACTGATAAGTGGGATAGGGGACATAATGGAAACAACCATGAGCAAGACCCGGGGCCAGTATCCGAACCGCGGATGGCTGATGCCTTTGGCGTTGCGGGTGTTTGCAGCATCGTTCCTGCTGGTGCATCCGCCGTTTGGTGCCGTCGCTGCGAACAGCGGATTGTTTTCCGCGGACAAAGGAGCCGTAGTTATGCGGCGGGCACCTCAAGACCTGTTTCGTGAAGGCCGCCTAGCCAAGGAGGAATGGCGCGAAAATCGGCACCTTGGCGCTGTGCCCCACCTCTCCCCAGTCCTGCGTAACCGGACAGCGCGGCTGGATTTGCACCAATTGGCGGAGGCGCGGCGGAATGTGGAGGCAAAGCGTCCGGCAAGCCTGATGCTCAATCTATTCGCGGATGCGGCGTTTGACACGGTGCTTGATCGCACCGAACCCACGACAACGGGCTACGCCCTGACCGGCCGCGTGGAGGGTGAGCCGCTAAGCATGGTGGTGCTGGTAGCCAACAACGAAATGGTGGAAGGCACGGTATGGCTGCCTGGGACGACCCACAGCATCAGCGCCAAGGGCGCCGTCGCCGTCATTCGTCAATTGGCAGCACCCAATTTACCGCATCCTAGGGAACTAGCTACGCCAAATGCAGAAGACACTTTGCAATCCGCCGGCGTTGCTAGCTCGGTGGGCGCTGTTGCTTTTGCCGTGGCAAGCGCTTCCGACAGCACCATTCCCGCCGATGACGGCTCCATTATCGACGTGCTCGTTGTTTACCCTCCGATTACGCGTCAAGCCCAAGGCGGGCATCGGGCTATGCGCACCCTGATTGACCACGACATCGCTAGCACTAATGAAGCCTATCGCGTCAGCGGGGTGCGGCAACGCTTGGCATTAGTGGGCGCTTTTGAGGTGGATTTTACAAATGAAGACGCCAAAGAGGCGGGGCAAGACGGCTTTTATCTTCTTGTTGGCGAGTCGGATGGCTACATGGATGAGGTTCACGCCCTGCGCGACAACTACGCAGCGGATTTGGTCCTGTTTCACAGCGGCGATAGGGGGATAGGGAATTTCTTTGCGTTTTATGTGAACATAACTAATCCTATGGCATATGATGCAGAGCGCTATGCCTTTAACCCAGTCAATTCCAATCGGATTCAGTTTCATTTTGCTCACTATCTAGGACACAACATGGGGCTTGTGCATCAAAGGGGGGTACAACCACACACAAGCGGAAAATTCCCCTACAGTCACGGCTATCAGCTTCCCAAACCCTTGCCTCCTGACCCGCTCCGACCTCCTGCCGTATGGTACACCATCATGGCTTGGGGTGGTGAACGCATCCCCCGGTTCTCGAACCTAAATCATAGGTACCCAGACGAGTCGGGTGCGCCGCTTGGTGTTCCGGGTGATGAGCAGTCGAGCAGGGTGGATGGTCCAGCGGATGCGGCACGCAGCCTCAACAACACAAACCGTGCTGTAGCCAATTTCCGCAGGAGCGCCAAGCGCTGCGCCTACGATCTGTCACCTGAAATTCAAACCGTGCCGACGTCCGGCGGCGAATTCAAGATTCGGGTGTCCACGGCACCGGGCTGTGCATGGATGGCTCGTTCCCATGATCAGTTTGTTTCCGTTACGCAGGGCTACGAAGGCGTTGGCAACGGCGAGGTGACCTACTATGTGGAGACCAACAATGATTGGGACCGAGAGGCTGCGGTTTTGGTGGCGGGCGAGGTTTTCCTTCTGAAGCAGCGTGGCACCCGCCCTCTTACTCCGGTGTGCGACCGAGCGTTGGCCATTCAACGCGCTCTTGAGGAAACTACCGGCAAGTCATGTGCGAACATCGCAGCCGCAGATTTCGCCAGCGTTGGCATACTCGACCTATATGGTCTCGGCTTAACCGCGCTAGAGTCGGGGGCGTTTGACGGGCTGTCAAACTTGATTCAGCTGGATCTAAGGGGAAACCGGATAACGGCTCTGCTGCCAAACGCATTTAGCGGACTGAGCAGCCTGCGGACGCTGTACTTGTCAGGCAACCCATTGGTGGAGCTGCCCCCTGGCGTATTCGATGGACTGCCCCGGCTACATGAACTCAGATTGAATGGCATCGGCCTACAGACATTGAGACGAGGAGCATTTAACGGATTATCCGGCCTTGAGGCGCTGTACTTGGGTGATAACAACCTAACTAGGCTACCCCCTGGCGTTTTCGAAAGTTTGCCAAACTTGACAAATTTAGGTATGTGGGGAAATGAGTTTACGAAATTAGAGCCTGATTGGTTTCGAGGACTTTCTAGCTTAACTTGGCTTAATCTAGGTCGAGCAGCGCTGAAAACCATAGATCCAGATGCCTTTAACGAACTAACCAACTTGGAATCACTGTATCTTGATCATGGAGAATTGACCGCAATAGGCTCCGGTGCGTTCAGGGAACTGCCTAATCTTGTGGATCTGGCGTTGGAAGGCAATGACCAACTAACGACAATAGAGACCGGCGCATTTCATGGTTTGTCTAACTTAGAGAACTTATCGCTTACAGACCATCAACTCAAGACGCTCCATCCGGGCCTTCTAGGAGGCTTGCCTAACCTCAGGGAACTCAATTTATCAGGCGATGAATACAAGGTCTTGCCGGTGGGCCTGTTTGACGGACTGCACCGCTTGCGTAGTCTGTATGCAGGTGGTCGATCCTTGCAATCTCTGCAATTAGGAGTCTTCGACGGCTTGTCCGAATTGCGACTTCTAGCACTGGTAGGCCCCCCTGCGCTGGAGTCCGGTGTGTTTCGTGGATTGTCGTCCTTGGTGACGCTGAAGGTGTGCTGTCACTTGGGCACTTTGCCACCTAATCTGTTCAATGGGCTGATCAACCTTAGGAAGCTGGATTTGATCAACAACCCCGGTGCGCCTTTCCCCCTCAACCTAGAACTGGTTCGTCTAGCAGGGGGGGCACCGCTTAAGGGGCGTTCCATGGAGATCGCAATACGAGTGCGTGAAGGCGCTCCGTTTGATATGTCGGTTAGTCTGTCCGCTTCCGGCGGCGTCACGTCGTTGGGTGAGGCTCGCGTAAGAGCGGGTTGGGACCGCAGCGACGCTATTTCAGTCACCCCGAAAGGAAACCAGTCGGTGATCGTCAACTTTGACAAAGTTCCGTCCGTTCCTGCCGACCCGTCGTGTCTAAATCCAGCCTATTGGGACGATTCCGATCATCACCTTTGCTTCTTAGGCATCCAAACGCTAGCGGATGCGCCACTTACCCTCTACGGATTCCCAAACCAAACATTGATGTCGCATGGCAGTGCCACTCTGGACTTGACCAGTGTGTTCGCCTATTTCCTTGGTGCAGCCACCTACGAGGTGGAGTCCAGCAATCCACAGGTGGCCTCGGCCAGCATTGCCGACGACCTGTTGACCGTTGTGGCGACTGGCGAAGGTGCCGCTGTGTTGACCGTGACGGCCACTGGTGGCGACGGGTCACGTTTGGAGCGACGCTTCACGGTGACTGTAGCTCCACCAGTTAGCAACGGCATGGGCGGTTGGCGTCTGTGGCTGCTACCCACGTTGGTGCCTGCAGCCCCTCCGCATCCGGCGCAGCCAACCATCCCGGAAACTCCCCCGCTTGGATGACGCATGACTCGAGTCAAGCTGCTGCGCGGCCGACGCGGCCCGCAACCGGTCCTGAAGCCGGGGTGTTTTTTGGCAACCGGCATTTCGCGGGGAAAAACGCCCGCTTAGGGCTATTTTAGGACAACCGTTCAAAAATTTTGACATCCGTGGGCGGAACTCTTATTGTCGTTGCCGGCGTTGAGGTGGGCGCAGGCCGCCTTCGGCTTAGGCTGAAGGCGCTCGAAGCGACGCTTGGCAGGAGGCGACTGCGCCCTTTGGCTTTGCAGGAGAGATTCTTATGAACGCAAGAACGCTGGGTTTGCTGCTCATTGGCCTGAGCTTGGCCACATCCGCTTACGGGGAGGCCGAGCCGGCTTCCGGCCTTATGGTCATCGATGAGATCGTCGTCACCGCGCAGAAGCGCGAGCAGAACGTTCAGGACGTCGGCATCGCCATCAGCGCCGTGACCGGCGAGCAAATGCGCCAGCTCGGCTACACCAACGCCCAGCAGGTCACCTCCATGGCGCCCGGGGTGCATACGGTGCAGCCGAACGGGGAGGCCAACTACGCCATCGCCATGCGCGGCGTGGCCAGCAGCGACTTCACCACCAACGTCGAAAGCCCGGTGGCGGTGTATCTGGACGAGGTTTACATCAGCCAGATGTCCGGCACCGGCTTCATGCTCTTCGACATGGAGCGGGTGGAGATGCTGCGCGGCCCGCAAGGCACCCTGTACGGGCGCAACGCCACCGGCGGGCTGGCCCACTTCATCACCGTCAAGCCCTCCCAGGAAGTGGGCGGCTACGGCCAGTTGACGGTGGGGCGCTACGATCAGATCAAGTTCGAGGGCGCCGCCGGCGGCCCCATCAGCGACGTGCTCTCCGCCAGGCTCTCGCTGGCCACCCACAACAACGACGGCTACATCAAGAACCGCCTGCTCGACAAGCGCCTCAACGGCGCGAACGACTGGGCGGGGCGCATCCAGCTGCTGTTCGAGCCGACGGACGCCTTTTCGCTGCTGCTGAATGCGCGCCAGTCGGAACAGGACATATCCACCGGCTTCTTCGAGCACGTCACCGCCATTGAAGACGGGGTGCTGACGCCCAACTTGGTCAACGAGGTGCTCGGCTACATCGACAACGACGGCGACGTTTACGAGGGGGACTACGACAAGGACGGCTTCAACAAGCTGGAGACCAAAGGCTATTCCGCCACCGTCAAGTGGGACTTCGAGGGCTTCACGCTGACCTCCATTTCAGACTACTCCACCGTCAAGCGGGACTACATTGAAGACTCGGACGCCTCCCCGGCGCCGTTTTTCAACTTCTTCCTCACCACGGACGCCGAGCAGTTCTCCCAGGAAGTGCGGCTGAACGGCGCCACGGAAAACATGGACTGGGTGGCGGGAGTTTACTACCTGGACTTGTCCCTGGACGACTCCAACGGCGCCGAGACCGAGCCTTTCATAGACCCGGCCGGCGACACCCCGGCGGTGTCCGGCCTGGACAACCCCTACGAGACCAACACTCAGTCCTGGTCCGTCTTCGGCCAAGTGGAGCGGCGCTTGACCGACCAGCTGACCGGCGTTCTCGGCGCCCGCTGGATTCGGGACGAGAAGGACCATGAATACTTCGTCAACGTGGTCGATTTCATCCCCGGCGCCGTGCAGCGCAACGGCAACCCGAACATCCTGGCCCAGGCGGCGGCCTATCAGGGGGAGCGGAAGGACGACGAGTTCTCCGTCCGCTTGGCGCTGAACTACGACCTAAGCGACGACCTGATGCTCTACGGCAGTTGGAACCGGGGCGTGAAGGGCGGCGGCTACAACTCCCCCGTCTTTCCCCTGAACCCGCCGTTGGCCTATGACGACGCCACCATGAGCTACGACCCGGAGCAGCTTGACGCCTTCGAGGTGGGCTTCAAGTCCCGGCTGCTCGACGGCCTGATGATTCTCAACGGCGCCGCCTACTACTACGACTACAAGGACTACCAGGCCTTCCAGATCGTCGGCATCGACACCATCACCACCAATGCGGATGCGGAGTCCTACGGCGCCGAACTGGAGCTCAAGGCCACGCCCACGGAGGGCTTGGACGTCATTCTTGGCTTCGCCTACAACGACATTGAGGTGGACCTTGGCGGCGGCGCTCCCAAGACCACCTCGGTGCAGTCCCCCAAGTGGAACGTCAACGGCTTGGTGCGCTACCAATGGCCGGCGCTTGGCGGCACCATGGCGGCGCAGTTCGACATGCTGCACCGCTCCAAGCACTACTTCTCGCTGACCGGGCTGCCCACGGTGGAGGAGAACGGCTACGTTCTGACCAACGCCTCGCTGATGTACACCAGCGCCGCAAGCCGCTGGTCGGTGGCCGCCTTCGTCCACAACCTTGGCGACGAACAGCACTTGGTGCAGACCTTCGACCTGTCCGGCTTGGCGTTGTTCGGCATGGTGGAGCAATACTACAACCGCCCGCGCTGGTGGGGGGTCAGCCTGGCGATGCACTTCTAGCCTTCTAGCGTTCGGCACCCTAGGGCGTAAGCTGAAAGTGAGGTACAAAGTTGCCGACTATCTGCTGGATATTTCCAAACTTGTTTTCGCGGGGGTTGTGTTGAGCGTGATTCTCGAGATGGAGGGAGCATCCAAATTGGCCATTCTGCTCACGGGAATCTGTGCTACCGTATTTCTTGCGTTAATCGGCTTCATTTTAATGAGGGATGAGCAATGGAGGCGCTGATTCTATTTTCCGGTTTGAGCGTTGCCAGCGGAATAGCCTTGATCGTGATCTTGTGGCTACAGCACAAGCGCAGGAAAGGCGCAAACTGATCTTTCTTGCGGCGCTCGCCTTGCGCCAAGGGCCGCGCTCCGTTCGCTGCAGGCGGCGCCTTGCCGGTTGGCCTTAAGCCAATGGCCCGCCGCCATCGCAGTAAATGCGTTCACCGGTGAGGTAGCTGTTCCGCCCGGACACCATGAAGCGCACCACGTTGGCCACATCCTCCGGCTGGCACACCCGGCCGAAGGGCATGGTCTTGTCCAAGGCGCGCAGGTCCTTCACCCCGGCGATGGCCCGCATCAGGCGGCGGCCCATCTCCGTCTCCACCAAGCCGGGGGCGACGATGTTGACGCGGATGCCGTGGCGCCGCTCCTCCTTGGCTAGGGTGCAGGCCAGGGCCTCCACCGCGCACTTGCCCATGTTGTAGGGCGCTCCGTTGGCGCCCAAGCCCTTGGTGGCGGCGCTGGATATCATGATGATGTCGCCGCGCGCCTGCTCGCGCATCTTCGGGATGACCAGCCGGGAAAGGTGGTGCGGGCCGAAGGCGTGGACGGCGACGACGCGCATCATCTCCGCTGGGTCGGTGTCGGCCACGGATTGGCCGCGGCTGGCGATGCCGGCGTTGTTGACCAGAATGCCCACCGGCCCCAACTCCGCTTCGACCGCGGCGACCATCCGCGCATCCTGCTGCGCATCGTCAACGGAGGCTTGGTAGGCGACAGCGCGGCGGCCTAGGCGCTCGATGGCGGCGACCACCTCGTCGGCGGCCTCGCGGTCACGGCGATAGTTCACCGCCAGGTCGGCGCCGTCCTCCGCCAGCCCTAGGGCGATGGCCCGCCCAACGCCGCGGCTGCCGCCCGTAACCAATGCCACCCGGCCTCGCAGGGACATCGCTCAATTCCCCTGAAACTTGGCTTCGCGCTTTTCCAGAAAGGCTTGCACACCTTCTTGGAAATCCTTGGTTGCGCTGGCCTGGGTTTGCAGCCGCGCCTCCAAGTCCAGCTGCTGTTCGTAGGAGTTGTGCCAAGTGCTCCAATAGGCTTGGCGGATGAAGGCGAGGGAGCGCGGCCCGTCCGCCAGCTTTCGGGCGATGGCCGTAGCGCCTGCAAGCAGGGCGTCGTTGTCCTCGAACAGCCGGTTGACCAAGCCCCACTGCTGGGCCTGCTCCGCCGGCAGGCGCTCCGCCAGCAGGGAAAGCTCCATGGCCCGCCCCCAACCGATCAGGCGCGGCAGCATGAAGGTGGCGCCGCCGTCCGGCACCAAGCCGATGCGGGCGAAGGCTTGCAGAAAGTAGGCCCCCTTTTGGGCGCACACGATGTCGCCGACGAGGGCGAAGCTCATGCCCACCCCGGCGGCGACGCCGTTGACTGCGGTGACGATGGGCATTTCCAAGTCCCGCAAGCCCAACAGAAGCGGATGGTAGCCGGCCCGCAGCCCGTCCCCGGCCCGGCGCCGCTCGTTGCGGCCCCTTTCCTGCAGGTTAGCCCCGGCGGAAAACGCTCGCCCCACGCCGGTCAGCAGCAGGGCGCGGGCGCCGTTGGCCGGGTCCTTCACCTGGTCGAACGCCTCAACGAAGTCCTCCAGCATTTGCCCACCGATGGCGTTGAGCACCTCCGGATGGTTGAATTTGAGGACAGCCACCTTGCCGTCGAAGTCCAGCGCCATGCGCTCCATTAGAGCCTCCATTGGCAAAGGAAGCCAACTTTACCGGAAATGAACGGCCATTGGGATTGCGGCCGGCAGACCGTGCGCCCCCCCCTGCGGACGGCGCCCCAAACTAGTCAAGCGCCAGCTGATCTATCCGCTCTAGGTTGCGGCTGGTGCGCAGCAGGCGAACGGCGATGCAGGCGGCCACCAAAAACAAGCCGAGCGTCAGACCGGACCAATAGCCGTAAACCCCAACGGCCGGCAGGCCCAGCCAGCCTTTGGCGAGGGCCACGCCCAAGGGCAAGGCGATGATCCAATAGCCCACCAAGGAGATGAGCATGGGCACCCGGGTGTCCTTGTAGCCCCTGAGAGCGCCCACCATGGTGGCGTTGGTGTCGTCGAAGATCTGGTAAACGGCGATGAAGATGAGCAGATTGGCGGCAATGGCCACCACTTCGGCATCCGTGGTGTAGATTCCCACCAAGTGGAAACGCAGCCCGACCAAGAGGACGCTGACCACCAGCGCGTAGGCAAGGGACAGCTTAAAGGCCGCAGCCGCCACTCGGCGGGCGCCGTCTAGGTTGCCGCCGCCCACATGGAAGCCCACCCGAATGGCCGCGGCGCTGCCTAGGCACATGGGAATGACATAGGTGCCCCAGTTGAGGTTGGCGGCGATGCTGTGCCCGGCCAGTGCGATGACGCCGTGCCCCGCCACCAACACGCTGACGGCGGCGAAGATGGCCATTTCCACAAAAATGGTTAAGCCTATGGGCAGGCCCAGCTTGAGGATTCGCAAGGCGGTGTCCCAACGCCACTCCAACCAGACGCTGAACGCTTGGGACGGGCGGCTGGGCAAGCGGCCTTGGGGCAGGCCCTCGCGCCCGAGCGGCCCGTTCGATGCGGCTGAACCAAGCTCGTTCGGCGCCTGCGGATCATGGCCAAGAAAGCCGGTGGCCCGGAAGTAAGGCCGGCGGGTCACCAGCAGCATCAACCCCAGCTCGAACCACATGACCGCGGCGGTGGCCCAGCCGCAACCGACGCCGCCCATGGCCGGCATGCCCCAAGCCCCGAAGATCAACACATAGTTCAGAGGCGCGTTCAACGCCAGCGCCAAGACGGCGATGACCATGGGCGGGCGCGTCCGGCCCAAGCCCTCCGAGCTTTGGCGCAGCACGACGTAAGCCATCGCCCCCGGCATGCCCCAGGAGACCGCATCCAAGTAGCCGCTGGCGACTCTGACGACCTCGGCGTCCGCATTCATCAGCGTGAACAGAGGCCCGGCGCTGCGAATGATGACTATGGTCACCAAGGAGCCGCACAGCGCCACCCAAACCCCATGCCGGATGATTTCGCCGCACTCCGCCGTGCGCCTTGCGCCAACCAATTGCGACACTATGGGCATCACGGCCATGGTCAAGCCGGTGGTGAACAGGAAAACCGGCCAGAGAATGGTGCCGGCCAAGGTAACGCCGGCTATGTCCACTGCGCCGTAGCGCCCGGCCATGGCGGTGTCCAGAAAGCCCATGCCCATAATGCAGGCTTGGGTGGCCATAATGGGAGCGCCAAGGCGCAGCAGAGCTTGGGCTTCGCCGCGAAAGCCCTTGGGTTCGCTCCGTGCGGTTTTTTCAACGCTCTCCATGGCAACGCCTCATGATGGCGCAAGCCGAGGTCGCCTCGGGCTTCATTGCATTGTTGCACTGCTGCGAAGCTGCGGCGCTCCAGCGGCGGGATGCGCGGCGTTCGGGGCTTGCGGAACTGCGGGTGCGCCTAGCTGGGGCGTTGGCGCTCGCCGCGTCGCGGCCATTGCAGGCGCGGCGCCAGCGCCTTGGTTTCGGCCGGCGGGGTCAAGACGGGGCCTTGGCGGCCTCCTCCCGCGCCTTGCGCACCTTTTCGTTGGTCTGGTTGAACAACAGCTCCCGGCGGGCCCGCTCCTCTTCTTCGGTCAATTCCCGCTTAGCCAGTTCACGCCCAACCCGGTGCCCTTTGTCAACCGCCGGGCGGGCGGCTACTGCGTCCACCCATCGCTTGAGGTTGGGAAAGCCTTCCCAGACGTTCTCGTCAATGAGCCGCCCCATCAGCATCGCCCAAGGCCAGCTGATGATGTCCGCAATGCTGTAGTCCGCACCGGCCAGAAAGGGATGCACGGAAAGCTGCGCGTCCATGACGCCGGACAGTCGGTCCACCTCGCCGACGAAGCGCTTGGCGCCGTACTCCAACTGCGCCGCATCCGCAACGATGTTTTTGGCGTAGTTCTTGAAATGGTTGGCGTTGCCCATCATCGGGCCAAGGTTGGCCATCTGCCAATGCACCCATTGCAGCACCCGGTAGCGCTCGGCGCCGGATTTCGGCAGGAACCGCCCGGTCTTGTCCGCCAAGTACTCCAGAATGGCACCGGACTCGAAAATGGCAATGGGCGCACCGCCGCCTAGGGGTTCATGGTCAACGATGGCCGGCATTCGGTTGTTGGGGCTTAGGCGCAGAAACCCCGGCTTGAACTGATCCCCGCCGCCGATGTCAACGGGCATGATTTGATAGTCCAGGCCGCACTCCTCCAGCATGATGGTGACTTTCCAGCCATTCGGCGTGGGCCAGTAATGCACGTCGATCATAGGTCCGCATCCAATTTGGGGATGCGCAAAATACGCTAGATCGGCACCGATTGCCAGTACAATGCCGGCTAGCCGCGGCCAAGGCCGTCCGCCCAGGTGTTGGAACTGGTAGACAAGCTGGATTTAGGTTCCAGTGCCCTTGCGGCGTGCGAGTTCGACTCTCGCCCTGGGCACCAAACAGCGGCGGCCCGGGTGGTGAAACAGGTAAACACAGGGGACTTAAAATCCCCCGGAGGCAACCTCCCTGCGGGTTCGACTCCCGCCCCGGGCACCAACCCCGCGGACGCGGGCGTTCGCCGGGCCTTCCCCCAAGCCGCTCAGGGCGTTCCGCCGTCCACCCGAATCAGCGTTCCGGTGGTGAAGCTGGACCGCTCGCTGGCAAGGTAGAGCGCGGCGCCGACGATCTCCTGCGGCCGCCCGCCGCGGCCCAAGGCGAGGTTGGCCTTGGCGCGCTTCTCGAAGGCCGCCATGTCCCAAGCCTTGGAGATGTCGGTGAGGTAGGGGCCGGCGACGATGCAGTTGACCCGCACCTTGGGCCCGTAGGCGAAGGCGAAGGAGCGCGTGATGGCGTTCAGCCCGGCCTTGGCGGCACCGTAGGGCTCCGAGTCCGGGCTGGGGTTGAGGGAGGCGGTGCTGCTGATGTTGATGATCGAGCCGCCCTCCGCCGCCGCCATCCGTTCGCCGATGAGGGCGGACAGGCGGAACGGCCCCTTGAAGTTGACGCTCATCACTTTGTCAAAGAGCTCCTCGCTGATCGCGCCAAGGGAGGGATACAGAGGCGACATGCCGGCGTTGTTGATGAGGACGTCCACCTTGCCGAAGCGCTCCCAGGCCGCATCGGCAAGACCTTCCAGTTCATCCCAGTGGCCCACATGGCAGGCGTAGGGCAACGCCGCCGCGCCCAGGGCGCGCACCTCCTTCGCCACCGCCTCGCAGGCCGGCATTTTGCGGCTGGCGATCACCAAGTTCGCGCCGCGCCGCGCCAGCGCCAGCGCCATCTCCCGCCCCAAGCCCCGGCTGCCGCCGGTGACCAGCGCAGTTTTCCCTGTGAAATCAAGCAGTTCGTCCATGTCTGCGGCTCCGGTTTAGGGTTTGTCCGAGGCCCGACCGCCTTCGGAGCGCCGCTGCAGCAACTCAATGGCCACGAGCAGCAGCACTGCGATCAAGATCAGGAAGGTCGCCGCCGCCAAGATGGCGGGGCTGATCTCCTCGCGGATGCCGGCCCACATCTGCCGAGGAATGGTGCGCTGCTCCACCCCGGCCATGAACAGCACCACCACCACTTCGTCCAAGGAGGCGGCGAAGGCGAACAGGGCGCCGGAAATCACCCCCGGGCTCAGGATGGGCAACTGCACCTTGAAGAAGGTGCGCACCGGCCCTGCGCCCAGGCTGGCGGCGGCCAGCAGCAGTTCCTGGTTGAAGCCGGCCATGGCTGCGGTCACCGTGACCACCACGAAGGGAGCGCCCAACGCCGCATGGGAGAGGATGATTCCGGTGTAGGTCTGGGTGAGGTTCAGGTTCGAGTAGAAGAAGAACATGCCGGCCCCGGCAATGATGATGGGCACGATCATCGGTGAAATCAGCAGCGCCGTGATCGTGCGCCGCCAAGGCATGGCGCGGCTGGAGATCCCCAAGGCGGCCAGGGTGCCCAAGGTTGTTGCCAGCAAGGTGGCGGCAACGCCGATGATGAGCGTGTTCTTCGCCGCCAACTGCCAGCGGTCGCCCAACAGCACCTGTTCGTACCAGCGCATCGAATAGGCGTCCGCATCCAAGGTCAACATGCCGCGGGTGAAGGTGAAATAGGGCTCGGCGTTGAAGGAAAGGGGGATGATCACCAGAATTGGCGCCATCAGAAACAGGAACGCCAAGCCGCAAAACAGGCGCAACGCCCACTGGCCGGGGCTGGCCGCCGCGGTGCCAGGACGCCGCATAAGCCTTAAGCCCCCAACTTCATGCGGTCCAGGCCCAGCACCCGGTCGTAGAGCAGGAACAGCAGCAGCACGGCGGCAAACAAAATGGAGCCGAGCGCCGCCGCCAGCCCCCAATTCAGCGAGGTCTGCATGTGGTAGGCGATGAGGTTGGAGATCAGTTGGCCGCTCTGGCCGCCGACCAGCGCCGGAGTGATGTAGTAGCCCATCGCCAGAATGAACACCAACAGGCAGCCGGCGCCCACGCCGGGCAAGGACTGCGGCAGGTAAACCCGACGAAACGCCCGCAGCCAAGCGGCGCCCAAGGAGGAGGCCGCCTGCATCTGCACGGGGGGAATGCCGCTCATCACGGAGTACAGGGGCAGCACCATGAACGGCAGCAGAACATGGGTCATGGCCACCAAGGTGCCGGTCATGTTGTGCATCAGGGTCAGGCGCTCGTCGTCCGCAACCAGCCCAGCCCAAACCAGCAGATCATTGACCACCCCCTGCTGTTGCAGCAGCACGATCCAGGACGTGGTGCGCACCAAAAGCGAGGTCCAGAACGGCAGCAGCACCAGCACCAGCAGCAGCCGGCCGCGGCGCGGCGGCGAATGGGCGATGAACCAGGCGAGCGGGTAGCCGATGGCCAAGCAGAGCAGGGTGATGGCCAGGCTGACGCCGATGGTCTTCACGAACAGGACACGGTAGATGCGCTTGGCCTCCGGCTGCTGGACTACGCCGCCCTCGGGGCTTAGCTGCAAGTCCACCGCATTGAGGTAGTAGCTGGGCGTCACCCGCCGCCCGGCTTGGGCTAGGGCCTCCCAAACCTTCAATTCGCCCCAAGCCCGGTGCATCTCCGGCAGGGCTGCCGACCAAGGCGGCGCCCCCTCTCTGGCCAACCTGCGCCCGGTGCCGGAAATGACGCTGCGCATCCCCGGCGTTTGCCGGTTCAGCCGGGTGGCGAGGCGACCGATGGTTTTGTCCTTGCGGGCCTGCCTAAGCTCCGCGGCCGCCAGCGCGTAGATGCTCTCCGGCGGCAGTTCGCCGCTGTCCCATTGGCTTAGCGCGGCGGTGGTGCGCGGCATGATGTCGGCGACCGTGGGGTCGTAAAAGCTGCGCAGCAGCATGCTGCCCAAGGGCGCCACAAAGGTGACGCCGATGAAGGCGATGAGCGGCGCCGCCAAAAGCAAGGCGTTGGAGCGGGACTTGGCCATTGCTGCAGCGGCCTGCCGGGCCTGCTAGCGGATGAGCCAAGCGGCGAACCGCTCGTTCATGTCGTCCATGTTGTCGGCCCACCACTCCACGTCCTCCCGCACCACGTTGCGCGCGTTCCGCGCGGCGTTGGGCAGGTGCGGGAGCATTTCCACCCCCGCCTCGAAGTGCCGGCCCACCAGCGCCATGGCGGAGCGGCGCACCGGACCGTAGGAGATGTAGCTGGCCACGTTGGCCGCGGACCTGGTGCTGGAGGCAAAGGCGATGAACTGCTTGGCCAGCTCCGTGTTGGGTGCGCCGGCAACGATGTTCAGGTAGCCCACGCCCTGCACCTGGCCGTCCCAAACGATGGACAGGGGCTGCTTCTCCAGCGCTTGGGCGCTGAAAATGCGCCCGTTGTAGCCCGTGCTCATGAGCACTTCGCCATCCGCCAGCATCTGCGGCGGCTGGGCGCCGGTCTCCCACCAGATCACCTGATCCTTGATGGTGTCCAGCTTGCGGAAGGCTCGTTCCAGACCCTCCGGCGTGGAAAGAACGGCATAAACTTGATCCGCCGGCACACCGTCCCCCACCAAGGCGAACTCCAGATTGCTGTAGGGCGACCGGCGCATGCCGCGCCGCCCGGGAAACTTCTCCAAGTCGAAGAAGTCGGCCATGGTGCTGGGCTTGTCGCCGGGCAACAGCTTGGTGTTGTAGGCGTAAATGGTGGCGTAAACGAGCAGGCCGACGCCGCAGTCCAGCATGTCGGGGGGGAAGTCCTCAGCCGGCGGAGTGCCGTCCGGCGCCGGCTCCAAGCCGGCGTAGTCGATTTCCTGCAGCAGGCCCTCGTCGCAGCCAAGCAGGGTGTCCATGCCCTCCAAGTCCACCACGTCCCAAGTGACGTTGCCCGTTTCAACTTGGGCGCGCACTTGGGCCAAGCCGCCGTTGAACTCCTCCAGGTTGATTTTTACGCCGGTCTCCTGCGTGAAGCGCTCGTGGTACGCCTTCACCGAGGCCCTCGCGTAGGAGCCGCCCCAGGAGACCACCGTGATCGAAGGCGCCTCCTGCGCCAGCGGCGCGGGCGCCGCCAAAAGGAAAACCAACACGGCTAGGACAAGGACGGGGCGCTTGGGCTGCGTTGCTGTGCGAGTGCTCATGGAAGTTGGCTCCGTCGTTTCATTGCGCCGCAGCCGGGCCGGCGGCGTCCAGCGCTCGGCAGTCCGTCGCCAGCCAGCCGAGCCTGACGGTGTCCCCCGGCAGCACCGCGCCTTGGCCGACGATGTTGCGAATCTTGACGATGAACTGGGAATTGCCCAGCAATTCGGCATGGATGCGCAGGTGGTCGCCTAGGAAAATGACGTCCCGCACGATGGCCTCAAAGATGTTGGCGACGCTGCCCGGCGCCGGATTCAGCTCCACCCGCTCCGGTCTGATGGTCAGGCTGGTGTTGAGGTCGCCTTCCTGGACAGCGACGGGAAACGCCTGCACAACCCCGGCATCGGCCACCTTGACTCGACAAAGATCGCCGCTCCATTCCACCAACTGGCCGTCAAACTGGTTGTTTTCGCCGATGAAGTTGGCCACGAACGAACTGGTCGGCTCATCGTAGAGCACCTCCGGCGGGGCGACTTGCTGGATTTTGCCCTCGTTCATCACCGCCACCCGGTCGGAGAGCACCATGGCCTCCCCCTGATCGTGGGTGACGTAGATCATGGTCACCCCCAAGCGCTGCTGGAGGCCGCGTATTTCGTACTGCATGTCCTCCCGCAGGCGGCGGTCCAAGGCGCCTAGGGGTTCGTCCATCAGCACCAAGTCCGGCTCGAACACCAGGGCTCGGGCAATGGCGGCGCGCTGCTGCTGGCCGCCGGACATCTGCGCCGGGCGGCGGTCCGCAAACTGGCCAAGCTGCACCATGTCCAAGGCCCGCTTGACGCCGGTTGCTATCTCGGCCTTGGAAGCGCCGCGCGCCTCCAAGGGAAAGGCGAGGTTTTCGGCGATGGTCATGTGCGGAAACAGCGCGTACTGCTGGAAGACCACGCCAATGTTCCGCTTGTGCGCCTTCACTCGACCGATGGGCCGGCCGTTGAGGAATATTTCCCCCCCAGTTGGCTCCTCAAAGCCGGCGAGCATCTTCAGGCAGGTGGTTTTGCCGCAGCCGGAAGGGCCCAGCAAGGTGACGAACTCGCCCCGGGTGACGCTTAGGCTGAAGTCCTGAACGGAAAGGATGGCGCCGTCGTAGGTCTTGCTGACTTCCTTGAACTCAACAAAGGCGGGGTCACCGTTATTCGACATCAATGCTGGACGCAGCGGTGCGCTTATCCGTGGCTAATGGCATCGGGTTGCGCTATTTTTCGCGGGGGGGGGGGGGGGGGGCTGGAAGTTTCGCCGGAAGCCAAGGTCGCGCTGCCGTTGGCGTGGGCCGCAACGCCGGCCTTGCCGATGGCCAAGTCGCCCTCCGCCGCCTTGCGGGACTGCTCCCGAAGATTGCCCTTCTTGGCGGGGCTTCGCTGCAAATCCCCCGCACCTTGCCGCACCGCAACCCAAGCGCAACGGAGCAAGAGCTTTATGTCCAGCCAAGGACCCATCTTCGCCACATAAAGGTTGTCGTAACGGAGTTTGTTGCGGGGGCGCAAGTGATAGTCCTTGGTGACTTGGGCCAAGCCGGCAATGCCGGGCTTGACGTACAGGCGCATTGAGAACCCGGGCACCATGCGCTCGATTCTCTTGGCCAGTTCAGGACGCTCAGGACGCGGGCCAACCAAGCTCATGTCCCCCTTGAGCACATTGACGAGCTGCGGAATCTCGTCCAAATGCAATGCGCGGAGCACCTTGCCGACCTTGGTGATGCGCAGATCCCGCATTTCCGCCAAAACAGGGCCGGTCAGGTCCTCGGCGTTGGGCACCATGGTGCGGAACTTGAACATGCGGAAGGGTTGGCCCCACTGCCCCAACCGCGTCTGCACATAAAAGATGCGCCCGCGGTCCTCCAGCTTGATGACCAAGGAAATGGCGGCGCATAGCAGCAAGAGCACGGGGGCGAGCAGGGCGCAGGAGATTAAAACCACAACAAGATCGAAGGGCCGCTTGTACCGAGCCCGTTCAACCACGGCCGCATCCACGCCGTTTGCTTGGCTGTGCGATTCAGACAATGTTTGGGTCTTCCCGATGGCAGATTGCGAAAATACTACAGTCCATAACCCGTTGCAACAACAATAATAACGCCTCAAGCAGGTTTAGCTGCGGCTTTTTTGGGCTTGGTCGCCCGCTGTTTTAGGCGGGGGCGGGCTTTTGAACTCTTCCCGACGCCGGCGGCGTGCCGTGCGGCGCGGCGGCCCGAAAACACGCAGTCGGCGATGGACAGCCCGGAGACGTAGAGATGGGAGGGAACGCCCACCGCCGTGCGCCCGGCGGCGTAGAGGCCGGGAATCTCCCGACCGTCCCGCCGCCGCACTTGGCCCGTGTCCTCGTTGACGACCAGCCCGCCCACCGTAAGCACGGTGCAGGGCATCAGCTTGGCGGCGATGGACACGTCCATGACGTGGAAGGGCGGCGTCAATTCCCGAATGTCCTCGGCGGGCTTGTGGTGCGCGTCTTCAATTTCGCCCTTGGCGGCGCGGGCGTAGTCCGCCAAGGTTTGGCGGAACCTCCGTTCGTCGAAGCCGAACTTGCGGCACAGCGCCTCCACGCTGTCCGCCTTGCGCTTGGCGAACAACAGGTTGAGCACCGCCAACTGCTGTTGGAAGGGCAGCACCTTGCCCGGCGCGATCTGTCTCCAGGCTTCGCGCAGCAGTTGCGAACTGATGATGAGCCAGCCCTTGCCGTCGGCCCGTTCCTGCATGGCGGCGCCGATGGTGGCGCCGTATGAGGACTCGTTGACGAAGCGGGCGCCTCGGGCGTCAACGATGATGCCTTGGGAAAAGGCTATGGGCGGGTTCACGAACCGCCAGGCGGAGGCCCTTTCCATGCGCTCCACGGCCCCGCCGGCGCTCTGCCCCAAACGAATGCCGCTGCCGTCGTCCCCCCGGGTGCCCAACGGCATGCCGGCGGCGAAGTTGGGGCAATGGTGCGCCATCATGCCCCGGTTGAACACGAACCCCCCGGCGCTCAGGCAAAGGCCGCGGCGGGCGCGGTAGGTTCGCCAAACACGCTCTCTTTTCTCTATTTCCCTGGCTTTGGCTAGATGCCTGCCCGCCAGCCGATGCACCACCGCGGCGCCCGGCAGAAAAAAGGGATAGAGCTTGGTGATCAGGTCGGCCCGTTCGAGGCGTTTGCCGTGCTCGCGATAGGCTGCGGTTTCCGCCGGCAGTTGCAGCGCCCGCACGCCAATGGCCGCTCCCTTTGCATCAACGATGAGTTGCCGGGCCTCGGTCTTGCGCTCCAGCACCACGCCGGCGGCCAGCGCCGAACCCTTAAGCGGCAGATAGAGCGAATCCCCCAGATTGACGGCGCTCTTGCCCTTCTTGATCTTGCCGCGGTGGCCGCGGGCCGCCGGGCTGGCCACCGCCGTGGAGGTGGGCAGCAGCGAGTTGTCCGAGTGGTACATGAAATACTCCACGCTCGGATAGGAGGTCTTCTGCTTCCACACCGGCCCGCTGAACTTGACTCCGTGGCCCATCAGCCAATCGACGGCGGCGGCGCTCTCCCGGCAAAAGCGCATGAGGGTTGCGTCGCTGACCACGCCTTGGGTCTCGATCTTGAGGTAGGCGAACATGTTCTCCGGGGTGTCCTCCTCGCCCAGCTCCTGCTGGATCTTGGTGCCGCCGCCGGCGTAGAAGATGCCGCCGCTGGCCAAGGTGGAGCCGCCGCCCTCGCCCTGGTCCAGGGCAACCACGCTTAAGCCCCGCTCCCGGGCCTCCAAGGCGGCTGCGGCGCCGGCACCGCCGAAGCCGACAACCACGAAGTCCGCCTCCGCATCCCAGGCGATGCCTTCGGCGCTTTCGACCTGCATCGGCGCTTGCACGTCCGAATGCCAATGGCTGTCACCTGGCTGCATATCCCCTCCTTAGTAAGGGCGGCCGCAACTTGCGCTGGAGTGCGCCTTGGCCGGTTTGTTCGCCTTAGGCGCGGACGAATTTCGAACGCCGCCCAAGATGGGCGAAGGGGCCATGCATGTCAAGTGCCGAGCCTTGCCGCCACCTGCGCCGCGGCGGCCTCGGCGGCTCCCCAAGGCAGCGGCGCCACCCAAGGCCAGCCGCGCAGCCAAGTGAGTTGGCGGCGGGCCAATTGCCGGGTGGCGGCGATGGCCTTGGAGCGCATCTGCTCGGCGCTCCATTCGCCCTGCAGATGCCGCCAAGCCTGCCGATAGCCCAAGGCGCGGATGGCCGGCAGACCGGGATGCAGGTCCGCCCGCTCGTGCAGCCGCCGCACCTCCTGCAGGAAGCCTTGCGCAAGCATGGCGTCAAAGCGGTCTGCAATGCGTCGGTGCAGAACGCCGCGCTCCTCGGGCAGAACGGCGAACTCCAGCAGGCGGCGCCCCAGGCGCTTGGGCGCCGCCTGTTGCCGCCGCTCCCGCCAGTAGGCCGATATCGGCCGACCGCTGCTCTCGAACACCTCCAGCGCCCGCTGCACTCTGGCGCCGTTGTGCGGATGGATGCCGGCCGCCGCTTCCGGGTCCACCTGCGCCAGACGTTCGTGCAGCTTTGGCCAGCCCCGGCCGGCCGCCTCCGCCTCAAGGGCCGCCCGCACTTCGGGGTCGGCGGGCGGCAACACCGCCAAGCCGTCGCGGAAGGCGCGGGCGTACAGCATGGTGCCGCCCACCAACACCGGCAACTTGCCGTGCTCCAGCGCCCAGCGAACTTCACGGTCCGCGTCCTGCACGAAGGCCGCGGCGGAGTAGGGGTCCGCCGGGTCCCGCACGTCGATCAAGGCGTGCGGATGGCGGGCCAGCAGCTCGGGCTTGGGCTTGGCGGCGCCGATGTCCAGCCCCCGGTAAACCATGGTCGAATCCATGCTGATGAGATGGCAGGGCAAGCGCTCGGCCAAGGCGACCGCCGCTTCGGTCTTGCCGGCGGCGGTGGGGCCGAGCAGCAGCACGATGGGCACGGCGGCTACTGGCCGCGCAGGAACTGGCCGTCTAGATCCTGCAGCGTCTGCACCCGGTAGGTGGGGCGGCCGTGGTTGCACTGCTCGGCGTTTTCGGTGCGCTCCATCTCCCGCAGCAGCGCGTTCATCTCCGCTATCGACAGAGAGCGATTGGCGCGCACCGAGCCGTGGCAGGCCATGCTGGCCAGCAGGTCGTCACGGCGATTGATCAGTTCGCGGCTTTTGCCGAGCTTCGCCGTTTCCGCCAGCACGTCCCGGACCATTTCCTCAATGTTGCCGTTGGCCAACAGGGCCGGCACGGCGCGCACCTGCACCGCGGCCGGGCCGGCGCGGTCCACAACAAGCCCCATCACCAGGAATTCCCCACGCCGCTCCTCAACCAACTCCGCCTCCGCCTCGCTGGTGTTCAGAGCCAAGGGCGCCAGCAGTTCCTGGGAGGGCATCCCCTGCCCGTCCAGCGCCTTCTTCAGCTTTTCGTAGGTGACCCGTTCGTGGGCGGCGTGCATATCGACCACCACCAAGCCATCGGCGTTCTCCGCCAAAATGTAGATGCCGTGCAGTTGCGCCAAGGCGTAGCCGAGCGGCGGCGCCTCCCCGGTTTGGACGCCCTGCCTTTGGTAGTTGGCGAGCGCCTCGGCAACGGGCAGGGCGCGGCCCCCCGAATGCGCCACGTCCATGCCCAACCCTGGCTGCTCCCCGGCCGGCGGAACCGGGCGCCGCCCTCCTTGGGCTGCACCGGCCGCCGCGGACGCCGTCGGCGGCTCCTGGCCGTTCCCGGCCGGGCCGCTGGGGCGCACATCCCGCAAGGCTCGGTTGAGGCTGCCGAAGATGAAGTCATGCACCTCCCGAGTGCGCCGGAAACGCACCTCGTGCTTGGTGGGGTGTACGTTGACGTCAACTTCCTCCGGCGGCAGCCGCAAATACAGCACGAACACCGGATGGCGGCCGTGGAACAGCACGTCGCGGTAGGCTTGGCGCACGGCATGGCCGACCACCTTGTCGCGCACGGCCCGGCCGTTCACGAAGAAGTGTTGCTGGTCCGCCCAGCGTCGGGACAGGGTCGGCAGCGCCACCCAACCGGATAGGGCCAAGCCGCCCCGCCGTTCGTCAATGACCAGATTGCGGCGAATGAAGTCCGGCCCCAGCACCGCCTGCAGCCGTTCCTGCTCCGCTCCCGCCGGCATCAACGCCCGCTTGCCGCCAAGAAACTGGTCGAAGGCGGTGTCGAAGTGGGCTAAGGCCAAGCGGCGCAGGGCCAAGGCCACGGCCTGGGTTTCCGACCGCTCGGTCTTCAGGAACTTGCGTCGCGCCGGGGTGTTGAAGAACAGATCCTGCACTTCCACCGTGGTGCCGAAAGGATGGGCGCAGGGGCCGCGCCCGACTTCGTGGCCGCCGGCCAGCTGAATGCGCCAAGCGCCGTCTTCGCCGGCGGCGCGGCTGCTTAGCGTCAACCGCGAAACGGAGGCGGCGCTGGCTAGGGCTTCGCCGCGAAAGCCTAGGCTGGCAACGCCGAGCAGGTCGCCGGCGTTGTTGATCTTGCTGGTGGCGTGGCGGCTTACGGCCAAGGGCAGGTCCTCCGGGTGAATGCCTTGGCCGTCGTCCGTGACCCGAATTCGCTTGGTTCCCCCCTGCTCGATGCGCACCTCAATGCGCTTGGCGCCGGCGTCCAAGCTGTTCTCCACCAACTCCTTGACGATGGAGGCGGGGCGCTCCACCACCTCCCCGGCGGCGATCTGATCGGCAACCTGGGGCGGCAGTTGGGATATGCGTGGGCGCATCGGCGGGCCTAGCGCCCCAAGCCGGAGGATGCGGAGGCGCGGGTGATGGCGGTCAAGATCCCCTGCTCCAATTGGCGGCGCTGCTCCGCATCCATTGGGCCAAATTTGGCGAAAGCCGTGCCCGGCGGCGGATTCTTCCGCCAATATTCCACCACGCCGTTGTAGATGGCGCGGGTGATCTTGCCTTGGTGCTCCGCCTGGTTCAGCCGCCGCGCCTCGACCGGGTTGGAGATGAAGCCGGTCTCCACCAACAGGCTGGGGATGTCCGGCGTCTTGAGCACCACGAAGCCGGCGTGCCCAACCTGCTTCTTGTGCAGCTTGGTGACTCGATTGAGCTCCCCGAGCACCGCCACGCCGATCTCGCTGCTTTGCCGTCGCTTGCCCTCCATGGCCAAGTCCGTCAGCGTTTGCTTCAGATAGGGATCTTTGTCGCCCAGGCTCACCTCGCTGACGCCGCCGATGAGGTCCGAGCGGTTCGCCTCCTCCGCCAAAAACCTAGCCACTTCGCTGTCCGCGCCGCGCTCCGAGAGCATGTAAACCGAAGCGCCGCTGACCTTCGGGCTCTTGAAGGCGTCCGCATGCAGGGACAGGAACAGGTGCGCCTGCGCATCATGGGCGATGCGGGTGCGTCGCCGCAGAGGTATGTAGTAGTCCCCCGTGCGCACCATGACCACCCGGTAGCCTTGGGTGTTGTTGAACAGCGCCGCCAGCTTCCTGGCCATGGACAGCACCACCAGTTTCTCCGGCACCCTGTTGGGGCCTATGGCGCCCGGGTCTTCGCCGCCGTGCCCGGCGTCGATGGCGATGACGATGTCCCGCCGGGCCTTGCTGCGGCTTGGCGGCGGCTTGGCCGGCGTGGTCTGGTCAAACAGGTCGATGACCAAGCGGTGGCCGTAGGGCGAGGTGGG
The DNA here is from genome assembly GCA_965200465.1 of Candidatus Azophilus sp. GTDB lineage: Bacteria > Pseudomonadota > Gammaproteobacteria > Pseudomonadales > Azotimanducaceae > Azophilus. Next base: position 9,739 of record OZ241358.1, on the reverse strand, counting down.
CTTCAGCCGGAAGTCCTTGCGCTTGAGGGGCCTGACCAAGTCCAACACCACTCGGTAGTCCCGGCCGCGCTTCGCCATGCGCACCTTCTGCACGCGGCGCCCGGCAACATTGGAGAAATCCGGGCTGAAGTTCGCCGCCGGGCGCGTGTTCCGCAAATCAACGACCAGCCGGTCCGGTTTGCTCAATGCGAACATGTGGGCGTCCGCTGCCGCGGAGGTGTCGAACACCACGCGGGTGTGGTCCGGCGCTTCGTAGGTTCTGATGTTGTAGAGGGAATCCGCTTCGGCAATGGCCGCGGCGGTGAGCAAGCAGCCGCTAAGAATGAACTTCCGCATAACGGCCCGGACCGGCAACGCGCAATTGAATTTCAACGTCCGGAGGCGGCAGGTGCGCAGCGCCCCGCTCCGGCCATTCGATGAGCTTGATCGCTCTTTCGGCCAGCAATTCGTCCATGCCGATGAAATCGAGTTCCTGGCTGTCCGCGATTCGATAGAGATCGAAATGGAAGACCCGCAGTTCTTCATAGGCTTCGAGCAGCGTGTAGGTTGGACTCTTGACGGGACCCGAGAAACCCAATGCGCGTAGTATGCCCCTAACCACTGTTGTTTTTCCAGCGCCAAGTTCGCCCCGCAAGTGGACGATGGCGTCGTGGCCGCAGCTGTCCGGAGCGGTTAGCCAACCGGCTAGTTCCCTCCCGAAGGCCAGGGTGGCCGCTGCATCGCGCAGATAGTGCGCCGAGATGTGGCGATGGCTGGCCGCCATGCTTGCAATCCTTAATCCTTCTGCTGCGCCCGTCAAGACGTCAGTTCGCCGATGGCGTTGATGACGTCCGTGGCCAGCAGGCTGCGCCTTCCTTGGCGCTCGGCCACTAGATCCGCCGCCGCGCTGTGCAGGCATACGCCGCTGCGCGCGGCCTCCGCCGCCTCCATGCCTTGGGCGAGCAGGCCGCCCAGCACTCCCGCCAGCACGTCTCCCATGCCCGCCGTGGCCATGCCCGGATTGCCGTGGGCGCAGACGCCGAGCAGTTCGCCGCCGGGCGCGGCGCAAACCGTGCCGGCGCCCTTGAGCACGGCGATGCCGGCGAATTTGTCCGCCAGCCGCTGCGCCGCTCCTGGACGGTCCGCTTCGACCTCCTTGGCGCTGCTCTGCAACAGCTCCGCCGCCTCGCCGGGGTGCGGGGTGATGATGCGGGCGGATGCCCTTGGAGCGCCGGGCTGGGCTTGCTGCAACCAGCGTAGGCCGTCGGCGTCCATGACCGTGGGTTTGCCGGCGGCCAAGGCGAGGCGAAACAACTTCTCTCCCCAGGGTTCGCGGCCCAGCCCCGGCCCCACCACCAAGGCGCTGGCCCGGTTGAGCAATTCGCCCGCATGTTCGCCTTCGCCGCCGTCCCCCAACATCAGTTCGGGGCGCCGCGCCAGCATGGCCGCATGATGCCGCCGGCGGGTGAGCACCGTCACCAGCCCGGCGCCGGTGCGCAGCGCGGCTTCGGCGGCCATCAACGGCGCTCCGCCCATGCCCAGGTCGCCGCCAACCACCAGCAGATGCCCCAGCCGATGCTTGTGCAGGTTTACCGCCAAGGCCGGCAAGCCGTTGCCGCTGTGCTCCAGCAAGGGGCAACCCGGAACCTGCGCCAGCACTGCATCGGCAACGCCAAGGCCGGCCTGCACCAACTCCCCGCGCAGGGCCAGCCCTTGGCCGGTGTGCAGGCCCAGCTTGGCGCCGATGAAGGACACTGTTGCGTCCGCCGCCACCGCTTGGTCGGCCGCGGCGCCGGTGTCCGCATCCAGGCCGCTGGGCACATCCACCGCCAGCACCGGCCGGCCGGCCCCGTTGATCCGCGCCACCGCTTCTCCGAACGGCGGACGCAGCGGACCGCGCAAGCCGGTGCCCAACAGCGCATCGACTATCACGGCGCCCCTGATCTCTTCATCCTTGGAGGACGCGGCAACGCCTTGCTCCCCAGCCCAGGACCGCGCCAGCGCGGCATCTCCCTTGAGAGCGCCGCCGCCAACCTGCAGCACCTGCACGTTGCAGCCCAATTGACGGGCTAGGCCGGCGATGACGTAGCCGTCCCCGGCGTTGTTGCCCTTGCCGCAGAATATGGTTATGGCGGCGGCGTTGGGCCAGCGGTCCGTCAGCACCTCGAAGGCGGCTTGGCCGGCGCGCCGCATGAGGTCGAAGCCGGAGACGCCCTGCTGCTCGATCATAAGACGGTCAAGCTGGCGGCATTGGGCGCTGGTGTGCAGGATGGTCACGACGCCGCATTATAGTGCGCCCACCTCGTGGCCGGCGCAGCGTGAACGCGGTTGGGCAAGCCCTTGCCCTTGGGCCGGCAGGCATGTTGTCGGCGCCTGCACAGCGTATGGGATGCCGCAGCGGGGAAAATCAACCCGCGGCAATCAGCGGTTCAATGGCCTCCACATCAACGGACGCACGGGCCACGTCCAGATCGTGCAGTGCTTGGAGGTTAAGCCAGAACTCCGGGGTCATGCCAAGGGCTTGCCCAATGCGCAGGGCGGTGTCGGCGGTGATGGAGCGGCTGCCATGCACGATTTCATTGATGCGCCGCGCCGGCGCACCTATGGCCTTTGCCAGCCGGTACTGGCTGATTCCCAGTTCATCCAGCATTTCCGCCAAGTGTTCTCCGGGATGAATCGGGTCGTTGTTCGGCATGTTCCTCTCCCAGTTTAGTGGTAGTCAGTGACTTCAATTGCCATCGCGCCCTGCTCCGTCCAAACGAAGCAAATGCGCCATTGATCGTTTATGCGGATGCTGTGCTGGCCCGTGCGGTCACCATGCAGCGCCTTCAGCCGATGGGAAGGAGGCACACGAAGATCAGACAGCGCAGTTGCCGCAACCACCCGCTGCAAGCGCATGCGAGCACGGCGCTGAATGTCGGGCGGCATGCGCCTGACGACCAACCCGTGAAAGACTCGTTCAGTCGCTCTGTCCTTGAATCGGCTCACCGAGGTGAATGCTGACGGATGGCGGGGGACGATAATAACGCCAAAGGTTGCGGCCGATAGTAAACTGACGGTTCTTTTTGCAAGGAAGGCGGGGATTGAACAACGGATTCCAGCAAGCATTGGATCACATCCGCTCCGTCGCTGATTCACAGGCCCACAAGGGGCGTCTGTTCGAGCGGCTGATGCGAAAGTATTTCTCCTTGGATCCCATCTACGGGGAGCGCTTCTCCCAAGTTTGGCTCTGGTCTGAGTGGGCGGCGAAACGGATGGATTTCGACGGAGCGGACACCGGCATCGACCTTGTGGCCGAAGAACGCGACGGCGGCCACTGCGCCATTCAGTGCAAGTGCCACGCGCCCGGCACACGCATCGGCAAGCCGGACTTGGATTCCTTCATCGCCGCCTCCGCGCGGGAACCCTTCACTGCCCGAATCGTCGTTGACACCGGCGATGGCTGGGGGCCGAACGCCGTCAAGACCGTCACCAAATTGCAGCCTGCTTGCTCCGTGCTCCGTTTTGGCGACCTCGCCAGCCGACCCTTCGACTGGCCCGACCTTGTGCGCGGCGAGCCAGAGGACTTGACGCTGCGCAGCGAGCCATTCTCGCTGCGCCCCCACCAACAAGCCGCGTTCGACGATGTGATGGCCGGCTTCAAGGATCAGGACCGCGGCAAGCTCATCATGGCCTGCGGTTCCGGCAAGACCTTCACGGCGTTGCGCATTGCAGAGGCTGCCGCCGGCGTGGGCGGCCGGGTGTTGTACTTGGTGCCGTCCATCTCCCTGCTCGCCCAGTCCATGCGCGAGTGGGCCACCCAACGGGCACTGCCGCACCGTTACCTCGGCATCTGCTCCGACACCCGCGCCGGACGCAACGACGAGGATGCCTCCCTGCAGGAACTGGAAATCCCCGTCACCACCGACCCGCAAGCCATTTCCCAAGCCTTGCGCGGAGCTCTCGCAGAGCCTTCAGCGGGGGAGCGCGAGGGGCTTGCCCTTCGCAAGCAAGAGCCTTCAGCGGGGGAGAGTGAGGGGCTTGCCCCCTCGCAAGAGAAAGCCCGACCCGACGCCATGACGGTAGTGTTCTGCACCTACCACTCGCTCCCCATCGTGGAGCGGGCGCAAGCTGGCGGCGCACCGCCCTTCGACTTGATCCTCTGCGACGAAGCCCACCGCACCACGGGCGTTGAGCGCCCCGGCGACGACACCTCTCCCTTTCGCTTGGTTCACGATGGCCAGCGCATCCGCGCCGCCAAGCGCCTCTACATGACGGCCACGCCGCGCCTGTACACGGAAGGCGCCAAGTCCAAGGCGGCCAGCCACGACGTTGAAGTGTTCTCCATGGACGATCCGGCCGCCTACGGCCCGGCGTTCCACCGCCTGCCCTTCTCCCGCGCCGTGGAGCAAGGGCTGCTGTCGGACTACAAAGTGGTGGTGCTGGCCATGTCCGAACAGCATGTGGATGCGGCCCTGCAAGCCCACCTGGCCGCGGCCGGCGGCGAAATCAACATCACCGACGCGGCCAAGATCGTCGGCTGCTGGCGGGCGCTGCAAAACCCGGAGAACCGGGCCGCGGCGCATGACGCCCAGCCGGTGCGTCCGCTCACCCGCGCCATCGCCTTCACCAACACCATCGCCGCCTCCAAGCGCCTGCACGCCCATTGGGGCGCCATCGTCGGCCACGCCATCGACCAACTGCCGCTGGCGGAGCGCACCGCCGCCTTCCGCTGCAGCACCGAGCATGTGGACGGCCAGCACCACGCCTTGGAGCGCAAGGCCCGCATCGAGTGGCTGAAAGGCGCGGAAGAAGGCACCTGCCGAATCCTCAGCAACGCCCGCTGCCTGTCCGAGGGCATTGACGTGCCGGCGCTGGACGCCGTGTTGTTCATGAGCCCCAAGAGTTCCCAAGTCGATATCGTGCAGGCCGTGGGCCGAGCCATGCGCCGCGCCGAGGGCAAGGAATACGGCTACATCGTCCTGCCCATCGCGGTGCCGGCCGGCGTCAGCGCGGCGGCGGTGCTGGACGACAACGAGCGCTTTGCCGCGGTGTGGAGCGTGCTGCGGGCGCTGCGCTCCCATGACGACCGCTTCGACGCCGAGATCAACAAGATCGACCTCAACAACCATCCCACCAGCCGCATCATCTTCAGCACCGGCGAAGGCGGCGACGAGGGCTTGGGCGCTGAACCCTCCATGGCCGATCTGCCCTTCGCCCCCATTGACCTGCCGCCCGGCGCCATCTTCGCCAAGATCGTGGAGAAGTGCGGCGACCGCAAGTATTGGGAGACCTGGGCCAAGGACGTGGCGGACATCTTCACCCGCCTCGTGCAACGCATCGAAAGCCTGCTCGCCGCCGCCGGCAACGAAGCCCTGCGCGAATGGTTCGACGCCTTCCATGCCGAACTGCAAGCGTCCATCAATGAGGCCGTCAGCCGCGCCAACGCCGTGGAGATGATGGCCCAGCACATCCTCACCCGCCCGGTGTTCGAGGCGCTGTTCGAACACTACGACTTCGCCGCCGCCAACCCGGTGGCGCAAGCCTTGGACGCCCTGCGGCGGGACTTCGGCGAATTCGGCTTGGAGAACGAGGTGCGGGACTTGGAGCGCTTCTACGAAAGCGTCCGCCGCCGCGCCCAAGGGCTGGACAACAGCGCCGCCCGCCAGCGGGTGCTGATGGAGCTCTATGAGAAGTTCTTCGCCACGGCGCTGAAGAAGGACGCAGACCGCTTGGGCATCGTCTATACGCCGGTGGAGGTGGTGGATTTCATTCTAGCGAGCGCCGACCATGCGCTGCGCCAAGCGTTCGGCAGGGGCTTGAGCGACAAGGGCGTCCACATACTGGACCCGTTCAGCGGCACCGGCATCTTTCTGGTGCGCCTGCTGCAATCGGTTTTGATCGGCGATGCGGACTTGGAAAGGAAATACGGCTCTGAACTGCACGCCAACGAGCTGGTGCTGCTGGCCTACTACATCGCCGCCATCCACATCGAGGAGGCGTTCCACGGCCGGCGCGGCGCCGATGCCGCCTACCAGCCCTTCAGCGGCATCGTGCTCACGGACACTTTCAACCTACACACGGACCGCACCGGCTTCCCGAGGGACTGGCTGCCGGACAACAGCGAACGGGTGGAGCGCCAGCAAAGCCAGCCGATTCAAGTGATCGTCGGCAACCCGCCGTGGTCCGCGGCGCAGCGCAGTTCGGCGGACGACAACCCCAATGTGGATTACCCGCAGATGGAGCGGCGCATCGCCGACACCTACGCGGCGCACTCCAAAGCCACCAATAAGAACAGTCTCTACGACAGCTACAAGATGGCCATCCGCTGGGCCTCAGACCGCATCGGCGAACAGGGTGTGGTGGCCTTCGTCAGCAACGGCTCTTGGATCGATGGCAACGTGGATTCCGGGGTGCGGGCCTGTTTGGCGGAGGAGTTCAGCGCGGTGCATGTGCTGCATCTGCGGGGCAATGCGCGAACTTCCGGTGAACTGCGTCGCCGAGAGGGCGACAACCTGTTCGGCCAAGGTTCCCGGGCGCCCGTGGCCATCACGGTGCTGGTGCGCAACCCGGACGCCCCGAACGATGGCTGCCGCATCCTCTACCGCGACATCGGCGACTATTTGAAGCGCGAGGAGAAGCTGAAGTTCCTGCGCGAGGCGGGTTCCATCGCCGGCATCAAAGACTGGCGCGAGATCACGCCGAACCAACACCACGACTGGATCGATCAACGCAGCGAGGACTTTCAGCGGCTCTATCCGTTGGGGTCGAAGGAGGTGAAGGCGGGGAAGGGCGAAGACGCTTTGTTCCGGCTGTTCAGCAGCGGCTACAAGACCGGAAGGGATGCCTACTTGTACAACTTCTCCCGCGAATCCTGCGCCGAAAACGCCCGTCGAGCGGGAGAAGACTATATGCAAGCCATGCAGGTCGCAGAAGAACGCCCCAAATACAGATTAGACGAGACCGTACGCCTTCATTCCAAGAACATACGATGGGATCAGGCACTGAAGGACAACTTGGTTAGAAGGAAGGGAATCGTATTTTCCGCTAGCAATGTGCGAAGGACCCAATATCGACCATTTGTTAAGCAACACTGCTATATCGAGCACGTTTTTGCACAGCGAAAATACCAAATGGATAGCATCTTCCCCATGCCAGACACCAAGAATCGGGCCATTTGCGTACCCGGCGTAGGCTCCACCAAGCCCTTCTCCGTGCTGGCCGTGGACTCGATGCCAGACCTGCACTTCATTGCGTTCGGCCAATGCTTCCCGAGATACCGCTACCACGCGCCGAGCAGCACCCAGAACCAGAGCGGGCACGGCCAAGCCCCCGGAAACGACGAAAGATACCGCCACCAAGCCCCCAGCAGCGCCCGCGACCAAGGCGCCGCGGCGTCAGTCCCCGGAAACGACGCGGGACACCGCAGCCAGGCACTCGGTGGCGTCCAAGACCAACTGCCGGGCCTGCCGGACGACGTGCAGCGCTTCGACAACATCAGCGACGCCGCCCTGCGCAAGTTTCGCATCCACTACCAGGACCCCTCCATCACCAAGGACGCCATCTTCGACTACGCCTACGGCCTGCTCCATGCCCCCGCCTACCGGCAGCGCTTCGCCAACGACCTGAGCAAGGAGTTGCCAAGAATCCCCCTAGCCCCGGACTTCCACACCTTCGCCGAAGCCGGCGGTGCGCTCACGGCCCTGCACTTGGGCTACGAAACCTGCCCCGAACACTCCTTGGGGCTGACCTTCACGGGAGAGGGAACCCCAAAACCGCAACACTTCCTCATCGGCGCCCGAAAGATGCGCTTCGCCGACGCCGCCAAGTCCGAACTCGTCCTCAACGATCACCTCCGCTTAACCGGCATCCCCCCGGAAGCCCACCACTACGAAGTAAACGGCAGAACCCCTTTGGAGTGGCTCATCGACCGCTACCGAATCGTGCAAGACAAGCAAAGCGGCATCACCAACGACCCCAACGCTTGGTTCGACCACCCCCAAGACCTCATCCCCACCTTCCGCCGCATCGTCCACCTAAGCGTCGAGACCACCCGCATCGTCGCGCAGTTGCCGGCGATCGGATTTGGGGGCTGAAGAATCCCTGCCATTGGGAAATTGCGTTGGGTTGGTGGAAAGTGGTGGTGTTACGATATGCGTTTGTGACTTGGTGATTTAGGAGAGTTTCCATGCAAGTGCCTTTGGTGGACGACAACCACCTTCTCCCGGAGATAATGGATAGGGTGTCCCTTCAGATACTAGAGGAGGCCCGCCTTTCCAGCATTGCCCATGCGGAGCACAAGAATGCTCTGCGAGCGTTGCGCAATGCGGGCGCTTCCGACGACAAGGCGTATTGGGGGCGGAAGCACATTATTCACAATGCGAAAGCTATAGCGCACGCCGGAAAATCGCTGGAGGCCCTGTTTCAACTCCTAAAGGGCTTGATCAAGGATGAGCGGTTGTCGAGGAGAAGCGGCGGTGCCAGACACAGCCTAGTGGATGCCTATCAGGAATGCCTTGAGGCGTTGGATGACAGCGAAAAACGAAAAAACCTCGAACACGCCTTTGAGTGCGCCTACTGCGAAGTCGTGTGCAAGGGCACAACAGAGATACACGAGGGCGACAAGGTTCGGTTCGGTTTGCGCCAGATTCCATTCCATGTGATCAAGACAATGTCCATGCAGCATGGAAAGCCGGTGTATGAGCAGGCCGGCTCAGGCGGGTATGTCGAGAACATGTTCAAGGAAGGCGCTAGGCAGGAGTACGAGGGCTGCCCCCCCAAATTCATTGAGTATCTGGAACTCTTTGACGGAGTAGCGGAATCCTTTGAGAAAAATGGCGGGGACTGGAAGGCTCAGGGGAAGAACTGGCGCTATGCGGATTACCTGCCGCGGGAGGACTTGGGAGCGACGACGGTTATAAACGCCGATTTCTTTGGGGACCTGATACACTCCTTGACCCCCATGCTGAGCGATAGGCATTTCTGGCACGAGCGGTTCCTAGACAGGATGCTCAACGTGAGCAGGATACTCAAAGAGGACAAGGTGCGGATGATGGTCAAGCAGTCTTGGCCCGAGGACGTCTCCAAGGAGGTCCTGCCGAAGCTGGTGGGGACGATTGACTTATCTGGTGAGAAGGATAGGTGCCTTTCAGCCCCCTTGCGCTCCAAGGGCGATCTGGACTTCATTCGGAAGCACAATACCCGTGTTTACCGGATTGGGCAGACGGCGAAAAAGGAATAGTTCTTTTCTTCGCTATCGAATGCACAACAATTGGAAAGCCGACCCCAGCGGCGGCTACAGGCTTAGAGGGTATGCAGGAAACCAAGGGCTGATATTCGATGCAAGCACTGAACCACTGGCTGCACAGTTGCAGGACCGTTTTGGCGATAGGCTAACGCCAATCGAGGTCATTGAAGCATTCGTCATGGGCGATGAAACCATATTCCACACGGGACAACTGCGGCGGGATACTCTGCAGCGCCTTGAAAAAGAAGGCCGAATCTCCGTAAGCCGCCCTCAAGGCGGGCGGGGATTTACCAACGGCAAGGGTATCAAAGTCCGTTTTCGCTGACGCTCAATGGCACCCCATCCCAAGTTTGGCCCTGCAACGCCCGTCCGCTGATCTTCTTGCCGAACCGCCCCATGGGGGCCGAGTAGCTGTCGCTCAGAACGCCCCTTGGCAAGTGCGGGCCGGCAACCGCATCAAGAGGCGCCCAATCCCCCCACTGCTTGAAATGGAAGGGCGTGTCGTGAATGGCGCACTGTTCCTGCACCCCAGCG